>NZ_LFJC01000003.1:0-1069 GCF_002776695.1 Bradyrhizobium nitroreducens
TGTACGGATTGATCTCCTCGCTGTGCAGGCTCCTCGCCAGCGTCTGGTGCTTCATCTGCAGCAGCACCTTGATCACGCCCGCAACGCCGGCCGCCAACTCCAGATGTCCGACGTTGCTCTTGATCGAACCCAAGCCGCAGTAGCCGCCTGGCAGTGCCTCACCGCCCTCGCTGAGCTCGGCGAACGCGCTCTTCAGGCCCTGGATCTCGATCGGGTCACCCAGCGGGGTCCCGGTCCCATGCGCCTCGATATAGTTCACCGTCCGAGGATCCACCTCGGCGCGGCGCATGGCCTCCTTGATCAGCTCCGCCTGCGCCGCAGGGTTCGGCGCCGTCAGCGAGTTCGCCTTGCCGCCGTGGTTCTCCGCGCTGCCCCGGATCAGCCCGTGGATGTGATCGCCGTCTCTTTGCGCCGCCCCCAGCGGCTTGAGCAGCAGCAGTCCCACGCCCTCGCCGCGCACATAGCCGTTGGCCTGCGCCGAGAACGTCTTGCAACGCCCGTCCTTGCTCAGCATCCCCGCCTTGCTGAAGCTCGTATGCGCATCCGGCGACAGCAGCGTGTTCACCCCTCCCACCACCGCCAACTCGCATTGACCGCTTTGCAGCAGCAGCACCGCACGATGGATCGCCACCAGCGAGCTCGAGCACGCCGTCTCGATCGGCTCGCTCGGCCCGTGCAGGTCCAGCAGGTAACTCATGCGGTTCGGCCCCATCGAGGCGACCATCCCCGCCGCGCTGTAGCCCTCCACCGCACAGCCGCTCTGCGACAGCAGGCCGCCGTATCCGCTGGTCCCCGTACCCACCAGGATCGCTGTCTTGCTGCCGGCCAGGCTTTGCGGCGCGTAACCGGCTTCCTCGATGACACGCCAGACATGGGTCATCAGCAGCCGCTGCTGCGGGTCCATGCTCTCGGCCTCCCGCGGCGAGATCCCGAAGAACAGCGGATCGAACTGATCCACCCCTTCGATCACACCCGCATGCCGGACCTCGATCTCGTCCTCGCGGCAGCCCCAGCGCTGCAGCGGCAGCTCGCCGATGCAGTCGCGGCCCGCCCGCAAGCTCTCCCACAA
>NZ_LFJC01000003.1:1079-1210 GCF_002776695.1 Bradyrhizobium nitroreducens
AGAAGGCGACGCGGGAATGCTCGTCGATACAGACATGGACGAAATCCCAGCCGGCGCCGCGGCTCTTGTTCGGAGCACTCGGATCGCCGGTGATACGGTGGCCGATACGCTGGAAACGCCCGAGCTTTTTG
>NZ_LFJC01000003.1:1220-1562 GCF_002776695.1 Bradyrhizobium nitroreducens
TCTTGCGGGTGATCGATGCGCGCACCGGTTGGCCGCCGCATCACCGCAAGCCTTGACGCCAGAACCCCGGGCGTCAGGACCACACGACTTCTCCGTCCGCGGACGATCCCGCCGAAATCCCCGAAGGCTTGCGTGTGCTCGTCCTCAGGTCTCAACGAGACCGCTGTGACCGCGCCGTGTCGTATCGCGTCGCCCGATGACTCACGGTTGCCCGCCCTGTCATCAGGCGTGTCGCGCCGGCGCTACCGCGTCCACCGCACCCCGGCCCGCATCTCGTGACGATCGCGAAGCGCCCCTTTGGCAGGGCCGGGATGAGCGGTGTATGCCATAAATCCGAAATTC
>NZ_LFJC01000003.1:1572-233671 GCF_002776695.1 Bradyrhizobium nitroreducens
ATGAGCCGGGATGAGCGAGACATACGACAAAACCGAATTTCGGTAAAGTGGAATATTTTTGCGCAGGTGGATTGACACGCGGCGACACAGGCACGGTCCCGTAGCCCGGATGGAGCGGAGCGCAATCCGGGACGGTGCAAGATGCCGGGCGCGCCGTCCCGGATTACGCTTGCGCTCCATCCGGGCTACGAGAACCTCGAAGCTTCGCCTTACCCCGCGCGGCGGGCGCGGGCCCGGCTCTCCCAGCGGGTCAGCATCTGGCCGAGTTCGCCGGTGACGACGGGCGTCGCGCTCGCGATCTCGTTGGTGTTCGCAGGCACGTTGGCGGAGAGCCAATCCGGCTCGCTATATTCGCGCCAGCGTCGGGCTTCCGCGCGTCGTTTGCTGGAGATGTGATCCCGGGTGAAATAGCCGGCCGCAAACGCGATCCCAAGCAACACGATCAATACGATGACGCCAGCCACATTCAACTCCGTGCATCTGCCCGACCGGTTCTTGCGTGGCAATCCGCGCGAAATCATGGCTTCGACACGGCTTTTTCTCCGGCGCATTCGAATATGACGACATTGCGGCTCACAACCGCACGGAAGAATTCTATTCCTCTCGCAACCGGCGGCGGACCGGATTAACCTCCGCTTCCGCTCGGCCGGATCAACCGGTCAGCGAACATCATTGGGAGGACGCGATGACACGCCAAGAGAGGGGTGAGCCAGCGGCTCGTGACCACGCGCAGCGTGAACAGGATGCTGCGCTTTCACGACGAACGCTCGTCCGGGGGCTCGCGCTCGGCGCCGCCGCCACCGTCGCCGGCCCCGCGCTGGCCCAGACCGGCCCCGCCGCACCGCCGACCACCATCACCACCCCGCCGCGCGATTTCGGCCCGCACGGCGCGCCCACCACCTATTTCTGGGACCCCGACATCCTCGCGGTCGATCCCTCCTTCAACGATCTCGCGCAGCCCAACACCGCGATCAAGCGCCTTTACACCGGCGTGCTCTGGGCCGAAGGCCCGGCATGGAGCGCGCAGGGAAGATATCTGCTGTGGAGCGACATTCCCAACAACCGGCAGATGCGCTGGAGCGAGGACGACGGCCGCGTCAGCGTGTTTCGCACGCCGTCCAACAATTCCAACGGCAACTCCTTCGACTTCCAGGGCCGGCAGCTCTCCTGCGAGCACCTGACCCGCCGCGTGACGCGCTACGAGCATGACGGCACCGCCACCGTGCTCTGCGACAATTACAACGGCAAGAAGCTGAACTCGCCGAACGACGTCGTCGCGCATCCCGACGGCAGCTACTGGTTCACCGATCCGCCCTATGGCGGCCAGCTCTACGAAGGCGAGCCGGACGCTGCCGGTGGCCCGAGCAATGCGGGCGGCAAGCTCAATCCGCGGATCGGACAGCCCGCCGGTTTCACGCCGGGCAAGCGCGAGCTGCCGACCAATTGCTATCGCATCGACCCTTCCGGCCGCATCGACCTCGTCGTCACCGAGGAGCAGGTGCCTGACCCGAACGGCCTCTGCTTCTCGCCCGACTACAAGAAGCTGTACGTCGCCTCCACCGGCAAGGGCCCGGGCGATACCGGCCCCGGCGGCAAGGGCGAGATCTTCGTGTTCGACGTCGGCGGCGACAACAAGCTGTCGAACCTCAAGAAGTTCAGCGATTGCGTGGTCGACGGCGTGAAGTGCGGGCCCGATGGCCTGCGCTGCGACGTCAACGGCAACGTCTGGGCGTCCAGCAATGCCGGTCGCGCCGTCGGCTACAATGGCGTGACGGTGTGGTCGCCGGAAGGCAAGCTGCTCGGACGCATCCGCCTGCCGGAGGTGTGCGGCAACATCACCTTCGGTGGCCCCAAGCGCAACCGCCTGTTCATGGCCGCGAGCCAGTCGCTCTATGCGGTGTTCACGGCAACGCAAGGTGCAGGGCCGGGCTGAGCCGAAGCAAGTACAGACAGGGCGCCGGCGTGAACCGCCGGCGCCGCGACCGGGACGTGGATCGAACGCGCGCACTGATGCGCGCCGGAGTTGACTTTCCGCGATCCCCCTCCGCATACTTCGCAAAAAAATAACAACCAATCATAAGACGGTTTTGAGGGAGGATAGGATGCCGACTTCACGCAGGCAGCTGCTGAAGGGTACGGCGGCTGCCGCCGCCACACTCAGCCTCGATTGGACCAGGGCCCAGGCGCAGGCCGAGAATTTGCGCATCGGCCTGATCTACGACCTCACAGGCCCCTTCGCCGCCGGCGGCTCGGTCGCCTCCTCGATCGGCGCGCAGATCGCGATCGATCTCGTGAACGAGAAAGGCGGTGTCGGCGGCAAGTCCAAGATCGTGCCGGTCGCCGCGGATTCCCAGAGCAAGCCCGACGTCGCGATCAACGAGGCCGAACGCCTGATCAGCCAGGAGAAGATCGACATCCTCAACGGCGTCTATGCGAGCTCGCATGCGGTGCCGCTCGCGGCCAAGGTCGAGCAGCAGAAGAAGATCCTCTGGATCACGACCGCGGTCTCGACCGCCGTGTTCAAAGACAAGAACCTGCAATACGTGTTTCGCGCGCAGATCCATTCGGATCAATACGGGCAGGCCTTCGCCGCCTTCCTCACCGAGCATGCGAAAGCGAAACTCGGAATGGATCCCAAGGAGGTCAAGGTCGCGCTGATCCATGAGGACGGCCCCTACGGGGTCGGCGTCGCCGCCGCCGACGAGGCTTACGCCAAGGAGGCCGGCATCCAGGTGGTGCTGCGCGAGGGTTATTCGGCTTCCGCGCCCGACCTGTCGGTGCTGGTCACGAAGATCAAGCGCGCCAAGGCCGACGTGATCTCGCATGCCGGCTACAACCCCGACATCACCCTGTTCCTGCGCCAGGCCCGCGAGAGCGGGTTGCGCTTCAAGATGCTGTTCGGCGCCGGCGCGGGCTACAGCCAGCTCGACAAGCTGCGCGCCACGTTCGGCGCCGACATCGACAATTTCTGCAACATCGATCCGGTGCCGGCGCAGCTGCTCGATCCGGCAAAACTCGCGCCGGGCATGGGCGATCTGATCAAGACCATGGTCTCGCGCTATCAGGCCAAGACCGGCGCCACCGACGTGCCGCCGCACTGCTCGATGGGCTTCAACCAGACCTGGGTGCTGCTCAACAACGTGCTGCCGGTCGCCAAGGAGAAGTACGGCAGCTTCGAGCCGGAGGCGATCCGGAAAGCGGCGCTCGACGTCGACATCCCCGCCGGCGGCACCATCCAGGGCTATGGGGTGAAATTCTTCCCGCCTGGCACGCCGCTCTCCGGCCAGAACGAGCGCTCGACCCCTGTGGTGATGCAGAACGCCGGCGAGCACATCTCGGTGGTGTGGCCGACGAATATCAGGACGCAGGACCCGGTGTTTCCATTGCCGAAGGGCTCGACCTACGGGACGTAGGGGATGCTTGCTCCCACCCTCCCCTGGAGGGGGAGGGTCGCTTCATGTCGAGCGAAGCGAGAGATGAAGCGGGGTGGGGTGATCTCTCCTCACGGGCCCTACCCGATTGGAGGGATCACCCCACCCCGCTCGCGCTGCGCGCGATCGACCCTCCCCCTCCAGGGGAGGGTAGGCGAGCCCCCCTACAACACCACCCTCCGCCCCTCCTCCGCCGCCCAGTATCCCGCGTAGTTCACCTTGATCGTCTCGTAGGCCAGCGCGAGATCCGACAGCGGCTGGCGGCCGGTGGCCACGCATTCCATGAAGTCCTGGATCTCCTGCAGATAGCCGCGCGTCCACTCCTCCTCGAGGCAGACATATTGCCAGCCGGTTTTGCGGTCGACCTTCTCCGTGATGTAGACGGACGCGAGCTTCTCTTCGGAGGTCTGGTAGCTCATCAGATGATTGTTCGGCGTGATGTTGGCGAACAGCGAGCCGCCGCTCGTATACGTCTCGATCAGATTGCGCACGCCGCCCATGATCATGTCGCCGGAGAACACGGTCGCCTTGGTGCCGTCCGAGAAGGTGGCGGTGAGCGTGCCCCAATCCTCGACGTCGAGCGGATTGGCCTTGATGTAGCTGCGCTCCTCGGGCTTGAGCGCGGCGGTGACGTTGCCGACATCGCCGGTGACGCTGGCGACCCGGATGGTCTCGCCGCGCGCCTTCGCCTCGACCCGCTTCAGATACAGCACGGCCGACAGCGGATGGCAGCCCATGCGGATCAGCGAGCCGCCGCCGGTCATCGCCCATTGCGCCGCATGCGCAGCATGCGAGCCGGAATGACTCTCCTCGCCCTTCATGAACAGGATCTTGTCTTTCGTCGCCTTGATGATCTCCGCGGTCTTGGTGACCGCCGGCGCGTAGATCCAGTCCTCGGCGTACATGAAGAGTTTTCCGGTGCGCTCGATCGCGGCCCGCGTCCGGTCCATCTCCTCGATCACGCGCTCATACATCAGCGCCTTCGGCACGTGCCTGCCGATCGGCTGCGCGTCGCCCTCGCGGCCGAAATAGCCGGCGAACGGCTTTTCGCAGATCACATGCTTGCCGGCCTGCATACTGGCGACGATCATCTCCGCATGGAGATTGGGCGGGGTGCAGATGTCGACGACGTCGAGCTCGCGGTCCGCGATCAGATCGGTGAAGCTGCGATAGACGCGCGGAATGCCGTGATGCCGCGCGAATTCGACGACGCGATCGCCGCGCGCGGCGACCGCCGCAACCTCGACGTCGACGCCATAGACGCGTCGGAACGCATACATGTGCAGCTCCGACACGAAGCCGCAGCCGACGAGTCCGACCCTGATCCTGGCCATAGCGCCCCTCACCCAAGCTTTGGGCGGCACTATAGCGCGCTTGGAGGCCTATTCCACCGAGACCCGCACCACGCCCGCGCTCATCATGCCCAGCGCCCGGGCTGCGGGAACGGAAAGATCGACGATCCGGCCGCGGATGAAGGGACCGCGATCGTTGACGCGGCATTGAATCGAGCGCCCGCCATAGGACACCGTGAGCACGCTGCCAAACGGGCGCGTGCGGTGAGCACAGGTCAGCTCTGCGCCTTTGCCTTTCCCGTACCCGTAATACGACGCCAGCCCGCTTTCGGCATTTGCAACTGAAATGAGAGCAACAGATGAGGCGGTAAGACAAAGCAACAACGTCGAATGCGCTCGCACGGCACCGCTCCCGGTTCGCCCTGCCCCGCGCTGCAAACGTCGCGTTGTTCCCGGAAGTTCCGGGAACACTGCCGGGTGATGCCCGGCAGTGCCATCACACATTGTTACTGTTTGTGGAACACCAGCGTGCGCACTTCGATGCTCTCGCGCGGCGCCGCGTCGGCCGGCGTGGTCGGGTCGACGAACGCGGTATGCGGCCCGAAGCGGGTGCGGCCATCGGTTGCGGAATCATAGCATTTGAGCAGCAGTGCCTCGTCCGGCGTCATTTCCGGGACATAGAACCAGCGATGGTTCGGATTGTATTTCACCGAATAGGTCTCGCCGCGGCGGTTGGGATAGATCAGGTCGGAGGCGACGAGATCCTCGGGCGCCACTGTCGTGCCGTCGGTCATCGCCAGCGGCGAGTCGCGCAGGGGACCGCGGATCGGCCGCCACAGGTTGATCACCTGCACGCGGCCCTTCAGCAGCTCCTCCGCTTCGTCCGGCAGATGCTCGCGGACGCGATTGGCGCCGGAGACGACGGTCTGGTCGACATGGACGCGCGTCGCCGGCTGGCGCGGGCCGCCGCCGCGGATATCCGGCGCGCCCTCGACACGCTTGCGCACGGTGTGGTCGAAGATGACGACGCGATCGGCCTTCAGCGTGGCGCGCAGGAACGCCTCGACGGCGGGATAGTAGACCGCCCTCACCTCTTCCTCGTCGTAGAAATCCTTCACCCGGGTCGGATGACGCACCAGCGCAAAGCCCTCGCGATCGAGCGAGAAATTGTGCGCGATCAGTCGCGCGTCGAAGATCGGCACCTGGTGCGGCTCCGGCAGCGACGTGCTCTTGGGCTCGCCAGGCGGAGCATCGAAGGCGTAAGTGCGCGGCTTGGCCGTTGTCGGCGCGAGATAATTGAGTTCGGCGATGACGAAGGGAAGCGACTCGATTCTTGTTTCTTGCAGGCCCATGGCCGGTCTCCCGATGTGGTCGTCGGATTGATTTTTGACGGCAGGGGGCGCGGTGCAAGGGAGATCGAGCAAATAGCAACAGGGATGTTGTCGGTAGGGCCAGATACAGAAAGAACGTTTTGAGGAAGGCGATTGCGCTGGAAACCTCCTCTTCTCTCACGAGTCCTTGAAGCGTCCGTGAGAGCGTTTCTTCCTTCTCCCCTTGTGGGAGAAGGTGGGGCGAAGCGCCGGATGAGGGGTATCCATCCGCAAATTCAATTGTGAGAGGTTCGCACGCGGAGAGAACCCCTCACCCGTCTCGCCGCTATCGCGGCGAGCCACCCTCTCCCACAAGGGAGAGGGGAAGACCCGCGTCCAGGACACGAGCTTGTTGCTACAGCCCCGCCTTCGCGATCGCGTCCGCAAAGGAGCGGTCGACGATTTCGGCCGCATCCAGCTTCTGCTTGATCAGGCCCCAGCGGAAATAGAGGTCGATCGTGGCTTGCTCGTCCGCGACGACGCCGTCGTCGATCGGCGCGATGCGGATCTTCGCGCGCGAAAGCCAGTTCTGCGGCACTGCGACCGGGATGTTCATCAGCCTGCCCCAGGTCGCGGCATAGCTGTCGATATTGTTCAGCGACCACGCCCGCGCCGCGGTGAGACGACGGATGAAGTCGGTCAGCTCCGCGCGTTTGTCCCTGATCGCATCCGGCCGCGCGACCTGGAAGCTGAGGCCAGGGGTCAGGCCTTCCGAGGTGATGATGCGGCGCGATTTGAACAGCACCTCCTCCTGGCTCACATACGGCTCCCAGGTCGACCACGCATCGACCGAGCCTTGCGTGTAGGCGATCTTGGCGTCCGAGGGGGCCAAGAACGCGATTTGCACGTCGGACGCAGCCCAGCCGTTCTTCTCCAGCGCGGCGAGGATCAGCTGGTGACCGATCGAACCGCGGCCGGTTGCGATCTTCTTGCCGCGGAGGTCGGCAAAACTCCTGATCGGCGAAGTCTCGGGCACGAGGATGGCGAGTCCTTCGCGGGTCTGCCGGATCGCGGCGATCGCCTTCACCGGCGCGCCGGAGGCGGCGGCGAAGGTGAAGGGCGCATCGCCGACGAGCCCGGTCTCGATCGCGCCCGCGCTCAGCGCCTCCAGCAACGGGGCGGCCGCCGGAAACTCCTTCCATTCGATCTTGTACGGCACGTCCTTGAGCACGCCGGCCGCTTCCATCACGGCCTGCGCATTGCCCTTCTGGTCGCCGACGCGCAGGGTGGTCTGCGCTGCCGCCGGTTCAAGCGAGCCGAACAGCAGCGCGCCGGCCAGCATGAGGCGGATCATTCTGCCGCCTCGCCGCGCACGGCCTGACGCCTCGCGATCAGCTCGCGCGTCAGCGGGATCAGTTCGCGGCCATATTCGATGGCGTCGATCAGCGGATCGAAGCCGCGGATCAGGAAATGGCTGATACCGAGGTCGTAATAGTCGCCGAAGACCTCGGCGACCTGCTCGGGCGTGCCGACCAGCGCCGTGGTGTTGCTGTTGGCGCCGGTGAGCTTTGCGATCTCGGTCCACAGCCGCTTGTCGATGCGGCTGCCCTGATCGGCGAGCGCGAGCAGGCGCCGTGCGCCGGCCGTGGCATGGCCATCAGCGGGCTTGCGGTAGCCGGTCTTGTCCTGCAGCGCAGTGGCGCGCGCCAGGATCTCCTCCGCCTTCTCCCAGGCCTGCTTCTCGGTCGGGGCAATGATCGGCCGCACCGACAGGCTGAAGCGCGGCGTCGGCCGCCCCTGCCTCACTGCCGCGTTATGAACGCGCGAAGTGACATCGCGCACCTGGGCATAGGACTCGCCCCACAGCGCAAAGGTGTCGGCGTGCTTGCCGGCGACGTCGATCGCCGCGTCCGAAGCGCCGCCGAAATAGACGCGGATGCCTTCGGGCCGATACGGCTTCACCTGCGAGAAGGCGTTCTCGACCTGATAGTACCTGCCCTTGTAGGAAAACGGCTTGTCGCTGCTCCATTCCAGCTTGAGCACGTCGAGGAATTCGGAAGTGCGGGCGTAGCGCTCGTCCTTGTCGTCGAGCGTGTTGCCGTCCTGCCGGAGCTCGGTGGCATTGCCGCCGGTGATGACGTGGAGCGCGACGCGGCCGCGGGAAAGCTGGTCGAGCACGGCGAACTGGCGCGCCAACAGCGTCGGCGCGGTGAAGCCCGGCCGCTGCGCGATCAGCACGTTGAGCTTCTCGGTGTGGCTCAGCACGTGCTGCGCGACCTGGAGCGAGTCTGGCGTCGTCGAATGGAATGCCAGCAGCGCCCGGTCGAAGCCGGCATTCTCATGCGCCTTCGCCACCGTCTCGATATGGGTGGGATTGAGGACCGGACCTTCGCGAACGATGGTCTCCGACGAATTGTTGTTGCTGATGAAGCCGATGAACTCGATCGACATGATCGTCTCCCTGTTGAACCGTTAAAGCCCGAGCGCGGCGCGGCCGAGGCCGATGCGCGTGGAATCGTCCTGCGGCGTGTGCACGCGCCCGCACAGCACGTCGCGATAATGCCGCTCCAGTGGATTGGTCCGGCTGAGGCCGTGATTGCCGGTCAGCGACAGCGCGTCCTCGACCACGGCGACGGCGTTGTTGGTCACCGTCAGCTTGATGACATTGGACTCGCCTGCGGAAAGCTCGACACCATCGTCGAAATCGCGGGCAAAGGAGGCGATCAACCGAGCGTTGACCGCAAGCCGCGCCTCGATCGCACCCAGGATCTCCTGCGCACGGGCCAGGGTCGCGAGCGGTGCGCCGAGGCTGGCGGGGACGCGCTGCTTCAGGAACGCGATCAGCCAATCGCGCGCGGCGCGGGCGACGCCGTCATAGATCGCGGCGACGAAGACCGTGTGGACGGTTGCCTGCGTCGCATCGGGGCCGCGCCAGTCCGCGGGCCTGCGCAGATCGACTTCGGACTCCAGCGGGATCACGACGTCCTCGAAGATCACGTCGTGACTGCCGCTGGCGCGCAGGCCGTGATGGTCCCAGGTCTCGACGACACGCGTGCCCGGCAGGCCCGCCGGCACCAGGAACTGGCCGACGCGCGGCTCGGCCTCGTCGGTCCGTGCCCAGACGAGGTACCATTTCAGGATCGGCGAGCCCGTCGAATAGATCTTGTGGCCGGAGAGGCGCCAGCCGGTCTCGGTACGGCGCGCGATCGTCGCCGGCAGACCGCCCCGCGCGGGCGAACCTAATTCCGGTTCGACACGCAGCGCATTGATGAGCGCAAGGCCCTCCACGCTCTCGCGCGCCAGCTTGCGCGACAGCCGCGCCGGCCAGGTCGGGCTGCGCGCCATCACGAGATGATTGATATAGTGCATCGAGAGCACCAGCGCGGTCGAGGGATCGGCCTTGCCGAGGATGCCGATGATTCGCGCGGCGTATTGCGCGCCAGCGCCGGCGCCGCCATGGGCCGCCGGTACGGTCAACGACAACAGGCCGGCTTCGGAGAGATCGCGAAAATTCGCGAAAGGAAAGCTGCCGTTGCGGTCGTGCTCGGCCGCGCGCGCGGCAAACATTTCGGCCAGCGCCTCGGCGCGGGCGACATAGTCCGGTTCGTGATGCGCCGGGCGTCCTTTGGCGATCGAGGTCACCATGTGGCGTCCAGTCCGAGCAGGCCGAGGATCTGGCGGCGCAGATCGGCAAGATAAGGATCGCCGCGATGGCGCGGATAGGGCCGGTCGACGCGGATGTCGGCCTTCACGCGGGCCGGCCGGTCGCTGAACACGATGACGCGGTTGGCGAGCACCAGGGCTTCCTCGGCGTCGTGCGTCACCAGCAGCGTGGTAAAGCCCTTGCGCTGCCAGAGCGCGACGATCTCGGCCTGCATGGTGATGCGGGTCAGCGAGTCCAGTTTTCCCAGGGGTTCGTCGAGGATCAGGATCCTGGGATCGTTGACCAGCGCCCGCGCCAGCGCGACGCGCTGCGCCATGCCGCCCGAGAGCTGGTGCGGATAGGCGTGGCGGAACGACGACAGTCCGACGAGGTCGAGCGCGTCGTCGACGCGCTGACGCTGGCTCTTCAGAATGCCCTGGGCCTCGAGGCCCAGGGCGACGTTGTCCCAGACCGACCGCCAGGGAAACAAGGTCGGATCCTGAAACACGACGACGCGCGACGGATGCGGCCGCGTGATGCGGCTGTCGTCCTCCCGCAGGCGCCCCGCCTTCGGCTTGTCGAGGCCGGCGACCAGACGCAGCAAGGTCGACTTGCCGCAGCCGGAGGGACCGAGCAGCGCGACGAACTCGCCGGGTTCGACGGAAATGCTGACATCGCTGAGGACGGGCAGCTCCGCGCCGTCGATGTCGAAGGCGTGGCTGACCTGCTCGATGTCGAGCGCGGCGCCGGCCGCGGGATGCGTCACGGCTTCAGCGAGAGCGGTGGCTACCATTTCACGGTTCCCTTCTGCCAGACCAGCAGGCGGTCGCGGATCGCAAACAGCAGCGTGATCGCGCCGGAGCAGAGCAGCGACATCACGATCAGCGCCGCATACATGTTGGAATAGGCGGCCCAGCCCTGCGCCCATTGCAGGTACCAGCCGAGACCGGCCTTGACGCCGATCATCTCGGCGACGACGAGCACGGCAAAGGACGAGCCGAGCCCCATGAACAGGCCGACGAAGACGTGCGGCAGCGCGGCGGGGATCGCGACCTTCAGCACCAGGAAGGACGGCTTGGCACCGAGCGTGCGCGCGACGTCGTAATAGGCCTTGCTGACGCTCGCGACACCGGACCAGGTCAGCACCGTGACGGGAAAGCCGGTCGCAAGCGCAATCAGGAAGGTCGAGGCGCTCCAGCTCGACGGGAAGGTGAAGAAGGCGATCGGCAGCCAGGCCGTCGCCGGCAGCGGGCCGATGAAGCGCAGCACCGGATGCACCCAATAGCCGACCGCGCGCGACCAGCCGATCGAGACGCCGGTCAGGAAGCCGACCGCCGCGCCGATCAGATAGCCGCCGAGCTGCAGCTTCACGGACGCGAACACGCTGTCGAGCAGTTTTGGCAGATCGTCGGTATAGACCTCGATGATCGCCTGCGGCGGCGGAAAGAACGGCAGCGGCAGCCAGGCGAATTTCGCGGTCGCAAGCTCCCAAACCGTCAGGAACGCACCGAGCGCGACCAGCCACGGTGCCCGCTTCTGCAGCGCCTTGCCGGCCGAACCCAGATAGTCGGCACCGACGGTGCCGAACAGCGCGACGGCCGCGATGACGAAGGCAGCAATGCCGAGCGAACGCGTGCGCGACCAGTCGCCGACATCCGCCCACCACAGGCAGGACAGGCCGAAGGCGATCCAGGCGACGCTGGCGAGCACGCCGGCGCCGGAGTCCTTCACCCAGGCGGTGAGCAGCGGCACGCGTGAGACGCGCGGCGCACCGGAGGCGAGGCCGTCAGACAGCGAATACGTCGACATAGATGCGCTCCGCGAATTTGGCCGTGTCGGTGCTCGGCTTGAAGACCTGCACGCTCTTGAGATCGTCGGCATAGGCCTTCAGCTCGCGCTTCAGCACGTCGCCGACGGGATGATGATGGTGGGTGTGGTAGCGCACCATGCCCTCGATGTCGGCGAGCGTGGCCGCCTTCGGCGCGTAGGGCTGGAAAGACTTTGCCGCAATCGTTGCATTCTGCGCGGTGAACATCGCGGCATCGAGCAGCGCCTGGGTGATGGCGCGCGCGACCTGCGGCTCCTCGCGCACCAGGCTGCCGCGCAGGCCGAGGATGCAGCAGCTCTTCTCGCGGTATTCGCCATCGAGATTGGAGGCGACTTCCTTGTACTGGGTATCCTTGAGCCAGAGATAGGCGAGCGGATCGGAGGACAGGAACGCCTGCACTTCGCCCTTCTCCACGGCGACGTTGAGGAGATTGCCGGGATAGGCGCGCCAGTCGACGTCCTTGACCGGGTCGATGCCGAGCTTGGCGAGCTGGATCGAGAAGAAGTTCTTGTCGGGGCCGGCGAGATCGCCGACCGCGACGATCTTGCCCTTGAGATCGGCGAGCCTGGCAACGCCGGAGTCGGTGCGCGACAGCACGCGCATGCAGCCGCCATGGGTGCCGGCGGCGATCTTGACGTCAAAGCCCTGCTCCAGCGGCTTCAGCCAGCGCAGCGCCATGCCGAGGCCGGCGTCGCTCTTGCCCGTTGCGATGGCCTCGAGCAACTGGTCGGTGGAGCCGGAATAATTGACGAGCTCGACGTCGAGATTGTGCTTCTGGAAGAAGCCGTGCTCGATGGCGACCGGCACCGGCGCCAGGCACACGGCGCCGGCATTCCACGACAGCTTCAGCTTGCGCGGCGCGCCGCTGAACGCGGGCGCGTCGGACGCGGTCCTGCACAGCGGAAATTCCGAGAAGTCGACGCCAGTCGCAATCCCGCGCGGCACGAAGGCCTGTGCGCCCAGCGCGCCGAGCGGCGCGGCGAAGGCCGCCGCAAGGCCGCCCTGGAGCAGATGGCGCCGATCGAGCCTCGATCTTCCGCGCTTGTCGTCACTGGTCATTCGTCCCCGCTCCTGCGCTGGCACGGCTCCGCTGGTTGCACAACGGTTCACGTTGCGCATGTTCCGTGCGGAGCTGCGTTGAGAGAAAATTGTTCCGGCGGCGGCGTCGCGCCGCGTTGATGCGATGCGCAAATCATGCGGCGCGCCCGTCGTATCGTCAATGAAATGGAATTTCGAATGTGACGCGAAGCGAAGTCATTCTCTCCATCGACATGCGCGGGAACGACGAAACGATTTTCGCCGATGCATCGCGCGGCAGACGTGCGCTTGCAGCCCGCATCCTGCTTCACGTCCGTGCAGAACGGGTGGCGCGCACGGCACATCCTTGAAAGCGGCGCTTCGTTGAAACGTCCTTGCCGAACGCGCGCGCAATACGGACGGCCATTTCATTGACTGCGCATCGCGCGGTCATAGACTTGGTCGTCTCGCTGCATCGCTCGCTCACGCGTCGTGAGCTGGACAAGAAGACAGATCAAGCAAGACATGAGCATCAACTCCCACGATCATTCCATCACGCGCCGGCTCGCCGCATCGTTGCTCGCCGCCGCCATCACGCTCTCGACCGCGGCCGCATCGCTCGCGGCCGACACGATCGTGCTGCGCGTCGGCGACCAAAAGGGCGGCAACCGTTCGCTGCTCGAAATCTCGGGCTATGCGAAGGACCTGCCCTACAGGATCGAATGGTCGGAATTCCCCGCGGCGGCGCCGATCCTGGAAGCGCTCAACGCCGGCGCGCTCGACGTCGGCTACACCGGCGACCTCTCCTTTCTCTCGGTCTATGCGGCAGGCGCGCCGATCAAGGCGATCGGCGGCACGCGCTCGGATGCGAAGACACAGGCCATCCTGGTGCGGCAGGATTCGCCGATCAAATCGGCGGCCGACCTCAAAGGCAAACGCCTCGCCGGCACGCGCGGCGGCTGGGGCCAGTTCCTGATCGATGCGACGCTGGAGAAGGCGCAGATCAAGCTGGAGGATGCGACCTTCGCTCCGCTCGGCCCGGTGGACGCCAAGATCGCGCTGGTCGCGGGCTCGATCGACGCCTGGGCGGTGTGGGAGCCCTACGTGTCGTTCGCCACGCTGAAGGACAAGGCCCGCGTAATCGCCGACGGCGAGGGCCTGACGCCGACCATCACCTTCATCGTCGCCTCCGACAACGCCATCGCCACCAAGCGCGCGGCGGTGCAGGATCTGGTGCAGCGGCTCAACAAGGCCCGGCTATGGTCGCTGGATCATGTTGCCGAGTACGCCAGGAACACGGCCGAACTGACCAAGCTGCCGGAAGACGTATTGCGGTCGGCCTACACCGCACAGCACACCAGTCCGATCGTGATCGACGAGAACGTGGTCAAAGAGGTGCAGGAAGCCTCGGACCGCTCGACCCGCTACGGTATCCTGCCGAAAAAGCTCGACGTCAGCAAAGCCGTCGACCGCAGCTTCACGGCTGCGGCCGCGGGATCGAATTAGCGCGGGGGGGGGGCGGCGCGATGTGCAGGCCTCGCCCCAAGGCCGGCCCGCTGCATCTCGCCGCGATCCTGCTCATGCATTTCGCCTGCATGAGCCTGATCGTCTGGCTCTCGCTCTAGCCCCGCGAGGCGCTCACCAATATCGGCGATGATAGTGCCGGTGATAGACGCGGTACGGCCGGTAGTAGCCATAGCGGTAGTACGGACGATACGGCCGGTAGTAGCGGGGATAGGCATAGACCGGTGCGTAATAGCCGCCGTAATAAGCGGGGGCATAACCATAGCCGTAGCCCGGATATCCGTAGCCGTAGCCGCCGTAATACGGTCCGCCATAATAGCCATACGGCGCGCCGCTGGCGATGGCGCCGCCGATGATCATGCCGGCCGCAAGACCGCCGATGCCCAAGCCCCAGCCGCCACCGCGCCAGTGCACTTGCTTGACGTCGTCACCGACCGCGGCCTTCATGGTCGCGACGTTGGTCGGCAGCGGGGCCGCTGCCGCCTGCTGAATTTGGCCGGCGAAGACCACGCCGGCGAACGAACAGGCAATTGCCGTTTTCCAGATCCTCATCGCCTTACTCCTGTCTGACGTCTTGTTTGTAGGATCGCAGCATCATGATCGGGCATCCTTGCGCCAAGTCAAAGTCTGCATTTGCGTGCAGCGCACAAGTGCCGCTTGCCGCGAGACGGCCGCCGGCGTGCGGGCTGGTCGGCCCGCCGGCTCCGCCCCGCGCGGCCTCGGCGCATTCCGGCGCGCGGCGGCCAAGGCAAAGCCATTAAGCTTCCCATCTTCGCAACCAACAACGGACTTCACGATTTACTATGCGTACCGTTACTATCGGTTCCAAGGGCGCGGGGCTTCTCGCGACGAATGGCCTCGGCTTGCGCCGGGCGTGAGTGGGAGGATGACATGAGTGCCGTCGGTAATGAGCCGCTCGCCCGTCAGGCGCTGGCGTTCGTCCTGGCAGGCGGGCGCGGCAGCCGGCTTCTGGAGCTGACGGACCGGCGCGCCAAGCCGGCCGTCTATTTCGGCGGAAAATCCCGCATCATCGATTTCGCGCTGTCCAACGCGGTCAACTCCGGCATCCGCCGCATCGCGGTCGCCACCCAGTACAAGGCGCACAGCCTGATCCGCCATCTTCAGATGGGCTGGAACTTCTTCCGCCCCGAGCGCAACGAGAGTTTCGACATTCTCCCGGCGAGCCAGCGCGTCTCCGAGAACATGTGGTACGTCGGCACGGCGGATGCGATCTACCAGAACATCGACATCATCGAATCCCACGCCTGCCGCTTCATCGTGGTGCTGGCCGGCGATCACATCTATAAAATGGACTACGAGGTGATGCTGCGCCAGCACGTCGAGAGCGGCGCCGACGTCACCGTCGGCTGCCTGGAGATGCCGCGCCAAGAATCTTCCGGCTTCGGCATCATGCATATCGACGAGAACGGCTGGATTCAGGAGTTCCTGGAGAAGCCGAAAGATCCGCCGCCGATGCCGGGCAAGCCGGACGTCTCGCTCGCCAGCATGGGCATCTATGTCTTCGACGCCAAGCTCCTGTTCGACCAGCTGAAGCGCGACGCCGAGGATCCGAACTCGAACCACGATTTCGGCAGGGACATCATTCCGTACCTCGTCAAGAACGGCCGCGCCATCGCGCATCAATTCTCGACCTCCTGCGTCCGCTCCGGCAGCGACCCCCGCTCCTATTGGCGCGACGTCGGCACCGTCGATGCCTATTGGGCGGCCAACATCGACCTCACCGACGTGGTGCCGGAGCTCGATCTGTTCGACCGCGCCTGGCCGATCTGGTCCTATTCGGAGATCACCCCGCCCGCCAAGTTCGTCCACGACGAGGAAAGCCGGCGCGGCCAGGCCGTCAGCTCGCTGGTCTCGGGCGGCTGCATCATCTCCGGCGCCTCGCTGCGCCGCTCGCTGCTGTTCACCGGGGTGCGCATCAACTCCTATGCCAATGTCGAGAACGCCGTGATCATGCCTTACGTGAATGTCGGCCGTGGCGCGCGGCTGAAGAACGTCGTGATCGACCGCGGCGTGGAGATCCCCGAGGGTCTCGTCATCGGCGAAGATCCCGAACTCGATGCAAAGCGCTTCCGCACCACCGAGCAGGGCATTTCGCTGATCACCCAGCCGATGATCGACGGGCTCAATAGATGACGCCTGTTCGCGTCCTCGCGGTCGCTTCCGAAGTCTATCCCATCGTCAAGACCGGCGGCCTCGCCGATGTCGCCGGCGCGCTGCCGATCGCGCTGAAGGCGCATGGCGTCGAGATGCGCACCTTGATGCCGGGCTATCCCGACGTGATGCGGCTGGTCTCCGGCACGGCGGAGATCCGGACCTGGCCGGATTATTTCGGCGGTCCCGGACGGCTGCTCGCCGGCTCCCATGACGGGCTCGACCTGTTCGTGCTCGACGTGCCGCATCTCTATGCGCGGCCGGGCAATCCCTACGTCACCACAGAGGGCGTCGACTGGCCGGACAATGGCCTGCGCTTTGCGGCGCTGTCGCGCGTCGCGGCCGACATCGGCCACGGCCTCGTCCCGGCCTTCGTGCCCGAAATCGTGCACGCCCATGATTGGCAGGCCGGGCTCGCGCCGGCCTATCTGCACTATGACAATCGCCCGCGGCCTGCCACCGTGATGACCATCCACAACATGGCCTATCAGGGCAAGTTCGCGCGCGAGCTGATCGGATCGATCGGCCTGCCCTGGAGCTCGTTCGACGTCCACGGCCTGGAGTATTTCGGCGGCATCAGCTTCCTGAAGGCCGGCCTGCAATTCGCCGATCGCATCACCACGGTATCGCCGACCTACGCCCGGGAGATCCAGAGCGACGAAGGCGGCATGGGCTTCGGCGGCCTGTTGCGCCAACGCGCAAGCGTGCTGAGCGGCATCCTCAACGGCATCGACACCGGCGTGTGGAATCCGCAAACCGACGCCCACATCGCCTACCGCTACGGCGCCGAGGACCTCGCGTTCCGGGCCGCGAACAAGGCGGTGCTGCAGCAGCAATTCAACCTCGATTCCTCGGACGAGGCGCCGCTGCTCGGCGTCATCAGCCGGCTGTCGTGGCAGAAGGGGCTCGATCTGCTGCTCGAGGCCATTCCGACCATCTTGGGCGAAGGCATGCAGCTGGCACTGCTCGGCAGCGGCGACCGCGATCTCCAGGAGCGCTATCAGGCCGCCGCCCGCGCCAATCCCGGCCGGATCGGCGTCGTGATCGGCTATGACGAGATTCTGGCGCATCTGCTCCAGGCCGGATCGGACGCGTTGATCGTGCCGTCGCGCTTCGAGCCCTGCGGCCTGACCCAGCTCTGCGCGCTACGCTACGCCGCCATCCCGATCGTCTCGCGCGTCGGCGGGCTCGAGGACACCATCGTCGATATCGACGAGGCCGATTCCTCCGGCCGCGATGCCACCGGTTTCAAGTTCGCCCCCGTGACCGCGGATGCCCTCGCCGGCAGCTTGCGCAAGGCCAACACCGCCTTCCACGACAAGCCGGCCTGGCGGCGCCTGCAACGAAACGGCCTTGCGACCGACGTCTCCTGGCGCGGCCGCGCCGGCGAGTATGCGGCGCTGTACCGCAACCTGGTGGCGGCCCGCGCCTGAGGCATGACCTACGTCGAATCCATGGTATAGAGCCGGCATGGATCCGTTATTGATCAAGCTGATCGGCTTTGCCGCCGCCACCTGTACCACCGTGGCCTACGCTCCGCAGGCCATCAAGGTGTGGAAGACCCGCTCCACCGGCGACATCTCGCTCGGCATGTTCCTGGTCATGGTGCTGGGTCTGGCGCTCTGGCTGATCTATGGCCTGCTATCAGGCGATGCCCCGCTGATCGCCTCGAACGCCGTCACCATGCTGCTCGCCGGCGGCATCCTGGTGATGAAGCTCAGATACGGCTGAGCTTGATCATGCCCCCGGCTCTTCGCCGGTCGAAAGACCAAGTCGCTTGTATTGCAGCTTCACCGCGCGATAGCATTCGCAGGTCGCCCTGTTGAGCTCGGCAACGTTGATGATCTCGATGTGACCGCGGCTGAACCGAATGATGTTAGCCTGCTGAAGAGCGTGGGCGACGAACGAGACGCTGTTTCGGCGGACGCCGATCATCTCGGCCATCAATTCCTGCGTGAGCTTGAAGCGATCGCGGCCCGACAGATCCCGAACCCGCAGGAGCCATCGCGCCAGTCGCGCTTCGACGGTATGTGATGCATTGCAGCCCACGGATTGCTGGGCCTGAACGAACAGCGCCTGGCTGTGACGCATCAGGTTGTCTCGAAACGCCGCACTCTGCTGGGCGAGAGCACGCAGGCGGGCAGCCTCGATCAACAAGGCCGCACCGGGCACCAGCACGACGGCGTGAACCAGTGCCACGGGTTCGCCCAATACGCCGAAGGTGCCAAGGATGCTGTCGGGGCCGACCAGCGCCACTTCGATCCGTTCTCCTGCTTCGAGCTCGACAACGAGAGACACGACCGCTGTGAGCGGAAGATGGGCCCACACGACGGTCCGGCCAAGCTCGATCAGTGAGGCCCCTTCCCGAAGCTCGACAGCCTTCAGATGCCCGCGAATGGCCGCGAAGTCGGCCGGGTCAAGCGACTTGAGAAAGGCGTTCTGAAACGGATCTGGTGACACTATCCAATTCTTCGGAAATTCATGCCGCAACGATCACAACCATAGCGCGACGACGAACCAGGAGAAATTGCCGGAAATGCCTTGATATGCACGATTGCGTGCGGATGATCGACGCGCGCCAACACCTCTATGTCACGACTCAACTACTGCGGGCAACGATCTCGAATCGTCTGTCCGAATTCACTTGCTTTTGCCGGCGCACGCGCCCAAGGTCGCTATGTGCGTTACCGGACATAATTCGGCGGGCCCGGTTGGACTAAGCGATATCCCTCGCTGCCGCTCGGAGCGCATCATGCCCAACCACTATTTCCGGATTACCAACTGCGACGGCGGCACGATCGAGCATCTGGCCGAGATCGCGGACGTGAAATCGGCGTGGACAGAAACGACCAAAGTGTTCGGGGATCTCGCCCGCGGCTGCGGGCTCAAGGAAAATGCCGAATGGCGCATCGAGCTTCTGGGCTCGAGACGGGAGCCGCTGTATCGCATCCGGCTGCTCGCCGAGACATGTGAGGCCGTCGCCTCTGCTTGTCTGACCGCAGACAAGGGCGAGCCCTGCTGACGTTTTGCGACGGCACGCCCGCGTCTCTTATGTCAAAATTTGACACAGTGAAATAAAGACTCGCTATGTGCGGTACAGCTCTTACTGTCGTCGCATTATCGGATATCCGCATGAGGCACCGATAGCTGAGAGTTCTTTGCGCTCCCGCCTGTCCCCGGGAGCGACAAATGAAGAACCTCTTATTGAGGCAGCTTTCCGAAGCCGATCTCAAGATTCTCGAGCCACATTTGAAGACAGTCGCCTTCGAGCAGCACTCCCTGCTGTTCGAAGCCGATCAGGAAATCCGCTCCGTCTACTTTCCCGCCGGCGCAGTCATCTCGCTCGTCGTCACGCTCTCGACCGGCGAGATGATCGAGACCGCGATGGTCGGCATCGACGG
Organism: Bradyrhizobium nitroreducens; assembly: GCF_002776695.1. Lineage (GTDB taxonomy): Bacteria > Pseudomonadota > Alphaproteobacteria > Rhizobiales > Xanthobacteraceae > Bradyrhizobium > Bradyrhizobium nitroreducens. Next base: position 21,191 of record NZ_LFJC01000003.1, read on the forward strand.
CGTCGTCGGCGCCGCCGCCGCGCTGGACGGGCGGATGTCGCTCTGCCGCGGCATCGTTCAACTCGGCGGAAACATCGTCGTCTGCAATATCGACGCCCTGAAGACAGCCGCGCTGCAGAGCTCCAGGCTGCTGGCTCTCTTGATGCGGCACGAACAGGCCGTCTACGCCCAGGCCCAGCAGTCCGCAGCGTGCTTCGCCTCGCACAGCGTCCAGGCCCGGCTCTGTCGCTGGCTGCTGCGCGCGCGCGATCTATCCGGCAGCGACCAGCTCCAGTTCACGCAGGAATATCTCGGGCAGATGCTGGGCGTTCGGCGCTCGAGCGTGACCGTGGTGGCGCGCACGCTGCAGGCGGCCGGCCTCATCCGATACGCGCGCGGCAAGATCAGGATCCTGGATGCCGAGGGACTGGAGGAAGGCACATGCGAATGTTACGCCGCCGTCCGGGCCCGCTATGAGCAATTGCTGGGAACGGATACGACGAAACGGATCGACGCGATCTCGTCGTAGGCCGCAATCGCCGGCGATCGCGCGATTTACGCCTGACCGCCAAACACATACGACGCCATCGCAACATTTGCGACCTCGTCGACGAAGACGCGCTTGCCCGTGTCGCTGCCGGCGGCGCCGGCGGCCACCATCAGCGGCAGCAGATGGTCCTCGCGGGGATGCGCGAGGCGCGCGCTCGGTGCGGTCTCCCAATCCACCAGCATCGCATTGCGGCGGGCCGGATCCGGGTTGCTGATCGCCTCGTTCAGATAGGCCTCGAAATCGTAGGAGACCGGCCTCGACTCCGGCCGGTTGAAGCCGCGCATGTTGTGATAGGTCAGCCCGCTGCCGACGATCAGGATGCCCTCGTCGCGGAGCGGGGCGATCGCCTGCCCGACCTTGATGTGCTCGGCCGCATCGTAGGCAGACTTCAGCGAGAGCAGCACGATGGGCATGTCGGCTTTCGGATACATCAGGCCGAGCGGCACGAAGGTGCCGTGATCAAATCCCTGATTGGGATCTTCCCGGCAATCGACACCGGCACGCGTCAGCAGCGCCTTCACTTGCGCGGCGAGCTCGGGCTTTCCCGGCGCCGGGTATTTGAGGTGGTAGGTATGCTCGGGGAAACCGTAATAGTCGTACACCATCGGCGGATGCGCAGAGGTCGACACGGTGAAGGCATCGGCCTCCCAATGACCGGTGATGACGAGCACCGCCCTCGGCCTTTCGGGGAGCAGTTGCGGCAACCGGCCGAACTCCTCGGCGGTCCGGGCATACTGCACCCGCCTGTCCTCCATGAACGGCCAGGGGCCGCCGCCATGCGACAGAAACAGGGTCGGAAATCGCGTCATGGGGCTCGTCTCGTCGGCAACAGGCGCGCCAGTTCCCGCGCGACCGGCGGCGAGCATAGGCAAACCGGCATGGTTAGCAAGTCGTTAACGATTTGCCGCCCAAAATCGGGCCGTGGCCGAAGCAGTCGGCCTGAAGACAAGTGAGACGTGAGATGAGGAAGTTTGCGCTGGGGGACGTCGTCAACAGTGACAAGGGCCGCCGCGGCATCGTCCGCGCCGCCTTCAAGTCGCGCGAAGGCCAGCAGTTCTACGCCGTCGAGAAGGACGGCGCGGTGGACTATCTGGAGGAAGACCGGCTGACGCCGGCTCCCCGGGTCGAGCTCGCGGCGTAACTCCGCTTCACTCTCCTCGCGCTAGCGCGCGAGCCGGTCAAGACGCTCCGCGAGGGGATCGTCGCCGCTCGCGATGCGATCGTTCGTGATCAGCAGCAGGCGATCGCCGCTTGCGGCTCCATCCCAGCGCGGCAGATCAGGGCCGTTGGGATCGCCGCTCCGGGCGAAGTTGGTCCAATAGGAGCGGATGCGGCCTGCGACCTCGCGATCGCCGCGCGAGAAGATACTCGCACCCAGCACCCCCTCCACGCCGAAGATGAACTGCAGCTCCTGCCCGCGCCCGCCCTCGGGGTTTGCGCGCCGGGCCTCGGGCACATAGGCGAAGCGATAGCGGAAGGTTGCCGCGCCGGTTGCGGCGTGCAGACGGGCCAGCAATCGTGCGGGCTCGGAAAAGACCTTGTCGGTATAGAGCCGCGCCGCAAGGTCGGAAGGCCTGGCGAGGTCGGGATAAAGCTTGCGCAGCTCATCGCTCGCGATGCCCGACGACGCAACTTCCTCCTTGACGTCGAGCTCGGTGTCGAAACCGGTCTCGTCGTCGTTCGAGCCGATGATCAGGGGAATGCGGCTTTGATGTCCGGCCGCAAAACCCGCGGCAACGTCCTCGGTCACCAGACTTCCATCCAGCATCGGCGCGAAGCTGCGCCGCGATGTCTCCAGAAGTCGGATTTCGGCGGCAAGCAGGCGTCGCGGCTCGACGGCGCGCACATCCGCCAGCGATCCCAGCACCGCCACGAACTGCCGGCCGATCTCCGCCTCCTGCGCCGATCGCAACCGGGCGCGCGCGGGGATCGATTGCAGAATGGCCTTCTGGAACAGACCACGCGCTTGCGCACACAGCATCAGAAGCGCGATCGACCTCGCGCCGGCGTCACGGCCAAACAACGTGACGTTCCCGGGATCGCCGCCGAAGGCCGCGATGTTGTCGTGAACCCAATGCAGCGCGGCGATCTGATCCATCAGGCCGAAATTGCCGGAGCCGCTTTCCGACAGCGCCGGATCCGCCAGCCAGCCGAGCGCGCCGAGGCGGTAATTGGCGGTCACCACGATGAGGCCGGCCTGCGCCAGCCTGGCACCGTCGAACAGCGGCTCGTTCGCGGTGCCGGCGATGAAGCCGCCGCCGTGAATGAACATCATCACCGGCAGCGGCCCGTCGACCCCGAAGGGGCGGAACACGTTCAGCGTGAGACAATCCTCGCTCGCCTCTGGCCGGCCCGGCTGAAGACAGGGCACGCCGTACTCGTAGGCGGTGTGCATCTCCGAGCTTTCCGGCGCCGGCTGCGGCGGACGCCAGCGCAACGCGCCGACCGGCGGCGCCGCGTAAGCGAGGCCCTTGAACGACGCCACCTCGCCCTCGACGGCGCCGAGCATCTGTCCTTCACGCGTCAGCGCGAATGGAAACTGTCCGACCGGCTGAGCCGTGGCCGAGCCGGCGAGCAAAGGGAATGCGGAAGCCGCAATGAGCGCAAGCAGGGATCGCATCTTCTGGGCATTTCGATGCGCGGAGAATTTCCTCTGAGGTTATGTCCGCGGCGCGCCACGAGGCAAGCCTGACGGCTCACTCACCGCGCTTTGCGAGAATCTCCGCCAGCGCGCGCCGCGCGATGATGCCGAGCTCGCCGAGCGTGGAGTGCCCCGCCTGCGCGGCCTCGATCAGGCGCTCGGCGATGAACTTGCGGCTGTCGTGATCGCCACCATGCGGCAGCTGGCGGCAGGTCTCCTCCAGGACGACGTCCATGTTCGCTTTGGTCCGCTCACTCAACTCTGGCATGACGCTCGTCGCTACGCGTGGCTTGTAACCGCAAGCATACACAGGCGGATCAGGCATGATTAGCCCGGGTGATCACGGCCATTGTGCATCGCGATGCGTGCAACGCCGCGACATTCACGTGGCCACGATGCCGCCGCAAACGACCACCGAAGATTGCACTTGCTCTGATGACAAGCTGAACCTGCAGCGATAGCCTGCCGGCAAAACAAACTTACGGGAGGAAATGCGATGTCTGACGCAATGGTTGCTACACGTGCCTCCGAGGAACGCGGAACCGCTCAACAGGTCGACGTCGCCGTGGTCGGCGCCGGATTTTCCGGCCTCTATCTTCTGCATCGCCTGCGCAAGGCCGGCTTCTCGGCCGTCGCACTCGAGGAGGCCGGCGACGTCGGCGGCACCTGGTACTGGAACCGTTACCCTGGCGCACGCTGCGACATCCAGACCATCGACTACAGCTACACGTTCGATCCCGAGCTGGAGACGGCCTGGACCTGGTCGGAGAAATACGCCACCCAGCCCGAAATCCTGCGCTATCTCGGCTTCGTCGCCGATCGCTACGACCTCAGGCGCGACATCCGCTTCAAGACCAAGGTCACGGAAGCCCGATGGGACGAGAAGGCCGAGCGCTGGCTCATCACCACCGACAACGGACCGCCCGTCTCCTGCCGCCACTACATCATGGCCACCGGCTGCCTCTCGGCGCCGAAGCCGCCGGAGATCGAGGGAGTCAAGGAATTCAAGGGCGAGGTCTATTTCACCGGACGCTGGCCGCATGGCGGCGTCGATCTTAAGGGCAAGCGCGTCGCCGTGATCGGCACGGGCTCGTCGGCGATCCAGTCGATCCCGCTGATCGCCGAGCAGGCCGCGCATCTGACCGTGTTCCAGCGCACGCCGAACTTCGCGCTGCCCGCGCATAACGGCCCGGCGCCGTCGGACCGCATGAGCCTGCTGAAGAGCGACCGCGCCGCCTATCGCGAGCAGGCGCGCCAGTCGATGGCCGGCGTGCCCTACCCGCAGCAGACCGTCGTGAGCTGGCAGTTGAGCGATGCCGAGCGTCGCGAGCGATTCGAACGCGCCTGGGCCGCCGGCGACCTCGTCCACATCCTGACGCAGCTCTGGGCCGATCAGGCCGTCGATGTCGACGGCAACAAGATCGTCCAGGACCTGATCCGCGAGAAGATCCGCGCTGCGGTCAGGGACCCGGAGACGGCGGCGGCGCTCATGCCGGACGACCATCCCTTCGGCGCAAAACGCCCCTGCCTCGACACCAATTACTACGCCACCTACAACCGGCCGAACGTCACGCTGGTCAATCTGCGCCAGGAACCGATCAAGGCGATCACCGCAAGCGGCATCTCCACGAGCAGCCGCAGCTTCGACCTCGACGTCATCGTGTTCGCGACCGGCTTCGACGCCATGACCGGCGCGATCCGCGCCGTGCATCCGATCACCGGGCGCGACGGCAGATCGCTCACCGACGTCTGGGCGCAGGGGCCGCAGACCTATCTCGGGCTCACGGTGGAAGGCTTCCCGAACTTCTTCATGATCACGGGGCCCGGCAGCCCTTCGGTGCTGTCCAACATGGCGGTGTCGATCGAGCAGCATGTCGACTGGGTGGTCGACCGCCTGGCCGCTCTGCGCGATGCCGGCTTTACCACGATCGAGCCGACCGAGACGGCGCAGGCCGGCTGGAGCAGGCACATGGCCGACTGCTCGATGCTGACGCTGCACCGGCTCGCCAACACCTGGTACACGGGCGCCAACGTGCCCGGCAAGGTGCAGGGCCTGATGCCCTATACCGGCGGCGTCGGCCCCTATCGCAGCATCTGCGACGAGGTGGTCAGCCGCGGCATGCTCGGCTTCAAGCTCACCGGCCCTGATGGCGCCACGCAATGCAATGACGGCGAGGTGGTGCGGCTACAGCCGGATGTGCGGCTGGTGCTCAACCTGCTCGCAACGCTCAACCTGCCGCCGATCGAGTCGATGGGGGCGGAGGGCGCGCGCGCGTTCGTGAACGAGTTCAACAAGAGCCGGCCTGCGGGGCGGCCGATCGGCGACATCGCCGACGGCACACTGCCCGTTGCAGGCGCCGCGCTGCCCTACCGCGTCTACAAGCCGGCAACGCCGGGACCGCATCCGGTCGTGGTCTATTTCCACGGCGGCGGCTGGGTGCTCGGCGACGAGCAGTCGGACGAGCCGTTCTGCCGCGACATGGTGCGGCGGACCGGCATGATGTTCGTCAGCGTCGGCTATCGTCACGCGCCGGAGCATCGCTTCCCGACCGCGGCCGAAGACGGCTATGCGGCCACGCGCTGGGTCGCCGAGCACGCCAGCGAGCTCGGCGGCAGGCCGGGCCCGGTGCTGGTCGCCGGCTGGAGCGCCGGCGGCAACGTCGCTGCCGTCACCTGCCAGCTCGCGCGCGATCGTGGCGGGCCCGAGATCGCCGGCCAGCTCCTGATCTGTCCGGTCACCGACTGCAGCTTCGACCGTCCCTCCTACAACGACAATGCGACGGGCTACTTCCTGACGCGCTCGCTGATGTTCTGGTTCTGGGACCTCTATTGCTCGCCGGCCGACCGCACCGATCCGCGCGTCTCACCGCTGCGCGGCAAGGTCGAAAGGCTGCCGCCCGCCTTCGTGGCGACCTGCGAGTTCGATCCGCTGCGCGACGAAGGCGTCGCCTATGCCGAGGCGATGTCGGCCGCGGGCGTCCCGGTCGAGCAGTTGAAGGCACACGGCCATTTCCACTCCTCCTTCACCATGGTCGACGTGGTGATCACGAGCGTGTCGGGCCGGATGCAGATGGCCGAAGCCCTGCGGCGCTTCGCCGGGCTTCCGCCGAAGGTCAGCGTCGGCGACGAAGACAGCCCGGGCTTCAAGATCGCGGCGGCAGCGAGCTGATCGCGACAAGGCGGCCGGGAAACCTTTTCCCGGCTGCTGCGTTGTGAAGTTGTGGCATTGAGATACAGCGACAGGTGTGGCCCCGGCACGCAAATCCGCCTGCTGGGGCGTTTTTTGCGTGAGGCGGGACGATGGGGGACGCGGTTGCGGAGTCAAAGGTCGATTTCAGTGCGCTTGCGGTGCTGAACAAATGGCCGTCGCTGGCCAATCGGCGTCAACCGGACCGTGAGCCCTACCAGGTCCTCGAAGGTACGCTCGACGCGTGCATCTCGGCGTTCATGGACAAGCCGGCGGCAACCCGGCACCTCTATGAGATTCGCACCATCGCGCAACCGCCGCTCGTCACCGAAATCCTCGCGCCCGAGCACGTCCTCGAGCTCTCGCGCTTGAGGGAATTTCTCTGAGAGCACTTCACGGCAACGCGCAAGGAACCTTCTTCCGGTTCTTCCCGTTAACGGAGATCGGAAGCCAAGTCGCGAGTGCCCAAAAGATGCTTGAAGCTGGCCTGTCATCTCCCGTCGTGCCCTATGGCGCGGACCAGACCCTGTTCGTGGTGATCGACCGCCGCGACAACGCGACGGAGATCCGCGTCGAGCGGAGCGATCTCGACACCACGATCGGCGAGCTCGTCGCCGGCTGCTTCAACGATCCCATCAAGGTGATTTCGTTCAACACGCTCGAGCATTGGACGAAGGACATCTCGACGGATGTCGCCGGCGAGATCCGCACACGATGCGATATCGACGGCGTGACACTGCCCGACTATCTCAGCGACTTCGTCGAGAGCCATTCATAAATGGCGCTGCATGGAGAGCGCTACGCCATTTCGCGCAGGCAATAAAAGCGCCGCTTCCGCGGCGCTTTTCGTCTGGTGGAGTCAACCTCAGTGGTGCCAGAACAACGCCAGCAGCAGCACGATCGGCAGCGGCACGCCAAGCAACCAGAGCAAAGCACCTCGTCCAAAACCCATGATGTCCTCCTCTCTCTCACTGCCCATATGACGCAGGAAAGAGGAAGAAGTTCCGCGCTTCACAGGAAGCACGAATGCGTTCAGAGCATGGTTTGCAGGCGTTATGCGCGCCGATATTTGCCGGCGATGACCTCGATCTCGCGGCGGCGTTCGTCGGCGAAGGCCAGGAGCCTTTCGATCGTCAGCGTATCCGTGATCCGTTTGGCGAGCCGCTCGGCGCGCGCGGCCTGATCTTCGAGATACTGGATCGTGTTCAAGCGCCCGCCTCCCCAACAGCCCCAAATTTCCGGACAGGCATGGTGCTTGAGAAGCCGCTAACAGCCGGTTAAGCAGGCGGGCCGAACGCGATGCCTCCAACTCACTGCACCACGTCGAGCCTGACATTGGTGATGCCCTTGTCGACCATGCCGAGCGCCTCGGCTGCGGAGGGCGAGATGTCGACCACGCGGCCGCGGACGAATGGCCCGCGATCGTTGACCCTGACGGTGACGAAGCGGCCGGAGGATACGTCGGTGACGCGCAACCGTGTGCCGAACGGCAGGCTCGGATGCGCCGCGGTCAATTCGTTACGGTCGAACTTCTCGCCGCTCGCCGTCTCCGTGTCCGAATAGAAGCTGGCAAGGCCGTGCGAGGCTTGCTTTGCCTCGCCCGGCGCCTCGGGAACGCGCGCCCGGTTGATCGGCCTTGGATGCAGCGCCGCCACCCGGTGCGGCCGCTCGACCGCGGCCTGTCGGCTGGTCCCTGCCAGATCGGCCTTCTGGCGGCCGACCGGCGATTGCGCGCAGGCGGCGAGCGAAGCGGCAGCGATGATGGCGAGCAGCAGCCGGGATGCGGCTGCGGGGAAAATCCGGGCAGTTTCGGCACGTGCAATGCAAGACATGGTACGCCCCTCCGAACTGGGGCGGATTTTCGGTGGGCAATGAGGGCAGAACCTTGTCGGAACAAAAGCAGGCGTGGGGCCGCCGCCGTTTCGCACCAGCTGTGACGATTCCACCACAGTGACGCGTCCTGAATCGGGACAGCGGCGCGAAAAATCAGCCCGAGACGACCCGCCACGCGATCGGGCGCGGATCAGGCTGGGGCCCGTTGGCCTCAGCCTCGCCCTTGAGGAGCCGCGCAAGCTCGCGCCGATAGAGCCGCCGCCAGCCGGTTTTCAGGCCGGCGAGAAAGTCGAGCTCCACTTGTGTCAGTGTGCACATCATGAACCCGATCCGGTTGCGAGGGCGGCGCCGTCAGCCGACGAGACCGGCCATCGGCTTGATGTCCGCGCTGCCCGGGAAGACCGCGTCAGCCAGCACGGTCTCCTCGACGCGCAAATGATCTCTCAGCAGGCCCTTCAGCACGGCGCGCAAATCGATGGTCGGCTTGAGATCGCGATCCTCGAGCAGTTGCGCCGGCTTCAGCCCCGGCCAGTCCGCAATGACGCGGCCGCCGGCGAGACCGCCGCCGATCAGGAACGCGACCGTGCCGGTGCCGTGGTCGGTCCCCTGCGTGCCGTTGATGCGCGCGGTACGGCCGAACTCGGTGACGACGGCAACGACCGTCTCCTTCCAGGCTTCGCCCATGTTGCTTTCGATCGCGGCGAAAGCACCGTCGAGCGCGCCGAGCAGATCATAGAGCTGGCCCGACGCTGCGCCTTCGGCGATATGCGTGTCCCAGCCGACGAAGCCCATGGCGCCGACGCGCGGACCGTCCTGCTTGGCAAGATAGCGCGCGGCGGTGCCGGCGGCTTCCGCGAAATAGGCGCGCACGCGCGCGATGCCCGGCGGCGCCAGCGTCGGATCATCCGGCATCGCTTCGCCGGTGCCCGGTGCGCCGTTGAGCGAGGCCAGCTTCATCCGCGCCTGCAGCACGGTCGCAAGCTTCGGGTCGGTGTGCTGATAGAGATCGAGCAGGCGGCTCTGCGTGTCCTGGCTCGCCGGCAGGAGCCTTTGCGGCACCCAAGTCATGACGGGCGCGGAGCCGCGCACCACCAGCGGCGTCACCGAGCCGATGCCGAGCGCGCGGCTGCCGCGCGGATCGACGCGGCCGCCGCCTTCCATCGCGAGCAGCGCGCGATTGAGCCAGCCTGAAGCGGCCGCGCCCGGCTTGGTGAAGCCGCTCTCCAGCACGTCCTGGCCATCGAAATGCGAGCGCTCGCGATAGGGCGTGGCAGTGGCATGGACGATCGCGGCCTTGCCGCTTTTGTAGAGCCGGTGCAGGTTCGGCATCGCCGGGTTGAGCGCGAAGAAGGCGTCGAGCGGCAGCGCCGGCGGCTTGCCGTCCAGCACCAGCGCGCGATCGCCGCGCAAGGCGATCCAGTCGGGATCGCCGACCGGCGCGACGGCGCCGAGGCCGTCCAGCGCGCCGCGAAGAACGATGACGAGCAGGCGCGGATCTCGACCTTCGGCACGCGCGATCCGCGGCATCTGGCTCCACGCGAACAGTGCGCCGGAGCCGGCCAGAAGCTCGCGCCGCGTGGGCAAATGATTGACGACGCCCATGCTCACCTCCTCTGGAAATCTGCCGACATGAACAACAGTGCCAGCGCCTGCTGCCGGCTCTCCGCACGGCCGACCGCCTGCTTCACCTCGGCGGCGATCTCGGACGCAAAGACGTCCTCGATGATGGCTTGCGGATCGGCCAAGCCGGAGACGCGCTCGGCAAAATTGTTGGCGACGTCGAGCCTGCGGCCGACGCCGTCGATCCAGCTCGCTTCGTCATCCGGATATCCCTTGGGCGCAGACGGACGCCACAGCGGCTCGCCGAGCAGCTGCTGGCCGCCGGTGTAGAGGACGGGATCGACCTGCGTGATGCCGGTCGCGCGCACCATGCCGACGCCCCATTCGCTCGGACGCTTGAGCTTCGCCGGCGGTACGCGCCAGGCCTCGTCCGACGACACCATCGCGATCGCGACCTGCTTGAGATCGCCTTCGGTATCGCGAAACGTCTTGGCCATCTGCTCGACCAGGGCCGGCGGCGGCTCGTCGGCGACGAAATGGCGCGCGAGCTTGGTCGCGACATGGGTCGCGGTTGCCGGATGCGCGGCGAGATCGCGCAGCACGGCGCGGCCCTGCTCGACGTCCTCCTGCTCGTATCGCTTGCCGAGCACGGTCTGTCCGCCGGGCTCGTGCAGCCGGGGATTGAAGGTGAACTCGCCGCCATGCTCCGGATTGTCACCGGGCGGAACAAGCGTCCATCCCGTCATGACGTTGGCGAAGCTGATCACATCGTCCTGGGTGTAGCCGGTGCGCACGCCCAGCGTATGCAGCTCCATGATCTCGCGCGCGATGTTCTCGTTGAGGCCGCTGTTGCGGTTGATGCCGGCGGTCGAATTGGCGCCCATCGATGCCAGATTGTCGAGATAGAACAGCATGGCCGGATGGCCTTCGGCCGCCAGCAGCAGGTCGACGAAGCGGCCGAGCGTATGAGCGCGGATCGCCTCGCGCTCATAGGCGCCGGACATGCTCTGGATCTTGTTGGCCGAGACGCAGAAATGATTGGACCAGAACCACACCAGCCGCTCGGCAAAGCCGATATCGGCCGCGAGCGCGGCTTCCGTGCGCAGCTTGGCTTCCTGCAGATAGATTGGACGGCCCGGATCGGGAATGGCGTCGGCGGCCTGCTTCGCCGCCATCTCGGCTGCATCCTTCTCCTGCGCATAGCCCTGCGCCTGACCCTCACGCCGCGCTTCGGCCTGATCACCCGCAGCGGCCGACGCCATCTGCTGCTTCTTGGCCTGCTGCTGCGCCTGCTTGGCGCGCGCCGCTCGCCGCGCATTGGCATCGGCCACGGTGCGATAGGCCTTCGCGCTGGCGGGAAGACTGGCTGCAGCGCTCAAGCCGAGCGGCCGGTCGAGCTCGGCGATCAGCGCGCCGCGCGGGTCGCTCCCGATGGCGGCAATCGATCCCGGCCGCGGCCCCATCCCGAAGCGATGCAGCGCCAACACGGCTTCGGCCTTTGCGGAATTGCTCATGGCGATTGCCCGGCTATAGGCTACGAGTTGTAATGCTACTTATTGTAACATTCAAGATCAAGGCCGACAAGGGGGGGATTGCTGCACCTCCCGCGTCCTAAAGCGCGATGAGATTTGGATGAATCGTCATCGCGCTTTAGGTTGTTGTTTGCGCATGATCTTTCCGGAAAACCGCTTCGCACTTTTCCGGATCATGCTTTAGGCGAATTCCTTCAGCAGCGCACTGCCGGCCAGATAAAGCCCGAGCAGGATCATCGCGATCAGGAACCAGCGACGGAACGCTTCCGCCGGCATCCGGGCCCGCACCGACTGGCCGATGAACATGCCGGCGAAGGCCATCGCCATGCCCACGGCGCCCGGCACCGCATTGGCCGGCGTCAATAATCCGCCGACGGTGAGGTTGAAGGCGAGCGCCAGCGTCGCCGTCGTGAAGAACACGCCAAGCGCCTGCACCAGCTCGTCCTTCTCCATGCCGATCGCCTGCATGAACGGCATCGAGGGGATCACCTGCACCCCGGTCGAGGCCGAGATCACGCCGGTGATGACGCCGACCACGGCGCCGACCCATCCCTCGTTCGCGGGCGCGACGTGGAACTTGAACTTTTTCAGGCCGATCACCGCGTAGATCACGAGCAGGACGCCGAGCACGATCGTGCCGTAGCGCGCATGCGGGCCGGTCAGCGCGCCGGCATTGAGCCAGCAGCCGATCACGGTGCCGATCATCAGCGGCCATAGCCGCCGCAGGATGTCGCGCAAATAGGGGCCGGCGAAGGTCTGCCAGATGTTCGTGACGATGGCCGGCACGATGACGATGGCGATCGCCCGGCTCGGCGCCATGCTCACCGCGAGCAGGCCCATGGAGACCGTCGGCAGGCCGAGGCCGACCACGCCCTTGACGAATCCGGCGATCAGGAAGACGGCGGCGATAACAATGAGAAGCGGGTCGATCATGTCCGCACATTGACCGAAGCCGCGCCGGCGCACAATCTGGAGGTTACGGAGTTAGCCTTCGTTTGAAACGAAGTCTGAGGAGACCTGCCATGCGCTTTGACCTCGTCGATCTCCAGCTCTTCATCGCGGTCGCCGACCAGCGCAGCATCACCCGCGGGGCGGAGCGCTCGCATCTGGCGCTGGCCTCAGCCAGCGCGCGCATCAAGGGGCTCGAGGACGCGCTCGGCGTCGCGCTGCTCAAGCGCGGACGGCGCGGCGTCGAATTGACCGCAGCCGGCGAGAGCCTGCTCGACCATGCGCGGCTGGTCATCCACCAGATCGACGCCATGCGCGGCGATCTCGCCGGCTTTGCCTCAGGCGTGCGCGCCAGCGTGCACTTCCTCGCCAACACCTCGGGCCTGTCGGAGCATCTGCCCAAGGCGCTGGCCGGCTTCCTTCACGAGCATCGCGACATTGCCGTCGACATCGAGGAGCGCGAGAGCACCGACATCGCAGCCGCGGTCACCGCGGGCGCGGCCGATCTCGGCTTTGCCGCCGAGCACGCACTGCCCGACCACATCGAGCGCTTCCTGTTCAGCGAGGACCGCCTGGCGCTGGTGACGTCGAAACGCGGCCCGTTCGCCGGCCGCCGCCAGATCGATTTCCAGGAAGCGGGGGCGTGCGACTTCGTCGGGCTGACCAGCGCCACCGCGCTCCAGATGCATATTTCGAAGCATGCGGCGAGGCTCGGCATGCGCCCGCATTTCCGCGCGCGCCTGCGCGATTTCGACGCGATCTGCCAGATGGTCGCCGCCGATGTCGGCGTTGCCCTCGTGCCCGAAGCCGCCGCCCGCCGCTGCGCGAAGTTGATGCCGCTCGCCATCGTCCGCCTGCGCGATGCCTTCGCCAACCGCCGCCTTGTGATCTGCGCGCGCAGCTTCAAGGCGCTGCCGCGGCCGGCGAAGATGCTGGTGGAGCATCTGAGGGCGGAGGCGGTGTGAGGCTTCTTACCCTCCCCTGGAGGGGGAGGGTCGATCGCGCGAAGCGCGAGCGGGGTGGGGTGATCTCTCGACTCGAGCAGTGTCGGATGTGGAGATACCGTCACCCCACCCCGTCTCACATTTCGCTGCGCTCATGTGAGCCGACCCTCCCCCTCCAGGGGAGGGTAAGAAAGACCTACTTCGCTGTCTCCACGCCGGCGTCCTTGATCACCTTCGCCCACTTCTTCGTCTCATCGGCGATGAAGGCGCGGAAGTGCTCCGGCTCGTCGCCGATCAGCGTCGCGCCTTGCGCCGCGAGCTTCTCCTTCACCGCCGGATCCGCCATCGCCTTGGTCGCGAGAGCATGCAGCGCGGTGACGATCTCCTTCGGCGTGCCCTTGGGCGCGACCATGCCGTACCAGTTCTCGATGCGCAGATCGGGAAAGCCCGCTTCCGCCGTGGTCGGCACGTCGGGCGCGGTCGGGGCGCGCATCGCCGAGCCGATCGCGATCGGCCGCAGGGCGCCCGCCTTGACCTGCGGCAGCAGCACGGGGAGATCGAGGAAGGTCATCTGCACCTGCTGGCCCAGCAGATCGTTCACGGCCGGCGCCGCGCCGCGATAGGGCACGTGCACGATGTCGATCCTGGCCGTCAGCTTGAACAGCTCACCGGCCAGATGTGGCAGGCTGCCGGGTCCCGAGGAGGCGAAGTTGAGCTTCCCGGGCTGCGCCTTGGCGAGCGCGATCAATTCGCCGATGTCCTTCGCCGGCACGTTGGTCGCCACCACGAGCATTTCCGGCACGGTCGCAACCAGCGTCACCGGCGTCAGATCGGCCAGCGTGTCGTAGGCGACCTTCTCCATGCTCGGGCTGATGGCGAGGGCGCCGGCCGAGGAGATCGCGATGGTGTAGCCGTCGGGCGGGGCCTTGGAGACCGCGTCGGTGCCGAGCACGCCGCCCTGGCCGCCGCGATTGTCGATCAGCACGGGCTGGCCCGACAGCTCCGACATGCGCTGGCCGATCACGCGGGCGATGATGTCGTTGGGGCCGCCGGCCGGGAAGGGCACGATCAGCTTGATCGGCTTTGCAGGAAAATTCTGCGCCGCCACCGCTGACGGCAGCATCAGGAACAATCCAAGGAGAAGCCTGCGTGAGATGGTCATGCAAGCCTCCCGCTCGCGCTTGTTATTGGTTCAGCAGTTTCAGCGCTTCTTCGTGGACCCTGGCGTCGCCGGCCGCGATGATGCGGCCGCCGCCCTGGGCCGGCTTGCCTTCCCAGGTGGTGACGACACCGCCGGCCCCGGTCACGATCGGGATCAGCGCAGCGATATCGTAAGGCTTCAGCTCGGTCTCGACCACGAGATCGACGTGGCCGGCCGCCAGCATGCAATAGGAGTAGCAGTCGCCGCCATAGCGCGACAGCCGCGCGCCTTGCTCGATGCGGCCGAAAATGGCGCGGTCGCGCTCGTTCATCAGCAGGGGGCTGGTGGTGTAGGTCGTCGCCTCCGACAGCGACGCGCAGCGGCGGACCTGGAGCCGGCGCTCGCCGGAGGGGCCTTTATAGTTGGCCGAGCCGTTGTCGCCGGAGAAGCGCTCGCCGATGAAGGGCTGGTGCATCATGCCGAACACCGGCGCGCCCTTGTGCAGCAGCGCGATCAGCGTTCCCCAGATCGGAAAGCCGCCGATGAAGGATTTGGTGCCGTCGATGGGGTCGAGCACCCAGACATAGTCGGCGTCCTCGCCCTCATTGCCGAATTCCTCGCCGACGATGCCGTGCTGGGGGAAGTTGGCCTTGATCAGCCGCCGCATCACCGCCTCCGCGGCGCGGTCGGCCTCGGTGACGGGATCGAAA
Source organism: Bradyrhizobium nitroreducens (assembly GCF_002776695.1). Taxonomy (GTDB): domain Bacteria; phylum Pseudomonadota; class Alphaproteobacteria; order Rhizobiales; family Xanthobacteraceae; genus Bradyrhizobium; species Bradyrhizobium nitroreducens. The sequence goes on from NZ_LFJC01000003.1 coordinate 36,216, forward strand.
TCCTTGGTCTTGCTCTTGTCGTCGATCGACAACGAGGTGCGGAAGAACGGCAGGATGGTTTCGCCGGAGGCGGTGGCGAGCCGTCCGATGAAGGCGGAGAAGTCGATCACCGTCACGGCGTATCCTCAAAGCGAAAGTTGGATGAAGCTCGACTCCTGCCTAGCTCAATTCGCCTCCCGCGTGCAGCGCTGTCTTGATTTGCACCCTGGTATTTTGGATGCCGCCGCCCGCTGCCTCATCCAAGTCATCCGCTGGCCAAATATCGATCACGGCGTTGAAAACTTAGTTCCGGGGATGCCTTGTTCGTATGCAAATGATAATCAACCCATTGAATTTCCTTATCAAAGAAACTGAATCTGGGTTTCCATGGAAGCAACTGAGCCATGTGCTTATTGCATGGGAAACGGCTCAAAAGCCCTTGCGCTTTGTGCGGCGCGGTCGCATATTGTTGCGGTGCGGTAGCGCTTGGCGTTACCGCTGCCCTCCTTGGGCGTTTCCTCCCTAGACTTGGGCCGCTTGCGTCATTCGCGAGCGGCCCTTTTTTCTTGGGGCCGCCGCTTTCGTTTTGAAGCGCGCGGCGAAGCCAGGCGAAGGCGCGGTCGCGCTCATCGCGGGATGATCATTCTTCCAGAGAGAAGTCGGCGCTTATTCCGCCGCGGCCTGGAACGGGCCGAGATCGCCGAAGGGAATCGTGGTCGCCAGCACCTCGGCGAGGACGCCGAAGTCGGCCGCCACTTGCGCAAAGCGCGGGCCGCGCTCGCGCCGCCGCTCGTCCATGTAGATCGCGCGGTTGAGCTCGAGCTGCACCGCGTGCAGGCCGCTCGCGGGATTGCCGTAATGCTCGGTGATGAAGCCGCCGGCATAAGGCTTGTTGCGGCCGATCGAATAGCCGAGGCCCGTCATGGTCTCCTCGACCCTATCAGGCAGAAGCGGCGTGCAGCTCGTGCCGTAGCGGTCGCCGATCACGACGTCGGGCCGGCGCGGCTCGTCCCTGGAGACGCCGACCGAGGGCATCGAGTGGCAATCCACCAGCACCACGGTGCCGAACATCTGGTGCACCTTGTTGATCAGCCGGCGCAGCGCGCGGTGGTAGGGCTTGTACAGCGTCTCGATCCGCCCCAGCGCGTCGTCGACCAGGATGCGCTCGCGATAGATCTCCTGACCGTCGCCGACCACGCGCGGAATGGTGCCGAGGCCGCCGGCGACCCGCATCGAGCGGGTATTGGCAAAGCTCGGCAGCCGTCCGCTGAACATGCGGGGATCCAGCTCATAGGGCTCGCGATTGACGTCGACATAGGAGCGGGGAAAGTTGACCCTGACGGTCGGAAAGCCGCGCTCGCTCAGATGGCCGATCAACTCGTCCATGAAGGAATCTTCGGACCGCCGCAGCGTCAGCAGATCGATCCTGGAGGCGCTGAGGAATTCGTCCGGATAGATCGAGCCGGAATGGGGCGAGTTGAAGATGACCGGCGCGCGCCATTGCGCGGGCTCCACGATCTCGAAGGCTGGCGACGTCTCGCCGTCAAACCGGGTCATCTTCTCAGGCTTCGTCCCTTCGCGCCGGGATACGGCAGTGGCCGGACCGCATCGATTCGGCCGATCGAGCGGCTCTTATGTGTCGTCATTGTCCGGAATCGCAACCATTCTGCCAAGCGAAAAGATGTGATGGCCGTTGGAACATGTCTTAACCGTGTGGGCAGGGAGGCGGGGATACGCCCGCGCGGCTCGATTGATTCGAGCCGTTTTCCGGTTCACAAGAGGGCGGCAGCGAGAGCCGGCTCAGGGTAAAGATTTTCACCCCAAATTTACCCTCCGTCGGGCTTAGTAACCTCTGCTGATATCCTCTGGGGATGCGACGATTCCTGCCATGCCAAAGATCCTGCTCGCCGAAGACGACAACGACATGCGCCGTTTCCTGGTCAAGGCGCTGGAAAATGCCGGTTTTCAGGTCTCGTCCCATGACAACGGCATGGCCGCCTATCAGCGGCTGCGGGAAGAGCCGTTCGAGATGCTGCTCACCGACATCGTGATGCCGGAGATGGACGGCATCGAGCTCGCCCGCCGGGCCTCGGAACTCGATCCCGACATCAAGATCATGTTCATCACCGGCTTCGCCGCGGTCGCCCTGAACTCGGATTCGGACGCCCCCAAGAACGCCAAAGTGCTGTCCAAGCCTGTGCATCTGCGCGAATTGGTCAGCGAAGTGAACAAGATGCTGGCCGCCTAAATCGGCCTTGTTCCGTCCTTGCGCCGGCTCCCTTGAGCCGTTATAGGGACCCCACCCGACGGAAGTGGACTTTTAGGGCACGTAGCTCAGCGGGAGAGCACTACCTTGACATGGTAGGGGTCACAGGTTCGATCCCTGTCGTGCCCACCACGCTTCGCCAAAAGGCTTCGCGTGGCGCAGCCACTCCCAGAAATGGCGAAGCGTGTCCGGCGTAGCTCGCAGAGCGTAGACGGACTGGTGCGGCTTGCTCGGTGCCGATACCGCGCCGAAGCCCAAAGGGCGCAGGCGGGCCGCCGCCGCGAGCTTCGGCTCGGCAAGCCAAAATCTTACCCTGCAGTCCCGATGTGTTACGGTCGTACACCTCTCTCGCGGGGCCGCCCATGAGCATATCCGTCATCGCGCAAGCCAAGATCCAGGCCCAGGTGCTGGTGCCGCTGGTCAAGGCGCTGCAGGCCGAGCTCGGCACGGCGCGCGCCAATGCGCTGGTGCGCAAGGCGCTCGGCGATCTCTATCGCGGCTTCGGCGAGGAGTTCTGGAAGGCCAGGAACCCCGGCGAGAGCGAAGCCGACCTCGGCAAGTCCGTATCATCCGCCTTCAAGGCCTACGCCCGCGACGACGCGCTCGCCTACGACGTCATCGAGCAGTCCCATGACGCCTTCGCCTTCGACGTCAAGCGCTGTGCCTACGCCGAATTCTACCAGGCGCTCGGCGAACCGGAGCTCGGCTTCCTCCTGGTCTGCACCGCGGACTTTGCGACCGCGGAAGGTTTTGGTCCCGACATCAAGCTCACACGCACGCAGACCATCATGCAAGGCGCGCCGCATTGCGACTTCCGCTATCGGCGCGGCACTGAAAGCGGTGGTCTTTGACTTCACTTGTCGCCCATTCTCGCTCCCTTGAAAGGGGCGATGGTCTGACGCTTCACTAGTCCGGACGAGGCCTCCTGGACGCGGTCGACAACAACCATCGCGATTGCGAGCGCCACCATTCCAGGATCCAGCAAGAGCATGCACGACGTCCTGGACAAACGACGAGCAGGCGGGGCCTTCCAGAAGATGCCCGAGCCGATCGGGTGAACGATCCGGCTCTTCGATTCCGGCAATTTTATCGTGGGCCAGGAATTTTTCCCGCGCCCATCCCATTTGGGTCATGACGGTCGCCCGCCAGCCGCGCCTTTGGTTCTGGGCCGCCTGGACTTGCTCGACGAAGCCAGGGACGCGGTCCGTGGAATGATCAGGTCCATGGCAGTTTGCCGGGGCGAAGGCCTGGTCGTTCCTCGATTGACGAACCTCGGCGGGGCCACGCATGATCGAGGTGGATGGACGCGTTTGGGGGCCAGAGATGAGGCGTTTGACTGCCGTTTTCCTGTTGTTGGTCTGTGCCGCGTCTGCGGAAGCCGCGCCGCCATCCAGCTGCGCCGGAAAATTCATCGGAGACTGGCGCCATTCGGGCAGCGGCAACAGAGGCACGTTGAAGCCGGATGGTGCGGCGTTGTGCAGCGAGCATCCGGCTTGCGCCCAGGGGACATGGACCTGTTCGGGAAACGTATTGACCTACACCAACAGCTTGGGGAGCTGGAATTACACGCTCGAGCCCGATGGGCGATCGATGTCGACGAACGGCGGCGCCGCGGTTGCCGTGCGCATTGGCGCAGTCCCCGCGAGCGCCCGATCCAGGGATCTCGGCTCGGCGGCGAAGAACGTCACTGCCGATATTCTCGGGATCGACAGAACGCCCTCCGCAGCTCCCGAGGCTGGGCCACCCGCCGCGGCCAAGCCGTCCCTCAAGCCGTCCATGGACCGGACAAAGGCCGATTCCGGCGAAGGAGCCGCTCTATTCGGAGCGGGTAAAGAAGCCTTCAACAATGCGATGCGAGCATCGTACGAAAGTCGAAAGAGTTACCTTCGGACGGCCGAGCACTACTTCAAGAGGTCTGCCGAAGAGTTTCGCAAGACCGGCGATTTACAGAACGAGGCGAAAGCGAAGGAGAACATCGAGAAGATCCGAGCCGTCGATGCAAAGACGGCAGATCATGCTCCACCGCCCGAGCGAAAGCCGAAAGCCGCCGGCGGCCAGCTGTCCAGGCAGCAATGCACCACTATGATCAGCCAGATCAACAGAACACAGGTTGCGCTCTTGCGGGATCCGGTCAAAGGCAGCGACGCTGAGCGTGAGGTGCTGAAGCAGCAGAAGGCAGAACTCGAAAAGCGCTGCAACCAATGAGGCTTGCAAGTCTGCCGACGTCGCCGCGGCGGCCAGCCTGGAACATTCCCCTCGAGGCGGTTGCCGGTGAAGGAAGCGCTTCTTACGCGGTCCCTGCCGCCGTCCTCAGCAGCAGCGCCTTCAGTCCGGTCGGATAGAGGCTCGGTCCGCCATCAACGTCGAGATCGGCAAGGTCGAACCAGCGCGCGACGATCTGCTCTCCATTGTCCTCGCAGAAGTCGATGCGGTCCCGGCCGGCGAAGGCGCCTTCTGGAAACGCGACCTCCGCGACGAACACCACCTCGTGGCCGGTCGATCCCTCGTGCACGAAAATGTTCTCCAGCACGACAGGCTCGCTCGTGATGGTCACGTCGATGCCGAGCTCTTCGTTGAACTCTCGCACCAGAGCGGCCCGCCAGCTCTCGCCGAACTCGATCTCACCGCCGAGCGGGCGTACGCCCTTGATGCGCCCGGTATCGTCACGAACCTCGGCCGCCAGCAGCCGCCCGTCCCGCCACTGCAGGCCGATTGCGACGACGCGGATGTGCGGATGAGGGCGCCATGTGGTCATGGGGAACCGTTATCGCGCGCGCCGCCGCCGTGCAATGCGCGGAGGCGCGTTCTGTCAGACCGGATCAGGCTTCGCAGCCTTGATCGACGACTCGCCGCCTGCCATTGTCCGGCCATCCACCACGGCGAGCTTGGTCCGATCGAGGTACAGAGTTCGCCGAAATGCGTCGCTTCGCCGGATGTGAAGAGAAGGCTATCGAGATGAGCAGCGTGAACAAGCCCGGCGGCAACTACCTGCCGGTGATCATCCATGGTGGACTCGCCTATGTCAGCGGCCAGCTGCCGCGCCGCGGCGAAGAGTTGCTGTATGCGGGCAAGGTCGGAGCAGGTGTCGATATCGCTGCCGCACAGGAAGCCGCTGCCCTTTGCGCTGATCTCTGCATTGCCGCCATCAATCACGCGACGGGCGGCGAGGACAGGATCGTCCAGGTCCTGCAGGTCGTGGGATATGTCGCTTCAGTGCCTGGATTCACCCAGCAGTCGCAAGTCATGAACGGGGCCTCGGACCGGCTGATCGAACGTCTCGGTGAGCGCGGTCGTCATACCCGCACGTCCGTCGGCGTCGCCGAGTTGCCGCGCGGGGCGCCGGTCGAGCTGAACATGATCGCTGCTGTCCGGACCTAACAGGCCGCCTTATCCAACGAGATATCTGGCAACCGCCGGTTCGTCCCACGCGATACCGTTGCCGGGCTCCTCGCTCGGCAGCGCAAAGCCGTCCTTGATCTTAAGCCGGGTTGAAAGCACGGCGTCGGCCCAATCGACATATCCCAGCCAATGCGCGGTCGGCGTCACGCAGAGCAGCTGTGCGCTCACTTCCGAGAACAGGTGCGTCGACATCTCGATGCCGGCGGCATGGGCGAGCGCGGGGGCCCGCAGCCAGCCGGTGACGCCGCCGATGCGTTGGCTTCCGCCGCAGGCGCGGTCTGCATCGAGAAGGTCCTGTCGAACTGCTCACCGATCTGGACCGGCATATGCAGCGCTCACCAAGGCGCTGGCAATGCGTTGATCTTGATCAAGATGGCGGCGACGAAACGGCGCAACCTCAATCAGAAGATGCAGATGGGAGGATTGACCATGCGGGCTTATCTCTTCGCATTGGCTCTCGTGTTAGCCATTCTGGGGTCGTCTTCGGCGCATGCGGGGTGCTGGCCGAGCGAGAATTTTCCGATCGTCTGCTGGCTCGACACGAAGGGCGAAGGGTGCTCGGAGCACCACGCGCTGACCAGCTACAAGGCAGTGATGTACCCGCATCCGGACCAGTCCATCTATGAGTTCGAAACCACCCATTGGTGGGACGGCCCTCCCATAACGGCCTGTCCACCGACCAAGACGGTCAAGTTTACCAGCGTTTGGAACCGCGAGACGGGCAAGGCGGAGGAAACGGCGTCCAACGGTTGGTCGTCCTGGACGCGCTACATCTATTGCACCAACAACCCATGGACCGGACAAGGCCCGCCTGCGGTGCCGGTCTGCTCCGGACCTGCCAATGACCCGAATGTGGGGCAGCCGGTGACCTCGGCGATGCTGACGCAGAGCCAGCGCGTGAATTTGCTTCAGGTCCAGGAGCCGCTCCACACGAAGTGCCTGCAGGTCGAGCCTGACCCGATGGGTTCGGAATGGCTTACGGGAAGCTCGGTCGTCCGTGTCGTCGTTTCGCACCATGAATATCAAAAGATCGAGTGGCACTATTTCTTCCAGGAGTTCTATTCGTTCGAGGGCTGGAAGGAAGTCCCCGCGCCGAAGTCGAAGATGCCGTTGATCTCGACGAAGAAATACACCGAGCGCCGCATCGCGACCACGACGGGGCGGTTCTGGCTCAACAAGCAGGGACGTTGGAAGATCGTCGCGGTCCCGAAGCCGACCTCGCTCGCCGCCCAGCTCATCGCGACGACCGTGACCAACGAATGCCCGGGCGCGCGATTCAATATCCAATGACGGCAGATCGACGAAAGGCCCCCTCCTGAAGCGCGTGTTCGACAGGCAATGACGAACACGCGAAGGAGCATCCACGGACTACAATCTACCCGACCAGATACTTCTTCACCGCCGCCTCGTCCCACGCGATCCCGTTGCCGGGCTCCTCGCTCGGCACGGCAAAACCGTCCTTGATCTCGAGCCGCGTTGCCAGCACGGCATCCGCCCAGTCGACATATTCCAGCCAGTGAGCCGTCGGCGTCACGCACAGCAGATGCGCGCTGACCTCCGAGAACAGATGCGTGGACATCTCGATGCCGGCGGCATGGGCGAGCGCGGCCGCGCGCAGCCAGCCGGTGACGCCGCCGATGCGTTGCACGTCGGGCATCACATAGTCGCAGGCCTCCGCGGCGAGTGCCGCCTGCATCGAGAACGCGCTGTCGAAATTCTCGCCGATCTGGACCGGCGTGCGCAGCTCGTCCGCAATGCGGGCGCAGCCGGCATAGTCGTCGTGGCGGATCGGCTCCTCGATCCAGGTGAGGCCCTCGTCGTCCAGCATCTCGCCGCGGCGGATGGCGTCGGTCACCGTCAGCGCCTGGTTGTAGTCGCACATCAGCGTGACCTCGTCGCCGACGGCCTTGCGCACGGCGCGGACGACGGCGAGATCCTCCCGCGCATCGGGACGGCCGACGCGGATCTTGGCGGCCCCGAATCCTTCGGCCAGCAGCTTGTGCGCCTCGTCGACCGCGGCACCCGCCGGCATGATGCCGAGCCCCTTCGAATTGTAGGCCTTGACCGGCTTCGGCGCGCCGCCGAGCAGCCGCGCCAGCGGCAGGCCGCGTGCTCGGGCGAGCGCGTCCCATGCGGCCATGTCGATGCCGGATTGCGCCAGCCGCTGCAGGCCGGCGAGGCCGAGCAGCGTGAAGCGCTGGGTCAGCTTGCGCTCGATCTCGAACGGCAACAGCTCGTCGCCGGCGACGAGCTCTGACATTTCCGTGACCATCGCCGTCAGCGGCTTCAGGGCCGACGGCGTGATCGAGAACAGATAGGCGTGCCCGACCGCGCCCTGGTCGGTTTCGCAGTCGATCAGCACCAGCGGCGCCTTCGCCACGGCCCCGGTCGAGGTCTTGAGCGGCAGGTTCATCGGCACGATCACGGGGCGCGCGTTGAAGCGTTTGATGCGGATGGTCTCGGTCATGGCGCAGGCTCCGGATGATCAACGGTGGTTGATGCCGATCTTAGACATTCGTGATGAAACGGAAAGGCGCCTGGTCCGACCACCATAAAATGGGGTTGCGCGAACCGGCGTTTTCTGGGTTCTGTGCTGCCGCATTCCCTCACAAATGACGGGCGTTTGCGACAAAATCGCACACGACGGAGCCACAGCGTGAAACCAGAGATCTCCGAAGAGCAGCGCAAGAACGGCATCCTCATCGGGGCCGCGATCGCTTTCCTCCTGCTCGCCTTGCCGGTCGCGGTCTGGCTGGACCTGACCGATCTCAGCAAGACGGCGTTGCGCCGGCAGGCGATCGATCTCAATTCGGTGATCTCGAGCGTGCGCAGCTACTACGCCTCCAACGTGGTCGGGCGCGTGCTCGCCAACCCTGACGGGACCACGAAGGTCGTGCACAATTACGAATCGGTTCCCGGCGCGATCCCGATTCCGGCGACGCTGTCGCTGGAGCTCGGTCGGGTGATCGGCGCCCAGCAGGAGAACATCACCTACCGCTTCGTCTCGGACTTCCCGTTCCAGAATCGTGCCCCGCACCAGCTCGACAAGTTCGAGAAGGACGCGCTCGATGCGCTGCGCAGGGATCCCGAGCAGAAGATCGTGGAGACCGAGACGTCGCTGTTCAACGACAAGGTCCGGCTGGTGGCCCCCGTCACGATGGGCCCGGCCTGCGTGAGCTGCCACAACAGCCACCCCGAGAGCCCGAAGAAGGACTGGAAAGTGGGGGATGTCCGCGGCATCCAGGAGGTGATCATCGCGCAACCGATCGCCGCCAACATCTTCTCGTTCAAGTTCCTGCTGGCCTATTTCCTGGTCGCTGCCGGCAGCGGGCTGGCATTTCTGTCGTTGCAGCGCCGGCAGGCCGGCCGCATCAAGTCCATGAACCGGGAGCTCGAATCCGCCAACGACTTCCTCGCGTCGCTGTCGATGAAGATCTCGCGCTACATCCCGCCGCAGGTCTACAAGAGCATTTTCAGCGGCCAGAAGGACGTCACCATCCACACCGAGCGCAAGAAGCTCACCATCTTCTTCTCCGACATCCAGAACTTCACGGCGACCGCCGAACGGCTGCAGCCGGAGCAGCTGACCCAGCTCCTCAACGAATATTTCACGGAGATGTCGGCGATCGCCCACGATTATGGCGGCACCATCGACAAGTTCATCGGCGACGCCATGCTGATCTTCTTCGGCGATCCCGAGACCAGGGGCGATCGCGCCGATGCGCAGGCCTGCCTGCAGATGGCCTGGCGCATGCAGCAGCGCCTCGCCGAGCTCAACGCGAAATGGCGCGCCGCCGGCATCGAGCAGCCGTTCCGCTCGCGCATGGGCATCAATTCCGGCTATTGCAATGTCGGCAATTTCGGCAGCAGCGACCGCATGGACTACACCATCATCGGTGCCGAAGCGAACCTCGCCGCGCGCCTGCAGTCGATCGCCGAGCCCGGCGGCATCGTGCTGAGCTACGAGACTTTTGCCCTGGTCAGCGACATCGTCCGCGCCCACGCGCTGCCGGCGATCACGATGAAAGGCATCAGCCGCGAGGTGATTCCGTATTCGGTGGATGCTTTGAACGATGCGGCGGCGGAGCGAAGCGGCGTCATCACCGAGCGCGCGCCGGGACTGGAGCTTTATCTCGATCCGGCGGTGGTGAAATCCGGCGACGCCGCCCACGTACGCGCACTGCTGGAGAGCGCGCTGGCTTCGCTGAAGCCGGCGTGAGGGGGCGCGAACGTGCGTAGCGCTTTCTGATCGAGAGAGTCCCCGTGTGGCACCCCTCTCCCTAACCCTCCCCCACAAGGGGGGAGGGAACGTACTTTTCGGGTGGCACGCGCTCGCTCCTATCAGTCGCGACAGTGAGGCACAGCGCCGCCGCGCACTCCGCTGCGCTCCCTCCCCCCTTGTGGGGGAGGGCGGGGGAGAGGGGTGGCCCAGCAAACGGTGCGTGCTCGAACGCCGCGCTGTCTCAAGGCCGCGTTTAGGTAAACCTCACCGCGCCATCCCTTCCGTGAACGCCGTTTCGATCACGTCGCCAAAGGGCTGCCAGGAGCGGCCGTCGAACTGCACCAGCCGCATCTGCCTGATCGGCAGATAGTTGCCGGGCGAGGTGCTCATCCTGATGTCGGGCAACGCGACGGAAGGATGAAAGCCCTTCAGCGAAGCCGCCTGTCGCATGATGTTCTCGCGCGAGACATCGTCGCCACATTGCTTCAGCACTTGCGTCAGCGCCTCGGCCGCGGCGTAGCCGTAGACCGCTGCGCTGTTGTTGGTGCTTTCGACCTGATGGTACTTGTCCATGAAGGTGAACCAGTCCTTCATGGCGGAATCGTCCTTCCATGCCGGATCGCTCGGATCCTTCAGAAAGGCCGCCGAGATCACGCCGGCCGAGTTCTCCAGGCCCGCGGGCGCCATCGCATTGGCAATCGAGGCAGAGGCATCGTTGACGATGAACACCGGATGCCAATTCAGTGACGCTGCCAGCTTGATCACCTGGGACGCCGTCGACGGCACCCCGAGAAAGACGAAGATGTCGGCACCGGTGCGCTTGAGGATCGAGACGTGTCCGTCGAGATGCGCGTCGTTGATGTCGAAGGCGATGTCGACGAGGACATGACGGTTCAGATCGCCCAGCCCTTCCTGGACGCCCTTGTAGAGCACGCGCCCGAACTGGTCGTTCTGCCAGAGCACGACGATCTTCTTCCTGGGATAGTAGGCCTGGATGTAGTTGGCGTAGATGCGCCCCTCCGATCGGAACGACGGCTGCCATCCCATCGTCCAGGGAAACTTCTCGGCTCGGCTCAGTTCCTCGTCGCCGGAGGCGACGAACAGTTGCGGGATCTTCTTCTCGTTCAGGTACCAGCGCGTGGCGAGATTGCCGGGCGTGCCGAACGCCCCGAACATCAGGTGCACGTCGTCCTTCTCGACCAGATTGCGCGTCAGCTCCAGCGCCGTCGCCGGATCGGAATTGTCGTCGCGCGTGATGAAGCGGATCTTGCGACCGTTGATGCCGCCGCGCGCGTTGATCATGTCGAAATAGGCCGCTTCCGCCTGACCGATCGCGCCGAATTCCGAGAGCGGTCCCGAATAGGGCATGACATTGCCGATGCGGATTTCCTTGTCGCTTGTCGGCTGATCGGCGTGTTGCTGTGACATCGCCCCAAGCGAGGCGAGAGCGGCGATCAAAGCGAATAGCAGTCTGCCGGTGACGCGCATGCTCGACATCTTGTCGTTGGCCCCCAACGAGGTCGGCTCGGTCCGCACCAAGGCGAGCTAATCTAGGTCAAGCGTTTGGCAATCGTGTGGCCTGACGGGGCGTCTTCGAAGCGGGGCTCCCGGGCGCCGACGAAGCGGCAGGTGTGCTGACGCGCCGCGGGGTGGCCCAGCAAATGGTGTGAGAGGTCGATGATCGGAGCAGCGCGTCCGCTACGGCAGCCCCCGTGCCTCCAGCTGATGCACCAGCAGCAGGGTCGGTTCGGCGAGGCTGTCGCCGGAACCGTCGAGACCGAAGGCGCTGGCGATGCCGTCGCGGCTGCGCAGCAGCGCGCTGCGCGGGCAATGACCGGCGCCGCAGAGCGTCTTCTTCAAGGTTTCGCCTTGTGCGACGGTGCTGGCGGAATCGTCCGCGGCCCAGGCCAGCACGATCGGCACATCGACGTTGAGGATGCCCGGGAAAACCGAGCGCGTGTTGTACTGGCCGGCGTCGCTGCCGAGATAGGCCTTCTCGCTGTCATTCGCATCCTTGCCGGCGCGGTAGATGCCGGACACCAGCACGACGGCGGCGACATCGGCGCGGTCGGTCTGAAGCTCGGGATGCGCCAGCAGGGTCGCGACATGGAAGGCGCCGGCGCCGTAGCCGACCGCAACGATCTCGCGGGCATCGCCGTTGAACAGGTCGATATTGCCGTGCACCCAGGACAGCGCCGCCGCCACGTCGGTCGCCCCCATCGGCCAGGTCGCTGCGGGGGCCAGGCGATAGCTGACGCGTACCCCGATCATGTCGTTGCGCGCGGCAAAGCACATCGCCTGGTCCTGGATCTGGCGCGACAGCTCAGGCGCGCCGCGGTCGCCAGTGAAGGTGTCGCCGGTCACGAACAGCAGCACCGGCCGCGGCGTATCCGCCTTGGTCGCACTGGTGGCGACATCGAGCACATTGGCCTCGCTCTCGCCGTAGCGCAGGCCGCGCGAGAAGGTGACATGCTCGCACAGCCGAGCGGTGCCGCCGGCCGTGGTGTCGGAATCAGTGAGGCCTGCGCGGATGAGATCGGAGGGCGGCGACAGCCGGGTGGGCAAGGGACCGTGGGCGGAGGCCGTGGTCATGGTCAGAAGCAGGAAGAATGTCAGGTAATTTTTCATGATGATGCCGGCCTTGGGAGGCCAATACTGGCTCGCTGATCTGGCCTGTCTTCTCAATTCGCCTCATTAGTCAGCCGGCCTTGAGGCTAATTCGCGGCACCTTTGGCAGACCCGCGGCCGGCGCGGAACGGGCAGCCGGTGCGACATCCAGCCGCGTTTGGAGCGCACATGCGGGGTTGCGCTCTACTGTGCATGGGGTTGTTTTCGCAATTTTTGTTTTGGACGGCCTGTCAGGCCCGCTTCATGGTCCGGAACGTGACCGAGTAGCGGCGCGCCTCCACCGGCGGGATGCTGTGCTCCCATTGCGAGCGCGCCTCGCCGTCCATCAGGTACAGCGAGCGCGGCTGCGCCTCGATCGTGTGGCGCTGCCATTTGTCGCCGCTGCGGCGGCGGAAACGGAACTTGCAAGGAGCGCCGAGCGACAGGCCGAGCACCTTGTCGAAATGCGGCTTGTCGCGGTGCCAGCCGATGCCGACGCCGACCTCATATTCGGTGCAGAGCACCTGCCGGACGCTGCCCTCCGGCAGCCCCGCCCATGCCTCGACCCGATGCGCGATCGGCGAGAGCCAGTCCGGGATCGGGTCGGCCTCGGTCAGCCGCTGCAGCGCATAGTCGTAGCGGTAGCCGAAGGAGGCGACCCGACGGTTGCCCTCGAAGGCCCCGAACTGGAAACGCTGCAGCGGCAATGCTGCGATGCGGCCGATCAGCGCCTGCTCGGTGGCGGGCTCGATAAAATGATCCGTATGGCGAAGGCCGGCCGGACCGGCTTCCTGTTCGGTGAACAGACCAAGCTGCGTCATTCCTCGCATTTCCGTGATGGAACCTATTGGCGGCTGATGCGACTTACATATGACGCGGGGAGTAACGTGCGAGGCTGTCATGGCACAGAAGCATACCGCCGATCCGGCAGAGATCATGCGGGCGACCGGTCATCCTGAGCTGGAATACGCCGCCGGCTGGACCATCGCCGGCCTGGTCACCATCGGCACCATCGTCGCCGCCTGGGTATTTGCCATCTAGGCTGCGGGAAACTGCAGCTCGAAGGCCGCACCCTCGTCGGTCGGCTTGAGCTTGATCGAGCCGCCATGGCTCGCCATCACCGCGCGTGCGATCGCAAGTCCCATTCCGGTGCCGCCCTGGTCGCGGCGGGTGGTGAAGAACGCATCGAAGATCCTGTCGCGGTTCGGCGCCGAGATCGGTTCGCCGTCATTGCTCACCGTGAGGCGCAAGGTCGTGCGCTCGAAGGTCGCCTCGAGCCTGATTGTCGCAGCCTTGTGCCGGACCGCGTTGTCGGCGAGATGCGACAGCACGATCAGCGCTTTCTCGCCGGACATGCCGATGGGGCGGTCGAGGCTGCCGCTGGCCGAGATGTCGCTTGCGGGAAACCGGCTCCTGAGCTCGGCGATCACGGGTGCCAGCTCGGTGCGCTCGTTCTGGGGCAGGCTCTCGGCGCGGGCAAGCTCGCGCAGCCGCTGCGCCATCGCCTCCAGCCGCTTTGTGTCGGACAGGATGTTGGCGATGAACGTCTTCTGCTCGGCCGGCGTCAGGCCCTCGGCCTTGCCCTGATAGGAATCCTGCAGCAGCTCGGCGGCACCTTTGATCGAGGTCAGCGGCGATTTCAGCTCATGGGTGAGGTGGGCCGAGAACGTTGCGATGTAGTCCGAGCGCCGCGCCAGCTGCTCGGCCATGCCGAGAAAGCTGTGCGAGAGTTGGGCGAACTCGCGGGTGCCGTAATGCCGGAGCGGTTGGAACGCCTCGCGGTCGCCGCGGCCGATTCTCGCTGCACGGTCGATCAGCTCGCGCATCGGCAGGGTGATGGTGCGCGAGAACACGAGGCCGATCGCGACCGTGCCGAGAATGACGGCGAGCCCGGCCAGCACGAACTTGGCCCGCTCCTGGTAGAGATGATCGAAAATGTTGCTCGGCGTCCGCGTGGTGTAGATCACCCCCGCGACGCGGTTGTTGACGATGACGGGCATCGCCGAGAACACGTGCACGCCGAGGCCGCGGCTGAAGGAATAAATCGGCGGCGGTGGCTTGTCCGGCACGCGGTTGCGCAAGGTGGCGCGATATTGCCCGTGCAGCGCGTCCGCGACCTCCTCGATATGGGCGAGCGACTGCCCAACCTCCTGCCGCCCGGCAATGACGACGCCCTGCGGATCGAGGATGCGGAAGCCCGCCAGCGTCACCTTCTGGGTCTCGCGGATGATCGGCGTCAGCCTTGCGCCGATCTCGACATAAGCGGGCTGTGCTGCTTGCGGCGCGGCCTGCGCGTCCGGCCGCCGCCTGAGCAGGTCGTTGGCGGTGAGGTCGAGCGCGGGGCGGATCGGCGTGACGGGGTCGCCGGGGTCCGGCAGCACGTTCGGCGGCACCTCGGCCCCGAGCGTCAGCCCGCTGTCGAGCCGCGCGGTGACCTCCTGCGCATAGATTGTCGCCAGCACGCGGCTCTGCGCGATCAGCTCGGCCTGGGTCTGGCGGATCAGCTGGTTGTCGTAGAGGCGGAAGAAGAACAGGCCGACCAGCGGCAGGATCGCCACCGTCGCGAGCACCGTGAAGATCACGAGAGCGAGCGAGGGCCGCCATTTGTCGGGTGCCGCGCTCATGCCTCTTTCTCGCAGCGGCCGAGCTTGAAGCCGACGCCGTGGATGGTCTCGATCACGTTCTCGCAATCTTGTGCCGCGAGCTTGGCGCGGATGTTGCGGATGTGGCTGTCGATGGTGCGGTCGGAGACCTGGATGTTGAGCTGATAGGCGGCCCGCATCAGCTGCTCGCGGTTGAACACCGAGGTCGGCCGGGTCAGGAACGCGCGCAAAATGCCGAACTCGATCGCGGTCAGCTTCAGCGGCGTGCCGGCGAAGGTCGCGACATGCTGCTCGGGATCGAGCAGCAGGCCGCCTTGCGCAAGCGCGGTAGGACCAGCCCTGACCTCGCCATTGCGCGGACTGAGCCGACGCAGGATGACGTTGACCCGCGCGACCAGCTCGCGCGGGCTGAACGGCTTCGTCACGTAGTCGTCGCCGCCGATCTCGAGGCCGAGGATGCGGTCGATCTCCTCGTCGCGCGCCGACAGGAACAGGATCGGCACGTCGGAGACTTTGCGGACCTCGCGGCAGACGTCGAGGCCGTCGAACTCGGGCATGCCGATGTCGAGCACGATCAGATCGGGCTTGTCGGCGGCAATGCGGAGAAGCGCCTCCTTGCCGTCGCGTGCCTCGATCACGTCCATGCCGGCCTTCTTCAGGGCGACGCGGATGACCTCGCGGATGTGGCCCTCGTCGTCGACGATGAGAATGCGATGCGCCAAGGATATCTCCGCTCACCCTGGCGGCCGGCTGCCGGACTGATCTCTTGCCTGCGCGTCCAGCCTGCGCTGGAGTCGCCAGCTCCGAAAGCCCCAGCTCCGCCAGGCCAGATCCTGGCGCTGCTGTTCTACAAGGCGGTCGCGTCGCGACACAAGGCAGCTCTCGCTGGCGCCGGGCCGAAGTGCCATGGCTCGGTCGATAGCGGGCAATGCTTGCGGTCCGAGTGTCAGGAGATAGTTGATGTCGATTTTCACGCCGTTGCCCGATGCCTCCCGGCTGTGGGTGACGTTGTAGTCGGCGATGAAGGCGTCGAAGTTCACGAGCGAGCAGCCATAGAGCACGATCGTGAGCGCGATCAGATTGACCCCGACGAGCCATTGGTTGGACTGGTTGAGGACGATGCGGGCGACGATCAGGATCAGCCCCAGCGCGACCAGCCCCATCCAGATGAAGGCTGCGATCCGCCAGTAGGTCAGCATGTAGATGTCCACGTAGAGGTCGAGGCGAAGGATCGAGGAGGCGACGAGAAGCACATTCTGCGCGACCCAGAGATAGACCAGCGGCCGGATCACCTTCGATTTCTCGGCCGGGCCGCCCGGACGCATCGCCACCAGCACGAAGGCTGCGGCGAGCAGGGCGGTCACGATCAGCGGATAGGCGCCGCGATGCGCGTAGCCCGCATAGGTCAGATCGTCGGGCAGCGCCACATGGCCCCAGAGATAGATGCCGTCGAGAACGGACTGGGCCGCGAACAGCAGGTTGAACAGGATCAGCGAGCGCAGGATGGTCGAGGAGCCGAGAAACTCCGCCGAGACCAGCGGCGGGAGCGGCGGCGGCAAGGGTCCCTCCGCGATGGCGGTCGTGACGATCGTCTTGCGCCGCCAGCGCACATGGATAAAGGGCCAGACCAGCGCCAGCATCAAGGCCCAGAACAGCACGCGCGGGACGCTGATATATTGGAGGATGAGCTTCGGATTGAGCAGGGACACCCACTGCTCGATCACCGGATTGGCCGCGGCGAAGAGCGCGACGAAGACCGTGCTGAGTGCTGCAGGGAGCAGCCACTGTGCGATGCAGCGGGTCAGCGCCGAGGCGCTGAACGCCTGGGGCGCATCGAGGAAGAACCTGAAGGGTCCGAGCAGGACCAGGTTGCGCAGCGCGCGGACGCGCTCGGCGAAGCCGGTCGTTTCCGCATTGGTCACGAGCAGCAAGGCAATCGCCAGCGACGCGGCGAGGAGCAGGAACGAGAGCGTGTTGAGCTCCTCCATGGCCGGCACCAGACCGGCGGCGAAAATGGCCGAACCGATCATGGCGCGGCGCCAATCGAGAGCCGCGCGATTGAAGAGCGCCGACACGGCGGCGAGCGCGATCGCAAACAGCGTCAGCGACAGCCCGATTCGATGCCCGTAGAACAGCCAGTCGGCAAGTGCGGCCAGCGCCAGCGCGAGGCCGACCTTGGCAGGGATCGAGGAGTGACCGATCGGCTTGATTTCCTCGATGATCGTCGATGCCAGGCTTGTCATGTCCGAAAAGACCTTTCGTGATGGTTGGCATCGCGAAGTCTGAACGTCGCTTGTGCAGAAGGCGGGATCGTCGTCTGCAGGGCTTCAGGAGTCTTTTGCAGATTTCGTGCAGGCGCGCGTTTGGCTCTCGCGGAACGCAAATCGCTTTGATAGGTGCGAAGCATTCGTCCTCATCGCATGTGGCACATCATGCAACTCCTCCGTCGTATCGGTCTCGTCCTGCTCTGGTTGGCCGCGCCGCTCGTCGCATTCGCGGCCTTGAACAAGAACGACCCCTATCTGCTCGTGCTGCGCGGCGCCGGAAACATCGCGCTTGTCGTCGCAAGCCTCTTGATCGTCGCCGTCCTGCTATGGCGCGGGCACTGGCGCAGCATCGCCGGCAAGCTGCTCGTCGTGCTCTGGTGCTCACCGCCGGTCCTGATGTCGGCGGCACATCTGAAGTTCGAGCTGCGCAAGCACGGGGTCCTGGCCGCCGGTGCGGCCGAGGCGCGCCAGCTCGGACCTCACTTCATGGTTGGCTATTCCTCCTTTTCCGAGGTCGCGCGCCTCGCCGGGCAGGGCTTGATCGGCGGCGTCTATGTGACCCGGCACAACATTCGGGGCCGAGGCATCGAGGCGTTGCGCGCGGAGCTTGCGGCACTCCAGGACGTCAGGCGCGCAGCCGGCTTGTCGCCGCTGGTGGTCGCTGCCGATCAGGAAGGCGGCATCGTCGGCCATCTCGCACCACCGCTGACCAAAGTGCCGGCATTGGCGACGCTTGCCGGGCTTGCTCCCGACGAGCAGCAGGCCAAGGCGGAGGAGTTCGGCCGCATTCACGGAAGCGAGCTCGCCGCCCTCGGCGTCAATCTCAACCTCGCCCCGGTGCTCGACCTCAAGCCGCCGCAGAGGCGCAACCGGCTCGATTTCCACACGCTGATCGGCCAGCGCGCGATCGCCACCGATCCCATCGTCGTCAGCACGATTGCGAGCGCCTATGTGCGCGGACTGGAGGAATCCGGCGTCGGCGCCACGCTCAAGCATTTTCCCGGCATCGGCCGCGTGCGCACCGACACGCATCATTTCAGCGCCAATCTCGACACGCCGGTGAAGGAGCTGGAGGTGACCGACTGGCTGCCGTTCCGCGAGGTGCTGTCGCATTCGCGCAGCGCGCTCATGGTGGGCCATGTCACGCTCACCGCCGTCGATCCCGATCGCGCCGCCTCGCATTCGAAACGCGTCGTTGACGGCATCATCCGCGACAAGTGGGGCTATCAGGGCATGGTGATGACCGACGACCTTGTGATGGGCGCGATCTACCAGAACGACGTCTGCAAGGCGGTGGTCGAGGCGCTCAATGCCGGTGTCGACGTGTTGTTGGTCGCCTACGACGGCGCGCAGTTGTACCGCGTCTTTGCCTGCGCCCTGGAAGGATCGCGGCAGGGCAAGCTCGACGCCGCAATGCTGCGCGCGAGCGAGACCCGGCTGGCGCGGAGCTTTCCGATCGAGCAGGCACGCGCGGCGCCAAGCCCAATTCAGCTCGTCGAAACTAGCCCTTCGCGAACTGGCGGTAGTCCGGTTCGCGGTGAAACCAGAACTCGTAGCCGGTGACGGCCTTCTGCATCGCGACGTCGTGGATCGGCTGGTTGAGCGGAATGACAGGAACGTCGCGCATGCAGAGCGCGATGAAATCCTTCACGCACCGGTCGTACTCAGCCGCATCCGCGGTGAAGCGCGCCTTGTCGATCAGCGCGTCCATCTCCTTGTTCTGATAGGAGGAGATGTTGAAGATCGAGTTGTTGCCGTGGAAATTCCAGTAGAAGTAATATTCGGGATAATCCAGCCAGCCGCTGAAGCGGTTGAGCGCGAGCGGCAGCTCCTTCTTGTTCAGCGTCGTGCGCCAGTTGGCGCCGGGAATCTTCTCGATCGCCGCCTTGATGCCGATCTTGGCGAGGCTCTCCTGGATCAGGATCGCCGTGGGTTCGCCGACGGTTGCGGTACCCGTGTCGAGCGACAGGGTCGTCTCCAGGCCCTGCTCGAAGCCGGCGTCCTTCATCAGCGCCTTGGCCTTGTCGAGATCGGTGGCATAGGGAGACGGCTGCGGCCAGACCGGCTTTGAGACCTCTGCCGCTCCGCCATACATCGGAACGGCGCGCCCGAAGAACGCACTGCTCTGAATCTGCTCGTAAGGCATGGCCCAGGCGATGGCCTGGCGCAGCTTGGCATTGTCGAACGGCGGCTTCGCGGTGTTGAGGGCGACGTACCAGAGCGCGTTCGGGATCGGCACGCCCGAGACCTTGACCTTGCCTTCCCTGATGATCTGCTCGAAATCGCGCGGCGCAAAGCCGCTGGAGATGTCCGCATCGCCCCGCTCCAGCATGGCGCGGCGGGTACCGGCAGAGGGAACGTCGCGCGCGATCACGCGCTTGACCTTCGGCAGCGGGCCGCTCTTCCAGTCGTCGAACCGCGTCAGCACGGTTTCGCTGCCGGGCTTCCAGCTCTCGATCCTGTAGGCGCCGCCGCCGGCCTCGTTGGTCCTCAGCCAGGCCAGCGCCCAGGGGTCTTCAGCCGTCGCGTTCTTCTTCGCAAGCTCGGAGTTGATGATGAAAGGCACGACGACCGCGACGTTGAACAGCAGCATCTTGTCCTTGCGGACGTAGTCGATGCGGAAAGTGTGGTCGTCGACGACGACGAACTGTTCGGGCTTCTCCAGCGATCCCGCCGACATCTGGAAGGTCGGAAAGCCACCGACCTCCACCGCGCGGTCGAACGACCATTTGACGTCCTTGGCGGTGACAGGCGTGCCGTCGTGAAATTTCGCGTCCTTGCGAAGCTTGAAGGTGCAGGACATTCCGTCGGCGGCGACCTCCCAACTCTCGGCCAGTTCGGGCGCAAGCTTCTCGCGATCATACGACAGCGTCCCGTCCGGCAGCGTCCTGGAGGCGTAGGAAAGCAGGCGGTCATAGCAATTCCACGAGAGCCCGTTCACGGTCTGGTTGGAGCCGACGCCTTGCATGTCCAGCGAGTTCGGACCCAGCTCCTGCACCACCAGCAGAGTCTCGCTACGTCCCTGCGCCCAAGCAAGCGGCGGAGTAACGGCACTGATGCCGGCGGCACCCACACCGCCGACCACGCTGCGGCGGTTCATATGGAATGGTGAACTGCTCATGGGGCCTCCTGTCCGCCAATCATCCGGTATCGAGAGGCAAGGTGTGTGCCATTGGCACGACCGATCGTGCGATATCCATGGCCGGCCGCCCCGCGCGATGGCGCGAGGCGGCTTCGTTCGGTTCGTCTGTGCGTGGGCCGGCTGTTTTTATTCGGCCTGCTCCACTGCGGCAGGCATCTTTGCGACCGACATCAGCGATCGCGCGACCTGATTAAGCAACAGATCGGCGTTCTCTTCCTCGGCGAGGGATTTGGAGAGCAGGGCGACCACCGCGCTATGCCGGAGCTGCTGCGCCAGGTTGCGCGCGGTGGTGTAGCCGGACATCTCGTAATGTTCGACGCGTTGAGCCGCAGAAATCAGCGAGAGGTCGGCGGCCGCGTCTTCCTTGTCCTCGGCTTCCTTCATGACCTCCTGGCCTTCCTCGATGAGGCCCATCATGCCCTTGCAGGGCTTGGCGCGTGCGTTCTCGCCGAGCAGCTCAAAGCATTCGTTGATGCGTTCGACCTGGCTCTCGGTCTCGGCCAGATGCTGCTCGAACAATTCGCGCAGCTGGTCAAAGCGGGCAGCCTGCGCCATCTTGGGAAGCGCCTTGGTCAACTGCTTCTCGGCATGGAGAATGTCGCGCAGCTCGTGAAGCAGAAGCTCGGTCAGGCCGGACTCGTCGACGGGCGACGAACTCTCCGCGACGATCGACGGGGCTGAGCCTGGATCCGAAGACTGGAGGGCAGGCGATTCCGTGAACACCCAGTCCTCACCCTCGTTCCAGGGACCGCGGGTGTCGATTTCGCCGTGGTCGCCGCTGCCGGTGGAGTCGTTGAAGTACTGGTTCACGAGGCCGGGCGTCGGCGCGAGCCTGCCGATGCTGAAGGCCGGCTTCTCCAGGCTTTCGAGCGCCCGCGCAAAAGCCTTCATATGAGTGATCTCCCGCGTCATCAGGAACTGGAGCGCGTCCTTGCTGCCCGAATCGTCGCAGAAATTGATCAGCCGTTCATAGACGATCTTCGCGCGCGCCTCGGCGGCGATGTTGCTGCGGAGGTCGACGTCGAGCTCGCCGGTGATCTTCAGATAGTCGGCGGTCCAGGGATTGCCTTGTGAATTGAACAGATTGACGCCGCCGCCACCGGCGATCGCAATCAGCGGATCGGCCTCTGCCGCCTGGCGGTCGTTCTTCGAAGGCGCAAGATGCATGCGCGCAAGGCAACCGACGACTTCGAGATGGCTGAGCTCTTCGGTGCCGATATCCATCAGGAGATCCTTGCGGTCGGGATCCTCGCAATTCAAACCTTGAATCGAATATTGCATGGCGGCCGCGAGTTCCCCATTGGCGCCGCCGAACTGCTCGAGAAGCATATTGCCAAAGCGGGGATCGGGTTCGTCGACACGCACGGTGAACATCAGCTTCTTGACGTGGTGATACATGGGAGGGCTCGCGCTGTGGGGGAACTATGCGCGTCAACCGGCGCTCGGAACGTTCGTTCCTAGTTCGTCGAGATTCAGATCCGGTGCTGCGAAGAAAAAGCGGAGCGCATCTGCACGTTCGTGAATGCCGGCGAGGCCTCTACGGTGCCGCCGCTGCGTGGCTCCGCTCGGCCCGCGCGATAAGCCCGTCGATCATCGCGCGCACGAGGCCTGCGATTTCCTCGCGCAATGCCGGTAGCGGCACCGCGACCAGCTTCTGCTCCAACCCCAGCGCCACCATGCCATGCACCGCGGAGAACAGGCTGCGCGCGGTGATGCCGAGCTCGTCCGCACCTCGCTTCGGAAACAGCGTGGCCAGCGGTACATAGATGTGCCGGAACAGCTGCATCTGATCCGCAGCGGACCAGTCGGGGACGAGCTTGCCGGCCTCCATGCGGTGCTCGAACAGCGCGCGCCAGAGCTGGAGATTTTCGGCGGCGAAATCGCAATAGGTGATGGCGATGCGAACCAGCGTCTCCTGCGGGGAGGGCTCGCCCGCGCCTTCCGCGGTGCTGAGCGCCTGGTCGAGCCGGAGCAGCGTGCGCGAGCCTACGCGCAGGATCAGCTCGTCCATATCCTCCACGAGGTTATAGACCGCGCCATTGGCGCAGCCGATCTCGCGGGCAAGATCGCGGGTTTTCAGCCCCGACAATCCACGGCCAGCGATCATCCGCTCCGCCGCGAGGATCAGGTCAGATCGAAGTTTCTCCCGCCGTTCCAATGCCTTAGACATATCGAGGCCAAATTTTTGAGCGTTGCTCAAAATTCTCTTGAACAATGTTCAAGTCTGTTGCTACAAAGAATCCGTGAGCAACGCTCATAACAGGGAGCTTCAGATGTTCAAGACAGTCGTGACACTTTTCCGCGGCAGCGTGGCCGCCGCCGGCGAGGAGCTGGAGGACCGGACGGCCCTCCTCATTCTCGACCAGCAGATGCGCGATGCGGCCGCCGCCGTCGAGCGCAGCAAGCGAACGCTGGCGCTGGCGATCGCACAGGACCAGCAGGAGGGCCGCAAGCTCGAGGCGACCATCGCCCGCATCGCCGACCTCGAGACCCGCGCGGTCGCAGCGCTCGAGGGCGGCCGCGAGGACCTCGCCAGGGACGCCGCCGAAGCCATCGCCGGCCTCGAGGCGGACCGCGATGCCGCGATGACGGCCCGCGCGCTGTTCGCGACCGAGATTGCCCGGCTGAAGCGGCACGTCGCCAATGCACAGGCTCGCATCACCGAGCTCGATCGGGGCCGGCGCGTCGCCCGTGCCTCGGAGGCGGTTCGCTCGCTTCGCCGCAGCGGCATCGAGGCCGCGCGTCCTTACGAATCCACCCTGCCGGAAGCGGAGAGCACTTTACGACGTTTGCGCGATCGGCAGATGGAAGCCCAGGCCGCCGACGACGCGCTGGTCGAGCTCGATGCGGCCACCGGGCCTCTCGCGACCGCCGAGAGATTAGCCGAGCAGGGCTTTGGCCCGCGGCTGAAGACGACCGCAGACGACGTGCTCGCACGGTTGAAGTCCAAGCGCGTGCCGACGGCCTGATCCCACCCCCATCATCATTCGCACCAACAGGAGACCATCATGAACCAGAACGGCCAGCCCCACAGCAGCGCCTGGGTGACGTTCACTTACGCGTCCTTCGCAGCCTCCGCCTTCCTCGTCGCCATCGGTGTTTTCTTCCTGCCGATCGACGTCTGGATGAAGGGCTATCTCACCATGGGTATCGTCATGCTGGTCCAGACCTGCATCACCCTGACCAAGACCGTACGCGACAATCACGAGAGCAGCCGGCTGGTGAACCGCATCGAGGACGCCAAGGCCGAGCGTCTGCTGATGGAAGTCTCCAAGGCCGCTTGAAAGGAGCGTCCGATCCGGACGACGAGCAAGAGAGAGCCGCGGAGCAGCGTCCCGCGGCTTTCGCGTCGGCAAATGAGGTCTTGATCGGCTCCAGCGATCCGCATCCCGCATTGTGCTTCGACCCCAGGTGCGATATGGCTCGCGCGCTTTCCAGAGGCGGAGACGAGCTTTGTCGAAACAATCGCTGCGTGAGGAGGCCGAACGCCTCATCCGCGAATCGATGGAAAAGAAGTCCATCGTCGTCAAGCAGGGCTCGACCCGCATCGAGGCCGTCTGCGGCAAATGCGGCGCGCCGAACCGGGTCCAGGCGGAGAAAGGCCAGACCCGCGTCAAGTTCGCCTGCAAGAACTGCGGGCACAAGCAGGAGACGCTGTAGGTTCCTGACCTTCTCCCCTTTTGGGAGAGTGGTTCGCCGCGCAGCGGCGAGACCTACTTCCCCTCCACGAACCGCTTGAACGCATCCGCGTAATCCGGATGCCAGCGCGACAGCGGCGGGCGGTTCTCGACGATGTCGCCGGCTGCCCACAGCATGCGTTTCTCGTCGAGCGTGCGCGGCACGTCGTTGTCCGGGCACAGGATGTAGAAATCGCCGGCCTCCAGTCGCGCCAGCATGAAATCCACCGTCTGCTCCGGCGTCCAGGCGCCCGCCGGCTTTTCGGTGCGTCCCTTTGCGGTCAGGCCGGTGAAGACGAAGCCGGGGATCAAGAGGTGTGCCGTGATGCGACAGTCTTTCGTATTGCGCAGCTCGTGCTGGAGCGCCTCGGTGAATGCCTTCACCCCGGCCTTGGAGACATTGTAGGCGGGGTCGCCCGGCGGCGTGGTGATGCCCTGCTTGGAGCCGGTGTTGATGATGAGGCCGCGCCTGCCGCGCGCGATCATGCTGGGTGCGAAGATGCGCGAGCCGTTGATGATGCCCCACATGTTGACGCCGATGATGCGCTGCCAGTGATCGGGCTCGCCGAACAGCGTGCTGCCCGGCTGGATGCCGGCATTGTTCATGAGGAGGTCGGTGCCGCCGAACCGCTCGCGCACGGCGCGCTCCAGTTCCGTCACATTCTCGACCTTGCTGACGTCGACGGCGGCCGTCATCACGTTCGCGGCACCGGCGATGGATGACAGTTTTGTTGCGGCCTCGACCAGGCGTTCCTGATCGACATCCACGATGCACACTCTCATTCCGGTGCGCGCAAACGCCGCGGCGGCGGCAAATCCGATGCCGGATGCGCCACCCGTGACGACGGCAACGTTGTCTTTGACGATGGCTGGATGTGACATGGCTGGTCTCCGGCGAAGTTGCGTTGCGCTCCGTCGCGTTATAGCACGCGCCTCGTTCGACCCTGCACAAGAGGGCATGGGAGGTCTTCGTTCCGCGCTGCCTTTACGCCTTTCCGGCACCGCTGTATCCTTCGACATGACGATCCCGCCCAGATCGAACCAATCAATCACCTGACCAGGGAGTGCAGCCATGGCTGTGTCGCAGGCTATTCCGATCACGCGCCATCCGTTCGCGAACGGGTCCTACAAGCAGATGCTGATCGACGGGAAGTGGGTTGATGCTGCTTCCGGCAAACGCTTCGAGACCCACAACCCTGCCACGGGCGAATTGCTGGCTACCGTCGCCGAAGGCGACAAGGAAGACATCGATCGTGCGGTCGCCGCCGCCCGCCGCGCCTTCGAAGGCCCCTGGAGCAAGGTCAAGCCTTTCGAGCGGCAGAACCTGCTGCTGAAGCTTGCCGATCTCGTCGAGAAGAACTTCGATGAATTGTCGCAGCTCGACACCCTCGACATGGGCGCGCCGCTCAGCCGCACCCGCGCCTATCGGCTGCGCGCGGTCGGCATGCTGCGCTACTATGCCGGCCAGACCACGGCGATCCACGGCGAGACCATCGAGAACTCGCTGCCCGGCGAGATCTTCTCCTACACGCTGAAGGAGCCGATCGGCGTCGTCGGCGCCATCATTCCCTGGAACGGCCCGCTGACCGCGACGATCTGGAAGATTGGTCCGGCGATCGCGACTGGCTGCACCGTGGTGCTCAAGCCCGCCGAAGAAGCGCCGCTGACATCGCTGCGCATCGCGGAGCTCGCGATGGAAGCGGGCGTTCCGCCCGGCGTGATCAACGTCGTGCCCGGCTATGGCGAGACTGCGGGCGCTGCGCTCGCCTCGCATCATGACGTCGACAAGGTCGCCTTTACCGGCTCGCATGTCACGGGCCAGTCGATCATCCGCGCCTCCGCCGGCAACCTCAAGCGCGTCTCGCTCGAGCTCGGCGGCAAGTCGCCGGACATCGTGTTCGCGGATGCCGATCTCGATGCCGCCGTGCCCGGCGCGGCGATGGCGGTGTTCGCCAATTCGGGCCAGATCTGCAGCGCCGGCACGCGCCTGTTCGTCGAGCAGGCGATCTACGAGGAGTTCGTCGGCCGCGTCGCCGAGTTCGGCAAGAAGCTGCAGGTCGGCAACGGCCTCGATCCCAACGTGCAGATCGGCCCGCTGGTGTCCGCGCAGCAGCTCGAGCGCGTAACCGGCTATCTCGACATCGGCCAGAAAGAAGGCGCACGCGCGCTCGCCGGCGGCGGCCGCGTCACCGAAGGTGCGCTGTCGAAGGGCTTCTTCGTCTCACCGACGGTGTTTGCCGGCGTCCAGGACAACATGCGCATCGCGCAGGAAGAGATCTTCGGACCCGTCATCTCCGCGATCGCGTTCAAGGACATGGACGAGCTGGTCAAGCGCGCCAACAACACCACGTTCGGCCTCGGCTCCGGCCTGTGGACGCGCGACGTCACCAAGGCGCATGCGGTTGCGAAGCGCCTGCGCGCCGGCTCGGTGTGGGTGAACTGCTACCAGGCGATGGACCCGGCCGTGCCGTTCGGCGGCTACAAGATGAGCGGCTATGGTCGCGAGTCCGGCAAGCAGCATGTCGAGGAATATCTCAACGTGAAGGCCGTCTGGATCAAGACGGCGTAGGGCCTCTCTCTCGCGTTCCGCGAGGGGGAATATCTATTTTTGCAGGGGCGGCGCCTTTTCCGGTGGCC
Source organism: Bradyrhizobium nitroreducens (assembly GCF_002776695.1). GTDB lineage: Bacteria > Pseudomonadota > Alphaproteobacteria > Rhizobiales > Xanthobacteraceae > Bradyrhizobium > Bradyrhizobium nitroreducens. The sequence goes on from NZ_LFJC01000003.1 coordinate 63,015, forward strand.
GCCCCTCGTTATATGATTTGCATCCTTTCAGTGACATCCGGGGCCCCCATGAAATTCGAGGCGTTGTTTAGACCGTTGCAGGTCGGACCGTACAAGCTCGCGCATCGCGTCGCGCTGGCGCCGCTGACGCGCATGCGCGCCGAGCGCGAGAGCTTTGCGCCGCGGCCGCTCAACGCCGAATATTACGGCCAGCGCGCGACCAAGGGCGGTCTGCTCATCGCCGAAGCCTCGCCGGTGGTCTCGCATGGCCGCGGCAATCCAGCGACACCAGGCATCTATTCGGACGCGCAGATCGCCGGCTGGCGCAAAGTGACGGACGCCGTGCACGCCAAGGGCGGCATCATCTTCCTCCAGCTCTGGCATGTCGGCCGCGTCTCGCATTCCTCCTTCCACGGCGGTGAGCTGCCGGTCTCGGCCTCGGCGATTGCGATCAAGGCCGAGGGCATGAAGGCGATGACGGCCGACGGCAAGATCGCCGATTACGAGACGCCGCGCGCGCTGGAGACCGAGGAGGTCAAGGGCATCGTCGAGGCCTTCCGGCAAGGCGCGAAGAACGCGCTCGCGGCCGGATTCGACGGTGTCGAGATCCACGGCGCCAACGGCTATCTGCTCGAGCAATTCCTGCAGTCGCGCAGCAACCAGCGCACCGATCAATATGGCGGTTCGATCGAGAACCGTGCGCGGCTGCTGCTGGAGGTCACGCAGGCCGCGATCGACGTCTGGGGTGCGAACCGCGTCGGCGTGCGGTTGTCACCGTATGGCATCGCCAATGATTCCGGCGAGCCGGATCCGATGCCGCTCTACACCCATGTCGTGAAGGCGCTGGACAAGCTCGGCCTGGCGTATCTGCATTTCATCGAGCCGCGCTCCAGCGGCTCGGGCCGCGCCGAGGTCAACTGGCAGAACGTACCCTCGGCGATGGTGCTGTTCCGCCCGCTCTACAGCGGCGTGCTGATGACCGCCGGCGGTTTTACGGGCGAGACTGCGAATGCCGCCATCGCCGACGGCCATGCCGATATCATCGCCTTCGGCCGCATCTTCATCTCCAACCCCGATCTGCCGCGCCGCTTGCAGCATGGCTACCCGATCACGCCATACAACCGCGCGACGTTCTACGGCGGCGAGGAGAAGGGATATACGGATTATCCTGTTTATGACGAGCTGACGCCGGCGTAGGTCCCTCAGTCATTCCGGGGCGACGCGAAGCGTCGAGCCCGGAATCCATTTTGCGTCCTGGTTTGCTGCGCGACGGGGAGATACCATGGCCAAAGCCGCAGCCGCCGCAGGGATCGCCACCGGCCAATGCCTTTGCGGCAAGGTCACCTTCGAGATCGACGTGCCCGCGCGCTGGGCCTGGCATGATCATTCGGCTGCAAGTCGCCGGGCCCATGGTGCAGCCTACGCGACCTATGTCGGAAGCTGGAAGAAGCGGTTTCGCGTCACGTCCGGCAAGACGGCGCTGAGCCGCTACGAGGACAAGGCGACCAAGACCGCGCGCAGCTTTTGCTCGCATTGCGGTACGCCGATCGCCTACGAGCGCCCGCGTGGACCGCACATGGTCAACATCCCGCGCGCGCTGTTCAACGAGCGCACCGGCCGCCAGCCGCTCTATCACATCGCCATCGAGGAGCTGCAGGAATGGGCCTATACCGGCGAGCCCCTGGTGCCGCTGAAAGGTTTCCCGGGAGTGGTCTGGCAGCGCTCGAAAAAGAAGAAGCGCGGAAGCGGCGAGGATCCGTTCGAGCTGGGGCGCGAGGAGATGTAGCGCTAGCCGCACACACCACTCTCGTGCCCCGGACGCGGTGCGGCACGCCCGGCGATGCGGAGCAGCGTCCGGTGTGACGCTCCGCAGAGCCGGGGCCCATGCGTCCGCGAACTCGGAGCGAATCTGGGTCCCGGCTCTGCGTCGCAACGTTGCACGTTGCGCCGCGCCCGGGACACGAGGCCGTCACGCGCAACGCAGCCATGACCGGGCTTCCTTGCGTGCATCCCGTGACTTCGGCCATCATGCCTTTCGTCCTTGCGGCAACGTCCGCTCCTGGAGGAAACATGAAGAACAAGATCACCGGCCGTTCCGCCTTTCTCGCGCTGCTCAAGGACGAGGGCATCACCCATCTGTTCGGCAACCCCGGCACCACCGAGCTGCCGATCATGCATGCGCTGAAGGACCATCCCGACCTCACCTACGTGATGGCGATGCAGGAGAGCCTGGTGGTCGCGATCGCCGATGGCTACAGCCGCGCGTCCGGCAAGCTCGTCGCCTGCAACGTCCACGTCGCCCCCGGCCTCGGCAACGCCATGGGCTCGCTCTACAACGCCCAGTTCACGGGCACGCCGATGATCTTGACCGCGGGCCAGCAGGAGCAGGGGCACGGGCTGATGGAGCCGGTGCTCTATGGTCCGCTGGTGCGGATGGCCGAGCCGCTGGTGAAATGGGCGGTGGAGGTGACGCGTCTGGAAGACCTGCCGCGCATCGTGCGCCGCGCCGCCAAGGTGGCGATGACGCCGCCGACCGGACCGGTGTTCATCTCGCTGCCGGGCGATATCCTGAACAGCGAGGCCGGCATCGATCTCGGCCGCTCCACCCGCATCGATGCGCGGACAAAACCATCGGACGAAGCGCTGAGAGCTTTTGCCGCTCGGCTGCTCAAGGCGGAGCGTCCCGTCATCGTCACCATGGACGAGGTGGTCAAGAGCGACGCCCTGAAGGAAGCCGCCGAGCTCGCCGAGCTGTTAGGTGCCGCCGCCTACCAGTCCTCGACGCCTTACGGCTCGCACTTCCTCTCGGAGAGCCCGAGCTTCGTCGGCACGCTCGCGCGCGTGCAGAAAGTCGCGCGCGATACGCTGGCGCCTTACGACCTGCTGATCGCGCTCGGCGGCGATCCCTTGCGCATGTCGGTCTACAGCGAGGTGGACGCGCTGCCGGATGGCTTGGGCATCGTGCAGATCGGCCTCGTCGATTGGGAGATCGCCAAGAATTACGGCGCCGAGATCGCGCTGAAGGCAGACCTGAAGGAGACATTGCGCGCGCTGATCCCGGTGTTGAAGGAGCTGGGCGGCGCCACACTTGCGGGCCGCGCCAGGCAGCGCCTCGCCGATCTCGCGCCGCAGAACTGGACCGCGCGCCGCGCGGCGCTGGTCGAGCAGATCGGCAAGAGCGCGGGCCGCAGCCCCATCGATCCGGATTTTCTGGTGCTGCAGATGGTCGAGGCCATGCCCGACAACGCCATTCTCGTCGACGAAGGCCTCACCTCCAGCCGTCAGGTCACGGCGCTGCGCCCCCATCGCGACCGCTACGGCTATCACGGCCTTGCCTCCGGCGGCATTGGCTGGGGCCTGCCGGCCTCGGTCGGCGCCAGCATCGCCAATCCGGATCGCCCCGTCGTGTGCTTCTCCGGAGACGGTAGTGCGATGTATTCGATCCAGTCGCTGTGGACCGCGGCGCATCACAAGCTGCCGCTCAACGTCGTCATCGCCAATAATGGCGGCTACCGCATCATCAAGCAGCGCCTGCTCGCCTTCCACGGCGATGACAATTACGTCGGCATGGACTTCGTCGATCCGCCCGTCGATTTCGCGGGCGTTGCGAAGGCGCTGGGATGCGAGGCGATCAGGATCAGCGACCCTCGCGAGCTCAAGGCGACGCTGGCTTCGGCGTTCAACCGGCCGGGGACGAAGCTGATCGAGGTGATGGTGGACGGGAAGGTGTAGGGCGGGCAGCCGACACGGCGCTGCCGCCCAGGTCTCCGCCGTCACCGCCCGCGAAGGCGGGCGATCCAGTATTCCAGAGACGGTTGTGATTCCGTGATAAGCCGCGGCGTACGGGATGCCCCGGTCAAGCCGGGGCATGACACCGGGTGTGCGACGTCTATCCCGTCTTCCCCGCCCGATACCCTGCCGCCGGATGCGGCGCATCCAGCCTGGCGCGACCATCGCCGAACAGTTTTTCGCGCAGCGTGCCCTTGGCATATTCTTTCTTGTAGCGCCCGCGCTTGGTCAGCTCCGGCACCAGCATGTCCGCGATATCCTCGAAATCGCCGGGCGAGATCGCGAAAGCGACGTTGAGGCCGTCGACGTCGGTTTTCTCGAACCAGTCCTCGATCTTGTCCGCGACGCTTTCGGGCGTGCCGACCACGACCGGGCCGGCGCCGCCGATGCCGACATGCTCGATGACGTCGCGCACGGTCCAGACGCGATCCGGGTCGCCGCGGGTGACGTTGTCGAGCGCGCTGCGGCCGGCATCGTTCTGGACGTGACGCACCTGCTGGTCGAGCTCGTAGCCGGAGAAGTCGATACCGGTCCATCCCGACATCAGGGCAAGCGCGCCTTCCGGATTGATGTGCGAGCGGTAGTCGGCGTATTTCGCCGCAGCTTCCGCTTCGGTGTTGCCGAGGATGATCGTCATCATGTTGAACATCAGGATCTCAGCGGGATCGCGGCCGAGCGCGGCGGCCTCCTGGCGGATCGCCGCGACGCGCGGCGCGATGATCTTGGCCGACGGTCCCGACATGAACACGCATTCGGCATGCTTGGCCGCGAACTGCCGGCCGCGCGGCGAGGTGCCGGCCTGGTACAGCACGGGCGTGCGCTGCGGCGAGGGCTCGCTGAGATGAATGGTGTTGTTGATGCGGTAATTCGCGCTCTCGTGATTGATGCGGTGAACCTTGCTGGGATCGGTGAAGATGCCTCGCGCCCGGTCGCGCAGCACGGCGTCGTCCTCCCAGCTGCCTTCCCAGAGCTTGTAGACGACTTCCATATATTCGTCGGCAATGTCGTAGCGGTCGTCATGCCCGGTCTGCTTGTCCTTGCCGGCGCCGCGCGCGGCGCTGTCGAGATAGCCGGTGACGACGTTCCAGCCGATCCGCCCCTCGGTGAGATGGTCGAGCGTCGACATCCGCCGTGCGAACGGGTAGGGCGGCTCGAAGGAGAGGTTGCTGGTGACGCCGAAGCCGAGATCTTTCGTCACCGCGGCCATCGCCGACAGCAGCAGCAGCGGCTCGTTTGACGGGGTCTGTGCTGCGTTGCGCAAGGCCGCGTCAGGGCTGTTGCCATAGACGTCGTAGACCCCGAGCACGTCGGCCAGGAACAAGCCGTCGAAACGGCCACGCTCCAGCGTCCTGGCGAGATCGATCCAGTAGGGCAGGCGGTTATACTCGGCGGTGCGGTCGCGCGGATGGGTCCACAGGCCCGGTGACTGGTGGGCGACGCAATTCATCGCAAAGGCGTTGAGCCGGATCTCTTTGGCCATGCTGGTCCCCCGGCGCCCTGTACTGAGCGCTCTTCGAATGATAGACGTGCGCCCGAACTTGGCGCCAAACTTGGCGAAGTTCTTGCATATCGTTTGGGCTTGGCAAGGCCAAAATCAGCGTCGCTGCTGCGCTTGGCAAGCCAATCTCAAGGAAGCAAGAACGAAATCCCAAGAGAACTACAAGAGAAGTACAAGAGAACTACAAGAACTATCCAACTCCCTGCCACTTTCGAAGGCCAATCCGTGTCGGGTAAGGTCCTTCCTCTCAAAGCCTCGAAAAACCAGTCATGACCAGAGCCGACGCCATCGCCCGCGCCCGTGAGGATTTCAAATCCGGCGCATTCCTCGCCGAGCTCGACCGCCGCGTCGCCTTCAAGACCGAGAGCCAGAATCCGTCGCGCGGCCCCGAGCTGCGCGCCTATCTGGAACAGGAGATGCAGCCGGCTTTCGCTGCGCTCGACTTCACCAGCCGTATCGTCGAATCCCCCAGCGGCAAGGCGCCGTTCCTGTTCGCCGAGCATCACGAAAGCGCGTCCGCGCCGACCGTGCTGGTCTACGGTCATGGCGACGTCGTCGACGGCATGGAAGGCGAGTGGCGCGATGGCCGCGATCCCTGGCGCACCACGGTCGCGGGCACGCGGGTCTATGGCCGCGGCACCGCCGACAACAAGGGCCAGCACAGCATCAACATGGCGGCGCTGCGCGCGGTGCGCGAGGCCCGCGGCGGCAAGCTCGGCTTCAACGCCAAGTTCATCGTCGAGATGGGCGAGGAGATCGGCTCGCCCGATCTCGGCAAGGTCTGCGATCTCCATCGCGACGCGCTCAAGGCAGACCTGTTCATGGCCTCCGACGGGCCGCGCCTGTCCGCCGACCGTCCGACGCTGTTCCTCGGCTGCCGCGGCGGCATCCGCATCCATCTGGATGTGAACCTGCGCGACGGCGGCCACCATTCCGGCAATTGGGGCGGCGTTCTCGCCAATCCCGCGACCATCCTGGTCAATGCGATCTCCACGCTGGTCGATGGCCACGGCCGCCTCCAGCTCGATGCCCTGAAGCCGCCGCGGCTCACCAACCAGATCCGCTCCTATCTCGCCGACGTGCAGGTGGTGCCGGGTGCGGACGAGCCCGCGCTGGCCGAGAACTGGGGCGAGGAGGGGTTGTCGGCGGCCGAACGGCTCTACGCCTGGAACACGCTGGAAGTGCTGGCGATGTCGTCGGGCAATATCGACAAGCCGGCCAATGCCATTCCCGGCCATGCCAATGCCGTACTGCAACTGCGCTTCGTGGTCGGTACCAAGATTGATGGGCTGATCGAGGCGATCCGCGCCCATCTGATCGAAAAGGGCTTTCCGATGGTCGAGGTGCGCGCTGCCCAGAGTTTTGCTGCATCGCGCACCGATTTCGACAGCCCATGGATCAAATGGGCGGCGGATTCGGTGCAAGAGACCACCGGCAAGGCGCCGGCCGTACTGCCGAATTTCGGCGGCTCGCTGCCCAACGACGTCTTTTCCGAGATCCTGGGCCTGCCCACGATCTGGGTCCCGCACTCCTATCCCGGCTGCTCCCAGCATGCGCCGAATGAGCACATTCTGCTGCCTCTCACCGAAGAAGCCTTGACGGTGATGGCCGGGCTGTTCTGGGATCTCGGCCAATTGCCAAGACCTCTGACGAGACCTCTGAGCTGAGCCATTAACCTGAGCCTTCAATCCAGCCGAAAGTCACATTCTAATCCAGGCCGATTTGTGCTTGCATTCGGCCGCATCATCCTGAAAGGGGAAGAAAGACGTGAAACATTTCCGTAGCATCGGGCTCGCACTCGCCGCGACCTTCGTCGTCAGCCAGGCCGGGGCCCAGGAGCTGACCGGCACGCTGAAGAACATCAAGGACACCGGTGCCATCACGCTGGGCTTCCGCGACTCCTCGATCCCGTTCTCCTATCTCGACGACAACCAGAAGCCCGTCGGGTTCGCGATGGACATCTGCTACAAGATCGTCGACGCCGTGAAGAAGGAACTCAAGCTCGACAAGCTCGAGGTCAAGCTCAACCCGGTGACCTCGGCGACCCGCATCCCGCTGATGGCCAACGGCACCATCGACCTCGAATGCGGCTCGACCACCAACAATGCCGAGCGTCAGAAGCAGGTTGCCTTCACCAACACCCACTTCCTGACCGCCAGCCGCTACGTCTTCAAGAAGTCGAGCGGCCTGAAGTCGATCGACGACCTCAAGGGCAAGACGGTGGTCTCGACCGCCGGCACCACCAACATCAAGCAGCTGACCGAGGCCAACGTCGAGAAGAAGCTCGGCGCCAACATCATTCCGGCCAAGGACCACGCCGAAGCCTTCCTGATGGTCGAGACCGACCGCGCGGTCGCCTTCGTCATGGACGACATCCTGCTCGCGAGCCTCGTCGCCGGCTCGAAGTCGCCGGATGACTACGTCATCTCCAAGGACGCCTTCTCCAAGCCCGAGCCCTACGGCATCATGCTGCGCAAGGACGACGCGCCGTTCAAGAAGGTGGTCGATGCGGCGACCGCTGCGCTCTACACCTCCGGCGAAGGCCAGAAGATCTACGACAAGTGGTTCACCCAGAAGATCCCGCCGAAGGGCCTGAACCTCAACAGCCCGATCTCGGCCGAGCTGAAGAACGAGTTCGCGAAGCCCACGGACTCGCCGAACCCGGACGACTATAAGTAAGATAGAACCTCGATCTTTCGATCGGGATCATGTCCGGCCACTCTTGACACAGGGGTGGCCGGACATTTGCATAGGCGCCGGGACAATCTTGATCAGTGGCGCGTTCGCGCGGGGGACACGTGAACTATAACTGGAACTGGGGAATCTTTTTCCAGCCGAACCCGATGGGGACGGGCACCTATCTCGACATGCTGCTGTCGGGCCTGGTGCTGACCCTGAAGACCGCGGCGTTGGCCTGGGTCATCGCGCTGATCACCGGCTCGCTCGTCGGCGTCATGCGTACGCTGCCTTCGAAAGGGGCGAACTGGTTCGGTTTTGCCTATGTCGAATTCTTCCGCAACATGCCGCTGCTCGTGCAGCTCTTCCTGTGGTTCTTCGTGCTGCCGGAGCTGCTGCCCAAGACCGCGGGGACCTGGCTGAAGCAACTCCCGAACGCGCCGTTCTGGACGGCCGCGATCGGCATCGGCTTCTTCATGTCGGCACGCGTGGCCGTTCAGCTGCAGGCCGGTATCGGCTCGCTGCCGCGAGGGCAGAAGATGGCGGCCACTGCGCTCGGCCTCACCACCGTGCAGGCCTATCGCTACGTGCTGCTGCCGATGGCGTTCCGCATCATCCTGCCGCCGCTGACCTCCGAATTCCTCAACACCATCAAGAACACCGCGGTGGCGATCACCATCGGCCTGCTCGAGCTGACCGGACAGGCGCGCTCGATGCAGGAATTCTCGTTCCAGGTGTTCGAGGCCTTCACTGCCGCGACGATCCTCTACCTCCTCGTCAATGCCGTGGTCGTGACGGCGATGCGCTTCCTCGAACGCTGGGTCGCGATCCCCGGCTACATCACGGGGAAATAGCGATGTTCGCCAATCTCGATTTCGACGTCATCCGCCGTGCGCTGCCCTATCTGTTCTACGAGGGCATGACGTTCACCCTGACGCTGACGGCGCTTGCGGCCCTGGGCGGCCTCGTCTTCGGCACCGCGCTCGCGCTGATGCGGCTGTCCGGCTACAAGATCCTCGGCCGCATCGCCGGGGTCTATGTCGATTTCATGCGCTCGCTGCCGCTGGTGCTGGTGATCTTCTGGTTCTACTTCCTGGTGCCCTATATCGGGCAATGGGTGACCGGCGCCTCGCGTCCGATCAGCGTCGGCGCCTTCGCATCCTCGCTCATCACCTTCATCATGTTCGAGGCGGCCTACTTCTCCGAGATCATGCGCGCCGGCATCCAGTCGATCTCGCGCGGCCAGCCGGCCGCGGCCAGCGCGCTGGGGCTGACCTACGCCCAGACCATGCGCTACGTCGTGTTGCCGCAAGCCTTCCGCAACATGCTGCCGGTGCTGATCACGCAGACCATCGTGCTGTTCCAGGACACTTCGCTGGTCTACGTCCTGTCGATCACGGACTTCCTGGGCGCGGCGAGCAAGGTCGCGCAGCGCGACGGACGCCTCGTCGAAATGTACCTGTTCGCAGCGGTCGTCTACTTCACCATTTCCTGTATCGCGTCCTTCGGCGTCCGTCGCCTGCAGGCGCGCATCGCCATCATTCGATAGAGCGTGTCCGTCATGATCGAAATCAGCCACGTCAACAAATGGTACAGCCCGAGCTTCCAGGTGCTGACCGATTGCACAACCAGCGTCACCAAGGGTGAGGTCGTGGTGGTCTGCGGCCCCTCGGGCTCGGGCAAGTCGACCCTGATCAAATGCGTCAATGCGCTGGAGCCGTTCCAGAGCGGCGACATCAGCGTCGATGGCACCAAGGTCAACGACCCCAAGACCAATCTGCCCAAGCTGCGCTCGCGCGTCGGCATGGTGTTCCAGCACTTCGAGCTGTTCCCGCACCTGAAGATCATCGACAATCTCTGCCTCGCGCAGCAGAAGGTGCTCGACCGGTCGCGCGACAAGGCGATGGCGAAAGGCATGCAGCTGCTGGAGCGCGTCGGCCTCAAGGAACAGGCGCAAAAGTATCCCGCGAACCTGTCTGGCGGCCAGCAGCAGCGCGTTGCGATCGCCCGCGCGCTCGCGATGGATCCGATCGTCATGCTGTTCGATGAGCCGACCTCGGCGCTCGACCCGGAAATGGTCAGCGAGGTGCTCGACGTCATGGTGGACCTCGCTCATGAAGGCATGACCATGATGGTTGTCACCCACGAGATGGGCTTTGCCCGCAAAGTGGCCAATCGCGTGATCTTCATGGACCGCGGCGAGATCGTCGAGGACGCGGCGAAGGAAGACTTCTTCGGCAAGCCGCGCAGCGACCGCGCGCAGAAGTTCTTGTCCAAGATTCTGTCGCATTAGCTCTTTGTCATTCCGGGGCGCGACGCAGTCGCGAGCTATGGTGCGCAATTGCGCACCTGAGAATCCATCGGGCGGCAGTACATGAGGTGAGATGGATTCCGGGCTCGTCGCTTCGCGCCGCCCCGGAATGACAAAACGAGGGTGCTTGCTCCCCTTAACTGGCGTATAAGCGCGCCGAATCCCCCTTTGCCGGCCAGGAGACCTGCCTTGGACCCGATCGCCTACGTCAACGGCTCATTCGTCCCGCTCTCGGACGCCAAAATCTCGGTCCTCGATCGCGGCTTCCTGTTCGCCGACGGCATCTACGAGGTCTCGGCGGTGCTCGACGGCAAGCTGGTCGACAACGCCTCGCATCTGGCGCGGCTGGAGCGGTCGGTCGGCGAGATCAAGCTGAAGCTGCCGGAGACGCTCGAGCGCATCACCGAGCTGCAGAAGGAGCTGATCGCGCGCAACAAGCTCGCGAACGGCCTCGTTTACCTCCAGGTCACGCGCGGCGCCGACAAGGGCCGCGACTTCGCCTTCCCCAAGGGGGACGTCAAGTCGAGCCTCGTGATGTTCACGTCGGAAAAGGACATCATCAACGCGGCCTCGGCCAAGACCGGCATCAACGTGATCACGGTGCCCGACATCCGCTGGGAGCGCCGCGACATCAAGAGCGTGGCGTTGCTGGCGCAGGTGTTGGCGAAGCAGGCGGCGGCCGAAGCCGGCGCGGGCGAGGCCTGGATGCTGGAAGACGGCTACGTCACCGAGGGCGGTTCGTCCTCGGCGTTCATCCTCACCAAGGACGACGTCATCGTCACCCGCAAGAACTCCAACGCGATCCTGCCGGGCTGCACCCGCAAGGCGGTGGTGGCACTCGCCGAAGAGCGTCAGCTCCGCGTCGAGGAACGCTCCTTTACGGTCGAGGAAGCGCTGGCTGCAAAGGAAGCCTTTGCCACCTCGGCCTCGCTGTTCGTCCAGCCGGTGATCGCGATCGACGGCAAGAAGGTCGGTGACGGCAAGCCCGGCCCGATGGCGACGCGCCTGCGCGAAATCTACGTGGAGTTCGCCAAGGCGACGGCGGTCTAGGCCACACGCTCAGCTGCCGTAGGGTGGGCAACGCGAAGCGTGCCCACGTCCTTCGAATTCATGGAAGATGGTGGGCACGGCGCAAGTGCGCCTTTGCCTACCTGACAAGACTGTCGTTGTGGTTGGCTCACGCCACCGACGCCTTTACCTTCACCGGATGGACCACGCGGAACGCGATCGCAATCCTGTTCCAGGCGTTGATGGCGCCGATCAGCATGGTCAGGTTCACCGTCTCCGCGTCGGAGAATTGCGCGCGAACCTGTTCATAGACGTCATCGGGCGCGTGCGTCTCTGAGATCAGCGTCACGGCTTCCGTCCAGGCCAGCGCCGCGCGCTCGCGGTCGGAGTACAGCGGAGATTCGCGCCAGGCGTTGAGCAGATAGATGCGCTGCTCCGTCTCGCCGCGCTTGCGGGCGTCCTCGGTGTGCATGTTGATGCAGAAGGCGCAGCCGTTGATCTGGGATGCGCGGATCTTGACCAGCTCGATCAGCGATTTCTCGAGCCCCGTCGACTGGATCTGCTCTTCCAGCGCCATCAGCGCTTTGATGGTGTCGGGCGCGGCCTGGTAGTAGTTCATGCGAGGCTTCATGGTCGTTCTCCTTGCTTCCTAGGGTGGGATCAATGGGCTCCGCCGGCTGAAGTCTGGCCGGGCTTCTTCAGGAAGAACACGGCGACCAGAGCGACGATCAGCGCCATGCCGAGCAGGTAGAAGGTGTCGCTGAAGGCGAAGATGTAAGCCTGCTTCTGCACGATACGGCCGACCGCGACATAGGCACGATGCGCGGCGTCTGCACGGTCGAGAACGCCGTGGTTGACGAAATATTGCGTGAGCTGTTCCAGTCGCGTGCGGGTGGCCTGCTCGAACACCGAGACCGACTGCATCAGCACGTTGGAGTGATATTGCTCGCGCTTGGTCAGCACGGTTTGCAGCAGAGCGATGCCGACGGCGCCGCCGAGATTGCGCATCATGTTGAACAGACCGGAGGCGGACCCCGCATTTTCGGCTTCGATGCCGGCGGTCGCGACCGCCGACAACGGTGCCATCACCAGCGCCTGACCGATGGCGCGGACGACGTTGGGCCACAGCAGCTGGTCGGCGGCGTAGTCGCTGGTCATATAGATGTTCATGAAATTCGAGGCCGAGAACAGCACGAAGCCGACGCCGATCACGATGCGCGCGTCGAATTTCTGCATCAGGCGCGGCACCAGCGGGATCAGCACGAGCTGCGGCAGCCCGGTCCAGGCCAGCACCATGCCGATCTGCTCCGCGTTGTAGCCCTGGATGCGCGCCAGATATTGCGGCAGGATGAACACCGAGCCGTACAGCGCGACGCCGAGCAGGAAGTTCGCCAGCATGCCGAAGCCGAAATTGCGGCGGGCGAGCAGGCGCAGATTGAGCAACGGTTTCTTCACCGTGAGTTCGATGATGAAGAAGGCCGTCAGCGCCGCGACCGCGATCACGCTGAGCTTGACGATGAAGGGCGAGCCGAACCAGTCGTCCTTGTTGCCTTCCTCGAGCACGGTCTGGAGCGCGGAGAGCCCGATTGCCATGGTGATGATGCCGGCCCAGTCGCCCTCGCGCAGCAGCGCCAGCTTCATCGGCTTCGCCTCGAGCGCGTACCAGAGCATGCCGACCATGACCGCGCCGGGCACGAGGTTGACGTAGAAGATGTACTCCCAGCCGAAATTCTCGGTGAGATAGCCGCCGATGGTCGGGCCGATCGCTGGAGCGAACGTCGCGGACAGCGCGAACAACGCAAGACCGACCGGCTGTTTTCCGCGCGGCAGCAGCGTGATGATCAGCGTGAACGCCATCGGGATCAGAACGCCGCCGGTGAACCCCTGCACGGCGCGCAGCACGATCATCTGCGGCAGGTCCTGCGCCAGCGCGCAAGCCGCCGACAGCAGCAGGAACAGGACCGCGTTGCTGAGAAGATAGATCCGGATCGAGAAGACCTGCGCGAGCCAGCCCGAGAGCGGGATCACGACGATCTCCGCGATCAGATAAGAGGTGGAGATCCAGCCGCCGTCGTCGATACCGGCGCCGATTGCGCCCTGAATGTCCGCGAGCGAGGCGTTGACGATCTGGATGTTCAGCACCGCCATGAAGGCGCCGAGCGTCGCGCCGATCACCGCGATCCAGGTTCTTGCCGACACCGCCGGCGTCGCGGGAGCGGCGGGCGCGGGGATGTTGCCGATGGATGCGGCGTTGACTGTCGGTTGAAGCGTGCTCATGGAAGCCTCGTCTCGGGTACGGAGACAGGATGCGTCAGGCAGGTGGTTTCGATCATCGAGGAAGTCCCGGAAGGATCATCCGGCAGGATTTGACAATCCCGCCGGAGCCTTCCGGCTTCAACCGCCGTTGCGGCGAGGGGCGTTGTCAGCCAGACGCTTTGCGGTGTCGCGCTCTGCCAGCACCGTCTGCTTGGTGTCGACGGTCGGCACCGCCGACATGCCGGGGCGCAGCAGGCCGATCAGGCTGTGGTCGTCGAGCACGATCTTCACGGGAACACGCTGCACGATCTTGGTGAAGTTGCCGGTGGCGTTGTCCGGCGGCAGCAGCGCGAATTCGAGCCCGCTGGCCGGCGACAGGCTGTCGACATGGCCGCGCAGGGTCTTGCTACGGAAACTGTCGACGTGCAGCTCGACCGGCTGGCCGGGGCGCACATGTGTCAGCTGCGTCTCCTTGAAGTTCGCGACGACATAGACCGCATCGAGCGGCACCACGGCCATCAATTGCGTGCCGGCCTGGACGTATTGGCCGACCCGCAATGCGCGGGCACCGACCGTGCCGTCGACCGGCGCAGTGATCTCGGTATAGGACAGGTTCAGCGCCGCCTGCTGTGCGACCGCGCGGGCCCGTTCCAGCTGGGCCGCGGCCTGGGCGCGCTGGGTGGTGAGCACGTCGACCTTGCGTTGCGCGGCCACGAGGCCGGATTTGGCATGCTGCAGCTGCGCGCTGCTGGCGCGCAGTGCCGCGTCTGTCTGCTGTGCGCGCTGGATGGTGCCGGAGCCCGACTTCATCAAATCGTCGTAGCGGGCGCGCTCCTCCTGCGCGAATTTGAGATTGGCGTCCGCTGCCGCAACATCGGCGGTGCTTTGCTCGATGATCGGTTGCTGGAGTTCGAGCTGGGCATCGATGTTGCGCACCGAGGCTTCGCCGGCGGCGACGTCGGCGCGTGCCTGCTCCAGGGCCGCCCTGAAGTCGCGATCGTCGATCTTGGCGAGAAGCTGGCCGGCTCTGACCTTCTCGTTGTCACCGACCAGCACCTTGGCGATATAGCCGGAGACCTTTGGTGCGACGATCGTGGAGTCCGCCTTCACATAGGCGTCATCGGTCGTCTCGAGGTAGCGGCCGTTGGTCCAGTAGTCGTGCCCGTAATAAGCCACGGTCGCCGTGCCCGCGAGCAGCGCAAGCACCAGCGCTGCGCGCCGAACCATATTCCGGGGCGGGGCACTCGGCCGCGCCTTGGAATAATCGGCAGTGATTTCAGTTGCTTGCTGAAAGTTTTCGGTGCGGGGCATCTCGGACATGGCGGTCTTCCCTTTCGGCTCGCCGTGAATATCGGCCTTTCCAGTTCAAGCGATAATTGGCGAATTGCAGGAAGGATTATCCACCAGCAGCGGATAGTCCGAGGCTGCGTCTTGACCCGGATGATGTACCGAACCAGCCCGGCGACTGCGCCAGAGCGATTGCCGTCCCTGTCGTACGATTGCTGCTAACGGGCCTGGGTCCTGCCGCACGCAAAGCTCTGGGCGGGGTGGGACCGGTATGCAGGATCTGATAGATAATCGAGGAGAATCCCCAGCGATTATCGATCAAGAGCGGACAATCACGCAGCCATGGACCGATTGACCAGCCTCGAAGTGTTCAGCCGCGTGGTCGAGACCGGCGGCTTCTCCGCAGCAGCCCGCAAGCTCAACATGTCGACCACCATGGTGAGCAATCACGTCCAGGCATTGGAAGACCGGCTTGGGGTGAGGCTGCTTCATCGCACCACGCGCAAGGTCAACCTTACGGAGATCGGCAAGGCCTATTACGATCGCTGCGTCCAGATCCTCGCGGACATCGAACAGGCCGATGACATTGCCGGCGAATTGCAGTCAGTGCCCCGCGGCACGCTGCGCATCCACGTCGCCACCCATATGGTGCCGTTCGTGACGCCGGTGGTGGCGAAGCTGCTGTCCACCTATCCGGAGCTCAAGATCGATCTGCGCATGGGCGAGGCCGACGTCGATCTCATCGAGGAAGGCTACGATGTTGCCCTGCGCATGACCCCGCCGCCGGATTCGAGCCTGATCGTGCGGAGCCTCGCCACCTGGCGCCACGTGCTGTGCTGCTCCCACGATTACATCGAGAGGCACGGCCGGGTGCAGAAACTCGACGAGCTCACCACGCATAATTGCGGTCGTCACCTGAACTATCCGTTTGGCGATGAATGGCACTTCCTCGATCGCAAGGGCGCACCGGCTTCGGTGCGAATCTCGGGCAGCTTCGTCACCAACAGCGGGGAAGCGTTGCGGAAGGTCGCGCTGGAGGGGGCCGCCGTGTGCCTGATGGCAGGGTTTCTGATTCAGGACGACCTCGAGGCCGGCCGCCTCGTGCGTCTGTTGCCGGAATATCGGACCGTCGAGCTGTCCATGAACGCGGTCTATCCGCATCGGCATCATCTGTCGGCAAAGGTCAGGACCTTCATCGACCTGCTCGTGCATCACAGCGCCGAGCAGCAGAAGCTGATCAACCCGTATTCATGAGCGGCGCGGCGGCAGGCCAGGGGGTGGGCAAAGGCGCCCTTGCCTCGTGGACACGGCTTTGCGTCAGCCGGTGGCGCGCATCCTTGCCGGCGCTGGTCCACGGAGTTCGTCGAGCAGCCGCCCGACCTCCGTCTTCGCCTTCCCGATCGCGATGTCCTTGACCGCGCCGTAGCCGCGGATCTCCATCGGCGCCTTTGCAATCGCGACGAGATCCGGCAGACGCGCCGTACCGAGCTCGCCGAGCATCCGTTCGATCAGACCTTCATACCAGGCGATCAGTTCGCGTTCGGTGCGCCGCTCGGAGGTGTAGCCGAACGGATCGAACGGCGTTCCGCGCAGCCCCTTCAATCGCGCGAGCGCGGCGAGCGGCATCTGGATCCACTGGCCGAAGGCGCGCTTGCGCGGACGCCCGCGTGCGTCGCGCTGCGACGGCAGGAATGGCGGTGCGAGATGGTACTGGACTTTGAAGCCGTCCTCGAATTCGCGTCTCAGCACATCGAGGAATCCGCTCTTCATGTGCAGGCGCGCCACCTCGTATTCGTCCTTGTAGGCCATCAGCTTGAACAGGGCGCGTGCGACGGCCTCGGTCAAAGCCTCGCTGTTCAGAGCCGCTTCGGCATGGCGGACCCTTGCGACGGTCGCTCGGTAGCGCGCCGCATAGCTGCTGTCCTGATAGGCGATGAGAAAGTCGGCGCGACGGTCGATGATCTGGTCGAGCGTCTCGGTTGTGGGCGCCTCGTTCGGCTTCGGCAGGAAGTCCGGATCGGAAGCCGCGATCCGGCCCCAGGCAAAGGCCTGCTTGTTGCGCTCGACTGCGACGCCGTTGAGCTCGATCGCGCGCAGCAGCGCGGCGAGCGAAATCGGGATCAGCCCGCACTGCCAGGCAAAGCCGAGCATGATGATATTGGCATAGACGGTGTCGCCGAGCAGCCGATCGGCAAGCGCATTGGCATCGAGCGTGCCGAGATTGTGCTCGCCGACGACCTGGCCAATGGCGCGCAGGCGGGCGGAGGAGGCGAGATCGGCATCGCGGAAGCGGACGACGTCGCCGGTCGGCATCTCCGCGGTGTTGACCGCGGCGCGCGTGCCCCGGCGATAGGTGCCGGATGCCTTCGGCGAAGAGCTGACGACCAGATCGCAGCCGATCAGCGCATCGGCAGCGCCCTGGTCGATGCGAACCTGGTTCAGGCCCTCGGGAGACGGTGCGAGGCGAATATAGCTCAGCACGGGTCCGAACTTCTGCGCAAAGCCGGTGAAGTCCAGCACCGAAACGCCACGGCGCTCCAGATGCGCGGCCATGCCGATCAGGGCGCCGACGGTGATCACGCCGGTACCGCCGACGCCGGTCACGAGCAGGTCATAGGGGCGATCGAGCGACATGGAGGAGGGCAGGGGAAGCGTGGCCGCATGGCTGGCCGCGTCGATCTGGCTTGCACCCTTCTTCCGCCGCGTGGCGCCCTCGACGGTGACGAAGCTCGGGCAGAAGCCGTTGAGACAGGAGAAATCCTTGTTGCAGGACGACAGGTTGATCTGGCGCTTGCGGCCGAACGGCGTCTCCTTCGGCTCGACGCTGAGACAGTTGGATTCGACCGAACAGTCGCCGCAGCCTTCGCAGACGAGATCGTTGATATAGGCAAAGCGCCTGGGATCGGCCATCAGCCCGCGCTTGCGCCGGCGCCGCTTCTCGGTGGCGCAGGTCTGCTGGTAGATCAGGACCGAGACGCCGGGGATATCGCGCAGCTCGCGCTGCACGGCATCCATTTCCTCGCGGGGATGAATGGTGACGCCGCCGGGCAGGTCCGCCGGGCTGAAATGCGCGGGATCGTCGGAGACCAGCGCGATGCGCGCCACGCCTTCGGCGCGGACGCTGTGCGCGATGGCATGCACGCTGACGGGGCCGTCGACCGGCTGGCCGCCTGTCATCGCGACGGCGTCGTTGAACAGGATCTTGTAGGTGATGTTCGCCCCGGCGGCGATCGCCTGCCGGATCGCCATCGAGCCAGAATGGTAGTAGGTGCCTTCGCCGAGATTCTGGAAAACGTGCTTGTGGCCGGTGAAGCGCGACGAAGCCGCCCAGTTCACGCCTTCGCCGCCCATCTGGATCAGCGACGACGTCTCGCGGTCCATCCAGCTCGCCATGAAATGGCAGCCGATGCCGGCCAGCGCCTTCGACCCCTCGGGCACCTTGGTCGAGGTGTTGTGCGGGCAACCCGAGCAGAAATAGGGCGTGCGCGTTGCGCCTGATACGTTGATGGTGCGGGCCGCCTCCGGCAACAGCGCGGCTGCACGCGCGGCCAGATTGAGGCCTGGAAACATCGGGTCGAGCCGCCGAGCCAGCACGGACGCAAGCGCGCGCGGCGACAATTCACCAATCCAGGAGATCAGCCGTGCGCCGGTTTCATCGTGCTTGCCCACCATGCGCTCGGGCTTGCTGCCGGGATAGTCGTAGAAATATTCCTTGAACTGGCTTTCGATGATGCCGCGCTTCTCCTCGACCACGAGGATCTCGCGCTTGCCCTTCACGAAGGCCATGGCGTCATGCAGCGCCAGCGGCCAGACCATGCCGACCTTGTAGATGTCGATGCCGATGCTGCGGCAGGCGGCTTCATCGAGGCCCATCAGCCGCAGCGCTTCCATCAGATCGAGATGCGCCTTGCCCGTGGTGACGATGCCGTAGGTCGCGCCTGGAATATCGTAAATGTGGCGGTCGATCGGATTGGCCTTGGCGAAGGCGTAGACCGCATGCTTCTTGGCCTCCAGCCGTTCCTCGATCTGCGGGCCCGGCAAATCGGGCCAGCGATAGTGCAGTCCATCGGGCGGCGGCGCGAAGTCGGGTGTGCGGAAGGCACGCGGACGGCGTAGCGCGACGGAGGCGCCTGATTCCACGATCTCGGAGATCGCCTTGAAGCCGACCCACATGCCGGAGAAGCGGCTCAGCGCGTAGCCATACTCGCCGAATTCCAGATACTCGCTGACGCTGGCGGGATGCAGCGTCGGCATGAACCAGCTCATGAAGGCGACGTCGGATTGGTGCGGCATCGAGGAGGAGACGCAGCCGTGGTCGTCGCCGGCAACGACCAGCACGCCGCCATGCGGGGAGGAGCCGTAGGCATTGCCGTGCTTGAGCGCGTCGCCGGAGCGATCGACGCCGGGGCCCTTGCCGTACCAGAGACCGAACACGCCATCGACCTCGCGATCGCCTTGCGTTTCGACCTGCTGCGAGCCGAGCACCGCGGTGGCTGCGAGGTCTTCGTTCACGGCGGGAAGAAATTCGATGCGGTCCCGCTTCAGCCGCTCCTGGATGCGCCACAGCTCGAGATCGACGCCGCCGAGCGGCGAGCCGCGATAGCCGGAGATGAAGCCCGCGGTGTTGAGGCCGCTCGCGCGGTCACGCCTCGCCTGGTCGAGCGCGATGCGGACGATGGCCTGCGTGCCCGTGAGGAAGACGCGGCCCTCCTCGCGATCGTAGCGGTCGGAGAGATCGTAAGTGTCGAGTGACGGAATGGCGTCCATGGCGGACCTCGCGCGGCATCCTGCCTGATCGTGGAAGGTTATGCCTCGGAGGCTGGTAGGTCTTACCTATTTATCCCACTTCAATCGCGGATTCGGTAGAATTTTGCAAAATAGCGTCAAATTTGGTAGAGGTTTCCGGCTGGGGAGGCCATCATGATCGAAGAACAGGACGCGCGAATACTCGGCCATCTGCAGAGGGATGGGCGAGCCACCAACCAGCAACTCGCCGACGAGGTCGGCATGTCCACCTCGGCCTGCTGGCGCCGCGTGCGGGCGCTGGAGGAGGCCGGCGTCATCCGGGGCTATGCAGCGCTGGTCGCGCGAGAGCAGGCGGGCTTTGCGATGTCCGCCATCCTCCACGTCTCGCTGGAACGGCATGACGCGAAATTCGTCGATGAATTCGTGGCCAGGGTCACGACGCGCCGCGAGGTGCTGGAATGTTTCGCGACCACGGGCGATGCCGATTATCATCTGCGTGTCGTCGTGCAGGACATGGCGGCCTACAACCGCTTCCTCGACGAGTTCATGTTCCGCATCCCCGGCATCCGCTATGTCCGCAGCAACGTGGTGCTGAAGGAGATCAAGACGAGCGTGGCGCTGCCGTTTTGAGGGAGGTCTTGTAGGGTAGGCAAAGCGAAGCGTGCCCACGTATTTTCCGCGATCGAACGAGATCGTGGGCACGGCGCAAGAGCGCCTTTGTCCACCTTAAGGCACCGCAAATGCGGCTACCGTTGCTCCCGCACGAACCTGTTGCGCAACGTGCCGACGCCGCTGATGTCGATCTCCACGACATCGCCGTGCCTGATATCAGGCGATGCACCGTCCGTGCCCATCCAGATCACGTCGCCTGGCCACAGCGTAAAATACTTCGTCAGCTCGACCAGGAACGGCACCACGCCGAAGATCATGTCGGCGGTCGCGAAGCGGTTGGTTTCCTTGCCGTTGACGCGGACGACCGTTTCCATCTGTTCGAGCTCGGCCGCGGTCTCGATCCACGGCCCCATCGGCTTGAACGTGTCGGCATTCTTGGAGCGCCACAGGCTGCGATCGGCCTTCTGCCAGCTGCGCTCGCTGACGTCGTTGCCGATGGTGTAGCCGAACACGCAATCCATCGCGTTCTCTTTGGTAAGGTGCTTCACTTTCTTGCCGATGACGACGACGAGCTCGCCCTCATAGTGGATCTTCTCCGTCGCAAAGGAGGGGATCACCACGTCCTCGTCATGCGCGATCAGCGCGTTCTGAGCGCGGTAGCCGATCTCGGGACGGTCCGGCACGGCCGGCACGGTGCCGGCCTTGTCGGCGGCCTCCTTCAGGTGCTTGAGGTAGTTCAAGCCGACGCAATAGAAGGTGCGCGGGATCAGCGGCAGCTCGATCTTGACGGCGCCGAGCGCATGCGTGCGCGCGGTGCGCTGCCACTCGCCGAAGGGATCGCCGTCGACGGCGATCACCTTGTCACCCTCGATGATTCCCCAGGAGGTCTTGCCCGCGGTGGTGAATTTCAGCCAGCGCATGTCGGAGCCTCCCGTTATTCCGCGGCATCGCGCGGCTGCACCTTCCAGGCGCCGGCCGCCGGCCGCTTCAGCCCGAGATTTTCCCGCAGCGTCTTGCCGCGATACTCCTTCTGGAACAGGCCGCGGCGCTGCAATTCCGGCACCACGTGCTGGACGAAGTCGGCGTAGGAGCCGGGCACATAGGTCGCCGCGATGACAAGGCCGTCGCAGCCGCGCTCGACGAACATCTCTTCCAGCCTGTCGGCGATCTCCTTGGGGCCGCCGACCATAGCGTCCTGCACCTGGCCGCGGCCGGAGAACGTCACGAAGTCCCGCGCGCTCGGATTGCTCTTGCCTGAATTCTTCAGCACGCCGTCGCGGATGCCGAGGATGCCCTGCATGCTCTTCAACTCGTCCGTCGTCAGAGGCTCGTCGAGATCCTTGGACGCGAAGTCGTAGTTGAGCGCTTCGGCGAGCAGCGACAGCGCGTCGATCTGCAGCGGCAGCTTGTTGATCAGCGCCATCTTGTCCTCGGCCTCGGCCTTGGTCGCCGCGCAGACCGGCGTCGTCAGGTTGCAGAGAAACATCTGTTCGGGATCGCGGCCGGCCTTGGCGGCCTGGTTGCGCACCGCCGCGTAGCCTTCCTTGGCGGCCGCGAGATTGCGCGCGGCGGTGAAGATCACCTCGCCCCATCGCCCGGCAAAGCGCTGGCCGCGACCGGATGCCCCCGCCTGGATGATCACGGGGTGACCCTGCTGCGAGCGCGGCACGGTGAACGGCCCGCGCGACTTGAACGCCGGTCCCTTGTGATCGAGCCGCTTCACCTTGGTCGGATCGGCAAAGCGGCCGCTCTTCTTGTCCATGATCAACGCGCCGTCTTCCCAGGTGTCCCAATGGCCGAGCACGACCTCCATGAACTCGTCGGCCTTGTCGTAGCGCGAGTCATGTTCGGGATGGGAGTCGCGTCCCATGTTGAGGGCTTCGCCGTCGTTCAGCGAGGTCACGACGTTCCAGCCCGCGCGTCCGCCGGACATCAGATCGAGCGTGGCGAAGCGGCGGGCGACGTCGAACGGCTCGTAATAGGTGGTCGAGCAGGTTGCGCCCAGGCCGAGCTTGTCGGTGACCATGCCCATCGTGGTCAGCACGATCAGCGGATCCATCTTCACGCAGCGGATGCCGTATTCGACGGTGTGGGCGTGGTCGTTGCCGTAACGGTCCGGCATCGCCAGGCGGTCATCGAAGAAGGCCATGTGGAACTTGCCGGCTTCGAGGATTTTGGCGATCTCCTGATAGTAATCGGCGGACATCGAATCGTCGCGTGAGTCCGGATGCCGCCAGGAGCTCGGCAAATTGGTGCAATTCTGCGCCTGGAGGAAGCCGACCAGGACCATCTGCCGGTTCATGTTGCTGTTCTCCGGATTGCGTCAGGACAGATCGAGGACGGTGTCGAGCCGGTATTCGCGCGCCAGCACGCGCAGCTTTTCCCAGGTCGCATCCTCGATTTCGATGCCGTCGCGCAGGCGCTGTTGCTCGCGCAGGCCCTCGATCTCGCCGGGATAGTAGACGCCCTTGCTGCCCTCGGAGGGCGGCGTCGATTTCAGATAACGCGCGAACTCCGCGACCTCGCGCTTGAACTCCTTCAGCGGACGGAACGCGGCGACGTTGAACACAGCCATGAAGCAGCCGTCATTGTGCCGCCCCGTCGGCTCGACGCCGAAGCCGAGACCGGTGAGCAGGCCGCAGAGCACCTCGACCATGGCGGCGAGGCCGCTGCCTTTGTAGCCCTCGGTGCCGCCGAGCGGCAGCAGCGCGCCGCCCTTGCGGTATTGGGTTGGGTCGGTGGTATGCCGTCCCTCGGCGTCGATGATCCACCCCGTTGGAATCTCTTCGCCGCGAGCGACGGCAAGCTGGATCTTGCCGGCCGCGACCGCCGATGTCGCCATGTCCAGATAGAACGGCGTCTCGAGATCGGACGGCACCGCGATCGAGATCGGGTTGGTGCCGAGCCGCGCCTCCTTGCCGCCGAACGGTGCCACGTGCTTCGGTGAACGGCCGGAATCCGCCGTCGCGATCCCGATCATGCCCTCGCGCATCGCCATCAAGGGATAGGCGGCGAGGCGACCGACATGGCTCTGCCGGAACACGGTGCAGGCGGCGACGTTCGCGGTCTTCGCCTTCTCGATCGTCAGCGCCATCGCCTTGGCGTTGACGTGGAAGCCAAAGCCCCAATGGCCGTCGATCACGGTCGTGGTCGGCGATTCCTGGACGATGGTCCATTCGGCGCCGGGAACGATGTGCCCGGCCTTGATGCGGTCGATATAGGTGGGAACGGCGATCACGCCGTGCGAATCGTGGCCCGCCAGATTGGCATTGACGCAGCCGATTGCGACCGCATCGGCTTCTTCCTCGGAGGCCCCGGCGGCGCGGAGCAGGGCGGCGCTGACGCGCGTGAGGCGATCGGCCTTGACGATCGGCATGGCGTTCCCTCGAGATCCCCGCCCTTGGCGGCGCGGGTTGTTGAAGCCATCGTCTCAAAGCGCAGCTGCGATATCAATCTCCCGTAAACCAATACAGGGCTGCAAAATCGTAAAGAGAGCCGCCATTGGTCGGCGAATCGTCCCGTGCGGCGGTATTTCCTGCAGTTTGGCGCAGGTCGTTCGCAGCTCGTTCACTTTGATTGAGGGTTTGCAGCGCGCAATAACGACCACTTAGGCGATGGCCGTTCATAAAGTCACCGGGAGAAATAGGCAGAATGCCCGGGAGCTGAGATCGTGCCGACGACACTCGCGCGCACCTTTGCGGCGTTGAGCGCCATCAACGAGGCGATCCTCTATGCGAAATCGCCGGACGAGCTGTACCAGAAGGTCTGCGACGCCGGGTTTTCGAGCGGGGACTTCTTGGCCGTGGCGGTGTTCCTGGTCGAACCGGACGGCCGCCGCCTGCGGTTTGCGGCGGGCTGCGGCGATGACATCGAGCGATTGCGCTCGATCGTCATCACCACGGAAGCCGGCACGCCCGAAGGATCGGGTGTGGGGGGCGAGGCGTTTCGCGATCAGAAGCTGTGCATCAGCAACGACTATCTGAATGATCCGCGCTCGCTGGCGTGGCGCGCAGGCGCGGCTGCGGCCCATATCGGTGCGGCGGCGGCGTTGCCGCTGCTCTGCAACGGCAAGAGTGTCGGCGTGTTGCTGGTGACCCGCAGCGAGCCCAATTCGCTGAACGAGCAGATGGTCGCGCTGTTCGAGCGCATGTCGGCCAACATTTCCTATGCGCTGGACAATTTCGCGCGCGACACCGCGCAGCAAGCCAGCGAGCGGGCGACGCGGCGTCTCAACCGCATGTTCGGCGCCCTCAGCGCCACCAACGAGGCCATTCTGCGCGCCAAGACCGAGCAGGAGCTGTACCAGCTCGTGTGCGACGCCTCCGTCCATGGCGGCAAGTCGCTCGCGACCATCGTCCTGCTGAAGGAGCGGGACACCCACTGGCTGAAGCCAGTCGCCGGCACCGGCCCGAATCTGGAGCTGGTCGCCCAGACCAAATATTCCGTCGATGCCGCCAACCCCTATGGCCGCGGCATCTCCGGCAACGTCTTCCGCAGCCAAAGGCCCCTTGTCGAGGACGACCTCGTCAGCCGCACGAAGGGAACGCTGTGGGAGCAGGCCAATGTGAATACGGGTGTCGCGGCCTGTGTAGCCGCTCCGCTGATCAAGTTTGGCGAGAGCGTCGGCATCGTCCTGTTCTTCATCAGCAAGTCATGGGCCAAGGACGAGGAAGTCGTTGCGCTGCTGCTGCGCATGGCCGAGAACGTCTCGTTCGCAATCGAGAATTTCGACCGGGTGTCCGAGAAGGCCAGAATTGCCGCGGAAGAGGAACGGCTGGCGCGCATGTATGCGGCGCTCAGCGCCACCAACGAGGCGATCCTGCGGGCGCGGTCGCGCGCCGAGCTGTTCGACCTCGTCTGCGAGGCGACCGCGAAGGGCGCCAAGTTCACCTCGGCCAACATCGCGCTGGTCGACCATGACGCCGAGCTGCTGCGCGTCGTCGCCAGCTACGGGCCGAACGCGGACCATGTTCGCAATTTCAAGTTCTCAACCTCCGAGGACGTGCCGGAAGGCCGCGGCCTGACCGGCACCGCCTTCCGCACGCGCCAGCCCGCCGTCAGCAACGACGTGCTCGCCGACGAGCGTATCGCGCCGTGGCACGCCAGCGCCCGCCGCACCGGCATCGCGTCCTCTGCGGCGCTGCCGCTGTTCAACGGCGATCGGATCGAGGGCGTATTCCTGTTCAACTCTCCGGAGCGCGGCACCTTCACGGATGAATTCGTCGAATTGCTGCGCAAGCTTCAGGCCAATGTCGCCTTCGCGCTGGAAAGTTTCGAGCGCGCCGAGGAGAAGGCGCAGGCGGACAAGCAGCGTAACCGCCTGACCGGAATGTTCGAGGCGCTCAGCGCAACCAATGAAGCCATCATCCGCGCCAAGACGCGCGAGGAATTGTTCGAGGCCGCTTGCCAGGCTGCCGTCCTCGGCGACGTGTTTGCCTCGGCCACGATCGGCATCATCGACAAGGGCAACGAAATCGTTCGTGTCGTCGCGGTGAAGGGGCGTCTGCAGGAGCAGATGGCCGGACGGACCTGCAATATCTCCCCCGGCCATCCCGAGGCCCAGGGCATCATCGGGGCCTCGCTCCGGAATCGCCGGCCCAGTGTCATGAATGACTATCTGAACGAGCCGCGGTCCATGTACTGGCGGACGAAGGCGGTCGAGGACGGAACGCGCGCGGCCGCCAGCTTCCCGCTTCTGAAGACAGGCCAGGAGCCCATCGGCATCCTGCTTTTCCTCGCATCTGAAGAGAATACATTCACGCCCGATCTGGTCGAATTGCTGGGACGCCTCGCCGAGAACGTCTCCTTCGCCCTCGACAATTTCGATCGGGCCGAGGAAAAGGCCCGCACCGAGGCGCAGAAGGAGCGCCTGACGCGCATGTTCGCGTCCCTGAGCGCGACCAACGAGGCGATCATGCGGGCGAAGTCGCGCGCCGAACTGTTCGATCTCGTGTGCCTTGCGGCCTCGAACGGTGCCAAGTTCACCTCGACGACGATTGCCCTGGCCAAGGCCGACAGCGATCAGCTGGAGATCGTGGCGAGTGCCGGCCCGTCCGCCGACACCACGCGCAACGTCCGTCTCTCCATCGATCCGGAGCGGCCGGAAGGGCGCGGAATGAGCGGCACGGCGTTCCGTACGCGCCAGCCCTGCATCAGCAACGACTATCTCAACGACCAGCGTGTGAGCGCCTTCCACGCCATCGTGCGCGGCGACGGCGCGCGCTCGGGCGCGGCGTTTCCGCTCGTCGTTCACGACCAGGCGGTCGGCGTCATGATCTACATGTCGACCGAGCCCGCCAGCTTCACGACCGAGTTCGTCGAGCTGTTGCAGCGTCTGGCCGACAACGTCTCCTTTGCGATGGAGAATTTCGATCGCGCCGACGCCAAGAACCAGGCGGACGAGCGGATCGAATACCTCGCCTCGCACGACAGCCTGACCGACCTTCCGAACCGCGAGACCTTCAATGCGCTTCTGCGCGAGGCGATCGACACGGCAGAGCGTCACGATCACCGCTTTGCGGTATTGTTCATCGACCTCGACCGCTTCAAGGTCATCAACGATTCACTCGGGCACGAGGCCGGCGATCTGCTGCTGCTCGAAGTCGCAAACCGCCTGCGCGGCGCGCTGCGGACCAGCGACGTGGTGGCGCGGCTCGGCGGCGACGAGTTCGTGGTGATCCTCGACCAGTGCGGCGAGATCGACGACGTTCAGCGCATCGCGACCGAACTCCTGACCGCGCTTGCCCAGCCCATGGAGCTGGCCGGGCACGAGTGCCACACCACGGCGTCGATCGGCATCGCGATGTATCCGGCGAATGGCTCGGACGCGCAGACGCTGACCAAGAACGCCGACATGGCGATGTATCTCGCCAAGGAAGACGGCAAGAACGGCTATCGCTTCTTCTCCAAGGAAGTGAAGACGCAGTCGATCGAGCGTCTGTCGCTGGAGAGCGCGCTGCGCCGGGCGCTCGAGCGCGGGCAGTTTTCGCTGAACTACCAGCCCAAGGTGGAGATGGAGACCGGCCAGATCACCGGCGTCGAGGCGCTGCTGCGCTGGACCCATCCCGATCTCGGCAGCATCTCGCCGGCGCAGTTCATTCCGCTCGCGGAGGAAACCGGGCTGATCGTGCCGATCGGCCGCTGGGTCCTCAACGAGGCCTGCGCGCAGGCGATGGCCTGGCAGCGCCGCGGCCTGCTGCCGGTGTCGATGGCGGTCAATTTGTCGCCGCGGCAGTTCGCCGACGAACATCTGTTGCAGGACGTCGACGAGGCGCTGGCGGCCAGCGGCATGTCGCCGGTGCTGCTTCAGCTCGAAGTCACCGAGAGCATGATGATGCGCAACGTCGGTCGCGCCCTCAAGGTGCTCGACGCCATCCAGAGCCGCGGCATCCGCCTCGCCATCGACGATTTCGGCACCGGCTATTCGTCGATGTCCCTGATGAAGCACTTCCCGATCGACACCATCAAGATCGACCGCTCCTTCGTGCGCGACCTGCCGCAGGATTCGGAAGACCAGGCGATCGCGCAGGCCATCATCAGCATGGGCAAGGCGCTCGGCATGACCGTCGTCGCCGAAGGCGTCGAGAACGCCGAGCAGGAGGCATTCCTGCGCACCCATGGCTGCGACGAGATGCAGGGCTTCCTCATCTCCAAGCCCTTGCCGGCGCGGCAGATGGCCGAGCTGCTGCGGCCGATGGTGCCGCCTGTCGCCCCGCCGCTCCAGCCGGAGCCCGAAATTGCCGCCACGGAAGCCGCGGCGTCACGGCTGAAGCGCGCCGTGGTCTGAGGACTGCGGCGCTCCGTTCCCGGCGAAGCAAGGCGCGGGCGCGCCGATGGCCTAACGCGGTCTGAACGGATGCGCCTTCTGGTGCCAGGCCCAGGCGGTGCGGATCACCGTAGGCAGGTCGGAGTGACGCGGCACGAAGTTCAGCACTTTTCTCGCAGCGGAAGGATCTGCGACCAGATAAGTCGGATCGCCGGCGCGACGCGGCTTGACGGTGTGCGGCACCTCGCGTCCGGTCTCCTGCTTGATCGCATTGAGGATCTCGCGCACCGAGAAGCCGGAGCCGGTGCCCAGATTGAAGCTGCCGCCGGCATGCCCGCCTTCCAGCAGCTTCAATGCCGCGACATGCGCTGCGGCAAGGTCGGTGACGTGGATGTAATCGCGGATCGCGGTTCCGTCGGGCGTGTCGTAGTCGTCGCCGAACACTGCGAAGTCGACATGGCCCTGCAGCGCCATCATGGCGCGGGGAATGAGATGGGTCTCGTTGTCGCGCAGCTCGCCGATGCCGCCGGCGGGATCGGCGCCGCTGGCGTTGAAATAGCGCAGGCAGAACGCGCCGAAGCCGTAGGCTGAGCGGTAATCGGCCAGCATCCGCTCGATCATCCATTTCGACGCGCCGTAGGGATTGATCGGTGCGCAGGGAAAGTCTTCCGGCAGCTCCTTGGAATCGGCATTGCCGTAGACGGCGCCGGTCGAGGAGAACACGATGCGGTGGCAATTCGCGTTGCGCATCGCCTGCAGCAGCGACAGCGTGCCCTGCACATTGTTGACATAGTATTTCTGCGGATCGGTCATGGACTCGCCGACGAGGCTGGCGGCCGCGAAATGCATCACCGCCGTGACCTTGTGCTCGGCGAAGGCGCGCGCCAGCGCCGCGCCGTCGAGCAGATCGCCCGTCACCAGGGGACCTGCAACGAAGCTGCGATGGCCTGTCGAGAGATTGTCATAAACGACGGGCTGATAGCCGGCGGCGGTCAATGCGCGGCAGGCGTGCGAGCCAATATAGCCCGCGCCCCCGGTGACGAGGACGGTCGGTCGGTCTGTCATGTCGTCTTCTGCTCTTCTCTTAGCGGACGGGTCGGTTGCGGCTGAAGAGAAGATAGAGCGCGCGGGGGTTGGTGGTCAAATAGCGCCAGAACAGGCGGCGCGGCTCGAGCAGCGTGCGCCAGGCCCATTCAAGCCCGATCTTCTGCATCCATTGCGGCGCACGGGAACGGCTGCCCGACAAAAAGTTGAACAGGCCGCCGGATGTCTTGATAACGCCGACATTGGTGAGGTACGGGGTGAACTCCTTCACGAATGCCTGCTCGTTGGGCACGCCGAGCGCGACCCATAGATAATCAGGCGCAAGCGCGTTGATCTCCTCGACCTTCGCGCGCAGCGCGTCGCCGCGCAGATAGCCGTGGCTGTAGCCGACGATCTTGAGGTCGGGATAGAGCTTCTGGACGTTCTCGACGGCGGCGATGTTCTCGTCCTCGCTGGCGCCGAACATGTAGAAAGTGCGGCCGGCCGCTTCCGCCTTGCGCGCAACCACATGGAACAGATCCGTGGTCGCAACGCGCTCGGGCAGCGGAAACCAGGATTGCAGTCGCGAGGCGGCGACCAGCGGCTGGCCGTCGGCGTTGATCAGGTCGGCGGCGCGGAACAGGCGTTCGGTCTGCGGCTCGGTCGAGCAGCGCGCCAGAACCTCGCCATTGGCCGAGGTCAGGAACAGCGGGCGGCCGATGCGATTGTCGGGATCGGTCGCCTCGATCATGAAATCGGCGGTGGCTTCCAGGTCGATCGCGGCCATGCGGAGCCCGCCCACGGTGATCCGCGGAACCTCGGCCGTCGCTGCCCGTCCATCAATGTTGACGCGGCGCTCAAGCATATTGTCTGCCTCGCTGGCGCGTTTCGACCGCCGGTGTGAGCTCGTCGAGCACGACGCCGACGAGCTTGCGCTCGGCGCGGCCGAGCCCGGCCAGGATCTCTTCCAGGCTGTCATTGATGTCGAGGCTGGTCGGCAGCACCGCCACCAGTGCGTCGACTTCGTCGAGCAGCTTGCGGCTGCCGGCGACAAGCGGCATCGCGGGGCCGTCGAGGACGACGAGGTCGTAGCCCCCCGCCGCGCGCGCCTGACCAATCGCCTTGCGGATCGCATCAGTCGCCTTGCCGGCATCGCCTTCGCCGGCGGGCAGCACCGAAATGCCGTTGACCGTCTTGATCTCGCGTGCGGCCTTGCTGCCGATCGAGAGCCAGCCGAACCTGCTGGGCTCGCTCTTGCCGGGGCGGCTAATCTTGTTCGAGAGCGCGTGGGCCTGATGGTCGGCATCGATCATCAGCACGCGGGCGCCGTCGCGCGCGGCTGCGAGCGCGAAATTCAGCGCAGCCACGCTGCGTCCCGTGGTCTCGCCGGCACCGACGAGCGCAACGACGGGCATCGCCTTGCCTTCGGCGCGCCGGGCCACGGCAGCGCGCATGTCGCGCCAGGCGTTGAGCAGCTTCGTCAGGGGAAAGCCCGGCCGCAACGTTGGCCAGCCCAACCGTGTGAGGTCGACACCGCCGCCGGTGGCAAGAATGGCGCCGAGCGTGTGGATGACGTCGGCCTCCTGAAGGCGCGCGATCAAGGGCTTTTCGATCAACGGCTTCTCGACCATCGCTGGCTGCAGCGACGGCGCGGCGAGTTCGGGCAGCGCCTGCGCCGCTTCTGCAAGCTCCGAAGCCTGCTGAGGCCGCGGCGCTTCCGCAGCCGGCAAGACCTCGGGCGCGCGCGCCTTCTCCGGCACCGGCTTGCGCTCACGGCGGGCTGGTGCGGGGACCGGTGCCGTCGCGCCGGCGAACAGGAGCTCGGCCGCGACAAACCAGCTTGCGGCCGCGAGCGCGCCGAAGATGAAGCCGATCATAGCGAACAGGCTCATCGCCGGCGGGAACGAGCGTCGCTGCGGCACCGTCGCCTCGCCGATCACGCGGGCCGCCGAGGTGTTGAGCGTCTCCTGCTCCTCGGTCTCGCGCGAGCGCTTCAGGAAGGATTGGTAGACGTCGCGGCTGGCATCGGCCTCGCGCTCGAGCTCGCGCAGGCGCACGGCGGCCTGGCTGAGCTGGACGCTTTGCCGCTTCTGCGCTTCCAGCGCCCGGTTGAGCGAGGCCTCGAAGTCGCGGGCGCGCGTCAGATCGTTCTTGGCCGACTGGGCGAAGCGGTCGATCTCCTCGCTGATGGCGCGCTTGAGATCCTCGACCTGCTTCTCGGTCTGGCGCAGCGCCGGATGGCGCGGGCCGAGCTCGCCGGCCTGCTCCGCATATTTCTTGCGGGCGTCGGCATATTGCGCGCGCAGATTCGCGATGGTCGGCGATTGCAGCGCCTCCGAATTCGCGCCGGCATCGGCGGCCGTGCGCCGGCTCGCCTCGATCTGGTCGAGCCGCGCCTGGGCATCCATCGTGGCCGCGCGTGCCGCGGAAAGCCGTTGGTTGCTGGCGGAGAGCTGCTGATCGCTGATCAGCGCGTCCTGGGTGCCGACGAAATTGTTCTGGGCCTTGTAGGTGGCGAGCGCCGTCTCGGCGCTGCGCAGCCGCTCGCGCAGCTCCTTGAGGCGACCGGACAGATCGTTGGTGGCGCGCCGTGCCGCCGAAGCCTGCGAGTTGCGGGATTCGGCGAGATAGGCGCTGGTCAGCGTGTTGGCGAGCATCGCCGCTTTCGCCGGATCGGTCGACCAGACCTCGACGTCGACGATGAAGCTCTTCTCGGTCTTGCGGATGGTGATGTGCCGGTTCAGCGCGTCGAGTGCCGCCAACTGCACTTCCTTCTTCTCCGCGGCGGAGGGCGCCGCAGGTTGAAGACCGATCAGGCCGAGCAGCGACGACATTGGGCTAGCACTTCCGCCGCCGCCGAATTCCGGATCCTTGTCGAGGCCCGCCTGCTGGATCACCTGGAGCAGCACGCTGTTGGAGGTGATCAGGCGCGCCTGGCTCTCCACCACCATGGACATGCCGGAGACGTCCTGCGCGCGCGGCGTGAGCTCGCGGTCGACGAGCTGCAGCTCGCGCGGGTCGACATAGAGCTGGGCGGTGGCGGTGTAGCGGGGCGTCATGCTCTTGCCGATGGTGACGGCAAGCGTTGCGCCGAGCAGGGCAGCCGCGGCGATCGCGACCTTGCGCCGCCAGAGCAGATTGGCGAGCTCCAGCACGTTGAAGCCGGCCTGAGATCTCTGTTGCGGGGGCTCGGCTCTCGCCCGATCTATCGGCTGGTTATAGTCAAGCATGATCCCCAGCTTTCATTCCAAATGCCGCAGGCTGAGGGGTTACTCTTCGCTCTACGCCACGCCCCCGGGATATAGGGGCCCAATCAACGCAACAGGGAAAATTAACCATACTCACCGAGGGACTATTCACCGAAATGGCAAACAAAGCGTTTAAACGCTTGCCGCTCCGCGATGCGTCCTCGTGACGTCCGACATGCAGGGGCTCCGTGAAGATTAACCGTTCGTTACCGCGCACGGCACGGCCGCGAGGCTTCCTTTGTCCTGCAATGGGCCGCGCGCACGCCATGATGGTCAGATCTTCCGCAGAATGACGTGATAGTCGCCGCGGCGGACGTCGGTGCCGCGCGACAGCATGGTATTGAGCAGGGTGGCGCCGGCATCCACGAGGGCCGCGAACAGCGGCTTGCGCCGACGCATCTCCGGATAGCGCGGGCTTTCGACCTCGCGGCGGTAGACCATCTCGAGGCCGTTGGCGGCCGCGAAGGCTTCGAGCCGGGGCAGCGTCACCAGCGGATGAAAGAAGGTCGGGAACGGCGGCTCG
The DNA here is from genome assembly GCF_002776695.1 of Bradyrhizobium nitroreducens. Classification (GTDB taxonomy): domain Bacteria; phylum Pseudomonadota; class Alphaproteobacteria; order Rhizobiales; family Xanthobacteraceae; genus Bradyrhizobium; species Bradyrhizobium nitroreducens. Next base: position 95,736 of record NZ_LFJC01000003.1, read on the forward strand.
CCGGGCAGGCCCGCGTCCTTGATGCCGCGGATGTGCCGGTAGAACCAGACGTGAAACCAGTGCGGCGAATATTTGGTGACGACGCCCGACAGCGAGCGCGGATTGGGGGCGCCGATCAGGATCATGCCGCCGCGCTTGAGCGCATCGCGGAAGTTCAGGAGCGCGGCGTCGACATGGGGCAGATGCTCGATCACGTTGTAGCAGATCACGAGATCGAAGGTCTCGCGGCCGAAACGGTAGGTCTGTACGTCGCCGAGGATCGCCTCGTCCGCGTAGGTGTTGTTGCGGACCTGGTCCTCGTCGATGTCGACGACGGTGACCTTGCTGCGACCGAGCAATTCCGGCGGCAGCACGCTGCACGAGCCTCCGCCGGCTTCGTAGATGGCAAGCGGGTCCTTCGGTAGCTCGCGGCGCAGGACGTCGTGAACGGCAAGCAGGCTGTCGCGCGCTTCGCCGGGAACGAGATCGTGCAGCGCCTGGACGGGGCCTGCGGGAATCCGGATCGCCGTGGCTGTTGCGAAATCGATCGTGGCTGGCTTGTTCATGTTCTCTGACCGCGCTTGTTCTAATCAAATTTACAGGAAAAAACTCGCTTGCCCGAAGAGCAAATCCGATGCCGCGCGGTCTCACCGGTGGCAGTGCTTACGGCCCGGTTAATGCGCATGTGCATTAACTACGGTATTGTTCATGTTGGGTCGTTGTCGCCGCATGGACCGCGACTTGCAGTACCACGCGCGCATGATTTCGCGGGAGAAACCGGGCAAAGCGGTTAAACGCATGAATTTGTTTCTGGGCGGCCATGAGATCGGCGCGAGGCCATGGGCTGACGCGCCTCGACCGGCCGTTCATTCTGGGACGCATCTGTCCCGCGGCGATGTGCCATCGCAGGACGCGTGATCGAAGCAGGGCTTTTTCAACATATCTCGGACATTGAGAACGTCATGACATTGATCCCGACAGAGCTGTCCACCACGCGCATCTCGGATGCCGTGCGCGATCCCAACCGTGAGATCGCGGCGAGCTCCCGAATCATCGACCTGTCGGTCGGTATCGTCGTCTGCATTCCCTGCTTCCGTCGTCCGCAGCACCTGCGGCTGACGCTGGACTCGCTGGCGAACCAGCGCACTCCGCGCTCCTTTGCGGTCGTCATGGTCGAGAACGATGCCGCGCAGCGCGAGAGCGCGCCGGTCGCCGCGGAGTTCCTGGCCGAGGGCAGGCTGCAGGGCGTCTGCCTGGTCGAGAGGCGGCAGGGCAATTGCCAGGCGATCAACGCCGCGTTCGAGACGGCGCAGGCGCTGTTTCCCGCCGCCACCCGCTTCCTGATGATCGACGACGACGAGATCGCCTCACCCGACTGGCTCGAGCTGATGGTCCGCACCGCGGAGGCGACCGGGGCCGACGTGGTCGGCGGCCCGGTGCTGCCGGTGTTCGAGGACAACAGCAAGCCGTGGCTGGCGCGTCATCCCGCCTTCCGTCCCGCCTATGATTATTCCGGCGCGGTGCCGCTGATCTACGGCTGCGGCAATTGCCTGATCACGCGCGCGGCCTTCGAGCGGTCCGACCGTCCGGCGTTCGACCTCCGCTTCAACTTCCTCGGCGGCGGCGATTGCGACTTCTTCGTGCGCTGCCGTGACGCCGGCATGATCTTCCACTGGACGGCGGAGGCGGTCATCACCGAGACCGTGCCGCAAAGCCGCACCAGCCTCGGCTGGATCGCAAAGCGCGGCCTGCGCATCGGCGCGATCAATTACCGTGTGCAGGTCAAGGCCGCGCGCAGTTCGGCGGCGCGGGCGCGGGTGTTCGCGCAGATGCTGGGACGGTTGCCGCTGTCGCTGGTTCGCGCTGCCGGCCTGCTGACGTCGTCGAAAGCCGTCGTCGCGATGCACCCGGTGCTGGTTGCGTTCGGCTCGCTGCTGGCAGCGTTCGGGATCGAGCCGAAGCCTTACGAGGCCTCGAAGATCGTGTCGTGACGCCGAGGCAGTCGGTCAGATCCCGAAACGGGCGAGGGCGACCCTGAGCGTGGCGCGGGGCAGCGATTTCAGCGAGCGCTGGCCGATCATGGCGAGATATGAGAGAGCGTCGCGATATCTGCCGAAGCGCACCGCCTGCATCGCCGAATAGGTGACGAGATGAATCTCGGCGGCGAGGCGCAGCCCGGCCGTCATGCTCTCCGGCAATCTCGCCAGGATCAACCCGTCGTCGAACACCCGCGCAATGGCCGGGAAGAAGTCTTTCGGCGTCCGCACCGCGGCGTTCATGGTGTTGGCGGTGTGCAGACGATAATCGAGCAGCAGTTTTGGCGCGAACTCGAATTCGCCGATCGCGGCGAGGCGGCACCAGCAATGCCAGTCCTCGCAATATCTCAGGGACGTATCGAAGCCGCCGATGGCACGGAAGGCTTCCGCGCGTGCGAGCGCGATGCCGCCATTGACGATGAAATTGCCGGCGGCAAGCCGCGTCAGCACGTCGCCGGACGGTTTCCGGCGTCCTTTCAAGAGGCCACGCCGGCCGATCTGGCGCCCTTCGCTGTCGATCGTGTTGTAGTCGCCATAGACCAGAACCGCGCGCGGCGCGCTGCGGGCGACCGTCAGCAATGCAGCCACCGCGCCGGGGCGGAGCCGGTCGTCGGCATCGAGGAAGAGCAGCCAGTCGCCGCTGGCATATCGCGCGCCGAGATTGCGCGCCGCCGACACGCCGGCGGCGTCGTTTGCCATCAACCGCAGGCGCGGATCGCGAATGGCACGGACGATTGCGGTGGTGTTGTCGGTGGAACCATCGTCCACCACGATCACTTCGCCGACCTCGCCTTGCGCGAGCGCGCTGGCGAGGGTTTCGCCGATATAGGCCGCGACGTTCTTGGCGGGAATGACGACGGATACGAGCGGGACCGACGTCGCCGGCAGCGGCTGACGCGCTGCCGGCCCCACGCGAGAGGCGGCCGGCAATTCGAGAACGTCTTCGGCGGTGATCACGCTACTGCTCGCCCTTAATGATCTGTTAACCAGGGCGCATCCGCCGCACTTGAAACGCGGGCGATCGCAACCTTGGTTGCTCGCGGATGATACCCGCATCGCACGCGAATGGTTGCCGGGAAGGCCATCGCGGCGCCGGTTTCGTCAAATAGCGTTAAGCCGCTGGCATTAAGCCTGTGGCAAATTTCGAGGAGAGTGACGGCCTGTCTCATGCGAGAATGCGCATCAGGTTGCCGCGGATGGATCCAGTGCCCGCAAAGACGTTCGAACACGACCCCGATGCGATGATCCTCAACCTCTTCTACGAGGACAAGGACGATCGCTGGTTTCCCGGCGACCGGCATCTGCGGCGCATGGCGCGCCGCCTGCTGCTCGGCGAGCCGCGCATGAGCGGACAGCTTCGCGTGTTCCTCAACCTCTGTGCGGGGCTCGACCGGCTCGGGATCCGCTACCGCGTCAACGATTACGGCTACATCGCGCAGCACCCCGACGAGCTCGCCTGCATCATCGGCCGCACCTTCCTGCTCGACAAGTTCGCGTGGAAGAACCCGATCCTGCTCGGCGTCGCCGCCCACAATCATCCGCTCGACGACCCTGACCTGTTCAAGCGTCTGCCGGTGAAGAAGGTCGTGGTGCCCGGCCCCTGGTACGTCGACATGTACCGGCCGCACTGGCCCGACACCGAAGCCTGGCCGATCGGCATCGACACCGATCTCTGGGCGCCGTCGCACCCTTCGCGGAAGACAGTCGACGTACTGGTCTACGACAAGGTCCACTGGGATCGCGAGCGCTATGCGCCGGAGTTGATCGAGCCCGTTCGGGCCCGGCTCGTCAGGGAGGGACGTTCGTTCACGGAGCTGCGTTATGGCAGCTACAAGGAGGAAGACTTCCAGGCCGCCCTGGCGGCTTCGCGCGCGATGATCTTTCTGTGCCAGAACGAGAGCCAGGGCATCGCCTATCAGCAGGCCCTGTCTTGCGGCGTGCCTGTCTTCGCCTGGGATCCGGGCGGGCCCTGGCGGGACCCCGACTACTATCCGCACCGCGTGCAGTTCGCGCCGGTGTCGTCGGTGCCGTATTGGGACGATCGCTGCGGCGCCAGGTTCACCGACATCGCCGGGTTCGAGGCCGGGTGGGACGACTTCTGGGCCGGCTGTGCCGCGGGAGCTTTCGATCCGCGAGGCTATATCCTGGATAACCTCACGCTCGAGCAACGGGCGCTGCAATATTACGAGATCGCACGGAGCATCATGCGGCAGCCGGCGACGCGGACGGCCGGCAGACCCGTTGACGGACGCCTGGCAGAGGTCAGCCAGGACGTGGAGCTTCACCGGCGTCACCAGATGACCTGAACCATGGACCGCAGCGCCGCCGACATCACTGACCTCGAGGCCCGATCATTGGGCTGTGCCTTTCGCGATGGGCTGGCGGAGCTGAACGCCATGCAGGCCGCGCGCTGTCTCGTCGCCGTCGCCGCCCTGCTGCTGGTAATGGTGACGCTCGATCCGTTTCCCGACCTGCGCAATCCCGATGTGACCACCGTCGTCGGTGGGCGAATGGCGCTGGCCTATATCTCCTGGGGCCTTCTGGCCGCGGTCGCGGTGCTGTTCGCTGCTGGCACCGATGCGCCTGCGCTGAAGAGCCTGGTGACGCCGCTGCATCTCTGTCTCGCGGGCTGGCTGCTGATCAACATCGTCCTCTCCGAGAGCCCGGGCGTTTCGATACAGCGGTTCGTGCTCGCCGCCAGCGTGACATCGCTCGCCGTCCTGCTGCCGTTGCTGCCGCCGTCGCAGCGCAGCTTCAACCTGTGCCTGGGTGCCGCTGCGCTGGTGCTGCTCGCGCTCTGCTATCTCGGCGTCTTCCTCGCGCCGCATTATGCGATCCATACGGCGCTCGACATCACCGAGCCGCAGCTCGCCGGCGATTGGCGCGGCAGTTTCGGCCATAAGAACATCGCCTCGCCCGTGATGACGATCCTGGTTTATGTCGGCATCTATCTGTCCGCCGTCGGCTCCTTCGTGATGGGTCCTGCGATCGCGGCGCTCGCCGGCATCTTCCTGATCTTCACGGGCGGCAAGACCTCGACGGTGCTGTGCCTTGCGATCTACGCGCTCGCCTCGCTGGTCTATGTCACCCCTGGCCTGTGGCTGAAGCGGATCATCTGCTTCGTTCCGCTGATCGTGATGAACCTGCTGACGGTCGGCAGTGTCCTGAGCCCCGCGCTCGGCGCCATCACGCGGCTACTTCCGCTCGATCCCACCTTCACCGGCCGTTCCGACATCTGGGAGTTCGCGCTCGCGGCGGTCGCCGAGAAGCCGATCATCGGCCACGGCTATGCGGCCTTCTGGGACGACGTCACCGCGCGGCAGACGGCGCAAGGTGCGGAATGGGCGACCTCGGCGGCACACAGCCACAACAGCTATCTCGACCTCGCGGTGACCATCGGCCTGCCGGGACTGATGCTCGTGATCCTCGTCTTCGTGCTCGCACCGCTTCGCAATTTCCAGTCAGCCCGGACGCATAACCACAGCCGCGCGCTGGCCAAGCTATTCCTGACCGTGTGGCTGTTCGGCCTTTATTATGGAGCGACCGAGACCTTCCTGCTCGAACGGCAGAATCCGATCTGGTTCATGTTTGCTCTGGCCGTGGCCGGTCTGCATTTCCTGGCCAGGTTCCAATGCGTCGCCCAAACGGAACCAGTGCCGTGAAAGCGTTCGCATCCAGGGCTGTCCGTCGTGGCAATGGCTTAACGATAAGCCGGTCTGCGACAAAACATGACCTATCCCGAAACATTCAGTAATCGTATGCCCCGCCGATGACGTTTCTCAGCGTCGAGCAACTGGATGGTGTTGTGTCCGCCACCTCGGACATCGCGATCGATTTCGTGCGCGACTGGCGCGAGGCCGCTTCGCGCCTGAATGCAGGGCATCGCACCGCCTTTCAGCATGGGTACTGGCTCGATGCCTGGTATCAGGCGTTCGACGACGTCGCGCCGTTGATCGCCGTGATCTCCGATGCCGCCACCGGCAAGGACATCGCGGTGGTGCCGATGATCAGCCATGTCAGGCGCGGCATCCGCATCGTCGAGTTCGCCGATCTCGGCGTCTCCGACAACAACGCGCCGATCCTCGCGGTCGATGCCGCATTGGACGCGGCGGCGGCGCAGGCAATCAGCAGGGCGCTGGTCGCGGCGCTGCGAGCCTTGCCGGACCGCTTCGATCTGCTTCGCCTGCGGAAGATGCCGGCCCAGCTCGGCGGCAGGCCAAATCCGCTGGTGTCGCTCGGGCGTATCGGGTCCTGCTCGCTGAACGGCAATCTCGTGCTGATGGGCGACGACTATGCGGACTATCAGGCCTCGATCAAGCGCATGCAGATGCCGCGTTGCTGGCGCGTCTTCAGCCGGCACGAAGGCGCGCGGTTCGAGATCGCCACCAATGTTGCGCGTGCGCATGAACTGATGGACGTGATGGATGTCCAGCAGCAGGCGCGCATGCGAAAGCTGGGCTCGCCGTTCGTTCTCAACGACGAGACTCATGCGCGATTCTATCGCGAGGTCGCCCGCCAGGGCGTCGCGGAAGGTTATGCGGTCCTCACGGCGCTGGTGTGCGACGAAGGCGTCGTCGCCACCGCGCTCGGCGTCAGGCACGGCGCGACCTATTACCTGCTCCGCATCAGCCACGGCGGTGATTCATGGTCGAGCTGCTCGCCGGGGCTGCTCGTCGCCGAGCGCACCATGGCGGCGCTGCATGAAGAGGGCGTGCGCCGTTTCGACCTCAGCATCGGCAATCAGGACTACAAGCGGCGCTTCGGCGCCGAGCGGGTGCCGCTGACCGATGTCAGTGTCGCCCTGACCTGGCGCGGTCTGCCCTACGCCTGGCGTGACCACGCCGCACAGGGCCTGCGCCGCTATCCCGCGGCTGCCGCCCTCGCGGCGCGGGCGATGGGCAAGGGAATACGTTGAAGCGGCATTCCCGGACGGGAATGCCGCGATCGTATCAGCCGTGCGGCTCAGCCATGCAGCTTCTTGGCGGTCTCCGCGATCTGGCGGCCCTGGTAGCGCGCGCCGGCGAGCTCGTTGGCGCTGGGCTGGCGGCTGCCGTCGCCGCCGGTGATCGTGGTGGCACCATAGGGCGCGCCGCCGGTGACCTCGTCGAGCTTCATCTGGCCGGCAAAGCCGTAGTTCATGCCGACGATCACCATGCCGAAATGCAGCAGGTTGGTGATGACGGAGAACAGCGTCGTCTCCTGGCCGCCATGCTGGGTCGCGGTCGACGTGAAGGCGCCGCCGACCTTGCCGTGCAACGCGCCCTTGGCCCAGAGCCCGCCGGCCTGGTCGAGGAAGTTCGCCATCTGCGAGGCCATGCGGCCGAAGCGGGTGCCGGTGCCGACGATGATTGCGTCGTAGTTCGCGAGATCCTCGATCTTGGCGATGGGAGCGGCCTGATCGACCTTGTAATAGGAGGCCTTCGCGACCTCGGCCGGCACCAGCTCGGGCACGCGCTTGATATCGACGGTCGCGCCGGCCTCGCGCGCGCCTTCGGCGACGGCATTGGCCATCGCTTCGATGTGGCCGTAGGCGGAATAATAGAGGACGAGAACTTTGGTCATGGTGGTCTCCGTTGGGTGATGAGTTGAGTTGCCGTCGTTGCCGGGCTTGACCCGGCAACCCATCGCCGCTCGAAAAAGCTCCTTGCGAAGGTGATGGATGCCCGGGGCAAGCCCGGGCATGACGAGTTGTTGTGGTTACGCCGCGTCGACGAGTACGAGCTCGCTGTCCTCGAGCGCGGTGATCTTGAGCGTGCTCTCGTCGCGGATCGCAGCGCCGTCGCGGGCATTGACGCGGACGCCGTTGATTTCGACCGCGCCTGCCGCGGGCACGAGGTAGAGGTGCCGCGACTTCTGCGGCGCATACTCGGCGCTCTCGCCGGCCTTCAGCGTCGTCGCGAGCACCCGGGCATCGGCGCGGATCGGCAGCGCGTCGGCATCGCCCTCGATCCCGCTCGCGATGGTGACGAGCCTGCCGGAGCGGTCCGCCTTCGGAAACGGCTTCGAGCCCCAGGTCGGCTGTCCGCCGCGCGCCGTCGGCTCGATCCAGATCTGGAAGATCCGCGTCTTCGTGGGTTCCAGATTGTACTCGGAGTGACGGATGCCGCTGCCGGCGCTCATCACCTGCACGTCGCCTGCCTCGGTGCGGCCCCGATTGCCGAGGCTGTCCTGATGGGTGATCGCGCCCTCGCGCACATAGGTGATGATTTCCATGTTGGCGTGGGGATGGGCGGGAAAGCCCGTGTTCGGCGCGATCTCGTCGTCGTTCCACACCCGCAAGGCGCCGTGGCCCATGTTGTTCGGGTCATAGTGACTCGCGAAGGAGAAGTGATGCTTGGCCTTGAGCCAGCCGTGGTCGGCGCCGCCGAGCTTGTCGAACGGTCTGAGTTCGATCATTTGCGAAAATCCTCTTTTCTGGGCGGGTGGCGCGATCAGGCGCCGAACCCGCCGTTGCCCCCTTGGATAAGCCTCGAGCTGTGGTATATAAATAGAAACTGTTGAAACACATTGTTTCCAAAAATAACCGATCGGCTGGCTTCCATGGCAAAACTCCCCGATTTCGAGGCGCTCGCGATTTTCGCAAAGGTCGTGGAATTACGATCGTTTGCGGGGGCCGCGAGCGAGCTCGCGATGTCCAAGGCGACGGTCTCCAAGGCGGTGACGCGGCTGGAGGAGCGGCTCGGCGCCCGGCTGTTCAATCGCACCTCGCGCCGGCTGGCGCTGACCGATGCCGGCCACAAGCTCGCCGAGCGCGCCACGCGCCTGCTGGTCGATGGCGAGGCGGCCGAGAACGAGGCGCTGGCGCAATCGGTGGCGCCGCGCGGGCTGGTGCGGCTCGCCGTGCCCATGACGTTCGGCATCAAGGCCGTGGCGCCGCTGCTGCCGGAATTTTTCGAAGCCTATCCGGAAGTGTCGGTCGATCTGCACTTGAGCGATGCGACGGTCGATCTGATCGGCGAGGGTTTCGACATGGCGGTGCGCATCGCGCGGCTGCCGGATTCCTCGCTGATCGCGCGACGCCTGTTCACCATGCCGCGCTTTACGGTGGCCGCGCCGTCATACCTGAAGAAGCACGGCCGGCCGACGCATCCGATGCATCTGGCCGAGCACAAGTGCTTCAGTTACGCCTATCTCTCGACGCCGAATGTCTGGCACTACACCAATTCCGCCGGCGAGCAGGCCAGCGTCCGCCCCGGCGGCCTGCTTCGCGTCAACAACGGCGAGGCCGTGATGCCCTCGCTGATCGCAGGTCTCGGCATCGCCGAATTGCCCGAGTTCATCGTCGGCGAGGCCATCTCCTCCGGCGCCGTCGAGATCATCCTGAAGGACTGGAAGCAGGCCGAAGGCGCCGTGCATCTGGTGACGCCCCCCGGCGGCCCCCGCCCCGCCCGTGTCGAAGCGCTCGGCGATTTCCTCGCGGCGAAGCTGCCGGGCACATGCAAGCGGCGGCCACGCGCGAAAGCCAAGGCGTCGTAGGGAAGTGAGCGGCTTCAATCGTCATTGCGAGCGCAGCGAAGCAATCCAGCTGCCGTAGGGTGGCAAAGCGCAGCGCGCCCACGTCTTTGCTCGAGGGATCGCAGAATGTCTCGATACCGGCGCGCACAGGGCAATTCGGCGAGTGATCGTGGGCACGGCGCGCGAAGATCGCGCCTTTGCCCATCTACGGCATCTTGTTCCTACATCACCTTCACGCCGTCGATGGCGACGATGCGCAAGGTCGGCTTCAGCGTGCCCTCCAATTGCGTCTTCAATTCGTGGACGCGCGGGTCGCGCGAGCGTGCGGCGCAGACGCCGTATTGATGGACGGATTGCGCCAAAGCGCGCCGCGCTTCCGGGGTCCGCGTCATTTCGGGCTTCGAAAGCCGCAACACGATCGCCGCGAGATTCACCAGCATCTCGTCGAGCGCAACGTCGATGGTCGCCAGATTCCGCATCGCTCACTCTCCTCGGGAGGGCAACAGCGGGTCCATGCATGCGTTCCTGGCGCGGCCGGACATGGTGAACGCTTCGTAAACGTCTTGTTCTTGCCGCCTGGCGCGTTAGGCTGGCGGCGACATAAGAAAATCAGGGGGAGGCACCATCATGGATCGACGCGATCTCTTGCGCGCCGCTGCTTCATTGCCGCTGATGGAGTCTTTGCCCAAGCAGTTTGTCAAGGCGAAGAAACGCCAGGCGCTGTCGCGTTGCGGTCATAGACTTTGTTGTCTATATCCGCGCCGCGTTTTGTTTCCTGCTTCGTGTTTCTCAACAACCCGATCGACCGCTACATGATGCTTCGTCTTGTTTGCCTCGTCCTGTTCGCACTCTGCCTGGCCGGTCCCGCGCAGGCGCAAGCCGCCCAGCCGGCGACGGTTGCCAAGCCGGCAAAGAACGCGCTTTCCAAGCCGGCACCTGCTCCGCGGTCCACGCCGCAAGCTGCAGGACCGTGCGTCGGCGTGATATCGCTGCTGGGCGATCGCTTCATCGTGAAGAAGATCGGTGTGACCGTGTTCGGCAACGAGAACAAGGAGGTTCCGGTCGACGGTTTCGGGCTCGATGACCTCGTTGTCGAGCGTGTGAGGGCCGCGGTCGGCTCCGGCTTTGTCGTCCGCAGGATCGCCGCCGATAAATCCGCATTCAGTTCGTACGATCCCGGGCTTGGCATGTTCGCTCGCAGCGACAAGGCCGGCGCCATCGTCCGACAAGTTGCCGGTCAGGCCGGGTGCAAACGCTATGTCGTCGTGATCAAGGGAATACGCCAGGGTGGATTCTTCGGCATCGGCGTCATGAAGGGCAGCCCGTTGTACAACATGGCCGACATCTACGCGGTCATACGGATCTACGTTCATGACGGGCAAAGCTTCGATATTCTGAAGAGCGGCGAAGGCTCGATCAGCGGAAGCAACTTTATGACCGGGCCGCCGACGCTGCGTATCGATTGGGCGCAGTGGCCAGAACCGCCGGAAGCCGCCAACAATCCGGTGATGCGCGCGTCGACGCGGCAACTGCTCGGCAACGTCCTCGACAAGAGCCTGCCTACCTTGTTGCAGTCGCAGTAGTTGAGGAGATCCGGCCAACCGGTCGACCCCCTCTCCAGGCCCCCTTCGCGGAGGGTGCAAGCGCACGGCTATCGCAACACAATCCATTTCGGTTAGGCTGCCTCCCAACAACGAAAACAATCGGGGAGGTACCAACCAATGAACCGCCGCGAACTCCTGAAGGCCGCTGCCGTGCTGCCGCTGGCGCAGGCAGCTTGCTCTCAATCAAGCTTTGCCCAAGCTCCTTACCCCTCGCGCAACATCACCATGATCGTGCCGTTCCCGGCTGGCGGCCAGGCCGATCTTGCGGCGCGCCCGGTGGCGATGGCGCTGGAGCGGATTCTCGGCAAACCCGTGATCGTCGACAACCGCGCCGGTGGTGGCGGCGGCTCGGTCGGCAATGCCGCGGCGGCGCGCGCCGAGCCCGACGGTTACACGCTGCTGATGACGCTGTCCTCGCTTGCGGTGCTGCCCGAGGCCGACCGGCTGTTCGATCGCCCGGTTGCCTACGAAGTCTCGCAGTTCATGCCGATCGCGCGCGTGCTCGCCGATCCCACGCTGCTGGCGGTGCCGGCCTCCGCACCGTGGAAGACGGCGCAGGATTTCATCGAGGACGCTTCGAGGCGCCCGGGCCAGATCACTTACGGCTCCTCCGGCCCTTACGGCACGCTGCATGTGGCGATGGAGATGTTTGCGAACAGTGCCGGCATAAAATTGCTGCACGTGCCGTTCCGCGGTGCCGGACCTGCGCTCACCGCGCTGCTCGGCGGCACCGTACAGGCGATCGCCGCCGCGCCCGGAACGCTGAAGCCGCAGGTCGACGACGGCAAGCTGCGCGTGCTCGGCAATTGCGGCGCGCAGCGCATCGCGAGCTTCCCCGACGTGCCGACCTTCCAGGAGCTCGGCTACAAGGACGTCGAGATGTACATCTGGGCCGGGCTGTTCGCACAGAGCTCACTTCCCGCGCCGATCGCGACCCGGCTGCGCGAGGCGATGGGGCAGGTGATGAAGAGCCCCGACGTGCTCAAGGCCTTCGAAACCTCGGGCAGCCTCGTAGCCTATCAGGATGCGCCGGCCTTCGCGCAATTCGTCGCGACCGACAGCACGCGGCTGATCGCGGCGGTGAAGAAGATCGGCAAGGTGGAGTAGGGGCGGCTCTAGAATTCGCTGCGGACAACGCCCCGCAAAGTATGTCGGTCGTATCCCGGCGCGAACGCGCCCTCATAGGAAGCCTTCAACGATGTCGAGGCTGTGAGATCCCACCGGATCTCCGCGCCGGTGAGCGCCACGGTGCGTGCGCGCTCGACCCCGGTGATCGCGAACGGAATGAAGGGCGCACCTTCGAGCGCCGCCGTCGTGGTTGCGGCGCCGGTGAACTCATGACGCACGGCGACGGTGGCGCCGAACCGGGCCGCGTGGCCGTTCGGCATCGTCATGCGGTGATTGGTGCGCAGGCCTGCCGTGCCATAGCCGACGTCCAGTCTGCCACCTCGCACCAGCTGATTGACGCCAGGGGCGCCGGTTTCGGACAGGCTGCCCTGGCTTGTCGCGTACCAATCGGCCTTGGCGAACGGTTCGGCGGTAAAACCCCATCCGGTCTCGAACGGGCGCGCGATGCCGAGCGATGCGGCGAAGGTGCTCGCCCGGGAGGAAGCGGTCGCCGTTTCGCCGAGGAATGCGATCGTGCGTGAGGAGTCGAGTGCCGCGAAGGAATAGCTGATGGCGGAGGCGAGATTGAAGCCGCCTGCCTCGCCGCGCGCGTAGAAACCGGCATGGCCGGCATTGGCCTCGATACGGTCGGCGCGGCCCGCCACGCGCAATTGGCCGGTCGATGCGCCGATCGCAAGACCCGCCGTGAAGTCCGGCATCTGCCAGAGGTCGACGCCGAGCGCTGCGCCGCCGACGGTCGTGCTCGTTCCAAAAGCGATGCTGCTCGCCGCCACCTTGTCCCAATTGCCGTAACCGCCGAACCAGACGCTCTGCACCGGCGCAGCGCGGCGACCACGCAGCGCCTTGCCGATCGGGTCTGCCGGCGCCTCGGCGTAAGCGGAGGCCGACATGCGCACGCTCTCGCCGCGCGCCTGCGTGCCGGCATTCCACATGAAGCTCTGGAACATGTCGGCCTGATCGGCCGTGAAGCGGCGGCCGTCGGCGTGGACTTGCCCGGCGAGATCGTCGAGGCCAGCCTTGATGCCTGATGTGCCCAGTGCAGCAAGCGTGTTGATCGCGGTGCCGAGCGATCCGGATACGCCGCCGGACTGCGCCTGATCCAGCGCGCCGGCCACCGCCGTCTGGTTAGGCGTCAGGCCGGACAGCGTGCCGAAGCCGCCGATCTGCTGCAGGATGAAGTAGACGTTGTTGGCATCGTAGCTGAGCTGTCCCGAAACCAGCGGGCCGCCCGAGGTCGTCAGCGTCGCGAACGTGCCGCTGACGCCGCCGGTCGCGGTAAGGATGGTGTATTGGGTGTTGGCGAGGAAGCCGGCGCCGAGCGGCACGATCTGCACCGTGCCGCCATTGAGCGTCGCCGTTCCCGTCGCTGCGATCTTGTCGGACTGGCCGCCGGGGTTGATCTCGACCTGAAAGGTCGAGCCCGCGTTGAACGTCACGTTGCCGCTGACATTGAGGGTCCCGATCGAATTGCCGGGGGCGACCATGCCGCCGTTGTTGAGGACGATGCCGCCGACCGTGCCGATGCCACCGAGATAGCCGCCATTGACGGTGACGACCGACGGCAACGTGCCGTTCACGATCAGGCCACCGGCATCCACGCTCGTCGCGCCGGTAAAGGCCGTGGTGCCGGTCAGTGTCCAGACGGAGGTACCGTTCTTCTTCAGCTGCTCGAACTCGTCATATTGCAGCCCGGGGCCGAGATTGCCGAGGTCGAACGAGGCGCTGCCGACGCTGCCGAAGTTCAGCGTGTCGGTACCGCTCCCGCCGCGAACATTCCCGGTGATCGTCGCGCCTGGAGCGAGGCCGAGCAGATCATCGCCCCCATTCAGCTCGATCGCTCCGCTGCCGCCGCCCGAGATGGTGCCGGAGTTGAAGATGGTGTCGCTGCCGGAAGAGCCCTGGATGGCGATGAAGAAGCCGCCCGAAATCGTGCCGCCATTGATGAGCGTATTGCCGCCGGCGATGAATTGCACGCCGGTATGGCCGCCGCCGATCGATCCGGTGTCATAGACGAGGACGGCATTGCCGCTCGACGTCCCGCTGATCCGCAGTCCCGTCGTGTTCCCTCCGGTCCCGACGACCGTTCCGCGAATGTTGACGAGATTGTCGTTCGCATTGTCGATGACGATGGCCGCTTCGGCGTTGCCCGTACCCTCCGCGATCCCGCCGGCCGCGATCGTGACATTGTTGTGGCTCGAGCCGTTGGAGAGCAGAACCGCGCCGCTGTAGGTCGAGGCCGTCGCTTGATTGCTGACGGTGATATGCGAGCCGATGGTGCTGTCGAAAACGACCGCGGGTATGCCGGCGCCCGGCAGGAGCGAGGTCGGCGTGCCGTCGCCGACGTTGAGCGTGACATTGCTGCCGCCGGTGGCGTTGATGTGGTCGGTGTTGCCGAGGCCGGTGCAGGTCGCGACATCGCCCGAATCGAGCGCGCCAATCGTGCCGGTGCCGGCCACATTGCAGGCCGCGAGCGCCGGCTTGGGTATCAGGACCGGGAGGGCGGCGAGCACGAGCGGCGCCAGCGCCGCGGTGACGAGCAGTTTTTGCCGCAGGATGGTGGCCGTTGTGGCGTTCAGCGCAAAGACCCCTATTGCGGTCGGCATCGACGATTCCCCTCATTCCAGCGCAATTGCTAGCGGGAAGGCCGCCGTGCTTCTTGGCGTTATGCGAAATGCCCTATGGCGAAAGGCGCAGGAGAGGGGGTTGCTTTGGCCCTGTTGCTGGGGTGCCACGGACTAAAGCGTCGGCAAGGGTGGCCGGGGTTCCGGCCCCCGTTTTCACATTTTGTTGTTGGTCCAGAACCGGCTCCCGCCTCATTGATTGATCAGAATTCGTGGGAATCGAGAAGGATCGGGATATGCGAACAGAGCGGATTGCGCTGGGTGTCGTGCTCGCGATCGGCGGCATCGTCGCGCCGGGCGCAGCATTCGCCGAGGAATATCGTGGGACCATGGAACAGCAGATGGCCTGCACGCCGGACGTCTGGCGTCTCTGCAGCGACCAGATCCCCGACGTGAGCCGGATCACGGCTTGCCTGCAGCAGAACACGCCGCAGCTCTCGAGCGGCTGTCGTGCCGTGTTCCAGTCCAACAACCAGATGCCGCCGCAGCAGCAGGCCCCACGCAATCGCCCCGCACCGCCGCCGCGCTATAACAATGCGCCGCCTCCGCAGGTGCAGCCGCGTCCGTACGACGATAACGACGATTAGGCCCTGACCAGAGCGCGATCCGGAGAAAAGCGCGGCCGCAGGCGTGACGATGCGGTCGGGCCGCCTCGTTCAGCGTTCTGTCCTGCGGTCCGATTCAGGCCGCTGTCCAAGCACCATCCGCAAGACGACACCGAACAGAATGGCTGCGACCGGCCAATGAAACCAGATCCTGTTGCTGGTGAACAGATTGATCAGGATCAGGAAGGCCGACACCGTGAGGGCCGCGGCAACCGGGCGGGGCAGCCGTGTGAGCCAATCCGAGACGACATTCGTCGGCGATGACGGCGCACGCCTGTCGTCCATCCGGGGAGCATGCGCTCGCTCGAACGGAGTTGCGCTTTCCCCGATCGCGGAGCTCCCTGTCCCGGCAACTTGGCCACCCAGGGTCAACCGGTAACTGGTCAGGGGGGCAATGTTCTTCATCGGGCGTTGGCCGAGACAGTCGAAGCCGACCGACATTTTGTTGTGCACCTGATCGTAGACGGAGCTCGAGATCACGACGCCGCCGGGCTCGGCAAGCTCCTGCAGGCGCGAGGCGATATTGACGCCGTCGCCATAGATATCGGAGCCGTCCACCATCACGTCGCCGAGGTTGATGCCGATGCGAAACTGCATCGGGTTCGCCTGGGGTGTGTCAGCAGCGTGACTTGCGATTTCCTGCTGGATCTCGACCGCGCATTGCACGGCCTCGACGACGCTGGCGAACTCGGCGATCACGGCATCGCCCCAGGTATTGACGATGCGGCCGTCATGGCGCTCGACCAGGCGCGCGATGGCCGTGCGGTAGCGGCGGAGCGTCTCCAGCGTCCCGGCCTCGTCCGCTTCCATGAGGCGCGAATAGCCGTACACGTCGGCGCACAGCACGGTGGTCAGTCGTCGTTTCACCTTCTCGTCGGTCATGGTCGTTATGCTAGCCTCCCTGACCGGCAAATGCACGAGGCATCGTATCCGGCGCCGTCCTACGGCCTGACCTCGCAGACATCGACCCATTCGGCCGAAGTGAGCTCGGCCATGCGATCGGGGGTGATGCGCACCGCGCTGTGGGTCGAGCCCGCGGCCGGCACCACCACGTCGAACGCCTTCAGCGACACGTCGCAATAGACCGGCAGCGGCGCCTTCAGCCCGAACGGGCAGACGCCGCCGACCTCGTGGCCGGTGATGTCGGCGACCTCCTCCAGCCCCAGCATCTTCGGCTTGCCGCCGAACTGCGCCTTGACCTTCTTGTTGTCCATGCGCGAGGTGCCGGCGGCCACGATCAGGATCACGCGTTCGCCGACGCGCAAGCTCAGCGTCTTGGCGATCATTCCGGGCTCGACGCCATAGGCTTCGGCGGCCAGCGGCACGGTCGCCGAACTGATCGGGGATTCGATGACTGATATGTCGGGGGCTTTCTCGGCGAAGAAGGCGCGAACGGATTCCAGGCTCATTCCATGCAGCTCGTGTCAGACTTGCGGGCGGCGATGCCTCAGCAATCCCTGGGTCATCCCTGGATGATCCCTGGCAGCTCGGAGAGCGCGCGGACACGATGATCCGGTGCGAATCCAAGCTCGTCCATCTGGGTGCGGATCGCCTTGAACATGGTCAGCGGTGCCACGAGTTCGGTCTCGACGCAAGCCAGCGCCATGGCCTCCGGCGTCACCCGCTCGATCCAGGCGACGTTCAGCCCGAACGACTTGCCCCCCGCCACGTCCCAGGGATTGGAGGACACGAACAGCACCTCGTCGGGCGCGGTGCCGAGCTCCTCGCCGATCAGCTGATAGGCCGCCGGGCTCGGCTTGAAGATCCTTTTCGCGTCCACGCTGATGGTGGCATCGAGCAGGCGGTCGAGCTTGGTGTTGCGCACCAGCGCATTCAGCATGTCCGGGCTGCCGTTGGAGAGGATGGCGAGCTTTCGCGGCCTCAAGGCGATGAGCGCTGCGGTCGCATCCGGATAGAGATCGAGATGAAGGTACTTCTCGATGACGCGCTCGAATGCGTCCTTCTCGTAGTCGAGCCCGAGCACGCGCAGCGTATAGGCGAGCGAGTCACGCGTGACGACGGCAAAATCCTGGTAGCGTTGCATCAGCGAGCGCAACCAGGTGTATTCGAGCTGCTTGATGCGCCAGACCTGCGTGATGATCTCGCCATAGCCCGGAAACGCATCCTCGGTGACCTCGGCGACCGACTGGATGTCGTAGAGCGTTCCGTAGGCGTCGAAGACGACGGCTTTGATGCTCATGGGTTGTCCTTCCGGGGCTGTCATCGTCAAGCGAACTATAGAGCGTTTTCGAGCGAAGTGGACACCGGTTCGCGCGTCGAAACGGTCGACCGATCCGACGGTGACGCCGATGATGTCGGCGGTCTCCCATTGCAGGCGGGCGAGGTCGGGCTTCGGGCCGAACCCGGTCAAGACGCCGATCTGGATGATCTTGCCGCCGGAAGCGACGGATCGCAGCGATCGTCGTGGGTGCCGGGTCCGCCGAGTTCGAGGATATGGGTCTGAAGTCCTCCTATCTGACTTCTGATCCGGAAGCACTTGCATGTGGCCCGCACCACGGAAGCGGGAGCCGCGGCAAATAGTCGGGGCTCCATTCGCAGACGCTCTCGCGTCCTCCGCCCTTGAGCGCGATCTTCACCGGCTCGGCCTGGCTGACTGCGAAGTGCAGTGTGATCAATGCGGCGCCGATCGGGAAAGTCCAGGGGTGCGCCCAGAGGTCCTTGGCCTGATCCAGCAGCAGCATCCCCGCGATGATGATCAGCGGGTCGGTGAAGACGAAATACTCCAGCTTGAGGCCGCGGCGAACCCCGGCTGCATCGATCGCAATCGCCGCAAGCATGAGGATGGTGGCCTGCACGGCAACCTGACGGGTGCCCTGCCGCCAGGCATAGACAATCCCGGGAATGACCAGCCAGGTGAGGAACACGGTTGGGCGGGGAGAGGAAAACAGCACGAACGTATAGCGTCGAAGGACGCCGAGCAGGCCCGCCAGCAGGAGCACGAAGGGACTTTCGGGATGCCCACCTGCTTGAGGGATCTGGGCATAGCGAAGCATCTGTTCGATCGGGTTGAGCACAATCACTGCGTCCCGCGCATCGTATTGCAGAGAGAGCGCGAGGAGGCCGAGCGAGGCGCCGGCGAAGAGACAGCACATGGCGGCGAGAGTTTCAGGCAGGCTTACCCGCCAGAGCGCAGCGAATGCGGCCATGCTGCCGAGGATCCAGGCCAGGAGAAGGAATTGGTATGTGCCAAATCTCCCCAGCAGAAGCGGATGCAGACCGGCAGCGCTCGCGGCGGCCGGATCGAGCCCTGCGGCGACCAGCGGCCATGCCGCCGCCGTCGCGCCGGCGGCGACCAGGGCGGCCGCGATGGTGGCCAGCCAGGCGCGCGCGCTTGACGTCCAGAAGGCGACGCTCGCAGTCGCGCTCCCTCCGAACGGCAGCAGCAGGGCCGGCAGGGCGGCGATGAGCAGGATGGCCTGAACCTTGTTTTCGAGCCCGGTCACGCAAAGCCAGCCTGCAATCGCAAGTGCGATCGGCCGCAATAGTGTGCCGCGGCGCGCCGCGACGATCAGCAGCATGAGGGCGATCACGCAGAAGCAGGCCGCGATCATCTCGCTGCGCAATATCCGCAAGTGCATCTGCACGCCGCCCGACATCGCGAACGCAACGACCCCGCAGGTTGCAATCCGCCTGTCCGCGACGATGCGTTTTGCCAGGGCGGCGAATCCGAGAACGCAGGCCCCCGCCGTCATCGCCGCCACGATCCGCCCGGCGCGGACGACATTCGTCATCGAAGCGTCGAAGCGGGAGCTGTCCGGGGGAACGGTCGAGAGAGCCCATTCCTGCAAGAGGCCGAGCCGGTGCAGCAGACGAAACCAGAATTCGACCGACAGGATGGTCCAATAGGCCGGATGGTCGAAATAAGCGCGATGGTCCCCGTCGTTGAGCAACAGGGCGCTGTAGACCACCATGAAATCCATGTCGGCATTGCGCCAATAGGCTATGAAATAGCCGCACAGCAGGAACGAGGCGAGGGAAAAGACGAACAGGAAGACCAGTGCTCCCCGCCATCCGAACGGGGTCAGCCGGTCGAGCGGATCCTGGCGCGACGGCCCCGTCTGACCGGTGCTCGCGACCTGCCGCGACAGGTGTGCCAAGGCAGCTCTCACGTGCAACCCGCAAGGTGGATCGTCTTCATCAGACCGCTTTGATCTTGAAGAACGCGAATATCACCATCTTGAGCAGCATCCAGCCGTGGCTGAAGCGCGAGATCTGCGTCTCGCCGTAGTTGCGCGCGGCATAGCGGATCGGAAGGTCGACCGATTTCAGATTGAGCTTGGACGCGCCGAAGATCAGATCGAAGTCGCCGAACGGATCGAAGTCGCCGAAATAGGCTTTCCCCGCCTTGAGGCGTTGATAGTCGGCACGGCGCAGCACCTTGGTGCCGCAGAGCGTGTCGGTGTAGCGCTGATTGAGGAGCCAGGAGAACAGGTAGGAGAAGGTCTTGTTGGCGATCAGATTGAGGAAGCGCATCGCTCCCTCGTCCATCGGATAGACCAGACGGGACCCGTTGATGAACTCGCCCTTGCCCGAGCGCAGGGCCTCGTAGAACTTGCAGAGCTGCTCTGGCGGCATGGTCAGGTCCGCGTCGAGGATCATCAGGACGTCGCCGCGCGCGACGTCGAACGCTGCGAAGACCGCATCGGCCTTTCCCTTGCCGGGCTGCTTCATCGTCTTGAGGTCGAGCCCGTCGAATGTCCGCTTGACCCGCTCCATCTCCTCGAAGGTGCCGTCGCTGCTGTGTCCCTCGACGAAAATGATCTCGATGTCGGCGCAGAAGCCGGCGATGCGCCGCACGGCCGGCTCGATGTTGCCGCGCTCGTTCCGCGCCGGGATCACGATCGTCACGGACGAAATGTCGTCGTGCGCACAGCGCATCGAACGGGCGACGAGATAATGTCGCAGCGACAGTGCGCGCAGGCCGGGCAGCACGCTGACGTAGCGATTGACGAAGCGTCCGATCCCGAGCAGCGCTGCAGGCAGGAGCACACGCTGCTCGGATTTGACCGGATCGAAGTCGGCCAGCGACACCAGATTGCGCAAGTCCGCCGGCGAGAGCACGTTCTGATCGGGATGCGGCATGCGCATGCCGAGCGTCTCGGCCAGTTTCAGGATCGGATACCAGAGATGCGAGAAATATCCGAAGACGACCCGCGTGTTCCGCGTGCACAGCGGGTGCAGGTTCTCGATGAAGCTCTGGCAGTCGTCCAGTGAGCCGATCGTGTCGAGAACGAGAATGAAATCGAAAGGACCCTCGAGGGCGGCGTAGGTGGCGGGGTCTTCGGCGTCGGCCTCGACGAAGGTGAGGTCCGGATGACGGCCCTTGGCGATCTCGATCTGTGCCGCGCTGAAATCGATACCGACGCCGTGGGACGGGGCGAGTGAGGCGAGCGTATCGCCGATGCCGCATCCGATCTCGAGCACCCGGCGTCCCGGTGGTATCAGAAACCGCAGGTAGCGTTCGTCCTCGTCGTGAAAGAAGGCAGCCTTGTCCCGCCAGCGGATGCGAGAGGCAGCAAACCGGTTGGCATGATCCTGCAGCAAGGCCTTGCGGGACAATGCGAGACGGACTGATGCTGCAGTCGAATCGGCAGGGCAACTGCACGGAAGCGCTGCGTCGCGCTCAGGCAATTCTGAGCTGAGATATGCCATGAAATACCACCAACACCCCTAAAGGTTGCATGATGGCAGAACAGCGGCTGGCATGGCCAGACGAATCTCGCGCGGCGACGTCAACCGCCGCGCAGTGCAATATGGTCAGCGGTGCCTGGGTGAGGCTAAAGCCTTTACATCGCCGCGAGACGCGCCCGCCTTCGTCAGATTCCCAGAATCTTCCTTGCGTTGGCCTTCAGCACCTTCGGCCGGATCTCGTCGCGGATCTCGATCTTGGCGAAGTCCGACAGCCAGCGGTCCGGCGTGATCACCGGCCAGTCCGAGCCGAACAGCATCTTGTCCTGCAGGATCGAGTTGATGTAGCGCACCAGGATCGGCGGGAAATATTTCGGCGACCAGCCCGAGAGATCGATGTAGACGTTCGGCTTGTGGGTCGCGACCGACAGCGCCTCTTCCTGCCAGGGGAAGGAGGGATGGGCGAGGATGATCTTGAGGTCGGGGAAATCGGCCGCGACGTCGTCCATGTACATCGGGTTGGAATATTTCAGCCGCATCCCCATGCCGCCGGGCATGCCCGAGCCGACGCCGGTCTGGCCGGTGTGGAACAGCGCGATCGCGCCGCCATTGTTGATCTCTTCATAGAGCGGATAGGCCATGCGGTCGTTGGCGTAGAAGCCCTGCATGGTCGGGTGGAATTTGAAGCCGCGCACGCCGTATTCCTCGATTAGCTTGCGCGCCTCGCGGGCGCCCAGCTTGCCCTTGTGCGGGTCGATCGAGGCGAAGGGGATGAGGACGTCGAGATGATCGGAGGCGGCCTCGATCATCTCGTAATTGTTGTAGCGGCGGAAGCCGGTCTCGCGCTCGGCGTCGACCGGGAAGATCACGGCGGCGATGTTCTTGGAGCGGTAGTAGGCCGCGGTCTCCGGCACGGTCGGCGGATGCTTGTTGGGCGACTTGAAGTATTCGGCCATCTGCGCCTGGAAATCGTCATAGCCGTCGTCGGGGTGGCAGCCGCAGGGCTCCTCGGCATGGGTGTGGATGTCGATGGCGACGACTTTGTCGATATCAGGCAGCTTCAGCTTCGGCATGGGTGTCCTCCCGACGGGTTGCCGAATTGATTATATGATATAACGAACTTGGCAAGGCGTCGTCGAAACAAGGCGTCCTCGAAAGGTCCTGATTTCCCTTGGGATAAATCGGGCCGATCCGGCCGCTTTGACTGTGCATGGGGTTGTTTTCGCGAATTTGCCGGTTCGGAAGCGGGCAGTTAACATTGACATGACCTCCCGCCATGCCTTAAGAACCGCCCCGTCCCGGGCGGTCGTCCGCCGGCGGGAAAAATCTCATTTTGCCACATTCGCGCGTGCCGCAACGGTAGTGCCGAACACGGCCTTTCGAACGTTCAGGATTCCGCCATGAAGGTCCGTAACTCGCTGAAATCGCTGCGCGGTCGCCATCGCGCCAACCGCCTGGTCCGCCGCAAGGGCCGGGTCTATGTGATCAACAAGGTGCAGCGCCGCTTCAAGGCTCGCCAGGGCTGATAACAGGGCTGATAAGCCCTGCCGGACGCCTCTCGCGCGCCCCGCAAGACCACGGCTCACACGAGTTTGACGCCGCCTTTGCTTTGCAAGGGCGGCTTTGCGCGTTTAGACTTTGCCCATGGCAGTGAGATTCCCTCATCCGCGCACTTTGTGTCTGGCGGTCGTGCTGGCAGCCACGGCTCTGGCTCCGGCAGCCGCGCAGCAGGTCGAGCCGCCCGGCAAGCAGAAGAAGCTCCCCGAGGCGCCGGCCAAGCTGCCCAAGGTCGATCGCAACAAGAATCTCGATTTCCTGTTCGGCGCGCTGAAGGCGGCGCCCGACGAGGCCAGTGCCAAGCATGTCGAGGCGCGGATCTGGGCGATCTGGCTGCAGACCCCGAGCGACACCGCGGCGCTTCTGATGGCACGCGCCAAGACCGCGGTCGATGCCAAGAAGATCGAGGTCGCGATCAAGCTCCTGGATTCAGTCATCAAGCTCCGGCCCGACTACATCGAGGCCTGGAACCGGCGCGCCACGCTCTACTACATGCAGAACGATTACGGCCGGTCGCTCGCGGATATCCAGCAGGTGCTGATCCGGGAGCCGCGCCATTTCGGCGCGCTCGCGGGCCTCGGCATGATCATGCAGGAGGTCGGCGACGAAAAGCGCGCGCTGGAGGCCTATCGCAAGGCGCTCGCCGTCAATCCGCACCTCGAGAAGATCCCCGACCAGGTCAAGGCGCTGACCGAGAAGGTCGAAGGTCGCGACATCTAGCGGACAACTCGATCAGCTTTCGAGCGATTGCAGCCCGCGCGGATTAACCACGATCGGAACCGCGGCATCGTGAGGACTATTGCCGGCGCCGCTGCGAGCCTACCTGCATGGCAGGAGCGAAAGCCATGAAGCGTTTGATTCTTGCAGGGTGCTTGCTGCTCGCGTCGGGGACGCTGAGCCTCGCCGACGGACTGTTCTGGGTGGTCGGCAACCGCGCCACCGGAAAATGCAACATCGTGACCAGCAACCCGGTCATCATCGGCGATATCTGGTTCGGCGACGGTCCCTATAAGTCGAGGGCCGATGCCAAGCTTGCCCGTTCGACGATCCGCGCCTGTCCCGCGCTCACGCCGGACGAGGAAAAGGACGAAGACGGGACGAACTAGCCGCGCTCAATGCAGGACGCTGCCACCGCGCTCGATCAGGCCGCGGTCGGCGGCTGCGGCGTAAGCCTTCGCCAGCTCCGCCTCGAGATGCTCGTTGATCAGCAGCAGCGCCCGCACGGCACCGCGCAGGTCGCCGTTGCAGCTCGCGACGATCTCGTCGATTGCAGTGTCGTTCGATCTGAAGCTCATCGAAAATCCTCCGGTTCAAACCAGGACAAGTTCTGCCGGTCTTTCCCCAGCCCCTGAGGTTGCGAGGAGGATCGGCGCCCACCCGCGCCTAGATGGCGGAACCGACCATGGCGATTATATGGAAGCCGCGATGACGGCCGCATGAAGCTGTCGGGGGCTTGCGCGCCCGTGTGGAATAATGTTGATTCCATTGGGTTTTTACGTTCCGCAATTGTGCACATATCCACAGCCCCGGCGTTTTCAGTGGAAGACGCAAGAGCCGGTGGAACGAAACTGCCGCCCATAAGGTCCGTAACTGCCCTGTGCCCAGGATCTCCCGGATTCTCTCAATGATCGTGATGTCAGTCGTGACGGCGCTGGTTCTGCTGGCGCTGGTCACGCAGGCCGGAATCGTCGCCGTGCAACGCGCCTTTCCACCGCAAGGCGAGATGGTCGAGGTCGACGGCGCGACGCTGCACGTCGTCGACATCGGCCCGCGCGATAAGGCCTTGCCGATCGTGATGCTGCACGGCGCGAGCTCCAATCTCGAAGCGATGCGGCGCCCGCTCGGCGACATGCTCGCCAGGGATCATCGCGTCATCCTGGTCGATCGTCCCGGTCATGGCTGGAGCACGCGGGCGCGGCGCCAGGATTCGACGCCGCAGATCCAGGCGCGGATGATCGACGAGGCGCTTCATAAGCTCGGCATCGAGCGCGCGGTCTTCGTCGTGCATTCCTGGAGCGGCGCGCTCGGCGCGCGGCTTGCGCTCGATCATCCCGGCCGCGTCGCCGGCCTCGTCATGCTCGCGCCCGTCACCCATCCCTGGCGCGGCGGCGTCGGCCGTTACAACGAGATCATCGCGACGCCGGTGATCGGCCCGCTGCTCGCCTACACCATCACCCTGCCGCTCGGCTATTTCGTCGCTGAGGCCGGCGCGCGCAACGTGTTCCTGCCACAGACGATGCCCGATGGTTTCGTGCAGGATTCCGCGACGCCGCTGCTGCTGCGTCCGCGCGAGTTCATCGCCAATGCCTATGATCTGGTGACGCTGAAGGAGGCGGTCGCGGCGCAAGCTCCGCGCTATGGCGAGATCAAGGCCCCGGTCACGATCATCGCCGGCGAGCCCGACAAGACGGTGAGGACCAGCATCCACGCCCGCCCATTCGCGGCCCTGGTGCCCAATACGAAGCTGATCGTGCTGCCCGATCTCGGCCACATGGTGCAGAACGCCGTGCCGGATCGCGTCAAGGCGGAGATCGAGGCGATGATCGGGAGAATCGTCCCGGCACAGGCGGCGGCTGATGAGAGCGGAATTCTCCCGTAGCCCGGATGGAGCTTCCGCCGTCGCTCGCAGAGCGAAGGCGGACGCGTAACCGGGACCGCTCGCCCGGCATCTTGCACCGTCCCGGATTGCGCTGCGCTCCATCCGGGCTACGGACTGCGCCTGTGTCGGCCTCTGTCAATCCACGCGCGCAAAAATATTCCACTTTACCGAAATTCGGTTTTTGCGTATGTGCCACCCATCCCGGCTCACCCAAGAGGGGCGACTTGTGGTCGTCTTGTTCGCGAGCCGGGGTTGCGGTGGACGCGGCAGCGTCGGCATGAGAGGTGCGGGCAGGGCGGGTAGTCCCTGTGAGCCCGTAACCGCGTGCGGACGACGGCGCTGCTAGGCTTCGTCTCGTCTGTAAGTTTCCGGCTTCGTCGACAGGGCCGGGAATACTGCGGCGACATGGCGGGCCGTGCGTACGGCAAAACCGTGTGGTCCTGGCCGTCGTTGCCACGGTCAAGTTCTGCGAAGGTGCGAGCGAGCCCAACCGGGCAGACTGCATCGTCCAAATTCGCAGGGCGAGGGAGGCCAAAAGGAATGGTCGGCTCCCGGGAGATCACGGCATAAGCCGTCCAGCCACTGCGCAGGGAAGGCCGAGTGATCGGCACCACCTGTATGCTGCTGTGCGGTTCTTCCTGCGTGCATCATTCGCGCAGCGGACCGCGGGTGCCAGCCGGCACCCGGTCTTCCCTGCGCCCTCTTGGATTTGAGGGTGGAGTAATGAAGCAAAGCTCGGGCGAAACGCGCCGCGAGAACGAGAAGCCATGTCTGCAAACGAAATGCGAGTTGGAGAGTGCGCAGCCGAAACTCGCTCCGTTATTGCGAGCGCGGCGAAGCAATCCAGAATCCCTCCGCGAAGGGATTCTGGATTGCTTCGTCGCATCAACGCAAAATTGCTCCGCAATTTTGTCGCGAGCTCCTCGCAATGACGTGGAGAGAGCGTGCGCCACACTCCGCGCTCGTGCCCCGGACGCGGCGCATCACGAAGTGGTGCGCTGCAGAGCCGGGGCCCATGTCTCCGCATTGTACCGTCTCGCCTTCTGGGTCCCGGCTCTGCGCAGCAGCGTTGCACCCTGCAGCGCGTCCGGGACACACGCGCCTCATTGACCGCGCCTGACCCCCGCATCACCTTCCGCAACCTCCGGCGCCATCGCCGCCCAGGCACTGGACGCAAACTGCCGGCGCCAGGTCACGACCACCACGGCCGCGGTGGTCACGAACAGCACCCAGGGGCTGACGAACCAGCCGAGATAGCCGAGTGCGAAGAAGAAGGCGCGCTGCCCGCGGTTGAAATGGCGGCCGGCGGATTCGAACAGGCGCGAGGTGCGGATGACGTGGGCTTCGGCTTCCGGCGTGTCGCGCTGGGAGGCCGGCGGCATGCCGCCGAACAGGATCGCCACGTAGTTGAACAGGCGATAGGCCCAGGCGAATTTGAAGAAGGCGTAGACGCAGATCAGCACGAGGCCGACGCATTTCAGCTCCCACATCGCCGGAGAGGTGCTGAGGTCGATCGGCAGCTTGCTCAGGATGGTGATGGCGTCGTTGGTTGCGTGCAGCAGCGCCAGCGCGCCGCCGAGCGCGAACAGGCTTGTGGAGGCGAAGAAGGCGGTGCCGTTCTGGAGCGAGGCCATGATCTGCATGTCGACCATGCGGGTATCGCGGTCGAGCAGGCGGCGCACCCAGACCTCGCGATAACGATTCATGCGCGCCGACAGGCTGTCGCGGCCATAGGCCGAATGCTCCAGTGTCAGGGCATAGACCAGCCATTCGACGATGAAGAAGCCGACTGCGGTGATGTCGACCCAATGCCTGCTCATCTCTCTCTCCTCGGAAGCCGCCACGATTGCCACGCATGGCAGCATGCGGCAACGATTGATTGGCGGCAGGCGATGGCGTTAAAAGCGGCTCGCTTCAAAGCGTCTCGGGAAGGATGGATGACATGGCTGCGCTGAAACTCGCGATCGGCAACAAGAACTACTCGTCATGGTCGATGCGCCCCTGGCTCGCGCTTCGCGCCAACGACATCCCGTTCGTGGAGACGCTGATCCCGCTCTACACCGACAATCCCGCCGACAAGGAGCAGATCCTGTCCTTCAGCCGCGCCGGCAAGGTGCCGGTGCTGGTCGACGGCGACGTCACGGTGTGGGATTCGCTCGCGATCATCGAATACATCGCCGAGCGCTATCCGGAAGTGAAGCTGTGGCCCGACGAC
Organism: Bradyrhizobium nitroreducens; assembly: GCF_002776695.1. Lineage (GTDB taxonomy): Bacteria > Pseudomonadota > Alphaproteobacteria > Rhizobiales > Xanthobacteraceae > Bradyrhizobium > Bradyrhizobium nitroreducens. The sequence continues at coordinate 123,184 of NZ_LFJC01000003.1, forward strand.
GTCGCCGCGCGCGCGCATGCCCGGTCGGTGTGCGCCGAGATGCATTCCGGCTTCGTGGCGCTGCGCAGCGAATGCGGCATGAATCTGCATCGGCCCGTACGTGCCATCGCGCTGTCGGCGGACGCCAAGGCCAACGTCGCGCGCATCGAGGAGATCTGGCGCGAGTGCCGCACCCGATACGGGGCGAAGGGGCCGTTCCTGTTCGGCCGCTTCGGCGCGGCAGACGCCATGTACGCGCCGGTCGTGCACCGCTTGCGCACCTACGCGATCGACGTCGCGCCGGACACCAAGGCCTACATGGAGACGATGATGGCGCTGCCGGCGTTCCAGGAATGGACCCGCGACGGGCTGGCCGAAACGCTCGTCATCGCCAAGTTCGAGGACGCCTGATCGCGAGGGGCCGACCGGGGCGGCTGGCTGCGTGTCGGCCGTCGGCGCTCACGCTGCGGAACCTGATGGCCCCGCGGAACCTCCGGGGGCTGCGACCTGCCTGCGACACTGTGCGGGAATGCGCCACGCCGACGGTATCATCGGCCCGCTAGTTCCGCCTCTATCATTCTGAAAAGACTGCAAAATTTACGCGTTTGCCATGCTGGTATGGCGCTGGCCAAAACGGCGGGGCGCGTGCTATACAACAGCCCGGGTTTCCGGCCGGCCATCGCAGTGGGGACACTGGGCGAGGCAGGCGCTGTTTGAGTAATGGAGAGGGTGTTGAAGCACAAATTCCCGATTGGAACGCGCGTATTGTTCACGGCCAGCAACGTTGCGCGCCCCGCTGCCAGCGGCTCGTATGAGGTCATCCGTCTGCTGCCGACCGATGGCGACGACTGCCAGTACCGGATCAAGAGCTCGACCGAAGCTTTCGAGCGCGTCGCCAAGGAAAGCCAACTCGCGCTCTCGTGACGCCGGCTCGTGCTCTCGAAGGCTGACGGTGCCAGCGCATTGGTGCCATCAGGGAATTGCGTCCTGCCGCCGTCAAAAGGCCCGCTTCGCCTTCGCAAGGTGAGGTCGGGGCAGTTGCCGACTAGCGGTGCTCGCTTGACCATTCGCTCTCTGCTCGCGTGAGGGGACGTCGCGCATGAACTGGGCATGGGCCACTTCGCTCGACCAAATCTGGCGCTCGCCGGCCTTTCCGATGTGGATGACGCTGGCCGCCGCCGGATTCTTCGGACTGATTCTGCTGATCACGCTGCTGCGCGCCGAGAGATCGGTCGCCAACGGCGCGCTCACGGTGATTACGCTGCTGTCCATCGCGATCGCCGGCGCCGCCACCGTGCGCGTCTATGGACCGCTGCTGCAGGACGCGCCGACCGAGGCGCGCGCGCAAGGTGCGGTCATCGCAAGCCTGCCGGCGCTGTCCTGCCTCGATGATTTCGCCGGCGATGCGGTCGCCATCGGCTGCGAGAAGGCGCTGTTCGGTTCGCCCGATGCCGCGGCCGCGGCCGTGTCCTACACCGCCGTCCGGATCGACCGGCTGACGGCGCTCGGTGATGCCGCGACGGCGGAGAAGAACCTGACGGCGGACATGAAGGCGCTGCGCAGGGCGCTGGAGCACGACCGCTACGGTCTCGTGGCGCAGGTGCTGGTGGCGCGCGACGGCTGCACCCAGTTCGACTGCGCCGCGTTCCGCTCGCTGACCGACCAGCAGCAGGTCGCTGCCAACATGGATTCGCATCTCTACGACCAGCTGGTCGCGCGCCATGCGCCGACCTGGAATGCGCCCGCATCCGCGATGGCGGCCGCACCGGCGGCGCTGCCACCGACCGCGGCGCTTGCGGGGCTGCCGCCCTCGATGCCGACGGGCAAGCCGACCAATGCGGAGTTCCCGAGCGCCGCGTCGACGCCGCCGGTGAGCATCATGAATCCCGAGCCCACGGCGACGACGCGGCAGGCGGCGCCTGCCGCCAACGCACCGGCAGCGCCGCGCGTGCCGGCGGCTGCCTCGGCCCAGGCGGCGGCGACCGCGGCACCACCGGCCGCGAAGAAGCCGCCGGCGCCGAAGGCCGCGCGCGCGCCCGCCGCACCGGTTCCGCTGGCGCCCCCGCCGGCGTCGGTGGCCGCTCCGGCGGCTGCGGATAACGAGTAGATCGGCATTCCAAATGCGGAGCTGCCCGGCTAATGCTTGGGCATGCCGCTACACCTGATCAAGCTCGCCGTCGGTTGCGACTCCGTCAAGGAATTGAAGGAGTGGGTGGCCGAGCGGATGCAGACCGCCAAGAAGAAAGGTCTGCCGCAACATCACATCCACATCACCCGCATGGTCCCCAAGCGCGACGCCGAGATCCTCGCGGGCGGGTCGCTCTATTGGGTGATCAAGGGCGAGATCGCCGCGCGGGAAAAGATCATCGGCATCGAGCCGTTCCGCGACAAGGACGGCATCGGGCGCTGCCGCATCGTGATGCAGCCGAAGGTGATCTCGGTGTCGCCGCGGCCGATGCGGCCGTTCCAGGGCTGGCGCTATCTCACCGAGGATTCCGTGCCGCCGGATCTCGGCAAGTCCGCCGCCGGCTCGATCGCGGCCATGCCGGAGCCGATGCGGCGCGAATTGCGCGATCTCGGGCTGCTCTAAACTCCGATATTGTCGATCAGGCGGGTGCTGCCGAGCTTGGCTGCGACCAGGATCCGCAACGGGCCGTCCTTGCGCGAGGTGACCGGCGCCAGCGTCTCGGCGTGGCGGACCTCGTAATAGTCGAGGGCAAAGCCCGCCGCCTTGATCATCTCGGCGCCGCCGGCCATCGCAGGGGCGATGGCATCGCCGGCCTTGATCCGCTGCGCGCTCTCCCTCATGGCGCGGTAGAGGGTGGGGGCGGTCTGCCGCTCCTCGGGCGACAGGTAGACGTTGCGCGAGGACATCGCGAGCCCGTCGCGTTCGCGCACGGTGCGCGAACCGATCACCTTGACGCCGAGGTCGAGGTCGCGCGCCATCTGGGTCACCACCCGCAGCTGCTGAAAGTCCTTTTCGCCGAAGATCGCAACGTCCGGCCGGCATTGGGTGAACAGCTTGCCGACCACGGTGGCGACGCCGCCGAAGAAATGGGGGCGGAAGCGGTCCTCGAGGCCGGCCAGCGCCGGCCCCTCCGGCACGATGCGGGTGGCAAAGCCGTCGGGATACATGGCCTTCACCTCCGGATGCCAGACGATGTCGACGTCCTCGGCGGCGAGCTTGGCGATGTCGGCCTTCCAGGTGCGCGGATAGGCGCCAAAATCCTCGGTCGGGGCGAACTGGGTCGGGTTGACGAAAATCGAGACCACGACGCGGCTGGCGCGCCGCTTGGCGAGGCGGACGAGAGACACATGTCCGTCATGGAGGGCCCCCATGGTCGGGACCATCGCGATCGTGGCCTTTCGCTTGCGAAGATTGTCGACGGCGCGGCGCAAGGCCGGGACCGTGCGGGCGATCAGGGGGCTTGATGACATCAGGACTCGACAGGGTTTTGGAATCGGCGCGGCGTGATCCGGCGCCCGGGGCGGCTAACCTTAACAAGCGGCGGGCATGGACGCCATGCATGGGGATGCGGCACAGCATCCCGCGCAAGGCCGCACGACAGCGCGACATTGTGGGCTGGATCACAGACGAAGATTGGTGCCGCGATTCATGATGAAGAACGGCGCAGTGCGATTTGCATTTCCTGTCACGCATTTCACTTGACCGCAGACGCGGCCAACTCGAAGATATTCATTAGGGGTGTTGAGGATCGCCATGCTTGTGCAGGCTAGCCAAGGCCAATCCGGCTCGGCGCATGTGGTCGTGCTCGGCAACGAGAAGGGCGGCTCCGGCAAATCGACCACCGCCTTGCACATCGCGGTCGCGCTCCTGAAGGCCGGCCAGCGCGTCGCCACCATCGACCTCGACTGCCGCCAGCAGAGCTTCACCCACTATATCAACAACCGTTCCGCCTGGGCCCGCCGCACCAAGCTCGACCTCGAGCTGCCGGTGCATCGCTGCATCAAGCTCGGCGAGACCATGCAGATTGCAGAGAACGAGAATTCCGAGTTCCAGCAGTTCATGGAAGCGGTCTCGGCGGTCGAGAGCAGCTTCGACTTCATCGTGATCGATACGCCCGGCACCGACAGCTATCTGATGCGCCTCGCGCACTCGATGGCGGACACGCTGGTGACGCCGATCAACGACAGCTTCCTGGATTTCGACGTGCTCGGCACCGTCGATCCCGCCAACTACGCGGTGACGGGCGAGAGCCATTACGCCGAGATGGTGCGCGACGTCCGCCGCAAGCGCCGCCAGCTCGACGGGGCGACCACCGACTGGATCGTGGTGCGCAACCGCCTGTCGATGCTCGGCTCGCGCAACAAGCAGCTGGTCGCCGAAGGGCTGAAGGATCTGTCGCTGCGGCTCGGCTTCCGCTACGTCGACGGCTTCGCCGAACGCGTCGTCTATCGCGAGTTTTTCCCGCGCGGCCTGACCGCCCTCGACGAGATCGACGAGGCCACGCTCGGCATGCGGCCCAATCTCGGCCACCTCACCGCGCGGGAGGAGGTGACGAGCCTGCTCCGCCAGCTCAAGCTGCCGCTCGACGAGCGCGGCCGTCGCCGCGCCGCCAACCGGGCCGAGTGGTTCAACCAGGTCGACAAGCCGCTCGAAGTCCACGACATCTTGGGCGCCTGAAGCGGTATAGCGCTACTTCCGATCGATCCGGGCGGCGGGTTCCCAAGGGAACGCCGGCGGCCTTCGGCCGTTTTCATCCTACGTTTACTGCGAAATTGAACCCAATCGAGACCGGTTGCGTCGGATGGTGAGGTGCATCCTGACGTAGCCATCAGAAAACGGGGTGCCCAGAAAACGTGTGCGGCGCACAACGAAAGAGCTGCAAGTTCACAATATTTGGCCTTCCTGTCACGCGCCTGTGACATATATTGGGGAATAGGCGACCAGAGGCCGAAGAGCCTCGGAACAACACGATTTTCAACAGGGATTCAGGCCGCAAGCGCCTGAGGCTGAGGACGAAAATGAAGCGTGGAATTGCCGTTCTGGTTTCGGTCAGTGCCCTCTGCGGCATCGCCTATTTCACGGCGAGCAAGTGGGCGATCAAGCACGAGACCATCACCTTTTACGACGCCTCGCGCGATAATCGTCCTGTGCCGGTTTACATCGCCGTGCGCCGCGACAAGGAAATGCAGGCCAATGCCGGCATGATCACGCTGCCGGTCGCGGTGATCAATCACGGCAACACGGTCAAGAACACCGAGTACGGCTTCCTCGCCAACATCTTCGCTGCGCGCGGCTACATGGTCGTGAGCCCGCAGCACGATCTGCCGACCGACCCTCCGATGGTCACCAAGCCAGGCGAGCTCTATGTCGGCCGACTGCCGCAGATCCTGCGCGGCGTCGCCAACATTCATCTCGCCATGCAGGAGATGAAGAAGGTTCAGCCCAACGCCGACTACGCCAGGGTGACGATGGTCGGCCATTCCATGGGCGGCGACATCACCATGTATTTCGCCAAGCAGTATCCGGATGAGGTCAAGAAGGTCGTCACGCTCGACAATCTGCGCGTGCCCTTCGTCACTGCCGGCAAGTTCAAGATCCTGTCGTTCCGCTCGCAGGATCCGCAGTTCAAGACCGATGCCGGCGTGATCCCGACCGACGAGGAATGCGAGAAGGCGGGCATCCAGGTCGTGAAGACCGAATTTCAGCATAACGACATGCGCGATACCGGCCCGGATGTCGCCAAGAGCTCGATCCAGAGCATGCTCGACAAATTCCTGAGCGCGACCGACAGCGAGATCGCGCCGGTCGACACGCAATCGTCGCCGCCCAACATCCTCGAGCCTGGCCCCGTCGCGCTGATGGCGCCTGCCAAGAGCTGAGATCGAGAGCTGAGATCGAGCTGACGTTCTCGACACCGACTACGCTGATTGCCAAAGCCCCCGCCGGCTCCGTCCGCGGGGGCTTTGCACGTTGACCGGGCTGCCTGCGCTGACCACATTAGCTGCTCAGGTCAAGGGTCGAGGGATGTCGGGCGAACCCATCAAGCCGCGCCGTGGCGATGCCGTTTTGACGCAGGCCGGTGGCGCGGTGCCGCAGGCCGGAACGTCGACGGCGGAGGACATTGCCGCCTTCGTCGCCAGGGCGCGGGCGCTGTCACCCCATGCGCCGGGCGCGAAGGGGCGGCTGATCTTCGCATTGGATGCGACGATGAGCCGGCAACCAACCTGGGACATGGCCTGCGCGCTTCAGGCCGACATGTTTCGCGAGACCGCGGCGCTCGGCAGCCTCGACATCAGGCTGGTCTATTATCGCGGCTTGAACGAGTGCCGCGCCACGGGGTGGATCTCCGACAGCACCAGGCTGGCGGCGCTGATGAGCAAGATCGATTGCCGCGGCGGCGATACCCAGATCGGCAAGGTGTTGAGCGAGGCGCGTCGCGAGGCGGTGGCGTCCGGCGTGCGGGCCGTCGTCTTCGTGGGCGATGCCATGGAGGAGAGGGTCGACGAGCTCTGCGCCAAGGCTGGCGAGCTCGGCATGCTCAAGGTGCCCGTGTTCGTGTTTCAGGAAGGTCATGACGCCGTCGCCGAGCAGGCCTTTCGCGAGATCGCGCGCCTGACCGGCGGTGCCTGGTGCCGGTTCGATCCGGGAGCGGCGGCGCAGTTGCGTGAGCTGCTGCGGGCGGCCGCGGCCTATGCTGCCGGCGGTCGCGAGGCATTGCTGAAATTGGCGAAGACCGCGAGCGGAGCGGCCAAGCTGATCGGTCAAATGAAGTAGCGCCCCGGCCGCCGCGGCTCGCGGCGGCGCGCATGCCATGCATTTTGCCGCGAGGGCGACTATATTCCGGTCATGACCCTGATCGCCGGCGCTGTCGCAATTATCACGCTTTATCTGCTGCTCCAGATGTTCCGCGCCGCAAATCCGGCGGTGCTGGCGCGCACCATCAGATTCGGCGGCGGCGTGCTGGCGCTGGCGATCGCAGCCTTCACGGGCTTGCGCGGTGAGCTGGTGGTGGCGATCCCGCTCGGATTCTTCGGTGCCGGGCTGCTGGGCTGGACCCCGCTGGCAAATGCCGGCTTCGGCAATATCGGCGGGCTGTTCGGCGGCGGTGCTGCGCCCGCGTCGGGGCAGACCTCGCGGGTGCGCTCGCAATTCCTGGATATGCGGCTCGACCACGATTCCGGTCAGCTCGGCGGGCAGATCGTCGCCGGGCCTCACGCCGGGCGCGATCTCGGCGAGTTCGATCTTCCGAGCCTGCTGGCCATGGTCCCGACGTTCGACGCCGAGAGTGTGGCCTTACTTGAAAGCTATCTGGACCGCCGGTTTCCCGCTTGGCGTCAGAACGCGCAGGGCGATGCGGCAGGGGGGCAGCGCCGCGCGGCGGCGAGCAGCAAAATGACGGCGGAGGAGGCCTATCAGATCCTTGGCCTGCAGCCGGGGGCGGGGCGTGACGACATCAGCCGGGCGCACAAGTCCCTGATGAAGAAACTCCATCCCGACCAGGGGGGCTCGAACTATCTCGCTGCCCGGGTAAACGAGGCCAAGGATACTCTGCTTCGCACGCATAACGGCTAACTCCGGCACCACGCTACAAACGCCCGTACCCGCGTGAGCTCCGTTTGCTCTGTCTGTCGTCGCCCCGATGCCCGCCGTTGTCGGCGTGGTCGATCTCTTGAGTAAAAATTTAACCGTAAATTGTTGACGAGAGGTTGTCGCGGAACAGACTTCGCATCACCGCGTCGGCGAAACGAAAAAAGCCCGCGCCGAAGGCGCGGGCTTTTGATCGGAGCGATGTGACGAGGATCAGTTGCGGACGGTGATGCAGGAGATCTCGGCGCGCTTCAGGGCGCGGCAGACCGCTTCGGCCTGATCGCGCTCGAGCCCGGCGAAGCGGGCGCGGTAGAGCTTGCGATTGTCCTTGGCGAGGACGGGCTCGGTGAACGGATCGGCCTTGCTGAGCAGGCCGCGGGCCGAGCTGCGCGCGGCGTCGATGCGCTGCTGGGCTTCGTTCTCGCTCTCGAGCGCGCCGACCTGGACGATCCAGCCGCTGTGGGTGACGACCGGCTTGGTGGTGGCGCTCATCTGGATCGGCTGCGGCGCCGGATCGGCAGAAGCGAGCTTCGGAGCGACCGGAGCGGGCGCGGCGGCGGTTGCAGCCGGCAGCACGCCGAGGATGCCGTTGCCGGTGCCGAACCCGGCGGGCTGCCGCGGCAGCTCGGTGCGGGCGACGTCCGCCTTCGGCGCGTCCGGCGGGCTCATCATCTCGGGCTTGTTGATCAGATCGGCGCGGGCGACGACGGCGCCGGAGGTTTCCGCGACGTCGGAGCGGGACATAACGGTGTTCGTGACCTGCGGCGCGACCGCGGCCGGGGCGGCCGAGGCGACCTTCACGGCGCCGGCCTTGACCTGAACCGTTTTGACCCTGACCGGCTTCATCGGCTCGGACGAGCCGGGGATGATGGAGAGAGGCTGGCTCGAGATCACGCCATTGGTGAGCGGCGCGGGCTCGATCTTGGATTCCGTCTGCCGAACCTCGGGCTTGCTGGCTTCCGGCTTGATCGGGGCCGGCGGCACCGCGGCCGTGGCGGCAGCCAGCGTCGACAGGCGGGCCGCCAGACGCGATGGGGCGGCCTCGGGAGCGGGGGCCGCGGCCTGGACCGGCGCAGCGGGACGAGCCGGCGGCGTATCCGAGGCGTCGGCAACTTCGGTGGCTGCGTCAGCGCCATTGCGCTCGGTGACCGCGGCAACGGTGTGCGTGGTGGCGGCCTTGTCGAGATTCTCCGCGAGCAAATTGCGCATGATGGCATCGCGCGAGCCGCCGCTGCGGCCGCCGAGCACGACGCCGATCAGGTGGCGGTTGCCGCGGCGCATCGAGCTGACGAGGTTGAAGCCGGAGGCGCGGGTGTAGCCGGTCTTGATGCCGTCCACGCCTTCCACGCTGCCGAGCAGGTGATTGTGATTGCGGATCGACTGGCCGCGCCAGTTGAAGGTCGAGGTCGCGAAATAGCGATAGTAGCGCGGGAAGCGCTCCTGGATGGCGCGGCCGAGCGTGGCCTGGTCGCGCGCGGTCGTGACCTGCTCGTCGTTGGGAAGGCCGTTGGCGTTGCGGTAGACGGTCCGGGACATGCCGAGCGCGCGCGCCTTGCGCGTCATCATCTGGGCAAAGTCGTCCTCGTCGCCGGCGATCGCTTCGGCGATCACGACGGCGGCGTCGTTGGCGGAGCGGGTGACGAGACCCTTGATCGCGTCCTCGACACGGATGGTCTGGCCCGCACGCAGGTTCAGCTTGGTCGGATCCTGATCGGCGGCGTGCTGGGACACCGGCATCTCGGTGTCGAGCTTCATCTTGCCGGACTCGAGGCGCTCGAACAGCAGGTAGAGCGTCATGATCTTGGTCAGCGAGGCGGGGTGGCGGATGCCGTCGGGGCTCGTTGCCTGCAGCACCGCGCCGGAATTGCCGTCGACGATGATGGACGCGAATTTCGGGCTGGAACTGTCGGATACATCGCGCTGCACCCGGTGATGCGCGTAGTGCCGGCGATGGCGCCGCGCCTCGGCGGCATCGGTCGTGAAGATGACCGCGGTGGTGACCGTAAGAAGCCCGAAAACGCCGACCCGCGCCAAGCGCGAGGAAGACAAGTTTTTACGAAGCATGGAACCCCGTCCCCGTTTCTCAACTGATCACCGGCTCGTGAGGCGAAATTGTGCCCAATGGACCCGGGATCATTACCTGCTCAGGCTGTCCCTCCGCTGGTGTTCGCCGCGGGGGACGTTCGGCCTGAGCCGCTATTCTGGCTAAGGTGATGTTCTCAAACGGCTTTTGACCGCCTGCGGAAGCTGAACACGTCCAGGGAATCAGGGTAGGGGGCTGCGGTTTCCAAAAGCTTAAGGAACCCTTGCGGGAAACCCCGGGAATCTCCGCGATTTGCGTCCTTTGATAGCTCTTTTTGTGCGACGCACAAGATTCTTGACTTTTTTGTGCGTTGCACTATTTGTGGGCAGGTCAGGGAGCCGGGGCTTCCCGACGCGAGCCAGGGAAAAGGATTCCGAAATGTTCAAGGTTGAAGACTTTCAGAACTACGGGAAAGAGCACTTCGAGCAGTACGTCGCCTCCGCGACCTCGGTGCAGCACGGCCTCCAGGCGATTGCCAGCGCCTATGGCGACTATACGAAGAAGTCGTTCGAAGACACCAAGTCCTTCGTCGAGAAGCTTTCCGGCGTGAAGTCCCTGGACAAGGCCATGGAAGCGCAGACCGATTTCGCCCGTTCCGCCTACGAGACCTTCGTTGCGGAATCGCAGAAGATCGCCGGCCTCTACAGCGACCTCGCCAAGCAGGCGTTCAAGCCGGTCGAGACCATCGTGTCGAAGTTCACCCCGGCCGCCCAGTAACGTTTCTTCGCGACATTCTGGAATCGAAAAGCCCGGCTGAACCAGCCGGGCTTTTTGTTTGCGCGCGGTCGATCCGTCAGCGCGCCACGCGCAGCTTCGACAACGAGGTGCCGATGTCCTTGAACACCGAGACGGTCTGGCTGGCCGAGGTGACCAGGTAGAACTTGTCGCTGCTGCTGGCGCAATATTGCAATACGCTCGAGGTCGGATCGCTGCCGGTGTTCACCTGCACCGTGTAGATCGTGATGTTCTCGGCCTTGGCGTTGTCGCAGAGCTTCTTCTGTCGCGCGTCGATCTGCGAAGCATTGTTGTACCAGCGGTTCTGTGTGTTCAGTCCGTCGGAGAGCAGAACGATCGCGTCCTTGTAGGTGTAGTTCGGGTCCTTGGCCGGCGCGTTCATGGGATTGCCGGTCGACAACGTCATCCAGCCCCAGGCGAGGCCGATACCCTGGTTGGTGTTGCCGGTCGGCTTCATGGCGTCGATGCGGCTCTTGAGCGAGCTCCAGGCATAGCTCAGCGGCATGATCGGTTGCAGATAGGACGAGCTGCCGGAGTCGCAGTAGGAATATTGCTCGGCGGGGAAGAGTGTTCCCACATTGCCGCTCGTCGGCGTGGTGTTCTTGATGTCGTAGTCCTGGTCGCGATCGACCACGCAACCGGTCCAGGTGCTGTGGCTGGCCGGCGTCCATTTCCAGTTATTGCAGTTCCAGTTGTTGCCCGAAGTGCAGCTCCAACTGCCGTTGGCGGCATCCCAATCGCTGAAGTCGACCCAGTCCTTGTTGTAGTTGCTGGCGCCGACGTTGACGTCCTTGGCGAACGGAACGATCGAGATGTACACGTCGCCGTCGGCCTTCGCGAGCGCGCTGAGCTGGTCGACCAGATTCTTCGCGGCCGTCTGCATCGCGGGCATCTTGCCGTCCTGGGCCATGGAGCCGGTGTTGTCGAGCACCAGGGCGACGCGCATGCGGACATTGCCCCAGGCGCTGGTGGACGTTGTGCCGATGCCGAGCGTCGGGAAGCCCGCGATCTTCATGAAGCTGGTGGTGTAGGTGCCGGTGCCGTTGAGCTGGATCGTCGAGCCCATGCTGGTGCTCGCCGTGTAGGTGGCGGCAACGCTGACCGACGGCAGGGTGGCGGTGCCGGTAAACAGCCCGTTGAAATAGGCTTGCGCCTTCGCGCTGATCTGCGACGGGGTGATGGTGCCGGCCGACAGATCCTTGGAGAGCATCAGGGCGGCGGAGTCGAGGGCCGCCTGCATCGACGTGCGGGCCTGGGCGGCGCGGCTGTAGTCCACCGCGGCGCCGATGAAGCCCAGCACCGGGACCAGCGCGATGGCGAAGATCACGGCTATATTGCCTTGCTCGGCCGCTGCGAAGCGGGCAAGCCGTCGACCGATCAGGCTGACAAGCGGCGAGCGAAACATGACGATCCCCTGAGATCCGTGGTTTGCCCGATTTCGCGCCATGCCGTTGAATGCTTGGTAAATTGCACCGTAGAAGTCCGGGGTATCCCCGGCGAAACGTCGCAATCGCGTAAAATGACCGAGTTCCTGGTCAACATGTTCTAGACGGGAGCGGCATAAATTTTGTCAAATCGGTCCGGATTGATTAACCTTGCGAAGATCGCCCGGACTGGGAATCGGGACCGCCCTGTGGCCGCATCGGCCGGACTTTTGCGCGCTTGCGGCGAGCCGGGGGCAGGCCCATATTGCTGGCGAACAATCCGGCTCGGGCCGGATTTGTCGGGAGCGGCGATCCAACGAGGCGGCGCGCCTGCGCCAGGCTCCGAAGGGCGGGGCGCGCGGCGACCGCCATTCGCTTCCGTGGGGAATTTGAACGCCTGAGCCATGCCGCAATTGACTTCCAGACTCGACCTGTCCGCGCCAGCCGCTGCCTACGCTCCTCGCATGAGCAATGACGAGAACCGTTCGGGCAATCCCTCGGGGCCGAACACTTCGGTCATCACCAAGGTCAAGCCCAAGACCAAACGGCCGAACCTCTACCGCGTGCTGATCCTGAACGACGACTACACGCCGATGGAGTTCGTCGTCCACGTGCTGGAAAAGTTCTTCAACAAGGACATCGAGGCCGCGACCAAGATCATGCTGCACGTTCATCATCACGGCATCGGGGAGTGCGGCGTGTTCACCTACGAGATCGCCGAGACCAAGGTGACGCAGGTGATGGATTTCGCCCGCAAGCACCAGCATCCGCTGCAATGCGTGATGGAAAAGAAGTAATCGCGCGTTCGCGTTCTTTAGAGTGGTTCTGTTCGCGTGGTGTGTGATGGCAGCACATCCTGCTGCATGATTCCCGAGCACATCGCGTCCAGCGTCAATCCTGCCCAAATGGGCAGGTCTGCCCAAATCGGAACGGGTTTTGCATCGAAAATACCGCGGGAGTGTCGCTGCCGAGTCGCGGAACCGGTCTTTCGCCGCGGTCTTGTATAACTATATGTGACAAAGGTTGTTGTTGCCTGACCGGGCAGGGACGATCATGATAGTGGGGGCCATAGAGGACGCGAATGCCGACTTTTTCTCAAAGCCTTGAACAATCCCTGCATCGTGCGCTGGCGATCGCAAACGAGCGTCATCACCAATACGCGACGCTCGAGCATCTCTTGCTCTCCCTGATCGACGACTCCGATGCAGCCGCGGTCATGCGCGCCTGTAGCGTCGATCTCGACAAGCTCCGCACGAGCCTCGTCAATTACCTTGAGACCGAGTTCGAGAATCTGGTGACGGATGGCGCCGACGATGCCAAGCCGACCGCCGGTTTCCAACGCGTGATCCAGCGCGCGGTGATCCACGTGCAGTCGTCCGGTCGCGAAGAGGTGACCGGCGCCAACGTGTTGATCGCGATCTTCGCCGAGCGCGAGAGCCACGCCGCCTACTTCCTGCAAGAGCAGGACATGACGCGCTACGACGCCGTCAATTACATCAGTCACGGCATCGCGAAGCGGCCGGGCGTCTCCGAAGCGCGCCCGGTGCGCGGCGTCGACGAGGAGACCGAGACCAAGGGCAGCGAGGACGCCAAGAAGAAGGGCGAGGCGCTCGAGACTTATTGCGTCAACCTCAACAAGAAGGCGCGCGATGGCAAGATCGATCCGGTGATCGGACGCAACTCCGAGATCAACCGTGCGATCCAGGTGCTGTGCCGGCGGCAGAAGAACAACCCGCTGTTCGTGGGCGAAGCCGGCGTCGGCAAGACCGCGATCGCGGAGGGCCTTGCCAAGCGCATCGTCGACAGCGAAGTGCCGGAAGTCCTGGCGGCTGCCACCGTGTTCTCGCTGGACATGGGCACGCTGCTCGCGGGCACGCGCTATCGCGGCGATTTCGAAGAACGCCTGAAGCAGGTGCTGAAGGAGCTCGAAGCGCATCCCAACGCGATCCTGTTCATCGACGAGATCCACACCGTGATCGGTGCAGGCGCGACGTCGGGCGGGGCGATGGATGCCTCGAACCTGCTCAAGCCAGCGCTTGCCTCGGGCACGATCCGCTGCATGGGCTCGACGACGTACAAGGAATATCGCCAGCACTTCGAGAAGGACCGCGCGCTGGTGCGGCGCTTCCAGAAGATCGACATCAACGAGCCGACCGTCGAGGACGCCATCGCCATCCTCAAGGGCCTCAAGCCGTATTTCGAGGACTATCACCGGCTGAAGTACACCAATGAGGCGATCGAGGCTGCGGTGCAGCTATCCTCGCGCTACATCCACGACCGCAAGCTGCCCGACAAGGCGATCGACGTGATCGACGAGTCCGGTGCGGCGCAGATGCTGGTGGCCGAGAACAAGCGCAAGAAGACCATCGGCATCAAGGAGATCGAGACCACGATCGCTTCGATGGCGCGGATCCCGCCGAAGAGCGTGTCGAAGGACGACGCCGAGGTGCTCAAGCATCTCGAAACGACGCTGAAGCGCACGGTGTTCGGTCAGGACAGGGCAATCGAGTCGCTCGCGGCCTCGATCAAGCTGGCGCGTGCCGGCCTGCGTGAGCCGGAAAAGCCGATCGGCTGCTATCTGTTCTCGGGACCCACCGGCGTCGGCAAGACCGAGGTCGCAAAGCAGCTCGCGGCAAGCCTCGGCGTCGAGCTGTTGCGCTTCGACATGTCCGAGTACATGGAGCGGCACACCGTGTCGCGCCTGATCGGCGCGCCTCCCGGCTATGTCGGCTTCGACCAGGGCGGCCTGCTCACCGACGGCGTCGACCAGCATCCGCACTGCGTGGTGCTGCTCGACGAAATCGAGAAGGCGCATCCCGACCTCTACAACGTGCTGCTCCAGATCATGGATCACGGCCGGCTCACCGATCACAACGGCAAGCAGGTCAACTTCCGCAACGTGATCCTGATCATGACCACGAACGCGGGTGCATCGGATCTCGCCAAGCAGGCGTTCGGCTTCACGCGCTCGAAGCGGGAAGGCGACGACCACGAGGCGATCAACCGGCAGTTCGCGCCGGAATTCCGCAACCGTCTCGATGCCATCGTCTCGTTCGGCCATCTCAGCGTCGAGGTGATCGGCACCGTGGTCGAGAAGTTCGTGCTTCAGCTCGAAGCGCAGCTCGGCGACCGCGACGTCACCATCGAGCTGTCCGAGCCGGCCAAGGCCTGGCTGGTTCAGCACGGTTACGACGAGCAGATGGGCGCGCGGCCCATGGCGCGCGTGATCCAGGAGCACATCAAGAAGCCGCTGGCCGACGAGGTGCTGTTCGGCAAGCTCAAGGGCGGCGGTCACGTCCGCGTCGTGCTCGTCAAGGACGAGGCCGACGAGACCAAGGACAAGATCGGCTTCGAATTCGTCGAGGGCCCGGTCACGCCGAAGCAGGAGAAGCTGCCGGGTGCCCGCAAGCGCCCGCCGGGCAAGTCCAAGCCGGGCGGCCCGAAGGGGCCGACCTCCAAGGGTCCGCTGGTCAAGGCTTGATCAGGCGCGCAACATGAATCGAAAGGCCGGCTGAAGAGCCGGCCTTTTTGTTTGGGAGGCAGTGCGGGACCGCTTACGTCCCGGTATCGGGCGGTGGTGCCGCCGGCGCCCGTGGCTTTTTCGGCGCCGCCGGCCGCGCGCGGACCGTCGGCTGCATCGTCACGATGACCGGATTGGGCTTGTGATCGGTGGCTGCACCGGTCGCGGCATCGACGCCCATGCCGACGACGCCGCCGAGCAGGAGATTGCCGGCGAAGCCGGCGGCCCCTGATGTCGGGATGTCCCGGCTGAGCGGGACGATCTGCGGCTCGTAGCCTTCCTTCTGGAAGGTGATCGAGATGTCGGCGTTTCGCTTGACGACGACCGAACAGGGCGTCGTGCAGGTGGTCGGAACTTCCATTCCGCTGACGACGGCTTCCACGCCTGAAGGTGTCGATGAGATGCTGATATTTTCAGTCGTGCCGCGCGTGACAGACGCGCAGCCGCCCAGCATGACGCTGAGCGCCGCAATTCCCAGTAAACGCATGAAGTGCCCCTTATTCCCCGCGACAATCAAGCGCAACCGGAGCGCGAGGGCAATAGGTCATTGGTCCGGATAGTTAAGCCACGCAGGGGTTGTGCACGGGAATGGGAGGTACCGGAGGCTGGGGCGGCTCCGTCAGTCGCCCCGCAGGCGCTGATCGTCCTGCACGCGGACCTGCTCGGCACCGCGCGCGCCGGCCGGAGACAGCCGCAGCATGCTCAGGACGGCGCCGCAGAGCGCAAATCCGACGCCTGCGAAGAGCGCCAGCCTTGTGCCCTCGACCGGATAGCGGCCGAGCAGCAGCGCTACCAGCGCTGCGCCGGTGGTCTGGCCGAGCAGGCGCGCCGTGCCCAGCATGCCGCTGGCGCCGCCGGCGCGCTCGCGCGGGGCGGCTGCGATCATGGTGCGGTTGTTGGGGGTCTGGAACAGGCCGAAGCCGGCGCCTGCCAGCGCCATGCGCCAGATCACGTCCAGCGGCGTTGGCGCTGCAGGCAGCAGCGCGAGCGCGGCAAGGCCGCAGGCGAACAGCGTGAGCCCGATGCCGCCGAGCAGGCCGGCCGGGTAATGCTCGACCAGGCGACCGGCCAGCGGCGCCGCGAACGCCACCGCGATCGGCCATGGCGTGATCAACAGGCCCATATGCACCGCCGAATAGCCGAAGCGGCTCTGCAGGTAGAACGGGATCGCGACGAAGGCCAGCATCTGCCCGCAGAACGAGGCGATCGAAGTCGCGATCGACAGCGCGAACACCGGGATGCGCAACAGGTCGACCGGCAGCAGCGGCGAGGTCATGTGCGTCTCGCGATAGACCAGCAGCGCGCCGGCGACGATCGCGATGACGAACTGGATCAGGCAGGTGATCGCTGCCTCGCCATGACCGACGCTGTCGACCGCGGCGATTCCGACGCCGAAGGTGATCGCGGAAAGTCCCGCGCTCTGCCAGTCGAACGGATGGCTGGCAGGCCTGGTGTGGGGCAGGCTGCGCAAGCCGACCAGCAGCGTCACCGCGCCGAGCGGCACGTTGATGGCGAACAGCCAGGGCCAGCTTCCGACCGCAAGGATGCCTGCGGCGAGCGTCGGGCCGATTGCGGCCGAGAATGCGACGACGAGTGCGTTGAGCCCGATGCCGCGGCCAAGCTGGCTGCGTGGATAGGTGAAGCGCACGAGCGCCGAATTGACGCTCATGATGCCGGCGGCACCAAAGCCCTGGAGGATGCGTGCGACCGTCAGCAGCGGCAGCGTATGCGCCAGCGCGCAGAAGGCGGATGCGAGCGTGAACAGCACCAGCCCGACCAGATAGACGCGGCGATAGCCGACGATCTCGCCGAGCGAGGCCAGCGGCAGCAGCGAGATCGTGATCGCGAGCTGATAGCCGTTGACGATCCAGATCGAGAAGGCCGGGCTCGCATCGAGGTCGGCCGCGATCGTCGGCAGCGCGACATTGGCGATGGCGCTGTCGACCACCGCCATGATGATGCCGAGCGCAATGGTCAGCACCGCCTGGTTGCGCTGAGGCTGCGGCAGGCCGTCGGCATGCTCGATGGGGGCGGACGACATCGTAAAGCGTGTTCGGTTGGAGGCTGCTGGTCCGCAACTTGGTCCGACCCGGGATGGTTCCGTTCAGCCCTATTTAGGCTTCCGCAGCTCCTGAATCGCTCTCAGGTAGCTTACCACGGCCGCGGCGTCGTCGCGGCCGAATCGAAACGTCGGCATGAAGCGGTGAATGCTGCTGTAACCCTCCTGGAGGCGCTCCATGAAATCGGGGTCGTAGAGCTTGTTCTCGCCGAGGGTCCGGAAAGGCGGTGCCAGTTCGTTTCGGCTCGTGCCCGTCTTGCCGACCGCGTGACACCGTGCGCACATCTGCTGCAGCAATGCCTCAGCGTGCCGCTGTTCGAGGTCCAGGGCTTGACTAACGCTGCTCCACAGAACGCCAACGGCCAGCAGCGCCGGCGCAAACCTATTCATCGCGCACTCCCGTCATTCCCAGCGCGAGGTTGCCTTGGCCCAGACGTAGAGTGCGATCAAGGCGATCGTTACCCCCGTGGAGAAGATCAGGATGCCGCGATCCCAATCGATCCTCTCTCGCTCCGCTCTTCTGAAAGAGAGAGCCATGAACACGGCCTTCATGGCAAATCGGCGCATCGGGGGCCTCGCGACGGCCGCAGAATGTCACGGCCGGCACAAGCAGGTTTGATGCAGCTCAAGGTTCAGACCGCCGGTGGGTTCCGGTCCGTGAAGGTCGTACGCTGATGCCAGTAGGGATAGGGCAGCGTCACCTTGCTGGCCGCGTCGAGCTTTGCGATCTGGTCCTTGGTCAGCGACCAGCCAACCGCGCCGAGGTTCTCGCGCAGCTGCGCCTCGTTGCGCGCGCCGATGATCAGCGTCGACACGGTCGGGCGCTGCAGCAGCCAGTTCAGGGCGATCTGCGACACGCTCTTGCCGGTCTCCTTCGCGACCTCGTCGATGGCATCGACAACGCGATAGACGTGCTCGTCCGGCACCGGCGGGCCGAACTCCGCCGTCTTGGGCAGGCGGCTCACCTCGGGCTTGGGCTGCCCCCGGCGGATCTTGCCCGTGAGGCGTCCCCATCCGAGCGGCGACCAGACCACCGCACCGAGGCCCTGGTCGAGGCCGAGCGGCATCAGCTCCCATTCGTAGTCGCGGCCGATCAGTGAATAATAGGTCTGGTTGGCGACGTAGCGCGGGAAGCCGTGCCTGTCGGCAACGCCGAGCGACTTCATCAGGTGCCAGCCGGAGAAATTCGAAACGCCGACATAGCGGATCTTGCCGGCGCGCACGAGCACGTCGAGGGTTGAGAGCACCTCTTCGGGCGGGGTGAAGGCGTCGAAGCCATGAAGCTGGAACAGGTCGATGTAGTCGGTGCCGAGCCGCTTGAGCGAACCGTCGATGGCCGTGAGCAGATGCTGCCGCGACGAGCCGATGTCGTTGGGGCCGTCGCCGAAGCGGAAGGTCGCCTTGGTCGAGATCAGCACCTTGTCGCGGCGGCCCTTGATGGCCTCGCCGAGAACGCGTTCGGATTCACCGAGCGAATAGACGTCGGCGGTGTCGAACATCGACACGCCGGCCTCGAGGCAGATGTCGAGCAGGCGCCGCGCCTCGGTCGCGTCCGTCGTGCCCCAGGCGGCGAGGCGGCCGACGCCGCCGAATGTGCCAGTGCCAAGGCTCAGAGCGGGGACCATGAGGCCTGACCGGCCCAAGCGTCGGTATTCCATCGATGTGCTCCTCGGATGGCCGCTGATTGATCCCTGCGGCCCAGGTAGCGAGGTTAGCGCAAGCAACCGCCTTGTCCTATCACGCGCTCACATACCGGCCTTGCTCGGGAATGCCCTAATCGTGCCGCAGCATATCATCGAGCGCGGCATCGATGATGCGCGGGCCGGCGGCCTTCGCCGTGAATTTCGCCTCGTTGCTCGCGACGGACAAGTCAGCGCAGCCGAGATCTCGATTGCGCGCCCGCTGCGGCAGCAGCGTCAGACCCCATCCCACCACGACGAGCACCGCGAGACGGATCGCGATGACGCTCAGCAACAGTTCGGTTCCGCTGGTGGTCGCGTGAGTTCTCATGCGTGCAGCCTGATGCACGCATGACGGCAAGACAATCTGGAATTGGCGAGCCGAGCCTTCGCCGCTGACGAAGGCTCGGGAAGATGGCTGCCTCAGTGCCGCAACTGGCTCTGCCGGAAGTCGCGCGGCGACATGCCGAATTGCTCGCGAAAAACGCGGCCGAAATGCGAGACGTCGTTGAAGCCCCAGGCGAACGCGATCTCGCTGATGTGGCGATGGACGAGCAGGGGCGAGGCGAGATCGCGCCGACAATGGGCGAGGCGTTCGGCGAGAACGAAACGTTGGAAAGACGTGTCCTCGTCGGCGAGAAGGTCGTTCACGTAGCGCGGCGAGATGCCGAGTGCGGCTGCGGTCTCCGATAATGAAAGGTCGGGATCGGCCAGGTGGGCGCGGACGTGCGCCTTGAGCCGGTAGATCAGCGCGGAGCGGTGGGTCGAGGACCGCAGCGAGGTCTTGCCGAGCCGCTCGCTCAGTGCCATCGCGAGCAGATCGACGGCCTGCTCCGACAATGCGGCGGCGTTGTCGGATGCCAGCCGGTCGGCGCTCTGGCAAAGCCGGAAGATGAAATCATAGGCGAGCCGCTCGAGCGGTGCCTCAGAACCGAACGACATTGCGGTCAGTGTCTCGGTGCCGCCGAGCCGGCGCTGCAACATCTCGCGCGGCACCTTGAAGATGGCTTGCGTGAAAGGATCGTCGAACTTCAACTCGTAGGGGCGCGTGGTGTCGTAAAGCGCGAACTCGCCGGGATGGATCACGGTCTCGCGGCCGTCCTGCGCCACGCCGCCATCGCCGCGATGGCCGAGCGCGACCAGCACGAAGTCCTGGTCCGAGCGCGCGATGCGGGAGGGCGTGCGGAACACATGCTGTCGGTCCGAGCACACCTCGGAGCAGACCGCCTTGCCGAGCGAAGCTTGCGTCACCGACCCGCGAAAGGCGCTGCCGAGATCCGACTTGCAGTCGAGCCCGACGAAGACGTCGCAGACGATGTCCTGCCACAGGGCGAGCCGCCGATGGCCGGGGCTGCCGTCCGTCGTGAACTGGATTGTCATTGGGACAGCCTCCCTTTCACATTCCGCAAAGCCGCGTGTTGGCGCAGATCGAGCCTAGCCGGAGGCAAATCCCGTACCGGGCGCCGATCCCTTCCAGTCGAGTTTTCGTTCCGCCGTGGTCGAGCGCCCGGCCGTCCGGCTTGGCCAAATAGACTGCATCGGAGATGGCTTCCGATCAACCGGCAAGGGAGGCGGCAATGGGCATCGAACATCCGAAATACAAGGTGGCGGTGGTGCAGGCGGCGCCGGCCTGGCTCGATCTCGACGCCTCGATCGACAAGTCGGTCGCGCTGATCAGGGAGGCTGCCGAGAAGGGCGCCAAGCTGATCGCCTTCCCGGAGGCCTTCATCCCCGGCTACCCCTGGCATATCTGGATGGATTCCCCGGCCTGGGCGATCGGCCGCGGCTTCGTGCAGCGTTATTTCGACAATTCGCTGTCCTATGACAGTCCGCAGGCCGAACGGCTGCGCGATGCCGTGCGCAAGGCGAAGCTGACGGCGGTGATCGGCCTGTCCGAGCGCGACGGCGGCAGCCTGTATCTGGCGCAATGGCTGATCGGCCCCGAGGGCGAGACCATCGCAAAGCGCCGCAAGCTGCGGCCGACCCATGCCGAGCGCACCGTCTATGGGGAGGGCGACGGCAGCGATCTCGCGGTGCATGCGCGGGCCGACATCGGCCGGCTTGGCGCCCTGTGCTGTTGGGAGCATCTGCAGCCGTTGTCGAAATACGCGATGTATGCCCAGAACGAGCAGGTGCATGTCGCGGCCTGGCCGAGCTTCTCGCTCTACGATCCCTTCGCGCCGGCGCTAGGGGCCGAGGTCAACAATGCCGCCTCGCGCGTCTATGCGGTGGAGGGCTCCTGCTTCGTGCTCGCGCCGTGCGCGACGGTCTCGCAGGCCATGATCGACGAGCTCTGCGACCGGCCGGACAAGCACGCGCTGCTGCATGCCGGCGGCGGCTTTGCCGCCATCTACGGCCCCGACGGCAGTCAGATCGGCGACAAGCTCGCGCCCGACCAGGAGGGCCTCCTGATCGCCGAGATCGACCTCGGCGCCATCGGCGTCGCCAAGAACGCGGCAGATCCGGCCGGCCATTATTCGCGGCCCGACGTGACGCGGCTGTTGCTCAACAAGAAGCGCTACCAGCGCGTCGAGCAGTTCGCGCTGCCGGTGGACACCGTCGAGCCCACGGACATTGCCGCGGCGGCGAGCTGACCACCGGGATCGAGAGGAGGGTATGATCATGGAATCCGCAATTCCTGCGCATCTCGAAACCACGCGTACGCGCCACAAGCGCGTGCCGGACGATTACCAGCCGCCTTATCCGTCCTTCGTGGCGCGCTACAGGCCCGGTGTGAGCCGCGTCGTGATGGCCTATTTCGGCGTGCAGTATCGCGGCGCGGCGCCGGTGGCCGCAACGGAGGCGCTCGCCGAAATCGCGGAGCGGTTCGCCGTGGCAGGCGGGCCGTCGCATTGGGACCGCGCCCGCTACGTCGACCAGGTCGGCCATGAGACCATCGTCTCGGTTGGCTATTGGGACGATATCCCGCGCTTCGATGCCTGGTTCGAACCGGCGCGCGAGGCCTGGACCGGCCGGCAACGCGAGGGCATCGGCACCTTCATTGAGGTGCTGCGTCCCACGGTGGCGCGGCACGAGACGCTGTTCTCCTCGCCCGACCGGACCGAGGGCGTTGCCGCCATCGCGGGCGGCATGAGCGGCGAGGTGCAGGAGCACGCCTATTGGGGCGGCATGCGCGACCGTATCCCGCTGTCGCAAACCGACGCGATGGCCCCCGGCGGTGCGCCCGAGCTGATCCGCGACGGCGCGCGGCTGCGGGTGGCCGCGCACGACAATCTCTGCCTGATCCGATCCGGACAGGACTGGAGCGACACCGAGGCGTCCGAGCGAAAGCTCTATCTCGACGATGTCGAGCCGGTGCTGCGCGAGGGCATGGACTTTCTGCGCGACGACGGCCTTGCGGTCGGTTGCTATGCCAACCGCTACATGCAGGTGCTCCAGACCGACGGCCGCGTGAGCGAGAAGTCCTATGGCCAGAGCTGGTGGAAGAGCCTCGCCGCGCTGGAGCGCTGGGCGGAGTCGCATCCGACCCATGTGAAGATCTTCGCTGCGGCGATGAAGTATCTGTCCACGCTCGGGCCGTCAGCCAAGCTGCGGCTCTATCACGAGGTCACCGTGGCGGCCGCGGACGAGCAGTTCTTCGAATATCTGAACTGTCATCCGAAGACGGGTATGTTGGCGGCGGTCGAGACGGTGGTCGCTTAGACCACGCAATGGCCGAGCAGCTCGGGATGGGCGGCGCAGATGTGATGTGCGCCGGCGTCCCTGAGCTCGGCCTCGCTACCGTAGCCGTAGAGCACGCCGATCGCGGTCATGCCGTTGGTGCGGGCGCCCACGACGTCGTGGCTGCGGTCGCCGATCATGATCGCGCCGCCGGCATCGACCCTGGTCTCGTCGAGCGCGTAGCGCAGCAGGTCGCGCTTGTCGACGCGGGTGCCGTCGAGCTCGGAGCCGAACACGCGCTCGAAATAGGGTTTCAGGCCGAAATGATCGACGATGCGGGTGGCGTAGACCGCGGGCTTGCTGGTCGCGATGAACATGCGCTGGCCGGTCGCGGCGAGCGTCGTCAGCGTGTCCACGATGCCGGCATAGGCCTCGTTCTCGAACAGGCCGATATCGGAAAAACGCTCGCGATAGAGCAGCAGCGCGCGGTCGGCTAGCTCGTCGGTTCCGGTGAGCTTTTTCAGGCTGGCATGCAGCGGCGGGCCGATGCACCAGGTCAGTTCATCCTCGCTCGGCACCGCGACGTCCAGCCGCTCCAGCGCGTACTGGATCGAGCGCGTGATCCCCGGCTTCGGATTGGTGAGCGTGCCGTCGAGATCAAAGAAGATTGTAACCATGCTGGCCGTGCCCGTGTCGATATTGCCGCCGATGACTTGACCTAAACGAGGCCGAAGGCCAAGGCAACGCCGCCTCGTCGATTCCAGGAACCGTTTTAAAGCTCGCTATTGGCGGGGCGTGAGCGTAGTGTCCTGCCATCACCGCCCTTCCCATGGCATCCATCGGTGACTGAGGGTCACTCGCGCTCCCGCCGAACGAGGAGGAGCGAGTATGTCTCGATTTCGACTCACCGATTCGAACTTGCCGCCGGTGGTCGCCCCGCCGTTTCCATTGCGCCTGGTGACCGCTGCGGCCGTTCTGAATGGATAGGACGCCGCTCCAATATCTGGTGAGCGGGCGCGATCAGAGCGGCTACGTCAGCTTGGCGCGCGCCACGACGGCCGCAGCGCTGAAGAAGGCGAGAGAGCTATTGCAGGAAGGCTATATCGACGTGCGGATATGCACGCCGCAAGGCCGGATTCTGCTGTCTGACGAGTTCGACCAGTTCGAGGCGTGAGGAGCGCGAGGCGCCAAATGGCGTCCCCGGATTCGCAGCGAGGAAACATGACTTCATGACGATGCGTGTTGTCGCATTGGTGCTTGGCACTTTCCCGCAAGGTGCTGCCGCGAAGGAGCCGGACTGCCGCGCGATCGAGAGCACGAGCGGCCGGCTCGCCTGTCACGATGCTGCGGTTCCGCCGACAGCGATAGCTCCGACATCAAGCGAAATCATCGAGGTGCCGACATGACGCCACTCCGCCGTATCGCCGTCATCGGCAACTCGCTGCCTCGCCGGTGCGGAATTGCGACCTATACGACCGACCTGAAGAACGCGATAGCGATTTCACGCCAGGATCTCGAGACCTGCATCGTGGCAATGACCGATCGCGGTCAAGCCTATGATTATCCTCCAGCGGTCGCGTTCCAGATCAAGGATGACGATATCGAGGATTACATCCGGGCCGCGGACTTCCTCAATGCCGGCCGGTTCGACACCGTGTGTCTGCAGCACGAGTTCGGGATTTTCGGCGGTGAAGCCGGGGCCCATATCCTCGTGTTGTTGTCTCGCCTTGCCATGCCGGTCGTGACGACGTTCCATACCGTGCTGGCCGATCCGACATCTGCGCAACGGACGGTCCTCGAGCGCATCGTCGAGGCGTCGTCGAAGGTCGTGGTGATGGCCAACAAGGGCCGCGAACTGCTGCGCGAGGTCTACCTTGTGCCCGACGACAAGATCGAGGTCATCGCCCACGGCATTCCCGATGTCGCCTTCGTCGCGCCCGATGCAGCGAAAGCCAAGCTGGGATTCGAGCAGAAATCGGTCATCCTGACATTCGGCCTGTTGTCACCGAACAAGGGCATCGAGATCATGATCGACGCCATGCCGTCGATTCTGAAGCGCTGCGAGAATGCGGTGTACGTCGTGCTCGGCGCAACGCATCCCAACCTGGTCCGAAACCAGGGCGAGGCCTATCGTGAGAGCCTGGTGGCTCGGGTGCGCGAACTCGGAATTGACGATCAGGTGGTCTTCTTCGACCGGTTCGCCGATCTGGCGACGCTGCTCGAATTCATCTCGATGTGCGACGTCTATGTCACGCCCTATCTCAACGAGGCCCAGATGACGTCGGGAACCCTGGCCTACAGCTTCGGACTGGGAAAGCCGGTCGTCTCGACGCCTTACTGGCATGCCCGCGAGCTGCTTGCCGACGGGTATGGCGTCCTGGTGCCTTTCAGCGACGCCACGGCGATTGGCGAGGAGATCGCAGACTTGCTGACCGACGACGCTCGCCGGCAGGCGATGTCCCGGCGCGCCTATGCGGCGAGCCGGACGATGACATGGGAGCGGGTGGCCGAGCGCTACGTGTCCGTCTTCGAGAATGCGCGGCATGGTCATCGGTTGAAGGTTCTCGCGCGCTCCGAGGTGAGCTCGCCGGAGCCTCGTAGCCCCGCGCCGCCCGACATGCAGATCGGTCATTTCCTGTCGATGTGCGATGATGTCGGACTGTTCCAGCACGCGGTACATTCGGTGCCGGATCGCGCGCACGGCTATTGTGTCGACGACAATGCCCGAGCACTGCTGCTGGCCTGCGTCCTCAATGGTCCAGGCGAACAGCCGCTGTCGGAGGTCTTGACGAGCCGGTTTGCAGCATTCGTGCAGCACGCCTGGAACCCCGACACCGGGCAATTTCGCAATTTCATGGGCTTCAATCGAACCTGGCTCGAAGACCGAGGGTCCGAAGACAGTCAGGGGCGGACGTTATGGGCTTTGGGCGAGGCCGCACGTAGAGACGCCAGCCCGGCCCGGCGCCTGTGGGCGGCGGCCTTGTTCGCCCAGGCATTGTCGATCGCGGCGGGCTTTCGTTCGCCCCGCGCGTGGGCGTTCACGTTGCTGGGCTTGGACGCCTATTGCGCGGTGACTCCGGACGATCTCCATGCCAGGGAAGTTCGGCATTCCCTTGCCGACAAGTTGATGGCTTGTCTGGCCTCGGTCGAGACACCGGACTGGGTGTGGTTCGAGGACGGGCTGGCCTACGACAACGCGCAACTGCCGCAGGCGCTGATGCTCACGGGCATGGCGACGCGGGCGCCTCAATATCTCGATGCCGGGTTGAGGTCTCTGCGCTGGCTCATGGCGCAACAGACGACCGCGGCAGGGCATTTCCGACCGGTCGGCACCGCCGGCTTCGGCGAGCGGCGGCAACATCCCCGTGCCTTCGATCAGCAGCCCGTGGAAGCAACGGCAACGATCGCTGCCTGTCTCACGGCGTGGCGGGCCGAGGGCGATGCCGAATGGAAGGCCATGGCAACGCGGGCCTTCGCCTGGTTCCAGGGCAGCAACGATCTCTCGGTGGCGCTGGTCGATCCGCTCACCGGCAGTTGCAGGGATGGCTTGCACCCCGATCGCGCCAACGAGAACCGCGGGGGCGAGTCGGTTGTTTGCTATCTCCTCGGACTTGCGGAGATGCGCCAGCTTGCGCGCGTCAATCCGAGCCTGACGCGGCCTACGGCGTTGCGCGCCGTGAGCGCCCGAACCTGATCTTCTCACTCAGCGAGGCCGGGATCCCGTGTCACAAGTTTCTTTCCTGAACCGGCAGGGGCTTTATCTGCGCCCCGATCCAGCGCGGGTGATCGTGCGGCCATTCAAGCCGGCAACCGAACCCCGCGACCTGAATCCGACCGACAAGATGCGTGCAAATCACATCGTCGACCGGGTTCTTGGGCTCAGTCCGGAAGCCGTCGCGGATCAGCTCGCGGATGTCCTGGACAATTTCCAGGGGCGACATCGTAACCTTCTGGAGCGGTTCGAGGCCCGCGCGGATGAAATGGAGGATGCTTTCGCGACGCACGGCCTCTTCTCGAAGACGCAGCGTCAGCTGATCGGCGCCTATTTTCTCAGCGAGTATTCGTTCGAGGCCTCTGCCTTGTTCAACCCCAGCATCGTCCCGCACCCCGATCAATCGACGGCACCGAAGGGTGGCGCGCGCTTCATCGTCAGTCTCCGGGCCATCGGCGAGGGCCATGTGTCGTCACTGACGTTTCGAACCGGAACGATTGCGGCTGACGGAAGCCTGGCCGTCGATCCGACGGCGCGCCTTGCCTCGGTTCCCCGCATCAGCCATCGCGCATCCGGGCCGGACGGCGATCGTGTGGAATTGATGTTCGCTCCGGAGGAGGACCTCAGCGAGCGGGTCATCTTTCCCGTGACCGATTCCCAATCTAACGGCATCGAGGATGCGCGCTTTGTCAGATTCAGCGACGGCGGTCGAGAAACCTACTATGCGACCTATACGGCCTATAGCGGACGGGCGATCCGGTCCGAGTTGATCGAAACCAGCGATTTCATGTCGTTTCGAATGACGCCTTTGCGAGGCGCAGCCGCAAACAACAAGGGCATGGCGCTGTTCCCCCGCAAGATCGGCGGCAGCTATGCCATGATCGCGCGACAGGACAATGAGAACCTGTATCTGGTCTATTCGGACGACCTCTACACATGGGAGGGCGGCCGGCTCCTCCTGAAACCGCAGTTTCCATGGGAGTTCGTCCAGATCGGCAATTGTGGGGCGCCCATCGAACTGGACGAAGGTTGGCTGCTGCTGACGCACGGTGTCGGGCCGGTCCGGAAATACTCGATCGGAGCGGCGCTGCTCGACAAGCGCGACCCGTCCAGGGTGCTGGCACGTTCGGTCGAGCCGCTGTTGCGGCCTGAACCGTCCGAGCGCGAAGGGTATGTCCCGAACGTCGTCTACACCTGCGGCGCGATGAGGCACAATGACCGGGTCATCCTGCCATATGCCGTGTCGGACACCTTCTCCAGTTTTGCAACGATGAGGATTTCGGCGCTCATCGAGGCGATGTGCCGCTGAGCGCGGCTTTCTCGAACGTTGACGTCAGGAGCACAGATGAACGAGCGACTTGAAACATTGAAGAAGGCCCGCGATCGCATGATCGAGGACAGAGACACCCATGCGAAGGTGCTGGCCGCTCCCTTCGATCGCGACAATGCCGAGCGCGCACGGAACAAATTCGTCGAGCTCCAAACGTTGATTGACGCCCTGGACCGCGCAATCAGGGCAGAACATCCCGTCTCGGCTTAAGGCCGATACGAGCGAAAGGCGGGCCTCGCAGACATTCCATTGCAGGACCGCCGCGCTGCATTTTACTGCTGTCTCGCCCATGCGACGATCGCGGCGGCATCCGCGCCGGCCCGTGCTTCCCAGGCGGCGATCGCAGGCGTTGCCGCCTGTCGGAGCGCGGCGATCAGGGAGGCCGGCGCCGGCTCGACGATGCGCACGCCGTTGTCGCGCATGCGCGCGTAATTCTCGGTGGTGCGGTGGGTCAATAGCGCGAACTGGCTTTGTTCGGTCTCGGCGGCGGCGGCCAGCACCTCGCGCTGCATCGGCTCGGGCAGTTCGGCAAAGGCGTCGTTGCGGACGAAGGCGATCGAGACCGGCATCGCATAGTTGATGGCGGTGAAGTGCGGCAGGAAATCCCAGAGCTTGCGTCCCGCGCCGCCATCGCCGGAGGTGAGGAATGCGTTCAGCCGATGCTCCTTCAATCCGGCGAGCGCGGCGTCCATCGGCAGGAATTGCGCGTTGGCGCCGGCTGCGCGCATGACCTCGCTGAAATTGGAATCATAGGCCAGCAAATTCAGTTTCGCCAGGTCGTCGGCTCCTTCCAGCGCACGCTCCGACCAAAGCCCCGTGGCGGGCCAGATCGTCAGATAAAGCAGCTTGAGGCCGCGCGCCGCCAGTGCCTTCTCGTAGAGCGGGCGCGCCCGCAAGTTGGTGGCGCGGGCGAGTTCGGCCGATTGCACGAGGAAGGGCAGGGTGGACAATCCGAGCACCGGGTCGATGCCGGAGAGCGCGCCCGCGAAGGCATCGCCCCCGGCGATCCGGCCATCGAGCGCGGCGCGCGGCATCTCGCCCGAATTGATCTTGAGGCTGTTGTCGTACGCGTTCGCCACGGTCACGAAACCGTTTGTGCGCGCCGCCACGCGACCGGCGAAGGTGGTGAGGCCGATCCCGGAGATGTTATTCTCAGGGTATTCCGTGGTCATCCGCCAAGTAACCTGGGAAGTGACCTGGGAAGTGACCTGGGAAGTGACTTGAGAAGTAACTTGGGACGTGACGCGCGGATTCTCTTCCGCGGCGGCTGGGGCAAGGCCCAGCACGACGAGCGCGACAAAGGCGAAGATGACGCGGATCCGTTTGGCGGGGTGACGCATTGGGAGAGACAGGTCAGGCAGCATATTGGCAACTCGTCGAACCATGGCAGGATGTCACAACTGGGCAGCTCACCTTGTTGCACGCCGCATCGGCACGCGCCACAGCCGCGCCTGCCCATGGTTGAGGCGGATTGCAATGCCCATGATCGCCGCGCTGCTCGTTTCGGCGACGCAGGCACCGGCGGCGGATGACCCGCCTACAAAGCCCGACGCCGCGGCGCCGAGCGTCGAGGAGCCCGCAAAGCCGCCAGAGAAGCCCCAGGAGAGATCCCAAGAGAAATCCCAAGAAGAATCCCAAGAAAAATCCCAGGAGAAATCCCCCGACGCACGCGAGAGCGACACGCGGGAGTCGATCTGCCTGATCGTCGAGGCCGCCGCACGCGATGCCAATCTGCCGCTGGAATTCTTCGCCCGGGTGATCTGGCAGGAAAGCCGTTTCCAGGCCGACGCCGTCGGTCCCACGACACGCAGCGGCGAGCATGCGCAGGGGATCGCGCAGTTCATGCCGGGCACGGCAAGCGAGCGCGGGCTGCTCGATCCGTTCAACCCGGTGCAGGCGCTGCCGAAATCGGCGGAGTTCTTGAGCGAGCTGCGCAGCCAGTTCGGCAATCTCGGCCTTGCCGCGGCCGCCTACAATGCCGGCCCGCGGCGCGTGCAGGAATGGCTCACCGGCACCGGCGGCATGCCCGAGCAGACCCGCAACTACGTCTACGCCATCACAGGCACCAGCGTCGATGCCTGGGCCAAGGCAGGAGCGACCGGCAAGGGCCCGCCGAGCTCGCCGCCGACGAGCTGCCGCGATCTCATGGCGCTGCTCAAGCGCGCGCCGAATGCCTTCGTCGCCGAGCTGGAGCAGCATGTCGAGCTTGCGGCCGCAAAGGCCTGGGGCGTGCAGCTCGCCGCCGGCTTCGACCGCAACAGGGCGCTGGCGATGTATTCCCGCGCCGTGACGCGGCTCAGCACCGTGATCGGCGAGCGCGATCCGAGCCTGCTGAGCTCGGTGATGCGCAGCCGCGGCACGCGCGCGTTCTACCAGGTACGCATCGGCGCGGATACGCGCAGCGAGGCGGATGATCTCTGCGGCCGGATCAGGAAAGCGGGCGGGGCCTGCTTCGTGCTGAAGAACCGGGGTGTGTGAGCGGGCGGGCTAAGTATCTCTCCGTTCGTCATTCCGGGGCGCGCCCGCTTGGGCGCGAGCCCGGAATCCATCGTGCCGCGATCTCTGTGGCCTGATGGATTCCGGGTTCGGCTCTTCGAGCCGCCCCGGAATGACGGCGGTGGGGGTGTCACGCATGCCAGCCCCGACGCCGGCTTCCTTGACGCGAGCCGCCGTCTCACCCGTTATGCGCGCACGATTCCTCACCAGCCAAAGCACCCGTGGCACTTCCTCCGCTCGATTCACCGCAATGGAATAGCCGCTGGCTTGCCTTCGGCTGGGGCCTGCGCTCGGTCACGCAGACGATCCTCACACTCGTCCTGTTCGCGACCTATCTCGGCATCGGCGCGCTGGCCCATGACACCCATTTCAGCCTGCTCTGGGCGCTCTGCTCGACGCTGTTCGTCTGGGCAGGTCCAGCGCAGATCATCCTGATCACGACGCTCGGCTCGGGCGCCACCATCATCCAGTCGGCGATTGCGGTCACGGTCAGCGCCATCCGGCTGTTTCCGATGGTGGTCTCGGTGCTGCCCTTGATGCGCACGCCGACGACCAAGCGGCGTGAGCTGTTCTTCGCCGCGCACCTCACGGCCGTGACGCTGTGGGTCGAATGCCATCGCTTCCTGCCGCAGGTGCCGCGCGAGCGGCGCATCGCCTTCGTCAACGGGCTCGGCTTCGGCCTCGTCTCGGTGTGCCTCACCGCCAACACGGTCGGCTATTTCCTCGCCGCCAACCTGACGCAGACGCTTGGTGCCGCGATCCTGATGCTGACACCGCTGTCCTTCCTGTTCTCGACCGCGCGCAACAGCCGCGAGGCCGCCGACGTGGTCGCGCTGGCGCTCGGCGTTCTGCTCTATCCGCTGGCCGCGAAGATGAACTCCGGCCTCGACATCCTCGTCAGCGGGCTCGTGGCCGGCACGATCGCCTATGGCGTGCATTGGTGGCGGGCGGTGCGCGCATGAGCTACGCACAGCTCATCGGCGACTGGCAGGCGCTCGTCGTTCTGTTCGTCGCCGGCGTCGTTCCCAACCAGATCTGGCGCATGCTCGGCCTGTGGTTCGGCGGCGGCATCGACGAAGGCTCCGAACTGCTCGTGTGGGTGAGGGCGGTTGCCACTGCCATCCTCGCCGGCGTCATCGCCCAGATCGTGGTGCAACCGCCGGGTGCGCTCGCCAGCGTGCCTGATGCCTTGCGCTACGGCGCGGTGGCCGCCGGCCTCGTCGTGTTCCTGCTGACCCGCCGCTCGATCTTCGCGGGCGTCGTGACCGGTGAAGTCTTCATGCTGGCCGGCAAGTGGTGGTTGGGCTAAAACCGCCGGCGAACAGCTAGGGAATAGGACATATGGTTCGCGAACAGGAGCTCCGCGAGGGCGAGGTCGCCATCGAGCTGCCGCCGACGCAGGATGCTGGCCTCGTCTTCATCGGCCGCATCCGCACGCCCTGGACGTCGCGGCTGGAGACGCCGCGGCAGGGACGTCAGGACGGCCCGATCTGCCGGCTCGAGATCTTCGAGCCGTTCGTGCCGGCCATCAAGGGCGTCGATTTCTACAGCAATCTCGAAGTGCTCTACTGGCTCGACCAGTCGCGCCGCGACATCATCCTGCAGAGCCCTAAGAACAACGAGAAGACCCGCGGCACGTTCTCGCTGCGCTCGCCGGTGCGGCCCAATCCGATCGGCACGTCGATCGTGAAGCTGGTCGGCATCGAGGGCAACACGATTTTGGTGCGCGGGCTCGACTGTCTCGACAACACGCCGCTGATCGACATCAAGCCTGACCGCTGCGAGTTCACGCCATTGGCGGCGCCGCAGAAGGGCGATTTCGAGACGGAGTAGGAATGACGATCAGGCCTTCAACGCCGCGATCAGCTTGGCCGCGTTCTCTTCCAGCACCTTGGCGTCTTCCTTGCGGCTGGCCGGCGGCAGCATGGCCACGCCGTCGTGGCGCGGCATCACGTGCATGTGCAGGTGAAAAACCACCTGTCCGCCGGCGGGCTCGTTGAACTGCTGGATGGTGATGCCGTCGGCGTTGAAGGCCTTCATGGCGGCGGCCGCGATCTTGTGCGCGCCGCGGGCGACGTGGGCGTAGTCATCCGGCTTGATGTCGAGAATGTTGCGGGCAGGGGCCTTCGGGATCACCAGCGTGTGGCCGGGCACGCGCGGCATGATGTCGAGGAAGGCGAAGACGTGCTCGTCCTCGTAGACCTTGCTGCAGGGCAGCTCGCCGCGCAGGATCTTTGCGAAGATGTTGTTGGTGTCGTAGGCGGTCATGGCGGCGGCTCCCGAGAAACTTGCAATTTTGCGCTTACTGTCACCAGCCGCAGCAAACCGTCAAGGCGCCTCGTCGATGCCTTTGCGGAACGGGCCGAGCTCGGCGAGCTCACGTCCGGCCTCGGCGACATAGGCGCGCTCGCGCTTGAGGTAATCGCCGACGGCGCGGCGCAGCCCGGGATCGGCGATGAAATGCGCGGAATGGGTCGTGCGCGGCAGGTAGCCGCGCGCGATCTTGTGCTCGCCTTGCGCACCGGCCTCGACATGGGTGAGGCCGCGTTTGATGGCGAAGTCGATCGCCTGATAGTAGCAGACCTCGAAATGCAGGAACGGGTGATGCTCGACCGCGCCCCAATTGCGGCCGAACAGCGTGTCCGAACCGATGAAGTTGATCGCGCCCGCGATCCAGCGATCGTTGCGGCGGGCCATCACCAGCAGCACGTCCTCGCTCATAGTCTCGCCGATCAGCGAGAAGAATTCCCGCGTGAGGTAAGGCCGGCCCCATTTGCGCGAGCCGGTCTCCATGTAGAATTCGAAGAAGGCGTCCCAGGCGTCCTCGGTGATGTCCTTGCCCGTGAGCCAGTGGATGGTGATGCCGGCGGCCAGTGCATCGCGCCGCTCGCGCTTGATCGATTTGCGGTGGCGCGAGTTCAGTGTCGCCAGGAAGTCGTCGAAGCTGGCAAAGCCCTCGTTGTGCCAGTGGAACTGCTGGTCGGTGCGCTGCAGGAAGCCGTGCTCGGCGAGCAGCTTCCACTCGCTCTCGCGTGCGAAGGTGACGTGGACGGACGAGGCCTTGCTGACGCCGCACAGCGCCACGAGGCCGCTCGCCAGGGCGTCCATGACGCGCTCGCGGTCGACGCCGTCGCGGACCAGCAGGCGCGGGCCCGTCGCCGGGGTGAAGGGAACCGAGACCTGCAGCTTCGGATAATAGCGTCCGCCGGCGCGCTCATAGGCGTCCGCCCAGCCGCGGTCGAACACGTATTCGCCCTGGCTGTGCGATTTCAGATAGCAGGGCACGATGCCGGCGACGCGGCCGTCGATCTTGGCCACGAGATGCCGCGGTCCCCAGCCGGTGCGGATGGTAGCCGAACCGGATGTCTCGACGGCCGAGAGAAAGGCGTGGGAGACGAAGGGGTTATAGGCAGGTGTTGAGAGGCCGAGGGAATCGCCTGGAGGGGTGGATGAGGTTCCCGCGACAAGCCCACATTTGCCGCCGGGATTGGCGCAGGCGTCCCAGTCCTCAGGGGATACTTCGCCAATCGAAGGTACGGCCTCGAGCGTGATTTCGGATGATGCCATCGTTGCCCAAGATCGTGCATTGCAGCAGCGACTTCAAGGGGGTGGGATTGGAGGTCTCGTGCCCCGGACACAGCACAGCGCTCCTTCAACGTTGCGCCGGAGAGGCGGGGCCCACGTCACCGCGAGTTCGTGGAGAGATGGTCCTGGCTACGGCACGAAGCCCTCGAAGATCATCTGATCGGCGTACTGGCCGACCCGCGCCCGCTGCTCCGGGGTGCGGACGGTCCAGCCGAGCAGGGCGCAGCCGAACAATTTGCGGGCGATCCAGGGCGCGGGGGCGGGCAAGTGGTCGACCTTGAAGGCGACGAAGTGGGGCTGGGTCTGAAAACCGTGGCGCAGGTACAGCATGCTGTCGCGCTGCGCCGGCGTGAGCTTGGCCCAGTAATCGTCCTCATAGGTGCGCTGCGCGACGATGCCGCGCGGGCGGTTGGGCAGGAGCTGGCGCAGCGCCAGCACCTGGTCGGGGTCGAAGGACATGCCGACGGCCGGGCCCTGGTAGGACGCCAGCACTTCGGCCATCCGCTTCACCAGCTTGCGGTCGCCATCGAAATGGCTCTTCACCTCGATCACCAGCGGCACGCGGCCGGCGACCAGGGCGCAGAGGTCGGAGAGCGACATCATCCGCTCGTCCGTGTCCTTGAATTTGACGGCCTTCAGCTCCGCGGCGGTCTTCGACACCACCTCGCCGGTGGCCTCGGTGAGGCGGCCCAGCGCATGGTCGTGGTTCACCATGGCCTCGCCGTCGGCGGAGAGCTGGATGTCGACCTCGATCGAGAAATTGCCTGCGATCGCAGCCTGCACCGCGCCCGGCATGTTCTCGACGATGCCGCGGGAGATGTCGTGCAGGCCGCGATGGGCGACCGGCCGGGCTGTCAGCCAATCCGGAGCGCGCATTTGGCGTCAGGCGACCTCGAACACGCCTTCGACCTCGACCGCCGCATCGGCGGGCAGCGAGGCGACGCCGACGGTGGTGCGGGCATGGCGGCCCTTGTCACCGAAGGCCGCGACCATCAGGTCGGAGGCGCCGTTGAGCACCTTCGGCCCATCCAGGAAGTCCGGCGCCGAGTTGATGAAGCCGCCGAGGCGCACCACGCGCACCACCTTGTCGAGATCGCCGAGCGCCGCCTTGACCTGGGCCAGCAGATTGACCGCGCAGCCGCGTGCGGCTGCCGCGCCGTCCTCGATCGAGACGCCGGCGCCAAGCTTGCCCTTGGCGATCAGCTTGCCGGCGGGATCGAAGCAGACCTGGCCGGAGACGAACAGCAGATTACCGGTGCGCACGAACGGGACGTAATTGGCGACGGGCGTGGGGGCCTCGTGCAGCTTGATGCCCTGTTCCGCCAGCTTCTGCTCGACCGTGCCCGCCATGTCCGACCTCGTTGTCCAAAAATCATTCGCCCCGGCGCGTCTACAGACGGCCGGGCGCGCCCTGTTTCGCCCATCGGGCGGCCACATGCAAGCAACCCGCTAGGGGGCGCCTTTTGTCGAGGCGAGTCGGCAGGTTCAACGGCAGGGCCGCAACTTTACGTGAAACGGCCTCAGTTGCGACGCAATGGAACGGTCATTAAAATGTCGAATCTGCGCTTCCCCCAAGGACGCGTCCCCAAGGAATAGACATGGTGCACCTTTTCCGGACTTCGCTCGGTGTCTTGACGCTCGCGGCGGCCAGTTTCGGCCTTGGTGATTTAGGCCTTGGCGAGGGCGCGCAGGCCGCCAACGGTCCGTTCCTGTCGCACCAGGCGCTCTATGACCTCAGCCTGGTGAAATCGCGCTCCAATTCGGTCAACAGCGCGCGGGGCCGCATCCTCTACAACTTCACCGGCAGCTCCTGCGAGGGCTACACCTCCGAATTCCGCCAGGTCTCCGAGCTCGACAGCGGCGAGGGCAAGGTCACGCTCAGCGACCTCCGCTCCAACTCCTGGGAAGACGCCGCGGGAAAAAGCTACCGCTTCAAGATCGAGACGCGGATGAACGAGGCCGATGCCGGCCGGGTCGATGGTTCGGCCGAGCGCGACGGCGACCACATCAACGTCAAGCTGAAGCTGCCGGCGCCGAAGAGCTTCACGCTCGACGGCAGGATCGTATTCCCGACCGAGCAGATCCAGCGCATCATCGCCGCCGCCAAGGACGGCAAGTCGCTGCTCGAGCTGTCCGTCTATGACGGCTCCGACGACGGCCAGAAGGTCTACAACACGCTGACTGTGATCGGCCAGCCGATCCCCGCCGACCGCACCGCCTCGCCGGATCCGTCGACGTCGGACGAGCACATGAAGTCGCTCAAGCGCTGGCCCGTCACGGTCAGCTATTTCGACCGCGAGGCCCAGCAGAAGGAAGGCGAGCAGACGCCGGTTTACGCGATGTCGTTCGAGCTCTACGAGAACGGCGTCTCGCGCCAGCTCATGCTCGACTACAACGACTTCGTCATTTCCGGTGCGATGGGCAAGTTCGACGTCAAGGACAGCAAGCCCTGTAATTGAGGGCTCCTGCTAGAGCCGCGTACCACGCACTCCACACCGTCACCCTGAGGCGGCCGCTTCTTCAGCGGCCCTCGAAGGGCGACGGCCCGGCTGTAGCAGCGGGGGCGTGCATCCTTCGAGGCTTCCCATGCGCCGCTCCGCGCCGCACGGCGCGCACCTCAGGATGACGGGCATGAGTGTTGCGCGTCGCATCTAGCTCTCGTCACACTCTCCGGCTACGCTCCCTCCCAACCAGAAACCTCAGGGAGCCAGCCCATGCCCAAGATCGATCATCTCCGCCCCAGCGGCCTGCATCTCAATCCGGCCTATTCCCACGTCGTCACCGCCACGGGCGCGCGCACCATCTACATCTCGGGCCAAGTTTCGACCGACGAGGAGGGACGGATCGTCGGCGAGGGCGACATCGCCGCGCAGACCACGCAGGTGATGCAGAATCTCGGGCACGCGCTGAAAGCGGCCGGCGCGAGCTATTCCAACATCGTCAAGATCACGACCTTCGTGGTGAACTACAAGCCGGAGCTGCGCCCGATCATCGGCAAGGCCCGCTCGGCCTTCTTCGAGGGCATGGAGCCGCCGGCCTCCACGCTGGTCGGCGTCTCCGCGCTCGCCGCGCCGGAATGGCTGATCGAGATCGAGGCGATCGCGGTCGCGGATTGAAGATCTTGTAGCCCGGATGGAGCGCAGCGTAATCCGGGAAGCCTGCCGCTGCGGATGCACTGCCCCGGATTGCGCTGCGCTCCATTCCGGGCTACGGGTGCTTCGCCTCCTACATCTCTCGCAGCAGCGCCATCGCCTCGTCCACCCGGTCAATAGGCACGAAGAGATGGTCGTGGTGAAAGGCCGACACGGCATTCACGCTGATGCCGGCTTCGGCCAGGCGCGTCGTGATCGCCGCCAGGAAGCCGACGGCATCGAGCGCCGAGTGAACGCTCAACGTGATCAGACGCGAGGCGAACGCGTGGCGTAGTCCTGCCGCTTCGGCCTCCTCGCGACGGATGACCAGCGTCGTTCCTTCCAGCTCGCGGAATGTCATGAGTGGATGGAGGTCTGCTGGAATAGTCTCGCCTGCAGCGATCGTGCAGAACACGAAAATGCCCGGCCGCAACTCCGGCTTCATGTGCCTCAGTAGCGCGCCTAGATCGCGTTCACCCGTCATCACTCCTGCGCCTTCTCCGGGCCCTCATAGGCGATGCCGCGGATCACCGCGGCGCTGCCGAACTTCTTGCGCAGGCTGTCCACCGCGCGTTCGGCATGGGCGGCGCGGCGGTCGAGCATGTCGGTGTCGTCGGATGCCGAGCCCTCGCGCAGCGCGCTGACGCCGGCGCCCATTAGGCGGAAGGCGGTGCCGTCGATCTCTTTCGCCAGCATCTCGCGGCAGATCGAGAATATCTTGGCGGCGAGCTGCGTCGGTGCTGCGATCGACTGCGAGCGCGTGCGCTGGCGGAAATCGGCGGTCTTCAGCTTCAGCGTGACGGTCGAGCCGGCGAGCTCGCTGCTCTTGAGGCGTGACGACGTCTTCTCGCACAGCCGCCACAGGATCTTCTCCAGCGTCGCGAAGTCGCGGATGTCGGTCTCGAAGGTGGTTTCGCTCGAAATCGTCTTGGCCCCGCGATCCGGCTCGACGCGGCGGTCGTCGATGCCGCGCGCCAGCCGCCACAGCCTGCGGCCGTCGCTCGGAAACTGCCGCATCATCTCGATCTCGTCGGCCTTCTGCAGGTCGGCGATGATGCGGAAGCCGCGCTGCACGAGGCGCTCCTGCGTGGCGGGGCCGACGCCGAAGATGAAGCCGACCGGCTTGTCCGCCAGCATCAAACGGGCTTCCTCCTGGTCGAGCGCGGCGAAGCCGCGGGGCTTGTCGAGGTCGGAGGCGATCTTGGCCAAAAACTTGTTGCAGGACAGGCCGACCGAGACGGAGATGCCGATGTCGCGCTCGACCTCGCGGGCAAAGCGCGCCAGCACCTTGGCCGGGATCATGCCGTGCACCCGCTCGGTGCCGGAGAGGTCGAGGAAGGCCTCGTCGATCGAGAGCGGCTCGACCAGCGGCGTCAGCGCCTGCATGGCCTGGCGCACCTCGCGGCCGACGCGGACATACTTCGCCATGTCGGGCGGGATCACGGTCGCATGCGGGCAGGCTTCCAGCGCCTTGAACATCGGCATCGCCGAGCGCACGCCATAGGTGCGCGCGATGTAGCAGGCGGCCGACACCACGCCGCGCCTGCCGCCGCCGATGATGACGGGCTTGTCGGCGATGTCAGGATTGTCCCGCTTCTCGACCGTCGCGTAGAAGGCATCGCAGTCGATATGGGCGATGGTCAGCGAGGCGAGCGCCCGGTGGCGGACGAGGCGAGGGGAACCGCAGGCTGCGCAGCGCCGCACGCCCATATCCAGGTCGGCCAGACAATCCCGGCAGAAGCAGCGGGGCCCGGCCGGGTCGGGGAGGGTCACGGCACGTCGCGCTCCCAGGTTCGGTCGCCGAGCGCGTCGCCGAGGACCTGCCGCGCTGCGGCGACGTTGGTCGGGTGCAGTTCGGCGGAGCTGGCAAAGGCCTTCACGGTGGCGTCATCGCCCAGCACGAAATCGAGCACGCTGAGCAGGAAATTGGGGTCCCCGGCGGCATTGCGCAGGGTCTCCGGACCGACCCCCGTCTCGGCCAGGAACAGGCCCAGCCGCTCGGGTTCGCTCGCGACGAAAGACAGCGCCTGAATCGCAACGATTTCAGCGACTTCGCGGGGGTTGTGAACAGGCTTTTTCAAGGGGACGGTTTGCCTTTCCGTTAACTTTCGGTGTCTACTTTGAAGTCATCATGCCCGAGTCTCGGCCTCAAGTCTTCCGACCCCCGACAAGCAACTGGAAACCACATCGCAGAAAGTCGACCCTCGGGTTTAACGAAACTCAAGCGAATCTGAGGCTAGTTTGAATCCAGTTTTCGAAACGCCGGAAAGCGGCGTCTGAGGCGTCACATGTACCGGTCCTTCGGACCAAACAGGAGGGCGGGATGGCTAAGACCGTCCTGATCGTGGAAGACAACGAGCTCAACATGAAGCTCTTCCGCGACCTGTTGGAAGCGCACGGCTATCAGACCACGGGCACCAGCAACGGCTACGAGGCGCTCGACCTCGTGCGCAAGATGCGGCCCGACCTCGTGCTGATGGACATCCAATTGCCGCAGGTCTCCGGCCTCGAGGTGACGCGCTGGATCAAGGACGATCCGGAGCTGCGTTCCATTCCCGTCGTCGCGGTCACCGCGTTCGCGATGAAGGGCGACGAAGAGCGCATCCGCGAGGGCGGCTGCGAGGCCTATTTGTCCAAGCCGATCTCGGTCGGCAAATTCATTGAGACGGTCCGACGTTTTATCGGATAGGAAGTGAGTTCACAGTGTCCGCGCGTATCCTGGTCGTCGACGACGTTCCTGCCAACGTCAAGCTGTTGGAGGCTCGCCTCTCCGCCGAATATTTCGACGTGATGACCGCCTCGAACGGCACCGAGGCGCTGGCGATGGCCAGCCGCGCCGAATGCGACATCATCCTGCTCGACGTGATGATGCCCGACATGGACGGCTTCGAGGTCTGCCGCCGCCTGAAGACCGATCCGGCGACGCACCACATTCCCGTCGTCATGGTCACCGCGCTCGACAGCCCCTCCGACCGCAACCGCGGGCTGGAAGCGGGCGCCGACGACTTCCTCACCAAGCCCGTCTCCGACGTCGTGCTGATCGCGCGTGTGCGCTCGCTGACGCGTCTGAAGATGATGACCGATGAGCTGCGCATGCGCGCCATCACCTCGCTCGAGATCGGCATGCAGGCGCCCGAGCGCAGCGCCGTCGCCGACACCGGCAAGGGCGGCCGCATCCTCTTGGTCGACGACCGCGAGTCCTCCTATGAGCGGCTGGCGACGATCCTCGCCGCCGAGCACACCGTCGACGTCGAGCCCAACCCGACGGAGGCGCTGTTCCACGCCGCGGAGGGCAATTACGACCTCCTGATCGTCTCGCTCGACCTCAACAATTTCGACGGCCTGCGCCTGTGCAGCCAGGCGCGCTCGCTGGAGCGCACGCGGCACGTGCCGATCCTGGCCATCGCCGACCCCGAGAACTCGACGCGGCTGCTGCGTGGGCTGGAGATCGGCGTCAACGACTATCTGCTGCGCCCGATCGACAAGACCGAGCTGTTGGCGCGCGCGCGCACCCAGATCCGCCGCCGCCGCTACACCGATCATCTGCGCGACAACGTGCAGAACTCGATCGAGATGGCGATCACCGACGCGCTCACCGGCCTGCACAATCGCCGCTACATGGAGAGCCACCTCGCAACGCTCGCCGAGCAGGCCGCGGCCCGCGGCAAGCCGCTGGCGCTGATGATCCTGGACATCGACTTCTTCAAGTCGATCAACGACAATTACGGCCACGATGCCGGCGACGACGTGCTGCGCGAATTCGCGGTGCGGGTTCGCAAGTCGATCCGCGGCATCGATCTCGCCTGCCGCTACGGCGGCGAGGAATTCGTCATCGTGATGCCCGAGACCGATCTCCATGTCGCCGGCATGGTCGCCGAGCGCCTGCGCCGCTCGATCGCGGGCGAGCCGTTCGCGATCCACAAGGGCACCAAGCGCATCGAGGTCACGATCTCGATCGGCCTCACCACGCTGGAGCAGAAGGGCGAGGCGGTCGCCGACGTCCTCAAGCGCGCCGATACCGCGCTCTACCGCGCCAAGCACGACGGGCGCAATCGGGTGGTGTCGCAAGCGGCGTGAGGGCCGGCCTGCGCAAAATTTGCGAAAACAACCCCATGCACAGTAGAAGCTGCTGGCGGAATCAATGGGTTAGGCCTGGCGAAAATGGCGCCCGAGGACCGCGTGCTTTGACGCGTCGGGCAAAACAGGATCGCGCGCAAACTATGCTGCGGCTGGGCTTGACGAAGCCATAAGCTGCTCGCGCAAGCCTTGGGGCTTCCGCTCTCCTTCATGGTGGGATCAGTAGTCTCGTAGCTGATATCTCGGTCCTTCTCCTTGGGGGAGCGACAGCTATCCTACTACCGAGCTTCACGTCCAGCTCGTAGGATGGGTTGAGCTCTTCGCGAAACCCATCACTATCACAACACAAATCGATTGATTTCGCTTCCGCTCCACCCATCCGCGCTATTCAGCCGATTGCGCGGGCGATCAGTCCGATAATGGCCGCGATTGCTTAGAGCGGCAATCGGGAAGAGATGGGTTTCGCAAGGGCTCAACCCATCCTACGCGCTTTAGGTTTCCCGTTGCGCAGAAATGCTGCGCGAGATGTCGATGTTTTCATGCAGAGACATATCGGTCCCTGCTCGATGTTCTGTAGCTCGGGGCCGTTGGTCCGCCCCCTTCAGGGATTGCCGTCACTCCTCTCAGGGCAGCAAACCATTTACGACCGAGAACACACAGCGTTGTGGGTGCCCTTGTAGTAAGTTGCGCTCCATCCATCCCTGATCATGTGCTGCCGCTCGTCCATGTGCCAGCCCGGCTTGCCCCACGCATTACGTCCGCGCATCACTCCGTGATTACATGCGCAGGAGGTGCCTGGGGCTGTGTAGCGAGTACATGGTGATAGGGCGAGGTTCTGCGCATTGGCAGGAGCCAAGTCTGACAGCAAAGTCATCACGAAGGCGGCTGCAACCAGGCGCTTCATATCATGCCCCCCATCTCGGCCTCCAATCTTAGGTTGGCGAGCAGATTGTTGTCCACTCCCTCAGGGAGCCCGCCAGCGTTGAGCGCGCCTACGCCTCGCTCTCCGCCTCATCCCCCACATCCACCCCCGCATTGCGCAACAGCACCTTCGCCGCTTCCTTCGCGGCGCGCGCCATGGCGGGATCATCACGCACGAGATCCTGCGCGATGGAGCCGTCGACCAGCAGCACGAGCTGCGTCGCCAGCGCGTCCGCATCGGCAACGCCGAGCTCGTTCAGCCGGTCGCGAAACCAGAGGCGGCGGCTCTCCTTGAAGGCCACCGCGATCTTCTTCACCGCGCGGTCCGTTGGCCCGAGCTCGGCCACCGCGTTCACGAACGGGCAACCGCGAAAATCTTTCGCCGCGAAGCGCCGCTCCAGCGAATCGAAGGTCGCGAGAATCTGTTCGGCCGGCGGCTTGTCGGAGGGGCGGGCGTGGACGAAGCGGCGCTCGA
The DNA here is from genome assembly GCF_002776695.1 of Bradyrhizobium nitroreducens. Classification (GTDB taxonomy): domain Bacteria; phylum Pseudomonadota; class Alphaproteobacteria; order Rhizobiales; family Xanthobacteraceae; genus Bradyrhizobium; species Bradyrhizobium nitroreducens. Next base: position 165,566 of record NZ_LFJC01000003.1, read on the forward strand.
GGTACGCTGCGATCAGCGCGTCCTTGGAAGGGAAGTGGTTGTACAGCGTGCGCTTACTGATGCCGATCTCGGCCGCGATGGTATCGACGCCGACCGCGCGAATGCCCTGCAGATAGAACAGCTTGTCGGCGGTCTGAAGGATCCGCTCTTTCATCGTCTGTGGGGCGGGCGGGGGAGCCATGCAGCGGAATGCATCCTGTTCGCTTGACAGCAACAGCCATTCATAGCCTAAGTACACAGGTCTGTGTAACCAAAATCAGCGGCAAAAGCAGACGACGGCGTTGGCGCCGTGCCCACGAGGGAGAAGAAAATGCCCCTGTTGCAGGTCCTGCGTCCGACATTGCCCATCCTGATCGGCGCCTCCATCATGCTGACGTTGAGCATGGGGCTGCGGCAGAGCCTCGGCATCTTCATGCAGCCGCTGACGCACGACATTCACATCTCGATCTCGGATTTCACGCTGGCGCTGGCGGTGCAGAACCTCGCCTGGGGCTTCCTGCAGCCGCTCGCCGGCGCCATGACGGTGCGCTACGGCTTTCGTCCCATCATGATCGTGGGCTCGCTGATGTACATCGCAGGGCTCGCGCTGATGGCGACCGCCGGCGGCCTCGTCAGCATCATGATCGGCGGCGGCGTGCTGATCGGGACGTCGATGGCCTGCACTGCTGCCGCGATCGCGATGTCGGTGGCGGCGCGCGCGGTGCCCGCAACGGTGCGCTCCACCGTGCTCGGCATCGTCTCCGGCGCCGGCTCGCTCGGCGCGCTGCTGTCGGCGCCGATCGGACAGCTGCTCAACGAGGGCTTCGGCTGGCGCATCGGGCTTGCCGGCTTCGTCGTGATGTCGGTGCTGATGATTCCCGCGGCGTGGTACGCGGGCCGCGTCGACAAGATCCCGCTGCCGAAGCCGGCCGCCGATGACATCGGCGACGCCTCGGCCGCAACGGCGGCGAGAACCGCGTTCGGCAATGCTTCCTTCGTGGTGATGACCTGCGCCTATCTCGTCTGCGGCATGCAGCTCGTCTTCCTCACCACGCATCTGCCCTCGTATCTGGCGATCTGCGGCCTCGACCCGATGCTCAGCGCGCAGACGCTCGGCATGATCGGCGGCTTCAACGTGCTGGGCTCGCTGTTTTTCGGCTGGGCCGGCCAGCGCTGGAACAAGCTGGCGCTGCTGGGCGGCATCTACATCCTGCGCTCGCTCGCGCTCGCCTGGTATTTCGTGCTGCCGGCGACGCCGTTCTCGACGCTGCTGTTCGGCGCCATCATGGGCTTCCTCTGGATGGGCGTTGGCCCCTTGGTCGCGGGCGCCGTCGCCGAGATGTTCGGCCTGCGCTGGCAGGCGATGATCCAGGGCCTCGCCTTCATGAGCCACCAGATCGGCAGCTTCCTCGGCGCCTACGGAGGCGGGGTGCTCTACGACGCGCTCGGCTCCTACACCATGGCCTGGCGCATCGGCGTGGCGCTCGGCCTTGCCGGCGGCATCGTGCAGGTGGCGTTCGCGCTTGTCAGGCCCTCGCAGCCGCCGGCGCCGGTGTTGCGGACGGCGTAGCAGGAAGAGGGCAGCGCAAGCCCGTCGAGCTGCGCTCTGCAGTCAGGGTCTGTCGTTGAAGCGCTGCTAATTGTGCGGGCGCATCAGGATGACATCTGCAGCTGGATGAACAGCTCTTGGGATAATGGCTCCCTCGTGCAACCGATGGCCGCGAGGGAAAATCTCACGCCGCAGCCGTCGTGGATTTATCCTGCCCGGGGGCTTCGTGTCCCTGTTCCGTTATCCCCGTCGCTTCGATGCACAGCCTGACAGCTTCGCCGATGCTCGTCGCAACGAGGTCAGCTCTAGTGCCTTCCCGAAGCAGTTCCAGGGCAGCCGGGTCAATGTCTTTGACCCAGCAACCCAGGATGATGGTTGCCTTCGGCAATTTCCGCCTCAGACGCCGGACGGAGTACCGCATGTGTGCCGCAGAGTGGGCATCGAGATAGACCACGCAGACGATCGCAACGCCCGTTGTATCCAGGCGAAAGACATTCGTTGTGGAAAGCGATGTTGCCCCTTCGACTCGCGCAGCGAGGCCGTGCTCAGTCGAGAGCTGAGCCAGCATGATCGCGGCCGCCTCATCGATCAGGGTGCGTCCGGCCACGCACAGGACGGGGTGTTCACCCTGCCAATCCGGCGGGAGACTCTCTCTGCGGAGGTAAGGCAAGTGTTCATTGGCGGCATTCTCTGCAACGCCTTCCACTGCCGACGATGCTTCCGCATCGGTGGTTGAACTGCTCTTCGTTGGCGGCCGTTCGTCCTGATCGGCAAGATCGGCGGCAAATTCGCTGACGGCGCCTCGAATCTTCGTGAGACGTTCCTGGTCGAGCGTATTGCGCTCGGCGTCGGCTTGCGCCAGCTGCAAACCCTTCAGGGCCACCTCATCATAATACGAAGCCAGCGAACGCTCTTTCAGGAACTCTTCGGCTTTTTCGGCCGCTTCGGTCGGATCCCCCGCCAGCATCCGCTGATAGAATATTTCCGGAGGAGAAAGCGCCGGCCGGTCTCCGAACATGACGTCGAGAAATTCCAATCGCTCCACATGCCGCCCGAGCACCACGAGGCATATCGTGAGGGGGGTCGCAAGAACGAGCCCAATTGGTCCCCAAAGCGCTGTCCAGAACGTTGCCGACGCGACCACGGCAACGGGCGAAAGCCCCGTGCTGCGCCCGTAAACCATCGGCTCGACGACATGGCCCACGAGCGGTTCAACGACGAGAAACAGAGCGAGAGTCCAAAGCAGCATCGACCAGCCGGGATCGATGGCCACCGCGAGCGCCAGCGGGAATGCGGCGGCGATAACGGCGCCGACATAGGGAACGAAGCGAAGCGCAGCCGCGAGGATGCCCCAAAGAATCGCGCTCGGGATTCCGATGAACCAGAGGCCAGTGCCGATCACGACGCCGAATGCGCCGTTCAGGATGAGCTGGGTCAGAAACAGCTTGCTGAGGCGGCTCGCTGCATCGTCCAGCGCAGCGGTCGTACGCTGCAGATCCGACGAGCCCGCCAGCCGAATGAAGCGGTTACGAAGATCTTCACGTTGAATAAGAATGAATATGACGAAAATGATGATGATGCCGGTGGTCGCGAGCGGATGAATGAGCGGAGAAATCAAGGTTCGCAGACTTTCCAACGCGCCCGGATCGGGCTGGCGTACCTCGACCGGGACCGGTGGCGCGGAGGCATTTGAGCCAGGGACTATGCCAGTCCTGGGCACGGATGGGGTATCCTTCGGTTTATCGAGCTCCTTGCTGAGACCCTTCAGCATATCGGAAGCACGCTCCAGCGTGCTCCTCCCGGCCTTGGTATCCCGAAAAGCCTGGATCTTTTCGCTGATCGTCGATTGATATCGGGGCAGATCTCCGGCCAGCTGCGTCAGCTGAGTGGCGAGAAGGCTTCCCATCGCGAAGATCAGCATAAACGCAACGACAACCACGCTCACGACTGCCAATCCCCGTGGGACATGGATCCGTTGCAATAGTCCGACCAGCGGCGCCAGCACGAAGCTGAGAAGAATAGCCAGCGCAACGGGCACGAAGATATCCCGGCCGAAATAGAGCATCGCGATAATGATGACAGTCAGAATCGCGGTCGCGACTGCACCAAGCAGCGCCATCAGTTCTTCGGGAGTGCGAGGTTTGAAGGGCTGTCGCGCTACAGGCCTCATTTTGCTGTCCCTGTCCCCGTCGTCCGCTGAGCGTGCACCGATTTCAGCTGCGGGGGCGCAGGACGACACTGCATCGGACAGCCGCTCAGGGCACTGGTCCACGCGGTCTTCATCAGCGGCGGCCGTACCTCCGGTCGCGCCATCGCACGCCAACCGCTCCACCCTGAAAAGGTTCCCTGTGAGCTATGAAGTGGCACAACGCACACCTCACTCGCGCCGGGCTGGGGAGGGGCGATGATCCAGAGCCTCGCCTTCAAGAGCCACCAGACCGGCAGCTTCCTCGGTGCCTATGGAGGAGGGGTGCTCTACGACGCGCTCGGCGCCTACACCATAGCCTGGCGCATTGGCGTCGCGCTCGGCCTTGCCGGCGGCATCGTGCAGGTCGCGTTCGCGCTCGCCAGGCTGTCGCAACCGCCGGCGCCGGTGCTGCGGACGGCGTAGGCGCGAGGAGGGCCTCAAACGTCCGCTTCAGAGTTTGGAGCGGACGCCGCGTTGCTTCGTCGCAATCGACAGCTTGTGACCCATTGCGGTCATCGAGGACTGCATGCAAGCTGTATCGCGAGTGGGCGAAGGTGAGACGCAACGCCTGTTAGAGCGATGGAATGTCAGACCCTAAGTTAGTCAAGAGCTGGAAGATTACCGAAGCGCTGCTTGAGCGTGCGCGGCGCGCGCTGCCCGTAGGCCACGAGCGGGAATATGCAGCACGTTTGACCCAATACCACGAGTTTCTGGAGCACAATGAACTCGAGTTAGCTCTCGATGTCCTCGAAGAACTGGGTCATCTCATCTCTGCCCGTGGTGGGTTTTGGCGTGATCTGGAGCGAGCCGCCGAAAACATGGGTCTAGCAGATAGGCTGCCAGCTTTTCGAAAGGCATTTTCTGAGGCACCGGAACCGCCGAAATCCCGGTAGCTCCCAGAATAAAGCCCAAGCATGTTATGTCGCCTTATGGCCCGTTTGAGATCTGTCGACGTCCGGTAACGATGACTGTTTGTAGGAGGAGAGCGGAAGTCGGAGCCACTCGGCCAAACCGACGCGAATGTCATGGTCGGCGTGGAGCCAACGCTTCCGAAAGCCGACCCCATCCTCGTTATCCATCCGGTTTCCACTGTGCTAATTTGAAACTGGCGATCGATTTTCCCAGGCTTGGCGCAGGGTGCGTGAGACGACGCGAGTTCATTTCGGCACTCTGCGGCGTGGCTTGGCGACAAATTTGTTCATCGAAAGCAAGAGGGCAAGCCCATGAAAGACCTGGCTGGACGGACCGCCTTCGTGACAGGCGCTGCCTCGGGGATCGGCCTTGGCATCGCGACCGCGCTGTCGCAGGCGGGGGTGAAGGTCATGCTCTGCGACATCGAGGAAGAGGCGCTGAAGAAGGCGGTCGCGGACCTGAAGACAGGGACCAACGTCGACGTCGATGGCGTGAAAGCCGATGTCTCGCTCAAAGGCGAGCTTCAAGCGGCAGCGGACGCGGCCGTCGCGCGGTACGGCAAGATCCACATATTGGTCAATAATGCGGGCGTCGGGGGCGGTGGCCCCTATGGTGAGTGGACTGATGCAGGCTGGGACTGGGTCCTCGGCGTCAACCTGAGATCGGTAATCTGGGGCTTCGAGATTTTCGGTCCGCTGATCGAAGCGCACGATGAAGGAGGGCAGGTCGTTTCCACAGCGTCCGTCGCCGGCCTGATTACGGGAACAAGCCCAGCGTACGATGTGAGCAAATACGGAGTGGTGGCGCTGTCAGAAGGGATGCGTAAGGTCCTCGCGCCAAGGAAGATCGGGGTCTCCGTTCTGTGTCCGGGCATAGTCCGCACGCAGATCATGAACTCCCGGCGCAATGTGCCGCAGCGATTTGCCGGGGCGGTCGGCAATCCTCCGCCGACGGAAGGCCCCCGCGCCGAGTTCATCAAGGTATTCCAGGAACGGATCAGCTGCGGCATTGATCCGCTCTATGTGGGCGAGCTGGTCTGCGAGGCCATCGAGAACGACTGGCCTTACATTTTCACCGATACCGAGCACGAACCCTTCATCGACGAGCGCTTCGCAGCGATCAAGCAGGGCTTCGACCGCATCCGCGGCCGAACGCCGCGACGCTAGCTCTCGTGTCTGCTCAGAGGCCCTGGTCACCAAGCGACCCAGCGGATGCGGGCGCTTAGTCGATGCTGCTTCGAGAAGGTTCATGCGGTTCTCGAAAATTTCGCCGCTCCTCAGGGCTCGTATCCAGTCATAGGATCGGTGCTCCGAGCACAATGGTTTTGGCCCATCGCTGAACGCCTGCGTTGGCGCCAAAGGCGGAGCTGCTCGCCGAATCCGGCCATAGCCGCAAACAAAAGGCCACAGGGGGGGACCATCATGTCCGCGTTGTCACGCCGCGATTTCCTGGCACTCTCGACATCCGCTGCCGCCGTCGGCCTCACCGCGCCGGTGCGGGCCGCGATGGGGCCGAACGACAAGTACGATCTGGTGATCCGCGGCGGCGAGGTGCTCGACCCCAGCCAGTCGCTGCGCGCCAGACGCGACATCGGCATCCGCTGGGGCGTCGTCGAGACGGTGCAGGAGACGATCCCCGCCGAGCGTGCGCTGAAGAGCATCGACGCCTCAGGCAAGCTCGTGATGCCCGGTCTCATCGATCTGCATTCCCACGTCTATCCTTACGGCTCGGCGATCGGCATTCCCGCCGACGAATTGGTGCAATTCCAGGCGACGACGACCGTCGTCTCGGCGGGTGATGCCGGGGTCAACAATCTGGCGGCGCTGCGTCGGTTCATCGTGGCGCAGACGCGGGCGCGGATGTACGCCTTCGTCCACATCGCCAATAACGGCCTGTCGGCGTTCCCGGCCGCCGAGCTGTACAATATCGACGTCGCCCAGACCGAAGCCTGCGCGATGGCGCTCGCCGAGAACGCCGACTTCCTGCTCGGGGTCAAGGTGCGGATGTCGGAGAATGTGATCTACAAGCACGGGCTCGAGCCGCTGAAGCGCGGCATCCAGGCTTGCGAGATGTGCGGCTGGCCGGCGAAGATGATGGTGCATATCGGCGGCGTCGAAACCAAGGAGCTGATGTCGCAGATTCTCGACCTGCTCCGCCCGGGCGACGTGCTGACGCACGCCTATTCAGGCGCGCCCAACATGTCGAACGTCTTCACCAACATCGTCCAGGACGGCAAGCTGCTGCCGGCGGCCCTTGCCGCCAAGCAGCGCGGCGTCATGTTCGACGTCGGTCACGGCGGCGGCAGCTTCGATTTCACCGTGGCGGAAGTGGCGATCCCCGGCGGCTGCACGCCGGACACGATCTCCTCCGACATCCACGTCTTCTCCGGCAATTCGCCCGGCATTCCGTTCCTGCCCAACGTGATGAGCAAGTTCATGATTCTCGGTTTCACGCTGGAGCAGGTGGTCGCGATGGCGACCACGGCGCCGGCGAAGATCATCGACCGGGCGCCGAAGATCGGCACGCTGCAAGTCGGTGCGCCCGGCGATGTCGCCATCATGGAGCTGGTGGAGGGGCCGGTCAGCTTCGTCGACACCCGCAACAACAAGAGGGAGGGGAAGGCCTATCTCAAGCCGATCCAGACCGTGATCAACGGCGTCCCGTTCGGGCGGCCTTATCAGGCGCCGTTCGCGGTGAGGTAAGACGGCAGAGAGCAGCTAGGACGCCGCGACGCTCACCTTGACTGCGACGGGCCGCGGAAGGCGCAGCCCGCGGGCCAACACTGAGCGGCGCGGTGCCGCTTGCCGCTGCGGCAGCGTTCCGAAATGCGCAAGGACTTCGGTCAGCGCGCGCCTGACCGCTGGCTCGATCTTCGCGCAAATGAACCAGCAGACCAGGATCAGAAGGGCCAGCGCGATCCAGAGAGCCGAGGTCGGGTCCAGGCCGGCCTCGACCAGCGCACGAATGATCGCCGCACCAATGACGTTGTGGGTGAGATAGAGCGGGTAGGTGATCAGTCCCAACGTTCGCAAATAGGCCGGTGCTTCAGGAGAGGCGGTGTCCGCAGCGTGCCTGTTTCGCCTCGCGGCGAGGGCGATCAGCAGCACCGCGGCCGACCAGACCATGATCGGCGCAAGCGCGGATTGATCCGCGATGGCGGGGATCGAGGTCAGGAAGAACGAGGCGAAGAAGTAGATCTCCGCTGCGCCCGAGACACAGGTGACGGCCAAGGCGATCTTCTCGAGCGCCGTCAGTTCCCTGTTCGCGGAGATGAACAGCCAGATTCCCAGCGCGAAGAAGCAGCCATGGCTGAGCAGGAAGGCCGCGCACGGCACCCGGAACATCAGGATGACGAGATAGGGCAGGTCGGATGGCGTCGTGCACGACATCACCAGCAGCGCGGCGGCGTTGAAGATGGCGCTGTAGATGGTGAGACCAAAGGCCAGGTGCCGCAGGGTGATCCTCCGCGTCAGCATGGCGCAAAATACGAGGCCATAAAACGCGGTCTCGGCGGCCAGCGTCCAATAGACCTCGTCGAGCCACTGACCCGTGACGCCCTTGGGCACCATCAGCATGGCGTGGACGTAGGGCAGGATGAGCTCGGAGGCCGGGCCGCTGCCGAAGAGCAGCAGAACGAGCAAGGTCGCAGTGGCGCAGACCCAGACTGCCGGATAAAGCCTGAGTGCGCGGCCGAGAAGGAACGCGCCGGGCGAAGATTGGCTCGCCGAATTGGCGATGACGAAACCGGAGATGACGAAGAAGATCTCGACGCCGACCCAGCCGAACCAGGTGAAGGCTGCGGCGGAGGGGTAGAGAACATCGGCGGCGACGGTGCGTTCAAAGCCCGGGACGCCGATCGAGGTCCAGGCCCAGGACCAGAACATCTGGTGAAAAATGGCAACGCCGAGCGCGGCGGCGAAGCGCAGCGGATCCAGCAGGGACAAATGGCTCTTCACGGCAGTGGACCGGGTTCATGCAACGATCCCGCTGGAATTAGTGAAGGCGCCTATGGCGCTCTGCGACGTTGGTCACACTTGGTCCGTCGCTGTCGGGTAACGTTGCCCGAGCTCTGCGGCCGAAGACAGATCATCGCGGTTATGACAACTCAGATCCCAGGGCCCGACCTGAATTGCAGGCTTCTGGCCGCGAGCAGTCATCATCACCCTCGAGCGGGGTTCATGACAGCGTTCGAAGTTCGTCCACACCGATAGGTGGCTTGCTTCGCCAGCCGACGATGAAGGCACGTTTTGCGAGCCCGTCCTGAACCCGAGCTATCTGCGTCCGCTCCGCAGCGAGCCGAAGCCGCAACAAGGGATCGCGGGTCCCCGAGACGGTGAGGCTTTTATTGATGACCCAGCCATAGGGTTCGACTCCGGCACGCCGCAAGTCATCCTGAAGGGAGGCGGCCTCGGAAACCGGCGTCGTCTCCGGCAGCGTCACCAGAATCACCTTTGTATGGGTTGGATCCTGTAACCTCATCAGAGGGGTAACGATCCGTCCCGGACCGCTCGGTGCGAGTTGGCTCGTCATCTGGCGATGATAGGCGCCGGTGGCGTCCAGCAGGAGCAGCGTGTGGCCTGTCGGCGCCGTATCGAGCACCACGAAGGCGCTCCGGGCCTCCGCAACAACGTGCGAGAAGGCATGGAAAACAGCGACCTCCTCGGTACACGGCGAAGCTAGATCCTCCAGCAGAAGGGCCTTGCCCTGCGCATCGAGGTCACGGCCACGGCTCGCCAATATTTTCTCGACATAGCGCTGCGTCTCGACCCGGGGATCGATCCGGTCGACCGTCAGACCTGGCATGACGCCATCGACGACGAAACTGACGTGAGCTGCGGGATCGGTCGTGCTGAGATGGACGGCATGACCCCGCTTCGCCAACCCTACCGCGATGGCGGCAGCAAGCGTCGTCTTTCCGACGCCGCCCTTGCCCATGACCATGATCAGGCCGCGCTTGCCCTGCGCGATGTCATCAACCAACCGGTCGAGGCCCGGCAGGTCGATCGGCTCGGTGCTCCTCTCGGTGGAGACGATCGATGGTTGGTTGGAGGGCGACAGCAGCGCCCTCAGAGCCGTCACGCCGACGATGTCGAAGCCAAGCAAAGGAATTTCGTCTCGCGGCAGTTTCGTGAGCGACGCCGGCATCGCGGCCAGCGCCTCGTCCTGATCCCGCTCAAGGGCAACTGCAACGACATCGGTCGGGTCCGCGGCGTGGAAGCGCCCGTTCACCACGAGAAACTGATTCGATAGATTGAGCCCATCGAGTTCGCCCGATGTCCTCGCTGCCTCGCGGACGGCGCCGCGATCGGCGCGGGTGACCAAGATGATGGTGGTCTGCCTGGAATCGCCCAGGGCCCGCAGCGCCTTGCGAAAGCGGTCTTCCTGCATCGTCAGACCTGAATGCGGCCCGAGGCAGGACGCTCCCCGATCGTTGTCCTTGAGAAAGCCGGTCCATGCCTTTGGCAGGCTAAGGAGACGTAGCGTGTGACCGGTCGGAGCGGTATCGAATATGATGTGATCGAACCCCGTGACATCGCCGTCAAGCAGGCCCACGAACTCGTCAAAGGCGGCTATTTCGGTGGTGCAGGCGCCGGAGAGCTGCTCGCGCACGGTCGATCGTTCGTCCGCGGTAATTTCGGGGCCGAGCTGTTCGAGGACCCGGCTGCGATAGGACTCGGCAGCTGCCTCCGGATCGATATTCATCGCCGAAAGTCCGGTGACGTTTGGCACCGGCGTCGGGCGATCGGTCAGAGTGGCTTCGAGCATCTCATCGAGGTTGGACGCAGGGTCGGTGCTGACGATAAGAACGCGAAGTCCACGGTCGGCAAGGACGATAGCGGTGGCGCACGCAAGAGAGGTCTTACCGACTCCGCCCTTTCCGGTGAAAAACAGATACGGGGTTGGGGCGGTCAGCGCGAGAAAGTGGTGCATCATAGGGTGTCCTGCGGCCGTAGTGGTGATACGGCGACGTGTCGACCGGTCCGGGCGCCGCGATGAGCATTGTGTTGAAGATGGTCAAACGCTTTGCGACGGGGTCTCGATTGAAACTTGGTAACAACGTCGACCGGGAGCTTGTTGAGCTGAATCAACGGGCGGAGGAAACCGCCGGCAAAGTAACGGCCATGTTTGACCCAAAGCGGAGTGGCCTGATCTCCTATTCCAGCAAGTCAGGAATTGAGTGCGTCGTAAACGATGCCCAGGACTACGCTGTAAGCCAGGAGCATCGCTAGCGAGAAGAGTGCCGGCGAAACGCCAAGTCCAACCTGGAATGCGAAAAATCCAAGTCCGATCATGGGAAAGAACACCAGCCCCATCATCGCCCATCCGAGCACGCCGTAGGCGATTCCTTTGATCGCTCCAATATTGCCCGGCAGCCACCGATAAAGATGTCCAAAGGCGAGACTGACGAGGGTTGAGCCATTCAGGAATGACAGCAGCCAAGGCACCACGGGATGAACTGCAGTGCCGGCCGCATGGCTCAGCGTCGTCTGGAGACTTTCGTAGGGCTCGAATGACGGAAGTAGTCCGGCCCAGGACTTGAAGTACATCAGAAGCGAATGCACGATGCTTCCGCACGCCCCTGCAACCACTGCCTTCCAAATCCTGTTGCCTGAAGGCATGCCGGGTTGCCCGTTCTCAGCGGTCGCTGCTGCTTGTCGCGATCATGGGCGCAATTCGATTGAGGGCGTCAATCCGGCCTCGTCAGCTGAGGAACTGCTCAAGCGTAAAGGGAAGCATGCTGCGCTTCTCCCGGGCAATTTCGATTGAGCGTAGAGAACTGCGCGGCTTCGCCGCTTGATGAGGATCAACGTCGTCCCTCGAGGTCCGCTGGCTGCCCGAGGTTGACATGGACCCCTTTCGGCTTCGACGTCGTCTTCTGCGCGCATGGCGGACGCCAACAGTTCGACGGTACGCCTAGCTCAGCGCTCGTGCCCCGTGCGCCGCGTAGCGCTTCGGCGATGCGAAGCATCGTCCGGCGCGGTGTGCGGCGGGGCCGGGCCCATCTCTGCATGGTGTCGTGTCACGTTCTGGGTGCCGGCTCAGCGGAGCAGCGTTGCACGCTGCACCGCGTCCGGGACACGAACGGAGTCGAAGACGAAAACGGGGCCCGAAAGGGCCCCGCAAAAAACTCAGTCGCTTGTCCGCGTCTTACTTGATCTTGGCTTCGCGGAATTCGACGTGCTTGCGCGCGACCGGGTCGTACTTCTTCTTGACCAGCTTGTCGGTCATGGTGCGCGAATTCTTCTTGGCGACGTAGTAGAAGCCGGTGTCGGCCGAGGACACGAGCTTGACCTTGATGGTGACCGCTTTGGCCATGTTCAGAACCTCAGGAATGAAGGGAATCTGGAGCCGGCCAAACGGCCCGCGTTGGCCGGCAACCTAGCCAGAAACCGCCTGATGTCAAGGTTTCAGGGGGCAGAAACCACCCAAATCGGGCCCATTAGGCCTCGAAGAACCGGTTTTTGGGCCGCGGCAGGCCCAGATTCTCCCTCAAAGTGGGCCCTTCGTACTCTTTCCGGAAAATCCCGCGCCGCTGCAGCTCCGGGACGACCTTGTCGACGAAATCGTCGAGGCCGGCGGGCAGGAACGGGAACATGATGTTGAAGCCGTCGGAGCCGCGCCCGACCAGCCATTCCTCCATCTGGTCGGCGATGGTCTTGGCGGTGCCGACGAAGGAGAGCCCGCCATAGCCGCCGACGCGCTGGGCGAGCTGGCGCACCGTGAGCTTGTCGCGGGCGGCGAGATCGACCATGCGCTGGCGGCCGCTCTTGCTGGCGTTGGTCTCGGGGATTTCGGGGAGGGGGCCGTCGGGATCGAAGCCGGACGCGTCGGTGCCGAGGATGACGGAGAGCGAGGCGATCGCGCTGTCGTAATGCACGCGGCTGTCGAGCAGCGCGCGCTTCTCCTTGGCCTCGTCGACGCTGTCGCCGACCACGACGAAGGCGCCGGGCAGGATCTTGAGGTGTTCAGGATCGCGGCCGACCTTCTCCATGCGGCCCTTGATGTCGGCATAGAGCTTTTGGCCGTCGGCGAGGCTGCCGCCGCCGGTGAACACCGCTTCCGCCGTTTCGGCCGCGAGCTGCTTGCCGTCTTCCGACGCGCCGGCCTGCACGATGACAGGCCAGCCCTGCACGGGGCGGGCGATGTTGAGGGGCCCGCGCACCTTCAGATATTTGCCGTGGTGGTCGAGCGTGTGCATCTTCGCGGGATCGAAGAACAGCCCGCTCTCGACGTCGCGCACGAAGGCATCGTCCGCGAAGGAATCCCACAGGCCCGTGACGACGTCGTAGAACTCGCGGGCGCGCTTGTAGCGTTCGGCATGCTCCATGTGGTCGTCGAGGCCGAAATTCAGCGCCGCATCCGGGTTCGACGTCGTGACAATGTTCCAGCCGGCGCGGCCGCCGCTGAGATGATCGAGCGAGGCGAAGCGGCGTGCGACGTGATAGGGCTCGTCGAACGTGGTCGAGCCCGTCGCGATCAGGCCGATACGCTCGGTAACCGCCGAGAGTGCCGACAGCAGCGTGAACGGCTCGAACGAGGTCACGGTGTGGCTGCGCTTCAGCGCATTGATCGGCATGTTCAGCACGGCGAGGTGATCGGCCATGAAGAAGGCGTCGAACTTGCCGGCCTCGAGCTTCCGGATCAGCTGCTTGATATGGCCAAAGTTGAAATTGGCGTCGGGCCAAGCCCCGGGATAGCGCCAGGCGCCGGTGTGGATGCTGATCGGGCGCATGAACGCGCCAAGCTTGAGTTGCCGTTGTGCCATCGCCCGGTGTGTCCTTCTTCATTGTCGTTCGGAAAGACATAGGTGCGCCGGGGAACTCCGCCATTAGGGAAGGTGGGAAGAATTTTCCGTTTTTTACAGCTATCTCAGCACGTCATTCCGGGGCGCGCCTCTTGGCGCGAACCCGGAATCCATCGAACTGCAGAGACGGTGGAGGAATGGATTCCGGGTTCGCGCTACGCGCGCCCCGGAATGACGAAAGGAATCCCGCAATGAAGAAGAGGCTTGGCGTCGCGCAGCTTAGCCCAAAATATCCTTCTGCATCCTGCCGCCGTAGAAATGGAAGAAAGGCACCGGCGCGTCGTGGCGGAGCGGGCCGGTGGCAAGGCGGGTGTCGAGCTCGTTGAGCACGTTGCGCGTCATCGGATGCAGATCGGCCAGCGGCTTGGAGCCGAGCTCGACCCAGACCAGCTCGACCAGCTCGGCATCGGCATGGATCACACCGTCGACGCGATGGGTGATCGCGGAGGCATCGGCGGTGAAGAAGCGCGTGTCGAACCGCTTGACCCGGCCCGGCGGGGTGATCGCGCGCGCGATCAGGAACAGGCTGGAGGGGTCGGGCAGCAGGCCTGCATCGGCGAACGGCTGCCACGGACCTTCGAGCTTCGCCTTGATCTCCGCCTTGCGGCCGAGGCAGAGACCGGTTTCTTCGCAGGCTTCGCGGATCGCGGCAATAGCGAGCGACTTCGCGCGCGAGGCGGGAGTCTTCGGGCTTCCCTTGGCGAGATTGGCCTCCAGCTCGGCGGTGATGGGCGCAGCACAGGGCACGCGATGGTCGGCCTTGTCGACACGTCCCCCCGGGAAGACGAACTTGCCGGGCATGAACACCACCTTGTCGTGGCGCTTGCCGACCAGCACTTTCGGAACGGCGCTGCTGCGGTCGACCAGGATCAGGGTCGCCGCGTCCTTCGGGCGGAAGTAGGGATGATGATCGGCCTCCTTCTCCTCGTGAACCCGGGCCTTCTCCACTGCCTGCGCCGTATCCGTCATATCCCCACCCAAACCGCTTTTGCTTCTTGCTTACACAGGCGGAATACCATCCGGAGGGCTCTCGTCAAACCCGTGCATGCGCAGAGCCCATTGCAAGCCGACCACAGCTCCCTTGACCGGCTGCAGCAGTGCGAGCGAGGCCACGAAGGTGAACGGCAGATAGGCCGCGAAGCTGATCCAGACCGGTGTCGAATAATTGGTCTCGATCCAGAGGACCGCCGGCACCACGATGTGGCCGACGATGACGATGACGAGATAGGCGGGCAGGTCATCGGCGCGGTGCGGCGTGAAATCGAGACCGCATTTGGCGCAATTGTCTGATGTCTTCAGGAAAGCGCGGAACAGCTTTCCCTGGCCGCAGCGCGGGCAGCGGCCGCGAAAGCCGCGCCTCATGGCGGCAAAGACGTCGCGCTTCTCGACGAGGCCGTCCTCGCGCGTCCAGATTTTTGGAGCCGTGCTCATTGTCACCATGCCTTGCCCTTCTTGCCCTTACCCTTGCTCTTGTTTCCCCTGGCCTTTTTCCCTTTGCCGGATTTTTGCTTCGCCGGCTTGCGTTTTTTATCCGGGCTGCGGCCGGGATGGGCCTTGAACGAGGGGCGGCGTTGCGGGTTGGGACGCCCGCGGTCGCGCGGCGCAGTCTCGCTTGCCGACCCCAGCAGCTCGAAGCGTAGCGCGCCGGCGATGGGAGCGGCTTCGATCAGGCGGACGTCGACGACGTCGCCGAGCTGATACATGGTGCGGCTGCGCGTGCCGACCAGGGCGTGCCGGCCCTCGTCATAGTTGAAATATTCCGTGCCGAGGGATCGGATCGGGATCAGTCCGTCGGCGCCGGTCTCGGAGAGCTTCACGAACAGGCCGGCGCGGGTGACGCCGGAGACGCGGCCCTGGAAGCTCGCGCCGATGCGATCGGCGAGGTGATGGGCGATGAGCCGGTCCACGGTCTCGCGTTCCGCCTTCATCGCGCGCCGTTCGGTCAGCGAGATGTGCGCGGCGACTTCGCTCAGGGTCTCGGGCGTCTCGCTGTCGGGCAGGGCGCCTTCGCCGAGCCCGAGCGCGCGGACCAGCGCGCGGTGCACGACGAGGTCGGCATAGCGGCGGATCGGCGAGGTGAAATGCGCGTAGCGGCGCAAATTCAGGCCGAAATGTCCGTAATTCTCGGAGGAATACTCCGCCTGGGCCTGGGCGCGCAGCACGACCTCGGAGACCAGCGGGTAATAATCATGGCCTTCGAGCTGGGCCAGCACGCGGTTGAACAGCGTCGGACGCAGCGCGCCGGATTTGGCGAAGGGGACGTCGAGCGTCTCCAGGAACTCCGAGAGCGCGTGGACCTTCTCCAGCGTCGGCTCGTCATGCACGCGGTAGATCAGCGGGAGCGACTTCTTCTCCAGCATCTCGGCTGCCGCGACATTGGCGAGGATCATGAACTCCTCGATCAGCTTGTGCGCATCGAGGCGCTCAGGCACCACGACGCGGTCGACCGTGCCGTCGCTCTTCAGCAGGATCTTGCGCTCGGGCAGGTCGAGATTGAGCGGATCGCGCTCGTCGCGGGCGCGCTTGGCGCAGGCATAGGCGGCGTAGAGCGGCCTCAGGATCGGATCGAGCAGGGGGCCGGTGGTGTCGTCGGGCCGTCCGTCGATCGCGGCCTGTGCCTGCGCGTAGCTGAGCTTGGCGGCCGAGCGCATCAGGATGCGATGAAAACTGTGCGAGCGCTTGCGGCCGTCGGGGCCGAGCACCATGCGCACCGCGAGCGCGCCGCGCGGCTCGCCCGGCACCAGCGAGCAGAGATTGTTGGAGATGCGCTCGGGCAGCATCGGCACGACGCGATCCGGGAAATAGACCGAGTTGCCGCGATCGAGCGCGTCACGGTCGAGCGCGGTGCCCGGCCGCACGTAGAAGCTGACATCGGCAATCGCGACGTTGACGATGAAGCCGCCTTTGTTGTTGGGATCGTTATCCGGCTGCGCGTGCACCGCGTCGTCGTGATCCTTGGCGTCGGGTGGATCGATGGTGAGAAGCGGCACGTCGCGCCAGTCCTCGCGGCCCTTCAAATTGGCTGGCTCGGCGGCTTCCGCCTCGCGCTCCGCGGCGGGGGAGAATTGCAGCGGAATCTCGTGGGCGTAGATCGCGATCAGGCTGATCGCCTTCTCCGATTTGACCGAGCCGAGCTTCTCCTTCACGCGGCCCGAGGCGAGGCCAAAGCTGCGCGTACGGACGATGTCGACGCTGACGAGATCGCCGTCCTGCGCACCCTTGGTGTCGGCAGCGGCGATGTTGAGCTCGCGGTCCGCCATCTTCTTGTCGACGGGCACGAGCCGTCCGCCGCCTTCGGGAAGCTCGCGGAACACGCCGAGGATGCGGCTCTTGGCCTTGTCGAACACCTTGATGACGCGGCCGCGATATTGCGGCCCTTCGGCCTCGTTGGTCGGCTCGACGCGCAACAGCGCGCGGTCGCCGACGCCGGCGGCGGTGCCGGGCTTGGGCCGGCGCGGCATCTCGATGATGATCTTGGGCGGCTCGCCGTTCTCGACCTCGTCCCATTCGGTGGGGGAGGCGATCAGCTCGCCGTCGCCGTCACGGCCGGTGATGTCGGCGACCAGGGTCGGCGGCAGCGCGTCCGGCTCGGACACCTTGTGACGTTTCTTCTTGATGGTACCGTCGTCGGCGAGCTCGCGCAGCATGCGCTTGAGCTCGACGCGATCGGCGTTCTTCAGGCCGAACTCGCGCGCAATTTCGCGGGTCCCGACCTTTCCGGGATTTGCCTTGATGAAGGCGACGATGGCTTGCCGGTCGGGAAAGCCACGGTCATTCTTGCGTTTCACTTAACCTCTAATTCTTGATCTCAAGTCTTGCCGGCACTCTTCTTGGCCGGAGCCTTGGTGGCGGCGGACTTGGTCGGCGACGTCTTCGCCGTCGATGCCACGCCGGCGCGCGCCTTGCTGGTGGATTCGGATTTGGTTTTGGCCGCGGCTTTCTTCGCGGCCGGTTTCTTCGGCTTCGGTGCGGTGTCCTCGCCGTCCGCAGCCTTCTTCGCCTTGGCGGGTTTGGCCGCCTTCTTCGCCTTGGTCTTGCCGCCGCCCTTTCCGCCACCCTTGGCCGCGCGCTCGTCGATCAGCGCGATCGCCTGCGCCAGCGTGACGGTGTCCTTTTCGAACTCGGCCGGGATGGTCGCGTTGACGCCACCGGCGGTGACATAGGCGCCGTAACGGCCGCTCTTCACGGTGACGGTGCCGAGCGTGGGATGATCGCCGATTGCCTTGCCGGGATCGGCGCCGAAGCGGCGGCTCGGGCCCTTGGCGACCTTTTCCGCGATCAGCGTGACCGCGCGGTTGAGACCGATGTCGAAGACTTCGTCGCCGCTCTCGAGGCTGGCATAGGTCTTCTCGTGCTTCACGAACGGCCCGAAGCGGCCGAGGCCGGCCGTGATCGGCTGACCGGTCTCCGGATGCTTGCCGATCTCGCGCGGCAGTGACAGCAGCTTCAATGCAAGCTCGAGCTCGACATCGCCGGGCGAGGTGCCCTTCGGGATGCCTGCGCGCTTCGGCTTCTCGCCTTCTTCGTAATCCTTGGGCTCGCCGAGCTGGATATAGGGCCCGAAGCGGCCGGCCTTGACCCAGACATCGCGCCCCGTCTCAGGATCCTGGCCGAGCGAACGGTCGGCGGTGGCTTCGCCGTCGGCGGCGAGCTGGCGGGTGTAGCGGCACTCCGGATAGTTCGAGCAGCCGACGAAGGCGCCGAACTTGCCGGCCTTCAGATTCAGCCGCCCATTGCCGCAGCTCGGGCACTGCCTGATGTCGCCGCCATCCGCGCGCGGCGGATAGATGTGCTGGCCCAGCATGTCGTCGAGCACGTCGAGGACCTGCGCGACGCGCAGGTCCTTGATCTCGTCGACGGCGCCGATGAAGCCGGTCCAGAAATCCTTCAGAACCTGCTGCCAGGAGATCTCGTTGTTGGAGATGCGGTCGAGCTGCTCTTCCAGATTGGCGGTGAAGTCGTATTCGACGTAGCGGCTGAAGAAACTTTCGAGGAACGCAACCACGACGCGGCCCTTGTCCTCGCCGTGCAGGCGCTTCTTCTCCAGCTTGACGTAGCCGCGGTCCTTGAGGACCTGGAGGATCGAGGCATAGGTCGAGGGCCGGCCGATGCCGAGCTCTTCCATGCGCTTGACCAGCGAAGCCTCGGAGAAGCGGGGCGGCGGCTCGGTGAAATGCTGCGTGACAGACAGCGATTGCCGCTTCAGCGCGTCGTTCGGGCTCATCGCGGGCAGGCGGCGGGAGTCCTCGTCCTCCTCGTCGTCGCGGCCTTCCTGATAGAGCGCGAGGAAGCCGTCGAACTTGACGACCTGGCCGGTGGCGCGCAGCTCCAGCGTGCGACCGCCCGCCTTCGCGGTGATGTCGACGGTGGTGCGCTCCAGCTCGGCCGATTCCATCTGGCTGGCGATGGTGCGCTTCCAGATCAGCTCGTAGAGCCGGGCCTGATCGGCATCGAGCTTGCGGCTCATGCTGTCGGGGCGGCGGGACATGTCGGTCGGGCGGATCGCTTCGTGCGCTTCCTGGGCGTTCTTGGCCTTGGCCTGGTACTGGCGCGGGGCCTCCGGCACATAGGCGTTGCCGTAATCCTCGCCGATCACCTTGCGCGCCTGGGTGATCGCCTCCGGGGCGATCTGCACGCCGTCGGTACGCATATAAGTAATGAGTCCCGTGGTCTCGCCGCCGATGTCGATGCCCTCATAGAGGCGCTGGGCGATGCGCATGGTGTGCGCCGGCGCAAAGCCGTATTTGCGGCTGGCTTCCTGCTGCAGCGTCGAGGTGGTGAAGGGGGCCTGCGGATTGCGCCGGGCCGGTTTCGCGTCCACCGCGGTGACCGCATAGGCAGCCGCTTCCAGCGCCTTCTTGAAGTCGTCGGCTTCCGCGCCGGTTCCAATATCGAGGCGCTGGATCTTCTTGCCGTCGGCGCCGACGAGGCGGGCCTCGAACGCATCGCCGCGCGGGGTCAGCAGGGTCGCGATCAGCGACCAATATTCCCGCGGCACGAATTTCTCGATCTCCAGCTCGCGGTCGCAGACAAGGCGCAGTGCCACCGACTGCACGCGGCCGGCCGAGCGGGCACCGGGCAGCTTGCGCCACAGCACGGGGGAGAGGGTGAAGCCGACGAGGTAGTCCAGCGCGCGGCGCGCCATATAGGCGTCGACCAGCGCGCCGTCGATCTGGCGCGGATGCTTCATCGCGTCCGTGACGGCCTGCTTGGTGATGGCGTTGAACACCACGCGCTCGATCTTCTGATCCTTCAGCGCGCGCTTCTCCTTCATGACCTCCAGCACGTGCCAGGAGATGGCCTCGCCCTCACGATCAGGGTCGGTCGCCAGAATCAGGCGGTCGGCACCCTTCAGGGACTTGGCGATGTCGTTGAGCCGGCCGGCCGCCTTGGGGTCGACCTCCCAGATCATCTTGAAATTGCTGTCGGGATCGACGGAGCCGTTCTTCGCAGGCAAGTCCCGGACATGGCCGAACGAGGCCAGAACCTCATAGGACGAGCCCAAATATTTGTTGATCGTCTTGGCTTTCGCCGGCGACTCCACAATGACGATATTCATGTAGTTCCAGTAACTTACGGGAAAATTGGGGGCCGAAAACGAAAGGACTCGGGTCGGCCGTTTCGCCCCGAACATGGGTGGTGAGACCTCCGCTGTCAAATCGAGGGGTGTTGAAGCCCTCCCAAATGGGAAAAGTTTCATATCGAGAAAGTTGCAAAATACCACCTTGGAGTTGCGGCCGATGTCGGCGTAATGTTTCCGCGGGGCATGGATTCGGGTGGGGTCTGGTGACTAGGCCGGGAAAGAAACGGGCGCGCGCCGCATCAGGCGTGCCGGGAGGCTCACGTCACGAGGAACCGGGGGAGGGGGGCGCGGACGAGGCCGTCGCCTTCATCGCCGAGCAGGTCGGTGCGTTGCGCAAGCTCGCCGAGCGTCACAAGCTCGATGTCCTGCATTATCTCCTGGGCATGACCAAGCTGGAAGCCGACGAGCATTTGCGGCTGCGGACCAAGCGCAAGCTGTCGTGACGGACTCGGTAGAATACGGGTGAACCGTCAGGACGCAGGCGCGACCAAGCCTACGTGAAGAATGCATCCAATCCCCCGAGCCTCGCGGACAGGCTCCGCAATGATGTTCGGGGTTTTGTGATCATGGTGACATTGGTCGGAGGATTGACTCTATGGTTCGCGACGATCGGCTTGACCGATAGGGTCGTCTATCGCGGTGTCGATCAATCCTGGTTCGATCCTGGTCTTGTTCATCTCAAGACGGACCCTGCCGGTCTTTATGCGATCGAGCGGAATGCGGACTTTGCCGCCATGAAGGTCGGCTGTGTCTACGATTTGAACTACGATGGGGAGTTTGGCCGGCGACGAGGCTCGAATCGCCTGAAGGCCGTGCGCAGGGCGACCTTGGTCAGATGCTAGCTGGCAGCCCTGCGACCCTCGACGGTGTGCGAAAAACTCGCCGGCAGGATCATGCCGATCGTCGTCGCGCGGACCGGGGTTTCAGCGTGGTGTCGGCCGGCGTGAGCAGCCGCCCATCCTCCGCGCGCATTTCCAGCTTCTTCACTGGGCGGCCTTTTTCTCGATCCACCAAGATCGTTGCGATCTCCTCGGGGCGGTCGTCGAACTCCTCGCTCCATTGCCGCAGCGCCACCAGGATCGGGAAGGTGCCGCGGCCCTTCGGTGTCAGCACATATTCCTGATAGGCGCTGCCGTCGGAGGCGGGCGCGGTCGCCAGGATGCCGCGGTCGACCAGTGCGCGCAGCCGCGCCGACAGGATGTTCTTCGCCATGCCGAGCTTGTTCTGAAACTCGCCGAAGCGGCGCAGCCCAAACAGCGCCTCGCGGATGATCAGCAGCGACCACCAGTCGCCGAGCGCGTCCAGCGACCTCGCGATCGGGCAGGCATCGCCCTCGAAGCTCGTTCGTTTCACCATCGTCGTCTGTCCCATTCGCGTTCGCACGATTGCCGGGCCGATCACGCGCTTGTGTGGTTGCATCATAAAACCAAATGCCCTAGATGGCAATCTAGTTTCATAATGCAACTACTGGAGGCGAGCGTGAGACTGACAAACAAGACGGCCCTGATCACCGGCGGCAACAGCGGCATCGGGCTTGCGACGGCAAAGCTGTTCGTGGCGGAGGGCGCCAGGGTGGTGATCACCGGGCGCAACAAGGAGACGCTGGCGGCGGCGGCCAAAGAGCTGGGGCCGAATGCGCTCGCGCTCGTCGCCGATGTGACCGACATCGCAGCGACGGAAGCCGCGATCAGGCAGGGCGCCGAAAAGTTCGGCAAGTTCGACATCGTGTTCGCCAATGCCGGCATTCCCGGCGCCGGAGGCACGCCGCTCGGTTCGGCGAAGCTGGAGGTGTTCGAGAAGGTCATCAGCACCAACCTGACCGGCGTATTCTTCACGGTGCAGTCGGCGCTGCCTTACCTCAACGACAACGCTTCGATCATCCTCAACGGCTCGGTGATCTCCGTGCTCGGGATTCCCGGCTACTCCGCTTACGGCGCGGCGAAAGCCGGCGTGCGGGCGATGGCGCGGATCATGGCCTCGGAGTTGTCGCCGCGCGGCATCCGCGTCAACGTGGTTGCGCCCGGCGCAATCCGCACGCCGATCTGGGGCGCGGCGATCGCAACGCCGGAAGCGGAGAAGGCGTTCGAGAAGCGGATCGGGTTGTCCACGCCTCTCGGGCGTATTGGTGAACCGGATCACGTCTCCAAGACTGTGCTGTTCCTCGCCTCCGACGATGCCGCGCATATCCAGGGCCAGGAGATCTTCGTCGATGGCGGCGCAGTTGCCGCTCCGGCCGGCGCGCCGATCTATTGCGGTTGATCGATTCAAACAAAATTGAATCCATCCGGCGCCACACGCAGGTTGCGCCGGATGGTTCCCTCGTCTTGCGAGGCGTATTTTCTGAACCTTTGCGTGAAGCGTTGAACCTTCGCTTGCGCTGCAAAGACATTTTTACGGGCAGGGGTCACGAGACTCATTTTCAGGGAGCCCGCGATGCCAAAGGCAGCTCGCATTTTTTCGTCGATTTCAGCACCGCGCATTTACAGCGAACGTTCCGCCATTCCCGCCAAACGCTCCGACATGTCCGAGTTCATCGGGGTGGCGCTTTTCGCCGGCATCGGCCTGTTCATTTCGCTGGTCGCCGTCATCCTCGGCATTCAGGGCGCCTGGTTTTAGCCTGATCGACCTGTCAGCCGCCGCCGGAATCCGGCTGCGGCTGTTGTCAGCGTGAGGCTCAGGCCGCGCGCAGGCTGGTGGCCGACTGAAGCGCGCCGGCGATCGCCTTTTCGCGGTG
Source organism: Bradyrhizobium nitroreducens (assembly GCF_002776695.1). Lineage (GTDB taxonomy): Bacteria > Pseudomonadota > Alphaproteobacteria > Rhizobiales > Xanthobacteraceae > Bradyrhizobium > Bradyrhizobium nitroreducens. Next base: position 188,317 of record NZ_LFJC01000003.1, read on the forward strand.
TTCGGGCCCGACCTGGATGCCGTCTGCGGAGATGAATTCGGGATTGGTAATGCCGATGAACCCGAACACCCAGCGCAGATAGGTTTCGAGATGCTCGCCAGCGGCGTATGGCGTCTCCGCGCCGTAATAGCCGCCGCGCGAGATCGCCACGATCACGCGCTTGCCGCCGGCGAGACCCTCGGGGCCGGCCGCGCCATACTTAAATGTCTTCCCAGCCACCAGGATGCGATCGATCCAGGCCTTGAGCTGGCTCGGGATGGTGAAATTGTACATGGGCGCGCCGATCACGACGGTGTCGGCATCGAGGAACTCGTTCAGCACGGCCGCGCTCGCGGCAAGGTCCGGGCCGAGCTCTGCGGGCGCGGGCGCGCCTTGCGCGGCGGCGAGGTGCGAGCCCGAGAGGTGCGCGAGCGGCGTCTGGGTCAGATCGCGGTAGACGATTTCGAGCGAGGGGCTCGCCTGGCGGAGCCGGTCGACGATGGCGGCGGAGACCTGCCGGGACACGGAGTGGGGGCCGAGCACGCTGGAGTCGATATGGAGGAGTTTCATTCGGGGTCACCTTGGTATAAGTTTGTAACCAGCGCTACATGAGTGACTGTCGAAATCCCCGCAAGAACGCACTTTTTTGAGCCATGGGCACATTATTGAAACCTGAGAACACCGGTTTGCCTGCTCCGCCGAGGCCAACCGAGAGGCCCGATCCCAACCACTCCGATTGCCGCGACGTCGCCTCCGTGCTGTCCCGCGTCGGCGACAAATGGAGCGTGTTCGTGATCATGATGCTCAGCGACGGGCCGAAGCGCTTCAACGAGCTGAAGCGCATGATCAACGGCATCTCGCAGCGGATGCTGACCCTGACGCTGCGCGGACTCGAGCGTGACGGGCTGGTCACGCGCACGATCTTTCCGACCATCCCGCCGCGCGTGGACTACGAGCTGACCGATCTCGGCCGCGGGCTGCAACAACCGGTCAAAGCGCTCGGCGAGTGGGCGATCGCGCATCAGCAACAGATCGCTTCGGCGCGGGCGCGGTTTGACGAGCGCAACGATCGCTAGATCAGAGACACCAACCCGCCGCCGTGACGCTCCAGCTTGGCGGCGAGCTCGAGCTCGAGCAGCACGGTGCGCACGATCGCGGGCGAGGCGCCGGACATCCGCACGAGATCGTCGATCGAGATCGGCACGGGGCCGAGCAGGCCGATGATCTGGTCGCGGTCGTGACCTTGCGGATCGGTCTCGAACGGCTCGCTGTCGGGCTCGCTCGCTGGGATCATCAGCGGGCGCTCCATGATCGGTGCGACAGCATTGATGATGTCGGCAGCTTCGGTGACCAGCGTTGCGCCCTGCTTGATCAGATCGTTGGCGCCCGCCGCGCGCGGATCGAGCGGCGAGCCGGGCACCGCGAACACCTCGCGGCCCTGTTCGGCCGCCATGCGCGCGGTGATCAGCGAGCCCGATCGGTGCGCGGCTTCCACCACGACGACGCCGAGCGAGGCGCCCGAGATCAGGCGGTTGCGGCGGGGGAAGTCGCGGGCGCGCGGCTCGTGGCCGAGCGGCATCTCGGAGATCGCAGCGCCTGCGTGATCGAGGATCGATGCGAGCAGATCGCCATGCTCGGGCGGGTAGATGCAATCATGGCCGCCGGCGAGCACCGCGATCGTGCCGGTCTCGACACTGGCGCGATGCGCGGCCTGATCGACGCCGCGCGCGAGCCCGGAGATGACGACGAAGCCGGCCTCGCCAAGCTCGCGCGCGAGCAGGCCCGCGAATTTCAGCCCGGCGCCGGAGGCGTTGCGCGAGCCGACGATCGCGATCATCGGCCGCATCAGGGTCTTGGCGTCGCCGCGCACGGCGAGCAGGGGCGGCGCATCGTCGATCATCGCCAGCCGCGGGGGATAGCCGTCCTCGCCGGGCGCGAGCCAGGCGATGCCAGCCTTGCGGCCAGCCGCCAGCTCGGCCTTCGCCTCGTCGGCGCTGCAGATGCGCCCCGATCGCTGCGCACCGCCGCGGCGCGCCAGATCCGGCAGCCGCTCCAGCGCCGCGCGCGCGGTGCCGAAATGATCGACCAGCGAACGAAAAGTGCGCGGGCCGACATTGTCGGAGCGGATCAGCCGCAGACGGTCGATCCGCTCGGCCTCGGTCAGCTCCACGGTGGGATTGATGGCGTCCACGGCGTCTCCTTGCAAGCGCAGCATGGAACAACCTGAGGGCGTTGCGCAACAGCGACGTGCGCTTGCGTGGCCTCGCCCCGATGCTAAAAGCGATCCCAATAAGAAGGGTAGTGCCATGATCTCACTCGCCGACCTCCAGCGCCGCATCGAAGCCGGCGAGCTTTCGCCTGAAGCCGCCATCGCCCAGTCGCACGCGGCAATCGAGGCCAGGGAAAAGGACGTCCACGCCTTCGTCCGTCACGACAAGGCTGCGAAGGCGCAAGCGTCCGGCCCGTTGCGCGGCATCGCGGTCGGCATCAAGGACATCATCGACACCGCTGACATGCCGACCGAGATGGGCTCGGAGATCTATCGCGGCTGGCAGCCGCGCGCCGATGCGCCGGTCGTGATGATGCTGAAGCGGGCGGGCGCGACCATCATCGGCAAGACCACGACGACGGCGTTCGCCTCGCGCGATCCGACGCCCACGCTCAATCCGCACAATCTCGGCCATACGCCGGGCGGCTCGTCCTCGGGCTCGGCGGCGGCCGTCGGCGCCGGCATGATCCCGCTGGCGCTGGGCACCCAGACCGGCGGCTCCGTGATCCGGCCCGCGGCCTATTGCGGGACCGCCGCGATCAAGCCGTCATTCCGGATGCTGCCGACGGTCGGTGTGAAGTGCTATTCGTGGGCGCTCGACACGGTCGGCCTGTTCGGCGCGCGCGCGGAAGATCTTGCGCGTGGCCTCCTGGCGATGACGGGCCGCACCGAATTTGCCGGCATCGTTCCGGCCAAGGCGCCGCGCATCGGCGTGGTCAGGCAGGAGTTTGCAGGCGCCGTCGAGCCGGCGGCTGAAGAGGGCTTGCAGGCCGCGATCAAGGCCGCCGAACGCGCCGGTGCCAGCGTGCAGACGATCGACCTGCCCGAGGCTGTGCAGGAGGCCTGGCGCATCCATCCCATCGTCCAGGATTTCGAAGCGCATCGTGCGCTGGCCTGGGAGTTCTCGGAGCGTCACGACGAGATCGCGCCGATGCTGCGGGCAAGCCTCGATGCGACCGCCCATCTGACGCCGAAGGAATATGACGAGGCGCGCCGGATCAGCCGCCGCGGCCGCCGCGAGCTCGGCGAGGTGTTCGAGGGTGTCGATGTGCTCCTGAGTTATTCGGCGCCCGGCACGCCGCCGGCAAAGGCGCTCGCGACGACAGGCGATCCCCGCTACAACCGGCTGTGGACGCTGATGGGCAATCCTTGCGTCAACGTGCCGGTGCTGAAGGTGGGGGGCCTCCCGATCGGCGTGCAGGTGATCGCGCGCTTCGGCAACGATCCGGTCGCGCTTGCGGCGGCGTGGTTCCTGGAGAACGCGCTGGCGAATTCAGGCTAGCGCGGGTTCGAAGGGGACAGCGGCGGGCGTTGCGTCTGCCTTTGCATGTTGCCCGAGCCAGCGCTCGGCGGCTGCGCGACCGCTTCGGTGCAGCAGGCGAATGAAGCCGCGGCCGAGGTCGGTGGATGAGCGCTGCGCCAGGCCGTCAACGCAATCTTCCGCCGCGATCCGGGTGAGGCGCAGCGACGGTGCGGCATGAGCCTGCGCCCATGCGATCGCCGCGATCTCGGCATTGAGCGCGGCGTTGGCCGCGATCTGGTCGAGCCGGCGGTCGATCGCGGCGAGCGTGATCGGCACGTAGCTGTCGCGCGCCGGCGTGACCTGGACGAGCAGGACGTCGGAGGTCGTCGTCTCCTGCGCCAGCCGCAGCAGCGGCGGGTTGCCGCCGAAGCCGCCGTCCCAATAGGCTTCGCCCTCGATCTCGACGGCGCAATGAACCAGCGGCGGACAGGTCGAGGCCAGCGCGACGTCGGCGGTGATGGCGTCATTGCGGAAGATCTGCTGCTGCCCGTCGCGGATCCGCGTCGCCGCAATCAGCAGCTTTGGGCACGCCGCGCCGCGCAACGCGGAAAAGTCGATGTCGCGTGACAGCGCCTGCCGCAGCGGATCGAGATCGACCGGATCGAACTGGCCGGAGCGCAGCGTCGGCCCGAATGCGACCGAGCTTCCCGCCGGCGAGAAACCACCGACCAGCATCAGCGAACGGAACGAGGCCTCGTGCATCAGGCGGAGCCAGAACCGGCTCAGCCGGCTGCGCGCAGCTTCGCGGCCGCCCTCAGCGAGGCCGGAGGCGAGCAGCAGTGCATTGATAGCACCGGCGCTGGCGCCGCTCATGGTGTCGATCTCGATGGGTTCTTCCAGCAGCCGCTCCAGCACGCCCCAGGTAAAGGCGGCAAAGGTGCCGCCGCCCTGCAGTGCCAGCGAGAGTCTGCGCGGCGGCCATTGCTCGGCGCTTGCCGGCGCGGGTGCGGCCCGAGCAGCCCTGGTCACGACCTCGACCGTCGCAGGTGCTTGCACAACGGGCGGCGGTGCCGGCGGCAAAACCGGAATGGGATCTGGCGCGGGAGGCGGCGAGGGCGCATCGGACCAGATGTCCGTCGTCGAGAGCAGCCGGCTCGCCGCGGTGCGGGTAACACCCTGCGAACCACCCCCATCATGCGCGTCGACAATCTTCTCGCTCATTCCGAGCAACCGCGTAACGCCATCTCGACTGTCAGGATGACAGGCATGGAACCCATTCGCTACTGCCGGCCGCGAACGCGCGGGCAGTTGCGAACAGGATTTGAGATATAATGCAGAGAGAGGGCTCCGGTATCCGTAGATGCCCCGGCTTTAGACGCTTGTCGCGACAAGGTTCGCGACGCGATCAGGCCTTCTCGCCGATGCGGCTTTCCCTGCCGGCTTGCAGCCGCTTGATGTTCTCGCGATGCGCGTAGAACAAGAGCAGCGTCAGCACCGCGAACAATGCTGCGAGCGCGAGGTGGCCGAACCACCACAGGAACATCGGCGTGATGAAAGCGGCCACCAGCGCCGACAGCGACGAGTAGCGGGTGGTGAAGGCGGTCGCCAGCCAGAGCAGGCAGAACACCACCATGCCGGGCCAGAACAGGCCGAGCAGGATGCCGATATAGACGGCGACGCCCTTGCCGCCCTTGAACTTGAGCCAGACCGGGAAGAGATGGCCGAGGAAGGCGCCGAGCCCGGCCATCATGGCGGCGTTGGGACCTGCGATGTAGCCGGCGATCACCACCGCCGCAGTGCCCTTGAGCGCGTCGAACAGCAAGGTGCCCGCGGCAAGGCTCTTGCGCCCCGTGCGCAGCACATTGGTGGCGCCGATGCTGCCGGAGCCGATCGAGCGGATATCCTGCGTGCCGGCGAGCCTGGTCAGGATCAGGCCGAACGGAATCGAGCCGAACAAATAGCCGATGACGAAGGCCACCGGCAAAAATGCTTCAAGCCCCATGGCGGCAGCTCCAAAGGCTGGATTTCGCGTCAGACATGCTCGTACACCGTCCGGCCGCCGACAATGGTGCGCACCACGCGGCCTGTAAAGCGGGCCTCGTCGAACGGAGTATTCTTGCAGGGCGATTTGAGGTCGGCGGGATCGACCACCCAGGGGACGTCGGGATCGATCACGATGACGTCGGCGGGGCTGCCTGCGCGCAGGGTTCCGCCAGGCAGTCCCAGAATCTCGGCCGGCCGGGTCGACATCGCCCGGATCAGCGTCTTCAGGTCCAGCTCGTCATTGTGCACGAGGCGAAGGCCCGCCGGCAGCATGGTCTCGAGCCCAATGGCGCCGGGTGCTGCCTCCGCGAACGGCAGGCGCTTGACCTCGACGTCCTGCGGATTGTGGTCCGACATGATCACGTCGATGAGGCCCGAAGCGACGGCTGCGACCAGCGCGCGGCGGTCGTCCTCGGTCCGCAGCGGTGGCGACAACTTCAGGAAGGAACGGTAGGGGCCGATGTCGTTCTCGTTCAGCGCCAGATGGTTGATCGAGACCGAGGCGCTGACGGTGAGCCCGGCGTCGCGGGCGCGCTGGAGGACCTCCAGCGAGTCGACGCAGGTCAGCGAGGCCGCGTGATAGCGGCCGCCGGTCAATGCCACGAGGCGCATGTCGCGTTCGAGGATCACGGCCTCTGCGGCATTCGGAATGCCCATCAGGCCGAGCCGCGAGGCGAACTCGCCCTCGTTCATGACGCCTTCGCCGACCAGATCGGGATCCTCGGTGAAGTGTACGATCAGCGCGTCGAAATCGCGGGCGTAGGTCAGCGCACGGCGCATCACCTGCGCATTGGTCACGCTTCGAACGCCGTCGCTGAAGGCGACGGCGCCCGCGGCCTTGAGCAGGCCGAACTCGGTCATCTCCTGGCCGTGCATGCCCTTGGTGAGGGCGGCCATCGGCTGGATGTTGACGATCGCGGTGTCGCGGGCGCGGCGCATCACGAAGTCGACGGTCGCCGAATTGTCGATCACGGGCTCCGTGTCGGGCTGGCAGATGATGGTGGTGATGCCCCCGGTCGCGGCCGCCTGGCTCGCGGTGGCGAAGGTCTCTCGATGGCTGAAGCCGGGCTCGCCGACGAAGGCGCGCATGTCGATCAGGCCGGGCGCGACGATCTTGCCGGAGCAGTTGACGATGTCGGTTCCCTCGGGGACGCCGGCTGCGCCAATGCCGCGGCGGGTCTCGCGGATGGTGCCGTCGGCGATCAGGACGTCGCCGACACCGTCGAAATCCCTGGAGGGATCCACGACGCGGGCATTGGCGAGCAGGATGGGGCGGCGATCGGTCAACATCGGCATCACGCGTTCGGCAGGTTACGGGCGAGCGCTTCCAGCACCGCCATGCGCACGGCCACCCCCATCTCCACCTGTTCGCGGATCAGGGATTGGGCGCCGTCGGCCACGATCGAGTCGATCTCGACGCCGCGGTTCATGGGGCCGGGATGCATCACGAGCGCGTCCGGCTTGGCATAGGCGAGCTTCTTCTGGTCGAGCCCGAAATAGTGGAAATATTCGCTCGACGACGGCACGAAGGAGCCGTTCATGCGTTCGCGCTGCAGCCGCAGCATCATGACGATATCGGCGCCGTTGAGGCCCTCGCGCATGTCGCGCGCGACCTCGACGCCCATCCGCTCGATGCCCGGTGGCAGCAGCGTGGTCGGGCCGACGACGCGGACGCGGGCGCCCATCGTATTCAGCAGGATGATGTTGGAGCGGGCGACACGCGAATGCAGCACGTCACCGCAGATCGCGACCACGAGCCCCTCGATCCGGCCCTTGTTGCGGCGGATGGTGAGCGCGTCGAGCAGGGCTTGCGTCGGATGCTCATGCGCGCCGTCGCCGGCATTGATCACGGAGCCGTCAACCTTGCGCGCCAGCAGTTCCACCGCGCCCGAGGCGTGATGGCGCATCACCAGGATGTCCGGGTGCATCGCGTTCAGCGTCATCGCGGTGTCGATCAGCGTCTCGCCCTTCTTCATGGACGAGGAGGAGACCGACATGTTCATGACGTCCGCGCCGAGCCGCTTGCCGGCGAGCTCGAACGAGGATTGGGTCCGGGTGGAGGCCTCGAAGAAGAGGTTCACCTGCGTCCGTCCGCGCAGGACGGTGCGCTTCTTGTCAACCTGGCGGTTGAGCTCGACATATTCTTCGGACAGGTCGAGCAGGCCGGTGATGTCGGCCGCGGAAAGGCCCTCGATGCCCAGCAAATGCCGGTGGCCGAGGACGAAGGTCGATTTCGATGTCATTAAAGCGAGAGCTATAGGCGCGGATGGCTGGGGGGGCAAGGGCCAAAGCCGGGGTGGTGAGTTATCCCCCGATCTGTCGCCCACTCGGTCATTCCGGGATGGCGCGCAAGCGCCAGACCCGGAATCTCGAGATTCCGGGTTCGATGCTGCGCATCGCCCCGGAATGACGCCGGAGGACGGGAGGCATCGTGAAAACAATTCTTGCAGCTTTTATATCAATCGTCGTCATCTCGCCCGCCCACGCCCAATCGCTTTTCGGCGGCTTCGTCTACCTGCGGGACGTCGATTCCAGCATCATCCAGGACATCCGCTACGCCACGTCGAACAATTTCGTCGGCCGTCCGCTCGCCGGCTACGACGCCGGCGAATGCGTGGTGAAGCGGGAGGTGGGGCTGCGGCTCAAGGCGGTGCAGCAGGAGCTGGCGGCGCAAAACCTCTCGCTGAAGATGTTCGACTGCTACCGGCCGGCGCGGGCCTCGCTCGATATGGTCAAGTGGTCGCAGAACGGTCATGAGACCGCGGCCGAGCGGCGCTACAATCCCAAAATCCCCAAGACCGAGCTGTTCCGCCTGGGCTACATCGCGAGCCGCTCGCAGCATTCGACGGGCGCGGCGCTGGACCTCACTCTGGTCGACCTCAAGGCCGACAATTCGGGCAAGTATGACCCATCAAGAAGCTATGCCGATTGCACCGCGCCGGCCGAAGCGCGCGCCCCCGAAGGCAGCGTCGACATGGGCACCGGTTATGACTGCACCGATACGAAAGGCCATACCGCGGCACCGTCGATCAATCCGGACCAGCGCGCCTGGCGCAAGCGGCTGGTGACTGCGATGGCCAGGCAAGGCTTTGTGAACTATTCGAAGGAGTGGTGGCATTTTTCCCTGCCAGGGGCAGGCGGGGCCGCCTATGATTTCCCGATCCAGCCGCGCCGGAACTAAAGTCCGCGCCGAGGAAACCTGATGACCCAGCCGAGCTCTGCGACCCACGAGGTCTTCAACCAGTCGCCGCCGTTCGAGGATATCGATCTCTTTACCGTGGACCAGCCGCTGGTCGCCGCGGTGAAGGCCAATGGCGGCGCGGCGGCGGAGCGCGAGCTGGCGGCGTTCGGCAAGCAATGGGGCTCGGCCGCGATGGCCGATCGCGGGCGCCTGGCGAACGAGAACACGCCGAAGCTGCGCACCTTCGACGCCAAGGGCAATCGCCGCGACCAGGTCGAGTTTCACCCGGCGTATCACGAGCTGATGGCGCACAGCGCCCACGCAGGTATCCACAATTCGACCTGGACCGCGAACGGCAAGCCCGCGGGCGAGGCCGCCGAAGTCATTCGTGCGGCGAAATTCTACATGGCCGCGCAGGTCGAGACCGGCCATCTCTGCCCGATCACCATGACGCGCGCCTCCGTTGGCGCGCTGGCGATGCAGCCGGACCTGCTCGCGCGCGTGATGCCGGTGCTGTCGACCAGGAGCTACGATCCCGCCTTCGCGCCGTGGTGGGAGAAGCGCGGCATGACGCTCGGCATGGGCATGACCGAGAAGCAGGGCGGCACCGACGTGCGCTCCAACATGACGCGTGCCGTGCGCGAGGGCGAGGCCTATCGCATCACCGGCCATAAATGGTTCATGTCGGCGCCGATGTGCGATGCATTCCTGGTGCTGGCGCAGGCCGAGCAGGGCCTGACCTGTTTCTTCATGCCGCGCTTCGTGCCGGATGGTTCGGTCAATGCGATCCAGTTCCAGCGGTTGAAGGACAAGCTCGGCAATCGTTCCAACGCGTCCTCCGAGGTCGAATTCGTCGGCGCCTATGGCGAACGGGTCGGCGAGGAGGGCAAGGGCATCCGCACCATCATCCAGATGGTGCAGCTGACGCGGCAGGATTGCGCGATCGCATCCGTCGGCCTGATGCGCTCGGGGCTGGCGCATGCGCTGCATCACGCCCGTCACCGCAGCGTGTTCCAGAAGCATCTGGCCGACCAGCCCCTGATGCAGGCCGTGCTGTCGGACATGGCGCTGCATGTGGAGGCGAGCACGGCCCTGGTGATGCGGCTGTGCCGTGCCTTCGACCGCACGCCGCACGATGCGGCCGAGGCCGCCTATATGCGGCTGCTGACGCCCGCGATTAAATACTGGACCTGCAAGAGTGCGCCGCCGTTCCTCTACGAGGCCATGGAATGCCTCGGCGGCAATGGTTATGTCGAGGACGGCATTCTGGCGCGGCACTATCGGGAGTCGCCGGTCAACGCGATCTGGGAAGGTTCGGGCAACGTGATGTGCCTCGACGTGCTCCGCGCGCTTGCGCGCGAGCCGGAGCCGGCGATGGCCGTGCTGCAATCGCTCGCGGCCGAGACGAAGGGATTGCCGGGGGCGGGGGATACGATCGGCTTCATCGGCACGACTTTCCGTCGCGCCGATGGCGAGCGCGTCGCGCGCCTTGCCGTCGAGAAGCTGGCCCTGCTTGCCGCGGCCGCGGCGCTCAACGGCGTCTCCCCACGCCATGCCGAACTGTTCGCGAACACGCGGCTCGCTGCAGGCCATGCCAGCATGTACGGCGCCGTGGAGCTGGAGAGCGCCGATGCACGCGCATTGCTCGCCCGGGCATTGCCGTGAGTCTTCCCAACGAAAGCCTTTCGATGGACTCCCTCAATCCCGACAATCCGCCGCTGACCGTGACGCCGGCGACGCCGCGCGTCTGGAAATTCTGGGGTACGGCGCTGTGGGGCCTCGTCATCTTCGTCGCGATGTTCATCGGGCAGATCGGTGCGATCGTTCTGCTGGCGGCCTCGCGCGGCCTGCCGATGGACATCGCCTCGATCCAGGCCGTCGGCCATGAGCCTCAGGCGCTGGCGCTGTCGGTCATCATGGGCCTGCCGGCGACGCTCGCCGTGGTGTGGCTCGCCATTGCCATCAAGAAGGCGTCATTCGTCGACTATCTCGCGCTGCATTGGCCATCCTGGAAGCAGCTCGTGTTCGGCGCTGTCGGCCTCATCCTGGTCGTGCTGGTCTGGGAGACGATGTCGCGCGCGCTCGGCCGCGAGGCGACGCCGGGTTTCATGACCGATCTGCTGAAATCGGGTCGCGACAAGGGCGCGGCGTTGTTGCTGCTGTTCGCCTTCAGCGTGGCCGCTCCGATGTCGGAAGAGATCCTGGCGCGCGGCTTCCTCTATCGCGGCTGGTCGGCGAGCTTCTTGCGCGTGCCCGGCGCGATCCTGCTGTCGTCGCTGGTCTGGACGGTGGTCCACCTGCAATACGACATGTACTTCCTCGCCGAAGTCTTCACCATCGGCCTGTGGTTCGGCTACATGCGCTATCGTGCCAATTCGCTCTGGCTCACCATCGCGCTCCACGCGCTGAACAACCTGACCGCGGTGGTGCTGACGATGTGGCTGGGGAGCTAGGCCACCAGCGCAATCGCGATCGGCATCGTGATCGCCGCCAGGATCGTCTGCAGCGTGATGATCTGCGCCAGCAGCGGTGCGTCGCCGCCCATCTGGCGTGCCAGGACATAGGCGCTCGAGGAGGTCGGCACCGCCGAGCAGATCGCAACGATCGCCAGGCTTTCGCCCGACAGACCGAACCAGACGGCGAGAGCAAGGGCAATCGCCGGCATCAGCACCAGTTTGAAGACGACGCCGATCGCAGCGCTGGCGCTCGGGCGCAGCAGGCCTTCGAGATGCAGGCCGGCGCCGGTGACGAGCAGGCCGATCGCAAGCGAGGAGCGGCTGAGCGCGTCCGCCACCTCGTGCCAGAGCTTTGGCAGCGGCAGGTGGGTGACGTTGACGAAGAGGCCGATGACGCAGGCCCAGATCAGGGGATTGCGGATCACGGTCATGGCGATGGCGCGCGCCGACTGTTTCTCGGGCGATGCGTAATGTGCGAGCACGGCGACGCTGAACACATTGACCAGCGGGATGATTGCGACCATTGCGACCGAGGCCAGCGCGAGTCCGACGTCGCCGTACAAATTGGCGGAGACGGACAGCGCGACATAGGTTTGCCAGCGCGTCGCGCCCTGGAAGATCGAGGTGAAGGCGGGGCCGTCGATGGCGAGGCGCGTCAGGGCCGGGCGCAGCGCAAGGCAGAGCAGCGACATCGCTAGCGCCGACAGCAGCAGCGCGCCACCGACGCCAGCGACGGGGACTTTGCTGAGATCGGCCTTCACCAGCGTCTGGATCAGCAGCATCGGAAACAGCACGAAATAGGTCAGCCGCTCCAGCCCGTGCCATTGCGTGTCGAGCCGCATCAGGCTGCGCTTCAGCACCACGCCGAGCACGACGAGGATGAAGACCGGCAGCAGCGCCGCGATCACGACGGCCATCGGTCAGGCGGTCCCTGGACCGAGATTGGCGAGACGATCCAGCGCGCCTTGCAGGATGAAGATGGCGGCGTGCTCGTCGATCACCTCGGCGCGCTTGGCGCGGCTGACGTCCATGCCGATCAGCTCGCGCTCGACCGCCGCGGTCGACAGGCGTTCGTCCCACAGGCCGATGGGGAGGGCGGTCAGGCCGGCAAGATTGCGGGCGAAGGCGCGGGTGGATTGCGCGCGCGGGCCTTCGCTGCCGTCCATGTTGATGGGCAGGCCAAGCACGAAGCCGACCACTTTTCGCTCGGCGGCGAGCGCGAGCAGCCGCGCCGCGTCCTGCTTGAACGCCTTGCGCTGGATCGTCTCGACGCCGGTCGCGAGCCGGCGGTCCGGATTGGACACGGCAACGCCGATCGTTTTGGTGCCGAGGTCAAGACCGATCAGCCCACCGCGCGCGGGCCAGTGGGTTGCAGCATCGACGAGAGGCAGGATAAGAGCCGGCATGGCCTAGCGCATATCACGCGTCGCGCCGCGGAGTGAACCCGGAACCATGGATGCGCTGACATTATTCGGCCTGTTCGCCGTCACGGCGATGCTGGTCACCTATGCGCTGGAAGACCGCAGCCATTGGTTTGTCCTGCTGTTCGCCGCGTCCTGCGCGCTCGGATCGGCCTACGGCTTTCTCCAGGGCGCCTGGCCGTTCGGTCTGGTGGAAGCGATCTGGGCCTTCGTGGCGCTGCGGCGGTGGCAGCGGAAGCCGTAGACCGTCCGGCGGCGGGAAGCAGCGTGCGCGAAATGATGCCGCACACGTGCATCGATCAATTGTGGGAAATCTCACATGGGTGATGGCGCAGGCATGACATGATGCCGGCGATTGACGCTCTGGTTGCAGCACGGCAAATATATAAGTTTAAAGTAGTGTGGGGCGCATGCCCCCAATTTCCAGAGCGCTTGGCGGCCGGCAATCCAGCCCATGCCGCAACCTTGGCGCAGATTTTCAGGCGCCGGCCACGTCCATATTCGTCCAGTCATTTTGAGAGGTCACGATGCTCATCAAGCCAAGCCTGATCGCGGGCTCAGAAAGGCGATTCAAGCAAGCCGAGTTCTCACCCGACGCATTGAACCGGAAACTGGGCGACGGTCCGATCGAGATGACCGTCGACAAGATGCGCCTGCGCCAGCGCCAATTGCTGGCCGAGACGCAGGACGTGGAGAAGGCCGAAATCGGCCTGGAGCGGATCATCCAGGGCAACGATCTCGACAGCATCAATTACCTCGCCAAGGGCACCGCCGCCTCGCGCTCGGTCTGCCGCATCCAGCTCAGGGATCTCAAGTCGAACCTGCTCGGCTACGGCTCGGGCTTTCTGATCGGGCCAGGTCTGCTGATGACCAATCATCATGTGTTCGGCAAGCCGGCCGAGGCCGCCAATTCGATCGCCGATTTCAACTACGAGCTCGACATCTCCGGGCAGGAGCGCGTGCCGGTGCGGTTCGGCTTCGAGCCGGGCAAGTTCTTCTACACCAATGACAGGCTGGATTTCTCGATCGTCGCGGTGGCGCCGACCTCGCAGTCCGGCGGGGAGGAGCTCGAGGACTTCGGATGGCTGCCGCTCAGCGGCGCGCCGGGCAAGGCGGATCCCGGCGAATATCTCACCATCATCCAGCATCCCAGCGGGCAGATGAAGCAGGTCTGCGTCCGCGAGAACAAGCTGCTCAAATATGTCGGCGACTTCCTCTGGTACAACACCGACACGACCGCGGGCTCGTCGGGCTCGCCCGCGTTCAACCGCTTCTGGCAGGTGGTCGCGCTGCATCACAGCGGCGTTCCCCGCAAGGACGCGCAGGGCCGCACCCTGACCAAGGACGGCAAGGTGTGGAAGCCGTCGATGGATGAATCCCTGATCGACTGGATCGCCAACGAAGGCATCCGGATCAGCGCGATCGTCGCCGATCTCAAGGTGGCCGTCGGCTCCCATCCCATGATCAAGCCGGTGCTGGACGAGGAGGAGCCGCCGACCCGGCACGAGGTCGAGAAGGTCCGCGCGCCGGCCACGGCGCCTGCGTTCGGTGCCAATATCTGGGTCGAGCAGTCGCTCGACGGCACCTCGCTGGTGGTTCCGATCCGCGTGCCGCTGCCGATGCTCAGGAAGGACATTCCGTTCGCTCCGCTGCCGCCCGTGCCGGGCCCGGCGGGAGGCAATGGAGGCGCACCCAACGGCGGCACGCCGCTGATCCCGCCGCCGGCCGCTCTCCTGCCGCACATCAGCGCCAACAACGGCCTGCCCATGGAGGCCGTGCACATCGATCAGAGCACGCTGAAATCGCGCCCCGGCTACAAGGCGAGTTTTCTCGGCACCGGCAAATTCTCGGTGCCCTTGCCGAAGGTTCCGGCCGCGCTCAAGTCCAGCATCGCGACGCTGAAGGGAAGCTCCAAGCAGTCCGAGCTGAAATATTTCAACTACAGCGTCGTCATGAACAAGGAGCGCCGGCTCGCCTTCTTCAGCTGCGTCAATATCGACGGCGGCAAGCAGCAGGACGTCGGCAAGCGCGAGGGCGATTCCTGGCTGCGCGATCCGCGCATCGACGACGATGCCCAGATCGGCGACGAGTTCTACCGCAAGCAGGCGACCCTCGAGGCGGACCGCAGCAAGAATCCGTTCGACCGCGGTCATCTCGTGCGCCGGCTGGATGCGACCTGGGGCGACACCGTCGCCGCGGCTAAGCAGCATGGCGACGATTCCTTCCACTTCACCAACTGCTCGCCGCAGTTCTTCTCGTTCAACCAGGGCAAGCAGCTCTGGGCGGGCCTGGAGGATTACACGCGCGACGTCCTGCTCGAAGGCGAGGAGAAGGGCATCGTCATGAACGGTCCGGTGTTCGACGGGCCGGATGCCGATGGCTCCGATCTGCCCAATCCGGCCGGTCGGCCGCACAAGGATCCGAGCTTCGGCGGTGTCCAGATCCCGAAATATTTCTGGAAGATCCTGATCCGGCGCAACGAGGATGGCGACGCGCTCAAGGCGGCGGCCTTCCTGATGAGCCAGCGAAAGCTGATCATGGACATCGACCGCATCCAGGAGGCGGATCTGCGCGAGAAGATGTCGGAGGAGGACGTCAGCGTCTTCCAGGTCTCGATCGCGGACCTCACGAAATTGACCAAGCTGGATTTCGGCAATCTCGCTGATGCGGATTCGCACGAGGCGACCTCGGTCGGCCCGCGGCGGATCGAGTCCTATGAGGACATTCGACTGTAGATCACGCGGAGAATACCGAGCGAGGTGGCGTCACCGCGTCAGGCCGCGATGACGTCCTCCTCGGGCTTCAGGCAGGCGGCAAAGCCGCTCAGCGCGCTGGTTTGATGGCCGGCGTGACGCTGG
Organism: Bradyrhizobium nitroreducens; assembly: GCF_002776695.1. GTDB lineage: Bacteria > Pseudomonadota > Alphaproteobacteria > Rhizobiales > Xanthobacteraceae > Bradyrhizobium > Bradyrhizobium nitroreducens. Next base: position 203,767 of record NZ_LFJC01000003.1, read on the forward strand.
ATGAAGAGCGTCTCGACGCGCGCATGGGCCGCGCTCAGCGTGTGGATCGAGACGCTGCCGTTCATCGCGCTGCGTTCGACGACCGCGCGCGGCAGCAACGTCACGCCCATGTCGGCGGCGACGCAGCCGATCATGCCGTCGAGCGTGCCGAGCTCGAAGCGTGCGGCCGACGGCCAGCCGAAATCGACGAAGACCTGCTCGAGCCGTTGGCGGTAGGTGCAGCCGGTGCGGAACACCAGCGCGGTCGGGCCGGATTCCGGCGTGCCGGCGCGCAGCTCGGCCAGCGAGCTCCAGCGGCGTGCGCTGACCAGCACCAGCTCCTCGCGGAAGGCGCTCGTCGCGGCGAGGTCGGCATGTGCGATCGGACCTGCGACGAAGGCGCCGTCGAGCGTGCCTTCGAGCACGCCGGCGACGAGGTCGGCCGTGGTGGCGGTGCGCAAGGAGAGCCGCACGGCGGGAAAGCGGCGGTGGAAGTCGGCGAGCAGCGGCGGCAGCCGCACCGCCGCGGTCGTTTCCATCGAGCCGATCGCAAGAGGTCCCTTCGGTTCGCCATCGTCGCGCGCCGCCAGCACGGCCTCACGCGCGAGCGCGGCCAGCCGTTGCGCGTAAGGCAACAGGCGCTTGCCGGCGCCGGTCAGCGTCATGCCGCGGCTGTGACGTTCGAACAGCGCCGTGCCGATCTCCGCCTCCAGCGCCTTCACGCGCTGGGTGACGTTGGATTGCACGGTATTCAGCTCTTCCGCAGCGCGGGTGATGCCGCCGGTGCGGGCGACGGCGGCAAAGGTCTGGATGTCCGTGAGTTCCATGGCATCGTTTCGCTTTTGAGATGGCAACGTTCGCAACAATTCATTTTTCGAGAATGTTAGCCGTGCCTAATCTCGCTGTCCAGATCGGGGAGGGGTCATGCCCATTGCGACGCCGCTGACGAGCTTGCTGGAGATCAGGCATCCCATCCTGCTGGCGCCGATGGATGTCGTCGCCGGCAGCCGTCTGGTGACGGCCGTCAGCCGCGCCGGCGGTTTTGGCATTCTTGGAGGCGGCTACGGCGAGAGGGCGTGGCTGGAGGCGGAGACCGCAAAGCTCGCCGGCCTGCGTGCGCCGTTCGGTGTCGGCTTCATCACCTGGAGCCTCGCCAAGCGGCCCGAGCTTCTCGACATTGCGCTCGCCGCAAAGCCATCCGCGATCATGTTGTCGTTCGGCGATCCCGCGCCGTTCGTCGCCAAGATCAAGTTGGCTGGCGTACGCCTGATCTGTCAGGTGCAGGACGAGGCGATGGCGCGGCAGGCGCTCGATGCCGGCGCCGATATCCTGATCGCGCAGGGGACGGAGGCGGGCGGTCACGGTGCCTCGCGTACCACGGTCGATCTCGTGCCTGCCGTGGTTGATCTCGCCGCAGGTCGTGTGCCTGTCGTCGCGGCCGGCGGCATCGCCGACGGGCGGGGGCTTGCCGCCATGATGATGCTGGGTGCGAGCGGCGTGCTGCTCGGCACGCGCTTCTATGCCAGCCAGGAGGCCGACGGCGCGGAGGAGGCCAAGCGGCGCATCTGCGCGGCGAACAGCGGCTCGACCGTGCGCGGCATCGTCTTCGATCTCTCCCGCAACAATGTCTGGCCGGCGCCGTTTACCGGCCGATGCCTCGTCAATGATCACGCCCGGCGCTGGATCGGCCGCGAAGTCGAGCTGCTGCAGAATGTCGCCGCAGTCGCGGCGGAATATGCGGCGGCAAAAGCCGCTGGAAATTTCGACGTCGCGGCCGTCATCGCGGGTGAGGCGGTCGGACTGATCCATGATATTCCACCGGCGGCCGAGCTCGTCGAGCGGATTACGGTTGAAGCGGAGCAGCTTCTTGCCGGGCGGAGAAACTCGGTGACAGCAGCGTAGATTGCTTACCCTCCCCTGGAGGGGGAGGGTCGATCGCGCGAAGCGCGAGCGGGGTGGGGTGACAGCCTCTCCATTGAGGCGGTGCCCGTGTTGAGAGATCACCCCACCCCGCTTCGCATTTCGCTTCGCTACATGCGAACCGACCCTCTCCCTCCAGGGGAGGGTAAGAAAGAGAGAGAACAACCATGTGGCCTGACCGTCGACTGATCGACCTCTTCAAGACCGAATTTCCGATCGTGCTGGCGCCGATGGCCGGCGTAATGGATGCGGAGCTGGTGATCGCCGTGGCAGAGGGCGGTGGGCTCGGTTCGCTGCCGAGCGCGATGCTGTCTCCGGAGAAGGCGCGCGAGCAGGTCAACATCATTCGCCAGCGCGTGAAGGCGCCGGTCAACATGAACTTCTTCTGCCATACGCCGATCGATCTCACGCCCGAGGCCGAAGCGCGCTGGAAGCAGCGGCTCGCCGGCTATTACACCGAGCACGGTCTCGATCCCGCGGCGCCGGTCAACGCTGCGAACCGCGCGCCGTTCGACGCTTCCTTCTGCGAGGTGGTCGAGGAGCTGAAGCCGGAGGTCGTCAGCTTCCATTTCGGCCTGCCGGAGCCGGCGCTGCTCAAGCGCGTCAAGGCGGCCGGCTGCCTCGTCATCTCGTCGGCGACAACGGTCAAGGAAGCCGTCTGGCTCGAACAGCGCGGCGTCGATGCCGTGATCGCGCAAGGCGCGGAGGCGGGCGGCCATCGCGGCATGTTCCTGACCGACAAGATCTCCGAGCAGCCCGGCACGTTCGCGCTGGTGCCGCAGGTCGCCGATGCCGTGAAGGTGCCTGTCATCGCGGCGGGCGGCATCGCCGACGGGCGCGGCATCGCTGCAGCCTTCGCGCTCGGCGCCTCCGGCGTGCAGATCGGCAGCGCCTATCTGCGCTGCCCTGAATCCAAGGTCAGCGCCGGCGGCCGCAAGGCGCTGGCTGAGGCGCGAGACGATTCCACCGTCATCACCAATGTCATGACCGGGCGGCCCGCGCGGGGTGTCCAGAACCGCCTGATGCGCGAGGCCGGTCCGATCTCGCCGGACGCGCCGCCGTTTCCCCATGCGGCGACCGCACTGGGGCCGCTGAAGACGGCGGCCGAGAAGCAGGGCAGGGTGGATTTCACCAATCTCTGGGCCGGGCAGGCGATCGGCCTCGGCCGTGAGGTCCCCGCGGCCGAATTGACCCGGGATCTCGCCAAAACGGCGCTGGTCCGCATGAAAGCGCTGGCTGGGTAGCTCCCGGCGCCGGTTGCGGCGCAAAACCGGCCTCTGCTATACGGCACATGGGTTTTGCCGTGAGAGGCCTTATATAATGTCCGTCGACGCCGCTACCGTCCGCCGCATCGCGCATCTGGCGCGCATCGCGGTTTCCGAGGGCGAGGTTCCGCATCTGCAGGGCGAGCTCAACGCCATGCTCGCCTTCGTCGAGCAGCTTTCGGAGGTCAATGTCGAGGGCGTGGAGCCCATGACCTCGGTCACCCCGATGCAGATGAAGAAGCGGCAGGACCTGGTCGACGATGGCGAGATCGCCGACGATATCGTTGCCAACGCGCCCGCGACCGAAGGTCACTTCTTCCTGGTGCCGAAGGTCGTCGAGTAGTTTTTAGGACCTGTGCCATGTGCATGCTTTGCGACGATGAGAAGGCCTATCAGGCCTACATGAATTACCTCGACAAGATGGAGCGGCAGGGCAAGGCTGCCGATCCCAACGTCGCCGTCAATGCCGTGCTCGACGAGATCGAGGCCGCCGCGAACGCTGCCGCCAAGAAAAAAGACGACCCGGCCAACGACAAGACCCTGTCTCCGTTCTTCTGCAGCCCGATCAATAAATGACCGATTTGACATCGCTGACGCTCGCCGAGGCCCGCAAGGGTCTCGCGGCCAAGACTTTCACGTCCCTCGAGCTGACCGACGCGCATCTTTCCGCGATCGAGGCGGCGCGGGTGCTCAATGCCTTCGTGATGGAGACGCCCGATCGCGCGCGCGACATGGCGCGGGCCGTGGACGAGAAGATCGCCAGGGGCGATGCCGGTCCGCTCGCCGGCATCCCGCTCGGCATCAAGGACCTGTTCGCGACCAAGGGCGTGCGCACCACGGCGTGTTCGAAGATCCTCGGCAACTTCGTTCCGACTTACGAGTCCACCGTGACCTCGCAGCTCTGGCGCGACGGCGCGGTGATGCTCGGCAAACTCAACAATGACGAATTCGCGATGGGGTCGGCCAACGAGACCTCGTGCTTCGGTCCCGTCGGCAATCCCTGGCGGCGCGAGGGCAGCAACACCACGCTGGTGCCGGGCGGCTCGTCCGGCGGTTCGGCCTCGGCAGTGGCGGCGCTGCTCTGCATGGGTGCGACCGCGACCGACACCGGCGGTTCGATCCGCCAGCCGGCGGCCTTCACCGCGACCGTCGGCATCAAGCCGACCTATGGCCGCTGCTCGCGCTGGGGTATCGTCGCCTTTGCCTCCTCGCTCGATCAGGCCGGTCCGATCGCGCGTAGCGTACGCGATGCCGCGATGCTGCTGCGCTCGATGGCCGGTCATGATCCGAAGGACACCACCTCGGTCGACGTTCCCGTGCCGGATTACGAGGCCGCGATCGGCAAGTCCGTGAAGGGCATGAAAATCGGCATCCCCAAGGAGTACCGTCTCGACGGCATGCCGGCCGAGATCGAGAAACTATGGAGCGAGGGCGCGGCCTGGCTGAAGGCGGCCGGCGCCGAGCTCGTCGAGGTCTCGCTGCCGCACACCAAATACGCGCTGCCGGCCTATTACATCGTGGCGCCGGCGGAGGCGTCATCCAACCTCGCGCGCTATGACGGCGTGCGCTACGGCCTGCGCGAGCAGGGCAAGAACATCAACGAGCTCTACGAGAATACCCGCGCCGAAGGGTTTGGCGCCGAGGTGCGCCGCCGCGTCATGATCGGCACCTATGTGCTCTCGGCCGGCTATTACGACGCCTATTATCTGCGCGCGCAAAAAGTGCGCACGCTGATCAAGAAGGATTTTGAGGATTGCTTCGCGAAGGGCATCGACGCGATCCTCACGCCGGCGACGCCGTCGGCGGCCTTCGGCATCGGCGAGAAGGGCGGCGCCGATCCCGTCGAGATGTATCTCAACGACATCTTCACGGTGACCGTGAACATGGCGGGCTTGCCGGGCATCGCGGTGCCATCAGGCAAGGATGCGCAAGGCCTGCCGCTCGGCCTGCAACTGATCGGCCGTCCCTTCGACGAGGAGACGCTGTTCTCGCTCGGCGAGGTGATCGAGCAGGCGGCCGGCCGCTTCACGCCCGCGAGGTGGTGGTGAATGTCGCTGGCTTCATCGCAAGCCTCGACGGCGCGGCGCCTGCGCCGGACCTGAACGCGCCGCTCGCCGGCCTCTGGTGGGCCGCGAAAGGCGATTGGGACCAGGCGCACAGGATCGTTCAGGACGACAGCAGCCGCGACGCCGCCTGGGTGCATGCCTATCTGCACCGCGTCGAAGGCGATCTCGGCAATGCCGGCTACTGGTACCGCCAGGCCGGCCAACCGGCGGCAAAGGATTCATTGGAAGCGGAGTGGGAGCGGATCGCTGCCACGCTGCTCGGGAGCAAGACATGAGCACGGCCACGCACAAGCTTCTCAAGGGCGCCACCGGTGAGTGGGAGATGGTCATCGGCATGGAGATCCATGCGCAGGTGACGTCGAAGTCGAAACTGTTCTCCGGCGCGTCCACCGCCTTCGGCGGCGAGCCGAACAGCCAGGTCTCGCTGGTCGACGTGGCGATGCCGGGCATGCTGCCCGTCATCAACGAGGAATGCGTCAGACAGGCTGTCCGGACCGGGCTCGGCCTCAACGCGCAGATCAACCTGCGTTCGGTGTTCGACCGGAAGAATTATTTCTATCCGGATCTGCCGCAGGGCTACCAGATCAGCCAGTACAAATCGCCTGTCGTGGGCGAGGGAGAGGTGATCGTCGATCTCGACGGCGGCAAGACGGTCACCATCGGTATCGAGCGGCTGCATCTGGAGCAGGATCCCGGCAAGATGCTGCACGACCGGTCTCCGTCACTGTCCTACATCGATTTCAACCGCTGCGGCGTGGCGCTGATGGAGATTGTCTCGAAACCGGACATCCGCGACGCCGAGCAGGCCAAGGCCTATGTGACCAAGCTGCGCTCGATCATGCGTTACCTCGGCACCTGTGACGGCGACATGGAGAAGGGCTCCTTGCGCGCCGACGTCAACGTGTCCGTGCGCAGGCCCGGAGCGCCGCTCGGCACCCGCTGCGAAATCAAGAACATGAATTCGATCACCTTCATCGGCCAGGCGATCGAGTATGAAGCGCGGCGCCAGATCGAGATCCTGGAGGATGGCGGGCAGATCGAGCAGGAGACGCGTCGGTTCGATCCCAACAAGGGCGAGACGCGCTCGATGCGATCCAAGGAAGAGGCGCACGACTATCGCTACTTCCCCGATCCCGACCTCTTGCCGCTCGAATTCAGTCAGGCGTTCGTCGACGAGCTGAAGGCGAAGCTGCCGGAGCTGCCCGACCAGAAGAAGGCGCGCTTCGTCGCCGATCTCGGCCTGTCGGCCTATGATGCGAGTGTGCTGGTCGCCGAGCGCGAGAGCGCGGTGTTCTACGAGACCGTGCTCGACAAGCTCGGCAACCGCGCGCGCGACGGCAAGATGGCGGCGAACTGGGTGATCAACGAGCTGTTCGGCCGTCTCAACAAGGAAGGCCGGGATATTACGGGCTCGCCGGTGAGCGCCGAGCAGCTCTCCGGCATCATCGACCTGATCGGCGAGGGCACGATCTCGGGCAAGATCGCCAAGGATCTGTTCGAGATCGTCTGGCAGGAGGGCGGCGACCCCCGCGCGCTGGTCGAAAGCCGCGGCATGAAGCAGGTGACGGATCTTTCGGCGATCGAAAAGGTTGTCGACGACATCATCGCGGCCAATCCCGACAAGGCCGCGCAGGTCAAGGACAAGCCGCAGTCGCTCGGCTGGTTTGTCGGCCAGGTGATGAAGGCATCCGGCGGCAAGGCGAACCCGCAGAGCGTCAACGACCTGCTCAGGTCCAAGCTCGGCGTCTGACGTCACGCGCTCGAACGAGATGACGGACGCGCTTCGTCTCCTCGTCTCGGTTCTCGACGCGACGTTCGCGCGTATCATCGGCGACAGACTTCACCCGGCCGAGGTCACGATGAGCGGGCGAATCGCAGTGGCGCGATTCGCCCAAAACGGCGACTTGCACACGCTCCGACGAGCGCTTCCGCCGTTAAGCATGAAAATAATTTCGTTGCCAAAACTCGCGACTCAGAGTCCGCGACTCGCCTTCGCGTGGCGGTCGAACGCTTTGCATCGTGCTTCATCGCACCGACCACGCGTCATGCACACGCGCAGAATAACACTTGCTGCATAGAGTTTTTTGTAATCGCTGCGCTCGCCGACGTCGTCGTCGCGAGACGCAATCGCAATCGCAGACGCGTGTCTCTTCGTGTCCGCAAATCAAACGCGGCTGGCGCACGCGCACTGCGTCGTCAACACTTCCTTAAGTGAGAAGATGTTTTTTTCGTCGTGTTGGTGTATTCGGGATTGGTGTGCAATCGATCCGCGACTGCATGCAGCGATTAAAGCCATCTCACACATCGGAGGGCAACATGGCCAAGAAAGCGAAGAAGGCGAAGAAGGCGAAGAGCGCAGTGAAGAAGACTGCGAAGAAGACCCGCAAGGTCGCGAAGAAGAAGAAGTAACTTCGACTTCTGAAGTTGCCGGCTTAAGCGCCGGCACGTCATCAGCGTCTCCTTGAGGTTCTGATCGACGATAGAGGGTGTCGGCGAGACATCAGGTCAACGGTCGGATCGTTCTCTTGACGGTCCGGCAGAAGAAACGAGTTTTCTTCGTTCGGTGCGGTTCTCCTTGCGGGGCTCCGCAATTTCACAAGCGGCCTTCGGGCCACCGTGGAATCTGGTCCTGACGTGTTCGCCGACGCCCTCGTTCTCTTGAGGCCGGGGTATTGCCGGCATTCCCTTTCCCGACATTGCTGATCTGACGCGCGACGCGGTCGTGCTGCTTTGCTCGAACTGCCTTGGGGCAGGTTGGGGTTTGCGGCTTGACGCTCGCATGCCGCTTCTTCGTCCGCGTCGGTGCCGCCCTGCCGGCCCGGGGACATGACCGACAGGCGTTCGGGACATTGGCAGACACATCAAGCCGGGCGATCGGGTGCCCCGAGACGGCGGTGTTCGAGGGAATCGGCTGCGGCAACGAATCCCCGCCTGGAATGAGCGCGGGTACGGCCCCGACATCGATCCGCTCCACACATCGTAACCACATGACACGCGCCACTGCGCACGATGGTTATCGTTCTCCCAAAATCCTGCGGTAAACAGAATCTGACGAACTGCAGAAGTGCCTGCAAATCAGGGATTTTTTGAAATCCCGGCGCAGGCTGCGCGCGCTCGCGTTTACGTCTGCTTCATCGCGATACTTAAACTGCCATTCAAATTTGCCCGCCATCATCGCCTCCAACAAGCCGGCAAACGGCAATGGGCACTTAGCCCTGGGGATGAGTTGAACAGTGCACGATCCGGGGAAGGGTCATGCACATCAGAGTTGGACGGGAGCCGCGCTCGGGGGAACGAGGCGGCAAAAAGAAAAAGGGGATGCGTTATGTTTCAGGGTACTTTCGATCTGGAGACCGCAACGCCGATCGACGCAAGCGCGCTGTCGGACGTGCTGTTCGAGCGCGGCATCTATTGGGCGAGCGGCCGCTCCGGGCTCGTCGATCTCGTCGCCGCGCATAAATGGTTCAACCTCGCCGCGCTGAAGGGCCGCAAGGACGCCGTGGCGCTGCGTCAGGAAGTGGCCTGCCAGATGTCGGATGCCGAGATCTCGGCCGCGCAGCGCGAGGCGAGGGCGTGGGTCTCCACTCATTGAACCGCGAAGCGCATCCACACCCGTGTTCGCACGGGTGGGCCTGGTTGCGCTGAATCAAGTTTCTTCGTCGTGCCGCCGCCTAGACCCGAGCGGCATGAGCGACCCCGACACGAATGGACGATGGCTGCCGATTCAGATCGCTCCCGACGAGTGCGATTTGGAGCTCGGACGTCTCCACAAGACGGGGGTCCTGCCGTTGCCCTTTCCGTGCCGACGCAGGTCCGGCGTCTGGTTCAACGTCTGGGCCGACGAGGCGGTGCTGATTTCGCCCTCGCACTGGCGGATCTGGCGGTTCCGCCGCTAAGACGCACATATATAAGGACAGGCGCGAATCGAACGCGCCGCGCCGATCCTTGCGCCAAGCTTTCGCAGCAGCCGCGCCGCCGCTTTCAGGTGAAAGAACCCACAGATCTCGATTGATGCTGCTGTTGGGTGGCGGAGAGGGAGGGATTCGAACCCTCGATACAGCTTGAGACCGTATGACGCTTTAGCAAAGCGTTGCCTTCAGCCACTCGGCCACCTCTCCGGTGCGAGCCTTATGCATCTAATTGCTTGGACCGGTCAATTTGGAAGCGTGTGTTTTCGCTCGAATATTCCCAGCGATTTTCGAAATAAGGCGGTTTGCTCCCGGGCGCCGTCCAATAGAGCCCCTCATATAGAGTCGCCGCTGCCGGTGCGGTCGGAAGTCAGGGCCTCCGATGCGCAGATGAACGGCCGGCCCGCCAGTGTTGGCGTTTCGCCCTCGAGTATCGGCCTGATTCTACGATTCGAACCTGCTCAGCGTCGCAACATCGGGACGCGCGGTCGGGCCTGCCTCAGGTGAGGAGTTTTGGCGGCGAATGGAACCGCATCAAAAATCACAACAAAAACAATATGTTGCGAGGGCGCCGCGATCACATCTGCGTGTTATTTGTGCAACACCCGTTGGAAAACAAGCTTCATCGGCCCGTTTCGGAGCGTTCTGTTGTTGTGTGTGCAAGGACGTTCGGTAATTGTGACTGAGCGACGGAGGGGGGCATCCCGAGGTCGTCCCGTTTAGGTCATTCGCTTAAGTCCCTCGCGTTCATGCGGGTGTGTCCGAAGGCGCGAAGGGGGCCAAGGCGGTGATTTAGAGGGGGTTGGGGAATTGGCCGTCCGGTCAGTGACCTTCCCTGAAGAGCAACTTGGAGGTTTAACATGAAGTTGGTTAAGAGCCTTTTGCTCGGCTCAGCGGCGGGTCTGATCGCCGTGGGCGGAGCTCAAGCAGCCGATCTGCCGGTGAAGGCCAAGGCGGTCGAATACGTCAAGATCTGCTCGCTGTACGGCGCCGGTTTCTACTACATCCCGGGCACCGACACCTGCATCAAGCTGGGTGGTTATCTGCGCGCCGACGCGAACCTCAACACCAACTCGGACTTCAATCCGAATCAGGGCGGTGTTGCCGGCGCGCGTAACCGCCTTGCGAACTACTACACCTTCCGTGCTCGTGAAGACCTGAACATCGACACGCGCACCGCCACCGAGTACGGCGTGGTCCGCACCTATTTCGATGCGGTCTTCACCTGGACGACCGGTAACTATTCGGGCACCGGTTCGGCAACGGGTGGCACCCAGTACAGCGGTACGCTCGGCCTCAACGCCGCGGGCACCGCCCTCGTCGGTTCGAACGGCTCCGGTTCGGTCAACGGCACCGACGGCAACACCTCGGCCGGTGCGCTCGGCGTGTACTACGCCTTCATCCAGTTCGCCGGCTTCACGATGGGTAAGGCCGTGTCGCAGTTCGACGCGCCCTGGACCAACTATCCCGGCAACCTCACCGACAACCTCGTCGGCGGCAGCGGCACGGTCACTGGTGTCACTCAGTTCACCTACACCGCCGACTTCGGCCAGGGCATCACGGCGTCGTTCTCGGCCGAAGATGCGACCCAGTACTATCAGGCCGGCAACGTCAACATGACCGGCGCGACCGCGGGCGGCATGATCGGCGGCTCGTACGGCACCAACGCCATCGGCGGTTCGCGTTCGCCGAACCTCGTCGGTCAGGTGCGTGTCGACCAGGCCTGGGGCCTCTTCCAGGCGTCGGTGGCCGCGCATGACAACCACGTTGGCTATTATGGAGCGACCGAGACCACCGGCCACCCCGACGACAAGTGGGGCTGGGCCGTTCAGCTCGCTCTGTCGATCAAGAACATCCCGACCGGCGCGGGTGACACGATCAACATCCAGGGTGTCTACACCGACGGTGCGACCCGCTATAACTTCCAGAACCTCTCGGGCAGCTCCTACGCGCTGTACGGTAGCTCGAGCGTTGCTGGCGCTTACGGCAGCCTCGGCTTCGCCAGCGCTCCCGACACGGTGTTCGTGACCGGCGGCTCCCAGGAAACCGTCAAGACCTGGGGCTTCCGCGGTGCGTACACCCACAACTGGGATCCGTCCTGGAACTCCTCGCTGTACGGTGCCTACGCTCAGGCCCAGTTCGGTACCCTGGCCAAGACCACCCTCTGCGGCGCCGGCGGTGCTGGCGGCGTGTTCGGTGGCCTGGCAGGTGTGACGGGTTGTAACCCGGACTTCGCGATCGGCCAGCTGGGTGTCGTCACCCGTTGGACCCCGGTCAAGAACCTGACCTTCTCGGCCGACGTCTCCTGGACCCATCTCGACCAGAAGTACTCCGGCACGGTTGGTATCGTCCCGAACGTCGCGACGGCCAAGCCGACCGCGGTTTACCAGCTGAAGGATCAGGACTCGGTCGCCATGATCCTCCGCGCTCAGCGCAACTGGTAAGATCTGTCTAAGCACTTCGACGAACACCCGGCGGGAAACCGCCGGGTGTTTTTTTGCGCCCGTTCTGCGTGATGGCGGTCGCGCCATAACCCGGGTGAGGACCGTTGTCTCGGAGGTGCTGGCCTCGCCGGCGGGCCCCAAACGGCGATGACGGCCAGGCTGCGAAGGGGCGTTCGTCCTGCTGCAGCGGGGGCCGTCCATCCTTCGAGGCTCCGGGACGCGTTGCGTCCCATGGGGAGCGCCTCGGGATGACGGAATGAGCAAGCGCGGGGCTGTGCCGCCCGCTCAATCCGGGGCTGTATCAACCTCCGTTGATCCGCCTCGCAGACTAATTCCATTTTATCGAAATTCGGATTTGTCGCGCGGCTCGCTCTTCCCGGCTCGCCAGGGTTGATTCGGTCATCGTCAAACCTGCGAGCCGAGCAAGATATTCGTTCGGCAACATCGGTGTGATCGCCCGGCTCGATGTTTAGACCGGACAGATCACTGACAGGTGTTCGGAGACATAGCTGACACATCAAGATGGGCTGGATTGGTCGATTCGGGAGGCCGTCCATGCCCTGGAACGAGGTGTCGGTAATGGATCAGCGGCGCGAGTTTGTGCGACTTGCCTTGCAGGACGGAACGAACCGGCGGGAACTGTGCCGGCGGTTCGGGATCAGTCCCGATGTGGGCTACAAATGGCTGAGGCGTTGGCGAGCTGGCGACCGTGAGCTGGCGGATCAGTGCCGCCGGCCCAAGAGCATGCCCAAACGCAGCGAGCCCGTGGTAGAGGCGCAAGTCCTGGCCGTGCGGGACAAGCATCCGGCCTGGGGTGCGCGCAAGATTGCCCATTGCCTCAAGCGCAGCGGCCAGACTGTGCCCGCGCCTTCCACGGTCCATCAGATCTTGTGCCGGAATGAGCGGATCGTGCCGAGCGAGAAAGCTCCGCCGAGTCCTCCCGGCCATCGCTTCGAGAAGGATGCGCCCAACCAGCTGTGGCAGATGGACTTCAAGGGCCATATGCCCCTTGCCAACGGAGCGCGCTGTCATCCGCTGACCATGGTCGATGACCACTCGCGCTATGCCTTGTGTCTGAAGGCCTGCGCCAACGAGCAGCGTCCTGACGTGCAGAAACATCTGACCGAAACCTTCCGGCGCTATGGACTGCCGGAGGCCTTCTACCTCGACAACGGCTCTCCCTGGGGCGACACGTCCGGCGCTCGCTGGACCGCGCTGAGAGTGTGGCTGCTCAAGCTCGGCGTCAGGGTGGTCCATGCCAGGCCGCGTCATCCTCAGGGCCGAGGCAAGAACGAACGCTTCCATCGCAGCTTGAAAGCGGAAGTGTTCGCTCTGCGCACGTTCCGCAGCTTGGCTGAAGTTCAGCGCGCCCTCGACCATTGGCGCACGATCTACAATCTGGAGCGACCTCATGAGAGCTTGGGCATGGGTATCCCAGCCGACCGCTACCGGCCGAGTTCTCGCGCCATGCCGGATCATGTGCCGAGGGTGCAATACGACGAGGGGGAAGTCGTGCGCACCGTCTCCTCGACGCGAAGCTACATCGCCTTCAAAGGCCAAATGTGGAAAGTTCCCCAGGCCTTCTGCGGCGAGCAACTGGCCGTCAGACCGCTCGATCGCGACGGCCACTACGGCGTCTTCTTTGCCAGCTGGCAGGTCGCATCTATCGACTTGACCAATGGCCAATCTGTCAGTGATGTGTCCGAACAGGCGTCAGCTATGTCTCCGGTCTAAACACTCGACCGGGCGATCCAGTACGCCGAGACGGTCGTGATTGAATCGAGAAGCTGCGGCGTACTGGATTCCCCGTCTTCGCGGGGAATGATGTTGCTTGGGGGGACGAGCCATCGCCTCATCCGCCGTCATTGCCGAGGAGGAGAGCGCGTGCGCCATGCTCCGCTCCCATGCCCCGCACGCCGCGCAGCGCTCCGGCGATACGCAGCAGCGCTTCGCGCCGGATCGTGTCCGGGATACGGGAGGGCCGCGCGACCTTTCAAGAAAAGGAGCGGCTACGAAATGATCCGAAAGCCTTGTCCAAGGACTCGCCCGGAAATTGCGCGCGCCTCAGCCCTGGCTCGCCATCCGTGCGCGATCGAGATGCTCCTCGATCTTCGGGCGGTCGCGGGTGCGCTCGAAACTGGTGCACAGCAGCTCGGTCTCCTCGAGCGAGATCGGAGCGCGATACAAGCGGCACATGAATTCGGCGCTCGCGCGTGCCTTGGAGGTGCTCGGGCCGCGTTCGGCGAGAAACATGCAGTCCCGGCAGACGCTGGCGTCGAGCCGCTGATGTGCTGCATCGAGGTGATTGAGGACCTCGCGAAGCGAGTCGCGCAGCCTGACGCATTCGTCGTTGCCGAGCGCCGTGACCGCGTTGACCACGTGGTTGATCGGGTCGTGCTGGCTCAGGCATTTTTCGCCCTGGGCGGTGACGTGCAGGACGACGGAACGCTTGTCCTCCTGCGACGGCTTGCGCACCAGAAAGGACTTGCTCTCCAGCGTCTTCACGATTTGCGATGCAGTCGCTCTGGTGGCGCCGATGAAGCCGGCGAGCGCGGAAGGCGTGCGCGAAAACCTGTTGGCGCGGCCGAGAAAGCGCAGCGCCATCCATTCCCGATCGCGCAATCCATGCCGGTTGCCTTCGAAATACCAAGCCCTCGCCGCCTGAACCAGCAGCTCGACGGCTTCTCGTGCCAATGGCATGAACCTACCTCGTCCCCGGAACTTCGTCGGCGGCGTCCCGAAGCCGCTTTGCGTTGTGGCCCGCGAATCCTCCGAAAGACATCGAACGGTTGCAGCCGTTCGGCGCGCAAATCGAGTCGAGCTCTCCTTCGAAGGAACGAATTTCAGCGCGCCCGATCGGAAGCGATGGGGCTCGCGTGCTCCGGAGTGGGAAACTGTGCCGTTGGCATGCCAACGGCGTCGTCGTCGCACGGGAGCCCGGTTTGCCGTCGCCAGCAGACGATGGATCGGAATAGTTCAACCGAAGCCCCTGAGTTCAAGTCACACGCAGACGTTTCTTATATTCCGTTGGAAACGATGAATGAGCTTCTCAACAAAATCAAGTAGAGACGCGTGTGAGCCCCGGATGTCGTCGCAGGCGAGTGTAACGTTCAAGACGATCTCGCTCTTCAGGACACATGTTAGTGAATGCAATACGTTGTCCGGGCGCAATGTGAATTCAGTTCTGCGACGCTTTGATTGCGATGCATCTTGCTGTCTGCGTTCGAGACAAAATGATCGAAGCTTGTGCATCACGGATGATGAGCACAGGCACGTCATCCACAACTTGTGCGTGGTGTCCGAGAATCGTCAAGGGAACTCACAGGAATTGCACGCGTCGGTTGTTGACCGCCGGGCGCGCCAATCGTCCGTACAATCGCTTCCGGCGTGGCCGCCCGTTCCACTCACCCGAGTGGCGGAGTCGGGCCATGATGGAAACCGGTGAGGGCCGTGCGGCGCATGCGCGGGCGGCGTGGCGGCATGCGCAATCTGCTGTCGAAAACAACGCGCGGGAACGGATCGCGGGCCCATGTCGCGCGCCGTGTCCGCTCCCCGACCCGCTAGAGCGTCTTCGAGCGAAGTGGACACCGGTTCGCGTGAAGAAAACGCGTCAAAACACGAATATAGAGCTTCGGTTCTGATTCAATCAGAACCGAAAATGCTCTAGTCGCCCCGCAGCATGTCCCGGAGCTCGCGGAACGGGTCGGCGCTCGGCGGAGCCGAAGCGTCCTGCCGCATCGCGCTGTAGATTCTCGGGACCATGTCGACCGCCTGATCGAGCCCCGAATCACGCCCCGACTGATAGCCGCCCATCAGGCGGAGATCGCGGGTGTCCTCGTATTTGGCGATCATGGAGCGCAGCTTGCTCACCAATTCGCGCTCCTCGGGGTCCCAGACGTTGTGGGCGAGACGGGAGACCGAGGCCAGAACGTCGACGGCCGGATAGCGCGCCTGGTCGGCGATGTGCCTAGAGAGCACGATGTGTCCATCGAGCGTGCTGCGGATGGTGTCGGCGATCGGCTCGTTGTGATCGTCGCCATCGACCAGCACGGAGAAGATTCCGGTGATCGTGCCGGAGCCTTCCTCACCCGGGCCGGCACGCTCCAACAGGCGCGGCAGATCGGTGAAGACCGTCGGTGCATAGCCGCGCGCGACCGCCGGCTCGCCGGCGGCGAGCGCGACCTCGCGGGCGGCGTGGGCGAAACGTGTGATCGAATCGACCATGAGCAGGACCGATTCGCCGCGGTCGCGGAAATATTCGGCGACCGCCATGGCCGTCTTCGGCGCCAGCCGCCGCATCATCGGGCTCTCGTCTCCCGTCGACACGATGGTGACGGCGCGCTGACGATCGTTGCCCAGCACGTCCTCGATGAACTCGCGCACCTCGCGGCCGCGCTCGCCGACCAGGGCCAGCACCACGGTGTCGAAACCCTGGCTGCGGGCGAGCATCGCAAGCAGCGTCGATTTGCCGACGCCGGAGCCGGCAAAGATGCCGACGCGCTGGCCGGCGCAGATCGGTGCGAACAGGTCGATGACGCGCACGCCGGTGCGCAGCGGCTTGTGGACGCGCGCGCGCTTCATGGCCGAAGGCGCCTCGGCCTCCGCCGAGACCGGCCGCGATCCCGGTGTGAGGGGGCCCTGTCCGTCCAGGGGCGCGCCGAGCGCGTTGATGACGCGGCCCTTCCAGCTCGGGTCGGGCGCGAAGGACAAAGGCGGCATCCGGTAGGCGACGGAGCCGAGGCCGCCGCCGAATTGCCGGTCGAACGGCTTGGCGACGATGCCGTCGCTGTCGATCCGCACCACTTCGCCGATCTGAGCCTTGCCGCCCGAATTGACGCCGATGAGCTCGCCGAGCCTGACGAAGCGCGACAGGCCGGAGACACGGAAATGCGTCGGCGCGATCTCGGAGATCGCGCCGCTGACGCTTGCCAGGGGCGTGCTCTGCTGAAGCTCCAGCAGCGCCCACTCGAGTTGCCGAAGAGCGTTCAAGGTATCAGTCCAACCTCAATTTCAACGCGCGAAAGGCGCGCTTCACTTGCCGGGTTCGCCCAGCGTCCGAATGGCGTTCTGAAGCGACCCCTCGGTGCCCTCGATCATCGAATTGGTGCCGTCGAAGGCGCGCGAGGCCGCGATCAGCTTGGTCAATTCCATCATGGGATTGGCGCCGGAGCCCTCGACATAGCCCTGCTTGAAGCCGTCGCGGGAGAAATCGGCGATGGCGGTCGCGGGCCGGTCCGGCGTGACGCCGGAATTGCCGTAGCGCTCGAGATTGGCATCGGCCGGGATGTTGAACAGACCGATGGTGCCGATCTCGTTGTTGTCCTGGGTGATTGCGCCGTTGCGCGCGATCGAAATGGGTCCGCCGTTGGGATCGAGCGTGATCTGCGCGCCGCCGGAATCGACGACCGGAAAGCCGCTCACGGTCTGAAGATCGCCGTTGGGGGCGATCTGGAGGCGGCCGTCGCGGGTATAGACCGTGCCGTTCGGGCCGGCGAAGGCGATCCAGCCCTGGCCGACCACGGCGACGTCGAGCGGGTTGCCGCTCTCGGTGATGTTGCCCTGCTCGCGCGAGATGATGTTGTCCCCGGGCGAGGAGAAGGCAACCGGGTTCGGGCCGGCCTTGGACAGCACGGTCTCGAACTTCACCACGTCGGTGCGGAACGCCGCCGTGTTGACGTTGGCAACGTTGTTGGCGATCGTCTGGAGGCGCTTTTCGAGGGCGACCTGGGCCGACAAACCCACATAGAGGGCCGATTGCATGAGTTACTTTCCGAGCCGGATGGACTGAAGTTTCGAGAGCATGTCGATATCCATGCTGGCCGAGGACGCGCCGCCGATCAGGACCAGCGCGGAATTGGTCGAGCTGTCGCTCTGGGCCTGGGTCGCGTCCCACATCGCCGCAAAGCGCTGCACGAATTTGGTGACCTTGGCCGGGTCCTGGAAATCGCTGAGCTTGACCTTGTTCGTGATCAGCTTGGCCTGGGCGTCGATGTCGGCCGCGCTGATCGTCGAGGGCAGGCCGAGCGCGGTCTGAACCACCTGCGTCAGCGCCTTGTCCGCAAGGACCTGGTAGGCGGTCGTGATCGTGGACGCCTTGCGGGTGAAATAGAGCGCCAGCCGCAGGCCCTCGTTCTGGTCGCCGGCCTTCTGCTCCATCGTCTGCGTGACGTAATGGGTCGCCGTCCCGGTCGTGGCCTGGGTGGTCTGCGTCGCATTGCTGCCGAGGGCGGCGAAATTGAAGGCGGCGGCGAATTCCCGGTAGCGGGTGTCGGTCAGCTTGTTGGCGAAGGTGTCCTTGTTCGCGACACCCTCGGTCAGCACCTTGCGCATGAACGCCTTGGCGTAGGTCATGTCGCTGAGGCCATAGGCCTTCATCGCGTAGGAGTAGAGGCGATAGTCCTTCAGGAAGTCGTCGATCGTCTTCACGTTGCCAATATGGCTCAGGAAGTAATCGGTCTCGCGGCTGACATCCGGCTGCGTCGCGACCTGCGTCAGCGATTTGCCCATGTCCTGGGTCAGTCTGGTGTAGTCCGCGATGGTGGATAGCATGACAGGCGCCCCTCCGGCCGCTGTTGCGACGCCGCCACAAGCTGCCGCCGATTGCTTGCGCGAGGCTGGCGAGGCAGGAAGCCAGCTTCGCGCAAGGCTCGCCGACTAGATATTCCCGATGGGATCGGCGATGGAGCGGCGCGTTGGGCAGTTTCGTGGGGGTTTTCATCACGGTAGCGGCGCTGCTCGGTGGATTTGCCGCCATGGGCGGGCACCTGGGCGTGCTGATGCAGCCGTGGGAATTCGTGATCATCATGGGAACCGCGGTCGGCACCTTCATCGTGGCCAATCCGTGGAAGACGGTCGTGGATACCGGCGTCGCCTGCATGCAGGCCATCACCGGCGCGGTGCCGGGCCAGCGCTACTACCTTGATCTGCTCGGGGCGCTCCACGCCCTGATGCGCGAGCTGCGCGGCAAGGGCCGCAACGAGGTCGAGGCGCATATCGACGATCCCGCCTCTTCCGAGATCTTCAAGGCGTTTCCGAGCGTGCTCGGAGATCCCTCGCTGCTCCAGTTCATCTGCGACTATGTCCGCCTCATCATCATGGGCAATGCGCGCACCCACGAGATCGAGGCGCTGATGGACGAGGAGATCCACACCATCGTGAAGGGCAAGCTGGCGCCCTATCATGCGCTGGTGACGGTCTCCGAGGCACTGCCGGCGCTCGGCATCGTCGCCGCCGTGCTCGGCGTCATCAAGGCGATGGGCGCGCTCGACCAGTCCCCGAAGTTGCTGGGCGGCTTCATCGGCGCGGCCCTAGTCGGCACCTTCGCCGGCATCTTCCTGTCCTATGGCGTCCTTTCGCCCTTCGCGATCAAGATCAAGATGACGCGCGAGAAGAAGTGCCGCCCCTACATCATCGTCAAGCAGACGCTGCTGGCCTTCATGAACGGCGCCATGCCGCAGATCGCCGTCGAGCACGGCCGCAAGATGATCGCGAGCAGCGAGCGGCCCTCGATCGACGTCGTCGAGAACGAGACGATCGCAGGTCCCAAGGCCGTCGTGTCCGATGCTGAACCGAAGGCGGCCCGCGCATGATGATGGAAGACGACGTCGGCGTCGATCAGAAGAAGCAGCTCCCGAACTATCTGCTGGACGCTGCCGGCATCTCGATCGAACGCATGCCGATGCTCAATGTGATCTTCGATCGCATGGCGGCATCGTGCACCGACAGCCTGCAGCCGATGGCCGGAACGCCGTGCTATTTCTCGGTCAACGGCATCACCAACGATCCTCTCGGCGACATCATCAAGGACTACGAGGGTAACGCGGTCGCCGCGGTGCTCTATGCCGAGCAGTGGGATTCGCGCGTCATCATCATGCTGGACCGCGACTTCGTGTTCACGATGGTCGAGGCGATGTTCGGATCCGACGGCGCGGAACCGCCGCTCGACGTCGAACGCACGTTCTCGAACATCGAGATCCGGCTGGTCCAGGCGCTGTTCGAGCGCTTTGCCAAGGCGCTGCAGGGCGCCTTCGCCGGAACGTCCAACGTCACCTTCCGCGTCGAGCGTGTCGAGACCGCGATGGCGTCGCTGGCGATCGGACGCGCCAGCAACATGTCCATCTGCGCGAACATGATGGTGCAGGCGCTCTACCGCGGCGGTCAGATGTTCCTGATCATTCCGCACTCCGCGCTCAACCCGCTCAGGCAGAAGCTTGCAACCGTCACCGCCAGCGACGGCCGCACGACCGATCCGCGCTGGCGCGAGCAGATGGAGAGCGAGGTCCAACGTACCGAGGTGACGCTGAGTGCCGTGCTCGACGAGAAGATGATCTCGCTCGAGGACGTCGTGAAGTTCAAGGTCGGGCAGGTTCTGGAGCTGGAGGCGACGCCGCGCACGCTGGCCCGCCTCGAGAGCAACAATCAGGTGCTGTTCTGGTGTCAGATCGGCCAGCTTGATGGCTATTACGCCATGCAGGTGGCCGATCCCGTCGACCAGAAACGGGAGTTCGTCGATGATATCCTATCTCGTTGATGCCGTGCTGCTGATCGCGCTCGCCTTCACCAGCATGCGGGTGACGCGGATGCACCGCGAGCTGGCGCGGCTGCGCAGCTACCAGGGCGAGTTCTCCACCATCGTGCACGAGACGGCGGGCGCCTTCGACACGGTCATCACCGCGGCGCATGATTCCACCGCCAATCTCGGGCGGCTCGCCAACGTGCTGAGCACCAAGATCGACCAGGCCCATGAGGCGATCGCCGCGCTCGATGCCCGCAGCGGGCTGGCGCCGGCCACGACCGCCGGCGGCACTGAAGTGAACAAGCACTGAAATCGAAGCCGGCAGAACCAATACGAGCGGAACGCTAGGGCGCTCCGGGAGCGGAAATACCAAGAGGCGATACCAGATGGCGCAATCCTTCGACTATGACTCTGCCACGCGAGCACCTGCCGGCGACGAGGGGCATACCGACACGACTCCGCTGGAGCGGCTCGCGGAAATCGCCGCGCGCACGGCTGAGGAGAGTGGCAAGTTCGCCAACGTCGATGCCATCCTGCGCATTCCCGTCACCATGCAGGTGGTGCTGGGATCGGCGACCATTCCGGTCGCGAACCTCATGAAGCTAGGCCGCGGCGCCGTGGTTCCGCTCGACCACCGGGTCGGCGAGCCCGTCGATGTCGTCGTCAACGGCCGCATCGTCGCGCGCGGCGAGGTGGTCGTCGTCGAAGAGGACAATTCCCGCTTCGGCGTCTCGCTCACGGAGATTGTCGGGCCGCTGGGGCAGGGCGATAGCTGACCATGGCTGCACAGGTCGGCATCGCTCCCGTCAAGCAGCGAGGCGTTGCCACGCTCGGTGGAACGGAAAAGGTCGCCGCGCTCCTGCTGGCCATGGGTCGGCAGGCGGCCGCGAGCGTGCTCTCGCAGTTCGAGCCGCAGGAAATCCGCGTCGTCACCAAGGCCGCGGCCGAGCTGCGGCCGATCACGGCGCAGGAGCTCGAGGGGATCGTCGAGGAGTTCGCCCAGCAGTTCTCGATGGGCGCCAACATTCTCGGCACCATCGGTGGCCTGGAGGCCGTGCTCGGCGACGTGCTTCCGGCCGACCAGGTCTCGGCGATCATGACCGACCTGCTCGGCAATTCGAGCCGGTCGGTGTGGGATCGCGTCTCGTCGGTGTCGGAAAACTCGCTGGCGACCTACCTCTCCAAGGAGCATCCGCAGACCGCGGCGCTGATCCTGTCCAAGGTCAAGCCGTCCTGTGCCGCCAAGGTGATGAGCCAGCTGCCCTCGAGCCTGCGCAACGAGCTGATGCGACGCGTGCTCAGCCTCAAGCCGATCGTCGACGATGCGATGAAGGTGCTCGAGAAGACGCTGCACGAGGACCTGACGCTCAATTTCGCCCGCAATCTCGGCGCCGACACCTATGCCCGTGTCGCCGACATCATCAACAAGATGGAGCGCGGCCATATCGAGGACATGCTCAAGAGCCTGTCGGAGAAGCGGCCGAAGTCGGCCGAAGTGCTGAAGGAGCTGCTGTTCACCTTCGACGACGTCACCAACCTCACGCCGAAGGCGCGCACCATGATCTTCGACCAGGTGCCGACCGACCGCATCGTCATCGCACTGAAGGGTACCGACAAGCACTTCCGGGAGCTGATCCTGTCCTCGGTCGCATCGCGCGTCCGCCGCGTCGTGGAGCACGAGCTCGCCATCGGCGAACCCTCGAACCAGCGCGACGTGCTGGAGGCGCGGCGCGTGATCACAGATCTCGCGCTCGACCTTGCGGAGAAGGGCGAAATCGAGCTCAACCCCGAGCAGGAGGATGAGCTGGTCTTCCGCTGACCGCTGAACGGGCATGGCAGAATCATCCGATCAGGAGAGCAAAACAGAAGAGCCGACCGAGAAGAAAGTCCGTGATGCGCTCGAACAGGGCAGGATCCCGGTCTCTCGGGAGGCCTCCATGTTCGCCTCGATGGCCGCGCTGCTGGTCATCATGGCGTTCCTGATCGGTCAAGGCGTGCAGCAATTGACGCCGACCTTGACGAGCCTGCTCGACGATCCGGAAGGCTTCCCGCTCTCCACCGGCGCGGACGCGCAGAACCTGCTCACCGTGGTCGGCCTGCAGGCGCTGCGCTTCCTGGTGCCGCTGGTCGTCATCCTCATGGTGTTCGGGCTCGCCTCCTCGCTGCTGCAAAACGCGCCGCGCTTCGTGCTGGAGCGCATCAAGCCGGAATTGTCGCGGATCTCTCCGATCGGCGGCTGGAGCCGGCTGTTCGGAACGCGTGGCCTCGTCGAGTTCGCCAAGTCGCTGTTCAAGCTGGCGGCGGTGACCTCCGTGGTCGTCTTCGTCTTGCGCGCGTCGGAGGCGAAGGCATTCGAGGCGATGTACACCGATCCGGTCGCGCTGCCGGAGATGATCCTGAACATCGCGATGCGGATCGTCTCGGCGATCTGCATCGCGACCATCGTGCTGGTCGCGATCGATCTCGCCTGGGCGCGCTTCCACTGGCGGCGCGAGCTGCGCATGACCAAGCAGGAGATCAAGGACGAGCACAAGCAGGCCGAGGGCGATCCGCTGGTCAAGGCGCGCCTCCGCTCGCTGGCGCGCGACCGCTCGCGGCAACGCATGATCGCCTCCGCTGCGCGCGCGACGCTGGTGATCGCGAACCCGACGCATTTCGCGATCGCTCTGCGCTACCAGCGTGAGGAGAACCCCGCGCCGCTCGTTGTGGCCAAGGGCGTGGACGTGATCGCTCTGAAGATCCGCGAAGTCGCCGAGCAGAACCGGATTCCGGTGATCGAGAACAAGGCGCTGGCGCGCGCACTCTACGAGGCGGTGCAGGTCGATCAGGTGATCCCGGCGGAATTCTTCCGCCCTGTCGCCGAGATCATCTACTTCCTCCAGTCGAAGCAGGCACCGCGGACCGAGAAGGTTCAGTAGAATTCCGAGGACGACGTCCGGCCCAACAGCTTGACGAAAGCTTAACGCCCTAGGCTCTCCCCGAATTGACCAGAACGGGGCTGTCGTGGGACCGCTTTATCTCTTCGAACTCGCATCGTCGCAGGCGCGCTACCTCGAGCTCCGCCAGTCGACCATCGCCACCAACGTCGCCAACGCCAACACGCCGGGCTTCAGGGCGCGCGACGTCGAGCCGTTCAACAAGGTGCTCGACGGCATGCCGGTGAGGCTCGCCACGACGTCGCCGTCGCACATGCAGCTGTCCGCGGCCGAGACCGACACGCGCGCGACCGCGAAGAAGGACAGCTGGGAAGTGGTTCACTCCGGCAACTCCGTCAGCCTCGAGCAGGAAATGATCAAGGGCAGCGACGTCAATCGCGACTATTCGATGAATTCGGCGATCGTGCGGTCGTTCCACCGCATGGTCCTGGCCGGTGCGAAGGCCTGAGGTGAACTGACATGCTGGACTCACTGAGCGCATCTCTGACGGTTGCAAGCTCCGGGCTCGAAGCGCAGTCGACGCGCATGCGCATCGTCTCGGAGAACCTCGCGAACGCGACCTCGACCGGGCGCACCGCGGGTGCCGACCCCTATCAGCGCAAGACCATCACCTTCGATGCCGCGATGGACCGTGCCTCGGGCTCGCAGCTCGCGAAGGTCAAGGAGATCGGCGTCGACACCACGCCGTACCGCGTCGAGTACGATCCCGGGCATCCCGCCGCCGACAAGGCCGGCTACGTCAAGCTGCCCAACGTCAACATGATGATCGAGATGGCCGACATGCGGGAAGTCAACCGCTCCTATGAAGCCAACCTCCAGGTCGTGAAACAGGTGAGGTCGATGCTCGGTATGACCATCGACCTCCTAAGGAGCTGACAATGCTTGAGGCGATTTCATCCACGGCGATCTCCGCAGGACAGGCCGCGACACGCGCGACCGAGACGCAGGCCATCTCGCCTGCGGTGACGGTACCGATCCAGTCCGGCGACGACGTCGGCTTCGAATCGGTGATGAAGCAGGTGACGAGCGACGCGATCGGAACGCTGAAGGCGGGCGAAGCGGCGTCGATCTCGGCGATGCAGGGCAAGGAATCGACACGCAAGGTCGTGGAGGCGCTGATGTCGGCGGAGCAGGCCCTGCAGACGGCGGTCGCGGTCCGTGACAAGGTCGTGCAGGCCTATCAAGAAGTCGTTCGGATGTCGATTTGATCTGAAGGAGTGGATTAAGTGAAATCGCTTGCCATTGCGGCCACGGGCATGAACGCCCAGCAGACCAACATCGAAGTCATCGCGAACAACATCGCGAACATCAACTCGACGTCGTACAAGCGTGCGCGCGCGGAGTTCACCGACCTGTTCTATCAGATGGACCGCATGCAGGGCGTCGCCAACGTCAACGGCTCCTCGCCAATTCCGGAGGGCGCCAATCTCGGCCTCGGCGTCAAGTCGGCGGCGATCCGCAAGCTGCACATCCAGGGCGCGCTGACGCAGACCGGCAATCCCTACGACATGGCGATCAACGGCCGCGGCTGGTTTCAGGTGCTCGGCCCCAACAACGAGGTGCAATACACCCGCGCGGGCTCGTTCAATACCAATGCCAACGGCCAGCTCGTCACGATCGACGGCTACCTGCTGGATCCCGCGATCACGGTGCCGCAGGGAACGGTCGAGGTCACGGTCAACGCCACCGGCCAGGTGTTCGCCAAGCTCGACACGGAAGTGAACCCGCGCCAGATCGGCCAGCTCAACCTCGCCAACTTCGCCAACGAAGCGGGCCTGGAGCCGCTGGGCGGCAATCTCTACAAGGAGACAACGGCGTCCGGCACGCCGGTCGTCGGCCTGCCGGGTGATTCTGGCTACGGCAAGATCAACCAGAAATATCTCGAAGCCTCGAACGTCGATCCGGTCAAGGAAATCACCGAGTTGATCTCGGCGCAGCGCGCCTACGAAATGAACGCCAAGGTCATCCAGGCCTCGGACGAAATGGCCCAGACCGTCTCGAAGGGCATGCGCTAGTTCCGGTGTCTCGATGTTGAACAGGGTGGGCCTGATCATGCGCGGGTTGGCCGCCGTGCTGCTGCTTCTGGCCTCGGTGCGCTGCGCCGTGGCCGAGGAGAAGCGGCTGCCGGTGCCGGCGGTTTCGATCCGCGCCGGCGAGCTGATCCGGGACGACATGATCACCGAGCGCGCTTTCGCCCCGAGCCTGCTCGGCGTTGCCATGTTCATCGAAGGACGCCAGGTGCTGGTCGGCCGCATGGCGCGGCGCGCGCTGTTGCCGGGCCAGCCGATTCCCAGCAATGCGGTGGAAGATCCCTGGACCGTCGCTCGCGGCGCCATGGTCAAGGTCGTGGTGGAAGACAGCGGCCTGTCCATCGTCACTTACGGTTCGGCGATGCAATCGGGTGCGGCCGGCGCGCTGATCCCGGTGCGCAACACGGATACAGGGGTGATCATCAGGGGCGTGGTCCAGCCCGACGGCACCGTGAAGGTCATGGACGGGTCATGACCAGAATCCTGCTTGCGTTCGCCCTGCTGCTTTCGGCGGTCAGCGCCCATGCCGCCGTCCGCATCAAGGACATCGCGGACATCAAGGGCTTGCGCGAAAACCAGATCGTCGGCTACGGCCTCGTCATCGGCCTGAACGGCACCGGCGATACGCTTCGCAACGCTCCCTTCACGGAGCAGTCCCTGCAATCGATGCTCGAAAACATGGGCATCAACGTCAGGAACGAGACCACGAGCACCAACAATCCCCCGCGTCCGACGACGCTGCGCACCCGTAACGTCGCGGCCGTGATGGTGACTGCGGACCTGACGCCTTCGATCGGGCCCGGCGAGCGCATGGACGTCACGGTGTCGTCGCTCGGAGACGCGACCTCGCTGCTCGGCGGCACGCTGGTGATGACCTCGCTGCGCGCGGCGGACGGCGCGGTCTATGCGGTGGCGCAGGGCGCGATCACGGTCGCCGGTTACAGCGTCGGCGGCCAGGCGCAGAATGTCAGCCAGGGCACGCCGACCGCCGGGCGCATTCCGAATGGGGCGCTGGTCGAGCGGGAGGTGCAGGGAAGTCTCCACGAGATGGAGTTCCTGGTGCTGCAGCTCAAGAATCCGGACTTCGTCACCGCAACGCGCATCCTCGACGCCATCAACCGCTTTGCCGGCGGACGTTATCGCGCGCAGATCGCTTTCGAGCGCGACTACCGCACCATCGTGCTGTCGAAGCCGCGCCACATCGGCCCTGTCCGCTTCCTCGCCGAGATCGGCGAGCTGACGGTCGAGCCGGACACGCCGGCGCGGGTTGTGATCAACGAGCGCACCG
Source organism: Bradyrhizobium nitroreducens (assembly GCF_002776695.1). Classification (GTDB taxonomy): domain Bacteria; phylum Pseudomonadota; class Alphaproteobacteria; order Rhizobiales; family Xanthobacteraceae; genus Bradyrhizobium; species Bradyrhizobium nitroreducens. Next base: position 230,118 of record NZ_LFJC01000003.1, read on the forward strand.
GCACGGTCGTGATCGGGCGCGACGTGCGGATATCGACCGTTGCGGTGACGCACGGCAATTTGACGGTCCGCGTCACGGAGATGCCCGTGGTGTCGCAGCCGGCGCCGTTCTCGCGAGGCCAGACGGTGGTCGTCCCGCAGACCGTGGTCGAGGCCAACGAGGCCGGATCGCAGGTGGCGATCCTCAGCGGGGTCGATCTGCAGCGCCTGGTGCGCGGGCTGAACCAGATCGGCCTCAAGCCGTCGGGCATCATCGCCATCCTCCAGGCGATCAAGACGGCCGGCGCGCTCCAGGCCGACGTCATCGTGCAATGATGCACAAGCGTCGTGCAAGCTTGGTCGCTCAATGCTGAGGTCTGAGGCGAGAATCGCACGCGGCCCGATGCTGAAGCTGGATCACAAAGCCAAACTCCTCCTGCTGGTCGCGGCATCATTGCTCGCGAGCGCGTCGACCGTGCTCGCCCTGGACGAGGCCAAGCCGTCGAAGCCGCTCAATCTGCTCTCCTTCGCGCGCGCCCGCGCAGCCGGACCGCAGAAGCCGCAACCGGTCACGACGGCGCCGGGCGACAATGCCTCGATCCGCGCCACCGCGTGGGCCGCCGAAGACCCGGGCCCCGCGGTCACCGGCGCGGTGCCCGCTGCCGAGACGCCAGCGCCTGCACCGGCGCCCGCGCCGGTACGTCCGGCCAAACCCGGCAGCGTGACGGCGCCGCCGAAGCCCGCGCCGCCGCAGGCCGCGGCATCCCCGGACAACGAGGTCGCGCTGTTCTGCAGCAACGTCGCCGATCCCGCCGCCGATGCGAGGCTGGCCTGGCAGCTCAAGGAGCTGCAAAAGGCCGAGACCCTGCTCCGCGAGCGGATTGCCGAGGTCGAAGCCAAGCGCGCCGAATACGAGCAGTGGATGGCGCTGCGCGACGACTTCCTGAAGAAGGCCGAAGCGAGCGTCGTCGAGATCTATTCGCGCATGAAGCCCGACGCCGCGGCGACCCAGATTGCCGGCATGGCGGACGAGACGGCCGCCGCCGTGCTCGCCAAGCTCAGCCCGAGGAGCTCGAGCGCGATCTTCAACGAGATGGATACGGCACGCGCGGCGCATCTTGCCGATTTGCTCGGCGGGATGCGTCGCGTGGACGACGGAAAGACCAAATAGATGAAGAAGCCGATCCTCATCCTCCCGCTCGTCCTGACGTCCGTGCTGCTGGCCGGGTGCCTGCATGATCCGGCCGAGGTCCTGACCGGCCCGCAAATGTCGCCGGTCGGCAGCGGCCTCCGGACCCAGGCCGAACCGATCCCGGTGACGCCGCGCATGCGCACGCCGGTCAGCTATCGCTCGACCTGGGACGACGGCACCGATCTCTACCGCGATCCGCGCGCCCGGCGCACCGGCGATGTCGTGACCGTCATCATCTCGATGCAGGACAAGGCCAAGCTCGACAACAAGACCGGCCGCTCGCGCGATTCGCAGGTCAAGTTCGGGCTCGACTGGCTGATGGACGTCGCCGGGTGGAGCGACAAGGGATCGGCCAACGCCAATCTCAGCACCAACACCCAGATCAAGGGCAACGGCCAGATCGACCGCACCGAGGACATCAAGCTCTCGATCGCCGCCATCGTCACCGACGTGTTGCCGAACGGCAATATGATGATCAGCGGCTCGCAGGAATTTCGCGTCAACACGGAGATGCGCGTGCTCAACGTCGGCGGCATCGTGCGTCCGCGCGATATCTCGCGCACCAACACGATCTCCTACGAGAAGATCGCCGAGGCGCGCGTGTCCTATGGCGGTCGCGGAAATCTGTCCGACGTGCAGCAGCCTGGATGGGGACATCGGATCTATGACGCCGTGGCACCATTCTGAAGTTCGCGCCGGCAAGGCCGGGCGAGGGCAGGGGACGTCATGCGCCTGATCGCGGCCATCGTGGTGCTGACCCTTGTCGCGATCGGCGCGGGCGCGCTGGCCGGGCTGCATCTGTTTGCGACCGCCGAGCGCGTCGCCGACGCGAAGAAGAGCGCGACCCCGCCGCCGATCGCGTCGAGCTACGCCGGCAGCGCGCGCTTGCGGAAATTGTCTCCGATCGTGACCAATCTCGGCGCGCCCGCCAACAATTGGGCCCGCATCGAAGCCTCCATGGTGACCGAGAGCATGAACGACGAGGAGGCCGGCATCCTCGCCGCGCATATCAGCGAAGACATCGTCACTTACCTGCGGTCGGCGTCGGTTGCACAGTTCGAGGGCTCGCGCGGGCTCCAGCACCTGCGCGACGACCTGACCGAGCGCGCCAACATCCGCTCGTCGGGCAAGATCCGCGAATTGATCATTGAGACCTTGGTGATCCAGTGAGAGTGAGAGTCCTGCTGCTCGCGTTGGTCCTGGTGGTGCTGCCCGAAGTGGCGCTCGCCCAGATCCCGGACCTCAACTCGCTGCTGCCGCCCGGAAACGGCTCGACCAGCGGCCGCATCATCCAGCTGATGGCCCTGATCACGGTGCTGTCGGTGGCGCCGGGGCTGCTCATCATGGTCACGAGCTTCACGCGGTTTGCGGTCGCGCTGTCGTTCCTGCGCGCCGGGCTCGGCCTGCAGACCACGCCGGCCAATCTGGTGCTGATCAGCCTCGCGCTGTTCATGACTTTCTACGTGATGGCGCCGACCTTCGACCGCGCCTGGGAGACCGGCGTCCAGCCGCTGATGAAGAACGAGATCTCGGAAGAGCAGGCCTATCTGAAGATCACCGATCCGTTCCGCGAGTTCATGCTCGCCCATGTCCGCGACAAGGATCTGCAGACCTTCGAGTCGCTCGCCGCAGAGAGCTTCCGCAAGAAGTTCGACGACAAGCGCGTCGATCTGCGCGTGATCATCCCGGCTTTCATGATCTCCGAGCTGAGGCGCTCGTTCGAGATCGGATTCCTCATCATCCTGCCGTTCCTCGTGATCGACATGATCGTGGCAACGCTGACCATGTCGATGGGCATGATGATGATGCCGCCGACGATCCTCGCGCTGCCGTTCAAGATGCTGTTCTTCGTGCTGATCGACGGCTGGAATCTGCTCGCGTCCGGACTGGTGCGCTCGTTCTCGTAGACCGCGGCGATCGCCTGGCGCCCCGTCATGGTTAGCGAAAAGTACCGCGCTATGGTTAGCGGTGGGTAATATTAACCATCTGATATTGCTGAAGAATTCAATCCGATCTTAATCCGGAAGCAAGATTCGGCGTGTTAGCAATGCGGCACGGCGGGTTGGACCCCACCCCTATCAGTCCAAAGGCATGATGCCGCCCCTCCGTACCGGTGCAAGTCCGGTATGTCCCCTGATGAAAATGTAACGCGTACATAAAGGGACATTCGCAATGTCAAGCCTGCTCACGAACTCGTCCGCCATGACCGCGCTCCAGACCTTGCGGTCTGTCAGCTCGCAACTCTCCACCACGCAGAGCCGGATCTCCACCGGTCAGCGCGTGGCCACCGCCGCGGACAACGCCGCCTACTGGTCGATCGCGACCTCGATGCGCGCCGACAACGCCGCGCTCTCCGCCGTCTCCGACTCGCTCGGTCTGTCGGC
>NZ_LFJC01000003.1:233681-397577 GCF_002776695.1 Bradyrhizobium nitroreducens
CTATGTCGGCACGCCGACAGTCACATCGATCTCGCCGACGGCTGGTCCGCAGACCGGCGGCACGACCGTGGTCATCACCGGCACGAACCTTTCCGGCGCGAGCGCGGTCACGTTCGGAGCAACGGCGGCAACTGGCTTCACGGTCAATTCGGCGACCTCGATCACCGCCACGTCCCCCGCCGGTACCGGCACGGTTGATATCAGGGTGACGACTACGGGCGGCACGTCGGCGACCTCCGCCGCCGACCAATTCACCTACGTCGCAGCACCAACCGTCACCTCGATCTCACCGACGTCGGGTCCGGGTGCGGGCGGCACCACCGTCACCGTCACCGGCACCAACTTCTCCGGTGCAACGGCCGTGACCTTCGGCGCAACGCCGGCGACCGGCTTCACCGTCAATTCGGCGACCCAGATCACGGCCACATCGCCGGCCGGCACCGGCACGGTTGACATCGGGGTGACGACCGCCGGCGGTACCTCAGCGACCTCTGCTGCGGACCAGTTCACCTATATCCCCTCGCCGACCGTCACCTCGATCTCGCCGACATCGGGCCCGGCGGTGGGCGGCACATCGGTGACCATCACAGGCACCAACCTCACGGGCGCCGCAGCCGTGACCTTCGGCGCAACGGCTGCGACGGGCTTCACGGTCAATTCCGCGACATCGATCACCGCGACCTCGCCGGCCGGGGCCGGTGTCGTGGACGTCAGGGTGACGACGACGGGCGGCACGTCCGCGACTTCGGCGGCCGACCAGTTCACCTATTTCGGCACGCCGACGGTGACGTCGATTTCGCCGACCGCTGGCCCGCTCGCCGGCGGAACGTCTGTGACCGTCACAGGCACCAACTTCACCGGCACGACAGCCGTGAAGTTCGGCGCGACGAATGCGACCGGCTTCACGGTCAACTCCTCGACCTCGATCACCGCCACGTCCCCTGCCGGCACCGGCACGGTTGACGTCACGGTGACGACGCCAGGTGGGACGTCGGCCACCTCGGCTGCCGACCAGTTCAGCTACGCCGCAGCGCCGGCAGTCACGTCGGTTTCGCCGAACGCAGGGCCTGCAGCGGGCGGCACCTCTGTCACGATCACCGGTTCTGCACTGTCGGGTGCGACCGCCGTGAAGTTCGGCGCAACCAATGCCGCGAGCTTCACGGTCAATTCGGCAACCTCGATTACGGCAACCTCGCCCACCGGCACCGGCATCGTCGATGTGACCGTAACGACACCGGGCGGAACATCAGCCACATCGGCATCGGATCAATTCAGCTACACGCCCGCACCGTCCGTGACCTCGATTGCGCCGACCTCCGGATCGGCGGTCGGCGGCACGTCAGTGGCGATCGCGGGAACCGGTTTCACCGGCACCACCGCAGTGAAATTCGGCCCCAACAATGCAACGAGCTTCACGGTGAACTCGGCAACGTCGATCACGGCGACATCGCCGCCCGGCGCCGGCACGGTCGACGTCACCGTGACGACAGGCGGTGGCACATCGCCCACCTCGGCCGCAGACAGGTTCACTTATCTGTCCGCCACGACGGCGACGGCCCTCACCTCCTCGAAGAACCCGAGCAGCTACGGTGAGTCGGTGACGTTCACGGCAAACGTAAACAGCTTGGGCGGGACGCCGACGGGAACGGTGACGTTTTTCGACGGCACGACACCGATCGGCACGTCCACATTGTCAGCCGGCATCGCCACCTTGGCAACCACGACGCTCGTCGTCGGCAATCACACGATGACGGCGACCTACAACGGCAGTCCCGCCTTCAATGCCTCGACATCCCCGGCGCTGACCCAGTCAGTCGACATTCCCGCCGACAGCGCCAGGCTGCGCGCGCTCCAGCTCAACGTCACCAAGGTGGTGGCGCAAAACTCCGGCCAGGCGATCTCCGGCGCGATCGACACCGCGATCTCGGAAGGGTTCAGCAGTGGCGGGCAATACGTCATGCCGGGCGCCGGCGGGCTGCGCGTCAACTTCGCCGCCGCGCCTGACGGTGACGAGGATGACGGCAAACCCCAGTCCGCGTCCCAAAGCGCCAATGCCTATGCCGGGAGGGAAAGCTCCGGCCGGGGCGGCCGCGCCACGCGCGGCGCCTCGCGGATCGACGACGCCTTCGCCGCCATCGACCGGGCTGCGCCGACCAAGGCGCCGGTCGCGCGCTTCAAGCAGCAAAAGGACTGGCTGTTCTGGATCGACGTGCGCGGCACCGGCATCGACCGATGGGGCTCGTCCGGTAATATCGGTCAGGGGGCAACCCAGGCCACGCTCTACGGCCAGCAGATCAACCTGCTGTCCGGCCTGACCTATCGGGCGGCGCCGAACCTGCTGGTCGGTGTGACCGGCGGCTACGAGAACTTCAGCTACACCCAGACCGACATCAACGGGAAGCTGAAGGGCGACGGCTGGACTGTCGGCGCCTATCTCGGCTGGAAGATCATCCCGACGCTGCGCTACGACGTGGCGGTGACCTATTCCGGCATCGGCTATGACGGCACCGCCGGCACGGCCCAGGGCAATTTCAACGGCAATCGCTGGATGTTCGCGACCGGCTTCACCGGCACCTACAATTGGGCCAATTTCACGATCGAGCCGTCGGCCAAGGTGTACGCGCTGTGGGAGCATGAGAATGCCTATGTCGATTCGCTCGGCACCCAGCAGGCTGCCCGCACCTTCTCGAGCGGCCGTGCGTCTGCGGGCAACAGGATCTCCTATCCTGTGCCGTGGCTCGATAGTGTGCTGCTGGCGCCGTATGCCGGCGTCTATGCCGACTACTACTTCACCCAGGACGACGCGGCCGCGATCGTCGCTGCGGGTGGCATACCGCTGGCGTCCACACCGCTGCTCCAGGGCTGGTCGGCGCGGGTTACGGGCGGCATCGGTGCCAGGCTGGCGAGTGGGGCCACGGTCGGCTTCGGCGCCGAGCTCGGCGGCATCGGCGGCAACACGCAGATATGGACGTTCTCGGGACGCGCACGCATCCCGTTCTGATCCCGGGAGATGACGACGAACCGGCGCGCGCGACGCCGCCAGCCAGATCTGCTTGCTTGGTGCCTGCGGCTAGTAAAGGCCGCGGCCGCTCAGGATGCTGCGGGCCTCGGCGGCGCCGTCGGCCGATGAGGACGCGCTCTCGGCGGCGTAGCGGCCGTCCGTGTCATAGGATACCGCGCGGGCGTTCTGGAGCGCCCGGCCCCGGCTGCGGCTCGAGGCCGACATTTCCGAGGTCGCATTGAGCGAGGCCATGTCGGCGGAGGTGTTGCCGAGATTATAGGGCCGCCCCTCCGGCATCGGCACGTCGCCGCGAATGGCACCGCGGCTCGATCCCGGCAATTCCAGCACGAAGGGTCTTGCCGAGGCGACCCGGACCATCGAGGGCGATGGCGCCGGAACGCCGGTGCGCAGGGTCGCCAGGAGCTGGCGGTCGTCGGAGCCTTCGAGCGGCGCCCGGCCGACATATTCGACACGGACCTTGGCGACACCATTTCCTTTGAATTCAAGGAGTTCGGCGGCCTTGTTCGAGACGTCGATGAGCCGGTTGCCGTGATAGGGCCCGCGGTCATTGACGCGGACGATCAGCGACTTGCCGTTCGAGATGTTGGTGACGCGGGCGTAGGACGGCATCGGCAGGGTCGGATGCGCCGCGGTCAGCGACGTCATGTCGAAGACCTCGCCATTGGCGGTCAGGCGGCCGTGGAAGTCATCGCCGTACCAGGACGCCATGCCCTCAGCGCGGTAGTTGACGTCTTCCTCCGGAACGTAGGTCCTGCCCGCCACGACATAGGGCTTGCCGACGCGGTAGGTGCCGCCGCCCTTTGGGACCGGCTCGCCGAAAGCGACCACCCGGGGGCTCGAGGACACGCCGTATTTCGGATCGACGCGGTTGGCGAATTTGTTGGAGGAGGCGCAATTGGCAAGCGCAACGCAGGTTGCGACCGCCGCAACACCGCGCGCGGCCCGCAAAACCGAATCTGACCGTCGGATCCCCATTCGCCCCAAATACCATTCCGTCGGAGGTCTGCCCAATCCGCCTTGGCAGCGGCGCAGCCCGTCCGGTCCTTTGATCCGAGGCGGCCCACCACCGCGCTGGAAGCGGTAACGATAACGCAACCCGAACACGGCGGAAATGGGGAGCGCGCAGCGATCCCGCCGGGATGGTAAACGGGACGTTCGCATTTTTCCGTTGTTCTACGGAACATCCCGGACATTCTGTTGCGCCAAATCCTCACTCCACCCCCATTGTCGCCGGCTTCACTGGAATTCTTTTGACTGTGCAAGGCCGCACGCGTTCTCTCGGATGCAAGGGCGGGATTTGGAATTTAACGATGATCGAGACGGTTTCGGCACTGATGGGCTTGGTAAGCGCGGGGATCTTCCTGGCCCATGCGTTTGAAGGCTACCGCACGAGGGCCTGACGGCACTCGCGCGAGAGGCAAGCATCACCTCTTTCAAGACGGCACGTTCGGACAATTTTAATCGATCCGACCGAGCATCGAAGACGAGAGCGGCAGGTGTCCCATGCGCAACCATGATCTGGTCTCTGACGGCTTCCTGGCCTTGACCGCCGGCGGTTTGGTCCTGCTCTGCTCGAGCCTCATGGCACTGGCCTTCGCCTGAGCGCCACACTCCCCTTCCGAATTTCCAACCCGCGGCACCACCGCGACGCAGCACGCAACGTGACCGGTACTGTCGCGCTCCCGTCTAGTTGATTGAATTTCCGAGTTCGGCGCCTCGACCTATTTCAAGAGGCCATCACCAACGAGGGTGACGCAAATGCTTGCCGAGAAGTTTTTCCTGGTTCTGGAATCGCTGATCTGCGGACACCGCACCTATCCCGACGGAAGCCCCCGGGTCATCAGCACCTCCCCGCACGTCCCGATGAGGCTGACTGGTCAGAAATAGTCGGACGATCGAGCGCACATCCGCTCAGCGCAGGCCCAGCAGGGAGCGGCGATAGCGGCCGTCGCGGGCTTCGGTCTGGCAGACGAAGCTGCCGTCGAATCCCTGGCCGTACCGCTTCTGGCCCTTTCGGTAGTAGACGCCCTTCCGGAAATCCAGCCAGACCACCCTGTCCTGCGGACAATGACGCTGTGCCTGCGCCTCGTAGCGAAACGGCGTCAGCGGTGTCGCCGACACGTCCGTGGCGCCGGCGCCCATCATGATCGCACCGGCGAGCGCGACCCCGCCGGTCCACCTGCCGAAGCCGCGCTGAATCACGCCTCGCCTCCCGATCCGGGCCGCCACGCGACGGCCGCGGCACGCTAGCACGAAATGACGCGATCCGCCGACGCCGAGGAGCGCGGCGTCTTCCGCCGGCCATCTTGTCGGGCTAGATGAAAGCGAAATCGTTGCGATTGCGAGGATGCTGCCTGAATGTCGGTTGAGCCTGGGCCCCAATCGGAACCTCGTACCGAACCACGCCCGCCCCTGCCGCGCCTGGGTCTGCTGCCGATGATCATCTTCGGCTCGCGCTGGCTGCAATTGCCGCTCTATCTCGGGCTGATCGTGGCGCAGTGCGTCTACATCGCGCTGTTCCTGAAGGAGCTCTGGCATCTGTCCTGGCACGCGCTCGATCTCACCGAGCAGCAGATCATGATGAGCGTGCTCGCGCTGATCGACGTCGTGATGATCTCCAACCTGCTGGTGATGGTCATCGTCGGCGGCTACGAGACCTTCGTCTCGCGGCTCGACCTGCAGGGCCATCCGGACGAGCCGGAATGGCTCGGCCACGTCAATGCCAGCGTCCTCAAGATCAAGCTCGCCATGGCCATCATCGGCATTTCCTCGATCGCACTGCTGCGCACCTTCATCGAGGCTGGCAATCTCGGCTCGAACCGCGCCGGTTACACCGAGACCGGCGTGATGTGGCAGGTGCTGATCCACATCACCTTCATCGTCTCGGCGCTCGGCATCGCCTATGTCGACAAGATCAGCGACTCCGGAATGCGCAAACATGCCGAGTGACGCGCTCAATTTGCGGTACACCTGCTGGATCCGGAGTCCACATGTCCACCGATGACGTCTCCTTCAGGCCGGCGCGTCCGGACGACGCAGAGACCGTGTTCAACATCACCAAAGCCTCGATCGCCGGCCTTGCACAGGGATGCTATTCGCCGCTGCAGATCGAGAACTGGATGGGCGAACGGACACCCCGCTTCTATGAGGACCTCATCGCCAAGGGACGAATGACCGTCTGCCTTCGCAACGACGTCGTCGTCGGCTTCGTCGATGCCGAGCCCGGCGAGGTGACCCGATTGTTCATCCTGCCCGAGGCGGCCGGCTCCGGTCTCGGCCAGCGGCTGCTCGATATCGGCGTAGTCCAAGCGCGGCTGGGCCATACGGGGCCGATCCGTCTTGAAGCCACGATCAACGCGGAAGGCTTCTACCGACGATACGGCTTCAGAAGCACAGGCAGAGGGCAATTCTCGCACGGCCTCGGCGGCGAGCCCATCGAGATCGTGTACATGGAGCTGTGAGCAGCAAACCGCTCCTTGCTCAGGCCTTTGCTTCGAGTTGCTGAACGGCCTGATGCAGGCATTCCTGGAACTTCGCGGCGACCTGCTCGCGCGCCACACCCTTGGCGACGAGATCGCCTGACACCTTGTCCAGGACCTCGTCGATCGTCCGGCTCTCCAGATGGTCCGTCGCCAGCGCCGTCGCGTAGCTCGTCGCGGCATCGCCGCTGAGCCCGAGCTGGCCGGCAGCCCAGAGCCCGAGCAGCTTGTTGGACCGGGCCGTCGCCTTGAACATGAGCTCCTCGTCGTGGGCGAATTTGGCCTCAAAGCCCTGCTCGCGCTTGTCGAACGTGGTCATGGTCGGCTCCATTGCGTTTTCGCGGATGGGGATCGGACTGGCTGGGAGCGAACGTCTCCGTCATTCACGTCAGTTGAGGATCATTTGAATTTTCCGGCGGAAGGCAAACGGCGTCAAGCCTGCGCTGGTGGCAGGCCCAGCGCCTTTGCGGCAGCCAGCAGCTTCGGGCCAGCCAGACCGGCTAAGGGAAGATATTTACCATTCGTTAAGCAGACTCAGCGCCGCATGGGTGCGTGGAAATCGAGAGCTGACGCATGAACAGAGAGCTGCGGGAGTTTCGACGACTTGAACGGGTCTGCCTGGAGCAGGCCGCCCTTTCCACCCTGGACCTTGCGCGAAGCGGATTGCTCAAGGTCGCCGACGATTGCCGCATCGCAGCGGAAGCTATCGAGGCCAAATCGCCTCGCGGCGCATTGGCAGGCGCCGTTGAGGCGCTGAAGCTGGCCTTGAGCGCGACGCGGGTCTCCCACCGGCACTAGCTCCGGTCATCCTCGGGCTATCAATCCAGGGCACGCCGACCGCGATCGGTCAGGCCTTTGCCGTCGCCGCCTCGCGTGCGAGCCGCTCGGCCCTCAGCCGCTCCTTATTGGCGTAGAACGCCTTCTGCGCCTCTTCGTGGTCGCGCATGGCCTTTTCGGCCTCGATCCGGCGTGCCGCATCGCGCGCCTGGCGCTGCTCGGGGGTCAGGGGTTTGCGTCGGAAAGAAAGGTCACCAGTCATGCCGAGATAACGCGGAGCTGAGGAAAGAGTTCCGCAACGACGCGCCGGGCGCATCGCCCGAACCCAATTCAACTGCCCCCTACGCTCCCGACAAAAATCGCAAAACAACCCCATGCACAGTAGCTAAGTCCCCGGCGGCGTAACGTCTTTTTGAGTCCGCGAAAAGCACCCTCTGGCCCGCCGGGACCAGAAACTGATCGCCATCTTCGGAACATCCGCCCACGATGGAAAGTTCCCAAAGCTCGGAAAGCGTCGTCGTTGAGACAGGTCAATACGGGCAAGCCCAGGCTCTGCTGTCTTAGCTCCGGCAAGTAGATGGAGACGGCCATGTCACAGCAGAGCAGCATGCATTTCTACCTCAATTGGGCCAAGGAGCGGATCGACGAAATGGATGCCGCCTTGGCCTCGTTCGAGGTCAAGGCCGGCCAGGCCAAAGCTGAGTCCAAGGTCAAGACAGATCAGCTCCTGTCCGACCTGACGACGCGCCGTGACGCGTTTCAGGCAATGCTCAAGACCCAGGCCGAAGCAGGTGAAGCCGCCTGGACCGAGGCAAAGGCCGACCTGGAAAAGCAGTGGGCTGGCTTCGAAGCCCAGGTGAAGACCTATTTCGAAGGCGCCGGCAAACAATTCGAGCAGCAACAGGCCACGTTCAAGGACGTTGCGGCCGCACAGGCAAAAGCCTGGCGCGAAGCCGCGGACAAATTCCGCGACGCCGCGGGCAAAGTGGCCTCAGCCCGCACCGTCGATGTCGATGCCGCGCTCAAGCAGATGAAATCCGATGCGTCCGAGGCCGAGGCGCGTCTGCAGAAGCTGAAGCAGGCCGGCAGCGAGTCCTGGTCGGTCCTGAGCGCCGCCCTCGCCGAGTCCCGGAAGGCCTTTGATCAAGCGAACCAGGCGGCTTGGAACGCGCTGAAGGGTGCAAGTCCGAAGAGCTGAGGCTTTCGGTTCGTCGAACCTGCCCGCTTAGAATAGGACGGATGTAGGAGCGCGCGTGGCACGGCTGTAGCTCACGCGCCCTCATTGCCACTGAGACATTGAGGTACATGGCTATGACGATCAGGAGAGCGTGCCGCCAAGCTCAGAGCGGCGCGCCAGTATTCGTTCGGGCTTCACAGACCTACTCTCCAGCGGCGCATCTCAAGGCCCCGGTTTAATCTCTCTGGTAACGCTCATCGTCTTCAACGTCTCGCCCTGGTCGGCGAGCCGTACCCGGAGAGTGAACGTGAGATCAACCCCGGTTTTCGGCCAATCGTCCTTTCCGTCGGTCACGCCTGAGACAGTTGCCTTCATGGTTGCTGCACTTTTGGGAAAAATTACGCCCATCGATTTGAGGCTGAGGGACGTGCTAAGCTTCTCTACACTTTGGCGCGCGGCCGATAAGTAAAGATCACCGTGCTCAAGCAAATGAAGGGCCGTAATGTCTTGCGGCACGAGGTTGATATCGCCGCGATTGAAAATGTAGATGATGAGGTCGGCGCTTCTGGCTTTGCCATTCGGCGCGACTTGAACGTCGACGACTGGTTCTTTCTCAAGCAACTCGCGCTCGTCTTTTGCCGCGGCGAGATCGTAGGCGCGCTTCGTAAAGAGCAGGCTGCCACCAGAGACTATTAGCGCGATGGTCGATACCACCGCGGCGTAATGTGCTGTCGAAAATTTGCTCTTCGTCGACAGGCCGCTGGCTGGTTCGGAGGTCTCCATTGTGGTCCGCCTCGGTACTATCTTTTGTAGCCCGCTACCGCTCGCCGATTTTCATCAGTCACGTCGACCGTGATCCCGTTGTGCCCGCCGTACATGACAGCAGACTCGACGTCCTCCGGAGAGAGTCCGAGATCGCGAGCAATTTCGTACCAGTGGTACTGTTGCATTGGGTCCGGGTCATTCGCGATGAGCGTGTTGAGGTGGTCGACAATGCGTTGCGCCATCGCATTGTGCTCTGATGCCTCGCGGCGTTTCCTTGGATCCGCTCCTCGGTAGCCATCAAGGCGGGGTTGAAGGGGGAGCTGCATCAGGCTGGCCAATCCCGCGCCTGATCGGCCGCCTGAAGATCTTCGGTCCAGCGGGCATCATTTGCATTCTGCGGCGCGCGACAGACAAGCTCGAGCCGGCCCGTTGGCACGCCGCGGCGAATGACCTTGCCGAATGCGATGTCGACCCACTCGCCGAGGAGTGGGCTGCCCTCGCACGCCGTTAGCACCGTGCCGGTCGCGTAATCGACCTCCGCGGCCTCCTGCGTGTAGGCTTGAAATCTGACCTCATCACCCGCAGCAAACGATCCAAGCATCATGGCTCACGTCCTTTTCGAATCGGGAGGCCAATTCTAGCCCAATCCTAGCCCATGGCACCTCAGCGGTGCCGCACGAAAGCGCCCCGGAGAGGATCGATTTCGAGCAAGTTAGCAGCATGGTGACGACAGAGGGCAGCTGACTAACTGGAATGTTATCCGCCATGCTCTCAGCTCCAGCCGAAGCCCCCCGACGCGGTCAGCTTCCTTTGGAAGTGGCCCCTGACCGGGACCCGCCGAGCCCGGGATTGATGGCCAGCGACGCTCCGGCAGCGCCGCCGGCTTCATAGGCCGTCATCGAGACCATCCGGCTGGTGCTGCGCGCTGTCCGGAGCTTGAGGTCGAGCTTGTCCAGTTCTGCGTCGACCACGGAGGTCTTGAGGACGACCAGCCCGCGGCCGGTGCTTTCGTTGACTTGATCGCGACCGGCCTTGATCGCCACCAGCCTGTCCGCGATCGAGGCCACCATCCCGAGCGCGAAGGAGGCGTTGGCCAGATGCCGCTCCTGGTGCCGGAACCTGCCGTAATCAACCGAGGTCTTGAAGCGTCCGAGTTCGGCGCGCACGGCGCCGTCGATCAGTTCGGCCAGATAGTGCGCGACCTCGACATCGGTGCCGAGACCGAAGAACACATAGCTGTTCTCCCCGCTTGCGTTCTTCTCGCGCCAGACCCGGCAATCGCAGAAATGCGCGATCGCGCCGATGCAATCGTCCAGCGGAATTCGCTTCTTGCGATGGGTCTCGAAGACCCGCCGTTCGCACGGCGAGGCGCGCAGCTCGACGTCGGAGAGCGACAGATCGTGGCGGTCCAAGAGCTCGGCGACCTTGGCGGCGGCCGACAGCGCCTCGTCCTCGGTGCAGCCATTGGCAATCGTCTTGGCGCGCAACGCCTGAATGCGGAGCTTCAGCTTGTCGAGCGCGGCTGGACTGGACGTTTGATTCACTGGTCACCTGCTCGGGGAAAGCCTGGCCGACGGATCGCGGTCGGATCGAGTGGCGGATGGGCACCACATCTTCTCCTTGCCTTCACGATCGGGATATCGGACAGCGGTTGGTAGAAGGCTGTCATCACAGAAGGTCATGGAATGTCGAATAGACGGTGGATGATCATCCTGCTGGTTACCCTGCTCGCTGTTTGCTCGATCGTGGCGGGCGCTCGGTACTATCTAAGCAGGTGCCATGGCATGGACGCGTGCGCAGCCGCCGAAGCCGAAAGCCATGAACGGGATAAGCCAGCCGAGCCACAATAGTTTTTTGGTCCAGGGACACAATCGTTTTTCGGTCGACGAATCGGGATCGACGCATCTTGCGCACGCGCTCCACGCCCATCCGCGCAGCTCGCCCACGAAATTCGACATGATTGGATGGCCCGAAGGAAGAGGCCCGTCAGCCTGAAGCGCGCGCCTCTCTATCGAGCCGACTGGCGAGGGCAGATCTCAACGTTTCCGCCCGTGGGTACCGCACCTCCAGCGATGCCGGTTCGATATTCCAGCCGGCATCCACTTTTTACCGGACGACATCCTCTCGCGTCGCAAAGCACCTGTCCCGTCGCAGTCGCTGCATGTTGTGCCGAAGTCGGCGCGGCAACTGCTGTGGTCTTGGCCCCCAAGACTGCAAGCAATATCACTGCGTTCGTAGCCAAAAAACGGTTCAACATCGCATCATCCTGCCGCGGACTTCCTGACCTCATCAGATGCCATTTAAGATTGCAAGGAAAACGGGGTCAAGACGTGACCGCCGCCGCCCCCATAAAGCCCATGAAGCCTTCAGCGCCCATTCGTTGCTGACCGTTTTTTGTTGGCTTCTGAGCCGCGAACACGAACCGTAGGGATGGATGGGCCCGATCTGATCCTACTGCTCGCCGAAAATCCCGCTCAGCGGGTGCTGCAGCATTGCGTTGCTGGTCAAATTACATGGACCCTGCGCTGAAGGCTGGTTTCGGGGTACACGCCACAGATGACGACAGTTTAGCTGCAATATCAGCTCCATGAGAGGAGAACTGGCGGAAGGGGTGGGATTCGAACCCACGGTACCCTTGCGGGCACGCCGGTTTTCAAGACCGGTGCCTTAAACCACTCGGCCACCCTTCCAAGCATGGAATGGGTGTCGCTTAACGCAGTCGACGGCGCATGGCAACGCGAAGTTGGGCTGCTGTGTGATGGAGTTTGGGCGGCTGCGAGGGCGTTGTTGCCGCCCGGGACTTGGCGAGGCCCTGCTGCGGCCATCGTTTAAGACGCCTTGGCGCCTGCGGAGCGCACCTCTCCGTTGACCCGGATCAAAGGATTTCCGCCGCCCGTCGCTAGCGTGGGTTGACGCCATGGACGGAGGATGAAGATGAGGCTGAAGCGACTCCTGGTAGCCGTTGCGCTCTTGGTTGGATTTGCGACACCTGCAGTGGCGCAGCCGTTTCCGCGTCCGGTGCTTCAATTTACCGGTCAACTGGTCTTTGGCCCAACGCTCATTGTCGGGCTGACGGTCGTCAACTGGCGCGATTACTCACCCGCCCTCTTCGCGGAATCGCCCAAGCTGCCGCCGTGCGGGCTCAATACCTCGGCGTCGCGGACCTGGGTCGACATCTACAACGCCAGAGGCCAGAGGCTCTACGGATTCTGCGACTTCAACGATCCGTCCAATCTCTCGCAGCTCTTTTTCTCGGTTCCCATTACCCAGCGGCCAAGGGCGGTTTACATTACGCTCACCGACCGGTTGCGGCGCCGAATAGTCGTGTCGAACAAGGTGGCGATTCCGTAAGCCGTGCAAAAGAAAACGCGGCGCCCGAGGGAGCGCCGCGTGAATTTCCTCGTTGTTGCGTCGGCCTCAGTACCCGCAGCTCGCACACCCCATCTGCACCGGCGCGTAATACGAATAGCCCGGCGAGACCATCTCGACGCGCTGGCGCGTGGCGTATTGCGGCGGGATGCGCTGGTACTGCACGCTGGGCGGCGCGACCATCACGGTCTGCGGCACCATCACGGTGCGGTATTGCGCGGGCGTGCGGTGCGCGACCACGGCGCCCGGCGACACCATCACCGTCTCGTCGACGGTGCGGTATTGCGGCGCGACGTATTGCTGCTGGTAGCAGGTCTGGCACGGCGGCGGTGCGTAGCAATTGTAGCAGCCGGCGGAGGCCGCGCCCGTCATGGAAATCGCAGCGACGGCGGTGGAGAAAACAACAGCAAGAGTACGCGACATTATGTGGTGCCCCAATTGCCCGAAATGGATTTGCGAAGGTTGGCGCAGTATACGCCGCAAAACCTTGCTTTGCCGAACTTCGTGGAGGCATCCTTAACGCGAACGGCCGGCGCAAGCCGGCCGTTCAGGACTCGTTGACCATTGATGCTGGCGCAACGACCCGATGAGTAGCCCGGATGGAGCGTAGCGCAATCCGGGACCGGTCTCACCTCTGGTCTCGCACTTGCCCCGGATTACACCAACGGCTCGGCGCTTGACGCCGACCAATGGCTCCATCCGGGCTACAAGGCCCTTATTTCGGACGCCGCTTCACCTCGCGCACCGCGCCGCGCGCGGCGCTGGTGGTGAGCGCGGCGTAAGCCTGAAGCGCGGTCGAGACGTTGCGCTTGCGGCCCACGGCCTGCCAGGCCGCATCGCCCTTCGCCTCCTCCGCGGCGCGGCGCTTGGCGAGCTCCTCGTCGGAGACCTCCAGCGTGATGCTGCGGTTCGGGATGTCGATGGCGATGATGTCGCCGGTGCGCACGAGACCGATGTTGCCGCCTTCGGCGGCTTCCGGCGACAGATGGCCGATCGACAGACCGGAGGAACCGCCGGAGAAGCGGCCGTCGGTGACGAGCGCGCAGGCTTTGCCGAGGCCCATCGATTTCAGATAGCTGGTCGGATACAGCATCTCCTGCATGCCAGGGCCGCCGCGCGGGCCTTCGTAGATGATGACCACGACCTCGCCGGCGACGACCTTGCCGCCCAGGATGCCTTCCACGGCGGCGTCCTGACTCTCGAACACGCGCGCGGGGCCGGAGAATTTCAGGATCGAGGCATCGACGCCGGCAGTCTTCACGATGCAGCCGTCCTGCGCGAGATTGCCGTAGAGCACGGCGAGGCCGCCGTCCTTGCTGAAGGCATGCGCGATATCGCGCACCACACCCTTCTCGCGGTCGGTATCGAGCTCGTCGTAGCGGCGCTCCTGGCTGAAGGCGACCTGCGTGGGGATGCCGCCGGGCGACGCGCGGAAGAAGGTGCGGACCGACTCGCTCTTGGAGCGCTTGATGTCCCAGCGCTCCAGCGCCTCGTTCATGGTCGGCGCGTGCACGGTCGAGACCGCGGTGTCGATCAGGCCGGCGCGATCGAGCTCGCCCAGAATGCCCATGATGCCGCCGGCGCGGTGCACGTCCTCGACATGGACGTCGGCAACCGACGGCGCGACCTTGCACAGCACGGGCACGCGGCGCGAGAGGCGATCGATGTCCTGCATGGTGAACTTGACCTCGCCTTCATGGGCGGCCGCCAAGAGATGCAGCACGGTGTTGGTGGAGCCGCCCATGGCGATGTCCAGTGTCATCGCGTTCTCGAACGCCGTGAAATTGGCGATGTTGCGCGGCAGCACGCTCGCATCGTCCTGCTCGTAGTAGCGGCGCACGATATCGACGATGGTGTGGCCGGCCTCGACGAACAGCCGCTTGCGGTCGGCATGGGTGGCCACCACGGTGCCGTTGCCGGGCAGCGCGAGGCCAAGCGCCTCGGTCAGGCAGTTCATCGAGTTCGCGGTGAACATGCCCGAGCAGGAGCCGCAGGTCGGGCATGCCGAGCGTTCGATCACCTTGACGTCCTCGTCGCTGACCTTGGAATCGGCGGCGGCCACCATGGCATCGATGAGGTCGACGGCCTTGGTCTTGCCCTGCAGCTTGACCTTGCCGGCCTCCATCGGGCCGCCCGAGACGAACACGGCGGGGATGTTGAGGCGCAGCGCGGCCATCAGCATGCCAGGCGTGATCTTGTCGCAGTTGGAGATGCAGACGAGGCCGTCGGCGCAGTGCGCGTTGGCCATGTATTCGACGCTGTCGGCGATCAGCTCGCGCGACGGCAGGCTGTAGAGCATGCCGTCATGGCCCATGGCGATGCCGTCGTCGACCGCGATGGTGTTGAACTCTTTCGCCACGCCCCCGGCCTGCTCGATCTCGCGGGCGACGAGCTGGCCGAGGTCCTTGAGGTGGACGTGGCCCGGCACGAACTGGGTGAAGGAGTTGACGACCGCGATGATCGGCTTGCCGAAATCGCCGTCCTTCATGCCGGTCGCGCGCCAGAGGCCGCGGGCGCCCGCCATGTTGCGGCCGTGAGTGGTGGTGCGGGAGCGATAGGCTGGCATGGCGGTTTCCGTCCTCGGGTTTGCGTGGGCCGGGCGGGAAAATATGGTGCCGCCTCAGGCCTTTCCGGCCGGATAGCGCACGGGGGGAACGGGCGCAACGGGAACTTGGGGCGGACAGGGCTCCCCTGCTCCCGGCGCGGGGGCTGGTCCATGCCCCGGACGCAGCGCAGCGTCATCCCGGCGATGCGAAGCATCGTCCGGCGCGACGGTGCGCTGCAGAGCCGGGGCCCATGTGGCCGCGTGTGCTGCGGCCTCCTGGGTCCCGGCTCGCGCTTCGCGCGTCCGGGACACGAGTGTGAGACCTACTGCAGCGTCGGATCGAGCCGATCGCGCAGCCAGTCGCCGATCACGGAGACCGCCAGCGTCGTCACCACGATCGTGGCCGCTGGCGCCAGCATGATCCAGGGTGCCCGGGTCAGGTACTCGCGGCCGTAACCGACCATGTTGCCGAGGCTGGTCATCGGCGGCTGCACGCCAAGCCCGAGGAAGGACAGGCCCGACTCCATCAGGATCACTTCGGGGAAGACCAGCGTGGTCGAGACGATCAGGGTCGAGGCGATGTTGGGCAGGATGTGCCGGAGGTAAATCCGCGGCGGCGTCGCCCCCAACTGGCGGACGGCGGCGGCATAGCCTTGCGCGTTGGCCGAGATGGCAAGGCCGCGGGCGATCCGGGCGTAGCGCTCCCAGCCGAACAGGCCCATCAGGCCGATCAGCAGCGGCAGCGAATTGCCGAAGAAGGCCAGCACCGCGAGCGCCATGATCAGGAACGGCATGCTGGCCTGGAAGTCGGTCAGCATCAGCACGAATTGCTCGACGATCCCGCGGAAATGCGCGGCGAGGAAGCCGAGCGTGGTCCCGACGATCGCCGAGATCGCGGTCGCGCCGAAGGCGATCAGCAGCGAGATGCGGATCGAGACCAGCAGCCGCGACAGCACGTCGCGGCCGAGCTCGTCGGTGCCGAGCCAGTGCGCGACATTGCCGGGCGTTGCCAGCCGGTTGCGCAGGTCGAGCTGAGTGTAGCCGTACGGCGCGAGCTTCTCGGCGAAAGCTGCGACCACCAGCATCGCGACGATCCAGGTGATCGCGAGCAGGACCGAGACCGGAATCGCTGGGAGATTGATGCGGCGGCCGCTGGCCGTTTCCTTCAACGTCGCGTCGGTCATGCGTGCGCTCCTTTGGCGCGCAGCCGCGGATCGAGGAAGCCGTAGAGGAAGTCGACGATCAGGTTCGACGTGACCATGGTCATCGCGACCAGCAGCAGGATGCATTGCACGACGGCGAGGTCGCGGTTGGCGACCGCAACGACGAGCAGCCGCCCTACTCCCGGCCATGCAAACACGCTCTCGACCACGACGGCGCCTGCGATCAGCGTGCCGACCATGAAGCCCAGAATGGTCACGGTCGGGATCGCCGCGTTCGGCAGCGCGTGCGAGGTCACCACCTTGCGCCACGGCACGCCTTTTGCGGACGCGGTGCGGATGTAGGGCTGGCCGAGCACTTCCAGCATGGCGCTGCGGGTGAAGCGTGCCAGCACCGCGGCGCCGCCGAGGCTGAGCGTGGCGATCGGCAGGATGGCGTGGCGCCAGCTGTCCTGTCCGCCCGAGGGCAGCCAGCCGAGCTGCACGGCGAAGACGAGAACCAGCAGCAGCGCCAGCACAAAGCTTGGCACGGTGAAGCCGGCGACCGCCGTCATCATCACGGCACGATCGATGGCGGAGCCGCGATGCAACGCGGCGTAGATGCCGGCGGGAACGCCGAGTGCGACCTTGAAGGCAAACGCCGGCAGCGTCAGCGCCAGCGTTGCCGGGATCCGCTCCAGCACCAGCTCGATCGCGGGGCGGCCGTCGCGCATGGAGCGGCCGAGCTCGCCCTTGGCGATAGCGTGGAAGTAATCGAGATACTGGAACCAGATGGGATCATCGAGGCCCCAGGCCTTGCGGAAGGCCGCGAGCACCTCGGGCGGCGCCTCAGGTCCCAGGATCATCAGCGCGGGATCGCCCGAGAGACGCAGCACGACGAAGGCGAAGGTCACGACGAGCACGATCGTGAGCGCGGCACGGCCAATGCGAATGGCAAAATAGCGTCCCATCACGCGGCGTCCCGCGCCTGCGTGCCCGTGACGAGATGACAGGCCACCTGCCTGTCACCGTCGACGGCCGAGAGCGCCGGCACCTCGCTCGCACAGCGCGTGATGGCGCGCGGGCAGCGCGGATGGAAGGCGCAGCCCTTCGGGCGTGCCGCCGGGTTCGGCGGATCGCCTGCCAGCACGATGCGGCCGGCACTGCGGCGGCCCGGCGCGGGCGATGCCGAGACCAGCGCCTGCGTGTAGGGATGCTCGGGGCGCGCAAAGAGATCGTCGGCGCTGCCGATCTCGACGATGCGGCCGAGATACATCACGGCGACGATCGTGCTGATCTGCCTGACGACGCGCAGATCGTGGCTGATGAACAGCAGCGTCAAGCCAAGCTGAGCCTGGAGGTCGCAGAGCAGGTTCACCACCTGGGCCTGGATCGAGACGTCGAGCGCGCTGACGGGCTCGTCGCAGACGAGGAAATCAGGCTTTGTGGCCAGCGCGCGCGCCAGCACGATGCGCTGGCGCTGGCCGCCGGACAGCGCACCCGGGTAGCGCACGCCATGCGCCGGCGTCAGCTCGACGGCGCGCAGCAATTCGCGCACCCGGTCCTCGCGCTCCGCGGCCGTGCCGAGGCCGTGAATGTCGAGCGGCTCGCGGATCTGCGTTGCCACCGGCAGGCGCCGGTCCAGCGCGCCGAGCGGGTCCTGGAAGATCATCTGCATGCGGGCGCGCTGCGCACGCCATGCGGCCGTCCCTAGCGTGGCCATCGGCTTGCCGTCGAACCGCACCTCGCCGCTGTCCGGCGGATCGAGCCCGAGCACGATGCGCCCGGTTGTCGACTTGCCGGAGCCGGACTCGCCGACGAGGCCGAGCGTCTGGCCTTTGCGGATCGTCAGCGACACGCCATCGACCGCGTGCACGGCCGCAGCTCGGCCGAACATCCCGGAACGCATGGAATAACTGCGAGAGATCGCGGACACCTCGACGAGCGGCGGGTTCATTCGGCGGCGATCCCGAGCAGCGCGCGGCGCGAGGCTTCGGCGCGGATGCAGGCGACAGCCCGATCATCGGCGATGGGCGCCAAGCTCGGCGCGGAAACACCGCACGCCTCGGCGGCCATCGCGCAACGCGGCGCGAAGGCGCAGCCAACGGGCATCTGCGCGGGATCGGGCACCGTGCCGGGGATGGCAGTGAGGCGCCGCCGCGGCCCGTCGAGCGGCGGCAGCGCGCCGATCAGGCCTTGCGCATAGGGATGCACGGGATCGGCGAACAGCTGGTTGCTGGGGGCCTGCTCGACGATGCGGCCGGCATACATCACGGCGACGCGGTCGCAGTTTTCCGCGACGACGCCGAGGTCGTGGCTGATCAGCACCATCGCCATGTTCATCTCGTGGCGGATGGTGGAAAGCAGCTCCAGGATCTGCGCCTGGATGGTGGCGTCTAACGCCGTGGTCGGCTCGTCCGCGATCAGCAGGTCCGGATTTCCGGCGAGCGCCATCGCGATCATGATGCGCTGGACCTGGCCGCCGGAGAATTCGTGCGGATAGGCCTCCAGCCGCCGTGCCGCATCAGGAATGCCGACGAGATCGAGCAGCCGCCGCGCTTCCGCCTTCACGGCGTTGCCGGAAAGGTCGCGGTGCAGCGCCAGCGCTTCAGAGAGCTGCCTGCGGATCGTCAGCACCGGATTGAGCGCACTCGCGGGATCCTGGAAGATCATGGCAACGCGCCCGCCCCTGACCTGGTCGAGCTCGGCGGCCGGTGCGCCGAGGAGCTCGCGGCCATCGAGCCGGACCGAGCCCGAGACCCTCGCATGGCGCGGCAAGAGCCCGAGCGCGGCAAGCCAGGTCACCGACTTGCCAGATCCGGACTCGCCGACGAGGCCGAGCGCTTCGCCCTTCTGCAGGGTGAGATCGACGCCGCGCAGGACCGGCACGCCGCTGAAGGCGACGCGCAGGTCCTCGATGCTGACCAGCGGCGACACTTCAGGCCTCGAAATTGCCGGCGCGGAAATCCATCGCGAAGGCGGGCGAGGCCTTCCACTTGATCGATTTCGGCTTGGCCGTGAAGGTCGCATTCTGGTGCAGCACCGTGTAAGCGGGGTCCTCGCGCTCGGCGATCTCCAGCATGCGGCGGAATGCCTTCTTGCGGGCGGCGCGATCGGTCGACGTCTCCAGGAACTCCGAGAGCTTGTTCAGCTCGGCATTGGTCCACTCGCCGATCTGCTGCTGCTGGCCGTTCGGGCCGTGCTGGGCCACCAGCGAGGACACGGGATCGTTGAAGGCGGCCGAGTTCGACCAGTCGCGTACGGCGCGGGTCGGCGCACGCTCCATGATCTGCGACCAGTTCTCCTTGGTCTCGATCTGGACGTTGAGGCCGACCGACTTCCACATCTCGACCAGCACCTGCGCGGTCGCGACCTGGTTGGTGTAGTAGTTGTTGAGCAGGCGGTACGGAATTGGATCGCCCTTGTAATTGGCCTGCTTGAGCAGATCCTGCGCGAGCTTGGGATCATAGTCCGGCACGCTCCAGTCGGCGTTGAACATGTCGCCGTAGAATTCCCATTGCAGGCCCTTCGGCACGCGGGTGCGGCCCGCCCACAGGCTGTCGACGATGGCCTGACGGTCGATCGCATGGGTGAAGGCGCGGCGCACCAGGGGATTGGCGAGCACGGCGTGGTTCTTGTCGAACACGGTGAGGCGGTGATTGAGGATGGTGCCGCCCTGCACTTCGAACGCCGAATTCTTCTCGATGCCGGCGATCTGGTCCGGCGGGATGTCGCAGGCGAACTGGTATTCGCCCGACAAGAGCCCATTGATGCGGCTCGCCACTTCAGGCACTTCGAGGAAGCGGATGCGCTTGAGCGGCGGACGGCCGCCCCAATATTCGTCGTGCGCTTCCAGGGTCAGCGACACGTCGGGCTTGAGCTCGACGACCTTGTAGGGGCCGGTCGTCACGGGCTTGCGCGCCCAGTCGAGATAGCTTGCGGATTCCTCCCAGGCGCGGCGGTTCATGATGTCGGAGCCGTAGCGCGACAGCCGGCCCTCGATGGTGACGTCGGGCGTCGCGTTGTAGAAGCGCACCGTGTACTTGTCGACGGCATCGACGCGCACTAGGTCCGGCCAGATGCGGCGGGCAACCGCGGGCACGTCCGGCGGCAATTCCTTGCCCGGCCGCGGCGTCGGGATCTTCTCGAAGGCCTGGATGGTGCTTCGGCTCTTGGCCTCGGTCTCGCCGAACATGCGTTCGCGGCTGAAGGTGAAGACGACGTCTTCGGCCGTCAGCTCGTCGCCGTTGTGGAACTTGACGCCCTGGCGCAGCTTCACCTCGACGGTCTGGTCATCGATGCGGCGCCATTCGGTGGCAAGGCCCGGCACGGCTTCGAGGTTGCCGCGCCAGTTCTTGGAGATCAGGCCTTCCCAGATCGAGGAGAAGAACACGCGCTCGCCGACGTTGGACTGCTCGCGCAGCACGTCGAGCACGTTCGCGTTGGTCACCTTCTGCACGGCAACCGTCACCGACGGGCGGTTGTCGCCTTGCGCGATGGCAAAGCGCGGCAGCAGCAGCGTGCTTGCGACAGCGCCGCCGGATTTCAGGATGGTGCGACGGGTGAATCTGCTCATGGCGGTAGCCCTGCCCTGGATGATGCGATTATTCGGCGAGACCGAGCGCGGCGAGATGCGCCGCGCCCTTGCGGACGTCGTCGTGATTGCGAAGCTCGAGGATCAACCGCGGGTTGGAATTCAGCCGTCCGAGCGCGCGGAACACGGCGACCCAGGGGATGTTGCCTTCGCCCGGCGCCCAGTGCCGGTCGGCAAATCCGTCGGTGTCCTGCAGATGCACATGCGTCAGCATGTCGCCGGCGGTTTCGACGTAATAGTCGACGGGCGGCGCGCCGGTGGAGATGTGGGCGTAATTGGCGTGGCCGGTGTCGAGTGAGACGCGGACCTTGGCGCTCTCCAGCGCCTTGGCGAGGCGGACGCGGTCGCGCGGGTCCTTGTCCTCGATGTTCTCGATGACGATCTCGCAGCCGATGGTCTCGGCGCGCGCGATCACCTCGGCGAGCGTTGCCTTGACGCGTTCGACGATATTGGCGCGGTTGTCGGGATAGAGGTCGAGATTGTTGTGGTCCCAGGTCGTGAACGGCGAATGGATCACCATCTGCGTCGCGCCGAGGAATTCGGCGGCATCGAGTCCCTGGATCAGGCGCTTGGTCACGGCCTGGCGGATCATGGGATCGTGGCTGTCGATCTTGAAGCCCCAGAACGGGCCGTGGATGCCGAGCCGGCCGGTATGGCCGGACAGCATCTGCTTGATGTCGGTCGCAGCACTCCGCCAGTCGCCGTCGAGCAGATCGGCGCGGAAGAAGTCCTGGATCTCGAGATCGCGCTGGCGGTCGAGAAGCCAGTCGCGATGCGCGGGGATCGATTTGATGGACAATGCTGCGCCCAGCACCGGCTTCGACATGGCTTGCTCCTTGACCGTCAACGATGACGGGAGCAGCGCTAGACCAGTTCAATGACAGGCCGGTGAAATGCAGGTTCCGCAGCGTGAGGAGATGTGGACATCTCCTGGCGCGCTCCCGTTCCAGGCCATCGCGATCGCGGCGTCGATGCCGAACGGACACATGGCAAGCGGTATCTGTGTCCGTAGTGATCCGGAATGGAATCCTATCGCGATGTCACGTACATCGCGTGCATCGATCGGCGGCCACTTCCACGGGCATCACCCTCTGATCGCGCGACATGGGGTTGGGGGACCACATGGGGCGGGGGATTGAAGGCTGGGGCAAGGTGACGAGGTCCGGACTCCTAGGCACTCCGGACCTCGAAACTTTCTGACATTGAACGCAACTTCGCGCCGTCCGGCTGGGGCATCCGGGCGGCGCGTTGTCGTTTCAGGAGGGCGGCCCCTGGAGCCCGCTCACATTGCATCTTTCAGCGTCAGTCTCGCCGTGAATGTCACGCTGGTTTTGCCGACCAGGGCCATGCCTTCGACCTCGGCGCCGCCGGCGGAGTAGTCGCCCGAGAAGCCGCAGGTGACCTCCCTTCCGCCGAAGGCAAGCGTTCGGCCGACGGCTTCGGTGTGCTGGTTGACGATCATGTCGCCGCGCCACTTGCCGTTCCGGAAGGTGTAGCTGCCGGTGTAGTAGAAATAGCTGTCGCCGCCCATGATGCGTCCATCGCAGAGCACGACGACACCCCTCGCCTGACCGCGCTTGCCGTCGCGCATCTCGATGTCGAAGATGTAGAGGCCGTTGACGACTCTGGCCTCCGCCTTCGCTTCTTCCCCATCCGCCGCCGACATCAGGTCACCCCCAACGATCCGTCGCTCCGATCAGTTCGGCACGTTCCGCTCGAGGTCCTCGAGCCACGCCGCCGCACTCGAATCCGACGGCGCGCGCCAATCTCCGCGAGGCGACAACGAGCCGCCCGCCGAGACCTTCGGGCCGTTCGGCATCGCCGAACGCTTGAACTGGCTGAAGGCGAAGAAGCGGCGCAGGAACACCTCGAGCCAGCGGCGAATCTCCTTGAGGTCATAGGCCTTGCGCCGGTCGTTCGGAAACGCCGGCGGCCATTCGCCCTTGGCAACGTCCTTCCAGGCGTGCTGCGCCATGAAAGCGATCTTGGATGGGCGCATGCCGAAGCGCAGCGTGTAGAACAGGTTGAAATCCTGCAGCTCGTACGGCCCGACGGACGCTTCCGTGCTCTGCGGCTTCTGGCCGGGCTCCACCGGCACCAGCTCGGGCGAGATCTCGGCGGTGAGGATCGAACCGAGCGTGCGGTTGACGTCACCGCTGAACTGCTTCGATGCGATCACCCAGCGGATCAGATGCTGGATCAACGTCTTCGGCACGCCGGCATTGACGTTGTAATGCGCCATCTGGTCGCCGACGCCGTAGGTGCACCAGCCGAGCGCGAGCTCGGAGAGGTCGCCGGTTCCGATCACGATGCCGCCGTGATGGTTGGCGAGCCGGAACAGATAATCCGTGCGCAGGCCCGCCTGCACGTTCTCGAAGGTGACGTCGTAGACCTTCTCTCCCCGGCCGAAGGGGTGACCGATGTCCTTCAGCATCTGCGTCGCGGTGGTGCGGATGTCGAGCTCCTGCCAGCTCGTGTGCAACGCCTGCATCAACGCCAGCGCATGGGTCTTGCTCTCGCTGCCGGTGGCGAAGCCGGGCATGGTATAGGCCAGGATGTTCTCGCGCGCCAGGCCGAGCAGATCGACCGCCTTGGCGGCGACGATCAAAGCGTGGGTGGAATCGAGCCCGCCGGAGACGCCAATGACGACGCGCTTGGTGCCGGTGGCGCGCATGCGCTGCACGAGGCCGGCGACCTGGATGTTGTAGGCCTCGTAGCAATCCTGCTCGAGCAGGCTTTCGTCGCTCGGCACGAAGGGAAAGCGCTCGACCTTGCGCAGGAAGCCGATATCGGCGGATGGCGGCCTCAAGGCGAACGTCACCCTGCGATAGAACGCCTCCCGTTGGCGGCGATTGTCGTCGAACGTGCCCATCAGGGCGCGCTCCTGCCTGAGCAGATCGAGATCGACGTCGGCAGTGGTGACCTGGCCGCCCTGGCGGAACCGCTCGCCCTCGGCCAGCAGCACGCCGTTCTCGTAGATCGAGGTCTGGCCGTCCCAGGACAGATCCGTGGTCGATTCCCCGGCGCCGGCAGCCGAGTAGACGTAAGCCGCAAGGCAGCGCGCCGACGTCGACTGGCACAACAGCGCGCGCGAGCGCGCCCGGCCGATCGTGATCGGGCTGCCGGAGAGATTGACCAGCACGCTGGCGCCAGCCAGCGCGAGCTCCGAGGCCGGCGTTACCGGGATCCACATGTCCTCGCAGATCTCGACGCCGATGGTGAGGCCCGGAACGTCCTCGGCCGAGAACAGGAGGTCGACGCCAAACGGCGCATGCAGCCCGCCGAACGCGATGGTCTCCCCGACCATGCCGGCGCCGGAGCCGAAATGCCGGCCCTCGTAGAACTCGCGATAGGTCGGCAAATAGGTCTTCGGCACCACGCCGAGCACGTTGCCGCGATGAATGACGACGGCGCAATTGTAGATGCGATGACCAAAGCGCAGCGGGGCGCCGACGATCAGGACCGGCATCAGCCCCGCGGAGGCCTCGACGATGCCGGCAAGGCCGCGCTCGACAGCGTCCAGCAGCGGATCCTGCTTGACCAGATCCTCGATCGCATAGCCGGACAGGCACAGCTCGGGAAACACGGCGACCGCCACCGATTGCTCGTGACAGGCATTGGCCGCCGCCAGCACGGCCTTGGCATTGGCCGTGGGATCGGCGACATGGGAGGTGGTGACGCAGGCCGCCACGCGCGCAAATCCGTGAGCGTAGATCGAGTGGAAAGTCATCGAGCGCAGTACCCTTAATCTCTTCACGGCCGAAGCCGTCGGCTCCGGACCCTATGTAGCCCATCGGCCGGGGCCCGTGCAGGCCATCCGCCGTCATGCATAACGGATTTGCAGGGCCGCTTGGCCAGCGCCTGGCGATTTCAGGCGCGGCGGGCCAGTACGCCGGGCAGGTCGTCGCGCAGCCAGGCGGCGATCCGCGGCCAGGCGTGCGCATGGGTGCGCGCGCCCATGAAGAGGCCGAGGTGATTGCTCGGCTCCGAGGCCGCCGCAATGAAGGCCGGCGGCGTGCCGAGGAGCCCCGCGGTGGCCAGCGCCTGCGCAGCCGGCACGACGTCGTCGTCGAGCCCCGCCAGCAGGAAGACCGGTGCCTTGACGTCCTTCAGATCGATCGTGCGACCAAGTGCGACGAAACTGCCGCCAGCGATCCGGTTCTCCCGGAATATCCGGTTGACGATCTCCAGATAATACGTGCCCGGCAGATCAAGCGTCTCCGCGTTCCAGCGCTCGAAGCGCGCGAGCAGAGCCGCCCCCTCCTCGTCCGACAGGTCTCTCTGCAAAGCCGCGACGATATCATCGCGGTTCGGCGCCTTGGACCACAAGCGCAGCATCTCCCCGCCGCTGACATTGCCGCCGCCGCGTGCGACGAGCTGGTGGTAGACCATCTCGGGTGCGTTGCGGGTGAGCCGGCGCAACGAGGACTCGATCGACAGGTCGACGGGAGCGCCTGCTAGCACCAGCCGCCGCACCTTGGCCGGAAAGCGCGCCGCATAGAGCAGCGACAACCAGCCGCCCTGGCACAGGCCGACCAGATCCACCGGCGCGCCGATCTCGTCGATGGCGACGTTGAGATCGCCGAGATAGCTGTCGATCGAGAGATAGCGCATGTCCGGCGTCGCCGAGCGCCAATCGGTCAGATAGACCCGGTCGATGCCGCCGGCTTGCAGGGACTGCACCACGCTGTGGCCGGGCGCGAAATCGGCGATCAGCGCCCGGTGCAATGCATAGGGCGCACAGACCAGCGCCGGCGCGCCGGATTTGTCTTTCGAGCAATCGCGCAGGCGCATGGTCGCGAGCTCGAGCGCGACATCGTTCGGCGTCGTCCAGGCCAGACAGCTCTCGTCCTGCTCGACCGGGCTGCCCTCCAGCCACCAGAAGCAGGAATCCATGGCGAGGCGCGCCGCCGCGAACGGCCACAGCAGCGGATCCTCCGGGCTAGCGTCCTGTGCGCCCTTCTCTTTGCGGGCCTTGTCCACCATGGCTATCTCACGATCTTCACAGGAACGCCTCCAGGCCGACCACCGAAATGCCGCACTGTCGAAAGCTCCGATGCGTCGCGGTCACCGAACCGTCGAGATCAATGCCGCGGCAGGCCTCCTCGATGACGACGACCTCGAATCCCGCCTTGCGGGCGTCCTCTGCCGAGAAGCGGACGCAGAAATCGAGCGCAAGCCCGGCGACGAAGACGGTCTTCAGCTCGCGCTCGCGCAAATAGCCGAGCAGGCCGGTCGGCGTCCTCTTGTCGTTCTCGAACAAGGCCGAATAGGAATCGATGCCGCGGCGAAAGCCCTTGCGCACCACGAGGCTCGCGCGTGTGACGTCGAGATCGCGATGGAATTCGGCGCCGGAGCTGCCCTGCACGCAATGCGCCGGCCAGAGCACCTGGGTGCCGTAGTCGAGCTCAATGGTCTGGAACGGCTGCTTGCCCACATGGTTCGGCGCAAACGAGACGTGGTCGCGCGGATGCCAGTCCTGGGTCAGAACCATATTGCCGAATCTTTGGGCGATGCGGTTGATGGCAGGGACGACCTTCTCGCCGCCGGGAACGGCGAGCGCCCCGCCGCTGCAGAAGTCGTTCTGCACGTCGATCGCCAGCAGCACGTCACGGTCGGAAATCTTCATCACCGGCCTCTTCGATGGCCCCGGCGCGGCGGCGCCGGACAGGCCCCCCTTAGTGTCGGTCTTCCCGCGCTGCTTCGCAACCGCCGTCGCCTTGCAACGCGAATTGGTCACCGGACGACCGCCAGCATGCAACGGTTTCGCCCCGTCCGTGTTGACTAGGCGCATCCCAGGGCGGATTCTCGCACTGTCGGCGACAGGCGGATCGGGTCGAAGGCGTGGAGGACAGGGTGCCGCGGCCAGCGGGCGGCGGCAGCCACGAGGTTATGAATACCGGCATGGATATCGGCAACACTGGACAGATACTTCTCGCCGATATCGGCGGCACCAATGCGCGCTTCGCGCTGAGCCGGAGCGAATTGGGCCTCGGCCGATTCGATCAAGCAAGCCCCATCGACTATGTGAAGGTCGCCGACTTCCCAACCGTCCGGGAGGCCATTGCGGACGTCCTCGCGCGGCGGGCCTGCGGCCAGCAGCCGCAAAGAGCAGTGCTGGCCGTGGCGGGTCCTGTCACCAACAACCGCTGCGTCATGACCAACAGCCCCTGGGTCATCGATGGCAACGAATTGCGGCCGGCGCTCGGCTTCGACAGCGTCCATGTCCTCAACGATTTCGAGGTGGTCGCCTGGTCCCTCCCCGCCTTGCAGTCTGCCGATCTCATTCCGCTCGGCGGAGGCGACGGCCTGCCGGGAGAGCCGATGCTGGTGATCGGCCCCGGAACCGGCTTTGGCGTGTCCTGTCTGGTCGAGCGCCATGGCGCGCGCCTGGCCGTCGTCACCGAGGCCGGACACGCGACCCTGCCGGCCGAGAATGAGCGCGAGGAGCGTGTGATCGCGTGCCTTCGCCGACGGCTCGGCCACGTCTCCATCGAGCGCGGCGCGCTCTCGGGTTCCGGACTGCAAAACCTCTACGAGGCCTTGGCCGAGGTTGACGGCGCCCAGGTGCCGCACCGCGATGCTGCTGCTATCACCAAGGCCGCGCTGGAAGGCAGCTGTCCCGTCAGCCGCGAAGCGCTGGACATGTTTTGCGCCATCTTGGGCTCAGTCGCCGGCAATCTCGCGGTGACATTCGGCGCCCGAGGCGGCGTCTATGTCGCCGGCGGAATCGTGCCTCGCTTTCCCGAGTTCCTGATGGCTTCCGCATTCAGGGCCCGCTTCGAAGCCAAGGGACGCTTCCAGGATTATTTGCGCAACATCCCGACGCGGCTCGTGATCAAACCCGATGCGAGCTTCGTCGGCCTGAAGATGTTTGCCGATTCCCAGGCGGGTTGAGATCCGCTCGTCTCAGCTGCTGGCGGTTCCAGTCATGCACAGCTGATTGCTGCGCAGACGCCCCTCCGGACGGGATCCTGCTTGCGTGCCTGTTTCGGATGGGAAACAATCCCGCCGTGTGTGTGGCGTAGTTGCGGGGGCGTGACATGCGTAAGCAGGATGTGGGTTTCGACTATCACCGCTATCACCGCCTGCTGAGCGAGGCGGACGACGAAGACAAGCGGCTGGCACTGATCGACCTCCTGATCGAGGAAAAGGCGCGGGACCGGCTGGCCGCCCAGCGCGCATCGGACCGGGCCGCCATGACCGCCCAGACCATTGCCACGGTGCTCAAGAACGGCCGCAACTGAGGCTTGCAATCCGGCCGCGGCCGGCGAGGACGCGAGCTTCGATTGCGACTCCGTTAACGACGCCTCGCAATCTCGTGTCAAACTTTTTGCTCTAGAAGTTCCCTCACCTGATGCAATTCAGGATCAACAAGGGGGGAATGAACATGAGCATGATTTCGCTTGCCGCGATGCCGGCCGTCGCCGAAACGCGTTTTTCCGATTCGTCCTTCAAGACGATCTTGCTGCTGTGCTGCACGGGCCTGGTCGCCTCGTTCGGCCTGATGGCGTACGGCATCGACCTCGGCGCCGCCCTGGTGTGAGACCGCCACAAGTTCCATCGCCAAATGGCCGCCCTTGAGGGCGGCCATTTTCCTTATGGCTCAGTGCGGCGGTTGGGGCGCGGGACCCGGAAACATCGAATCGATCATCGCCTTGAGCTGATCCATCGCGATGGGCTTGCGCAGGATCGGCCTGCGCCGGAGCAAGGACGGCAGCAGTTCCGGCCCGTAGCCGGTGGCGAACAGAAACGGCTTGCCGCGACGCTCGATCAGGTCGGCGACGGGATCGACGTAGACGCCCATGAGATTGATGTCGAGGATGGCCAGATCATATTGAGCGGTCATCGCGAACGCGCTGGCGTCCCGGACATTGTCCGCTTCCGCGACGACGTGGTGGCCGAGTTCCACCACCATGTCGGCGATCATCATCCGGATCAACGCCTCGTCTTCGACCAGGAAAACGGAGAGTCCGTCCGCCATATCAACCCCGCAGTCAGCTTGCGAAGATAATCATACCTCAATCGCGAATGGGATACACGAATTCGTGGTGGGCGCCGTTAATTCGCACGCGCCCGATCCGATTCAACTTGATCAATCCAATCCCCGCTCGTGGCTCAGGCGCACCATCGCCTGGATGAAGACCTGCTTCTGCTTGTCGTCGAGGCTCGAATACAGCGGCTCGGCGGCGTCGGCGACATTGCGCTGATCGGCGGCACGGTCGATCAGGAACTGCGCCTCGTTGCGCATCTGCTCGATGATGTCATCGGGCGGATCCCGCTTGGCGCGGGCAACCCGCAAGTTGAGCCGCTCTGCACCATTATGCCCCAAGTAGTGCATTGCGCTCGAGAAACCGTACCAATGCTTCTCCTGATCGGGCGTCAGGTTCAGCTCGGTCTTGATCCGCTCGATATAGGAATCGCTGTTGGCAACGATCTGTTCGGCGGTCTGCTGCGGCGCGCCGGGCTGTGTGAGGACCGTGACGTCCTTATTGTCCTTGCCCTGTGGTGCGTTCTTCGCCTCCTTGCTCGCCTTGGCGCCCTTTCCCGCCTTGGCGCTCTTGGCATCCTTGTCCTTGGCGGCACCCTGCTGCTTGGCATCCTTGCCCGTGTTGTCCTTGCCCGTGTTGTCCTTGGCCGTGTTGTCCTTCGCCGCAGGAGCCTGATTGCCATTGTTGTTGCCGACACCGAGCACGCCGGTGAAGACGCCGACCACGCCGCCGATTGCGCCGCCGAGCACGCCACCGACCGGACCCGCCGCTTTGTTTCCGGCGGCCGCGCCATCCTGAACGCCTTTGACCAAACCTTGAGCATCGGCCACTGCGGCTCCACCGAGCAGCAGCGCGAGCACGGCCCCCAGCGCAAACCATCGCCGCATGTGAAGCCGCGCTGACGGCGCCGGGTTGATCATTCTCGTCTCCATCGTCGATCTGACTGGCCTGTTGGAGCGGGAGCTCCCCGCAACTGCAACTCTATCGTTTCCGCCGCGCCGCGGTCCAGACGCAGCCAAGTGCTGTCCACGTCCGAAAACTCTTTCGCGCGAAGCGGTTATGCAGGCTCATTCGAAACTGCGGCGTAATTGCGCACGGATCGTTCCAGGCCGGTTCACGTCAAGTGTGCATCGCAAACAAGCGATCGGGACGGACGAGCGGGCGCGACACGTGAGCGTTCCGGCACGCAACGTTAGTTCTATGCGCGGGCACGTTCGGCTTTCTCGACAGACGCGATCAATCATGATCTGATCGCGCTACCAATTTGCTGCGGCCTGCGTGAATTTCGATCGGGCCGACGGCACCAATAAGAAAATCGAACAACAAGAAACTCGGAAAAAGAAGTCTTAGAGGAAACTCCAACAACAACACCCAAGCGAGGAAACGAGATGTCACGCAAGACACTGACGCGACGTCAATTTGTGGCTGCCACTGCAATGTCCTCCGCGGCGCTGATCACGGCGCCCTACGTCCGGGGCGCTTACGCCGCCGGCAAGCTCTCGATCGGCTTCTGGGACCATTGGGTCCCCGGCGCCAACAAGGCCTCGACCGACCTCGTCAACGAATGGGCCGCCAAGGAGAAGGTCGAAGTTACGATCGACTACATCCCAAGCCAGGGCAACAAGAACCTGCTCACCATTGCCGCCGAAGCGCAAGCCAAGTCGGGCCATGATATTTTCGCGATGCCGACATGGTGGGCCCACTCCAACGCCGAGCAATTGGAGGATGTCAGCGACATCATGAAGCCGATCATCGCCGAGAACGGAGAGGTGAACGGCACAGCCAAGTATCTCGGCACGGCCGGGACCAAGTGGCTCGGCGTTCCCGCCTGCGTCGGCAGTCAAATCAAGGGCCCCTGCTCCCGCATCGATTTGATGAAGAAGCACGCGGGCATCGACGTACAGGAGATGTATCCGGCCGGTTCTGAACCAAAGGCCGACAACTGGACGCTCGAAACGTTCCTGAAAGCTGCCGAAGCTTGTCACAAGGCAGGCTTCCCGTTCGGGATCGGCCTCGGCGAGACGACCGACAATGTCGATACGGCGGGCGCGATCTTCCTCTCGTTCGGCGCTCAGCTCGTCGATGCCAAGGGCAATCTCACGGTCAAGACCGATGCAGTTCGTCAGGCACTCGACTTCTACAAGAAGCTGATCAACTTCCTGCCGCCCGACGTCGCGGCCTGGGACGACGCATCCAACAATAAATGGCTGGTCTCCGGCAGGGGCGCGATGATCATGAACCCGCCGAGCGCCTGGGCCGTCGCCAAGCGCGACGCGCCGCAGGTTGCGGAGCAATGCTGGACGCACGGATTCCCGGCCGGACCCAAGGGGCGCTTTGCTCCCTACCTGCCATACTTCTGGAGCATCTGGAATTTCTCGAAGAACAAGGACGCGGCGAAGAGCCTCCTGGTCCATTTGTCGAAGCCGGCGGCCATCGAAAAGATGGTGGTCGCGAGCGGCGGCTACGACCTACCGGCCTATGAGAAGCTGACGACGCTGAAGGTCTGGCAGGAGGAAGGGCCGCCGAAAGGCACGCTCTATCACTATCCGAACCCCTACAAGCATCAAACGCTGTCGATCGCAGCTTCGCCCGCGCCGCCGAAGATTGCACAGCAGATCTACGCGCAGGCCACGCTGACCAAGATGTGTTTGCGTTATCATCAGGGTGAAGCGATGGAAAAGACGCTCGCCTGGGCCGAAGGCGAGTGCGAAGGCTTCATGCGGAGCTGAGCCGGCCAGGTGTCGCCGCAAGCGGCCGCGTGTCGTCTTGCGGCGCCCCTGCTCTCGAATGTTCCGTAACCGAGCTCTTTGAACCAGACCGCGCGAGGAAAATGCATCATGGCGGACGTCGCATTGCAGCCGGACAGGGTTGGCACAGCGCAACCGGCGCGAAAACGTTCCAGTCTGCAGAAGGCGCTCAAACGCAAATCCACCGCGGCGTTCCTGATGACGCTGCCGCTGATCATCCTCATCGCGCTTCTGGTGCTTTATCCTGCGTTCTATTCGCTGCATCTGGCGACCCTCAACAAGTCGATGCAGAGATTCGTCGGTCTCGGCAATTTCGAATTCCTGTTCAAGCGCGACACGTTCTGGCTGGTCGTCAAGCAATCCTGCATCTTCGCGATCACGGCCGTGTTCTTCAAGGCGCTGATCGGTTTCATCGTCGCGCACTTCGTCCATAACATTCCGGCCAAGGGTCAGCGCAAATGGCGCGGCATGCTGCTGGTGCCCTGGGTGATCCCACCCGCGATGAGTACGCTCGCATGGCTGTGGCTGTTCGATCCCTCCTACAGCGCGTTCAACTATACGCTGTCGTTTTTCGGAATCGGCCCGATCCCGTGGACCGGCGATGCGGCCTGGGCGCGCTTTTCCGTCATTCTGGTCAACGTCTGGTACGGCGCGCCGTTCTTCATGATCATGTATCTGGCCTCGCTGAAGTCGGTGCCCGAACAGCTCTATGAGGCGGCGGCGATCGACGGCGCCAATTGGTGGCAGCGCATCTGGTACGTAACGTTGCCGATGATGCGCAACATCATCGCGATCACGACGCTGTTTTCGCTGATCGTCACCTTTGCCAATTTCGACATCGTACGAATCCTGACCGCCGGCGGCCCTCTCGACCACACCCACATCTTCGCCACCTGGGCCTTCAGGATTGGCATCGAGGGGAGCGACATTCCGCTCGGTGCCAGCGTCTCCCTGTTCATGGTGCCGATCCTGGCGGTCGCAGCGATATTCATCCTGCGGGATGTCAACAAGCGCGGGAATGAAGCCTGATGAGCTCAGTCACGATCGACAAGGCCGCACCGACGCGCACCGTCAAGTATGGAAGCATGAGCCGCGACCGCAAATGGGCGCTGCGATGGTCGTACTTCTTTCTGACGCTGTTTGCGATCTTCTCGCTGCTGCCGCCCATCTACATGCTGATCACCTCGCTCAAGAGCAGCGCCGAAATCTCGGCGGCGACCAATCCTTGGTGGGTGTTCCACCCGACGCTCGAGAACTATGTCGGCCTGCTGACATCGAACCAGTTCCTGAGGTTCTTCTGGAATTCCGCGCTGGTTTCGATATTCGTGGTCACCATCACGATGCTGATCAGCGTGCCCGCGGCATTTGCCCTGGCGCGGATGCGGTTCTGGGGGTCGGCCACGCTGGCGACCGGCGTGTTCTTGACCTACCTCATCCCAGACAGCCTGCTTTTCATTCCGCTGTTCAAGGTGTTCGCGCTGTTCGGCGACTGGACTGGCATCCAGCTCATCAACCGGTGGTACGTCCTGCTCTTCATCTATCCGACGCTGACGGTCCCGTTCTGCACCTGGATCATGATCGGCTACTTCGCATCGATCCCCAAGGAGCTTGACGAGGCCGCCATCATCGATGGCGCGTCCTGGTTCCAGACGCTGACCCGGATCTTCATTCCGGTGGCGCTGCCGGGGCTGATCGCCGCGACCATCTTCGCCTTCACCGTGTCCTGGGCGCAGTTCCTCTATCCGCTCGTGTTCACGACCTCCACGGACCAGCTCGTGCTGCCCGTCGGCATCATTACCACGCTGATCAAGGGCGACGTCTTCAACTGGGGACAGATCATGACCGGCGCGCTGCTCGGCGCGGCGCCGCCGCTGATCATCTATGCGTTCCTGATGGACTACTACATTGCCGGCCTGACCGCCGGTGCGACAAAGGGTTGATGGTGAGGAGCTGAAGTTCGATGGCTGACGTTGCTCTGCGGAAGGTAGTCAAGCGTTACGACGACGTCGAGGCCGTGCGCGGCATCGACCTCGACATCGCCGACCACGAGTTCATCGTGCTGGTCGGCCCGTCCGGCTGCGGCAAGTCGACCACGCTGCGGATGATTGCAGGCCTCGAGGACATCAGCGACGGCGACATCATGATCGGCGGCGATGTCGTCAACGACGTGCCGCCGAAGGACCGCGACATCGCGATGGTGTTCCAGAACTACGCGCTCTATCCGCACATGACGGTCGCGGAGAACATGTCGTTCGGGCTGCGCCTGAAGCATTATCCCAAGGCCGAGATCAAGGCGCGGGTGACGGAGGCCGCCCGCCTGCTCGACATCACCGACCTGATCGACCGCAAGCCGAAGCAGCTCTCGGGCGGCCAGCGCCAGCGCGTTGCGATGGGCCGCGCCATCGTCCGCAACCCGAAGGTCTTCCTGTTCGACGAGCCGCTGTCCAACCTCGACGCCAAGCTGCGCGTGCAGATGCGGATCGAGATCAAGAAGGTGCACCAGAAGGTACGCACCACCACCGTCTACGTCACCCACGACCAGGTCGAGGCGATGACCCTGGCCGATCGCGTCGTGGTGATGAACAAGGGACGGATCGAGCAGATCGGCACGCCGAACGAGCTCTACCACAAGCCGGCAACGCGCTTCGTCGCCGGCTTCATCGGCTCGCCCGCGATGAACTTCCTGCCGTGCCGGCTCGAGGATGTCGGCGGCACGCTGCAGATCCGTCTGACCGACCGCATCGCCTTCGCGCTGCCGCCGGCACGCGCCGCGCGCTACAACACGCTGCCGCGCACGGAGAAGCTGCTCCTCGGCATCCGCCCCGAGCATCTCACCGAGTCGCACGCGCATCTCGGACCGGGCGTGGAGTCCTTCGACACCGTGCTCGACGTCACCGAGCCGATGGGCATGGAGACCCTGGTCTATTTCGGGCTCGACGGCACGCCGGTCTGCGGCCGCGTCGATCCCAATGCCGGCGCCAAGGACGGGGCTCCCATGCGTTTGGCGATGGACCTCAATAACATGCACCTGCTAAACGAGGCGACCGGCGCCGTGTTATGACGCCGGTTCAAGAAACTCGTGCAGGCAGGGGACGATGGCGACCAACAAGAAGAAGATTTTCGTTACACAAACTTTGTCGCAAGGGGCGCGCGCCCTCCTCACCCAGCGCGACGATATCGAGCTCGTCGAGTTCGCGAACCTGATCTCGGCCCGGGATTTCGAGGCCTTGCTGAAGAGTCATGCGCCGGTCCACGGCGTCGCGCTCGGCGCGACCGCCTTCGGCGAGACCGAGCTCGAAGCCGCCGGGGACATGAAGGTGGTGACCCGCATCGGCGTCGGCTACGACGCCGTCGACGTGCCCGCCCTCTCCCGCCGCAAGGTGCCGCTGATGGTGGCAGGCAGCGCCAACTCGCCCTCGGTTGCCGAGCAGGCGCTGTTCATGATGCTGACGCTGGCCAAGCGCGCGCAGGAGCTGCATGCCTGCGTCAAGAACGGCAAATGGGCCGACCGGCTCGGCATGCTGCCGTTCGATCTCTACGGCAAGACCGTGCTCATCATCGGCTTCGGTCGCATCGGCACCCGTACCGCCAAGCGGTGCCTGGCCATGGAAATGAAAGTGCAGGTCTACGATCCCTACAAGCCCGCCGCCGAGATCAAGGCCGCCGGCTGCGAGCCGGTCGCGGACCTCGACGCAGCGCTGCCTCACGCCGATTTCGTCACCATCCACTGCCCGAAGACGCCGGAGACGGTCGGCCTGTTCGATGCTGCCAGGATCGGCCGCATGAAGCCGAGATCCTATCTCATCAACACCGCACGCGGCGGCATCGTGAAGGAAGCAGCGCTCTACGACGCCTTGGTCTCCGGTAAGCTCGCCGGTGCCGGCATCGACGTGTTCGAGGTGGAGCCGCCGCCGGTCAGCAACGCGCTGTTCGCCCTGCCCAACGTCATCATCGCCCCGCACGTCGCCGGCGTCACGGTCGAGGCGGTCCAGCGCATGAGCGAGCAGACCGCGCGCAACATCCTGAGTGTGCTGGACGGGGATCCCATCACGCAGAACGTCATCAATCAGGACGTGCTGGGCTGAACGCGACCCAAGGCGGATGGTCAACCCATCCGCCTTCGGAAGGCCAGAATGCGTCCCATTTTGGTGCAGATCGAGCCCCAACTCAGCCTTAATCAAACGCGCGTAATAAGCCGAGCCGCGGCGGCAGTGGGACAGACTGGCCGGCCGCGTCGAGCTGGAGGATGGAGCCTTGTCAGAGATCGACCCGACCGACCACGCGCTGGCGACCATCGCCAGCATCCTGGAGCCCGAGCCCGTTCTCGTCGTTCGCCAGACCGAGACCGAAATCGTGGTCGCCGGAGAGCGTGAGCACCTGGCTTCCGACGAGCAGGCAGACATCGACGAGCCGCGGGCTCTCGACGACCATCCCGTCGTCGAGGAGCAGCCGCTGGTGCCGGAGCACACCGACGCCGATGGTTATAGCAAGGTCGGGCCCGGCCCCATGGTGGCGATCCGGCTCAAATGGACGGTCCATCGCGGCGATGACGGCCAGTACTACGTGCACGAGACCATCGGCGAGCAATCCGCGCCCGTGGTCAGCGGCCCCATGACGAGCGAGGCCGCGGTGCATTTCGTCGACGTCCAGGAGGACGAGGCGCAGAGGCGCTTCGAGCTGCTGCGCAGCGAGATCGCCGGCCGCAGCTCGCTCGCCGACTACGAGCGCAAGGGCGAAGCCTAGAGCGTTTTCGAGCGAAGTGGACACCCGTTCGCGTGAAGAAAACGCGTCAAAACAAGAATCTAGAGCTTCGGTTCTGATTCAATCAGAACCCAAAATGCTCTAA
Organism: Bradyrhizobium nitroreducens; assembly: GCF_002776695.1. Classification (GTDB taxonomy): domain Bacteria; phylum Pseudomonadota; class Alphaproteobacteria; order Rhizobiales; family Xanthobacteraceae; genus Bradyrhizobium; species Bradyrhizobium nitroreducens. Next base: position 270,133 of record NZ_LFJC01000003.1, read on the forward strand.
AGCGCGATGGTTAGCGCTCGCGCGGGCCGAGGAAGTCCCGTTTCACCAGCTCGACGCCTGCGTGCCGCAACAGGTCGTAGGCGGTCGTGACGTGAAAGAAGAATTGCGGGACGCTGAACGTCAGCAGCAGCGTCCGCCCGGTGAAGGGCAGCTCGGTCCCGTTCTTCAGCTTGAAGAAGACGTTCCGTTCCGCCGCCGCGTCGATCTCCGCGCGCGGCAGGCTTTCAATGAACTCGATCGACGTCGCGATGCGCGCCTGCAGCCCGGCCATGTCGTGCTCGAGCGGGGGCAGCGCCACAGGCTCGCACTCTGCCAGCAAGGCCGGCGCAACCACGGCATGGCGGCAGGCCTCGCCGACCTGCTGCGCGAGGTCGTACATGTTCGGCGCAAGGCGCATGCCGAGCAGGACCGTCGGGTTGAACTTGCGCGCCTCGGCACAGGCGACGCCCTTGTCAAGCAGCGCAGACAGGTTGCGCAGGTAAGGCACGAACAGGCCGACCGAGGCCTCGTACATCGAGATCGTCACGTCGAGAATCCTTTCAATTCCGTCTCGCCAGCGACTGGCATCTGGTCTAAATCCAGCTTTGGAGAGCTGCACAATGACAGCTCGCGCAGGGGTGGAGAAGAGATGATCGTTCGAATCGTGGCAGCTGTCGCCGTTGCGTTGCTGGCAAACCTTTCGGCCTACGCGCAGCAGGCATCACCCTCGCGTCTCGACGAGATCGTCAAGCGCGGCACCCTGCGCGTCGGCATGACCGGCGACTACAAGCCCTTCACCTATCTGGACAAGGCGACGCAGAAATTCAGCGGCTTCGACGTCGACATGGCGGAAGCGCTCGGCAAGGCGCTCGGGGTCAAGGTCGAGTTCGTAGCCACGGCCTGGCCGAAGCTGATGAAGGATTTCGAGGCCGACCAGTTCGACATCGCCATGGGCGGCGTCTCGGTCACGCTCGACCGGCAGAAGAAGGGCTTGTTCTCGACGCCCATCATGCGCGAGGGCAAGACGCCGATCACGCGCTGCGCCGACGTCGGCAAGTACCAGAGCATCGCCGACATCGACAAGAAGGGCACCCGCGTCATCGTCAATCCCGGCGGCACCAACGAGCGCTTCGCGCGCGCCAACATCAAGGACGCCGACATCACCGTCTTCCCCGACAACACCGTGATCTTCGACGAGATCGCCAAGGGCAATGCCGATCTGATGATGACGGACGCCTCCGAGACGCGCTACCAGCAGAAGCAGCATCAGGGCGTGCTCTGCGCGGTGCATCCGGACAAACCGTTCGACTTCTCCGAGAAGGCCTATTGGCTCCAGCGCGACGTGGCCCTGAAGGCCTTCGTCGACCAATGGCTGCACATTTCCATGGAAGACGGCAGCTACAGGAAGATCTACGCCGCCTGGTTCGACTAGAGCGTTCTCAAGGCGAAGCGAAGGACCGGCCGCGTCTGGAAAGTGCGGTGACGTCGGAGGCTGGAATCCGTTCCAATTGCACTGGAACGGCGCTTCAGGCCGCGTCCTCCTGTCGCTTGCCGCGGCCTCACTTTGGACCGGCCCCTGAGCTATTGAACCCGGGACAGCGGGACGACGACTCATACCGAGACAGTGATCTAGATCACTTTTTGCGATCGGACCGTCGCCTAAGCGTCGGTGCGGGGACCATCTGTTGAGGAGATCCGAAATGAGGAAGCTGTTGGCTGCGGCCACATTCCTTTTGCTGGCGAGCACAGCTGCCCAGGCGCAGTACACCTTCGAGTATAACGGGCGCACCATCCGCATCGATCCGGACCGCGGCACGGTGCAGATTCCCGGCGTCTACGACAACACCGGCCAGCCCAAGGCCAAGAAGGCCAAGAAGAACGAGACGGCGCCGGGCCAGCAGCCGCCGCAGCAAGCCACGGTCGAGCCGCAGACGCCGGCTGCGCCGGCTCCCGCCCCAGTCCCCCCGCCTCCCGCGGCTGCGCAGGCGCCTGCACCCGCAGCCGTGGCGCCCCCGCCGGCTCCGCCTGCGGCGGCAACCGCGAGCAACGCGCCGGCCGAGACCGTCGTGCTGCCGCCGCCCGCGCCTCCTCCGGCGCCCGCGCCGGCCACGCAGCAGGCCGCTCCCGCCGTGACACCACCGCCGGCCCCGACCGTAGCCGCGGCCCCTCCTGCGCCGCCTCCGGCCCCCGCTCCGGCGACCCCCGCACCTGCCCCGGTTCAGGCTGCGGCCGTGGCTCCGCCTGCCCCGGCGGCTGCGCCCACCCGCGATCTCAATTCACCGCTCGGGATCTGGCTCACCGAGGAGAAGGAAGGCAAGGTCCGCATCGAGCAGTGCGGCAGCAATCTCTGTGGCTATTCGGTCGACAGCAAATCGAACCAGAACGGCGAGCAGGTCCTGATCAACATGAAGCCCGGCAAGGACCAGAAATGGTCCGGCCGCATCCTCGATCCGAACTCCGGCTCGACCTACGATTCGACCATCGCGATGAAGGGCACCGACCGCCTGCGCGTGCAGGGCTGCGCCTTCGGCGGCATGTTCTGCGGCGGCCAGACCTGGACGCGGGTGAACTGAGTTTCGACATCGACGATCCGACTGCAAGGGGCCCGCGAACCGGGCCCCTTTGCTTTTGCCGCGAGATTGGCGAGGCGCGCTACCTCACAGAGCCTCCCGCGCGCGTGACGGGTCTCACATCGCCGGTTCCGCGCCCATGTCAGGTTCCCCGCATGGTCACCCAAGGGGCGTGTCATGAACGGCTTTCGCAAAGGTCTCTTCGCCACCATCGTCGCCATCGCCTTCCCGCTGACGCAGGCAGGCGCGGCGACCTCCACTTTCGACGGTGCATGGAATGTCCGCATCGCCTCATCGAGCGAGACTTGCGGCAACGGCGCGACCGTCGCGATCGGCATCAGCAACGGCCTGATCGCATCGAGCAACGCCGCAGTGTCGGCGTCGGGCCGCGTCGCGGACGCCGGCAGCATCAACGTCACCTTGAGCACCGGCATCAAGCGCGCCGTCGGCTTCGGCCGCCTCAGCGGCAGTTCCGGCTCCGGCACCTGGCGCGGCGCGCTGTGCACGGGCACGTGGACGGCAGAGAGAATGTAATGCCTTGTGTCCCGGACAAGCGGCAACGGCCAGCGTTGCTGCGCAGAGCCGGGACCCAGCATTTTGATCGCTGGAAGGTCTGGGTCCCGGATCAGCGACGCATCGCCATAGGCGATGCATCTTGTCCGGGACACGGGAGGCTAGCCCAGCGGCGCGCCGTATTCAGCGTCCGTGACCGGCTCAAGCCAGGTCGAATAGACGCCGTCGAGCGCTTCCTGCATGGCGATGTGGCACATGCTGTTGGTCGGCGAGGCGCCGTGCCAGTGCACTTCACCCGGCGGAATCCAGACGGTGTCGCCGGGACGGATTTCCTGCACCGGCCCGCCCTTGGTCTGGACGCGGCCGACGCCGGAAATCACGTAGAGCGTCTGCCCGAGCGGATGATGGTGCCAGTTGGTGCGGGCGCCGGGCTCGAATGCGACGCGCGAGACGTTCAACCGCGCCGGCGCGGGCGCCATGTTGATGGGATCCTGCAACACGGTGCCGGTGAAGTGTTCCTTCGGCGCGCGGCGGGTTGGCCGCGTGCCGGCGAGCGTGATGTCCATGGGGGTTACCTCGTTTCCTGTTACTTCTTGCTGGCGGCGTAGCGCGCCTTGGTTTCGGCGTTCATGGGATAGAGACCGGGCAGCGCGGCGCCGTTGTTCACCTCGTTGACGATCCAGGCTTCCATCCGCTCCTGCTCGACGCCCTCGTTGAGCACGTGATCGAGCATCGCTTGCGGGATCAGCACGCAGCCGTCCTGGTCGGCGACGACGATGTCGTTCGGGAAAACGGCAACGCCGCCACAGCCGATCGGCTCACCCCAGCCGACGAAGGTCAGGCCCGCAACCGACGGCGGCGCGGCATAGCCGTCGCACCACACCGGAAGATTGGTGCCGAGCACACCCTCGACATCACGCACGACGCCGTCGGTGACGAGCGCGGTGACGCCGCGCTTGACCATGCGGGCGCAGAGAATGTCGCCGAAGATGCCGGCGTCGGTGATGCCCATGGCGTCGACCACGGCAATGCAGCCCTCGGGCATCGCCTCGATCGCGGTGCGGGTCGAGATCGGCGAGGACCAGGATTCCGGTGTCGCCAGATCCTCGCGCGCCGGCACGAAGCGCAGCGTGAACGCCGGTCCCACCAGGCGCGGCAGGCCCGGGCGCAGCGGCCGCGCGCCCCGCATCCACACATTGCGCAGGCCCTTCTTGAGCAGGACCGTGGTGATGGTGGCAGTGGTGATGCCGGCGAGGGTCTTGCGGGCTTCGGGGGACAGCGACATGGACGAGAACGAGCTCCGAGGTGCAGGAAAGAACGCGCGCATCTTGCGAGCCGCGAGCTTTGCGTCAAGGGCCAATAGACCTGCAGAAATGCAGAGCCGGGCCGTTATGCGCCGCGATAACAAGGCTTTATCGTATCCCCCCGGATTAATTTATTGGACTTGCGGGCGCATTTACGCGAAGCAGGGGTGAGGCGGAACTCGAGCTCGAGCCCGCGCTCTCCCGAAGCCCGATTTCGACAGCTCTTCGACAGCTCATGGCCGCGACGCTTCCCCCGCCCCGCCTTCTGCCCAGTGGCGACAGCGCCGTCACGGTCGAGTTCAGCCGCACCATCGACGACGACGCCAACCAGCGCGTGCTGGCGCTCGACAAGGCGCTCGCCGCAAGCCCCATCGACGGCATCACCGAGACGGTGCCGACCTATCGCTCGCTGCTGGTGCATTACGACCCTTGCAAGATCGGTTTCGATGCGCTCGGCGACAAGCTGCTTCCGATCGCGATCCAGCCGCCGCCGCCGGTGACCAAGGCACGCCGCTGGCGCATTCCCGTCGCCTATGGCGGCGAGCATGGCATCGATCTCGAGGATGTCGCCAAGGCGCTGAGCACCACGCCCGACGACATCGTCGCCCGGCATGCGGGCGGCGACTACAAGGTCGCCATGATCGGCTTCACGCCGGGCTGGTCCTATCTCAGCGGCCTCGACAAATCCCTGCACATGTCGCGCCGGCAATCGCCGCGGCTGCTGACGCCGGCCGGCACGATCTCGATCGGCGGCGTCCAGGCCGGCATCCAGTGCCTCGCCGCCCCCAGCGGCTGGCATCTGCTCGGCCGCACGCCGGTGCGAACCTATCAGCTCCACCGCAACCCGACCTTCCTGACTGAACCCGGTGATCGCGTGACGTTCTTCGCCATCGACCACAAGAGCTTTGAGGAACTGGACCGCGCCGCCGAGGCCGGCGAGATCGTCGCCGAGCAGGTGAACGCATGAGCCGGCTCGTCGTCGCCAGCATCGGGCCGGCAAGCTCCGTTCAGGACGGCGGCCGCCACGGCGCGCAGCGCTATGGCCTGACGGTCAGCGGCGCGATGGACCGGCTATCGCTGGCCGCGGCGAATACGCTCGTCGGCAACGAGCCGTTCGCAGCGGCCGTGGAGATCGGCCCGTTTGGCGCGTCCTTCACCGCGCGCGATGGCGCCGTGCGCGTCGCGATTTCAGGCGCGCCTCGCAATGCGGACGTCGCAGGAAACCCGCTCGCCATGGACTCGTCGGTGACGCTGAAGGACGGCGAGACACTGACGCTGGGTTTTGCCCGCGGCGGTGCGTTCACGTATCTCGCCATCGAAGGCGCCATCAAGGGCGAGACGGTGTTCGGCAGTCTCGCGGTGAATGCCCGCGCCGGTCTCGGCAGCCCCTACCCGCGCCCGCTTCAGGCCGGCGACGACTTCACGGTCGATGCCGCGAGCGGCACGCCGGAGCTGCGGATCGAGTTGCCGAAGCCCCCGAGCGGTCCGATCCGCGTCGTGCTGGGGCCGCAGGACGACGAGTTCGACGACGCCAACAAGGCGCTGTTCCTGGATAGCGAGTGGAAGATCTCGGCGACCTCGGACCGCATGGGCTACCGGCTCGAAGGTCCCGCGATCAAGCATCTTCACGGCCACAACATCGTCTCCGACGGCACCGTCAATGGCAGCATCCAGGTGCCCGGCAACGGCGCACCGATCGCGCTGATGATGGACCGCGGCACCTCGGGCGGCTATCCAAAGATCGCCACCGTGATCACCGCCGACATCGGCCGCCTCGCCCAGACCTCGGCGGGAACGGCGTTCCGCTTCAAGGCCGTCAGCATGGCCGAGGCGCAGGACGAGGCGCGCAAATTCGCGCAAATGATCAAGAACCTGCCCGATCGCCTGCGCGCGGCCGACGGCGTCGCGCTGAACATCGAGGCGCTCAGCGACGCCAACGTCGCCGGCTATGCGGTGAGCGCCGTCGATGCCGGAACCTGGCAGGTCACCGCGGAGCCCTAAACGTAACGACAAGACCAGAGGCGGAGAGCACCCATGAAGACGATCGATCTCAATTGCGACCTCGGCGAAGGTTTTGGCGCGTGGGAGATGGGCAACGACGCCGCGATGATCGAGCTGGCAAGCTCGGTCAACGTCGCCTGCGGCTTCCATGCCGGCGACCCCGACATCATGCGCCGGACGGTCGAGCTGGCGAAGGCGCGCGGCGTCTCGGTCGGCGCCCATCCCGGCTACCGCGACCTGCACGGCTTCGGCCGGCATCCGATCGCGGGCCTGAAGGCTTCCGAGATCGAAAACCTCGTCGCCTACCAGATCGGCGCGTTGCAGGCGATCGCGACCGCGGCGGGCCACAAGGTCACGCATGTGAAGGCGCACGGCGCGCTCTCCAACGTCGCCTGCGAGGACGACATGACGGCGAAGGCGATCGCCGCCGGCATCAAGGCGGTCGACCCCAGCTTGATCTTCGTCGTGCTCGCCAATTCAAAGCTGGTGAAAGCAGGCGAGGACGCCAATCTGCCTGTTGTGCACGAGGTGTTCGCCGATCGCGCCTATGAGGACGACGGCAACCTCGTCTCGCGCAAGAAGCCCGGCGCGGTGCTGCACGACGCCAAGGCGATCGCCGACCGAGTGGTGCGCATGGTGCAGGACGGCGCGGTGGTGTCGGTGACCGGCAAGGTCATCAAGATGCGCACGGATACGGTGTGCATCCACGGCGACACGCACGGCGCCGTCGAGATCGCGCGGACCTTGCGTCAGGCGTTGAAGGAAGCCGGCATAGAAGTGGCGCCGTTCAAGCGCGGGTGATGTTTGTCGTTATTCCGGGATGATGCGAAGCATCAGACCCGGAATCTCGAGGTTCCGGGTTCGGCTTCGCCGCCCCGGAACGACAACCTAGAACGGGTGCACCGACAGCGTGCCGAACACGATCGCGGCGATGACGGCGAAGGCGCTGTAGAGCCCAAGGTGATGGGCGTTCGCCACGGTCCGGCGTGACAGTGAGCGCGCGTAGAAGTGCAACCTAGCTTCCGCCGATAGCTCGCGCATGGTCGATCTCCAACGCCCCATTTGCGGGATTATGAGGGATCAACCAGGGCGGGAAGCAAGACGGTGGCGAAAATAGCGATGCGCCTCCTCCGAGAAGGCCGCATCACAGAGGTAAATTCTCTCCAGACGCGGATTCCGAGAATCTTATTCGTTCAAATCCGAGCCAGTTGGAACCGGCTCGGCGAACGTTGAGCGACGACGGTCAGTACACGTCAGCCTGGAATCGCCCGGTCTTCTTGAGCTCGGCGACGAAACTGACGGCCTCGTCGGTCGAACGCGCGCCGAACTGGGCGACGATGTCGACCAGCGCGCGCTCGACGTCCTTGGCCATGCGCTTGGCATCGCCGCAGATGTAGAAATGCGCGCCTTCGGCGAGCCACGTCCACAGCTCGCGGCCGACCTCGCGCATGCGGTCCTGCACGTAGAACTTCTTCTCGCCGTCGCGCGACCAGGCCAGCGACAACCGCGTCAATTGACCCGAGGTCTTCATCGCGTTGAGCTCGTCCTGGTAGAAGAAATCGCAATCGCTGCGCTGATGGCCGAAGAACAGCCAGTTCTTGCCGGGCGCGCCGGTCGCCTTGCGGTCGAGCAGGAAGGCACGGAACGGGGCGATGCCCGTGCCGGGGCCGACCATGATGATCGGCGTCTTCGGATCCTGCGGCAGGCCGAAATTATGTGCCTTCTGCACATAGACCTTGAGCTTCTCGCCCTCATTGATGCGCTCGCCGAGAAAGGTCGAGGCGACACCGATGCGCTTGCGCTTGCCGATCACGTAGCGCACGGAATCGACCGTCAGCGAGAGCTTTCCGGGCGTCGCATTGTGCGACGAGGAGATCGAGTAGAGTCGCGGCTGCAGCGGCTCCAGCGCCTCGACGAAGGCCTCCGGATGCGGCCGCGTGCCGGAGAACTTCTGCAGCGCGGCCATCACGTCGAGCGTCGCCGCATCGCCATCGGGATCCTCGCCCTGCGCCAGCGCCCTTGCCTTCTCGCGCGCCGCCCCGCCGGTGATGAAGGAGATCAGCTCGAACAGCGAGTCCGGTGCCGGCGACAGCGAGACGTCGTCGATCAGCACCTCGCGCAACGTTTTGCCGTTGACCTTGGTGGTGTGGGAGGCGCCGAGCAGCGCGATGATCTGATCGACGAGGCCGACATCGTTGCGCGCGAACACGCCAAAACTGTCACCGACGACGTAGTCGAGCTTGCTCTCGGACAGATCGAACTCGACGTGGTAGGTCTCCTTCTCCGACTTGCCCTTGTTGAGCAGACGGCGCGACAGGAAGGTCGCCTCGGTCGGATTGTCGCGCGACCGGCCGGGCTCGGCGATGGTCACGGTCACGGCCGGCGCGGTCACCGCGTCCGCCTTCTCGGGGGCTTTCGCTGCGGGCGCCTTGTCGAGCTCCTCGTACAGCGATTTCAGCATCCGCGCGGTTTCCTTGCCGCCGGGGACGCAGAGATTGAGCCGCGCCTCGCTGCGGCTCGCGATCGCCTCGGAATAGTCGTGGCAATTGTAGCCGCACTGGCCGCAATCCTGCTGCGCCATGGCCGCCATCATCTTGCGGCGCACGGGGCGGCCCTCGGCGAGCTTCATCCGGTCGGCGATCGGCATGGTCTGGTCATGCCACGGCGCTTCACCGTCGTCGCCGTCACCGGCCTGCATGATGGCGGCGCCCTGCTCCGCCGACAGGGGCGCAGCCACATCAGGCGACAGCAGCCCGGCAAAGAAGCCGTTCAGCCAGGACCGCTGCGCGTCGGAGAACGGGGCGCTGGGAGGAATGATATCGAGTCTCGGCGGAGGGGTGATCTGGTTCATGCGGACACCTGTGCATCGGCAAGCTTGCGCAGCGTCTCGCCGTCATGGCGGCGCGCAAAGGAGAGGAAGGTTTCGTCAGGCGTGGCGCGGTGGGCCATATAGGCCTTGAGCAGTCCCTCGACCGTCTTCGGTGCGTCCTCGGCCTTGAGGTCGTGATAGACCTCCTGCCCGACATCCGCATCGGGACCGAACCCGCCGCCGGTGAAGAGGTGATAGCCCTCGACCGTATCCTCATCGTTGATCGGCACGCGCGCACCGATCAGGCCGATGTCGCTGATGTAGTGCTGCGCGCAGGAATGATGGCAGCCGGTGACGTGGATGTTGACCGGCTTGTCCATGGCGACGCGCGGCTCGCACCAGTCGCCGATCTCGGCGGCGTTGCGCTTGGTATTGGCAGCGGCGAAACGGCAGCCGGCATTGCCGGTGCAGGCGATCAGTCCGGCGCGGATGTGAGAAGCCTCGACCGCGAGCCCGATCTGCTTGATCGCGGCAACGGCAAGCTCGACATTCTCGTCGCGCACGCCTGAGATCAAGAGGTTCTGCCAGACCGTCAGGCGGATCTCGCCGTCGCCGAGGTCGCGCGAGACCTTGGCAAGGCCCCGCATCTGGTCGCAGCTGAGCTTGCCGAGCGTGAGCGACACGCCGATCCAGTTGAGACCGTCCTGCTTCTGCTTGTGCACGCCGACATGGGCCATGCGATCCGCCGCAGGCCGCGGCGCGAAGGCTTCTTCCGGCACGCGCGTGAACGACGTCTTCAGCCGCTCCTCGACCAGCTTGAGGAAGCCGTCATGGCCCATGGCGTCGAGCACGTATTTCAGCCGCGCCTTGTTGCGGTTGGTGCGGTCGCCATGGTCGATGAACACGCGCACGATGGCGTCGGCGACAGCGGTCGCCTGCTCCGGCTTGACGATGATGCCGGAGTATTTGGCAAAGTCCTTGTGGCCGGTGATGCCGCCGAGGCCGAGCCGGAACCAGACGCCCGGCTCCACGCCAAAACCGTCCTTCACTTCATAGGCGGTGAAAGCGATGTCGTTGGTCTCCTCGAGCACAGCGATCCTGCCGGCGCCGTCGAAGGCGACGTTGAACTTGCGCGGCAGGCCGTAGAGCGAGCGATCGTTGAGGATGTGGTAGTGCCACTCACGCGCATAGGGCCGCGTGTCGAGGATTTCCTGCGGATCGATGCCCGCCGTCGGCGTTCCGGTCACGTTGCGGATGTTGTCGGCGCCGGAGCCGCGCGAGCACAGGCCGAGTTCCTGGATGCCCTCGAGCAGCTTCACGGCGTGTTTCGGCGGGATCTCGCGGAGCTGCAGATTGGCGCGCGTGGTGACGTGGCTATAGGGGCCGCAGAGCTCGTCGGCGAGATCGGCAAGACCGGACAGCTGCCAGTGCTTCATGATGCCGTTCGGAATGCGCAGGCGGCACATGTAGGAGTCCTGCGTCGGCGCGACGTAGAAGATGCCGTAATAGCGCCAGCGGAAATTATCCGCCGGGCTCGGCGGGCTGTTGTCGAGCGCCTGCTGGCGCAACCGCGGATAAGCATCGAAGGGATGCTCGTCGCGCTTGAACTTCTCCTGGTCGGCAAGCTTCTTGCCCGACGCGATCACCTTGTCCTGCGCCTTGATGTGCACGGCATCGGGACCGGTGGGCTCGGCATTCGCCTTGCCGGCGCCGCCGCCAAGGCCGCGCCCGACCCGGCTGATCTGAAGACCGGTCGTAAAACCTTCGAGATAGCGCTTCTGCTCGTCGGTAAAGTCGACTGAGACTGTTTCGAGTTTCATGGGAAGTAACGAAGCTCCTGCGGCCACCTGGGTGGTATCGACGGAAAATTGCGCGACCCGCGAGGCTTTGGGCTGGCTCAAGAGCCGGCTTTGCACCCAACGGTCCGATCAGCTTCGTTGCTGCGGGACTTGGCTCAGCAGGCATCTGTGACATGCTGGCCGCAGTGCAACATACAAGTTGCGTGCCAGCTTTCACCAAAGCGGGATTGCAGTGATTTCAAATGATTAGGGACCTGTCCGGATAATCCCGGGCCGCCCATGGCTCACGAAATTCGAGCACGCGGCTCAAAATTTAGCCGATGACAGAATTTGCTCAAAAATAATGCAGGGCCGAATCAGGCCTTCCAGCGCCCCACCTCGAAGGCCTCAAGATGCCCTCGGATGTTGTCGGGATCGAACACCGGGCCGGCGAATGCCCCGAACGCCGCGGGATCCTGCTCGGGCGGCCGGCGGCCCAGCGCCGCGTCGTAAAGGTCCGGCCTGAACACGGACATCGCCGTCTTGACGCCTTCGGACGTGAGCGCGGTCTGCCCCCACCGCACCATCTGCGCATAGAGCCAGGCGGCCTGGACCGGATCGGGGCGCCCCGCCTCCTCCCGTCCCACCAGAAGGTAGCGGCCGCTTTCGCGGAAGGTGCCGTCAGGGGAAATCTTCAGGCGCCCGGTCAGGGTGCGCTGGATGACTTCGGCATCGACGCCGATCCGCTCGGGCCGCGCCAGGATCTGCGCCGCCTCAGTGAGGTTCGCGGGCTGCTCGATGAACTCGGCCCCCTTCACCGCCGCACGCACGAGGCTTGCGACCACGTCGGGGTTCTTGTCGGCCCAGACCTGACGGACCGCCAGCACCTTTTCGGCGGCGCGCACCAGGATGTCGGAGACGAAATGCAGGATGTGGCCGATGCCGAGATCGACCGCGACCGAATTCCAGGGCGCGCCGACGCAGAATGCATCGACATGGCCATTGGCGAGACTGTCGACCATGTAAGGCGGCGGCAACACGACGAGGCGTACATCCTCGTCAGGATCGACGCCAGCCGCCGCCATCCAGAACCGCAGCTGATAATTGTGGGTCGAGAACGGGAAGGTCATACCGAAGGTCAGCGGCTCTGCCCCGGCCTTGCGCCGCTTGGCCACCAGCTTCGCCAGCGCTCTCGCCGTGACCATGGGATCGAAGCGATCGCCGTCGATCTCCTCCATCAGCGCCGCATGGAGCGCCGGCGACACCGTGATGGCATTGCCGTTGATGCCGAGATTGAAGGGCGCGGCGATCGGCACCTTGACATGGCCGAGCCCGAGCGAGGACGCGATCGCCACGGGCGCGAGCAGATGGGCCGCGTCGAACAGGCCGATATTGAGCTTGTCGCGGACGTTGGACCACGACACCTCGCGCACCAGCTCGACTTCGAGGCCTTCGGCGGCGGCAAATCCCTTGTCGACGGCAACGATCAGGGCTGCGGCATCGACCAGCGGAATGAACCCGATGCGGAGGGGGGTCGTCATTTCAGCATCTCCGACGCGGTGATGATCGACTGGGCGATCTCGCCGATTTTCTTCTTCTCGCGCATCGCGGTGGAGCGCAGCAGCACATAGGCCTCGTCCTCGGTGAGGGCCTTCACCTTCATCAGGATGCCCTTGGCGCGCTCGATGATCTTGCGGTCCTCGAGCTGCGACTTGGTGCGATCGAGCTCCTCCTGAAGCCTGGCGAAGGCGTTGAAGCGGGACACGCAGAGGTCGAGGATCGGCTTGATGCGCTCCTTCCTCAGTCCGTCAACGATATAGGCGGATACCCCCGCCTCGACCGAGGCCTGGATCGAGGCTGAATCGCTCTGGTCGACGAACATCGCGATCGGCCGCTTTACGGCGCGGCTGACCTGGAACATCGCCTCCAGCACGTCGCGGCTGGGGTTCTCCAGATCGATCAGGATGATGTCGGGGTCGACCGCATAAATACGAGCGAGCAGGCTCTGCATCTCGCTGATATGGACGACCTGCGTGAATCCGGCCTCCCGCAACCCCTCCTGGAGGATCGCGGCCCGGATCGGGCTCTCGTCGACAATCACGATTTTGGGCGACTGTTCGGCGCTCATGGCTCACTCACGGCAGGTGATTCATCCATAGCACGCCGGAACGCCCTGCAAAGGGTTGTAATTGTGGGCAATTGGGACTAGCTCAGGCCGGTCAATCAGGCAGATCGGATATGGATCAGACGGCTGCGCCCAAGGTCAGCTTCGTGTCGCTCGGGTGTCCCAAGGCATTGGTGGATTCAGAGCGCATCATCACGCGCCTGCGCGCAGAGGGCTATGAGCTCGCCCGCAAGCATGACGGGGCCGACATCGTCATCGTCAACACCTGCGGCTTCCTCGACAGCGCCAAGCAGGAATCGCTCTCGGCGATCGGCGAGGCCATGGCCGAGAACGGCAAGGTGATCGTGACCGGCTGCATGGGCGCCGAGCCGGAGCAGATCGAGCAGGCCTATCCCGCCGTGCTCTCCATCACCGGCCCGCAGCAATATGAGAGCGTGCTCGACGCCGTGCATCGCGCGCTGCCGCCCGCCCACAACCCACACGTGGACCTGGTGCCGCCGCAGGGCATCAAGCTGACGCCGCGCCACTACGCCTATTTGAAGATCTCCGAGGGCTGCAACAACCGCTGCACCTTCTGCATCATCCCGAAGCTGCGCGGCGACCTCGTCTCGCGCCCGGCCAACGACGTGCTGCGCGAGGCCGAGCGCCTGGTCGGCGCCGGCGTCAAGGAGCTGCTGGTGATCTCGCAAGACACCTCGGCCTATGGCGTCGATCTCAAATATGCCGAGAGCCCGTGGAAGGACCGCCAGGTCCGCGCCAAGTTCCTCGACCTCGCGCGCGAGCTCGGCGAGCTCGGGGCCTGGGTCCGGCTGCAATATGTCTACCCCTACCCGCATGTCGACGAAGTCATCGCGCTGATGAACGAGGGCAAGGTGCTGCCCTATCTCGACATCCCGTTCCAGCATGCGAGCCCCGAGGTGCTGAAGGCGATGAAGCGGCCGGCGGCCCAGGACAAGACGCTGGCACGCATCAAGCGCTGGCGCGAGGAATGTCCTGATCTCGCCCTGCGCTCGACCTTCATCGTCGGCTTCCCCGGCGAGACCGACGCCGATTTCGAATACCTGCTCAATTGGCTGGATGAGGCCGAGATCGATCGTCTCGGCTGCTTCAAATACGAGCCGGTTGCGGGCGCGACCTCGAACGCGATCGAGAACCCGGTGCCAGAAGAGGTCAAGCAGGAGCGCTACAACGCGCTGATGGCCCGCCAGCAGAAGATCTCCACGCGCCGGCTGAAACGCAAGGTCGGCACGCGCCAGCAGATCATCATCGACGAGGTCGGTCCGACCGTGGCCAAGGGCCGCTCGAAGGCCGATGCGCCGGAGATCGACGGCGCGGTATACCTCACGAGCCGCCGCCCCTTGCGGGTCGGCGAGATCGTCACCGCCAAGATCGAGCGCGCGGATCAATACGATCTGCACGGCAGCGTCGCGGGGTTCTGACGGCTTCCGTCACGCTTCATCACCGTCATCCTGAGGCGCTCGCTCTGCGGCGCAACCGCGCCGTAGAGTGAGCCTCGAAGGACGACGGCCCGGCTGCATCCCGGCCGCTCATCCTTCGAGGCTCCGCTCGCGATGCGTTCGCATCGCGAGCCTCGCACCTCAGGATGACGGGACCGCTTTCGCATCATGCGCGGCGAACACCTCCTTGGCTGCGAACAGTCCGTTCAGCGCCGCCGGGAAGCCCGCATAGACGGCCATCTGCATCATGATCTCCACGATCTCGTCGCGAGACAGCCCGACGTTCAGACCCGCCTCGATATGCACTTTGAGCTGAGGCGCGGCATTTCCGAGCGCCGTCAGCGCGGCGACCGTCGCGATCTCTCGATCGCGCAGGCCGAGGCCCGGGCGACAGTAGATGTCGCCGAAGGGAAACTCGATCACGTATCGTGCGAAGTCCGGGGCGATGTCGGCGAGCGAAGCGATGACCTTCTCACCGGCACTGCCGTCAATGCGTGACAGAGCCCGCTGGCCGCGATCGAAGCGGCTTTCGGCTTGTGTTTGGGCGTGCGTCATTTTCCTTCGTCCTCTGTTCGCCGCCGGCATAGCCGGCGATCTTGGTATCAAGGACGAGCAGGCATTCCTGGAGTTCGGCAATCTGCGTGCGAACCTGTTCCCGGTGGATTTCCAGCATCTGCCGCCGGGCAGGTCCGGTGACCTCGCCTTCATCACGAAGCGCCGCATAACGCAACATGTCCCGGATCGGCATTCCCGTGGTCTTGAGCCGACCGAGGAATTCGATCCATGTGAGGATCGATGCGTCGAAGTCGCGCTGGCCGGAACGATCCCGGTCTGCGTATGGCAGCAGCCCGATGCGCTCGTAATAGCGCAACGTGTGCGTCGACAAGCCGGTTCGTTTTGCGAGGTCGCCGATCTTCATGGGTGCCCGTTCTCGTACTGACGCACGTACAGATACCCCTTCGAGCGCACTCTAAGTCAAGGGGTATCGCAAGGAGGCTCGAAGGTGCCGTTCCCGCGGCGTCAAGATGGAGTGACAGCGGAAGATTTCGGCGCGCCGGCTCGGCGGCAGCATCGCGGGAATCCGAGCTTCAGGCTTCCACCAGCCATTTCGGCACCCAGCGCTCCGGGCGCGGTGCCCGCACAAGATCAGCTTTTGCCTCGGATAGCAGCGCCGGCGCGCCGTCGATGGTGGGACGCACATCGTATTCGAAGCTCGGCATGACGCGGCCGTCGGCATAAAGACCGAACTTCATCGCGTACCACAGCCCAAGCTCGGGCTGCGCCTTGCGCATCTCCTCGCGCAGATCGCGCAGCAGGGATTCGATCGAGACGGCCTCCTCGAACGGCTGCGGGCCGCGTGTCAACACGCTCGCCTGATACTGCTTGCCGACGATCGCGACCTCGAAGCGCGTCTGGTCCCAAGGCTTCTTGCCCTTGGGCAGATGGGCAGCCAGGCGCCAGCCGAGTTCAGCCATCAGGCGATGATTGGCCCAATAATCCTCCCGATCCCTGCTCCACTTTTCCATGAAGCCGCGGAAGTCGGGCATATCAGGCGCGCCGTCATCGCACGCCGTGCCGTCGCCGGCCGGCTGTCCGACAAGCCATTGCGCAAGCTCGACCGTTTGAGGCTCGACCTCGTCATGGGGCTTCAGATCGCTCCAGGCGTCGTCGAAGGTTTGCGACGTCA
Source organism: Bradyrhizobium nitroreducens (assembly GCF_002776695.1). GTDB lineage: Bacteria > Pseudomonadota > Alphaproteobacteria > Rhizobiales > Xanthobacteraceae > Bradyrhizobium > Bradyrhizobium nitroreducens. The sequence goes on from NZ_LFJC01000003.1 coordinate 286,356, forward strand.
GCTTGGCCAGCAAGACGTCGAGGCTCGGTGCCAGCAGCTCGTAATCGCCCTCGGAGCCCAGACCGACGATCGGTGGATTGTCGCGGTCAAGACCCGCGCCGTACCAGCCGCCGACAGCCGAGCCGTCCGGCAGACGCATGAACAGCGAGAACCTGTCGCGCAACGGACTGCCGTCGACGATCGGGGCGGAATCGGAAAACTGGCCCTGCAGGGAGAAGCAGCCAACGCTGCCCCAGGGGCGCCCGTTGAGCCAGGCGGCAAAATCGACCAGCAGCGGAGGCGCTTCGAGGCCCGGCGGAAATGCGCCGCGCACGCTGTCGAGGTCGATGGGATAAGACGTGTCGGACAAGGTCGAAAACTATCTGGTTGGTCCCGCCCCTCTTGGTCTGAGCCGGGTTGCGTCCGGTTCGAACCAATTCGCGCGCCTCGATCACAAACGCGCCAGCGGCGCGATGGTTCTGCGGGGCGAGCGATGAAATGGGCCGGAAAAGGTCGGTATCGGGTGCGGGCAATCTGCGCCCACGCCGTGTGACACTATAGTGCATTCACGCGGAGGTCACGGACTCGTCCTAACTCTCCCGACGTTTTCAACGCGAGCGAGGAAACGAGGATGAGCCGCCTCTCGAACATGCTGCGCACGCAGCGCTTCGACGATTACCGCTTCTATCACCAGAGCACTGTCAACCAGACGCTACACCTGATCAGCGCCGTCATCTTCCTCGGCTGCTACGCACTGCTGTTCAAGGACGCAGCGCTCGCGGGCCTCGTCGGCTGGCTTGCGATGCTGACGCGGCAGACCGGGCATTTCTTCTTCGAGCCGAACGGCTATGATTCCGTCAACGACGTCAGCAACGATTACAAGGAAGCGGTGAAAGTCGGCTACAACCAGAGCCGCAAGATCGTCCTGCTGCTGGTGTGGGGCAGCGCGCCGGTTGCGCTGTATGCGTTCCCTTCCCTGTTCGGGCTGTTCGATCCGCCGGTCTCGCGTCTCGATTTCATCCGTCACGTCGGCGCGCTCTGGCTCGCGATCGGCATCGGCGGTGGTCTTGCGCGCATGCTCCAGCTGTTCGTGACACGCGATGCCACGACCGGCCTCGTCTGGATGTTCAAGGTCCTGACCGACCCCTTTCACAACATCGCACTGTACTGGAATTCGCCGCTCAAGCTGCTGCGCGGCGAGCTGATCGACACCTCGATTGCGGCTGCCGATTGGGGCCACGACGACGCCGAGGAAGCGCCGCACCTGACCTGAGCGGTGCACGCGAGGGCTGTGTCTTGCAAAACACCCGCTTGACAAACCCTGCCATTCGGCTGTACCGACGCGCCCCATGATCAACCGGACCAACCAGCGCACCGAAATGCTCCGCCGTCGCTCCCGCGACGACGAGAGGGTGCGCCATGTCCGAGGACGCCGCTGAACCACTGAATTCAGCCGAGGTTTTCGAGAAGGCCGCACCCGCAAGGTGCGGCCTTTCTGCTTTTTGCACCCCATTTCCACCCGCCTCCAGAGGAGTTCGACATGACGACGCATCCGTACGACGCGCTGATGGACATCACCGCACGGCCGAAGGCCGTGTTCGTCCGCGGCGCGGGCTCCTACCTCTGGGACGACAGCCGCAAGCGCTATCTCGACTTCGTGCAGGGCTGGGCCGTCAACTGCCTTGGCCACTCCCCGGCGGTGGTCGCCGACGCGCTTGGCGCGCAGGCCAAGCGGCTGCTGACGCCGAGCCCGGCCTTCTACAACGAGCCGAGCCTGAAGCTTGCCGAGGCGCTGGTCGCAAACAGTGCATTCGACCAGGTGTTCTTTGCCAACTCCGGTGCCGAAGCCAATGAGGGCGCGATCAAGCTCGCGCGCAAATATGGCAGCCTGCACAGGAACGGCGCGTTCGAGATCATCAGCTTCGAAGGCGGGTTCCACGGCCGCACGCTCGCGACGATGTCGGCCTCGGGCAAGAAGGCGTTCGAGCCGCTGTTCGAGCCGAAGGTCGCCGGCTTCAAGAAGGCGAAGCTGAACGACATCGCCTCGGTCGAAGCGCTGATCAACGACAACACCGTCGCCGTGATGCTCGAACCGATCCAGGGTGAGTCCGGCGTGTGGCCCGCGACCGATGCGTTCCTGCAAGAGCTGCGCGCGCTGACCGAGGCGCACGGCCTCTTGCTCATTTTCGACGAGATCCAGACCGGCATGGGCCGGACCGGAAAGCTCTTCCACTATGAGCACGCAGGCATCGCGCCTGACATCATGACGCTCGGCAAGGGCATCGGCGGCGGCGTGCCACTCGCAGCCCTGCTCGCGACCGAACGCGCCTCCTGCTTCGAGCACGGCGACCAGGGCGGCACGTTCAACGGCAACCCGATCATGTGTGCGGCGGGCCTCGCGGTGCTCGAGGAGGTCTCCAAGCCGGACTTCCTGAAACAGGTCGCCGAGACCGGCCTCCTGCTCGAAAGCGAGCTGCAGAAGGTCTCGGCCCGGCACGGGCTCGGCGGCGTGCGGGGGCGCGGCCTGTTGCTCGCGCTCGACCTCAAGCTGCCGATCGCGCCCGGCATCGTCGCGCAGGCATTCGAAGCCGGCGTGCTGCTCAATGCCCCGCAGGTCGACACCCTGCGCTTCATGCCGGCGCTGAATGTCGCGAAGGCAGAGATCGCCGAGATGATCGATTGTCTCGACGGAATTTTGACGAAGGCGGGTGCGGCAAGACGCGTCGCGTAAGCGGAGACGATGGAGACGGCCGGACGCACCCGGCCATCTCGGGCGAACTCCGCAAGCGCATGGCTTTCATTGCAGTTTGCGGAGTACGTCATGTTCAAGATCGTCCATCATATCTCCGACATCCAGCCGGCGGTGGCCGGCAAGAAGGAGATCCGGTTTCTCACCCAGCCCAACGGCATCACGCTCGGCTGCTATCTGTTCTCGGATTCCAAGACCTTCGACTCGATCGAGGCGCTGGAGTGCCGGGGCATCGCGTTCGACGGCAAGGGGCAGATCGTCTCGCGGCCGCTGCACAAGTTCTTCAATCTCGGCGAGAAGGAATCGCTGTTTCCGGACCGGGTGCTTGCGCGCGACGACATCGTCGCAATCTTCGACAAGATCGACGGCAGCATGATCGCGACCGCCCGGATCGACGGCAAGCTCGCGTGGCGGTCGCGGAAGTCGTTCGACTCCGCGGTCGTGAAGCTCACAGCCAACCTGCTTGATTCAAGCCAGAACGCCGGCATCCAGACCTTCGCCGAGGAGGTCGCCAGCAGCGGGCTGACCGCGATCTTCGAGCTGACGCATCCGCAGGCGCGTATCGTCGTCGCCCCGGAGGCCGCGGCGCTGCGCCTGCTCCACGTGCGGGACAACGTCACGGGTGCCTATGTGATGCTGGATCCAGGCCATGCCATTCATGACCTGATCGTGCGGCACAGGGTCCCATTGGTCGAGCGGTTTGACGGCCTGTCGCTGGCCGGCGCGCTTGAGTCGCTGGCCGAGATGAACGGTCGGGAGGGCTTCGTCGTGCAGTTCGCCAATGGTGACATGCTCAAGGCCAAGTGCCCCTGGTACCAACGGCTGCACCGGAGCATCACCTTCCTGCGCGAGCGGGACATCGCCTGGCTCGCCATCAAGGAGGAGCTCGACGACGTCAAGGGTGCGCTGGCCGAGGCCGGCATCGACCTTGCCGCCGTCAACGAAGTCGAGACGCGGCTCAAGACGATGCTTGGCGGCATGATGGATGAGGTCGAAGCGCTCTACCAGAAGGGCCGAGATCTTGACCGCAAGGATTTTGCGATCGCGACCCGGGCGCATCCGCTGTTTGGCCTCGCCATGCAGCGCTACCTCGGCAAGGAAGTTACCCTGCTCGACTGGTACGGGCGCACACGGCTGAAGAACGATTTCAGCTTGCGCGTGCTCGCCAACGAAACGCTGGCCGATGCGATGGACGGCTGATGCAAAAAAGTCCCCAATGCGCCTCACGCGCATTGGGGACCTATGGTTCCGTAGCTCAAGGGATAGAGCACCGCGTTGCGGACGCGGAGGCTCGAGGTTCGAGTCCTCGCGGAACCACCATTTACGGCTTCAGGATCGACGCGCCCGTGGTCTTGCGGCTTTCCAGATCGATATGGGCTTTCGCGGCGTCCTTCAGCGCATAAGCGTGGTTGATCGGCACGTGCAGCTTGCCGTTGATGACGGCGGCGAACAGCGTGTCGGCGCCTTCCAGCAGCTCCTTGCGCGTGCCGATATAGTCGTTGAGCTTCGGCCTCGTCGCGAACAGCGAGCCGTGGTTGTTGAGCTCGGCGATCGAGAACGGCGGCACGGGACCCGAGGCGTTGCCGAACGAGACGAACATGCCGCGCGGCTTCAGGCAGGACAGCGAGCCCGGGAAGGTCGATTTGCCGACGCCGTCATAGACGACGTCGCAGCCTTCGTTGCGGCTGATCTGTTTTACGCGCGCGACAAAATCCTCTTCATTGTACAGGATGACGTGGTCGCAGCCATTGGCTTCCGCAAGCTCGGCCTTCTCGCGCGAGCCGACCGTGCCGATGACGTGCGCCCCGAGCGCCCTCGCCCATTGGCAGGCCAGCAGGCCGATGCCGCCGGCCGCGGCATGGATCAGCACGCGGTGATGCGGTTCGACCCTGAAAGTCTTGTGCAGGAGGTACCAGACGGTGAGCCCCTTCAGCATCAGCACGGCGCCCTGCTCGTGCGTGATGTGGTCGGGCAGCTTGACCAGCTTCTCCCAGGGTATGTTGCGCTCGCCAGCGTACGCGCCGAGATTGTGGTAGTAGGCGACGCGGTCGCCAGGATGGAAATTGGTCACGCCGGGCCCGACCGCGACCACCTCGCCCGACGCCTCGTTGCCGGCAATGAAGGGCAGCCCCGGCGCCTTGTAGAGCCCGGTGCGATAATAGACGTCGATGAAGTTCAGGCCGACCGCATGCTGGCGAATGCGCACCTCGCCGGGACCGGGCGCCGGAACGTCGACGCTCTCATAGACCAGGGCCTCGGGGCCCCCGACCTTGTGCACACGGACCGCTTTGGTCATCACCTGACCTCCTCTTCTCCAAGACTGAGCGAAAGACATCACGCCCGCCTTGTCAACTCGATGGGTGCTGGAACGGCTAGGCGGACGGCTTGCCGGTTTTCCTGCGGTTGCGCTTCGCCAGCACGTTGAAGAATTCCACCGCTGCCGAGAACGCAATTGCGAAATAGATGTAGCCGCGCGGAATGTGGAATTTGAATCCGTCCGCGACCAGCGCGACGCCGATCAGCACCAGGAAGGCCAGCGCCAGCATCTTCGTGGTCGGATGCTCCGCGACAAAGCGCGCCACCGGCCCCGACGAGATGTACATGATGAGGCAGGCGATCACGACCGCCGCGATCATGATCTCGATATCCTCAGCCATGCCGATCGCGGTGATGATCGAATCCAGCGAGAAAACGATGTCGATGACGATGATCTGGGCGATCACCCAGAAGAAGGCGCTGCGGCCCGACCTCTGATTCTTATCGCCGTCGTCGGCTTCGACCTCGGCGTGGATCTCGTGCGTCGCCTTCGCGATCAGGAAAAGGCCGCCACCGATCAGGATCAGGTCGCGCCAGGAGAAGTCCTGCCCCGCAACCGAGAACACCGGCGCGGTCAGGCCGATCAGCCAGACCAGCAGGCTGAGCAGGATGAGGCGGAATATCAGCGCCAGCGCCAGTCCGATCTGACGGGCGCGATGCGCCTGCTGCTCGGGGATGCGCGAGACGATGACCGATATGAAGATGACGTTGTCGATGCCAAGCACGATCTCGAGCGCCGTCAACGTCAGCAGCGCCGCCCAGGCTTCGGGGCTGGTGACGAGGTGCATCATGCGAAGGATCTGACGAGACGGATCAGGGCATCGCTGAAGCTGATCCAGAGCGCGATGGCGCAGAGCACGATCGTGACGGCGGTGCCGACGCGAAAATCCATCTCCAGCACATAGAGGCCGAGCACCGCCCAGACCGCGATCAGCGACATCGTCAGCCAGCGCAGCCGCACCACGCGAACCGGATGCAGCACGTGGAACGGCACGAAGGTCAGCACGACGAGCGCGGCCACCAGCAACGTCGACCACAGCGGCGGCCAGTGCAGCAGGAACAGGTAGAACGCCGCCGCATTCCACAGCGCCGGGAAGCCGCGGAAATGATTGTCGTCAGCCTTCATGCGCAGATCGGCGAAATATAACGCACTGGTGACGATGATGGCGATGCCGAGCAAGGGAGCCGCGACCGGCAGCAGCAAGCCGCTGGCCACGATCGCATAAGCCGGCACGAACACATAGGTGACGAAGTCGACCACGAGATCGAGCACGTCGCCCGACCAGTTCGGCTGCACGTTCTTGACGTCGAGCCGGCGCGCGATCGGACCGTCGATCGCGTCGATGATCAGGGCGACGCCCAGCCACTGAAACATCGCCGCCCAGTGCTCGCGCACGGCCTCCAGCATCGCCAATAGCGCGATCGCCGCACCGAATGCGGTGAAGATGTGCACCGAGAACGCCGCGGCGCGGATCGCGGGCGTGGGCTTCAGGGAATCCTCTTGGCTGTCCATGGCTCCTGCTACCAGAACGGGGCCGGTTTGCACATCTGCCATTGCAGCGCGCGGTCGTTGCCCTCGCCCCGTCATTCCGGGGCGACACGAAGCGTCGAGCCCAAAATCCATTGTTCGACCGTCTCTGAGGGCCGATGGATTCCGGGTTCGCGCCAGGAGGCGCGCCCCGGAACGACGCCGGAGAGACTGCGCTTGAATTTGCCGCCGGGCGTGTCATTTGTTCCTCCATGACAGACGCATCGACACTTTATGACACCGCCGTGATCGGCGGCGGACCGGCGGGACTTGCCGCGGCGATCGCGCTGGCGCAGGCGGGCGCGCGGACCGCACTGGTGGCGCGGCGCGTTCCCTATGCCGACAATCGCACCACTGCATTGCTGGGTGCTTCCGTCGACCTCCTGGAGACGCTCGAGGTCTGGTCCCGCTGCAGGGACAAGGCGGCCGCGCTGGAGGTCATGCGCCTCGTCGACGACACCGGCCGGCTGTTCCGCAGCCCCGAGGTTCGCTTCTCCTGTCACGAAATCGGGCTCGACGCCTTCGGCTACAACATCGCCAATCGCTCGCTGATGCTGGCGCTGGAAGAGCGCGCGGCGGAGCTGCCCAATCTCGTTCGTCTCGACGACGAGGCCGAAAGCGTCGTGATCGAGGCCGACGACGTCGCGATCCGCACGGCCTCCGGACAGTTTCTCACGGCCCGCCTCGTGGTCGGCGCCGACGGTCGGCATTCGCTGTGCCGGGAAGCTGCCGGGATCGAGGTGACGCGGCGCGAGCTGACGCAGACGGCGCTGACCTTCAACGTCGGCCACACCAGGCCGCATCGCAACGTCTCGACCGAGTTCCACACGCCGCACGGGCCTTGCGTGTTCGTGCCTCTGCCCGGCGACCGCTCCAGCGTCGTCTGGGTCTCGGCGCCTGCCGAGGCCGAGCGGCTGCGGAGCCTCGATGACGCGGAGCTGTCTGCAGCGATCGAGAAGCAGTCGCATTCGATCCTTGGCCGCATGAGTGTGGAGCCCGGCCGCAACCTGTTCCCGCTGGCGATCGAACGTCCGAAATCCTTCGGCCGCGACCGCATCGCGCTGGTCGGCGAAGCCGCCCATGTGGTTCCCCCGATCGGCGCCCAGGGCCTCAATCTCGGCCTGCGCGATGCCGCCGACATCGCGCGGCTTGCGGGCGAAGCCCTCGCCGCCGGCCAGGATCCCGGCGCGCCCGAGGTGCTCAAGCGCTACGACCGCGCGCGGCGCCCGGACATTCTGAGCCGGACGTTTGCGATCGACATCGCCAACCGTTCCCTGCTCAACGACTTCCTGCCGCTGCAGCCGGTCCGCGCCGTCGGCATGCACCTGCTCGGCGCCATCGGCCCGCTCCGGCGCCTTGCGATGCGCGAGGGCCTGACGCCGACCTGGCGAAGGTAGAGCCGCTCACGGAAACGCCAGCCGTCCCGTCTGGATCGCCCACATCACGCTGGTCAGCGTGACCACCGACGCAAACGTCCCGAGCAGCACCGCGACGGAGGCGGACTCGATCCAGGCATCGTTCTGCCGGGCGATCACGAACACGTTGAGCGCCGGCGGCAGCGAAGCCATCAGCACGGCGGTCGCGGCCCAGGGCTGTGCGAACGGCCCGAACGCCAGCATGAGGCCGAACGCCGCAAGCGGATGGAACAGCAGCTTCACCGCGATCACGCCGGGGACCTCCCAGGGCACGCGGTCGAACGGCCGCAGCGCCACGGTCACGCCGAGCACGAACAGGGCCGTCGGGGCCGCCGCATTCTGCAGAAAGGTGATGGTGCGATCGAGCGCGACGGGCATCTCGATATGCAGCGAAGCGAAGGCCGCGCCGAAACACGCCGACATGATCAGCGGGTTGAGCACGATCTGCTTCAGCACGACGCCGAAGGCATGCACGATCGAGGGATGGTCGCGGTCGGACAGCTCGATCAAGAGCGGCACGATCGTGAACAGGAAGATGCTGTCGCAGCAGAAGATCAGCGCGGTCGGCGCGGACGCCTTCGATCCCAGCACCGCAAGCGCCAGCCCTGGCCCCATATAGCCGATATTGCCGTAGCCGCCGGACAGGCCCGCGAGCGTCGCCTCGCGTAATGTCAGCCGGCCAAGGACCTTGCCCACGACCAGCGCCAGGGTGAACGCGGCGACGGTGGACAGCGTGGTCGCCACCAGGAATGGCGGGTTGTTCAATTCCGAGAACGGCGTCTTGGACATGATCGCGAACAGCAGCGCCGGCAGCGACACATAGAGCAGGAAGAAGTTCATCCAGGCGAGGCCTGATTCCGGCAGCGATTTGACCTTGCCACAAGCAAACCCGACGAAGATCAAGCCAAAATAAGGTAGCGCTAGATTGAGGATATCGACCATTGATGAAGTGTTTTCTGAAGATTTGGGGGCTATCTGCCCCTGAAGTGAACGTCAATTCCAAATGAGGCCACTAGCATCGGCCACAATCCTGGTCTATCGACGGGGAATGATTAAAGCGCGGACCGCCAAATTCCAGATCGGACAGGTCGTGCGCCACCGGATCTTCTCGTTCCGGGGCGTGATCTTCGACATCGATCCGGAATTCAACAACACCGAGGAGTGGTGGCTGTCGATCCCCGAGGAGGTACGGCCCCACAAGGACCAGCCGTTCTACCACCTGCTCGCGGAGAACGCGGAGTCCGAGTACGTCGCCTATGTTTCCGAGCAGAATCTGCTGCCCGACGAGTCCGGCGAGCCGATCCGGCATTCCCAGGTGGCCGAGATCTTCATCAAGAACAAGGATGGCGGCTATCGCCCGCGCAATCCCTCGCTGAACTGACATTCGTCGCCGGCAAACGGCCAGCAAAAAAGGCGCTCAAATCGAGCGCCTTTTTCATGTCCGGAGCCTGGCTCCGATTACTTCTGACCTGCTGGAGCGGCGCCCGGGGCACCACCGCCCTGCTCGAGCTTCTTGCGCTGCTCGTCGGCCTTCTTCTGGAGCTCCTCCTGGAGCTTCTTCTGGTTTTCCTCGAACACCTTCGGATCGGTCGGCGGACCGTCATAGGCCTTCTGGAATTCGCCGGCGAGCGGCAGCGGCAGGGTCAGCGGCGCACCGTTGGCGTTGATCGCCTGGACAACGAGATTCTGGCCCTTCTTCATGCTGTTGATGAGCTCGGGCGTCGCCTCGTAGTCCGACATGCAGCCGTTCTGGAAGCAGATCACATAGGGCTGCTGGAGCGGCGCGTTGCTGTCCACGATGATGCGGGTGCCGTGCACGAGCTGCATGCCGAGCGGCAGCGTCACGCGCAGGATCTTCTTCGGTTCGCCTTCCGGCTCGATGATGACGGCGGCGATGACCGGCTGGCCCGATTCGATGCGGCCGTCCTTGCCGGTGAAGCAGACCTGCTTGGCGTTGGCGTCCTGGCCCTTGAGGCAGAACTTGGTCCAGGGGGCGTAGATCAGCTGGATCTGCTGATCGGCCGGCTGGGCCGCGCCCTGCTGCGCCGGAGCGCCTGCGGCGGGAGCTTGCTGAGCAGGAGCCTGAGCGGCCGGCGCCGGAGCCTTGGGGGCGGCCTTGGGAGCCGCTTTCGGGGCCGGAGCCGCCTTGGGCGCGCCGGGGGCCGGTGCCGGAGTTTGGGCCTCGGCGGCAAACGGGACGGCCAACGCCGTCGCCGTCAACAAGGCGAGAAGTCGCCCGCGCGGCCGGACGGACGCGGCCAAGTAACGGAAATTCATTGCGGAAAACCCTTTCTGAACGGGAAGTGCCCGAACCGCTCCGAAGCGCCGAACCTGGCCGCCTTGGGCGCGGCTCTCTCCCCGTCAATTGAGGCGGATAAGTGACGGGCTCGACGCTCTTGCGCGATTGGGTGCCTTCTTAACGTGGCCGACGAAAAGATCAATGCCGACAAGCGCCTTTGGCCCCGTCCGCAGCTGAGCCCGGTGAAATTCCCTGTGATAGGATTCGAGGCGAGCCGGTCCTCGAATCAACGTGTGCTGATGTTCATGTTCCAACGCCGCTTCGAGGGCCCCGGTGTCCGCGTTCGCGTCTCGGCCCTGCTGGCCTCGGCCCTTGTCCTGGCTTTCGGCGGCGGAGTGTCGATGGAGACCGCGCGGGCCGGGGAAGCCCATGCCATCGCCATGCACGGCAAGCCGGCGATGCCGGCCGATTTCACCCATATGTCCTACGCCAACCCCGATGCCCCCAAGGGCGGCCGCCTGACCTGGGGTGTTCTCGGCACCTTCGACAGCCTCAATCCCTTCATCGTCAAGGGACTGGCCGTGCAGCAGATGCGGGGCTACGTGGTCGAGAGCCTGCTCGCGCGCGGCAACGACGAGCCGTTCACGCTCTATGGCCTGCTCGCCAGGAGCGTCGAAACCGACGACGAGCGGAGCTTCGTCACGTTCCGCCTCGATCCGCGCGCCCGTTTTTCCGACGGCAAGCCGGTCACGGCCGAAGACGTGCTGTTCTCCTGGCAGCTGCTGCGCGATCACGGCCGGCCGAACCACCGGCAGTACTACGCCAAGGTCGCCAAGGCCGAGGCTCCCGATCCCCTCACCGTCCGGTTCGATCTCGCCGGCGCCAATGATCGCGAACTGCCGCTGATCCTCGGCCTGATGCCGATCCTGCCAGAGCATGCCGTCGACGTCGCGACTTTCGAGGAGACGACGCTGACGAGCCCGGTCGGCTCCGGTCCCTACCGCGTCACGGCCGTGAAGCCCGGGGCCAGCGTGACGCTGACCCGCAATCCCGACTATTGGGGCCGCGATCTGCCCATCAACCGCGGGCTCTACAATTTCGACGAGGTCAGGCTCGACTATTTTCGCGAGGCCAACGGCCAGTTCGAGGCCTTCAAGCGTGGCCTCTACGATTTCCGCGTCGAGCACGAGCCGCTGCGCTGGCATGACGGCTACGATTTTCCAGCCGCCAGAAGCGGCGAGGTGATCCGCGACACCGTCAAGCCGGGCATGCCGCAGCCATCCGAATTCCTGGTGTTCAACACGCGCCGTCCGATCTTCTCCGACATCCGCGTGCGCCAGGCGCTGACGCTGCTGTTCGATTTCGAGCTGGTCAACCGCAGCTACTTTTTCGGGCTCTATTCGCGCGTCGCCGGTTATTTCGCCGGCTCCGACCTGTCGGCCTATGGCCAGCCAGCGGACGCGCGCGAGCGTGAACTCCTGAAGCCGTTCGCCGATCGAATTCCGGCAGACGTCATGGACGGCAGTTACCGCCTTCCCGTGACCGATGGATCGGGACGCGATCGCACCACGCTTCGCGCGGCGCTGAAACTGCTGTCCGAGGCCGGCTACGATCTCGACGGCACCGTGCTGCGCAACCGCGCGACCAAGGCGCCCTTCACGTTCGAGATCATGGTCACGACCCGCGACCAGGAGCGCATTGCGCTCGCGTTCCAGCGCGACCTCAAACGCGCCGGCATCGAGCCGAGCGTGCGATCGGTCGATCCCGTGCAGTTCGACCAGCGCCGGCTCGCATTCGAATTCGACATGATCCAGAACCGCTGGGACCAGTCGCTGTCGCCGGGCAACGAGCAATATTTCTATTGGGGCAGCGCTGCCGCGGACAATCCGGGAACCCGCAACTACATGGGCGCCAGGGATCCGGCGGTCGATGCCATGATCGCCGCCCTGCTTGAGGCCCGTGAACATACGGAATTCGTCTCGTCGGTGCGGGCGCTCGACCGCGCCTTGATCGCGGGCTTCTACACAATCCCCCTGTTTAACGTATCGGAGCAATGGATCGCGCGCTGGAATCGGATAGAACGGCCCAGGACCACCTCGCTCTCGGGCTATTTGCCGGAGACATGGTGGTCGAAGGGGCAGCCTCCAGCGATTCCAGCGAAGTGACGCCGTGAACCAGCCAGCCGTATCGCCGACGCTCGACACGCTGTTTCAGCGCACGCTGATGCGGCAGCCGCACGCGCCTGCCCTGCTCGATCCCCTCAACAAGGCCCGCGTGACCGGGCATCAGCCGCGACGGATGAGCTATGCCGAGGCTGACACGGCCATCGAGGCCCTGTCGGCCTATTTCGTCGAAGCGGGCCTGCCGGCCAATTCCGTCATCGCGATCCAGTTGCCTGCTACGGTCGAGTTCGTGCTCACCGTGCTCGCCGCCCATCGCGCAGGCCTCGTCGTCGCGGTGCTGCCGCTGCTGTGGCGGCATGCGGAACTGACCGCCGCGCTCAACCGCACCGCGGCGCGCGCCATCGTCACCATGAGCACGGTCGATGGCGTCAGCTATGCCGACCTCGCGATGCACGCGGCCGCCGAAGCGTTCTCGATCCGTCATGTCTGCGGCTTCGGCACCGATCTGCCCGAAGGCATGGCTTCGCTCGACGAGGTGCTGGCCCGCCCGCCCGGCCTGACGCGTGCGGTGATCCAGGACGGCCGCAAGGCGGCGATGATCTCCTTCGATGTCACGGCGGAAGGTTTTCGCCCGGTGCCGCGGCCGCACTTCAGCCTGATCGCCGGTGGTCTTGCGATGTCGCTGGAAGCCGACATCAGGCAGGGCGCGACCTTGATGGCGGCGCTCGCGCCGATGTCGTTCGCCGGCCTCGCCTCCTCGCTCGCGGTGTGGCTGCTTTCGGGCGGCGCGCTGGCGCTGCATCATCCCTTCGAGAACGACGTGCTGGAGCAGCAGATCAACGAGCACGAATGCGAGGTGCTGATCGCGCCCGCGCAGCTCGCCCTGCGCCTCGGCGATTCGGACCTCGCGGCGCGGATGCCGTCCTTGCGCAACGTCATCGGCCTTTGGCGCGCGCCGGAGCAGGTGGCGGCAAGCGATGCCTGGATCGCCCCGCACGCGCCATTGACCGACGTCTATCTGTTCGGCGAGGCCGGCCTGTTCGGCGCCCGCCGCGGCGAGGACGGCATGCCGGTGCCGGTGATGCCGGGGCCGCACGGCGCCCCGCGCGAGCAATCCGGCTCCTCCATCGCCGGTGAGATCCTGCTGACGCCGAAAGGCACGCTCGGTCTGCGCGGCGCGATGGTGCCGATCGCGGCCTACGCCCCGCCGCAGCCGGTCGGCGACACGCTGATCGCACAGCCGCCACGCGACTATGTCGACACCGGCTACGCCGCACGGCTCGACCGTCCGAGCGGGGCGATCTGCATCACCGCACCGCCCTCCGGCATCATGGCCGTCGGCGGCTATCGCTTCCTCTCCAACGATCTCCAGGAATGGGCCCGCCGGCTCGGTCAGGGCGCCCTCCTCACCGCGCTGCCCGATCGGCTGTCCGGCCACAGGCTGGCCGGGCGGGCCCAGGACAATGCCCGGGCCCGCGAGGCGCTCAGCGAACTCGGGCTTAACCCCCTGATGGTCGAGGCTTTTCGCGACCGCTCCGGCCCCACCTAGACGCAGTTTCGCCACCTCCGTTGACGCTGCATTAAGGCGGCCAAACTAGATTGCGCGGCATCTGTCGCGTGATCAGAGTTTGTCGAATGTCCCAGGCGGGCCCGATCCTGTTTGTGTCCAATGCCGAACGGCCGCCCTTCATTGCGGCGCTGGACGAGGCTCGGCTGTTTCCCGTCGTCGACACCGAATGGGCCAGCGCAGCGCGCGCGGTCGAGCAGGTCCAGCCGGCCGTGGTTCTCGCCCAGATGTCCGGCGGACACGAGCCGCATATCGCGCCGCTCGCAAGGAAGATCGCCGACCAGTCGCCTTACCTGCCCTTCGTGACCGTGGATCCGGCGAGCACGCTGCCCCACAACGCCCTGCCGTTCTCCTCGCGCGGTGGCAATCCCGACCGGCTGATCGCACGGCTTCGCGCCGCCCTGCGCGTGCGTACCCTCCATGCCACGGTGCTGCGCCGGCTGCCTGAAGTGAAGGTCGCGTTGCCCCAAGGCGATCCCACACGCGATGCCACCGTGCTGCTGATCGGCCGCGGCGCGGCCTATCCCGCACTCTCCGTCGCACTGGGTGAACGTGTCGGCGTGGTCGGCGCACTTTCGATCGAGGCCGCCGCAAAACATCTCAACACCCGTGACCTCGACGGCGTCGTGCTCGCCGAAGGTTTTACCGCGCGCGTCACCGACGCCTTCCTCACGGTGCTCGCCGAGGACACCCGCTTCCGCAGCCTGCCGGTCGTCGTTACCGCGCACCAGCTGACGCAGAGTTACGACCTGCCCAATCTCGAGCTGATCCCGGGAGAGCCGGCCAAGGTCGCGGCCAATGCGCTGCCCCTGATCCGCCAGCACGCCATGGAAGCCCAGTTGAGCCGCACGCTGCGCTCGATCGATGCCGGCGGCTGGCTCGATCCGCGCAGCGGCCTTCTGACGGTCGAAGCTTTCGCCCGCGATTTTGCCAAGGCGGTCGAGCAGGCCCTCGCCCGCGGCGGCGGTCTGTCGGTCGCGCGCTTCGCCTTCGACCCCGGCAATTCCCGCGCCCAGCTCGATGCCGCGCGCATCCTCAGCCGCCTGATGCGGCAGATGGATTTCGGCGCGGCGCAGAAGGACGGTTCGGTCATCGTCGTGTTCGCGGAAACCGACTTCCGCACCGCGCACATGATCGCGCGGCGCTTATCGGCCGTGATGCGCCACACCTCGAACGGCAAGCACGAGATGCGCAGCGAACCCGTTGTCAGCGTGGACTCGCTGTCGCCGTCGGATACGGCAAGGTCGCTGCTGGCCCGGCTGTCGGCGGACGGGACGCGGGCGGCGTCGTAGCAACCGCAGCCGTCGCGCCTCAACCGCTCAGACCATCATGAGCTTGATCTGGCCATCCTCGACAATCCCCATCGCGAGAGCGTCGCGCGCCATCTTCTCGACGGCCGGCCAGTTCGTCAGAAGGTATCTCTGCGCCTGCACCTTGGTCGGGAAATTTGTTTGAAGAATACAGCGCTGCCGCGTGTTCCCGTTCGCGATCTGGAAGGACACCGCCTGAGGGCCCTCCCGAAGCTCTTGCTCGGTGGGCTGGGGAAGTTTGCGCATGCTGCTCTTTCTCGCGGCTCAGCGAACCGGTAAGGCGACCCCGGACGCTGGATCGGCGCGAGCCGTCCCGGCCGCGATCTTCCTGGCTTTCGATCTTCGCTCTGACTCGGACCTCGGTTGCGTATTGCAGACCGCTTCTGTCAGCATCAGGCGGAGCTCTGCCTTGGTCTTGGGTGCTTGCCGCGTGGTCGACTTCTGCCAATTGGTCATGAAATCTATATGGGTATCTTCGCGCGAAATGCCACTGTTGGCATTCGCGATCAGGCGGTCACAGGTGCAAAAAACCCGCGGCCGGTGAACGGTCGCGGGCCAAGAGATCCGAAGCTCTGCCAGTACATCCGTGGTCAAAGCAACGTCATGTCGATTGCGACAGCCTATGCGGCGCGCAGATCTTCAGCAGCAGACTTGCCGGTCCGGCGGTCTGCAACGATTTCGAATGAAACCTTCTGCCCTTCGTTCAGAGTATTCATGCCGGCGCGTTCAACGGCGCTGATGTGAACGAACACATCCTGGCTGCCCTGGTCGGGCTGAATGAATCCGAAACCTTTTTGGCTGTTAAACCACTTCACAGTTCCCGTCGTCATGGGGGTCGTCCTTTAAGATAGATAAGCGTTTGACCGCGCTGAAAAGCGCGTTCGGTGTCGTCGAGATCTGGAGGGAGGGTCGTCAGTCAGGCGCGCTTGTGAGCGGCGAGGCCAAGTCGTTCGGCCGAAACTCGATAAAATGAATATGGCTCCTGCTCAATCATTTCGCAAGTGGCCATATGTCATTATTTTCGAATCCAGAGGCGACGCAACGATTCAAGCTGCATCGCCTCTGCAAGATGGCGCTCACGCCGCCCTCTTGCTCTCCGCGAGCTGCGCCAGCTGGCGCATGATCTCCGTCGTGCCGGCGAGCCGCTCTTCCGGCGTCTCCCAATCCTGCAGAAACACCACCTTCATGTCGGGGCGTACCTTGGCGGCCTGGCCGTAGCTGCGGATGAAGGTGACCAGGCGATCGGGATAGGCGAAGGAATTGTCGCGGAAGACGATGACGGCGCCCTTGGGGCCTGCGTCGATCTTCTCGACATTGGCCCGGCGGCAGAACGCCTTGATGGCGGCGACCTTGAACAGGTAGCGCACCTCGTCCGGCAGCACGCCGAAGCGGTCGCGCATCTCGGCGCCGAAGTTTTCGATCTCCTCCTCGGTGTCGAGATCGGCGAGGCGCCGGTACAGCGACAGCCGGACCGAGAGGTCGCCGACGTAATCCTCCGGAATGAGCACAGGCATGCCGATCGTGATCGACGGCGACCAGCGGTCGGCGGCGGGCTCGGAGACGCCGGCCTTGAGGTTGACGATCGCCTCCTCCAGCATCGATTGGTACAGCTCGAAGCCGACCTCCTTGATGTGGCCCGACTGCTCCTCGCCGAGCAGATTGCCGGCGCCGCGGATGTCGAGGTCGTGCGAGGCGAGCTGGAAGCCTGCCCCCAGCGTCTCCAGCGATTGCAGCACGGTGAGCCGGCGCTCGGCCTGCGCGGTGATCTTCTGCTGCGCCGGCAGCGTGAACAGCGCATAGGCGCGCAGCTTGGAGCGGCCGACGCGGCCACGGAGCTGGTAGAGCTGGGCGAGGCCGAACATGTCGGCGCGGTGCACGATCAGCGTGTTGGCGTTGGGAATGTCGAGGCCGGATTCGACGATCGTGGTCGACAAGAGGATGTCGAACTTGCCGTCGTAGAACGCGGTCATGATGTCCTCGATCACGGCCGGCGGCATCTGCCCGTGCGCGACGGCGACCTTCATCTCCGGCACGTTCTTGTCGAGGAAGTCCTTGACCTCGGCGAGGTCGTCGATGCGCGGCACCACGTAGAACGCCTGCCCGCCGCGATAGCGCTCGCGCAAGAGCGCCTCGCGGATCATCAAGGGATCGTGCGGGGCGACGAAGGTGCGGACCGCGAGGCGGTCGACCGGCGGCGATGCGATGATCGAGAGCTCGCGGACGCCGGTCAGCGCCAGCTGCAGCGTACGCGGGATCGGGGTCGCCGACAGCGTCAGCACATGCACCTCGGAACGAAGCGCCTTCAGCCGCTCCTTGTGGGTGACGCCGAAGTGCTGCTCCTCGTCGACGATGACGAGGCCGAGATCGCGGAATTTGATCGCCTTGCCCAGCAGTGCATGGGTGCCGACGACGATGTCGACCGAACCGTCGGCGATGCCCTTCTTGACCAGGTTGAGCTCCTTGGCCGCGATCAGGCGCGAGGCCTGCGCCACGTTCACCGGAAAGCCCTTGAATCGTTCGGTGAAGGTTCTTGCGTGCTGGCGCGCCAGCAGGGTGGTCGGCACCACAACCGCAACCTGCTTGCCTTCGAGCGCCACGGCAAACGCGGCGCGCAAAGCCACCTCGGTCTTGCCAAAACCGACGTCGCCGCAGATCAGCCGGTCCATGGGGCGGCCGAGTTCGAGGTCTTTCAGCGTGGATTCGATGGCCCCGAGCTGGTCCTCGGTCTCGTCATAGGGGAAGCGTGCACAGAACTCGTCGTAGAGGCCGGGCTGCACCAGGAGCTTGGGCGCCTCGTGCAGATGGCGCGCAGCGGCGATCTTGATCAACTCGCCCGCGATCTCGCGGATGCGGTTCTTGAGTTTCGCCTTGCGGGTCTGCCAGCCGGAGCCGCCCAGACGATCCAGCTCGACCGTGGTCTGGTCGGAGCCATAGCGCGACAGCAGTTCGATATTCTCGACCGGCAGGAACAGTTTTGCGTCGGCGGCATAATGCAGCTCGAGGCAGTCATGCGGCGCGCCGGCGACGTCGAGCGTCTGCAGGCCGACAAAGCGCCCGATGCCGTGATCGGCGTGGACGACGATGTCGCCCGCGGTGAGGCTCGTGATCTCCGAGATGAAATTGTCGAGCTTGCGGCTGGCCTTGCGCGTCCGCACCAGGCGGTCGCCGAGGATGTCCTGCTCGCTGATCAGCGCGATCTCGTCGGTCTCGAAACCGGCCTCCAGGCCGAGCACGGCGAGCATGGTCTCGTTGCGCGGCGTGGCCTGCACCGTCCGCCAGGCGTTGACGCTGGTGGTGTGGGCGAGCTTGTGGTCGCGCAGCATCGAGGTCATGCGGTCGCGCGAGCCTTCGCTCCAGAGCGCGATCACGACCTTCTTGCGCTGGGCCTGCAAGGCCATGACGTGGGCGACGACAGACTCGAACACGTTGACGGTGCTGTCGTTGCGCTCCGGCGCGAAATCGCGGCCCTTGCGTGCGCCAGCGTCGACCACGCTCGTCCCGTCGGCCGGCACCGAGAACTGCGTCAGGCGTGCCAGCGGAATGTCGCCGAGGCGTTTGGTCCACTCCTCGTCGGTGAGATAAAGCCGGTCCGGCGGCAGTGGCTTGTAGATGGCACCGCCGCCGGGATGCTCCATCGCATCGCGGCGGGCCTCGTAATAGTCCTGGATCTGCTTGAAGCGCTCGCGCACGGCGTCCTCGGCCTGCGGCTCGATCGCGACGGCGGCTCCTTGCAGATAGTCGAACAGCGTGTCCATCCGGTCCTGGAACAGCGGCAGCCAGTGCTCCATGCCGGGATGGCGGCGGCCTTCGCTGACGGCCTCGTACAGCGCGTCGTCGCGCTCGGGCGCGCCGAACTCGGCGACATAGCCCATGCGGAAGCGGCGGATGGTGTCGGTGACGAGCTGAAATTCCGAGACCGGCACGAGGTCGAGCGAGCGCATGTCGAGCAGCGTGCGCTGTGTCTCGGCATCAAACGTGCGGATCGATTCCAGGCTGTCGCCGAAGAAATCGAACCGCACGGGCTGCTCGAGGCCGGCCGGAAACAGGTCGAGGATGCCGCCGCGCACGGCGTATTCGCCGGGCTCGCGCACGGTCGAGGAGCGGTTGTAGCCGTTGTGCTCGAGCCAGGCGACGATGGTGTCCATCGGCACGACGTTGCCGGGGGCGACCGACAGCGCCTGTGCCGCGACGAGCTCGCGCGCGGGCACGCGCTGCACCACCGCATTCACCGTGGTCAGCACGATCAGCGGCTTGTCGCTGCCGGTGAGCGGGGCGAGCCGCGCCAGCGTGGTGAGGCGCTGGGCCAGGATGCCGCCATGCGGCGAGACGCGGTCATAGGGCTGGCAGTCCCAGGCCGGGAAAGTCAGCACCGGAAGATCGGGCGCGAAGAACTGCAGCGCGCGTTCGAGCTGCTGCATCCGCGGCCCGTCGCGGCAGACCACCGCAAGGCTGACGGCCGGCTTCTTGGGCCGCGCCGCGATGGCGCGGGCGAGATCGGAGATGACGAGACCCTCGGCGCCCTCGGCAACATTGGCAAGCGTCAGCGCCCGGCCGGGCGTGAGCAGCTCGGCCGGAGATTTCGACCCAGGCTTCATAGATGGCCGTCCGCGATCGGATAGGCCTTAATGCGGGCAAACAGGGGACCCGTCACATCGGCCGGCAGCTCCTTGTCGCCGCTGATGGCGGCGTAGAGATCGGGATCATTGACCTCCAGCAGGATCTCGAGCTGATCGAGCTCGGCATCGGACAGATTGCCGATCTCAGCGTCGGCAAAACGGCCGAGGATCAGGTCCATCTCCCGCGTGCCGCGGTGCCAGCAGCGGAACAGAAGCCGCTTGCGGCGGTCGTCCAGGCCGCTGCTCGATCGTGTCGTTCCCGTCATGTCTCTGATCCAGTCAAACGCAGAAAGCCCGGACGTGCCGGGCGGGGTTGATATAGCCACTCAGGCAGGCCGTGTCAGCCCTTTGTTATTGCAATTGTCCGGGGAGCATCATTGCCGGGCTTGACCCGGCAATCCATCGTCATCGAAAAGACGGGATGCGCCCCACCCTGCTCAATCCGCTGTTTGCTCCCGTGACCAGCCTGCCCGGCGTCGGTCCGAAGCAGGACAAGCTGCTGCAATATCTGCTCAGCCGCAGCGAGACGCCGCGGCTGGTCGATCTGTTATTGCATCTGCCGAGCCATGTGATCGACCGCCGGGCGCGGCCGAAGATCCGCGACGCCGAGCAGGGAACCATGGTGACGCTGGAGGTCACCGTCGACCGTCACCGCCCGCCCCCGCCCCGCAACGCGCGCGCGCCGTACCTCGTCTATGCCAGCGACGACACCGGCGACGTCGTGCTGACCTTCTTCCGGGCCAAGCCCGGCTATGTCGAGAAGCTGCTGCCGGTCGGCGAGAAGCGCTACGTCTCCGGCACGCTGCAGATGTATGACGGCATCCCGCAAATCGTGCATCCCGACCGCGTGCTGGACGAGGAAGCAATCTCGAAGCTGTCGGGCATCGACCCCGTCTATCCGCTCACGGAGGGCCTCGCGCTCGGCTCGCTCCGCCGTGCAATTGCGCAGGCGCTGCTGAAGCTACCGGCCCTGCCGGAATGGATCAGCCCGGAGGTGATGCGCCGCTGCAATTTTCCGCCGGTCGGTGAGGCGCTCAATCGCGTGCACCAGCCGGTCGAGCTGACCGATATTTTGCCGGACCGGCCGTTCTGGTCGCGCCTCGCCTTCGACGAGCTGCTCGCCGGCCAGCTCGCGCTCGCCCTGATCCGCGCGCAATTGCGCCGCCCCGCCGGCGTCCGCAATGCCGGCGACGGCCACCTGCGCAGCAAGATCATCGACGCCCTGCCCTATGCATTGACGTCCTCCCAGCGCGACGCCGCTGCGGCGATCGCCAGCGATCTGCAACAACCCGTGCGGATGCTGCGCCTGCTCCAGGGCGACGTCGGCTCCGGCAAGACCGTGGTCGCCCTGCTTGCGGCCGCAGCCGTGGCCGAGGTTGGCAAGCAGGCCGCGCTGATGGCGCCGACCGAAATCCTGGCGCGCCAGCACATCAAGACCATCGCCCCGCTCGCCGAGCGCGCGGGCATGCGCGTCGCCATCCTCACCGGCCGCGAGAAGGGCAAGGAGCGTCGCGAGATCATCACCCAGCTCGCGGCAGGCGAGATCGACCTGCTCGTCGGCACCCATGCGCTGATCCAGGACGACGTCATTTTCCAAGACCTCGCGCTCGCCATCGTCGACGAGCAGCACCGTTTTGGCGTGCGCGAGCGCCTCGCGCTGACCTCCAAGGGCGAAGCCGTGGACGTGCTGGTGCTCAGCGCCACTCCGATCCCGCGCACGCTGGTGCTGACCTATTTCGGCGACATGGACATCTCCGAGCTGCG
Source organism: Bradyrhizobium nitroreducens (assembly GCF_002776695.1). GTDB lineage: Bacteria > Pseudomonadota > Alphaproteobacteria > Rhizobiales > Xanthobacteraceae > Bradyrhizobium > Bradyrhizobium nitroreducens. The sequence continues at coordinate 307,962 of NZ_LFJC01000003.1, forward strand.
AGAGAAGCCGGCCGGCCGTCAGCCGATCGACACCCGCGCCGTCGCCATGAGCCGGCTCGGCGAGGTCATGGACGGCGTCGGCCGTGCACTCGAGTCCGGCAAGCTGGTCTACTGGATCTGCCCGCTGGTGGAAGAGTCCGAGGCCGAGGGCACCGAGCATCTCACCAACGCGACCAAGCGTTTCGAGAGCCTGCAGAAGCGCTTCGGCGACCGTGTCGGCCTCGTCCATGGCCAGATGAAGGGCACCGAGAAGGACCGCGTGATGGGCCAGTTCGCCGCGCACGAGATCGGGCTCCTGGTTGCGACCACCGTCGTCGAGGTCGGCGTCGACGTGCCGGCGGCGACCATCATGGTGATCGAGAACGCCGAGCGCTTTGGCCTTGCCCAGCTGCACCAGCTGCGCGGCCGCATCGGACGCGGCTCGGAAGCGTCGACCTGCATCCTGCTCTATTCGGAGCCGCTCGGCGAGATGTCGAAGGCGCGGCTGAAGGTGATCCGCGAGACCACCGACGGCTTTCGTATCGCCGAGGAAGATCTGAAGCTGCGCGGCGAAGGCGACGTGCTCGGCGTGCGCCAGAGCGGCCTGCCCGGCTACCGCATCGCGCGCTCGGAGGTCCACGGCCAGCTCATCACCCAGGCCCGTGACGAAGCGCTTCGCATCCTCAAGGACGATCCCAAGCTCAAGGGCGAGCGTGGCGAAGCGCTCCGGTGCTTGCTGTATCTCTACGAGCGCGACGAAGCGATCCCGCTGATCGGCGCGGGTTAGGTCGCAGCCCTTTGCCGCCCGACCTCGTAGGCCGCCACATGCGCGCAGGCGAGATCCAGCAGCGGCGTGTCGATGCCGAGCTTGCGGGCCCGGCTGGCCATATCGCCGAGGATGTGCTCCGACTCGGTGACCGATCCGCGCTCGATGTCGCGCAGCATCGAGGCCTTGAGCGGCGAGTCCAGCGTCGTGAACAGTTTCCGGTCGAACTCGATGAACGGCGCGCGCGGCTCGAAACCCGAGGCCGTCGCAACGCTGCAGCATTCCGCGAACAGGCGGAAGATCGATTGCTCGCCGTTGGGCACGGCCAGGATGTCGCCGATGCTCGCGCGCATCAGGCAGGTGATGCCGGCGAGCGTCGAGAGCTGCACGAACTTTTCCCACATGTCCTGCATGATCGCCTCGCTGGCGCGGACGTCGATCCCGGGGACATGGAGCAGCGTCTCCAGCGCGAGCACGCGCTCGCTCAGTGCGCCCTCGATCTCGCCGAAGACGATGGTCTGATTGGCCATGAACTGAACGACGCGACCATCCGCATCAAGCCCGGCACTGACGTTCGCGAGGCCGCCGAGGACGCACCTCGCGCCAAAACGAGCAATCAGGGCGTCGATATGTTTCAGCCCGTTGAGGATGGGCAAGATCATCGTGTCGGCGCCCATGGCCGGGGCGAACTGGGCCATCGCGTCATCGAGCGAATAGGATTTCACCCCGACGAGCACGACGTCGAACGGCTCCTTGAGATCGTTGGCCAGGATGATCTTCGGCTGCACGGCAAAGTCGCCGTGCGGGCTCACGACGTGCAGTCCATTCTGACGCAATTGCTCGGCCCGCTTCTCGCGCACCAGAAAGGTCACGTCGCGGCCCGCCCGGACCAGGCGAGCGCCGTAATAGCCGCCCAGTGCTCCCGCCCCGATCACCAGAACTCTCATTCGAACTCCCATTCAGAACGCAGCTTCCGCAGAGAAGCTATCAGATGAGCCTCGCAGCGTCTCCTCCCCGTCATCGCGAGCGTCGCCCTACACTTTCCCCGCGACTGCCATTGTGAGACCCTACGCCCATGCGCCGGATCATCGTCGTTGGCTCACAGGGAAGCGGAAAGACGAGCCTCGCCCTCAATCTCGGGCGAAAGCTCGATCTGCCTGTGGTGCACCTTGACGTGCTCTATTGGCGGCCGGGCTGGACACCATCCGACAAGGCCAGCTTTCGCGCGCGCGTCACCGAGGCGATCGCGGGCGAGGCATGGGTCGTCGACGGCAGTTTTTCGGGGCTGGCGTTCGATCTCACGATCGCGCGCGCTGACATTCTCGTCGTCATCGACCGTCCTCGCTGGCTTTGCCAGTGGCGTATCCTCTGGCGCTCGGCCTTCGACCGCGACACGAGCCGGCCCGATCTGCCCGAGGGATGTCCGGAACAGTTCGACTGGGAGCTGATGAAGGAAGCCTGGCGCTACGACACCGAGCGCGTGCCCGTCATCGAGGCCGAGCGTCTTCAATATGGCCCCGATGTTCCGGTCGTGCGCCTGAGACGCGACCGGGACCTTCAGGGCTTTCTGGACTCGGTTTCTGTGAACGGCGAGTGAGCACGGACGATCAGGATTTCGTCCGCGCGATCCCCGCAGCGAACGCCTTCATCAGCGCCGCATCCACCGCCTCGCCCTTCGTGTCCTCGGCGAGATGCTCGAACCACCTCGCGAAACCCTCGTAGATCTGGCTGGCGGGATGATCGGGGCCGAGGAAGCCGGAAATCTCCCGCATCTCGGCGACCCAGCGATAGGCCTTCGGAATCATGTCCGGCAGCGCGACCTCGAGCCGGGCCAGGATCGCGGGCTGGCTCAGCGCGAGCTCGTCGCGCAGCGCGTCCGCCGCGCCCGCCTTCGTCGCCGCGATCACCATGGCGGAGCCGATGCCGGCGAGGCCCTTGACGATGCCGGCATAGGACATTTTCAGAGCGGATGCCGCACCCACAGGGCCTTCGACGATGCGCACGTCGAGGCCGAACTCCCTCAGCACAACGAGGTCCCTGGCGTGCTCGCCGGACATGTAGAACGCCGGGCTCTTGCCGCCTTGCTGCGGCGGGAAACCGATGATGCCGCCATCGACGAACGGCGCCTGCGCCGAGCCGATGATCTCTTCAATTCTCTGCACGGTGTCGACATTGACGGCGTTGCAATCGACCACGATCGGCTTCTTCTCGCGCCTGACGATCAGCGCGGCCAGCCGTTCAGCCAGCGCGACGGCTTCGCCGGGCGGCACGATCGAAAGGATGATGTCGGCAGCTGCGATCGCATCGTCGTCGGCGCCGATCATGCCGGCGTCCGCGGCGCGTTTTCGCGTCGCCTCGCTCCGCCCCGCCAAGGACGTCAGCACGCGCGCGCCATGTTCGCTGAGGCGGCGGGCGACGGCGCTGCCCATGGCGCCGGGCGCGAGGATCGCAATGGTTTTGGACATCGTGCACTCCAGGTCGAAATCCGGGCAAGGTGCCCGGATCACCGGAGACTAGCAGAGGATACCGACACGCGCGCGGCCGGGGCCATCCCGCAAGGGAATGGCCCTACTCCACCTTCGCAGGCTCGGGCCGAAGCGTCGAGGCATTGGCGATGCGCGCGGCATTCGCCATGCCAGCGAGCGCCGCGGCCTTTTTCGGATCGGGCGCCGAGCCCGGCTGCACCACGCCGGCCGACATGATCAAGGTCGCGGCATCCTCGGTGCTCATGTCGACCTCGACGATCTTGCTCTTGGGCACGTAGAAGAAGAACCCGGTGGTCGGGTTCGGCGAGCACGGCAGGAACACGGAGACATGCTCCTCCTGCCCCGGCAGGCTGCGCGCAACTTCTTCATTCGGCGATTGCGAGATCAGCACGATCGACCACATGCCCGGCGAGGGAAACTCGACCAGCCCGACTTTGCGAAAGCTCGAGCCCTTGCCCGAGAACAGCGTCTCGAACACCTGCTTGAGGCCGCGATAGATGGCGCGCACCGCCGGGATCCGGCCGAGGAAGGTCTCGCCAACATCCACCAGCGTGCGGCCGATCAGGTTGGCCGCGAGGAATCCGACCAGCGTCAGCGTGAAGAATGCGACAACCAGTCCCCAGCCCGGAATGACGTAGGGCAGATAGGTCTCGGGACGATAGGCCAGCGGCACGAACGGCCGCACCACGCCGTCGACCCAGGTGACGAACCACCAGACCAGATACAGTGTGATTGCGATCGGCCCCGTGACGACGAGGCCCGTCAGGAAATAATTGCGGAAACGGCCCATCAGGCCGGTATGCGGTTCCGGGAGGGGATCGAGAGGCGCAGGCGCGTCGTCGCGGGGGGTCATTCGGGTTCCAAGTCGGTCGCAGCACACAAGCTATGGTCTTCTAGCAGGTTTTGGAAGACCACGAAGCGCCCCGACTGGATCCCTCCTGCCTATTCCACGGTCACCGATTTCGCGAGATTGCGCGGCTGGTCGACATCGGTGCCCATCACGACAGCCGTGTGATAGGCGAGCAGCTGCACCGGAACGGCATAGACCATCGGCGTAAAAGCCGCGGCCATGTCGGGCAGGACGATGGTGACGAGCGAATCCACGGTCGCCTCCGCCGCGCCCTTGGCGTCGGTCATCAGGATGATGTTGCCGCCGCGGGCCGCGACTTCCTGCATGTTCGAGACCGTCTTCTCGAACACACGGTCGTAAGGCGCGATGACGACGACAGGCATGGTCTCGTCGATCAGCGCGATCGGCCCGTGCTTGAGCTCGCCGGCGGCATAGCCCTCGGCGTGGATGTAGGAGATCTCCTTCAGCTTGAGCGCGCCTTCGAGCGCAAGCGGGAAGCTGGTGCCGCGGCCGAGATAGAGTACGTCGCGGGACTTGGCGATCCGGTGCGCGAGCTTTTCGATCTGCGGCTCGGTGGTGAGCGCATCGGCCATCAGGCGCGGGACCTCGACGAGGCCGTGGACCAGCCTGGTCTCGTCCTCGTCGGACAATTCGCCGCGCGCCTTGCCGGCCGCGATCGCAAGGTTCGCCAGCACCATGAGCTGGCAGGTGAAGGCCTTGGTCGAGGCGACGCCGATCTCGGGGCCGGCGAGCGTCTGCAAGACGGTCTCGCTCTCGCGGGCGATGGTCGAGGTCGGCACGTTGACGACGGCGATGGTGTGGACGCCCTCCGCCTTGGCATAGCGCAACGCCGCCAGCGTGTCGGCGGTCTCGCCCGACTGCGAGATGAAGATGGCGAGATCGCCCTTGCGCAAGGGGGCCTCGCGGTAACGGAATTCGGAGGCGACATCGACCTCGACGGGCACGCGCGCGAAGCGCTCGAACCAGTATTTCGCCACGAAGCCGGCATAGCTCGCGGTGCCGCAGGCCGTGATGTTGATGCGCTGGATGTTCTTGAAATCGAACGGCAGCTCGACCGGCAGCGCGACGCGTTCGGTCGCCATGTCGACATAGCGCGCCAGGGTGTGGCCGACCACTTCCGGCTGCTCGTGGATCTCCTTGGCCATGAAGTGGCGATAGTTGGCCTTGTCGACCAGCGAGGTCGAGGCCGCGTGCTTGATCTTGTCGCGCTGGACGGCGTTGCCGTCCTTGTCGAAAATCGTCGCACTCTTGCGGGTCAGCACCACCCAGTCGCCGTCCTCGAGATAGCTGATCGTGTCGGTGAACGGACCGAGCGCGATGGCGTCGGAGCCGAGATACATCTCACCGTCACCGTAGCCGATCGCGAGCGGCGGCCCGTTGCGGGCGCCAATCATGAGATCGTCCTCGCCGGCGAAGATGAAGCCGAGGGCGAATGCGCCGCGTAAGCGCGCCAGCGTCAGCTTGACAGCCTCGACCGGCTTGTTGCCGCGCGTCAAGAGATCGTCGACGAGATGCAGCACGATCTCGGTGTCGGTCTCGGTGTGGAACACCGTGCCGTTCTTCTCGAGCTCCTCGCGCAGCTCGCGGAAATTCTCGATGATGCCGTTGTGGACCACGGCGACGCGCTCGGTCGCGTGCGGATGGGCGTTGTTGACGGTCGGCTTGCCGTGAGTGGCCCAGCGGGTGTGGCCGATGCCGGTCGTGCCCTTGAGCGGCTCGGCTTCCAGCCGCTTCTCCAGATTCTTCAGCTTGCCCTCGGCGCGGCGGCGCTCGAGGTGCTTGCCTTCGAGCGTGGCGACGCCCGCGGAGTCGTAACCGCGATATTCGAGACGTTTGAGCGAATCCACCAGCTGCTCCGCAACCGGTTCGCGCCCGAGAATGCCGACAATCCCGCACATGCGGATCACTATCCCCCAAATCGTCGAAAAATCGCCTAAACGACGCGCCCGGTTTTTAGCGAAGTTACTAAGGAACCAGATACTCAATAATTATTGCTGATTGAGACAGCATCTCGTCGCATTGGCCCGCGGCTGCGTCGAATTGGCCGGCCTTAAACCGCTCGCGTTAACGTGTTGTCAACATGTTTGGCCAACGATTTCCCTTCAGGAGACCAAAGCCATGAAGGGCTCGTCCGACCGCAAAGGTCTGTCATCGATGTATGTGCGCGCCAACGAGACCTCGGGCACGCACCTTGCGCATTGGCCACCGCCCCAGCGCGGCAAGGAAAGCAAACCGGTCTTCGTGAAACATCCGGAAGGCGAGCCGGTGAAGCGCGCCAAGCCGCGCGGCTGGCGCCTGACCCGCGCGATCTTCTCCGAATTCGCCGACGACGAATAGCGGACACCTCACCAGCCCAGAACCAGGGCGCACGCGAGGAAGACGACGAACGCCCAGAACGCCAGTCCGGTGACAAGCGCCGCCATCTCCCGCTCATGCGGATGACGCACTCCAAATTGGTCCAGCAACCACCGCCCCGGCGGCTTGATGACGTTCTCGACGAGGAAATCAAATAAGACGGACGCCTCTTTGTCGTCGTCCATGCGCGCCCCCTCGCACGAGAAGCACCACCTGGCAGCTTATTTCTCCGGTTTCTTGCCGCCCGTCTTCATCTCGCGATAGCGCGCCGCGCCGCCCTCGCGGATGGTCTGCTGGCTGCGCTCCAGAGCCATGGCATCGTCTGGCACGTCCTTCGTGATCACAGAGCCCGAGCCGATATAGGCGCCATTGCCGATCTTCACCGGCGCAACCAGCGAGGAGTTGGTGCCGACGAAGGCGCCCTGCCCGATCACCGTCTTGTGTTTCTTGAAGCCGTCGTAGTTGCAGGTGATGGTGCCGGCGCCGATGTTGGAATTGGCGCCCACGGTGGCATCGCCGATATAGGAGAGATGATTGACCTTGACGCCGGCCTCCAGCGTCGCCGCCTTGGTTTCCACGAAATTGCCGATGCGCGCGCCGTCGCCGAGCGAGGTGCCGGGCCGCAGCCGCGCATAGGGGCCGATCGAGACGTTCCTGCCGAGCTTGGTCTCGACGATATGCGAGAAGGAATGGATCACCGTGCCGTCGGCGATCGACACGCCGGGGCCGATCACGACGAACGGCTCGATGGTCACATCCTTGCCGAACACGGTGTCGGCGGCGAGATAGACCGTATCCGGCGCGATCAGCGTGACGCCGGCCTCCATCGCCGCTTTCCGCAGGCGCGCCTGCATCACGGCTTCGGCCTCGGCGAGCTGCGCCTTGGTGTTGATGCCGCGCACCTCGTCCTCGCTGGTCTCGATCACCACGGACTCCCATCCCTGCTTGCGGACGATCTCGACCGCGTCCGTCAGATAATATTCGCCCTTGGAATTGGCATTGCCGATCTGCCCGAGGATTTCGAGCGCGCGGCGGCCGTCGATCGCCATCACGCCGGCATTGCACAGATCGATCTTGCGCTCATCAGCGCTCGCATCGGCCTGCTCGCGGATCGCGACGAGGCGTTCGCCCTCGACGATGAAGCGGCCGTAGCCGGTGGGATCGGCGGCGCGGAAGCCGAGCGCAGCGATCGCGGCGCCGCTGGCAAGCGGCGCGCGCAGCCGCGCAAAGGTCTCGGCCGAGATCAGCGGCGTGTCGCCGAAGGCGATCAGGAGATCGTCGACGCCGCGCGCGATGGCCTCGCGTGCCGCCAGCACCGCATGCGCGGTGCCGAGCCGCTCCGCTTGCACGAAAGTAAGCACGTCGGGCCTGATCCGCTTCGCCTCGTCCGCCACCGCCTGGTGGTCGGGACCGATCACGACTGCCAGCGAGGTGCCGGTTCCCTTGGGTGCCGCGGCGAGCACGTGGCCAAGCAACGTCTGCTGGGCGACGGGATGCAGCACTTTCGGCAGGCTCGAGCGCATGCGCGTGCCTTCGCCGGCGGCGAGCACGATCGTGAGGCTGGAACGGGCGGTCATCGAAATCCTGTCAGATTCGGCCGAATCAATTGGCGTGACGGGCGGCAGGCCCCCCTGAAATGCTCTCGCCTTGCTACCCCCGCAAACGCCCGGAATTCAAGTGCGACACGCTTTTCCTGTTAATGTTCCTTGATTGATTCGGGGAAGCTGCAGGGCTGGGCACTTAACGTTCATGGCAAAGGATTCCGACCCACTGGCGGATGCCTTCGGCGCCAAGGAGACCGGCGGACTGTTCTCCGGACTTTTGGCCGAGGAAAGCGCGTTCGACCGCCGCTTGATGTGGCGGCTGGGCTCGTGGGGCGTGGCAGCCGTCGGCGCCGTCACCATCGCAGTGATGGCCAACCAGGCCCAGCTCGGCTGGCGGCGGGACCAGATCGCCTCCGCCGATCTTGCGCGCCAGGCCGACCGGCTGCAGGTGCTGACCAAGGAAAGCCAGAACGAAGCGCGCCGGCTCGCGGCCGCCATCGAGACGCTCAACACCGATCGCGACCGGCTCTATTCGCGCGTCACCGTGCTGGAGCAAGGGCTCGATTCCGTCACCGGCGCCATCGCCAAGCAGAGCACTCCGCCGGCGCAGGCCGGCAAGCCGCAGGATGCAACGCCGGCGCCGAACGTCGCGCCGGTCGCCTCGACGCCCACCTCCTCCGCTGACAAGCCGCGCACCGAGGCTGCGAAGGAAACGCCCAAGGACGCGTCCAAGGAAACCATCAGGGAAACGGTCAAGGAAGCCGCGAAGGAGCCGACGAGCCCGCCGCCACAGACCGCGGCAGCGGCCTCGCTCGTGCAGCAATCGCCGGCCATGAACTCGGCGTTGCCGACCATGCCGCTGGTGCCGTCCAAATCGATCATGGCACCGCCCGATCCGGCTGCGTCGAGATTGATTCAGCCCGAGACGAACGAGAAGGCCGCGGAGAAGAAGGCAGAGCCGGCGCCGGCTTCGGCCGAAGCCGTCATGGCCGCCGCCAAGCCGCCGGAAGCAGCCGAGAGCGAATCTCCCGCGATCGCAGTTCAGCAGACGCGTTTCGCGATTGATCTCGGCGGCGCCAATTCGATCGACGGCCTGCGCGCGCTCTGGCGCGGCGTGACCAAGTCCAATCCGGAAATCGCAGCGCTGCGGCCGATCATCATGATCAAGGAAGGCACCACCGGACTCGGCATGCAGCTCCGCCTGGGCGCCGGCCCCCTGGTCAACGCTGCTGCCGCCGCAAAGTTCTGCGCCACCCTCGCCGAGAACGATCGTCACTGCGAGACCACCGTGTTCGACGGCCAGCGGCTGTCGATGCGCGGCTCGGAAAAGGACAAGGGACAGGAGAAGTCGCAGGACCGGGTTCAGGAGAAGAGCTCCGAGAAGAACCAGGACGCGGCCCCGCAAGCCGAGACGGCGCCCGCCGCAAAGCCCGAGAAGCCGGACAAGCGCCGCCGCAGCTATTCCTCAAAGCGCTCGTCGAGGCGCGAGGAGCCCGCGCCGGCACCCGCGGCGCAGCCGGCGCCGGCCAAGCCGGAGACGGCCTCGGCGGCATCGACCCTGACGTCCTTCTTCAGGCGGTAGGACGTCCCCATCCTCAACGGAAGCCGCTTGCATGCGGCGATCGGACGCTGCGACCCGCGCTGCCCTTTTGCAGCAGGTTTGCGTTCTTTGACGACGCGCTTGAGGCGGCGCCCCTGTCCGAACTTGCGGAATCCGATGAACGAACTCGATGATGTCTTGAGGCTGCTCGTCGCGGCGGGAACAGGTCTGCTGATCGGCATCGACCGCGACATGAACGATAAACCGGTGGGAATGCGAACCCTCGCGCTGGTCGCTCTCGGCTCCGCGCTGGTGTCGATCTCCGTGATCGAGTTCCAGAACCTGCGCGACCACCCCGATGCGATCTCCAGGGTCATCCAGGGCGTCGTTGCCGGCGTGCTGACGGGCGTCGGGTTCATCGGCGCAGGCGTCATCCTTCACGACAGCAAGGCGATGACGGTTCATGGCCTCACGACGGCAGCAACCGTCTGGATTGCGGCGGGCCTCGGAATAGCCTGTGCGCTCGGCGCCTGGCTGCTCGTCGGTGCGGCGATCGCGGTCACCCTGCTCGTGCTGTTCGTTCTCGGCTGGGTCGAACGTCGCTTGGGCTTGAAATAGCGGCACCCAGGCCGATCCCTACATCAGGAAACAACTGCTCGCCTTGGCCGAACGATACGAGCGCCGGCTGGCCGAGCAGAACCGGAAGATGCCAGGTCGCGCGTGAGAGGTCGACCTTGATGGCGGATGCCTGGGCGAGCCGGATCAAGAAACCTCGCCTGCCCTGTTGCCTGCCCGCGCCATCCCGACCATATTGCCCCCATGACAAAGAAGCCCTTCCGCCTCACGCCCTACCAGGTGCAGTTCCTGCTCGTCGTCGGTTTCGTCACCGTCGGCTGCGCGCTCTATGTGCGTTATCTCGCGATCGAGTTTTCGCAGGTCGCCCTCGCCTGCGACGCCGGGCTTCAGACGCTGATCTGCAAGTCGCGGTCGGTCTCGACCGTGCTGTTCAAGAACTCGGTGTTCGGGATCGTCGCGCTGGTGGTTGCGACGCTGAACCTGATGCGGCCCTCGATCGTGCTGCTCACGGTCGGCCTCGTCGCGGCCGGCCTCGGCATCGTGCTCTACAACGTCGTGCTGTCGGGCCTGGCGATCGGCCTGTTCATTCTTGGATTTGCTCGGCCCGCGCCCGCCACAGCGTGAGCGCGAACAACAGATAGACCGCGCAGGTCCACAGCGACTGCCAATTGTCGCGGCCTTCGTTGAAGAGCACGAAGACGGCCGACAGCGCCAGCACGCCCGCGAACACCGCTTCCGCGATCGGGCGCTGGCCGATCTGCGGTCGGTTCAGCATCAACAGCGCGAACGGCACCACCGCCATCGTCAGCGCGGCGTAGGGGAAATCCTTGTAGCGCGGATCGAACACGAAGCCGAGCGCGGTGGCCGCCGCGATCACCGCCGTCACCGCCAGCGTCAGGCCGAGCACGGCGGTGAGCTTCGACCATTTGCGGCCCTCGCGCGGGCCGAGCAGATCGAGGAAGGTCGGAAGGCTGCGGCCGATCACCATCGCCTGCGCGCAGAAGATCGGCGACAGGATGCCGGCGAGCAGCAGCGCGCCCCAGAATAGCCAGCCGCCGATGCCGTAGCTCTCGTAGTACATCTTGTCGGCGCCGATCCCGAGCAGGATCCCCGCCGTCGTCGCCGAGATGCCGACACCGAGCCAGGCCGAGAAGCGCGGCGTCCACGGCCGTCGGCGCAGCGTGATCAGCGCGACTGCGAATACCAGCACGGAAAGGCCCATGCCCGCGCCCATGTACCATTTCCAGTACGGGAAATTGCTGATCGGCTCGCCCGGCGGATATTTCAGGCTCCGGCGCACCGAGTCGTACAGGCCCCAATAGCCCCCGACGGTGCCCTCCAGCTTGCGCTTCCACGGCTGGTCGTAGGACTCGATCAGATTGACCCGGAACTTCCGCGACTTCGCGAGGCCCAGGATTTCCGAGACGACCCGCGCCTGGTTGGTGCGTGACGGCAGCGCACCATCGCGCATCCGCCCCTCGCTCGGCCAGCCGGTTTCGCCGATCAGGATTTCCTTGCCCGGAAACGCCACGACCATGCGCTCGCGGATCGCTTCGACATGGGCGGAGGCGAATTTCGCCTTGACCGGGAAATCCTCCCAATAGGGCAGGATGTGGATCGTGACGAAGTCGACGGCGTCATAGACCTCGCGATTCTTCAGCCAATATTCCCAGACGTCGGCATAGGTGACGGGCACGCTGACCTGCGTCTTCACCAGGCGAATGAGGGAGACGAGATCCGCGGTCGTCATCTCACCGCGCAGCAGCACCTCGTTGCCGACGATGACGGCGGTGATGACGTCGGGGAATTCCTTGGTGAGACGGACGGCGAGCGCGGCCTGCGCGAAGTTCTTGCTGCGGTTGCTGGAGAGCCAGACGCCCTGCAGCACTTTCAGCCCGCCAACCCTGGCGGCGATCGCCGGCACCTGATCGAGGCCGTTCTCCATCGAGTAGGTGCGGACGCAGTCGGTGATCTGCTTGAGCTGGCGTAGATCCTGCTCGATCTGCTCGGCCTCGATATGGGTCCATTCATCCAGCGGCGACTGCTCGCCGCGGAACGGCGCGTAGGAGACGCACTGGACCTTGTCGGCGGGGTCGATCGGGGCGCGCGCGAGCGTGATTGGCGTGGCCAGCCACCACCACACGGCAGCAATCGCACCCAGTGAAACGAGCAGCAGCGCCAGTGGCGTACGAAGTGAAATCGGTTCCGTCCTCCGCGAAGGGTCCGTCGATTACCTGCTTGCACGCCGTCTGCCAAGGGGGTGTCCAAGCGGGTGCCCGAATGCCGATCCACTCCCGCGGATCCGCTGCTCCCCCAAAGGAATAGGGCTGCGGCCGTTCGACCGAGACCTAGCATCGTGACTTTGCTGGACAAAATTCCAAATACAGGTCATGGACTCCGAAAGACTTTTCCGCCGCATTGGAGACCCATTTGGACGCCATCACCGGCGCGTCCGTGGGAGCCTCCTGACGCGGACGGGCAGCGGATACATTGGGGAATTCATGCGGCAACGGGTGTTCGAGTCACGAAATGCGGTCCTGCGGCAGTTCGCCGCCACCTTGGCCGTCTCCTCCCTTCTCCTTCTCGCCGGTCTCGGTGGCGCGTTCGCCCAGAGCGGCACGCCGGCCCCCGACCAGGGCAAGGCCGCCGCCCAGCCCGCCGACGCCGCCAAGGACGCCGCCCAGAACCAGCGCCGCACCGACGAGTTCGCTGAAGCCGCCCAGGTCATCAACGGCCCGGCCGGCAACCCCGAATGCGTCTGGCTCGGCCGGCGCGTGGTGCGGCTGATGTGGCGGGATGACCTCAATACCGCGTTCCGCCATCTCGACCTCTATGACCGCTTCGGCTGCCCCGGCGGCCACATCCAGGCCGCGTTCCGCTGCCTGACCCGGTTCGGCGGCCAGATCGATCCCAAGGTCGCCGAGACCCTGGACAGCCGTGTGCACGCCTGCTGGATCAACCCGGCGGCCCAGCCGCAGCAGGCAGCCGCCGCGGCGTCACAGCCGGCCGCACCGGCCTCAGGCAATCCGCCGGTCCCGCAGCCGGCTGCGAGCCCCTCGCCTGCGGCCAGCCCGTCCCCGGCGCCCCCGAAATAGCCCAAGGCCTTAGTCCCTGCTCGTTTCAGCTGTCGTTCAGGAACGATCGGCCATAGACGCGGTTGGCACTGCCGCGCGTCGTCTCGAAAAGACCATGCCCTCATAAGGACATGAGGCCATGACAGTTGAGAAACCGTGCGGCAGAGGTATGCTCCCTTTGCCGCGGACTTGGTCGGATCTCGGGGTCGGATCCGCTTCCCTGCCTCCTCAGCCCCTTTTGGTTTAGCCGCGATGCGCGTTGTCGCCGCCGTTCTGTTGCTCGTGTCCGCGCTCCACGCAGGACTATGGGGAGTCTTGCGCGACAAGGAGCCCGCGCCCGACTTCAAGGGTCTGCTGCCCAGCGTCTCCTACGCGCCGTTCGAAGGCTCGGCCCACCCCGACATCGACAACATTCCGTCCGTCGAGAAAATCCGCGCCGACCTGAAGACGCTGTCGACGATGACGCGGGCGATCCGCCTCTATTCGTCGACGGGCGGCGTGGAACTGGTGCCGCCGATCGCCGCCGAATTCGGCATCAAGGTCACGGTCGGCGCCTGGATCGACAAGGACAAGGATCGCAACGAGCGCGAAATCAAGGCCGCCATCGAGCTCGCCCGCAAGAACAGCAACGTCGTCGGCGTCGTGGTCGGCAACGAGGTGATCTACCGCGGCGAGCAGAAGGTCGAAGACCTCATCGACATGATCAAGAAGGTGAAGGGCTCGGTCCGCGTGCCGGTCACCACCGGCGAGATCTGGAACATCTGGCGCGACAATCCCGACCTCGGCTCCAGCGTCGATTTCATCGCCGCCCACGTGCTGCCTTATTGGGAAAACTTCCGCTCCGACCAGGCCGTCGACCAGGCGGTCGACCGCTACAACCTCTTGCGCAACCTGTTCCCCGGCAAGCGCATCGTGATCGCCGAGTTCGGCTGGCCGAGCCAAGGCTACAATCTACGCAACGCCGATCCGGGTCCGTTCCAGCAGGCCCTGATCCTGCGCAACTTCGTCAGCCGCGCCGAAGCCATCGGCATGGAATACAACATCGTCGAAGCCATCGATCAGCCCTGGAAGTACTTCGAAGGCGGCGTCGGTCCGTATTGGGGCATCCTCAACGCCAGCCGCGAGCCGAAATTCGCCTGGACCGGTCCGGTCGAGAACCCCGACTATTGGAAGCTGATGGGCATCGCGCTGCTGGTTGGCGTGCTGCTGTCGCTGCCGATCCTGCGGATCGAGAAGGCGACCGCCAAGCAGGCCTTCCTGCTCTCGGCGACCGCAAACGGCGTCGGCGCCTGGGCTGCGACCGTGTTCGCGTTCTGGAACAGCCACTACTTCATCTTCGGCTCCGCCTTCGCGCTGACGCTGGGCATGATCCTGCTTGTTCCGCTCGTCCTCATCGCGATGGCCCGCATCGACGAGATCGCGGCCGTCGCCTTCGGCCGGCCGCCGCAGCGGCTGCTCACCAAGGACAAGCCGGTCGAGAACGTTCCCGAAGGTTACTGCCCGAAGGTCTCGATCCACATCCCCGCCTATTTCGAGCCGGTCGACATGCTCAAGCAGACGCTCGATGCGCTGTCGCGGCTGAACTACCCGAACTACGAATGCGTCGTCATCATCAACAACACGCCGGATCCCGCGTTCTGGCAGCCGATCCAGGACCATTGCCGCGCGCTCGGTGAACGCTTCAAGTTCATCAACGCCGAGAAGGTGCAGGGCTTCAAGGCCGGAGCGCTGCGCATCGCGATGGACCGCACCGCGGCCGATGCCGAGATCATCGGCATCCTCGATGCCGACTACGTCGTCGAGCCCGACTGGCTGAAGGACCTCGTGCCCGCCTTCGCCGATCCGCGCGTTGGCCTCGTGCAGGCGCCGCAGGAGCATCGCGACGGCGATCTGTCGATCATGCACTACATCATGAACGGCGAATATGCCGGTTTCTTCGACATCGGCATGGTCCAGCGCAACGAGTACAACGCCGTCATCGTGCACGGCACGATGTGCCTGATCCGCCGCGCTGCGATGGACATGGCCGGCGGCTGGTCGTCCGACACGATCTGCGAGGACTCGGATCTCGGCCTTGCGATCCAGGAGCTCGGCTGGACCACCCACTACACCAACACCCGCTACGGCGCGGGCCTGTTGCCCGACACCTACGAGGCCTTCAAGAAACAGCGGCATCGCTGGGCCTATGGCGGCCTGCAGATCGTCAAGAAGCACTGGCGCCGCTTCCTGCCCGGCGCGAGCCGGCTGACCTCCGACCAGAAGCGCGAATACGGCCTCGGCTGGCTGAACTGGCTGGGCGCCGAAAGCCTCGGCGTCGTCGTGGCGCTGCTCAACCTCGTCTGGGTGCCGATCGTGGCGTTTGCCGACATCGCCATCCCCGACAAGATCCTGACGCTGCCGATCATCGGCGCCTTCGTCGTCTCGCTGGCGCACTTCCTGTCGATGTACCGCGCCCGCGTCGCCATCAAGCCCGGCCAGATGCTGGGCGCCATGATCGCGGCGATGAGCGTGCAATGGACGGTGTCGCGCGCGGTGGCGCAGGGCCTGATCACCGAGCACATCGCCTTCGCCCGCACCTCCAAGGGCGGCCTCAGCCGCATGTCGATCGAGTTCCAGGCGTTCTGGGAGGCCGTGATCGGCACCCTGCTGATCGTCGGCGCCGGCGTGCTGATCGTGACCAACAGCTTCCGCCAGATCACCGAGATCTACATCTTCGCCGGCGTCCTGGTGCTGCAGAGCCTGCCGTTCCTGGCGGCGGTTGCGATCGCCATCCTCGAGCTCAGCCGGATCAACTCGTTCCAGTTCTGGCGCGACAGCGCGATCCGCACCGCCGAGCTGATCGGCCTGCGCCCGGTCGCGCTGCCCCCGGTGGGCGCCCAGCAGGCCGTGCCGACCGAGGTGCGGCGGGAGACGAACTGAGGGGGCGGATGCTCGCGGCGCGGGCGATAGCTCCGCGCCGGCAAACTATCCTTCCAGTTGGGCGTGGATGACGGCCCGCCAATCGGGTTGAAAATCCGGACCTAAGCCGCGGACAGCGCAAGAAAATCCCCGCCCCTGCCACGACTTTCGGCAGCTATGCCCGCTATTGACCTCAGCGCCCCATCCCCCTACACAGCGGGGCCGAAAGCATGATCCGGAAACAGCCGGTTTTCCCCGCGACGCGAGTCTCGCGCAGCGGCAAGACATGCTTCTCGAATGTCCGAACACGATGGCGATCTCTGACGAAGCCATCTGCGGCCATGGGAGCGCGTAGCTCAGCCGGTAGAGCACGTGACTTTTAATCACGGGGTCCTGGGTTCGAGCCCCAGCGCGCTCACCAAGCACTGACAGTATTTTCGGGGTTTAGCTTCTATCTAGCTCGCGTAGCCCGGGTTACAGTGCCGCAGCTCGAATGATGCTGCAGCTCACGCGAACAGCTTGTCGATGTCGTCCTGGGAAATCGCCACGCCCGGCCGCTTCGGACCCTCCATCAAGTTCGGTGCGCTTGGAACAGCAAGCTCGGCGGCCAGCCGCGCCAGCTCCTCTTTTCCCCACATCCGGACCAGCCTGTTGATGTGGTCTTCAATGAACTGCAGCGACTTGACGACTCGCGTGATCCGCTGACCTGTGAGGTCCTGAAACGCGCAGGCCTCGAACACGTTGTTCGTGCTATCGACGATTTCGCCGCATACCGCTGCGACAGTCGGCTCGTCGACGCCCTGCAACTTCGCGACGCTGGCGCCGATCGCCTCCATGCTTTCGAGGATCGCGTTCCCGGCTGCCTCCGTATTCTCGACGATCGCGTCGAGGGTGTCTGTCATCGTCGCGAAACTGCCTTTGCTGTTGCCTTGAAGAGCGGCGAATTCCCGCCGCATGCTGCTAATGTGGCCGAACATCTCGACCAAATGCGTTTTCAGCACCCTCTCTTCTTGCGACGTAATCATCAGAAATCCCCGATGGTGGCGACCTGCCCTTCGTGTGCCACAGCAATCTGCGGCGGCTTCGAAAGGAAGCTTCGAATGAGTGGACGCATTTTCGCGCGTTCAACTTTCGTGGACCACCAAAGCAAGCGATCGTTAAATAAGCGGTAAGGCCGCCCCCCGCGCCAGATTCCGATAGAGTCCAGTAGTCGCCCCGAGATGAACTCCCCGCAGCGTGCGCCTATTGTGCCTTACCTCTCTGGGCATATCGGCGATGGTTTGCGTAGCGAAAGACGGCCCACCCGTTCTGATCTGCTCCAAGTGCAGACGGCCGATGACTTTCCTGGCCACGCTGCCGGCAATTTTCACCCTGCCCGGAGCGCATGCCTACCAGTGCCGTCCCTGTCTGCGCGTGGACACCATCCCGCTGGATTGAGGCTGGACCGACTGCGATCGCGCGCGCGACGGTCGCGGTGACAGTCCACTCAACCGCCGACATTGCCTCTGCTTGGCATCTGCAGCGGTTCCCGGTGCGCCCAAAAACCCGCTGACATCCAGCCCGAAACGTGTAGGATTCCCCCAAACCGGAGGAACGGGATGTTTGAAATCAACGGTTTCGACACGGCGGGTATCGTCAGTCTCAAGCGGCCTTCACTCGCCGCCGCCCTCAAGAAGGCCAGGGAGCTGGTTGAAGACGGGTGTTGGGACGTTCAGGTCGTCGATCCCAACGGCCGGGTCTACACCTCGTTCGAGGAGCAGGCGGCCTAGCCCCGAGCGATCTCCCGCCGTTATCCGCCTCGGCCGACATTCGACGAGGCATTGTTCAGCCAGCGCTGCGTTGCTTCGTCGCTCCAGCCGGGAACTGCAAAGCGCACGGTTGGGCTTGCGGTCGCGTGCGGCCGGTCGACCGCGTCATGGCGCGTACGGGGGCGATGCGCTGTTGCTGCCTCTCCCGCACTGCAGGGGACGAGCGACAGGCCCACGAGACCTGCGCAAAGAAGGGCACGCATCGCGTCAGCTCCTATCGAGCAATCCTCGCCATTATCTGATGCCCCGATCGGCCCACCGCAATTGATCCCCGCTTCACAAGCAGGCGAGACAAGTGCGCTCTTGCGGTGACCCCAGCCTGCCAAAGCCGTCCCGCCGTTCCATTGCCAGTCCGCTGATTTGGGCGCAGGCTCTCTGTAGGCGCTTCAGACGCCGCACGGGAGAGAGACATGAAGGAACCGGGCCTGGACGGCCGTCACCGCGACAGGGACGGCGAGATCAGCAGGAAGCACGGCAACACGCTCGTCGGCACCTTGCGTAAGATCTATGGAAAGAGCTTTGCGGCCGGGTATCCCGATGCGACGCAGCTCAGCGAAGTGCTGGCCCAGTTGAACGAGACGTCGCTGAGCCAGTTGCGTCGCGATCATGACACCGGGCACTTGGGGCACAAGATCGATCACGCCTTGAAGTGATGTTCTGCGCGAAATCCGGCGCGCCCCAGCAGCGTGCGCAGCACGCGCTGAACGCGACAACGCCCGAACCAGCCCGCTCGCGGAGCGGTCCGGGCGCCTTCCTGCGCCGCAATGACGGCCGAGGTCAGAACGTCAGCCGCACCCGTGCCGCGCCGGTATAGGCCTGGCTGTTGGCGGCGAACTCGCCGTCGAAGGTCGTCGTCAGCGTCAGGCTCGGCGTGAACCATGTGGTGAGGCCGAGCGAGACGGCCGCAGCGTCAGGCTTGGACTTGGCGCCCGTGGTGGTGAAGTCCGAGCCGGGAATGCCGGTCAGGAAGGCCGTGGTCTGGGCCGCTTGCGCGTAATAATGCGCCCAGCCGGCCCGGGCAAAACCCTGCATGGCCAGCCCGCCGAATTCCGTGGTGCCGCGGGTGTCGAGGCCGAGGGTCGAGCGCGTGGTCGTCCCGGTCTGGCCCTGTACCGTGAGGCCGCCGACCGCGGCGCCGCCGGCCAAGGCATCCTGCTCACTGAAGCCCGGCGTGCGCATGCTGTGCGCGTCGAAGGCGGCATAGGGCGAGAAGGCGACGCGGGCGAGCCGCGCCACCTCGAAGGCCGCCTCGATGCGTCCGCTCCATACCGTCGGCTGATAGCGGCCGGTCACATCGGTGAGCCCGAGAACGGGGATCGCGCGATGCGTCGTCACGTCCATCCAGGAGAAGGCGGCCGCGGCCGTCAGCGTCAGCGCGCCGGTCCGCGTCGTGCCATAGGTGCCGAACTGCGCCACGTTCGCGGAGGCCGAGCCGAGACCGCCGGCGAGCGAGCTCGACGCCGAGCCGCCGGCCGCAGCAATGCCGATCATCGTCGCGGGACTGAAGCGGATGTCGACACCGCTGACGAATTGCATGGCGCGCGTCGAAGAGCGGGCCGAGCCGACATCGGCATCGCCGCTCGTCGTCCGGTACGAGGTGACCGGACCGCCCCAAACGCTGTAGGTCGGCCCATAGCCACGCACGCCCGGCGTTGCACCGGTCGCCTTGTCGATGGCCCCGACGCCAGCCGGACGCGACATCGAAGCATAGGCGAGCGCCGGACTGGCGGAGGGATCGCGCCCCTCACCGTGAATGTCCGTCATTGCGCCGAGGAACTGGCCCCCGACCTGAACACCCATCCGCTGAACGGAGGAATGGACTTCGCCCGTGAGCTGGTTGAGCTCGGAGTCCAGCATGTCGTCGGTCGAATTGTAGAGCGCGAACAGCGGATTCATGTTGGCACCGGCGGCGGCTGCGTTGTCGATCGCCACGGCCACCTTGTCCCTGTCGGTCCTTGCCACCGAGTTGGTTGGCGTCGGCGTGGTGACTTCCGTCGTCACCGTCGTCGTGCCCCCCGATGTCGTCGTGGTCGAGGTCGGCGTCACCGCCTTGGTCGGATTTTCCGAGAGCGTGGCGAGCCGGCCCGGCGTCAGCGTCATCTGCACTTGCGAGCCCGTATAGGTCACGGAGGTCACGAGCCCGGCGCCGACCAGCGAGCGATCGAAGCTGCCGAAGGTGCCGTTGACGCCGCCGGTCGCCGAAAGCAGCGTATAGGGCGTGCTGAACGTATAGGTGCCGCCGAGCGTCTGAGCCTTCAGCGTACCATCGAGCGCAGCCGTGCCGGTGACCCTGACGAGATCGGACGTCGCTCCGTGAACGCTGGCGAAATAGGTCCCGGTCGCGCCGAAGGTGAGATCGCCATTGACGGTCAGCGTCTGCGGCGTGCCGAGACCCAGCCTGCCGTTGACGATCGTCGTGCCGACCTGGCCGGAACCACCGAAGATGCCGCCCTGCTCCACCGTGACCTGCGAGACGATCGAGCCCGTGACGGCAAGCGCACCGCCCTGGACCGTCGTCGCACCGGTGTAGGTGCTGTTGCCCGAAAGGGTCAGCGTGCCGGCGCCGGTCTTGGTGAGACCGCCCGGACCGAAGATGTCGTTGCCGAAGGTCGAGCTGTAGCCTCGCGTATCGAGCGTCGCGGTGGTGACGAAGGCGCCGTAGCCCTTGACGGCCGCGCCCGCGTTGACGAGGCCCCAGCCATAGGTCGCGTCCGGCGTGATGCTGCCTGCGGTGCGAGTGCCGAGCGCCGTCGCCGTCGTCAGAAGCGTCTGCTGCAGGTCGTAATTGGTGAACCAGGAGAAGGCCTGCTTGACGAGCGCGGCAACACCGGCAACCGTCGGCGCGGCGTAGGACGTGCCGGAGCCCGAGGAGTAGTTCGCGCCATTGGCGCCGGCGAGCGTGCTCCCCGCGAGATTGCCGGTGCCGACAGTCGTTGCGCCGGTGAGATCGCCCGGAGCGACCAGACACCAGGCCGCCGCCGATCCGCAGGCGTTGCTGTACCACGTCGTCACATTGTTCGCATCGACGGCGCCGACGGCGAGCCAGCCGTTCTGGATGCCGCTGACGACCTTGGGCATGCCGGCGAGAATATCCGGCGACGGCTGCTTTTCGTTGCCGGTGGCGAAGATGAGAAGCGCACCGTTGGCCACTGCGGTTTGCGCGGCGGCGGCGAATTTCGGAAGCTCGGCCACGGCGGCCGCGGGCGTATAGTCGTCGACGTTGCACTTCGCGCCGCCGTTTTGCGCCGAGTTCGTGCCCGTCGCGCAATTGTTGTTGCCGAGACTGAGATTGATGATCTTGACGCCCTCATCGACGAGGCCGGTCACGGCCACGCTGAGCTGCTCGTCGAAAGCGCCGGGAGGGCTGCCATTCGTGTTGATGGCCGCGACGTAGAGGCTCGCGTCAAAGGCCGAGCCATGCATGCCGGAACCGTTGCGCGCGCCGGCGATCAGGCTGGAGACGATGCTGCCGTGGCTGCCGGTCGTGTCGGAATCACTGTTCTGGCCGGCAGGCATCACCGTATACGCGCTCGGGTCGGTCGCGCTTGCATCGAATGCGGTGGTGAAGCGCACGCCGCCGGCGAACTTGCCCGCCGTCGAGAACTCGAAATTCCTGAGATCGATGCCGGAATCGACAACACCGACCGTCACGCCCTTGCCGGTGAAGCCGGCCGCATAGGCCGCAGATGCGTTGATCTGGTTGAGAGCACCGGAGGCGAAATATTCCGGCGTCTGAAACGACGCCGCCGATTGCGCCGCGGCAGGCGACGCCGCCACGGCAGGGAAAAGTGTCAGTGCGGCGGCCGGCAATGTGGTGCGCCAGCGCGAAGCATCGTGCCGGCCAATCTTCTTCACCATCGAAAGTCATTCCTGGTTTTGCAGAGCGTTGTTCAGCGTTCCATCACTGCGTGATCGAAAACGTCCCGGTGTTACCAGGCAGGAGTGGGGGGACCTCTCCTGCCTGGCAACTGGCAATAGATGGCGCCCGTCGCAGCGCATGGATGCGCGTGCAACGTGCTAAACGCGAAGGGCCCGTACAGGCAGAACCATGCTGTGGATCGTGTCCGATCGCGGCTACGGCTCCGGAGACCGAGCAAGCCCTCCGTCAGTTCCCATACGCCATTCTCATTTCGCGCAACACAGCGACATCGTCGGCAACGATCAATGCGGATTGATGTTCAAGGAGACGTCGTGCGCCGTGCGCTGGACCCGCAGGGAGCACACGAGGTCGATCGGCGATCAGGCGGAATGATCAATTGCGATCGCAGGGTGCGATCGAGCATTTCGTCACCGACGAAGATGCCGTTTGCGCATGCATGAAGCAGAACGAACGTGAATGCCCGGGACAAGCCTTGGCATGACGACATCCGATAAAAGCACAAATACGATAACCCTGCCTCATCGATCGAGAGGCAGGCGGGCCCGGCGCCTCAGCTTTCCGGAGCCGACGTCGCAATCGGCAGGCTCAGCGGAGCGCCTCCAACGGAGACCGGCCCCAAAGGCTTGGCGTCCCGCACCATCCGCTTGCGCATCGCGGGGGACAATCCATAGCGCGCATGCGCTTTGCGAATGGAGGACGTCACGTCCGACATCGTCATCGTGCTTTGCAGCGCATCGATCTTCGCCATCAGCGTGGACAGCTGCGAGGATATCTTCCTCACATCGACCCGCTCGTCCGTGATGCTCTGCCGCAGCGACAGCAGCACCATTGAATCCTGCTGCAGCAAGACCGAGTTTTGATCCGCTGCCTGATTGTTCTGTTGCAGCAACGCGGTGTGTTGCTGCTGGGCCGCCTGAATATCCTTCAACGCCGCGACAACGGGATCCGGCTTTGGCTCGGATGCTTCGAAGCGCGGGAGCAGTTCGGCCAGGCGGCTGACATTCAACGAGGTCAAATCAGCTGACGACGTATAGACGGCCGCCGCGCCGTTGATCGCCAGGGCACACACCGCAAAGGCCAGGATCGATTTGCGGCTGGACCGCTTGACCGGCTCAGGCGCTTCGAGCGTTTCGGGTTCATCGCCGGATGCGGCAGCTGCCAGGGCTGCGGCGTCGAGCTCTTCGGCGAAGCTTGCGGTTTCGATAGTCGCGGTCATCTGCGTTGACCCCAATGAGCGAGCAACAGGCAGCCGCCCCTGGAACGTCCTCACGACGAGCCCTTGTACGCAGCACCCTTACACAACTGTCTAAAATTGTGAGCATTTTGAATTAATTCCACGTTAGCGACCGGGCCCGGCGACCCCGGCCGATTACGGGTGTCTTTGTCGGATCGGCAAGATCGTGGGCACGGCGCTCCGCGCCTTTGTCCCTCTACGGCAGCCGTTCCTGGGGCAACATTCTCGAAAGCGGACTTCCCGAGGATCGCATCGTGCAACTGCTTTGCCCGATGGAGCAAACAAGCCCTTCCGCCGGATTCAAAAAGCCTTGCGCCAGCGCCACTTAGCTACTGTGCATGGGGTTGTTTTCGCGTTTTTGACCGGCGCCCTAGCCTTCGTCCAGCAGTTCGAACAATTCCTCGACCCGCGCGAACGGCGCGTCCTGCATCTTGGCGTGATAGACGACGCGATCCCCGTCGCGCTGCAGCGACTTGCCCCGCGATTTGCGCAAGCGCCCGGGCAGGAACGTCGCGGCGGCCGCCTCGGGGCCGACGTCGAGGCGGATGATGCCTCTGCGTTTGCATTCGAGCCTGATCCGGGCTGCGGCGAAGAAGTCGAGCGCGCCCCTCGGCAGCGGGCCGAAGCGGCGGGCGGTTTCCTCCTCGAGGTCTTCGAGGTCGTCCTCGTCAGTGCATCGTGCGGCGCGCGCGTAGAGCTCGAGACGCACCGGCTCGGACTGCACGTAGGTCTCGGGCAGCATGTCCGCGACCGGCAGGTTCAGATCCGGCACCCACACCGCCTGCCCCTCGTCCAGCTTCTCCGAAGCCATCTTGAGGAGGTGGCTGTAGAGCACGGGTCCGAACACCTGGACGTGGCCGGATTGCTGCTCCGAGAACAGATCGCCCGCGCCCCTGAGATCGAGGTCGCGCTCGCTGATCGCAAAGCCTGCGCCGGGCCGGCTGAACTCCTCGAGCACGGCGAGCCGCTTCTCGGATTG
The DNA here is from genome assembly GCF_002776695.1 of Bradyrhizobium nitroreducens. Taxonomy (GTDB): domain Bacteria; phylum Pseudomonadota; class Alphaproteobacteria; order Rhizobiales; family Xanthobacteraceae; genus Bradyrhizobium; species Bradyrhizobium nitroreducens. The sequence goes on from NZ_LFJC01000003.1 coordinate 331,952, forward strand.
TCCTGATGCCGTCTCGGTCAACAGGTGGGCGAAGGCGCGGATGCCGCCGCGGCCGACGCGCCCGCGCAGCTGATGCAGCTGGGCGAGGCCGAACTTCTCCGGCCAGCACACCACGATGGTGTTCGCGCGCGGAATATCGAGCCCGCTCTCGACGATGTTGGTCGCGAGCAGCACGTCCGCCCTGCCCTCGACGAAGCTCATCATGCGGTCGTCGATCTCGTCGGCCGCCAATCTGCCGTGCAGGCAGACGATGCGTAAGTCAGGCGCCACCGCCTGCACCCGCGCCAGCATCGGATCGAGATCCTGGATGCGCGGACAGATCAGGAAGCTCTGGCCATGGCGGCGCTGCTCGCGCAGCAGCGCTGAGGCAATCGCGGCATCCGACAGCGGCGCGATCCGGGTCGCGACCGGCAGCCGGTGCACGGGGGGCGAGGCGATCACGCTGAGATCGCGGAAGCCGGCAAGGCCCGCGGCGAGCGTGCGCGGGATAGGCGTCGCGCTCATCATCAGCACATGGACGTTCTTGGCGAGGCCCGACAGCTTGGCCTTCTCCGCCGCGCCAAAATGCTGCTCCTCGTCGATGATGACGAGGCCGAGATCGCTAAACTTCACGTCCTTGGCCGTCAGCGCCTGCGTGCCGATCACGACCTTGATCCGGCCGCTGCGCAGGCCCTCTTTGGTCTCGCGCAGCTCCGCACCCGAAGTCGCCCGCGACAGGTTGCCAACCTCGATGTCGAACGGCGCAAAGCGCTTCTGGAAGGTTGCCACATGCTGGCGGGCCAGCACCGTCGTCGGCACCGCGATCGCCACCTGCTTGCCCGACAGCACGACGGCGGCCGCCGCGCGCAGCGCCACCTCGGTCTTGCCGAACCCGACGTCGCCGCAGACCACCCGGTCCATCGGGTGGCCGGACGCAAGATCGTCCAGCACGTCGTTGATCGCCTTGGCCTGGTCGATCGTCGTGAAATAAGGAAAGCGCGCGACGAACTTCTCGTAGGCCGAGCCCGGCGGCACCAGCTTCTCGCCGCGCCGCTTGCGGCGCTGGCTGATATGCTTGGCCAACACCTTGCCGGCGACCTGGATTTCGCGCTCGGCTTCGGTGCGGCGGCCCCACCACGTGCTGCCGTCCGCCTTGTCGAGCGAGACCTTGCCGAGCTCGGCTGCGTAGGGCCACATCAAGGCGAGATCGGGCGGCGGCACCAGCACCGCATGGTCGCCCGCGAACTTGAGGCGGATCATTTCACGCATGGCGCCGCCGCCGGTGTTGACGGTCTGCAAGCCATCGAGCACGCCGAGGCCGCGCTGCAGATGGATGACCACCGTGCCCTGCTCGGGCACATCGGCATGGTCGAACGCCGCGCTCCAGGCGCGCGCCAACGGCTGCGGATGATGCGCCCGGCTGCCGAGCACGTCGGAGGCCGTCACGACGACGAGCGGCTTCTTCCCCGGCACGACGAAGCCGGCATCGAAATCGGCCAGCAACGCCGCCTCGCCGCTGCGGCTCCGCGTCGCCTCGTCCCAGTCCTCGCAGCGCGGCGCCTTGACGCCGCTCATCCGCTCCATCACGCGCAGATCGTCCTCCTGCGCAGCGACGAGGATCAGGCGCGATCCGGCCCGCCGCGTCTCCTCGACGAAGGCACGCAGCGCCTTCCGGGCGGATGTCAGCTTCGAAAACTCCGGGATGGTCTGGAACGACGACGCACGGGGCAGCACCTTCATGCCCCTGGAGAGCTGCTTCCAGTCGCGCCGTCCGAGATATTCGCGCTCACGCTCCGCGCGCGGCGCAGCCTCCTCGATCGTATCGAGCCAGCCGTCGGCGTGCGCCGGGACGCCCGCATCGGCGATCCATTTGGCGCGCCCGCAATAGTCGAACAGGCTCGCGCGCTTGCCGCGTTTGCCGGCAAGGCCGAGCCGCTCCGACATCGGGTCGACGAGAAGCTCCTTGGTCTCGAAGATGATCCTGTGCTCGTTCGGATCGAACGCAACGATCCTTCTGATCGCGCGATCCGAGTGCTCGATCCGGAACGGCCCCAGCGCGCCCGCGGGAAAGATCTCGAAGGTCTGGCCATGGAACAGCGCCCCGCCCGGATAATCCGGCTCGTCGTCGAGATCGTATCCGAGGGACTCCAGGCGCGCCTCGAGATCGCCCTCGGAGAAGGTGCCGCCAACCTTCAAGCTCACGCTCAGGCGCGACAGGCTCGCCGGCGGCGGCAGGCGCTCCATCACGGCTTCCGCCGTCGAGACGAGAAACAGCGGCTTCTTGGATTTCGCGAGGCGCCTCAGGACGGAGGCTCTGCGCCCCGCGAGTTCGTGCGACGGCTCCAGCTGATCGAACGGCAAGGTGTTCAAGCGCGGAAACACCAGGACCTCGCAGGAGGAATCGAGCGCGTGAATGACGCTGCCCAGCCGCTCCGCCCTGTTCTCGTTCTCGGCGAGAAAGACGATGCCGCTACGCCCGGACTCTTTCCATTGGCCAAGCAGATGCAGAGCGAGCACCCCGAGCGGCGACGAGGACGAGATCGTGGCTCGCCGCACCGCCTTGCTCGCCCGTGGCGACGTCCTGTTTGGCAACGCTTTGCTTTTCGACGTCCTGTTCGGCAACGTCTTCTTCAGCGACCTCTTAGCCACCCGCGCCTTCTTGGTAAGCCTCACTTGAATCCGTTTCTGGTCGTAAACCGTCGTCAACTGAACGCCAGCCGCCCTCATTCCGATTCGGCGACGTGGCGCCATGCATATGGGATTTGCCCCGTGAACGCACGCCTGGTGGCAACGTTCAGCGCGGCGCGACGATCCCGACACAAGAGCTGTTTGATCGACGTGGACGGAACTGGCGCGGCGCGGGATCTGCGTCTGTCGATGCGACGCTTGGCGTGATTGTAGACGTTCTGCGCACGCAGAGAAACGAAAAACCCCAGCGCTTGGAGCCACGCTGGGGCGTTTCGTTCAAATGAATTGGTCAAGCAATGACGCCTTCATAGCAGCAACTTCGCCGCTCGCTTGTGAACTGGTTCACACACCATCCGGCAAACAAACGGATCGGCCGCGAGCCGGGATTCGGCGCCTGCCGGGCACAGTCGTTCCGGGACTCCCGGCCGGGCGCTGGCCGGGCCGGCACGTCCCGCTCCCATCACGCCGGAGCGGAATACCGCACTCCCCGTTTGAGTGCGCACGCACCGCGCGCTACGATGTTCTTTTTACGGAGGCTCATTTGAAACCATTGATTTTCATCGCCGCCGCAGCGCTGCTTGCCACGGCTCCCGCCCGCTCACAGGCGCTGGTCGATCCCAGCAAGGTTGCACCCGAATATCGCGAGGCCGCCGAGAAGCGCCGGGCCGAGCAGTTGCGCCAGCGCGAATGCGCACTGAAGGCGGATCTCGAGAAGGTGCTGCCCAGGGATCGCACCGCCTTTCTGAACCATTGCCTGGACGCGATGGCGGCCAAGCAATAGCGGCCGGAGGACGACGCTTGGCCGCGCGCGTTCTGCGACATCCGGCCGCGAAAGCCTTCAGGCTTTCTTCAGACATTTGGGATGAGCTGAACGTCCATTTTTCAAAGTCATTGTTGTCCGCGCATGAGTTCGGTCCAAATTCAATGCACGCGGTGCAAGAGCGTATTCCGTGATCGCGCCGGGCGGTTGCAGGACGGCTATTCCAGGCAATGTCCAAGCTGCGAAGTGGTGCTGTTCTTCGCCGAGGACTCCCAACATCCCTTCATCAAGCGCGCGATGCGCAGTGCGCGCAAGGCCCGCAAGGAGATGCGCGAGCTCGAGGCCGCGAGGCTCGCTGCGCCCGAACCGCGGGGCACGCAGTCGAGGAGGTTCGCCGGACGGACGCGATCGGCGGAACGCGACGACTAGCTCACCTCCGCCGCTGCTTCCTGGGAAACAGCCGGTCGCGGATGTAGCGCGAGGTCGGCGTCAGGCGGAGGCCGCGCGGCTTCTGCCAGGCGGCGCGGTCGATCTCCTTCTTGTCGCCGATCGCCAGCCTGCCCTTGGCCGTCTTGGCAATGAAGATCGCGTCGTTCATCTTGCGGCCGGAGCGCTTGTTCCTCGCCGTCACTTCCTTCCAGAGGCTGATCCTGCCGAGCTTCAGCTTGGGCAGTTCCTCCTTGATCTCCCGCCGCAGGCAGTCCTTGTCGGACTCGCGCGCCCGCTTGCGGCCGCCCGGGAACATCCACAGGCCGTCCGACCGGCGTCTGACCAACAATACCTTGCCGCGCCTTGCGGCAACCAGCTTGGAAGACTTCGCCATTGCTGCCGTCATTGAAACAGAATCGTCCCAATCGTAACTTGTCTAGTCGAACAGACAAGTTCGCGGCGTGCTTTGATCACAGCTGCGCGCCGTCGGGTCCTGGCGCGGCGCCTCGGGCGAATCGCGCCGGTCGGGGCGAGATCAGCTCTTGCCCGCCCCTGCCCGGTCCTCGGTCCTGATCCAGTCCATCATCATCTCCCAGGCCACCGACAGGATGATCGGCCCGATGAACAGGCCGACGATGCCGTGGGCGAGCGTGCCGCCGATCACGCCGACGAAGATCACGATGGTCGGCGTGGTCAGGCCGCGCCCCATGACGAGCGGCTTCAGCATGGTGTCGATGAAGCCGACGACGACGAGGAACACGGTGAGCAGCAGCGCCGTGGTGACGTCCTTGGCGGTCCAGATCCAGATGATCACCGGCAGCAGCACGAGGAAGGCGCCGATCTGCACGATCGAGAGCAGCAGCACGATGAAGGCGAGAAGGCCGGCGCTCGGCACGGCCGCGAGCTTGAAGCCGATGCCGGCGAGCAACGCCTGCACGATCGCGACGCCGATCACGCCCTGCGCCACCGCGCGGATGGTCGCGCCCGCGAGCCCCAGGAAATGCTCGCTCTGCTCGGGCACGATGCGAAACAGGAAGCCGCGGCCGGCGGCCACGAGCCGCGGCCCATGCGGGAACAGGAAACCGGCCACGAACACCGAGACCAGAAACTGGAGCGTGCCGACGCCAGCATCGCCTGCGAGCGACAACAGCGGGCCCGCCAGCGGCTGGAGATAAGGGGCCACCTCTCGCAACACGGCCTGGATGTTATTCAAGGCCTGGTCCCAGAGGTCATAGATCCACGGGCCGACGATCGGCCACGACTTGAGCTGCTCCGGCGCCGACTGAAGCGCGACGTTGCCGGTGCCGAGCTGGCGCGCCAATTCGCGCACGCCGTCCACCGCGCTGATGCCGAGCCAGGTCGCCGGACCGATGACGATGCCGAGCGTGATCAGGGTGAGGATCGCCGCCGCGGTCTTGGGCCGGCCGCCGAGCACCTTGGCGACCCAGCTGAAAGCCGGATAGAACGCAACCGCCAGCACGCCGCTCCAGGCCAGGATCGGCACGAACGGGCGGATGATCAGGAAGGTCCAGATGATCAGCAGGGCGAGCAGGCCGAGCCGGATCACGAGCTGGATGATGTCCTCTCCCGTCAGGAGCTGACGGAGACTTTTCACGGGCACTGCTTTCCTTGCGGCATGAACGCAACTTCGGGCGCTTGCGAGGCCTGTCCGTTATTGCCAGCAACGCATCCGGCGTCAAGACGACTGGAACCGCCCCGGGGCCCGCGATGAGGGACACATCGGACCATTCTGCATTCGAAAGACGATGACACGGCCTCCGAGACAGCTCGCCGAACACGTTGGGATGCATCTCGGCATCCACTATTCCCTCAAGCCCAATGCCGCGCCACGCTATTGGCGCTATGTCTATGCCGTCGCCGACAGGGTCCGCTCCGGGCTTGGCTAACGCCCGTTAACCGGATTTCCGCCGGCCCATTTACGCCGTTGCAAACGCCCGCAACTAGCCTGGATCGAGGTCCCCAAAAACACTGCGTGCAATGGCCAACAGCATCTGGACGATCGAAGAATTCACCTGCACCGGTTGCAGCATGAACTACACCGCGACCAGGGAGGAGCACAGCGAAGCGCATGCCGGCCACTTCAAGTGCACCATCTGCAGCGGCGTGGTGCACGCCTGGTCCGGCAAGCATCACTTCTTCGGCTGGAAAGCGGTGACGACGCGGCCGCCTGTGTTCGGACGGCGCTGGGCCGGCGCCGACTGGTAGGCCCAAGGCAAGGGCGCCTCCCGGTCATTGCGGCCTGCGTGAACTGCGGCTTCTGCTCCACTGCGGCACCGGTTAGATTCCCCTTCCCGCAACAGATGCCGATGGCCAATGACCGCTCCTTTCGTTCCCCAGATCGCCCTCTACCGCAACTGGCTCGCCGAGCAGCGCGGCCTCTCCTTCGCTGATTACGAGGCGATGCGGCAATGGTCGGTGCGCGATCTCGACGGCTTCTGGCGCAGCATCTGGGACTATTACGATCTGCAATCGCCGACGCCGTTTCAAGCCGTGCTCACTGAGCGCAAGATGCCGGGCGCGGTCTGGTTTCCGGGCGCGCAGGTCAACTATGCCCGGCAGGTGTTCCGGCACGTCGACGCGGCCGATGCCGCCGGCCTGCCCGCGATCGTCAGCAGCGGCGAGGATGGCAGGATCACGGAGACGAGCTGGCCGGAGCTGCGGCGCAAGGCCGCTGCGCTTGCGCTGCATCTGAAGGACAAGGGCATCAAGCCCGGCGACCGCGTCGCGGCCTATCTGCCCAACATTCCCGAGACCATTATCGCCTTTCTGGCGAGCGTCAGCATCGGCGCAGTCTGGAGCGTCTGTGCGCCGGACATGGCGGCACCCGCTGTCATCGACCGCTTCAAGCAGATCGAGCCGAAAGTGCTGATCGCCTGCGACGCAGTCACCTATGCCGGCCGGCGGCACGATCGCAAGGACGTCGTTGCCGAGCTGCGGCGATCGCTGCCATCAGTCGCGCATGTCATCCTGCACAGCGAGGCCGGCGCGTCAGTTGCGCCAGATGCCTTGCTCGGCGAGATCACGGCCAAAACCGGCGCTGCGGTCGACGCGTTCGAGCCGATCTGGCTGCCGTTCGATCATCCGCTCTGGATCGTCTATTCCAGCGGCACCACCGGGCTGCCGAAGCCGATCGTGCACGGCCATGGCGGCATCGTCATCGTGGTGCTGGCGCTGCTCGGGCTGCACAACGACATCGGCTGCTCGTATCACCCGAACTCGTTCGGCGAGCGCTATCACTGGTACTCGTCGACCGGCTGGATCATGTGGAACAGCCAGGTCGGCGGCCTGCTCGGCGGCACCACCTGCTGCATCTTCGACGGCAGCCCCGGCGGCACCAGGGACAAGCCGGACTGGACCACGCTGTGGCGCTTCGTCGCGCGCTCGAAGGCGACCTTCTTTGGCGCTGGCGCTGCGTTCTTCGCCAACTGCGCCAAGGCCGAGATCGATCTTGCCGCATCCGGCGATCTGTCGCGGCTGCGCTGTCTCGGCTCGACCGGCTCGCCGCTCAGCGCCGACACGCAAGGCTGGTTCAACGCCCGCTTTGCGGCGCTGTCGAACAGCAACGGCAGCAAGGCGCAGGCGGACATCTGGTGGGCCAACATCTCCGGCGGCACCGATTTCGCCGGCGCCTTCATCGGCGGCAATCGCGAGCTGCCGCAGACGCCGGGCGCGATGCAATGCCGCCTGCTGGGCGCGGCCGTCGAGGCCTTCAGCGAGCAGGGCCGCGCCGTCACGGACGAGGTCGGCGAGCTCGTCTGCACCGAACCGATGCCGTCGATGCCGCTGTATTTCTGGAACGACAAGGACGGCGCGCGCTATCGCGCCAGCTATTTCGAGACCTATCCGGACAACTTTGACGGCAGCGGCCGTGGGCCGGTGTGGCGGCACGGCGACTGGCTCAAGATCAATCTTGATGGATCCTGCATCATCTACGGCCGCAGCGATGCCACCATCAACCGCCATGGCCTGCGCATGGGCACCAGCGAGCTCTATTCCGCGATCGAGGCGCTGCCGGACGTGCTGGATTCCCTCGTCGTCGACCTCGAATATCTCGGTCGCGACAGCTACATGCCGCTGTTCGTGGTGCTGCGCGAGGGCGTGGCGCTCGACGCCGCGATGCAGGCCAGGATCAACAAGGCGATCGAGTCCGACCTGTCGCGCCGCTTCTTGCCGAACGAGATCTTTGCCGTCGCCGAGATCCCCCGCACGCTCTCCGGCAAGAAGCAGGAGCTGCCGATCAAGAAGCTCCTGCTTGGCCAGCCCGTCGAAAAGGTCATCAACAAGGAGGCGATGGCCAACCCCGCCTGCCTCGACTGGTATCTCGCCTTCGCGCGCGACTATCTGGCGCGGACCGCGGCGTGAGGGATGATCGCCCCAATTGCGCCGGTGTCGTTTGGACTCCGTTCACCGATCGCCGCTAGATCAGGATGGATCCTTCGCGCGCCGAACCGCAGACATGGCCGACCTCAACGCCGTCCTCACAAGGCTCAACGACCGCCTGCTCCGCCTCGAAGGCGAGCTGTTCGTGCTGCGCTCGCTGGCGCGCGCCACGCTGACCGCGGGCGACGACCATGCGGTGCGCATGCGCAAGCTGGTCGAAGCCGCAAAGGTCGCGCTCGACGACGAGGCCAGGCGTGAACTCGACAAGCCGACCCGCAAATATGTCGATGCGGCCGCCGCGCTGGTGGAGGAACTGCTGGTCGAGCCGACACCGGCGCGACCGCTGTTCACGGTGATCGACGGCGGCCGGCGCGACTAGAGCGCGCCCGCCCTGGCAGGGCGATCGATTATCGCCCGTACAGTCCGGGCGGTTGCCGGCCATTCCGATAGCATTGACCGTCCGCGTAATTGTACGCGAAGCCATCCGGGCAGAGCCCGCCGCGTCGTCCGTAATATTCAGGCTGCCCGTAGGCACCGGGCGCGTGCGCCCCGTTCGGATAGCAGCTGCCGGTGGAGTAGTTGTAGTCGTAACCGTGCGGGCACAGTCCGCCGCGTCGTCCGTAGTACTCGTGCGGCCCGGGATCGCGCGTGTAGACACCCGGCGCATGATAGTCGTTGGGATAGCAGCGGCCGTTCGAGTGGTTGAAATCATAGCCGTCCGGGCAGCGTCCGCCTGGAGCAGCCCTGAACTGAACTTGCTCCACCATGGGGGCCGGCGATGCCGCGGGCACGGTTGCGAACCCAAGCAGGCCAGCCAGCGCAAGAGCGATCATGACGTCTCCTCCAAATCACGGGGACAAAGCCTAGCAGGATTCGTGTCCCACGAAACGACCTCGGGGGATTGAGCCATGGCCGGCCTGAACCATGCATGAACCGGTCCGGGGCTGCGACGATGCGTCGTCCCCAGCGCGCGGCGCGAGAACCCTTTAGATCGGCGCGGAATTCTCTGCCTTGAGCCGGCTGAGGCCCGCCTCGATGATCGCGATCTCTTCATCGATCTGACCGATCGGCAGGCTGAAATCATAGCCGGACCTGCTCTTCAGATCGACCGCGAGCCGCTGCCTGTGCATCATCAGCTCGTCGAGCCCGCGGCGGTTCTTCAGCCGCACATAGCTGTCGACGATCTGCTCAATGGCGCGCGGCATGAAATGTGTCCCGGCGAAAACATCCGCGCGGCGCACCCACGCCGGCGGGACATTTTCGATGTCGCGGTACGCAATACAAATCCGCGACGGATTCGTCGATACGCCGGGCGGGTTGAGATCGCGTTACCAGGCGATGATTTCGCGACACGCGGTACGAAAAGGCCGCTGACGATCGCGCCAGCGGCCCAAGCCGGGTTCAAAAACGGATACGGATTGAAATGTCGCCAGCCCCGGTAGGCGCACTCTTATCAGCCGGCCCAGCCGACCTCTGTTAAAAACGAAACACAGGAACCGACCTATCCGCCGCTTGCCGCCCCACCGTGGCCGCGCGGCAACGCTAGAGCGTTTTCGAGCGAAGTGAACACCGGTTCGCGTGAAGAAAACGCGTCAAAACAAGAATCTAGAGCTTCGGTTCCGATTCAATCAGAACCGAAAATGCTCTAGTCGGTGACGCAGAAATACGTGCGCGGCAATCTGCGATAGGCGCTGTAGCGGTAATGCGGCCGGTAGGCGTAGCCGCGATAGAGCGCCGGCGGCTCCTCGCCGTAATAGGCGCGATGATAGAAATTGAACACCGGCCCGCGGGCACAGCGATAGCCGTCCCAGCTCGGCCCCACGAAGGGCGCGATCCCGGTCTCGGGCGGCACGACGGGGTACGGCCCGCCGGCATGGGCGGGAACGTTCATGAGCAATGCCGCGAGAAGGAATAACCAGGCGCTTCGCATGAGCTCGCTCCCGAACCGGCGCAATGTCCGCCATGGAAGCACCGGAACGCCCGGCTGCGCAATCACGGCGTTCGTCGCGCCCGGCGCCTCGGCGCATTGTTGATAACCCACGCAAACGTGGCGCGGGTGGTGACAGGGCGTCCGGACGTGTTATCGGGGGATGACGCAGTTGCGAGACCGGATCGGACACCCATGCGCATTACTCTCGTCGGCTCCCGCCATTTCGGCGTGACCACCCTGAACATGCTCCGGGAGCACAGCGTCACGATCGTCAGGGTCGTGGTCGCCGATGCCGAGGATCGCCTCGCTGCGACCGCCAAGGCAGCCGGCATCGAGGTTGTGGTTCAGGCCAATCCGAAGCTGGTGGTGGCCTCCGAGATCGCCCCCGATACCGATCTGATCATCACGGCGCACAGCCACGCCCGGATCGGCAAGGATGCGCTCGCCGCCGCCAAGCTCGGCGGCATCGGCTATCACCCCTCGCTGCTGCCGCGACATCGCGGCAAGGCCGCCGTGGAATGGACCATCAAGGAAGGCGATCCGATCGCCGGCGGCACGATCTACCACCTCGCCGACCGCATGGATGCCGGCGCCATCGCCGCCCAGGACTGGTGCTTCGTCAAGAAGGGCGAGACGGCCCGGGAACTCTGGGAGCGCGCGCTGGCGCCCCTCGGGCTCAAGCTGCTCGCCGACGTGATCGACTATGCCAAGGTCCACAAGGCGCTGCCGGCCAAGGCTCAGGACGAGCAGTTCGCGACCTCCGCACCGAGTCTCTCGTAAGGCCTGTGCTCACGTTTACCCTTAACGTGAAGCCGCATTGATTCTGCTTCGAAAATAGGTGCTAAAAACACAAATAAACCATTGTTTCCACAGGAACAATTTTCGATTTGGCATTGCAACAAATTTCCGTCACATTTGGTCCAGATAAGCGACAGCATATCAGACACATTCAAGGACGGAATTTATGCGTTTTGCTCGCATTGCGGTGTTCTGTGCCGCTTCAGTTTTTACCGGCACCCTCGCCGCGTCCGCCTTTGCCCAGACCCCTTATGACGGCAACTGGCAGGTCACGATCGTGACCAAGAGCGGCTCCTGCGAACCGACCGCGAGTTCCATGCTGACGGTCGCCGACGGCAAGATCACCGCGCCCGGCGCTAACGTTTCCGGCACCATTGGCAGCGGGGGACTTGTGAAAGTTTCGATCAATGGTGCATATGCCAACGGTCAACTCAACGGCAACGCCGGATCGGGGAAGTGGAATGGAGCATCTGCAGGCATACCATGCAGCGGGCGGTGGGAAGCATCGCGCCAATAAACCAATCGAGGCTCGCGCCCGGAATCGGCGGCTGCTGATCGCGGCCGCCGTTTTGTTTGCGGCGGGAATCGCCGGCACCGAGAGCCGGGCCCAGTCCGGCCCGTTCGCCCCAATGGCGGGCAGCTGGAGCGGCGGCGGCACCGTCAGCCTCGAGGACGGATCGACGGAACGCATCCGTTGCCGGGCCAAATACGCCCCGATCGGTCCTACCATGGAGATGTCGCTGACCTGCGCCAGCGACGCCTACAAATTCAATCTTTCCGCCAACGTTCAGTCGGCCGGTAGTACCATCACCGGAAGCTGGAGCGAGGCCAGCCGCAACATCTCTGGCTCGCTCCAGGGTCGTGGCGGCGGCGGCAACTTCGAGGTGGTGGCCTCCGCGGCCGGCTTCAACGCCAACATCGCGCTGAGGACGAGCGGCAACAGGCAGACCGTCACCATGCGCGCGGACAGCCAGTTCCGCGGCGCCAACATCTCGATGTCGAAGTAAGACACCGGGGCGACACGACAATCGATCCGGCGACCTCGCCGGATCTTTTTTATGCGCCCGGCACGAACGCGGTGACCTCAATCTCGACCTTGGCCCGCTCGTCCACGAGACCGCCGATATAGAGCAGCGTCGAAGGCGGGAAATTGCGTCCGAGCGTTTCCTTCCAGGCCGCGCCTATGCCGGCACCGGCGGCCTCATATTCGCTGCGGCTGGTCAGGTACCAGGTCAGGCGGACGATGTGCTCGGGGCCGGCGCCCGCCTCGCCCAGCAGCTTGATGATCCGCTTCAGTGCGGCTCCGACCTGCGCCGCCATGTCGGGCGCGTAGCTACCCGTCTCGTCGCCGCCGGTCTGGCCGGCCAGAACCACCCAGCGCCCCGGTCCCTCGACGACGACGCCATGAGAAAAGCCGCGAGGTTTTGTCCATTCGGCCGGCTGCAAGATGCGCATGAGCGAAGCTCTCCCTTTTCTTGTTGTTCAATGAAGCCTTAGCACGTCCGCTTGCATCGCTGCATCCGCAGATTTTGCCGTTGCAAACGGCGGCGATGTCGCCGATACCGGCCGTCCTTTCGCACTCTCCATCCTCCAGCACCTGCCCCAGCATCCTGCCCCGATGAGCGCGACACCGTCCAAAACGATGGCTGCATTCTGGATGGCCGGCTGGCTGGCTTTGATGCTGGTGATGGCGGTTGCCGGCCGCGAGACCACGCGCGAGCTCAACGTTTTCCAGATCATGGAAGTGCGTTCAGTGATCGGATTCACGCTGCTGTTGCCGATCATCTTCCGCGCCGGCGGCTTCAAGGCGGTCGCAACCCAACGCCTGCACCAGCACCTGGCGCGCAACGGCGTGCATTATTTCGCACAGCTCGGCTGGTTCTACGCACTGACGCTGATCGGAATCGGCCAGGTGGTCGCGATCGAATTCACCATGCCGATCTGGACCGCCGTGCTGGCTGCGACGTTCCTGTCCGAGCGCATGACGATCTGGAAGATCGCCGCCGTCGTGCTCGGCATCATCGGCGTCGTCATGATCGTGCGGCCCGCCACCAGCGAGATCAATCCAGGTCAGTTGATCGCGCTCGGCGCCGCGATCGGCTTCAGCATTTCCATGATTTTAGTGAAGTCCTTGACCCGGACCGAGAGCGCGTTGTCGATCCTGTTCTGGATGATCGTGGTGCAGATGGCCGTGGGCCTGCTGCCGACGCTCTTCGTCTGGACCTGGCCGTCGGCCTATCTCTGGGGCTGGCTGTTCGTCATCGGGGTCTGCGGCACTTTCTCGCACTATTGCCTTGCCAGCGCGCTTCGATACGCCGACGCGACGATCGTGGTTCCCATGGACTTCCTGCGGGTTCCGCTGACGGCGACCGCGGGCTGGCTGCTCTACTCCGAGCGGCTCGACGCCTGGACCGTGCTGGGCGCGGTGCTGATCCTGTGCGGCAATCTCCTGAATTTGAAGCCGGCGCCCTCGGTTCCCGCCCGCGCGCGGTGAACCTCCCGCCGCCTTGCGCGACAAAACAAAGTGGCCGTGTGATTTGGATCACGTTGGGGAATCAATCCACCGTGCACATTCGGCCACACAGCAGCGGGTTGAACGCAACGGTCTGCCGTTTTGGTGGCACGACGTCGGGCACTTCGTGTACGTTCGTTGCCGATCTGATGCTGCCTGCAATTCGATTCTGGGGATTTCAGAATGCGCTATCTCACCCTCCTCGCATCGCTGATGTGCATCGCACTGTCGGTCAGTGCCGCGAAGGCTGACCGTCGCGTCGCCTTCGTCGTCGGCAACGGCTCCTACAAGAACGTCGCGCAATTGCCGAACCCGCCGATCGACGCCAAGGCGATGGCGTCGACGCTGCGCAATGTCGGCTTCGAGGTGATCGAAGGCTCCAATCTCAGCCGCGACCAGATGACGGAGAAGCTGCTCGATTTCGGCCGCAAGGCGCAAGGCTCCGACATCGCGCTGTTCTATTATGCCGGCCACGGCATCGCCGTCAGCGGCACCAATTACCTGCTGCCTGTCGATGCCGACATCAAGTCGGAGATGGACGTCAAGCTGGGCGCCGCCATCAACATCGACCTGACGCTCGAGCAGACCATGGGCGATGCCAAGGTCAAGCTCGTCTTCCTCGATGCCTGCCGCGACAATCCGTTCGCCGCCAAGATCAAGTCGAACTCGGCGACCCGCAGCGTCAACGTGCAGAGCGGTCTCGCCGAGATGAAGTCCGGCGAAGGCACCCTGATCGCGTTCGCCACCGGCCCCGGCCAGACCGCGCTCGACGGTCAGGAAGGCAACAACAGCCCATTCACCCGCGCGCTGATCGACAACATCACCAAGCCCGGCGTCGAGATCCAGCAGGCGATGACGTCGGTGCGTGCCCAGGTCAATGAAGAGACCCGCAAGGGTCAGCTGCCCTGGGGCCATACCAACCTGACCGGCTCCGTCTATCTCAACCAGGCTCCGACGACGCAGGTCGCCAACGCAGCCCCGACCGCGACCGGCATCGTGCCGGCGGCGACCGGCGGCTCGGACGGCGTCGAGCTCGAATACTGGCGCTCGGTGAAGGAGTCGAACAAGCCGGAAGAGCTCAACGCCTATCTCTCGGCCTATCCGAACGGCCAGTTCAAGGCGCTGGCGCTGGCCCGCCTCGCGGCGATCAAGAGCGGCCCCTCGACCGCGACCCGCACGCTCAACGCCGGGGTCGATCCTGCGACGTTCACCGATGAGGCTACCCAGCTCACCGAGGACCAGATCGGCCTCGACAAGACGGGACGCCGCGACGTGCAGCGCCGCCTCAGCGGGCTCGGCTTCGACACCAAGCAAACCGGCGTGTTCAGCGACGAGACCCGTGGCGTGATCAAGCGCTGGCAGGCTGCACGGGGCTATCCCTCATCGGGCTACCTCAATAAGAACCAGCACAAGGCCTTGCTCTCGGAAGTCGTGGCTGCCCCGGCGACGGCGAGCGACACCAGCCAGAAGCCGGCTCGCCGTGCCGCCACCGCTCCCCAGAGCAGCGCGCCTGCGCCGGCTCCGCAACACCGCAGCAATCCCGGCGATGCCGCCGGTGCGGCCTTCGTCGGCGGCGTCGTCGGCGGCATGATGGGCGGCATGTTCCGCCGCTGAGCCGAGCGAGCCCGAAAACACAAAAGCCCGGCTCGCGCCGGGCTTTTTCTTTGGTACGACGAGGTTGCAGCGTACGCCGTCATTGCGAACGCAGCGAAGCAATCCAGAGTCTCTGCGCAGCGGCAGCCTGGATTGCCTCGTCGCAAGAGCTCCTCGCAATGACAGGGATAGAGCTGCGCCCCAGGCGGATGTCATAGCCCGCGGGGAGCGCCGCTGGTGCGACGAGTCCTGGAGCCTACTTCCCAGCCGCCTTGCGCAGCGCCTCGTTGATACGGTCCTGCCAGCCGGGGCCGCCTTCCTGGAAGAACTCCAGCACGTCCTGATCGATCCGCAGCGTGACCTGCTCCTTGATCCCCGGCGCCACGTTCTGCTTGGGCGGCGCGGCGGCGACCTTCGCCGTCACCTTCTTGAATGCCGCCTCGGCTTCGGTCCTGGCATCGCCGAGCGTACGTGGCCGCCTCGGTGGTTGATCCGCCATGTCCTAGATTCCCTCAAACAAAGCCGTCGAAAGATACCGCTCGGAGAAGGACGGCACTATAGCCAGGATGGTTTTTCCTGCCGCTTCCGGCCGCTTGCCGATCTCGAGCGCAGCCGCGATCGCCGCGCCCGAGGAAATGCCGCCGGGAATGCCCTCATGCCGCGCCAGCGCGCGCGAGGTCTCGATCGCCGTCGTCGAATTGATCTTGACGATCTCGTCGATCACCGAGCGGTCGAGAATGTCAGGCACGAAGCCGGCGCCGATGCCCTGGATCTTGTGCGGCGTGTGCTGGCCGCCCGACAGCACCGGGCTCTCTTCCGGCTCGACCGCCACCACCCGCAACGACGGTTTGCGCGGCTTGAGCACCTGGCCGACGCCCGTGATCGTGCCGCCGGTGCCGACGCCGGCGACGAAGACATCGATATTACCGCCGGTGTCGTTCCAGATCTCCTCCGCGGTGGTTCGACGGTGCACCTCGGGATTGGCGAGGTTCTTGAACTGCTGCGGCATCACCGAGTTCGGCGTCGTCTTCAACAGCTCCTCGGCGGCGGCGATCGCGCCCTTCATGCCCTGCGCCGCCGGTGTCAGCACCAGCTCGGCGCCGAGAAAGGCCAGCATCTTGCGCCGCTCGATCGACATCGATTCCGGCATCACCAGCTTGAGCCGGTAGCCGCGCGAGGCCGCCACGAAGGCGAGCGCGATGCCGGTATTGCCGGAGGTCGGCTCGATCAGCACGGTGTCCGGCTTGAGGATACCCGCCTTCTCCATCGCGATGATCATGGCCGCACCGATGCGGTCCTTCACGCTTGCGGCGGGATTGAAATATTCAAGTTTTGCCAGAATCGTCGCATTCACGCCGTGCATGCCGGGCAGCCGGCGCAACCGCACGATCGGCGTATTGCCGAAGGCGTCGACGATCGAGTCATAGATCCGGCCGCGGCCGGGTTGGTGCGCTGCACCCGTGGTGGACGATGCGTCCATGATGAACTCCCTGTGGCGACAATTTGCGCTTCTTACGCAGCTCAATGCGCAATTACGGACAGCCTGCGACGACACGCAAGCGACAATGCGGTACATGTTAAATACGCTGCATCGCAAAATCGCGTGAGCTTTAATTAGCAGAAAACCAACGCATTTGTGTTGCGACCTCGTCAACTGATTCTGCTTATGTTAGACTTAGGTCTCAAAGCAGGGAGGTCACCACGATGTCAGCAGTTGCTGAAGTGATGTCGACCGTAACGCTAAGGCGTGATCCGCGTTGCAGCGAGTTGCCGACCTGTCCCGTCTGCGCCGACTCCATGGTCGCAGCCGAAGCATCTGCCTACGTCTCGGACCACGTGATCAGCTATCTCTGGACTTGCGACAATTGCGGCTACGGCTTCGTCACCAAGCATGCCGTCAAGCAGCGGATCGTGTGCAATTGATCCTTGATTGACCTAGCGCGGGGCGATATCGCCCCTCGCCCAGTCCTCGCGCGTCCGCTGATAGAACTCGTCGAACCTTCCGTGCGCAATCGCGTCCCTGATGCCCTGCATCAGGAACTGGTAGTAGGCGATATTGATTTCGGACAGCAGCATCGCTCCCAGCGTCTCGCCGGCCTTGACGAGATGGTGCAGATAGGCGCGCGCGTAGGTGCGCGCCGACGGCCACGAGCTCTCCTCGTCGAGCGGACGCGGATCGTCGGCGTGGCGCGCATTGCGCAAATTCACCTGTCCGAAGCGCGTGAAGGCGACGCCGTGCCGGCCATTGCGCGTCGGCATCACGCAATCGAACATGTCGATGCCGCGCTTCACGGCTTCGAGGATATCGTCGGGCGTGCCGACGCCCATCAGATAGCGGGGGCGCTCCTTCGGCAGCAGCGGCGCGGTCTCGTCGATCATGGCCAGCATCACCGCCTGCGGCTCGCCGACCGCGAGGCCGCCGATCGCGTAGCCGTGGAAGCCGGTCGCGACCAGGCCCTGCGCACTCGCATGACGAAGCTGCGGCACGTCGCCGCCCTGCACGATCCCGAACAGCATGTAGCCGTCGGGCGCGCTCTCGAAGGCGCGCTTTGAGCGCTCGGCCCAGCGCAGCGACAACTGCATCGCACGCTCGATGTCGGCGCGCTCGGCCGGCAGCCGCACGCACTCGTCCATCTGCATGGCGATGTCAGAGCCGAGCAGGCGCTGCACCTCGATCGAGCGCTCCGGCGACAGCTCGACCTTGGCACCGTCGATATGCGAGCGAAAGGTGACGGCGTTCTCGGTGACCTTGCGCAGATCCGACAGCGACATCACCTGGAAGCCGCCGGAATCCGTCAGCATCGGCCCGTTCCAGCCGGTGAACTTCTGCAGGCCGCCGAGCGCTGCGATCCGCTCGGCGCTCGGGCGCAGCATCAGATGATAGGTGTTGCCGAGCACGATGTCGGCACCGGCATCGCGCACCTCGCGCCAGTGCATGCCCTTCATGGCACCGGCGGTGCCGACCGGCATGAAGGCCGGCGTCCTTACCACGCCATGCGGTGTGGTCAGGCGTCCGGTGCGGGCGGCACCGTCGGTGGCGAGCAACTCAAAGTGATTGGGAAGATCGTTGTCGGGAGTCATGGCGGTGCTTATTGCGTGTCAGACGAGGTCGATCAACCCGCCCCGGCCATGCGCCAAGCCGGCTTGTGCCTCAGACTGGGACACAATCGCGGCGGATCTCCGCACCGTCGCCCTTGTTAAACAAAACGATACAGTATAGTTTTATCCGGGGCTGGACGAATGCCGCGGCGAACGTTGCCGTCGGCTGCAAAAGTGTGATCGCCAGCCACCGTGCCCCTCCCTTCGTGTTCGATTGACGTCTTTGGCCGCTCCCGTGACTGGATCAGGCAGACCGGCGGCCGCCTCGCTGGAATCCTGGTCCTGACCTGCGGCCTGGCGCTCGGCGCCTGCACCTCCCTGCCCCGCACGCCCTATACGGCCGCAGAAGCCAGCACATCGCGCGTGCTCGATATCGACGGCCTCAGGCGCTACGCCGACGATCCCATCACGAAATTCAGCTTCGAGAAGGACAGCGGCACCGCGACGAAGTCCTATCTGGCGCTCTCCGGCGGCGGCGCCGATGGCGCCTACGGCGTCGGCGTTCTCAACGGCTGGACCGCGGCCAGAACCCGTCCCACCTTCTCCGTCGTCTCGGGCGTCAGCACCGGCGGCCTGATCGCGCCGTTCGCGTTTCTCGGCTCGCAATATGACGACACGCTGAAGGAGGTCTACACCAGCGGCATCGCGGAGAGCCTGCTCAACGATCCCAGCATCATGCGCGTGCTGTTCGGATCCGGCCTGTTCGGCAACACAAGGCTGCGCGAGCTGGTCGCCCGCTATGTCGGGCCGGAGATCATGGCGCAGGTCGCGCGCGAGAATGCCAAGGGGCGAAAGCTGCTGGTGGTGACGACCGACCTCGACACCCAGCGCACCGCGATCTGGGACATGGGCAAGATCGCCGCCGTCGGCACGCCCGAGGCGCTCAAGCTGTTTCGCGACGTCATGGCGGCCTCCGCCAGCATTCCCCTGGTGTTCCCGCCGATCATGATCGATGCCGAGGGCCAGGGCCGCAAATTTCAGGAGATGCATGTCGACGGCGGCGTGACCGCACCGGTGCTGACGCTGCCGGAAGCCCTGCTATTCCAGGGCAGCCGGCTGGCGGGCAGTGCGAAGATGGACATCTACATCCTCGTCAACAAGAAGATCGAACGCAACTTCGAGCTCGTCTCCAACGGCACCATCGACGTCGCCTCGCGCAGCCTGTCGGCGATCACCCAGTCGCAGACACGCTCGATCATCTTCTCGACCTATGATTTCGCCAAGCGAAACCATCTCGGCTTTCATCTCTCCTACATCGCGCGCGAGTATCCGGCGCCGCCGTCGGAGGGGTTCGACACCGCCTATATGCGTGCGCTCTACCAATACGGATATGACAAGGCCGCGTCCGGTCAGGCCTGGACTTCCACGGTGCCGTGACCTCAAATCGAGGAACGAGCCCCTGCCGAAACCGTTGACGATACGGCCAATTCGGCCAGATTCGCGATGACGCTTCGGCTCCTGCGCGATATAGAGCGAATGACGACGATCGGAAACGCGCAGGAATCATTGGGCATGGGATTGACTGCGACCAGGAGACCGGCAGCGCCGCGGCGCGAGGTGCCGAAATCCCGCGGCGGCCGGCCAACGAAGTCAGCCGCCATCGAGCGCGACCAGCGGCTGATCGAGGTCGCCACCCGCCTGTTCCTTGATCGCGGCTTCGACGCGACCTCGCTCGACGCGGTCGCGGAAGCGGCCCGGGTGAGCAAGCCCACCGTCTATGCACGCTACGGCGACAAGCGCGGCCTGTTTGCCGCGGTGCTGAGGCGGGAGATCGCGCGCTGGCTCGCGCCGCTCTCGGCGGCCGCCGAGACGCAACTCTCCAGCGCCTCGGATATCCCGGTCGAGCAGCGGCTGATCGAGATCGGGCGCGAGATGCTGACCTTCACTTGCGGGCCCGATGCCGTCGCCTTCAGCCGCATGATGACGGCGCAGGCCATCAACTTCCCCGACGTCGCCAAGCTCGGCAAGGAGGAAGGCTGGCTCAAGGCCGTCGCCACCACCGCGCGCTTCTTCGACCATCTGGTGGCGCAAGGCGCACTCGACGTCGAGGACACCACCATTGCAGCCGAGGTGTTTCTCGACGTGGTCGTCGGTCACACCCACCGCATGGCGACGTTCGGAACGGCTCTCGACATCAAGACCGCCGAAAAGCGCACACGCGCGGCGATCAAGCTGTTCCTGGCCGGCGCGCTGGGACCTGCCGACCGCGTCCAGAACACCAAAGCCGTGCAGCGCCGCCGTCCCTCCCGCTGACAATTCCGTGAACGCACGATCTATCCCCATCGGGAAAGGCGCGACGCCATTGACCGAAATAAAACGATACGGTACGGTTTAGTTATAAGGCGATGCGGACCGCTTTTTCACCAGCCCCAAAGGAGGCCCGCATCACCAAGATCGCCGCGGCGGGTGCAGCCCGCCACGGCGTTCCGCGGCCGGCCTTTGCCCAAGGTCGGCCGCGAATTCTTTACGATCATCCGGCACACTCGCTGGCCGAGGGTTTCGAGCATGACGACTGCCAAACGACGGACCTCGCAACTGCTTGCGATCGCCTTGCCCTTGCTGCTCATCGCCGCACCGGCAGAGGCAACTGTAACCACGGGCACGCCGACCGCCCTGCACAGCGACACAGATGGTGACGCCGAGGCCGACCGCCAGGCCGTCAGCCGCGAGATCGAACGATTCCGCAGCTCGTCGATCTCGATCAGCCAGGCCATGGCGATTGCGGAAGCCCGCCATGCCGGCGCCACGACGGCGGACGTGAGCTTTGACGGCGGCTCCGGTGTGCCGGTGTATCGGGTGAAGACCGTGCACAACGACCGGATCTGGCGCCACACCATCAATGCCGCGACCGGCGAGCTTGTCGGCGGGGAAGCCGCCCTGCCCCTGAGCGAGCTCGACCACGACGATCGCAGCAATCTCGCAGCCTTGAGCGCGATCAGGCATCGGCTCGCCGATGCCGTCCGCGTCGCCGAGCACGCGGCCTCGGGCAAGGCGATCAGCGGCGGGCTGGTGCGCGAACGCGGCCGGCTGAACTTTTCGATCGTCGTCGTCAGCGGCGACGACCTCAAGGAGGTCACCCTGGAGCCGCCGGGCGCGCGGCCTCGATAGCGGTCCCCCCAGCGGCCCTCCCGGGGCCGACCGGGCCGAAAAGCCATTGACGGGCGCAAGACTCTCGCCCATAAGTCGCCGCCATGTTCACGACCACCAAACGCACGACCAAAACCACCACGGCCTCAGGGGCCCGGGGAGGCGTGCGCGCGTAGTCGTCGACTAGAACGCAATCCACTCTACCGAAGCCCCGCCCATGATGGTCCGGGGCTTTTTTGTTGTCTGAATTCCAAATGCAATGGAGGACAAAGTGAGTAACGATCCCGTCGTCGCGATTGTCGGCGTCACCGGTGCGGTGGGCGCCGAATTCATCGCCACCATGGACAAGCGCGGCTTTCGCGTCGGCAAGCTCAAGGCGCTCGCCAGCGCTCGCTCCGCCGGCAAGACGGTATCGTTCCGGGGCCAGCCGGTCGTGATCGAGGAGCTGACCGAGCGTTCCTTCGAGGGCGTCGACATCGCCCTGTTCTCCGCCGGCGGCAGCATCTCGAAGAAGTATGCACCGATCGCGGTCAAGTCGGGCGCGGTCGTTGTCGACAACTCCTCCGCCTTCCGCATGGACCCGAACGTGCCGCTGGTGATCCCCGAGATCAACGCGAACCGCATCAGGGATCACAAGGGCATCATCGCCAATCCGAACTGTGCAGCGATCACCGCGCTGGTGCCGCTCTGGCCGATCCACCAGAAGAACCGCATCAAGCGCGTCATCATCTCGACCTACCAGGCAGCTTCCGGCGCCGGCGCCGCCGCGATGGAGGAACTGGTCGAATCCACCCGCGCCAATCTCAACGGGCAGGTCTATGCGCCCAAGGTGATGCCGCACCCCTACGCCTTCAATCTCTTCAACCACAACACCGCCGTCCACCCGGAGACCGGCTACAACGACGAAGAAACCAAGGTCATCAAGGAGACCCGCAAGATCTTCGAGGACGACAGGATCGCCATCGGTGTCACCTGCGTCCGCGTGCCGGTGCTGCGCGCGCATTGCGAGGCCATCACCTTCGAATGCGAGAGGGAGATCACCGAGGACCAGGTCCGCGCCATCATGGCCCGGGCGCCCGGCGTGAAGGTCGTTGACGATCGCGCCAGGAACTACTTCCCGATGCCGATCGACGCCTCGGGCCAGGACGACGTCCTGGTCGGCCGCATCCGCAAGGACCTCAGCGACCCCTCAGGGCATTCGATTTCGATGTTCGTGGCGGCCGATCAGCTGCTCAAGGGTGCAGCGCTGAACGCGGTGCAGATCGCGGAGCTGCTGCCGCAGCGAGTGATGGCGTAACGCGTGACATGCGTAGGGTGGGTTAGCGCAGCGTAACCCACCTCTTTCGCATCCGCAGAGGCAGAAGTGGTGGGTTACGCCTTGCGGCTAACCCACCCTACGGCACCGCCCGAAACAACAGGCACGCATCGCCATACGAATAGAAGCGATAGCCATTCGCGATCGCGTGCGCATAGGCTCGTTTCATCGTCTCCAGGCCGGAGAATGCCGACACCAGCATGAACAACGTCGACTTCGGCAGATGAAAATTCGTCATCAGAATATCGACCGCGCGGAAGCGATAGCCGGGCGTGATGAAGATCGCTGTTTCGGCCGCGAACGGCTCGATCGTGCCGTCCTCGCGCGCCGCGCTCTCGAGCAGGCGCAATGACGTGGTGCCGACCGCGACGATGCGGCCGCCATTCCTTCTGGCATTGTTGAGACGCTCCGCGGTCTCGGCCGAGATCGTGCCCCACTCGGCATGCATCTTGTGCCCGTCGGTATCGTCCACCTTCACCGGCAGGAACGTCCCTGCCCCGACATGCAGCGTCACGCGGTTGATGCCGACGCCGCGGTCGCGCAGCGCCTGCTCCAGTGCCGGGGTGAAATGCAACCCCGCGGTCGGCGCTGCGACCGCGCCTTCGTTCGCGGCGAACATGGTCTGGTAGTCGGCGAGATCCTGGTCGTCCGGCGTGCGCTTGGAGGCGATGTAGGGCGGCAGCGGCGGGCTGCCGAGATCGGCGATGGCCTGGTCCAGCGCCGGGCCATGGAACGAGAACGACAGCGTCACCTCGCCCTCAAGGCCCTTGGCCTCGACCTCGGCGTCGAGATGGCCGAGCAGGCAGACCTTGCCTTCGTTGCCGAAGCGGATGCGATCGCCGGCGACGAGCTTCTTGGCGGGCTTCACCAGCGCCTGCCAGCGCGAGCCGTCGAGCCGCTTGATCAGCGTCGCCTCGATCTTCGGCTCGGTCTCGCGGCCGATGCGGCGGCCCTTCAGCTGCGCCGCGATCACCTTGGTGTCGTTGACGACGAGCTGGTCACCGGGCCGCAGCCATTGCGGCAGGTCGGCGATGGTCTGGTCGCGCAGCACGCCGCCCTCGACGACCAGCATCTTCGCGGAGTCGCGTGGGCTCGCCGGGCGCAACGCGATGCGCTCGGCAGGCAGGTCGAAATCGAAGAGGTCAGTGCGCATGCGCGACTTACCACCACAGTCATTCCGGACGTCGCGCAACAGGCGCGGCGATCCGGAATCCCGAAATTGTGGCGCGAGATTCCGGGTTCGCGCCAAGGCGCGCCCCGGAATGACGGGTGATTACTCAGCGTCAGCCGCCATCCGCGCCTTGACGATCTTGTCGGGATTCTGCACCGGCTCGCCACGCTTGATCTTGTCGACGTTCTCCATGCCGTCGGTGACCTTGCCCCACACCGTGTACTGGTTGTCGAGGAAGCGCGCGTCGTCGAAGCAGATGAAGAACTGGCTGTCGCCGGAATCGGGGCTGGCGGCGCGCGCCATCGAGGTGGTGCCGCGCACATGCGGCTCCTTGTTGAACTCGGCCTTCAGCTTCTTGCCGGAGCCGCCGGTGCCGGTGCCGTGCGGGCAGCCGGTCTGCGCCATGAAGCCCTCGATCACGCGGTGGAACACGATGCCGTCGTAGAAGCCTTCGCGAACCAGCTCCTTGATGCGCGCGACGTGGCCGGGCGCGAGATCAGGGCGCATCTCGATGGTGACGGGGCCCTGGGTGGTCTCGAGGATCAGGGTGTTTTCGGTGACGCTCATGCTCGTCTCTCTTGCGTTGGAGGTGAAGTCTTGTCGGGTGACGTTTTGCGGTTACGGAACTGGATCGCGAATGGACGTCCCGCGGCAGCGCCCGCCATTGCATCGGTAAATGGCATCGGCGTGCAGCGTTGCAGCGCCTCCATCACCGCGATCCGGTATTGCAGCCGGTCATTGTCGGAGGCCTCCGGGGATTCATAGGAGATCCTCGGATGGCCCAGAATGTCGCCGGAGCGGTTAAAGCTCACGACGACGGTGATGTCGAGGGGGCGCGCCTTGGAAGGCGGCGGCGGTCTCCAGCAGGTGCGCAGGTGCCGGAACACGTCCTGGATGGTGTTGACCTGCCCATCCTCGGCGGCCGCGCCGGAGGCACCGAACAGCAGCAGTGCGGCAACCAGCAGGAGCTTGTCACCGCAGCGCGCCATGGTCCCAACCTATTTGATGTCGGAGGCGACCTGCACCTTCACCATCTTGTCGGGGTCGGTCACGGCGCCGCCGGGAGAGCCGGGAGGTGCCTTCTTCAGCTTGTCGACGACGTCCATGCCCTGCACGACCTCGCCGACCACGGTGTACTGGCCATCGAGGCTGCCACCGTCGGCGAACATGATGAAGAATTGCGAGTTGGCGCTGTCGACGCTGTCGCCGCGCCGGGCCATGCCGACGATGCCGCGGGCAAAATGCACCTTGGAGAATTCCTGCTTCAGGTTCGGATATTTCGAGCCGCCGGTGCCGTTGAAATTCTGGCCGTCGCCGGTCTGGGCCATGAAGCCGTCCATGACGCGGTGGAACGGCACGTTGTTGTAGTAGCCCTCGCGCGCGAGCTGCTTGATGCGCTCGGCGTGCTGGGGCGCGATGTCGGTGCGCAGCTTGATGACGATGCGGCCCTTGGTGCTGTCGATGACGATGGCGTTGGCCTTGTCGAGATTGGCCGGCAATTGCTGCGCCACCGCCGGCACCGCGAACACAAGCGCGGCAAGGACTGCGAAAATTCGGATCATGACAACTCCGGATCAGATGAGAGAAAGCGTGCGCCGTTATCCGGCGAATTTTGCCTTGAGCTGTGCCGCAACCTGCGGCGGGACGAAGGCCGAGACGTCCCCGCCCATGCCGGCGATCTGGCGCACCAAAGTGGCGGTGATCGGGCGGACCATCGGAGAGGCCGGCAGGAAGACCGTGTGGACCTCCGGCGCCATCGCCTCGTTCATACCGGCGAGCTGCATCTCGTAGTCGAGGTCGGTGCCGTCACGCAGGCCCCGAATCATGATCGTCGCACCATGCTTGCGCGCCGCCGCCACCGACAGATCGTCAAAGGTCACGGCCTCGAGCACGCAGCCGGCCTTGGCCGCCACAGGCCCGCAGACGTCGTGGAGCATCTTGAGCCGCTCCTCGGTCGAGAACAGCGGCTTCTTGCCGGGGTGGACCCCGATCGCGACCACGAGCCTGTCGCACAGCGAAGCGCTATGCCGGACCACGTCGAGGTGGCCGTTGGTGATGGGGTCGAAGGAACCGGGATAAAAGGCAATACGCGGCATGGCCCCCTCCTACCGCGCCCGGCCCGGCCCGGCAAGCCGGGCGGGTTCCCCGGCCGTCGCTGGCAAATACCCCCGACCCTGTCGGCGATGGCCGGTTTGTTTCGTCCTGAGGGCGGCCACGAAACAAACGGGCGCGGATACGAAACCATTTCCCGTGCCGGCGAAGACGTCCGGAAACTGGCCATGGTTACTAATCCAGCCAACGAATGACGGGCCGCACACTGGGCGTAGGCGGCCACATCACAGGGGACTGTCAAATGATCAAGGCTCTTTCAGCGATCGCTCTGTCTGCGTGTGTTGCCGCCGCCCTCACCCTCCTGCCCGGCTTTGCCCCGAGCGTCGAGGCCAGCGTGCCGCAGCCGCTGGCCAAGAGCGACCGGCTCGATATCCGTGCCGTCGGCAAGGACTGCTCGCAGCAGGCCTGGCCGAATTTCGAGGCCTCGTGCCTGCGCAAGGCCGGCACCAAGGCGAACGTCCGCGAGGCGCGCCTCGTGACCGCCGACCGTACCCCGTAGCCGAACCTGTCAGGTTCGCGTCAGCTCCCCCAAGCTGACCCCAAGCCAAGACCCCATGGATATTTGCGACGTCCCGTCGCAGACTGCGTAGAAGTTCGCGCCCGTCGGAATGGCCCGTCGGGCGCGATCCCATCGGGGGGTTGCCGTTGTCCAGTACGCCCGCAGTCGCTTCCGGCCACCATCCTGATCCGCTGCCGCTGACCATGACCATGGGCGCCCTCGGGGTCGTCTATGGCGATATCGGCACCAGCCCGCTCTATGCCCTGAAGGAAGCCGCCAAGGCGGCTGCCCATGGCGGCACGCTCACTCAAGACGCGGTCCTCGGGGTCGCCTCGCTGATCCTCTGGGCGCTGCTGCTGATCATCTCGCTGAAATATGCCCTGCTGATCCTGCGGGCCGACAACCGCGGCGAAGGCGGCATCGTGGCGCTGCTCGCCCTGCTCCACGCCCGCCACGCCCAGCCCGGCACCTGGCGCGCCCATCTCCTCGTGGTCGGCCTCATCGGCGCCGCCCTGCTTTATGGCGACGGCGCGATCACGCCGGCCATCTCCGTGCTCTCAGCCATCGAGGGCCTCAAGGTGGATGCGCCGTCGCTGGCCCCCGTCGTGGTGCCCCTGACCGTCGCCATCCTGATCGGCCTGTTCATGATGCAGAAGCAGGGCACCGGCTTCATCGGCCGCATCTTCGGACCGGTGATGCTGGCCTGGTTCGTCGTGCTCGCCGCGCTCGGCATCCACGGGATCGTCAAGGCGCCGGCGGTGCTGGCGGCGCTCAGCCCGTTCTATGCGTTCAATTTCCTGATCCATCAGGATTTCCATATCTCCTTCGGAATTCTCGGCGCGGCCTTCCTCGCGGTGACCGGGGGGGAGGCCATGTATGCCGACATGGGACATTTCGGCCGCCTGCCGATCCGCCTCGCCTGGTTCGCCATCTGCCTGCCTGCGCTGGTGCTGAACTATTTCGGCCAGGCCGCGCTCTTGATCACCGATCCCACGATGATCGAGAATCCGTTCTTCCAGCTCTGCCCCGACGCCCTGCACTATCTGCTGGTCGCCTTCTCTGCGGTCGCGACCGTGATCGCTTCGCAAGCGATCATCTCCGGCGTGTTCTCGCTGACCCAGCAATCGATCCAGCTCGGCTTCCTGCCGCGCATGCAGATCCGCCACACCCAGAGCGACGCGATGGGCCAGATCTACGTGCCGCTGGTGAACTGGCTGCTCGCCGCCGCAACGCTCGGGGCGGTGCTGAGCTTCGGCAGCTCGGACGCCCTTGCCGGCGCCTATGGCATCGCGGTCTCGCTGCTGATGGCGATCACGACGCTGCTGGCCGCGCTGGTCGCGATCCAGTGGGGCTTCTCGCCCTGGCTTGTCGTTGCCGTGAACGGCTTCTTCTTCGTGATCGATCTGATCTTCTTCTCGGCGAACTCGGTCAAGCTGTTCGAGGGCGGCTGGTTCCCGCTGCTGCTTGCCGGCCTCGTCGCCTTCCTGATGCTGACCTGGCGCGCCGGCGTGAAGCTGGTCGAGGCCGCGCGCGCCCGGCTGCGCCAGCCCGAGGAGGATCTGATCGAGACCGCGGTCAACAAATGCAGCGCAAGGTTGCCCGGGACCGCCGTCTTCCTGGCCTCCGCGCCGCGCGGCGTGCCGCTCGCACTGACGCAGTTCGTCAAGCACAACCGCGTGCTGCACGAACGCGTGCTGCTGGTCACCGTGCTGATCGAGGAGCTTCCGCACGTCCCCGACGAGGAACGCGCCGAAGTGATCGAGATCATTCCCGGCATCACCCGCGTGATCCTGCATTACGGCTTCATGCAGAACCCGACGATCTACGAGGGACTGAACCTCGTCTGCCGCCAAGGCAAGCTGCCCGGCATCGACCTCTCAGACATCACCTATTACGTGGGACGCGAGACCATCATCCCGCGCGAGGACGTCCCGGGCATGTGGGTCTGGCGCGAAGGCGTATTCGCCTTCCTCCAGCGCAACGCCGAACGCTCCGCCGCATTCTTCGGCGTGCCGACCAAGCAGGTCGTGGAGTTCGGCACGGAGCTGGAGATTTAGCGAGATTCGTAGCCCGGATGGAGCGAAGCGCAATCCGGGATTCTCGCCTGAAGTAAGAGCCCCGGATTTCGCTTCGCTCCATCCGGGCTACGAGGGGAGTGACCGATCACTCCCCGTGCGAGTCCCCATTCGCGCCGTTCCCGCTCTCCGCCTCTTCCGTGATGTGCTCGACCGACACCACATGCTCGTCCTCGGCGGTGTCGAACACGATCACGCCTTGGGTCGAGCGGCCGGCGATGCGGATGCCTTCGACCGGGCAGCGGATCAGCTGGCCCTTGTCGGTGACCAGCATGATCTGATCGGCATCCTCCACCGGGAACGAGGCAACGAGGTTGCCGTTGCGGTTGTTGACGCTCATGGCGACGATGCCTTTGCCGCCGCGGCCCGTGGTGCGGTACTCGTAGGACGAGGTCCGCTTGCCATAGCCGTTGACGGAGACGGTCAGCACGACCTGCTCGGCCGCCGACATCTCGACATAGCGCTCCTGCGGGAGCTGGAAGCTGCCCGAGGTTTCTTCGGCCTCGGCATCCGCTGCCGGCTCTTCGGCCGCAGCTTCGCCGGCGACCGCGCGGCGCATTTTCAGGTAGGCCGAGCGCTCGTCCGAGGTGGTCTCGACGTGGCGCAGGATCGCCAGCGAAATCACCTTGTCGCCTTCGCCGAGCGCAATGCCGCGTACGCCCATCGAGGTGCGCCCGGTGAACACGCGCACGTCGGTGACGGGGAAGCGGATGCACTGACCGCCGGCGGCGGTCAGCAGCACGTCGTCGCGTTCGGTGCAGATCTGCACGTCGACGATGGCTTCATTCTCGTCGAGCTTCATCGCGATGATGCCGGAGCGGCGGACGTCGACGAAATCGGACAGCTTGTTGCGTCGGACGTTGCCGCCGGTCGTGGCAAACATCACGTCGAGATTGCCCCAGGTCGATTCGTCCTCGGGCAGCGGCATGATGGTGGTGATGCGCTCGCCCTGCTCCAGCGGCAGGATGTTGATCAGCGCCTTGCCGCGCGCGTTGGGAGCCGCCATCGGCAGCCGCCAGACCTTCTCCTTGTAGACCTGGCCGCGCGAGGAGAAGAACAGCACCGGCGTGTGCGTGGACGCCACGAACAGACGTGACACGAAGTCCTCGTCGCGGGTCTGCATGCCGGCGCGGCCCTTGCCGCCGCGGCGCTGGGCGCGATAGGCCGACAGCGGCACGCGCTTGACGTAGCCGGCGTGGGAGACGGTGACGACCATGTCCTCGCGCTGGATCAGGTCCTCGTCCTCGACCTCGCCTTCCTGCTCGATGATGACGGTGCGGCGCGGCGTGGCGAACTCGGCCTTCACCTCGGCGAGCTCGGTCTTGATGATGGTCAGCACGCGTTCGCGCGAGCGCAGGATGTCGAGATAATCGGCGATCTCGCCGGCGAGCTTGTCGAGCTCGTCGCGGATTTCTTCGCGGCCGAGGGCCGTGAGGCGCTGCAGGCGCAGATCGAGAATGGCCCTCGCCTGCTCCATCGACAGCCGGATGGTGCCGTCCGCGCTGATGCGGTGGCGGGGATCGTCGATCAGCGTCAGCATGTCCTCGACGTCCCGGGCCGGCCAGTCGCGTGACATCAGGGTGTCGCGGGCGGCGGTTGGGTCCGGCGAGGTCCGAATGACGCGGATCATCTCGTCGATATTGGCGACCGCGATCGCCAGACCGACCAGGATGTGGGCGCGATCGCGCGCCTTGGCGAGCAGGTACTTGGTGCGCCGCGTGACGACCCGTTCACGGAAGTCGACGAAGATCGCCAGCAGGTCCTTCAGATGCATGATCCGCGGACGGCCGCTGTCGAGCGCCACCATGTTGACGCCGAAGCTGGTCTGCAGCGGCGTGAACCTGTAGAGCTGGTTCAGCACCACATCCGGCACGGCGTCGCGCTTCAACTCGATGACGACGCGGTAGCCGTCGCGGTCGGATTCATCGCGGAGGTCGCCGATGCCCTCGATCTTCTTTTCCTTCACCAGCTCGGCGATGCGCTCGACCATCGTCGCCTTGTTCACCTGGTAGGGAATCTCGGTGATGATGATCGCCTCGCGCTCCTTGCGGATGGTCTCGATCGCGACCTTGCCGCGCATGACGACCGAGCCGCGGCCGAGATGATAGGCGGCGCGGATGCCCGCGCGTCCGAGAATGACGCCGCCGGTCGGAAAATCCGGTCCCGGCACGATGTTGATCAGCTCGTCGATGGTGAGCGCCGGGTTGTCGATCAGCGCGATGCAGGCGTCGATGACCTCGCCAAGATTGTGCGGCGGGATGTTGGTGGCCATGCCGACCGCGATGCCGCCGGCGCCGTTGACGAGAAGGTTCGGGAACTTGGCCGGCAGGACCGACGGCTCGGTCTCGTTGTTGTCGTAGTTGGGCTGGAAGTCGACGGTGTCCTTGTCGATGTCGGCCAGCAGCGCCAGCGCGGCCTTGGTCAGGCGCGCTTCGGTGTAACGATAGGCGGCCGCGGGATCGCCGTCGACCGAGCCGAAATTGCCCTGGCCGTCGATCAGCGGCACGCGCATCGAGAAGTCCTGCGCCATGCGGACCATGGCGTCGTAGATCGACTGGTCGCCGTGCGGATGATACTTACCGATGACGTCGCCGACCACGCGGGCGGACTTGACGTACTTCTTGTCGGGCGTGTGCCCCTGCTCGTTCATCGAGTACAGGATGCGCCGATGCACCGGCTTCAGACCGTCCCGGGCATCGGGCAGCGCACGCGCCACGATCACGCTCATGGCGTAATCGAGATACGACTTCTTCATCTCCTCGTAGATGGAGACGGGGCGAATGTCCGAGGGTTGCGCCGGCTGATCGCCGGGCTTGTTGTCGTCGTCAGCCAAGGGGGAATCCGGTGAGTTTTTGTCTGGGAATCATATAACGCATCGCGCCCCTGATAACCACCCTTGGCGGAAGCTTGGAAGCGCTTTTTCCGTCTATTTTTCCAATAACTTAAGGCCTTGCAGCGGGCATCCTGGATGAGCCTGGAACCGGCCCTGCGAAACCGCCTCTGCGGCCCCGTCAAATCGCGCGCGCAAGGACCCCCGTCGGTCACCTTTGCAAGGCGCAATCCGAGTTCACCCCAAACATGAAGAGGGCCCGGAATCCCGAGCCCTTCCCGTCGATTAGTAAGGTTTGCTGACACGACATGGAAGGGGCCGCTCAACCCGGCCGCGCCCTCCTCATCGCCCGATCCGTCCTCAGAACGGGATATCGTCGTCCATGTCGCTGTTGCGGCCACCGCCGCCGGCGGCAACGGGACGGCGCGGCGCGCTGCTGACGGGGCCGGAGGAGCCGAAATCACCGCCCGGCTCGTCGCCGAAGCTGCCGCCTCCACCGCCGCCGCCACGGCCGTCGAGCATGGTCAGGGTCGAGTTGAAGCCCTGCAGCACGACCTCGGTCGAGTACTTCTCGACGCCGCTCTGGTCGGTCCATTTGCGGGTCTGCAGCGCGCCCTCGATGTAAACCTTCGCGCCCTTCTTCAAGTACTGCTCGGCGACCTTGCAGAGGCCCTCATTGAAGATCACGACGCGATGCCACTCGGTCTTCTCCTTGCGCTCGCCGGTGTTCTTGTCACGCCAGGTCTCCGAGGTGGCGATGCTCAAATTCGCAATCGGCCGCCCGTCCTGGGTGCGGCGGATTTCAGGATCCTTGCCGAGATTTCCAACCAGAATGACCTTGTTGACGCTTCCCGCCATCGCCGCTCTCCACTCCGAATGCCACTGATCTAAAGGCCGAAATTTAAAGGCCGGGCGCGCTGCCCGCCTTCCTCTGCCGCCCTGTTGAGGCGACCCTATACGCTTGCGGGCGCCGCTCAGCCCGTCACCCCCAAGGTTATCCCCACATATAGCATCGACCCGCGCCATGTTCCAGATTTGTTCTTTTCGGGAATCCACCGAATAAAGGCTGGTGGCGCAATCGTTCGTGACGCCGGCGGAACGATGATGTCGTCACCGGCCTCTCATTTTCAACCGGGCGAGCGAGCCCCGCTGGCGACGCGCACGGCACACGCTCCGGGCGCATCAACGACGTCGATATCGTCATGATCGCGCGAATCCCGCGGCGGTCGGCCCGCCGATCACAGCACATATCGCCCTGATCTTGTTCCGAAATCGGAACCCGGAGCGGCGCGACGTCAGACGCTCGGAAGCAATAAGTCAGCAACCATCACCTTTTCAGTCACTGTGGCTTTCAGGAGACACAACTTGCGGCTTCAGTGGTGTAAGCACTGCCTCAGTTGGGCCATCGAGTCCGCTGCCCTTCCGGTCAAGGAAGGCAACAACAGAAACTGGGACTGGGATTAAGTTGAAAATGAAAAAGGTTTTGTTGGCTTCGGCCTGTTTGTTCGCTCTGGCTGCCCCCGCTTCGGCTGCTGACCTCGCGGCTCGCCCCTACACCAAGGCGCCGGTGGCTCCGATGGCTTCGGTCTACAACTGGACCGGCTTCTATCTCGGTATCGTCGGTGGCGGCGCCTGGGAAAACGCTTCGGGCGATCCGAAGATGAAGGGTGGCTTCGTCGGCGGCACCGCCGGCTACAACTGGCAGACCGGCAACGTCGTGTTCGGCCTCGAGGCCGATGGCGCCTGGGCTGACGTCAGCGCTTCGGCCGCTGGCACGGTTTTCGTCCCCGGCGTCGGTGGCATCCCCGCCTCGCTGACCTCCAAGACCGACGCGATGGGCACCGTGCGCGGCCGCATCGGCTACGCCGTCAACAACGTGCTGTTCTACGGCACCGGCGGCTACGCTTGGATCGACAACAAGCTCACCGCCACCCTGGGCGCCGCGTCGGTCTCCGACAGCAAGTGGCACTCCGGCTGGACCGTTGGTGCCGGCATCGAGGCGTTCTTCGCTCCGCAGTGGTCGGTCAAGGGCGAGTACCTCTATCGCAGCCTCGGCGGCGAGACCTACTTCTCGGGCGCCATTCCCACCGGCACGCTCAACCTCCACACCGTGCAGGTCGGCGTGAACTATCACTTCGGCGCCCCGGTCGTCGCGAAGTATTGATCTCTGCTACCGACGTCACATCGTCACGAAAGGCCGGCCTTGCGCCGGCCTTTTTGTTTGGCCCGCGTGTTTGGCCTCGTTCCACGCCCTCCTGCTGCCAGATGCCGCCAGCGCGCCAACATTCCGTTGACTAGTCGCAAGTCCCACTGGAAATCCGTCTCCGTTCTTCCTACGTTCGCTACCATACCCATCGGCGCCGATCCCGGTTCCGGGCGAAGCGCGCCTTTATGCTGGCGCGATCGCGCACCTTTGGGCTTCCTTGAGGGCAACTCGGATGGATGAAGTGATCAAGGCGAAGCGCCAACAGCAGAACGCGGGCTCCAGCCTGCGCGCAATTACGATCCGTGGCGCGCGCGAGCACAACCTCAAGAACATCGACGTCGAGATTCCCCGCGACAAGCTGGTGGTGTTCACCGGCCTCTCCGGCTCCGGCAAATCCTCGCTCGCCTTCGACACCATCTATGCCGAGGGCCAGCGCCGCTACGTCGAATCGCTGTCGGCCTATGCGCGCCAGTTCCTGGAGATGATGCAGAAGCCCGACGTCGACCAGATCGACGGCCTCTCGCCGGCGATCTCGATCGAGCAGAAGACGACGTCGAAGAACCCGCGCTCCACCGTCGGCACCGTCACCGAGATCTACGACTACATGCGCCTCTTGTGGGCGCGCGTCGGCGTGCCCTATTCGCCGGCCACCGGCCTGCCGATCGAGAGCCAGACCGTCTCGC
Source organism: Bradyrhizobium nitroreducens (assembly GCF_002776695.1). Taxonomy (GTDB): domain Bacteria; phylum Pseudomonadota; class Alphaproteobacteria; order Rhizobiales; family Xanthobacteraceae; genus Bradyrhizobium; species Bradyrhizobium nitroreducens. The sequence continues at coordinate 366,119 of NZ_LFJC01000003.1, forward strand.
AGATGGTCGACCGCGTGCTGGCGCTGCCCGAAGGCACCCGCCTCTATCTGCTCGCGCCGGTCGTGCGCGGCCGCAAGGGCGAGTACCGCAAGGAGCTCGCCGAATGGCTCAAGAAGGGCTTTCAGCGCGTCAAGATCGACGGCACCTTCCATGAGCTCGCGGAAGCGCCGACGCTGGACAAGAAATTCCCGCACGACATCGACGTGGTCGTCGACCGCATCGTGGTGCGCGCCGACATCGGCCAGCGCCTCGCCGAAAGCTTTGAGACCGCGCTGAAGCTCGCCGAGGGCCTTGCCGTCATCGAGTATGCCGACGCACCGGCTGCGGCGGCTGCCGAAGAGAAAAAGAAGACCGCCAAGATCCATGACAAGAGCGGTCCCGAGCGCATCCTGTTCTCGGAAAAGTTCGCCTGCCCGGTCTCCGGCTTCACCATTCCCGAGGTCGAGCCGCGCCTGTTCTCCTTCAACAATCCCTATGGCGCCTGTCCCGCTTGCGGCGGCCTCGGCGTCGAGCAGCATGTCGACGAGGATCTCGTCATCCCCGACAAGGAGGCCGCCATCGGCAAGGGCGCGATCGCGCCCTGGGCCAAATCGTCCTCGCCCTATTACGTGCAGACGCTGACCGCGCTCGGCAAGCACTACAAGTTCACGCTCACCACCAAGTGGAAGGACCTGCCGAAGAAGACGCAAAACGCGATCCTCCATGGCTCCGGCGAGGACGAGATCAAGTTCTCCTACGAGGACGGCGTGCGCTCCTACGACACCAAGAAGCCGTTCGAGGGCGTCATCACCAACATCAACCGCCGCTATCGCGAGACCGAGAGCGAGTGGGCCCGCGAGGAGCTGGCGAAGTATTTCCACGACGTGCCCTGCGAGGCGTGCCATGGTTTCCGGCTCAAGCCCGAGGCGCTCTGCGTCAAGATCGGCGGCAAGCACATCGGAGAGATCTCGGAGCTGTCGGTCAGGAAGGCCGGCGAGTGGTTCGAGACCGTGCCGGCGGCGCTGAACACGCAGCAGAACGAGATCGCCGGCCGCATCCTGAAAGAGATCCGCGAGCGCCTCACCTTCCTGCTCGACGTCGGCCTCAACTACCTCACGCTGTCGCGCTCCTCCGGCACGCTGTCCGGCGGCGAGAGCCAGCGCATCCGCCTCGCCTCGCAGATCGGCTCGGGACTGACAGGCGTGCTCTACGTGCTGGACGAGCCCTCGATCGGCCTGCACCAGCGCGACAACGCCCGCCTGCTCGACACCCTCAAGCGCCTTCGCGACCTCGGCAACACCGTGATCGTGGTCGAGCATGACGAGGATGCCATCCTGCTCGCCGACCACGTGCTCGACATCGGCCCCGGTGCCGGCATGCATGGCGGCAACATCATTGCCGAAGGCACGCCCGCCGAGATCATGCGCAACCCGAAATCGCTGACCGGCAAGTACCTGACCGGCGAGCTCGAGGTCGAGGTGCCGGAGCGGCGTCCGCCGAACCATCGCCGCACCATCAAGGTGGTCAACGCGCGCGGCAACAATCTTAAGAACGTCACCGCCGAAATTCCGCTCGGCCTGTTCACCGCCGTCACCGGCGTCTCCGGCGGCGGCAAGTCGACGCTGCTGATCGACACGCTCTACAAGGCCATCGCCCGCAAGCTGAACAACGCGAGCGAAGGCGCCGCCCCGCACGACCGCATCGAGGGCCTCGAGCATATCGACAAGATCATCGACATCGACCAGTCGCCGATCGGCCGCACCCCGCGCTCCAACCCTGCGACCTACACCGGCGCCTTCACGCCGATCCGCGAATGGTTCGCCGGCTTGCCGGAGTCCAAGGCGCGCGGCTATGAGCCCGGCCGCTTCTCCTTCAACGTCAAGGGCGGCCGCTGCGAGGCCTGCCAGGGCGACGGCGTCATCAAGATCGAGATGCACTTCCTGCCCGACGTCTACGTCACCTGCGACGTCTGCAAGGGCAAGCGCTACAACCGCGAGACGCTGGAGGTCCTGTTCAAGGGCAAGTCCATCGCCGACGTGCTCGACATGACCGTCGAGGAAGCCGCCGAGTTCTTCAAGGCGGTGCCGCGCGTGCGCGAAACCTTCCAGACCCTGCACCGCGTCGGGCTCGACTACATCCATGTCGGCCAGCAGGCGACGACGCTGTCGGGCGGTGAGGCCCAGCGCGTCAAGCTCGCCAAGGAATTGTCGAAGCGCGCCACCGGCCGCACGCTCTACATCCTGGACGAGCCCACCACCGGCCTGCACTTTCACGACGTCAAGAAGCTGCTGGAAGTGCTTCACGAGCTGGTCGCGCAGGGCAACACGGTCGTCGTGATCGAGCACAATCTCGAAGTCATCAAGACCGCAGACTGGGTCATCGACCTCGGCCCCGAAGGCGGCGACGGCGGCGGCGAGATCGTGGCCTGGGGCCCGCCGGAAGACATCGCGAAAGCGCCGCGGAGCTATACGGGGAAGTTTCTGGCCCCGGTGCTGAAGAAGGCGGGTAAGCCGAAGCGGCGGAGCACGAGCGAGGCGGCTGAGTAGCAGCTGTCGCCCGGGCAGCAGGAATCGAGCCGCGGTGGGGTAATCTCGATGTCGAGCCGAACCTATAGATTATTTCGGAACGCCATCCTTGCCGAGCAACAGGTGACCTGCGTCTACGAGGGTCGCCACCGCGAACTCTGCCCGCATATCATCGGCATCAACAAATCCGGCGAAGAGGCGGTGCTGGCCTGGCAGTTTGCAGGCGAGAGCAGTAGACCGCTGCCGCAGTGGCGCTGCCTGAAGCTGGCAAATGTCAGCGGCGCCCGGGCGCGGAATGGCCGCTGGCATGAAGGCGGCTCGCACCGAACCACTCAGACCTGCGTCAGCAACATTGATCTCGACGTCAACGTCGACGTTCGCAGACTGTCGTCCCGCTAACGACCCACGAATTCAATAACAGCCTCCCCCCGCGCGACGGCTTCGACAATTTGTGGCATGGCGGCCAGAAACTGGCGGATCAGCGCGCGATTGTCGATGTTGCCCACGCGCACCCACAGGACGATCGGCCCCTGCCTCTTTGCAGTGCGCAGAAGGGAGAAATCGCGATCCTTGGTCACGAGGACCGCCGCTCGAGAAATGGCTTCGTTCCAGATCACTCGGTCGAGCGCGTTTGCCATCCCGAACTCGGCCACATGAGCCGCATCGTATCCAGCGCGACGCATGGCTTCCGCGAGCGCCGGAGGAAGCTGCGCATCGATCAAGTATGGCAAGGTTATTTGGCCGCTATGATCGGGTGATCGAGCTGGCGGGCGGCATAAGCCAGCACCGCGTCGATGTCAGCGTCCTCCAGATACGGATAATCTTCGAGAATGCTCTCACGCGACTGTCCAGCGGACAGCAGTCCCAGGACGTCGGCAACCGTGATGCGAAGGTCGCGAATGCAGGGACGTCCATGCATACGCTGCGGATCGACCGTAATCCTTGCCAGTAGCTCCGACATCTGTCACCTCTGCCGGTGAATATAGCATCTCCGACGGCATCTGTCAGCGCAGCGCTCCCAGCCCGATGCACGGCCCGCCCGCCCGCACGCACCCGCCCCCATGCCCTACGCCCTCGCCATCTTCGATCTCGACGGCACGCTCGCCGACAGCTTCCCGTGGTTCCTGCGCACCATCAACGACATCGCCGACCGCTTCGGTTTTCGCCGCGTCGCTGATGAGGACATCGAGAGCCTGCGGCATGCATCGACGCGCGAGATCCTCTCCCGGCTCGACGTGCCCTTGTGGAAGCTGCCGGCGATCGCGCGGCATGCGCGGCGACTGAAGGCGGAAGCGGCAAGCGAGATCTCGCTGTTCGCAGGCGTCGAGACCACGCTGCAGGCGCTGACCGACAACGGCGTGCAGCTCGCGCTGGTGACGTCCGACAGCGAGGCCAATGCGCGCGAAAAACTCGGGGATGCCGCCGCGCTGTTTTCGCATTTCGACTGCGCGGCTTCGCTGTTCGGCAAGCCCGCGAAATTCCGCCGCGTCATCCGCCGCGCCGGTGTCGCGCCGGGCCAGGTCATCGCGATCGGCGACGAGGTGCGCGACATCGAGGCGGCCCGCGCCGTCGGCATCGCCTGCGGCGCGGTGTGCTGGGGTTACGCGGCGCCGGCAGCGCTGCGGGCGCACGCGCCGGATCACGTGTTCGAGCGGATGGATGAAATTACGGACAGTATTAGTCGATAGGCGGCCAGTTTCGGTTCGAGCCGTTTGGGCAAACACGATGCACAATCTGTGCGGACGCCGATCGACGATAAAAATTAGAGATTGATTTTCGTCTGACACATGCTCAGATTGAAGCTTTACACCTCGCAATCATTGTCTCGCAGTCATTCATGGAGCCTTGGCATGCCCCGAAGCCGAAGCATGTATATTTGGAAGCTCGAACCGGTTCTCGCCGCCGAAGGTGGCGTCAACAAGCTCGTCGAGAAAGCGCGCCGTGCCAAGCTCTCGGCGATCTGGGTCAAGGTCGCCGATGGCGTTTCGCCGTATCGCAACGTGACCGGGGCGATGGCCGCCACGATGACCAATCTCGTCAACAAGGCTCATGACAGCAATTTGCAGGTCTGGGGTTGGCAGGTCCCGCATTGCCCGACGACGCAGGCCGCTCAGGCCGAAGCGACGGCGTTCAGGAATCTGGCGCAGCAATTCGATCTGGACGGCATGATCATGGATGCCGAAGGCGGCGCGGAATTCTTTCACGGCGGCATCAATGAGGCGAGAGCCTACGGCACTGCGATGCGGCAGGCGGCGAACGCGCTGAGCAAACCCCTGGGAATGTCGAGCAACGACATCCCGCAGAACATCACTGGCTGGCTTCCGAGATTCACCGAAATCGCTCAGCACGCCGATTTCAACTTTCCCCAAACCTACTACGGCTCCAGTCCCAGCGTCGCATCGCGCATCGATCGTGCGGTCAACGGCAATGCGCATCTGACAATTCCTTTCGCCCCCGTTGGCGCGGGCTATGTCGGGGATGGCGGCGGCTGCGCGTCGGCCCAGGCCTGCGCGGAACGCGCGACCATCTTCATTCAGCTCTGCAAGGACCGGGATTATCAGAGCTATTCGTTCTGGCATTGGGCTGGCGCGCCGATGGCCCTGTGGGAGGTTCTGAACACCACACCGGCCTAGCGCCATAGCTCGGATGAAGTGAGCGAAATCCGGGGGCGTTCCCGCGCCCCTACTCTGTCCTGCGCAAGAACGCCCCGAACGCCCTCGGGCCGTCGCCGGTTTTGATCTCGCCGATCACCTTCAGCTCGGCCGCGTCGATGATGTTGAGCGTGTTGCTCTCCCAGCACGCCACGATGATACGCTTGCCGTCCGCTGTCGCGGCGATGCCCTCGGGATAGTCGCCGACATTGATCCGCTTCACCGGCTTCAAGCTCGCAACATCGAACACGCTGACGGTGCCGCCATATTGGTCGGTGACGAAGCCGCGCCCCAAAGTCAGCGCCACCGCATAGGGCCGCATGCCGACCGGCACGCGGCCGATCTCCCGCTCTTCTGCAATGTCGATCACGGAGACGTCGTCGGAGCCGACATTGGCGGTGTAGGCGCGCCTGCCCTCGGCATCGATGGTGACGCCGAACGGACGGGTGCCGACCTTGATGGTCGCCTTGCGCTGACGCGTCGTCGTGTCCACGACCGAGACGCTGTCGTCGTCGCGGTCTGCCGAGAGCAGCAGCTTGCCGTCGGGCGTCACCGCAAGGCCCGACGGCGAGGCGCCGACCGCGATGCTGGCGGTGACGCCGCGCGAGGCCGTATCGATCACCCGGACCGCGGCGGCGTACCAGTCGGCGACGTAGACCGTCTTGCCATCCGGCGCGACGGCGATGCCGAGCGGCCCGCCGCCGACCTCGATGCGGCCAGCGACCTGGCGGCTCGCGGCATCCACCACCGTCACCGCCTTGGCGTCGGGGCTCGTGACATAGGCAAAGCGCCCGTCCGCGCTGACGGCCACCCCCGCCGGCTTGCCGCCGATGGGAATGGTCGCGACGCTGCGCGAGGTTGCGAGGTCCACCACCATCAGATCGTCACTGAGCTGGTTGGTGACGAACGCCTCCTCGGCAGCCGCGCTGCCGAGGCCGGCATGGCAAAGGCTGGCGGCGAGCGCCGCCAGAGCCAGCACCCGCAAGTCCAGTGCCCGCAAGGTCAGCTGCCGCTCTCGATCTTCTTCTTCAGCGCCTCGAGCCCGGTCTTGTAGAGCCCGCTCACCGCGGTCTTGGCGGCCTCGTCGTTCAGCTCCGGCGGCGGATCGTTGTTGGGAAAGCCGCGATAGAACGCCCCGGCCCATTCCAGCTTGGCCTTGCCGTCCGGCGCCGGCGACACCGTCAGCGTCGAGGAATAATTGGTGACCGGCAGCACCTTCACGTCGACCTTGGTGATCCGGTACGAATAGCTCATCATGTCGGGCTCGTATTTGTAGAGCTCCTCCTCGACCGTCGCGCCGCCCTGCAGGGTCAGCGTCCGCGTCGCGCCGACCTCGTTGCCCTTCTCGCCCGTGGTCTTGGTGACGGGCGGAAGCCAGCTCATGTCCTGGAAGTTGCGGATCGCGGCCCAGACCTTGTCCTGCGGCGCGTTGATCTCGATGGATTCACGCACCTTCTGCCGGGTCGGCCCATGCGCCCAGGCGGCCGGTGAAAACACCGGCGCAAACGCCAGCGTCAAAGCCGCCGCTCCCGCGGTCGTCAGCACCGCAGCCACGGCCGTGCGTCGTCCAATCGTCACCCTCATCTCGTTTCCTCATACGTCCCGTTGATCGTGCGCGACTTGGAGCGCGCTGCGGTCATCCTAGCGTATTTTGGGGCCGAGGGGAGACCGGTTCGTGGCGTGGTTGCGGCGGCGATGTCCGCCCACCCACAACCCATTGCGCGGCCCGGCGGGCAAAACACCCATGGGAGGGTCAACGCCGCCGCCCGAAAAGATTTCTCTTTATCAGAACTTCGGATTATCGTATACGAGACCCATCCCGTCCCGGGCCGAGGGGCGCATCGCGATCGTCACGAACGCGGGATGGGACGTGGTGGACGTGAGGCGGCGTCGGCGCGAAGGGCTTCGCAGGGCGGGCAACCGTGAGCGAGGGTGTCGCGCACACGACCGGCGCAGCCTCCGTACGGCAAAATCGTGTGGTCCTGGCGCCCGGGGTCTGTGCGCCAAGTCTTGCGGTGATGCAGGCAGCCCAACCGGGCACGTGCATCAGTCATCCGCAAGGCGACGGGGGCAATAGCGCAACGCTCCCCGGGGAGAGCACGACATAAGCCGTCAACCCACTGCGCAGGGAAGGCCGGATGTTCGGCTTCACCTGTATGCCGCTGTGCAGCTTCTTGTCACGCAGGATTCGCACAGTGGACCGCGGGTGCCAGCCGGCACCCGGCCTTCCCTGCGCCCTCGGCACTTCCGAGGGTGGAGACTGAGGCAAAGCTCGGGCACGACGTGCCGCGAGAACGGGAAACCGCGCGTGCGATCCGGATCGGAAGGCGAGATGGATGCTTCGCTGCGCTCGCGATGACGGGGAGAGAGCGCGTGTCGATTACGCCCCTTCACCTATTCCTCCAGCGTCGCATCGACGAACCCGCGCGGGTCAGCACAAAACTCCCGCATCAGCCGATAATGATCGGTCTCCTCGACCGTCACAGGCTCCAGCCCATATTTCGCCAGCCGCAGCAGCCGCGCATTCGGATAAGCCATCAACATCGGCGCGTGCGTCGCCATGATCACCTGACAGATCCGGGATTCTTCCATGCGACGCAGCAGCTTGAGGAATTCGATCTGGCGTGCCGGCGACAGCGCCGATTCCGGCTCGTCGAAGATGAAGATACCCTGGCGTTGGCAGCGCTCCTCGAAGAAGCGCAGGAAGCCTTCGCCGTGGGAATGCGACAGGAAATCGGGACCGACCTGGCCGGCATCACGCGCGGCCTTGTCCAGATACCGCGCGACCGAGAAAAAGCTCTCGGCACGAAAGAACCAGCCATTGGTGATCTTCGGCAGCCAGCTCGCGCGCAGGGCCTTGCCGAGCTGGCCGCCCATCTTCTCGCGCGCCTCGGAATGATCGACCGCCATGTAACCCTTGCCGCCGCCGGCATCGTCGTAGCCGGCAAGCGCTGCGATCCCCTCCAGGATCGTCGACTTCCCGGTGCCGTTCTCACCGACGATGATGGTGATGGCGGCGTCGAATTTGAGCTCGAATTCATCCGGGAAGATGGGCAGGCAGAACGGATAGACCTCGCGATCGTGGACGCGCGACGGGTCGAGCCAGACCCGTTTCAGGTAAGGCGCCGGCAAATTGATCGTCCGACCGCTTCTTCGGCTCATACGCTGCCTCCAGTTCATTCTGACCGATCTCTCGATCAGAACATAAAGGGAACACAACCCCCGCGTAAGCTGCATCTTGGAAACATATGGAAACAACTCGAAACAAACTCGTCTCACGTTACCGGCAGATAAATTAAAACGTCAGATTGTAAGCCGGGATGGCCCGAAGGAAACGCAACTGAGAGACTGCCTGCCGGCATGAGGCCGGCTCCCCTGCTCGCGACCCCGCAATGATTGACGGACGTCCGGGACGCCAAGAAGCCGCGAGGAATGCGCGATGGTGTCAACGTATTTCGGTTACAACTACATCACGCGCAATCTCAAGCAGTCCCTGACCCGGGTCGAACAGCAACCCGATGTCTCGCGCGAGGCCGCCTATTACAAAGCCCACATCGGCAATGTGAAGACCGTCGACGACTTGATGAAGGACTACCGCCTGTATCATTATGCGTTGAAGGCATACGGGCTGGAAGACATGGCATACGCCAACGCCTTCATGAAGAAGGTGCTGGAGAGCGACCTCAACGACTCCAAGAGCTTCGTCAACAAGCTGGTCGACAAACGCTACCGGGAGTTTGCCGCGGCGTTCTCCTTCAACGACGCTGCAAAGCCGGTTGCCCAGTCGGACAACCAGATCGACGAGATGATCGGTCTGTACACGGCGACCAAGAAGAGCCAGGTCGATGCACTCGCCAGCGACTCGAATTACTACAGCGCCCAGATCGGCAACGTCAGCAGCGCAGACGACATCCTGAACAACGATCGCCTGCGCAACTATGTCTATTCGGCATTCGGGATCGACGAAAGCAAGTGGCCGCCGGCCACGATCAGCCAGGTCCTGCGCAGCGACCCGTCCGATCCAAGCAGCTACGTCAACACCACCTTCGCGTCCCAGCTGAGCGGCCTCAACGCGGCGCGCGCCCAGGCGCAATCAGATGCCAGCACGGCCAGCTCGAACATCGCCAACTACACGGCCCAGCTCTCGCAACCGGGCGCAAACGTGCCCCAATTGCAAGTCCAGATCCTGGTCGAGAAGCATCACCTGGAGACGTATAAGAACAGCATCTCCAGTCTCAACGACCAGATCGCAACGATCGGCGGATTTGTGGATATGGCCGGCGCGTTCGAGTTCTCGCCCGACGGGTCGCTCCCGGCAGGCACGCCCGCGCAGACAGCTGCGAATATCACGCTCACGAAGAAGCGGTTCGACGACAGCAAGGCCGCGGTCTATTCGGCGGCAAGCCCGCTGAGCGAGGCCTTTGCAATCAATCAATTCAGAACGGCCATCCTCAAACTGAATTCGGTCGACGCGTTCGTATCGACGCCGAGCGTGTATGATTTTGCGCTCGGCGCCGTCGGCCTCGACCCGAAGAAGGTCTCGCAGGCGACCATCAAGGCCGTCCTCGAAAGCGACGTCGGCGATCCCAAGAGCTACGTATATACTCTCAAGGACAATCGATACGTTCAGCTCGCACGCGCGTTCAACTTCGATGCAAAAGGCAATCTGACGACCCCCCTGTTGGCGCAGGACGCGGCGGAGGTCCTCCAGATCTCGAGGGACTACGTCATTCAAGCGGTGAAGAGCGCAAGCACGTTGAGCACCAAGCAGCAGGCGGCGGTTCGGGCGCAAGCGGCCAAGGACGCGACGGCCTATCAGGAGGCGATCGCCGGCATCGACAGCGTTTCCGATCTTCTGGCAAACAGGCCGATGGTCGATCTGGTTCTCCTGGCCAAGGGCTTGAACCCCAGCAAGGTCAGCACCGATTTCCTCGAGAAGATCTTCGCCTCCGATCTGAACGATCCCAAGAGCTTCGCCAACACGCAGAGCGATCCTCGCTTTGCCGACATCGTGGCGTCGTTCAATTTCGACAGCAAGGGCAACGTCGTGCGCCTGCCGATGATGGGTCCCCAGAAGCGGGATCAATTGCGGGACACACAGGCAAATTATGTCCAGCAAAGCCTCGAGCAGCAGCAAGGCGAAACCAATCCCGGCGTACGCCTGGCGCTCTATTTCCAGCGCAAGGCGGGCGACATCACGTCGGCATACGACATCCTCGCCGACAAGGCTCTTTCGGAGGTGTTCAGGACCACCTTCAACTTACCTGATCAGATGGCGGCGATGCCGATCGACCAGCAGGCCAAGTACGTGGACAAGTTCATGAAGGTCAAGGATCTGTCCGACCCCGCGAAAGTCGCGAAGCTGCTGAGCCGCTTCTCGGCCATGTACGACGTCAAGAACAACCAGAGCACCGGCCAGGCTCAATCTCCCTTGCTCAATCTGTTTCAAGGGTCGGGCTCGGGCCTATCGAGCATGAGTGAATCCACGTACCTGGCGATCGCCAAACTGCGCGCTCACTGACGATCACTCGCCGTTACCAAAGCATGATCCGAAAGGTGCGCAGCGCTTTAGTCCAGCACCTCGAGCACCAGCTCCATGGTCATCAACACGGGATTGTCGCCACGGATCAGACGGCCCTCCGCGATGCCGCCGGTATAGTCGATGAGCGCGACGTCGAGCGCTGCTTCCAGCGCGCCGGCAGGACCGGGCGCGATCGCCCCGGCCGTGATCGCGAGCTCGGTGGCAAACGGTTCGGTCACGCCGCCATGGGCGAAGCGGGCACCGATGGTCGAGCCGACGCCGCCGCGCACCCTCGCGCGCGCAATGCCGTGCGCGCGGCAGAACTCTTCGAGCGAGCCGGCAAAATCCTGGTTGGGCCGCAGCCGCAGCGCGAAAGCACGGCTCGTCGTGCGCGCGCCGGTGCGCGCGGCGGCCACCGGCCCGAACAGCTTGAAATTGGTCTCGGGATCCGGCTCGGCGGTGAACATCGCGCCATCAAGGCCGAAGGCCTCGACCTCGAACGGCTCGGCGACGATGGTTTCATCCGGCATCATGTGGCCGCCGCCGGCCTTGCCGTCCGCCTCCGTCCACAGCCCGTGACAGTGAAAGAACGGCGCGCCGTCACGCATGCCGAGCGTCATGCTGCCGGGCTTCGTGCGCGTCGTGCCAGCCGGCCGATAGGTGTCGCTGTAGAACGCGGCGTTCTCGCCCGTCTTCGACAGCGCCGGCATGACATAGGCGAACGGCCCGAGCGCGCCGCGGGCGAAGCTCAGCACGCCGCCGGCAAATCCTTCGGCCGCAAAGCCGCGCCGCACGGCCTCCAGCAGCGACAGGCCCGGCTGAAGCGTGAAGGAAAAGGCGCGCCCCCTCGCTTCCACCCATTGGATGCGTTCTGCGAGCGGTGTGCCCGGCTGCTTGATACTCCGCATCACCTATGCTCAGCCTGCCTTGGTCTTGTCGAGATCGAGCAGGCCGCGCGCCTCGAGCTCGTCGCGCACCATGCGCTTCGGCACCTTGCCATAGCCGGATTTCGGCAAGGCCTCCCAGAAGAAGAAGCGCTTCGGCATCTTGTAGCGCGGCACTTTGGGCGAGAGGAACGCCGCCATCTCGGCCTCGCTCACCGCCTTCTCGCCCTCGCGCGCAACGCAGACGGCAACGCCGACCTCGCCCCAGGTCGCATCGGGCACGCCGAGCACCGCGACCTCGCCGACCGCGGGATGCGTCAGAATCTTCTCCTCGATCTCGCGCGGATAGATGTTGGAGCCGCCGGAGATGTACATGTCGGAGGCGCGTCCCGTGATGTAGACGAAGCCCTCCTCGTCCATGTGGCCGAGGTCGCCGGTGCGGAACCAGCCGTTGCGGAACGCCTTCGCATTGGCTTCGGGATTGTCGTAGTAACCGGCGAGCACCGCAGGCCCGATCACGCAGATCTCGCCGCTCTGGTTGGCCGCGAGCTCGCGCCCCTCGTCGTCCTGGATCGAGACCTGCATGCCGGTGCGCTCGAAGCCGCAAGTGCCGATCTTCGCATGCGGGCCGTCCTCGGGATCGTGCAGCGCGGCCGGCAGCACGGTGATGTTGCCCGTGACCTCGCCGAGGCCGAAATACTGCACGATGACCTTGCCGAGCTTCCTCAACGCGGTCTTCTGATCCTCGCGGTACATCGGCGCGCCCGCATAGATGACGTGACGCAGCGAGGAATGATCGTATTTGTCGACGGCGGGGTGCTCGACCATCATCTTCAGGATGGTCGGCACGGTGAAGAGATTGGCAACCCGATGCGCCTCGATCAGGCGGAACGCCTCGTTGATGTCGAACTTCTCGGTCGGCAAGAGAACGGTGCAGACGCCGCGCGCGGTCTGCACCAGCTGATGTACGCCGGCGCCGTGCGACAGCGGCGCCACCACCAGCGAGGCGTCGTTCTCGGTGACGCCGGGCGTGAGATCGGCGAGATGGTTGGTGACGACAAAGCCCATCTGGCCATGCGTCAGCACCGCGGCCTTGGAACGGCCTGTCGTGCCCGAGGTGAAGAAGAACCAGCAGGGATCGTCGTGCTCGACGGCGACGTTCTCGACCACCTCCCCGGCTCGCGAGGCGATGGCCTCAGCAACCGACGTCTCGCCGAACGCACCCTTGCCGTCGATGCTCCAGGTGAACTCCAGCGCGCCGCCCTTCACGGCCGCGGCATGCTCGGGAAAATCGACATGGCACAGGAACGCCTTCGCCCCCGAGGCCTGTGCGAGATAGGTCACCTCATCCGGCATCAGGCGGAAATTGGTGGGCACCCAGACCGCGCCGAGCCGGAACGCGGCGAACATCGAGAAGAACATCTCGTCGCCATTCTTGGAATGGACCAGGATGCGATCGCCCTTGACGATGCCGCGCGCGGCAAGCGCAGCCGCCAGCGCCGAGACCTGCGCATCGATCTGCCGCCAGCTCCAGGATCTGTCACCCCAGACGAAACCGGGACGCGCACCATGCCGCCGCGCATTCTGGGTCAGCATGTAAGCGAGATTCATGACGCGGCGGGACATGCGCAGGGGCTGCATGGGGATTCCTCTTCAAGGGCGGACGGCGCGACCATCCACTCATTGCTGCCCATTTATCGCCATCGCCCGCGCCCCTGCAAGGCCGCCGGCCGCACACCTGCTCTACGGCTGCTTGAACGCGAACGGCGTCGCCGAGATCGCCTTCTGCTTGACGCAGGCCTGCGCACCAAAGCCGCCGCAATAGCTGCCATGCAGATCAAAGCGAACGGTTCGCGCAGCTCCGCGCTTCACCGGCGGGGCCACGATCGTGTAGCTGCGGACATAGCCATCGAACACCTTGCGCACGCTGCCGTCGGGCAGCGCGACCAGGATGTTCATGACGCAGCCGCCGGTTCCGCAATAGGTGGTCTCGCGATCTCCGCATTTGGTCTCGCTGAAATCGACGATGTAGTCGTCGCGTCCGTCACCGGTGAGGTCGATCCTGCGCACCGTACCAGGCGCGAAGGTCACCTCGCCGCCGTCCTGGCTGGCGCATTCCTCATTGGCGTAGCGCAGCGCCTGCTGCACGCCGGGCGGATAATCGGACGGATTGAAGGGCTTTGCATCCTCGGCACGCGCGGCGGAGGCGATCAGGGCGAGCAGAAGCAAGAGATGGCGCATGGGCGTTGGTCGCCGCTGCCGCTGCAACCGTTCAGGGAATTTTAAACATGATCAGCGCAACCTCGCTCAGTTCTCGCCGACAGAGTCCCGCATCATGGTCAAAGCGCCCGCCCTCCTCCTGTTGTCGCTGGCGCTCGCCGGATGTGCCGTTGGCCCTCAGGCGCATCTGGCGTCCGATTCCGCCTTCAGGCCCGGCCGCTTGGCTTGGGACGGCGCGGGTGAGGATCCCAATCGGCCGCGTGTCGCTTCGCAGCCGACGCGCAATCTGGCCCGATCCGAAGGCACCCGATCGCAGGCCGGTCTTCAGCCCCAATCGAAGGAATGGTGGCAAGCGCAGGACGCCAGCGAGGCCGAGCAGGATGCCCGGCTCAACCGCTCCCTCGTCATCTGCCAGGGATGCCTGCGTCCGCAACAGCCGCCCGAAGACTCCAGGCTCGCCAAAGCCGTCGATTGAACCGAACCGCGTTCACATCAGTCCATAGGGATGGACGCCGGCCGCTCCGGGCGGTCGTGCTCGGCACCTTCCCAGGACATCATTTCCAGGACATCCCATGCTCACCCGCCGCACCCTTGTCGCAGCCGCTCTGTTCGCCGGCATCGCGCCCGCCTTCGCCGAGACTCCGGCCGCGAGCGATCCCGTCGCGGTCCTGACCGCGATCTACACCCGTGCGGCCAAGGGCAAGGGCGATGGCGGCGGCGGCTTCGTCATCGAGAACAGGGCCGCGAAGGCCAAGTACCTCTCCAAGGGACTCGTCGCGCTGTGGGCCAAGGCGGATGCCCATACGCCGAAGGGCGATGTCGGGCCGGTCGATTTCGATCCGGTCACCAATTCGCAGGAACCGGACGTGAAATCCTTCAAGATTGACGCGGAGAAGATGGAAGCCGACAAGGCAACCATCGCGGTCACCATCACCAGCCATCGCAGCGACCGGAAACCCGCCGACCAGATCGTGCGTTACGACTTCGTGCGTGAGGCCAGCAGCTGGAAGATCGACGACATCAAGGGCTCCTCCGGCGGCGAGGCCTGGTCGATCCGCAAGATGCTGACGGACTCGCTGAAGAGCTGAGCGGAGACGACATGAGCGAAATCATCGACAACCGGGAGCATCACCGCTTCGAGCTCGAGGTCGACGGTCACCTCGCGACCGAGCATTACAAGCGCGACGGCAACATCATCACGTTCGAGCACACCGACGTGCCGAAGGAGCTCGGCGGCAAGGGCGTCGGCTCGAAGCTGGTGCAGGGCGCGCTCGACCAGGTCCGCGCCGCCGGATTGAAGCTGATCCCGCAATGCCCGTTCGTGAAGGCGTGGATCGAGAAGCATCCGGACTATGCGGATCTCGTGACGAGCTGAGCGTACAGGCCCGCCGCCTGCTGCCGACGGGCCTGCCGATATCTACGGCCTATTGTCCATGCCTGAGCATGTCCTGGTCGGTCATGTCCCAGTCCTGCCACAGCTGCAGCATGCCGAGCAGCACGAGCACGGCGCCAAGGCCGGTGTGATAGATGCGCAGAAAGCCCTCGCCGGAATAGCCGAGCACATAGGGCGAGCCGATCAGCCACAGCCCGACGAGGATCGTCGTCACCTCCTGCCAGCGCTGCAAGGCGACATATTCGAGCTGGCTGATGCCAAAGACGACCAGGCCGATTGCGACCGCATTCAGGATCACCGTCTGGTCGCCGGTGATCGCCGCATCCTGGACGGGAAACCATGGCGAAGCCACGATCATCGCGCCGAGCAGCATCCCGCACCAGTCTTCCCATGTCCGATGAGTATTCAAGAAACCAAAGTCCGACATCGTACCCTCCTATGACAGAGGCACACGTCGGCGGCTGGCGATCACGACACTCCGAATGTCTCAGCGACCCTGCCGGCCGCATTCGGACGTATGTCCTGGAAAGGACGTGGGAACCGCCGGCGGCGGCGCAAGACCGGACTTGAGGATTATTTCGACGACCAGCGGTATTCGGCGGTCATGAGCTACCGCATCACGGCTACAGCGCGCCGAGCTTCCGCAACGAGTCCTGCGCGGACGCAAGGCCGGGCTCCAGCTCCAGCGCCTTCCGGAGGTCGGCGATCGCGCCCTGCTTGTCACCGAGCCGCAGGCGGGCCTGCCCTCGATTATTCCAGGAATAGACGTCGGAAGGATCGTATTGCAGCGCCTTGTCGTAGTCGGACAGACCACCCTTGAAGTCACCCTGGAAGAGACGGATCATCCCGCGATTGCGCCAGCCGCGCGCGTCGGTCGGCGCGAGGCGGATGGCCTCGCCATAGTCTGCAGCAGCGCGACCGAGCTGTTCGCTGTCACGATAGACGTTGCCGCGATCGATATAAGCGAGCAGATCGGGCGCAAGCTTGATCCGCATCGTATAATCGGCGAGCGCGCGGGCCATGTCGCGCTTGCGGTAATAGACGAGACCGCGGTTGCTATGGGCCATGGCGTAATTCGGGGTGCGCTTGATCGCCGTATCGAAATCGGCCAAGGCGCCGTCGAGGTCGCCCTTGTTGAAGCGGGACTCGCCGCGATTGTTGTAGGCCATCGCCAGCGACGGATCGAGCTTGATGGCCTGGTCGTACTCGGCAATGGCACGATCATAGTCGCGCTTGAAGCTGTAGACGCGGCCGCGATTGTTGTAGGCACAGGCATAGTCCGGATCGAGCCTGACCGCCTCGTCGAGATCGGACAGCGCAGCCTCGAGCTCGCGCTTCTCGGTGAGGCCGTGGCCGCGGCTGCAATAGGCGCCGGCGAGCCGCTTGCCGGTCTCGCTTTTGGTGTCGATCACGGCGGAGCAGGCCTTGACCCGCGCGTCCGGTGTGCTGGCCAGCGCAAAGCAAGCCTCCCAGGCTGGACCGCCTTCGGCCGCAGCAGGGACCGGCGCGCTCGAAGCGAGTACAGCGAGCAGCGCGACGAGGCTGAGCCGGACACGCATTTTCGAGATATCTCCTCTGCGGCAACCTCCCTTGGTCGCACCTTGGCAAGGGCCGGTTCAGGCGCCTAGATCACTCAAGACACAGCGCTTCGAGGGGACCCGGCATGGCGGTACGCGACAACAAGGACAGGAGCCGCTTCGAGCTCGATGTCGGCAGCGAGGTCGCCTTCGCCAATTACCGGCTGAGCCCGACGGCGGTCATCATCACCCACACCGAGACGCCGCGCGCGCTGCGCGGCCGCGGCATCGGCTCCGAGCTGGTCAAGGGCGCGCTGGATCTGATCCGCCGCGACGGCAGGAAGGTGATCGCCGGCTGCGGCTTCGTCGTCGATTATCTCGACAGGCATCCGGAGGATGCGGATCTGGTCGCCTGAAGGCAAAAGGGCCCGCGAGAATCGCGGGCCCTTCCGGCACGACCGGCGTTCGGTCCGTGCTTGCGTTCAGTGCTTGATCTCCGGCGGCAGCTTGCCGCCATTGGCGGCGAGCTTGGACATCACCTGCTTGTGCAGCCAGACGTTCATGCTGGCGGAGTCGTTCATGTCGCCGGTGTAGCCGAGCTCCTTGGCGAGATCCTTGCGCGCAGCGAGGCTGGAATCGATGTCGAGCGCCTTCATCAGGTCGACGATCGAGGTGCGCCATTCGAGCTTCTCGCCCTTGTGCGCGGCCACCGCCTTGTCGACGATCGCCGCCACATCGACGGCGGCCATCGGCGCGGACGCCGGCGCTCCCGGCGCGGCACCTCCTGCGGGCGCACTACCCGGCGCTGCGCCACCGGCGGGCGCGGCGGAAGCCGGCTGGGTGCCAAAGATCGCGCTCATGATTTTCCCGAAAATGCTCATGTCTGCTCCCCGAAAAGGATCCGTTGGAAGGGCCTTGAGTGGCACTTATAGACCAAGTTACTGCGTTGCGCCCGCGAAGTTCCGCGAACCACTGCGCAGCATCAGCTTATCTGCGGCGAAATGACGACCGAATGACGTCGTCGAGGTTGCGCTGCGGCATCGAATCTCACCCAAGCGTGAGGGACAGGACTCGGAAATAGGCGTACGCTTCGCGTTCAGCTCGCGATGCCTTCCGGAATTCGCGTCTGGTCGGACTCGCTAAACTCAAGAATGGCGGCCGCTCGCGCCGTTTGCCGGCGCCGGATTCGGCCGCTCGGCAAGGGAGCTAGCGACCATGGCCACACTCTACCAGGGCAATGTCCCAACGATGGCCCAGCCCGCGGGCGCGGCTGGACCGGTGATCCGAACCATCCAGCTCTCCGATCTGCACGATGCGCTGAGGCGCGGCTGGGAAGACTTCAAGGCGGTGCCGAGCCACGCCATCATCCTGTGCGTGATCTACCCGCTGCTCGGCCTCGTGCTCGCCCGCGTGGTCATGGGCTATTCGGTGCTGCCGCTGTTGTTTCCGCTGGCCGCCGGTTTCGCCCTGATCGGTCCCTTCGCGGCACTCGGTCTCTATGAACTCTCCAGCCGGCGCGAACGCTATGAAGAAGCCAGCGCCTGGGACGCCATGGAAGTGCTGCGCTCGCCCTCCTTCGGGGCGATGCTCGGCCTCGGGACATTGCTGCTCGCTCTGTTCGTGACCTGGGTTGCGACCGCGCAGGCGATCTATGTCGCGGCGTTCGGGTATGAGGGCGTGACCGGCATGTCGGACTTCATGACGCGCGTGCTGACGACGCAGCAAGGCTGGTGGCTGATCGTGGTCGGCTGCGGTACTGGCTTCCTGTTCGCGCTCGCCGCGCTCTGTATCAGCGCCGTGTCGTTCCCGCTGATGCTGGACCGCCATGCCGGCGCGTTCGAGGCCATGAGCACCTCGCTGCGCGTCGTCGCCAGAAACCCGGTGCCGATGGCGGCCTGGGGCCTGATCGTGGCGGTGCTGCTCGCGCTCGGCACGATTCCGGCCTTCCTCGGCCTTGCCGTGGTGATCCCCCTGCTCGGCCATGCCACCTGGCATCTCTACCGCAAGGTGATCGTCTCGGAGCCCGGTGCACGTCCGGTGCCGCCCCCGCCGCAGCGTCCGCGCAAGCCCGCAGCAGACTTCCCGGCCAACCTCTTCCCCTGGCGTAACAAGACGGACGCCTGACGATATCGTGACATGCGATCCTGCCCCGGCTCGGGCAGGATCGCGACCGCGCGCACGCCTTGCTTTGGCCGCGGTTCCGACCGAGATTGCGTGCGCCGGCCAGATCGCTCACGGAATTCATTACCTCGAATGACCTCGACGATTTCTCGTCTCGCTCTCGCAGCCTTCGCCCTCTCCGCCTCAATCCTGTCCGCCCAGCCAGCCTTTGCCGCGGTTGCCTGCGGTTCGGGCAGTTTCGACGCCTGGCTTGCGGATTTCAAAACCGACGCCGCGGCGAAGGGAATCTCGCAGCAGGCCATCACCGCCGGGTTGGCCGGCGTGACGCTCGATCAGAGCGTGCTGAACCGTGACAAGTCGCAAAAGGTCTTCACCCAGACCTTCGAGGAGTTTTCCGGCCGCATGGTGCCGCCGCGCATGCAGCGCGGCTCCAACATGATGAAGCAATACGGCTCGGTGCTATCGCGCATCGAGCAGGCCTATGGCGTTCCCGGTGAGGTCCTGGTCGCGATCTGGGGCCTGGAGACCGATTTCGGCGTCAACACCGGCAAGTTCGCCACGATCCGCTCACTCGCAACGCTGGCCTATGACTGCCGGCGCGCCGAGCAGTTCCGCGCCGAGCTGATGGACGCGCTGCGTATCGTCCAGCGCGGCGATCTCGCGCCCGCCGAGATGAAGGGCGCCTGGGCCGGCGAACTCGGCCAGACCCAGTTCATGCCGTCGTCCTGGTTGAAATACGCCGTCGATTTCGACGGCAACGGCAAGCGCGATCTCCTGCACAATGCGCCGGACGTGCTGGCCTCCACCGCCAATTACCTCGCCGGCTACGGCTGGCAGAAGGGCAAGGACTGGCAGCCGGGCAGTCCCAATTTTGCGGTGCTGCAGCAGTGGAACAAGAGCGAGGTCTATTCCAAGACCGTCGCCTATTTCGCCACCCAGCTGGCACGCGCGCCGTAACTGCCCCCGACAAGACGCGTAGGGCCGATCGCAGCGCGACCGGCCCTCTCTTGCGCGCGTTTGCTTCCCGACGTTCTATTTGCCCATGGTGGCGTGCATCGCCTTGTTCAGGTGCATGCCGCAGGCGCCCATCTTGCCGTTGAGCAGCGAATCCTGCGCGGAGGCGATCTCCTTCTGGGCGACCGTCTTGCCGTCGCCGTCGGGCATGGCCTCGATCGCAGTTTCCGTCTTCTCCAGATTGGCCGAGCTGCAGCCGCCCATGGCGTGCTTGGCGGCCTGGGCCGGCGCAACGGCGAACGCGACGGTGGCAATGGCGATAACCCCGAGTAACTTCGTCATGACGTTACTTTCCTTCTCTTGTTCTTGAGACAGACCCCAGCGACATTGCCGGATTCTGCGAGACGACTTTCCTCCGGGCGCGGCAACTTGCCGCAATAAATTCCTCGCGAGAATTGCGTGATGTTGCGCGCCGCGCAGAGCGTCATGCGGAAATTCTGTTTTTCATTACATCCTTGTCATCAAGCCACACGCCCAGCGTGTGGGTGCTGCGCCGTCCCGAGGTGCGGAGCGGCCGGGGCAGGGCCTGGAATGGACCTCCCCCCACATTGCTGCGAAATTTGCTCCCGCCTTGAGAGGCCCTTCTCGGCTTTCACACTACAGGCTAAATAGTGAATATAGATTCATATTGACGAACCCCTGCGCATGCGATTCGCGCATGTCGGACTTGGGTCTAGAAGCTGGAAGAGCGACTTGCCGGCGACCGGCCCGCAACTTATTTCCGCGATGATCGAGATCAAAGGCCTCACGATAAACCCGTGAACTAACGGACACTTACCGTAATTCTCCGGCGATCTTGGGCAAGCTTTGGGCAGGAGCGCCTTTGCGTTAATCGTTCGTTACCACCGCTATGCGCCATTCGCTTAGCTGCATCGCAACATCGGAACTTTCGCACTGCACCACCTTCCCCTATATTCATTTCAACGATGAGGCTCGGGCAAGGGCTGAATCGAACTACAGGAGACTACCAATGCTGCTCTCGCTCATCCGCATGATCCAGGCCTTCCGGGACTATCAGCGCAATGTTGCCGAGCTGTCCCAGCTCAGCGATCGCGAATTGGCCGATATCGGCCTCGATCGCTCGGACATCCCGCGCGTTGCCGCCGGTCAGTACCAGGGCTGATATCGTTCAGCCCTCCACCGGAACGGACCGATAGCGCCCGCCTCGTGCGGGCGTTGTCGTTTCCGGAGGCAGAAAACTCGATCTCGGCGATTCCACTCCCCGCCGAAAAGCGCTACCTGTCCGCCCCATGACAGGACCCCATTCCAATAGTGTGCACGTGATCGGCGCCGGCCTTGCCGGCTCGGAAGCTGCCTGGCAGGTCGCGAAGGCCGGCGTGCCCGTGGTGCTGCACGAGATGCGGCCGACCCGCATGACCGAGGCGCATCGCACCGATGGGCTCGCCGAGCTCGTCTGTTCCAATTCGTTCCGCTCGGACGACGCCGCCAACAACGCCGTCGGCCTCTTGCATGCGGAGATGCGCCGGCTCGATTCGCTGATCATGCGGGCGGCCGACGCCAACCAGGTGCCCGCCGGCGGCGCGCTGGCGGTGGACCGCGACGGGTTCTCGGCGGCGGTGACCAAGGCCCTCAACGAACATCCCCTGATCGAGATCGCCCGCGGCGAGGTTTCAGGTCTGCCGCCGGCCGAGTGGAGCAACGTCATCGTTGCCACCGGCCCCCTCACCTCCGCCCCACTGGCCGATGCCATTCGCGAGCTCACGGACGAGAATGCGCTCGCCTTCTTCGACGCGATCGCGCCGATCGTTCATCGCGAATCCATCGACATGTCGGTGGCCTGGTTCCAGTCGCGCTACGACAAGGTCGGCCCCGGCGGCAACGGCGCCGACTACATCAACTGCCCGATGACCAAGGAGCAGTATGACGGGTTCGTCGCCGCGCTGATCGCGGGAGAAAAGACCGAATTCAAGGAGTGGGAAACCAACACGCCCTATTTCGACGGCTGCCTGCCGATCGAGGTGATGGCGGAGCGCGGCCCCGAGACGCTGCGCCACGGCCCGATGAAGCCGGTCGGCCTCACCAATCCGCACGATCCCACCACCAAGGCCTACGCGATCGTCCAGCTGCGCCAGGACAACAAGCTTGGCACGCTTTACAACATCGTCGGCTTCCAGACGAAATTGAAATACGGCGAGCAGCAGCGCATCTTCCGCACCATCCCCGGGCTCGAGAAAGCGGAGTTCGCCCGTCTCGGCGGCCTGCATCGCAACACCTTCCTCAACTCGCCGAAGCTGCTCGACAGTCAGTTGCGCCTGCGCGCGCAGCCGCGGCTGCGCTTTGCCGGCCAGATGACGGGCTGCGAGGGCTATGTCGAGTCCGCCAGCGTCGGGCTGATCACCGGCCTCTATGCGGCAGCGGATGCGCGCGGCGAGACGCTCGTCAGCCCGCCGGCGACGACCGCGCTGGGATCTCTGCTTGGCCACATCACCGGCGGCCATATCGAGACCATCGAGCCGGGCACCCGCTCGTTCCAGCCGATGAACATCAATTTCGGCCTGTTCCCGCCGCTCGCGAGCGTGCCGACCAAGAAGCCCGACGGCACGCGGCTGCGCGGCAACGAAAAGACGGTGGCCAAGAAGCAGGCGATGAGCGCGCGGGCGCTCGCCGATCTCGATCGCTGGATCGCCGATCACCTGCGCATCGCCGCCGCTGCGTGAGTTCAAGATGAGCCTCCCCAAAGACGACGCCGCGACGCTGTCGGCGCGCTGGACCGAGGGCGTGCTGCTCAAGCGCGACGTGTTCTCGACCGTCGAGCGCGGCCGCTTCAGCGGCGAGACCGGCGAGGTCGATGCGGTGCTGCGCCGGCTCGACGAGGTGCCGTGGTGGTCATTCCTGCTGGCGCGCCATCTGTTCGCCCGCGAGAAGCATGCACTGCGGCTCGCCAAGGGCCTGAACGTCGGCCCCGAGTTGCTATGGGCCGGACGCCGTGCGCTGGTACGCGGCTTCGTCGACGGTGTCGCGCTGCATCTGGCAAAGCCGCACGGCGACCTCGCCTATTTCCGCTCGGCCAAGGCGGCTTTGCGCCGGCTGCGCCGCGCCGGCATCTGCCACAACGATCTTGCCAAGGAACAGAACTGGCTGGTCGGCCGCGACGGCCGCGCCTATGTCACCGACTTCCAGCTCGCCGCGTGCTTCAACAGACGCGGCCGGCTTTATCGCATCCTCGCTTACGAAGACCTCCGGCATCTGCTCAAGCACAAGCGCTCCTATGCGCCCGATGCACTGACCCCGCGCGAGCGAAAAATCCTCGCCAAGAAGTCGTTCGCCGCGAGCCTGTGGCTCGCCACCGGCAAGAAGGTCTACCGCGCCATCACCCGCGGGCTGTTCAACTTCACCGACCGCGAGGGCGGCGGCCGCAGGCTGGTCAACGATGCGCCGGTGCTGACCGAGTTGATCCGCAAGAATCCCGCCGTACGCGATACCGCCATCGTTGCTTTTGCCGACCGTCGCTCCGGCGTCGGGCTCTACGCCTTCGTCGAAGCCGATCAGGCCACGCTCGAAGGCCAGTTGCGGAACGACCTTTCTGCCGCCAAGGGGCCGAAACCGCCGGAACACATCCAGGTGGTGCACGCGCTGCCACGCGACGCCAGCGGCAAGCCGCGCACCGAGATCCTGCAGCTGGTTGCCATGAACCAGCTCGACCTGATCGAGCCGATGATGAAGAACGACCAGGACCGCGCGTTCCTCAAGGACATTCTGGAACAGCGCAAGAACCTGCGCGACCGCTTCAATTTCGAGGCGGACCTGCCGACGAGCTGACGGGCCGCCGCGCCTTGAAGCGTCCACATTGGCGATAGAGAAGCGGTCGGAGAATTGGGGGCGGTGGAGTCATGCGCAGGCAGTGGATAATGACGCGTGGTGGGATTGGCGCAATGATCGCCGGCCTTCTGCTGCTCAACGCCACAGCCGCGATGGCGGACTCACCGGCCGAGCTGATCTCGAGCTTCCGCCTCAAGCACGGCGAAGTCCGCGTCGTGCGCGATTCAACCCTCGACCGCATCGCCATGGACCAGGCCCGCGCGATGGCGGCGAAGGACGACCTCAGTCACGATGCGCTCGGCCCCTTCAACCGCCGCGTCGCGCCGGCCGGCGCCGGCCGCGCCGCCGAGAACATCGCCTACGGCTACGACAATTTCGAGAAGACGCTGGGACAGTGGATCGACTCGTCCGGGCACCGCAAGAACCTGTTACTGCACAACGCCTCCCGCGTCGGCATCGCCAGCGCCAAGAACGCCAGCGGCAAGCGCACCTATTGGGCCATGGTGATCGCGGGCGATTACGAGCCGAAGGGCAAAGGCAAGAAAAAGGACAAGGAGCCCCTCGTTGCCGTGAAACGCGAGGCGACGCCCGCGAGCAAGCCGAAGCCCAGCAATTGTCACGTCAAGCTGCTCGGTCTCTGCATCTGAGCCGCGCCAGCCCATCTTGCTCGCGCTTGGCAACGCGCCTAATCCATGCACGAGATCGCAACAAGCGGAGGCGTGAGTGATCGACCTCGACCGAATACGCGCCGACACGCCAGCCGCCTCCCGGCTTGTATACCTCCACAACGCGGGCGCGGCCCTGATGCCTGCGCCTGTCGTCACGGCGATGAAGGGACACATCGACCTCGAGACTGAAATCGGCGGCTATGCCGCCGCCGACCGCGAGTCCGATCGGCTCGACGCGGTCTACGGTTCGGTGGCACGCCTGCTCAATGCAGCACCCGACGAGATCGCGCTGGTGGAGAACGCGACGGTCGCCTGGCAGATGGCGTTCTATTCGCTTGCGTTTCGCAAGGGCGACCGGATCCTGACCGCCGAGGCCGAATACGCCGCCAACTATGTCGCCTTTCTTCAGGTCGCCAAGCGCACGGGCGCCGTCATCGACGTGGTGCGGAGCGATGCCAGCGGTGAGCTCGACGTCGACGCGCTCGAGCGGATGATCGACGAACGGGTGAAACTGATCGCGATCACCTGGGTTCCGACCAATGGCGGGCTGGTCAATCCGGCCGCGGCGATCGGCAAGATCGCGCGGGCGCACGGTATTCCCTATCTGCTCGACGCCTGCCAGGCGGTCGGCCAGATGGCGGTCGACGTCGAGGCCATCGGCTGCGACATGCTGTCGGCCACGGGACGCAAATTCCTGCGCGGCCCGCGCGGCACCGGCTTTCTCTACGTCCGCCGGGCGCTGCTGCAACGGCTCGAGCCGCCGATGATCGATCACTTCGCCGCGCCATGGGTCTCACGCGATGAATATCGGCTACGCGACGATGCCCGCCGCTTCGAGACCTGGGAGAACAATTACGCGGCCCGGCTCGGGCTCGGCGCGGCTGTCGACTACGCGCTCGATATCGGCATCGCTCCGATCGAACAGCGCTGCCGCATGCTTGCCGGCCGGCTTCGCAATGGCCTTGCGACCGTTTCCGGCGTCACCATGCGCGATCTCGGACGCGCCCCCGGAGCCATCGTCAGCTTCACGATGGACGGGCACGAGGCGGACACCATTGTCGCCAGCGCCGCTGCAGCCGGCATCACGATCGGCGCATCCGATCCGTCGAGCACGCGCATCGATGCCGAGCTTCGCGCGTTGCCGCATGTCGTGCGGGCATCACCGCATTATTACAACACGGAAGCCGAGATCGACCGGCTGATCGCGCATCTGGCGGGTTTGGCGCGGCGGTAGACTGCGCGCCGCTCAGGTGCAGCGGGCGCTCAATCCGGATGCGCTGAGCCTGGCCATCACCTCGTCGAGATGAGCGGCATCGCGGGTCTCGATGACGAGCTGCAGCAGCGTCGCCTTGGCCGGCAGCTCGGAAAAGGTCCGCTGGTGCGAGACCTCGATGATGTTGGCACCGGCCTCGGCGAGCAGCGCGGCCACCGCGGCCAGTTGTCCGGGTCTGTCGGGGATATCGAGCGAGAGCTGGGTCAAGCGCCCTTCGCGCGCGAGCTCGCGCGTGAGGACGGATGCGATCAGCCGCGTATCGATATTGCCGCCGCTCAGGACGAGACCGACCTTATGCCCGGCGAAGCGGGTCGGATCGGACATCAGCGCAGCGAGGCCGGCGGCGCCGGCGCCCTCCACCACCGTCTTCTCGATCGAGATCAGGGTCGCGACGGCGCGCTCGAGCTCGGCTTCGTTGACGAGCGCAATGTCGTCGACGAGGCGGCGGACGATCTCGGTGGTGATCTTGCCGGGCGATTTGACCGCGATGCCTTCCGCGAGCGTATCGCCGCGCGCCGGCAGATTGCCGTCATGGATGGCGTTGTACATCGAGGGATAGAGCCAGGCCTCGACGCCCAAAATCCGCAGCGACGGCTTGATCGCTTTCGCCGCGATGGCGATGCCGCTGATCAGGCCGCCGCCTCCGATCGGGACGACCAGCGTATCGAGTTCCGGCACCGCTCTCATCATCTCCAGCCCGACGGTGCCCTGCCCTGCGATCACGAGCGGATCGTCGTAGGGGTGGACGAAGATCATGCCCCTCGCTTCGCCGTGGCTGCGCGCGAACGCGGCCGCCTCCTCCAGCGTCGCGCCGGTGACGACCACTTCCGCGCCGTGATGCCTGGTGTTCTCGACCTTCACCATCGGCGTGCCGACCGGCATCACGATGGTGGCGGGAATGCCGAGCCGCTTGGCGTGATAGGCAACACCCTGCGCGTGGTTGCCGGCGGACATGGCGATGACGCCGCGCGCGCGCTCCTCGGCCGTCAGCGCGGTCAGGCGGTTGAGTGCGCCGCGCTCCTTGAAGGACGAGGTGAACTGGAGGTTCTCGAATTTCAGCCAGATCTCGCAGCCGCAGATGCCGCTCAGCGTGCGACTGTAGCTGCAGGGCGTCTCGACGACGGCCCCGCGGATGGTGTCGGCCGCGGCCTGAATGTCGCTTGGCGCGACCGGAAAGCCGCTCAGGTCCGGCGATGTGGTTTGGGACAACTCAGTCATAGGACAGCATAGAGCATCCGGCGGTTCGAGGCGATAAGCCAGCCGCTATTTGGTAAATTCTCGGGAACGTGAAGCCCGCCACAGCGTCCAGAGCGTGCGCAGCCGCGACGTCGGCTGCGGCGCGAACGGATTGCGGCCGGGCTGCGACAGGCGCTTCAGATCGGCCCTGACCTGGCTCAGCGGCAGGAACGCCGGATGCACCGCTGCCGGCACCTCCGCCAGCAGCGACAAGGCTGCGGTCAAATGCTGCTGCGCCTCCCCCGTGAGCTGCTCCAGCACGGCACGCAGGTTTGCCGTGTCCCTGCCGGCAAACACATCCTCCATTTCACAGCCATGGCTCGCCAGGACCTGCTGCGGCAGGAAGAGCTGCCGGTGCGATGCATCGCGCGGCAGGTTCGTGATGATCTGCACGATGCCCTGCGCCAGCCCGGCATGGCGGGCGAGATGCTCGATCGCTTCCGATGACGGCGCCAAAACCTGCGCGGCGAGACCGAACAGCGCCGATGAGGTCGCGGCCAGATAGCCCTCCAGCGCGGCCATGGTCGGCATCGGGTCGTTGTAAAGGTCGAACTGGTGCTCGTCGACCAGCAGCGAGAGCGGCTCGACGGGCAGGTCGAAATCGCGGATCGCGCGCAAAAGCTCGGCCGCGACCGGATTGCCCTCGGCACTGCCGTGGACGAGGCCCGAGAACAGATCGGTCCACCATTGAAAGCGGATCTCGCCGGGCAAGGGCTGGCTCACCTGGTCGCGGACGCGGACGATCTCGACATTGAAGGCGTAGAGCGCCAGCAGCGCACGGCGCTCGGCGGCGGGCGCGAACAGGGTCGCGGCATAGCGCGGGAAGTCGTGGCTGCGCACGAGATCGGCGCAGAAGGAAACGTTGTCCGGCGGCGGCGCGGCACTGCTCATGTGCTGTTCAGGGCACCGCGATCAGCGCAGCCGCGACCCGCCGCCGTTCACCGATCATGATGTTGTAGGTGCGCACCGCGGGGCCGGTCTGCATCGTGTCCAGCACCACCCTCACCGCTTTGAGCGCCTGGCGCAGCTCCGGCGGCGGCAGCCAGAGCCCGGTCCCGGTGCCGATCAGGAGCGTGTCGATGCCACCCGCGGCTGCGAACACCCGGTCCAGGGAATAGCGGTCGATCTTCGCGGGATCCGTCACGTCCCAGGCCCAGATCGCCTCGGGCAGGCACAGCAGCGAGCCCCGGTGCGACATGCCGGCGAAGACAAAGCCGCCCTTGCCATAGGCCTCGATCGGCGCCGAGCGCGGGAAATGCGGTGCGTTGGGATCGCCGGCCATATGCCTCGCCCGAATGAGCCTACCGCCCTCGCAAACGCCTGCGAGGGCATGCGGTTCGGATCATGCCTTGCTTTTCTTCGCCGGCGCAGCCTCGTCCTTCGCATCCTCGCGGTGCTCGCCGACGCCGAGATAGATCAGGATCGGCGCTGCGATGAAGATCGAGGTATAGGTGCCGACCAGCACCACGCCGAACATCATCACCGCGGTGAAGCTGTGGATGGCGTGACCACCGAACAGGAGCAGCGCCAGCAGCGCCAGCGTCACCGTGAAATGGGTGATGATCGAGCGCGACAGCGTCGAGTTGATGGACTCGTTGAGCAGCTGCGGCATCGGCATCTTCTTGTAGCGACGCAGCATTTCGCGGATACGGTCGTAGATGACGACGGTGTCGTTGAGCGAATAGCCCAGAATGGTCAAAAGCGCCGCGATACTGGTCAGGTCGAAATCGACCTGGCTGATCGACATGAAGCCGATCGTCAGCACGATGTCGTGCACGTTGGCGATCATGGCGCCCAGCGCGAACTGCCATTCGAATCGGAACCAGAGATAGATCAGGATCGAGACGATCGCGAGCATCAGGCCGAGCATGCCGTAGGCCAAGAGCTCGCCGGCGACGCGCGGACCGAGCACCTCGACGCGGCGGTACTCAATGGAATCACCGAGCGCGGTGCGGACCTTCTGTACGGCGTCCTGCTGCGCCTTGTCGCCGCCGGGCTGCTCGGCAACCCGGATCAGGACGTTCTCGGGACCGCCGAACTGCTGTAGCTGGATTTCGCCGAGCCGCAAGCCCTCCAGCGTCGTGCGCATCGCCGCGATGTCAGCGGCGCCGGACTTGGCCCGCACCTCCAGCAGCGTGCCGCCCTTGAAGTCGATACCGAGGTTCAGGCCGTGGGTGAAGAACAGCGTGATCGCGACGATCGACAGCGCTGCCGAGATCGGGAAGCTGATGCGGCGGAAGCGCGTGAAGTCGAAATGCGTATCGTCAGGAACGATGCGCAACGACGGCAACAGGCCAAGGGCCGCGACCACGGTGAGAATGGCGATGAGGACGCCGAGCCCGATGAGAACGGTGTGAGTCACGATCAGGCTCCTAGATCGGCACGCTCTGCGGCCGCTTCCACCGTACCCACCAGGCCACGATCAGCCGGGTCATGGTGAAGGCGGTGAACACCGTGGTGATGATGCCGATGCCGAGCGTCACGGCAAAGCCGCGCACCGGGCCGGTGCCGATGTAGAACAGCACCGCGGCGGCAATGAAGGTCGTAATGTTGGAATCGAGGATGGTCGCCAGCGCCCGCTTGAATCCGGCGTCGATCGCCGAGATCGCGTTGCGGCCGCCGCGCAGCTCCTCGCGGATGCGCTCGTAGATCAGCACGTTGGAGTCCACCGCGATGCCGACGGTGAGCACGATGCCGGCGATGCCGGGCAGCGTCAGCGTGGCGTTGAGCAGCGACAACAGGCCGAAGATCATGGCGACGTTGATGGCCACAGCGATATTGGCGAACACGCCGAACAGCCGGTAGGTCAGCAGCATGAAGACGATGACGAGGATCGAGCCGACATAGGCGGCCAGTTCGCCCTTCTCGATCGAGTCCTGGCCGAGGCCCGGACCGACGGTGCGCTCCTCGACCACGGTCAGCGGCGCCGGCAGTGCGCCGGCGCGCATCAGGATTGCGAGATCATTGGCGGACTGGACCGTGAAGCTGCCGGAGATCTGTCCCTGCCCGCCCGTGATGGGCTCGTTGATCCTGGGCGCGGAGATCACCTTGTTGTCGAGCACGATCGCGAAGGGCAGCCCGACATTCTCTTGCGTGGCCTGCGCGAACTTGCGCGCGCCCGACGTATTGAACTTGAAGCTGACGACCGGCTCACTCGTACGCTGGTCGAAGGTCGCCTGGGCGTCGATCAGATCGCCGCCGGCAACCAGCACCTGCTTCTTGACCACATAAGGCGTCGGCGGCGGCGACGCGCTCATCAGCAACTCGGAGTCCGGCGGCAACCTGCCCGCTTGCGCCTGGTCCGGCGACACGGTCGTGTCGACCATGCGGAATTCCATCTTCGCGGTCTCGCCGAGCAGCTTCTTCAGGCGCGTCGGATCCTGAAGACCCGGGACCTGCACCAGGATGCGGTCGTTGCCCTGGCGCTGGATCACGGGCTCGACGGTGCCGAGCTCGTTGACGCGGCGCTCGACGATCTGGATCGACTGCTCGATGGTCTTGCGCATGCGGTCGAGCATCGCGGCCTGCGGGACGGTCAGGCGGATCACGCCGCCGGCCTCGCTCACCTCGAGATCGCGCTGACCGCTGGATCCCATCAGGCCGCCCAGCGGCTGGGAGAGTTCGCGCAGCTTGGCGAGCGCAGCCTGAACGTCGGTCTCCTTGGTGATGCGAACTTCGGCTGCGTCATTGCGGACGACCACGCCGCCGGTGAAGCCGATCTTGGCATCGCGCAGGGCGCGGCGCACGTCGTCGCGGACCTGGTCGAGCCGCTCCTTCTTCACGTAGTTGGAATCGACCTCGAGCAGCAGATAGGAGCCGCCCTGAAGGTCGAGGCCGAGCACGAGCCGCCGCTGCGCCCAGGCGGGCCAGGTCTTGACCTGCGCCTCGGGGAAGAAGTTCGGGACCGCGCAGAGGCACACGATCAGCGCCGTCAGGATGATCCCGAGCGCCTTCCACCGCGTGAAATACAACATCGACTGGACCTGTCAGATGGGGAGACTTGAGATGCTCGCGGACGCGCTCACTTCGAGGCGGCGTCGTCCTTGGCGGCTTCCTTGCTATCCTTGGATTCCTTGGCCGGCTCGCCCTTGGCGCGCACGCCCGAGATCATCTGGCGCATCTGCCGCACCCGCACACCGTCGGAAATCTCAAACTCGATCTGGTCGTCGTCGACGACCTTGGTGACCTTGCCGACGAGGCCGCCCGAGGTCACGACGGTGTCGCCGCGACGGATGTTCTTCACGAGGTCGGCGTGATCCTTCACCTTCTTCTGCTGCGGACGCAGAATCAGGAAGTACATGATCACGAAGATCAGGGCGAACGGCAGCAGCGACATCAACATGCTGTTGGTGTCACCGGCGCCCGCGGCCTGGGCATACGCAGGGGTAATGAACATTCGGACGATCCTCGTGAGAACGGGGGAAAAGCCGGTCAGGCCCTCAAAGGCGACCGGCTCGGTCAAATTCGCGCGGACTATAGCGGCCATTGCCCCAATTGCAACGCTGCCAGACCGGCGATTTGGCCACCTTGCGGCGCACCGTCAGGCCCGATAAGGCTGCATTCTCAGGAACTTCGGACATGCCCAAAAACCTCAGCAAAAGCCCGGCCGGCAAAGGCCCCCGCACCCCTGCCCGCCCGCCCGCCCCCGTCGCGGCAAAACGCCCCAAGGGGGCTTCC
>NZ_LFJC01000003.1:397587-1001745 GCF_002776695.1 Bradyrhizobium nitroreducens
GCGCGTGTCTTTCGCGCAGCAGACCGCGGGTGCCAGCCGGCACCCGGCCTTCCCTGCGCCCTCTTGGATTTACGAGGGTGGAGCGACGAAGCAAAGCTCGGGCGTTTCAAGCCGCGAGAACGAAAAGGCATGTCTGCGATTTGGGATTCGATGGAAAGATGGTCTCATGCCCCGGACGCAGCGCAGCACGAAGTGATGCGCTGCAGAGCCGGGGCCCATCCATCCGCGTGCCGTGCCGCCCTGGGTCCCGGCTCCGTGCCGCAACGCTTGCGCGTTGCAGCTCGTCCGGGACACGAAACGCCCGCCCCTAATTCAACACCCGCTTGCTGTCAGGGCTATCCAGCGAGAACGCCGGCACGTCGATCTCGAAGCGCTCGCCGCTCTCGGTGACCATCTGGTAGCGGCCGGTCATGAAGCCGGAGGCGGTCGAGAGCGGCACGCCGGAAGTGTATTCGAAGCGCTCGCCGGGGGCCAGGATCGGCTGCTCGCCGACCACGCCCTCGCCCTTGACCTCCTGCTGGCGGCCGGAGGCGTCGGTGATGATCCAATGCCGCGTCTTGAGCTGCACGGTCTCCTCGCCCGAGTTGGTGATGACGATGGTGTAGGACCAGAAATAGCGGGAACGGTCGGCCGACGACTGCTCCGGAACAAAGTTCGGCTCGACGGTCACTTCGATGTGGCGGGTCACGGCGCGGTACATGGCTGCCACCATACCGAAATCCGGCGCCGGAACCAAACGCCGCGGCCGGCCTTGGCGACATCGTCCCGCCAGAATTCGAAGGGAAGGACACCGGCGAGGGAAACGCCCGCAAAGGGATACCCCACATGGTCCGGCCGCTTTGCGAGTTCGGAAGCGGACCGGTACACTCCTCGAGACGTCGCGATTTGCGGAAGGGTTTTTGGCCCCCGATGACCATTGCCGACCAAGTGACGGGATCGACGATCGCGGGAACCGCCAAGCCCGTCGACAGCGCGTCCGTCGACAGCAAGCCCGCGGGAGCGAGGCCGCGCGCGAGGGCGCCGGCCATCACGCTGCCTGCCATCGGCGAGCGCGAGCTCCGGCTCGACCTGTTCCGCGGGCTCGCGCTGTGGCTGATCTTCATCGACCACCTGCCACCCAGCCTGCTCACCTGGTTCACCATCCGCAATTACGGCTTCAGCGACGCCACCGAGATCTTCATCTTCATCTCCGGCTACACCGCCGCCTTCGTCTACGGCAGGGCGATGCTGGAGAGCGGCGTCGTCATCGCCACGGCGCGCATCCTGCGCCGGGTCTGGCAGATCTACGTCGCCCACGTCTTCCTGTTCACGATCTTCCTCGCCGAGATATCCTACGTCGCGACCAGCTTCGAGAACCCGCTCTACACCGAAGAGATGGGCATCATGGATTTCCTCAAGCAGCCCGACGTCACCATCGTGCAGGCGCTGCTGCTGCGTTTCCGCCCCGTCAACATGGACGTGCTGCCGCTCTACATCGTGCTGATGCTGGCGCTGCCCCTGATCCTGTGGTCGATGAAATGGCGGCCTGACGTCACGCTCGGCCTCTCGGTCGTGCTCTACGCGGTCACCTGGGAGTACGACCTCTACCTGTCGGCCTATCCGAACGGCTTCTGGGCCTTCAATCCCTTCGCCTGGCAATTGCTGTTCGTGTTCGGGGCATGGTGCGCGCTGGGAGGTGCGCGACGCATGTCGCGCATCCTGGCCTCGCCCGTGACGATGTGGATCGCGATCGCCTATCTCGTCGCGGCGTTCTACGTGACGCTGACCTGGTACGTGCCGCAACTGTCACAGTTCATGCCGAAGCGGATCGAGCAGTGGATGTATCCGATCGACAAGACCGACCTCGACGTGCTGCGCTTCACGCATTTCCTGGCGTTGGCCGCGCTCACCGTGCGCTTCCTGCCCCGGGATTGGCCGGGCTTGAAATCGCGCTGGCTGCGCCCATTGATTCTATGCGGCCAGCATTCCCTCGAGATCTTCTGTCTCGGCGTCTTCCTGGCCTTCGCCGGGCATTTCATTCTCGCCGAAGTCTCCGGCGGCGCGGCCATGCATGCGCTGATTAGTCTCTCCGGGGTCCTGATCATGTGGGGCGTGGCCTGGGTGATTTCGTGGTACAAGCGCGTGGCTGACAAGAGCGGTGCGAAAACCAAAAACGCCGTCGGCAACGCCGATCTGGCGGGAGGGGGCTGATGAAGGCGAAGGTTCTCCTGAGCCTGATCCTGCTATGCGGTAGCCTCGCCGCGCCTGTGGCGCGCGCGGGGGATGCTGCTGCGCCTGCCGCGCCCGCGGCGTGCGAATTGCCGTCCTATCTGCTGACCAGCGAGAGTCAGCTCCCCAAGGTCGCCGACGCCATCAAGGCCGGGAAACCGCTCGAAATCCTGGTCATCGGCAGCCGCTCGACCACGATTCCGTCGTCGGAAGGCAGCTCCTATCCGGCGCGCATGGAGGCGATCCTCAAGGAGAAGCTGCCGGCGTCCGAGGTGGTGCACGTCTCCGTAGAAATACAGAGCAAGAAAACGGCAGAGGAGACCGCGTCCATATTCGTTAAGCTGATGGAAGCAAAAACGCCTACCTTGGTGATCTGGCAGACCGGGACCGTGGATGCTATCCGATCGATCGATCCCGATGAATTTCGCAGCGCGGTGACCGACGGGGTTGTTGCGCTGCAAAAGGCGGGGGCTGACGTCGTCTTGATGAACTTGCAATACAGCCCGCGTACGGAGACCATGATCTCGGCGCCGCCTTATCTCGACAATATGCGGGTGGTGGCGCAGGAGCACGATATTCCGCTGTTCGATCGTTTCGCGATCATGCGGCAGTGGAATGAGCAGGGCCAGTTCGACCTGTTCAGCCCGTCCCGCGGGCCTGAGCTGGCGAAGCAGGTCCATGATTGCCTAGGCCGGGCGTTGGCACAGTTCGTGATCGACGCCGCTCACCTGGAGCCGGCCCAGCAGCAAAATTGAGGTCTAGCGTTAATGAGTTCTCTCCGCCCTTTTCGCCTGACGGCATGGCTGGCCGCGCCTGCAGCAGCAGTGCTGTTGTTGCTGGCGCCGGCCGTGCAGTCCCACGCGCAGACGCAAGCCGCGACCCAAGCAGCGCAGGCGACGCCTGCGCCAGCGCAGTCGGCTGATCCCGCGCCCGCGCCGCCGTCCCAGACCACCGTGGCCGCGACCTCGCCCGAGCAGCGCGGCGTCACGACGCGCGCCATCGACAGGGTGAAGCAGGTCGCCAAATCCGCCGCCGATATTTTCAGCCGCGTGCCCTGCCTGCCGCCAAAGGGCGGCTCGAAGGCGATGGGCTCGCTGCCGCATGTCGCGGGCAAGCTGGTCGCCGGCAAGCCCGTCGTCATCGTCGCGTTCGGCTCATCGTCGACTCAGGGCTTCGGCGCGAGCTCGCCGGAGTTCAACTATCCGAACCGCCTCGCCGCGCAGCTGCGCCGGCACTATCCCACCGCCGACATCACCGTCGTCAATGCCGGCGTCGGCGGCGAGGACGCGCCCGAGATGATGAAACGCCTGCAGACGCAGGTGATCGACGCGCATCCGGACCTCGTGATCTGGCAGGTCGGCACCAACGCCGTGCTGCGCAATCTCGATCCCGGCGAGACCGCAAAAATGGTCGAGGACGGCATCAGCCGCATCCAGGCCGCCGGCGATGCCGACATCGTGCTGGTCGACCCGCAATATTCGCCCGCCGTCAACCAGCGCAAGGAGAGCGCCGGCAAGATGGTGAATCTGCTCGGCAAGGTCGCCGAGCTCCGTCATGTCGGCATCTTCCCGCGCTTCGAGGTGATGCGCGACTGGCACGAGAACCAGTCGATCCCGGTCGAGAGCTTCGTCATCGCCGACGGATTGCACATGAACGACTGGGGCTATGCCTGCTTCGCCCAGCTGCTCGGCGACGACATCATCCGCTCGGTCGGCCAGATCAAGCTCGGGGTCAACGTGCCGGCGGACGTGCGGACATATCGGCCGATGTGAGGTCTGCTTCACCCTCCCCTGAAGGGGGAGGGTCGATCGCGCGCAGCGCGAGCGGGGGGGGTGATCTCTCCACGCGGGCAGTGTTGTATGTGGAGAGACTGTCACCCCACCCCGCTACGCATTCCGCTTCGCTGCATGCGCAGCGACCCTCCCCCTCCAGGGGAGGGTAAGAGCCTCACGCCTTCTCCAACGCCGCCGTCAGATCCTCGATCAGATCGTCGGCATGCTCGAGCCCCGCGGAAAAGCGGATGAAGCCCTCGCTGATGCCGAGCGCGGCACGGTCCTCCGGCTTCAGGCGCTGATGCGTCGTGGTCGCCGGATGCGTGACGAGAGACTTGGCATCGCCGAGATTGTTCGAGATCTTCGCAAGCTTCAATTCATTGAGCACGCGGAACGCCGCCTGCTTGCCGCCCTTGACCTCGAAGCCGACCAGCGTCGAGCCGCCGCGCATCTGCTTTTTCACCAGGGCCGCCTGCGGATGATCGGCGCGGCCGGGATAGACCAGCCGCGAAATCTTCGGATGGCTCGCCAGCACGTCGGCGATGCGCGATGCGGTATCGGTCTGCGCGCGGACGCGCACGCCCAGCGTCTCCAGGCCCTTGAGCAGGACCCAGGCGTTGAACGGCGAGATCGACGGGCCGGTCTGGCGCATGAAATTATGCAGGTGCTCGGCGACGAACGCTTCCGACGACAGGATGATGCCGCCGAGACAACGGCCCTGGCCGTCGATATGCTTGGTCGCGGAATAGACCACGACGTCGGCCCCGAGCGCGAGCGGGCTCTGCCAGATCGGCGTCGCGAACACGTTGTCGACGACGAGCCGCGCGCCGCCGCTGTGCGCGATTTCGGCGATTCCTGGGATGTCGAGCACGTCGAGCGTCGGATTGGTCGGGCTCTCCAGGAAGAACGTCTTGGTGTTGGGCCTGAGCGCACGCTGCCACTGGTCGAGGTCGGAGCCGTCGACCAGCGTGGTCTCGATGCCGTAGCGCGGCAGCAGGTCCTGGATCACGTAGAGGCACGAGCCGAACAGCGCGCGCGAGGCGACGACGTGATCGCCGGCCTTGAGCGGCGCCAGGATCGCGGTCGTCACCGCGGCCATGCCGGTTGCAGCCGAGCGGGCGGCCTCGGCCCCCTCGAGCTCGATCATGCGGCGCTCGAACATTGCGATGGTCGGGTTGGAGTAGCGCGAATAGATGAAGCCGGGGTCCTCGCCCTTGAACCGCGCCTCGCATTGCTCGGCGGTGTCGTAGACATAGCCCTGGGTCAGGAACAGCGCCTCCGACGTCTCGCCAAATTGCGAGCGCAGGGTGCCGGAATGGACCAGGCGGGTTTCGGGACGGTAGTTGGCAGGCGACTTCGACATAGATACCTCCGACATGACCGCTTCGTCGAAAGCGGGCACAAAAAAACCGGCCTGGACATGTCCACGGGCCGGGATCTCAGAGGTCCCCGGCCTGTTTAGCGACTTATTTAACGTGGCTGCAAGCCGGCCGGCTCAAATCACCACGGGATAAGTGATGCTCATATTCCGCAATGCCCTTTCCGTCAAGGCGTCCATCGGATAGCCGTAAAAGACCTGTATTTCCGGCATGTCCGGA
This sequence comes from Bradyrhizobium nitroreducens, assembly GCF_002776695.1. Taxonomy (GTDB): domain Bacteria; phylum Pseudomonadota; class Alphaproteobacteria; order Rhizobiales; family Xanthobacteraceae; genus Bradyrhizobium; species Bradyrhizobium nitroreducens. Next base: position 403,166 of record NZ_LFJC01000003.1, read on the forward strand.
TGCATTTGAGCCCTGATGAGGACCCCCGGTTGACGTTCACGGTCGCGCCCGACGCCAATGGTATCCTGCCCGACCGCATGATCGCGGCGATGGCGGAGGCAGGCCTCATCCTGCCCGCCTACGACTTCGTCGAGAGCCAGATCCAGCCGGCCAGCCTCGATCTGCGCCTCGGCGACATCGCCTATCGCGTCCGCGCCAGCTTCCTGCCGGGGCCCGGTGCCACGGTCGCCGAGCGCATCGACGAATTGAAGCTGCACGAGTTCAGCCTCGCCGACGGCGCGGTGCTGGAGACCAACTGCGTCTACATCGTGCCGCTGCTGGAGAGTCTGGCGCTGCCGCCGGAGATCGTCGCGGCCGCCAACCCGAAGAGCTCGACCGGCCGGCTCGACGTCTTCACCCGCGTGATCGCCGACGGCACCCGTCGCTTCGACATGATCGGCGCCGGCTATCACGGCCCGCTCTATGCCGAGATCAGCCCGAAGACGTTTCCGGTGCTGGTCAGCGAGGGCTCGCGCCTCAGCCAGGTGCGCTTCCGCACCGGCGATGCCATCCTCAATGCCGACGAGCTCGATGCGCTGCATGCCGCCGAGCGCCTCGTCGACATCGACGATGCCGATCTCTCAGGCGGCGTCGCCGTCTCGGTCGATTTGTCCGGCGAGAAAGCCAGCGGCTTCGTCGGCTACCGCGCCAAGCGCCACACCGGCGTCGTCGACGTCGATCGCCGCGCCGGCTATTCCGTCGAGGACTTCTGGGAGCCGATCTCGGCCCGTCCCGACGGCAGCCTGATCCTCGATCCCGGCGAGTTCTACATCCTCGCCTCCAAGGAAGCCGTGCAGGTGCCGCCCGACTACGCCGCGGAGATGGTGCCGTTCGATCCGCTGGTCGGCGAATTCCGTGTGCATTATGCCGGATTCTTCGATCCCGGCTTCGGCTATGCCGGCGCCGGCGGGCTGGGATCGCGCGCCGTGCTGGAGGTGCGTTCGCGCGAAGTGCCGTTCATCCTCGAGCACGGCCAGATCGTCGGCCGCCTCGTCTACGAGAAGATGCTGGCCCGCCCCGACGCGATGTACGGCCAGCGCATCGGCTCGAACTACCAGGCCCAGGGCCTCAAACTATCGAAGCATTTCCGGGTGTAGCGCGATCCTGTAGCCCGGATGGAGCGCAAGCGTAATCCGGGGCAGTCTCACTTGTAGCGCGATCCCGGATTGCGCTCCGCTTCATCCGGGCTACGAGGTGACGGCATGAGCAATCCATCCGAACTCGACGCAAAGATCGCCGAGAACGTCGCGGATGCGCTGATCTATTCGGATCGCTCCGGCACAATCATGCGCTGGAACGGCGCCGCGACGACGCTGTTCGGCTTCTCCGCGGCGGAAGCGCTCGGCCAGAATCTCGACTTGATCATTCCCGAGCATCTGCGCGCCGCGCACTGGAAGGGCTTCGAGGCCGCACTCGCCAGCGGCGCGATGAAGCTTGCGGGCAAGCCGACGCTGACCCGCGCGCTACACAAGAGCGGACGCAAGCTCTACATCGAGATGACCTTCGCGCTGGTGCGGGATTCCGGCGGCAACGTGCTTGGATCCGTGGCGATGGCCCGCGATGTCACCGAGCGGGTCGAGCGCGAGCGCGCAGCCAGGACGCCGCCGCAAACTTCGTGATGCGGAATTGGCAGGCGATCGCGCAGGGCGCCCTGCACGGGCGTCATGTTGCCTGCCGGAAGGTGCAGTGACACACTCGATCAAAATCAAGGATCGGGAGCGAACATGGCCGCCGCCTCAGACGCCGCGCAGGAAGCCCAATGGAAGCGCTGGCGCGCGGTCGCCGACCTCTATCACGCCTACTTCACCGGCCTCATCCTCACCGTGGTGACGCGGCGCGGCACCGCCGATGCGGCGGAATTCGTCTTCCGCGTCTTCCGCCGCCAGCAGCAGGAGCGCTTCCTGCCCGGCCTCAGGAAGCTCGGGATCGATCATCTGCCGCCGGCGGTGGCGGCCGCGCAATATCACTATCTCTCCAACTGGATCGGCGGCGTGCATGTCGAATACATGTATGAGAGCGATACCAAGGCCTGGATCCGCTATCCGCCGCCGCGCTGGATCTGGAAGGGCACCGCGATCTGCGGCGTGCCGGGCGAGGTGAGCCGCGCGATGCTGCGCGGCTGGCACGCCAACAACGGCGTTGCGCTCGGTGATCTCAGGCTCGGCTTCGTCTGCACCAAGCAGAGCGTCGACGGCCAGGACGGGCTGGAAGGTTACTACCATCAATACGATCATCCGCTCGAGCTGGACCAGCGGCTCGTGTTCGCGCGTCATCTCGAAGCGCCGCTGTTCGATGCGAAGATCGCGCCGGCACTTCCCGTTGCGAGCTGGCCGAAGCCGCGCCTGGAGAAGGCCTATCGGAATTACGCGATGGAATATGTCCGCACCGCCGCGCCCGTGATGGTGCAGCTGTTCGGCCCGGAGGACGCCGGCTATCTGCTGCGGCTCACCGGCAAGCTGATCGGTATGCAATATTTCGACGAGGTTGCGGCGGCGCTGGCGATGGGGCGCGGTGGGAGAAGTGAATTCGCATCGTTCCTGAATGCGCTGTTCGCCGCGCAGGATGACGCGGCCGAGATGACGCAGTCCGAAGGCACGTTCGAACTCCGCCAGCGGAGCTGGAAGCTGATGGACGACGTCGCCGATGATCATCCCGCCTGCGCCAAGGTGCTGGAGGGACTGTTCGAAGGCCTCGCTGCCGGGTGCGGCCGGCATATCGCCGTGCATGTGCGCCCCGCCGCCGGCGGCCGCCGGCCGTTGGTCTGGACGATCGAATAGCCTTCATCCGTCGAAATGCACTGCCGCAGGGCACGCCTGCATCTGGCGCAGGAGGAATCGCTCCGCACCGTGCTAACACGGCCTCGCTGCGCCCTGCGCGCGAACAAATTGATTGGTACACCTATGCATTGCCGCGCCGCAAATGGCGCCCGTGCCCGGAGGGGACATGTCCGACATCGCCGAAATCCCGGTCGATGAACAAGAGCGCCCGTTGCCGCCGCCCCCGCGGCCGGTGCGAAGCGCGCTGGTGGACGGGCCGATCCTGCGCACGCTGCTGTCGCTTGCCTGGCCCAACGTGATCGCGCTGTCGGCCGGCACCTGCACGGTGATCGCCGAGACCTCCTATATCGGCCGGCTCGGCGTCGAGGCGCTGGCGGCGATGGCGCTGGTGTTCCCGACCATCATCCTGACCATGACGATGTCGGGCGGCGCGATGGGCGGTGCGGTGGCATCCGCCATTGCACGCGCGCTCGGCGCCGGCGATCGCGAGCGCGCGGCCACGCTCGCCATGCATGCGATGCTGATCGGCATCAGCTTCGGCCTCGTCTTCATGCTGGGCATGCTGATCTTCGGGCCGAAAGTGCTCGAGATGCTCGGCGGCCGCGGCGATGTGCTGACCCATGCGATCGCCTACACGCAGGTGTTCTTCGGCGGCGCCGTGCTGCCCTGGCTGCTCAACACCATGGCCGGCGTGCTGCGCGGCACCGGCAACATGAAGCTGCCCTCGTTCCTCATCCTCAACTCCGCGGCCTGGCAGATCGTGCTCGGAGGCACGCTCGGCCTCGGGCTCGGTCCGGTGCCGCAGTTCGGCATGCGCGGCGTCGCGGCCGGCGCGCTGATCGCCTATTCCATGAACATCTGCATCATGGGCTGGGTCCTGTTCTCCGGGCGCGCGCGCGTCACGCCGAAGCTGCGCGGCCTGCGCATCCAATGGGCGATGTTTTTCGACATCCTGAAGGTCGGCGCCATCGCCTGCTTCTCGCCGCTGCAATCGGTGCTGACGATCTCGATCTTCACCCACATGCTGGCGCAGTTCGGCACCGCGATCCTCGCCGGTTACGGTATCGGCGCGCGGCTGGAATTCCTGCTGACCTCGATCGCGTTCTCGTTCGGCATCGCCTGCGTGCCGATGGTCGGGATGGCGATCGGCGCCGGCAACATCGCGCGGGCCCGGCGCGTCGCCTGGATCGCCAGCGTCGCCGCCTTCGTCGCCGTCGGCGCGCCGGCCTGCGTCGTCGCGATGTTTCCCGATCTCTGGATCAACATCTTCACCGACAGCGCGGCCGTGCGTGCGGCAAGCCATCAATATCTCTCGACGGTCGGACCGTTCTACGCGTTCTTCGGCATTGCCACGGTGATGTATTTCTCGTCGCAAGGCGCCGCCAAGGTGATTGGGCCGGTGCTGGCGCAGACGGCGCGGTTGGTCTACATCTCCGCCGCAGGCTGGTGGCTGTCGACCCACGGGGCCACCGCGCAGAGCTTTTTCTGGTTGGCCGCAAGCTCGATGGTCCTGCTCGGCCTGCTCTCGTCCTCCAGCGTCCTGCTGACGCGCTGGGGGCCGCGCGCGAGCTTGCCCGCGATCAGGCCAGCACTATCAGGCGCCGACTAAAGCGCGATGATCGCGCTTTAGGTAGTTGTTTGAGCATGATCCTTTCGGCAGACCGCTACACTCTTTTCCGGATCATGCTCTAGCGATGCCGATGGCGGCGATGGCCGCTGCCGCCGCCGACATTGGCGAGCCGCATCAGTTGCGGGATCATCGCCATCATGTCGCCGCCTCCGACGCCGCCGAGCATGCCCATGATGTCGCCACCGCCGCCGCCGAAGCCGGCCGGGATGGTGCCGCCGCTCATCGGCGCGTAGCCGCCGTAATTCGGCGCGCCGAAGCCGCCGCCGAGATTGCCGGCGGACAGGCCATTCAGGCCGCCGCCGCCCATCATGCCACCGAGACCACCGAGCCCGCCGCCGCCATTCTCCATCATGCGGCTCATCATCGGGCCCATGGTCTGCATCATCATGGCGAAGCGGCGCTTGCCCATCTTCGCCTTCATCATCTCCAGCATCGGCGCCATCTGCGTCATCATGTCCTCGCTGCCTCCGCCGCCGAACCCCGCGAGCTGCGCCTTCGCGGGCGTGCTTGCGACGGAAAACAGCAGCAGCACGGCGGCTGCCTGGCAGATCACCTTGTCCGCACCTCTCATGGCATGCTCCTCGCGTGCGCAGCCCCGCCGGGAGAGTGGAGCCAACCGGACGCACGCCGCCATGGTTACGGCTGGCGAGGGCGGCGATCTGTGAGAAAACTCACGGAGCAGCAGAGCCTGGAGGGCAGCTCACGCCGCAGCGGGCGGGAAGGCCTTGTGCAAGGCGGTCTCGGCCTGGCGGGTCTGTTCCTCGACATAGGCAGCAAGCTCGTTCGGCAGCATGTCGATGATCCAGACCAGGCGGCTTGTCCGCTCGCCGTCGGCGATGACCTGCACCGAGGCGCTGTAGTGCTTCAGCCGCTCGTTGTTGATGGCATAAACGAGACGCTGCCTCACCTCGTCGCAAGCGACCAGCACCTCACGCGCCACCGAACCGTTGGCGAAGGTGACGATTCGCGCATCGCCGTCGAGCGTGCAGGCGGTGACGAAGCCCGGCACCAGCCGCTCATGCAGCGCACCGAAGTCGCGCACGGCGTCCCAGACGTCGCGCGCGGGGGCGTTGACGGGGATGTCGTTGTGGATGGTGGCCATGGGATTTCCTCAAAATCAGTCTTGTGGAGTGGGCAAAGGCGCGTAGCGCCGTGCCCACCATTTGAATTGACGTGGGCAGTCGGTGGGCACGCTTCCGCCTCCGCTCTTCGAGCTACGGCGGACAAGTCGCTTTGCCCCCTACGAGATCTCGTGAGCGTCACGTGCAAACCGCCTCGACATTGTTGCCGTCGGGGTCGATCAGGAACGCTGCGTAATAGGTCGGACTGTAATCCTTGCGCGGCCCGGCGCCGCCATTGTCGCGGCCGCCGTTCTTCAGGCCTTCGCTGTGGAACGCCTTGACCGCGTCATGGCTCCCGGCGCGGAACGCAATATGCGCGCCGTCGGCCTTGCGTCCCTTGTTGAGATGCAGCCACAGCGCCGGCTCGCCCTTCGGACCGAAGCCGGCATAGCCGTCGCCGCTCGAGCACAGCACGTAGCCGAGCGGGGCGAGCACCGCGGTGTAGAAGCGCGTGGCGGCGTCGAGATCGGCAACGCGCAGTCCGATGTGGTCATACATGGTCGTCTCCATTGCAAGGCGCGCCGCGACTGGCGCGCGCCGGAGCCGACCCTAGTCAGTTGAGGGCGATCCGCTCTTGGAGAATCTTGCGCTCGCCCCTCGACGCTTGCCGGAACTTCGTCGGCGATACGCCGGCGGCGCGGTGGAACGTGCGGACGAAATTGGAGAGATCGCCGAAGCCGACGTCATAGGCGACATCGGTGACCGCGATGTCGTCATCCGCGAGCAGCCGTGCCGCGTGGCGCAGCCGCGAGCGCACGAGATATTGATGCGGGGTGACGCCGAGCGCGCCGGAGAACAGCCGGAGGAAATGGAACGGGCTGAGGCCGGCCTGCTTCGCGGCCTGTTCGAGATCGACCTCGGCGTGGGAATTGTCGTCGATCCATAGCGCGGCCTCCACCGCGCGGCGGCGGTCGCGCGCGGTGGGCGTGGCCGGCTTGCGCGGCTTGCCCGAAACGACGTCGACGAAGCGGCCGGCCAGGATCTGGCCGACCTCGTCGAGGCCGATGTCGCTGTTGCCATCTGCCGCCGTCTGGGCGAGCTCGCCCAAGACCATCAATTCGGGCAGCGGCGGCGTGGCGCCGACCCGCCAGATCTCGCGCCGTCCACCGAGAGCATCGACCATGTCCTCGCTGAAGAAGAATCCGAGGCAGACATCGCCGCTGACATGCTCATGCGTGCAGGTGTATTCCTCGCCGGGCGCGCCGACCAGCATCGAGCCCGCGACCAGCTCGAAGAACCCGGCACGGCAATGGCATCCGAAGCTGCCCGCGCGCACATAGGCGATGGAATGCCCGGTGCGGCATTCGGCAAATGGCATATCGTCCGGTCCCGCGTCGCAGCGGAACTCACAGACCGTGATCGATTGTGTCGTCAGCAGCGTGGTCGCGTCCATGCCGCCTTATCTAGGCATGATCCGGAAAAGTGTCAGCGGTTTTCCGACGAGATCATGCCCAAAAACAGAACTGAGGCGCGATCAAGTTCGTCCCTCAGGTGGGGGCACGGGGCGGGGCAACGGGCAGCAGCACCTCGAACAGCGTCTTGCTGGCGACGGGGTGGGCGCCCTCCAGCGCCAGCAGCCGCCGCTTGGAGATCACCCCGCCATAGGGCGAGGGCCGGTCGGCGTAGTTGCCGGCCTCCAGCACCCGGTGGCAGGGCACGATCAGCATGTAGGGATTCTTGGCGATCGCCTGCGCCACCGAGTGCGCGGCGCCTGAGGCGCCCAGCGCCTTGGCGATCTCGTGATAGGTGCGCGTCTCCCCGCGCGGAATCGAGCAGGCGAACTCATAGACGCGCCGGTTAAAGCCGGGTACGCCGCCGGCATCCAGGCTGACCTCGGAAAAGTCGGGGTCGCCGCCTTGCAGCAGGCTCACGATGCCCTCGATTGCAAGCTCGGCATTTTCGGACGGCCGGTGCTCGCGCGCCTCGGGATGGGCCTGGAAAATCCGGCGGCGGGTGTCGATCTCCCGCGCCTCCGGCAATTGCACGGCAACGACGCCGGTGCTGCTCCAGATGATGCCGCAACGACCGACGGCCGTGTCGAATATCGAATAGCCGCGCCCCACCATGCACACGCCCCACTCAGTGCACGTTTCGCCCCAGACATCCGATCATAACACCGCCACAATCCGGCGCACCTGGAATCTTATCAGGACGTTAACAACTGTCGGGCCGGGCGCGCCAAACCGCTTGGCGGCAGGCGCCGTCTCGGCTAATCAGGACGGGCGCGGAGCAGCGCATCCGCGGGCGTAGTTCAATGGTAGAACGGCAGCTTCCCAAGCTGCATACGAGGGTTCGATTCCCTTCGCCCGCTCCAAAGCTTCCCTATTGCGTTTCCATCCGATCCAGGCCGGCGAGCCGCCCAGGCCCTGCGCAAAGATTCTAATATATTGGCTGCACGCTCTCGGCACGCGCACCCCGCCAGCCTTAAGCTCCGCTCGCCCTGATGGGTGCGGTCCTCTGTCGGGCAATATTCGGATGAAGGCCATGGACCAGCAGAAACTCGACCGCGCGATCGGTCGCCGCTTGAAGACGCTTCGCACGCAGGCCGGCATGACGTTGAACGAACTGGCAGCGCGCTCCGGCGTCAGCCGGGCCATGATCGGGCGGGTGGAGCGGGCGCAGAGCAGCGCCACGGCGTCACTGCTCGGCCGGCTCTGCGCGGCGCTCGACGTGTCGCTGAGCGATGTCGTCGCGCTCGCCGAGAAGCCTCCGGAGCGGCTGGTGCGCCTCGCCGACCAGCCGCATTGGCGCGATCCCGACAGCGGCTATCGAAGGCGGCACGCCTCGCCGACGGATGCGGCGAGCGGCATCGAGATCATCGTGGTCGATTTGCCGGCCGGCGCGCGGGTGCCCTACAGCCCCTGGGGCCGCAACGCCTTCACCCAGCAGCTCTTGATGCTGGAGGGCGCGATCGCCGTGCATATCGACGCCAAGGCGGTCCGCTTGCGCGAAGGCGACTGTCTGGATTTCGACGTGATGCGCGCGGTGATCTTCGAGAACGAAACCAAGCAGGACGCGCGTTACGTCATCATCACGCGGCGCGGCGCTTCATACGGGAAAATGTGATGTCGCTGATCGTGCGGGATGCCACGCTGGAGGATGCTGCCGATATCCTCACCATCTACAACTACGCCGCGCTCAACACCACGGCGGTCTGGACCGACGGTCCGTCGGATCTCGACTCGCGGCGTCAATGGATTCTCGCGCGGCAGCAGGCCGGCTATCCCGTGCTGGTCGCGATGAAGGGCGGGGACGTCGTCGGCTTCGCCTCATTCGGCGATTTCCGTCCCTTTCCCGGCTATCGCCACACCGTGGAAAACTCGGTCTATGTCGACGAGCGGCACCACAGGGCGGGCATCGGGCGCAGTCTTGTCGCGGCGCTGATCGAGCGCGCCACCGCCATGAACAAGCACGCGATGATCGCCGGCATCGACGGCACCAATGTCGCCTCCATCGCACTGCACGCCTCGCTCGGCTTCGTCGAGGTCGCGCGCATGCCGGAGGTCGGCTGCAAGTTCGGCCGCTGGCTCGACCTCGTCTTCATGCAGAAGCAGCTTGCCAGCGACGTGAGGCCCTGACCATGCAGATCCGCACCGGCGACACTTTCGATCCCCGCGTCATCGCGCTGCTCGATCATCACGTCACGGCGGCGCGGGCGCAGACCGCGCCCGGCAGCGCACATGCGCTCGATCTGGCGGGCCTTCGCGCCAGCGACATCGCGTTCTGGACCGGTTGGGACGGCGAGCTGCTGGTTGCGACCGGTGCGCTGAAGACGCTCTCGGCTAGCCATGGCGAGGTGAAGTCGATGCACACGCTTCAGACCACGCGGCGGCGCGGCTTTGGCGGTGAGATGCTCCGCCACATCATCACGGAAGCCCGCGCGCGCGGCTTGGCGCGCCTCAGCCTCGAGACCGGCTCGTGGGACTATTTCAAGCCGGCGCATGCGCTCTACCGGGCGCACGGCTTCGTCCCGTGCGGCCCGTTCGAGGGCTACGCCGAGGATCCCAACAGCCTGTTCCTGACGCTGGATCTGACCGGCGGCTAGCTACGGCCCGGTGCAACCCGGGCTTGAAAGCATCGTCCTGCCCCTCAAAATGAGTTGCGTACCTCAAAACACCTCTGCTAGCCTTCAGCCATGGCCGAGACCCTGACCGCGACCGCGCTAACGCTGAAAGACATCGCCCGCGAGGCGGGCGTTAGCCTGGCGACGGTAGACCGCGTGCTGCACAACCGGCCGGGGGTGCGGCCGGACACGGTGCGGCGCGTCCAGGCGGCGATCGAGCGCAATTCGTTCCAGCCCCATGTCGCCGCCGCCGAGCTCGCCCGCGGCCGCGCCCGCCGCTTTGCCTTCGTGATGCCGTCGGGGCCGAACCCGTTCATGCAGCAGATCGAGGCCTATCTCGGCGAGATGTCGGCCTGGCTCTCGGCCCGCCGTCTCAGCGTCGAAATGGTCGCAACCGACGTGTTCGATCCGTCCGTGCTTGCGGCCTCACTCGAGGCGCTGTCGGGCGATTACGACGGCGTCGCCGTGGTGGCGCTGGATCATCCGAGCGTCCGCGCCGCCATCAACGATCTCGTCGATGCCGGCACCAAGGTGGTGACCCTGGTGTCGGACGTGCCGTCGTCACGCCGTCACCATTATGTCGGCATCGACAACATCGCCGCGGGACGCACCGCCGGGGCGCTGGTCGGGCGGCTGGTCGGCCAGAGGTCCGGCAAGGTCGCGATCGTCGCGGGCTCGCAGGGCCTGCGCGACCACGCCGAGCGCATCTTCGGCTTCAACCAGGTGATGGCGTCGGAATTCCCCGACCTCAGCGTGCTGCCGGTGCTGGAAGGGCGCGATGAGGACGACCGTTCGGAACAGGTACTGGCGCGGCTGCTCGGCAGGCATGCCGACATCGTCGGCCTTTACAACGTCGGCGCCGGCACCCAGGGCGTCGCCAAGGCGTTGAGCGATGCCGGCCGCATTGATGTGGTGTTCGTCGGTCACGACGTCACCGTGCTGACGCGCCGGCTGCTGCTGCAGGGCGTGATGGATGCCGCGATCTCGCAGAACCCCGGACATGAGGCGCGCGCCGCCGTGCGCGTGCTGCTGGCGCTCGCCCGCGGCGAGCCGATCTTGCGCGAACAGGAGAAGATCAGGATCGACATCGTGATGCGGGACAATCTGCCCTAGCGGCAGGTGGATCTCGAACGGGCCGTGGTGGAGAGCGCGACGATCAAGATCGCGCATCGCAAAAGGTAAAGAGGAGGACGATTTGTATCTCGGACTGGACATCGGCACGTCCGGCGTCAAGGCGGTGCTCGTGAGCGAAGCCGGCGCGATCCTCGCGACGGCAACGCGCGAGCTCGTCCTGTCGCATCCGGCGCCGTTGTGGTCCGAGCAGGATCCTGAGTCCTGGGTCGATGCGGCGATCGGCGCGGTCGACGATCTCGCACGCCGCCATCCGCGCGAGGTGGCGCAGGTTCGCGGCATCGGCCTCTCGGGCCAGATGCATGGCGCGACGCTGCTGGACGAGGATGGCAAGCCGCTGCGCCCCGCGATCCTGTGGAACGACGGCCGCTCGCAGGCCGAATGCGCCATGCTGGAGCGGCGCTGTCCCTCGCTGCACGCGATCGCCGGCAATCTGGCGATGCCTGGTTTCACCGCGCCGAAGCTGCTCTGGGTGGCGCGGCACGAACACGACATTTTCGCGCGCGTCGCAAAGGTGCTGCTGCCCAAGGCCTATGTCCGCTATCGCCTGACCGGCGAAATGATCGAGGACATGTCCGACGCGGCGGGCACGCTGTGGCTCGATGTCGGCGAGCGGCGCTGGTCGGCCCTGCTGCTGCATGCCACCGGCCTCGATCTCCACCACATGCCGCGCCTCGTCGAGGGCAGCGAGGTCAGCGCGGTGCTCGCGCCGGACTACGCGCAGCGCTGGGGCATGGCGAAGAACGTCGTCGTCGCGGGCGGCGCCGGCGACAATGCCGCAAGCGCGATCGGGCTCGGCGCCATCGCGCCCGGCGATGCGTTCCTGTCGCTGGGGACATCCGGCGTGCTGTTCCGCGTCACCGATCGCTTCGCACCGGCGCCGGCGTCGGCCGTGCATGCCTTCTGCCACGCGCTGCCAGGCCTCTGGCATCAGATGGGTGTGATGTTGTCGGCCGCGGCCTCGCTCGCCTGGCTTGCCGATGTGATGCAGACGCCGGCCGCGGCGCTCCTGGCGCCGCTCGGCGAGCGCGTCGACGGGCCAAGCCCGATCAAATTCCTGCCCTATCTCGATGGCGAGCGGACGCCGCACAATGATGCCGCCGCGAGCGGCGCCCTCATCGGCCTGCGCGGTGCGACCGGGCGCAGCCGGATCGTGCAGGCCGTGCTCGAAGGCGTCGCCTTTGCCGCGCGCGACAATCTGGCGGCGCTGAGCGCGGCGAGCGGACCCATCTCCGAAGTGGATCTCGTCGGCGGCGGCTCGCGCTCGCCGCTCTGGGCGCAGATCTGCGCCGACGTGCTCGGCATTCCCGTCCATCGCGTCGAGGAGGGCGAGGTCGGGGCGGCGCTCGGTGCCTCCAGGCTCGGCCGGCTCGCTGCAACCGGCGAAGCGCCGGCCGAAATCTGCACCCGCCCGCGGCGGCTTGCGAGCTTCACGCCCCGCGCATCCGTGACCGCCGCCTATGACGAGGCCTATCGGCACTGGCGTGCGCTCTATCCCGCATTGAAGGAGACGATTTAAGTGAACGCGTCAGCCAAATTCTTCGATGCAAGCGCACCCGTCGCCTTTGCCGGCGAGGATGCCGCCTCTCCGCATGCCTTCCGCTGGTACGACAAGGACCGCATCGTCCACGGCCGCCGGCTCGAGGACCACTTACGCTTTGCGGTCTGCTACTGGCATTCGCTGTGCTGGCCGGGCGGCGATCCCTTCGGCGGCGAGACGTTCTTGCGGCCCTGGCATCACGGCACCGACGCGATGGCGCAGGCGCGCGCCAAGGCCGACGTCGCGTTCGAGCTGTTCCGCCTGCTCGACGTGCCCTTCTTCACCTTCCACGACGTCGACGCCGCGCCGGAGGGCGCGTCGCTCGCCGAGTCCGTCGCCAATCTCAACGCGATCGCCGATCTGTTCGAACAGAAGATGGCATCAGCCAAGGTCCGCCTGCTCTGGGGCACGGCAAACCTGTTCACGCATCGTCGCTACATGGCGGGCGCCGCGACCAATCCGGACCCCGAGATCTTCACCTATGCCGCCGGCCAGGTCCGCGCCGCGCTGGAGGTGACGCACCGCCTCGGCGGCCAGAACTACGTGCTGTGGGGCGGCCGCGAGGGCTATGAGACGCTGCTCAACACCGATCTCAAGCGCGAGCTCGACCAGCTCGGCCGCTTCGTCTCGCTCGTCGTCGAGCACAAGCACAGAATAGGCTTCAAGGGCCCGATCCTGATCGAGCCGAAGCCGAAGGAGCCGACCAAGCATCAATATGATTTCGACGTTGCCACCTGCTACGGCTTCCTCGAACGCTACGACCTCCTGAACGACGTCAAGCTCAACATCGAGCAGAACCACGCCATCCTCGCCGGGCACTCCTTCCATCACGAGGTCGCGCTCGCCGAGGCGCTCGGCGTGTTCGGCTCGCTCGACATCAACCGCGGCGACGACCTGCTCGGCTGGGACACCGACCAGTTCGCGATGAACGTGCCGGAACTGGCGCTGGTGTTCCACGAGATCCTCAATCGCGGCGGCTTCACCTCGGGCGGGCTCAACTTCGACGCAAAAATCCGGCGGCAATCGATCGACCCGGATGATCTCATCCACGCCCATGTCGGCTCGATGGATGCCTGCGCCCGCGCGTTTCTCGCCGCCGCCAACATGCTGGATGGCGGCGTGCTCACCGCCCCGCTCGCGAAGCGCTATGACGGATGGTCCGGCTCCGAGGGCCGCGCCATTCTCGGCGGCCAGCGCTCGCTCGCCGATCTCGCCGACCGCGCGCTTCAACCCGGCTTCGACCCGCAGCCGCGCTCGGGCCGGCAGGAATATCTGGAATCCCTGGTCAACCGCCATGTCTGAGGAAGTCCGCTGATGGCACATGCTGACGCGACCCCGGTCCTCGAACTCCAGGGCATCGGCAAGGAGTTCGGCGCCATCCGCGCGCTGCACGACGTCGACATGCAGGTCCTGCCGGGCGAGGTGGTCGGCCTGATGGGCGACAACGGCGCGGGCAAGTCGACGCTGGTCAAGATCATCGCCGGTAATTTCCGCCCCAGCCATGGCGAGATCCGCTTCGCCGGCGATGCGGTCCATTTCAACCGGCCCGTCGATGCGCGCGGCGTCGGCATCGAGGTCGTCTATCAGGACCTCGCGCTCGCCGACAATCTGACGGCCGCCGCGAACGTGTTCCTCGGCCGCGAGCTGAAGCGCAAGTTCGGACCCATTGCCCTGCTCGACCACAAGGCGATGGCGGCGCGCGCGCTGGAGCTGTTCGGCGAGCTGCGCTCGGAAACGCGCCCCGACGATCTCGTCAAGCAGATGTCGGGCGGCCAGCGCCAGGCCGTCGCGATCGCGCGGACCCGGCTCTCCAATGCGCGGCTGGTGATGATGGACGAGCCGACCGCCGCGATCTCGGTGCGCCAGGTCGAGCAGGTGCTCGGCCTGATCCATCGGCTGAAGGAGCAGGGCGTCGCCGTGATGCTGATCTCGCACCGCATGCCCGACGTGTTCGCGGTGTGCGACCGCGTCATCGTCATGCGCCGGGGCGAGAAGCGGGCTGACAAACCGATCCAGGAGACGAGCCCGGAGGAAATCACCGCCCTCATCACTGGCGCGAAGGAGGCGGCGTGATGGCCATGCCCTTGGAATCCCCGATCACCTTCTCGAATGTCGGCAAGATCAAATGGTGGCAGCGTGGCATCTTCGCCTCCCAGACCGGCTATGTGCTGCTGGCGCTCGCCGTGCTGCTGGTGATCATGCATTTCGCCAGTCCCTATTTCTTCACCGAAGGCAATATGCAGAACGTGGCGAAGAACTTTTCCTTCATCGCCATCGCGACGCTCGGCGTCACCTTCGTCATCATCACCGGCGGCATCGATTTGTCGGTGGGATCGATGATGTGCTTCTCGGCCATGATCACCTCGATGGTCATGACCGAGCTGTCGGCGCCCGGCTCGCCGCTGGTGCACATGGCGGCCGACGGCAAGACCGTGCTGGCCAACGTGCCGGGCCTGATCCTGCTGGTCTCGATCCTTGCGGGACTTGGCGTCGCGCTGATCGCGGGGCTCGTCAACGGCTTCTGCATCGCCGTGCTCGGCCTGTCGCCCTTCGTCACCACGCTCGGCATGCTCTCGATCGTGCGCGGGCTCGGCTATGTCGTCTCCAACGGCCGCGGCAGCTTTCCGGGCGGGCCTGATGCCGACTATTTTTACGCGGCGACATCGGGCGACGTGCTCGGCGTGCCCGTGCCCTTCATCTATCTCGTGATCCTCGCGCTGGCGATGGCCGTGGTCCTGCACCACAGCGCGTTCGGCCGTCACGTCTTCGCGCTTGGCGGCAACGAGAAGGCGGCCGAGCTCACCGGCATTCCCGTCGTGCGGGTCAAGATCGAGGTCTATGTGATCTGCGCGCTCGCTGCCGGCCTGCAGGGCATCATCATCTCCGGCTGGCTCGGCTCGGCGCCCGCCAACATGGCGACGTCCTACGAGCTCAACGTGATCGCGGCGGCCGTGATCGGCGGCGCAAACCTCGCCGGCGGCATCGGCGGTCCGCTCGGGGCCATCGTCGGCTGCGTGCTGCTGGAGGTGATCCGCAACGGCCTCGTGCTGGCGCAGGTCTCCTCCTACTGGCAGCAAACGCTGGTGGGTGTGATCATCATCCTGGCCGTGCTGGTCGACCGCATCCGTTCGCGGATGAGCTGAATTGTCGTCATCTCGGGAAGACCAACAACATGCCGCCTGTCCGCTTCCCGGGCACTTCCAAGAGGATAGGCACCAAACAAGGGTGGAGGAGACAATGAGGAAATTTCTTCTGGCCGGCATTGCCGTCGCAATGATGGCAACGCCGGCATTCGCCGCGAACTACCGCTTCGTGATCGTGCCCAAGGCGATGAACAACCCGTTCTTCGACTTCGCGCGCGACGGCTGCCTCAAGCGGGCCAAGGAGCTCGGCAACATCGAGTGCATCTACAAGGGCCCGGTCGAGCACGAGCCGGCGACGCAGGCCCAGATCATCCAGGACTTCGTCACCCAGAAGGTCGACGGCCTCGCCATCTCGGTGGCCGACGTCGCGGCCATGACCAAGTCGATCGAGGCGGCGACCGCGGCCGGCATCCCCGTCATCACCTTCGATGCCGATGCGCCCGGCTCCAAGCGCATCGCCTATATCGGCACCAACAACAAGGAGTTCGGCGTCGCGCTCGGCAAGCAATTGCTGAAGATGCGGCCCGACGGCGGCAAATACGCCATGGTCTCCGGCGGCCCCGGCGCCAAGAACCTCGCCGAGCGCGTCGACGGCGTGCGCGAGGCGCTGAAGGGCTCGAAATGGGCCGAGGTCGCGGGCTCCCCGACCTTCTGCAACGACGATCCCGCACTCGCGGTTCAGCAGATGACGGATATGCGCACCGCAACGCCCGATCTCGCCGCCATCGTTCCCATCGGCGGCTGGCCGATGTTCGCGCCCGAAGGCTTCAAGGCCTTCGCCAGCAGGAACAAGAAGGACATCGATTCCGGCAAGTTCACGCTCGTCGTCGCCGATACGCTGAAGATGCAGCTCGAGCTGCTGCGCGACGGCTACGCCAATGCGCTGGTCGGCCAGCGTCCGTTCGAGATGGGCGAGAAGGCGATGGACACGCTGCTCGCCATCAAGAAGGGCGAGAAGGTGCCGGAGATCGTCTACACCGGCCTCGACCTTGTCACCAAGGACAACGTCGCGCAGATGTTGAAGTAGGAGCGTCGCCAGCCCCGCGTTCCTGCATGCCTCCCCCGCTTGCGATTTTCGCAAGCGGGGGAGATGATTTGGACTGTTGGAATGAAGACAAGGCAATGGGAATGAAGCGCTCGCGGCTCGGCTCGCTCGACGTTACCTCACTCGGTCTCGGTTCCGCCCCGCTCGGCGGATTGTTCACCCCCGTCACCGAGGCCGATGCGCAAGCGACGATCGCGCGCGCCTGGTCCGCGGGAGTGCGCTTCTTCGATACCGCACCGCTCTACGGCTTTGGTCTTGCCGAGCGGCGGCTCGGCGCGTTCCTGCGGCAACAGAAGCGCGACTCCTACGCCATCTCGACCAAGGTCGGCCGCCTGCTGCGTGCGCCCGATGGCGGCGCCACCGAGGACGAGCATTACAAGGGCACGCCGCGCGAACGGCCGGTGTTCGATTTCAGTTATGACGGCGTGATGCGCTCGGTGGAGGAGAGTCTTGCCCGTCTCGGGCTCGACCGCGTCGACGTCCTGCTCGTGCACGACCCTGACGATCACTATGACGAAGCCGTCACCGGTGCCTTCCGCGCGCTGCAGCGCCTGCGCGCCGATGGCACGGTCAAGGCGATCGGCGCCGGCATGAACCAGTCGGAGATGCCGGTCCGCTTCGCCGAAGCCGTGCCGGTCGACTGCTTCCTGCTCGCCGGCCGCTACACGCTGCTCGACCAGGGCGCGCTGGACGCGTTGTTTCCGGTCTGCACGGCGAAGGGCATCGGCATCCTGCTGGGCGGCATCTACAACAGCGGCATCCTGGCCAATCCGCATGCGGGCGCGAAGTTCAACTATCGGGATGCCGATGCGGCGCTGGTGGCGCGGGCGCTCGAACTCGACGCGCTCTGCCGCAAGCATGGCACCGAGCTGAAGGCCGCCGCGCTGCAGTTCTGCATGGCGCATCCGGCGGTCACGGTCGCCGTGATGGGTGCGCGCAATGCGGGCGAGGTCGCCGACAACATCGCGATGTCGGAGAAGGCGGTGCCAGCTGTGTTCTGGCAGGAGCTGCGCGCGCGAAACCTCGTCGATGCGCGTGCGCCGCTGCCGGGCGGAGCGTGAGGCATGATCATCGACGCCCACCAGCATTTCTGGGATCCCGCGCGTGCCGATTATCCGTGGATGGCGGCGGACGAGCTCGCGCCGATCCGGCGTGCCTTCGGTCCGGCCGATCTCGCGCCACTGTTGAAAGCTAACGGCATCGATGCCAGCATCGTGGTGCAATGCCGCTCCTCCCTGGAGGAGACCGAGGAATTCCTGGCGATTGCACATGCCACACCGTCGGTGATCGGTGTCGTTGGTTGGGCCGACCTGACGGACGGCGCGCTCGGCGACACGCTCGATCGGTTGCGCGGCTTGCCGGGCGGGGACAAGCTCGTCGGCATCCGCCACCAGGTGCATGACGAGACCGATCCCGATTGGCTGCTGCGCGAGGACGTCCAGCGCGGCCTCACCGCCGTGTTCGCGCGCGATCTCGCCTACGATGTCCTCGTCCGCAGCCGCGAGCTGCCCGCCGCGATCGCCATCGCGCAGGCCTTTCCGCAGGCGCGCTTCGTGCTCGACCACGCGGCCAAGCCGCCGATCGCCGATGGTGGAAGCTCCGAATGGTCCGATCGCATCAGGGCGCTCGGGGCGTGCGGCAATGTCTGGTGCAAGATCTCCGGGCTCGCGACCGAGGCGATCTGGAACGATTGGGACGCGGGGCGCCTGTTTCCGTTCGTCGCGCATGCCGCAAGCTGTTTCGGCGAGGACAGGCTGATCTTCGGCTCGGACTGGCCGGTGTGCCTGCTTGCGGGAAGCTATGGCGAGATCAAGAGCGCGCTGGAGGCCTGCCTGACGAAGCTTGGCCCGCAGGTGCGGGCCAAGGCTCTTGGTGTGAATGCGACGCGGGCGTATCGGCTGACGATCGCAGAATAGCGCTGCGGCGTGCGCGCTCGACTACTCCGACATCGGCTTGTCGGAAATGTCCCAGTCCTTGCCGGTGAAGGTGGAGATGAAGAGCGTCTTCATCGGCGTGTAGTCGTCGGGCGTGTAGTCGTAGGTGACGCCGTCGAGGAAGTAGGGCGAGTGGAAGCCCTTGAGGTTGGAGGCCTGCTTCAACACGTTGGCGCGGGTGAGGTCGTCGCCGCAGCGCCGCAGAATCTCGCCCATGGTCACCGCCTGGCCGTAGCCGGCGAAGGCGATGGTGTTGTCGGGGTCGATGGCCGGGGTGTACTTCTTGCGCAATTCCTCGAACGCCATCACGTCGGGGTCCTTCTCCCATTTGGGCAGGCCGACCTCCTTGTTATAGCGGATGGCGACGATGCCGGTGGCGTTCTCGAGCCCCGCGGCATTGAGGATCGAGCGGCCGGTCGAGCCCGCGGAAAGAAGCTGCAGCGGCTTCCAGCCGAGCTCGGCGACTTTCCGGATCGACTGCGACGACGCCTTGCCGGTCGAGATGTTGTAGAACACGTCGGCGCCCGACTTCGAGAGGTTGATGAGCTGGGAATCGACGGTCGGCTCGGTCAGATCATAGGTCTGCTCCATGATCACCTTTGCGGTGCCGCCGGCGTCTTCCAGAACCTTCTTGAAGGGACCGAGGAAGTCGCGACCAAAGTCGTCGTTCTGGTAGAGGATGCCGATCTTGGCGTTCGGCTTCACACTGACGACGTGGCGGGCCAGGATGCGCGCCTCGGTCGGATAGAGCGGCAGGCCCGCCATCGTCCATTTGAACTCCTTCGGGTTGTTCCACTTCGATGCGCCGGTATTGAGCAGCAGCTGCGGCACGCCCTTGGAGTTCAGATATTTGTGCACGGCGGTCTGCGGCGCGGTGCCGAGCGAGCCGTAGAGTGCGAGCACCTCCTCCTGCTCGACCAGGCGCCGCGTGGCCTCGACGCATTTCGGCGCGCTATAGGCGTCGTCCATGGTCAGGAACTTGACCTTGCGTCCGTTGATGCCGCCCTTCTCGTTCAGCATCTGGAAGTAGGCTTCGCCGATGCGCCCCAGCACGCCGTAGAGCGAGCCGGGACCGGAATGCGGCACGGTCTGCCCGATCTTGATCTCGGTGTCGCTGGCGCCCGCATCGTATTTTTTCTCTGCGGCCCAGACGTAGGGCGCGGGCAGGGTGGATGCGGCGATGGTGGCGAGCGCGGCGGCGCTGAAATCGCGCCGCGATGGATTCTTCGTCATTATTTGTTTCTCCCTAGCGCGCGCATTGTGCTGGCATCGCAGCTCGGCTCGCAAGTGGGAAGTCGCAACTTTGCGACGCAATGACGCTCAAATCGCGGGACGCTTAGCGCCTAGACTCAAGTTTTCTCGGCGACGACGACGAGGCCGCGCACCGGCTCGTTGTTCTCGATGCGCGGTGAGGCCGCCTGCAATGTCAGAAGCTTCAGCCCGGCCCTGACCAGCGCGCTCCGCACATATTCCGCTGCATGGGCATAGCGCAAGCCTTCGCCGAGTATGATGCCGTTGCCATCGTGGGTCTCGAGCGTGAAGGCGAGCACGCCGCCCGCTGCAAGCACGCGCCTTGCTTCCGTCAGCACCGGTGCGAGATCCGACAGATACACAAATGCGTCCGCCGCAATCATCAGGTTCGCGCTTGCATTGGGCTTGCCGCGCAAGCCATCGATCATGTCGGCGACTTCGAGCTCGGCGTACAGACCCGTCGCGCGCGCCTCCTTGATCATGCCGGACGACAGGTCGATGCCGGTGAAATGATCGACCTGCTTGGCGAAGGCGGCTGCCGCGAGGCCGGTGCCGCAGCCGAGATCGATGGCACGCTTGAACAGAGCCGGCTTCCTGGCGGCGACGCGTGCGGCGATCACCGCCTTGAAGATCAGGGACGGCGCGCGGTATTCGAGATCGTTGACCAGCACATCCTCGAAATGCGGCGCGTATTGATCGAACAAGGCCTGCACGTAGGCCTTCGGCATCTCGGAGAGTTGCTCGTCGCCCAGCCGTATCAAACGCAAGCCGGCGCCGTGCTGGTCGTCCGGGTCAGACTCGCGCGCCTTCCGGAAGGCGGCGATGGCCTTGTCGCGCTCGCCGAGCTCGTCGCGGATTTCGCCCAGCGTGAACCAGGCCGAGGTGAAGTTCGGCGCGATCTCGAGCGCTTGTTCCAGCAGGTCGGCGGCGGCGGGCAGATCACCCTTGAGCTGGAGATCGCGGGCGAATTCGAAGCGACGGTCGGCGATGAGATCGCCCGAGGACAGGAACAGGCGCAGAGGCATTGAGGAACCAAAGGAGCGAAGCAGGCGGGGCGACTCGAAGATACGGCGACCCCACCTATATATCAGGCATGCGTCCGCAAGACATCCTGTTGCCAGCTGCTGCCGGTCTATGCTGCAAGCCCGGTGGCTTTCATATCGACCCCGTCCGCCCCGTGGAGCGGGCCGTGATCACCCACGGCCATTCCGACCATGCCCGCCCCGGCCATGGCGCCGTGCTGGCGACGCAGGAAACGCTGGATATGATGCGGCTGCGCTATGGCGAGAACTTTGCTGGGTCGACGCAGGCCATTGGCTATGGCGAGGAGATCCGGCTCGGCGACGTCAGCGTGAAGTTTCATCCCGCCGGCCATGTGCTGGGTTCGGCGCAGATCGCGGTGACGTGCAAGGACACCTGCATCGTCGCCTCCGGCGACTACAAGGACGCGCCCGACCCGACCTGCACGCCGTTCGAGCTGGTGCCCTGCGACGTCTTCATCACCGAAGCCACGTTCGGCCTGCCGGTGTTCCGGCATGGCGATGCGAGCGACGAGGTCAGGAAGCTGCTCGCGTCCGTCACGCTGTTTCCGGAGCGCGCGCATCTCGTCGGCGCCTATTCACTCGGCAAGGCGCAGCGCGTGATCAAGCTGCTGCGGCAGGCCGGCTACGATGCGCCGATCTATCTGCATGGCGCAATGGAGACGATTACCGCGTACTACCAGAGCCGCGGCATCGACCTCGGCGAGCTCAGGCCGGTGAAGGGGGTGAAGAAGGCGGCGCTCGCCGGCACCATCACGCTGGCACCGCCCTCGGCGACATCTGACCTCTGGACGCGCCGCTTTCCCGATCCCGTCACGGCATTCGCCTCGGGCTGGATGCGGGTGCGCGCCCGGGCGCGGCAGCGCGGCGTCGAGCTGCCGCTGGTGATCTCCGACCACGCCGATTGGGACGGTCTCACCGCCACGATCGGCGCGACCGGGGCCGGCGAGATCTGGGTCACCCACGGCCAGGAAGATGCGCTGGTGCATTGGTGCAGGTCGCAGGGCCTGAAGGCGCAGCCGCTCGATCTTGTCGGCTATGGCGACGAGGAGGAGAGCGAGGCGCCGGCCACTGACGAGGCCGAAGCATGAACCGCTTCGCCGAACTGCTCGACCGTCTCGCCTACGAGCCCGGCCGCAACAACAAGCTGCGTCTGCTGGCCGGCTATTTCCGCGAGGTCGGCGATCCCGATCGCGGCTATGCGCTGGCCGCGCTCACCGGTGCGCTCAGCTTCAAGCATGCCAAGCCGGCGCTGATCCGCGATCTCATCGCATCGCGCACGGATGAAGTGCTGTTTGGGCTGAGCTACGACTATGTCGGCGATCTCTCCGAGACGGTGGCGTTGATGTGGCCGCGGCGCGTCGCAAGCAACGACAAACCTTTTCCCGGCCACCCCTCTCCCCCGCCCTCCCCCACAAGGGGGGAGGGAGCGCAGCGGAACCCGCGGCCACCAGCGAGCAGCACGACTGATCGCGATTCCCAAAGTGATGGACGCATTACTCTCTCCGTTCCCTCCCCCCTTGTGGGGGAGGGTCAGGGAGGGGGGTACTCCGGGCGAGATGCCGATGAGCCGCTCCACCCAAGCAACCACAACAATCCGCCACCCCCGACGCTCACCGAGGTCGTCACCACGCTGCGCACGCTGGGCAAGACCGAGTTACCGAAGCAGCTCGCGCGCTGGCTCGACGAGCTCGACGAGACCGGCCGCTGGGCGCTGCTGAAACTCGTCACCGGGGCGCTGCGGATCGGCATCTCCGCGCGCCTCGCCAAGACCGCGGCCGCGGCGCTCGGCGACAAGGACCCGCATGAGGTCGAGCTGATCTGGCCGGGGCTCAGCCCGCCCTATCTCGACCTGTTCGCCTGGCTGGAAGGCCGCGGCGACAAGCCGGTCAATCGCGATCCCGCGCCGTTCCGGCCGGTGATGCTGGCGCACGCGATCGAGGATGCGGATTTCGCTGCGCTCGATCCCGCCGACTACATCGCCGAATGGAAATGGGACGGCATTCGCGTGCAGGCGGTCGCCGGCCGCGACGAGCGCGGCCACATCATTGCGCGGCTCTATTCGCGCACCGGCGAGGACATCACGGGGAGCTTTCCGGATCTCGTGCCGTCGCTTCGTTTGCCGGGTGCGATCGACGGTGAGCTCTTGATCCTGCGCGAGGGCCGCGTGCAGAGCTTCAACGTCCTGCAGCAGCGGCTCAATCGCAAGGTCGTCTCGCCCAAGCTGATCAAGGAGTTTCCGATCCATCTTCGCGCCTACGACCTGCTCGGCGATGACGAGAACGATTTGCGCGAGCTGCCGTTCGCGGAGCGGCGTGAACGGCTGGAGATCTTCATCGGGAAGCTCGGCGATCCCCGCATCGATCTGTCGCCGACCGTGCCCATCGCAAGCTGGGAGGCGCTGACGGCCGCGCGCGCCGATCCCGCAAGCGCCGGCGCGGGCGAAGATGCCGATGCCGTCGAGGGCGTGATGCTGAAGCGGCGCGATGCGCCTTATCTGCCCGGACGTCCCAAGGGCCAATGGTGGAAGTGGAAGCGCGATCCGCACATCATCGACGCCGTGCTGATGTACGCGCAGCGCGGTCACGGCAAGCGCTCCTCCTATTATTCCGACTACACCTTTGGCGTCTGGACCGCGGGCGAGGGCGGCGACGAGCTGGTGCCGGTCGGCAAGGCCTATTTCGGCTTCACCGACGAGGAGTTGTTGCAGATCGACCGCTTCGTCCGCCGCAACACCACGGAAAAATTCGGCCCCGTCCGCCACGTCGTGCACGAGCCGGAGCAGGGGCTGGTGCTGGAGGTCGCCTTCGAGGGCCTGCAGCGCTCGCCGCGGCACAAATCCGGCGTTGCCATGCGTTTCCCCCGCATCAGCCGCCTGCGCTGGGACAAGCCGCCGCGGGAAGCCGACCGGCTGG
This sequence comes from Bradyrhizobium nitroreducens, assembly GCF_002776695.1. Taxonomy (GTDB): domain Bacteria; phylum Pseudomonadota; class Alphaproteobacteria; order Rhizobiales; family Xanthobacteraceae; genus Bradyrhizobium; species Bradyrhizobium nitroreducens. Next base: position 426,795 of record NZ_LFJC01000003.1, read on the forward strand.
AGACGTTGGAGAAGATGCTGAAAGCGGAAGCGGCGGAGATTGAGGCGTGAGGCGCCGCCACGAAGGCGGTGCGCTCCCTCTCCCCCTTGTGGGAGAGGGCTGGGGAGAGGGTATCTCCGCATCGGGAATCCCCAAGAGGCGAAAGCCCTCACCCGCGCCTTCGGCGCGACCTCTCCCGCAAGTGAGAGAGGTGAGGGAGCTCGCGGCACGGGCCTGCCCGAATTAAACTCCCGTAACCCGATTGACGCTCGCTTGCGGGTTCCCCATGTGCCCCGCCGTGCCCTATAATGGGGTCGAATTCGCCCCGAGGAGTTTGCGATGGTCCAAGACGTCAGAGATTTGCCGGCCGGCCGCAGTGATGGCCTGAACCGCTTTCTCGGTGGCTCGCCGCTGGCGGTCGCGTTTCGGCTGGTCCTGCTCTCGATCCTGGTCGGCGTCGTGCTGGCCGCGATCGGATTCGATCCCTGGAACATCCTCACCAGCATCCGCCTGCTGTTCCAGCGCCTGTGGGATCTCGGTTTCGACACCATCAACTGGCTGTGGCGCTACTTCCTGCTCGGCGCGGTCATCGTGATCCCGATCTGGCTGCTGTCACGCCTGTTCGGCACGCCGCGCCGCTAGGTCCAGCCCGTCCGGAAGGAGCCCACAGCCGATGCAACTCCGCTTTGTCGGCTGCGGCGACGCCTTCGGCTCCGGCGGCAGGCTCAACACCTGTTTCCATGTCTCCGGGCGCGAGGCCAACTTCCTGATCGATTGCGGCGCGTCGGCCCTGCCGGCGCTGAAGCGGCTCGAGATCGACCGCAACGAGATCGATCTCATCCTGATCACGCATTTCCACGGCGACCATTTTGCTGGCCTGCCATTCCTCCTGCTCGACGCGCAATTCTCGCGGCGGACCAGGCCGCTGACGATCGCGGGCCCGCAGGGCATCGAGCGGCGGCTGCGTGAGGTGATGGAGGTCTTGTTCGAGCATTCCTCGAAGACCAGGCAGCGCTTCGAGCTCGATGTCGTCGAGCTCGCGCCCGGGCAAAGCCGGACCTTCGGCACCGTGACGGTGACGCCCTATCCCGTCGTGCACGGCGAATCCGGTGGTCCCTTCCTCGCCTACCGCGTCGAGGCCGAGGGCCGCACGCTCGCTTACAGCGCCGACACCGAATGGACGGAGACGCTCATTCCGCTGGCGCATGGCGCGGACCTTTTCATTGCCGAGGCCTACATGTACGAGAAGGTGGTCAAGAACCATCTCAGCCTGAAGACCTTGGAACAGCATCTGCCCGACATCGGCGCAAAACGCCTTGTCCTCACCCATATGAGTGACGACGTGCTGTCGCGGCTGGATGATATTGCGCATCTCGCCGCCGAAGACGGCATGGTCCTCGTATTCTGACATGCACGCGCCTGTCCCGCTCAAGATCGGCTCCCGTCAGGTGTTCGCCATCGCGGGTCCCGCGATGGTTGCGAACCTCACGACGCCCCTGATCGGCGTGGTCTCGACCACCGCAATCGGCCGGCTCGACGATGCGGCGCTGCTCGGCGGCGTCGCGATGGCCTCCGTCATCTTCGACTGCCTGTTCTGGCTGTTCGGCTTTCTGCGCATGAGCACGCTCGCCTTCACCGCGCAGGCGCTCGGCGCCGGCGAGACGCGCGAGCCGGCCGCGATCCTGGCGCGCGGCTTCATCGTTGCCGGCCTGATCGGCGCCGTTCTGATCATCCTGCAACTGCCGCTGGCTGCACTCCTGTTCGACCTCATGGGCGGCAGCGAGGGCGTGACGCGGGCAGCAAAGACCTATTTCAGGATCCGGATCTGGTCGTCGCCCTTCGCGCTGGCCAATTACGTCATCCTCGGCTGGCTGATTGGCCTCGCCCGTGCCAATGCTGCCCTGCTGCTTCAGGTCGTCATCAATCTCGTCAACATGGCAGCGACGATTCTGCTGGTGCTGGTCTACGATACCGGCATCGCCGGTGCCGCGATCGCCGCGCTGCTGTCGGAGGCGGTCGGACTTGCCCTCGGCGTGATCGTCTGCCGGCACTATGCCGATTCCGGCTTCGCCGTGCCGTACGCGAACCTGCTCGACCGCGACAAGCTGTTGCGACTGCTGGCGGTGAATTCCGACATCATGATCCGCACCGCGGCGCTGATCGTCGTGTTCCTGTTCTTCACCGCCAAGGGCGCGCAGGCCGGCGACGTCACGCTCGCCGCCAACTCCGTCCTCAACAATTTCCTGCTGATCAGCGCTTTCTTCCTCGACGGCCTCGCCAATGCAGCCCAGCAGCTCTGCGGCCGCACGCTCGGCGCCCGCGATCCAAAAGGCTTTGCCGCGTCGACCCGGCTGGTGCTGCTTTGGGGGCTCGGCTTCGCGATCGTCGTCGCCGTGCTGTTCGCGCTGTTCGGGCCGGCGCTGATCGATGTCATGACGACGAGTGACGACGTCCGCCGAGCCGCGCGCGAATTCCTGCCTTTCGTCGTGATCGCGCCCATTCCCGGCGTGTTCGCCTTCGGCTTCGACGGCATCTATATCGGCGCGACCTGGGCGCGCGAGATGCGCAACCTGATGCTGGCCTCGCTCGCGATCTTCCTCGCCACCTGGTGGGCGCTGCAATCATTCGGAAATGCCGGGCTGTGGTGGGCGCTGATGGCCTCCTACGTCTCGCGCGGCGGCTTGCAGGCCGCAAGGTATCCGGCGCAATTCAGGGCGACGTTTTCTTCTCCTCGCTAAGCGCGGACCTTGGCTCCCCTTCAGGGAAGCCTGACCGGTTGACCGGAGCCCTCAGGATAGAGCGATTGCATCGTCTCTTGCGACGCTCCCCGGTTGTCGGGCGCCAGCGACTGGTCCGGCGCGCCGCGGCTGAGAGACTCAAAATACCGCATGCGCCGCTCTATCTCCGCCCCCCAGCCCGCCTCGAAAGATTGGGCCGTCTGCTCTCCGCGCATCCCGGGATATGGATTTCCCTGCATGAATTTGCTGTTGGCGCCCTGGGTATAAAAGCCGGCACCTTGCTGATGCGCGATGTAAAGCTCTGTTGGGGTCGGCGCACGCCCGAATTTCTTCTCCAACCTCTGCCTGTTCTTGTCGAACATGCGCGCCGCGGCCATCGCGCTATCCCGCGCGTCCCGTCTGTCGCCGCCCTGCCCGAAGTCCTTCCATGCAGGCTTACCAAATTGATAGAGCCCGGAGTAACCGAGTCGGTTGACGACCTTCGGATCCATACTTGACTCGATGGACGCGACAGCCTGCATGAAGCTCACGTCAAAGCCGTATCTGTTTGCCGCCTCCCGGATCGCCGCGTTGGTCTCGGCCGAGCCGGTTGCAAGCTTGCCGAGGCGGCCACCTCGCGACGATCTTGCGGCCGGGCCCTGCACGGCAGAACGTGTCCCCCAGACACCCCGCAGAAGGTTCATGAACCGATCGGTCAGGCTTGGAGCCACGCTTCGGCCGCGGGATGATTTTGATTTGGCGGATCCGGCCTTGGCGGGGGCTCTCGGCCGCTCCGGAGCCACGTCGTCCGGACCTGCCCGTCTCGCGTCACCGCGATCGCTGCGTAACGTCATTCCGGAATTCCTGTCCGATCGGGAGAACCGATCACCCGTCTCCCACGTTTCGATCCGCGACCGGCCGGTATCGCTGCCGGAGTCCCGCGCCGCCGCCTCGTCCGGCAATGCGGCTGCGCCGCCATCGGAAGCATGATCAACGGATTCGGATTTCGGCATGATATCCTGCACCCTGGCGAACGACGTGGAGCCCGGCTCTCTCTCCGGGCCTCCGCCAGATCGATCGGATTCGCTGCTGTCGGAGCCACGAAACTCCCAGCCGCCAATGGCGTGATACTTCCCCCGCCCATCGTTCTCGACATGGCGCTCCCAGACGCCTTCACTGGTCTTCCGGACCTCGTAGCCTCCCATCAATTCGACGCGCGCGATCGGGCCACTGCCGGTATCGTTGATCTCAACCGCATTGCGGACCGCTCTGCCGTCTACCGGATCGCTGTCGCTCGGGCGACCGGACGCCCCGTCCCTGCCGCGGTTCTCGTCACCATCATTGTCCGATGGGGACGTCTGCGGATCGCCACCTGGGCTCGGCCCGGCCGAATTATTGCCGCCGCCGTTTGAGTTACCATTGGAGTTGCTGTTATCGTCACCTTCATTGCCTTCGTCGTCGCCATCTCCTCCCTCGTCGCCTCCCTCCTCCTCCTCAGCTAGCGCCAACGCGCGCGACGAGAGCCCGCCGAGCGTCGGTCGGTTCATCCCGTCGAGTTGCAACGGTGCATGTTGCGAGGAGCCGGCCGGCATCGGTTTGACGACAGCCACCGCGGGGCCCCAGCTGGAAACAGAAGCTGCGTCCGGAGGTGGTCGTTCGGCCCGCAATCTCAGCCGATACTGCAGGAGGCCGACAGGCGCCTGCCAATCGAGGAGAAGATCGCGGATTTTCCCGCGACCGACGAGCCGAACGAGAAAGTTGGCTGCATCGGACCGGCCAACCTCGATCGCGACCGTGTCCGGGTGACGTAGCGTGGCGAGTTCCGCCGTGAGATCCCAGCCGACGCTGACGATCCCGTCCCGGAGAGACGCATAGACCGCGGGAACAGCCTGCGGTTCGGGGGGCGCGGTCCAGTCCACCGTCGCGGTGGACTCGCCAGAGCCCCCGTCGACATTCCTCGCCTCGAGCGTAACGCTGTATTGCTCGTTCGCCGCCAGGCCATCGATCTTTGCCGGCGCCACCGCGATGGAGATTTCACGCACAAGGCCGGCCGCATCGCGCGCGCGCACGATGTAGCCGACATCCGCGACTGCCGGCCAATCGGCGGTGAGACTGTCCGCCGTTCGTGCCGTGATCGCTGGAGCTGCCGGCTTGACGGGAGGCGCCATGGCGGATCAGCCGATGCTGACCGTTGTATACCTTGGGTCCGGATCGAAGTCGTAGCCCGCCGGTATCTTCACGGCACCTGAGTTGGCGACCTCGAAAATGACGTTCCATCTGCCGGCAAGACCGTCGACACCCCGGACCTGAACGACACTGCCGTTCAATGTCAGCGACGGGGATGCGTTGTCGCCGTAGACCTGCTTGGTGACGACCTTGATAGGCTGACCAATCACAGGCGCGGCGGCGCACACCACCTGCCCGGACAGCAGCAATGTCGAATCGTTCTCGACGCGCGCGACCGGCTCACCGAGCTTCGCGCGGTCCCCACGCTGCTTGAAGGTTGCGGTCACGCTTCCGTCGAACGAGCTGAACAGGAACGTTCCGATATAAGCCAGTTGCAGTTTGCGGATCTCCAGATCGATGCCGTCGAGCTCGTTCTTCCAGATCTGCTTCAGATACGGAATGCGCTTGGAATAAACGCTTGCCGCCAGCAATTCGTCCGACAGATCCACAACCATGCGCTCGTGGCGCATGTGGTTTTCCAGGCGGGGGTGCGTGATGCCGTCGCTCTGCACGATCGAAGTGATCTGCTGGGCAACGAGCGCAGGTTCGGGATCGGTGTAAGGCTCCCAGCTGCCTGCCGCGGTCTTCTTCCCGGCCACATAGACCTGGTGCTGCAGCTCGTGCGTCCATGGAACGCCACCGTTGAAGCCCAGACCTTCGTGTTGCATGTCGGAGCCCTTTTCCACCGTTCCGACCCCCGACAGCTTGACGGTGTTAATGGTGGTCGGGCGGATGGCGGGATCATGCTTGGGATTGTCGATCAGCTTCAGCGGATCGTTCAGCGCCTCCTCGTCCGAATAGGCTTTCTCTATCTGATTGTGATGGTCGTCGACGAGGCCCCGCAGCAAGGTGAGGCTGGCAAGCTTGCTTTGAGAGGCTTTGTCGATCTCCGTGAATAGGTCGTCGGCGTAGCGATAGAGCGTGAGCCATTCGTTTTGCCGAGCCAGGATCGCCTGGTCGAGCTCGGCCGCCGCCACTTCGTTTTCGAGCACGAACGCGGCCTTCGGCAACAATTCGGCGCGGAGGCGGCGTGAGTCGAATACGAGCCGCCCGGTCGGCTTGCTGTCCGGTCCGACCTCCGGCTCGCCGAGGCGACTGTAAAGCGAAGCTCGCGGGGAGTAGGCGGCAACGCGTGTCCCCAATCCGACAACGTGCTCGATATCGTCGATCATTCCGGTGTCGCCGAAGGCCAGATCGGCAGACAGTCTTGCAGCAGATTTCAGCGTAACAACGCGCGCACTCAGTGCCATAACGCCCCCCGGCAAGCGGTCGATTGACAAAGTATGAGATCAATATCGAAAGAACGCTGCGGTGCGCGGCCTACGCCGTGCTCTGGATCAACAGCGTGCAGGTCACGAAAGTTGGCCGTCCGTCATCCTGAACGGCGGAGACGGCGGTCAGCTCGTTGAGCTTCACCGTGTAGGTTTCGCCGCGACCGATCTTGCCGATGTCCTTGATTTCCTTGCTGCCGTCATTCTTCGGCCGCTCGGATGTCAGCGTCACGGTCTCACCGAATTCCTCGTTGCGCACTGTCAGGTATCCGACGGGCGCAAACAGCTCGGGAATTGCCTGACCGCCCCACAGATTGGTCTTGCCGCGAACCCTGACGCGATATTGATCGACGACGTCGCCCACGCTCGCCCCCTGAAACAAAATCAAATAATGCGCTAGAGAGACATAAAGTCGCAGCAGCTTCAAGCACTGTCTCGCTGTGCCCTGCAACATGATCGTCAGGGGCATCGCTGCCCGCGGCGTCCGTATTGCTCTGCAACATAAGATTGTGCTGTGCGTTGACCGCACTCTCTCCCGCAAGTGGGAGAAGCGAAGAGCTACGTCCCCGGCCAGTCTTCGGCGGTGAGCGTCGCCGCATCGGCGCCGACGATCTCGGACAGCGAGTCGCGCCCGGTGCGAAGCAGCGTCGAGGTGAGGTCGCGCTTGATCTCGTCGACGAGGCCGAGGCCCTTGTAGACCAGCGACGAATAGAGCTGGATCAGGCTCGCGCCCGCGCGGATCTTGGTCAGCGCGGCGCCGCCGGAGTCCACGCCGCCGACGCCGATCAGCGGGAATGCGCCCTCGACGCGCACATAGGTCTCCGCGACCATCCGCGTCGACAGGCGGAATAGCGGCCGGCCGGACAGGCCGCCTTGCTCCTTGGCGCGCATCTCCTCCCGCAGCGTGCTCGGCCGCGAAATCGTCGTGTTCGACACGATCATGCCGTCGACCCTGCGCGAGCGCGCGACCTGCACGACATCATCGAGCTGGGCGAGGCTCAGATCCGGCGCGATCTTGAGCAGCACCGGCGTGTCGCCGGCCTTCTGGCGCACGCGCTCGCGCGCGTCGATCACGCGCGCGAGAAGATCGTCGAGCAGCGCGCCTTCCTGCAAGTTGCGCAGGCCCGGCGTGTTCGGCGAGGAGACGTTGACGGTGAAATAGCTCGCGACCGGCGCGAAGGTCTCGATCAGCTTGACGTAGTCGGCGACGCGATCCAGCGAATCCTTGTTGGCGCCGACATTGACGCCGACGATGCCGCCGTGCTGCGCGCGCGCCGCAAGCCGGCGCAGTGCCACGTCCGCGCCGTCATTGTTGAAGCCCATGCGGTTGATGATGGCTTCGTCGCGCTCCAGGCGAAACAGCCGCGGCCGCGGATTGCCGGCCTGCGGCTTCGGCGTCACCGAGCCGATCTCGACGAAGCCGAAGCCGAGCCGCAGCAGCGCGTCCGGCACCTCCGCGCTCTTGTCGAAGCCGGCGGCCATGCCGATCGGGTTGGGAAAGTTGAGTCCGAAGGCGCGCATCGCGAGCTTGGGATCATCGGTGCGCGGCTTGATCGGCGGCAGGAAGCGCAGGCCCTGGATCGCCAGGCGATGCGCATCTTCCGGATCGAGCCAGCGCAGCACCGGCAGCGAAAAAGCGTCGAAAGCGCGGATCACGGGGCAAGCTCCGGAACGTCGTGGCCGCCGTCGGAGCGGATATTGAGGTTCATCACCGCGATGACGGCGCCGAAATCGAGCTCGCCATAGAGATGCGGAAAAAGCTCCTCATTGCGCGAGCGCTCCCAGCGCAGCTCGCTGCCGAACGCGTCGCCGTCGACCTCGACCAGGAACAGCGCGCGCTGTCCGAAATAGTGCTTGCGCAGGGTCTCGGGAACCTGGGCGGCGGTCGAGAAATGGATGAAACCGTCGCGCGCGTCGTCCGCGCTGCCGCGGTAGACACCCTGCCGTTCCGCCTCACGCCAGGCCGAGGCCGGACAGATTTTGTAGATCTTGACCACCGCTTGCGCAGCCCTGTTTGCTCTTTGAGTCTCTTGGGTTTTTTCGTCTCGTGCGGGTCCCGAGAGACCCCGGCGCGACCGTAAAGGCCGCCCCTGACGAACTCAAGAGTTAGCCGCGACCTCTTGCGCGAAAAACGGAAAACCGGTTGATTTGAGGACAGTTTTCCTGAGTTGCGACGGGCTGGGCCTTCCATGGTCAGACAGGCCAAAGCGCAGAGGATACTCACTCACGACCAGATCTGGGTCGCGCTGGATCGGCTGGCGGCGCGCGCCGGTCTGTCGCCGTCCGGCCTTGCCAAGCGCGCCGGGCTCGATCCCACCACCTTCAACAGGTCCAAGCGCGTCACCTCCGACGGCCGCGAACGCTGGCCCTCGACCGAATCGATCGCGAAGGCGCTGGCCGCCGCCGACGCCTCGATCGAGAGCTTTGCGAAGCTGATCGACGACGACGCGGGCGAGGCCCGCTCGGTCCCGCTGCTCGGCTTCGGGCTGGCCGGCGCGAGCGGGGCCTTCGACGAGTCCGGTCTGCCTTCCGGCAAGGGCTGGACCGAAACAGCGCTTCCCGCCACCGGGGACAGCCGCACTTTTGCGCTGGAGATTTCCGGCGATGCGTTCGCACCTGTCTATCGCGACGGCGACATCGTCCTGGTGTCGCCGGGTGCGCCGATCCGCAAAGGCGATCGCGTGCTGGTGAGGAGCAAGGCGGGCGAGGTGACGATCGCAACGCTGCGGCGCCGCACCGCCAAGGCACTGGAGCTGCAATCGCTCGATGCGTCGCAGGCCGTGCGCACGATGGCGGCTGGCGAGGTGGCGTGGATTGCGCGCATCGTGTGGACGAGCCAGTGACCGTGACCTTAACCGCCTCCTGACTCGCATTCCTGGGGGCCGCGCTTCGTCCCGATCGCCATTGCGACTCACCGGCCCTCTCGCATAGGTTGCGGCCGATACTACCGCTCCAGCTTTATCTTAGGGGAATACGATGAATCGCCGTCACGCATTGAAGGCCCTCGCGGGTCTCGCACTTTGTCCGCTCTGCAAGCCGGCCTTCGCCGCCGAAGGCGCGCATTGGAGTTACGAAGGCGCCGGCGGCCCGGCCAAATGGGGCGAGCTCGATGCGGCCAACAAGGCCTGCGCGGTCGGCCTGCAGCAATCGCCGATCGACATCGAGGCGACGATCAAGTCGCAACTGCCGGTGCTGAAGCTGAACTGGGGCAAGAGCGCCGACACCATCGTCAACAACGGGCACACGATCCAGCTCAACTTCGCCGAGGGCAGCACCTTGATGCTCGGCGATGTCAAGTACAAGCTGCTGCAGGTGCACTTCCACCGGCCGAGCGAGCACATGATCGGCGGCAAGAACTTTCCGATGGAGGCGCATTTCGTCCACCGCAACGAGGCCGGCGGGCTCGCCGTGGTCGGCGTGCTGATGGCCGAGGGCCGGGCGAACCCGGCTTTCGGCAAGATCGTCAAGACCATGCCGGCGGCGGAAGGCCCGGCCGTGAAGGCCGATGCCGGCATCGATCCGCACGCCATGCTGCCCTCGAAGCTCAGCTATTTCCGCTATCCCGGCTCGCTGACGACGCCGCCCTGTTCGGAGGTGGTCGAATGGCTGCTGCTGACCACCCCGATCCAGGTCTCGGCCACGGACGTCGCGGCGTTCGCAAAGCTCTATCCGATGAACGCGCGCCCGGTGCAGAAGGACAACAGGCGTTACGTGCTGAAGTCGATCTGAGCTGGTGCTCCAATCAACGTGTCGTCCCGGCGCCCGTGCGCAATTGCGCACTAGGCCGGGACGACAGCGGAATGTGGGGCGAAGAGCAACGCGTGCCTCAAGCACTCCGCGCCAGCGCGCCGTCGATCATGTTCACGGCATTCTGCACGCCGTACACCGCGACGAAGGAGCCGAAGCGCGGACCCTTCTCCTGGCCGAGCAGCACCTGATAGAGCATGTTGAACCAGTCCAGCGTCACGCCCGGACGGCCGTCCTTGCCCTTCTTGACCTGGTCGAGGAACGGCTCGCGGCGACCGATCTCGTAGACGACGTTCTGGATGTCCTCTGGCGTTGCGTCCGGCGCAAGCTGCGACAGCGCATCGCGCAGATCCTGTAGCGCCGCGCGCTCGGTGTCGGTAGGCACGCGGAACTGCTTCGTCGGCGCGACGAAGTCACGGTAATAGTTGATGGCGTAGCCGACCATGGCATCCAGCTTCGGATGCGTCTGCGGGCTCACGCCGGGACGGTAGCGTCCGATGAAGCCCCACAGCGTCTCGGCATTCTCCGCGTTCGACGAGGACACCAATGTCAGCAAGAGCTGGAAAGTGACGGGCATGTCGCCCTTCGGTGGCTTGCCGTTGTGGATGTGCCAGACCGGATTGCCGAGCTGCTGCTTGCCGTCCTGCTTGGGAAAGCCATCGATGAATTGCTGATAGTCATCGACCTGGCGCGGGATGACGTCGAAAAACAGCCGCTTCGCCGCCTTCGGCTCGCGGTACATGAACAGCGACAGCGATTCCGGCGAGGCGTAGCGCAGCCATTCGTCGATGGTGAGGCCGTTGCCCTTCGACTTCGAGATCTTCTGGCCCTTCTCGTCGAGGAAGAGCTCGTAGTTGAAGCCTTCGGGCGGCGTGCCTCCGAGCGCCCTGGCGATCGCGCCGGACAGCTTCACGGAATCGATCAGGTCCTTGCCGGCCATCTCGTAATCGACGCCGAGCGCGACCCAGCGCATCGCCCAGTCGGCCTTCCACTGGCACTTGACGTTGCCCCCGGTGACCGGCGTCTCGACTTCCTGGTTGGTGTCGGGGTCGAGATAGGTCACCGTACCGGCCGCGACGTCGCGGCGGATCATCGGCACCTGCAGCACGATGCCCGTGGTCTTGCTGATCGGCAGGAACGGCGAATAGGTGGCGCGGCGATCGGGGCCGAGCGTCGGCAGGATGATCTCCATCACCTTGTCGTAGGCTTCGAGCATCCTGAGCAGCGTCGCGTCGAAGCGGCCGGACGTGTAATAGTCGGTCGAGCTCGCGAACTCGTAGTCGAAGCCGAAATGATCGAGGAAGGCGCGCAGCCGCGCATTGTTGTGGTGGCCGAACGAGGGGTATTCGTTGGAGAACGGATCTGGCACCTGCGTCAGCGGCTTGCCGATATGCGGCGCCAGCATCTCCTTGTTGGGGACGTTGTCGGGCACCTTGCGGAAGCCGTCCATGTCGTCGGAGAAGGCGAGCAGGCGCGTCTTGATCTTGTCCTCGGTCAGCACGCGGAAGGCATGGCGCACCATCGAGGTGCGGGCGACCTCGCCGAACGTGCCGATATGCGGCAGGCCCGACGGCCCGTAGCCGGTCTCGAACAGCACCTCGTCCTTCGGGCTCTTCTTCAGCCGCGCGACAACGGCCTTCGCCTGCTCGAACGGCCAGGCGTTGGATTGTTCGGCGAGCGCACGTAAGTCGCTCGGGCTCATGCTGGGATCGATAACGGACATCAAGAAGGGCCTCCGGGCCGCGGAAAATAGCGATTTTTGCGCGGAATGCAAAAATAGTCTTGGTCGTCATTCCGGGGCGATGCGCAGCATCGAACCCGGAATCTCGAGATTCCGGATTCGCGCTTCGCGCGCCCCGGAATGACGATTGATTGGTTAGAACGGGCTCACCGAGAAATACCGCAGCCACAGATCGGTGTAGCGGCCTTTTTCCCAGACCCGGAACAGCGCCCAGTTCAGGGCCTGGCGCAGCACGTCGTTGCCTTTGCGGACGGCGATGCCGATGCCTTCGCCGAAGAAGCGGCTCTCGACGAAGGGGCCGCCGGAGAAGGCGCAGCAATCGCCGGAATCGGTGCCGTTGATCCAGAACGCCAGCGAGATGGCGTCGCCGAAGATGAAGTCGACCTCGCCCTTGCGTAAGGCTGTGCGCATCGCATCGTCGTTGGGATAGGGGTGCAGCTCGGCGTCGGTGAACATGGCCTTCAGATAGGCCTCGTGCGCGGAGCCGGCGATGACGCCGACCTTCTTGCCCTCGAGAAATTCCGGTCGGATCTCCGGCATCACCGCGTCCTTGCGCGAGGCGAAGCGCGCCGGCACGCGGTAATAGGGATCGCTGAAGTCGACCCGGGCGCGCAGCTGCGGGCTCACCGCCATCGAGGCGATGATGGCATCGCCCCGGTTGGAGGTGAGCGCGTCCACCAGCGTCTCGAAGCGGCGCATCTGCACCGTGCAGGTGACCTTGATCTCCTCGCACAGGCTGCGGGCGAGATCGACGTTGAAGCCGGCCGGGTTGCCGTCGGCGCCGGTGTAGTTGAACGGCGGGTAGTCGGTCTCGGTCAGGAAGCGGATCACGGTCAGGCGCGACAGGTCCGGCCGTTCGGGGCGCCGCCTTGGGTCCCAGAAGCCGGGCACGGCCTGGGGGGCCGCAGTTTGAGGGGCGGATTGGGGCGCGACCTGCGGCGTGGCCTGGGGCGCCGCTGGAGGCTGCTTGGCGGGCGCCTGCGCGTTGACGGCCGGGGCGCATCCCAGCAGGCAGAGGCCGGCGGCCAGCGCCGTCAGCAAGCCACGGGCAGATTTGAACGATTTCGCCTGTTGCGATGGAGCCATCGGCCGGAAATGAACTGATATCATTGGGAACGGAGGGCGTTATAGACCATCCCGCCGGGAACGCGAGCGCCGATTATGGGCTGGGCAAAGGTCCCTCCGCCGTCATGCCCGGGCTTGTCCCGGGCATCCACGTCCTTTCCTGACCCGCCCAGGAACGTGGATGGCCGGGACAAGCCCGGCCATGACGGTGTGGAAACGGTTCGGCCCGAACGCAGGCCTCAGAGATACTTCTTCAAATCCGCCGCCGCCTCTTCCGGCGTCCGCTTCAGGTTGAACGGCGAGACGAAACGGCCGTCGCGGTCCATCAGGTAGATCAGAGCGGTGTGGTCCATGGTGTAGTCGCCGTCCTTGGTCGGGACCTTCTTGGCGTAGACCCGGTAGGAGGTGATGACCTTGGCGGTCTCGGCGGGATCGCCGGACAGGCCTTCGAGGTGCGGATCGAAGCTCGACAGATAGTCCTTCATGGTCGCCGGCGTGTCGCGCTCGGGATCGACCGAGATGAAGACGGCATTGACCTTGTCGGCATCCTTGCCCAGCGCGCGCAGCACTTCCGAGATCTCGAACAGCGAGGTCGGGCAGACGTCGGGGCAATGGGTGTAGCCGAAGAAGATCAGGGTCGGCTTGCCCTTCAGGCTCTTGTCGGTGACGGTCTTGCCGTTCTGGTCGGTAAGCTGGAACGGGCCGCCGATCGCGGCCGGCTGGGCCACCTTGCTGACCCCGCCCATGGCCCAGAACATGATCAGGAGCCCGACAACGAGGCTTGCGGCGAAGGCGGTTGCGATCACCAGCGGACGGGTGGCGGAGCTCATGAGCGGAAAACTTCCTGTCGCGGATCAGAAGCAGGCGGCGAAACCGGCCCGGATCATTTCGAAGAACATCTGCGTGCCGTAGTGGAACCACAGCGCCAGCGCGCCGAGCACGAGCAATCCAAAGGTCGCCACGCCCGCCCACAGCAGCACGGACGGCGTCCGGCCGGCAGTGGACGAATTGTCCTGTAACGGATGCGAGGGGTGCAGAGGTTGAGCCATGACAACGATCGGGGGGCGAAGGCCCCGGTTCCAAGCCTTCAGATAGGCTCTGGCCCGCCCGCGGGCAAGCGCTGCCGGCGGGCCGGAACGATCCGGTCAGGTCGAGAACGTCAGTCCGGGGAACGTCAGCGCAGCAGCTGGCCGCGGGCGGATTCGAGCTGATCGGCCTGGGGGAGCGGCCGGCGCGACGGCTTGATGGTCGAGGCCTGCGCGTCCAGGTAGCAGGGCTTGTACATGGCCTGGAGCTGCTTGCCCTTCAGGAACAGCATGTGCGGGGTGAGACCGCCGCGCTGGCTGATCCAGCGCTTCACCTGCGAGGGGTACATCGCATAGAGCATCTGGGTCGCCTCGGGATTGGTGACGGCGCGGCCATTGCTGCCGAAATCCCACGCAGCGTGGAAGCCGAGCGTCGCGCTCGAGGTCACGCAGATGCGGTCATGCGGGATGGCGCCGAGGACGATGGTACAGGCGGAGGCGCACAGGCCGTCGATGATGACGGTTTCGCCGGATTGACGCAGGTCCTGGTACTTGTCGACGTAGGTTCCAATCCGGCCACCGCGGTCATCCGCGATCCGAACCACCGCGTGAGAAGCCCCCATGCCAGCGATCAACAGAACCGCCGCAAGCAACCCCGTCAGAAACCTCATTGTCCCCCGCCCCAGTCGAATCTGCGTGTCCGGTGGTGATGCACGGCTAGCGTCCGTCGTAACCGAGGTTTTGTCTAGGCAGGCCGGCTCGATCAAAACAAATTCAAATCCAGTGTTGCGTCCGCGCTGCACTCGCTGGGTCTCTATCCCAAAGTGGAACAAGTTAAGGATGTCTTGCGTGCCACGGCCTTGATCTCAGTTACAACCGCTGGCTTCAATCCGGGCGAATACAGGGGAACCCATCGAGGTGGGAATAATAGTGCAGGGGGAAATACATGGCTGAGGAGACGGACGTCATCGTCGTCGGCGCCGGGCTGTCGGGCCTCGTCGCTGCGACCGAGATCGCGGACGCGGGCAAGCGCGTGATCGTGGTCGACCAGGAAGGCGAGCAGTCGATTGGCGGCCAGGCGTTCTGGTCGTTCGGCGGATTGTTCCTGGTCAATTCGCCGGAACAGCGCCGGCTCGGCATCAAGGACTCCTACGATCTCGCCATGCAGGACTGGCTCGGCACCGCCGGCTTCGACCGCGACGAGGATTTCTGGCCGCGCCAATGGGCCGAAGCCTATGTCGCGTTCGCGGCCGGCGAGAAGCGCGCCTGGCTGCGCGCGATGGGCCATCGCATCTTCCCCGTGGTCGGTTGGGCCGAGCGCGGCGGTTACGATGCGATGGGGCACGGCAATTCGGTACCGCGCTTTCACGTCACCTGGGGCACCGGGCCTGGGATCGTCGAGCCGTTCGAGCGCCGCGCGCGCGAGGCGGTCAAGAGCGGCCGGCTGATCTTCAGGTTCCGCCACCGCGTCGATGCGCTCTCCATCACCAATGGCACGGTGGATGGCGTCGGCGGCGCCGTGCTCGCGCCCGATGATGTCGAGCGTGGCAAGAGCTCCTCCCGCAACGTGGTCGGCGAATTTGCGCTGAAGGCGCAGGCCGTGATCGTGGCGTCCGGCGGCATCGGCGGCAATCACGAGCTGGTACGCCAGAACTGGCCGGAGCGGCTCGGCACGCCGCCAAAGTTCATGATCTCCGGCGTGCCCGAGCATGTCGACGGCCGCATGATCGGTATCACGGAGAAGACAGGCGCGCGCCTGATCAATCGCGACCGCATGTGGCATTATGTCGAGGGCATCCAGAACTGGAATCCCATTTGGCCGCGCCACGGCATCCGCATCCTGCCGGGCCCGTCCTCGATGTGGTTCGACGCCACAGGCACGCGGCTGCCGGCGCCGCTGTTCCCTGGCTCCGATACGCTCGGCCAGCTCAAATACATCATGTCATCAGGCTATGAATATTCCTGGTTCATCCTGACCCAGAGCATCATCAAGAAGGAGTTTGCGCTGTCGGGCTCGGAGCAGAACCCCGATTTGACCGGCAAGAGCTGGCGCATGACGATCAAGCGCGCCACCAACAAGGGTGCACCGGCGCCGGTGGAGGCGTTCAAAAGCCATGGTGTCGACTTCATCGTACGCGACAAGCTCGAGGATCTTGTCGCGGAGATGAACAAGCTTGCCGGCAGCGACCTCCTCAAGCTCGAGCACATCAAGCTGCAGATCGAGGCGCGCGACCGCGAGATCGCCAACCCTTACGTCAAGGATGCGCAGGTGATGAACATCCACAATGCGCGGCGCTACATCGGCGACAAGCTGATCCGCACCGCGTCCCCGCACAGGATCCTGGATCCCGCGCAGGGACCGCTGATCGCGGTCAAGCTCAACATCCTCACCCGCAAGACGCTGGGCGGTTTCGAGACCGATCTCGACTCGCGCGTGTTCGGCGCCGAGGGCAGCGTCATTCCCGGCCTCTACGCGGTCGGCGAAGCCGCCGGCTTCGGCGGCGGCGGTGTGCACGGCTATCGCTCGCTGGAAGGCACCTTCCTCGGCGGCTGCCTGTTCTCGGGCCGCAATGCCGGCCGTGCTGCGGCGAAAGCGGTGGGGTAGCTGATGCGGCGGTGGATGCTGCGCATCGGCGCGCTGGTCGCGGCATTGGCCGCCGCATCAGGAGCATCCGCCGAGACGATCGACGTCAACGGTGTGAAGCGCTCCTACACGGCGCAGCTTCCGGCGAAGACGCCGGCGCCGCTCGTGGTCGCGCTGCACGGCAAGACCCAGCGCGGCGCCGACATGGTGGCGCGGACGGCGTGGCCGCAGGTCGCCAAGCGTGAAGGTCTTGCCGTGGTGTTTCCCGACGGCCTCAACCATGCATGGGCCGATGCGCGAACCAAGGCGGGGCCGGCGCTCCGCGGCCCGCCCGAGGGCACCGACGACGTCGCCTTCATCGCAAAGCTCGTCGAGAAGCTGGTGACGAACGGCACCGCCGACCCGAAGCGGGTTTATGTCACCGGAGTCTCCAATGGTGGCGCCATGGCGATGACGCTTCTCTGCGCCCGCGCCGACCTGTTCGCGGCCGGCGCGAGCGTGATCATGAACCTCACCGACGAGTCCGCCGTCACCTGCCATCCGTCGCGGCCGCTGCCGATGCTGCTCATGAACGGCACGGCCGATCCGCTGGTGCCCTACGCCGGCGGACGCGGATCGAGCTATTTTGCCGCAGACGGATTCTGGTCGACCGAGGAGACGCTGGCCTTCTGGCGCAAGCTCAACGGCTGCGAGACCGACGATGCGGCACGGTCCGATCTGCCCGACAGCAACGCTGCGGACCAGTCCACGGTGACGCGGATCTCATCGCGCTGCCCTGGAGGCCACGACGTCGTGCTCTATCGCGTCAACCATGGCGGCCATCGCATGCCCGGATTTGCGCCGGATGCCCGCTTCCCAAAGGTCGCTGCCAGCCTGCTCGGGCCGCAGAACGGCGACATCGACGGCGCCGAGACGATCTGGGCTTTTTTCAGTCAGTTTCCTTGAAGCGCCAAGCGCCGCTCCGGCGCATGCGCCGCAGGCAACGCATGCGTGCGGGGCAACACATGCGTGCCCTGCAACGCAATGCGTGCCAGGGGTGGCAGAGCGCGAGGTGCTGGGCTAGACAGGGCCGCCATTCCAGTGAGGAGATCCGTAAATGAGCATTCAGCGTTTCGAAGCCGGTCCGCGCATGAGCCAGGTCGTCGTGCACGGCAACACCGTCTATCTCGCCGGCGTCGTCGCCAACAAGGCGGCCGGCGAAAGCGTGACGAAGCAGACCCAGGACATCCTGGCCACCATCGACGGCCATCTCGCCAAGGCCGGCACCGACAAGTCGAAGCTGCTCTCCGCCACGATCTACATCACCGACATGAAGACCTTCGGCGAGATGAACGCGGTGTGGGACGCCTGGGTCTCGCCCGGCAACACCCCGGCGCGCGCCACCGTCGAAGCCAAGCTGGCTGCGCCGCAATACACCGTCGAGATCATGGTGGTTGCCGCGAAGTAATCTTCGCAAACTACAGGCATACGAAGAGAGCGCGATGACGACGTCATCGCGCTCTCTTTTTTGCGCGACTTTGTTCTCTTTGCGCATGATCTGATCGGAAAACCGCTCCACACTTTTCCGGATCATGCGCATGACCTGCGAGGTAATCGATTGGCGCTCCCGAACCTTCGATAGTGACGGCAGCCGAATACGGCGCCATCGAAGGAGAGCATCATGACCGACCCCACCACCGTCGCCCGCCGCTACATCGAGCTCTGGAACGAGCGCTCGGCCGGCCGCCGCCGCGAGCTGCTCGGCGAGAACTGGACGAATGATGCGAGCTATGTCGATCCCCTGATGAAGGGCGATGGCCGCGACGGCATCGAGGCGCTGATCGCGGGTGTGCAGCAGCGCTTTCCCGATTTCAAATTCGCTCTGATCGGCGAGCCCAACGGTTATGGCGACCACATCCGCTTTTCCTGGGGCCTCGGTCCCGACGGCGCCGACAGTCCGATCAAGGGCACTGATTTCGCCGTGCTGAAGGACGGCCGGATCAGAAGCGTGACCGGATTTCTCGATCAGGTGCCGGCCGGGGCGTGAGACCGCGGCCCGTCGCGGAGCGATCTCGCCTGTGGCCATCCTTCGAGACGCCCGCCTTTGGCGGGCCCTCAGGATGAGGATTGTGTGCGTTGCGCTAGTTCCAACGAGCACTGATGCTGCTTAGCCTCATCCTGAGGAGGCGCGAAGCGCCGTCTCGAAGGACGAGGCGCGTGCTCAGGTCGCGCCGTATGCCATGAGCGACCACCCTCCCCGTGCAGCGGGGAGGGCACACCCCTCGACGAAGCCACTCTCGCGGCTTACCTGTCATGGCGTGACGCGCCGTATCCTCAAAAGTCAGGCCGAGACGCCTGCGCTGCTGCCCGACCGCTTCAAGGCGTGGTTCGCGAGCCGCGGCTGGTCGCCGCGTGCGCATCAATTGGCGCTGCTGGAGAAGGCGCGTGAGGACCGCTCGGCCCTGTTGATTGCGCCGACCGGCGCGGGCAAGACGCTGGCGGGATTTCTGCCGACGCTGGTTGAGCTTTCGACCCAGGCGGTCGAGCGGGACGCAGGCGCGAAGCAAAGCCTCGTCTCCACCGGCCGCGGCCTGCAACGGACCGGCGGCCTGCACACGCTCTACATCTCGCCGCTCAAGGCGCTGGCCGTCGACATCGCGCGCAACCTCGAGCGGCCGATCGCGGAGATGGGCCTGCCGATCAAGGTCGAGACCCGCACCGGCGATACGCCGGTATCGCGGCGCCAGCGGCAGCGGCGCTATCCGCCTGATGTGCTGCTGACGACGCCCGAGCAGCTCGCGCTGCTGCTGTCCTCCGACGATGCGCCGTTCCTGTTCTCCTCCCTCAAGCGCATCGTGCTCGACGAATTGCATGCGCTGGTGACGTCCAAGCGCGGCGACCTGCTCTCGCTCGGCCTCGCGCGGCTGTGGCGGCTGGCGCCGCAGATGCGCGCGATCGGCCTGTCGGCGACCGTGGCCGAGCCGGAGCAGCTCGCGCGTTTCCTGGTGCCGCAGCCCGATGGCCGGGAGCGAGCAGCCGACATCGTCGTCGCCGGTGGTGCCGCGCCGCCTGAAGTCGAGATGCTCGACACGCGCGAACGCCTGCCCTGGGCCGGTCACAGCGCGCGCCACGCGCTCCCCGAGATCTACGAGCTGATCAAGGCGAACAAGACCACGCTGGTCTTCGTCAACACCCGCAGCCAGGCCGAGATGATGTTCCAGAATCTCTGGGCCATGAACGACGACGGCCTTGCGATTGCGCTGCATCACGGCTCGCTCGACGTTGCCCAGCGCCGCAAGGTCGAGGACGCGATGTCGGCGGGCCGGCTGCGCGGCGTGGTCTGCACGTCCTCGCTCGATCTCGGCGTCGATTGGGGCGACGTCGATCTCGTCGTCAACATCGGTGCGCCCAAGGGCTCCTCGCGCCTGATGCAGCGCATCGGCCGCGCCAACCATCGCCTCGACGAGGCCTCGCGCGCGGTGCTGGTGCCGGCCAATCGTTTCGAGGTGCTGGAGTGCCGCGTCGCGATCGACGCCATTGCCGAGAATGCACAGGACACGCCGCCGCTGCGCACCGGCGCGCTCGACGTTCTGGCGCAGCATGTGCTGGGCTGCGCCTGCGGCGAGCCGTTCCTCTCTGATGAACTCTATGCCGAGGTGCGCACTGCTGCGCCTTACGCCGATTTGTCGCGGCAGGATTTCGACGATGTCGTCGATTTCGTCGCCTCCGGCGGCTACGCGCTGAAGACCTATGAGCGCTTCGCGCGCATCAAGCAGGACAAGGAAGGACGCTGGCGCGTCGCCAATCCCAAGGTGCGGCAGAGCTACCGGATGAATGTCGGCACCATCGTCGAGGACGACATGCTCAAGGTTCGCCTGGTGCGCTCGCGCGGCGGCGGTACGGGCTCCACCGGCGTGATCGCACGCGGCGGCCGGCTGCTCGGCGAGATCGAGGAAGCCTTCATCGAGGGCCTCTCGCCCGGCGATACCTTCGTGTTCTCAGGCGAGGTGGTGCGCTACGAGACGCTGGTCGAGGACCAGGTCTGTGTCTCGCGCGCGCATGACAAGGACCCGAAAGTGCCGTCCTATATGGGGGGCAAATTCCCGCTCTCGACCTATCTCGCCGAACGCGTGCGCCGGCTGCTCGATGATGCGCGCGCCTGGCGTGGCCTGCCGGAGCAGGTGCGCGACTGGTTGTCGCTGCAGAAGGACGTCAGCCGCGTGCCCGCGGTGCGCGAGCTTCTGGTCGAGAGCTTTCCGCGCGCCAACAAGCATTATCTGGTCTGCTATCCCTTCGAGGGACGTCTCGCGCATCAGACCCTCGGCATGCTGCTGACGCGCCGGCTGGAGCGCGCCCGCGCGCGCCCGCTCGGCTTTGTCGCCAATGAATATGCGGTGGCGATCTGGGGGCTCGGCGATCTCTCCTCCATGATCCGCGACGGCCGCATCGATCTCAACGCGCTGTTCGACCCCGACATGCTCGGCGACGATCTTGAGGCCTGGCTCGCCGAGTCCGCGCTGATGAAGCGCACGTTCCGAAACTGCGCCATCATCTCCGGCCTGATCGCCCGCCGGCACACCGGCGAAGAGAAGAGCCGACGCCAGGTGCTGTTTTCGACCGATCTCGTCTATGACGTGCTGCGCAAGCACCAGGCCGATCACGTCCTCCTGCGCGCCGCGCGCGCCGATGCCGCTACCGGCTTGCTCGATCTGCGCCGCCTCAGCGACATGCTGACGCGCATCCACGGCCGCATCACGCACCGGGAACTCGACCGCGTCTCCCCCCTGGCCGTGCCCGTAATGCTGGAAATCGGCCGCGAGTCAGTCTATGGCGAAGCTGCAGACGAGCTCTTGGCGGAAGCCGCCGACGAGCTCGTCAAAGAGGCGATGGGATAGCAGCAGGTTCTTGACGTGACGACAGGCGCGCAGGTTTCGGGGGATGTCGACGACATGCGCGTGTCCACAGTTGCCATCAGCGATGTGACCTTCGCCGCCGATCTCTCCGGCGCACTGTTCTGGGAAGAGCAGCGCCTGCTCGTCGTCTCCGACCTGCATCTGGAAAAAGGCTCCAGCTTCGCCACCCGCGGCGTGCTGCTGCCGCCTTACGACACGCTGGCGACGCTGAGCCGCCTGGCTGCAGTCATCTCCCGCCATGATCCGCGCACGGTCATCGCACTCGGCGACAGCTTTCACGATCGCTTCGCACATGAGCGGTTGTCGCCGGACGATCGCGATGCCGTCGCCGCGCTCCAGACCGGTCGCGACTGGATCTGGATCTCCGGCAACCACGATCCGATGCTGCCGCGCGATCTCGGCGGCACAGTCGCGGACGAGGTTGCGATCGGTCCGATCACCTTCCGTCACGAGCCGACCGGCGCGCGCGGCGAGGTCGCCGGCCATCTCCATCCCAAGGCGCGGGTCTCGGCGCGCGGCCGCTTCCTGGAGCGCCGCTGCTTCGCCTCCGACGGGATGCGCGCGGTGATGCCGGCGTTCGGCGCCTATGCCGGCGGCCTCAGCATCCGCGATGCCGCCTTCGCGAAGATCTTTCCGGCCCGGGGCTTTGTGGCGCATCTGCTCGGCGACCGCCGCGTCCACGCCATTGCGGCCTCGCGCTGCTCCTGAAATTTCGGCGTGTCCAGAACAAATTAAGAACACTTTAGCAAGTCTTTGATATATCATTGTGATTCGGCGCGTTGCCGACACAATATCTAGCGTCTGTCAGACTTTGCGAGGACTAGATGTCCACCATCGCCTTCGATCAATTTGCCCTCACCCGGATCGCCGATTTCGCGCGCTCGCTGTCGCGGCTGCATCAGGCGGCGCGGCGCCAGCGGATCGACGACGACCAGTTCGACCGCGAGTTCAACGCGGTGTGCCAGTCGATCTGGGGCTACACCATCGACGACGTCAGCGACGAACTGTTCTCGACCGAGGATCATCTTTTCCTGGACACGCTGGACGAAGCGCAGGCGCGTATCTTCGCGGCGGAGCAGGGCTACGACCTCGTCGGCGATCAGGGCATGCTGACGGACTGGTGGGGGTTCTGCTGGATGATTTTGGCGGAGAAGCGCGGATTGCTGACGGCGGAAAACCGCGCGGCCGCGCGCGCGGCGATCGAGGAGAAATATCTGGCGGCGCCGAACGTGATCGGGGTGATCATCGGGAGGTGACGGCGCGCTCGCCGTCATTCCGGGGCATCGCGCAGCGATGAACCCGGAATCTCGAGATTCTCAGGTGCGCAATTGCGCACCATAGTTCGATGCTGTCGCATCGTCCCGGAATGACAATCCTTGCTACTACTCCAACCCAGCCCGCTTCGCCGATTTCTGCGCCGTCGTCTTCGGCACCGTCACATTGGGCAGCGTCTCACGCACGATCTCCGCGGCGGGCGCATCCGCCGACACCGTCTCGGCGCGCACCGGGGCCACCTTCATCTCGCCGAGGCGGGCGCGGACCTGGGCGGTGAGGCCGGGATAGGAGGCGACCGGGGTGAAGTCGGCAGCCTGGTCGTTGCCGACGCGAATGCCGGTATAGGCGACGAGGCCGTCGGTGGTGGCAATGACATCGCCGGCTTTCAGCGAGGAGTCCAGCGCGAGATCGACCGGGGCAAGGCCGACCGGCTCGCGGCCGTTGCAGGTGCAGTCCGAACGCAGCGCCTTGCGATAGGCGAAGGCGTTCTCGCTGTCGGCATAGCGCTCGCCGGTCTGCGACGCCGCACCGTCGATCGAGGAGCCGAAATAGACCTTGGTCGCGCTGGCGGGACAGAACGCCTGACACATCTGCGCCGGCGAGGCGAGGCCGCGCATCAGCGGGAAATATTTGCCGTCGCAGCTGCGCACGCAGAAGGCAGGTCCGGAGCCGCCGGCGGCAGCCGAGCGGGTTGGCGGCACATATGGCTGGGTTGCGGCATTCTGCTGGCCGGTGAAGGGATCGGCGTAGGAGTTCGCCTGCTGCGGCACCTCGCGCTGCGGCCGCTGCTGTTGCATGCCGCCGAAGAAGAAGTCGAACAGGCCTTCGGCCGAAACCGGGGCGGGAGCCGCAAGCAGCGGTGCTGCAAGCGCGGCGGCTACAAGCATCGCGCGACGCCGCCGGCGCGCATGGGACAGGACTGTACGCAACGCTCACTCCACCCGACGCTACTGAACCGGCCGGGATCCCCAAGGGAACTCAGCACATGATTCACCATAACGTGGGATGGTAAATGAGCGGTTGAGGAGGGAGCCGGTCTCGTGCCCCGGACGCTGCGCAGCGCTCCTTCAGCGGTGCGCTGCAGAGCCGGGGCCCATGCGGATCGGAAAACAAGACTGGGTCCCGGTTCAGCGGCGCATCGCCGGGGGCGCTGCGCCGCGCCCGGGACACGGGAGCGAGAATCGCTACCCCTTCAAGAATTCCGAGGCCTTGTACAGCGAGCGGAACGGCAGGCCGGCCGCGCCGAACGTGTCGGTGGCGCCTTCCTCGCGGTCGACCATGGTCAGCACCAGCACCACTTCGGCGCCGGTCTCGCGCACGGATTCCACCGCCTTCATCGCCGAGCCACCCGTCGTGGTGACGTCCTCGACGATCACGACGCGCTTGCCGGCCAGCGTCTCGCCCTTGGGCAGGCCTTCGATCGCGAGCTTGGCGCCGTGCTCCTTCGGCTTCTTGCGCACGAAGAACGCCGCGATCGGATGGCCCTTGATCCATGAGATCTGCGCCAGCGCGCCGGCGAGCGGCACCGCGCCCATCTCGAGCCCGCCGATGAAATCGAGATTGTCGTCCTTCAGCGTCTCATAGGTCAGTTCGGCGAGCAGCGTCGCCCCCTCGGGGTCGAGCATGGTCGGCTTGAGGTTGAAGTAGAAATCGCTCTTGCGGCCCGACGCGAGCGTCACCTCGCCGCGGCCGAAGGAGCGCCGGCGGATGATTTCGAACAGGCGGGCGCGGGAGGCAGATTTCGACACAGCGGTCCCTCGAACAACGTTTTTAAAGAAGGCGGAATTTATCCGCGACAGCAGCGACATTCCAGAGGGGGCGTCCCTCGTCAACAGGGATCGGCCATCCCCGGCCGCCGGTTGTGGGGGCGCGACCTTCTGGAGTAGGTGAGAGCCCGGATCGGGCCGACGCCTCCTCCGGGAGGAAACGGGCATGGGAAGGAAGCGAAAATGACCATCGAGCTGCACACCTGGAACACGCCGAACGGCCGCAAGATCTCGGTCGCGCTGGAGGAGATGGGGCTGCCCTACAAGGTGTTCCCGGTGAACATCACCAAGGGCGAGCAGATGGCCGAGGGATTCCTGAAGCTCTCCCCGAACAACAAGATCCCGGCAATCGTCGACCCCGACGGCCCGGACGGCAAGCCCGTCAGCATCTTCGAATCCGGCGCGATCCTGCTCTATCTCGGTGAAAAGACCGGCAAATTCCTGCCGAAATCGCTGGGCGCGCGCGTCCCGGTCTACGAATGGCTGATGTGGCAGATGGGCGGCTTCGGCCCGATGCCCGGCCAGGTGCACCATTTCATCGCGCTCGAAAACGAGCAGGACCGTGCCTACGGCCTGAAGCGTTACATGGCCGAGACGCGCCGGCTCTACGGCGTGTTGGACCGCCGCCTCGCCGACCACGACTTCGTCGCCGGCGACCTCTCGATTGCCGATTTTGCCATCCTGGGCTGGGCCTGGCGCCATCCTCGCCACAAGGTTGATCTGGCCGATTTTCCCAACGTCAAGCGCTGGTACGAGGCCCTGATGGCCCGCCCGGCGGTGAAGCGGGGCATGGAGGCGAAGCTGGATTGATGGGAAGCTCCTACCCTCCCCTGGAGGGGGAGGGTCGATCGCGCGCAGCGCGAGCGGGGTGGGGTGATCTCTCAACGCGGGCAGTGTTCGGCGGGGAGGGACTCTCACCCCACCCCGTCGCTGCGCTCAATGCGAGCCGACCCTCCCCCTCCAGGGGAGGGTGAAGAAATATCTCACACCTTCTTCGCTTCCACCGCCATCCGCACGGCAAGCCCGGCCAGCACCGTGCCCATCAGCCAGCGCTGCACCAGCATCCAGCTCGGCCGGTTCGCCAGGAACAGCGCGATCGATCCGGCGGCCAGCGCGATCATCGCGTTGACGCTGACGCTGATCGCGATCTGGATCGCGCCCAGCACGACTGACTGCGTCAGCACGCTGCCGGCGGCGGGATCGATGAACTGCGGCAGCAGCGCAAGATACAGCATCGCGATCTTCGGATTGAGCAGATTGGTGACAAAGCCCATCGCGAACAATTTGCGCGGGCTGTCGATCGCGAGCTGCTTTACCTGGAATGGCGAGCGTCCGCCCGGCTTCACCGCCTGCCAGGCGAGCCACAGCAGATAGCCGGCGCCGGCAAAGCGCAGCGCGTCATAGGCAAAGGGAACAGCGAGCAGCAGCGCGGTGATGCCGAACGCCGCGCACAGCATGTAGAACACGAAGCCGAGCGCGACGCCGCCGAGCGAGACGATGCCGGCAGCCGGTCCTTGCGTGATCGAGCGCGAGATCAAATAGATCATGTTCGGCCCCGGCGTCAGCACGAGACCGAGGCAGACGAGGGCAAAGCCGAGCAGGGCGGATGTGTGGGGCATGGGTGAACCGGGGTGGAAGACGGTACGGTTCTAATATGCAAGGCCGCACTGGGCCATCGTGCAATTGCTCGGAGGACAATTCGGTCCCCGCAGACCACTTCAGTGTCGTCCCCGCGAACGCGGGGGACCCATACCCCCAGGGAGAAGTTTGACACGGCATGGTCATGGGCAATCTTCGCCCCACGCGATCCTGTGGCTATGGGTCCCTGCGTTCGCAGGCTGAGTATGTGGCGCGCTAATGCGCCTCGTCCCAATTATTCGCAGCACGCGCATCGACATGCAGCGGCACCGAGAGGTTCACGGCCGGGAACGGCGCGTCCTGCATCACGTGCTGCACGACCGGCAGCGTCGCCTCGACTTCGGCGTCCGGCACCTCGAAGATCAACTCGTCATGCACCTGGAGCAGCATCTGCGCCGAGAGTTTCTTTGCCGCGAGCGCGTCCTCCACCCGCGTCATGGCGCGGCGGATGATGTCGGCGGCGGTGCCTTGCAGCCGCGCGTTGATCGCGGCGCGCTCGTTGAAGGCGCGCACCGAGGCGTTGGAGGCCTTGATGTCGGGATAGTGCATCTTGCGGCCGAACAGCGTGGTGACGTAGCCGTGGCTGCGGCAGAAATCGCGCGTCTCGTCCATGTAGGCGCGGATGCCGGGGAAACGCTCGAAATATTTCTTGATGTAGGCTGAGGCTTCCTCGCGGGCGATGCCGAGCTGATTGGCGAGCCCGAACGCGGAGATGCCGTAGATGATGCCAAAATTGATTGCTTTCGCGCGGCGGCGGATCTCGCTCGGCATGCCCTTGATCGGCACGCCGAACATCTCCGACGCCGTCATGGCGTGAATGTCGAGGCCGTCGCGGAACGCCTGCTTCAGCACGGGAATGTCGGCGATCTCCGCCAGCAGACGCAGCTCGATCTGCGAATAATCGGCGGAGACGAGCTTGTGCCCGGGCGTTGCGATGAAGGCGCGGCGGATCTTGCGGCCGTCCTCGGTACGAACAGGGATGTTCTGCAGGTTCGGCTCGTTCGACGACAGCCGCCCCGTCGTGGTCGCGGCCAGCGCGTAGGTCGTGTGCACGCGATGGGTCTGCGGGTTGACGTAAGTCGGCAGCGCGTCAGTGTAGGTCGATTTCAGCTTCGAGACCTGGCGCCACTCCAGAATCTTCTTCGGGAGATCGTGGCCCTGCTCGGCGAGATCGTCGAGTACCTGTGCGGTGGTTGACCATGCGCCGGTCTTGGTCTTGGTGCCGCCGGACAGTCCCATCTTGCCGAACAGGATGTCGCCGATCTGCTTGGGGCTGCCGACGTTGACCGGCTCGCCCGCGATCTCCTGGATCTCGGCCTCGACCCGCGCCGCGGTCTGGGCGAAGTCGCCGGAGAGACGCGACAGCACCTGGCGGTCGATCGAGATGCCGCGCCGTTCCATCCGTGCCAGCACGGAGACCAGCGGCCGCTCCAGCGTCTCGTAGACCGTCGTCATGTGCTCGGCGACGAGGCGCGGCTTCAGCACGCGCCAGACCCGCAAGGCGACGTCGGCGCCTTCGGCCGACAGCGCCGCGGCCTTGTCGATCGGCACCTGGTCGAAGGTGATCTTGCCCTTGCCGCTGCCGAGCAATTCGCTCTCCTTCAGCATGGCATGGCCGAACCAGCGCTCGGCGAGCGAGTCGAGTTCATTCGAACCTCGTCCGGCATCGAGCACGTAGGAGATCAGCTTGGCATCGTCGATGTTGCGCAAGGTGATGCCGTGCTGCGCCAGCATCACGGCGGCGAATTTCACGTCGAAGCCGATCTTGAGAATGCCCGGTGATTCCAGCACCGGCCGCAGTGCTTCAATCGCATCCTCATGCTTGACCTGGTCCGGAGCGAGGCCGGCGTCGAACAGGCCGGCGCCGCCGCCGGACTGCTTGTGCGCCAGCGGCACATAGCAGGCCTCGTTCGGCGCCAGCGCCAGTGCGATGCCGCAGAAATCGGCCTGCATCGGATCGATGGAGTTGGCCTTGAGCTCGATCGCGACATGACCGGCGTCGTGAATGCGCGCGATGAAGCCGTTGAGCTCCTTGAGCGTCTTGATCGCCTGATACTTGGTTCGGTCGACCGGAAGCTTGCGCAGGGCCTCCTCGCGCGCGGTGGCCAGCGAGATCGGCGCGCCTTTCAGGCTGGCGCCCTTGTCGCCCTTGTCACCGCCCGTTGCGGTGGCCGCAGGAGCGGTGAAGAGATCGCCCGAGGCCTCGGATGATCTTGCTTTCGCCGCATCGCCGCCAGCCCTGGCGCCGCTGCTGTTGCTCGCATCGGCATCGACATTGGCCGGATCGATCTGCGAACAATCGGCGACGCGGCGCGTCAGCGTCGTGAACTCCATCGCCTTCAGGAAGGCGATCAGCTTGCGCGCGTCGGGCTCGTGGACCGCGAGGTCGTCGAGCGGCACGTCCAGCTTCACATTGTCGTCGAGCAACACGAGTTGTCGCGAGATCCGCGCCTTCTCCGCGTTCTCGATCAGCGCCGCCCGCCGCTTCGGCTGCTTGATCTCGGTGGCGCGGAACAGCAATTGCTCGAGATCGCCATATTCGACGATCAGCTGCGCCGCCGTTTTGATGCCGATGCCGGGCACGCCGGGCACGTTGTCGGTGGAATCGCCGGCGAGGGCCTGCACTTCGACGACCTTCTCCGGCGGCACGCCGAACTTCTCGATCACCTCGGGGACGCCGATGCGGCGGTCCTTCATGGTGTCGTACATCATGACTTTGTCGTTCACGAGCTGCATCAGATCCTTGTCGGAGGACACGATGGTCGTGGTGGCGCCGCGTTCGCTGGCCTGCCGCGCATAGGTCGCGATCAAATCGTCGGCCTCGAAGCCGCCCTGTTCCAGGCAGGGCAGGTCGAAGGCGCGCACGGCTTCGCGGATCAGCGCGAATTGCGGAATGAGATCGTCAGGCGCGGGCGGGCGGTGCGCCTTGTATTCGGGGTAGATCTTGTTGCGGAAGGTGACTTCCGACTTGTCGAACACGATGGCGAGGTGGGTCGGCCGGTTGTCGGCGGGCATGTCGCGGAGCAGCTTCCACAGCATGTTGCAGAAACCGAGCACGGCATTGACCTGCAGACCGTCGGACTTGCGGTTGAGCGGTGGCAGCGCGTGATAGGCGCGGAAGATGTAGCCGGAACCGTCGACCAGGAAGATGTGGTCGCCCTTGCCCGCCGCCTTCGCCGCGACCGGTTTGGCAGCAGCTGGCGCTGCGGGCTTTGTCTCGGCGGCGGCCTTGGTGTCAGCTTTGGCGGAGGTCTTTGGGGAGCTTTTGGGCATGGCCGCAATGTATGAATTTTTGCGGGCTTTGACAGCCTTGGAAGGGTGATTTTTGGCTTGCGGATGCCGCTATCCCCCGCTGTCATTCGCCACATACCCCACTGTCATTCCCCGCGAAAGCGGGGAATCCAGTACGCCGCGGCCTATCGATCAACAACGATCGTCTCTGGAATACCGGGTCGCCCGGTCGAGCCGGGCGACGACACCGAGAATGGCGCTACTCCGCCGCCTGCAACACCGGCCCCGCCTTCTTCGGCGCAATCCAGAACGCCTCTGGCCGCTCGAACAGGAAATTGCCGCCGAGCCGGAGCGCCACCCGCCAGATCGCGAGCGCGCCGAGCACGCCGGCGACGGTGACGATCAGCGACACCGTCCCGATATCAGGAATGATGCCGGTGCGCAGCAGCAGCGTGCGGGTCGCCGCCATAGGCAGGAAGAAGGCGAGATAGATCACGATCGAATGCTCGCCGCAGAAGCGCAAGAAGTTCATCCACTGGGCGCGTGCGAGCAGCGTGCCCATCGTGATGATCGCGCAGGCGCCGGCAAAGCCGAGCACGAGCGAGACGAGCTTCCATTCGCTGGCCCCCAGCACGACGAGGCCGGCATTGACCAGCGCCCAGGTCGCCAGTGCTGCGAGCGCAAGCGCCGGGTGCTTCCGCGCACGGTCCGACAGCGCGAACACGTAAGGCGCGAACAGATAGCCTGAATAGAAATAGACGAAGCGCGCGCAGAACTCGTCGATGACGGTCCAGCCGGTCGAGATGCGGGCCGTCTCCAGCGCGGCGGCGACGAGCCAGACCGCGAGCGGCGGCATCTTGCGTGTCAGTTTTGTGACGACGAAGAAGATCGGCAGGAGATAGATGAACCACAGCGTGCCGAACGGTTCGATGAAGGATTCCAGATACAGGAAGCCAACATGGTGCCAGCCCGTCTCAGCCGCGAAAGCCGGCGCCTTGAAGGCGAACTGGATCGTCACCCAGACGACATAAAAATAGGCGAAATGCACGACCTTGCGGTCGAGATAGGTCCGCCAGTCCCGGTCGATCACCAGCGGCAGGAACAGGCCGGAGATCAGGAAGAAATCCGGCATCCGGAACGGCTTTGCGAAGGCCACGGCAACATGCATGAAACCGGTCTCGCCGGCGGCGAGCTCGACCCCGAGCACCGAATGCATCATCACGACCATGATGATGCAGATGCCCTTGGCGTAGTCGACCCAGTCGACACGCGCGGCGGAAGAGGCCTCGGTGCCTCCGCTCCCTGCGATTGTGCCTGATGGTGCCATGGTGTCCCTTTTCGAGGCGTGTTCCGGCCGTCCTGTTCGGGTGTGGGGCAGTGTGGGGCCTCCACGGTTTCCGACTTCTTTACCGGTTCAATTCCCGTGCCGCTTTTTTGCATGCGGACTGTTCCTTCCGCTCGGGAAAATGCTAAACCGCCCGGCGTCGGGGTTTCGTTTCGTTAACCAATTCAAGACAGGGACTTTTCATGCGCATCGCGATGATCGGCACGGGCTATGTGGGACTGGTGTCCGGCGCCTGCTTTGCCGATTTCGGTCACGACGTCACCTGCGTCGACAAGGACGAGAAGAAGATCGCGGCGCTCCACCGCGGCGAGATCCCGATCTATGAGCCCGGCCTCGACGAGCTGGTCGCGACCAACGTCAAGGCCAAGCGGCTCGACTTCACCACGGACCTGTCGAAGCCGGTCGCGGATGCCGATGCCGTCTTCATCGCGGTCGGCACGCCGTCGCGCCGCGGCGACGGTCACGCCGATCTCTCCTATGTCTACGCCGCGGCGAAGGAGATCGCGCAGTCGCTGTCCGGCTTCACCGTCGTGGTGACGAAGTCGACCGTGCCTGTCGGCACCGGCGACGAGGTCGAGCGCATCATTCGCGAGACCAATCCGAACGCCGATGTCGTGGTCGCCTCGAACCCCGAGTTCCTGCGCGAGGGCGCCGCGATCCGCGACTTCAAGTTTCCCGATCGCGTCGTGGTCGGCACCTCCGACGAGCGCGGCCGCAAGGTGATGGGCGACATCTACCGCCCGCTGTCGCTGAACCAGGCGCCGCTGATGTTCACCGCGCGCCGCACCGCGGAGATGATCAAATACGCCGCGAACGCGTTCCTTGCGACCAAGATCACCTTCATCAACGAGATCGCCGATCTCTCCGAGAAGGCCGGCGCCAACGTGCAGGAGGTCGCGCGCGGCATTGGCCTCGACAACCGCATCGGCACCAAGTTCCTGCATGCCGGTCCCGGCTTCGGCGGCTCGTGCTTCCCGAAGGACACCAAGGCGCTGATCAAGATCGCGCAGGATTACGACGTCTCCTTGCGCATCGTCGAATCCGTGCTGGCGGTGAACGAGAACCGCAAGCGCGCGATGGCGCGCAAGGTGAGCCAGGCGCTCGGCGGCAATCTGCGCGGCAAGACTATCGCGGTGCTCGGCCTCACCTTCAAGCCCGACACCGACGACATGCGCGATGCGCCGTCGATCCCGCTGGTGACGGGCCTGATCGATATGGGCGCCAAGGTCAAGGCGTACGATCCCGTCGGCATGGAGCAGGCCAAGGGCGAGCTGCCGAGCATCACCTATTGCGAGGATGCCTATTCCTGCGCGCAAGGCGCCGATGCACTCGTCATCGTCACCGAATGGGTGCAGTTCCGCGCGCTCGATCTCGACCGGCTCAAGAGCGTCATGGCGCAGCCCGTCGTCGTCGACCTCCGCAACATCTACCGCCCCGAGGAGATGGAAGCCGCCGGCTTCACCTACGACAGCATCGGCCGTCCGCCGGTGCAGGGCTGAGGGCAGGCTGGTTATTCGCGACGGCCCTTGTGGCCCTGTCATTCCGGGGCGCGCATAGCGCGAACCCGGAATCTCGAGATTCCGGGTCTGGTCCTTCGGACCACCCCGGAATGACGGAGCCAGAGGTAAGACGTGAATGCCCCGCAGAAGGCCGGGCATGACGAACGGATAGACTTTTGCCCCGCAGCTTCGACACGCCCCTCCCCATCGATGCCGTGCTCGACGAGCTCTCGCGCACGCTGGAGGCGCACAATGCCGCCGTGCTGGTGGCGCCGCCCGGGGCCGGCAAGACCACGCGCGTGCCGCTGGCTCTGCTCGATGCGCCCTGGGCCAGGGACAAGAAGATCATCGTGCTGGAGCCGCGGCGCATCGCGGCGAGGGCCAGCGCCGACCGCATGGCCAAATCGCTCGGCGAGCGCGCCGGCGACACCGTCGGCTATCGCGTCCGCTTCGGCTCGAAGGTCTCGCGCGCGACCCGCATCGAGGTGGTGACGGAGGGCATCTTCACCCGCCAGATCCTCGACGATCCCGAACTCTCGGGCGTTGCCGCCATCCTGTTCGACGAATTCCACGAGCGCTCGCTCGACGCCGACATGGGCCTCGCGCTGGCCCGCGACGCGCAGACCGGCCTGCGCGAAGATTTGCGCATCCTCGTGATGTCGGCGACGCTCGATGGCGCGCGTGTCGGAAAACTGCTCGGCGATGCGCCCGTCGTCGAGAGCGAGGGACGCGCCTTTCCGGTCGAGACCCGCTATCTCGGCCGCAAGGCGGATGCGCCGATCGAGCGGCAGATGGCGGATGCGATCGCCTCCGCGCTGCGGGCCGACAGCGGCTCCGTGCTGGCGTTCCTGCCGGGCGCCGCCGAAATCCGCCGCACCCAGAACTTCCTCTCCGAGCGCGTGCAGGATGCTTCGATCGAGATCGTGCCGCTGTTCGGCGCGCTCGATGCCGCCGTGCAGGACCGCGCCATTTCGCCGGCGCCCAGGGGCATGCGCAAGGTGGTGCTGGCGACCTCGATCGCGGAGACCTCGCTGACGATCGAAGGCGTGCGCATCGTGGTCGATTCCGGGCTTGCCCGTGTGCCGCGCTATGAGCCCGATATCGGCCTCACGCGGCTCGAGACCGTGCGCGCCGCGCGCGCGGCGGTGGACCAGCGCCGCGGCCGCGCCGGCCGTACCGAGCCCGGGGTCTGCTACCGGCTCTGGGACGAGCCGCAGACGGCCTCGCTCGCGCCCTACACCCAGCCGGAAATCCTGAGTGCCGACCTGTCTTCGCTGGTGCTCGATCTCGCGCAATGGGGCGTCAGCGATCCCGCCGCGCTGTCGTTCCTCGATCCGCCGCCGGGGCCCGCGTGGAAAGAGGCCAAGAGCCTGCTCGTGGAGCTCAACGCGCTCGATGGCGACGGCCGCATCACCGCCGAAGGCAAGAGCCTGCGCGCGCTGGCGCTGCCGCCGCGGCTGGCGCGCATGATCGTGGATTCGCATCGCGCCGGCGAGGGCGAAGCCGCCGCCGAGATCGCCGCCATCATCACCGAGCGCGGGCTTGGCGGTGACAGCGTCGATCTCGAGCACCGGCGCGACCAGTTCCGCCGTGATCGCTCGCCGCGCGCTGCCAGCGCGCGCGACCTCGCGCGGCGCTGGGCCTCGCAGGTTGCGGCCTCGGAGAAGGCTGGACCGCAGGAGGATCTCTCGACCGGCCTGATGCTGGCCTATGCCTTCCCGGACCGGGTTGCCCGCAATCGCGGCAATGGCAGTTTTGTCCTTGCCAATGGCCGCGGCGCCGCCGTCGAGCAGACCTCCTCGCTCGCCCGCGCGCCCTACATCGCGATCGGCGAAATGACGGGAACGGCGGCGAGCGGACGAATCCTGCTCGCTGCGCAGATCTCCGAGGGCGAGATCGAACGGCATTTCGCCGAGCATATCGCTACCGCCGACGAGATCTCGTTCGATCGCGGCGCCATGGCGCTGCGCGCGCGGCGCAAGCGTGTGCTGCATGCGATCACGCTGTCCGAGGCGACGATGGCCGTGTCTCCCTCGGAGGACACCGCGCGCATCTTCGCGGATGGATTGATCGCCGCGGGCCTCGACCGGCTGCCCTGGTCGAAGGCCGCCAAGCAATGGCGCGACCGCGTGATGTTCCTGCGCAAGGCCGAAGGAGATAGCTGGCCGGATCTTACCGACGACGGATTGATCGCGCGGCGCGACGATTGGCTGGTGCCGGCGCTCTACGACAAGATCGCGCTGAAGGACATTTCGCCCGGCGATCTCTCCGATGCATTGATGGCGCTGCTGCCGTGGGAGATGCGCGCGCGGCTCGATCGCGAGGCACCGACGCATTTCGAGGCGCCGACGGGAAGCGTGCTCGCGATCGACTACGAGGCCGAGCAGGGGCCGACCATCGCAGTGCGGCTGCAGGAATTGTTCGGCCTCAACACCCATCCCTCGATTGCGGCCGGCAAGGTGCCGCTGGTGCTGGAACTGCTGTCGCCGGCGCAGCGCCCGGTGCAGGTGACGCGCGATCTCCCCGGCTTCTGGCGCGGCAGCTACGCCGCCGTGCGCTCCGACCTGCGCGGCCACTATCCCCGTCATCCCTGGCCGGACGATCCGGCGAGCGCGGTGCCGACAAGGCGGGCGAAGCCGCGCGGGACGTGAGAAACGCGGCGGCGCATTAACCGTCCGCTCATCCTTTTCGTCAAAATGACACGGGCGCCGGCGTAGCTCCGCTCGCGGTCAGCCTTGTCGCGTGGTGAAATCGGGCTTTCCGGCTCGGAAGTGGTGTAATGCGTAACATTATGATCTTCGCGGCCGTCCTGATCGGCCTCGGCACTTTCATGGCGCAGCTGGCCGACAAGATGAGTTCGGCCTCCGCAACCTCGGCGCCGCGGACCACTGTCGCCGTTGCCGCGACCGCGCCGGCCGGCGGCCGCAGCCTCGCCATTTCCCGCGACGGTCGCGGTCATTTCCAGACTGAGGGCCGGATCGACGGCCAGCGCATCGGCTTCATGGTCGACACCGGCGCCTCCGTGGTTGCGCTCAATGAGACCTCGGCCGCCCGCTTTGGCCTGCGTCCCTCGCGCAGCGCGTACAATGCCACCGTCTCCACCGCCAACGGCACCATCAAGGCCGCGCGCACCCGCATCGCCATGCTCGACGTCGGCGGTCTCATCGTGCGCGACGTCGACGCCATGGTGCTGCCCGACGAGGCGCTGTCGGAGAACCTGCTCGGCCTCTCCTTCCTGTCGCGCCTGAAGCGCTTCGAATATTCCAACGGCCAGATGGTGCTGGAGCAATAGGCGAAAGCCTGTGGCGATCGGGCGCCGTCCATTTCAAACGTGATTTCTTTGCTTCCACCGCCCCGGCGGTAACGTTTCTTCGTTACCAAACTGCCGCAATTATCGGCCATAAGCCCTCATTCCCGCCTTCCGCTGCGGCCCGGCATTCGCTAAGGCTGCCTCAATTCCTGCTCTTTTCACGAGATCGTCTCAATGTTCCCGAAGCCGAAATCCGTCCTGCTGCCCAACACCTACGCCTTCGAATCCGAGCCGATGGTGAAACCGACGGGCTTTCGCGAGTACGACGCGCGCTGGTTGTTCCAGAAGGAAATCAACCTGATGGGCGTGCAGGCACTCGGCATGGGTCTTGGCGCGCTGATCGCCGAGCTCGGCGTCAAACAGGAGATCGTCACCGGCCACGACTTCCGCGGCTATTCGGCCTCGATCAAATACGCGCTGATTTCCGGCCTGATGGCGGCGGGCTGCAAGGTCCACGACATCGGGCTTGCGGTGACGCCGATGGCCTATTTCGCGCAGTTCGATCTCGACGTGCCCGCCGTTGCGATGGTCACCGCCTCGCACAACGACAACGGCTGGACCGGCGTCAAGATGGGCGCCAACCGTCCGTTGACCTTCGGCCCCGACGAGATGACGCGGCTGAAGGAGATCGTGCTCAATGCCGAGTTCAAGAACGAGGCCGGCGGCTCCTACCAGTTCCACGAGAATTATCCGGCGCGCTACATTGCCGATCTCACCAATCGTCCGAAGCTGAAGCGCAAGCTCAAGGTCATCGCCGCCTGCGGCAACGGCACCGCCGGCGCGTTCGCGCCGCAGGTGCTGGAGGCGATCGGCTGCGAGGTCATCCCGCTCGACACCGAGCTCGACCACACCTTCCCGAAATACAATCCGAACCCCGAAGACATGGAGATGCTGCACGCGATCCGCGACGCGGTACTGCATCACAAGGCCGATGTCGGCCTCGGCTTCGACGGCGACGGCGACCGCTGCGGCGTCGTCGACAATACCGGCGAGGAGATCTTCGCCGACAAGGTCGGCGTGATGCTGGCGCGCGACATGTCGGCGATCCACAAGGACGCGCATTTCATCGTCGACGTGAAGTCGACCGGCCTGTTCATCACCGATCCCGTGCTGCAGAAGCAAGGCGCGAAGACCGCCTATTGGAAGACCGGCCATTCCTACATGAAGCGCCGCACCCACGAGACCGGCGCGCTCGCGGGCTTCGAGAAATCCGGCCATTTCTTCTTCAACAAGCCTTATGGGCGCGGCTATGACGACGGACTCGTCTCGGCGCTCGCGATCTGCGACATGCTCGACCGCGCCCCCGGCAAGTCGATGGCTGACCTGAAGGATGCGCTGCCGAAAACCTGGTCGTCGCCGACCATGTCGCCGCATTGCGCCGACGAGACCAAGTACGGCGTCATCGAGCAGGTGGTGAAGCACTTCGAAGGCTTGCAGGCCAAGGGCGCCAAGATCGGAGGACAGGCGATCCGCGATCTCGTCACCGTCAATGGCGTGCGCGTCACGGTCGAGGACGGCAGCTGGGGCCTGGTGCGCGCCTCCTCCAACAAGCCCGAGCTCGTCGTCGTGGTCGAGAGCCCGGTCTCCGAGCAGCGCATGCACGACATGTTCGAGATGGTGAACAGCGTGCTGCGGACGCATCCGGAAGTCGGCGAGTACAATCAGAAGATCTGAGCGCCTGCGCGCGCTCAGCCTTCGGGCGGTCCGAACAGGGCGCGCAGCTTCGCGCCCGCGCCCCGCGCCTTCCATGCGTCGCCCAGCATCGCGATCCATTCGCCCAGCGCGATGCGGATCGGATTGAAGGACGGCGTGCCTCCGACCAGGCCGAAGCGGAGCGGCTGGTCGCTGGGCTGTTCGGCAAAGGTGCCGAACAGCCGGTCGAACACGATCAGGATGCCGCCATAGTTCTTGTCGAGGCACGGCGTGTTGCAGGCGTGATGCACGCGATGATGGCTCGGCGTGTTGAGCACCCATTCGAGCACGCCGAGCTTCGGCGCGAACTCGCTGTGGATGAAGAACTGGTACAGCAGATTGATCCCCAGCATTGCGACGATCGCGAGCGGGTGAAAGCCGATCAGCGCCAGCGGCAGGAAGAACAGGAAATTGCCCGAGATGTTGCCGGTCCAGCCGAGCCGGATCGCCGCCGTCAGGTTCAGCCGCGTGGTCGAGTGATGCACCGCATGCGTCGCCCACATCCAGCGAATGCGATGCGAGGCGCGATGCTGCCAGTAATAGAGAAGCTCGCTGCCCAGGAATAATCCCGCGAGCGCAGGCAGGCTGGTCTGTTCGAAGTCGAACAGCCGGTGCTCGTACAGGAAGGCGAACGGTACGGCGAGAATTCCGGCTTCGACCGCGCGGAGCAAATTCTGCCCCAGCGCGACACCGAACGACGCGACGCTCTCGCGCCAGTCGTGGGTGTCCTGATGTGCGAGCCGCCCGATGCCGTATTCGAGTAGCATCAGGCCGATCGCGGTGAACAGGATCACGCGACGGAGCGTCGGGTCGAGCAGGATGGACGCGTAACCCATGGCGGCCTCCTACTTCGGCGCGACGCCGGCGCTGGCGGCTCCGTCCCTCAGCGCCTGCGCGCGAGGCAGAGCTTGCGCGCAGGTCGAGGTGAGCTGGCCGGCATGAGTTTGCAGGCAGGCCAGGATGCGTCCTCCACCCGGCGTAACGCCGCTACAAAGGCGGTCATAGTCGGCACGGCAAGCCTGCATGACCGCCCGTGCTTCGCTGCGCATCTGCGGCGTGATCTGCGTTTGCAACTGGCTCTGGGCAGACGCGGAGGTCGAGGCGACGAGGGCGACGATGGCCGCAGTTTGCGGCAGGAAGCGGAAAATCGGTGGCACGATGCTGATCCTTTCTGATCTGGTGAGGCGGGTCGTCGCCGCGCAGGGCGAACGCGGCGACGACGTCGAGGAGCTCAGCGCGAGACAGTCCCGGTCCGGGTGTAGGTGTTGCCGGCCGGACCCGTGCGGGTGACGTTGCGCGAGCAGCTTCCGTTGGCGCAGCCTCCCGTCACGTTGACGCTGGAGGTGCCGCGCGGCCCGTTCGCCGTCGCCGACCGGGTCCAGGCATTGGCATCGGCCGCCGCGGCAACCGAGAGGCCGCCGATGACGAGGGAGGTAAGGAAGAACTTGGTCATGCTTGTCGTCTCCTTCTGGGGACTGCCGTAAGCGGCAGCCATGAGGGGAGACTGGTCGGGCCGCGTCTGCGACGCATTGCCGGGACGAAACGATTGTTATGGCTTTGTCAGCCCGATGTAACACTTTGTAACAAGATCGCCGCCGCCCTTGCGCGGCGGGCGCGGTCGTCCACAATGCGGCGATGAACACGCAAGCGGCCACGATTCTCATGGTGGAGGACGATCCCGAGATCAGCCGCCTCGTCGCCGACTTCATGCGGCGCGAGGGCTTCGAGGTCGCTTGCGTCGCCGACGGCAAGGCGATGGATCAGATGCTCCAGCGCCTACGACCCGACCTCGTCATCCTCGATTTGATGTTGCCGGGTGAGGACGGGTTGTCGATCTGCCGCCGCCTGCGCGCCGATGATTCCGTCCCGATCCTGATGCTCACGGCCAAGAGCGACGAAATCGACCGCGTGGTCGGCCTCGAGATGGGTGCCGACGACTACCTTGCAAAGCCGTTTGGTCCACGCGAACTGCTCGCGCGGGTGCGCGCCATCCTTCGCCGCGCCAATGGCACGCCTGCAAAGCCTCTGGTCCGGCGTTTCGCATTCGACCGCTTCGTGATTGATCTCGACTCCCGCAGCGTGGAGACGCCCGAGGCCGAGACGGCTGCGCCGCAGCTGACGAGCGCGGAATTCGACCTGCTCGGCTGCTTCGTGCAACGCCCGCGCCGAGTGCTCACGCGCGACCAGATCCTCGACTGGACCCGTGGCCGTTCGGCCGAGCCGTTCGACCGCACCGTGGACATGCTGATCTCGCGGCTGCGTCGCAAGCTCGACGCCGCAAGCCCGGGCTCCAACCTGATCACGA
This sequence comes from Bradyrhizobium nitroreducens, assembly GCF_002776695.1. Classification (GTDB taxonomy): domain Bacteria; phylum Pseudomonadota; class Alphaproteobacteria; order Rhizobiales; family Xanthobacteraceae; genus Bradyrhizobium; species Bradyrhizobium nitroreducens. The sequence continues at coordinate 466,103 of NZ_LFJC01000003.1, forward strand.
CGGTGCGCAATGGCGGCTATCTGTTCACCGCGCCCGTCAGGCAGGTGTCGTGATGCTGCGCGTGACGCTCGCCGCACGGCTGGCGCTGATCGGGCTGGTCGGATTTTCGGTGGTCGTCACCGTCATCCTGGCGATCTTCTACCGGACGACGGTGCATGAGAACGAGCTGACGCGGCCATCGCCGGCGCGGCTTGATGCGCTTGCAACGCTGCTCGAGCGCACCGCCGGCGATTCCCGGCAGACGGTTCTCGATGCGGTGTCGTCGCCGCAATTCGTGGCGCGGATTGTGCCCTCAGGCACACCGGTCGCCGGTGAGACGCCCGCGCAGCAGGCGCAGTTGCGCGAGACCTATGCGGCGGGCCTTGCGGGCCGCGCCGTGGAAATCGTGGCGCCGCCGGACCATCGCGCCAGCCGCTGGTTTCCCCGTATAGCGCGGCTGATGGCCAACGCGATCGAATTCCGCATCGGCCTGCGCAGCGGAGAGATGCTGATCGTCGATGCCTATACCCGCCTGCCGGTCACCCCGTTCGGCCTGCCGGTCGGCTTCGGCGCGGGCCTGTTCGGCTCGATCGTGGCGTTGCTGGCATTGCTGGTCATGCAGCGCGAGACGCGGCCGCTGGCTCAGCTCGCCGCGGCGGTCGATCGCGTCGATTTGTCGGCTGATCCGCCGACGCTGCCGGACGCCCGCCGCAGCGCGCCGGAAATTCGCGCCGTCATCGCCGCGTTCAACCGCTTGCAGGGACGGCTCGCCGAGATGCTGCGCGCGCGCATGACGCTGGTCGGCGGCATTGCCCATGATGTCAGGACCTTCGCGACGCGGCTGCGGTTGCGGGTCGAGCACATCCCTGACGATGCCGAACGCCAGCGGGCGGTTGTCGATATCGACGACATGATCCGGCTGCTCGACGATGCGCTGCTATCGACGCGTGCCGGCGCCGGCGGCCTGTCACAGGAGATGATCGAGCTTGCTGCGCTGATTGCCGTCGAGGTGCACGACCGGCGCGTTCAGGGCAAGCCGGTCGAGCTGGTGACGGACGACCGCGCCCGAAATGCGGTCGTGCTCGGCGACCGGCTGGCGCTGCGGCGTATCCTCGCCAACATCATCGACAACGCGCTCGCTTACGGCCATGCCGCGCATGTGCGCACGGCCCTGAAGGATGGTGCCATGGTCGTGTCGATCGACGACGAAGGGCCGGGCATTCCCGCCGATCAACGCCAGACCGTGCTGGAGCCGTTCCATCGGCTGGAGAAGTCACGCAATCGCGCCACCGGTGGCGCCGGCCTCGGTCTCGCAGTGGTGCGCAATCTGGTCGAGGCCCATGGCGGCACGATCGAGATTGCCGCGGCCTCCGGCGGAGGTACGCGTGTCAATGTCACGCTGCCGGTGTTTCAACCAGGCTAGATCGGCATATTGAATCGATCGGCCGCGGGCCGGAAAACCTCTCCCGCTTGCGGGGGAGGTCGGCGCGGAGCGCCGGGTGGGGGCTCTCTCCGCATAAGGACTGTCCCATTGAGGAGGCACCCTCTCCCCAACCCTCTCCCGCAAGCGGGAACGCACCACCATCGTGGCAGGCAGGAACCTTAAGCCGCCACCACCGCCGGGATCGGCAGCGTGGTGACCGACTTGATCTTCTCCATCGCAAAGCGCGAGGTGACGTTCTTCAGCGGCACGGCGCTGATCAGCTTCTTGTAAAACACGTCATAGGCTTGCATGTCCGCGACGACGACGCGCAGCATGTAATCGACGTCGCCGGCCATGCGATAGAATTCCATCACCTCGGGCATGGCACTGACGGCCTCGGCGAATTTCTTCAGCCAGGCGTCGGAATGGTCGGAGCTTTCGACCGACACGAACACGGAGATGCCGAGCCCGATCTTGTTCTGGTCGACGAGGGCAACCCGCTTGATGATCACGCCGTCGGCCTCCAGGCGCTGGATGCGCTTCCAGCAGGGGGTCGAGGACAGGCCGACACGGTCGCCGATCTCGGCGACTGATAGCGAGGCATCCTCCTGGAGTACCATCAGAATCTTGCGGTCGATGGCATCGAGGCGGCGGCTGGTCTCGGGAGGCTGGACAGCGAGGTCAGTCATTTGAAGAACTTTGTTCCATTTCAGGGCGGTCTATCCCTGATATAGAGAAAATATTTCTATATCAAGTCCATTATCTCGGCGACCTGCTGGCCTCCGCCAGCTGCGCCGCCTGCAAAAGCTCTTCAACTTCAAGGCGTTGCGGGGCGGCCTGGCCACCGCCATGGCGGGTGCATTTCAGCGCTGCGGCGGCCGCGGCGAATCGCAGCGCCTCCCTGACCCCCTCGCCCTCGGCCAGGCGAAGCGTGAAGGCGCCATGGAAAACGTCGCCGGCACCGAGCGTATCGACCGCCTGGACCGGGAAGGCCGCGGTCTCCTCCAGCTCGCCCGCCTCGTTCAGCCAGATCGTGCCGTCCGGGCCGCGGGTGGCCGCGAGGAAGGCCGGCGTCAGCCTAGCCAGACGCTTCAACGCCTCGCCGTCTTCGGTGATGCCGGCCGTCTCCTGAACCTGCTCGCTGGAGAACAGCAGATGCGAGGCCGCTGTGAGCAGGCCGTCCTGCAAGGACATCGCGCGGTCGACGCCGACGATGACGGGAATGCCGCGCCGGCGCGCCTCGGTGCAGAGGGATATCGCGAACGCCGCGCAGCGGCTTTCGACGAGGACGGCCTGACAACCGTCGAGCAGCCTGTCGGCATCTGGCAGCTCGACCGTCCAGAGAGCCGGATCGCGATAGATGGTCAGCGTCCGCTCGCCCGAGGGCTCGATCATGATCGCGGACACCGGCGTGGTTACGTCAGGCATGCGCACGATGTGCATGGTGTCGATGCCCTCCTGCGCCATCTGCGCGAGAATGAAGCCGCTCGACGTCTCGCGCGCATCGCCCATGGGCCCCGCGAATGCGACGCGGCCGCCGAGCCGTGCGATCGCGATGGCGGCATTGAGCGCGTTGCCGCCGCAGATCTCGGCGAGATGGGTCGCATTGGCCTTGCTGCCGCGCGCGGGAACGGCGTCGACCCGGAAGGTGAGGTCGCGCGCGGGAATGCCGATGCAGAGGATGCGTGGCGCAGTCCCGGATGGCACCATCGACGCTCGCTTATGCGCCGCTCTTGTCGTGGACCCAGCGGCCGAGCAGGTGATGGGCGATGGCGAAGGGATGCGGGCCGGCGAGCCCGTCCGGATGCGTCCGTGTCAGCATCAGGGCGGCCTCCTCGCGCGTGAACCAGCGCGCGTCTTCCAGCTCCATGCGGTCGACCACGATCTCCTCGCTGACGGCCCGCGCGCTGCAGCCGATCATCAGCGACGACGGATAGGGCCAGGGCTGGGTCATGTAATACTGCACGTCGGTGCAGCGAATGCCCGATTCTTCCAGGATCTCCCGGCGCACCGCATCCTCGATGGTCTCGGCGGCCTCGACGAAACCGGCGAGGCACGAATACATGCCGGGCGGGAACTGCTTCTGGCGGCCGAGCAGGCACTTGTCGCCCGATGCCACCAGCATGATCACGACCGGATCGGTGCGCGGAAAATGCTCCGCCTTGCAGGAAGGGCAGTCGCGCTTCCAGCCGCCTTCCTTCATCGCGCTGCGCGCGCCGCAATTGGCGCAATAGCCGTGGCGCTGGTGCCAGCTCACCATCGACTTCGCCATTGCGATCGCCGAGAGCTCGTCGGGCGGGATCGCACCTTGCATTGCCATGCCGCGCAATTCGGTGACGGTGTAGTCCTCGCGACCCACCAGCTTCTCGGCGGCGGCCTGCGACAGGCCCATGCCGAACATCGCCGCGCCGCCGCGAAGCCCGAGGAAGATCGTGCCGGGATTGGCGCCGCACTTCAGCGCCTCGTCGATCGAGAGCAGCGCGCGCGTCTTGTCGCCCTCACGCTTGACCAGCAGCGAGTCGCGGTAGACGACATAAGCGCGCGAGGTTGGCTTCTGCTCCATCGCGAACAGCTTCTCGTCGTCACGGCGCAGATGCGCGGCGCGATCGAGGGTGTTGGTGACGAAGGCCGGCTGTCCCAGCGGAAAGGCGTCGAATGCTGACATTATGTTCTTTCAACCCAACCAGATCTTGCGGCGAAGCGCGCTGATGAAATTCTGAACCTCTGCGGCGTCGTGCGCCAAAGGCGGCATCACGCCCCAGACCGGCCGCGGCCAGGCCGCGTCACTGGTGCGGCGCGCGATGATGTGGACGTGAAGCTGCGGCACGAGATTGCCGAGCGCCGCGATATTGAGCTTGTCGCATCTGGTGATCTCCTTCAGCGCGCGCGAGACGCGGGAGATCTCGGTCATCAGCTGCGCCTGCTGCACCTCGTCGAGATCGATGATCTCGACCGCATCGGGGCGCCGCGGCACCAGCAGCAGCCAGGGATAATGCGCGTCCTTGATGACCAGCACCTTCGACAGCGGCAGATCGCCGATGTCGATGGTGTCCTCTTTCAGGCGGGAGTGCAGCGACCAGGCGGGATCAGACATATGCGTTTCCGGATGGCCCGATGGGGTCGGGCGTGTTGGAGTGACCATACGATACCGAGTCGGCGAGGGGAAGGATGGGGCTCCGCTGCTTCTGCATACACGCTCGTCATCCCGGACAAGCGCGCCCAAAGCGCGCGCCGATCCGGGATCCATAACCACAGGAAACGGCTATAGCGCGAGCTGGTAACTCCGAATCTTCGCCAAACTCAATCCTGTGGTTACGGATCCCGGGTCTGCGCTAACGCTTGCCTGGGACGACGACCGAGTTTGTAGCGATGCTGGCGGCCCCTCACGCCTCCGCCAGCACCCTTGCATTGGCGCGGATCGAAGCTTCGCTGACGCGGATGCCGAGGCCTGGGCCGTCGGGCACCACGACATGACCCGCGCGGTTGGCGACGCGCTCTTCCAGCACGTCCTCGGTCAGCACATGATGCGGCATGTAGAATTCGCAGCCGAGCGAGATGCCCGGCGTCGCCGCGATCAGCTGCGTTCCGGCGGCGAGGCCGATGCCGCCCTCCCACAGCGTGCCGCCATAGCCGGGCAGGCCGGCGATGTCGGCAATCGCCATGATCGCCTGCGCCTCGAACAGACCGCCGGCCTTCATCAGCTTGATCGAGACGGCGTCGGCCGCCTCGCGGCGCACCACCTCCATCATGTCTCGGCGGTCGAAGCAGCTTTCGTCGGCGAGCACGGGCGTTTCCAGCGCTGCGGTGAGTTGCGCCATCACGTCGAGATATTTGCGCGGCACCGGCTGCTCGATGAAGGTCGGCGCGAACTCCTCGACATCGCGCAGGATCTTGATGGCGCCGAACGGCGCCAGCGCCTGGTTGTAGTCGACGCGCAGATCGACCTTGTCGCCGAACTCCTTTCGGATCGCCGCGAGGTGATCGAGATCCTCGCGATGCGGCTTCACGCCGGTCTTGACCTTGTAGATGACATTGCCGTCCGGAACCATCTTGCGCATGCGCTCGAGATCGGCGGAAAAGTCGGGATCGGCGATCGAGAAGGAGAGGGGAATGGTGTCGCGCACGCGGCCGCCGAGCAGATCGGCGACCGAGAGTCCCGACGATTTGCCGACGATGTCGAGCAGCGCCATCTCGATTGCGACTTTTGCTTCGGCATGGCCGACCAGCGTGCGGTCGAGCTCGGCCATCAGCGCGCGGATGCGGCGCACCGGCTTGCCGAGCACGATCGGGCGCAGATAGATGTCGAGCGCGGAGAACGCCGCTTCCGGCGTTCCCGTGAACACCTCCCACGGCGCCGCCTCGCCCCAGCCGATTACGCCGTCACTTGACGTGAGCTCGATCAGCACGCGCTTCACCGTGCCCTTGACGTTGCCCACGCCCTGCAGGCGCGCCATCCTGATCGGGCTTTCGATCAGGAACAGCCTGATGCGTGCGATGGTTGCTTCGGTCATGTCAGGCCTCCATTGACGTGCCAGATCTGGCCGGTGACGTAAGATGCTTTCGGGGATGCCAGGAAGGCGATGATCTCGGCGACTTCCTCCGGTCGTCCGCGGCGACGCATCGGGATCAGCGCCTCGGTCGCGGCGATTTGCTCGGGCGACAGCCGGCTCTCGCTCGGCTTGTCCTTGACGATGAGGCCCGGCGAAACCGCATTGACGGTGATGCCGTCTTTCGCGAGCTCGATCGCGGTCAACCGCACCAAGGCTTCCAGCGCGGAGCGGCTTGCGGCCGTCGCCGCGAAGGGCGCGAATTCGGGCCGGATCGCGTGTGCGACGAAGGACGACACCGCGACGATGCGCGCATCGTGGCCGGCGCGTAGCAGCGGCAAGCCCGCCTCGACCATTCGCGTGAAGGCCAGCGCGGACTCGTCCATCGCTTGCCGGAACTGATCCGCCGGCGTGCCGATCGCGCTGCCGCGGCGGGCGTGGCCGCCGACCAGGATCAATCCGTCGAGCCGGCCGAAGGCGGCTTTTGCGCCGGCGATGGCGTCGGAAACCGCGGTCTCCTCGGCGAGATCGCCGAGGCATTTTGCGACCACCGCGCCTTTCGCTTCGGCTTCCGCCGCCGTGGCGTCGAGGCCTTCCGCGTTCGAGCGTGTATGGAGCAGCAGCGCGGTGCCGGACGCTGCGAGCAATCTGACGGTGGCGCGGCCGATGCCGCTGGCAGCACCGGTGACGAGATAGACGCGATTGATATCGGGCATCAGGATACTGCGTTGGCCGGCGGTAATGCGCCGGTGCGATGGAAATGGCTGAGGAAGGCGCGCGTGGCGCTTTCTTTCGGATTGTCGATCACCTGCCGTGCCGGACCTTCCTCGACCACGACACCGTCGCGCATGAAGATCAGGCGGTCGGCGACCTCGCGCGCGAACGCGATCTCGTGGGTCACGATCACCATGGTCATGCCTTCGGAGGCCAGCTGCTGGATCACGTTCAGCACCTCGCCGACCAATTCGGGGTCGAGCGCCGAGGTCGCCTCGTCGAACAGCATCACGTCAGGCTCCATCGCGAGCGCGCGGGCGATCGCGACGCGCTGCTTCTGTCCGCCGGACAGCGTCGCGGGATATTGGTCGGCCTTCTCGGCAAGACCGACCTTGGCGAGCTGCGCCCGCGCCAGCTTGTCGGCGTCGGCCTTGGCCATGCGCCGCACCGTGACCGGCCCCTCCATCACGTTCTGCAGCGTCGTCATGTGCGGGAACAGGTTGAAGTGCTGGAACACCATGCCGGTGGTGGCGCGGAATCTTGCCAGCGACTTCACATCGGGCAGTTTTGCACCTTCACCGAATGAAAAACGGGTGTCGCCGACGCGGACGCTGCCGCCGTCGGGCACGACAAGGAGATTGATGCAGCGAAGCAGCGTCGATTTGCCGGAGCCCGATGGGCCGATCAGCGCCACGACGCCGCCCTTGGCGACGTCGAGGTTGATGTTCTTCAAAACCTCGTTGCTGCCGAAGCTCTTGCGCAAGGCCCTGATCTCGATTTTGGGCGTCTCGCTCATTCGCTCACCGCCAGTCGCTTCTCGCCGCGGCGGACGATGATGGTGAGCGGGATCAGGATCGCGGCATAGGCGACCGCGACCGCGGTGTAGGTCTCCAGCGGCCGGTAGCTGTCATGGGCTGCGACCTGACTCTGGTAGACCAGGTCGGGCACCGCCAGCACCGAGACCAGCGAAGTGTTCTTGAACTGGATGATCGACTGGTTCATCAGCGCCGGGATCATGCGCTTGATCGCCTGCGGCAGCACGATGCGCCGCATGCTCTGGCCCGGCGTCATGCCGAGCGCGGCGCCGGCTTCGGACTGGCCCTTGTCGATCGAGATGATGCCGCCGCGGATGATCTCCGAATAGAACGAGCCGCCATAAAGTGAGAGCGCCAGCGCCGAGGCGGTGATCGGCGTCATCTCGACTCCGGCGAGGATCGGCAGCGCGTAATAGAACCAGATCAGCTGCACCAGGATCGGCGTGCAGCGAAAGGCTTCGATGAAGGTGAGGGCGAGCAGGCGCAACGCCCTGAAGCGCGACAGGCTGCCGAAGGCCCCGAGCAGCCCGAACAGCAGCCCGCACACCACGATGACGATCGTGAAGCCGATGGTGACGCCGAGCCCGTTGAGAAACAGCCAGCGATAGCTCCAGAGGATGCCGAAGTCCCACTGATACATGTGTTTGTTTACTCGTCGTGGGTGCCGTTGGCACCGTCATTCCGGGGCGCCCGAAGGGCGAACCCGGAATCTCGAGATTCCGGGTCCGATGCTTCGCATCGCCCCGGAATGACGGTCGAAGTTACAGCGAGACGCCCGGCGGAATGTCCGCTTCCGTCACGCCCACCAGCTCCATGTTGGTGATGATCGCGTTGCGGATGAAGCCGAGGCCCTTGTTGAAGTCGATCCAGGTGTTGACGTAGTCGCGCCAGGTCTTGTCGGCCTCGCGGCGGAAGCCGGCATTCGACGTCGTCGCGAAGATCGGTGTCGGCAGCACCAGCTGGCCGAGCGACGGGTTCTTCTTCAGCACGGTCAGCGACAGCATGGTGATCAGGCACTGCGCGTCGACGCGGCCGGTCTGCAGCGCGGCGGTGGCGTCGTCGGCGGTCTTCAGCCGCGTGATCTGCGCCTTCGGCGTCAGGCGGCTGACCACCTGGTCGTGCGAGGAGCCCTGGTCGACCGCGATCTTGATGTCGGGCGAGTTCAGCTCGGCCCAGCTCCTCGGCTTGAAGTCCTTCTTGCAGAGAATGGCGAAGGCGTTGTTGAAGACCGGCACGGAGAAATCGACCACCAGCGCGCGCTTCGGGGTCGGGTTGAGGCCGAAGAAGATGTCGATCTTGTTGGCCTGCAGGTCGAGCACCGAATTGCCCCAGGTGGTTTCGGTGATCTCGAGCTCGGCCTCCATGTCGTCGGCCAGGCCCTTGGCGATGTCGATGTAGAAGCCCTTCCACTGGCCGCTGGAAAGATCCTTCATGTAATAGGGCGCGCCGCCGCCAACCGCGCCAATCCGCATCTTCTTGGTGCGGCGGATGCGGGCGAATGTCGATTCGTTGGGATCGGCAGTCTGGGCCACGGCCGGGGCGGCCAGCGTGGCTGCGGCGACCGCGCCGAGTCCGACAATCGATGCAACATCACGACGTGTAACCATTGGGATCAATCGCTTTTCTGGTTGGATGGAGTTCCGGCAAGGTTCTTAGCAAGGTGGTGCAAACAGAGAAAGCACAGCCTATCGGCTGGGCAGGTCCGGAATTGCCCGGATGCTGGGCAAACTCGATCCGTTCGAGCCGATACCCGCTTGCTTTCCGCTTCCTTTGGCCCCAAATAGGGACCGGGAGATTGGCGGTGGACGAGCCACTCGCCAACCGGGTCAGGTCCGGAAGGAAGCAGCCCTAACGAGGTCCGGATCGGGTCGCTCGTCAGTCTCCTACCTGTTTTTCCGAGCGAATTGCGCCGGCGGGCCTTCCCGCCAGCGCGCTCCTTTCCGCAAAAGCCGGCCGAGAGACATTTCATTGCGGATCGACCGATGACCGACGCTGGCGCCCCCCCAAATCCTGATAGCGCCGGCCCCGCCGGCAACGCGCCTTACCGGGTGCTGGCGCGCAAATACCGCCCTTCCAGCTTTGACGATCTGATCGGCCAGGAGGCCGTGGTCCGCACCGTCTCGAATGCGTTCGAGACCGGCCGCATTCCGCAGGCCTGGATCCTCACCGGCGTCCGCGGCGTCGGCAAGACCACCACCGCGCGCATCCTGGCCCGGGCGCTCAACTACGAGATGCCGGATGGCTCGGTGAAGGGCCCGACCATCCACATGCCGACTTTGGGCGTGCATTGCCAGGCGATCATGGAGAGCCGGCACATGGACGTGCTGGAGATGGACGCGGCCTCGCATACCGGCGTCGACGACGTCCGACAGATCAATGACAGCGTGCGCTATGCGCCGGCCAGCGCCCGCTACAAGGTCTACATCATCGACGAAGTCCACATGCTGTCGACGGCGGCGTTCAACGCCTTCCTGAAGACGCTGGAGGAACCGCCGGAGCACGCCAAATTCGTGTTCGCGACCACCGAGATCCGCAAGGTCCCGGTCACGGTGCTGTCGCGCTGCCAGCGCTTCGACCTGCGCCGGGTCGAGGCCGACGTGCTGATGAAGCACCTCGCCAACATCGCGGCGAAGGAAAACGTCGAGATCGAGCCCGAGGCGCTCGGCATCATCGCGCGCGCCGCCGAAGGCTCGGTGCGCGATTCGCTGTCGCTGCTCGACCAGGCCATCGCGCATGCGGCCGGCACCGTGAAGGCCGACGCCGTCAGGCAGATGCTGGGCCTCGCCGACCGTACCCGCGTCATCGACCTGTTCGATTCGCTGGCGCGCGGCGACATCGCGGCCGCTTTCAAGGAATTCCGCGATCAGTACGACGTCGGCGCCGATCCGATCGTCGTGCTCTCCGACCTTGCCGAATTCGTCAATTTCGTCACCCGCGTGAAGATCGTGCCGGCGACCGCCGACAACGTCGCCTATGGCGAGACCGAGCGCGTGCGGGCGAAGGAATTCGCCTCGAAGATCTCGATGCGCGTGCTGTCGCGGATGTGGCAGATGCTGCTCAAGGGCATCACCGAGGTGCAGGCCGCGACGCGTCCCGCCGCGGCCGCCGAGATGGTGCTGGTGCGCATCGCCTATGTCGCCGACCTGCCGACGCCGGACGAAGCGATCAGGATGCTGGAGCAGAACGGCGGCGGCTCACCGGTCGTGAACGGCGGCGGAGCTGCGCGCAGCAGCGCGCCATCCGCGCCGATGGCGTCGGCCGCGCCGGTGTCCGCTCCGCCCGTGCGCATGCCGACATCGTCACCGACCGCGTTCGGTGGTGGCGCCCGGCCGCAGATGGTGGCGCCCGCGCCGGATCCGCAAGGGGCGGCACCCCAGCTGCGCGTCACGAGCTTCACCCAGCTCGTCGCGCTCGCCGGGCAGAAGCGCGACATCATGACCAAGAGCGCGCTCGAAGGCGACATGCGCCTCGTCCGTTTCGAGGAGGGCCGGCTGGAAGTCGCGCTCGAGCCCAACGCCTCCAAGACCATGATCTCGGAGCTTGCCAAGAAATTCGAGCTGTGGACCGGCCGGCGCTGGACCATCGTCGTCTCCAACGAGCAGGGCCAGCCGACGCTGCGCTCGGTGAACCAGGCCGCCAAGCAGGAGCATGCGCGCACCGCGGAGGCCGATCCCCGCGTGCAGGAGGTGCTGTCGCGCTTCCCCGGCGCGAAGGTCGTCGAGGTCCGCAGGCTTGCCCCCGAGGCGCCGGAAGCCAATATAAACGCCGACTATGGCAGTGACGATCCGCCCGACGGTTCCGACGGCGACGACGATCTCTGAGCCATTTCTTTTCAAGGACGAACACCGATGGCTGATTTTCTCGGCATGATGAAGCAGGCAGCGCAGCTGCAGTCCAAGATGCAGGAGATGCAGGACCAGCTCGCTAACGTCGAGGTCGAGGGCATCTCCGGCGGCGGTCTCGTCGCCGTGCGCATGACCGCGAAGATGGACGTCAAGGGCGTCAAGATCGATCCGTCGCTGATGAAGGCGGAAGAGCGCGAGGTGCTGGAAGACCTGCTCGTCACCGCGTTCGGTGATGCGCGCCGCAAGGCGGAGGCCGCGATGCAGGAGAAGATGCAAGCCCTCACCGGCGGGCTCGGCCTGCCGCCGGGGTTGTTCGGCCAATAGTATGGGCGCGGTTGCAGGTCCAGAAATCGAGCGGCTGGTTCAGCTGCTTGCACGGCTGCCGGGCCTTGGCCCGCGCTCGGCGCGGCGCGCGGCGCTGCATCTGATCAAGAAGCGCGAAGCGCTGATGATGCCGCTGGCCTCGGCCATGCAGGTGGCGCTCGACAAGGTGCAGGTCTGCAAGACCTGCGGCAACATCGATACGCAGAATCCCTGCACCGTCTGCACCGATCCGAAGCGCGATCCCGCGATCATCGTCGTCGTCGCCGACGTCGCCGATCTCTGGGCGCTGGAGCGGGCCAATGCGACGCAAGGGCGCTATCATGTGCTCGGCGCGACATTGTCGCCGCTCGACGGTGTCGGCCCGCAGGATCTCACCATCGACGCGCTGGTCGCGCGTGCCCATGCCGCCGAAGTGCACGAGATCATCCTGGCGTTGAATGCGACGGTCGACGGCCAGACCACCGCGCATTACATCACCGATCTGCTTCAGGACGCCAATGTGAAGGTGACGCGGCTCGCCCACGGAGTTCCCGTCGGCGGCGAGCTTGATTATCTCGATGAAGGTACGCTATCGGCAGCGATGCGGCAGCGCACCCTGTTCTAGAGCGTTTTCGAGCGAAGTGGATACCGGTTCGCGTGAAGAAAACGCGTCAAAACAACAATCTCCATCCCAAGATCTCACGGAACGCAACGACATGACGAAACTTTTCGCCACACGATTGGCTTTGGTCGCGACGATGGCGATGCTGGCAACCCCGGCCATGTCAGCGCAGCAGGACGACGGGGCGCCGCCGCCGTCGAAGCCCGGCAAGCCGATCAACACCGGCGACGTGCTCTCGGGTGCCTTGAACGCGATGAAAGTGCGCGACGTCAAGAACGGCAAGCGGGTGCCGATGTATCAGATCACGTCCGAGCCGCGCCGCCTGCCGGCGCCGAACGGGCTGTGCAATCTGGAGACCGGACCCGAGACCTTCCAGCTCGTCACCTCCAGCGATGCGCAGGCCACGCAGTTGAAATCGTTCGTCGGCAAGGAGATCTCGGTGAAGGTCGACGAGGTCGCCTGCGCCAGCGACCCCGGCCAGATGAGCGAGGCCGTGATCACGAAGTGGAGCCTGATCAAGAAGCAGTAGGGCGGCCTGGCTCTTCCCCCGGTTCCGGTGTCATCGCCCGCTACGCGGGCGATCCAGTATTCCAGAGACGACAGTGATTCCTCGACGGGCCGCGGCGTACTGGATGCCCCGCTCTTCGCGGGGCATGACGGGACCGTCACACCCGCACCGGCCCCAGCGCGTCGAAATGCCCGCGCCTCTGCAGCCAGGCCAGCAGCACCAGGCTCGGGATCGCCACCAGCACGCAGATCACGAAGAACAGCGGCCAGCCGGTCGCCGCGGCCACGAAGCCGGCCCCTGACGACAGATAGGTCCGCCCCACCGCCGCGAGCGCGGTGAGCAGCGCATATTGCGTCGCCGTGTGCAGCGGGTTCTGGCACAGCGCCGAGAGATAGGCGACGAAGATCACGGTGCCGATGGCGCTGGTGAAATTCTCGGCGCAGATCGCGAACGCCAGCGCCCATTGATTGGTGCCGACCACTGCGAGCCAGGAAAACGACAGATTGGCCAGTGCCTGCACCACGCCGCCGATCCACAGCGATGTCGCCAGCGGATAGCGCCGCGCCACGAAGCCGCCGGCAAAGCCGCCGATCAGCGTGGCGGCGAGGCCGACGCCCTTCACGATCGCCGCATAATCGTTGCGGGTAAAACCGAGGTCGATCACGAACGGCGCGGTCATCGTGCCGGAGAACGCGTCGGTGAACTTGAACAGCACGACGAAGGCGAGTGCGACGAGGGCATCCTTGCGCGTCAAGAATTCCGAGAAGGCGCCGACCGCCGCGTGCAGCACGCGCGTGAATGCGCTGTCGGCCTGTGTCGCGGCATCGGCCCGCTCCGATTGCTCGGGCTCGGTCGCGGCCAGTGCCGTGATCGTGCCGATCAGCACCATCGCCGCCATCACCACATAGCCCCACATCCACGCCGAGGTGCGGGTGATGCCTGTGCTCTCGAAGCCGGAGACGATGAACAGCGCGCCCGCGGTCGAGACCAGCATGCCGATCCGGTAGGCCGCGACGTAGGCGGCCATGCCGGCGGCCTGCTCGCTCTCGGGCAGGCTCTCGACGCGGAAGGCGTCGACCACGATGTCCTGCGTCGACGACATCGTCGCCACCAGCAGCGCACCGAGCGCGACGTAGAACGGCGAACGGCCGGGGTCGGTCATCGCGAGCAGCAGGATCGCGACGATCAGCAGCAATTGCGAGAACAAAAGCCAGCCGCGCCGCCGCCCGAAGGCGCGGGTGAACAGCGGCACATGCAGCGCATCCACCAGCGGCGCCCACAGGAATTTCAGCGTGTAGGGCGTGCCGACCAGCGCGAACAGCCCGATGGTCTTGAGGTCGACGCCGGCCTCGCGCATCCACACCAGCAGCGTCGAGCCCGACAACGCCAGCGGCAGGCCGGACGAGAAGCCGAGGAACAGCACGATCAGCACCCGCGGTTGCAGGTACACGGCAAGGCTGTCGCGCCAGGAGGTGGCAGGGGTTTCGGTGGCGGCAGTTCCGGAGGTGGCGTCGGGTGCTGTCATGAGGCGGTGTTAGCAGATTCTGGCCGTGATGCCTCTGCCACAAATCCCGTCATGGCCGGGCTTGTCCCGGGCATCCACGTTCGTGGTGCCGTTGAAAAGTCCGTGGATGGCCGGGACAAGCCCGGCCATGACGGCACAGCGTCACTCCCCCGCCTGGAGCTTCCGCGGAAACAGCTCGCCCGCGCCCGCCACCAGCTTCGGCCCTTCGGCTGCATCGCTCTTGCTGAAATCGAGCTCCTCGATCCGTCCCGCGCGCTTCTCGATCTTGTCGGCGGAGATCAGGATCTGGCGGACGTCCTCGTTCGCGTCGGAGAAATGTTTCTGCAGCTTGACCACGCGGTCCCTGAGGCGTCCCAGATCGTCGCCGAGCTTGATCACTTCGGTCTGGATCTGGTCGGCGGCATCGCGCATGCGCGCGTCCTTCATGATCTGCTGCATCACCTGGATCGCCAGCATCAGGAGCGAGGGCGACACCAGCACGACGCGGGCGCGATAGGCCTTCTGGATCACGTCGTCGAAGCCGTCATGGATCTCGGCGTAGACCGATTCCGACGGCACGAACATCAGCGCCATCTCCTGGGTCTCGCCGGTGATGAGGTATTTTTCGGCGATGTCGCTGACATGCTTCATCACGTCGCCGCGCAGCCGCTGTGTGGCGATGCGCTTCTCCTCGTCGGTGCGGGCGTCGTGCAGCGCCGTCATTGCTTCCAGCGGGAACTTCGCGTCGATGCAGAGCGGACGCTGGTCCGGCAGGAACACGACGCAGTCCGGCCGCTTGCCGGTCGAGAGCGTGAACTGGAACTCGTAGGCGCCCTTTGGAAGACCGTCCTGGACGATCGCCTCCATTCGCGCCTGGCCGAAGGCGCCGCGCGACTGCTTGTTGGCGAGCACGTCGCGCAAGGTCGTCACCTGGGTGGTGAGGTCGGTGAGGTTCTTGTGCGCGCTGTCGATGATGCCGAGCCGCTCGTGCAGGGCGCGCAGGCTCTCCATGGTGTTGCGGGTCGAGTGCTCCATGGATTGGCCGACGCGATGCGTCACCGAATCCAGCCGCTCGTTGACCGCCCGCGCCATCTCGGCCTGACGTCCCGCCAGCGCCTGGGTCATGGCATCGACCCTCCCTGAGGATTCGCTCTGGGCGCGCAGCACCTCGCTGAGGCGCTCTTCGAGCTCGTCGGCCCGGATTGCGTGCGCCATCGCAAGTTCCGCCCCGCGCCGCCCGGAGCGCGCGATCACCACCGCAATTGCCACCAGGAGGATGAGGACGAGCGTCCCGAAGCCGATCAGCGCATCGATCGTGCGCACCGGCCAGTCGCCCAGCATGAAAATGATCTCGTTCATGCCAGCCCTTCTAGCCGATTCGGCCGTTCGCACGAACGAATAGCGAACATTTCCGGTGAATGCCCGGTTAATTTTTATGGTTAACGAAATGCGAAGTTTTATGGTTAGCGAGGGGTTAACGGAGTTCCGCCCCGCATTGACCGCATCCGGCATGGGGCTTAAATCGCGGCCATGGCCCTCAGAGAAATCATCATCCTGCCCGACAAGCAGCTGCGTCTGGTCTCCAAGCCGATCGAGAAGGTCACGGCCGAGATCCGCAAGCTTGCCGACGACATGTTCGAGACCATGTACGACGCGCCCGGCATTGGCCTCGCTGCGATCCAGATCGCGCAGCCGCTGCGGCTGATCACCATGGACCTCGCCAAGCGCGACGAGAACGGCGAGACCAAGCCGCTGCCGCGCGTCTTCATCAACCCCGAGATCCTAGCCTCGTCCGAGGAGCTCTCCGCTTACGAGGAAGGTTGCCTGTCGATCCCCGAATATTACGAGGAGGTCGAACGCCCCGCGAAGGTGCGCGTGCGCTTCACCGATCTCGACGGCAAGGTGCACGAGGAGGACGCCGAAGGCCTCTATGCCACCTGCATCCAGCACGAGATCGACCATCTCAATGGCGTGCTGTTCGTCGACTATCTGTCGAAGCTCAAGCGCGACCGCGTCATGAAGAAGTTCGAGAAAGCCGCCAAGCGCGCGGAGTGAGCTAGTGTGAACGCTGCCCAGTACTCCGCTGCGCTCCCTCCCCCCTTGTGGGGGAGGGCGGGGGAGAGGGGTAGCCCAGGCGGAAGTCTATCCGTCATCCGTATCGAGTGAGTGCCGCGAACGCTTGCGCCGACAGAGCGCGTCGTGTGGCACCCCCCCCTCCCTAACCCTCCCCCACAAGGGGGGAGGGAACGTACCGAGTTCTTGCCATGCCCCTCCGCCTCATCTTCATGGGCACGCCCGATTTCTCCGTGCCGACGCTGCTCGAGCTGGTCGCGCATGGCCACGAGATCGTCGCGGTCTACACCCGCGCGCCGAAGCCGGGCGGGCGGCGCGGCCTGCAATTGCAGCCGACGCCAGTTGAAGAGGCCGCGCGAAAACTCGGCATTCCCGTGCTGACGCCGAAGACGCTGAAGACGCAGGAAGCGCTCGATGAGTTCAGCGCGCTCGATGCCGATGCGGCCGTCGTCGTCGCCTATGGCATGATCCTGCCGCAGGCGATCCTCGATGCGCCAAAACTCGGCTGCTACAATCTGCATGCTTCGCTCTTGCCGCGCTGGCGCGGCGCGGCGCCGATCAATCGCGCGATCATGGCAGGCGATGCCGAGAGCGGCGTGATGGTGATGAAGATGGATGCCGGCCTCGACACCGGCGACGTCGCCATGGCCGAGCGTCTTGCGATCTCGGACAACATGACGGCGCTCGACCTGCACGATCGCCTCTCGCGCCTCGGCGCCGACCTGATGGTGCGCGCGATGGCCGCGCTCGATCGCGGCGGGCTCCAGCTTAGGAAGCAGAGCGAGGACGGCGTCACCTATGCCGCCAAGATCGACAAGGCCGAGGCGCGGATCGACTGGAGCAAGCCGGCGCGCGACGTGCTGCGCCACATCCACGGCCTCTCGCCGTTCCCCGGCGCCTGGGCCGAGCTGGAAAATGCGCGTGTGAAAATCCTGCGCTGCGAGCTGGCCAAGGGATCGGGGGAGCCGGGCGCGGTGCTCGACGAGCAGCTCACGATCGCCTGCGGCGAGGGCGCCATCCGCATCATCGAGCTGCAGCGCGAGGGCAAGGGCCGGATGCAGGCGGCGGACTTTTTGCGGGGTGTACCGGTGAAGGCAGGTGCGCGATTCAACTAGCCGGCTCGTCATACGCGGGCTTGACCCGCGTATCCATCTTCTAACAAAACTCTTTTCTGGGCGATGGATTGCCGGGTCAAGCCCGGCAATGACGCCGGACAAAGCTGGACACGATGCCCCGCTACAAGCTCACCATCGAATATGACGGCGCGCCATTCTTCGGCTGGCAGGTGCAGGACACGCTGCCCTCTGTGCAGGGCGCGCTGGAGGCGGCCGTGAAGGCGATGACCGGCGTGAACCTGCGGGTGCACGGCGCCGGGCGCACCGATGCCGGCGTGCACGCGCGCGGCCAGGTCGCGCATGTCGATGTCGACAAGCAGTTTCCGCCGGGCCGGTTTCGCGACGGGCTCAACGCACATCTGCGCCCGCATCCGATCGCGGTGCTGGAGGCTGAGGTGGTGCCCGACAGTTTCGAGGCGCGCTTCTCGGCCGTGAAGCGCCACTACCGCTATCGCGTCGTCAACACCCGCGCCAATCTCGCGCTCGACATCGGCCACGCCTGGCGCGTGCCGCGCAAGCTCGACGCCGAGGCGATGCATGCGGCCGCGCAGCGGCTGCTCGGCAAGCACGACTTTACGACGTTTCGCGACACCGAGTGCCAGGCCAAATCGCCGGAGAAGACGCTCGACCAGCTCGACGTGATCCGTGACGGCCGCGAGATCACGATCGTCACCTCGGCGCGCTCATTCCTGCACAGCCAGGTGCGCTCGATGGTGGGCTCGCTGGTCTGGGTCGGCGAGGGCCGCTGGACCGCCGACGACCTCTCCGCGGCGCTGCAAGCCCGCAACCGCGCCGCCTGCGGCATCGTGGCGCCGCCGGAGGGGCTGTATCTGATGCAGGTGGATTATTAGATCGTGATGCCACAACAGCCGTCATGGCCGGGCCTGTCCCGGCCATCCACGCCCTTGCTTAACGGGAGCGCCGAAAACGTGGATGCCCGGGACAAGCCCGGGCATGACGGCGGAGTGTTTGGCAATATAAGCCCTCACCCAAAATACCGCGTCAGGATCCCGCGATACACTTTCGTCAGCTTCTCCAGATCGGCCACCGGCACCCGCTCGTCGACCTGATGCATGGTCTGGCCGACCAGGCCGAACTCGATCACTGGGCAATAGCTGGAGATGAAGCGCGCATCCGAGGTGCCGCCTGATGTCGACAGCTCGGGCTTGCGGCCCGTCACCTCCTCGATCGCGGCGACCGCGAGGTCGGTGAACGGGCCGGGTTTGGTCACGAACACGTTGGAGTTCGAGGGCTCCCAGACGATGCGGGCCTTGATGCGGTTGCCGCACGCCTTTGCGAGCCGCGTCTCGACCAGCTCGCGCAGGGACGCCTGGGTGTGGTTGTCGTTGTAGCGGATGTTGAATTTTGCGCGGGCTTCGCCGGGGATGACGTTGAAGGCCTTGTTGCCGACGTCGACCGAGACGAATTCGAGATTGGAGGCCTGGAACTGCGCGCTGCCGTGGTCGAGCGGCTCGTCGGAGATCGCAACGATCAGTCGTGAGATATCCGGTACTGGATTGGAGGCGCGGTGCGGATAGGCGACATGGCCCTGCACGCCGTCGACATAAAGCGTGCCCGATTGCGAGCCGCGGCGGCCGACCTTGATGGTGTCGCCGAGCGTCTCGACATTGGAGGGCTCGCCCAGCACGCAATGGTCGAATTTTTCGCCGCGCTCGGCGGCCCATTTGAGCAGCTTGATGGTGCCGTTGATGGAGACGTCTTCCTCGTCACCGGTGATCAGGAACGAGATCGACCCTGTCCCATCCGCCCGCGGCTTGCCACCATTGGCGGCGAGATGCTCCAGCACTGCGGCAACCGAGCAGGCGATGCCGCCCTTCATGTCGACCGCGCCGCGGCCGTGCAGGACACCGTCCTTCACCTCGCCGGAGAACGCGCCGACGCTCCAGGCGCTCTCGTCGCCGGGCGGCACCACGTCGGTGTGGCCGGCAAAGGTGATATGCGGTCCCTCGGTGCCGATCCGCGCATAGAGATTGTCGACGTCGGCGATGCCTCCTTCGCTGAACGTCACGCGGTGGCAAGTGAAGCCTGCGGCGCCGAGGACTTTTTCAAGCACCCCGAGCGCACCGGCGTCTTCAGGGGTTACCGAGGGGCAGCGGATGAGATCGCGGGCAATGGAGAGAGCATCGGTCATGCGCCCCGCTTAACATGCATGCCGCCGGGTGGGCTAGCGCTGGGCGGGACAATTTCGATCTCGCGGCCCTGGTCCCAGTTTTGCGCAGGGGAGGCGGGCGATGCCGAACCGTCCTCGATCTCGAGCAGCGGATCGGGGCCAAAGCGGTTATGGCCCGAGGTGCCGGGGCGGCAGAACATTTCGACGAAGCCCCACAACCACAGGGCCGATGCGCTGAGACCGAACGGAAGCATCCAGTTCGCCTTCGGCAGCAGGTCGGCGAACTGGCTGAACAGGCCGGGCAGAAAGAAGAACGGAACGATCCACCAGCCGCTCCTGTCGCGATCGTGCAGCCGCTTGATCGCCGTCGAAAGATAGATCCAGAAGAACAGCGCCATGCCGGATGTCTTGAGGATCGCGGTCGCGAGATCGGCGGATGCCAGCGCGTGGGAGGCACGGGGATCGACCAGCTTGAAGAGGTCGTCGAGACCGAAATCGAAATCGAGCTCGATGCCGAGCTTCAGGGTGGATCTGGACCCTGCGACGATCCCGATGACCTGACCGGCGATCTCCAGCAAGCCCGCCAGCAGCGCGACGATCAGCAGCGCCTGCCACAGCAATGCGCGGTTGATGCGGCCGTCGAAGCGGAAGAGATACCAGGTCCAGTCCATACGAAGAGCTCCGGGCGGTCAGGACCGCCCGGAGATTGGTCGCGATGCAGGCAGGGAGGGTTCGATGCCGTTCCCGACCCGTCATCCTGAGGCACGAGTGGCGCGACGCAGAGCATCGCGCCGGGAGCCTCGAAGGAGGAACGGCCGCGATGCAGCCGGCAGCCGGGCCGTCGCCCTTCGAGGGCCGCTGAAGGAGCGGCCGCCTCCAGCGACAACGGCTTCGCCGTTGCCCGGGGGTGACGGTGAGAGAGCGGAGCCCGTAGTCCCGATCAATCCCGCAGCAACTCGTTGATGCTGGTCTTGGAGCGTGTGCGCTCGTCGACGCGCTTGACGATGACGGCGCAGGCGGTGCTCGGGCCGATCTGGCCGTTCTTCATCGGCCTGCCGGGCAGCGCGCCGGGCACCACCACCGAGTATTCGGGGACCTCGCCCATGAAGACCTCGCCGGTCTCGCGGTCGACGATCTTGGTCGAAGCGCCCAGGAACACGCCCATCGCAAGCACTGCGCCCTTGCGCACGATCACGCCTTCGGCGACCTCGCTGCGCGCGCCGATGAAGCAATCGTCCTCGATGATCACGGGCTCGGCCTGCAGCGGCTCGAGCACGCCGCCGATGCCGGCGCCGCCGGAGATGTGCACGCGCTTGCCGATCTGGGCGCAGGAGCCGACGGTGGCCCAGGTGTCGACCATGGTGCTCTCATCGACATAGGCGCCGAGATTGACGAAGGAAGGCATCAGGACGACGTTCTTGGCGATGAAGGCCGAGCGGCGGACCACCGCGCCGGGAACGGCGCGAAAACCGGCATCGCGAAAACGGTTCGGGCCCCAGCCTTCGAACTTCGAGGGCACCTTGTCCCACCAGCTCGCCTTGCCGGGACCGCCGGCAATGACGTCCATGTCGTTGAGGCGGAAGGACAGCAGCACGGCCTTCTTCAGCCATTGATTGACCTTCCACTTGCCATCAGTGCCGCGCTCGGCAACGCGCGCCTCGCCCTTGTCCAAAGTCTCCAGCGCCTGCTCCACGGCCTCGCGCACCTCGCCCTTGGTCGAGGTCGAGATGCCGTCGCGCGCGTCGAACGCGCTGTTGATGGTGGATTCGAGGGCTGCAAGCGACATCGGAATTTCCTCTGGGAAGCGGGAATTTTGAAGGATTGGGGCGCTTTTTCGGGATTTGGAGGGGCGGAGTCAAGGCATACTCGGCCGTCATCCCGGGCAAGCGGCTGATGAGTCCCGTAGCCTGGATGGAGCGAAGCGCAATCCGGGACGGTCTCCCCGCGGCGAGATGCCCCGGATGACGCTGCGCTTCATCCGGGCTACGGACCTACCGAGAGAGCTTGCCCAAAAACCCCGTCAGATCATCCGTGACGTGATCCACATGGGCCGCGTCCCGGCCCTCCAGTTCCCAATCCTCACGCACCACCTCTTTCGTCCCGTCCGGCACCACCAGCACGGTGGTCATGCCGAGCGCGTGGGGGACGGTGAGGTTGCGGGCGAGATCCTCGAACATCGCGGCGCGAGTCGGGTCGACGGCATGGTCGCTCAGAAATTTCCGGTAGGTCCGTTCCGCCGGCTTGGGTTCGAACTCCGCGGCGATGATGTCGAACACGCCGTCGAAATGTGCGTTGAGGCCGAGCCGCGCCAGCACGGCGTCGACATGATCGACCGAGCCGTTGGTGAGGATCAGTTTTCGCCCCGGCAGCTTGGTGATGGCCGCGCCGAGCGCCGGGTTCGGCTCCAGTGGCGAATGGTCGATCCTGTGGACATAGGCGAGGTAGTCGTCGGCGGAAACGCCATGCAGGGTCATCATGCCGCGCATGGTGGTGCCGAAGCGCAAATAGTAATCCTTCTGGAGCTTTCGCGCTTCCGCCGGCGTCACCTGCAGCCAGCTGGACACGAACTCGGTGATCCGCACATCGACCTGCTGCCACAGATTGACGTGATGCGGATAGAGCGTGTTGTCGAGATCGAACACCCAGGTGTCGACGTGAGTGAAGCTGCGGGGCGAGGTCATATCAACATCCTCAGCTCGTCGTCCCGGACAAGCGCAGCGAAGCGGAGCGCCGATCCGGGACCCAGCCACAGGGAGAAATTGTTTACGGGATCGTGGTGATGTCTTGCGCCACAACCAAATCCTGTGGTTATGAGTCCCTGCGTTCGCAGGGACGACAGCGGAGAGTTTGGTCCCACCGTCATCACATCAACACCATCACGGCACGGCAAACCGCAGCGTCTTGCCGCCGCTCGACATGTCCACCACACCAAATCCCGTCGCCGCAAATCCCCGCGCGCCGCAATCGGTCTGTTCATTGGTCTCGAACTTGGTCTCGCGCGTGCAGAGCTGCCTGTCGCCGCCCCAGTTCAGCGGTCTGTCCTTCAGCTTGACGACGCGGTTGTCGGCGTCGACGGCTTCCGCGAAGCTGAAGATCTGCTTCGGCTGGCCGGTCACGTCAGGGTGCAGGCAGGTCTTGGGATCGATGCGATACCAGCCGCGGCTGGTCACGGACTTGCCGTCGTCGGTCGCGATCGCCGCCATCACCTTGTGCGGGGTGTCGTTGCACCAGGTGAGGCCGGTGGCGGACGGCGTCTGCACCGCGTCGACCATGGTCTTGAAGAAGTTTGGCGAGCCCACGATGTCCGACGACAGGCCGCGGCTCTTCAGGAACGCGGCGAGCGCGGCCTGCGTCTTCGGCCCGTCGACGCCGTCGATTGGTGCTGCGTCGTAGCCGGCGATCACCAAGAGGCGCTGGATGCCGGCAAGGCGCGCCTGCTCGTCGTCATATTCGGAATCTTCGGCGAGATAGGCAATGAGGTTGCCGTCCGTCCCTTGCGTCGGCGTCACTTGCGTGAACGCGACCTGGGTTTGGCCGCTGCGGCATTGCCGTGCCGCCGCGATGACGAAATTGTCCTGCGCGACACAGAGCATGTCGCTGCCGCTCTGCGGGATCGGGGAGGCGCCATAGACGCCGAGCGCGCGGGCGTTGAGCAGGATACGGTCGGCGGTCAGCGTGCCCTGCACCACCACACGGCAGGTGGCGGGATCGATCCTGAACCAGCCGCGCGTTGCGGTCGCCGCCTTGTCGTCGATGCCGATCGCGGCTTCGACCACATAGGACATGCGGTTGCAGATCTTGAGGTCGGCGAAGGCAGGCGCAGAGGAGAAGACAAACGAGACGGCCGCGGCCGGCAGCGTCATCAGGAAGCGGGTGAGGACCGAGCGGCGCGGCCGCTGAACTCTCCGCTCGTCATGCCCGTGCTTGACCCGGGCATCCACGTCTGCGCCGCGAGAAAGGTCGTGGATGGCCGGGACAGGCCCGGCCATGACGTTCTTTCGTCGATGCGTCCAGCTCATCACTTGTGGATCAGCGTGCCCGTGCCCTGGTTGGTGAACAGCTCGAGCAGCACCGCATGCTGCATCTTGCCGTCGATGATGACGACGCCCTCGACGCCCTGCTCGAGCGCGTAGATGCAGGTCTCGACCTTCGGGATCATGCCGCCGGAAATGGTGCCGTCGGCGATCAGCTTTCGCGCGTCCTTCACCGAAAGCTGCGGGATCAGTTTCTTCGACTTGTCGAGCACGCCCGGCACGTCGGTGAGCAACAACAGGCGCTTGGCCTTCAGCGCGCCGGCCACCGCTCCGGCAAAGGTGTCGGCGTTGACGTTCAGCGTCTGGCCTTCCTTGGACGTTGCCAGCGGCGCCAGCACCGGGATCAGCTCGTAGCCGATCAGCTGGTTGAGCAAAGTGAGGTCGACCTTTTCGGGGTCGCCGACGAAGCCGAGATCGACGGCCTTCTCGATGTGCGAGCCCGGATCGACGATGGTCCGCGTCGTCTTCGTCGCCTTCACCATGTTGGCGTCTTTGCCCGACAGGCCGACGGCCTTGCCGCCGGCCTCGTTGATGTAGCCGACGATCTGCTTGTTGACGGAGCCGGCCAGCACCATCTCGACGATCTCGATGGTGGCGGCATCGGTGATCCGCAGGCCCGCGGCGAATTCCGACTGGATGCCGAGGCGCTTGAGCATGGTCGCGATCTGCGGCCCGCCGCCATGCACCACCACCGGGTTGATCGCGGTCTGCTCCAGCAGCACGATGTCGCGCGCGAAGTTCTTGGCGGTCTCCTCGTCGCCCATGGCATGGCCGCCATATTTGATGACGATGGTTTCCTCGTCATACTGCTGCATGTGCGGCAACGCTTCGGACAGGATGCGGGCCTGGTCGAGCGGAGAGATGTCGGTCATGTCGGGGTCTCGCTGGCGGGACTAACGCGGCCTGCGTTCTATCCGATTGGCGGGCGTGGCGCAAAGTGTGGTCTTCGTACTTACCCTCCCCTGGAGGGGGAGGGTCGATCGCGCGCAGCGCGAGCGGGGTGGGGTGACGGTCTCTCCGCGATGAGCAGTGCCCGAGTGGAGAGATCACCCCACCCCGGCTCACATTTCGCTGCGCTCAATGTGAGCCGACCCTCCCTCTCCAGGGGAGGGTAAGAGAAAGCGTCACTTCCGCGCCAGCACCGCCGCCAGCGTCACCGCCAGCCAGCCCAAAATCATCACCGTTCCACCGGTCGGCGCCGCCATTGGAAACAGCGCGTGGCCGGCATAGTGCCGCAAGGTGAGGTCACCCGCGAACAGCGCGGCGCCGATCACGAAGCCGCATGCGGCGACCAGGCCAATTCCGCCGTGCAGAAGGCCACGCGTGAGCAGGGCTGTGGTCGCCAATATGGCAGTTGCATGAAACAGCAGCATGGTGCTCGCCGTGGCGAGCCGGCTGGCATCCGCGCCGTGGGCGGAGGCTGCGGCCAGCGCGACGCCAGCGGCGCCCATCAATCCGGCGAGCCCGATCAGGAGCCGGTGCGCCACCATTACTTGCTCCGCTCTTCCAAGAGCTTCGCCATCGCGGCGCGCAGGCTCTCCATGCCGGCCGAGCTGCGTGACGAGGTCGCGAGCACGTTCGGGAACGCGGCCGGATGTTTTGCCAGCGCCGCCTCGGTCTCGGCGATGCGCGCTTGCAGTTCGGAGGCCTTCACCTGGTCGGCCTTGGTCAGCACGATCTGATAGCTGACCGCGGAGCGGTCGAGCGTCTTGAGGACCTCGAGGTCGACGTCCTTGATGCCGTGCCGTGCGTCGATCAGCACGTAGACGCGCGCGAGGCTGGCGCGTCCGAGCAGGAATTTGTGGATCAGCTCGGTCCAGGACGCGACCTGGCTCTTGGGCGCCTTGGCATAGCCGTAGCCGGGCATGTCGACGAGGCGCAGGTCGTTCTTGCCGGGGACCTCGAAGAAGATCAGCTCCTGGGTGCGGCCCGGCGTATGCGAGGTGCGCGCCAGCGCGTTGCGCCCGGTGAGCGCGTTGATCAGGCTGGACTTGCCGACATTGGAGCGCCCGGCAAAGGCGACCTCCAGCCCCGCCATCGGCGGCAGCGTCTGGATCGAGGGCGAGGCCCAGATGAACTGCCAGTCGCGGGCGAACAGCTTTCGCCCGGCCTCGATCAGCTTCGCATCTTTGTCGTCGGTCATGCGAGGCTCTTTGCTTGCTGTCATTCCGGGATGGTCCGAAGGACCAGACCCGGAATCTCGAGATTCCGGGTTCGATGCTGCGCATCGCCCCGGAATGACGGGGACTTACGTCGCCTTCCTCGCGAACGTCGCCTTGAGATTGTCGAACAGCTCCACCTTCACGCCGTTGCGACGCATGATGTAGCTCTGCTGGATCACCGAGAGCAGGTTGTTCCAGGCCCAGTAGATCACGAGACCCGCCGGGAAGCCCGCCAGCATGAAGGTGAAGATCAGCGGCATCCAGTTGAAGATGATCTGCTGCGTCGGATCGGGCGGCGTCGGGTTCAGCTTCATCTGGAACCACATCGTGATGCCCATGATGATCGGCCAGATGCCGAGCGCGAGGTAATGGCCGAACACGGGAATCGTGGTCGGGTCGACCGGGATCAGGCCGAACAGGTTGAACAGGTTGGTCGGGTCCGGCGCCGAGAGGTCCTTGATCCAGCCGTAGAACGGCGCGTGCCGCATCTCGATGGTGACGAACAGCACCTTGTAGAGCGAGAAGAACACCGGGATCTGGATCACCACGGGAAGACAGCCGGCGACCGGATTGATCTTCTCCTTGCGATAGATCTCCATCATCTCCTGCTGCTGCTTCACCTTGTCGTCGGGATAGCGCTCCTTCAGCGCCTGCAGCTGCGGCTGGATCGACTTCATCTTCGCCATCGAGGCGTAGGACTTGTTCGCCAGCGGGAAGAACAACAGCTTCACGATCACGGTCACGAGCAGGATCGAGATGCCGAAATTGCCGAAGAAGCGGTAGAAGAAGTCGAGGCCGAGGAACATCGGCTTGGTGATGAAGTAGAACCAGCCCCAGTCGATCAAGAGATCGAAATGGTTCAGCCCCAGCTCCTTGTTGTAGCCGCCGAGGCCGGCGAACGGGAACACGCCGACGACGCCGGCTTCCTTGGCGCCGGCGAACAGCCGCGCATTCGCGGTGGCCGTGCCGCCGATCGCGACGGTGACGGGGTCGAGCAGATAGTCGGTCTGGTAGGTGTGGACGTTGCCGACCGGGTTCGACGAGAAGCGCGCCTGCAGCGGGGCATTGGTGTCGGGCAGCAGGGCCGAAGCCCAGTATTTGTCGGTGATGCCGAGCCAGCCATTGGTGGCCTTGAAATCGACCTTCTTGGCTTCGTCGATCTTCTTGTAGGCATATTCCTGCAGGCCCTGGTCGCCGAGATAGCCGATCAGGCCTTCATGCAGGATGTAATAGCCGGAGACCTGCGGCGCACCGTGGCGCGAGATCAGCGCGAACGGATAGAGCGTCACCGGCGCATTGCCGACATTGCTCACCTCGTCCTTGACGGTGAAGAGATAATGGTCGTCGACCGCGACGGTACGGCGGAAGGTGAGGCCGTCGCCATTGTCCCATTTCAGAACCACCGGATTCGTCGGCGTCAGGCTGCCGCTGCCGTCCTGCTGCCAGACGGTCTGGGCATCAGGCATCTTCGCCGTCACGCCGGTCGCCGCCACCCAGCCGAACTCGGCGTAATAAGGCTCTGCGGTGCCCGAGGGCGAATAGAGGATGATCGGCGGCGACTTCGGATCGACGGTTTCGCGGAATTGCACCAGCGCGATGTCGTCGATGCGGCCGCCCTTCAGCGAGATGCTGCCGACGATGCGCGGCGTGTCGATCTTCACGCGCGGGCTGGCGGCAATCGCGGCATCGCGCGCAACGACCGGCTGGGCCGCCTGGTTTGCGCCCGGCGTTGCCGGCTGTGTCGCGCCACCCGGCTGCGGCGCGGCGCCCGGGGTTGCGGAGGCGGTCGGTTGCGGCGTGGTCTTCTGCAGCTCGGCCTGTGCCTGCTGCTGGGCGCGCTGCTTCTCCATCGCCGGCACGTTGTAGAAATACTGCCAGGCGATCAGGACGAGGCCCGACAGAATGACGGCGAGAATGGTATTGCGATTGTCGGTCATCTCTAATGTCTCGTCATCAATCTGGTTTGCGGCTGGCAGCGGCAGGGACGCCTGGCTTCCGGCCACGCCCCTTCGAGGGTCCTCTGGCCGTATGCCGCGCGGGCTTCGAGAAGGCTATGCGCAGATCGTCGAGCATGGTGGCGAAGTCGCGCGAGAGCGCGTCCCTTCGTCCGACCAGGACATAATCATGATGAGGCTGCATCGATACCGGATCGAGCCGCTTCACCAGTTCGCGAAGCCGGCGCCGGATGCGGTTGCGCTCGGGGGCGTTGCCGTTCTTCTTGGTGACGGTGAAGCCGATCCGGACCGGGCCCTGGTCATCGCGGAGGCGGCTTTGCAGGACGAACGCGGGACTATTCACCCGCGCGCCATTGGCAACGGCGAGGAAATCCGCCCGCTGCCTCAGCCGATCCATGATGATATCCCGGAAAAGAGGGTCCGGCTCAGGCGCTCAGACGCTTGCGGCCGCGGGCGCGGCGGGCGGCGAGAACCTTGCGGCCGCCGGCAGTGGCGAGACGGGCACGGAAACCGTGACGGCGCTTGCGCACCAGTTTGCTGGGTTGATAAGTCCGCTTCACGGGTTTTTCTCCGCTGACCGGGCAATTTGCCTGTAGAATTGATGGTAAAGCCCGGAAGATGCGGCCCCAAACGGGCCTTTTTCGGCCCCAAGAGAGCCGCTCCCGGCGTTCACACCGGGTCATCGCGGACAATTTGCGCGGCTTATAAGGTAGCGCCTTGTTTTCGTCAACGCCGCACAAGCGTACGTTTCCGGTGAATATCGCTGTTTGCGCGGGGTTTTTAACCCTTGAGGTGGCGACTCGCGATATCAGCGCTTACATCCCACCTCGGCAGATTAGCGATCCGTAATTTGACCGGACCGGGGTCGGGCCGCATCTTCCTACCGCCAATCCTTCACACGCCGCAGCGAGGGCGAATTTCGTGGCAGCGACAGACCTCCAGCCGATCCAGGATCAGGATCAGCCGGACCAGCCGGCGGTGCGCCCCCGCGGGACGCGCGGGCTCGGGCTGTCGGGCAAGCTGCTGCTGCTGACCGTTCCCCTGGTGATGATCGCGGCCAGCCTGCTCTATGTGCCCGCCATCGCCAACTTCTGGGTCAACCGCCTGAACGACCGCGTCGCGGCGGCCAACACGGCCGCGCTGGTGCTGGACGCGGCGCCGCTCGGCATGGTTCCCGATTCGCTGTCGCGGCAGATCCTGAAAAGCATCAATGCCCGCGCCGTCGCCATCAAGATGGGCCAGCAGCGCCGCCTGCTCGCCAGCGACAACATTCCGGCTGCCATCGGGCACGACATCGACCTCCGCGACATGACGGCCTGGGAGGCGATCACCGGCTCGTTCCGGATGATGCTGGAGACCGGCAACCAGGCCATCCGGATCGTCGGGCCCGGGGTCGGCAATGCCCAGTTCATCGAGATCGTCACCGACGAGCTGCCGCTGCGGCAGCAGATGTATCGCTTCTCCCGCAATGTCGTGGTGGTCGCGCTCATCATCGGTGTCCTGACCGCGGGCCTGGTCTATCTCGCGCTCCATTATCTCTTCGTGCGGCCGATGCGGCGGCTGACCGCGAGCCTGGTCGGCTTTCACGAGAACCCCGAGAGCTCGGCGGGAATCATCGTGCCGAGCCAGCGCAGCGACGAGATCGGGGTCGCCGAGCGCGAATTGTCGGACATGCAGCGCGATCTGATGTCGATGCTGCATCAGAAGAGCCGGCTCGCCGCCCTCGGCCTCGCGGTGTCCAAGATCAACCACGATCTGCGCAATCTGCTGGCTTCGGCCCAGCTGCTGTCGGATCAGCTCGCCAGCGTGCCGGATCCGCGGGTGCAGCGCTTTGCGCCCAAGCTCGTGCGTTCGCTCGAGCGCGCCATTGCCTTCTGCCAATCGACGCTGTCCTACGGCCGCGCCCAGGAGGCCGCGCCCGACCGCCGCATGATCCTGATCGAGCCTGTCGTGCTGGAGGTGCGTGAGACCGCAGGTCTTGCCTCCGACGCTTCGATCGCCTGGGTCGCCGCGATCGAACGCGGGCTCGCCATCGATGCCGATCCCGATCAGCTGTTCCGCGTGCTGCTCAATCTCGTGCGCAACGCCGCCCAGGCGCTGGAGAGCCATGCCTCGGGCGACGGTGGCCCGCAGCAGATCCGGATCACCGGAAAGCGCGAAGGCGCCGTGGCGATCATCGAGGTCTCCGACACCGGTCCCGGCGTGCCCCAGAAGACCAGGGACCATCTGTTCGAGGCGTTCCAGACCTCCGGCCGCCCCGGCGGCAGCGGTCTCGGCCTTGCCATCGCCGCCGAGCTGGTCCGCGCCCATGGCGGCGACATCCATCTGGTCGAAGGCACCATCGGCGCCACCTTCCGCATCGTCATTCCCGACCGCCCGGTGGAGTTGCTCTCCATCCGCAACGAGCGGCAGCGGGCGTAGTCGGCCAGCGGCCGACAGTCTCTCGTCATTCCGGGACGGCCCAAGGGGCCGGGCCCGGAATCCATAACCCCGGCTGTTGGTTACGGATTCCGGCCTCGTGACTTCGTCGCGCCCCGGAATGACGGCCAGTAAGGTGGAAATACGCGAAAATCTCCCCATCCCGGACCTTGCCAATCCCGGCAAGAGCGGTTAGTCAGAGCGCTCTTTCGCACCCCTCCGGCGCTGTCCGGAGGCTGCCTGCGGGCTTAGGCCCGCACTGTTCGCGAAAAACGCGCCCGTAGCTCAGCTGGATAGAGCATCAGACTACGAATCTGAGGGTCGGACGTTCGAATCGTTCCGGGCGCGCCATTCTTCGCCGAAAGGTCAGGACCAAGCAGCATCTGGTCGCCAGACGGGCCCGAGACCGGATGGCTACGCCGTGTGAGGAGCTGGATGAGGATATCGCAGGCGTTCAAGTTCGAGGCGGCGCATCGGCTGCCGAACGTGCCCGAGACCCACCGATGCCGCCGGCTGCATGGTCATTCCTATCGGGTCGAGGTCCAATTGGACGGGCCGGTCGATCCGCACACCGGCTTCGTCGCCGATTTCTTCGACATCGAAAACAGCTTCGCCGACATCATGGGCGCGCTGGACCACCACTGCCTGAACGAGGTCCAAGGCCTCGAGAACCCGACCGCCGAGAACATCGCGGTCTGGATCTGGGACCGGCTGAAGCTGAGCCTTCCGCAGCTGTGGTCCGTCCGGGTCTATGAAACCGCGGATTGCTGGGCCGAATATAACGGGCAGTGACGGACGTTCGAAACGTTCCCGGCGCGCCCGGCTTTTTCAGATATGTATACTGCCTGCAAGCCGCCTCATGGTGATCGAGATGGGAACGCACTTAGCTGTCTATTCGGAGAAGAATCGAAGCTTTCTGCCGGTGGTGACGAAACTCCCGTTAAAGCCCGAGGGCGTAAGGCGAGTCTTGGGTAGCCCTCTCCGTTATTGCTTGGGCGCAGAGTTCCTCTATCTTCCTGAGCACGTAGATCAGGCAGGTGAACTAAAGCTCTGCTGGGCACGTATTGGCGCGACTGCGATTCCTCACGTCAAGATGACACGCTCGCTCCACGAGATTGGAGAGTATGACCTCCAATCCCTTGAGAAGCTCGATGATGTGAGGACTGGCGATCGATACATCAAACGCCAAAAGGAGAAAAATGGCAGATTCGTGCCAGTGGATGAATTTTGCTCTCAATCTTTGATTGACGGTATCGCGCGAAACCCGGACGTCCTCGGTTCTGTATCCCGCGCGGACTTTGAGAATCTGTGCGCGGAATTATTTGTAAGGCGGGGATTCAAAGTAGACCTATTTCGACCGTCGAAAGATGGCGGCATCGATTTCCTGGCGGTCCAGGACGAAAAGACTGATCCGCTGATTTTTGCCGTACAATGCAAGCAGCCCGATATCCGGGAAGGCAAGGCACGCCATTCGGTAGGACGTCCAATCATTCAACAAATTTATGGCGCGGCTAAAGCTTGGGACCTGTCGGGTGGAATTGTTGTTTCGGGCTCGACCTACAGCGCTGAAGCAAAGAGATTTAGTGAAATAAAGCCTGCTGAAATGCAGCTTTATTCCGGAGCCGACGTCCTAGACTGGATATTGCAATACCGGTGGAACTTGGATGAGTGATTCCGGTGGCCCGTTTGGGCGCCCTCGGCAGTCTCTTTCGGCAGATGCGTTTGTATGGTGTTCATCCTCGTTCCGGGTGCGCTATTTTGCGGTATTAGGTCGTCCCATGCGCATGATCGATCGCCTGCTCTCCTGCCTCGTTCTTTTCCTTGCAATCGCAGCCGCGCCGGCATTTCCCGCGCGCGCGGCTGAAACCTGCCCGTTCATCAGCGCCAAGGAACTCGCCGCCGCGATGCCGGCGTTGAAATGGTCGCTGATCTCAAATCAGGACGGCCGCGGCTGCATCTACCAGGCCGGGCGCGGCGACACGATGATGCTCTCCGTGTTCCGCAATCCCGACAAGGACCGCGCCAGGGAATTGTACGCGACCTTCGTCAAGACGCTCAGTGAGCGCATGCCGCTGAGCCCGGTGTCCGGCATCGGTGAGGAGGGCCAGGGCGGGACGACCGCTGCCGGCGCGGAGCGCCAGGAGGCTTCGGTCGTCGCCTTGTCAGGCGACTACATTCTGCAGATCAGCGTCTATCCGATCGGCCGCCGCGCCGATGACGCGCTGCTCGGGCCGATCACCGAAGCTGCGCGTACTGCCATCGCCAATGTGAGCCGGAGCAGCGAGCGGTTCGGCACTTGCGAGTGGCTTACGGCCGCGGATGCCGACGGCTTTCTCGACGCGGGCACGCTGACAGTGCAGCGGACCGGCGCGGGCAGCTGCATGATGTTCGATCGCGAGGCCAACACCATGACCGTCGCGGTGATCGCCACCTCGCGCGACACCGCCGCCGGCATGATGAAGCGTGCAGGCCCCTGCAAGCACGTGGCGATCCCCGAGCTCGGCAGCGAAGCCTTCGGCGAGCATTCCTGCACCAAGGGCAACGGCAACGCCGTCACCATCTATGTCTGGAAGAACGGCAGGCAGGCCTCGATCCTGTTCGCGCCGGTCAAGCCGCATCCGGAGTCCGGCTCGGTCGAGCGCCTGAAGGCCGTCGCTGCGGGGGTCTATGGAAAGCTGTGACGGGGCTGATCGACGTCACCGTCCCGCCAGCACTTCCTTGCATTTCGCCGCGAAGGCGGTGAGGTACGCGCCGAGCTCGTTCGTCAGCGCATCGGAGCGCTCGACATTCTGCAGGCTCATGTTGAGCGCGTAGACCGGGAGGCCCTCCAGCACGATGGGCGTCGCGACGGCGAGAACGGCGGGCTGCCATGACACCGCGCAATAGCCGTCGCGCTCGAGGGCGCTGATCGATCTCCTGACGTCCGTGAGCAGCGCCTTGGTCGCCGCCGCGGTGCGCCGCTTGAACTGCTTCAGCAATTGCTCGCGCTCGGCTTCTGCGATGCCGGCGAGGTAGGCGCGGCCCAGCGACGTCAACTCCATCGGCACCTGCTGGCCGGCGACGACGTTGCGCAGCGCCGCGCGCGGGCTGTAGCGGATCGACTCCAGATACACCATCATGGTTCGATCCGCGGTGGCCAACCCGACGTTGAGCCGGCGCTTCGCCGATTCCGCCCGCATCATCGGTCCGATCGCGTTGAGCACGGGTGATCCCGTTCGCATCGCGTGACCGATGCTGATGACGGAGGCGGCAAGGCGGTAGGTCCGCTGGTTCCGGACTTCGTCGAGCATCCCGGAATTGACCAGCGTTCGCGTCAGCCGGCTGACCGTCGAGCGCGGCAAGCCTGTTCGTTCGGCGATCTCGCCATTGCCGAGCGTGTCGACGCCGGGCCGGAACGCCCGGAGGATCTCGATGCCGCGTTCGAGCGACCGGTTGCCGTCAACTCCGCCCGCATATCTGCGCGCCTGCGCCATGTCCCAGCTCCGCCGCCGTTTCCACTGAGTGGAATTAGGGGGATGTCGCGGCCCGTGCAAGCCGCTACAGGCATGAGGAAGAAGAATGCCCGGCCGCGCTGGCTCGACGAGGAAACGGCACGGCCCGAATCGACATCCGCAATGCGCCGCAGTGATCGATCCGACCCCACCTGAGGAGCCCGCCATGTCCTATCAGCTCATCGAATTCTCGCTCGAGGCCGGCGTCGCGACGATCGCCTTCAACCGCCCGGAGCGGCGCAACGCCATGAGTGACGAGATGCGTGCCGAGTTCGTCGGCGCGCTCGAAACCGTGGCGCGCGACAAGGCGATCAGGGCGTTGGTGCTGACCGGGCGCGGCAACGCCTTCTGCGCCGGCGGCGACATCAGCGGCATGAAGCGCCGGCTCGAGGCGCCGCAGGGCGAGGTCGCCTTCAACGGATGGAGCCGTCAGCAGGGGGTGCATCACGTGCAGTCGCTTCTGCTGGGCCTGCCGAAGCCGACCATTGCCGCCGTCAACGGCGCCGCAGCCGGACTCGGTGCGGATACCGCGCTGGCCTGCGACTTCGTGATGGCAACGGAGCGGTCGAAATTCACCTGGTCCTACATCAAGCGCGGTCTGATCCCCGACGGCGGCGGGCTGTATTTCCTGCCGCGCCGGGTCGGGCTTGCGAGAGCCAAGGAGTTGATCTTCACCGGACGCGTCGTCGAGGCGGACGAGGCGCTCGCGCTCGGCATCGTCGACCGCAAGGTGGCGGCGGCCGAGCTGCTGCCGGCCGCGCAGGCCTGGGCGACCGAATTGGCGGAGGGGTCTCCCACCGCGCTCGCGCTGAGCAAGAAGATCCTGAACGAGACCTTCGAGCATTCCGCGCACGACATCTTCAGCCTCGGCAGCCAGGCGCAGGCCATCTGCTACACCAGCACCGAGCATCGCGACGCCGTGACGGCGTTCCTCGCGCAATCCGCATCGAAGGGCTGAGCAATGGACGCGATCGAACGCCTGATCCGGCCGCGCAGCGTCGCAATCATCGGCGCGTCCGCAGACCCGAGCAAGACGTCGGGCCGCCCGGTGTCCTATCTGAGGAAGCATGGCTTTGCGGGTGCGATCTATCCCGTCAATCCGAAGGTCGCGGAGATCGATGGTCTCACCTGTTACCCCGATGTCGCCTCGCTGCCTGATGTGCCCGACGTCGGCATCGTCCTGCTCGGCGCCGAGCGTGCCCATGTCGCGGTGCGCGAATTGTCCGAGCGCGGTGCCGCCGCAGCGATCGTTCTGGCCAGCGGCTTCACCGAAACGGGCGCGGAAGGCGCCGCGCGCCAGCAGCAGCTCATGCAAGCGGCCGGCGCGATGCGGATTCTCGGGCCGAACACGATCGGCCTCGTCAATCTCACCGACAATATCGTGCTGTCGGCGTCGGGCGCGCTGGCGATGGATCACTTCGTGGCTGGGTCCATCGGGTTGATCTCGCAAAGCGGAGGCATTCTGGGCGCCTTGCTGTCGCGCGCTGCGGCGCGCGGGGTGGGGCTGTCCAAGCTGGTGTCGACCAGCAACGAAGCCGATCTCGAGCTCGCCGATTTCATCGACAGTCTCGCCGGCGACAGCGCGACCAAGGTGATTGCGCTTTATATCGAGGCGATCCGCAATCCGGCTCGGTTTCGCGAGGCGGTCCTGAAGGCGCGCCGCGCCGGCAAGCCCGTTGTCGCCTTCAAGATCGGTCGCTCGGAGGCGGGCGCACAGGCGGCCGTCTCGCACACCGGCGCGCTGGCCGGCTCGGACCGCATGTATGATGCCTTGTTCAGGCAGCTCGGGGTGATCCGCGCCAGGACGTTCGAGGATCTGCTCGACATTCCCGCGGCCCTTGCCGCGGGACGGAAGCTTGCCGGCCGGCGTGTTGCGATCCTCACCTCCACCGGCGGCGCCGGCACGATCGTATCAGACAGTCTCGGCGTCGCCGGCTTCGTGACGCCCGCACCCGATGCGGAGACGGCCGCGCAATTGCGCAGCCTGCAGTCGGGATCGCATGCCAATCTCGATCGCAATCCGATCGACGTGACCCTGGCCGGCCTGCAGCCGGACCTGCTTCGCGGCGCGATCCGCATTCTGCTCGCAAGTCCGTCCTACGACGCGCTGGTCGTCATTGCCGGCTCGTCGGCCGTGGGATCGCCGGGCCTGATGGCCGATGCCATCCACGACTGCCTGCCGCTCAGCGACAAGCCGGTCATTGCCTATGTCAGTCCGCACGCGCCCGAGGTGGTGTCCGTCCTCACCCGGCGCGGCGTTCCCGCCTACACCTCGGCCGAGAGCTGCACTGCCGCGCTCGACGGGCTGTTGCGGGCGGGAATGCCGGAGCAGGTCCAGACATCCGGCCTGTCCCGGACGAGCGCCGACATCAGCGACATCCCGACAGGTTCGCTCGATGAGGCACAGGCCAAGGCGCTGTTCGCCCGCTTTGGCATTCCCGTCGCGGCAGAGAGAGTGGTCGCAACGTCTGACGACGCAGAACAGGCGGCGCGCGACCTCGGCGGCCGGGTCGTGCTCAAGATTCTCTCGCGCGAGATCGCGCACAAGAGCGATGTCGGCGGCGTCGCGGTCAACCTGACGACTGATACGATCGGCGAACGCCTGACGGCGATGGCCGATGAGGTCGAGACCAGAACCGGGACGCGACCCCGCCAATTCCTGGTTCAGGAGATGATCTCGGGCGGCGTCGAAATCATTCTCGGAATGCATCGCGATTCCCTGGGCACAGC
Organism: Bradyrhizobium nitroreducens; assembly: GCF_002776695.1. Taxonomy (GTDB): domain Bacteria; phylum Pseudomonadota; class Alphaproteobacteria; order Rhizobiales; family Xanthobacteraceae; genus Bradyrhizobium; species Bradyrhizobium nitroreducens. Next base: position 502,472 of record NZ_LFJC01000003.1, read on the forward strand.
GATCCTGCTCGGCATGGGCGGTGTCGCGGCCGAGCTGTTCAAGGACACCACGATGCGCCTGCTTCCGCCGAGCGGCGGCCTCGATCTCTCCGAGGCGAAAGCGATGGCGCGCGATCTCGTCACCTGGCCGTTGCTCGACGGCTTTCGGGGCCGGCCGAAATACGACGTCGACGCGCTGGCAAATGCAGTCGTCGCTTTCTCGCACATGGTCGCGCAGCTCGGCGATCGTCTCGCGGAGGCGGAGATCAATCCGGTGTTCGTGCTGCCGGCGGGCCAGGGCGTGAAGGCGGCGGACGGATTGGTGGTTCTCAATGTCTGAACAGGATCGGATGGAGCTTCTCATGGCCAGTGGCGAAATCGTCAATCATGATCGCGGGTGCAAAAAGGATGTCGCCGTGCGGAGCTGGCGAGGCCTCGCCGTCCTCGCCTGCGCGGTCGTCGCGGGGCTTGGACTGACGCCGGCGCGCGCGGAATATCCCGACAAGATCGTCAAGATCGTGGTGCCCTTCGCCGCCGGCGGCGGTACCGACATCATCGCGCGAACCACGGCGCAGGAAATCCAGACGGAGCTCGGCAAGTCCGTCATCATCGAGAACAAGCCGGGCGCCGGGACCATCATCGGGACCCAGACGGTGGCGACCAGCGAGCCCGACGGCTATTCGCTGCTGATGGCGACCTTCGCGCATGCGGTCAATCCGAGCCTGTACAACAAGCTGCCGTTCGATCCGCACAAGGATTTCGCGGCGGTCTCGCTGATCGCGCGGTCCTTCAACATCGTCGTCGTCAACCCCGCGTCCAAGATCAACTCGATCGCGGATCTGATCGCGGAGGCCAAGGTCAATCCCGGCAAGCTCAATTTCGGCACGTTCGGCACCGGCACCTCGGCGCATCTCGCCGGCGAGCTGTTCAATGCGATGGCGAAGGTCAGGATGACGGCGGTGCCCTACAAGGGCGCGGCGCCTGCGATCAGCGATCTCCTGGGCGGACAGATCGACGTGATGTTCACGACCGTCGCGAGCGCGGCCTCGCTGGTGGCGGCAGGCCAGCTCCGGGCGCTGGCCGTGACATCGGCCGAGCGCTCGGCCGCGTTCCCGCAATTGCCGACTGTCGCCGAGGCCGGCGTGCCCGGCTATGCAGCCGAGTCCTGGTACGGCTTGTATGCGCCGGCCAAGACGCCGGCTCCGGTGATCGCGCGCCTCAACCAGGCGATCGCGAAGGCGGTTCAGTCCGGTGCCTTCAAGAAGCTGGAGGCGAACGAAGGCCTCATCATGGTCGGCAGCGCGCCGGAACAGCTCGATCGCTATGTCGCCCAGGAGGAGGAGCGCTGGCGCAAGCTGATCAAGGACGCGAACATCGAGGTGCAGTAGCTTGGCGGTCCGAGCTCCGGGACTGCCAAGCGGTCCCGGAGACCGCCGACTTACACGACCAAGCCGCAGGCCCGCCGGATCGCGATCTGAACCGGCGAGGGCGGCAGTGCCGGATCGAACTCGCCCTTCGGCAGCAGCGGAGGCTGTGCCATGAAGCGCGGCCGTTTCCCGCGGTGGGGTTGCGCGGCGTGAACCAGAAACGGGTGGCACAGATACACGCTGCCTGCCGCGCCGGTCGCCAGTTCGACTTCGCAATCCTTCGTCGACGCCCAGTCCTCGGCACCGAGTTGCCGGAGCGTTGCTCCTGCCTCGCCATACGGCAGCAGCTCCCGCGCGATAATTGCATGCGATCCTGTCCGGATCCGCGTGGGAGCATCATCGGCGCAGACATCCGAGAACAGGAAGAGCATCAGGAGCGCACGCCCGCTGCTCTTCACATTGACGCGCCATTCCATGAAGTCGGCATGAGCGGTGCCAAAGCTCATGTCCACATGCCAGCCGTCGTCGCCCGGCGATTGCGATGACGGAAAGCGGATGGGAAAGGTGCCAAGGCCCGTTGGCGCAAGCCAGCGCCCTTCGCCGGCGAGCTGGTCGTAGGCCCTGTGCAGAAGCGGCGTATTCGCGGCTTCAATGAAAGGGGGCGTGGCTTTGGATCCGACCCGGACAACGGGGCGGCTCCAATCTTCGGCTTTGTCCGGCGACAGGCCGATATCCGCCCACAGCTCGTCCCTGCATTGCTTGGCAAGGTCGGCGCTGAAGGCATTCGGCAGCTTGACGAAACCGTCGTCGATGAAGGTCTGGACATGACTGGGCGTCAGGCCAGCCTGTTCGGTCTTGGGCATTGCACATCTCTCCGTTCGGCTACCGCATCGCGCGAAGCCGTTTGATCTGAGTGGCGCAGGAGCGCGGAACGACGTTCTGTCGTTCAGATCAGCGGGAAGAATGTGGAGATGAACATCATGGCGGGAACGTATAGCGCGGCGGAGCGCGGAATCAAGGCACGCTGGCCGATTCGCGGGTATGTCGCGCGTCGGCAGCCTCTCGCGAAGCGAGAAGGCTGCCGCAGCTTCACACGTGCGTCACGGACAGGGGTGACGGAGACCATCGTGGCCCAGATAGGTCCCCGAGCCGGGATCATAGGAGCGGTAACGCTGCGCGCAGTAGGAGGCGGCATTGGCTTGAGCTTGGCTGTTGGCGATTGCGCCGCCGATGATCGCACCAGCCGCGAGACCGCCAAGCACGGCTGCGCCGGTACCGTAATGGCCATGCCGATGCCCGTAATAGCCGTGTCCATATCGAGGTCCATGTCCGTGCCAATGCCGATACTGCACCTGCTGCACGCTCTGGTCGGACGAGGGATTTGCGATCGGCAGAGGCGCCGCCAGCGCCGGTGATGCAGCCGTCGAGAACATTGCTCCAGCGGCAGCCAATGCGACGAAAGTTCTACGCATTGTCATGTCGGACTCCATGTTGTTGAGGATGGGAGAGCAACGGCCGGTTGCCCGCTCCGTTCCTGCCACGCGGGGGAAGCGTCAGAGCGTCGCAGAAAATGAATTGTTCGTAAGGATGCGCGGTCAGGACTGCCTGCGGCTCGGGAGCCGCCGCTCCAATCGGCCTCGCACCTATCTGTCCTCGCCGTCCCGCCGGCGAAAGGGATCAGCAACGTCATCATGGCCGCTGCGGCTGCTGAAGAACATCAGGGCCATCAGCCCGCAGCCGATCAGCAGGGAGAAGAAGGCTCCGAGGCCGAGCGCGATCCAGCCGTGCTTGCCCATCTCGACGCCGCTGCTGGTCTGCCAGACCGAAAATCCCCAGACACCCGTGAGGATCAACAGAGCTCCGAGAGCAACCAGAAGGGCGATCTGACCGGCACTGATGTTCTTCATGGCCGTTCCCGTCGCGAGTCAATTGCGAAGAACGAGGCGGCGTTCCTGATGTCGGTCGCCACCTCCAGGCCACTCTTCTGAGCCCGTGTGTCGGAACACGTCTGCTCCCTCATTCGGAAACGGCGAGAACGGTCAGGCTCCTGACGCGCTTGTCCGGCGTCTCGAATTCGATCCGCTGTCCCACCGAAAGGCCGATCAGAGCCGCCCCGACAGGCGTCAGGATCGAGATCCTGTTGAGCTCGATGTTTGCCTCGTGCGGATAGACCAAGACGATCTGCCGACTCGCGCCCGTCCCGTCATCGCGATACGTCACCTTGGAGCCCATCCGGACCACATCGTGCAAATCGTTCCCTGCGGTGACCGTCGCGCGTTCCAGTTCGCGCGCCAGAAACTGGGCGACACGGGGAAACAGATCCATGGTCGAATTCGCCAGCGAGCTGAGACGCCTGGAATCGTCTTCCGCGATCCTGATCGGTGGCAACGCGGACTGTTCCCGCCGCATCTCGGTTTTGAAATTGTGCATTTGATTCTCCTATGCTGCACTTGGTCCGGGATCGTCGTCGAGCGGTCTGCTGCGCCGACTTGGCCGGACAAGAGGAACGACGTTCGGGCTCGATCGGGTGACGTTCTCAACCCTGACGACGTTCAGGCAACCGGCGACCAGATACGGCATCTGATCGCCGACCCGCAGGCCGATCAAAGCCGCTCCCAAAGGCGTCAGGATCGAAATGCGGGCGGGATCCGACCAGCATTCCTCGGGCCAGACCAGTTGCACGATGCGGCGCGGAACGCCCCAATTCGTGCAGAACGTGACCCATGATCCCACCGTCACCCGGGAAGGCAGATCGTCCCACGTGTCCGGCACGATCTCGGCGCGGTTGATTTCACCCAGGAGGAAGATCCCGTCCAAATCGCCTCTGTGCGCGGCGCGGCGGGCAAGTTGTTCAAGTCGTGGATAGTCGGATGCGTTGAGCGCGATTTTCGGAAGAGACAGCACGGCACACTCCATCTGCTTCGAGACGGCCTCGCAAGGCGAGGTGACGAAAAGCTGGAAAAGAGCCCGGACGGCGCAAGCACCGTCCGGCTAACCGCCTGCTTGGAGGCGGCCGGCGTGAAGACTGAAACGCGCAGTGCGCGCGTCTATGTCGACGACATATGCCATGACACGCTGAATATAGTGCCCCGTTCCGCTGGAAGCATTGCGGCGAAACCGCACAGCTGCGAGCGATGGGATGTCTGCAACAAACCGCAGCTTCGGCGGCGAAACGAAATTCAGATTCCAAGGCTCAACTGCCGGCAGCGGAATCCACGCCCGCAACGGACTGCGCCGTTGCGGATGTCCGCATCATTGATCTGAAACAATGATGATCCCGACCACCAATGCTAGAAGGATTCGCAAGTCGCGACTCACGGCTCCCGGCCGGTCGCGTCAATCGCAACGCGCGCTGGAATCCGAGGGCTGAATGGGACGACTCCTGAATATCGTGACGCCGCTGCATACGGCGACCAAGCGCGACTACATGGGGCGCATGAATGACGACAAGATCGGCTGCTCGCTGAAGGCGCGGGAATACGAGGCCGATTATTGGGATGGCGACCGCCGCTTCGGCTATGGCGGCTACCGCTTCATCGAGGGGCGCTGGGCGCCGGTCGCCAAGGCGCTGATCGAGACCTATGGCCTGAAAGACGGCTCCAGCGTGCTCGACGTCGGCTGCGGCAAGGGCTTCCTGCTGTACGAGATGCAGAAGATCCTGCCGGGCCTGAAGGTCACCGGCTTCGATATCTCCAAGCACGGTCTCGCCAATTCGCATGAGCAGGTGCGGCCGTATCTGTTCAACTACCGCGCCCAGGACATCTACCCCTATGGCGACAAAAGCTTCGACCTCGTGATCTCGCTCGGCACCTTGCACAATCTCCGGCTCTACGAGCTCGAGGCGGCGCTCAAGGAGATCGAGCGGGTCGGCAAGAACAAATACGTCATGGTCGAGGGCTATCGGAACGTTGCCGAGCTGCACAACCTCGAATGCTGGGCGCTGACGGCGGAGTCCATCCTGCACACCTCGGAATGGATCTGGCTGTACGGCAAGCTCGGTTACACCGGCGATTACGAATTCATCTATTTCGAGTGATCGGGCGCGCGATCCATGGACATCAAGACTGCCAAGGCGGCCATCCTCGTCGAATCCGGCAAGCCGCTGATCGTCGACGAGTTCGATTTGCCGGATAGGCTCGAGCACGGACAGGTGCTCGTGCACGTGCACACGTCGAGCATCTGCGGCGCGCAGATCAACGAGATCGACGCCGTCAAGGGCGTCGACAAGTTCCTGCCGCACCTCCTGGGGCACGAAGCGCTGGCCACGGTCGTCGAAACCGGACCCGGCGTCGTCTCCTGCAAGCAGGGCGACACCGTGGTCATGCATTGGCGGCCGGGCAAGGGCGTCCAGTCCAACACGCCGGTCTATTCCTGGCGCGGCCAGCGTCTCAATGCCGGCTGGGTCACCACCTTCAATGAATATGCCGTGGTGTCGGAGAATCGCGTCACGCCGGTTCCGGCCTCGATCGACCGCACCAGCGCGCCGCTGCTCGGCTGCGCCGTGACGACCGCGCTCGGTGTCGTCAACAACGACGCGCAGATCGCCATCGGCGAGGCCGTCGTCGTGTTCGGCGTCGGCGGTGTCGGGCTGAACATCGTGCAATTTGCCGCGATGGTCGGCGCCTATCCGGTGATCGCGATCGACCGCCTCGACAACAAGCTCGAGATGGCCCGGCAGTTCGGCGCCACCCACCTCATCAACTCCGAGGCGGTCAAGGACGTGGCCGCCGAGATCCGGTCCATCACCGGCGCGGACGGACCCGACAAGGTCGTCGAGACCACCGGGGTCAAGAATCTGATCGAGCTCGCCTACGAGATCACCGCCAAGAAGGGTCGCTGCATCCTCGTCGGCGTGCCCCGCGAGAAGGCCGAGATCTACACGCTGCCGCTCCACTTCGAGAAGGTGCTGAAGGGCTCGGAAGGCGGCCAGTGCCAGCCGGCGCGCGACATTCCGCGTCTGGTTCGGCTGAGCGACGCCGGCAAGGTGAACTACCGCGGGATCGTGACCCACGAGTTCGCGCTCGACGACGTCAACGACGCGCTGGACCTGATGCGCAGCGGCACCTCGGGACGAATCCTCCTCAACATCAGCTGAGCGCCACGCAGGCGCCGACGACATGCCGGCGCTGGCGCTGCAGCAGCCAGGCCGCGATCGCCATGTTCACGACATTCCAGGCGATGCCATTGACCAGCGCCGACGCGTAGGAGCCGGTCCAGTCGTAGATCGCGCCGGCCATCCAGCCGCCCAGCGCCATGCCGGCGAGCGTGACCGAGATGGCGAGGCTGACGCGGAAGCCGGCTTCCCGCGCCGGAAACAGCTCGCGGATGATCACGGCATAGCTCGGCACGATGCCGCCCTGCGCCAGGCCGAACATGGCGGACACGACGTAGAGCGAGACCAGCCCGTTGAACGGCAGATAGAGCGCCAGCGCCGTCGCCTGCATCGCCGAGCCCAGCAGCAGCGTCGGCAGGCCGCCGATGCGGTTCAACAGCCAGCCGAAAATCAGCCGGCTCGCCACACTGAAGCCGAGCATGACCGCCAGCATCTCGGCGCCGCGCGCGGAGCCGTAGCCGAGATCGCCGCAATAGGCGACGAGATGGACCTGCGGCATCGCCATGGCGACGCAGCAGCAGATGCCGGCCACGGCCAGCAGACCCTGCGTGACGGAGGGGGACAGTCCGATGGACTGCATCGTATCGCCGCTGCTTGCCGCTTCGCGCGTGGTCGTGTGGGCCACTTGTCGCCGCAGCAGAACCAGCGAGAGCGGCAGCATCGTCGCCAGGCAGAACAGGCCGATGCCGATATGGGTCTGCCGCCAGCCATGCGCGGCGATGGCATGCTGCACGATCGGAGGCCACACCACGCCGGCAAGCGAGCTGCCGGCCGTCGCCAGCGCAATGGCAAGGCCGCGGTGCCTGTCGAACCACAGCGACACGTCGGCCACCAGAGGCGCGAAGCTGGCCGCGCCGCCGAGGCCGATCGTGACGCCCGAGATCATCGCGAACACGGACAGGCTCGGAGCAAAGGCGGTGAGGACATAGCCGAGGCTCATCAGGATGGTGCCGCCGGCCAGCGGCGGCAGGATGCCGAAGCGATCCGCGAGGCGCCCGACGACGATGCCGCCGATCATGAAGCCGACGATGGCGAACGTGTAGGGCAGGGCCGCCTCGGCGCGGGGCGCATTGAAATCGGCCTGCACCGCCGGCAACGCCACGACCAGCGACCACATGCCGACGCAGCCGAGCGTGCTGAGCGCCATGGAGACGGCGAGGCGAATCCAGGAATACGAAGTTTCGATCGACGGCTTTTCAGGCGGCACTGGTTTTCTCGGGCTGCTGGAGTTCGGCCCTGGGTATCGCCCGCCGTCGGCGGCGACAAAGCAGGATTTCTCTTTTGTCGCGCGAGCAAAACTCATGCATCCTGCTCCTCTCCCCGCATCGCCAGGAGCCGGCCATGACGTATCTGCTGCCGCCACTCAATGCCCTGCGCGCCTTCGAGGCCGCCGCCCGTCATCTCAGCTTCAAGCAGGCCGCCCACGAGCTGCACGTCACGGCCGGTGCGATCAGCCAGCAAGTCCGCCTGCTGGAGGAGCGGCTCGGCGTGCAGCTGTTCGAGCGCCGCACGCGGCAGGTGGTTCTGACCTCGGCCGGCGAAACCTATCTGGCGCAGGTCCGAAAGGCGTTCCGCCGCCTTGCCGAGGCCACCGCCGAGCTCAAGCCCGAGGGCGTCACGAGCCTGCTGCATATCGGGCTTCACGCGAGCTTTGCCCTCGACGGGCTGCGAGCGCGCCTCGCCCAATTTCGCCGCGCCGAGCCGCAACTCGCCATTCGCATCAGTCAGCCGGCTGGGCTGCACGAGCTGCTCGAAGGCAAGGTCGATGTCGTGATCACGGACCGGATGCAGCGCTATCCAGGCTACAAATGCGAGCCGCTGGAAAACGGCTTCCTGATCGCCCCGCTCGGCACCGCCGATTGCCCGGAGATCGAAGCCTTACGGTCCTGCCTGCTCGGCGACGCCGGGCCCGCGCGGTCGGCGACGCCCCGGGCCGCGCTGGTCGTCGGGAGGCCGAGTCCGGCGCGCAGGCCATCCAAGCCGTTCTTTTCCGCCTGAGCGGGCCTGTTCACAGTCCTTCCGGTTTCGCGCCCCTCCCGTAACCGCCGGTTAACCATGGATATTTACGGTGTAGCAAGCCTCTGAGCCGGGGCAGTCAGTTGATTTCGAGTCCAACCCCATGGCGTTCGGTCGAAGCGCATCTCCGCGAAGCATCGCCCCGACGGAGCCAGCGGCTTCGTGGGAAGCGCCGCGGGCTGCGCGGACGAGACCTGACGCCGCCGCGCCGGCGCTGAGCAAGGGAGCGCTGACCGTCGCCGGAGCGCTCGCATTTTTTCGCGAGAACGGCCGGCGCATTCTCACGCTGGCCTTGGCGCTGTTTGCCCTCGGCATCGTCGCTCTGATGGTTCTGCCGGTCCGCTATGCCGCGACGGCGCTGGTCGTGCTCGATCCACGCGAGCTGCGTGTCACCACGGAGCAGGACGTCTTGCCGGGCATCGGCCAGGACGCCGCGGCGCTTCAGAGCCAGATCGAGATCGCCAAATCGGACGGTTTCCTCCGTCCCCTGATCGAGCAGCTCAAGATCGCCGAGGACGACGACATCGCGGGCGGTCATACCGACATGACGCGTCTGCTCGAGAAATTCCGCAATCGCCTCGAGATCACGCGCCGCGGCCTCACTTACGTCATTGCGATCTCCTTCACCTCGAACCGTCCCGATCGGGCCGCCTACTACGCCAACGCCATCGCCGCGGCGTTCGTCGCCAGCCAGGGCCGCGTCCGTACCGCGGCCACGGACGAGGCTGCCGACTGGCTCAAGGACCGGTTGAAGACGTTGAACGAGCGGCTGCGCGCATCGGAAGACGCCGTTGCCACCTTCCGGCTCGAGCACAAGATCCTCAATGCCGGCAAGGATTCGACCACCCAGCAGCTGCGGGTGACCGATCTCAATCAGCAGGTCTCCGCCGCACGTCTTCGCACCGAGGAAGCCAAGGCGCGCTACGACCAGGTGCAGCGCGATCTCAAGGCCAATGTCGAGGGGCCGGTGAAGCAGGACCTGTTGAGCATGCTGCGCGCGCAGCGCTCGACCCTGAATGACCAGATCGCGCAGAAGAAGGCGGTGTTTGGCGACCGCCATCCCGATCTCGCGATCTCCTACAGCCAGCTGGCGGACATCAACCGCCAGATCGAGGTCGAGCGGAAGAAGAACATCGACACCGCCAAGTCCGAATATGAAGCCCAGCTGGAGCAGCAGAACGCGCTGGAAAAGCAGCTCAAGGCGGTCGAGACGCAGATGCTGGTCGACGGGCAGGCGCTGGTGAAGCTGCAGGAGCTGCAGCGCGACGCCGACGCCAACCGCAACATCTACGAGCAGTTCCTGTCGCGGTTCAAGACCACCAACGAGCAGCGTCAGCTGCAGAGCTCCCAGACCAAGATTGCCTCGCCGGCCATTCCGCCGGTGCGCTCGACGCGTCCGCCGCTCGCGCTGTTGCTGGCGGCACTGGCGATCGGCTCGCTGCTGACGTCGATCGCCGCAACTGCGGTGATGACGAGCATGTCAGCCCAGCCTGCGCCTGCCGAGGCCTCCGTGCATGCAGCAATGGCGGACACGGAAACTCGGCAGATCCAGTCTCAAGTTCAGTCGCAAGCCCCGCCGCCAACGCAACCGGCCGCTGCCGCCGGCCAGCCGGACGCGATGCCGCGGCTTCCCGTCTGGGCCCGCATTCCCGATCTGTTGTCCGGGACCGGCCCAACCACCGTCTGGCAAAGGCCGATCGCCGCTTCGGCCGAGCTCGATCTCGGTGTCTATCTGCGGCCGCTGCTCGAGCGGATCGATCGCGTGCCGGTGCGCGGCTGCAAGGTTGCGCTGGTGTTGTCGGTCGGCAAGAGCGCCGGCGGCAACACCGTCGCGCGCTCGCTGAATCGTGCCGCCGTGAAGCGCGGCATGATGAGCGTGTTGATCCGCCTGCAGGCGGAATTCGCAGGTCACCAGCCTCCGGTGACCGAATGGAATGACGGTTCGACCACAGCCGGACTTCAGTCGATCGACGAGCTCTTGAGCGCCGGCCGCAAGGCCGATGCCAGAGCTGAGGACGATATTCGTTCGGAGTTCGATCTGATCATCGTCCATGCCGGCAATCTCGCACTTCAGCCCGACGCCATCGCGCTGGCGGCCCATGCGGATTTGATCGTGCTGGTGGCGCGTGCCGGCGAGCTCGGATCGGCAGCGATGCGCCGGGTGACCGCCGCGCTGTCGCGCTACGAGACCGTGCCGACGGGGCTCGTGGTCAATCATGCGCCTGCGGGCTCGCAGGCGCCGCTCCCCGACGGTGGCGCATTGGGACTTGCGGTTTGACGATGGCAGCGTCACGCCGTGGTCTGCTGGCTGCGGCGATGCTGCTGTCGATCTCGTTCGGTCCGCCGGTCCATGCCGACGCTTGCGTGCCCCTGCCGCAGACGGTCGCGCCGGCGAGGCTCGCCGCATTGTCGCGCGGCTTCAATGCCGACGGCTGGATCAACGGCGAGGTGCCGAGCCGCGAATTGCTGCAGCAATTGCGCAAGGCGGGAATGAGCCATGTCCGGCTGCCGGTGCCGGCAGAGCGCGTGATGCCCCGATTCGCCGCGAAGGCCGAGCGCGACGAGACGCTGGGCGTGCTCGACAAGGCGCTGAAGCAGCTCACCGCGCTCGGCTATGCCACGTCGGTCGATCTTCATCCCGGCGATCGCTTCAACCGCCTGCACAAGGAGGACCCGGACGCGGCGCTGCGTGAGATGCAGCAGGCCTGGAGCGGTCTTGCAGGGGTGATTCGACCCTATTCGCCGGATCGCGTCTTCGCCGAGCTGCTCAACGAGCCCGACATCGACGCCGACAGATGGCAAAGCGAAGTCGAGACGCTCGCCGCCTTCGTCCGCAAACTGCTTCCCACGACCACGCTCATCGTCGGTCCGGTCAATTGGCAGCGCGCGGACTCGTTGCCGCGGTTCCGTCCGCTGGCGGATCCTGATGTCGTCTATGCCATCCACTTCTACGATCCCATGGTGTTCACCCATCAGGCCCATTGGGATGCGCAGGATCCGCTGCACGACATCATCGATCTGCCTTATCCGATCGATGCCGGCGATCCCAGGGTCCAGGCAATCCGCAGGGATCTGCAGGCGAGGGGCGCGACCAAGGCGCTCGGCATGCTCGACGTCGCAATCGCCGCCGCCAGGGACAAGCCGGGGGCCGATCGCTGGCTTGCGCCCGCGCTCGCATGGCAGCAGCAGTTCGAGCGGCCGGTCATCGTCAACGAGTTCGGCGTGCTGAAGGCCGGCGCGCCCAGACAAAGCCGGTTGCGCTGGCTGGCCGAAGTCACCGCTTATGCCAGGGAGCATTGCTGGGGCTGGACGCATTGGGAGCTGGCGCAGGGTTTTGGCCTTGTCGACCGCAGCACTGGCAGGGCCGATCCCGACGTGATGCGGGCGCTGCTCGGTGACACCACCCGTCCCAGCCGGCGCTGACCGCCCGGCGCGCCCGCTATCGTTAACGACTCCTTACCCATCGCCCCGCTATCGTGATCGCCGCGCGATGCCAAAGGACGATCGATGAGCGCCGGGGACTTACTGCAGGTTCACAGCGGGCAGGCCGCGACATCGCCGCCGGCCTGGCGCGAGCTGGCTGCGACGTTCTGCATCGCAGTCGCGACGATCGCCTTTGCGCCGGTCCTGCATCTGGCGAATCCGGCTCTGGCCATCGTCGTCGAGGTTCTGGTCGGCATCGCCATTGTCCTGGCGGTCCCGACCTACGCGCCCGCCATCGCGATCTTCGTCCTGTTCTTCCAGAATCTGTTCGTCTCGATCCTGTCGCCGCTGGTGCCGCTGCCGTCCGATCTCGACTTCATCAAGGGCTACAATTTCCTGGTCTGCTCCGTGATGTGGCTGGCGACGTTCGGCCTCTACGTGCTGGGCCAAAGGCGTCAGTCGACCGAGGTGAACCGGATCATGCGCTGGGGTGTCGTCACCCTCGCCGTGGTGTCGCTGTATTTCGCGATCGGTTTCATCCAGGACGGACAGCCGGCGGCGGTCTATCTGCGCAATATCGTGCTGCCGCTGTTCCTGTTCCAGCTGTCGCTTCTGACCGCCGCGACCTATGAGGTGCGCATCACGCCGTTCCTGGTGACGCTCGCGGTCATCCTGCTCTGTTGCGGCTATGTCGAGCTCGTCTTCCGCGATCTCTGGCTCGCCATCACCAACAGCTACACGTTCTGGGGTTTCGACGAGCTCAAGGCGACCCATTCGGGCGTCTGGGAAGCCCAGATGCGCCAGACCGGCAACGTGCCCGTCGACCTCAAGGACCGCTTCAGCTTCGACTTCCTGAACACGCCCTTGCTCGAAGGGTTCGGGCTGTCGAAGATGCTGCGCATCAACGGTCCGAACATGCATCCGATCAGCTTCGCTTACGGGATCGGCTTTCTCGCGCTGTTCCTGTTCTCGGTGGGGCGGCCGCTGCTGGCGCTCGCGGCGCTGCCGCTCCTGGTGTTCTGCAGCGTGAAGGGCGCGCTCATCGTGGTGATCTTCGTGGCCGCGGCCTGGATCGCGACCCGTCTGCTTGGTGCCGTGGTGACGCTGCTGCTCGGCTTCCTCGGCATGGCCGCCTTCGCGGTTCTGGCGATCCGCCTCGGACTGCAGATCGGCGACTATCACGTCATCGGTCTGATGGGCGGTCTGGACGGATTCGTGCAGAGACCTTTCGGCCGGGGCCTCGGCATCGGAGGCAATCTGTCGGAAAGCTATTTTTCGATCGACTGGAACGCCGCGCAGGCGGCCGGCACGATCGATGGCGCGGCCGAGAGCGCGATCGGCGTTCTCTTGTACCAGATGGGCGTCGGCGCCTTCGTGCTGCTGGCCTTCTATTTCGCGATGGCGCTCAAGGCCTGGCGCCTCTACGCCTCGTCGGGCTATCTGACGCAGGGGCTCGCCGGCTTCGGCGTCATGGTCGTGCTGCTCAACGGGCTGTTTCAGGAAGAGGCTTTGTTCGCGCCGCTCGCGCTGGGACTGATGCTCTCGCTCACCGGGCTCGTCATCGGCAGCCACGTTCGCATGCAGGCCGTCGCGAGCGAGGAGACGGCGTTCGAGTCCCTCACGCACTACCAGCCAGCCGCGTAGCCCGGCGCCCGCCGCTAGCCGCCGGAGTTCGGACGGCCGACGAAGCCGTGAACTACTTCATGCCGCGCGGGCCCGCCATCATCGAATTGTCACCGCTCCGTCATTGCCGCTCTATTTATCGCTGCTCCTTTCTCCGCGCATCGTGGAGACTGATATGCATCCGACTGAGACGATTTCGTCCGACCGCCGCTGGATCCTGAAGGGCCTCGCGGCCGCAGCTATGGCGCCGCTGGCGGCGCGGGCGATGGCGGCCGAGGGTCTTCCGGCGCCGCCGACCGAAGCGGCCGCCGCCATTGCGACCGACAAGGCCTATTGGGCGGACGTCAAGCGGCTCTATGCCGTGACGCCGGATGTCGTCAATCTCGAGAACGGCTATTGGGGCATCATGGCCGAGCCCGTGCGGCGCGAGTTCATCCGTCAGTCCGACATGATCAACTATCAGAACACCTATTACGCGCGCCAGCGCGCGGGCGCGGATTTCGAGGCGGTGCGCGCCAGGGTGGCGGAGGCGGTCGGCGCGCTGCCCGAGGAGATCGCGCTCACCCGCGGCGCGACCGAGGCGCTGCAGCTCCTCATCGGCGGCTACAACAGGCTGAAGCCCGGCGACGGCGTGCTCTATGCCGACCTCGACTATGATTCGATGCAGTATGCGATGAACGCACTGAAGGCGCGCCGCGGCGTCGACGTGGTCAAGTTCGACGTGCCGGAGCCCGCCACGCGCCAGGCCGTGCTCGACGCCTATGCCCGCGCCATCGAGGCCAACCCGAAGACGCGGCTTCTGCTCCTGACCCATGTCAGCCATCGCACCGGCTTCGTCATGCCGGTCGCCGAGATCGCCCACATGGCGAAGGCCAGGGGCATCGACACCATCGTCGACGCTGCGCATTCCTGGGGGCAGATCGACTTCAAGGTGGGTGAGCTCGAGGCCGATTTCGTCGGCTTCAATCTGCACAAATGGATCGGCGCGCCGCTCGGCGTGGGTTTCCTCTACATCAGGAAGGACCGCCTCGCCGCCATCGATCGCGACATGGGCGACGAGGATTTCGCGGAGGCCGATATCCGCTCGCGGGTTCATACCGGCACGGTCAATTTCGCCACCGTGCTGACGGTGCCGACGGCGGTGGCGCTGCATCAGCAGATCGGCGCCGCGGCCAAGCAGGCCCGCTTGCGCCATTTGCGCGACTATTGGGTGAGCCGCGCCCGTGGTTTCAAGGACATCGAAATCCTGACGCCGGACGAAGCCGGCTCATACGGTGCGATCACGTCCTTCCGCCTCGCCGGCAAGACGAGCAAGGCCGACAACGAGGCCATCGTGGTGAAGCTCCGCGACAGCCACAAGGTCATGACGGTGCGCCGGGCCGGCGTCGCCAGGGGCCAATGCATCCGCGTGACGCCGGCGCTCTTTACCGACGAGGCCGATCTCGACCGCCTCGTCGAGGCGCTGGCCGTCGTCACCGGCACGAAGACGGGGTGACCCTGAGGGCGAGCGGCCCGGCGCAGCTCGCCTCACCGCCACCCCAGCGCCGGTGCGACGTGCTTCAGGATCGCCTCGATCGCATGCGCGCAGTAGTCGACGCCGAGCTGGTTCGGAATGGTCAGCAGCAGCGTGTCCGCCTCGGCGATCGCCTCGTCCTGTCGCAGCTGCTCGATCAGCGCGTCCGGCTCGGCGGCATAACTCCGGCCGAAGATGGCCCGTGTCTGCGGGTCGATGAAGCCGATCTGGTCTTCGCCGCCGCGCTCGCCGCCGAAATAGGCGCGGTCGCGATCGTCCATCAACGCGAAGATGCTGCGGCTGACCGACACGCGGGGCTCGCGGGCGTGACCGGCTTCCTTCCACGCCGCGCGATAGGTGCGGATCTGCGCGGCCTGCTGCACGTGAAAAGCCTCGCCGGTCTCGTCGTTCTTCAACGTCGAGCTCTGCAGGTTCATGCCGAGCTTTGCGGCCCACACCGCGGTGGCGTTGGAGCCGGCGCCCCACCAGATCCGCTCGCGCAGGCCCTGCGAATGCGGCTCGATGCGGAGCAGCCCCGGCGGGTTCGGAAACATCGGCCGCGGATTGGGCTCGGCAAAGCCTTCGCCGCGGAGCAGGTCGAGGAAGACCTCGGCGTGGCGCCGGCCCATGTCGGCATCGCTCGCGCCCTCGGCCGGCTGATAACCGAAGTAGCGCCAACCGTCGATCACCTGCTCGGGCGAGCCGCGGCTGATGCCGAGCTGCAGCCGGCCGCCGGCGATGAGGTCGGCGGATCCTGCGTCCTCCACCATGTAGAGCGGGTTCTCGTAGCGCATGTCGATCACGGCCGTGCCGATCTCGATTGTCTTGGTCCTGGCACCGACGGCCGCGAGCAGCGGAAACGGCGAGGCCAGCTGCCGCGCGAAATGGTGCACGCGGAAATAGGCGCCGTCCGCGCCAAGCTGCTCCGCAGCGACCGCCAGATCGATCGATTGCAGCAGCGTGTCCGAAGCCGAGCGGGTCTGCGATTGTGGCGAGGGCGTCCAGTGTCCGAAGGACAGAAATCCGATCTTTTTCATGGGCGTCATTTAGTGATGGCGGAAGCGGCGTCAACCGCCTGAGCCCGGGGGCGAGCCATGCAGGGAGGCCGGAGAAAACTGGTCGGCACGTGCGACCAGCAGATCCAGGAAGCTGCGCGCACGCAGCGACATCCATTGCGTCTCCGGATAGACCGCATGCAGCGGCAATGCGGCGATGCTGTAATCCGGCAGCACATGCTCGAGCTCGCCGCTGCGAAGGCCGTCCGCGGCGTTCCATTCCGGCAGGATGGCGATACCGAGATGATGCATCGTGGCCTCCTGCATCGCGTCGGCATCGTCCACGTGGATGGGCCCGTTGATCGACGCGACGTGACGGCCATGCTCGGACTCGAAGGCCCATTGCTGCGCCGGCGACATCCTGGAATAGACGATGCACTGGTGCGCGCCGAGATCATCCGGCGTGCGCGGCAGCGGGCGGCCGTGCAGATAAGTCGGCGTCGCCACCAGATAGCGCTGCACGGTGCCGAGCCGGCGGGCGACCAGCGTGCTCGCTTCCAGGTGTCCGATCCGCAGCGCCAGCTCGATGCCTTCTTCCACCAGATTGACGAAGCGCTCGCTGAAGCGGATGTCGACCCGCACCTCGGGATGGTGCCGCACATAGTCGGCGATCACGGGCATCATGTAGCGCCGCCCGAACGACGACGGCACGCCGATCCGGAGCGTACCGCTCGGACGGGGCGCGGCCTGCTCGACGCTCGATCGCGCCATGTCGAAGCTGTCGAGGATCTGCCGCGCAAGATCGTAGATGCGATGCGCTTCCGCGGTCGGCTTCAGCGTGCGCGTGGTGCGCGAGAACAGCTGGGTGCCGAACTCGCTCTCGAGCATCGCTATGCGCTTGCTGATCGCGGGCTGGCCGATGCCGAGCTCCTTGGCCGCCGCCGAGAAGCTGCCGCCTTCGAGGGTGCGAACGTACGCGCGCAGGCAATCGATCCGATCCATAATTCATTCCTGATTGGAATAAATTATATCCCATTTATTCCGTAGTGCGCAACGGAGCGGGCCGCTAGGCTTCCTCGAAACAAGCCGTCACAGGGCAAGGAAACAGGGAGGAGACCACGTGGCACGCAACGTCGGAATCGTCGGCGCCGGAATCGCCGGGCTGCATCTCGCGCTTTACCTGCAGAAGCATGGCGTGGACGCCACTGTCATCACCGACCGTCCGGGCGAGGACTATCGCAACATCCGGCTGCTCAACACCGTCGCGCATCATCACGTGACGCTCGCGCGCGAGGACTATCTCGGCGTCAATCACTGGACCGACCCGAAGGACCATTATTACTACCACGACCATGTCTTCAATTTTCCGCAGCCGCTGAGCTTTCGCGGCGACTTCTCGAAGCCGAGCCGCGCCGTCGACTACCGGATCTATCTGCCGGCCTTGATGCAGGACTTCACCAGCCGCGGCGGCAGGATCGAGTATCGCCGCATCGAGGAGCGCGATATCCGTCCGCTGGTCGCGCGGTTCGACCTGCTGGTGGTCTCGACCGGCAAGGGGCCGCTGGGCCAGCTCTTCACCTACCGTCCCGAGCACACGCCCTATCAGCAGCCGCAGCGGCGGCTCTGCGTCGGGCTCTACACCGGCGTGCGGCAGCCCGATCCCATGAACGTCACGTTGTCGGTATCGCCGGGCCATGGCGAGATGATCGTGATCCCGACCATCACCTTCGGCGGCATCGCCAATGCGCTGCTGATGGAGAACGTTCCCGGCGGCGACATGGAGGAGCTGGCGACGCTCAGCTATGACGACAATCCCAAGCATTTCCTCAAGGTGCTCTTGGGCAAGCTGGAGAAGCATCACCCGACCACCTACGACCGCATCGACACCGCGCGCTTCGACCTCGCGCAGCCGCAGGACCTGCTGCAAGGTGGCGTGGTCCCGACCGTGCGCAACACGGTGGTCGCGTTCGACGACGGCAAATGCGCCATCGCGCTCGGCGACGTCCATGCCATCGTCGATCCCATGATGGGGCAGGGCGCCAATGTCGCCTCCTATGCGGCCTTCGTGCTCGGCGAGGAGATCGTCAACGCCGACGCGCTTGATGCGCGCCTGTGCGAAAAGATCGACCTGAAGCGGCAGGATCGCGTGCTGGCGGCTTCGCGCTGGACCAATGTCATGCTGCAGCCGCCGAGCGAAGCGCTGGGCATGCTGATCGGCGCGATGAGCCGGAACCAGGCGCTGGCGAACGAGTTCACCGAGAACTTCAATTACCCTGATCGCCAATGGGATCGCATCTCGACGCCGCAGCGCATCCAGGCCTGGATCGAACGCATGTCGGTGCCGGCAGAGCCGGTCAGGGCAATTGCGTGAGGATCGATGCGCGCCGAGAGTGAGATGCCGCGCGCCAACCCGGCATCGTTCCGCGAAGCCGCCTCGCGCTTTGCGACCGGCGTCGCGGTGCTGACCGCGCTGGACGAGCACGGCCGGGTCTGCGGCATGACCGCGAACAGCTTCGTCACCGTCAGCCTGTCACCGCCGACCGTGCTGGTCTCGGTGATGCCCGGGCGCATGCACCGCGCGATCGCGGCGACCGGACGTTACTGCGTCAACGTCCTGCCGGAGCACGGGCGGGACCTGTCACGGCATTTTGCGAGCCAGCCAAACAGCGGCGCGACGCCGGACTACGACATCGTCGACGGCCTGCCGCGCCTTCAGGAGTGTATCGCCTGGTTCGCCTGCGAGGTCACACGCCATGTCGATGTCAGCGACCACACGCTGATCATCGCCGAAGTCTCAGGCTGCGACCATCGCGACACCACGCCGCTGGTGTTCTTTTCCAGCCGGTATCATCGCGGAGCGGGGGCGCCGGTGGATCGGTGAGGCGTTCGCGGCGCCTTCAGATCTCACAGCCGGTCAGATTCCATGCCTTGAGCAGCCCGCCGAACGCCTTGAGCCGGCAGGACTCGGTCTCGCTGGCGGCCTTTGCGCGCGGAACATTGGCGGTTCGCTTGACGACGAGTGCCTTTGGCTTCGGTTCGTGAGGTTTGGCGATCGCAATCGGCTTGGCCTTGCCTCGCTGACGCACGACCGGCGCCGGCGCGGGCGAAACGACACGGACCTCTTGCGGAGCAGCTGGGCTTTCGACCGAAGCCGGCTGCGTCGGCATCGCGACGCCCACAGCGGCGATTTCGAGGCTATCGGCTTTCGCCAAGGCGTCATGTGGAACAGAAACGTCTGCGCTTTGGTCGGCAAGCGGCGGCGCGATTGCGACGGCGCGACGCGCCGGCGTGTTCAGCTCCATGGCCGACAGCACTCCCACACTCAACAGGATGAGGAGGCCCAACAACGCCATTCTCAGCATAACGCGCCTCTGACCCAAACTAGCGCCACTGACAATTCTCCGCACCAATAAGGCAACTTTGCCGGCGCCTGCCGGCTCTCGGCGGGTCATTTGCCGACAGGGTTAGCGACGGCAATGCCGATGTCGGTTGGTGGTCTCTTTCACGTCGTGGAATGGCAGCCGCGGCCAGCAGCGGCCGCAAGCCTGACCTGGTGTCTGTTCGCGGCCGCAAGCGGCGGCTTATTTTTCGCCTTCTTCCGCTTGCTCTCGCTCCAGGTCACCGATGAGCTTCCCGATGCGCTGCGTGGTCGTGGGATCTGTCGCGCCGCGCAGCAGGCGCCTGGACTGTTCCAAACGGAAGGCGATCTGCTCTTGGCGGGCGAGTTGGTCTTCCATCATGTGCTTCCCTCCAGAGAGAGACATTTGGCAGAGCCAATGGTTCAAATCTATTGCACCGACGTGCGGTACTCCACCGATCGCCCGAGGCGCGCCAGACGCTCGAAGCGACCCAAACCAAAGAGCCAAGTTGAAATGTTGGAACAACATCTCGTTATGGTTGTTGTCTTGCCGGATCCTCGAACGCGGCGGGATCGACGACGAAACAGTCAGCTGACCAAATGGTAAGATCCTTCTCATCCCTCGCGATATTCATGATCCTCGGTGCGGCGGTGGTCGCTTTGCCGGCTTTTGCTCCAAACGTGCAAGCGGATGAGCTCGTGGCGCTGGCCAAAGGTGACCGGCTCGAAATCCGAGCCGCTCTCCCAGATTGCTCGGCACAGGTCTGGCCAGCCTTTACCACGTCCTGCCTCCGACAAGCTGGCCCCGGAACGGAGATCCAGGTAGCTCGCCTCGTGACTGCCCGGCGTTAGTTCGGTCCTCGTTCAATCCGCTCGCCCGAGAGATCGGCCAACCTACCTCCAGGCTTCTCCTCTCCAAGCCGGTCGGTCGGGATCAGGCCGTCGCGCTCAGACGGGACAGCCCACACGCGACGAATTCTGGCCTTCTCCTCTCGAGAAGCGCAGCAATGGCTGGGGACGTCGGTCAAGTGCAATCGGCTTACGAGCATTCGCGGGTGCCGAGACTCCCTCGGCCCGCCGAGAAAGAGTGAGATCCCATGTCGACAGATCCAATTCAGGTGCCGAACGTTCTTGTCGTGGAGGACGAAATGATCCTGCGGATGCGTGCGGTCGACATCGTCGAGGATGCCGGGTTCTGTCCCATCGAGGCGATCAATGCAGACGAGGCCATCTCCGTTCTGGAATCCCGATCGGACATCTCGCTGCTGCTGACCGACATTCAGATGCCCGGCAGTATCGATGGACTCAAGCTTGCCCATGCGGTGCACGAGCGATGGCCCTCGATCAAGATTATCCTGGTGTCCGGCCAGGTGAAGCCGTCCGAGGCGGAACGGCCGGAGAACAGTAGATTTTTCGGTAAGCCGCTCGGCGTCGAGCAAATGATCACCGAGCTGAAGACCATGGTGGGCGCAGGTGCTTTGCGGATCATTCCGACGGCAGGCGACTGGACGTCAGGTGGCCCGTTTGGCGCCGCGCCGACGGCTGCCTCCAGCTCCCAGTCGGAGCAGGAGGCTTCCTTGTCCGCCGAAAACGACACCCTTCGCTTGCTGCTCGAACAGGCCGAGATAGACGCGCGCGCCCTGATCGTTCAGGCCGGTATCGATGACGAGCAGCGCAGTGCCGCCGAAAAATTGCAGAAGCTCATTCTCGGAGAGCTGCATCATCGCGTCAAGAATACGCTTGCCATGGTGAGTGCGATCGCATCCCAGAGCTTCCGCGGAGCACCAAGTATCGAGCACGGACAGAAGGCAATGGAGGGCAGGCTGCTCGCATTGGGGCGAGCCCATGATCTGCTGATGCAGGTGAGCTGGGCTGATGCCAGCCTGACCCACACGCTGAGCAGTGCGACGGAGCCCTACGACAGCCCGGGAGACCGGCGCTTCCACTTCAATGGACCGGATATCCGGATTACCTCCGTCGCCGTCATCGCGCTTGCGATGACTTTCAACGAATTGTGCACCAACACCACCAAATTCGGCGCGCTCTCCGTCCCGAAGGGCCGCGTCGAGATTTCGTGGGCGATCGACGAGTTGAAGCAGAGGCTTCGCCTTGTCTGGACCGAAAGGGGCGGTCCCCCGGTCGAACCGCCGACACGCCGGAGTTACGGCACCCGGATGATGGGGTCTCTCGGTCAGCAACTGACCGGACAGGTGAGCCTCGCATATGAACGGGGCGGATTCGTTTACGCACTGGAGGTACCGCTTGGCTCGATCGCCGCAGCGGCGTGAGCGGGATCTCTTCACCCGCCGATCGCCCGAGAGTCCGATAAAAAGAGTCCGACAAAAAAGGCCGCGGTTTGCACCGCGGCCTCTTCAATTCGCTCGCTTCGCTGCTCAGTAGGTGCCGATTCCGACGCTCACGCCGGGAGCGCGGAAGCCGACGCCACCACGTTCCTCATAGCCGCGCCGCTCGATGTAGCGCTCGCGCGGTGCATATCCGTAGGCATCGCGTCCTTCGCGGATGATGACGCGTCGTTCGCTACGCTCGCGCCAGCAACGTCCGTCTTCGTTGCAGACCATGCGGACGTTCTGAACGCTGCTCTCCGGTGCGGACGGCGCGTTCAGGGAAAGCGGGGCTGCCGAAGCAGCAGTCACGAAAAGCGTACCGGCCGCAGCTGCCAAAACTGTGAGAATTCTCATGAATTAACTCCCAAAAGAGGTTTGTGTCGGGGAGCCAATGGACTGGCGGAACGATGGTTCCGCGAGAGCCAAAAGAAACTTCTCCGTTGTCGGTCAACGGCCGGCCGCGCGTCTTCAGCTCTCCTCGGTCAGAAGGTGCAGCAGCGTCTGATGCACCGGGTTTATCGGGCATTGCTCGATGCCGTGCATGCCGACGAGCCCGTGCTGCCTCACGCGTAAGCCACCCAGCCGCGGAAGGCGAAGCCGGTGTAGAACAGCGTCGGGTCGGAGAAGCCGGCCTCGCGCAGGATCACCTCGTCCTGCGCTGGCGCCAGGATCTGCAGATGGCTGCTGACCGCATCCCGCGCGGCCGCGGCCTGATCCGGCTCGACGCCGGAGGCGGCCAGGAACGCGGAGTACCGCGCCAGCCACAGCGGACGTTCCTTCTCTCCATCGGGTGCGCTCAGATGCGCGACCACGAACGGTGCGCGCGGTTTGAGCCGGCGGCGGACCTCCGAGGCGATCCGGCGCCGCTCGACGACATCGACGAAGTGCAGGGTCAGGAGGCAGGTGGCGCCGTCGAATGGTCCCTGCGGGGCATCATCGACATAGCCTTGATGAAAGCGCGCGCGTGGTGCGAGCTCTCCCAGAGTCTGCCCGGCCAGCGCCAGCATCGCCGCTGAGGGATCGACGCCGTCGAAGCGCCAACCGGGATGCGCCTGTGCAAAGGCCTTGAGCTCCAGGCCGCCGCCGGCGCCGAGGACGAGCACCTGCCCATCGCCGGGCACGCTTTCGGCCAGCAGAATCGTCGCCATGGATTGCATGGCGTCATAGCCCGGCACGAAGCGCCGTGGCCCTTCGGTGTATCGCGCCACGAATTGCGGATCAGAGAATGCGGCTTGAATGTCGGTCATGAGGGTGTCCCCGTGAATGGAGCCGTTCACGCGCGATGCGCGCTGATGTCGTGAATTTTTCGCGACCCGATCCGCTTGCGCAGATCCTCGCTCAGCATCGCCAGTGTCACCTCGCCGAGGCGCGCCAGCAGCAATGCCTCGGCATCGCCAAAGGCCTGACCGAGCGCGGCATTGACGGCCTGCTCGACGAGACAGCCCGGCGCCTCGGTCCGGTTGCCCATCGCCAGCAGCGAGGGGCTGCCGAGGGCGGCGTAGATGTCGCGCAGCGTCACCTTCGAAAGATCGCAGGCAAGCGTCCAGCCGCCGCCATGCCCCTTCTCGGCGTGGACGTAACCAAGCTCGCGCAGGCCCGCCATGATGCGCCGGATCACCACGGGGTTGGTGTCCATGGCTTTCGCCAGAGTCTCGGATGTGAACGGCCCGGGCTGCTGCGCCATGTGCAAGAGAACATGCAGCACGCCGGATAATCGGCTGTCTCGCTTCATGTAACTTCATATGTTACATGATAGCGTCGAGGTCAATAGTACTTTGCGACGCTGAACCGAGCGGACTGCAGGCGCGACCTATGCCTTGCAAAAGAAGGCTCTTCCAGATGTCTTGGATAAAGCGATACGTCCTGAGTTGTCTGATCGCGGTGTTCGTTCTTGGTGCCCAAGATGGCTACCAGAATCCCGGCGAGCGTCACTTCGGCTCGACCCTCATCATGGGCGCGGCGTGGCCCGTGACCCTTGCCGTCGTGCTCGGCTACGCGGCCGGAGAGACGGCGCGCCACAGCAAGGAAGGTTGAGGGCGCGCGGCACGACGCAATTCTTCCGGCGCGACAGTCCAGCTTGCGTGGTTGCAGCTGGAGCAGCTCGAAAGAGCGAAGCAATCCGCTCCGCCCGCGGTGGGGAGCTCAGGGAAGTCGGATCACGGCTCGGGGCTCGAGCGGGCCGCACCGATCGATGATGCCATCATGCGCGTGTTTTGCCCGACGGAGCAACGCGTCCTCACCCGCTAGATCATCCGTTCCGCACGCGCCCTAAGTCATTGACTTCGCTAACCCCGTCTACTGTGCATGGGGTTGTTTTCGACATTTTTGTTTGGCGGGCCACGTGCGAGGCTGAACCGGCTCGCCTCGCTCGCTACTTCATCACCCGCAGGCCCTTGGTCGTGAACTTCTGCGTCTTGCCGCCAGGCCGCACCGGCCGCCGCGTGCCCGCGGCCTTGCCGGTGCCGGGCGGCTGGTGCGCAGGGACTAACTGGTGCGGCTGCGAGCCGATCAGGTCGCGGCGGCCCATCTCGATCAGGGCCTCGCGCAGCACCGGCCAATTGTCGGGATCGTGGTAGCGCAGGAACGCCTTGTGCAGGCGGCGCTGGCGCATGCCCTTGATCGCCTCGACCTTGTCGCTGCCGCCATGGCGCACGCCGCGCAGCGGGTTGACGCCGGTGTGGTACATCGCGGTCGCCGTTGCCATCGGCGAAGGCAGGAAGGTCTGCACCTGGTCGGCGCGATAGCGGTTCTTCTTCAGCCACAGTGCGAGGTTCATCATGTCCTCGTCGGTCGTGCCCGGATGCGCCGCGATGAAATAGGGGATCAGGTAATACTTCTTGCCGGCGCGTTCGGCCGCTTCGTCGAACATGCGCTTGAACTTGTCGTAGGCGCCGATGCCCGGCTTCATCATCTTGTCGAGCGGGCCGCGCTCAGTATGCTCAGGGGCGATCTTCAGGTAGCCGCCGACGTGATGGGTGACGAGCTCCTTGATGTATTCCGGGCTCTCGACCGCGAGGTCGTAGCGCACGCCGGAGGCGACCATCACCTTCTTGATGCCCTTGGTCTCGCGCACCTTGCGATAGAGGCGAATGAGATCGTCATGCGAGGTGTTGAGGTTTGGGCAGATCTCGGGGAAGACGCAGGACGGCCGCCGGCACGCGGCCTCGACCTTCGGGTCCTTGCACGCCATCCGGTACATGTTGGCGGTGGGGCCGCCGATGTCGGAGATCACACCGGTGAAGCCCGGCGTCTTGTCGCGGATCTTTTCGATCTCGCGGAGAATAGAACCCTCGGAGCGGTTCTGGATGATGCGGCCTTCGTGCTCGGTGATCGAGCAGAAGGTGCAGCCGCCGAAGCAGCCGCGCATGATCGTCACCGAGAACTTGATCATGTCCCACGCGGGGATCTTCGCCTCGCCGTAGGACGGATGCGGCGCGCGCGCGTAAGGCAGGTCGTAGACCGCGTCCATCTCCTCGGAGGTCAGCGGGATCGGCGGCGGGTTGAGCCAGAGGTCGCGATCGCCATGACGCTGCACCAGCGGCCGCGCGTTGCCGGGATTGCTCTCCCGATGCAGCACGCGTGAGGCGCGGGCATAGGCTTCCTTGTCCTGCTCGACCTGCTCCAGCGCGGGCAAGCGGATCACGGTTAAGCCCTTCTGGCGCGTCGCGCCCTCGTCGGCGGAATCGAGATCGTCGGCGTGCAGCTCGGAATAGTCTTCAGGCACGCGGCGGAACAGCGCGACGCCGCGGATGTCGTCGAGCGCGCGCGGCGCTTCGCCCGCGGCGAGGCGCTGTGCCACCTCGACCACGGCGCGCTCGGCATTGCCGTAGAGCAAGAGGTCGGCCTTGGCGTCGGCCAGCACCGAGCGGCGCACCTTGTCCGACCAGTAGTCGTAATGCGCGATCCGGCGCAGCGAGGCCTCGATGCCGCCGAGCACGATCGGCACGTCCTTGAACGCCTCGCGGCAGCGCTGCGCATAGACGACGGTGCAGCGGTCCGGCCGCTTGCCGCCTTCGCCACCCGCCGTATAGGCGTCGTCGCTGCGGATGCGCCGGTCCGCAGTGTAGCGGTTCACCATGGAATCCATGTTGCCGCCGGTGACGCCGAAGAACACCTTCGGCTTGCCGAGCGCCTTGAACGGCTCGGCCGAATGCCAGTCGGGCTGGGAGATGATGCCGACCCGAAAGCCCTGCGCCTCCAGCAGCCGGCCGATGATCGCCATGCCGAAGCTCGGATGGTCGACATAGGCATCCCCGGTCACCAGCACGATGTCGCAGGCGTCCCAGCCGAGCGCGTCCATCTCGGCGCGGCTCATCGGGAGGAACGGCGCCGGCTTGCGCGGGCGGGCCTGGGCCATCAAGGGCTTTGCGGCGGTGATGATCTGGGTGTCCATGGCGCGTAGGGATAGGACTCCACGCCCGCAAATACAACCGGCCGCGATGCCATCTTCGCGATCAGGGTTCCCCGATGGCGCTCAATTCGGCCCCAAGAGGCGCGCGGACGGCCGGCTCCGGCACTGTGACGCCGTCCACATACCGCCCGGGCGCTGTTCGTCATGCTCTCTCCAGTCTTGAAGGAGAGCCCCATGTTTCTGATCGACGCGCTGCTGATCCTGGCGATGTTGTTTTTCCTGTTCCTGCCGATCACCGATCGCAGGACGGTGCGGATGAGGCTCTGCATGCTCTGCGCGCTGCTGGCGGTGTTCTCGGTCTCGCTCACCCGCACGCCCATCGTGCCGGTGCTGCTCGTGAGCGTCTCCGCGCCTCCCGGAATGGCGCGCGTGCCGCATATGCACCTCGGTGAGCCGTCGTCGGGGTTCTCACCGCGGCCGACATCGGATATCCGATTGATCCATGGGCGAGGAAACGGGCAAGGAAACGGGCAAGGAAACCCCTGACGGCGGTCATCGCACGGTTGCCGGTGTATCGCCGTCCACGGACGCCTGGCTCGGCGCGATCGCGCTGATCGGCTTCATCCTGGTCGCGACTGCGCAAGCTTCCAACCAGGTTCTGGCGCGCGGACTTGCCGGCTCCGTCCCTCCCTTCGCGCTCGCCTTTTTCCGTTGGAGCATCGTCGCAATCGGGCTCGCGCCGATCGCGCTGAGGGAGATCCGCGATGGCCGCGTGCCGCTCGGCCGAAACGTCTGGCCGATCCTCGCCGCCGGCTTCATGGGCATGTTCCTGTGCGGCGGGCCGGTCTATGCCGCCGGCGTATCGACGACGGCGATCCACATCGCGCTGATCATGGCGCTGTCGCCGATCACCGTGCTGCTGATCTCGGCCCTGCGCGGCATCGAGCATGTCGGCCCGCTGCAATGGCTCGGCACGGCGCTCGCGCTCGGAGGTGCGCTGCTCATCATCTCCGGCGGCCATCCGCAGACGCTGATCGAGCTTCAGACCGTGGCGGGCGACGGCCTCGTCGTGATCGCGATGCTCGGCTGGTCCGGCTATACGCTGCTGCAATCGCGTGCCGCGCCCAAGGCGTCGCTGCTCGCGCGCATCAGCCTGTTCTCGGGTGCCGGCGCGCTGTTCTCGCTGCCACCAGCGGCCATGGAGATGTGGGCGATGCCGGCCCAGGTCTTCAGCACCAAGGCGCTGTCGGCCTATGTCTTTGCCGGCATCGTTCCCGGCCTGCTCGCCTATGCCGGCTTTGCCTGGCTCGGCGGCAGGTTCGGCTCGGTGCGGACCTCGCTCGTGCTCTATCTCGGGCCGATTGCGAGCGCGCTATTGTCTTTCGCGATCCTCGGTGAGCCGCCGAAGCTGATCCATCTTTTCGGCGGTCTGCTGATCCTGGGCGGCGTCTGGGCCAGCCTGCGCCGCTAGCGCGTTTTCGAGCGAAGGGGACACCGGTTCGCGTGAAGAAAACGCGTCAAAACAAGAATCTAGAGCTTCGGTTCTGATTCAATCAGAACCGAAAATGCTCTAGTTCCATCCGCATGCGCACCCGCAGGAACCATCCGTCCTCGCGAACATTCTGAAGGAGGAGTTGCGGCGAGCCCGGCTCGCGATGTTCGCCATCCGCCGATGGGGGAGCTGTGAGTACAGTCATAGAGAACCTGCTGCTGCGAAAGCAGAAGCTCGTGGAGCAGCTCGAAAAGGCGCCATCGGTCGAGGACCGCGACAGGATCGAGCACCAGCTCGAACAGATCAACACGGCGCTGGATTTCCTGGACAGGCCGGGACCGAGGGACGCGAAATAGCCGCGCTCAATCCGCTTTGGCCGTCTCCACCTTCAGAGCCTTGGCATAGACCAGGCCCGAATTGGTGATGTGCGTCGTCATCAACGCTTCGAACGCATCGAACTCGCCGCGCGCGAACAAATCGAGCAGCTTGCGGTGCTCGTCGAATGACGTGCGGGTCCGCACGTCGATCGGCGAGGTCAGATTGGTGCGGAGCGCGGCGACGCGGCCGGAGACCAGCTGGTAGGATTCGGCGAGGTAGCGGTTGCCGCAATGGGCGAACAGCGCCTCATGAAAGGCGGCATCGGCGCGGCCATAGGCGATGTTGTCCTTTGCCGCGACTGCCGGCTCCATCGCGGCTATCGCCTCGCTCATCGACGCGATAGCGCCATCGCGGTCGTGGCGATAAGCGAGCTCTGCGGCTTTCGGCTCGAGCGCGATGCGGAAGGTGCAGAGCGCATGGATGTCCTCCGCGCTCGGCGTAAAGACAAAGCTGCCGACTTGCGGGCGGATCACGACGAGGCCCTGCGCCTGCAGCTGGCCCATCGCCTCGCGCACCGGCGTGCGGCTGACGCCGAATGAATTCGCCACCATCTCCTCGGAGATGGCGGCTCCAAGCGCGAACTCGCCGTCGATGATGGCCTGCCGCAGCCGCTGCATCACCCGCTGCGACAGCGATTTCGGCGTATCGAGCTTGAGCGATCGCATCTTCAGCTCTCAGACGACCTTGCCGGGATTGAGCAGATGGTCGGGATCGAGCGCGGCCTTCAGCGTCCGCATCAGCGCGATCTCGGGCTCGCTCCGGGCATGGCCCAGCCATTTCTTCTTCAGGGTGCCGATGCCGTGCTCGGCCGAGACGCTGCCGCCGAGCTCGCGGACGAGCCCGTAGATGATCGTGTCCATCTCTTCCTTCGGCTGCTGCTCGACGGGAAGGCCGGTGACCCAGGACACCAGGTGCAGATTGCCGTCGCCGATATGGCCGTAATAGACGCTCTCGCATCCCTCGATGCCGGCAGCGAGCGCCGCCTTGCAGCGCGTGACGAACTCGTCCATCCGGGCCACCGCAAGGCCGATGTCATAGGAGATGTGCGGGCCCAGCACCTGGCCGAACTCGGCGCAGATGTCGCGCACGCGCCAGAAGGCCTGCGTCTGCGCCAGCGATTGCGCCACGGCGGCATCCGCCAGCAGCCCGCGCTCCATCAGCTCTTCGAGCCAGGCCTGGAAGCGCGGCGCGTCCACGCTCTCGTCGGTGCCCTGTGCCTCGACCAGCACGTAGAGACCGTGGCCTGCGGCGACCGGCGGCTTCACGCCGGCGCGAGCCGTGATCACGTCCCAATAGTCCGGCCACATCACCTCGAACGCCGACAGCAACGGGCCGAGGCCGCTGCGCGCCGCGCCGAGCAGCGCGATCACCGCGGCATAGTCCGTCAGCGCGCAGAGCGCGGCCATGGTCGAGCGCGGCTTCGGGAACAGCTTCAGCACCACGCGGGTGATGATGCCGAGCGTGCCTTCCGAGCCGATGAAGAGATGTTTCAGATCGTAGCCCGCATTGTTCTTCATCAGCTTGTTGAGGCCGGTGATGATGGTGCCGTCGGGCAGCACGACTTCGAGGCCGAGCACCAACTCGCGCGTCATGCCGTAGCGGATCACGCGGTTGCCGCCGGCATTGGTCGAGAGATTGCCGCCGATCGCGCAGGAGCCGCGCGAGCCGAGATCGAGGGGAAAGAAGAAGCCGGCCTCGTCCGCGGCCTTCTGGATCGTCTCCAGCGGCGTGCCTGCTCTCACCGTCATCGTCATCGACGCGGGGTCGATCTCCTCGATGCCGATCATGCGCTCCAGCGAGATCGCGACCCAGCCGGCCTCGGGCGAGGCGCCGCGGCACAGGCCGGTCAGTCCGCCCTGTGGCACGAACGGCAGATGGGCCTGCCGGCAGGTCGCAACGGCATCGGCCACGCCTTGCGGATCGGCGGGACGGATCACCGCGAGCGGCATCTGCGGCAGGCTCGCGCTCCAGTCGTTGCAATTGCGCGCCGGCACGTCGGTGCCGATCAACACCGCGGCCGCACCGAGCCTGTCGCGCAGCGCGCCGAGCAATTGGTCGGGCCGCCCGACGGGGGTCACCATGTTCATGCGAGACCTCCTCAAGATCTGGCTGCGCCGTTTGCGCGCCGTGACGTCGGAAAGGGTTTGCGTCGCTCTTGTATGTAAGGTACAAGGTCGAAAGTAAAGCAAAAACAGGACTCGGTAAGGCCTCCCAAGGTCGTTTGAGATCAGAGGCTTAGTTTCCGGGTCGGAGCAAAGGGCAGTGTGATGACCGAGGCAATTCGCGGGTTCTGGGTGGCGTCGGCGACGCCGCTGGCGGCCGACGGCAGCGTGGATTCGGCAAAGCTCGCGGCTCACGCCAAGCAGCTTTTCGGCAAGGGCGTTGACGGCGTCGTGCTGTTCGGCACCACCGGCGAGGGCACCTCGTTCAACGTCACCGAGCGCGTTGCGACCGTCGAAGCCGTGCTCAAGGCCGGCATTGCGCCGGAACGCATCGGCGTCGGCGGCGGCTTCCCCGCCATCACCGACAGCGTCGCACTCTCACGTGCCGTGCTCGGCCTCGGCCCGTGTCACGTGCTGGTGCTGCCGCCTTACTTCGATCGCAGCGCCACGCCTGAAGGCATCGAGGATGCCTTTGCCGCGATCATCGACGGCGTCGCCGACGATCGGCTGCGCGCCTATCTCTATCACATCCCGCAGATCTCGGGCGTTGCGATCCCGACCGGCGTTGCTGCGAACCTGCGCAAGCGCTACGGCACGGTGGTCGCGGGCCTGAAGGATTCCAGCGGCGACTTCAAGCAATTCCAGGCGTTCCGTGCTGCGGCGCCCGAACTCGCCATCACCGTCGGGAACGAAACCGATATCGCCCGCGCGATCGCCGCCGGTGGCGCCGGCACCATCTGCGGCATGGCCAACATCGCGCCGGAGCTGGTCAAGGCGATGATCGATGGCAAGGATGTCGAACCGCGCATGCAGGCTGCGGCCGAAATCGTGCTGAAGACGCCGTCGTTCCTCGCGACGCTGAAGGCCATCATGGCGGCGCAGACCGGCGACCCCGCGTGGTTGCGCGTGCGCCCGCCGCTCCGCGCATTGTCGGACGGCTCCGCGTTCAAGCGGAAGCTCGACGAGTTGATGGCTCCCGCCATCGCGTAAATCGCGATACGCCGCCGCCGATTCGCGCGTAGCGTGTCGCGGCCGGCGTCCCGCCAATTAGAGATTGCCGCTCAATGCCGGTCCGCGCTTAGAACGATTCAACACTAGAGCGATTCAAGCTCCGCTGCGGTTCTCCTCGATCCCGTCGGCTGTTACACGCGCACACTTCAATGTTCCTGACGTGAAGTGGATTGAAAGTGCGTGCCTCCGTGGATGGCCTGCGTATCGGCAGCCATCGTCATCGTGCCGGCAGGAGCCGTGCAGGTCTTCTCGTCGGTGTAGTCGTGCTGCTCACCGAATTTTCATCCCCCATGACGAGCGCGCAGGCGCAGTCGGCTCTGCCGCCGGTGACGGTGGAGGCCCCGGCGCAGCGGGCGAGGCCGGCACGCGTATCGGAGCAATCGTCACGCCGGACGCAGGCCGCGGCTCGCCGCCAATCCGCCCGCAATCCTGCCCCGACACCGCCGACGCTGTCGGAGCGTGCCGCCGCAGACGCCGCCGCCCAGCAGGCTGCCAAGCTCGGCTATCGCGCAATGCCGAGCGCGACCACGCTGCGCAGCGGCGCCTCGCCGCTCGACACCTCGCAATCCGTCAACGTCGTGCCCGCGCAAGTCCTGAAGGATCAGCTCCCGCGCAACATCGACGATGCACTCGTCAATATCTCCGGCATCACCCAGACCAACACGCTCGCCGGCACCCAGGACGCGGTGATCCGCCGCGGCTTCGGCGACAATCGCGACGGCTCGATCATGCGCAACGGCATGCCGCTGGTGCAGGGGCGCAGCCTCAATGCTGCGGTCGAAAGCGTCGAGGTGTTGAAGGGACCGGCCTCGCTGCTCTACGGCATCATGGACCCCGGCGGCATCGTCAATACGATCAGCAAGCGCCCCGAGCTCTATCAGCACGGCTCGGTCACGCTGCTTGGCTCGACCTACGCGAACAATCGTAGCGGCGCCGACGGCACGCTCGACATCACCGGCCCGATCGGCGACGGCGGTCTGGCCTATCGCTTCATCGGCTATGGCGTTAGCGAAGACTATTGGCGCAATTTCGGCCGTCACCGCGAGATGCTGGTGAACCCGTCGCTGGCCTGGTACGGCGACACCACGACGGTCCAGCTCACCTATGAGCACCGTGAGTTCATCTACCCGTTCGACCGCGGGACCGCCTTCGTCAAGGGGGCGCCGCTGGCGATCCAGGCGACGCGCCGGCTCGACGAGCCCTTCAACAATATGTGGGGCACCTCCGACCTGGTGCAGGGCTCTGTCGAGCAGAAGCTCGACGACAATTGGAAGGTCACCGCGGCTTACAGCTACAACACCGAGACCTACAGTGCCAATCAGCTTCGCATCACCGGCGTCAACGCCACGACCGGCGTCGAGACCCGCAGCAACGACGGCACCCAGAATTCGCTGAGCAACGCCAGCTATGGTACCTCCTATTTGCAGGGCGACGTCTGGGTGGGCGGCTTCCGCAACGAGCTCCTGTTCGGCGGAGAGGCACTCTACCGCACCATCGATCGCCGTGATTTGATCCGCCAGGCGACGCCGAGCTTCAATTTCTACAACCCGGTCTACGGACTGGTCACACCGGGCACGACGGTTTCGGCAACCGACAGCGAGCAGACCGACAAGCTCGGCACCCGCGGCTTCTTTGCCCAGGACACGTTCCATCTGACAAACTGGCTGTCGGTGGTCGGCGGCGTGCGCTGGATGGAATACGAGCAGCTCGCCGGAAAGGGCCGGCCCAAATTCATAACCAACACCGACCTCGCGGGAGATAAGGTGCTGCCGCTCGGCGGCGTCATCTTCAAGCTGAACGATCAGCTCTCGTATTACATAAGCTACACGCAGTCGCTGAAGCCGACCTCGACCATCGCGGCTTTCACCACCGGCTTCGTCGTCGACTCCACCATTGCGCCCGAGGAGGGAACGCAGTGGGAGACCGGACTGAAGTTCGATGTCAACAAGCGGCTGTCAGGCACCCTGGCGGCTTACGACATCGAGAAGAAGAACGTGCTGGTGCTCGATGACATCGGCAACGGCAAGTCGGCGGCACGCACCTCCGGCGCCGCCCGATCGCGGGGCGTCGAATTGGACGTGACCGGCAGGCTGAGCGATCAGTGGAGCATGATCGGAAGTTACGGCTATACCGATGCGCGCCTGATCAATGATCCCGTCGTCGGCAACGCAAAGCTGCTGAACGCCGCGATGAACACGGCCTCACTCTATCTCGTCTACGATTTCGGCGACGCACTCGCCGGACGTCTGCGGCTCGGCGGCGGCGCGCGCTATGTCGGTGACCGGCCGGGCGACAACGCCAACACGTTCTTCATGCCGTCCTATACCGTCGCAGACATCTTCGCGACCTACGACACGAAGGTCGACAATCTGCCCGTGACCTATCAGTTCAACGTCAAGAACCTGTTCGACAAGGTCTACTACACCTCCACCACCGGCAACGCCCTCAACGTCGCCATCGGTGATGCGCGGCGCGTCTCGCTGTCGGCCACGGTGAAGTTCTAGCCATGGCCGCGCGGCTGGGACACACCATCAAGGCGGTCCTGTTCCAGGTCCATTCCATCGCGGGCCTGATCCTTGCGCTGCTGGTGTCTCTGATCGCGCTGACCGGCGCGATCATGAGTTTCGAGGACGAGATCGTCGATCACCTCAACGCCGGCATCGTGCAGGTCGCGCCGCGTCAGGCGCCGGCGCTGATGCCGGACGAGTTGGTGGCGCGGTTGAAGGCAGCTCAGGACCTCGGCAAGGTCGCCGCGGTCACGCTGTCGAGCGATCCGTCCGCGGCGGTTCATGTTCGCTTCGGCCGCGACGAGCAGGGCGGACGGCCCACCTCGCTCTATGTCGATCCCTATGACGCGCGCGTGCTGGGCGCGCCGCGCGGGGAGGCGTTTTTCGCGACCGTACGCCGGTTGCATCGCTGGCTGCTCATTCCCGGCGACGGCAAGGGCTGGGGGCGTCCGATCACCGGTACGATCGCGCTCGGCCTGATCGTCATGCTGGTCACGGGTCTCGTGCTGCGATGGCCGCGTCGTGCCGGCAGCGTGAAGATGTGGCTGAAGCCGAATCTCGGGCTCAGCGGCCGTGGACTGCACCGGTCGCTGCACACCGTGATCGGCACCTGGGTGCTGCCGGTCTATCTGACGATGACGCTCACCGGGCTGTTCTTCTCGTTCGAATGGTACAAGGACAGCGTCACATGGCTGCTGGCGCGCCCCCACGTTGCCGCGGCGAAGATGCCCGCAAAGTCGCCGCGTGCGGCCGGACGCGGCGAGCCCGCCTCGCCGATCGGGTTCGATCAGGCCTGGACCACGTTCCAGCGCGA
This sequence comes from Bradyrhizobium nitroreducens, assembly GCF_002776695.1. GTDB lineage: Bacteria > Pseudomonadota > Alphaproteobacteria > Rhizobiales > Xanthobacteraceae > Bradyrhizobium > Bradyrhizobium nitroreducens. The sequence continues at coordinate 536,919 of NZ_LFJC01000003.1, forward strand.
AGAGGGCGACCGCTTCACCAGGGCCTTGCTGACGCTGCCGGGCGGCGCGGGCACGGCGATCCGGATCCGGTCGTGGGGCAAGAATTCGTTGCTGGAAACCACACGCGACGAATTCCGCATCGATGCCGTCACTGGGCAACTGGTCTCGGCAGAGCGCTATGCTGACAAGACCTTCGGCGAGAAGATCATCGCAGCCATGTACGACATCCATCGCGGCGAGATCCTGGGCTGGCCAGGCAAGCTCGCCTTCATGATCGCTGCGATGCTGATGCCGCTGTTTTCGGTCACCGGCGTGCTGCTCTACCTGTCGCGCCGCAAGCTGCGGCGACTGGCGCAGCCACCGCTCGGACGGCTCGTTCCCGGCGAGTGAGCGGACGAGGCTAGCCAACGCGCCTCCAATCGGTCAAAAGCCCCTGGCTTGTCCGTGCCAGGGTCCATGCCATGAAGCTTTCCACCGTCACTCCCGCCGATATCCGCCGCGCCCTGCTGCTGCGCGAAGAGATCGCGCTGCTCGATCTCAGATACGAGGCCGGTTTTGCGACGGGGCATCCGCTGTTCGCCGCCAACATGGCCGCCGACCGGATCGACATCGAAGCCGAAACGCGGCTGCCGCGCAAAAATGTTCCGATCGTGCTCTATGATGACGGCGAGGGGCTGGTCGCGAGCGGCGCGGAGCGCCTCGCCGCGCTCGGCTATACCGATATCAGCGCGCTCGACGGCGGGCTGAAGGCCTGGCGCGCGGCGGGCTATGAGGTCTTCGAGGACGTCAATTCCTATTCGAAGGCGTTCGGCGAGCTGGTCGAGGCGCGCCGGCACACGCCCTCATTCAGCGCCGATGAGGTGGCAAAACTGATCGCCGACAAGGCTGACATCGCCATCCTCGACGTTCGCCGTTTCGACGAATATGCGACCATGAACATTCCGGGCTCCGTCAGCGTGCCCGGCGCGGAGCTGGTGCTGCGGGCAGGGCAGGCAGCGCCAAATCCCGACACCACCATCATCGTCAATTGCGCCGGCCGCACGCGCTCGATCATCGGCACCCAGTCGCTGATAAATGCCGGCGTGCCCAACAAGGTGCGCGCGCTGCGCAACGGCACCATCGGTTGGACGCTGGCCAAGCACACGCTCGACCACGGTGCGGACAAGCGCGGGGAGATCGGGCCATTCGAGGGTGGCCCGGCCAACGCGCGCGATGTCGCCTATCGCGCCGGCGTTCGCCATATCGGCGCGCGCGAGATGGCCGCGCTCGTCGCGCAGACGGATCGCACGCTCTACCGCTTCGACGTGCGCGACGCCGAGGACTATGCGGCGGGTCATCTGGCGGGCTTCCGGCACTATCCGGGCGGCCAGCTCGTGCAGGAGACCGACATGGCCGCGCCCGTGCGCGGGGCACGCATCGTTCTGACCGACGACAAGGCCGTGCGCGCCGACATGACGGCGTCGTGGCTGGCGCAGATGGGCTGGGAGGTCTATGTGCTGGAAGGCGGCTATGACGGTGCGCTCGAGATCGGCCCGCCGCGCGTGCTGCCCAAGCCGGATTCGGCCCATCGCTATCGCCGGCCCTATGAGGGTACCGACGTCGCGGAGAAGGCGATGCAGGCCTATCTCGACTGGGAATACGGCCTCGTCGAGCAGCTCCGCCGCGACGGAACGCACGGGTTTTATGTGATTTGAGAAGAAGGCGGAGCCGCTAGGATACCAAGCATCGCCGCATCCCGCCATCTTCCCTCCGTATCCGCCCCTATTGTGCTGCCCCTGCTCCGCGGTCTATGTGCTCAGGCAAAGCCGCCATGTCAGGAGATTCCATGTCAGCCCCAGGCCAGAGCCAGGAGCGGAGCGCGAAGGCGCTGCTGCTCGAAGGCGTCAACGATAGCGCTGTCGATCTTTTCAAGGGCGCGGGCTTCACCAATGTCGAGCGGCTGACCAAGGCGCTGGACGGCGAGGATCTGCGCCGCGCGCTCAAGGGCGTGTCGCTGCTCGGCATCCGCTCGCGTACCCAGGTCACCGACGAGATACTCGCGGCCGCCGACCAGTTGCTCGCGGTCGGCTGCTTCAGCGTCGGCACCAATCAGGTCGATCTCATGGCGGCGCGCAAGCGCGGCATTCCCGTCTTCAACGCGCCGTTCTCCAACACGCGCAGCGTCGCCGAGCTCGTGATCGGCGAGATCGTGATGCTGCTGCGGCGGATCTTCCCGCGCTCGGTGTCGGCCCACGCGGGCGGCTGGGACAAGTCGGCGACCGGCAGCCGCGAGGTGCGCGGCCGCACCCTCGGCATCGTCGGTTACGGCAATATCGGCTCGCAGCTCTCGACGCTGGCCGAGGCCATCGGCATGCGCGTGATCTATTTCGACCGTACCGACAAGCTCCGCCACGGCAATACCGAGCCGGTCGAACGGCTGGAGGAGCTGTTGGCCCAGAGCGACGTCGTCAGCCTGCACGTGCCGGAGACGCCGGAGACCGCGGGCATGATTGGCGAGAAGGAGCTGGCCGCGATGAAGCCGGGCTCGTTCTTGATCAACAACAGCCGCGGCACCGTGGTCGATCTCGACGCGCTTGCGCGCGCTTTGCGCGACGGCCATCTCGCGGGCGCGGCCGTCGACGTGTTTCCGGTCGAGCCGTCGTCGAATTCGGACCGCTTCAAGAGCCCGGTGCAGGGCCTCGAGAACGTCATCCTCACCCCGCATATCGGCGGCTCCACCGAGGAGGCGCAGGAGCGCATCGGCGGCGAAGTCGCGCGCAAGCTGGTCGACTATTTCATCACGGGCTCGACCATGGGCGCGGTGAATTTCCCCGAGGTGCAGCTGCATCTGCGCCCCTCGGGCGCGCGCTTCAGCCATGTCCACCGCAACGTGCCCGGCATGCTGCGCCGGCTCAACGAGGTCTTCCTCCAGCGCGACATCAACATCGCCGCGCAATATCTGGAGACATCAGGCGATCTCGGCTACGTCGTGCTCGACGCCGATCTCGGCGGCCAGGATTCGGCGACGCTGCTCCAGCAGATTCGCAGCCTCGACGGCACGATCGGCGCGCGGCTGGTGTTCGAGCACTAACGGACGACAAACCACCCTCATTGACGATCGTCGGGAGGTCGCGTTCAATGCGATCTCCTGACGGATCGAACAAACAAAGCCGGGTGGAAACGATGACGCTGACAAGAGCGAAGCTGTGCGCATGGCTCGTGGGCACGGCGGCGGCGCTGAGCGCGAGCGCTGCGTTCGCCGCGACCCTGCCGGAGGCTGCGGAGGCGGTCTGCAAGGGGCTCATCGGCGGCGCCGATGCCGTGAAGATCGATTCCGCAACCTTGCAGGCGCCGTCGCAGCTCGCGGTGGCCGAACGCGGGCCGACACCGTCCGGGCGCATCACGCCGGCCAATCCCGCCTTCTGCAAGGTGCTCGGCCATATCGACCCCGCAGATCCCAAGGCGCCGCCGATCAGATTCCAGGTCAATCTGCCCGTCGGGTGGAACGGGCGCTCGGTGCAATATGGCGGCGGCGGCTTCAACGGCGTGCTGATCAGCGGCCTCGGGCTGCCGCCGGCCTATCCCTTCGACAAGCCGTCACCGCTGGCGCGCGGCTTCGTCACCTACGGCACGGATTCGGGCCACGAGACCAGGCAGGGCGAGCCACCGCAGGTCTTCGCGCTGAATGACGAGGCGTTCGAGAATTTCGCCCATCGCGCCTACAAGAAGGTACGCGACGCCGCCGTTGGGTTGATGGAGCGTGCCTACGGCAGGAAGCCGGACACGATGTATTTCATGGGCTCGTCCGAGGGAGGCCGCGAAGGCCTCACCATGGCGCAGCGTTACCCCGACGATTTCGACGGCATCTTCGCCCGCGTGCCCGTGATCAATTGGGTCGGCCTGCAGCACGCCGGCACACGGTCCGGTCTCGTCACAATGGGCGCGGGCTGGATCAATCCGGCGCAGGTGAAGCTCGTCGGCGAGGCGGTGCGGGCGGCGTGCGACAAGGCCGACGGTTCCGACGATGCGCTGGTGCAGGATCCCGTCGGCTGCAAGGCGGCCTTCAAGGTCGAGACGCTGCGCTGCGCGTCGGGCCAAAGCGGCGATCAGTGTCTGACCGATGCGCAAGTGAAGGCGATCGAGACGCTGCACGCGACCTACAAATTCCCGTTCGCGCTCGCCAATGGGCTCGACGATTATCCCGGCTGGGGCGTGTCGGGCGAGGATACGCCGGCGATCGGCCCGACCGGCGGCTGGACGGCGTGGTGGCTCGGCACTGCGCCGCCGGCGCAGCCGCCCGCGCCCAATAACGGCATCGCCTGGATCTACGGCGCCGGCGGCATTCAATATGTGTTCGCGCGCGATCCCAAGCTCGACGTCACCACCTACAAGGTGGAGGAGCACAAGGCGCGGCTGCTCGAAGTGTCGAAGCTGATGGATTCGACCGATCCCGATCTCAGCCGCTTCCGCGCCCGCGGCGGCCGGCTGATCATGCTCGAACACATGGCCGACTACGCCCAGAGCCCCTATGCCGGCATCCGCTATTTCGAGAGCGTCGAGCGCAAGCTCGGCAAGACCGAGACCGCGGAGTTCGCGCGGCTCTACACCGCGCCCGGCGTCGACCATGTCGGCTCCGGCGCGCCGGCCAATGTCGACATGCTGAGCGTGCTGGTCGACTGGGTCGAGCAGGGCAAGGCGCCCGGCGATCTCGAAGTCGGCGAGCAAAAGGTCGAGGCGCCATCCTTCGCGACATTGCGCGCGCTGCCGCTGTGCCGCTGGCCGGCGTGGCCGCACTACAAGAGCGGCCCCGTGACGGAGGCGTCGAGCTTCACCTGCGCGCCGTAGCGAAGCGGGCCGTTTGACAATGACCTTGCGCCCGGCTATCTATTTCGCATGCGAAATAAAGGCGCCGACGCGCGGCATCATCGCCTGATCTATCTGCTCAACGTCGCCCAGCGCCGCCTGCAGCGCTGGATGGCCGCGCGGCCGGAGAACGAGGTGACGCCGGCGCAGGCGGGGCTGTTGTTCATCCTCGGCAAGCAGGACGGCGTCCTGATGGGCGAGGCGGGCGCGGCGCTGGATATGGGGCCGGCCGGCATTTCCGGCCTCGTCGACCGCACCGAGGCTGCGAAGCTGATCGAGCGGCGGGCCGATCGCGAGGACGGACGCGCCTGGCGGATCTGGCTGACGCCGAAGGGGCGGACCGCGCTGGCGCAGGCGAAGGCCGGTGCGGCCGAGGTCAACGCCGCACTGACGGACGGATTCTCGGCCGCGGAGATCGAAATCGTCGCGCGCTGGCTGATTAGCATTCAAGACAAGTTTCCAAGATCTTCAGAGACGCGACATTCAGACGACTAGAAGGAGAGACCCATGACCGAGCATGTCCGGATCGAGAACAACGGCGGAATCCTCACCCTCACGCTGGCGCGTCCCGACAAGAAGAACGCGCTGACGGACGCGATGTACGGCAAGCTTGCCGACACCATCGAATCCGCCGAGTTCGATCCGTCCGCGCGCGTGATCCTGATCCGCGGCGAGGGCGACATGTTCACCGCCGGCAACGATGTCGGCGAATTCGCCGCCGTCGCGGCCGGCAAGTCCGAGGGCAGCCGCAACGTCATCCGCTTCATCCAGTCGTTGGCGCGCTGCACAAGGCCGCTGGTCGCGGCCGTGCAGGGCCGCGCCGTCGGCGTCGGCACCACGATGCTGCTGCATTGCGACCTCGTCGTGCTCGCCGACAACGCACAATTGTCGACGCCGTTCGTCAGCCTCGCACTGGTGCCGGAAGCGGCGTCCAGCCTCTTGATGCCGGCGCGCATCGGCCATGCCCGCGCCTATGAGATGTTCGCGCTGGGTGAGGCCGTGCCGGCGCAGGCCGCGCTGCAATGGGGTCTCGCCAACCGTGTGGTGCCGCTCGACAAGCTCGATGCCGAGGCGCTCGCGCTGGCGCAGCGCCTCGCCCGCCAGCCGGCCGGCGCGCTCACCGCGACCAAGCGCCTGATGCGCAACGGCGAGGTGCTGGTCGCCCAGATGCAGGCCGAAGGCGAGCAGTTCGCCCAGCGCCTGCGCACCGCCGAGGCGCGCGAGGCCTTCACGGCCTTCGCCGAGCGCCGGGCGCCGGATTTCACCAAGGTTGCGTGACACCGGGGGCGCGAGGGGCCGGTCGTTAACATTTGATACAAGCTTAACCGAACGTTGGCAGGTCAGGGTGCAAGGTGGCCTCTCGTGGAGAGTAGGTCCCTTGGCGCATGTCAATTTTTAAGAAATCGGTAAGCAAGCTGCTTCTTGTTCTGATGGCGCTTTTGGCCATCGGTGCGCTGACCAGCACGGCGATCCAGATGGGTGGCGCGTTCGGCCGCTACCGCGACAGTCTGGAGACCGAGCGGCTCGCTGCCGCCGACAAGGCGATCTTCCATGGCGTGCTCGCGCTGCGCACCAATCGCGGTGACGCCCAGAGCGCGCTGCTCGGGGAGGACGATCCGCGCGCCAAGCTCGAAGCAGCCGAGAAGGCTGAGCAGGCCGGCTATGATTCCATCGCCGTGGCGCTGCCGACCGTCGAATTCGCCCGTCGTGACGAGCTCGCCGGCACGCTGAAGCAGCGCTGGGCCGACGCCTCACCGCAATTCAAGCTGTTCTACGACGAGGCCAAGCGTCCGCGCGCGGAACGCAAGATCGAGCGAACCAATTCCTGGTACGATGCCGTCACCAAGGTGATCGACACCGCGAACCTTGCCTCCACCGCGGTGTCGAACCGTGCCTGGATGAACGATCCCTACATCGCGCGCATGATTCAGGTCCGCCGCTTCGCCTGGCAGGTCCGCGACCGCTACGGCATCCATTGCTCGTCCCTTCGCTCGAACGTCAACGGCAGCAAGCCGCTCGACGACGCCCAGAAGCGGTCGGTGGCGCAATGGGACGGCACCATCACTTCCGCCTGGGCCGGCATGAGCGAATTGCTGGCGGCGCCCGACGTGACGGCGGAACTGGTGTCGGCGGCCAACGACGCGAAGGCCAAGACCGACGGCGCTCTCAAGCAGATCAACGAGCTTGCCAAGAATTTCGACGGCAGCGGCAAGCCTGCGCTCCCTGCGGCGGAATGGAATACGCTGTGCCAGGCGCCCTTCGCGCCGATCGTGGCGGTCGCCAACAAGGCGCTCGACCAGTCGATCGCGCGTGCCGAGATGGTTCAGGCCAAAGCTCTCACCAACCTCATCGTGCAGTCGCTGGCGTTCGTGCTCGCGTTGGCCGTGACCCTGGCCGGCGTGTACGTGGTGCGCAATCGCCTGATGCGCCCGGTTCGCGCCATTCTCGACGCCATCGCCCGCATCAGCGCGCGCGACTATGCGACGCCGGTGCCGCAACCCCGGCATCCCGACGAGTTCGGCACCATGGCCGCCGCACTCGAAAGCCTGCGTGAAAGCGCGGCGACCGCCGAGCGCCTCGGCCGGGAGCGCGAATCGCAGCAGGCGCTGCAGCTCGCCCGCTCCGGCACCGTCGATGCGGCTTGCCGCAGCTTCGACGACACCGTGCAGGCGGTGATCCAGAGCGTTGCGGCCTCGACGCGGGAGCTCGACGCCACCGCGAGCGGCGTGCGCTCGCTGGTCACGCAATCGAGCAGCCAGACCGCGGCGGTCTCGTCCGCAGCCGAGCAGGCCACCAACAATCTCGAGACCATCGCGGCCGCGACGGAAGAGCTCTCCGCATCCGTCGGCGAGATCTCCGCGCAGGTGCAGGCCAGCGCCCGCGAGGCCCGCGAGGCCGTGTCGCAGGCCGAGCAGACCAACGCGACGGTCGAGATCCTCGACCAGACCGCCAGCCGCATCGGCGAGGTCGTGAAGATGATCAACGCGATCGCCGCCCAGACCAACCTTCTGGCCTTGAACGCCACCATCGAAGCCGCGCGTGCGGGCGAGGCCGGCCGCGGTTTCGCCGTGGTCGCCGGCGAGGTCAAGAGCCTTGCCTCCCAAACCGCGACGGCGACGGAAGAGATCTCGCGCCAGGTCGAGGAGATCCAGGGCGCGACGGGCCAGGCGGTCGCAGCGATCCGTTCGATCGGCGGCGCCATCAGCGGCATCGACGAGAAGATGACGGCGATCGCCGCCGCCGTCGAAGAGCAGCGCGCCGCGACCACCGAGATCTCGCGCAACTTCCAGCAGGCCGCGCAGGGCACCCGCGAGGTCACGGACACCATCGGCAGCGTCGCCAGGCTCAACCAGGAGACCGGTAATGCAGGTACGGTGTTGTCGGAATCCGTCAAGAAGATGTCGGCTGACGCCGATCGTCTCCGCGTCGCGGTCGAGGGCTTCCTGGGCGCGGTGAAGACCGCGTAGTTTCGCCTCATTTGTCCATCCCGACGTCGCGCGTTCGGCATTGCCGCCGATCCGCGCGGCGGCTACATCTGTGCCGCCGCGCTCCGCGGGCGATGCGACAGACGTAAGACCTATCAGGGATGGAGAGTTCGATGCCGGTCACCCCACACAAGGCCCAGCGCCCCTATCGCGGCGTGTTCCCGGTCGCGCCCACCATCTTCGATGAGCGCGGCGAGCTCGATCTCGAAGGCCAGCGCCGCTGCATCGATTTCATGATCGACGCCGGCTCGCACGGCATCTGCATCCTCGCCAATTTCTCCGAGCAGTTCGTGCTCACCGATGCCGAGCGCGAGACCGTGATGCACGCGGTGCTGGAGCATGTCGCGGGCCGGGTTCCCGTGATCGTCACCACCACCCATTTCAGCTCGGCGGTTTGCGCCGCGCGCAGCAAGCAGGCCGAAGCTGCCGGCGCCGCCATGGTGATGGTGATGCCGCCCTATCACGGTGCGACCTTCCGGGTTCCGGAGAAGGGCATCGTCGAATTCTTCAAGGTGCTCTCGGGCGCGATCGACATTCCCGTCATGATCCAGGATGCGCCGGTGGCGGGGACTCCGCTGTCGGTCGAGCTGCTGGCGCGGCTGGCGCGCGAGTTTTCCAACATCCGCTATTTCAAGATCGAGGTGCCGGGCGCGGCTTCGAAGCTGCGCAGCCTGATCGAGGCGGGCGGCAAGGACATCGAGGGTCCCTGGGACGGCGAAGAAGCCATCACGCTGCTCGCCGATCTCGACGCAGGCGCCACCGGCGCCATGACCGGCGGCGGCTATCCCGACGGCATCCGCCAGATCATCGATCCCTATTTCGCGGGCGATCGCGAAAAGGCCAAGGCCGCCTATGAACGCTGGCTGCCGCTGATCAACTACGAGAACCGCCAGTGCGGCCTGGTCGCCTGCAAGGTGATGATGCAGGCGGGCGGCGTGATCAAGTCCGACGCCGTGCGTCACCCGCTGCAGCCGCTGCATCCGGCGACAAGGGCAGGATTGCTGGAGTTGGCCAAGGAGCGCGATGCGCTGGCGCTGCGGTGGGGGAAGTAGGAGACAAGCACACCGTCGCAGTAGGGTCGGCAAAGCGAAGCGTGCCCACGACCTGTTGCGGTCGGGAGAAGTCGTGGGCACGGCGCTGTGCGCCTTTGCCCACCTCACGACACCGAATGTGTCGCGCGATCCCGCCTAACGCGTCAACGCCCACTCGCCGATGATGCGAAACCGCGCCCTGGCATCATCCTGCCTGAATAGCGCGATGCGATCGATCGCGAGCGTCCCGATCCGCAGCGCCGCAAACCGCGCCCGCAGCATCTCCACAATCGGCCCACGCCGCTCCGCATCCAGCCGTCCCGTCAGCGTCATGTGGAAGCGGAATTCGTCCATGACGTAAGGATAGCCCCAGCGGTCGAGATAGTCGCGCTGCCGCTCGCTCAGCTTCTCGGGCTTGCGCCGCGTACGATCTTCGGCCGTCAGGGGAGGGCGAAAGGAATCAAACTCGCGGACGCAATCGGCGGCAAGCTCGCGAAGCGCATCGACCGGCTCAGCCGGGATGACAGCGATGAAGCCGCTGATGGCATCGACGACCGGACGGATTGCCGGGATCGGTCGCGCCTTGCCGGCGAATGCCGAGCAGGCGGCCGCGAGCTCCGCCTCGGTCTTGCCCGATACGAGCGCCATCGGCGCCTTCAGCGTGGCGTGAAAGCCGTATTTGCGGGGATCGGCCGTGATGTCGCGCCAGTCGGGCGCGACCTGCAGTGCTGCTTGCGGAAACGAAACCTCGTCACCCGAATAGGCATCATAGCCTAGCAGTTCGGCGCCGAAGCGGGAGAGGGGGCTGTTGGGCCCGGCGGCAAAATAGATCGCGAAGCGTGGAAAACCTGTCATTGCCTCAGCATAACCAATTCAGGCCGCAACGATAGCCTCGCGCGGCGCCGCCGCCGCTGCGAGCAGCCGTGTCGCATCGGTGAGATGCACGAGCTTGCCGTTTGAGATCACCGCGATCAGCCGCGGCCGCAATGGCTCGCTGTCGTCGACCAGCAGGATGTCGGCGCGGCGGCCTTGCGCCAGCACGCCGCGATCGGTGAGGCCGGTCGCGCGCGCCGGCCCGGCCGACACCAGATCCCAGGCCTTCGGCAGCGGCAGCACGCCATCGGCGGCGAGGCGGAACGCGGCAAGGAGCTGCGCGGGATAATAGTAATCCGACGCCAGTACCGAGCAGAGCCCCTTGGCGATCATGTCGGAGGCCCTGGTCCAGCCGGTGTGGCTGCCGCCGCGCACGACGTTCGGCGCGCCGTAGACGATCGCATCGCCATGGCTTGCCGCCGCCTGCGCCGTCGCCTCGTTGATCGGAAACTCCGCGATCAAGGCGCCGAGCTCGCGAAACTCCCGGCGCATTGCCGGCGTCGCGTCATCATGCGAGAGCATCCGCACCTCGGCCGCACGGGCCGCGGCGGCCAGCCGCGACACCGAAGCCGGCACCTCGTCGGCGCGCGAGGTCACGCGTTCGACCAGCCGGTCGAATTCCTCAGGCGAGAGCCCGGTGCGCTCCACCATGCGGTTGCGCTTGCGCGGCTTGGCCATGTCGGCGACGGTGCCGTCCATATGGTCGTTGAAGGCAAGCAGGTCGACGCGGCCCTCGGCGAGCCACTGGCTGATCTCGGTCTCGGCGTCGAGATTGTAGGTCTCGTGCCGCAGATGGAAGCGGGTGTCGGCGGCGAATTGCGGACGCTGCCGCTCGATCGCCTCCATCAGCCCGCGCGCATTGTCGGCGCTGCGCAGGCCAGGCTCCCACGAGCAGGTCGTGGCGTGAAACACCGTGGTGATGCCGTTGCTGATGGCCTGGCGATCGCTGTCGGCGAGCGCGACGTCGATGGGGAAGTCGACGCCGGCGCGCGGCATCATCTGCCGCTCGAAGGCATCGCCATGCAGATCGACGATGCCCGGCAGCACCAGCAGGTCGCTGGCGTCGATCGCCAGCCGCGCCCGGCCGCGAGAGGCGTCCGTCGCGGCGATGTCCTGGCCGGACACCGCCAACGACGTTTCGACGAGTTCGGCGCCGATCAGGGCCCGGCCGCCTTCGAGGAAAATGTCTGTCACGCGACCGCGCTTCGTTTGCTGGCAGGGAGAGTTGCTCGTGCTTCGTATGTCGCAAGAAAATCTTCAATCCCGAGCGCGCGAAAATCCGGCAGGGCTTCACGCAATTTGTCGTGATCCCAGTCCCACCAGGCAAGCTTGGCGAGCCGTCCGGCGATCTCCTCCGAGAACCGCCGCCGTACGATCCGTGCCGGATTGCCGGCGACGATAGTGTAGGCGGGGACGTCCTTGGTGACGATGGCGCCGGCCGCGATCACCGCGCCGGTGCCGATGTTGCGTCCCGGCAGCACGACCGCGCCGTGGCCGATCCAGACGTCGTGGCCGATATGGACGTGATGCTGACGCCGCCAGTCGAAGAACTCGGCATCGTCGCTCTCGCCTTCGAAATAGGCGCTGGAGCGATAGGTGAAATGGGCCTGGGTCGCGCGATGCATCGGATGGTTGCCGGGATTGATGCGCGTCATCGCGGCGATCGAGCAGAACTTCCCGATTGTGGTGTAGGTGATCTGCGAATCGTTCACGACGTAGGAGTAATCGCCCATCGCCACGTCATGCAGGATCGTGCGGGCGCCGACCTCGGTGTAGGCGCCGAGCCTGGTCTCATGCAGCTTGGCCGAGGGATCGATGGTCGGTTGAACCGAGAGAGCTTTGGCGGCCATGTTGCGTCCGAAGTGCGGGGGCGGGCGGTTTTTTCTTCGAGCGGCTTGATGACGATGTCATGACATCGCGATGACAGGGGATGAGGTGTGTACGATCGCCGCACCGCAACGCGCCTGTCACACAAGTGTTAACCGCCGGCGTTAGCGGTGGGCTCCAGTTAATCTGGAGCCCTGCATGCTGGTGGTGGAAGGTCTGACGTGTCGCTTCGGCGCGAAAGCCGCTGTGGACGACGCTTCGTTTCAAATCTCCCCCGGCGGCTTCGTCGGCGTGATCGGACGGTCCGGCGCCGGCAAGTCGACGCTGCTGCGGAGCATCAATCGCCTGGTGACGCCGACTGAGGGGCGCATCCTGTTCGACGGCGTCGACGTCACCGGGTTGCGCGGCAGGCAGCTGCGGCAGTGGCGGGCGCGTTCGGCGATGATCTTCCAGCAGTTCAACCTGGTCGGCCGGCTCGATGTCCTCACCAATGTCCTGATGGGACGGCTCGCGACCATGCCGGCCTGGCGTTCGCTGTCGCAAGTGTGGCCGGAGCAGGACAAGGCGCTGGCAATGTCGGCGCTCGAACAGTTCGACATCGCCGCGCTCGCGGCCCAGCGTGCCGATCAGCTCTCCGGTGGCCAGCAGCAGCGCGTCGCGATCGCCCGCGCGCTGGTGCAGCAGCCCGACATCATCCTCGCCGACGAGCCGATCGCCTCGCTCGATCCGCGCAACACCAAGATCGTGATGGATGCGCTGCTGCGCATCAACAAGCATTTCGGCATCACCGTGCTCTGCAATCTGCACTCGCTGGATCTCGCCCGCTCCTATTGCGACCGCCTGATCGGCATGGCGCAGGGGCGCGTGGTGTTCGACGGCGCGCCGGCCGCGCTGACCGACCACGTCGCGCGCGAGCTCTACGATCTCGAAGCCGCCGACGTCATGGGTGGCGCGCCCGTGCCGGCGCCCGCCGACGTGCCGGCGCTTGGAACGGCCGCGGCCGCCTGACCTCGCCACACCTGTTTCGTTGCCAGTTCTTTGCGTCAACCGACCCCAACCGATGAAGAGGGTATCATGATCACTCGCAGACTCATTCTCGCCGGCGCTGCCGCGCTCGCGTTCACGGCCTCCGCCTCCGCCGAGGACTGGAAGGCCAAATATCCCGAGCTGACCTTTGCGGTCGTTCCGGCCGAGAACGCCTCCGGCGTCACCGAGCGCTGGGCGCCGTTCATGAACTATCTCTCCAAGGAATTGGGCGTGAAGGTCACGCTGCGTATCGCCAACGACTACGCCGCCGTGATCGAAGGTCAGCGTGCCGGCAACATCCATATCGCCAGCTACGGCTCGGCTTCGTTCGCCCGTGCCCGCCTGACCGGCGTCAAGACCGACGCCTTCGCCAACGACATCAACGCCGACGGCTCCACCGGCTATTACTCGGTGTTCTTCGTCAAGGCCGGCAGCGCCTATAAGAAGATCGACGATCTCAAGGGCAAGAACCTCGGCCTGGTTGATCCGAACTCCACCTCCGGCAACAACGTGCCGCGCTTCGAGCTCGACAAGATGGGCATCCACGATGCCGAGGGCTATTTCAGCAAGGTCGTCTTCACCGGCAGCCACGAGAACGCGATGCTGGCCTTGTCGCAAGGAACGGTCGACGTCGCCGCCAACCAGTGGACCACCGACGACGATTCGACGCTGGCGCAGATGCTGACCAAGGGCATGCTGAAGAATGCCGACGGCTCGGCGATGAAGAAGGACGACTTCCGCATCATCCACAAGTCGGCACCGATCATCAACGGTCCCTACGCCTACAATTCCGACCTGCCGGATGACGCCAAGGCGGCCATCGCCAAGGCCTTCTTCGACGCGCCGGTCAAGGACAAGGCCGCGTTCGACCGCCTCCAGGACGGCCAGAAGAAGGGCTTTAATCATGCCACCACCAAGGATTGGGACGGCACGATCGAGCTGATCAAGTTCGTCGACGCGCTACGTAAAAAGAAGGCGTCCTGAGTATCGGGACGATGGCACTGGAGCCGGGTCGATCGACCCGGCTCTTTCTTTGACGGGGCTCATCTTACGCCGATGACGACAGCGGTTTCGATCCTTCCCGAGCAGCAGCTCGCCGTGCTCAACGCCGCCTATCGCCAGGCGGTCGCACGCCGGCGATGGCGCCTGCTGTTGGGCATCGGGACCTTCGCCGCGGCGCTGTTGCTCGCCGCGATCGGCGCCGAAGTGAATCTACGCACGCTGTTCACCTATTTCGGCAACTTCCTGAGCTATTTCGACCGTATCTTCACCCTCGACAGCGGCCAGCGCGTCTGGACCGATGTCGGCGAGTGGCTATGGGGCTGGCGCAAATGGCTGAAGATGCTGGGCGAGACCCTGCTCATCAGTTATGTCGGTACGCTGATCGGCGCGACCCTCGCATTCTGCCTGAATTTCTTCGCCGCCGAGAACACCTCGCCCGCGCCCTGGCTGCGATTCGTCGTGCGGCGCCTGCTCGAATTCGCCCGCACCGTTCCCGGCATCGTCTTCGCGCTGATCTTCGTGATCGCATTCGGGCTCGGGCCGATGGCCGGCGTGCTCGCCATCGCGATCCACTCCACCGGCGCGCTCGGCAAGCTGTTCTCGGAGATCGTCGAGAATGCCGACATGAAGCCGGTCGAGGGCATCCGCTCGACCGGCGCAAGCTGGCTGTCCTGCATGCGCTTCGCGGTGGTGCCGCAGGTGACCGCGGGCTATGCCAGCTACGCGCTGCTGCGCTTCGAGATCAATGTCCGCGAAGCCTCCGTGATGGGCTTCGTCGGTGCCGGCGGTATCGGCCAGGAGCTCGTCGTCGCCATCCGCAAATTCTACTATTCGGACGTCAGCGCCATCCTGCTCACCATCATCGTCACGGTCTTCATCATCGATATCACCACCGGCTGGCTGCGCGGCCGCCTGTTCGGCAAGGAGGCGCGGACGTGACGCCGCAGGAGGTCGATACGCGAGCGCTTCGCGCACGCTACCCCGATGTGTTCGACCGGCCGGCCTCGGCGCGGCTCGCCATGCCCGCGATGATCGTCGCGGCATTCGCGGTCCTCGTTTACGGCCTCGTCGATCTCGACTTCTCGCCGTCGCGCTTCCTCGCAGGCCTCAGCCAGCTCGGCTGGATCTCGTTGATGATGATCCCGCCTGATCCCGGCTCCTCGCTGCCGGTCTATCTGAAGGCGCTGGGCGAGACGCTCTCGATCGCGCTGCTCGGGACGACGCTCGCCGCATTCTTCGCGCTGCCGGTCAGTCTGCTGGCGGCGCGCAACATCGTGCCGTCGAACATCCTGCGCTTCCCGGTGCGCCGCTTCCTCGATTCGATCCGCGGCGTCGACACGCTGATCTGGGCGCTGGTGTGGATCAACGTCGTCGGGCTCGGCCCGTTCGCCGGCGTCCTCGCCATCGCGGTGTCGGATTTCGGCGCCTTCGGAAAACTGTTCTCGGAGGCGATCGAGGGCGCCGACCAGAAGCAGGTCGAAGGCATCCGCGCCTCCGGCGGCAGCAAGCTGCACGAGATCCGTTTTGGTCTCCTGCCGCAGGTGCTGCCCGTGATCGCCGGCCAGGTGCTCTACTTCATCGAGTCCAACACCCGTTCCGCCACCATCATCGGAATCGTCGGCGCCGGCGGCATCGGCCTGCAGCTCGCCGAGCAGATCCGCGTGCTGGAATGGCAGAAGGTGTCGTTCCTGATCCTGATGATCCTGGTTGCGGTCGCCGCGATCGATTTCATCTCGGGCAAGCTGCGCTTTGCGATCATCGGGCGCAGGGCGGTGGCCTGATCGCAGGTGCCGTAGGGTAGGCAAAGCGAAGCGTGCTCACCACCTTTAGCGATGGAGAAAGATCGTGGGCACGGCGCAAGTGCGCCTTTGCTCACCCTACGAGTCCGGCTTTGTGGAGGGAGCATAGCGCTCCCTACGACTCCACCAGAAACTCCACCCGCTCCGCGGCAAACCGCGAGTGCTTGGTCATCAGCGGCTTGCCCTCGAGATCGTGGTCGGTGGCATCGACCACCAGGATCGGCCGGCCCAGCGCCAGATCGAGCCGGGCCGCGTCGGTGGCGTCGACGATCCCGGCGGTGATCCGGGTCGCGCCCCGGCGATAGTCGCGCACGCCATAATGTGCCAGCAGTTTCGTCATCGAGCGCGTCGCTGCGAACACCGCCCCAGCATTCGGAAACAGCTCGGCCGACAGCCAGGTGGTCGAGACGCAGATCGGCGTGCGGTCGGCGAGGCGAATCGCCTCGATCCGCACCAGCGGCGCACCGGCCTTCAATCCCAGCTCCCGCGCCAGCTCCCGCGTGGCGACGTCCTCGGAGGCCTCGATCAGCTGGCCGCGCGGCTCGCGCCCGCCGGCGCCGACGATCTCGGAGAAACGCGTGCGCGAGCGCAGGGGATAGGCGAGCTTCTGCGCCTCGACATAGGTGCCGCTGCCGCGCTCGGCCCGCACCAGGCCGCGTTCGGCAAGCGCCGCCAGCGCGCGCCGCACGGTGTGGCGGTTGACGCGATAGGTTTCGGCGATCTCCATCTCGCCCGGCAATTTGTCGCCGGCCGCAAAGCGCCCGTCGGCGATGCCGCGCTCGATGCCGTCGGCAACGAGGCGCCATAGCGCGACGCCCGACGAGGCAGTGTCTTGCATGCTCATATCGCCGGTCAGCCTAGCCCAGAAATCACGCCTTTGTCACGAAACAGTCATGGCGCTCTCGTATGAAGTTGTCTATTATCATAGACAACTTCGATGCGGCAAGTTCTGTCAGAGGTTCGGTGGATCGGGTGACCCAGCACAACAACCAGCAAGCCCAGCGCAAGGCCGCGATGGCCGTGCTGGCGCACGCGGAGGCGGGCGAGATCGCCGCCCGTCTCCGCGACTTCTCTCTTCCGGCCCATCAGGATCTGCGCGCGCCGGAAAACGGCCTCGTCATGCTGCGCGGCCGGGTCGGCGGCGACGGCGCGCCGTTCAACCTCGGCGAAGCCACGGTGTCGCGCGCGGCGGTGCGGCTTGCCAGCGGCGAGGTCGGCTTCGGCTACACGCTCGGGCGCGACGGCGAGAAGGCGCGGCTGATCGCGCTGTGCGATGCGCTGGTGCAGTCCCGGGATTTCGGTGGAGCGGTGGAGCGGGACGTAATCGCGCCGTTGCGCGAGCAGCTTATGATTCGCCGCGAGCAGGCGGCGGCCGAGACCGCTGCCACGAAGGTTGATTTCTACACCATGGTGCGTGGTGAGGGGTGAGGTCATGACCACGATTGCGGAACTGCCGCCGGGTTTCGCCGACAAGGTGCTGTCGGCGCAGTCGACCTTTCGCTCGGTGATGGACGCGATGGCGCGGCCCGGCTCGGTCCAGCGCATCGTGCCGGGAGCGGGGGCACCCGGGGCGATGATGCGCGGTACCGCCGCGATCGCGCTGACGCTGTTCGACCACGACACGCCGCTCTGGCTCGATGCGCGGATGGCGGAAGGGCCGGACGTGTTGAAATGGCTCAAGTTCCACACCGGCGCGCCGGTGGTGCAGGATTCGTCCATCGCGAGCTTTGCGCTGATCGGCGACGGCGCCGCGCTGCCGGCGCTGGAGCGTTTCGCGCTCGGCAGCAGCGAATATCCGGACCGTTCGACCACGTTGATCCTCCAGGTCGAGAGTCTCGAATCGGGCCGCCCCTTCGAGCTGCGCGGCCCGGGCATCGACGGCACTGCGATGCTCCAGGCGTCGATCAAGCCGTTCGATCTGTTCGAGCGCCTGCATCTCAACGAGGCGCTGTTTCCGCGCGGCATCGACGTGGTGCTGGTCGCCGATGACGCCGTGGTCGCGATCCCCCGCACCACGCGCGTCGTGAGCAAGGGAAGCTGAAGCATGTATGTCGCAGTCAAGGGCGGCGAACGCGCCATCGAGAACGCCCATCGCCTGCTCGCCCACAAGCGGCGCGGCGACCAGAGCGTTCCGGAAGTCACGCTCGACCAGATCTCGGAGCAGCTCGGTCTTGCCGTCGATCGCGTCATGAGCGAGGGATCGCTCTATGATCGCGAGCTCGCGGCGCTCGCGATCAAGCAGGCGCGCGGCGACCTGATCGAGGCGATCTTCCTGGTGCGTGCCTTCCGCGCCACGCTGCCGCGTTTCGGCGCCAGCGAGCCGGTCGACACCGGCGCGATGCGGGTGCGGCGGCGGGTGTCCTCGACCTTCAAGGACATTCCGGGCGGCCAGATCCTCGGCCCCACCTTCGACTATACCCATCGCCTGCTCGATCCCGCGCTGGCGCAAGGTTTTGTGCCGGAGATGCCGGCAACGGCTGATTCATCCACCGCACCGACACCGCGCGTGACGGACATTCTCGGCCGCGACGGATTGATCGAATCCTCGCCACAGGCCGAGGACGGCGCCAGCGTCGGCGACCTCACCCGCGAGCCGTTGAATTTCCCCGCCGACCGCGATCTGCGCCTGCAAAACCTCGCGCGCGGCGACGAGGGCTTCCTGCTGGCGATGGGCTATTCCACCCAGCGCGGCTATGGCCGCAATCATCCCTTCGCCGGCGAGATCCGCTTTGGTGAGGTCGAGGTGGAATTCTCGGCCGAAGACGTCGGCTTCGCGGTGCCGCTCGGCGCCATCGAGCTGACCGAGTGCCAGATGGTCAACCAGTTCAAGGGCTCGGCGACCGAAGCGCCGTGCTTCACCCGCGGCTATGGCCTCGCCTTCGGCCAAAGCGAGCGCAAGACCATGTCGATGGCCCTGGTCGATCGCGCGCTGCGCGCTCGCGAACTCGGTGAAGAGGCACTCGCGCCCGCGCAAGATGAAGAATTCGTGATGTCGCATTCGGACAATGTCCAGGCGACCGGCTTCGTCGAGCACCTGAAGCTGCCGCACTATGTCGACTTCCAGTCCGAGCTCGGCCTGCTGCGCAAGCTGCGCAAGGAATTTGCCGAGGCCAATGCGCCTGACGCCATGAAGGAAGCCGCGGAATGAACGCGCCCGCCTACAACTTTGCCTATCTCGACGAGCAGACCAAGCGGATGATCCGGCGCGCGATCCTGAAGGCGATCGCGATCCCCGGCTATCAGGTGCCGTTCGCCAGCCGCGAAATGCCGATGCCCTATGGCTGGGGCACCGGCGGCGTGCAGGTGACCGCGGCGATCCTTGGGCCGCAGGACGTGCTGAAGGTGATCGACCAGGGCTCCGACGACACCACCAACGCGATCTCGATCCGAAAGTTCTTCGCCAAGACCGCGGGCGTTGCCACCACGACCGCGACGGAGGAGGCGACGGTGATCCAGACCCGCCATCGCATCCCCGAGGCGGCGCTCAACGAGAGCCAGGTGCTGGTCTATCAGGTGCCGATCCCGGAGCCGCTGCGCTTTCTCGAGCCGCGGGAGACCGAGACGCGGCGCATGCATGCGCTCGCCGAATACGGCCTGATGCACGTCAAGCTCTACGAGGACATCGCCCGCTTCGGTCACATCGCGACCGCCTACGCCTATCCGGTGAAGGTGAACGCACGCTATGTGATGGACCCGTCGCCGACGCCGAAATTCGACAATCCCAAGATGGACAATTGCCCTGCGCTGCAGCTGTTCGGCGCCGGGCGCGAGAAGCGCATCTACGCGATCCCGCCCTACACGCAGGTGGTGTCGCTCGATTTCGAGGATCACCCGTTCGAGCCCTATCGCTTCAACGCGCCCTGCGCGCTGTGCGCGGCGGAAAATTCCTATCTCGACGAGATCGTCACCGACGACAAGGGCGGTCGCATGTTCGTCTGTTCCGACACCGACTATTGCGAGGGACGTCAGGCCGCCGGCCACCACGGCAGCCTCAGTGCTGCGCCCTACAAGGAGAAGGCGCAGGAGGCGTCGAATGGCTGACCAAGTCCTGCTCGACAACGACGAACCGCTGCTGGTCGCAGAATCCCTCAGCAAGTCCTTCGGCCGCATCGCCGCGTGCCGCGACGTGTCGTTCTCGCTCTATCCCGGCGAGGTGCTGGCGATCGTCGGCGAGTCCGGCTCGGGCAAGTCGACGCTGCTCCAGCTCCTGTCGGGTCAGCTCGCCGCCAGTGCGGGCCACGTGTCCTACCGCATGCGTGACGGTGTCGCGCGCGATCTCGCCACCCTGGGCGAGGCCGAGCGGCGTTTCCTGTTCCGCACCGATTGGGGGTTTGTGCATCAGGACCCCGCCCAGGGCCTGCGCATGGCGGTCTCGGCCGGCGCCAATGTCGGCGAGCGCCTGATGGCGGTGGGGTGGAATCACTATGGCCGCATCCGCGACACCGCGTCCGACTGGCTCACCCGCGTCGAGATCGACACCGCGCGCATCGACGATGCGCCGCGCACCTATTCCGGCGGCATGCGCCAGCGGCTCCAGATCGCCCGCAATCTCGTTACAGAGCCGCGGCTGGTGTTCATGGACGAGCCGACCGGCGGCCTCGATGTCTCCGTGCAGGCGCGCCTGCTCGACCTGCTGCGCGGCCTCGTCGCCGAGCTGCACCTCGCCGTCATCATCGTCACCCACGACCTCGCGGTGGCGCGCCTGTTGTCGCACCGGGTGATGGTGATGAAGGGCGGCCGCGTCATCGAGACCGGTCTCACCGACCAGGTTCTCGACGATCCGCGCGAGCCCTATACCCAGCTCCTCGTCTCCTCGATTCTGCCGCCATGAACTTTACAAGATGAGCTTTCCGATGACCGCCATGATCGATATCGCCGGCGCCAGGAAGACCTTCACGATGCACCTGCAGGGCGGCATCGAACTGCCTGTCGTCAGCGGCGTGACCTTCCACGTCGACCCCGGCGAATGCGTCGTGCTGTCGGGTCCCTCGGGTGCCGGCAAGTCGTCGATCCTGAAGATGATCTTCGGCAATTACCGCTGCGATAGCGGCGGGATCGGCATCCGCCACCGCGGCGCGGTGATCGATCTCGCCACTGCCGAACCGCGCCAGGTCCTCAACGTCCGCCGCTCCACCATCGGCTATGTCAGCCAGTTCCTCCGTGCGGTGCCACGCGTCGCCACCATCGACGTCGTCGCCGAGCCGCTGATCGTGAACGGCATGAGCCGGGCCGACGCACAGGCCCGCGCCGGCGAGTTGCTGCATCGCCTCAACATCCCCGAGCGGCTCTGGCGGCTGCCGCCCGCGACCTTCTCCGGCGGCGAGCAGCAGCGCGTCAACATCGCCCGCGGCTTCATCTCGGATCTGCCGATCCTGCTCCTGGACGAGCCGACCGCCTCGCTCGATGCGGCCAACCGCAGCGTGGTGGTCGAGCTGGTGGCCGAGAAAAAACGCCAGGGCGTTGCCATGGTCGCCATTGTCCATGACGACGAAATCCGTCATTTGATTGCCGACCGCATCGTCGATGTCACCAGCTTTGCCGCCGCGGCCTGAGGGAATTGGGAAATGAAGAAGGAATCCGTGATCGCCAATGCCAGGATCGTGCTGGCCGACCGGGTGATCGAGCAGGGCTGGCTCGCGCTTGCCGACGGACGCATTGCGGAGATCGGCGAGGGGAGGGCGCCCGCGGGTGCCGAGGATGCCGGCGGCGACCTCATCATGCCCGGCCTGATCGAGCTGCACACCGATCATCTGGAAGCGCATTACGTGCCGCGGCCAAAAGTGTTCTGGAATCCGGTCGCCGCCGTGATCTCCTATGACGGCCAGCTCGCGACCTCAGGCATCACCACCGTGTTCGACTCGCTCCGGGTCTGGCGCGAGGACGGCGCCGAGGAGGTCGACGGCCGCGCCGGCGTGCTCGCTGCCGCCATCACCACCGCGCGCGAGGCCAGCCTGCTGCGCGCCGATCACTTTCTGCACCTGCGCTGCGAGATCCCGATGCCGAGCGTGGTCGAGGAGGCCAGGGAGCTGATCGACCGTCCCGACGTCAAGCTGATGTCGCTGATGGACCACACGCCCGGCCAGCGTCAGTTCCGCGACGAGGTCAAGCTGCGCGACTATTACCGCGGCAAGGGCGGCGGCAAGACCGATGCCGAGCTCGACGAGCTGTTCGCCAAGCGCTTCGAGTATCAGAAGCTCTATGCCGCGACCAACATGCGCGAGATCGTGTCGCTCGCACATCAGTACAAGATCCCGCTGGCGAGCCACGACGACACCACCGAGGAGAACGTCGCGGACGCCGTGCGCGACCGCGTGTCAGTCGCGGAATTCCCGACCACGCTGGAAGCCGCGCGCGGCCTGCACCAGGCCGGCATCGACATCCTGATGGGCGCGCCCAACGTCGTGCGCGGCGGCTCGCATTCCGGCAACATCGCCGCGGTCGATCTCGCCCGCGAAGGCCTGCTCGACATCCTGTCGTCGGACTACATCCCGTCCAGCCTCTTGATGGGCGCGCTGCAATTGCCCGAGCATGTGCCCGCCATCAGCCTTCCGGCGGCGATCCGCACCGTGACCAAGGCGCCCGCCGAGGCGGTCGGCCTCACCGACCGCGGCGAGGTCGCGACCGGCAAGCGCGCCGATCTGATCCGCGTGCATGTCGCCGGCAGTGTTCCCGTCGTCCGCAGCGTCTGGCGCGAAGGAAGCCGCGTCGCATGAGCGAGATCCCGGCCAGGGCGCAGGACGATGCGGGCGCGATCGGCCCCGGCCGGCTCGTGCTCGTGGTCGGTCCGAGCGGCGCCGGCAAGGACACGCTGCTGCGGCTTGCGCAGGCCGCCTGCGCCGATGATCGCGGCATCGTCTTCCCGCGCCGGGTCGTGACGCGCGAATCCTCCGCCGACGAAGACAATGTCGCGCTCGGTCCCGACGAATTCCGCCGCGCCCGCGAGCACGGCGATTTCGCCGTGCATTGGGAGGCGCACGGGCATTCCTATGCGCTGCCGAGCGACATCAATGACGATATTCGGGCGGGCCGCACGGTCGTCGCCAATGTCTCGCGCACGGTGATCGGCGCGCTGCGCCGGGCCTATGCCAACGTCATCGTCGTCGCGGTCACGGCGCCGCCGGACGTACTGGCGGCGCGGCTTGCCGCGCGTGCGCGGCAGAGCGACGGCGACATCGCCGAGCGGCTCACCCGCAGCGTCGACGACAAGTCGGCGTACGCCGACGTCACCATCCTCAATGCGGGCAGCCCGGATTATCACAGCCGCCAGCTCGTGCGCGTGATCAGGAACGAAGGCTGGCACGACTGACGGTCGGTGCAACAAAGGAGAGAGTGGAATGACGGTGATCGAAACGGTCGAGCAGTTGGAGGCCATCTACGGTGCCGTTGGTGATGCCTCGACCGTGAAAGTCGCCGACCACGTCACCCCGCTCTACCGCATCTTCATCGAGAAGGCGCCGTTTGCGGCCCTTGCCACCATCGGGCCCGAAGGCATCGACTGCTCGCCGCGCGGAGACCTCCCCGGTTTCGTCCGCGTCCACGATCCCAGGACGTTGATGCTGCCGGACCGCCGAGGCAACAACCGCGTCGATTCCTTGCGCAACATCGTGCGCGATCCCAGGGTGTCGCTGATGTTCCTGATTCCCGGCTCCGGCAACGCGGTCCGTGCCAATGGCCGCGCCCATCTCTCGATCGATTCCGAGCTGCTGGCCTCATTCAAGGTCGAAGGCAAGGCGCCGCGCAGCGTCATGGTGATGAAGGTGGAGGAGATCTACTTCCAATGCGCCCGCGCCATCGTGCGCTCCGACCTCTGGAATCCCGACAAGCGCATCGACCCGAAGACGCTGCCGACACCCGGCCAGATTCTCGCCGAGATGAGCGACAACAAGGTCGGCGGTGCGGAGTACGACCGCATCTGGCCGGAGCGCGCTGCTGCGACGATGTGGTGAACCTCGTACTCTCCGCGAGCCCGGAATCGTAGGATGGGCAAAGGCGCACTTGCGCCGTGCCCACGAATTCTCTCCAATTACGCGCAACTCGTGGGCACGCTTCCGCCTTCGCTCTCCGAGCTACGGCGGACAAGTCGCTTTGCCTACCTACGGCACCTCCCGAGCCTGACGGCGGCGTACGCTTCGCCGCCGTCCCCTCAATTGAACGCCATCCCGCCGCTCAGCGCGATCGTCTGTCCGGTCATATAGGCGTTGTCGACCAGCAGCATCACTGCCTTCGCCACCTCATCCGCAGTGCCGAAGCGGCCGAGTGGGATGCGGCTGACGAGCTGGGGCTGGCCGCTCATCATGTCGGTCTCGATCAGCGACGGCGCCACGGCGTTGACGGTGATGCCTTCCTTGACCAGCCGTGCCGCATAGCCTCGCGTGAGGCCCTCCATGCCGGCCTTGGACGCGTTGTAATGCGGGCCGATCGAACCGGCGCCGCGCGCCGCGCCCGAGGAGATGTTGACGATCCGACCCCATTTTCGCGGCCGCATCGACGGCAACACAGCTTGCGTGCAGAGGAAGGCGGATTTCAGATTGACCAGGATGGTGCGGTCGAAATCGTCCTCGGTGAGATCGTCGACGCCGCGCGTGATCGCAATGCCGGCATTGTTGACGAGGATATCGATCGGCCCGAGCCCGGCCGTGACGCGCTCGACCATCGCAGCCACGGCCCCGGCTTGCGAGACGTCGGCAGCTACGACGATGGCGCGTCCGCCCTGCTCGCCGATCTCGCCCGCCAGCTTCTCGGCTTGCCCGATCTGCTCGCGGCAGTTGATCGCCACCGCCGCACCGGCATCAGCGAGCGCACGACAGACGGCAGCGCCAATTCCGCGCGATCCGCCGGTGACGAGCGCGATGCGCCCCTTCATGGTATCCGTCATGTCGTCCTCCCGCACGTCTCTTGCGCCTCTCAAGGCAACGGTACCACGCTATGGACCCCTGCGTGTTGACATCATCGCGAGATGATTTCGGCTGCGGCGGCTTGC
Organism: Bradyrhizobium nitroreducens; assembly: GCF_002776695.1. GTDB lineage: Bacteria > Pseudomonadota > Alphaproteobacteria > Rhizobiales > Xanthobacteraceae > Bradyrhizobium > Bradyrhizobium nitroreducens. Next base: position 561,764 of record NZ_LFJC01000003.1, read on the forward strand.
GCGCAGAGAAGTGCGTGCACGCGACCGCGGCAAATATGGATAGCCATTTCATTGACCGATCGGGTCAATCCCTCGATATTCGAAATATCGAAACTGCATCGTCGAGCCGAAAGCCGCCGCATGAGATCGAATGACCAGCGAGTGAGAAGCGACATGCGCAAGCGCATGATGCGTCGCTGCGTCTCGGCCGCGACCGGCGCCTGTTGTCGCTGCTGATCGCCGAGCCAAATCCCGATCGCAATCTCTTGACAGGAACGCCGACCCGTTCGGCGAACGAGCAGCCATGCCCAAAGCCTATATCATCGAAGTTCACGACCGCACCGCCGGCATCATCGCCAGCGACGAGCGCAGCTTCCGCTTCTTCTCCTCCGAGCGCCTGTTCGACAGCCTCGAAGGTCGCCAGTTCCGCTCGGCCCGGGACGCCGAACGCGCCGCACGCGCCGTGTTCGCGGAGCGCCGGCACCTTGTCTCAATCTGAGCACCAGCAGACCGAAAGGACTTTGCAAATGATCACGCGACGACACATCATCGCCGGCGCTCTATTGCTGGCTAGCGCGGCCGGTTCCCCCGCGCACGCCGAGGACAAGCCGGCCGAGATCCGCATCGGCACGCAGAAAGGCGGCTTCTTCCCCGCCGTGCGCCAGCGCCACACCGTCGAGAATGCCTTTAAGCCGCTCGGCATCGAGATCAAGTGGATCGACTTCCAGTTCGGTCCGCCGCTGCTGGAGGCCATCAATGTCGGCAGCGTCGATTTCGGTTTCGTCGGCGACTCCCCGCCGATCTTCGCGCAGGCCGGCGGCGCTAGGATCCGCTACGTCGCTGCGGTGAAATCCGACGGCAACACCCAGGCGATCGTCGTGCCGAAGGATTCGGCCATCAAGACGCTCGCCGATCTCAAGGGCAAGCGGGTTGCCTTCGGCAAGGGATCGAGCGCGCATAATCTGCTGGTCGCTGCGCTCGAAAAGGCCGGCCTGTCCTGGTCAGATATCACGCCGGCGCCGCTTGCGCCTGCCGATGCGACGGCCGCCTTCATCAAGGGCTCGGTCGACGCCTGGTCGATCTGGGACCCATATCTCGCGCTCGCCGAGCTGAAGGAAAGCGCGCGCGTCATCGCTTTCGACAAGGACGTGCACAAGCCGAATGCCTTCTACATCGCGGGCTCCGACTTCGTGGACAAGTACCCGTCGCTGCTCGCGAAGCTCAATGCCGCCTTCGCCGCCGAAGGCGGTTGGGCCAACGGCCATCACGAGGAAGTCGCCAAGGCGCAGGCCGAGGCCACTGGCGTCGACATCAAGGCTGTCAGGCGCTTCGTCGATCGCTCCAACTTCAGCGTGGTGCCGATCGATGCCGAGGTGATCAGGAGCCAGCAGGCGGTCGCCGATCGCTTTGTGAGGCTCGGCCTGATCCCGAAGCCGGTCAACGTCTCCGACATCGTCTGGAAATGGAATCCGGGCTCCTGAGCGGGGCATCTTTTGAAGGAGTAGCAGTATGAGTTTCTACAGAGACTTCAACGACAAGCTCGCGATCGAACGGTGGAACACGCGCCGGCGCGAACCGTTCGAGACGATCAAGGTCAGGCAGCTCTCGCCGACCGTCGGCGCGGAGATCTCCGGTATCGATCTCTCCAAGGAGGTGAGCGAGACGCAATTCGCCGAAATCAGGCGGGCGATCGACGAGAACCTTGCCGTGATCTTCCGCGACCAGAAACTGTCGCCGGAGGATCATAAGCGCTTCGCGCGCCGCTTCGGCAAGTCGCTGCACCGGCATGAGCTGGCGGCCACGCGTTTCAAGGGCGATGGTCCGTTCGATCCGGAATTCCTGTCATGGAAGACAGGCCGGGACTCGCGCTTCACTGCCGGCGACGGTTGGCATCCCGACGTGTCCTGCGATCCCAGCCCGATCGCCTATTCGCTGCTGCGGGTAACGAAGACCCCACCGCTCGGCGGCGATACCGCCTTCGCCAACATGTATCTCGCCTACGAATTCCTGTCGGATCCGATCAAGCAATTGCTCGACGGCCTGACCGCCATCCACGATGGGTCGCTGGCCTGGACCGCCGGCTATGGTGCGAAGCCTGATCCCGGCAAGACCTATCCGCAGACCGAGCACCCGGTGGTGCCGATCCATCCGCGCACGGGACGAAAGTTCCTCTATGTGAATGCGTCCTTCACCTCGCATATCGTGCAACTGACGCGGCGGGAAAGCGACGCCATTCTGCAGTTCCTGTTCCGGCATGTCGAAAGCCAGCTTGCGTTGCAGACGCGCGTCAACTGGCAGCCGAATTCGCTGCTGGTATGGGACAATTGGGCGAGCCAGCACCACGCGATCTGGGATTACTACCCCGAAGAACGCTGGGGCGAGCGCGTCTCGGTGGTGACCGGAGAGGCACCGCGAGCCCGGGTCGATCTCGGCGAGGCCGCCGAGTAGCTTCGCCCCACGCGGCGCTCCGACCTACCTCCGACGGCGCGCCCTGGTGCGTGCCGCATTCTTTGCGGCAGTGGAGCGTGGAGCGGGCCTTGGCACCCTTGGTCCGGCTGGCCTTCCGCGCCGCGGCCGAACGGGATGCGGCGGTTCGTCGGCTCGCGGCGCGCTTGCCCTGCTTCGACAGCGCGCTGCGCGAGGCGGTCGAGCGCGACTCCTTCTTCAGCACGTTCGTGGCGGCGCGCGACACTTTGGGCCGGCGCTTCGGCGTGCGTTTACCCTGGCCGACCTCGTACGCGTATTCGGCGCTGCGGCGCGTCGATCTCTTCGTGCGTCCCTTGCGCGGTGGCGGCAGGTCGACGCCGGCGCGGCGTGCCTCCGACAGGCCGATGGCAATGGCCTGCTTCGTCGAGCGCGCGCCGTGCTTGCCTTTCCGGATCCTGTCGATCTCGTCCTTGACGAATTCGCCGGCCTGCGTGCTGGCCGATTTGCCCGCGCGCTTGTCTTGTCTCGCTTTGCGAATGACTTCCTGTCTCGGCATGGTCGAGTTCCCCTTCTTGAGCGTGAGGGATGTCTGACCGCAACGCGCGAGGCGGAAGATCGATCCGCTTAGTTCCGCAGCGCCGCCAGCAATTCGTCCGGCCGCTCGGCCATGATCATGTGGCCGGCGCCCGCCACCACGACCGTCTTCGCATGCGGGATCGCGGCGGCAAGCGCCTTGCCCGCCTTCGCCGGCGTCATCATGTCCCGCTCGCCGAGGATGAGCGTCGTCGGCACCTTCACGCTTGCGGCGGCGGCAAGCGCATTGGCGTAGGCGTTGCACGCCGACAAATCCCTGAACAGCACGCCCGGCTCGCACGCTTTCAGCACGGCTTGCGCGCCACCATGCATCCAAAGGCCCGGCGCGAGGCTGCCGCCGAGCTCGGCGTTGAAGCCGAGACCCCAGATCGAGACCATGTCGTTCGCATCCTGCGAATTGGCCTCCGCCGCTTTCAAGAGATCCGGGCCGACCGTCATGGTCGCGGCGGTGCCGATCAGGCTCAGCGCGGAGACTTTTTCGGGATGCCGCGCGGCGGTCTCCAGCGAGATCAGCGATCCCATGGAGTGGCCGATCAGATGCGCCTTCGTTGCTCCTGCCGCATCGAGCAGCGCCGCGGTCCAGTCGGCCATCTCGGCGATGCTGCCGAGCGAAGGCCCGGTCGAGCGGCCGTGACCGGGAAGATCTGGCGCCAGCACGCCAAAGCCGTGATGGGCGAACCAGCGGGTGTGCAGCGCCCAGGTCGAGTGGTCGAAGCCGGCGCCGTGGAGGAAGACGACCGTGGGCAGCGACTTGTCGAAGTCGCGGCCGCCGGTTGCGGCGAACACCTCGAGGCCGTTGACGGAAAGCTTCATGGTGTCAGACCTTCTGCGAGATGCGCAGCGCCTGCGCGAGATCGTCGATGATGTCGCTTGCCGTCTCGATGCCGACCGACAGCCGCACCAGCTCTTCGCCGATGCCGGCCGCCTTGAGCTGCTCGGCATCCATCTGCTGATGCGTGGTCGAAGCCGGGTGGATCACCAGCGTCTTGGCATCGCCGACATTGGCGAGATGGCTGATCATGCGCAAGCTCTCGATGAACTTGCGCCCCGCAGGACGGCCGCCCTTGATGCCGAAGGAGATGATCGAGCCGGCGCCGCGCGGCAGCAGCTGCTTGGCCAGCTGATAATCCGCGTGCGTCTCCAGCGAGGGATGCAGCACCCAGTCCACGGCCTTGCTGGATTTCAGTGCCTCGAGCACGAGATGCGTGTTCTGCATGTGCCGGTCCATGCGCACGCCCAGCGTCTCGACGCCCTGCAGCAGCTGGAACGCGTTGGTCGGCGACAGGCAGGCGCCGAAATCGCGCAGGCCTTCGGTCCGCGCGCGCATGATGAAAGCCGCGGTGCCGAACTGCTCGTCGAAGACGATGCCGTGATAGCCGCCATAGGGCTCGGTCAGCACGGCGAATTTGCCGGAGCCGCGCCAGTCGAAGCGGCCGCCGTCAATGATGGCGCCGCCGATCGCGATGCCGTGGCCGCCGATCCATTTGGTCGCCGAATGCATGACGATGTCGGCGCCGAGCTCGATGGGGCGGCTGAGATAGGGCGTGGCAAAAGTGTTGTCGATCAGCAGCGGAATTTTTGCCGCATGCGCGATCGCCGCGACCTCAGGGATGTCGAGCACCTCGAGCCCGGGATTGCCGATGGTCTCGCCGATCACGAGCTTCGTGTTCGGCTTGATCGCTGCGCGGAACGCGTCGTGGTCGCGCGGCTTGACGAAGCTGGTGGTGATGCCGAAGCGCGGCAGCGTGTGCGCCAGCAAATTGATGGTGCCGCCATAGAGCGAGCTCGACGCCACGATGTGGTCGCCGGCATTCAAGAGCGTCGCGATGGCGAGATGCAGCGCCGCCATGCCGCTCGCGGTGCAGATCGCGCCGACGCCGCCTTCGAGTGCGGCGAGCCGCTCCTCCAGCACGCCCGTGGTCGGGTTGGAGATGCGCGTATAGATGTGGCCGGCGCGCTCCAGGTTGAACAGCGCGGCGGCGTGGTCGGAATCCTGGAACACGTAGGACGTGGTCTGGTAGATCGGCACCGCCCGGGCGCCGGTCACGGGATCCGGGTGCTGGCCCGCATGCAGGCTCAGGGTCTCGAAGGCAGGCGGCTTTGGCGCGGGCATGCGTGGCCTCGTTTGGTCGGTCGGCGGTGGGGGCGTTGTGCCATAAAACGGAGTGCGACGTCAGCCCATTGACAGCGGTGGTGCGCCCGCTCTCCCCGCTTGCGGGGAGAGGGTTGGGGTGAGGGGGAGTCTCCGCGGGGACGGTGGCAGTAGGACTCGCGGAGAGTCCCCCTCACCCGGAATTCAAGCTTCGCTCGAATTCCGGCCTCTCCCCGCAAGCGGGGAGAGGCGAAGGAGCACCGTCAGCACGTCAACGCTCAACCCCCGATCGCCTGCTCGATGACCTTGGCCTCCCGCAGCAGGATGTCCGCGACCTCCTGCTCCCGCCTCGGCCCGAGCCTCGTGCGAACAGCGGAGACCGTCATCGCCGCGGCCGGTTGTCCGTCGGGCGTCTTGATCCAGGTCGAGATCGATTTCGTGCCCTGGATCAGGCCGATCTCCCTCATGCCGTATCCGAGCCGCCGCGCGGCGGTGATCTCGCCAAGGACCGTCGCCATGTCGGTCTTGTACGTCTCGAACCTCTTCTCGTTGGCCGCGACGATCTTTCGCGCATCCTGCGCCGGCATCGCCGCAAGGATCGCAACACCGGCACTCGAGACGCCGAGCGGCCGGCGCGCGCCGACCTCGATCGACAGCACCTGGATCGGATAGATGCCGATCCGGCGATCGACGCACAGCGTGTCGTTGCCGGTGCGCACGGTGAGGAACAGCGTGTCGCCGATCTCGGCGGAGGCGCGTTGCAGCGACGGATTGGCAGCGATCAAGAGCCGCGACGGGCGGGGACGCGCCAGCGCCAGCTCGGGCACCTGGTTGCCGATCGCGTAGTGGCCGCTGCGCTCGTTCCGCTCGACGATGCCTTCCTCGATCAGCACGTGCACGATGCGATGCACGGTGGGGCGGGTGAGGCCGGTGGCCTGCACGACCTCGGCCAATGGCACACCGGCCTCGCCGCCTGCGGCAAGAATGCGCAGCACGGCGAGTGCGCGCCGGATCGCCTGCGCGCCCTGCCGCGGTGATGTCGCGTGACGGGCGAATTTGGTCTTGTCCATAATATGGACAAGAACGCCACAATTCACTCGACAGGTAAAGCGCGCATCTGGAGATTGCGGGCCGATCGAGTTGCCTTGCGCCACGTCGGGCATTCGACATGAAATTGGAAGCGCTGCCGGGAGGTTAACATGAGATTAATCTGGATTGCCATAGCCGCTGCAGCCGCGATGCTGGCGGGGCCTGCCTCTGGCCAGCAATGGCCGGCGCGGAACGTGAAGCTGATCGTGCCTTATCCGGCCGGCGGCAATGTCGACAGCGCCGCGCGCATCGTCGCCGACAAGCTGCAGGAAAAGCTCGGCCAGCCCTTCATCATCGAGAACAAGGCCGGCGCCGGCGGCATGATCGCGGGCGAGGCGTTCGCGAAGTCGGCGCCCGACGGCTACACCCTGTTCGTCGGCGCCAACGGCCCGGTGCTGTTCGCGACCGAGATCAACAAGCGTGATGCCTATAATTGGAAGAAGGACTTCATGCCGATCTCGACGATCTCGATGACACCGCTGGTGCTCGAGGTGCATCCGTCGGTGCAGGCCAACACTTTCAAGGAATTCATCGATCTCGCCAAGCGCGAGCCCGGCAAGCTGACCATGGCCTCGCCCGGCCCCGGCACCACCAACCATCTGCTCAGCGAGCTGATGCAGGAGAACCTCGGCCTGCAATGGGTCACCGCGCATTATCGCGGCAATGCGCCTGCCATCAACGACCTGCTCGGCGGCCAGGTGCAGTTCGCGTTCGACCAGCTCACGGTCAGCCTCCAGCACATCAAGGCCGGCCTGTTCCGCGCGCTCGCCGTCACCAGCCCGCACCGCCTGAAATCGCTGCCCGACGTGCCGACCTTCGCCGAGCTCGGCTACAAGGACTTTGACGGCCAGACCTTTACCGGCTTGTTTGCGCCCGCGGGCACGCCGGCGCCCGTCATCGACAAGCTGCACGAGGCGCTGTCTGCGATCCTGAAGGACCCCGCCGTAGTCGACAAGTTCGAGAAGCTCGGCGGCGAAGCCACGCCGATGACGCCGGACGAGTTCAAGGCCTATCTCGAGCGCGAGGACGCCAAGTGGATTCCGGTGGTGCGCAAGGCCAACATCAGGGCTGAATGATCGATGCGGATTGATCCGACTGAGCTCGGCGCGGAGCGCATCTATCGCCTGATGACCGGCATCGTGGTGCCGCGCCCGATCGCGTGGGTCACGAGCCTGTCAGCCACCGGCGTGCTCAACCTCGCGCCTTTCAGCGCCTTCACCTTCGTCTCGCAGAAGCCGCCGATGCTCGCCATCAGCGTCGGCCGCAAGGGTGCTGACTACAAGGACACCGCGCACAACATCCTCGACACCGAGGAATACGTCATCCACATCGCCGATACGCCGCTGATGAACGCGGTGCACGACTCATCGATCGAGCATCCGTCTGACGTGAGCGAGGTCGAAAAGCTGGGTCTCGAGACGATCGCAAGCGAGCGCATCAAGGTGCCGCGGCTGGCCGCCGCGCCGGTCGCGATGGAATGCCGCTTCCGCCAGTGCCTGGAGTTCGGCGACGCCAAGAGCCGGCTCATCGTCGGCGAGGTCGTGATGTTCCATCTGCGCGAGGGCCTCGTGAACGACGGCAAGGTCGAGACCAAAGCGCTCGACCCGATCGCGCGCATCGGCGGTCCGCGCTACGCCCGGCTCGGCGAGATCGTGACGCTGAACACGGTCTTCCAGACTCCCAAATCGAAAGACTGAGCGCGCCCGCCGCGCTGCCCGAACACCATTGGAGAACGACCATGCGCCTCGTAAGCTATCTCTTGGATGGAGAGCCGCGCTACGGCGCGGCCGTCGCTGATGGCGTCATCGATCTGACCAGGCGGATCGGCCGGGACTTCTCCGACGTGAAGGCGCTGATCGCCGCCAACGCGCTCGCCGACGCGCAGGAGGCCGTCGCCGGACAAAAGCCCGATTACGCGCTGGACAAGCTCGTCCTGCTGCCGCCGGTGCTGGCGCCGGAAAAGCTCTGGTGCATCGGCGTCAACTACGCCGAGCGCAACGCCGAATATAAAGACAATTCCGACCTGCCCAAATATCCCAGCCTGTTCGTGCGCAGCATGTCGTCGATGACGGGCTCCGGTCAGCCGCTCGAGAAGCCCAAGGTCTCCGAGCAGCTCGACTATGAGGGCGAGCTCGTCATCGTGATCGGGCAGGGCGGACGTCACATTCCGCGCGAGAAGGCGTGGTCGCACATCTTCGGCATGACCCTGTGCAACGAGGGCACCATCCGCGACTGGCTGCGCCACGGCAAGTTCAACGTCACGCAGGGCAAGAACTTCGATCGCTCCGGCAGCATCGGTCCGTGGATCGTGACGTCGGACGAGCTCGATCCGCGCGGGCCGCATGACATCGTCACCCGCGTCAACGGCGAGGTCCGGCAGCAGGACACCACCGAGCGGCTGATGTTCCCGTTCGACTTCATCATCTCCTATCTCTCGACCTTCGCCACGCTCAAGCCCGGCGACATGATCGTGACGGGCACGCCGACCGGGGCGGGCGCGCGCTTCGATCCACCGCGCTGGCTGAAAGTCGGCGACGTCGTCGAGGTCGAGTCGAGCCGCATCGGCGTGCTCCGCAACACCGTCGCCGCGGAGCAATAGACGATGCTGGACAATGCGACGATCGAACGCCTTGCCGCGCGCCTCGACGAGGCCGAGCGTACAAAGACGCTGATTCCGATGTTCACGAAGGAATATCCGGATTTCAGCATCGAGGATGCCTACGCCGTCCAGCGGGCCTGGACCAAGCTCCAGCTCGGCCGCGGCCGCATCATCAGGGGCCACAAGATCGGCCTGACCTCGAAGGCGATGCAGAACGCGGTCGGCATCAACGAGCCCGACTACGGCGTGCTGTTCGCCGACATGTTCTATGCCGACGCGACGCCGATCCCGTTCGACCGCTTCCACGCGCCGCGCATCGAGGTCGAGCTCGCCTTCGTGCTGAAGGCGCCGCTGCGGGGGCCGGATTGCACCATCTTCGACGTGCTCAACGCCACCGATTACGTCACGCCCGCGCTGGAGATCCTGGAGACGCGCATGCACCGCGTCGATCCCGAGACCGGCAAGACGCGCAAGGTCATGGACACGATCTCGGACAACGCGGCGAATGCCGCGCTGGTGCTTGGCGGCCGGCCGATCCGCCCCATGGATGCGGATCTGCGCTGGATCGGCGCGCTGCTGTTCCGCAATGGCGAGGTCGAGGAGACCGGGCTTGCCGCCGGCGTGCTCAATCACCCCGCCAACGGCATCGCCTGGCTGGCCAACCGCCTCGCGCCGCATGACGAGCATCTCAAGGCCGGCGAGATCGTGCTGGCGGGCTCGTTCACGCGGCCCGTCGACATCCGCCGCGGCGACACCTTCCACGCCGATTACGGCGCGTTCGGCTCGGTGTCGTGCCAGTTCGTCTGAACCAGATATCGAGAGGGAGCGCACCATGACACGGCGCAAGAGCATCCACATCGGCGGCTTCAAGCACGTCAACCCGATTCCGAACGCCTGCCGCATCGGCAATCTCGTGATGTCCGGCGTCATCCTCGGCCGCGATCCCGCGACCAACGCGATGCCGGAGAGCCTCGATGCCCAATGCGCCAACATGTTCGCGCATATGAAGGCGACGGTGGAGGCTGCCGGCGGCTCGACCTCCGACATCATCAAGATGACGGTGTGGCTGAAGGACCGCGGCAACCGCGGGCCCATCAATGTCGAATGGCTCAAGATGTTTCCGGACGAGCATTCCCGGCCCGCGCGTCACGCGCTGCCGATGGACAATATGGATGGCGGCGCGCTGGTGCAGTGCGACTTCACCGCCGTGATCGACTGAGGGAGTTTTGCACATGCCGACCTATCTGCCGTTCGATCCCAATCCGCGCCGCCCGAGCAAGGCGCCGCCGCCGAAGACCGTCGACAGCCAGTTCCACGTGCTGGGTCCGATCGAGAAATATCCGGAGCGTCCCGGCGCAGCCTATCGGATGCCGACCGCGACCTGGGAAGCGGCGCTGCGCATGCACAGGGCGCTCGGCATCGAGCGCGGCATCATCGTGCAGACCACGACCTACGGCGCCGACCATGCCGTCGTGCTCGACGGGCTCGCGGCGATGGGCCCGAATTATCGCGGCTGCGCCAATGCGCTGGTGTTCGCGGAAGCGAACGATGCCTATCTCGCCAAGCTGCACGACGCCGGCGTGCGCGGCGCGCGCTTCAGCTTCCGCCAGGAGCTGGGCGCGGTGCTGTCGGACGCCGATTTCGCCCGCGCCATCGCCCGCATCCGCGAGCTCGGCTGGTACGCCAAAATCCAGCCGGAGAAGGACGGCATCATGTCGAGCGTCGCCAAATACGAGAATCTCGACGTGCCCGTGCTGATCGACCACATGGCGCGCCCGGACCCCGAAGCAGGCAGGAACGATCCGAATTTGCGCAAGATGCTGGAGCTGCTCGGCAAGGGCAATTTCTGGGTCATGCTGTCGCTCGGCGAAAAAACCTCAAAGACCGGAGCTCCTTACGACGACGTGATCCCGATCGCGCGCGCCTATATCGAGGCCGCAATCGACCGCTGCGTCTGGGCCAGCGACTGGCCGCATCCGGTCTCGGTGAAGCAGCCGCCGAACGACGCCGATCTGCTCGAGCTGATGTACCGCTACGCCGCCGACCAGACGGAGCTGGAGAAGATCCTGGTGCACAATCCGGCCAAGCTTTTCGGCTTTCCGGATTAGAATTCGAGTTGTCGCCACAAACGCGGTGAACTCCCTCTCCCGCTTGCGGGAGAGGGTTGGGGTGAGGGCTCTCTCCTCCTGGGGAGTGTCCCTTTGCGGAGACACCCTCTCCCCAGCCCTCCCCCGCAGGCGGGGGAGGGGGCGCAGCTTCGTCGGCGCTCGACCGCGCTCACATCGTCAGCCTCTCCCTTACCCCCGCCGCGATCTCGAACGAGCGCAGCCGCGCCGCGTGGTCGTAGATCTGGCCCGTGGTCATCAACTCGTCCGCGCCGGTATCGGTGATCAACGCCCTCAGCTTCGCCTCGACCACACCCGGCGAGCCGACCGCAGAGCACGACAGCGACTGCCCCACCATAGCCTTCTCGGCCGGCGACCACAGCGCGTCCATGTCGTCGACCGGCGGCGGCAGCGGGCCCGGCGTGCCGCGGCGCAGATTGATGAACGCCTGCTGCAGCGAGGAGAATATCCGCTGTGCCTCGGCGTCGCTGTCGGCCGCGAACACGTTGACGCCAATCATCGCATAGGGCTTGTCGAGCTGCGCCGACGGCTCGAAGCGCGCGCGATATTCGCGCAGCGCCGGCATCATCATCTGCGGCGCGAAATGCGAGGCGAACGCGAACGGCAGCCCGAGCATGGCGGCAAGCTGCGCGCCAAAGGTGCTCGATCCCAATATCCACAGCGGCACCTTCGTTCCCATGCCGGGCACGGCGCGGATCGTCTGGTTCGGCTGCGCGTCACCGAGCAGCGCCTGCAATTCCAGCACGTCCTGCGGAAAGTTCTCCGAGCTGGTGGCGAGGTCGCGCCGCAGCGCCCGTGCCGTAAACTGGTCGGTGCCCGGCGCCCGCCCGAGCCCGAGGTCGATCCGTCCGGGATAGAGCGAGGCCAGTGTGCCGAACTGCTCGGCGATGACCAGCGGCGAATGGTTCGGCAGCATGATCCCGCCGGAGCCGACGCGGATCGTTGTCGTCCCGCCCGCGATGTGCCCGATCACCACCGACGTCGCGGCGCTGGCGATGCCCGTCATGTTGTGATGCTCGGCGAGCCAAAATCGCTTGTAGCCCCAGCCTTCCGCATGCCGGGCGAGATCGAGCGAGTTGCGGAACGCCTGCGCGGCGTCGCCGCCCTGGCAGATCGGCGCGAGGTCGAGCACGGAGAAGGGGATCATGGGGAGGCACCTGAAGGGGAGGGGCCGCGCGAGAATGCGCGTCTGCGGCATCACATGTAGTGTCGGGAGGACACTGTTGTCCTACAGTTTGGGCGGCGACGCCATCGTTCACAACACTGTTATTGCGACCTTAGGCGCCTGTCGTCGCAACTGTGCGTTTCACGCCTGTTGTTGTAGCTTGCGAAAGCAACTGCCCCGTCGCCGGGAGGAACCGACATGACTACCGTCCTGCTCAACCGCCGGGGTCTCCTCGCTGCCGGCGGGTCCGTCCTCGCAACCGGAATTTTGGCGACCGGCATTCCCGGGCTCCTGCTGCCGGCCCGCGCCGACGGGCTCGCGCCCACCGAGTCGATGTCGGGCGGGGCGAACAACTACCGCAAGGGCGCGGCGATCGTGGAGCGCATCGGCAAGGGCGGCTTCTGGATGAGCGGCACCGTGCGCCGCGCCGGCGATGGGGCGCCGCTCGCAGGCCAGCGCATCCAGATCTGGGCGCACACGGTCGAAGGCCAGGAGCACGAGCCGCAGAGCCATGGCGCCACGCTCACCGACAAGGACGGCAAGTTCCGGCTCGAGATGCCGCAGATCATCCCGATCTTCGGCCAGCCCCACGGCCACCTCGCCTATGACAGCGGCGAGTTCAAGACAGTGTTCCTGCGCCCGGTGATGCGCAGCGCCAAGGAAACCAGCCTAGAGGCGCACTTCGTGCTGCAGCCGGCCTGATCGGCCCAGCGCATGACGGGGTGGCGATCGGCACGGGTGATCCTGATCTGGGTTGCCCTCGCGTTGGCGCTTGGCGTGCCTGTCGCGCTGGCTGCGACCAGCGAGCAGCTCGCCTGGCGCGGGCCGGTCTACATTCTCGCCGGCTTCGCCGGGATCCTCGCGCTCGCGCTCGTGCTGGTTCAGCCGCTATTGATCGGCGGCTATCTGGCGCCGCTGTCGGCCTACCGCGGACGGCGCGCCCATCACTGGATCGGCGGCGCGCTGGTGCTGGCCGTGGTGGTTCACGTCGCCGGCCTCTGGATCACCAGCCCGCCCGATATGATCGACGCGCTGACCTACACCTCGCCGACGCCGTTCTCGCCGTTCGGCGTGACCGCGATGTGGGCGATCTTCATTGTCGCACTGCTGGCGTCCCTGCGCCGGCGGCTACAGCTGCGCCCGCGAACCTGGCGCTTCATTCACATGCCGCTCGCCATCGTCATCGTCCTCGGCAGCGTGGTCCATTGCCTCCTGATCGAGGGAACGATGGAGACGGTCTCCAAGGCCGTGCTGTGCGCCGCGGTTCTCGCGGCGACCATCAAGGTCATGATCGACCTGCAGGTATGGCGAAAGCGACGAACGCTGCGCGGGGAAAGTGTCGTGCGGCAATAGGCTGCGGAGTCGTGAGCTGCGGTTCTCTCCACGCTCACGCCGCTCATCTTGCTGCAGTCAGCGACGCGGCGTAACCTCGCGCCATGACCGTCACCGCCCCTGATCTGAGAGCGTTCCTGCTCGCGACGCCGTTCTTTGGCGGGCTTTCGGACGGAAGCCTCGACCTCCTGATGTCGATGCTGGCCGAGCGCCGCTTCGAGGCAGGCGCGACTGTCGTGGAGGAGGACGAGCCGGGACGTTCGATGTTCATCGTCAAGTCCGGCCGGCTCGCGGTGAGCAAACGGACGAGCGCAGGCAGCGTCATCCCGATCTCCGTTCTGCAGCCCGGCGACTTCTTCGGCGAGATGACGCTGATCGAGATGCAGAACCGCTCCGCCACGGTGGTCGCGGAGGCGCCGACGGTGCTGTTTGAGCTGACCGCCCAGAATCTCTACGCCTGCTACAAGGCCGACATCCACGCCTATGTGATCGTCCTGCAGAACGTCAACCGCGAGCTGTGCCGGCGGCTGCGCCGGGCGGACGATCGGTTCGCGCGACGCGCAGCGGATAACGACAATTGATGATGCGTAGTGCGTAGGATGGGTCGAGCGAAGCGAAACCCATCATGCTTCGGCACCAGATAAACCCGCGATGGGTTTCGCTCCGCTCGACCCATCCTACGAATTTGGTCCGGCTACAGCAGCGCCATCGAGTGCAGCGAGTTTCTATGAAGGCCGAAGGCAACGATGCCGGAGAGAAGCAGCGCAGTCCCAGTCACGATCAAGAAAAGCGCAAGCACGATCGGAGCCCCTGGTTCGTCATCAATGACGAGCACGATAATGGATAAAATTTTACCGACAATCGAAAGGAAGCATTAACCTTACCCGCGTCGGCCCGTCGGGCAAAACACCCCAATTCCGTCAAGCCCTTCCTGTGAAAATATTCCACTTTACCGAAATTCGGATTCGCGGCATATTCCCGCCATCCCGGCCCAAGGAGAGGGGCGATCGTACGTCGCAACGAATGTGGGCTGGGTGGCGGTGGGACGCGGCTGCGTCGGGCACGGCAAGGCGGGACCAGGGCGGGTGATCCTCGTGAAGTCCTTCTCCGTGTGACGAACGGCGCAGTGGCGTACGGCTAAACCATGTGGTCCTGGCTGTCGTTGCTACAGCCAAGCCTTCGCGAAGATGCAGCGGCCAACCGGATGCGGTGCATCGCCTTTCGCGGACGTGACGGAGGCCAGAAGGAATTCGGCTCCGGGGAGAGCAGGCATAGGCCGTCAAACCATCGCGCAGGGAAGGCCGGGTGTTTTCCGGCCCACCTGTTCTCCGCCTGCGCATTTGCGTGTGCAAATTTTTCGCGCAGCGGGTCATGGGTGCCAGCCGGCACCCGGTCTTCCCTGCGCCCTCTTCACAAGAGAGGGCGAAAGAGAAGAGCAAAACTCGGGCGATTCACGCCGCGAGAACGCCGCTTCATGTTTGGAACACCGAATGATCGCGCGCTCTTGCGCGAACACAAATCGACCGCGCGCTCCCGCTCCGCCGGTGTCGCCTGCTCAGCGACAGGCGGCGATTGCCGTCAGCTCCAGCTTGACGCCCGGGCCGAGATCCGCAACGCCAACAGCCGCACGCGCCGGCAGATGGTCCGCGGTGAAATAGCGCTTCCACACCTCGTTGAACGCCGCCTTGTCGGCGAGCTCGGCCATGAAGATCGTCACCTGCAGAACGCAGGAGAGATCGGAGCCGGCGCCATCGAGCAGCGTCTTCAGCTGGCGCAGCACATCGTCGGCCTGGCCAGCCATGTCGAGCGCCGCATCTTCAGGAACGATGCCGCCGAGATAGAGCACGCCGTTATGCTCGACGATCTCGTGGAGCAGTCCTTCGTAGGGCAGGGAACGTGTGATCACGATGGCATCCGTGGATATTGCGGGCTCGCGGGCCGGCAGAAAGCTTGCAGTGAGGGGAAAAATGGTGCTGCCAGACAGGATTGAACTGTCGACCTCTCCATTACCAATGGAGTGCTCTACCACTGAGCTACGGCAGCATGTGCTGGTGAAGAATCGGGCGCCCGAGGGGCCCTGCCAAGCGGGCCGATATCTGCCACAAGCCCCCCTCCTGCGCAAGCTTGCTCGGCCGGTCAAAACGAGAAAATCGGGCCGATATCGAGGCCAAAATGCTCGTTTTGGCTCGAAACGGCCCACTTCGCGCTGATTCGAGCTCCGCTCATCCCCGCCAACTGGCCAGGTGGCCAAGGGGGCGGATTCGGTCCATTTCGAGTTTCGCACGATCGGATCGCGAGAGGCCTCTTGAGCTGCCGCATTCTCCGGGCATGTTATCGCCGATGGCAGTATCGGACCCGCAATGACTGACGAGAACGACAAGAGCGCGACCCAGGCGAAGACGTCCCGCGACGAGCGGTTGAAATCGGCGCTGCGCGAAAACCTCAAGCGGCGGAAGCTGCAGGCGCGCGAACGCGCCGCAAGCGGCGAGCCCTCGCCAAACGACGAGGGTTCCCTAAATGAGGGGGCCGCCGGCAAAGCCGGCACTTAGCAGATTGGAATGAGCGAGAATGACGATGGGGCAGGACGGACAGCAACCAAGCGGTGATGACGCGATGATGTCGCGGTTCACGCGCCCCGAACAGACCTTTCCAGCGCTGACGCCGGCCGAGATCGAGCGGATCAGGCACTTTGGCGAGGTCCGCCTCTATCGGGACGGCGAGTTCCTGTTCGAAACCGGCAAGCCGGGGCCGGGCATGTTCGTCGTGCTGAAGGGCCATGTCGCCATCACCCAGCGCGACGGGCTCGGTCACGTCACGCCGGTGATCGACCAGGGGCCGGGGCAGTTCCTGGCAGAGCTCAGCCAGCTCTCGGGCCAGCCGGCGCTGGTCGACGGCCGCGCCGAGGGCGATGTCGAGACGCTGCTGCTGCCGCCGGACCGGCTGCGCGCGCTGCTGGTCGCCGAGGCCGAGCTCGGCGAACGCATCATGCGCGCGCTGATCCTGCGCCGGGTCAATCTGATCCAGGGCGGCATCGGCGGTCCCGTGCTGATCGGCCCGTCGAACTCCGCCGGCGTGGTGCGGCTGCAGGGCTTCCTCACCCGCAACGGCCAGCCGCATCATCTGCTCGATCCCGCGCGCGATCGCGACGCCGCCGAGGTCATCGCGCGCTATTCGCCCAAGCCCGAAGACTGGCCGCTGGTCGTCGCCGCCAACGGCACCGTGCTGCGCAATCCCAGCGAGACCGAGCTTGCCCGCGCCATCGGCATGATCGGCGGCGCCACGGATGGCCGCATCTACGACGTCGCCGTCGTCGGCTGCGGACCGGCCGGGCTCGCCACCGCCGTGTATGCGGCCTCCGAAGGATTGTCTGTGGCCGTGCTCGACATCCGCGCCTTCGGCGGCCAGGCCGGCACCAGCGCGCGCATCGAGAATTATCTGGGCTTTCCGACCGGCATTTCCGGCCAGGCCCTGACCGCGCGTGCCTTCACCCAGGCGCAGAAATTCGGCGCCGACATCATGATCCCCGTCACCGTGAAGTCGCTCGACTGCACCCGCAGGGACGGCGCGTTCTCGGTGGCGCTCGACGGCAGCGATGCCTTGCGCTCGCGTTCGGTCGTGGTCGCGAGCGGCGCGCGCTATCGCCGGCCTGACATTGCAAACCTCGACAAATTCGAGGGGCGCGGCGTGTGGTATTGGGCCTCGCCCGTCGAGGCGAAGCTCTGCGCCGGCGAAGAGGTCGCGCTGGTCGGTGCCGGCAATTCGGCCGGCCAGGCCGCCGTGTTCCTGTCGGGTCACGCCAAGAAGGTCTTGATGATCATCCGCGGCGGCGGCCTGGGCGCCAGCATGTCGCGCTATCTCATCGAGCGCATCGAAGCGACGCCGAACATCGAATTGATGTTCAACACCGAGATCACCGCGCTCGAGGGCGACGAGGCCGCGCTGCTGCGGCGCATCCGCTGGAAGAGCCGGCTGTCCGACGACGAGGATTCTGCGGAGATCCGCAATCTGTTCCTGTTCGTCGGCGCCGATCCCGCCACCGCCTGGCTCGACGGCTGCGGCGTGACGCTCGATCGCGGCGGCTTCGTCGTCACGGGCGCGCAGTCCGAGCAGAACCAGGGCCGCCTCGTGGCGCCGCTGGAGACCTCGGTGCCCGGCGTCTATGCCGTCGGCGACGTCCGCTCCGGCTCGGTCAAGCGCGTCGGCGGCGCCATCGGCGAAGGCGCCCAGGTCGTGGCCTCCCTGCACGGCTATCTCGGCGACGCCGCAAAACCGGCGCTTTAGTCGAGCAGAAGACAAGCAGTTGGCAAGACGAATGGGACTTGCCATCTTGCCGCGCCCCACAGACTATCGCCTCGTCGCGAGGCCAATCGCGCGCGGAAGAACAAAGATTCCCAAGGGAGGACTAAATGGCCGAACTCGTCGTGCTCTACAAGACGCCCAAGGATGCTGCCGCCTTCGACAAGCATTATGCCGAGACCCACATTCCGCTCGCCAAGAAACTTCCCGGCTTGAAGAAGTACGCTGTCAGCACCGGCGCGGTCGGGTCCCCCGCCGGGCCGTCAGGGATTCATCTCGTCGCCATTCTCACCTTCGACAGCGTGGGCGACATCCAGAAGGCCTTCGGCAGCGAAGCGGGCAAGGCGGCCGCAGGCGACGTGCCGAAATTTGCGAGCGGCGGTGCCGATCTCCTGATCTTCGACACCAAGGAAGTGTGAGACTTCGATTCGACTTTCGTCGAGAACTGCCGCCGTTTGTGACAGCGGTGCAAAAAATTCAGCCATGCGTTTGTCGATTCGCACGATGACGCATGGCTGCGCACATGCATGTGACGACAACGCAGATGGTAATCGCATGAGGACCGTAATACGACTCTGCCGAATCTCAACGGAGAGTTAGGAGAGATGCCATGGTCCTTGGCTTGAGCCTGCCCGCCTTCACGATGGTCCATGTCGTCATCAGCCTGATCGCCATCGCCGCCGGCCTCGTCGTGATGTTCGGCCTGCTCGGCTCGAAGTCGATGCCGGGCCTCACCGCGATCTTCCTGTCGTTCACGATCCTGACCAGCGCCACCGGCTTCCTGTTTCCGTTCAAGGAGCTGCTGCCCTCGCACATCATCGGCATCATCTCGCTGGTGCTGCTCGCGATCGCCTGCCTCGCGCTGTACGGCATGAAGCTCGCGGGCGTCTGGCGTCCGGTCTACATCGTGACGGCGATGATCTCGCTCTATTTCAACGTCTTCGTGCTGGTGATCCAGTCGTTCCTCAAGGTGCCGGCTTTGGCCGCGCTCGCGCCGGCGGTGGCGCCGGCGCCGCCGTCGGGCCCGGTGTTCGCCGCGGTGCAGGGCATCGTGCTGGTGTTCTTCGTCGTGCTCACCGTCGGCGCCTGGCGCCGCTTCAAGCCGATGGCGTTTGCCTGATCACACGATTCTCAAGATCCCGGTCGATGCGAGGCGTCGCATTCGAGATCTCGCGCAACTATCTGCGCAACGTCGGTGCGTGTTTGTTCACGCGCAACACAAACCCAGTTTCACTGAAAGAGAACGATCATGCCCATCATCACCACCAAGGACGGCGTCGAGATTTTCTACAAGGACTGGGGCAGTGGCCAGCCGATCGTGTTCAGCCACGGCTGGCCGTTGTCGGCCGACGACTGGGACGCGCAGATGATATTCTTCGCCAACAACGGCTATCGCGTCATCGCCCATGACCGCCGCGGCCATGGCCGCTCGTCGCAGGTTTCCGACGGCCACGATATGGATCATTACGCCGACGATCTCGCGGCCGTCACCGCGCATCTCGACCTCAAGAATGCCATCCATGTCGGCCATTCCACTGGCGGCGGCGAAGTCGTGCACTACATCGCGCGCCATGGCGAGAGCCGGGTGGCGAAGGCGGCGATCCTCTCCGCCGTGCCGCCGCTGATGGTGCAGACCGCGGCCAATCCCGGCGGCCTGCCGAAGAGCGTGTTCGACGATCTGCAGAAGCAGCTCGCCGCCAGCCGCACGCAATTCTATCGCGATCTCCCCGCCGGCCCGTTCTACGGCTACAACCGCCCCGGCGCAAAGCCGTCGGAAGCGGTGATCCAGAACTGGTGGCGCCAGGGCATGATGGGCGGCGCGAAGGCGCATTACGACGGCATCGTCGCGTTCTCGCAGACCGACTTCACCGAGGATCTGAAGAAGATCAGCGTGCCCGTACTGGTGATGCACGGCGACGACGACCAGATCGTGCCCTACGCCGATTCCGCGCCGCTGTCGGCCAAGCTGCTCAAGAAGGGCATCCTGAAGACCTACAAGGGCTTCCCCCACGGCATGCCGACCACGCACGCCGAAACCATCAACGCGGACCTGTTGGCGTTCTTCAGGGAGTAAGGCACCTCACGTCAAGATCGCCCGGATCGCATCGAAGGTGCGCTTGACGAAGGCCTCCGGCTTCTCGCGCGCTCCGTCGCCGATCCAGCTGTCGCCGCCGACGCGCATCGCGCCGGTGGCGATCATGGCGACGAGCCGCGCCTTCTGCCGGTCGGACCTGGTTCGGCCGCGCTGGGCAAGGCCCTCGGCCAGCGCGCGCTCGATCGTCTCGTATTTGAGCTGATCGCGCGCCTGCAGCGCGGGATTGTCGCGCTTGAGCCGCGACATCGCGGCGGCTTCCGCGGGATCGAGCCGCTTGACCACTGCCGCGATCGCATTCTCCGCGGCGGTCAGCATGGATTCGTCCGCTGGCCGCGCGACCACCTCGTCGACCAGCGCGCTGGCGGCATTCTCCTGCCAGGCGGTGACCACGTCCTCCTTGGACGCGAAATAGTGGAAGAAGCTGCGGCGCGACACGTTCGCCGCAGCCGCGATGTCGTCGATGGTCGTGGCTTCGAAGCCGCGCTCCAGGAACAGCGTCATCGCCGCCCTTGTCAGCCGCGCGCGGGTCTGTTGCCGCTTGCGCTGGCGCAGCCCGGTGACATCAGGGGCTTTTCCCTTCGCGGGCAATTTCCGGGCAACCTTCGAAGTCTTCAAATTGTGTCACCTCTTGCAAAGTTGCACCAAGTGCACATTTAGAGCGATCGCGGGCCTCGTTCCAGCCCCGGACGGAGATCTGGCATGACCGACTGGACCACGGCAGACATCCCCTCGCTCGGCGGCAAGACCGCCGTCGTGACGGGAGCGACGGGCGGCCTCGGTTACGCGACGGCGATGGCGCTGGCGGGCGCCGGTGCCATTGTCATACTCACCGGACGCAACGACGAAAAGGGCCTGCGGGCGATCGAAGGCATTTGTGCGCGGTTCCCGGGCGCGCTGATCGCCTACGAGCCTCTCGACCTCGCCAGCCTTGCCTCGGTCGCCGACTTCGCCCGCCGCTT
This sequence comes from Bradyrhizobium nitroreducens, assembly GCF_002776695.1. GTDB lineage: Bacteria > Pseudomonadota > Alphaproteobacteria > Rhizobiales > Xanthobacteraceae > Bradyrhizobium > Bradyrhizobium nitroreducens. Next base: position 582,517 of record NZ_LFJC01000003.1, read on the forward strand.
TGCCGCCGGCAACGAGCAGCTCGATCTCCTCGTCAACAATGCCGGCGTGATGGCGCTGCCGAAGCGGCGAGAGACCGAGGATGGTTTCGAGATGCAGCTCGGTACCAACTATCTCGGCCATTACGCGCTGACGGCACGCCTGCTGCCGCAGCTTCGCCGGGCGACAGCGCCGCGCGTCGTCAATCTCTCCAGCCTTGCGCACCGCTCCGGCGCGATCGATTTCGACGATCTGCAAGGCAAGCATTCCTATCGTCCGTGGCGCGCCTACAGCCAGTCCAAGCTGGCGATGCTGATGTTTTCGCTCGAATTGCAGCGTCGCAGCGATGCGGCAGGCTGGGGCGTGAGGAGCATCGCCGCCCATCCCGGCTTTGCGCGCACCGATCTCATCGCGAACGGCCCGGGCGCCAACACCTTCCAGTGGCGGGTCGGCCGGCTGCTCCAGCCGCTGTTCAGCCAGTCCGCCGCCGAAGGCGCACTACCGACGCTGTTCGCTGCAACCTCCCCCGCGGCGGAGCCCGGCGGCTATTACGGTCCGAACGGATTCTACGAAATGAAGGGGGCACCCGCGGCGGCGAAGATCATGCCGCACGCGAAGGACTTGGCGGTCGCCGCCATGCTGTGGGATGTCTCGGCGACGTTGACCGGTATATCCTTCGACGAAATCGCGGCCGCGGCATGAGCCGCGGATCCGGCGGGGACATTCCGATGAAGGTGATCATCTTCGGTGCGACCGGCATGGTTGGGCAGGGCGTGTTGCGCGAATGCCTGGTCGATGCCGGCGTCGACCGCGTGCTCGTCGTCGGCCGTAGCCCGACCGGCGTGCGCAACGCCAAGCTCGTCGAGATCATCCACCACGACTTCCTGGACTATTCGGCAATCGAAGCGCAGCTGACCGGCTACGACGCCTGCTTTTTCTGCCTCGGCGTCTCCTCGATCGGCATGAGCGAGGAACGCTACCGCCATCTCACCTATGACCTGACGCTTGCGGCGGCGACGACGCTGGCGCGCCTCAATCCGCAGATGGTGTTCACCTACGTCACCGGCGCCGGCACCGATTCCACCGAGCAGGGTTCGCGGATGTGGGCGCGGATCAAGGGCAAGACCGAGAACGATCTGCTCAAGTTGCCGTTCAGGGCCGCCTACATGTTCCGGCCCGGCGCGATCCAGCCTTTGCACGGCGCCCGTTCCAAGACCGCCTGGGTGCAGGCGGTCTATACCGCAACCGGGCCGCTCTGGTCGGTGCTGCGCCTGATATCGCCGCGGCTCGTCACCTCGACCGAGCAGATCGGCCGCGGCATGATCCGCGTCGTCCGGGAAGGGTATCCGCGGAAGGTGCTGGAGATGGCGGATATCAATAGCCTCTAGCCGGCCGGTCCGTTAGTTTGTGCGGAAATATCGCGGCCTGCGCGCGTTGAGGCCTGTCCACTCCGAAGGAGAAGCGTCGGCGATGTCGCCCCAGCTCAAACTGATCGCCCTCGACGCCGACGATCTCGCCGTGATCTCGACCCATGTCCAGGACGCCCGTGTCCAGATCTCCGACATCATCTGGCGGCAGGCCGAGAAGCGGCTTGTGGTCGGGATGAGCCGGCTGGACTGGGAGCAGACGCTGGAAGGGCAGGCCGAGCCGCGCCGGCTGGTTGCCGCGCTCCGCTTCGACCGCGTGCTCGCCTGCAAATCGCGCAACATCGACTTGGGCGCTCCCGACAAGGTCCTGGACCTCGTCGGCATCGAGTTTCACCCGCGGGACGGGCGCGAAGCGGAGCCTGGCGGCAGCGCCCTGCTCTTGTTCGCGCAAGGCGGCGCCGTCCGGCTCGACGTCGAATGCCTGGAATGCGAGCTCACCGACCTCGGGGCGGACGCGCTGGGAACGGGCGTGGAGATCGAGGGGAAGCTGTGAGTTTGCCTGTATACCAGCCGCACCGTCCCGGGGCCTGCGCCAGGACGGCGCCTTGCGAGGGTTGACGCCGCTTCCCCGCCGCGCCATTGAGCAGGGGCCCGGTGCGCCAATCCGCCCAAAAGACCATCCAGAAGCCAAGCCAGACATGCCCGTTCGTCTCGACCGCAGCAGCGCCGATTTTGACCAGCGATTCGCGGCCTTCCTCGCCGCCAAGCGCGAGGTCTCGGCCGACGTCGAGGCCGCCGCACGCGCGATCGTCGACGACGTGGCCAAGCGGGGCGATGCCGCGCTGCTGGAGGCCACCGCCAAGTTCGATCGCCTGAAGCTCGACGCATCCGGCCTGCGCGTGACCGCTGATGAGATCGAGGCCGCGACCAAGGCCTGCGAGCCTGCGACGCTGGATGCGCTCAAGCTCGCGCGGGACCGCATCGAGACCTATCACCGCCGGCAGCTGCCGCAGGACGAGCGCTTCACCGACCCGCTCGGCGTCGAGCTCGGCTGGCGCTATACCGCGATCGAATCCGCCGGCCTCTACGTGCCCGGCGGCACCGCGGCCTATCCGTCCTCGGTGCTGATGAACGCGGTGCCCGCCAGGGTCGCCGGCGTCTCGCGCCTCGTGATGGTGGTGCCCTCGCCCGACGGCAAGCTCAATCCGCTGGTGCTGGCGGCGGCGCATCTCGGCGGCGTCACCGAGATTTACCGCGTCGGCGGCGCGCAGGCCGTGGCCGCGCTGGCGCACGGCACCGCGACGATCGCGCCGGTCGCAAAAATCGTCGGCCCGGGCAACGCCTATGTCGCCGCCGCGAAGCGGCTGGTGTTCGGCAAGGTCGGCATCGACATGATCGCGGGTCCCTCCGAGGTGCTCGTCATCGCCGACGACACCGGCAATGCCGACTGGATCGCCGCCGACCTGCTGGCGCAGGCCGAGCATGATGCCAGCGCGCAGTCGATCCTGATCACCGACTCCGCGCGCCTCGCCGCCGACGTCGAAAAGGCCGTCGAAGCGCAGTTGAAGACGCTGCCGCGCGCCGCGATCGCCGGCCCCTCCTGGGCCGATTTCGGCGCCATCATCTTGGTGAAGAACCTGGCCGACAGCATTCCGCTTGCGGATGCGATCGCCGCCGAGCATCTCGAGATCATGACCGTGGATCCCGATGCGCTCGCCGCAAAAATCCGCAACGCCGGCGCGGTGTTCCTCGGACCGCATACGCCCGAGGCGATCGGCGATTATGTCGGCGGCTCCAACCACGTGCTGCCGACGGCGCGCTCGGCGCGATTCTCCTCGGGCCTGTCGGTGCACGACTTCATGAAGCGCACCTCGATCCTGAAATGCGGCCCGGATCAGCTGCGTGCGCTGGGCCCGGCCGCGATGACGCTCGGCAAGGCGGAGGGGCTAGACGCCCATTCGCGCTCGATTGGATTGCGCCTCAATCTGTCATGACAAAGCCGCCCGAACAGGACGACTCCAACAATCGCATCGTCGCGGTCACGCTTGACGAAGACTCGATCGGCCGTTCCGGCCCCGACATCGAGCACGAGCGTGCGATCGCGATCTACGATCTGATCGAGCAGAACCTGTTCGCGCCCGACGGCGCCGAAGGGAAGGGCCCGTTCACGCTGCATCTCGGCATCACCGGCAACCGTCTGATGTTCGACATCCGCCGCGAGGACGGCACGCCCGTCGTCGCGCATCTGTTGTCGCTGACGCCGTTCCGGCGGATCGTGAAGGACTATTTCATGATCTGCGACAGCTACTACCAGGCGATCCGCACCGCGACCCCCGACAAGATCGAGGCCATCGACATGGGCCGGCGCGGCATCCATGACGAGGGATCGCGCACGCTGCAGGAGCGGCTGAAGGGCAAGGTACGGGTCGACTTCGAGACCTCGCGCCGGCTGTTCACGCTCATCACTGTCCTTCATTGGAAGGGTTAAACGCGCATGATCCCGAAAAGTGGGAACCGGTTTTCGGATCGGATCATGCGCAAGACCAAAAGAGCGTGAGCGATGGCTGCGCCGCCACGCGCAAGCAATCCGCAGTCCGTGCTGTTCGCCTGTGCGATGAACAGCGTGCGCTCGCCGATGGCCGAGAGCCTGCTGCAGCACATGTTTCCGCAGGGCCTCTACGTGAAATCGGCCGGCGCCAGGAAGGGCGAGCTCGATCCGTTTGCCGTTGCCGTGATGGCCGAGCTCGGCCAGGACATCTCCGCCCACAAGCCGCAGACCTTCGAGGAGCTGGAGGATTGGGAGGGGCTGAATTTCGACCTCATCATCACGCTCTCGCCCGAGGCGCATCACAAGGCGCTGGAGCTGACGCGGACGCTCGCCGCCGACGTCGAATACTGGCCGACGCAGGATCCCACCACCATCGAAGGCAGCCGTGACCAGAAGCTCGCCGCCTATCGCGAGGTCTGCGACCAGCTGATGATGCGCATCCGCCGGCGGTTTGCGAAGGTCGGTGCGGCGAGCGGTTAGTCTCGTGCCCCGGACGCCTCTTCTCCCTCGCCCCGCGTGCGGGGAGAGGCGAAGAAGGCGTAACACCGGCGTCACAGACCGCAGGCACACGAATCTCGGCATCTCCTCGAATCACCAAACCTCGGGTTCCCGGGTTGTGAAATCAGCCCCCTTCCGATAGGTTCCGCGCGCAATTCACCCCTGTTTCATCCCCCAAATCACCTGATGCTCGGCCGCCCCAAATTCGTACTTGCCTCCGGTTCGCCGCGGCGCCTGTCGCTGCTCAACCAGGCCGGCATCGAGCCGGACGCGCTCCGGCCGGCCGACGTCGACGAGACGCCGAGGCGGGGCGAGCTGCCGCGTGCCTGCGCCAATCGGCTCGCGCGGGCCAAGGCCGATGCGGCGCTCAAATCAGTGCAGCTCGACGACGAGCTGCGCGGGGCCTTCATCCTCGCCGCCGATACGGTGGTCGCGGTCGGCCGCCGCATCCTGCCCAAGGCCAATCTGGTGGACGAGGCGGCGCAGTGCCTGCGGCTGCTGTCGGGTCGCAACCACCGCGTCTACACCGCGATCTGCCTGGTCACGCCGCGCGAGGCGTTTCGCCAGCGCCTGATCGAGACCCGCGTCCGCTTCAAGCGCCTCTCGGAGGACGACATCCAGGCCTATATCGGCTCCGGCGAATGGCGCGGCAAAGCCGGCGGCTATGCGGTGCAGGGCATCGCCGGCTCCTTCGTGGTCAAGATGGTGGGGTCCTACACCAACGTCGTCGGCCTGCCGCTCTACGAGACAACGACCCTGCTTGGCGGCGAGGGCTTTCCGATTCGCTTCGGCTGGCTCAACGCCACCACCGTCTGAGCCGAACGCCTCGGCTCGACAAAATCGCGAAAACAACCCCATGCACAGTAGAATGGCCTGACGGCGCGCATGCGCCTCCTCCCGAGGAACCCGTTTGCCGCCAGGCTCTTGAACCCCTTCACCCCGTGCACGCCGCCGACATCATGGACGACCAGGTCAAAAAGCCCGTAAGCCCGCTCAAAACCTGCCCGATCTGCGGCAAGCCGCAGTCGGAGGCGACCCGTCCGTTCTGCTCCTCGCGCTGCCGCGACGTCGATCTGAACCGCTGGCTGAAAGGCTCCTACGTCATCCCCGGCCGCGACGACGACGTGGATGATGTCGAATAGTAAATAATATCAATGGCTTGATCCAACGATCGAGCGGCCGCGCGCCGGCCGCGGCAACGCGGCCGCAGCTTGTGCACAGCCGGGCCGCGCCCGGCGAAGCCTCTTGGCGAAGCCGGGTGGACAGGCCGCCCCGAGCCCACTATAAACCGCCCGCTCGATGGGCTTTGGCCCCTCTCTTGGAGCACGCCCAGGTAGCTCAGTTGGTAGAGCATGCGACTGAAAATCGCAGTGTCGGTGGTTCGATTCCGCCCCTGGGCACCATTTCTTGGCCTTCCAATACAGAATAGCGAACAACCCTTGCGCGGCTTCGCGATCGGCCGGCGCCACGCCCACGGCCACTCCCTCGCGTGCGCGATGTAGCGCGCCGGCGCTAATGCGCGGCGATGCCGGCGCTCTCGATCACCCGCTTGTAGCGTGCGGTCTCCGCGACGATGAACGGGCCCATCTCGGCCGGCCCCTTGTCGGCGATCGACACCTGGCCGTTGCTGGCGAGGTCCGCGACGATGCCGGGGTCGGCGAGCACGGCGGTCAGTGCCTCGGAGAGCCTGTCCACGATTCTCGGGTCGGTCCCCGCGGGGACCGAGACCCAGGTCGAGCCAACGCTGACGGCGTCGGGATAACCGGCCTCGAGCACCGTCGGCGCGTCGGGCAGCGCGGCCAGCCGCGCCGTGCCGGTGGTGCCGAGCACCTTGACCTTGCCGGTGTCGATCAGCGGCCTGAGCACGGCGAGGTAGTCGAAGGAGACGTCCAGGATGCCCGACATCATGTCGGTCATCTGGCTCGAGCCCGACTTGTAGGGTACGTGGGTCAGCTTGATGCCGGCGGCCGCCTGGAACATCTCGCCGGCAAGGTGCTGGGCGGTGCCCGGGCCGGGAGAGCCGAAATTGACCTTGCCCGGGTGAGCCTTCGCGTAGGCGACGAACTCGGCCAGCGTGCTGTAGGGCGCTGCTGCGGTCGCGACGAGGATCTGGTTGGCCGAGCTCACGCCGCGGATATGGACGTAGCTCTTGAGTGGGTCGTAGTTGAGCTTCGTCATTCCCAGATTCGGCTGGATCGTCATCGGTCCGCCGGAGGCGTAGAGCACGGTGTAGCCGTCCGCTTGCGCCCGGGCCACGAACTCCGTCCCGATGGTCCCGCCGGCGCCGGGTCGGTTCTCCACCACCACGGGCTGCCCAAGCCGCGTCCGCAGCAGCTCCGCGATCTTGCGCGAGACGAGGTCGGTGACGCCGCCGGCCCCGAACGGCACCACCCAGGTGATCGCGCGGTTCGGCCAGGATTCCGCGGCTGTCTGAGCCCCCGCGGCGCCCGCCTGGAGTGTCAGCATCGTCGCGACGACGAGACACAGGAGCGTCCGCGTCAACGGCGATCGAGGGCGACCGCGCAGGTCGTTGCGCGCGCCAAATCCCGCGGCCGGGCCTTGCGCACCGCCGGCCACCGCCTGCCGCGAGGATTGATGACAGCCGCGCTGCCACGACAGGACGACGAGTCCGAATTCCATGGATGCAGTCCCCCCTCGTTGCAGCGTGGCCGTTCATGGCCATGTTGACCGAAGGCTACAGACTCGAGTCTCTTGCAACCATTGGCGCAGTCCGAGCATCTCTTTTGCAGAATATGAAAAGATCGATCGCGCACCATTTGCCGAGGCCAGCACGTCGATGACGACGGTTATTGCCCGGGACGCCATTTCTCCGAGCCCACGGCAGATGACGATGACCTGCAGCCTTGCAGCCAGCGGTGCTGCATGGCCGGTTACCCCCGCCGCGCAAACACCAACTGCCCGACGTCGATCTTCCCAGCCCTGAACCCTGCCTCGCAGTAGCACAGATAATATTCCCACAGGCGGCGGAAGGCCTCGTCGAACCCGAGCGAGGTCAGGTCGGTCCAGGCGCGGCTGAAATTGTCGCGCCAGAGTGAGAGCGTCTTGGCGTAGTCCTGCCCGAAGACGCGCTCGCGAATCACGGGCATCTCGAAGCGCTCGCCGAGCGCGCGCAGGATGTTGGTCGACGGCAGCATGCCACCCGGAAAGATGTATCTCTGGATGAAATCGACACGCTGCCGATAGCTGCCGAAGAGCTCGTCGCGGACCGTGATGGCCTGGATGCCGGCGAGGCCGCCGGGCTTCAGCCGCTGATTCAGCTGGTTGAAATAGGCTGGCCAGAACTGCTCGCCGACGGCCTCGATCATCTCGATGGAGGCGATACGGTCGAAGCGACCATCCTGGTCGCGATAATCCTGCAAGCGGACCTCGACCTTCTCGGCCAGCCCGGCCTCGAAGATCCGCCGCCGGGCGAAGTCATGCTGCTCCTTGCTGATGGTGAGCGCCAGGACGTTGGCGCCATGAGTCTTGGCAGCGAATTCGGCGAAGCCGCCCCAGCCGCAGCCGATCTCGAGCACGCTCTGGCCGGGCTGCAATTCGATGGCCTTGGCCAGCTGCTCGTATTTGTGCTGTTGCGCGGCGGGAAGGTCGGCCGTGCCAGCCGAGAACAGGGCCGACGAGTAGGTCATGCTGGAATCGAGCCACGCCGCGAAGAACTCGTTGCCTAGGTCGTAATGCCGGTGGATGTTATGCCGCGATCCCTGCCTGGTGTTGCGGCGCAGGCGATGCAGCGCCTGCCGGCACAGGCGGACCAGCATGTTTCCGGCAAAGGCGCTGTCGACCAGATCTTCGTTGAGACAGAAGACGTAGAGAAGCTGGGCGAGATCGGGCGTGGTCCAGTCGCCGCGAATGTAGGCCTCGGCCATGCCGATATCGCCGCCGATGACGAGGCTGCGCGCGAACCTGTAATTGTTGAGCTCGATCGTGGCGGACGGACCCGGGAGCTGGCCGCGCAACGTGACCATTCGCTGGTCGGGAAGGCGCACGTGAACGGTGCCGCGCCGAAGCTGCGATGCGAGGCGCAGCGCCAGTCGGGCGAAGAACGGGACGTCGTCAAATCGAACGGCTTGATGCGTGGCTGCGAGGTCCATGGTCTAGATCTCACGTTGTTTCAAACGAGGCACGTAGGGAACACCTTTGAGCCAGAGCCGCATCGCTTGCCAGTGAATGGCTGCGATCACCTTGAATGTCAGGAAGGGCAGGCCGACGAGCGCAGCCGACAGGGATCGGCCGGTCAGGGCACGGCGTCGCCCGCAGAAGGCCGCCGCAAACATCGGGCCTTGCGCGCCGCTCTGCAGAATTCTGACTTTCACATCCTGCTCGGGCGAAGACACGCTGAAGCGATAATGCGTCTCCATCGCCATGAAGGGCGAGACGTAGAATGCCTTCGCCTGGCGTTGTCGGATGGTGCCGTCCGCGGCGCCCTGCACCGGCAGGACGTAGGAATGCATCTCGCCGAAGGTGTTGCGGACCTCGTAGATCAACAGGGCGGGATCGCCGGACGCGCCGTAGCAGAAATAGATCGACAGCGGGTTGAACACGTAGCCGAGGATCCTGGGATAGCAGAGCAGGAGCACGCGGCCTCCGGAGAGGTCGATGCCGCGTGCCGCGGCAAGGCGTCGGGCGTATTGGCTGAGGCCGCCCTTGCCGTCACCGTGATCGCGCTCGTGGAAGCTGAAGGGCGCGGCGCGATTGATGCCGAACAACCGGGATTGGCGATCCGCTTCATCGAGCCGGTCGAGGTCGATCAACAGGTTCATCACGCGGTAGGTGAACCTGTGCTGCACGGGCCGCCATCGCGCGTGCATCACCTTCCCCCAATAGAGCGCGGCGGGCGCCATCGCATCCTCCGCTCTGGCTGGTTTGGTTTGGACCATCGCCCTACTCAGCGGCCTCGGCCAGCAGCGGATCCGGCTGACGCCACGGAGTCTCGCTGCCGAGTGCCTCGGCAACGGAAATGCCGGCCTGCAATCCATCCTCGTGAAAGCCATAGCCGGTCCAGGCGCCGCAGAACCAGGTTCGACGACGTCCCTGGATTGCGGGGAGCCGTCGTTGCGCCGCGAACGCCGCCAGGTCGTATTGCGGGTGGGCGAAGCTGAATTTTCCAAACGTCAGGTCGGCTGCCGGCTCGAAAGGAGGGTTGAGGCTGACGAACAGCGGCTTGCGGTCATCTATGCCTTGCAGCCGGTTCATCCAATAGGTCACCGCGACGTCATTCTGGGCGGGCGTTTGCCGCGGCCATCGCAGGAAGTTCCAGGATGCCCAGGCCTGACGCCGCCGGGGCATGAGACTGCGATCGCGGTGCAGATAAATGGTGTTCGGGGCATATCTGATCGCCCCGAGAATGGAACGCTCCTGCGCGTCGGCATCCGACAACGCTGCCAGGGCCTGATCGCTGTGACAAGCCATCACCACGGCGTCGTAAGTCTCCACGCCGCCCTGACTGTCACGGACGGTCACGCCATGCCCGGTGCGGTCGATCGATGTCACCGCGCAGCCAAGCCGCATGTTGTGCTTGAACGAAGCGGTCAGCTTGTCGACATAGCGCCGGCTGCCACCCTCCACAGTCCGCCAGCGCGGCCGATCGAGGTGGAGGAGCCGGTGGTTGTCGAAGAAGGCGACGAAGTTCTCCGCCGGAAAGGACAGGATGTCATCCGATGAGGACGACCAGATGGCTGCCCCCATCGGGCCGAGATAGTCGGCGAACAGGCGCGGCCCGAATGATTCTCGGCGCAGATACTCGCCGAGCGTCAGGTCGCGCAGCCGGCCGGCACGCAGATCGGCTACGGCCTGCCTGTTGAACCTTGCGACTTCCGCCAGCATGCGAAAGTAGGACGGCGATGCGAGATTGCGCGGTTGCGCGAACAGGCCGCAGGCGGTCTGAAAGGCGGTTTCGCCGCCACCGCGCCATTCGAACCGGCCGTGATCGGCAGACAAGGCGAAGCTCATGCACGTCTCGACCGTCTTCACGCCCAGATGCGTGAACAACGACGTCAGTTGCGGATAGTTCGTCTCGTTGAACACGATGAAGCCGACATCGACGTCGATGGGGTCGCCGTCATAGTCGATCCGAACGGTGTGGCTATGCCCGCCCGGCTGCAGCTCACGCTCGTAAACGGTGACGGCGTAACGTTTCGACAGGAGCCATGCGGCAGCATTGCCGGCAATACCCGTCCCGATCACGGCCAAACGCATCCTCTTTCGCCCCCATTGCGGTACCGTCAGCGGCGGTTCCTGAAGCAATCGTGAGGAAACGCCGGGCGAGATGGCCTGGATCACCTGTCGTCGTCGGAAACCCGCTGCCGAGGGCGAAACTATGGCCCGGCCGTGACGTATCGACAGAGGTCAATTCGGGTGGAGACATGATCCTGCTCTACGTTCAGGCGATAGGCTGCATTGCACTGGCCCTCTGCCTCCTGATGGCGCTGGCCTGGGTCGTTCAGCAGCGCACCGGCAATTCCGGCTGGGTCGATGCCATCTGGTCCTACGCGACCGGCCTCGTCGGCGCGGCGGCGGCCTTGTGGCCGCTCGACGAGGGGACACCGGCCCGCCGGGTGCTCGTCGCGGGGCTTGTGCTGCTTTGGTCGGTGCGGCTCGGGTCGCACATTGCGCGCCGCTCCGCGGCCGGGATCGACGATCCCAGATATGCGAACTATGCGCGCCAATGGGGGCCTGACGCCCCTCGCCGGATGTTCCTGTTCCTGCAGTCACAGGCGCTGGTCTCGGTGCCGCTGCCGTTCGCCGTCTTCCTCGCCGCGCACGCGCCGGAGCCTGGATTGCGACTGCAGGACTATGCCGGGATCGTCATCATCTTGGCGGCCGTCGCCGGCGAGGCGCTGGCGGACCGGCAATTGCGGCACTTCAAGCGCGATCCGTCCAACGCCGGCCTTGTCTGCGATGCCGGCCTTTGGCGCTGGTCGCGTCATCCGAACTATTTCTTTGAATGGCTGGGATGGCTGGCTTACCCGGTCATCGCGTTGTCGTCGGGCTATGCGTGGGGCTGGGCCAGCCTGGCGGCTCCGGCGATCATGTACTGGATCCTGGTCCACGTGACGGGAATACCGCCGCTCGAGGAACAGATGCTGCAGTCGCGTGGTGACCGGTATCGCCGCTATCAGGCCCGGACCAGCGCATTCTTTCCATGGCCGCCGCGACGGGCACTGCGATGAGTGTCCGATGTGATCCGCCGCGGCTTCCGGATCGTTAATCTGGCGGCGTTTCGACAAGCCGGCCGGATGCAGCGCGACGGGAAACACGGATATGACTCTTTTCTTGATCTATCTCGCGGTGGCCGTGACCTTCGTCGCTGTCGACATGGTCTGGCTGACGATGATGGTCGACAGGCTGTATCGGCCGGTGCTGGGCGATATGTTGCGGGCCGAGCCCAATTTGCCGGCCGCGGCGGCGTTCTATCTGTTGTATCCCGTCGGCTTGATCTGGTTTGCCGTGCTGCCTGCGCAGCAGGACGGCGGCGCGATGCGTGCGTTCACGTCGGGCTTGATGCTCGGCTGCTTCACCTATGCGACCTATGATCTGACCAATCAGGCGACGCTGCGCAACTGGTCGACCGGATTGACCCTTGCGGACGTTTGCTGGGGATCGTTCCTCGCCGGCATCAGTGCCTGGATCGGATTTCTTGTCGCCCAAAAGCTGGCGCACTGAGCCGGCGCGACCATGCGTGCCGATCACGTCAGGTGGATGTCCCGCCTCCGAGCCGATCAAACGCTGCTCTCGTCTCCGCGATCTGGTCGGACAAGCGTTTGAAGGCAATCCGGGCCTGCAGCTTCGACTCCTCGTCGAGCATGAGGCTTGCGAGATCGACCAGTTGATCGCCCATGCGCTCCATGATGGAGAGCAGCCGGTCGATGCCGGCTTGAGGCTCGTCGGCGACGAGGCGTTCAACCTCTCTCACAATGGCTTCGAGCCTTGCGGTCGAGGAGACCAACCGGTGGTCGCGCCCGCGCTCGGGAAATTCGATGATCTCTGCGTCCATGCGCGCGCTCTCGCCGGCTTCAGGCCGCGGCCGATGCGGCAAGGCAATCCTTGCGCATCGCCACGATGGTTCGGTGCAGCCAGGTCTTGATGGTGCCGACCGGCACACCGAAGCGCCGGGACAGGCTCGCGCGGCTCTCGCCTTCGAGATAGGCCAGAGCGACCAGCCTGCGGCGCTCTTCCGGCAAGCGATCGAACGCGCCGCGGGCAATGGGTTCTGCGCTGGCGTAATCGAAATCCTCCGCCGGTGACGGCTCGGCTGCCGTCGGGACCAGCAGCGCCTTGTCGAGCTCGACACTGGGCTGTCGCCTGGTCCTGAGATGATCGATCGCGGTGTGCCGGACGATCGCGGACATCCAGGCCGTCGCAGGGGCCCGTGCGGAATCGAACCGGGCCGCATTGCGCCAGATCTTCAAGAAGCTGTCCTGGAGGATGTCATCGACATCGTGCGGCGAGGCGCCGACGGCCAGCGCGATCCGGCGCAGCCTGCCGCGTGTCAGCGTATGGAGCTCGGCGAAGGCACGTGTCTCGCCTGCGGAGACGCGTGCCAGAAGTTCCGGCAATCTCTCGCTTCCTGGCTGACCTGGCGGGCTAGAACAGGCCATGTCCTGTCTCCGTTGCGTTTCTCAGAAAACGCTCCGGACGTGCGCGCGGATCACCCGGCGTGAGGAAGACGAAGCAGAATCAGAGCCGGACGAACGGCCCGATCAGTCGGCCGAGGAAACCGTTCATGCGCAGGTCGCCGGTCATGGCGACCAGACAGACGCATGGGCCTTCCTCGCCAACGATCGGGCGATGATCGACCTCGTCGTCGCCGTAATCGAAATCCCCTGGACCGAAGCGTCCGCCCTCATGGCTGAAGCTGCCCTCGAGCACGAGCGTCAGCTCGGTGCCGGTATGCGTGTGCTCGAGCATGCGCGAGCCCGGTGCTGACCGCAGCAGGAAGGCGCGCGCCTGGCCCGAACCGGAAAGCTCGATCGGTCGCAGGCTGAGACCCGGCGCGACACGCCGGCGCTTGCCGATGCGATATCTTCGCAGTGCCGGCGGAAGATCAGGGTCCGTGGTGGACGCAGGGGGAGGGGCCGCCGTCTCTTGCGGAGACTCGTGGATTGCCGACATCACGCGGGCGAACGCATCGGGTGCGATCGGCGCCGGCTCGACATCCTCCAGCGCTGCTCCCGCGAGGTGCTCGACGGCCTGCACGAAGCGGGCGCACCGCGCGCAGCCGGCCACGTGCACGCCTACGACCAGTTGGTGGGCCTCTTCCAGCTTGCCGGCCGCGAAATCGGCCAGAAGATCTTCCGGCGGATGATGGCTGATCGTCATGCGTCTTCGTCCAAAATGTCTCGCAACCGGTTCATCGCCAGCCTGATCCGTGACTTGACCGTGCCGAGCGGAATCCCGAGCGCGCTGGCGATCTCCGGATGCGCCCTTTCCTCGATGAACGACATCCTCACCACCATGGATTGCTCTGCCGAGAGTTGCTTGATGGCCGAGGAGATCCTTGCCGCGTCCTGTCCGCGCGAGATCAGGACGTCGACCGCCTCGGCTTGATCCGGCTCGTCAGGCAGCTCGGAACCGGCCTGCAGGCGGTCTGCCCGTGCCCTGCGGCGGAACGAGTCGATCCGCAGATTGCGCGCGATCGTAAATATCCAGGCTGGCGCGCCCGCTGTCCCAGGATCGAACTGGTGGGCCTTCCGCCACACGGCGATCATGGTATTCTGGGCGATCTCTTCCGCCTCGTCCGGGCTGCACCCGGCCTTGAGCATCAGCCCCTTGATGCGGGGCGCGAAATGCTCAAATAGCCGTTTGAAAGCCTCCCGGTCTCCGTCGGAGGCGACGCGTCCGATCAAATCAGCCCAGTCCACCTTTGCCTTCGGCCCTTTGCTCGCACCAATCGACAGCCGCGCTGCCACCCTCCGGGGTAAAGCAGCCTCAGCCCGGATTGGCATCTCTAAAGCCCGGATAGCAGCGATCATAGCGCCTCGACAAGCGACCTCTCCGGCTGAAAACGACCGAGGCCGGCCGCCGGATCACTGCGGAACGTCCATTTGTTCCGTGTTCCCCGACCGTCTGCCGCGGACGCGGGTTAGCCTTGGCACCCTGCTTGCTCAGTCTTGACCAAAGTCAGGCCTCGATGGAGAGGCCCGTTTCAGGTTGAGGCAAGCGATGCAAGAAGTGTCCCGTTCTGGTACTGCCGGCGAACATCGGCTCGATGCGCTGATCGCCGATTTGTGGTGGCGCGTTCGGCTCTTGAATACCGACATTCTCGAAGAGGAAGCCAAGTCGGGGGTGTTCGACGTGCACCAGCCGACCTATCCGCTGCTCGCGCAAAACCTGCGCGCGCGACGCGACAATCTGGTCTCCACGATCGGCGTGCTCGAGCAACGCGCGAAATCGGTGTCGGAAGCGGCTTGATGCGATGAGAGTGGGTTGTGAGATGGCGTGCTGCAACTAGAGAAAGAACCTGATATCCTCCCTTCTGGGGTACCGAATTGACGGATCCCCCGTATTTGGAAGGACATGGTCATGACGTTGTCACGCTTTGTTGCCCGTCCCGCCGTCGCTATCCCATCGATTGTCCTGCTGCTGTGCGGCCTGAGCGGCACGGCCATGTCTCAGCCGACGCCCGCCGACACCCAGCTTCCCGGCGTCACGGTCGAGGCGCCGAAGCAGATGGCGAGACCTCACAGGCCGGCGCATCGCGCAACTGCCCGCAGCATCAGGGGCCTCGCAACCTCGCTGGCCCCGGCACCGGCTGCACCGAACTCGGATGTCGCGAAGCTTGCCAAGCTTGCCGCCACGACGAACAACTGCGTCGGCGGCTGCCAGTCGAGCTTCAAGACGGGCGACAAGCCCTGGGTCGGCTGCAGCGCCACGGGCGGCGTGTACTCCGCAACATGTCGCAACGTCGGCAACTACAAGAGCTACGATGAGTGCAAGGAAGCCGGGCGCGTCACCGGCTGGCGGTCGGGTGAGACGTCGGCGTATTGCAGCAGCGTGGCGTTGGCGGCGGGCTGGCGGTGACGCAGGGCGATCGATACGGCGGGCGGCATCCTTGAATTCGGACGAGCAAGGTGACATTCGGGTTCAAGAGGCTGCCACTCGCCGCGTATAAGCTTCGCCGAGGCTAGCTGCTGTGGCAGAATGCACAGTCAAATTGGGTGTCTGGCTCACTATTTCTCTCATCTGAGGGAGACTCTGATACCATGCCAACTGTTTGCTATTCTTAGTGGTGGGCCATTTTGCTGCACGATGTATTCATCTGCCATGCAAGCGAGGATAAGAACGACTTTGTTCGGCCTCTTGCGGAAGCACTTCGAGCGCGTCATCTCGAAGTTTGGTATGATGAGTTCTCGCTCCAGGTTGGGGATAGCCTGAGGGCGGCGATTGACCGAGGGTTGGCCAACTCCCGGTTTGGAGTAGTTGTGTTAAGCCCCGCCTTCTTTCGCAAGCGTTGGACCCAGCGCGAGCTGAACGGTTTGGTCGCGCGAGAAATGCATGAAGGGCGTGAACTCGTCCTCCCCATCTGGCATAACATTGGTCCAGCCGAGATCATCGAACATTCGCCTCCCTTAGCTGATGTGCTTGCTGCCAACTCTTCCACCGGCCTGGAGCGTGTAGTCTCCGAGCTGTTGAGGAGGCTACGGCCGGACAATAGCCCGTTGCTAGTCGCGCGCGACTTCTTGATTGAAAAGGGGGTTGTTCCACCCATCGTCACAGACGAATGGTGGCTCAACATCGTCGAATTTAAGGAAAGCCAGCTGCGTTTTCCCGACCTTAATTTGGCGTATCGATGGATTTTCCCGTTGCCGCATGATGCTCCCGACTATGGGGAAGAACGCGGCATTAACATCGCGTGGACTGCATTGCAGCTGGATTGGTTGAGTGAGGTTGAGCACGAAGGATATTGTCAGCTGACGCATCCCGAGCGCGTGCACACCTATATTCGAAAATGGCCGGGGCTGTTTGAGTGTTGTCGCGCAAATCCCGAGCTTCTAGCCCTCTACGCGCCTCAACTCACAATTCCAGGCTATGATGATGGCTTCGCAGATGTGCTAGATGCTTCTTTGCAATTGCCCTACCAAGAAGCGCTTCACTTCTTTCGTTACAGTCGAGCGGAAACGCTTGACGCTGGCGAGCCGCTCTGCGGCGATGCGCTCGCATGGAGGCATCCCGGATTGGGTAATTTTTCCGATGGCGAGCTGGCTTACTCGTTCGTACACGCGCACACACATCACTACACACGCGAGTTTCATACTGGGTTCACTTGCCTGATCTGGCTCCTCGCCGATGCTTCAAATTGGCTTCCAGACTGTGTCCGCTCGCGTCTGTTGAACGGGATGCGAACGAATTCCTTCGCTTGGATCGGCACAGGTAATGTTATTAATAGCGAAAACGAGTTTCATCGAGCGCTTCTGAAGGCCAATAGCAGGTTCAAGTTTTCTCGGAGCATCATGGCAGATCTTGAAAGCTTGATTGACGAATCTCTCAAGTCCCTAAGTCTTTCGGAGCGATCCGCGGAAATTAGCCGCCGGTTCATCAAGTATGATTTTATTGGCGGCTATTACGATCAAAATAGAAGACTGAGAGAAGGCAGAAGAGGCGGCTAGATGTTCTCCGCATCCCGTTTGGCAGTCGCATAACGGCTTGACAGCGACCGCGAGATAGTATCGCTGCGCGACGTTTGTGTTGCCCGAGCAGGTCGCGCGTTCCGCTCGGTCTGGATTGGCTTTCGGTCTGTCCGGGCCCGAAGGTGCGGCTGGCCTTTCAAACGATTGGACTACGCGCGGTAGTCAGCGCAACGATAATTGCCACGTGACTCGCGACACATTTCTTCCTCTCGGGGCAACCTAGCTTTGCCGTCGGGTGGTTCGCAGTGATCCACCAGGCAAAGGACAAGACTCATGCGCAATACCATCCTCGTGGCTTTCGCAGCGATCACCCTGGCAAGCGCGGTGGCGCCCGCGAGCGCGCTGACCATCGTGCGCGATCATCGCGATCCGCCCATCGTGCGCGACCATCGCAACCAGACCATCGTCAGGGATCACCGCAATCAACCCGAGGTGCGCGATCATCGCCACTAAACGTGCCGGCGGCGGAGCCGAATCGAACAGGTTCGGCTCCGGTTCGCCTGAGGCAGGTGATCCCGCTTATCCCCTGCGGATGTTACCGCGACACGCAATGCACGATCTTCCCTAAAAGCCCGACAATCGCTCCGCGCACGACGCCGATGTCCATTCGCAATTGTGAGGCCTGAGCACGCGCAAGATTCGCTGCTCCATGCTATGGCTGTTCCCGCAACTTGCTGCGAGGACGCCATGCTGCCCATTCCCGCCGACATCTTCACCGAACCCGAGGACGTCTCGCCCGATGGCCTTGCCAATCTCGGTCCGCTGCGCCGTCTCGCAGGCCGTTGGCAGGCGGACAAGGGCATCGACATCAATCCGAAGGCTGAGGGGCCGGAACGGCGGACCTTCATCGAGCGCATCGGCATGGACCCGATCGATCCGCAGGCCAACGGGCCGCAGCTGTTCTACGGACTGCGCTATCACATCCACATCAACACGCCCGAGGAAGACATCACCTTTCACGATCAGGTCGGCTATTGGCTATGGGAGCCCGCGACCGGGCTGATCATGCAGACGCTGGCGATACCGCGCGGGCAGGTGCTGCTGGCCTCGGGCAAGGCCGCATCCGACGACAAGACGATCTCCGTCACCGCCAAGCGCGGCGACACCGCTTACGGCATCTGCTCGACCGATTTTCTGGAACAGGCCTTCCGCACCGACTCCTACCGCTGCGATATCACCTTCAACGACGACGGCAGCTGGACCTATCTGATCCAGACTGCGTTGTTCGTGCGTGGCGCGCCGTTCAACCATCGCGACACCAACACGCTGCAGCTCGTCGCGCCGCCGACGTCAAATCCGCTTGCGGTGATCGTCGCCGATCGCGCCAAGGGCGACGAGATGAGCAAGGGGCCGGCAGTGTGAAGCGCGGCGTTCGGAGACTAGCATGAAGCCCCATGTCATCTGTCTGATGCACTCCAGCCTCGACGGCCGCACCCACCCCAGCCGCTGGCGCCCCAGGGGGGCGGGGACGGACTGGTTCGAGAAGATCCATGATGAGCTCGGCGGCGATGCCTGGGTGATCGGCCGTGTCACCGGCTCGGAGTTCGCCAAGGGCCAGCCCTATCCCGCGACGGACGTGAAGCTGCCGCGTGAAAACTGGTTCGCGCGGCGCGATGCGAAGACCTATGGCGTCGTGCTCGACGCGCAGGGCAAGATCGGCTGGGGCCGCTCGGACATCGGCGGCGATCCCGTCGTCGTCGTGCTGACCGATAGCGTGCCGGATTCGCATCTTGCAGGGCTCCGGGGCGAGGGCGTGTCCTACATCTTTGCCGGCAAGTCCGAGATCGACCTCGCGCTGACGGTGGACATCCTCAACCGCGAGCTCGGTGTGAAGCGCCTCCTGGTGGAGGGCGGCGGCGTCGCCAATGGCGCGTTCCTGCGCGCCGGTCTCATCGACGAATTCAACCTGATTCTCAGCCCTGCGATCGACGGCGCAACGGGCGCGCCCTTCGTGTTCTCGTCGGCCGACGCGGACAGCGACAAGCGCGCGCCGATTGCGGCGATGACGCTGGAGAGCACGCGCGAGCTCGGCGGCGGTGTCCTGCTGCTGCGCTATCTCATCAGGAACGATCCGCAAGCCGCGAGCCGGTGAAGCGCCGGCATGTCGGTTTCCCCGGAGCATATCGTCATCGTCGGTGCCGGCGCGGCCGGCCTGATGGCGGCGCGCGAGCTGGCACTTGCTGGCCGGAGAGCTACGGTCATGGAGGCGCGCACGCGCTGTGGCGGCCGCATCCACCCGCTGCCGGTTGAAGAGTTCGGCTATCCCGCCGCGGGCGGCGCCGAATTCGTCCATGGCGAGGCGCCGGTCACGCGCGGATTGCTGCGCGAGGCCGGACTGTCCCTTCAGGAGATCGAAGGCGAGCAGTGGAGCTTCGACGGGACGGGGCTCTCGCGCGAAGAACGCGACGATCCCCACGAGGCCGAGCTTCAAGCCTTGCTGCGGAATTTGAAGGACGATCTCCCCGTCGCCGAATTCCTGCGCCGGCATTTTGCCGGTGAGGACTATGCGCCGATGCGCCATTCGATCGAGCGCATGGTCGAGGGCTATGACGCGGCGGACCCCGAGCGCGCCTCGACGCTGGCGCTGGCCGAGGAATGGATGGACGGCGGGCACGCGCCGCAGGCGCGCATCGATGGCGGCTATGGCGCGCTGATCGATTTTCTGGCCGCCGACTGCCGCCGGCGGGGCGTGACAATTCATCTCGGCTGCATGGTGACGGGGGTCGAGGAGCACGGCCACATGCCGGCCGTTCGCTGCACCGGCGGTGACGTGCATGGTTGCGACCGCGTGATCCTCACCGTGCCGCTGCCGCTGCTGCGCGAGATCGCTCTGCCGGCGAGCGCGCGCGCCAAGCTTGCCGCTGCCGACGATATCGGCTTCGGCAATGTCATCAAGATCCTGCTGCGCTTCGCGAAGCCATGGTGGCGCGAGCGGCAACAGGATCTCGCGGGCATGACCTTCCTGCTGTCCGATCAGAGGATCCCGGTGTGGTGGACGCAATATCCGCGCGAGCATGCCGTGCTCACAGGCTGGTTCGGCGGCCCTGGTACGGTGGAGCTAAATAGCCTCGATCGGCAGGGATTGATCGAGGCCGGGCTCGGCTCGCTCGCCGCGGTCTTCGGCCTGTCGCATGGAGATGTCGCGCGCCAGCTCGTGGCGGCCGAGGCGATCAATTGGGCGCACGATCCCTTTGCCCGCGGCGCCTATTCGTGGGCGACGCCGCGGACGCGTGCGGCGCAGGCGGTTCTCGCGCGGGCCGATGGGATGGTGCTGTACGCGGGCGAAGCGCTCTATCGCGGCCCCGACATCGGCACGGTGGAGGCGGCATTGGCCAGCGGCCGGGAGACGGCCGCGATGATCCTCCGGGAATGAAAGAGGCCCGCATCTCTGCGGGCCTCATGTCTCACCAGCGTCCGCCGCCGAAGCTGAAGGTCACGCCGGGGCCACCGCCGTAATATCCGTACGGGCCGCCGCCGTAATAGCCGTGATGCCGCGGGTAATAGCCGTAGTTGCGGTAGTGCGGACGGTAGTAGCCGTGATGGTGGTGACGAGGACGCCAGTGATGATGACGGTGTCCATGATGGTGCCGGTGCTGCGCGCTGATGTCGGTCGATTGGCCCGCTGGCGCGTTCTGCTTCGCGCTTGAACTGCCGGCCGCGTTTGCCGCCGATCCGCCGGCGAGCGCCGCGGCTCCGACCGCCATCGCGACAATGAGATACTTCATGTCATCACTCCAGTTGAATGTCGTGGGACAACACATGGGCGTCGGCAGCGTTCCGGCCAGTGCGGGCGTCGAAACGACGCAGCGCGCGGCGTACGATTCGCGGCAAATGATGCTGCGTCGTGAGGTCTATTGTCGCATCACCGGTGTGATTGCATTGCCGCCATCACTTGGCCGCGAATGACGCGATCACCTCGCCGGCGGTAACGATGCGCGCGAACTCGCCGTTGAGATTCGACAGCGTCATCGCATGGATCTCCTCGGCCGAGTGCTTGTCGCCGTCGGGGCCGATGCGCTCGAACGTCCATGTCGCATCGCGTACGAGGCGCGCGTCGAAGCCGAGATTGCCGGCCATCCGCGTCGTCGTCTCCACGCAATGATTGGTGGTGGCGCCGCAGATCACGACCGTGCCGATGTTGCCTGCGCGCAGGCGCTCCTCGAGGTCGGTGCCGATGAAGGCGCTGTTGACGCGCTTGACGATCACCGTCTCGCCCGGCTGCTCACGCGCCTCGTCCTTGACGGCATAGCCGGGACGCGATGGCAGGAACGATGAATTCGGCTTGGTGCCTTCATGGCGAATATGAAAGATCGGCGCGCCGCGCGTCCTGAACGCCTGCAGCAGATCGGCGATCCGCGCCACCGCATCGGGATTGTTGCGCCGCTTTCCCGCCGTCTCCCATTCGTCGAACGCGCGCTGGACGTCGATGACGATGAGGGCGGGAAGAGGAGTGGTCATGGAAGGGCTTTCGCTTGGTCTGTTGGGCCGACTATGCGGAGCAGTCGGCAAAGCGCAATGCCGATCTTCCCTCGTTTTGCGACCTGTCGCCCGGATGAGCGAAGCGATATCCGGGACGATTGTCCCGCATGTCGCTGCGCTCATGCGGGCTCCGAGCCTCTCTCACGGGTGCGGATCGGGAAAGCCGTGGCGTTCGGAGAGTGCGGCGAGGATCGCGTCCTTGTCGGCGACGAAGGCGCGGCCCTCGTGGCTGCCGGTCTGGTGCGGCGATGTCGCTCCCTCCGCCAGCACCAGCAGCGGCAGCGATTGGTTCTGTTCACCGACCAGCGGGATCACCGGCTGCCGCGGGCGCGGCCACGGGATGCGCTCGACGTCGAGCCTTGCGGCGAGCTGAGGAAACGAGGCCAGCACGCCCTCGATCAGTGCGCAATGCCAGCAATAGAACAGGCGCCCCGGAAAGGCCGGGTCCTCGAAACCCGGGCGCAGCAGAAACAGCCGGTCGCGCGTCATGGGTCGCTCCAAAGCATGGCCACCTTGCTGAGGATCAAAGCGGCGGGAACTGGCCGGCCTAGTGTCGACGCCCCACATGGGTGGGGAATCGATCGAGTTGCGAAAGGACGCCATGCCGGAGCCGATCAGTCAACCGGACCCGCTTGCCGAGGTGAGGACGTTGCCGGAGTTGCTGCGCTGGCGCGTCAACGCGACGCCGGCGGCAGAGGCTTACCGGCATTACGACGCGGGTGCAAAGCGCTGGGTCGGCCAGTCCTGGCGGGAGATCGATGCCGAATTCGAGCTGTGGCGGCGGGCGCTGGCCGCGGAGAACTTCGCGCCCGGCGAGCGCGTCGCAATCCTGATGCCGAACGGCATCGCGCATATCGCGATGGACCAGGCGGCGCTGTCGCGCGGCCTGGTCCCGGTGCCGATGCACGCCGTCGACAACCCCGACAGCATCGCCTACGTCCTCGTCGATTCCGGTGCGCTGCTCTTGTTCGTCGACACGCTGGAGCGCTGGCAGGCGATCGTGGCGACCGGCCAGCCGCTCGACCATCTCAAGCGTGTCGTCTGCGCGGATGCGGGCGGGCTCATCACGCCGGATGCGCGCATCGTCGGGCTCGACCATTGGCTCGCGCAGGCCCCCGGCGCGAGCGCGCCGCTGCCTGATGTCGCGATCGAGCCGGACGATCTCGCCGCCATCGTCTACACCTCGGGCACCACCGGACGGCCGAAGGGCGTGATGCTGTCGCATGGCAACGTCGTCGCGAATGTGAAGGCGATCGCGAACCGCATCGCCGCCGCACCGCACGACGTCTTCCTGTCCTTCCTGCCGCTCTCGCACACCTTCGAGCGCACCGGCGGCTATTACTATCCGATCGCGGCCGGGGCCTGCGTCGCCTATGCCCGCTCGGTGCCGCAGCTCTCGGAGGACCTGAAGCATGTGCGGCCGACGGTGCTGGTCTCGGTGCCCAGGATCTACGAGCGCATCTACGCGCTGATCATGCAGCACCGCGCATCGGCCGGATTTGTCGAGCGCGCGCTGCTCGACCTCACGATCGCCGTCGGCGGGCGCCGTTTCGATGCGCGGCAGCGGCATGGCGCGCCGTCGCTGCCCGACCGGCTGGTCTGGCCGATCCTCGAGCGCCTCGTCGCGGACAAGGTGCTGGCGCAGCTCGGCGGCCGCCTGCGTGTTGCGGTGTCCGGCGGCGCGCCGATCGCCGAGCCGGTCATCCGGCTGTTCCTTGCGCTCGGGCTCGACGTCCTCCAGGGCTATGGGATGACGGAGACCTCGCCGGTGGTCTCGGTCAACACCGTCGACGACAACGATCCGCACTCGGTCGGCCACGTCCTCGACGGCGTCGAGGTCAGGCTGGGCGACAACGACGAATTGCTGGTGCGCGGTCCCAGCGTGATGATCGGCTACTGGCACAAGCCGGACGAGACGCGCCGCGTCAAGGACGCCGACGGCTGGCTGCACACCGGCGACCAGGCCCGCATCGAGGACGGGCGGATCACCATCACCGGCCGCATCAAGGACATCCTGGTCACCTCGACCGGCGAGAAGATCGCGCCGGTGGATCTCGAGACCGCGATCCTCGCCGATCCCCTGTTCGAGCAGGCGCTGGTGGTCGGCGAGCAGCGGCCCTTCCTCTCCGCGCTGGTCGTGCTCAATGCCAAGGCCTGGGTCGAGGAGAAGGAAAGGCTGGCTGCGCGCGGCCAGCAAGGCGGCGCCGCGGAGCGGGCCGCGCTGCTGGCGCGAATAGCGGCGGCCGTGAAGGCCTATCCGTCCTACGCGACACCGCGTGCGGTGTGGTGGACGCTGGATCCGTGGACCATTGCCGCGGGCCTGCTCACGCCGACGCTGAAGAACAAGCGGCCCGCGCTCGAACGCCGCTTCGCGGACGAGATCGAGCACATCTATGCGAAGAAGCCTGCGGCGATAACGCCGACGTGATTTCGCCTTGGGTCGCGCTTGATCCAGCGCAACTTGGGTCAGGGCCTCGCGATGCAATGTCGCCCGTGAATTCGAACGGCAATCGAGGCAAGTCATGAAGGCGTATTTCATCGGTGGTGGCATCGGATCGCTGGCGGGCGCGGCGTTCCTGGTTCGCGATGCGCAACTGCCGGGGCGTGACATCGTGATCTACGAGGCGCAGCCGCTGGTCGGCGGCAGCCTCGACGGCGCACTGCTCGCGAACGGGGCCTATTCACTGCGCGGCGGGCGCATGTTGACCACCGACCACTACGAATGCACCTGGGATCTGCTCTCCAGCATTCCCTCGCTCGAACGTCCGGGCCTCAGCGTCCGCGACGAAACCATCGCGTTCAACGCAGAAAATCCCGCGCACTCCAAGGCGCGGCTGGTCGATCGCAACCGCTTCAAGGTCGACGTCTCGCATATGGGTTTTTCCGCGCGTGACCGGCTCGAACTGCTGAAGCTCACTGAGGCCTCGGAGGAGACGCTCGGCAATAGCCGCATCACCGACTGGCTGTCGCCGAAATTCTTCGAGTCCAATTTCTGGTACATGTGGCAGACCACCTTCGCCTTCCAGCCCTGGCACAGCGCGGTCGAGCTGAAGCGTTATCTGCATCGCTTCATGAGCGAATTTCCGCGCATCGAGACTCTCGCCGGGGTCAAGCGCACCGTCTACAATCAGTATGACGCGATCGTGCAGCCGCTCACCGACTGGCTGAAGCGGCAGGGCGTACAGTTCGTGCGCGGCACGCGCGTCACCGACATGGCGCTCGAGAGCGAGGAGGGGCGCGTGCGGGTGCGCCAGCTCGTGCTCGACCGCGACGGCCGCACGGCCAATGTCCGGCTCGAGGACGGCGACCTCGTGTTCTTCCAGAACGGCTCGATGACCGACGCCTCGAGCCTGGGCTCGATGACCGAGCCGCCGCCGCGCCTGACCAAGAAGGACAGTCAGGGCTGGACGTTGTGGGAGACGATCGCGCAAGGACGTCCAGAATTCGGCAATCCCGCCGCCTTCAACTCATCGATCCCCGAATCCTATTGGCTCTCCTTCACCGTCACTTGCCGCGATCCGCTGTTCTTCGACCGGATGGAGGCGTTCTCCGGCAACAGGGCCGGCACCGGCGGGCTGGTCACGTTCAAGGATTCCAACTGGCTGATGTCGGTCGTGCTCTATCACCAGCCGCATTTCGCCGGACAGCCGAAGAACGTGCAGGTGTTCTGGGGCTATGCGCTGCATCCCGACCGCGTCGGCAATTTCGTCGCCAAGCCGATGTCCGATTGCGGCGGCGCCGATATCCTGAAGGAGCTGTGCGGACATTTGAACTTCGATCCCGCGGTGTTCGCGGACGCGATCTGCGTTCCCTGCCGCATGCCCTACATCACCAGCATGTTCATGCCGCGCAATTTGACTGATCGGCCACTGCCGGTGCCGAAGAACTCGGTGAATCTCGCCTTCGTCAGCCAGTTCGTCGAGATCCCCGACGACGTGGTGTTCACCGTCGAATATTCGGTGCGGGCGGCGCAGATGGCGGTCTATCAGCTGATGAAGATCGATCGCCCGGTGCCGCCGATCACGCGGCATGACAAGTCGCTCGCGGTGATCTTCGCGACTCTGGAGAAGGCGTTCGCGTGACGGCTACTTGAACGGATCCTGGATCGAGGGTGACGATTGCCGGATGCGGCGCACGCTCACCGGCGTACCGTCGGAGACGAACAGCAGTTCGTATTGACGGCCTTCGTTGTCGGTCGCCGAGCAGGTCACGTCGTTCACCTTCCTGGCAGCGAAGTTTCCAGTCTGGCGGCAGCGGCCGGTGGAGATCTGCTCGGCCGGCACGGGCAGGCCGTCGACCTTGGGGCGGTCCTTGGAGTTGAGCAGCATGCGGTCGATCGACAGCTCGTAGGAATTATCGTCGGCGCGCTTGCCGTTCTCGCCGGAGAACGACACGACGTGGTTGGCGTCGGAGGGGTCGTCGACTGCGACCGCGAAATTGACCCGGCCCTTGTCGCCGTGGGCGTAGGCCACCGTCTTGCAGGCAAAGGAGCGGCCGGCGACCTTGAAGGTCTTGCAGTGGCCGGACATCAGCGCGAGCAGGTCGATATAGGAATTCTGCAGGACTTGCCGATTGTCGACCCGAGCCGGGCCCAAAGTTTCGGCGAAACAAGGGCTTGCGACGGCAGCAAAGGCCGTGCTCAGCACCAGCGCGGCGACCTGCGGCTGTCTGCAGACGCGCGTCGGGAATCTCATCGCCGAGATTGAACCGCAAATTGATTGCGATCGCGTTTGTCCTGCAAGCTTTCTCTGGAATACCACCGCGCCACCCCGACGGCGATTCGCCCCGATCGCCAAGCGTCTGCCAGGCACATGCCGTCAGGCCGGTGTTTTTTTCGTGGCAGCGCTAGCCCGTCGCCGCCTGCCAGCGCGTATCGCGAAGGGAGGGCCGGCGGTGCAGGCGGGCGTCCAGCACGGCACGGGCGCGGACGAGCTCGCCGCTGCGCATGAGGGCGACGATATAGGTGTCCTCGACCAGCTCGCGCTGGGCGTGGCTTCCGCCGATCCGCACGACCTCGGTGAGAACAGGCGCCAGCGTTTGCGCGCAGGCTGCGTAATCCTCATCCGCAAAGGCCGCCAGCGCGCGGAAGATCGCGGGGACCACGGGGCCGGCCGGCAGCTTGCCCTCGGCGAGGCGCTGCTCGATGGTTGCAAGCCGCGCGCCGAGCGCCGCGTGGTTTTGCGTCGCCGCCGCGAACAGCGCCATGTGAACGTCGGCGAACGACAGGCTCGCTTTCGGAAATAACTGCTGCGCGGCGGCTTCGGCTTCCAGCCACAGCGCCTTCGGTACGGAATGGCCGTAAGCCGACAGGCGCCACAGCAGCGAGGCGGCGTCGGTGATGAGGTTAAGCGGCGGCGCTTGCGTGACCGACGGTTGGAGCACGTCGGCATAGATCGACAGCGCGCGTGCCGCGTCGCCATGCTCGAGCGCGCCAAGCGCCTGGTGCCAGCGGATATGGCCGTGCAAAATGCCGGCGCGGTCGTAGGAGGGAATCCACGCCTCGACGAGACGGTCGGCCGCCTCGATCGAGCCGTCCTCGAACATCGCATGCAGCACGGCGTGCGCGGCGTGGGCATTGGCCCGGCGGAGGTCGAAGCCGCGTTCGGTGACGGCGCGGCCGCGCGCGACGTCGCCGTTCTCGGTCATGGCCCAGCCGGACATGGTGAGGAACCACCAATCCTCGCCGTAATGCTGTTTGACGCGCTCGCACAGCTCGTGCCGCGCGCGGTCGTGGTCGGCCATGCCGGAGAAGGCGAACAGGCCGAACGCGCCGAGCGGCAGCGACAGCACCATGGCATCGCGCGGCCAGCTCTCGATGTGCTTCAGCGTCGATGCGATCGCCTCCGGCAGACGGCCCTCGATCGCCAGCGCCAGCGTCTCGACATGCGAACGCTCGCGCTCCGTGCCGCGCCTGGCGACCAGCTCGCGCGCGAGCGCTGCCTTGCTTCTTGCGAGATCGCCCTGCTGATAGAAGGCGTGCACGCGGGCGCGGGCGATATGGGGAAGCGCGAAGTCCGGATCGGCTGCGATGGCGCGCTCGAGCGTCTCCGCCATGCCGGTCCAGCCCGCGAGCATGAGGTCGACGCCTTCGCGATAGGCGGCGGCAGCTGCATCGGATGTAGTGGAGAGCGGCAGGCCGTAGCGGTCGTCGTGTGCCATCGTCGTCTCGCGAAGGTTCAGGCCGTCCGGGCGCGGCGGCCTTCGATCGGATACGCCGGGTCGTTGTAGCCCGGCGTCGAGGGATGGCCGGGCACGACCAGCCGGTCGATCAGCGCCTCGTCATCTCCGGTGAAGCGATAGTCGAGTGCGCTGATGTAACCGTCCCACTGCTCCTCGGTGCGAGGGCCGGCGACGATCGAGGAGACGAAGGCGGAGTTGAGCACCCAGGCGACTGCGAACTGGCCGGCGGTGATGCCCTTCTTCTCGGCGTGAAGCTTGATCTCCTGCGCGAGCTGAAGCGATTCCGGCCGCCATTCGGTCTGCATCATGCGGGTGTCGTTGCGGCCGGCGCGCGTCTCCTTGTCGGGGGCGGCATCGGGCTTGTACTTGCCGGTGAGCACGCCGCGCGCCAGCGGGCTGTAGGGCACGATGCCGAGGCCGTAATAGGCGCAGGCCGGGAAGTGCTCGACCTCGGGCATGCGGTTCATGGCGTTGTAATAGGGCTGACTCACCGCGGGCCGGTCGATGCCGAGCCGGTCGCAGATGTTGCAGATCTCGGCGACGCGCCAGGCGCGGTAGTTGGAGACGCCGAAATAGCGCACCTTGCCGGCGCGGATCAGGTCGCCCATCGCGCGCACCGTTTCTTCCAGCGGCGTCGCGTGGTCTTCCTTGTGCAGATAGTAGATGTCGATGTGGTCGGTGCCGAGTCGCCTCAGGCTCTCGTCGGCGGCCTGCAGCACCCAGCGCCGCGACAGGCCGACGCGATTGGGATCGTCGCCCATCCCAGTGTTCATGGGATTGGCGAGCTTGGTCGCGAGCACCCAGGCATTGCGATCGCTGGCGATGGCGCGGCCGACGACCTCTTCGGATGCACCCTTCGAATAGGCATCCGCCGTGTCGATGAAGTTGATGCCGGCGCCGCGCGCCTTGTCGATGATGCGCTTGGACGTAGTTTCATCGGTCGGTCCGCCGAACATCATGCTGCCCAGACAGATCGGCGACACTTTAAGGCCGCTGCGGCCGAGCTGACGGTATTGCATGGGCGGGTCCTCGATGCTTTTGGCTGGTGCAAGCATAGCCGCCCAGTTCCGTCATTGCGAGCGCAGCGACTTGTCCGCCATACTCAAAACTGTCATCGTCCGCGAAGGCGGACGTGTGGCGGGGCGCCGAGCCGCTACCCCGGCCCCTTCAGAATTTTGAACACACCGTTCGCCATCACGATGCAGCGGTCATCCACCGTCACTTCCGTGCTCATGAAGATCAGGCTGCGGGTCGAGCGCACGACGCGGGGGCGGGAGATCAGGATGTCGCCGATCTGGCCGGCTTCGACGAAATGGGTGTCGAGCTGCACCGTCGCCATGTACTCCTTGCCGGAGGTGTAGCGGGCGGTCATGCCGCAGGTGCGGTCGGCGAAGGTCATCATCACGCCGCCCTGGACCATGCCGCGGCGGTTGTGGTGCTTGTCTTCGGTCGCGAGCGCGAATTCGTAATGGCCGTCGACCTTGCGCTCCCACAGGGGACCGACGAGGTGCATGAAGCCGGTGGTCTCGAGGATGCTCCAGCCCTCCGATTTGAGCCTTGCGGCGGCCTTGCTCGTCATCTTTCCGTCCATTCCTGCAACGCGTCTCTCTCCTCGTTTCATCAGATGCAGTCCTGGTGTAGTCAAGCATCATGAGACCTTTCGGCGATGCCACCAGACGGAATATCGAAGCCGCCTGCGCGTCCTTCGCGCGGCTGCCTGACGCGGCCGAACCGTCGGCGCTGAAGCGCGCGGCGGTGGTGCTGGCGCTGACCGAATCCAGTGACGGCGACGACACGGCCTTCCTGCTCACAAGGCGCGCATCGAGCTTGCGCTCGCATCGCGGACAATGGGCATTGCCCGGCGGACGCTGCGATGCCGGCGAGACGCCGGTCGAAGCGGCGCTGCGCGAGCTGGACGAAGAGCTAGCGCTCAAGCTCTCGGCCGAGGCGGTGCTCGGCCTGCTCGACGATTATCCGACCCGCTCGGGCTATCTGATCACGCCGGTCGTGGTGTGGGCGGCCGACAGCGCCGCGATCACGCCGAATCCGGACGAGGTCGCCTCCGTCCATCGCATTGCGCTCGACACGATCGAGCGCGACGAGGCCTTCGATTTCACCGCGATCCCCGAAAGCAGCCGCCGTGTGATCCGCTTCCATCACCGGATGAGTCTGATCCACGCGCCGACGGCGGCCCTGATCTACCAGTTCCGCGAGGTGCTGGCGGGGCGGCACACCCGCGTCACCGAGCTGGAACAGCCTGTATTCGCCTGGAAATGATGGTAAACGGCGCGTTAACGTGACGGTTACCGGATGCCTGCTAAGAGAGCGGCATGCATCGATCGATTCGAAACAAATTGGCGCTGGTTCCACTCGCGCTCGTCCTGATCACGCCGTCCGCGCGCGGCGGCGAGGCCGACGCGCTGCCGCCGGCCATTCGCAATGCCAACGCCCAGCTGCCGTCGCAGTTCTTCGCGCAGGGTGGGGCTTCGCCAGCCGTGCTCGAATATCGCCGCAAGCTCGCGGAATACCAGGCGGCGCGCGCGGCTTTCGACGCCGAGGCTGGCGCCTATTGGAGCCAGATCTCCGAGAAGCGGAAAGGCCGCAACGCCAAGCGGCGCAGCGGGCAGCAGATCACGCTCGATGACTACGTGCTGGAGCATCCGCCGCTCTACAACGGGCCGAAGAAGCCGGTGAATCCGGAGCCGGAGGAAACGCCGGACCGGCCGCCCCGCAAACCGATCCCCGTCGTCTCCGACTTCCTGCGCGCGGCGCAGGAGCTCTATCAGTTCACGCCGCAGCGCCCGTCCAGCGAGGTCGAGTTCAAGCGCGCCTATGCGCGCTACGCGCTCGCCTCCGGGCTGACGCGCGAGCAGGCCGTGCGGGTCTATTCGTTCGAGACCGGCGGCACCGGCAGCCATGACGTGCAGGCGGGCATCGAGCATGGCGGCAAGCGCGCGATCTCGACCGCGATGGGCTACAACCAGCTCCTGACCACCAACAGCGTCGAGTTGCTGGCCGAGCAGGGCCACGAGCTCATCCGCGCGCTGTCCGAGAAGGTGGCGCGTACGTCAGGACCGGCGCGGCAGGCGCTCGAGCACAAGCTCGTCGTGCTCAAGAAAATGGTGGCGCATGCGAAGTCGGTGCCCGACACCTGGTCGGAGCACGAGAAGATCGGCAACACCGCGCAGGGCTGGGCCATGCACGCGATGGTGCTCGACATCGACGTCGGTCCGATGCTGCAGACCCACAAGCTGCTGACCTCGGTGCTGTTCGCCCGCGCCAAGGGCTACACCCGTCCGCTCACCGCGGCGGAGCTCGAGATGATGAACCTCACCGGCGACGGCACCGGGCTCGACATGGTGACGATGCCGCAGGCGATGCGCGAGCAGGTGCCGACCTCGAACTTCTTCCAGCGCGGCGGCTATGAGCGCAACCCCGTCGCGATCCGCCACAACACGGTGGCCAAGCTGCTGGCGGTGACGGACGACCGGATGGATGCGAACAGCGCCAAACCCGGCGCAAGGGAATTGGCGGCGGCGTTTTGAAAACACGCTATCTTTTCACCTCTCCCCGCTTGCGGGGAGAGGTCGGATTGCATCGAAGATGCAATCCGGGTGAGGGGGTACAGGTCCCTCTGCCATCTCATACGCGGAGAGAGGCCCCTCACCCCAACCCTCTCCCCGTAAGAACGGGGCGAGGGAGCGCACCGTCATCGCGCCCCTACTGATCCGGCCCGAATTTGAACTTGCCGTCGCCTTCCAGATACGGGCCGCTGCGCATGTAGAGCTGGCCGTTGTGGCCGATGAAGAACAGCGTGCCCCGCGGCACCTTCTTGGCGCCCTTCAAGAGCTCGCCGGCGTTGCTGGTGCCCATCTTGTAGGAAAAGGTCTTGCCGTCCTTGTCATAGGCGTAGCCCGTGTCGGGCTTGAGCTCCCACGGCGTTGCCGGGGCTTGCGCGAAAGCGGGCACGGCGAAGGCGCCGAGCGCTACGAGTGCAGCCGAAACAAGTGCAAATGCCTTCGTTGAAAATGCCATGATCCCATCCTCCCCTTCGCTGGGGCATCAGGCTTGAACAAATCACGAACGGCATATCAGGGTCAATTTGCGAAAGCGCCGCAGCGCATCACGTCTTGCCCAGCAGTTTGTGATTTTCTCCTCGTCCCCTCGCGACTATGTTCCGCTTTCCGTCTAGAACGCAACTCGACAAAATTATGGGTAGGGATGATTCGGATGCGCCGTGTGATTAAACTCTGCTGGGCCGCTGCATTGTCGTTGACGGCGCTGGCGCCGGCCGCCCGGGCCGACGACTACCAGCTCAGCCACAACCAGCGCATTTCGTGCAGCCGCGGGCTTGCCCCGGGCAAGCTGAACACGGCGACCTGCAAGTCCTACACCTATCTCTTCAACACCAGGACCTCGGAATATTTCCGCTGCCAGGTTTCGCTGGCGCTGACCCGCGACAACAAGGAAGTCATCAACGTCCAGACCGACGGCGGCTGCACCAAGAAGCCGCGCATCTTCGAGGCCGACGGCCATTACGATTTCGACGCCACCGAGACCGAGCCGCCGAACACCAACTCGTTCTTCGGGCCCGGCGGCTATTCGATCTGGGCGGCCGACGTCACCGCGCAGAAGGTGCGCGGCTGCATCATCATCTCCTCCGGCCTCGGCTCCGACATCTCCAAGTGCCTGGACATGACGTTCCAGTGAGGGCTTGCCAGTGAGGGCTTGCCAGTGAGGGAGCGCTCGATCGCCACTGCGTAGACGGTGCGCTCCCTCCCCCGCTTGCGGGTGAGGGTTGGGGAGAGGGTGTCTCCGCATCGGGACAATCCCTGGAGGAGAAAACCCTCACTCGCGCCTTCGGCGCGACCTCTCCCGCACGCCGGAGAGGTGACCGAGCTTGCGGCGCGAGCTATTGCCCCTCACGCCAAGTCCATGCTGCGCCACGTCGCCGCAGCCGCCGGGTTCCCGAAATAATCGAGCCCGGAACGGCCGTTTCCCGCAGTTCTGTTTTGTCTATTGGATGGGTTGACCCGCCTCCCTCATCCAGCCAATTTCGCCGCCGGTTTGGGGAGAACAACAACCATGAAACGGACCATTATCGGCGCGGCCGCGGCCCTTGCCCTGGCGGCGTCGGCACCTTGCGCGCAGGCGCAATCCTTCATCAACGTGCTGACCGGCGGCACCTCGGGCGTCTATTATCCGCTCGGCGTCGCGATCGGGAAGATCTACGGCGACAAGATTCCGAACGTGAAGACGCAGGTGCAGGCCACCAAGGCGTCGGTCGAGAATTTGATCCTGCTGCAGCAGGGCCGCGGCGAGCTGGCGTTCACGCTGGGCGACTCGCTGAAAGCGGCCTGGGACGGCGAGGAGGAAGCCGGCTTCAAGACCAAGCTCGACAAGCTCCGCACCATCGGCGCGATCTACCCGAACTACATCCAGATCGTCGCCACCACCGAGTCCGGCATCAAGACGCTGGCCGATCTCAAGGGCAAGAGCCTGTCGGTCGGTGCGCCGAAATCGGGCACGGAGCTGAATTCGCGCGCGATCCTGGCCGCCGCCGGCATGAGCTACAAGGACCTCGGCAAGGTCGAATATCTGCCGTTCGCCGAATCCGTCGACCTCATGAAGAACCGCCAGCTCGCAGCGACGCTGCAATCGGCCGGCCTCGGCGTCGCATCGCTGAAGGACCTGTCGACCTCGAGCCCGATCACGGTGGTGTCGGTGCCGAAGGAGACCGTCGACAAGATCGGCCCGCCCTTCGTCTCCGCGATCATTCCGGCCAACACCTATACCGGCCAGGACAAGGACGTGCCGACCGCGGCCGTGATCAACTATCTCGTCACCAGTTCCGCGGTGTCGGACGATCTCGCCTATCAGATGACCAAGCTGGTCTACGAGTCGCTGCCGGAATTGCAGAATGCGCACGCGGCCGGCAAGGAGATCAAGCTCGAGACCGCCGCCACGGGCAGCCCGGTTCCGCTGCATCCCGGCGCGATCCGCTATTACAAGGAAAAAGGGCTGATCAAGTAGGACGGGTGTCATGGCCGGGCTTGACCCGGCCATCCATCCTCCATGATTGATCTTTCGATGGATGCCCGGGTCAAGCCCGGGCATGACGATTTCAGGGCGCGGGGATATATCGATGTCGCAGGCAGAGGCCATTGAAGCTGCGCCCGACAAGATCAAGGTCGAGTTCGACAATTTCGAGCACGGTTTTCCGGAAGGCTTCGGCCCGGGCCGGTGGGGCGCGCTCGCCTATTGGATCGGCATCGCCTTCGCCACCTTCCAGCTCTATGTCGCCGCCTTCAACTATCTGCCGAGCCAGGTGGTGCGCGGCGTCCATGTCGGCTTCCTGGTCCTGCTCACCTTCGGCCTGATCGCCAACTTCACCGCAAGGAGCAACGCCGGCCGCGCACTCGGCTGGGTGATCGGCGGCGCCGGCTTCTTCTGCGGGCTCTACCAGTGGATCTTCTACGCCGATTTGATCGCGCGCGACGGCGACCCGACGCGGCTCGATCTCGTGGTCGGCACGCTGCTGGCGGTGCTGATCTTCGAGGGCACGCGGCGCCTGATGGGCGCGGCGCTGCCGCTGATGTGCGGGGCCTGCCTCGTCTACTGGTTCTTCGGCCAGTATCTGCCGTCGCCGCTCAACCATCGCGGCTATGATTTCGATCAGATCGTCACGCATCTGTCGTTCGGCACCGAAGGCTTCTACGGCGTGCCGATCTACGTCTCGGCGACCTACATCTTCCTGTTCATCCTGTTCGGCTCGTTCCTGGAGCGCGCCGGCATGATCCAGCTCTTCACCGACGTCTCGCTGGGCCTGTTCGGCCGCACCCGCGGCGGACCCGCCAAGGTCGCGGTGTTCGCCTCGGGGATGATGGGCACGATCTCCGGCTCGGGAGTCGCCAACGTCGTCACCGTCGGCCAGTTCACGATTCCCCTGATGATCAGGTTCGGCTATCGCCGCGCGTTTGCTGCCGGCGTCGAGGCCACGGCGTCGATGGGCGGGCAGATCATGCCGCCGGTGATGGGCGCGGTCGCCTTCATCATGGCCGAGACGCTCGGCGTGCAATATTCGGAGATCGTCAAGGCGGCGGCGATCCCGGCGATCCTCTATTTCGCCTCGGCCTTCTGGATGGTGCACCTCGAAGCCGGCAAGCACGGCCTCGTCGGCATGAAGCGCTCGGAGATCCCGAGCGCCTGGAAGGCGCTGGTGACGCGCTGGTATCTCGTGCTGCCGCTCGCTGCGCTGGTCTACATGCTGTTCGAAGGCTTTACGCCGCTCTATGCCGGCAGCATGGGCCTGGCCCTGACCGTGGCGCTGATCCTGGGGACCGCCATCACGACGGGCGCATCCTCGAACGTGATCCGCATCATCTTCTGGGTCGGGCTCGCGCTGGTCGTTGCAGCGTTGTCGCGTGACGGCCTCAAGATCGTGCCGGTCGCGAGCGTCGTCGTCGGGCTGATCTTGATCACGGCTTTCGTGCGCGGCGGGTTCAAGGCCTTGCGCGAGTGCCGCGACGCGTTGGCCGAGAGCGCCAAATCCGCCATCACCGTCGGCATGGCCTGCGCCATCGTCGGCGTCATCATCGGCATGATGTCGCAGACCGGCGTCGGCACCATCTTCGGCGGCTGGGTGATCGGGCTCGGCGAGAAGAGCCTGTTCCTGGCGCTGATCATGACCATGCTGCTGTCGATCCTGCTCGGCACCGGCATTCCGACCATCCCGACCTACATCATCACCGCCGCGCTCGCCGCGCCGGCGCTGGCCAAGCTCGGGGTGCCGCTGATCGCGAGCCACATGTTCGCGTTCTATTACGGCATCATGGCCGATCTCTCGCCGCCGGTGGCGCTGGCCGCGCTCGCGGCGGCGCCGATCGCGAAGGAGAATCCGGACAAGATCGGCTGGGAGGCGATGCGCATCGCGCTTGCCGGCTACGTCATCCCCTTCATCTTCGTCTATTCGCCGGCCTTGATGCTGCAAGCCGGCGATCCCATGGCGGCCAGGCTCGGCTTCTACGGCGCCGTGGCGCTGGCGAGCGTGAAGGCACTGGTCGCGATCGCATTGTTCGGCATGGTCGCGATCGGATTCCTGTTCACGAAGCTGACGCTGATCGAGCGCCTGGTCGCGCTCGGCGCCGCGTTCTGCCTGCTCGGCGATTTCCAGTTCAGCGACACCGCGGGCTTCGTGCTCGCTGCGGCGCTCGTGTTGTGGCAATGGCGGCAGCGCCCGCCGGCGCCGGTCGAGGCGGTGTGAGCCTCTGTTTCGCAACGGCCGCCGGCGTGAAGACGCTGGCGCTGTCCGCGTTCACGCTGGTGTGGACGCATTCGATCGCGAAGGTCGACTGGCAGGAGGATTGGCGCGTCACGCCCGATGGCCTCGAACTGGTGCAGGCTCGCGTCAAGGGCACCGGCCCCGGCATGGAGCCGCCGCCCGAGGCACGGCTCGTCGACGGCTGGTTTCAGTGGCAGCCGAAGCGTGCGCCGATGCAGGAGGTCGTGCTCGGCAATTCGGGTGCGGCCGGGGAATGGCGGCTGTGCCATGAGGGAAGCTGCCAGACGCTGTCGGAGATTGTCGGGCATCCGATCGGGGCTAACGTCACCACGATGAAGGTCTGCAAAGATCCGTAGCCCGCATGGAGCGAAGCGCAATGCGGGAGGGTGATCCCGGATTACGCTGGCGCTCCATCCGGGCTACAAAAAGAGCAACAACACGGGAGACACGCGATGGATCGGCTCAAAGGCAAGGTTGCAATGGTGGTGGGCGCCGGCTCGATCGGGCCGGGCTGGGGCAACGGCAAGGCGACCGCCGTGACCTTTGCGCGTGAGGGCGCGCAGGTGTTTTGTGTCGACCGTAACGGCACTGCTGCCGAGGAGACCGCGAAGATCATCACCGGCGAGGGCGGCAAGGCCACGGCGTTCACGGCCGACGTGTCCCGCGCGAGCGAGATCGAGGCGATGGTGGCGGCGTGCCTGAAGGCCTATGGTCGCATCGACGTGCTCGACAACAATGTCGGCATCGCCGAGATGGGCAGCGTGGTCGAGGTGACCGAGGAAAGCTGGGACCGCGTCTTCTCGGTCAACCTCAAGA
Source organism: Bradyrhizobium nitroreducens (assembly GCF_002776695.1). Taxonomy (GTDB): domain Bacteria; phylum Pseudomonadota; class Alphaproteobacteria; order Rhizobiales; family Xanthobacteraceae; genus Bradyrhizobium; species Bradyrhizobium nitroreducens. The sequence continues at coordinate 619,307 of NZ_LFJC01000003.1, forward strand.
GCGCCTATTTCGCCATGAAGCACGTCATCCCCGTCATGGTGAAGCAAGGCGGCGGTTCGATCATCAACATCTCCTCGATCGCCTCGATCCGCCACATGGGCATCTCCTACGTCACCTACGGCACCTCGAAGGCCGCGATGAACCAGATGACGCGCACCACGGCGATCGAGTTCGCGCGCCATCATGTGCGGGTGAATGCGATCCTGCCCGGCCTGATGAAGACGCCGATGGTCGAGCACTCCGCCGGCCTCGCCGCCAGCTACGCCAAGGGCGACGTGGAAGCGATGTGGCGCGCCCGCGACGCGCAGGTGCCGATGGGCCATATGGGCGATGCCTTCGACGTCGCCAACGCCGCGCTGTTTCTGGCGTCGGACGAGTCGAAATATGTGACGGGGATCGAGCTGGTGGTCGACGGCGGGATCACGTGCAAGGCGGGGGCGTAGCTTCAATCTCCGCTGTCGTCCCGGGGCGCGCAGAGCGCGAACCCGGGACCCATAACCACAGGCTGCAGTTGTCTTGTTAAACGGTAACTCCGAGGCCTCGTAACCACATCTGCCTGTGGTTATTGGCGCTTCGCCCCAGTCAACGCTGCGCGTTGTCTGGGGCTTCGCTTTTCCGAGACGACAGCGGTGGCTACTGCGCCAGCGCCAATATCCCGCCGGCGAACGCATGCCACGCGGCCGTCTCGCTGACCGGCCAGTTCAGCACCTTCACTGCCAGCAGCGCCAGCGTGCCATAGATGTAGACCGGGTGCACGCGGCCCTCGGTGCGCCAGTCGCGCACCATGGCGACGACGAGCAGAAGGGACGCGACGACGGCCGGCGCGATCGTCACCGGCACCGGCGGCGGGCCGGGCGGTCCGGGAGGGGCGAGGAAGGTCAGGAACCAGCGCGCGATCGCGGCATCGAGGATCGAGACCGCGGCCAGCAGCATCAGCCGCTTGTGGATCTCGGGCTTGCGCGTGTTCACGATTGCCAGCACGAACACGATGGCGAAGAATGCGATCCCGCTCATCGGCACGATCGAGAAACCGATGCCGGCCTCTTTCTGCCCGAGTGCTGCGGAATGCTGCATCACGTGTACCGAGGCGAGAAAGCCGAAGATCGTCATCGCAGTCGCAAGCGAGACGCCGGCAATGCCGAGCGAGCGGTGATTGACTATGCGGCCCGAGGCCGCGAGCCAGGTCTGGAGCACGAAATAGAGCGACCAGGTGAAGAACAAGAATCCGTGAAAATGAATCACGGGACTTGCGGACAACGTCCGGTGGGCGAGCGGCATCCAATAGGTCGGTGCGAAACCGAGAAAGGCCGTGGCAGCGCAGGCCAGGGCCATGTGGAGATAAAAATATCGTGCAGGCGACGCATCACGCGCGCGTACACGACGGTCGTCGGTCAGGGTCGTCATCAGGAGTGAGTCTGGGAAGATGGCGTTTGGTTCAACGCCCGCTTCCGCCACCGCTGTCGTCCCGGACAAGCGTAAGCGCAGATCCGGGACCTATAACCACAGGACGTGGTTGTGACGCCCGCTGCCCACTCCGAGTCTTCGTCAAACACAATTTCGTGCATATGGGTCCCGGATCTGCGTGCGCCTGAGAGCGCGCTTGTCCGGGACGACAGAGAAATTGTTACCTCATCCCCCCGCGCTCAATTCTGCGCGATCGAGCTCCTCCTCGAGCCGGTGAAACGCATCGTCGCCGATCACCTCGGTGGCGCGCAGTGAGATGATCGATTTCCGCGCGGCCTCGATGGCGCGGCGGCGCAGCGGATCGGCGGGCAGTTCGCCATTGGCGATGCCGCCCCTGGGATCGTTCTCGGCCTGCATCAGGATGGCGCGATATTCGAGCCGCAGGATCTCGGCCTCCTCCGACGGATCGCTCTCGATCGCGTCCAGCGCGGCGCGATAGGCGACGGCGCGCGCGTGCGCGACCTCGGTGCCGACGGGATCGTCGTCCCTGAGGCCGAACGCCAGGATCAGCGGCCGCAGCGTCAGGCCCTGGATCACCAGCGATCCCAGCACCACGGCAAAGGCGATGAAGACGATGAAGTCGCGATAGGGAAAATTCTCCGGCAGCGCGAAGGCGGTGGCGAGCGTGACGAGGCCGCGCATGCCGCACCAGGAGATGATGAGGCCGCCCTTGGGCGAGGCGACGGCCTTGGGGTCCTTCGGATGATAGATCCCCTGCGCGACCAGCACGCGCAAGGTCGCGCGGTAGAACGTCACCCAGAGCAGCCGGACCAGCACCACGGTGAGCAGGATCCAGGCCGCGGCCACGCAATATTCCCAGCGCACGTCCGCGTCCAGCCGCGTCCAGATCGGCCGCATCTGCATGCCGATCAGCATGAAGGCGAGCACGTTGAGCACGAACACCATGGTCTCCCAGACCGCATAGGACGGCACCCGCAGCCGCGCCGGCATGCGCATCCCCGCCGAGCGCGCCATCGTCATGGCATAGACCACGATGGTGAGGATGCCGGAGAGGCCGAGATGCTCGGCGGCGATCCAGACCATGAAGGTGGTGGCGAACTGCACGATGATCGCGCTCGGAGCTTCCCTCACCCGCTCCATCATCAGCGGAATGATGTGGCCCGCGACCAGGCCGGCGACGATGCTGCCGACCAGGGCGAGCGCCATGGTCGGCGCGACCTGGCTCCATGTCAGATGCTCGGTCGCGACCGCGCCGACCGCGATGCGATAGATCAGCAGCGCGCTGGCATCGTTGAGCAGGCTTTCGCCCTCCAGCACCTTCACCATGCGGTGGGGCAGCTTGACCTGGCTCAGGATCGCGACCGCGGCGGCCGCATCCGGCGGCGCCACGATGGCGCCGAGCGCGACTGCGGCGGCCCAGGGCATGTCGGGCATCAACCGGTGCGCGACGAAGGCGACGCCGGCCGTGGTCAGGCCGACCGCGGCGACGACCAGGGTCGAGACTGGAACCCAATTGTTGCGCAGATCGCGCAGCGAGGTGTCGAACGCGGCATCGAGCAGGACCGGTGCGACAAAAAGGGCCAGTGCCAGGTCGGGCTCTAGCGTCCAGGACGGGCTCGACGGCACGAAGGCGATCAGCGCGCCGCCGATGGCGAGAAAGGTCGGGTAGGGGACCTTGATCCGCCGCGCCAGCGCCGATAAGCCAACCGCGCCGAGCAGAAGCACGATGATCCATTCGAATGTCGACACGTTGATCCCCGAAACCGATGTGAGCGGCGCTACTAGCTAGCACCAATCCGGCCGTATGATGGATAGTACGGTCCCGAGGCAAAACGTAAGGCGAGCCCGAAAGCAAGGCGTCCGACTGCAACGAACATGCGTTTTCAAAAACTCTTCCAACCGTCAGCCGCCGCGTTGCTTTGTGCGCTCTCGCTCGCCGCTGCCCAGGCCGCGACCGGCGGCGAGCCGGCTGCAGTGATCCAGGTCGATGTCGCACCGTGCCTGGCGGCGACCGCGGCCGACGATTTGGACAAGGCCGCCACGGCCTGTGCGGCCGTGATCGACAATGAGAAGACGGCGAAGGGAGATCTGGTCAAGGCGCTGATCGCGCGCGCGGCGCTCTATGCCCGGCACGACCAGATCGACCGCGCCATCGCCGACGACAGCCGCGTCCTGTCGCTCGATCCCGCGTTGGCCGACATCTTCAATGCGCGCGGCGAGCTCTGGCTGAGGAAGGGCGACAAGCCCAAGGCCGTGCAGGATTTCGGCGCGGCGCTGAAGATCGATCCGAACCACGAGAAGGCCAAGGCCAACCACAAGGCAATGGCGCGCGAGATCGAACGGATCGGTGCGCAGATGGCGGTGGCCGGCAAGCCCAGCTTCAATTGCGCGCGCGCGCGCCGTGCGGTGGAGAAGGCGATCTGCGCCAATCGCGAGCTCGCCGATCTCGATCGAGATATCTACGGATCGCATCTGCGCGTCCTCCACGAGGCCCAGAGCCCGGCGGAGGCCCGCAAGATCCAGCGCGAGCAGGACGAGTTTATCGCGCGCAGGAACGCCGGATACGGCCGGCCGGGCTACGACCTGAAGAAGGCGATGCAGGAGCGGCTGCAACAGATCAACGGGGTCGACGGGTATTGAGGGGGCGCCCCGGGAGGGAGGCGATTTGAACCCATCCCAATCCCGCCGCGACAATGGTGAAAACCTGACGTCACGGAGCAGCCTGTCATGTGCGGCACGCATTTTTCCGCGCAAATCCCGTCGCTGGCCAAGACATCGTTGCGGATCTTTCTCGCCGGCGCGGCCATGAGCTTCGCCCTCGCAACTTCCGCCTTCGCCGAGACCGATTGCGTGATGGGCAGCAAGGCGGCTCCCTCCGAGCTGATCACGGCCTGCAGCGCCATCATCGACCAGACCTCAAACGCGACGGCCGATCGCACCGCGGCGCTGCTGGTTCGCGCCGACGCCAATGCGCGGATCTCGGGCGGCCTCACGCAAGCCCTGCGGGACATCGACCGCGCCATCGCACTCGACGGCAGGAATGCAAAGGGCTGGCGCCTGCGCGGCGACCTCTTGCGCGAGGCCGGCGGCGATCTCAATCGCGCGGCGGCGGATTTGAGCAAGGCGATCGAGCTCGATCCGCGGGACGCGGAGGCCTACGAGCTGCGCGGTGTCGTCTACACCACCCAACGCAGGCTCGACCGTGCGCTCGCCGATTACGACCAGGCGATCAAGTTGAAGCCGGACGATGCGCAGGCATGGTCCGACCGCGGCGTGAACTACTATCTCGGCGGCGACAACGAGAAGGCGATCAGGGATCTCAGCGAGGCGCTGCGGCTCGATCCCAACCGTCCGCGCACCTACACCAACCGCGGCGCCGCCTACAAGAAGCTCGGCCAGCTCGACAAGGCGGTGGCCGACGACGGCGAGGCGATCAGGCTCGATCCGAAGGTGCCGGAATACTTCGACAATCGCGGGCTCACCTATGCCGCGATGAAAGAGTACGACAAGGCGATCGCCGATTACGACCAGGCGCTGCGGCTGGCGCCCCGGCCGAACTTCTTCACCAATCGCGGCGATTCCTACCAGTTCAAGGGTGAGTTCGGAGCCGCGCTCGGCGACTACGAGGCTGCGCTGAAGCTCGATCCGAATTTCGCGCTGACCTACAACAATCGCGCGGTGCTCTACAAGAAGATGGGCGAGCGCAAGAAGGCGCTGGCCGATTACGAGACGGCACTCAAGCTCGATCCGGGCAACGAGAACGCTGCCAACGGCCGCCGCAGCTTGATCGCGGAGATCGCGAAATTCGGCGATGAGCCACAGCGTCCGCTCGCGGCGAATTCCGGCAACGGCCCGTCGTTCGATTGCGCCACTGCCAAGCGCGAAGTCGAGAAGGTAATCTGCGCCGATCCGCAGCTCGGCGCGCTCGATCGCCAGATCGCCGAGACCTATGAGCGCGTGCTGAAGGCGGCGAACAAGCGTGCCGCCGGCGATCTGCGCAAGACCCAGCGCGATTTCCTCAGCCTCCGCAACGCCAGCTTTGGCCGCCCCGGCTACGACCTGAAGAAGGTCATGCAGGAGCGCCTGCAGAAGCTGACCGCGATGGAGAGTTGAAGAGGTCGAGGTCGCGCGGCTGGCTCGGTTACCTCTCCCGCTTGCGGGGGAGGTCGACGCGCTCGAAGAGCGCGGCGGGTGGGGGCTCTCTCCTCTTGGAAATTTCCTGCTAGGGCCTCGAGCAATCCCGACGCGGAAGCACCCCCACCCCGGCCCTCCCCCGCAAGCGGGAGAGGGAGCGCAGCGCCAATGCCGCGCGAACTCCACCTTCAAAAGGCCCCATCCTTTTCAGCTTGAACTGCGGCCAGTTCCCGGGAAAATAGCCCGCAAACAAGGCCGGCATTGATCCTGGTCATGGCGGGGCGCCTGTCCTGCCACGAGGTTCGGGGCCAGGCAAATAAAGGGAACGGGAGCGCGGGAATGAACGTCGACGGTAAAAGTCGTTATCATGAGGTCCATGCGCGCTCTCTCGCCGACCCCGAAGGCTTCTGGGCCGAGGCGGCGAAGGAGATCGACTGGATCCAGCCGCCCAAGACAATCTTCGATCCCAGCCAAGGAACCTACGGTCGCTGGTTCACCGGCGGTGTTGTCAACACCTGCTACAACGCGCTCGACCGTCATGTCGAACGCGGCCGCGCCGACCAGGTCGCGCTGATCCACGATTCGCCGCTGACGGGCTCGATCACCAGGCTGACCTATGCCGAGCTCCTGAGCGAGGTGCAGGCGCTTGGCGCCATCATGCAGGATTTCGGCGTCGCCAAGGGCGACCGTGTCATCCTTTATATGCCGATGGTGCCGGAAGCCGTGGTCGCGATGCTCGCCTGTGCGCGGATCGGTGCGGTGCACTCGGTGGTGTTCGGCGGCTTTGCCGCAAAAGAGCTCGCCACCCGCATCGACGACGCGCAGCCGAAACTCATTCTCTCCGCAAGCTGCGGCATCGAACCCGGCCGCATCGTGCAGTACAAGCCGCTGCTCGACGAGGCGATCAAGCTTGCCGGCAGCAAGCCCAAGGCCTGCATCGTGCTGCAACGTTCGCAGCTCACCTGCGACATGACCCCGGGCCGGGACTATGATTGGGCGAGCCTGCGCCGCAAGGCGCTGAACGACGGCAAGAAGGCGCCCTGCGTGCCTGTTGCCGCCACCGATCCGCTCTACATCCTCTACACCTCGGGCACCACGGGCATCCCGAAGGGCGTCGTGCGCGACAATGGCGGCCATCTCGTCGCGGTGAAATGGTCGATGTTCAACCTCTACGGCGTCAAGCCGGGCGAGGTGTGGTGGTGCGGCTCCGACATCGGCTGGGTGGTCGGCCACAGCTACATCGTCTATGGCCCGCTGCTGCACGGCGCGACCACGATCATGTATGAGGGCAAGCCGGTCGGCACGCCCGACGCGGGCGCGTTCTGGCGCGTCATCGCCGAGCACAAGGCGGTGGCGTTCTTCACCGCGCCGACCGCGTTCCGCGCGATCCGGAAAGACGATCCGGAAGGAAAGTTCATCCGGCAATACGACCTCTCGAAATTCCGCACCCTGTTCCTTGCCGGCGAGCGGGCCGATCCGCCGACGGTGGAATGGGCGGAGCAGCAGCTGAAGGTGCCGGTGATCGACCATTGGTGGCAGACCGAGACCGGCTGGTGCATCGCCGGCAATCCGGTCGGTCTCGGCATGCTGCCGGTGAAGCACGGCTCGCCGACGGTGCCGATGCCGGGATACCAGGTCGACGTGGTCGACGAGGCAGCCAAGCCGGTCGGACCCAACACCATGGGCTCGATCGTCATCAAGCTGCCGATGCCGCCGGGCTGCCTGCCGACGTTGTGGAATCAGGATGAGCGCTTCAAGGAAGCCTATTTGAGCGAATTCCCCGGCTATTACAAAACCTCGGACGCCGGCTACAAGGACGAGGACGGCTATGTCTTCGTCATGGGCCGCACCGACGACATCATCAACGTCGCCGGCCATCGACTCTCGACCGGCGGCATGGAGGAGATCCTGGCCTCGCATCCCGACGTCGCCGAATGCGCCGTGCTCGGTGTCAAGGACGCGATCAAGGGCGAGGTGCCCTGCGGCTTCCTGGTGCTCAAGGCCGGCGTCAAGCGTGCTCCGAGCGAGATCGAGAAGGAGATCATCGCGCTGGTGCGCGACAAGCTCGGCCCGGTCGCGGCCTTCAAGCTCGCCATCACCGTCGGCCGCCTGCCCAAGACGCGCTCCGGAAAGATCCTGCGCGGCACCATCAAGAAGATCGCCGATGGCGACACCTGGACCATGCCGGCGACGATCGAGGATCCCAAGGCGCTCGACGAGATCGGGGAGGCGCTGAAGGGACGGGTGTGAAGTTTAGAGCCGTCATTCCGGGGCGATGCGAAGCATCGAACCCGGAATCTCGAGATTCCGGGTTCGGTCCTGCGGACCGTCCCCGAATGACGGCCTTGCCGACTTACAATCTCCGCATTCCGCGCTAAACAGGGCCGGCCAACAGGGGACCTCGTATGCCACTCGCCGCCGTGCCGCGCCTGCTTGCAGCTGTGCTGCTCGCCATCGCTCTCTCCGCCTGCTCCGCGCGCTACCAGAATCCGGTTGCGGTGGGCGGTGACGATGACGACGCCGTTTGCCAGGGCCGCGGCTATGCGCAGGGCTCGCCGGAATATGTGGCCTGCCGCAAGGACCGCGACGTCCAGCGCAACGCCGCGACCGCACGTGCCGACCGGCGTCAGCGCGATCTCGGCGAATACATGCTGAACCATCCCGACCGGCCGTGACACGAGGTGCGGCATTATCTTGCCGCCGCATGCGTCCTTTCCGTGACACATCTGCAACGCCATGGCCAAATCGTGGCGACGTTTGCCTGAATTGATCGAGGTCAAATCCTTCAGCGGCCCCTTTCTGCTCTGACGCTCATGTCGCGCAACGACGCGCGAGAGATGGCTGAAGGGGACTGAAATGCAGAGAACGACAAGAAACCTGGCGCGGCTTGCGACGCTCGGCGCGATGATCGCGGGCACGTTTGCATCGGCGCAGGCCGCCGATTTGCCGGTTTACAAGAAGGCGCCGCCGCCGGTCGAGGCGTTCAATCCGTGGATGGTGCGCCTGCGCGTGCTCGGCGTGCTGCCGGATGCCGGCGGCTCGACCGTCAATGTGGCGGGCGTGCCCTCGCTGTCCTCGCCGAATTCCGGCCTGTCGATCAGCGACCAGGTCGTCCCCGAGCTCGACATCAGCTATTTCTTCACCAAGAACATCGCGGCCGAATTGATCCTCGGCGTGACCCGGCACTCGATCACCGGCACCGGCTCGCTCGCGAATTTGCCGATCGGCAAGACCACGCTGCTGCCGCCGACGCTGACGCTGCAATATCACTTCGACCAGTTCGGCGCGTTCAAGCCGTATATCGGTGCCGGCGTGAATTACACCGTGTTCTTCAACAATTCGGCGGCCAATACGCCGGCCGCAATCGCCGGTCCGCCCGCGATCGTCGCCACCACCACCAATTTGCATGTCAGCAACGCCTGGGGCGGCGCCGTGCAGTTCGGCTTCGATTACATGATCGACCGGCACTGGGGTCTCAACGTCGACGTCAAGAAGCTCTGGCTGCGTCCGGACTACAGCGCGACCGTCTCCGGCCTGCCGGTCACCGGCACCGCGCATATCGATCCGTGGCTGGTCGGCGCGGGCGTGACGTACAAGTTCTGAGACCGTTGCTCTCGCGGCAGATCCCGCTGTCGTTCCCGCGTTCGCGGGGACGACCACCGAAGGAGGGGGTACACAAAACAAAAGCGCGGCAGGTGTTCCTGCCGCGCTTTTTGCGTTTGGCGTGAAACGAAGAGCGAGGACTATTCCTCCTCGTCTTCCTGTTTCTTGCCGCCGAGCGTCTTCAGCTTGGCGAACACGGCATCGACGTTGAGGTCGTCGCTCGAGCGCTCGGCCGGCTCGTACTCGTCCTTCTTCGTGGTCTCGGAGGCCGGCAGCAGCGTGGCGCCGCCATAGGCTGCATCGACCGGCTTCTCCTTGGCCGCGCGCGCCACTTCGAAATCGAGCTCGATCTGCGAGCAGAGGCCGAGGGTGACGGGGTCGATCGGGGTCAGCTGGGACGTGTTCCAGTGCGTGCGGTCGCGCACGCTGGCGATCGTGCTCTTGGTGGTGCCGACCAGGCGCATGACCTGGGCGTCCTTGAGCTCTGGGTGGCTGCGCAGCAGCCACAGGATGGCGCTCGGGCGCTCGTGGCGGCGCGAAACCGGGGTGTAGCGCGGGCCCTTGCGCTTGGGCTGGGGCGGCAGCACGACCTTGCTCTCCTGAAGGCGGAGTCGGTAATCCGGGTTCTTCTCGCCCTTCTCGATCTCTTCTCGGGTCAGCTGGCCATTGGAGAGGGGATCCATGCCCTTGATGCCCTGGGCCGCATCGCCGTCGGCAATCGCGCGCACCTCGAGGGGATGCATCTTGGTGAAATCGGCGACCTGGTCGAAGGTCAGCGCGGTGTTGTCGAGCAGCCAGACGGCGGTCGCCTTGGGCATCAGAGGTGCGTTGCTCATGGCAAATCTCCTTTGTGCTTCGCCCACCCCTCTGGAGGCGAAACCGGTGGTCATCAGCGATGACAGGGAATTCGCGCTATATAAGCCCGGAGGGGGTGGCCACGCAATGGTTCTGCTATAGATAGTGCCTTGACAGCGCCCGAAAGGGGGCCCAATTCCCTAGGAAATCGCGGTATAGTTCAAGCCGACCGTTTTAAGCCCAATTCCATCCCATCGACCGCCCCCGCCAGAAGGCGAAACGGGTGATTCGGTCCCGAGATCGCTCAATGTCAGCCAAACCAGACCTCAAGATCGTGCTTTGTTCTCCCCGCGGCTTCTGTGCCGGGGTGGTCCGGGCGATCGACACCGTGGAACGGGCGCTCGATAAGTACGGCGCCCCCGTCTATGTTCGCCACGAGATTGTGCATAACAAGTACGTCGTCGACGGGTTGAAGAAGAAGGGCGCCATCTTCGTCGAGGAGCTGGCCGAAATTCCCGAAAACACCAGCGCCCCGGTGGTGTTCTCGGCCCACGGCGTGCCGAAATCGGTTCCGGCCGATGCCCAGTCCCGCAATCTGTTCTCGCTGGACGCGACCTGCCCGCTGGTGACCAAGGTGCACCGCGAGGCGGCGATCCATTTCAAGCGCGGCCGCGAGATCTTCCTGATCGGCCATTCCCATCACCCCGAGGTGGTCGGCACGCTCGGCCAGCTTCCGACCGGCGCCGTGACCCTGATCGAGACCGCCGAGGATGCCAAGACCATCTCTCCGAAGGACCCCAACAACCTCGCCTTCGTGACCCAGACCACGCTGTCGATCGACGACACCGCGGAGATCGTGGCGCTGCTCAAGGAGCGGTTCCCCAACATCAACGGCCCGCACAAGGAAGACATCTGCTACGCCACCACCAACCGCCAGCTCGCGGTGAAGAAGGTGGCGCCGGTGGTGGACGCCTTGATCGTTGTCGGTGCGCCGAACTCGTCGAACTCGCAGCGCTTGCGCGAGGTTGCCGAGCGCGAGGGCTGCAAGATCGCGGTGCTGGCGCAGCGCGCCACCGACATCGACTGGACCAAGTTCGGCAACATCACCAGCCTCGGCATCACCGCGGGCGCCTCTGCGCCTGAGGTGATCGTCGAGGAGATCATGGACGCGTTCGCCGAGCGCTACACGCTGCATGTGGAGACGGTCTCCGCCGCGGAAGAGAACGAGTTCTTCCCGCTGCCGCGTCAGGTGCGTCCCGAAGCCGCCGCCGAGTAGACCTTTATGGCGGTCTACACCGACGTCGCCGCCGACGAGCTTGCGGATTTCCTGAAGCAATATGATCTCGGCGAATTGCTCTCCTACAAGGGCATCGCCGAGGGCGTCGAGAACACCAACTTCCTGCTGCACACGAGCAAGGGCTCGTTCATCCTCACGCTCTACGAGAAGCGCGTGGCGAAGAACGATCTGCCGTTCTTCCTCGCGCTGATGACGCATCTGGCCGAGCACGGGGTGAGCTGCCCGTTGCCGGTCAAGGCGAGGGATGGCGAGGCGCTGCGCGAGCTGTCGGGGCGGCCTGCGGCGATCATCACCTTTCTCGAAGGCATGTGGCCGCGCAAGCCGAACGTCGCGCATTGCGCCGGCGTCGGCGAGGGTCTTGCCAGGATGCACCTGGCCGGCGCGAACTTTGCGGTTCGGCGCGCCAATGCGCTGTCGGTCGCAGGCTGGCGGCCGCTGTTCGATGCGGCCTCGGGGCGCGCCGACGAGGTGCAGCCGGGCCTGCGCGCCTTCCTCGCCACCGAGCTCGATTATCTCTCGGGTGGCGTCTGGCCGACCGATCTGCCGGAAGGCGTGATCCATGCCGACCTCTTCAACGACAACGTCTTCTTTCTCGGCGACAGGCTCTCCGGGATCATCGACTTCACCTTCGCCTGCAACGACATGCTGGCCTATGACGTCGCGATCTGCCTCAACGCCTGGTGCTTCGAGCCCGATCATTCCTTCAACGTCACCAAGGCGCGCGCCTTCCTCAACGCCTATGGCCGCGTGCGCAAGCTCTCCGAAGCCGAACAGGCCGCGCTGCCGCTGCTCGCGCGCGGCGCTGCGATCCGCTTCCTGCTGACGCGGCTGGTCGACTGGCTCAACGTGCCGCCCGGCGCCCTGGTCAAGCCGAAGGACCCGCTGGAATATTTTCGCAAGCTGCGCTTCCACCAGAGCGTGACGAGCGCGCGCGATTACGGGCTGATGCCGTCAGGACTGGTCGCGTGAGCGAAAAGCCCAATGTGACGATCTACACCGACGGCGCCTGCTCGGGGAATCCCGGGCCGGGCGGCTGGGGCGCGATCCTGAAGTTCGGCGACAAGGAAAAAGAGCTGAACGGCGGCGAGCGCCACACCACCAACAACCAGATGGAATTGATGGCGGCGATTTCCGCGCTGGAAGCGCTGAAGAAGCCGTGCACGGTCGATCTCTACACCGACAGCCAATATGTCCGGCAGGGCATCACCGGCTGGATCCACGGCTGGAAGCGCAACGGCTGGCGCACCGCCGACAAGAAGCCGGTGAAGAATGTCGAGCTATGGCAGCGCCTCGATGCCGCGCTGAAGGCGCACGAAGTTCGCTGGCATTGGGTGAAAGGCCACGCCGGCCACCCCGAGAACGAGCGGGCGGATCAGCTTGCGCGCGACGGGATCGTGAAGGCGAGAACGCAAGCGCGGGTCGCGGAGTAGTTGGAATGTCATTCCGGGGCGGTGCGAAGCACCGAACCCGGAATCTCGAGATTCCGGGGTCGCCTCTTCGAGGCGCCCCGGAATGACGGTGAGAATTACAGCTGCCCCAGCAGCGTATCGCCGCCGGAGACCTCGACCTTGCCGGGCATCGCCTCGAGGTTCAGCTTCTTGACCACGCCGTCCTCGACCAGCATCGAATAGCGCTTGGAGCGGATGCCGAGGCCGTTGCCGGAGGCATCGAGCTCCATGCCGATCGCCTTGGCGAAGTCGGCATTGCCGTCGGCGAGGAAGATCGCCTCGTCGCGCTGGTCGGTGTCGCGCTTCCAGGCGTTCATGACGAAGGCGTCGTTGACCGAGACGATGGCGATGGTGTCGACGCCCTTGTCCTTCATGGCATAGGCGTTGAGGAAGATGCTGGGCAGATGCATCTTGTGACAGGTGCCGGTGTAGGCGCCGGGCACGGCGAACAGCGCCACCTTCTTGCCCTTGAAGATATCGTCGGTGGTCTTCACCTGCGGACCTTCCGCCGTCATCACGCGGAATTTCGCCTCGGGCAGCTTGTCGCCAATCTGGATCGCCATCGTCAGTCTCCCTGAATATCGGTCCCGCTTTTTAGACCGTGCGCCGGGCCTGCACAATATTGCCGGCGGCGAAAGCGGCGAGGGATGCGGCCCTTCACCGTGATGTCATCAGCCGGCAAAGCCGCCGCCGTCGAGGAAAGCCTGCTCCTCCTCGGTGGTGTCGCGGCCGAGCAGACGGTTGCGGTGGGGAAAGCGGCCGAACCGCTGGATGATGTCGGCGTGCTCCCGCGCGTATTTCTGGTTCTCGGTATTGTCGGTGTTCGCAAACAGCGCGACGCAATGCAGCTGGTCGGGCAGGTGCTCCGAATGCATGAAGGGCAGATAGAGGAATTCGAGCAGGCTTGGATCGACCCTGGCATCGACACCCCTCGCGATGGCGCGGCGGGCGACGTCACGCGCCAGGCTGTCGCTGGCAAAGGCCTGGGGCATGCCGCGGAACATGTTGCGCGGGAATTGGTCGAGCACGATGACGAGCGCGAGCGCACCATCGTCGCTGTCTTCCCATGAGGCCAGTTCGCCGGCGACGGCCTTTTCCCAGAGCGCGAGAAAGCGGCGCTTGACCTCCGCGTCGAAAGCGTCGCTGCGCTCGTACCAGCGCTCGCGGCCGGCCTCGCGCCAGAAGGCGAGAACGCCTGAGGGCTCGATGTCGCCGACCGCGGTCATGGACCGGCGACGGCGCTTACGCCGCCTGAGCCTTCTTCTCGTCACGCAGCTCGCGTCGCAGGATCTTGCCGACATTGGTCTTGGGCAGATCGGTGCGGAATTCGATGTGCTTGGGCACCTTGTAGCCGGTGAGCTGCTCGTGACAGAACTTGATCACCGCCTCGGCGGTGAGGTTTTGATCCTTCTTCACCACGAACGCCTTCACCGCTTCGCCCGACTTGGAATCGGGGATGCCGATCACGGCGCATTCGAGCACGCCTGGATGGCTCGCGATCACTTCCTCGACCTCGTTGGGATAGACGTTGAAGCCGGAGACCAGGATCATGTCCTTCTTGCGGTCGACGATCTTGGTGTAGCCCTTCTCGTCCATGATGCCGATGTCGCCGGTGCGGAAGTAGCCGTCCGCGGTCATCACCTTGGCGGTGTCCTCGGGCCTGTTCCAGTAGCCCGACATCACTTGCGGGCCCTTGGCGCAGATCTCGCCGGCCTGGCCGAGCGGCACTTCGTTGCCGTCATCGTCGCGGATCGAGATGTAGGTCGACGGCACGGGGATGCCGATCGTCCCCGTGAACTCGGTTGCGGTTGCCGGATTGCAGGTCAACGTCGGCGACGTCTCCGACAGGCCGTAACCCTCAGCGATGAAGCAGCCGGTGATCGCCTTCCATTGATCGGCGACGGGCCGCTGCACCGCCATGCCGCCGCCGTTCGAGATCTTCAGCTTGGAGAAGTCGAGCTTCTTGAAATCGGGGTGGTGCATCAGGCCGTTGTAGAGCGTGTTGACGGCCGGGAAGCTGTTGACCTGGTATTTCGCCAGCTCCTTGACGAAGCCCGGTATGTCGCGCGGGTTGGGGATCAGGAGATTGCAGCCGCCGGCGCGCACCGCGAGCAGGTAGCAGGCCGTCAGCGCGAAGATGTGATAGAGCGGCAGCGCGCAGACGATCATGAGCTGGTCGACATGCGGCGGTGCCGCGAGCGCCGGCTGCAGCCAGGCGTCGTTCTGCAGGACGTTGGCGACGATGTTGCGGTGAAGCAGGGTGGCGCCCTTGGAGACGCCGGTGGTGCCGCCAGTATATTGCAGGAAGGCGACGTCGCCCGGCGACAGTTTTGGCTTGTTGAAGGCCATGCCGCGGCCGGCGGACAGCGCGTCGTTGAAGGCGACCGAGCCGGGCAGCGACCACGCCGGTACCATCTTCTTGACGCGGCGAACGACGAGATTGACGATCACGCCCTTGAAGCCGAGCAGGTCGCCCATGCTGGCGACGATGACGTGCTTCACCGGGGTCTTGGCGATCACCTGCTCGACGGTGTGGGCGAAGTTCTCCAGCACGATGATGGCTTCGGCGCCGGAATCCTTCAGCTGGTGCTCGAGCTCACGCGGCGTGTAGAGCGGATTGACGTTGACCACCGCGAAGCCGGCGCGCAGCACGGCCGCGGTCGCGACCGGATATTGCAGCACGTTCGGCATCATGATGGCGACGCGGGCACCGCGCTGTAGACCGCGGCCCTGCAAATAGGCGGCGAGCGCGACCGACATCTGGTCGAGATCGCGGTAGCTGATCGACTTGTCCATGCAGATGAACGCCTTGCGGTCGGCGAACTTGGCGAAGCTCTCCTCCAAGAGGTCGACCAGCGATGCGTATTGGGTCGGCTCGATATCGGCAGGCACGCCGGGCGGATATTGCTTGAGCCAGATGCGCTCCATGGAAACTCCCCTCAATTTACCAGAGCCCGTTGTGTCTCGGGCTTGCCTCATTACCGCCAGTATCGAGCCTGCCGGGACGGGTGGCAAGCCGTCGAGGCTTAGGGCAAAGGTCGGGGAGTGGCTACTGGAATCATCGCAAACGGCGCTGCCGCAGGTGCGAAGCGCCGGTCGCCGCCGTGCGGGGCGCCGTTAACTGTTGTTGGCCGGCTTGGCGGCAGGCTTGGTCGCGGCCTTGGGTTTGGCAGGCTTCTGATCGCCGCTCGCTGCAGGCTTCTCGGCGGGTTTTGTCGCCGTCTCGTGCTTGGCGGCAGCATGCTTGGGCGCCGCCGGCTTCGTCGCAGTCTTGCTGTCGTTCTTGCCGTCGTTCCTGCCCTCGGCCGGCTTGGCAGCAGGCTTCACGGCCGCCGTCTTGGTGTCCTTGCTGGCATCCTTGCCCGCGTCCTTCGGCTTGTCGGCCGCATCCGGCTTCTTGGCCACGCGCGACTTCTTGCCACGCGGCTTGGAAGCCGCCTGCTGGTCGGCATCGGCCGCGACCGCCGCGATCAGGGCGGTGCCGGTGCGGGTCGGGCCGGTGTAGACCAGTACGGGCTCGGCCGCCGCCGGCGCCGAGGCCATCAGCTCGGAGGCCTTCATCAGCGGTGGCTGCAGGCCGGCGGTGAAGAATGTCATCTGGGCTTCGCCGCCGGTCGCGGAGGCCGATCCTGATGGGCTGCCATTGGCCGCGATCAGCGCATCGTCGTCGTCGCTCGCCGGCCGCTTGCGGTGGGGCCCGCACATCTCGTCGCGCAGGTTCGGCGGCGAGGCGTCGACCGGCACGAGGTTCTCGACCGTGCCGAGCGAGGGGCGCAGCCATGTCAGATTGTCCTGGCTGAAGCCGCGCTCCAGCAGCTGCGCCGCCTTCACTGCGCGCGCCGTGCCGGAATTGGAGCCCAGCACCACCGCGATCAGCCGGCGGCCGTTGCGCGTCGCCGATGCGACGAGATTGTAGCCGGAGGCGCAGATGAAGCCGGTCTTGAAACCGTCGGCGCCGGGATAACGGCCGATCAGCTTGTTGAAATTACCGGTGACGCGCTTGCCGAAGCGGATTGCCGGGATGTGCACGAAATATTCGTATTCCGGCAGGTCGCGCAGGAACGAGCGCGCGAGGATGCCGAGATCGCGCGCCGAGGTGATCTGGCCGTCGGCGGGCAGGCCGTTCGGATTGACGTAGCTGGTCTGCGTCATGCCGAGCTTCCGCGCGGTGTCGTTCATCATCGCGGAGAAGCCGTCGATCGAGCCGCCGACGCCTTCGGCCAGCACCACGGCCATGTCGTTCGCCGACTTGACCATCATCATCTTCAGCGCGTTGTCGACGGTGAGCTGCGTTCCCGGACGGAACCCCATCTTCGAGGGCGATTGCGAGGCGGCCGTCGGCGAAACCGTGAGCAGCGTGTCGAGCGTGAGCCTGCCGTCCTTGACCGCCTTCAGCGTCACATAGGCCGTCATGATCTTGGTGACGGAGGCCGGATACCAGGGAACCGTCGCATTATCGGCCTGCAACACCTTGCCGCTATCGGCCTCGATCAGCAGCAGCGCCTCGGCGCTCGCCGCGCGCGGCGCAAGCAGCGCGGCACAGGCGAGCGTCGCAGCGAACAGGTTGAACAAGGATTTGCGAAGCAGCGGGCGTAGGGCGTGCACTATCCGATTCCGGTCCTTGGAGACCCGCCTGACACGGGCGGCTCTCGTGATCTGATTGTCGGTTCTGAAATTTAAGCGCCGCCGCTTGCGGCGCCGCAAACCTATACCGGCTGGTGCGTCGAGAATAGGGGCTCGGTGCGGTATTCCGCGATGAAATAGGCCGAATTTCGACGGTGCTATGGGGACTTGCTAGGGGGATTTGGCAGCCGTCGCGGCAGCCTCGGAGGCCGTCACGCTGGCCCGTGCGCTGTCCTGCACCATGAACTGAGCCCTCGCGAGCTCGGCAAAATGGCCGCCTTTGGCCACGAGTTCATCGAAGGTTCCGCCTTCGATCACGCGGCCGTTCTCGAACACCAGGATCCGCGTGGCATTGCGGATGGTGGAGAGGCGATGGGCGATCACGAAGGTGGTGCGGCCCTTCATCACTTCGTCGAGAGCGGCATTCACCTTGGCCTCGGTGACGGCGTCGAGCGCGCTGGTGGCCTCGTCCAGGATCAGGATCGGCGGGTCCTTCAGCAGCGCGCGGGCGATCGACAGGCGCTGCCGCTCGCCGCCGGACAGCATGCGGCCGCGCTCGCCGGCATTGGTCTCGAATCCGCCGCTGCGCTCGATGAATTCGAGCGCCTGCGCGCGCTCCGCCGCCTTGCGCATCTCGGCCTCGGTCGCATCCGGCTTGCCGACGCGCAAATTCTCCGCGATCGAACGGTTGAACAGCAGCGCTTCCTGGAACACGACGCCGATGTTCCGCCGCAGCGAGGTCAGCGTCACGCCGCGCACGTCCATGCCGTCGATCTTGATGAAGCCGGATTGCGGATCGAAGGCGCGATGCAGCAGCGCGATCGCGGTTGATTTGCCGGCACCGGTCGGGCCGACCAGCGCGATGGTCTGGCCGGGCAGCGCGGTGAAGGTGAGGTCCTCGATCGCCGGCCGCTTGCCGTCATAGGAGAAGGTGACGTCGTTGAACTCGACGAGGCCGGACAGCCTGCCGGCATCGATCGCGTCGGGCCGGTCGTGCACCGCGGGCACGGCGTCGAGCACATTGAAGAACTCGCGCAGCCGCGGCGCCTCCATGAACACGTTGTTGATGAAGCCCACGACCTGCTCGAGCTTCTGGATCAGCATCGTCGCGAAGCTCACGAACATCACGATCTCGCCGACGGAAGTTAGCCCCTGGTCGTGCAGGGCGATGCCGAGCGAGAAGATCGCCAGCACCGTGATGGTGGTGGAGGCGCGCGTGATCACGGTGACGAGTGCCCACCAGGACAGCACCGGCATCTGCGCTTCGAGCAATTGATCGGCGACGGAGCGCAGCCCCTTCACCTCGGACTCGACACGGACGAAGCTCTGCACCAGCGCGACGTTGCCGAGCGCATCGGAGGCGCGCGCGGAGAGCTCGCTGTAGTGCTCCTCGACCTCCATCTGCATGCCGAAGGTCTTGCGCACCACGAAGGTCGTCAGCGCGGTGAAGACGATGCAGAGCACGAACAAGAGGATCGCGAGCCGCCAGTTCAGGTAGAGCGACAGCGGCAGCAGCACCACGACCGAGAGGATCGCGGCAAAGTGCTCGCGGAAGAAGCCGAGCCACAGCCGCCACAAGGCGTCGGTGCCGTTGAGCATGACCTTCATCAGCCGGCCCGAATGGGTGCCGGAGTGGAAGGTCAGCGGCAGTTGCAGGATGTGCTCGAAATAGTCGGTCAGCACGGCCTGGCGCTGCCGGTGCGAGAGCCGGTCCGCCTGCAAGGCCACGAGCGCGCTGCACAGAATGGTGAAGAGCCCGAACGCGACCCAGGCGATGAGGAACGGCCAGGCCGAGGTCGAACCGGCGACCGACTTGCCGGAGAGCACGTCGACGATGCGGCCGAACAGGACTGGCTCGGCGAACTGCGAGGCGGCCAGCAGGAGATTGGCAAACGCCAGCAGCCAGCCCAGCCGCGCCTCCTTGCCAAGCAACTCGAGAACGCGGGTGTAGAGGCTGAAAATGGACATGCGGACGGGTAACTCAGGCAAATAGCGGGGCCCGTATTCTAAGCAGGGATTGCCTGCGAGATACAGTGGAAGCTACGGGTTTTGCTCAATTGATCAGCCGCGCCGCGACCGGCGGCAGGAAGCGGTCGTCGAAGATGTCGCCCGCCGTGGGCCGCTTGCGGAATTTGAAGTCCTGCGCGACCTGGTCGATCGAGCGCTCCAGGCGCAGTGGCTCGATACCGCCAAGGCCGTTGCGCTTGACCTCGTCGGTCAGGATGTTGTCGGCGAGGACGGTGCGCAGGCGTTCCAGCTCGAGGTCGCGGTCGCCGCCGTCGATGCGGCTCGTGGCCACGTCCGCCGCCCGCGTCGGTTCCTTGATGGTGGCAGCGACGCCGGCAACCAAGGCGCGGACGAAACCCTTCACGGCATCCGGCTTTGCTGCGGCGAAGGCGGCATTGGCCACCACCGCGAAGCCATAGGCCTCGCAGCCATAGTCGGCATAACGCAGCACGACGAGGTCCGCTCCGGGCACGCCGCGATCACGCAGGTTCACCGGGGAGAGATAGCTGAAGCCCGCGACGGCATCGACCTGTCCCGCGGACAGGATCGGCTCGCGGACGGCTGCGCTCATCTTGTGGAATTTGACGTGCGATGTCTTGATGCCGTTCTGCTGCGCCAGCGCCGGCCATAGCCGCATCGACAGATCGCCGTCGGCAACGCCCACGGTCTTGCCATCGAGATCCGGCAAGACATTGATGCCGCGGCTCCTGCGCGCGACGATTGCGTAGGGCGCGCGGTTGAACAGCACGAACACCGCCTTGACCGGCGCCGCATCCTCCTTGTCGCGAAACCGGATCAGCTCGTTGATGTCGACGAGTGCAAGCTCGCTGTCGCCCTTGGCGACGCGTGCGAGCGCCTCCGGCGATCCGCTCGCGCTGCTGAAGGACACGTTGAGATGCTCGGCGCTGAACCTTCCGTCCTTCGCCGCAAGGAAGAACGGCGCCATGCTGGCGTCGAGCGGGCGGTCGAAGGTGAAGTGAATCGCAACGGAGGACGGCGCAACGGTCTCGGCCGCGCTGACACCGCGTGCAACGAGCGTAATCGAGAGAGCCAGCAGGCAACGAAGGGCCGTCGTCTTGAATTTCGACATCAGTTGCGCCGGTCCCGCATTGTTGTGGTTTGGTGACGCTCGCAGCGCCGGCTGGCGATTAGTCTCTCCCTGCCAACATGAACGGAGCATGAGCGGCGGTTGCGTCACGATCACGCAACCCTGTTCAGCTTGTGTTGGGGTTGGGGAACCCAACATGGGGCTGCGTGCTTGAAAGACATGAGCCTGTCTGCAGGCACCATTCGAGGTCCCAAGGAGGGTCCAGGAGATGTTTGACAGCCTTTCGAAGTTTGCCGGCCGCAAGGCCGTTCTTGCCACTGCCGCGGTGTTGGCGTTGACCGCGGTTGCCCCTACCGCTTCCTATGCGGGCGGTCGCCACTGGCACGGCGGTGGAGGCGGCGCGGCCGCAGCTGCGGCTTTCGCGGCCATCGGCACTGGTCTTGCCATCGCCGCGACCCGCGATTCCTACGCCTATGACTACGGTCCGGGCTACGGCTATTACGGCGGTCCCGCCTATTACAGCGGCCCGGCCTACGGCCCCTATTACGGACCGGGCCCGAACTACCAGTATCAGCGCTATGGCGGCACCGCTCCGTCCGAGGCGTGCGGCCAGGGATATTACCAGAACTGCTACTAACTGCGGCAGCTCGGATTAACCGGGACAGGCCGTCGCGCTTGCCGCGTCGGCCTGTTTTCTGCTTTTATTGCCGTGCGTTAACACGCTCGCCATTTGTTTAGAGTAGTTTTGAGTATCATGAGTGATTCGCTTGAGCGGCTATATCTGGCTGTGCTCGCGGCCAGAGATCTTGATCCGGCAACATCGCGTACGGCCCGGCTGTTTCAGCGCGGGCCCTCCAAAATGGCAAAGAAGCTCGCCGAAGAGGCCATCGAGGTCGTGATCGATGCCGTCAATGGCGACACCGACGCCGTCATCCGCGAAAGCGCCGATCTGTTGTACAATCTCACCGTACTCTGGGCCTCTGCCGGCGTGCGCCCCGAGGACGTCTGGCGCGAGATGACAAGGCGGGAAGACATGCTCGGCATCGCCGAGAAGCTGCCGAAATCGTCGATGAAGCTGTCCAAGGTCGCGTCACCGCGGGTGGCCGCCAGGCGGCCAATTGTCGCGCTCGAGGGCCGCGCCGCGCGCAAGCGCCACTAGAAGTGTCATAATTCGCCTCAATCTCGGCATGGACAAATCCGTCCCATGGTGCTTCATCGCGGCGCCATGCTGAAACGTATCTACGACTGGTGCATCGACGCCGCCCACAAGCCCTATGCGCTCTGGATCATGGGCATCGTGTCTTTCGCCGAAAGCTCCTTCTTTCCGGTCCCGCCGGATGTCATGCTGATCCCGATGTCCCTGGCGCGCCCGCAGCGTGCCTGGCTCTATGCAGCCGTCTGTACCGTGACCTCGGTGCTCGGCGGGGTTCTCGGCTACGCCATCGGCGCGCTGCTCTATGACTCGCTGGGTCATTGGCTGATCCAGCTCTACGGGCTCGGCGATCAGGTCGACGGATTCCGTGCCAAATACGCCGAATGGGGCGCGGTGATCATCCTGCTCAAGGGGCTGACGCCGATCCCATACAAGCTCGTCACCATCACCTCGGGCTTTGCCGGCTACAATCTGCTTTTGTTCGTCCTGTTCTCGGTCGTCGCGCGCGGCGGGCGCTTCTTCATCGTCGCGATCCTGCTCAACCGCTATGGCGACTGGATCCGCGTCAAGATCGAGAAGCATCTCGGTCTTGTGGTGGCGGTCGGTGCTGCGGCACTGGTGCTGGGCTTCGTCATCGCGATCAAATTGATCTAGCTAGAGCGTTTTCGAGCGAAGTGGACACCGGTTCGCGTGAAGAAAACGCGTCAAAACAAGAATATAGAGCTTCGGTTCTGATTCAATCAGAACCGAAAATGCTCTTGAGCATGATCCGGAAGAGTGCGAAGCGGTTTTCCGAGAAGATCATGCTTAATCAGTAGACTCCAAGGCGGCTTTGCCGTCGGGCCGGCTTCGGCTACGGTTGCCATCATGATGGTTCGATCCGGCAATCCGGCGGCGCGGCTGGGGACGCTGATGTCAGCGGCGCTGCTGCTCCTGCTCGCCGCGGGCGGGACGGCTTGGCCGCAATCCGCGCCTCCGACGCTTGGCCTGCAGGATCAGGGGCCGCAGGCAGCTCCGCCGCCGTCGACACCCGATCCTTCGGCGCCGCCGGCGCGCGAGGAAAATCCCGGGCTGATCAATGAAATGGGCAAGCTGTTCGACAAGCTGCCCTCGATCCTGCCGCCGATCAAAAGTCCCAGCGAGACCATGAACGACCTGTCGCGGCTGGCCAAGCCCTCGACCATGGTGTCGGGGCGGGTGGCCTGTCCGGCCTCGTCGAACGGCGCCCCCGACTGCAAGCACGCCGCCGACCAGCTCTGCCAGAGCAAGGGCTATAAGGAAGGCAAGAGCCTGAACGCAGACTCCGCCGAGAAATGCTCGGCCAAGGTCCTGATCCCGGGCCGGCAACGCAAACCGGACGACTGCCGCACCGACACTTTCGTGACAAGCGCGCTGTGCCAGAACTGACGTGACCTCGCCGCGCGCGAGCAACTAAGGAGCGCCCATGAGCCGCACGGAGCAGGACTTCCTCGGACAGCGTGAGATCGCCGACGACATCTATTACGGCGTCCAGACCATCCGGGGTAAGGAGAACTTCCACATCACCGGCATTCCGATGAACCAGGAGCCTTACTTCGTGAAGGCGCTCGGTTACGTCAAGAAGGCCGCCGCCATGGCCAATCGCGACCTCGGGGCGATCGACGCCAAGGTCGCCGACGCGATCATCCTGGGATGCGATCGCGTCATCGCCGGCGACATGATGGATCAGTTCGTCACCGACTTCATCCAGGGCGGCGCCGGCACCTCCACCAACATGAACGCCAACGAGGTGATCGCGAACCTCGCGCTGGAATCGCTGGGTTTCAAGAAGGGCGAGTACCAGCATGTCAGCCCGAACGATCATGTGAATTATGGCCAGTCGACCAATGACACCTATCCGACCGCGTTTCGCCTCGCGCTGATCCTGCGGCTCGAGAGCTACATGACCGCACTGCGCCAGCTCCAGGAGGCTTTCTTCACCAAGGGGCGTGAGTTCGACCGCGTGCTGAAGATGGGCCGCACGCATCTCCAGGATGCCGTGCCGATGTCGCTGGGGGCCGAATTCCGGGGATGGGGCACCACGATCGGTGAGGAGGTGGACCGCATCTCGGAAGCGCGGGCGCTGCTGCGCGAGATCAATCTCGGCGCCACCGCGATCGGTACCTCCGTGACCGCGGCCGTCGGCTATCCCAAGCTCGCGGTCCGGCATTTGAGCGCACTCACCGGCGTCGATTTCATCCTCGCCGGCGATCTCGTCGAGGCGACCTCGGACACCGGGGCCTATGTGCAGCTCTCGGGTGTCCTGAAGCGCACGGCGAGCAAGCTGACGAAGATCTGCAACGACATCCGCCTGCTCGCCTCCGGCCCGCGCGCCGGCTTCAACGAGATCAACCTGCCGCAGCTTCAGCCGGGCTCCTCGATCATGCCGGGCAAGGTCAACCCCGTGATCCCCGAGGTCGTCAACCAGACCAGCTTCCTCGTCATCGGCCTCGACACCACGGTGACGCTCGCCGCCAGCGCCGGCCAGCTCCAGCTCAACGTGATGGAGCCGGTGATCTCGTTCGCGCTGTTCTTCTCGATCCGCACCATGGAGCGCGCGGTCAACAGCCTGCGCGAGAATTGCGTCGTCGGCATCACCGCCAACGAGGAGCACACCCGCAACATGGTGCTGAACTCGCTCGGCATCGTCACGGTGCTGAAGCCGCTGCTCGGCTACAAGCAATGCGCCGAGATCGCGCGCGAGGGCTACAAGAGCGGCAAGTCGCTGCACCAGATCGTGGTGGTCGAGCGCAAGCTGCTGACGCAGGAGAAGTGGGACGAGATGTTCTCGTTCGAGCGGCTGATCAATCCGGATCTGATCGGGTAGGCGTTCGCTGTCATTCCGGGGGGCGCGCGAAGCGCGAGCCCGGAATCCATTTCGCCGCGCGCGCTGACGCACGATGGATTCCGGGTTCGACGCTGCGCGTCGCCCCGGAATGACAGCAGAGGAATTCCGTTCCTTGGAATTGCGGCAGCCGCCTCCCCACGGCGTGCAAACGCAATACTTGACAGTGGAAAGATTGCCTTGTTGGTATGGTGCCCAACCTGCCATCGACCCGCCAACAGAGGATCGTTTCGCAATGTCCATGCCTGCCTTGTTCAAAGGGCGCCTGTCGATCCCCGTGATCGGCTCGCCGCTCTTCATCATCTCGGTGCCCGATCTCGTGATCGCGCAGTGCAAGGCGGGTGTGGTCGGCTCGTTTCCGGCGCTGAACGCGCGGCCGCCGGAGCTGCTCGACGAATGGCTGGCACGCATCACCGAGGAGCTCGCGGCCTATGACCGCGCCCATCCCGAGCGGCCGTCGGCGCCGTTCGCGGTCAACCAGATCGTGCACAAGTCGAACAACCGGCTCGACCACGACATGCAGCTCTGCGCCAAGTACAAGGTGCCGATGGTCATCTCCTCGCTCGGTGCGCGTGAGGAGCTGAACCAGGCCGTGCACGGCTGGGGCGGCATCGTCTTCCACGACGTCATCAACCAGAAATTCGCGCACAAGGCGATCGAGAAGGGCGCCGACGGCCTGATCCTGGTCGCGGCCGGCGCCGGCGGCCATGCCGGCACCATCTCCCCGCTCGCCTTCGTCGCGGAGACGCGGAAGTGGTTCGACGGCCCGATCGCGCTGTCGGGCGCGATCGGCAACGGCAAGGCGATCCGTGCGGCGCGCATCCTAGGGGCCGACTTCGCCTATATCGGCTCGGCTTTCATCGCGACCAAGGAGGCCAACGCGGTCGAGAAGTACAAGGAGATGATCGCGGGCTCGACGGCCGACGACATCGTCTATTCCAACCTCTTCACCGGCGTGCACGGCAACTATCTGAAGCCCTCGATCCTCGCCGCCGGCATGGATCCGGAGAATCTTCCGACCTCCGATCCGTCCAAGATGAACTTCGGCACCGACGCCTCCGGCGAACGCGCCAAGCCGAAGGCCTGGAAGGAGATCTGGGGCTCGGGCCAGGGCATCGGCAGCATCGACAAAGTCGTCCCCGCCGCAGAACTGATCGCGCGCTTCAAGAAGGAATATGACGAGGCGATCGATCCCCCGTTGTGAGGGCAGTCGATATGCCCCCCATCTACCGCGTCGAGGGCAATAGCGTCGTCACCAGCCCGGATGCCGCCGGTCCCTGGGACAGGCGCATGCAGCACGGCTCGGCGCCGGCATCGCTGGTGACGTGGGCGGCCGAGCGCATTCCGACGCCTGCTCCGATGGACATCGCGCGCGTCACCATCGATCTGATGCGCCCGGTGCCGGTGGCGCCGCTCACGATTGCGAGCGAAGTGCTGCGCGAGGGCCGCAAGATCCAGCTCTGCGAGATCAAGCTGCTCGCCGACGGCGTGCAGGTCGTCGGCGCCACCGTGCTCAAGGTGAGGCGCCAGGTGCAGGCGCTGCCGGACGAGGTCAAGGAGCTGCCGGTCACGTTGCCGTCGCCTGAGGACTCCCTGATCGAGGACGGTCACGCCGCCACCAGCCCATTCGTGCGTTCGGTCTCGATGCGCGCCGCGCGCGGCCGCTTCGGTCAGGCCGGTGCCGGCGCGATCTGGTTTCGCGTCGATCATCCGCTCATCGAAGGCGAAGCGATCTCGCAGGCCATGCGCGCCGTGGTCGCGGCCGATTTCTCCAACGGTACCGCCTCGACGCTCGATTTCCGCGCCTGGACCTACATCAATGCTGATCTCACCGTGAGCTTCGCGCGCCAGCCTGTCGGCGAGTGGATTTTGCTCGACGGCGACTCCTGGATCGGTCCCGATGGCGCAGGCCTTGCGATGTCGCGGCTGGCGGACCGGCAGGGCTATTTCGGCCGCGCGGTGCAGAGCCTCGTGATCGAGAAGCGGTGAGTGTGACGCAAGCGTCGCTCTTCGGGTTGGCTTGAACGGCAGGCTTCCGCCGCCGCGGAAGGGATACTTGGCTGCGAGCTCTTGCTCGACGCACGCATCCTGCCAGTTCACACTCCGTAGAAGATCTTGATCTCCCACAGCACCACGATGATAGCCGTGATCAACGTGACCGCGGCGACTGCACTTTCCAGGGAAGCGACTCTCATCTTACTCTCCGCTTCCCAGCCCCATCAGCGGTCTAGGTGATTCCCCGATTCGCCGGCAATCGCGCGGGGCTCGGCGGCGTGCACTCCGTCGCGCGTTGTGGTGCCGGGGCCACAACGGCCCCGTAGAATCCCGGGTACCTACCCCACCATGCGGTCCCGACCGCTCCAGAAGCCCGCGCGCAGCACCTTCTTGTCGACCTTGCCGACGCCGGTCATGGGCAGCTGCTTGACGAACTGGATCTGCTTGGGCGCATGGGCCGAGCCTTTCCGGGTCTTGACCAGATTGATCAGCTCGTCCGGATCGGGCCTTGCGCCCTCGCGCGGCACGACGATGGCGGTGACGGCTTCGCCCCATTTCTCGTCGGGAATGCCGACGACCGCGACCATCGCGACATCGGCGTGCTGCGACAGCACGTCCTCGACCTCGCGCGGGAAGATGTTGAAGCCGCCCGAGACGATCATGTCCTTCTTGCGGTCGAGGATGAACACGTAGCCGCGCTCATCCTGGCGCGCGATGTCGCCGGTGTGCACCCAGCCGTTCTTCAGCGTCTCGGCGGTGATGTCGGGCCGCTTCCAGTACTCCGCCATCACATGCGGGGCGCGCACGCAGATCTCGCCGGCCTCGCCCGTCTTCACTTCCCGGTCGTTGTCGTCGAGGATCCTGACCTCGCAGGCTGCGATCGGGAAGCCGCAGGACAAGAACAGCTCCGGCTGTTTGGGATCGTGATCCGCCTTGCGCAGCACCGAGACCGGATAGCATTCGGTCTGGCCGTAGAGCTGCGAGAACACTGGTCCGATGCGCTCGATGCCTTCGACCAGCCGGCTCGGCGACATCGCCGACGCCCCGTAGAGCACCAGCTCGAGCGAGGACAGGTCGGTCTTGTCAAGCGCCGGATGATCGAGCAGCACATAGATCATGGTCGGCACGAACAGCGTGAAGTTGATGCGCTCGCGCGCGATCGTGGCCAGCACGGCGTCGGGATCGAAACCCCTCAGCATGTGCACGGTGCCGCCGCGCATCAGGGTCGGCAGCACCTTCGTGCCGGCAACGTGGCTGATCGGCGCGACGGTGAGATAGCATGCCGCGTCGGGGATCTCGAAATCGGCCAGGATCGCGGCGGCGGCTCCGGCATTCTCGCGGTGATAGCGCAGCGCACCCTTGGATTTGCCTGTCGTGCCGCCGGTGTAGTTCAGTGTGGACAGATCGTCGGCGCCGGCGAGGCACACCGGGCTGGCGTGTCCTGTGCTGTCGACGGCCGCGAGCAGATCGACACCATAGCCGGCCGGCCCCATCGTGAAGACCGCCTTAAGCCGGCTCGCCCTCGCGGAGAGCTCGCCGCCGCGGTCGCGGAAGGCGGCCGCATCGACCACCAGCATCTCGGCCTCGGAGTCCTCGAGTTGGAACAGCTGGTCCTCCAGCGATCCCAACGGATGCAGCCAGGTGATGCAGAGCCGCGACAATTGCGCGGCGACGCCGGCGCACCAGGTGTCGGCGCGGTTCGCGGTGAGGAAGGCGACGCGCGCGCCCGTCTGCAATCCGAGCCGCATGAACACGCCCTGGATGCGTCCGATCAGGTCGATCGTGCCTTGATAGCTCAGCGATCCCTCGGGCCAAGCGAAAGCGGTACGGCCGGGATAGCGCGACAGTGCCCGCAGCGTCTGCGCGCAAGTCGGGGACGATGCGTGGAGCGGATCGGACATATGTTTCCTCGTTGCTTTGTAACCGGCTTCTGACGTGCCAATGTTGCCGACGACGCTAGCACAGAGACTGCGGGAGGAAACGACAAAGCCCGCGCGAGGGAGGCATGCGTGACGAGGAGATTTGCATGACATCCGATCGACTGCAACGCTTCGGCGATCGTCTCGCTCTGCCGCTGATCGCAGCGCCGATGTTCCTGGTGTCGGGCGTCGAGCTCATGGTCGCCGCCTGCCGGAGCGGGGTGATCGGCAGCTTCCCCACCGCGAATTGCCGCAGCACGGACCAGCTCGACGAATGGCTCATCGCGATCGAGACGAGGCTGCGTCAGCACGAGGACCAGACCGGCCGCAAGGCCGCGCCGCTCTGTCCGAACCTGATCGTGCACCGCTCGAACGCACGGCTCGAGCAGGATCTCGCAATGCTGCTGCGACACAAGCCGGAGATCGTCATCACGTCGGTGGGCTCACCGGCGCCGGTGTTGAAGCCGCTGCATGATGCAGGCGCGCTGGTGCTGGCGGACGTCGCTTCGATCCGCCACGCCGAGCGCGCGGCGGAAGCAGGTGCCGACGGGCTGGTGCTGCTCACCGCGGGTGCGGGCGGGCAGACCGGCTGGCTCAACCCGTTCGCCTTCGTCCGTGCGGTGCGCGCGTTCTACGACGGCATCATCGTCCTCGCGGGCGGCATCAGCGACGGCCGTGCGCTGCACGCGGCCGAAGTGCTCGGCTGCGATCTCGCCTATATGGGCACCAAGTTCATTGCGACGCGTGAGAGCGCGGCGGATGAACGTTACAAGCGGATGCTGGTCGAGAGCACTGCCGACGATATTCTTCTCACCACTGCGTTCACCGGCCTGCAGACCAGCATGCTCAGGCCCTCGATCGTGGCCGCCGGGCTCGACCCCGACGATTTGCCAGCGCGCGGCGCGATCAACATTGCTGAAGATATCGACGTCGCCGCGCGCGAGAATCGGCCGAAGCGCTGGCGCGATATCTGGAGCGGCGGACACTCCACCTCCGGGGTCACCGAGGTGCTCGCCGTCGACGATCTCGTGGCGCGGACGGTGGCCGAATATCGAGAGGCGAGCGTGCGCCTCTCTCCGTAGGATTGCGGAAAGGGCCGGGACGGGTTGCCCCGATCACAGTTAATCGAGCGCCTGCTCGAAATGCCCCACTTAACGGTGGATTAACCAACGCCCGCCAAGAATCCCCTCACGGCCGCCAATCAGGACCGAGAGGGACAGGCGATGGACTTCGATTATCTCAACAGCAAGACAGCCGCGACCTTGGACGAAATCCGCATCCGCGTCGCCCATGCGCTGGCCCGTCACCCGCTGTGCCGCAACGTGCGCTTTGACATTGTCAGCGTTCCCCGTACCCGCCGGGGCGGCAACTGGACAGTGACCCTGCAATCGGTCGAGCCGCGCGCGGTGTGGGAGGCCTCGGAGATCGTCTCGGACATCCAGGACGCCTACGATCTGGCCGCAGCCGCCTGATTTCGTTGGCTTTTTGCGCCGCGTGTCGTTGCAGGCATGCTGATTGTCGCAACGAAGGCACACTCAAGCCTTAATTCGTTCCTTTTTCACGGGCAACGTTGACAAACTCGTGAAGCGGCGGTTCCCGGAGAGACGTTTGTCCAAAGCCATCACCATCGTTGTGTTGACCTGCTTCCTTGTCCTCGGCGCTGCCACCACTGCCATCCTTGGCCGCGACAGCGTGCCCAGCGTCAGCGAAGAGATGATGTCGCAGGCGCCTCCGGCGAAGCCCCTTGCAACCAATCGCGCCGCCAAGGCCGACCGTCTGGTCCCGACCCTTGCCCTGGCTTCGGCCGCGATCGAGCCGGTCCAGGTGCCGGCCGACCGGCTTTCGCAGGCGCCCGTGCTGGCCGAGCCGCTGCGTCAGGCCTTCGCCGCCGCCACCCCGACCGATTTCCCGATGCCCAAGGAGCCGTTGAAGGCCGCGCCGGCGGTGTCCGAAGCGCCCGCCGCGGCTGAGGTTCCCGCCGTCGAAGTTCCGGCCAAGCCGAAGGTTGTGGCCAAGCCGCAGCCGCAGAAACATTATACCTTGCTGTCCGACGCACAGATCTCCGGCATCAGGGATCGCCTGAAGCTGTCCTCGTCGCAGGAATATTACTGGCCTTCGGTCGAGACCGCCCTGCGCAACGTCGTCCGCAAGATTTCGGCCAACAAGCTCTCCAATCCGAACGCGCCGCCCAGCGCGCAGATCGATCCGAATTGCGACGAGGTCCAGCAGTTGAAGTCGGCCGCAATGCCGCTGCTGTTCCAACTGCGTGACGATCAGAAGGAAGAAGTGCGCAAGCTCGCCCGCCTGATCGGGCTCGAGAAGGTCGCGCAGCAGATCTGACGCGGCGGTTTCCTCCGGGAACCGCTCCTGCATCAGGAACATCTGGCAATCAACGTGCGTTGCTCGCTCCAAAGAGGGAGTGGATCAATGCGCGCCTCGACAGCCTATTTCGTCGGTGCCGGAACCATCATCGCAGCCATCGCCATTGGTCTCGGCGGTGGCATCGTCGCCGGCAACATCATGAATCCGGTCGCGTCCAAACAGGGCCCCGACACCAGCAAGGTGGCGCAGCGCGCCGCATCCGCTGGCGCGCCGGCAGCGACCAACGCGCCCTCGGAACGCGTCAATTATCTCACCGGCACGCAAGTCTTCGGCGCGATCGCTGCGACGCCGGCGCAGGCCGAAGCAAAGCCTGATACGCAGCCCGCCCAGGCGAATGCCGAACCGACAGCGCCCCCGCCTTCACAAGCTGCCGCGGTCGAGCCGCCCAAAGAACAGTCCAGGGAACAGACGAAGGAACAATCCAGGCCGGCAGTCGCATCGTTACCGAAAGCCGCAAAACCTGCCGAGCAGCAGGCTTCGACCGATCCGGTCTCTTCACCTGACAACGCCTATGCCAAGGCGAAAGATTCCGACGTGAAGCGCGCTGCGTCGGAGCGGCGACGGATGGAGCGTCGCGAGCGCTGGACGGAGCGCCGCCACTACGATTCCCGCGAGCAGCGCGGTATGCGTGACCGCACCGACTGGGACGACGTCGCGCGCAACATCCGCGAAGATACCGAGGCGCGCGATTACGCCAGCCGGCCGCGCGGCGGCTTCCCGCAGATCAGGCTGTTCGGGCCCGACGACGATTAGCGCTTGGCCCCGCGATCGTGGCCGTCATGAGGGAAGGCGCGCGCTCATTGTCGCGCCGCCGTCACCTCATTCCCGCGCGCCGCAATCCTTCCAGATAATGCGAACGATCCTCGTCGCGCAGCATCGGCAGCTCGCGCGTGATCCAGGCGAGCGAGACCTCGGGCTGGGCGCGGCGCAGACCTTCCAAGGCGGACGCTGCGAGCGCCGGATCTCCCGACATCCCGGCCGCCGCCGTCAGCACGCGGTGCGCGCCGACGAAATCGCCGCGCTGCCGCATCGACTCCCGCGCCATCTGCACGGCTCCCTCGTAGTCGCGGCCGACGAAGCGGGCATAGGCCGCAACCCCGCAATAGATCGCCGCGAGCGGGTCGCGCGGGCTCAGCCGCAGCGCACGGCGCGCGGCGGCATCGCCATCCTGCCACCGTCCGGCGTAGCACAGTGTCACGCCGTAAAAGGCATGCGCCATCGCGAAGTTCGGATTGAGTCGCAAGACCAGCTCGAATTCGGCCAGCGCGTCGTCGAAGCGGCGGCGGAACAGATAGGCGTAGGCGAGGCCGTGATGGGCGAAGGCGTCCTCGCGATCGGCCTCCACGGCAGCAAGCGCCGCGCGCTCGGCAACCGGCACGGTCGCAGCCATGTCGGCCCAGCCCATATGCGCGCCGAAGATGTGGCTGGTTGCGAGCAGGCCCAGCGCCTTGCCGTAGGCGGGATCGATCGCGACGGCCTTTTCGAGCAGCGCTTGCGCGACGGCGTTGTCCTCGCGCGTGATGCGCCAGTGATGCGATAATGCGCGCATCACGAGGTCCCAGGCGTCGAGACTCCCCGGCGGCTTCTGCTGGGCGCGAAAGCTTTCGGCGGCATAGAGCTGCGGCTCGATCGCGGCGACGATCGCCTCGGTGATCTCGTCCTGCACGGCGAAGATGTCAGCGAGCTCGCGGTCGTAACGCTCGGCCCAGAGATGGCTGCCGGTCGAGACGTCGTTGAGCTGGGCCGAGATGCGCACCCGCTCGCCGCTCCGCCGCACGCTGCCTTCCACCACGTAGCGTACGCCGAGCTCGCGCGCGACCTCGCTGATGTGCACGGCGCGGCCCTTGTAGACGAAGGATGAGTTGCGCGCGATGACGAAGAACCAGCGCAGCTTCGACAGCGCCGTGATGATGTCCTCGCTGATGCCGTCGGAGAAATAGTCCTGCCCGGCCTCGCCGCTCATATTGGTGAATGGCAGCACGGCGATCGCAGGCCGCTCGGGAAGCGTGAGCGCCGCGCTCTGCACCCATGCGGTGCGGCCGGCTGTCGGCGCGGTCGCTTCACCCGTCGCGCCATCCTTGGCCTCGACATCGCCGACGAAGCGAAACCCCTTGCGGGCGATGGTGCGGATCAGCGCCTGGCTGGCGCCGCTGTCGCCGACCGCCTTGCGCGCCGCGTTGATCCGGCTGGTCAGGGTGGATTCGGAGACGCTGCGTCCGTGCCAGATCTTGTCGATCAACTCGTCCTTGCTGACCACCCGGTCGCGGTTCTGCATGAGGTGGACGACGAGATCGAAAACCTGCGGCTCCACGGCAATTGGAACCTGCTCGCGGCTCAGCTCGCGCCGGTCGGTATCGAGAAGATGGTCCCGGAACAGAAACTGCACGTCGAAAACTCGGGCCTCATGACGAAACAGGCAGGCAATGCGACAAAATGAAATTTGGGTCGAAAACAATGGGTCTGCCGAGAGGGATGCTTGGTTCACTGCGATTGCGTGAGGGCAGCCATGGAGAGAATGCAACCATGACGAGCGCCGGTTTCAGGCCCGCGGATGGAATGTAGCCCGGATGAGCGAAGCGACATCCGCGACGGGGCGCCCCGCTACGCAGACGCCGCTCCGTCATTGCGATGCAATCATCCGTCATCCTGAGGTGCGAGACACGCGGCGCAAAGCGCTGCGTGGAGAGCCTCGAAGGATGAACGGCGCACGATGCGCCCGGGCTGCGCATCCTTCGAGGCCTTCGCTTCGCTCCGGCACCTCAGGATGACGCTCCATGAAGAGACGCAAGCCGCAATGTCGGCGGGACGAATGTGTGGCGAAACTGCGAATGTCCATTGCCGAGCTGCACGGCCTGCGTAAGCTATCGCCCACACAGAACATCAACCATAAAGAAACGCCCCATGCCCGCCTTCCCAGCCTCCACCACCGTGCTCGATTCCATGCTGTTCCGCGACGCCTTCGGCACGCCCGGGATGCGGGAGGTGTTCTCCGACGTCGCGCTGGTCGCGCGCTATGCCGAGGTCGAGGTGGCGCTGGCGAAGGCGGAGGCGAAGTGTGGTGTGATCCCGCAGGAGGCGGCCGAGGCGATCGCGGCACGGACGGACGTTTCCGCGCTCGATTTCGATCTGCTCAGGCAGGAGACAGACATCGTCGGCTACCCCATCCTGCCCTTGGTGCATCAGATGGTGAAGCAGTGCGGCGAGGCCGGCCGCTACGTGCATTGGGGCGCGACCACGCAGGACATCATGGATACCGCCGTGGTGCTGCAATTGCGCGCCGCGCTGGAGATCGTCGAACGCGACATCGCCGAGCTGCGTCGGATCCTCGTTGATCTCTCGAAACGCCATCGTGACACGCCGATGGCGGGCCGCACCCACCTCCAGCAGGCGTTGCCGGTCACCTTCGGCTACAAGACCGCGATCTGGCTCGCCATGTTCGATCGTCACGCCGAGCGGCTGGCGCAGTTGAAGCCGCGGGTGCTGGTCGGCCAGTTCGCCGGCGCTGCCGGTACGCTGGCCTCGCTCGGCGACAAGGGCTTCGAGGTGCAGGAGGCCCTGTGCGCCGAGCTGAAGCTCGGCGTTCCCGCATCGACCTGGCATGTCGCACGCGACGGGTTCGCCGAAGCCGTGAACTTTCTCGCACTCGTCACCGGCTCGCTCGGCAAGATCGCGCTCGACATCATGATCATGGCCTCGACCGAGTTCGCCGAGGTCTACGAGCCGTTCGTCAAGGGGCGCGGCGCCTCCTCGACCATGCCGCAGAAGCGCAACCCGATCTCGTCGGAGCTGATGCTGGCGGCGTCCAAGGCGGTGCGCCAGCACGCCGGCCTGATGCTGGATGCGATGGTGCAGGATTTCGAGCGCGCCACGGGTCCCTGGCACGCCGAATGGATGGCGATTCCCGAAAGCTTCGTGCTGACTGCCGGCGCGCTGCACCAGGCGAAGTTCGCACTCGCGGGCCTCATCGTGGACGAGGCGAGGATGAGCGACAACCTCGCCATCAGCCGCGGCCTGATCGTGGCCGAAGCAGTCATGATGGGGCTCGCGCCGCAGCTCGGGCGGCAGGAGGCCCACGACGTGGTCTATGACGCCTGCCGTCAGGCCAACGAGAAGGGCACGAGCCTGGCCGATGCGCTGTCCGCGGACGCGCGGATCACGAGCCGCATCGATCGTGCCACAATCGAGGCGCTGACCTCACCGAAAAATTACCTCGGGCTCGCGCCCGCCATGGTCGACCGGGTGCTGAAATCGGCAACGCGTTGAAAACCAAAATGCGCAAAACTGCGTATCTTCTCGGTGTCGCAAGGTGCTCGCGCACTTGCGCCTCGTGATGCTAGACTTAGATTGAACGAGAGACTTCGGCAGAGGACCCCGCATGACCGATCACCGCAATTCCACCGCTCCCATCGATCCCGTAAAGCTCGACCGGCTGGCCGAGGTGGCGGTGAAGGTGGGCCTGGGCTTGCGGCCGGGACAGGATCTGCTTCTGACGGCGCCTGCGATCGCTCTGCCGCTGGTGCGGCGGATCGCCGTGCATGCCTACAAGGCCGGTGCCGGTATCGTGACGCCGATCCTGTCGGACGAGGAGATGACGCTGGCGCGCTATCGCCACGGCCACGACAACAGCTTCGATCGCGCCGCCAACTGGCTCTACGAGGGCATGGCCAAGGCGTTCTCGGACAACACCGCGCGGCTCGCCATCGTCGGCGACAATCCGATGCTGTTGTCGGGCGAGGATCCTTCCAAGGTGGCGCGCGCCAGCAAGGCCAACTCGATGGCTTACCAGCCGGCGCTGGAGAAGATCGTCAATTTCGACACCAACTGGAATATCATTGCCTATCCCAGCCCGTCCTGGGCGAAGCAGGTGTTCCCCAACGATCCCGAGGACATTGCGGTCGGCAAGCTCGCGGACGCGATCTTCGCGGCTTCGCGCGTCGACCGCGAGGACGCAATGGGCAATTGGGCGAGCCACAATGCGGTGCTGCGCGAGCGCACCAACTGGCTCAACGGCCAGCGCTTTCGCGCCCTGCAGTACAGCGGCCCAGGCACCGACCTCACCATCGGTCTCGCCGACGGCCATGAATGGGAGGGCGGTGCCTCGCTCTCGAAGAACGGCATCAGCTGCAACGCCAATATCCCGACCGAAGAGGTCTTCACCACGCCGCATTGCCGCCGCGTCTACGGCCATGTCGTAAGCTCGAAGCCGCTGTCCTACCAGGGCACGCTGATCGACAACATCGCGGTGCGCTTCGAGGACGGCAAGATCGTGGACGCCAAGGCCTCGCGCGGCGCGGAGGTGCTGAACAAGGTGCTCGACACCGACGAGGGCGCGCGTCGGCTCGGCGAAGTGGCGCTGGTGCCGCATTCCTCGCCGATCTCGCAAAGCGGGCTGTTGTTCTACAACACGCTGTTCGACGAGAACGCGGCGTCTCACATCGCGCTAGGCCAGTGCTATTCGAAATGCTTCGTCAACGGCGCGCAGCTCACCCCGCAGCAGATCGCCGCACAAGGCGGCAACCAGAGCCTGATCCATATCGACTGGATGATCGGCTCGGCCGAGACCGACATCGACGGCATCCTGCCCGACGGCAGCAAGGTCCCCGTGTTCCGCAAGGGCGAGTGGGTGAAGTAACGCCGCTGCCAGTCATGCCCGGGCCGGGACAAGCCCGGCCGTGACGGTGCAAGCACATAAAATCCATGTGCGATCGTCGAGTGCGTTCACGCCGCCGCGTTGCGCAGGATTGGATTGTTGTCGATGCTGAAGCGGTTGAACAGCGTCGTGAACGGGCTGCCGTCGGTGGCCCGTACGATGGCGTCGGAAGCCGCAATCGCCTCGTAGAGCGCGGCGACTGGATCGTCCGCCTCGCCCAGGTCGAGGCGCTTGCGGATCTCCTCGCGCGCCTCGTTGATGTCGTCCTCGTCCTCGAGCGTCGCCTCCAGCGCCTCCGCCGCGCGCCGCATCTCCTGGAGGTCGCCGCCGCCTGAAAATTTGAGGATGTCGAGCCAATAGGGGCGGGTAACGACCAGCTGGATGAATGCCTCGAAACTGTCCGCGACGATGCCTGCGCGGCCCTCCGATGAGACGTAGAGCACATCCTGCGACGGTAGCAGGACGAACGCGCCGCCGTTGCCGTCGCTGCCGATCTGCCGGGGATTCTCGACGCCGTCGATGGTGAACCAGGGCTCCTCGTCCGGCACGAAGGAGACATCGAGACTGGCGAGCCGGGCGAGGACCGCGCGATCGGCTGTCACAACCTCGGGCGTGAGGGGCATCGGCATGGCTCCGTTGTGGTGCTTCCGCGCACTTTGTCGCACCCCAGAAAGGATGGGTTCATGTGCGCGATTTTGCAGGGAAATCGCGACGTTAACCGCGTTGGGCCTGCAACTTCCGGCTGATTTTCGAGGCCCGCGTAAGAAAGAATTAAAAACAGGTGACTAGCGTTCCCGCCATCTTCGAAACAATCCGGGCCGAGACCCGGCCATACTTATTATATCCCCTGGGGAAAAAGATGTCGCGCTCATTGATTGAAATCGGTAGTTGCAATGTGGACCTCGAGTTGCGGCCGATCGAGCCGTCCTGGATCATCGAGGGCAACCCGGTATCGCGCTCCCACATCCTGTCCACCAGCGCCGACGGCACCGCCTCGACCATCATCTGGCACTGCACCGAAGGGCGCTTCAACTGGTACTACGATATCGACGAGACGATCATGATCATGGAAGGATCGATCGTGCTCGAAAGCGAGGGCATGCCGCCGAAGCGCTACGGCCCCGGCGACGTCATCTTCTTCCGCGACGGCGCGCATGCCAAATGGCATGTCGAAGGCTACGTCAAGAAGATCGCCTTCTGCCGCAAGACCAATCCCGTGATGATCGGCTTCCTGATCCGGGTCGTGAACAAGCTCAAGAAGACCTTCGCCTTTACCGGTGAGCGCCGTCCGGCCTCGCTGATGGGCGCCGGCTAGAGCTCTCATAAGGTTTGAAGGACGCTTCCCAGCGGCCACGACGAAGAGGGGGCGGGATCACATCCCGGCCCCTTTTCTCGTCATGACGGCAGCTCGAGCCGGTAGACATCCGTTGCGGTCTGCGAGAACAGGGCCGTCTTTTCGGCCTCGCTCAGCGGCGCGGCGATCCGCTTGAAAGCGTTGAAGATCACCTGGTAGCTGCACTGGCCCTTGTCCGGCGGGAAATTGCTCTCGAACATCGCGCGCCTGGGCCCGAACGCCTCGATGCAGGTCTCGACATAGGGCCGCCACGCTGCGGCGAGCTCCTCCGACGATGGCGGCCTCTCGCGCAAATGGAAGTCGTAGCCGAGCAGGCACATCGCGAGCCCGCCGAGCTTCACCACCACGTTCTCGCATTTGGCGATGTCCTGGATCGAGGCGCGCCATTGTCGAAACACCTCCTCGCGCCGTCCTGCGAAGCGACCTATCCCGGCGGGGCCGCCGCAATGGTCGAGCACGATCCTGGTGTCGGGGAAGGCGCGCGCCAGCGCGGCGAGCTCACCGATCTGCGGATGGAACAGCCAGGCATCGAAGCTGAGGTTCAGCGGCGCGAGGCAGGCAAATCCCTTGCGGAAGGCCGCGTCCTGCAACAGTCCCTTCGGCCGGCTCGCATACATGCCGGCGACGACGGGGTCCTCGTCCCAGGCCGAGGAATGCCTGATGCCGCGGAAGCGGCCGTTGCCGGCCGCGATCTGGGCCTCCAGCACGCCCTTTGCGACGTCGCCGAGCAACAGATTGGCGTGGCTGACAATGCCGGCGCAGATCGCGGCCTTGCCGTAGCCACCGCTCGCGCTCATCGCGGCGACGCCGTTGGCGAACTCGACCTCGCCGACGGGCCGGAATGCTTCCGGCCCGTGCGCGCGATACATCGAGCGACAGTCGACATAGACGGTCGCGATCACGTTGTGGCCGGAGGCGATATCGTCGGCCATCTCCTCGATCAGATAGCGGTGCCTGCGATTCCACAGATGATGATGGGGATCGACGATCGGCCGCGCGGGATCAATGATCTCCTCCTGATGCAGCGCGAGCCAGTCCTCGCGCGGCTCGACGAACAGCCCGCTCGTGTTGGCGGGCACACTGCTTGCAGCCATCGACGTTCGCTCCCTCATGTTATTGTGAGGGGAGCTTAGCACCTCGTTCTCACGCACAGCAGCGCGCGTTGTTCAGAGCACCATAGCAGCGGCGAAGGAGGTGCACTCCCTCCCCCGCTTGCGGGGGAGGTTGCAACGAGCCCGGAGCTGGCACGGTCGATCTTAGTTCTTCCGCCGCTTCGCCTTCACATGGACCACCAACCGCCAATCTGCCGCTGCGACAGGCTTGACCTCGCCGAGCCAATGGAAGGAATCTTCGGTGATCTCCGCAAAACTCCAGCGCGTCAGTTCGCCGGTCTCGGTCGATCCCTCCTGCACGATGTCCTGCCCACGTGGCCGGCCGATCTGCTGGCGGAACACGCAGCGCGCGGGATCGAACCAGCAGATCCGCCACGCGGACATGGTGGGATCGTAGACCCGCAATGTCGTGCCGTACCAATTGCCGGCGATTGGAAAGGCCGGCGCGCCCGCGGGCCGTGGAATGATCCAGACGTCCTGGACGGCACGGCCCTCCAGCACCCAGCCGAAATGGATTTCGCCGGGCGCGATGTGTTTCGTTCCGTCGGGCCCATGGGCGGTGATCTCGGCATCCCAGTCGCCGACGAAGCGGCCGTAAAGCTGCAGGGCCGCGGCGTGCTCCGCATTCGGACCATCGGCGTGCAACAATCGCGCAAAATCAGACATGTCGATCTCCTCTCGTGAGGAGATCTGCACCGCCGGGCAGCAGAAGGCTTGGAGAAAATTGCGCCTCAGACCCCGTTGAGGATGATCACCGTCGGCTTCGACGGCAGTGCATCCCGCGACATCCGGAAAGACCGTCCGGTGCGGCGGTCGATCTCGAACTCTTGGCCGATCCGCTGCATGAAGTCGTCGAGCGGGGTGGCGAAGCGGTGCATCGGCAGCACCACCGAGGCGCGCAGGCGCTTGGTGATCTCGGAGATGCCGCCCAGCGACATGGTGTAGGTGCCGTCGATCGGCACCATCACGATATCGAGCCGCCCGATCTGGGCGAAATGGCTGTCGTCGAGCTTGTGGTGGAGGTGGCCGAGATGGCCGATGCAGAGGCCCGCGACCTCGAAGATGAAGATCGAATTGCCGTCGCGGATCATGTCGGCGCCGGCATCGTCGCCGAAATAGCGGCGGATGTCGGTGGTGACGTTGCGGATGAAGGTGTCACTGATGCGCTCCGACACGATCGCCGGCCTGCCGTCATCGCTCCAGCCGTGCAGCACGTGGGGAATGCGTTTGTCGGGAAACAGCGAGTAGTGCGTGCTATGGGCCCGGTTCATGGTCACGACGTCGGGGAGCCGTCCCACCTGATAAGCGCCGCTGTAATCGGTCGCAATGCGGAGGCCGCCGGGCGTGTCGATGAAATAAGTGGAGTGGCCGGCATAGGTGATCTCGACCTCGGCCGCGGTCGCCGCCTGCCGGAATGCCACGGGCATGGCCCGCGGAGCCGCGTTAGCCATCGCCAGGCATTCGCTGCGCTGAGGCTGCTGGGCGAGGGCAGGGGTCAGGAATGCGCCGCACAGCGCCAGAGCCGCCGAAACCAGTCGCCGCATGGATCCGTCCCCGATGACTTCACGACGAAGTCTAGCGTGCAATGCAGCGCCTCGCCAATGGGGTGGGATCAACAGCGCGTCAGTGTCGCACCTATGGCTCGCGCCTAGGGCTGAATTTCCAGGTGATCGCAACGAGGCTTGCGGTGATCAGGCCGCAGATGAGGCCGGCGATCGGCAGCGCGAGCAGCAGCGCGGCGCTGGCGGCCCAGCCGATCGAGGAGAAGGCTTCGGCGAAGGTCGCCAGCCGCGACGAGGTCTGGCGGCGGCGGAATTGGCTGCGCCGGGCCTGGACCCGGAACCAGAGCTGGATCGCGGTCGCGGAGGCCGCGCTGACGATGATCGCGGCGGCGCTGACCGCGGCCTGGTAAGGCGAAGCGAAAGCGAGCGCGGCAACCAGCGGGCAGAAGATGACGGTGATCGCGATCAGCACCACCTCGATCTTGGCGCGGATGACGCCTGACGGCGTCAGCGGCGCGGTCGCGACCAGGTCGGGGGCGTCCTCGCCCGAGATCGTCAGCCAGGCCAGTCCGCCGGCGAGCTGTCCGGCCGCCATCACGATGACGGGTGTGATCAGCGTCAGCGCCGCGGAGCTGTCGGCAAAATTGCGCCAGAGCAGCAGGGCCGGCGGCACCAGATAGAGCAGCTGCATCAGGGTCTGCGAGATCAGCCAGGGATCGCGCCAGAGCAGCGAGAATTCCTTGCGCCGTAGCGCCTGCTGCCGCGAGCCCGTGCGGAACGGCCGCTCCTTTGCCCGCCTGCTGCCGGGGATGCCATAGGGAGCGGCATCGATCGCGGTGTCGGCGAAGCGGTGCGAGAACATCGCCATGACGCTTCCGAGCAGCACCAGGGCGAGAGCCAGGAGCAGCAGCAGCGCCTCGCTGTCGCCCATCACCGCCCGCGCCGGCCCCCACCAGATGCTGTCGATATCGGGGGCATGGGCGGCCACGGTGCCGGAGGTCAAAATGGTGAAGCGCGACAGCGTGCCGTAGGACATGATCGCGGCGACCTGGAGCGCGATCACGAAGCCGGCGCCGATGATCGCCGCGAGGATCTGGGCA
This sequence comes from Bradyrhizobium nitroreducens, assembly GCF_002776695.1. GTDB lineage: Bacteria > Pseudomonadota > Alphaproteobacteria > Rhizobiales > Xanthobacteraceae > Bradyrhizobium > Bradyrhizobium nitroreducens. Next base: position 660,717 of record NZ_LFJC01000003.1, read on the forward strand.
ATCAGGCGCGTCCGCGCCGGGCCGATCAGGCGAAACAACAGGATGGTGACGGCGATCGCGATCGCCGCGGCCGACAGGCCCATCGCGACCACCACCCCGAACGCCGCGAGCCAGCGCGCACCCCCGCCGATCACCAGCACGTCGATGAAGGGCGTCGAGAACAGCACCGCGATCGCGGTGACGGACAGCGCGATCGCGGCAATGCGGACGGAGAACAGATTGGCCAGTGTCGCCGGCGAGGACATGATCAGGTCGAGATCGGCGCGGGCGTAGAACACCCGCGTTACCGATTCGATCGCCTGCGACAGCATCAAGGTCCAGGCCAGAAAGATCGTCGCCGAGATCACGATCAGCGTGGATTTGTCGAGCGGCAGTCGCAGGTCGGCGAAACGGCCGATCACCGCCCAGGCCGGCAAATGCAGCAGCGCGGCGAAGCAGATGAGGCCGATGATGGCGGCGCGCGTCCGCTTGCGCCGCCCGCCGGTCATCATGGCGAACCATTCGCGCCAGGCGAGCCGGAGCTCGTGGCGGGCAAACCAGGACAGCGCGGTTGCCGAGCTCATGCGGCTTCCGGAAGCGTCACCAGCGCGATGAAGAGATCCTCCAGGCTGGTATCGGCATGGCCGTTCTGCTGGCGCAATTCGGTCAGCGTGCCTTCGGCGACGAGGCGGCCCGAGGCGATCACGCCGATGCGGTCGGCCATGCGCTCGGCCACTTCGAGAATATGCGTGGTCATGATGACCGTGCAGCCGGCGCGGACGCGCATCCCAAGCAGGCCCTTCACGTGTCGGGCGGAAACCGCATCGAGCCCGGTCAGCGGCTCGTCGAGGATGATGAGGCGGGGATCGTGCACCAGCGCGCCCGCGAGCGCCACCTTCTGGCGCATGCCCTTGGAAAAGCCCTCGCAGCGTTCGTGACGGTGCGGCGCGAGGCCGAGCGACTCCAGCAGGTCCTGCGCGACCGGCTGCGAGACCGACGGCGCGATGCCCCACAGGCCGGCGACGAATTCGAGATATTCGAGCGGGGTCAGCTTGTCGTAGATCATTGGCTCGTCGGAGACCCACGCCATCACCTGCTTGGCGGCAACAGGGCTCTGGAGCGCATCGATGCCGAAGATCGAGACCGCGCCGCCGTCGGGGCGTAAGAGGCCCGCAACCATGCGCAGAGTCGTGGTCTTGCCGGCGCCGTTGGGGCCGACCAGGGCATAGAATTCACCGGCGTGAATGGTGAGATCGAGGCTGTCGACCGCCAAGCGGTCAAAACGCTTCGTTAACCCCTTAACTTCCAGCGCGGAGCTGTCCGGCTTCATGACGGCCACACCATCCGGTTTTGCATCGCTCGCGACCATGACCCGAAGATGTTTCGGCACGGTGAATCGCACTGCGGCAAATTCCGTCATCCGGATTGGACTAATGGCAAGTCACCGTTTGTTGACAGCGCTGGGCGGTTCAGGCTGAATTGGTTCCGGACAAATGGCGCTAACGCGGCGAAACGACTGCGTAGCGACTGGACACAAGATGCGGCAAGGCGGTCGGGAAGAACCGCCGGTTGTATCGGGAGGACGCGCGTCAATGCTGGATTTCGTTCAGCAGCTGGTCAGCGGTGTTGCGCTCGGCTGCGTCTACGGCCTGATCGCGCTTGGCTTCGTGCTCGTCTACAAGGCCACCGAGGTCGTCAATTTCGCCCAGGGCGATCTGATGATGCTCGGCGGCTTCTTCGCTTTCACTTTCATCGGCATGATGGGCCTGAACTACTGGATCGGCTTTGCCGGTGCGGTGGCGGCGATGGCGTTGTTCGGCATGCTGGCCGAGCGCGTCGTGGTGCGGCCGATCCTCGGCTATCCGCAATTCTCCATCATCATGGCGACGATCGGCCTCGGCTATTTCCTGCGCTCGATCGCCGGCATGATCTGGGGCACCGACGATCTGAAGATCGAGACGCCGTTCAGCCAGGGCGTGCTGCGCATCGGCTCGCTGGTGCTCGCCTACGACAAGCTGTCGGTGATCGCGGCGACGATGATCCTGTGCACGTTGCTCTATCTCTTCTTCAACAAGACCACGCTCGGCACCGCGATGCGGGCCAGCTCCGAGAACATGCTCGCCGCCTACTATATGGGCATTCCGGTCAAGCGCGTGGTGTCGGTCGTCTGGGCGATCAGCGCGGCGGTCGCGACCTGCGCCGGCGTGCTGCTGGCGCCGATCACCTTCATCCATTCCAATGTCGGCCTCGTGCTAGGCCTGAAGGCGTTTCCCGCCGCCGTGCTCGGCGGCTTCGGCTCTATCCCCGGTGCAGTGGTGGGCGGCGTCCTGATCGGCGTGATCGAGAGCATGGCTGGGTTCTACCTGCCCGAGGGCTGGAAGGATGTCGCGCCTTACGTCGTGCTGCTCGCCGTGCTGCTGCTGAAGCCCGAAGGCCTGTTCGGCCATCACGTCCGCAAGAAGGTCTGAACGCCATGCGCTTCCTGTTCAAGACCGACTACGAGGACGACATCAAGCTGTTCCCGCATTCGGGCTATCTGGTCTCCTACGGCGTCCTGCTCGCGCTGCTGCTGATCGCGCCCTATTTGCTCTCCAGCTATCTGATGAGCCAGCTCGTCTTCGTCTGCATCTATGCAACCGTCGGCGTTGCGCTTCTGATCCTGACCGGCTTCACCGGACAAGCCTCGCTCGGGCATGCCGCGTTCCTCGCCATCGGGGCCTACACGGCGGCCTATTTGCAGAAATACAACGTGCCGTTCCCGGTCTACTTCCTCGCCGCCGGCGGCCTGACCGGCATCATCGGTGCGATGGTCGGATTTCCCGCGCTGCGCCTGACCGGCATCTACCTCGTCATCGCCACCATCTCGTTTGCCCTGATCGTCGAGGAGATCCTGGCGCGGTGGGAAAGCGTCACAAACGGCAACGAGGGCATGCGGGTCAAGACGCTGTCGCTGCTCGGCGTCACCGTGCCGCGCGACAGCCCGACCTTCTACTATCTCTGTCTTGCCGTGCTGGTGCTGACCATCATCGGCACGCTCAATCTCTTGCGCTCGCCGACGGGGCGCGCCTTCGTCGCGATCCGCGACAGCGAGACGGCGGCGCGCAGCATGGGCGTCAATGTCGCGCTCTACAAGGTGAAGTCCTTTGCGATCTCCGCGGCCATCACCGGCTTTGCGGGCGTCTTGTTCGCGCACAAGCTCTCCTTCATCTCGCCGGAGATGTTCACGCTGCAGCTCTCGATCGAGTTCATCATCGTGATCCTGATCGGCGGCGCCTTCAGCCTGCACGGCGCGGTGCTGGGCGCAATCTTCATCGTGATGATCGATCCGTTCCTGACCTATCTGAAGGACGATATGCCCGGCATGATCGCCGGCATCGCCGCGACATTCGGTGCCGGTCCGGCCACTGCGGGAAGCATCAAGTCGAACGTCGCCGCCTTTGCCTCGCTCAATGGCCTGAAGGGCGCGATCTACGGCATCATCATCGTGCTGTTCGTGCTGTTCGAGCCGCTCGGGCTCTACGGCCGCTGGCTCAAGATCAAGCTCTTCTTCCAGCTGTTCCCGCTCTACAAGCGCGCCACCTTCAAGCGGCAGAAGATCTACGTGAAGTCGGAGCGGAACCGATGAGCTATTTCCGCGCGGAGAATTTGTCGCTGCATTTCGGGGGCCTCAAGGCCGTCGATGCGGTGTCCTTCGCGGTCGAGAAAGGCGAGATCCTGTCGATCATCGGCCCCAACGGCGCCGGCAAGAGCTCGATCTTCAATTTGATCTCGCGGATCTACCGGCCGACCTCGGGCCGTATCTTCTTCGAGGACCAGGACATCACGGAGGAGCCGCCCTACGACATCGCCAGGCTCGGCATCGCCCGCACCTTTCAGAACATCGAGCTGTTCGAGAACGCCACGGTGCTCTCCAACCTGCTGGTCGGCCGCCATCGGCACTCGACCACGCAGCTCTGGCAGGAGCTCCTGTTCCTGCCGAGCGTGCGCGCCAACGAGAAAGTGCACCGCCGCAGGGTCGAGCAGGTCATCGAATTCCTCGATCTCGAACCCTATCGCGACAAGCTGATCTCCGGCTTGCCCTACGGCGTGCGCAAGGTGATCGAGCTGGCGCGCGCGCTCTGCTCGGAGCCGAAGCTGATCCTGCTCGACGAGCCGTCAAGCGGCCTCAACGTCGAGGAGACCGACGACATGTCGTTCTGGATCCGCGACATGAAGAGTGAGCTCGGGATCACCGTGCTGATGGTCGAGCACGACATGTCGCTGGTCAACCGCGTCTCCGACCGCGTCATCGCGCTGAACTACGGGAGGGTGCTCGCCATGGGCTCGCCCGCCGAGGTGCAGCAGCACCCCGATGTCGTCGCCGCGTATCTGGGAGCCTGACGCCATGGATGCCGCGGTGACAACCGATATCATCCTGAAACTCTCCAACATCGAGAGCTATTACGGGCCGATCATGGCGATCCGCGGCATCTCGCTGGAGGTGCCGCGCGGCCGCATCGTGACGCTGCTGGGTGCGAACGGGGCCGGCAAGACCACGGTGCTGAAGACCATCTCGGGCATTCTCGATCCGCAGAAGGGCTCGATCGAATTTCTGGGCAAGCCGATCCAGCGCATGGAGGCCGACCGGATCGTACGGCTCGGCCTCAGCCACGTGCCGGAGGGGCGCGAGGTGTTCCCATTCCTGTCGGTGCGCGAGAACCTGATGATGGGCGCCTATCCGCGCAAGGACCGTGACGGCGTCGCGGAGGATCTGGAGCGCGTCTACGGCTATTTCCCGCGCCTGAAGGAGCGCGTCAACCAGCCAGCCGGCCAGCTCTCGGGCGGCGAGCAGCAGATGCTCGCGATCGGACGCGCGCTGATGAACCGGCCGACGCTGCTCCTGCTCGACGAGCCCTCGCTTGGCCTGTCGCCGCTGCTGGTGAAGGAGATCTTCACCATCATCCGGCGCGTCAACGAGGAGCAGGGCATGTCGATCCTGCTGGTCGAGCAGAACGCCAAGGTGGCGCTGGAGACCGCGCATTACGGCTATGTGCTCGAGATCGGCCGCATCGTGATGAACGACAGCTGCGACCGCTTGATGCATTCCCAGGACATCCAGGAGTTCTACCTTGGCGCCAAGGAAGCAGGCGCGCGAGGCGAGCGGCGTTGGAAAAAGAAGAAGACGTGGCGGTGAGGACAAGCTGGCAGTAAGATGAGCTTGCCATCCGCAATCAAGACCGCCGGCAAGGCAGGCAGCGGAGGCAGGCGACAGGGAGGAGAGGCGCATGGCCCGAACGGCGGTGCTGACGGTCGCTGATACGATCGCAAAGAGCTTTTTGCGCGCCGCCGAGATGCGGGGCGACAGGCCGGCGATCCGCGAGAAGAAGTTCGGGATCTGGCAGCCGACCAGCTGGCGCGAATGGCTGGAGATTTCCAAGGAGATCGCCTACGCGCTTCATGCCTCCGGCTTCCGGCCCGGCGACGTCGCCTCCATCATCGCCAACGCCGTCCCGGAATGGGTCCACGCCGACATGGGCGTCCTCTGCGCGGGCGGCGTCTCCTCGGGCATCTATCCGACCGACGCCTCGTCCCAGGTCGAATATCTCGTCAACGATTCCAAAACGAAAGTGATCTTCGCCGAGGACGAAGAGCAGCTCGACAAGATCCTCGCCTGCCGCGCGCGTTGCCCGAGCCTCCACAAGATCATCGTGTTCGACATGGAGGGTCTCAGCGGTTTCACCGACGACATGGTGATGTCGCTCGACGAGTTTCGTGCACTCGGCCGCAATCACATGGTCGGCCGCGAGGCGCTGTGGCAGGAGATGATCGACAGCCGCAGCGCCGCCGATCTCGCCATCCTCGTCTACACATCAGGCACGACCGGTCCGCCCAAGGGCGCCATGCACGCCAACCGCAGCGTCACGCACCAGATGCGGCACGCCAATGACTTCATCCCGGCGCGAGAGGACGAGGACCGGCTGATCTTCCTGCCGCTCTGCCACGTCGCCGAGCGCATCGGCGGCTATTACATCTCGGTCGCGCTCGGCTCGGTGATGAATTTCGCCGAGAGCCCGGAGACCGTGCCGGACAATCTGCGCGAGGTGCAGCCGACCATCTTCCTCGCGGTGCCGCGCATCTGGGAGAAGTTCTACTCCGCCATCACCATCGCGCTGAAGGATGCGACGCCGCTGCAGCAATGGGTCTATCGCCGCGCCATCGACATCGGCTACCGCATGGTCGAATGCCGGATCGAGGGCAGGGCGCCGCCGCTGCTGCTGCGCCTTGCGAACCGCGTCGCCTACCTCGTCGCATTCCGCAACATCCGCCGCATGATCGGGCTCGACCGTTGCCGCACCGCCTTCACCGGCGCCGCTCCCATCGCGCCGGAACTGATCCGCTGGTATCTCGCGCTCGGCATCGACATCCACGAGGTCTACGGCCAGACCGAGAATTGCGGCGTCGCCACCATGATGCCGGCCGAGCGCATCAAGCTCGGCTCGGTCGGCACCGCCGTGCCCTGGGGCGAGGTCGCGCTGTCGCCCGAGGGTGAGATCCTGATCAAGGGCGACTTCCTGTTCATGGGCTATCTGAACCAGCCGGAGAAGACCGCCGAGACCATCGATTCCCGCGGCTGGCTGCACACCGGCGACGTCGGCACCATCGACAATGAAGGCTTCGTCCGCATCACCGACCGGATGAAGGACATCATCATCACCTCCGGCGGCAAGAACATCACGCCGTCCGAGATCGAGAACCAGCTCAAATTCTCGCCCTACATCTCCGATGCCGTCGTGATCGGCGACCAGCGGCCGTATCTCACCTGCCTCGTGATGATCGACCAGGAGAACGTCGAGAAGTTCGCCCAGGACCACGACATTCCCTTCACCAATTATGCGAGCCTGTGCCGAGCCATGGAGATCCAGGACCTGATCGGTCGCGAGATCGAGCAGGTCAACGGCAATTTTGCCCGCGTCGAGACCATCAAGAAGTTCTACCTCATCGAGCGCCAGCTCACGCCGGAGGACGAGGAGCTGACGCCGACCATGAAGCTGAAACGCGGCTTCGTGAACAAGCGGTATGCCGCCGAGATCGAAGCGATGTATCGCCAGCGCGCCGTGGCGTGACGCATGCGCATGCCCCGGAAAAGTGGGAACCGGTTTTCCGGGGAAGGAGCATGCGCAAGAGAGAAAAGTCGGATTTGGGAAAGCGAAGGAGCGACGGCCCCCGCCCTCCGCGTAACACGGGCCTTTAGGAGAGGAGACGTCAATGTCGAAATCGTTCAGCGCGTTCGGCCTCGCTGTGAGTGCCGTGGTGCTCACCTGTCTGCCGGCCACGGCGCAAACCAAGGTCACCAACGAGGGCATCTCGGCAAGCGAGATCGTCGTCGGCACCCACCAGGATCTCTCGGGCCCGATCAAGGGCTGGGGCGTCCCGGTCTCCAACGGCATGAAGATGGCGGTCGAGGAGATCAACGCGGCCGGCGGCGTCAACGGCCGCAAGATCCGCCTGGTCGTCGAGGACAGCGGCTATGATCCGAAGAAGGCCGTGCTGGCCTCGCAAAAACTGATCGAGCGAGACAAGATCTTCGCGATGGTCGGGCCGATGGGATCGCCCACCGTGCTCGCCGCGCAGGACATCCTGCTCGACGCCGGCGTGCTTCAGCTCTTCCCGCTGACCGCGGCCGAGTTCACCTTCAAGTTCGATCCGGCCAAGCCGCAGGAACGGCTCAAGTTCAACAACCTGCTGCCCTATGTCGAGAGCACGCGCGCGGCGCTGAAATACATGATGGAGTGGAAGAACTTCAAGAAGCCCTGCATCATGCATCAGGACGACGAGTACGGAAAGAACGTGCTCGACGGCTTCAACCAGCAGCTCACCGCCATGAAGGTGCAGCCGGCGTCGATCACGAGCTACAAGCGCGGCGCCTCCGACTTTAGCGCTCAGATCGCCAAGATGAAGTCCGACGGCTGCGACCTCGTCGTGCTCGGGGCAGTGCTGCGTGAGCCGATCGGCGCCATGACCGAGGCCAAGAAGCTCGGCTGGGACGTCACCTTCCTCGGCGCCACGCCCACCAACGTGATGGAAGTGCCGATGCTCGGCAAGGAGGCGGTCGAAGGCCTCTACGCCGCAAGCGGCTTCGAGATCCCTTACGAGGACACCGCGAAGGGCAAGGTCAAGGACTGGCTCGTCAACTACAAGAAGATGTTCGGCACCGACGCCAACACGCAGGCGATCATCGGCTACAATGCGATGATGACGTTTGCCTTTTATGCGCAGAAGGCGGGCAAGGATCTCACGGGGCAGAAGATGCTGGACTCGCTGGAGTCGGGCGAAAAATTCCTCGACATCTTCAACTCGCCGCCGACCAAGTTCTCCAAGACCGACCACCTCGCCAACACGATCACCCAAGTGCAGCAGGTCAAGGGCGGCCGCTGGGTGCTGGTCAAGGACAATCTGATGTTCTGATGCTTCGCGTTGACCCTCCCCTGGAGGGGGAGGGTCGATCGCACGCAGCGCGAGCGGGGTGGGGTGATCTCTTCACGCAGGCACAGCCTTCGTTGTGGAGAGACTGTCACCCCACCCCGCCACGCATTTCGCTTCGCTACATGCGTAGCGACCCTCCCCCTCCAGGGGAGGGTAAGGGAAACTCACGATCCCCCGCTCGCGGTGCCTGAACTCACCGGCGCCAGCTCGTCCTCGCGGCAGCGCCAGCCGTCGGCGGCTTTGACGAACGCGAAGGTCCGCTGGATGCGCAGGCGGCGCGTCACGTTGAAGGCTTCTGCCGCCCGCTCTTTGTTGGCGGCGCCTGGCTGCGGAAGACCCGTCCTGGCGTCCCAGCAGGTGCCGGTACAGGTGGAGGCGACCTTGCTGCACATGGTGAAAGGCGCCAGCACGGCCATCTCGATCTCGCCCGTGACCTGCGCCTCCTGCTCGGTCACCTGGCTGTCGAGCGCGTAGACGCGGTTGATGCGGAGGAAACTGCCGCAGGAATTGGCCGCATGGATCCGCGCGGCACAGAAGTCGATGGCGTCGGTGTCGGGGATGCGGGCCGCGACCTGCCGGCCGAACACCTTCTTGGGATCTCCCTTTGCCGCGCGGATTTCGTCGGTCCTGCGCTTCAAATGCTCGGCGAGACAATCTTCCGCGGAATCGAGCTCCTGCAGCGGCACGTTCTCCTTGCCGACGAGATTGCATTTGCGGTCGCGCTCGCGGGTCCACCTGCCATATTCGGCGAAGGCAAAGCGCGCGGCGGTCGGGTCCAGCTTGCCGATCAGAGTGCGCACCTGGCCATTGAGCTCGGTCTCGGCCTGCGCCAGCGATGGATCTGCACAGATCAGGGCGCCGGCTGCGGTGTTGGCCGCGAGGCAGTCGAAATCAGGATCGCCCACGATTGCGGCGCGCTCCTCGGTCACCTTGAGCAGGCACGCCTTTACCCGATCGAGATCGTCGATGCGGACCGCGGTCTGGCCGACGATGCCGCAGCTGAGATTGCGCTGGCGGATCCAGATCGCGTTCTCCTCGATCGCGGGCAAGCGATCGGGCAGGCGGGCGAGCCGCGCCTCGATCGCCGTGTTCAGCTTCTCGGCGGCGGCGGCCAGCGTGGGATCGCCGCAGAACAATTGATTGCCGGGGTCGCGAATCTGCTGGCAGTTGTTCCTGGCAAACAGCGGCAGCCGATCGACGAGAGAGGGGGCGGGCTGTGCGGACGCGGGAGCGGCGAGCGCCAGCAGCGCAAGCACAGACAGCACGATGAACCGCATTCCGGTCGCCCCCGCATGGAAGGCGCCATGCTAGCGTCTGGAATCGCGCGGCGAAATGGGTTTGTGGCGGATGTCGCCCGTGGGAATCAACGCGCCTCGGCGGCCGCCACCGAGACCTGCACCGGCTCGTCGACATATTTCATCACGGCCGACTGGTAGAGTGTGAACAGCGGTTGGTAGCTCCGTGCAGCTCCATCCTCGACCATCGCCATGCGGCGGTTGTCGAGCATCAGCCAGTGGCCGTCGAGCCTTGCTGCGGCAACCGCATGCTCTTCGCCGGCCCTGACGTCGCGCACCACGACGATACGAAGGTCTTCGGCGGCAATGCCTGCCAGCCGCAGCGCGGCCAGCTTGGCGATGGCGTAGTCCTCGCAGTCGCCGGCACCGCGGGCGAAGGTCGCAAGCGGCGAGCTCCAGACGTCGTCAAGGCCGTCGTTGGCGGCCCGGATGGCGAGGTTGATGGCGCGGTTGGTCTCGCCGAGCCGCGCCCGGCCGTCGCGGGCGCGGGCCTGGTCGACGATGCCAAGCAGTTTCAGGGCTGCGGGCGAGGCGCAATTGTCCCGGTCGCCATCGCATAGTGCGAGCTGCACCATGTCGTCGTCGAGCCTGCTCTTCAGGGCCGACCATTTCTGCTGGAGACTGCCGGACGAGATGGCGAAGGCGAACACGCCGAACGGCTCGGCGGATTTGCGCACGAGCATTCCGGCTCCCGGCGACAGCAGTGTGCCGGCGCGAAGCTCGGCGGCCGATCCGAGCAGGACCAGTCCGCACAGGACAAGGATTGCGCGCCAGGCGCGCGAGCGAGCAGCGGTCTCCATCTGACATCCCCTTCCCAGGCTTCGCCAGGTCCCCCTCGACCTCGGCGTGCCGGGCTGTTGCTTTCGCGGAGATAGTGCGAGATCGGCCGTTTTGCTCTGCTTAACGCGCCGGCCGGGGGTCCCAAAACCGGGGAACAGGCTGAAATGCGCCTGGCCAAATTGCGTAAAATTTTACGATTCGCGGGCTAGGAGGTGTCGTGCTGCCGCGAAATGGAACCAATTGCAGGCACAAGTTGTGGGGCGTGCCGAATCTGGGTCCTATGGCTAACGACCCCCTATTTCATGGGGTTCTGTTAGTTAGGTCACAGATTTAACTCCGTATTTGCCGCAGGATGCCGCGGGACCTCGCGAAGGAAAGATGACGCAAGTATCTGCTCCGTGACTATACGGAAGGTTACTTTGGATGACTGGAAATGCGTGGAAAAAGGCCGGATTCGACTTCCGAGTATTTGAGAGATTACTTTCGCTTCTCTGTAGCGGTGCCCAGCCGTATGGCCTCCTTGGGCCAAGTGATGCGAAATCACACAAGCAATAGATGGTATCCCTAAGGACTTGCTAATGCTATGCAAGCTTAGGCGGTCGATACTTACTTAAATTTTAACCCTTTTTACGGTGCCCGGTTGAATTACGCTGGCCAGTTTGACGGCGCGATTTCCTTGGACGGCCTGGGTTCCCGCTCGCCCGCCGGCGCCCATGTCGATTCCTTTACGGCGAAAGCCCATGGTCACGTGCCTGAGGGCGCGTTCGTCGTTCCCGACCCCAACCTGATCTTCAACGGCGAATTCAAGCGCACCGGTCTCGATCTCGTGCTGTCCCACGAGGGGCACGAGTTCGTCGTTCACGATTATTTCCGGGGCGACAAGCGTGCGGCGCTCGCCTCGCCCGACGGCGCCCACCTCACCGGCGACATCGTCAACGCGCTCACGGGCCATGTCCAGGTTGCGCAAGCCGCGCCGGGCGCTGCCGCGGCCCAGGTCATCGGCCACGTCACCAAGCTCGTGGGCAGCGCGACCGCCGTCCGCAATGGCGTCTCGGTCATCCTGAACAACGGCGACAACGTCGAGAAGGGCGACGTGGTCTCGACCGGCGCGGATTCGACCCTCGGCATCACCTTCATCGACGGCACGGTGTTCGGCCTGTCCTCCAACGCGCGGATGGTGCTGAACGAGATGGTCTACGACCCCAACGGGTCGAGCAATTCCTCGCTGCTGAGCCTTGTCGCCGGCACCATCACCTTCGTCGCCGGCGAGACCGCCAAGCACGGCGACATGAAGATCGACACGCCGGTCGCCACCATGGGTATCCGCGGCACCGCGGTGCTCACCCAGATCAATTTCGTGGTTCCCCCCGGCGGCGGCGATCCGCAGCCGCAGGCGAGCTTCCAGGTGCTGGTCGAGCCGAACGGCACGACGGGCTCCTACATCCTGTTCGACAAGATCACGCTGCTGCCGATCGCGACGGTCAACCAGGCCGGCCAGATGATCCAGATCAGCGGCGGCAACGTCTCGATCTCCAATGCGCTGATGTCGCCGGACATCCAGAAGCTGATCAGCGACGTGTTCACGCTGAAGTTCACCGACAACAACACCAACACCAAGCTGACGACGAACTTCACCGACACGCTCACGCCGATGAGCCAGGACCTGGTGTTCAAGTCGGGTTCCGGCGCCGTCGTGACCGCGACCTTCGTCAACCTCAATCCGCAGGGATCGGAGCTGCCCGGCGCTTCCACGCCGGGTGTCACGCGTATCCCCGGCCAGCCGATTGCGCAGAGCTTCGACGCCAGCGGCAATGTGAAGTCGGCGTTCGCGTTGACGGAGCGTGCCGACACGACCGGCGACACGCATAGCGACACGATTTCCGGCCTGATCAGATTCGTCGATCAGAACCTCGGCGACCGGCCGACGGTCAGCATCAGCCTCGCTGAGGCGCCAAACTACGTCTACAAGGATGCCGGTCAGCACGACGTCACCGGCTCGCTCTCCGCGCTGCAGAAGCAGGATATCGCGGCGACGCTGATCCAGATCAGCGTCGTCCCCGACGCCGGCAACGACAACAACGGCTCGGCGGTCTGGACCTACACCATCCCGGACAAGGTCTTCGACTTCCTCGCGGCCGGCGAAACCCTGACGCTGACCTACATGGTCCGGGTCGACACCAATTTCGCCGTCAACCCCGAGAGCAAGTTCATCCCGATCACGATCACGGTCACGGGGACGAACGACAAGCCCACGGTGGCGACGTCGGGTGGCACGGTCATCGAGAAGGTCGGCACCGGCAACGAGGCTCTCGACACCATCACCGGCACGGTCACCTTCACCGACGTCGATCTGACCGACCGGCCGATCGTGAGCGCGGCGCTCTCGTCCACCCATCCGTTCAAATATCTCGACGCGCAAGGTCACGACATCACCTCGACGCTGACGCCGCAGCAGCTGGCGGCGATCGCCGCGGTCGAGGTGCCGCTGACGGTGGTGCAGGGCGCGGGGAACGGCAACAACGGTTCGGCCACCTGGGCCTACAGTGTTCCCGATCATCTGTTCGATTTCCTCGCCGAAGGAGAGACGCTGACCCTGAACTATGTGGTGCAGGTCGATGACGGGCACGGCGGTGTCGTCAGCACGCCGATCACCGTGTCCATCAACGGCGCGGACGTCAATGTCGAGGGCACCAACGATGTGCCGACGATCGTCGGAGAAGACACCAATCCGGCCGGTGCGGTGACCGAAGATGATTCGACCACGCTGGCTGCCAACGGCACCATTGCCTTCAACGACCCCGATCTCACCGATACGCACACCGCGAGCTACGTGCTGAAGTCGACGGTTTCGAGCGCGCATCTGCCCGGCTTCAGCGACGGCACGTCGCATATCGGCACGTTCGCGCTCGATCCGGTGGTCGAAAGTCCGGGTGCCAGCTCCCGCGGCTCGGTGGGCTGGACCTTCACGCTCGACGACAACAATCCGGTGCTGCAGTCGCTGGCCGAAGGCCAGACCATCACGCAGGTCTACACCGTGACGGTCGACGACCATCACGGTGGAACCGTCACCCAGGACGTCACGGTGGTCATCACCGGCAAGAACGACGCGCCGACCGTGACCAGCAGCACCGCGGCGGCAACGGGCAAGGTGATCGAGGATGCCGGCCTGACGCTGTCGATCGACGGCGTGCTGGCGATTCAGGATCTCGACCTGATCGACACCCATACCGCGCATGCGGTGTTCAAGTCGTCGTCCTCGGACGCGCATCTGCCCGGCTTTGTCGAGGGTGCCACGAATATCGGCACCTTCACGATCGATTCGTCGGTGCTCGAATTCAATACGGACACCAACAACGGCGCGACGCTGGGCTGGCACTTCACGCTCGACAACGGCAATGCGATGCTGCAGTCGTTGGCGGAAGGTCAGACCATCACCCAGGTCTATACCGTCACCTTCACCGACAATCACAACGCGACGGTCACGCAGGACGTCACCGTCACGATCACCGGCGTCAACGACGGGCCGACGATCACCAGCGGCGCCGCGGCGGCGACGGGTCATGTCGCCGAGGACGCAGGCCTGACGCTGTCGATCGACGGGACGCTGGCGATCCAGGACCTTGACCTGATCGACACCCACACGGCGGAAGCGGTGTTCAAGTCGTCGTCCATCAGCTCGGCCCTGCCGGGCTTCGATGCCGACAGCACGAATCTCGGCACCTTCACGATCGATCCGTCGGTGCTCGAATCCGTCACCGACACCGACAATGGCGCGACGCTGCAGTGGCACTTCACGCTCGACAACAGCAACGCGATGCTGCAGTCGCTGGCGGAAGGGCAGACCATCACCCAGGTTTACACCGTCACGTTCGACGATCATCATGGCGGCACCGTCAGCAAGGACGTCACCGTGACGATCACGGGCGTCAATGACGCGCCGACCATCACGAGCGATATCGACGCCGCAAAGGGCGCGATCACGGAGGATGCCAGCGCCTCGCTCACGGCCGAAGGCACGCTTGCGATTCAGGATTTGGACCTGACCGACACTCACACTGCGGCATGGTCGTTCAAATCCTCGTCCACCAGCTCGGACCTGCCGGGCTTCGGAGCGAGTTCGCATATCGGCACGTTCTCGATCGATGCGGTGTCGGAATCCGCGACGGACACCGACAATGGCGCCACGCTCGGCTGGCACTTCACCCTCGACAACAGCGATCCCGTGCTGCAGTCGCTGGCGGAAGGCCAGACCATCACGCAAGTCTACACCGTCACGTTTGACGACCAGCACGGCGGCAAGGTCAGCAAGGACGTCACCGTCACCATCACCGGCACCAACGACGCGCCGGCCGTCTCCTATGCCACGTCGGACGACATGGGCTTCGACGGCCACACCATCGCGGTCGGCGCCGCGCCGACGGTCGCCACCGATGACGTGACGCTGGATGGCCGGGTGAACTGGAACGGGGGCGCCGAGGCTGGTCACGGCCAGATCCTGTTCTACAACGGCAATACCTCGACGACGGGCTTCGGCCTGCTCGGCACGGTCAATGCCAACGGTGCGATGGAGCTGCAGATCCTCGCGGGCGGCGTCCAGATCGCCGATACCGGCGTGGCAATCGCCGCGTCGCAGTGGCACAACATCGCGCTGACCCGCGAGAACGGCACCTTTAAGCTCTATCTCGACGGCCATCTCGCATATTCGCAGGCATGGTCGGTCAACCCGATCGACGGCAGTGTGTCGAACCCGTCGCACTCCTACATGATGATAGGCGCCGCGAGCGCGCCGGGCTCGGCGGGCTTTGGCGCGGAAGGCTTTTATGGCTCGATCGCAGACGTCAGCGTCTGGACCGACGCGCTCACGCAAACGCAGATCCAGTCGATCGATTTCACCGCACTCACCGGCCACGAGACGAATCTGGCCGCGTATTACCAGCTCGGCGGCAGCGGCAACACCGTCGTCAATTCGGTCAACCCCGCCCAAAGCCTCGACATCGACCTTGCCGACCTCAAGGAGACCAATGAGGGGCTGGCCAAGTCCGGTACGCTGATCGTGTCCGACGTCGACGCCACCGATCACGTCAGCGTGGCGGTCAGCGAGGTGCAGGTTACCCTCGACGGCGTGACGCAGACCGGCAGCGTCGGAGGGCTGTCGCATGAAGCCCTGTTGAACTATCTCTCCGTCCCGTCCGGCGACATCCTCGACGGCACGGCGACTCACGCCCAGTTCACTTGGCAGTTCAATTCGGGCGGCCAAGCCTTCGACTTCCTCGCCGCCGGCCAGACGCTGTCGCTGCAATACACCATCGTCCCGCATGACGGATATGGTGCCGGCACGGCGGCAGTCGTCACCATCACCGTCGACGGCACGAACGACGCGCCGACGCTCGATAATGCCACGCTGGACTCGGTCGCAAGCAATGAGGCCGATCCGAGCGGAAGCACCATCAGCGCGCTCTTCGCGGACAAGTTCCACGATGCCGACGCCGGTGCAAGCCTGAAGGCGATCGCCGTGACATCGGATGCGGCCAGCGCTGCGCAGGGCGTCTGGCAGTATGAGGTCGCCGGCAGCAATCAATGGATCGACATCGGCCCGGTCAGCGACACGGCCGCTCTGGTGCTGAGCTCTGATACGCTGATCCGCTTCGTGCCGGCCAATGGCTTCACCGGTACGCCGGACCCGTTGGGCGTCCACGCCCTCGACGACACCTATGCCGGCGCGATCACCAACGCTTCGTCGGCGGCGACGATCGACATCACCGCCACCGGCACCGGCGGCACCACGCCGGTCTCGCACGACGTCACCACCATCGGCACGAGCGTGACAGCGCCCGCCGGTGGTCCGGTCATCAACACCGACAGCTTCTACGTCGAGCATATCATCGAGAACAGCAGCGACATCATCCACGATCTCGTGGTCGTTGACACCGATGCCGGCGCCGCGACCGACGATTTCACCGTTGCGGTCTCGACGGCGCATCCGACGCTCAGCAGCGTCGATTTCTATCCTGCCACCGGTTCGCTCGACAACATCAACACGGGCTTCGAGACCGGCATTTCCTATCATCCGACCGGTGCCAGCTCAGATCCGGAAGCCTCGCCGCCGGATCAGGACCAGATCACGCTGACGGTGACTGACGAGACCACCGGCCTGTTCGACACCGTCAACTTCATCTTCGTGGAGGCCGGCAGCGGCCAGGGCATCACCCTTGAAGGCGCTGCCGGCAAGGACGTCATTTTCGCGACGGAGTCGAGTGACACGCTGATCGGCGGCGGCGCCAAGGATCAGTTCGTGTTCGCGCCGGCGTCCTCGCAGGATGCCGTCCAGCACACCGTGAAGGATTTCGAGCTCGGCCTCGACAAGATCGACCTACGGCAATTCAGCGGCATCAGCTCCTTGAGCGACCTGGCACTGACCGAGCAGGATGGTGGTACGCTGCTCACGCTGGACAACCATGAGACCATCCTGCTCAAGAACGTCGCCGTCGCGAATCTCCACGCCAGCGATTTCATCTTCGGCACTCACATCACTTAGCGGTGCGAGGCGCGGCTCGACCGCGGCAAAAAATCCATCAGCCTCAGCTGTCAGGCATAGAAAATCGCGCGCCGACGCTCCATGATCGGCGCGCCCGGCCCGGTCCGGGGCAGGAAGTCCGATCGAAATGAAACGTCTCAAGATCCTGCGGCGGTGGTTTGCGAAGAAGTTCGGCTTCGCGCGGCTGATGTGCCTTGCGCTGCTGGTTGTGTTCGCCGGCGCGCGCCTGTGGGATCCGCTGCCGATCCAGGAATTGCGGCTGCGCACCTTCGACATGTTCCAGCTGATCGATCCGCGCCAAAAGGCGGCGCGGCCGGTCGTGATCGTCGATATCGACGACAAGAGCCTCGCCAAGCTCGGCCAGTGGCCGTGGCCGCGGACGCGGATCGCGGATTTGATCCTGAACCTCACCAGCAACGGCGCGGTCGCGATCGGTTTCGACGTGGTGTTCTCCGAAGCCGACCGGCTCAACCCGGATCAGGTCGCGAACCAGATGCGATATCTGGACGACGCCACCCGGGCCAAGCTGCGCGAGCTGCCGAGCAACGACCAGGTCCTCTCCGACGCGATCAAGCGCTCGCGCGTCGTGCTGGGCGAGACCGGCCAGCGGGCGATCTCCTCCGAGATCGACAAGTCGCTGCCCTTCACCGGCGTCGCCACCGTCGGGGAGGAGAGCGCCGAGCGCTTCCTGTTCGAATTCCCCGGCCTGCTGCGCAACGTCCCCGTCATCGAGAAGGTCGCGGCGGGCCGCGGACTGTTCACGATCAGGCCCGAGCGCGACGGCCTGATCCGCCGCGTGCCGATGATCATGCGCGCCCAGGGCAACATCATGCCCTCGCTCAGCCTCGAGATCCTGCGCGTCGTCACGGGCACGCCGACGCTGCTGGTGCGGACCGACAAGACCGGCGTGCGCGCCGTGCGGCTCAAGGGCGTGGAGATTCCGACCGACAAGAACGGGCAGCTCTGGGTGCATTATGCCCGCCAGGATCCTTCGATCTACGTCTCCGCCGCCGACGTGCTCGACAACACCGTGCCGCCCGCCAGGATCGCCGGCAAGCTCGTGCTGGTCGGCACCTCTGCGGTCGGCCTGAACGACATCAAGACCACGCCGGTCTCCCGGGCCATGCCGGGGGTCGAGGTCCATGCCCAGGTGCTGGAGAGCGTCTTGAGCGGCGCGGTGATCTCGCAGCCGAATTACGCGCTCGGCGTCGAGCTGCTCGCCGCGCTCATCATCGGCCTGCTCGTCATCATCTTCACGCCGAATCTCGGGCCGGTGCGACTGGTGCTGGCGGGGGCGTCGTTCGCCGCCATCCTGGTCGGCGTGTCCTGGTTCTTCTACGCCCAGTACCGCTTCCTCATCGACTTCACCTATCCGCTGCTCTCGACCACCGCGGTCTATCTGACGCTGATCTTCGCGAGCTTCGTGCGCGAGCAGCGCCAGCGCAAGGAGATCCGCGGCATCTTCGCGCAATACATGTCGCCTGTGCTGGTCGAGCAGATGGCGCAATCACCGGACAAGGTCGTGCTCGGCGGTGAGGAGCGCGAGATGACCATCATGTTCTCCGACGTGCGCGGCTTCACCACGATCTCGGAGAGCTACAAGCACGATCCGCAAGGCCTGATCGAGCTGATGAACCGCTTCCTGACGCCGCTCACCGACGTGATCATCGAAGAAAAGGGCTACGTCGACAAATATATGGGCGACGCGATCATGGCGTTCTGGAACGCGCCGCTCGACGATACCGAGCATGAGGTCAACGCCTGCGAGGCTGCGATCCAGATGCTGGAGCGGATCGACGTGGTCAACAGGGAGCGTGAGCAGGAGGCCGCCGACGGCGGCCACGTCTACATCCCGCTCAATGTCGGCATAGGCCTCAACACCGGCATCGGCGTTGTCGGCAACATGGGCTCCGACCTCAAGAAGAACTATTCGGTGCTCGGCGACAGCGTGAACCTCGCATCGCGCCTGGAAGGGCAGACCAAGGAATACGGCTTCCCGATCATCGTGGGATCCAGGACCGCGCTTGCCGCCAAGGAAAAGTTCGCGATCCTCGAGCTCGACTTCATCATGGTCAAGGGCAAGAGCGAGCCGGAGGTGATCTACGCCATCGCCGGCCGCGAGGAGGTGATGCATTCCGGCGCCTTCCAGCGCCTGCGCAACATCACCATCGAGATGCTCGGCTGCTACCGCGGCCGCGACTGGCAGGGCGCGCTGGATGCGATCGAACGCGGCCGCAAAAGCGAGGACGCCGACACGCTGGAGAAGCTGTTCAGGCTCTACGAGGCGCGCATCAAGGATTTCCAGGTCAATCCGCCGCCGGAGAACTGGACCGGAGCGTACGCGCTGCTGACGAAGTAGGCGGTCTGTAGGGTGGATTAGGCTTGCAAATGCGCGAAGCGCATCTGCAAGCCGTAACCCACCAACTTTGGTTTCCACAGCGACAAACCAGTGGTGGGTTACGCCTTCGGCTAACCCACCCTACGACAGTGGAGCTTGACGCGCAGCTTCCCCTCACTCCATTCCGATCGTCGTCAGGTCCTGGAACCAGTGCTGGGCCTGCACGAACTGCTTCACCTTCGGCGACAGCGCGTGCGGGTTGGTGTCGTGGACGACCCAGACCAGCGTGGCATCGTCCACGATCAGCGCATGCGCCTGCGCCAGCAGCTCGTCCTGCTTGGTGCTGTCGAATGTCTGCTTCGCTTCGTCGATCAGCGCGTCGACCTTCGGGTTCTTGTAGCCGCCCCAGTTGACGCCGACGGGCGCGATCTGGCCGGAATGGAAGAAGCGGACGATGGCGTAGAGCGGGTCGGAGGTGACGTAGGCGATGTTGTTGGCGGTGATGCCGGCGTTCATCTCGTCGGCCGCGCCCTTGCGCCAATGCGTATAGAGCGTCTCGAGCTCGACCACCTTGAAGTCGATCTCGATACCGATCTCCTTGAAGCTCTGCTGCAGAAATTCGTTCATCGGCAGCGACAGCATCTGGCCGGTGCCGCCCTGCGCGATGATGAAGGTGGTCTTCAGCGGCTTCGCCTTGGAGTAGCCGGCCTCCTCGACCAGCTTCCTGGCGGCGGCGAGATCGTATTTCAGCTCGAAGCTCGGCTTGCCGAACCACGGGCTGGACGGATCGACCTGGCCTTTCGCGGGCTTGGCAAGGCCATTCATCAAGCCGACCACGGCATCGCGGTCGATCGCGAGGTTCAGCGCCTTGCGCAGGCGGATGTCGGTCCAGGGCGAGCCGGGCAGCACGCTCAGATGATAATTCCAGACATGCGGCGTGACGTTGTCGACGATCTTCATGCCGGCTGCCTTGAGCTGCGGCACGGCGTCCGGCGCCGGCGTCTCGATCAAATCGACCTGTCCCGCCAGCAGCGCGTTGGTGCGCGTCAGCGCTTCCGGCATCGGCACCAGCACGATCTTGTCGGCCTTGGGAATACGCTTCTTGTTCCAGTAATCCGGGTTCTTCGTAAGCTCGGCGAGCTCGCGCGGCACCAGTTTCGTCAGCTTGAACGGGCCGGTGCCGGAGGGCTGGCTGGCGAACTTGTCCCAATCCTTGCCGAGCTTTTCGTATTGCGCCGGGCTCGACACCAGGAACCACAGCATCTGATAGGGAAAGAAGGAATCGACCGTCTTGGTGGTGATCTCCACCGTGGAATCGTCGATCTTGGCGTAGCTCGCGACCGAGGGGAGGCGGGTCTTCACCTGCGCGCTCTGCCGCTTGTCGAATTGTGGCGCCTTGTCGTTGAGAACCTTGTCCAGATTCCAGATCACCGCGTCGGCGTTGAACTCGCTGCCGTCGTGAAACTTGACGCCCTTGCGCAACGTGAAGCGCCATTTGGTCTTGTCGCTGTCGTCCACCTTCCACTCGGTCGCGAGCCCCGGCACCAGCTTGCCGGGGCGATCCGCGACGTCCATCTCCCAGGCGACCAGCGGATCGTAGATCGTGTAGGCCGTGAACTGATAGGCGCCGGCGCCGCGATCGGGCTGGCCCGTGGTCAGCGGGATGTCCGCCATCGAGATTCCGTAACGCACCACTGTTTCGGCGCGCGCCGAGATTGCGGATAACGCCAGCGCAAGCACGGCGAGACAAGTCGATAGACGAATACGCATGGCCCAAAGCTCCCAGGAGATTTCGGGGCCAAACGTGCAATCTTGATGCCAGAATAGGCAGCGCGACGACTTTGCCTCCGCGTGATCACAAGGACTTGTCGCCGCAGGGGCAATTTGCAGAAAATGTTTCTCCTTGGCATAGCCATTGCATACGATTGCATCAAAATTAATCATCGAAAGCCGGAAAAGGACTGAGGCGATGCTTATCAAGAAGAACAAGACCCGCGCGGCGCTGATTGCGCTGCTCGCACTCGGCAGCGCGGCCGCATGGCCGCGTGTCGCCAGTGCGGAGACCGTGCTGCGCATCGGCATGACCGCTGCCGATATTCCGCGCACCCTGGGCCAGCCCGATCAGGGGTTTGAGGGCAACCGCTTCACCGGCCTCACCATGTACGATGCGCTCACCGGATGGGACCTGTCATCTGCCGACAAGGCGAGCGTGGTGATTCCAGGCCTTGCCACCGAGTGGAAGGTCGACGATGCCGACAAGACCAAATGGATCTTCAAGCTGCGCCCCGGCGTCACCTTCCACGACGGCTCGCCGTTCAACGCCGACGCCGTGGTGTGGAACGTCGACAAGGTCTTGAAGCAGGACGCGCCGCAGTTCGACGCCAGCCAGGTCGGCGTTACGGCCTCGCGCATGCCGACGCTGGCGTCCGCGAAGAAGATCGACGACATGACGGTCGAGCTCACCACCAAGGAGCCCGACAGCTTCCTGCCGATCAACCTCACCAATCTCTTCATGGCGAGCCCGGCGAAGTGGCAGCATTTCTACGACAAGGCGGAAGGTGCTGACGCCAAGGCGAAATCGCAGGCGGCATGGACGGCGTTCGCCAAGGACGCCGCCGGTACCGGCCCGTGGAAGATGGCGAGCTTCACGCCGCGCGAGCGGCTCGAGCTCGTGAAGAACGCGAATTATTGGGACAAGGCGCGCGTGCCCAAGATCGACAAGATGGTGCTGCTGCCGATGCCGGAGGCGAACGCCCGCACCGCGGCACTGCTCTCGGGGCAGGTCGATTGGGTCGAGGCGCCGGCGCCGGACGCGCTGCCCGAGCTCAAGCAGCGCGGCTTCAAGCTCTACGCCAACGAGCAGCCGCACGTCTGGCCCTGGCAGTTCTCGCGCGTCGAGGGCTCGCCCTGGAACGACATCCGCGTCCGCAAGGCCGCGAACCTCTGCATCGATCGTGAAGGCCTCAGGGACGGGCTGCTCGCCGGTTTGATGGTGCCCGCGACCGGCACATTCGAGCCCGGCCATCCCTGGCGCGGCAATCCCACCTTCCAGATCAAGTACGACAAGGCGGCCGCACAAAAGCTGATGCAGGAGGCCGGCTTCGGTCCCAACAAGAAGCTGACGGTGAAGACCCAGACGTCGGCATCCGGTTCGGGCCAGATGCAGCCGCTGGCGATGAACGAGTATCTGCAGCAGGCGCTGGCCGAATGCTATTTCGACGTGAAGCTCGACGTCATCGAGTGGAACACTCTGTTCACGAACTGGCGCCGCGGCGCCAAGGACCCCTCGGCCAACGGCTCGAATGCGACCAACGTCACCTATGCGGCGATGGACCCGTTCTTCGCGCTGGTGCGCTTCCTGCAATCGGGCATGGCGCCACCGGTCTCGAACAATTGGGGCTTCATCAACAATCCCAAGTTCGACGAGCTGGTGAAGAAGGCGCGCCAGACCTTCGATCCCGCCGCGCGCGACGCCGCGCTTGCCGAGCTGCACGCAGCCTCCGTCGACGATGCCGCCTTCCTCTACGTCGCCCACGACGTCGGCCCGCGTGCGATGAGCCCGAAGGTGACGGGCGTGGTGCAGCCGAAGAGCTGGTTCATCGACTTCTCGCCGGTGTCGATGACGCCGTGAGGTGAGCACGCTGGCAGGGCTCCCCTCCCCCTTGTGGGGAGGGGTCGGGGAAGGGGGTCCACACGGGCGGTCGTCGTGTGGCCACCCCTCTCCCTAACCCTCCCCCACAAGGGGGGAGGGAACCCTCGCATCTCGCGTCCCTTACTCAAGCCCACGCACCCAATCGTGCGACATCACGTCAGGTCAATCCGTGCTCGCCTATATCGCCAGACGCATCGTCTATGTCATCCCGATCGTCATCAGCGTGGCGCTGGTGTGCTTTCTGCTCGTGCACATCACGCCGGGCGATCCGCTCGTTGCCGTGCTGCCGGCTGATGCGTCGCAGGAGCTCGCGGCGCAATTGCGTGCCGCCTATGGCTTCGACCGCCCGCTGCCGGTGCAGTTCGGGCTCTGGCTGCTGCGCGCACTGCATGGCGATCTCGGCAATTCCATCGCGACGGGACGCCCCGTGCTCGCCGAGGTCATGCGCGCGGTCGGCAACACCGTCACGCTGGCGATTGCGGCCGCCATCATCGGCTTCACCATGGGCATCCTGCTCGGCCTCATCGCCGGCTATTTCCGCGAGACCTGGATCGACAAGGTCGCGACCTCCTTTGCCATCGCCGGCGTCTCGGTGCCGCATTACTGGCTCGGCATGGTGCTGGTCATCATCTTCTCGGTGCAGCTGAACTGGCTGCCCGCGGTCGGCGCCGGGCCCAACGGCTCCAACTCCTGGGCCTGGGACTGGGCGCATCTGCAATATCTCGTGCTGCCGGCGATCACGACCTCGGTGATCCCGATGGGCATCGTCACCCGCACCGTGCGCGCGCTCACCGGCGACATCCTCAGCCAGGATTTCGTCGAGGCATTGCGGGCAAAGGGCCTGCACGAGACCGGCGTGTTCCGCCACGTCATCAAGAACGCCGCGCCCACCGCGCTCGCGGTGATGGGGCTTCAGCTCGGCTACATGCTCGGCGGCTCGATCCTGATCGAGACCGTGTTCTCCTGGCCGGGCTCGGGCTTCCTGCTCAATTCGGCGATCTTCCAGCGCGACCTGCCGCTGCTGCAGGGCACGATCCTGATCCTGGCGCTGTTCTTCGTCTTTCTCAACCTGCTGGTCGATATCGCGCAAGCCGCGATCGACCCGCGCATCAAGCGGGGCTGACGGGATGAGCGAGCTGCCGTTGTCCGCCACCGCCGACGCCGCGCTGCAGGCCGCGCCCGCGACCAAGGCGCGCGGCTATTGGGCGACCGTCGGCCGCCGCATCACGCGCGACAAGGTCAGCATGGCCTGTGCGCTGGTGCTGATCCTGATCTTCCTTTCCGCGATTCTCGCGCCGTGGCTCGGACTTGAGGATCCCTACAAGGGCTCGATGATCCGTCGCCTCCGCCACATCGGCACCGTCGGTTACCCGCTCGGCACCGACGAGCTCGGTCGCGACATGCTGGCGCGCCTGATCTATGGCGGACGGCTGTCGCTCGTCATTGGTATTTTGCCTGTGATCCTGGCCTTCTGCATCGGCACGTCGCTGGGCCTCATTGCCGGCTATGTCGGCGGCAAGCTCAACACCGCGATCATGCGCACCATCGATGTGTTCTACGCCTTCCCGTCGGTGCTGCTGGCGATCGCGATCTCCGGCGCGCTCGGGGCCGGCATCCTCAACTCCATCGTATCGCTCACGGTCGTGTTCGTGCCGCAGATCACCCGCGTCGCCGAAAGCGTCACCACGGGCGTGCGCAACATGGATTTCGTCGAGGCCGCGCGTGCTTCCGGCGCGGGTCCCTTCACCATCATGCGCGTGCACATCCTCGGCAATGTGCTGGGCGCGATCTTCGTTTATGCCACCAGTCTCATCTCGGTCTCGATGATCCTGGCTGCAGGTCTCTCCTTCCTCGGTCTCGGCACCAAGCCGCCGGAGCCGGAGTGGGGGCTGATGCTGAACACGCTCCGCACCGCGATCTACGTCAATCCCTGGGTCGCCGCGCTTCCGGGCGCGATGATCTTCGCGGTCTCGATCTGCTTCAATCTGCTCTCGGACGGCCTCCGTAGCGCCATGGACATCAGGAACTAGGCCATGAGCGAGAGCAACACATCCGTCGAAATGCTGGAGCCGGTCGAGGACGTCGGCGGGCTCGCGCAGCCGCTGTTGCAGGTCAACGGCCTGACCAAGCATTTTCCCGTCCGCGGCGGGCTGTTCGCGGCCAAGCGTACCGTCCGCGCCGTCGACAACGTCTCCTTCGCCGTCGCCAAGGGCGAGACCGTCGGCATCGTCGGCGAGTCCGGTTGCGGCAAGTCCACCACCGCGCGGCTGCTGATGCATCTGATGCCGCGCGATGACGGCGACATCATCTATGACGGCATGACCGTCGGGCAGTCGCTCTCCTTGCGCGAATTGCGCCGCGGCATGCAGATGGTGTTCCAGGATTCCTATGCCTCGCTCAATCCGCGCCTGACGATCGAGGAGTCCATCGCCTTCGGTCCCAAGGTCCACGGCATGGCTGACGGCGCCGCCCGGGCGCTGGCGCGCGAGCTGCTCGGCAAGGTGGGCTTGCGCCCGGAAAACTTCGCCAACCGTTATCCGCACGAGATCTCGGGCGGCCAGCGCCAACGCGTCAACATCGCCCGCGCGCTCGCACTGTCGCCGCGTCTGGTGATTCTGGACGAAGCCGTCTCCGCGCTCGACAAATCCGTCGAGGCACAGGTGCTCAATCTGCTGGCCGATCTCAAGCGCGAGTTCGGTCTCACTTATCTCTTCATCAGCCACGACCTCAACGTCGTCCGTTACATCTCGGACCGCGTGCTGGTGATGTATCTCGGCGAGGTCGTCGAGCTCGGCCCGGTCGACCAGGTCTGGGACAGCCCGGCTCATCCCTACACCCGGGCGCTGCTTGCGGCGATGCCGTCCTCCGACCCTGACAGGCGCACCGAGAAGCCGCCGATCACAGGCGATCCGCCCAATCCGATCGATCCGCCCCCGGGCTGCCGCTTCCACACCCGCTGCGCGTTTGCGGAGCCGCTCTGCGCAAATGTCGCACCAAAGCTCACTGCGCTCGATAAGATCGGCCACGAGGCGGCTTGCTACATGGCCATTCCGGGTTCTGGCCATAGCCGCGCGCCGAGGGAGAAGACCGCATGACGAGACCGACACCGAAAGAGATCAAGCCGATCGCGCAAGTCGCCGGCGTTCCCGTGGATGACGAGATCGCAACCCGCATCTCCAACTCCATCGGACCTGCGTTCGAAGGCTTTGCCGCCATCGCCGGCACGCTGCCGTTCGACCTCGAGCCCGCGCTCTATCCGATCGCGCAAGCCGCGAAGGTGTCGAAATGAGCACCGAGCCCGCATTGATGACGCTCAGCGAGGTCGCGCATGCGATCGCGATGAAGCAGGTGTCCTCGCATGAGGTGACGCGTGCGCTGCTGCATCGCATCGCGCAGTGGCAGCCGCATCTCAACGCCTTCATGTCGATCGAGGCAGAGCCCGCGCTGAAGGCGGCCGAAGCTGCCGACGCCGAGCTTGCCAAGGGCAATGTCCGTGGCCCCCTGCACGGCGTGCCGCTCGCGCACAAGGACATGTATTACGACGCCGGCAAGGTCGCGACCTGCGGCTCGCTGATCCGCCGCGATTTCGTGCCGACCGTGACCTCGACCGCCCTGCAGCGGTTGAAGGACGCCGGCCAGGTCCGCTTGGGCACGCTGCATCTCGCCGAATTCGCCTACGGCCCGACCGGCCACAACGCCCATTACGGCCCGGTGCGCAATCCCTGGAACGTCGCGCATATCACCGGCGGCTCGTCCTCGGGCTCCGGCTCGGCGGTCGCGGCGCGGTTGACCTATGCGGCGCTCGGCTCGGACACCGGCGGCTCGATCCGCATGCCCGCGCATTTCTGCGGCGTCACCGGGCTGAAGACCACCTGGAGCCGCGTCAGCCGCGCCGGTGCCATGCCGCTGTCGCAATCGCTCGACACCGTCGGCCCGCTCGCGCGGACCGCCGAGGATTGCGCGCTGCTGCTGGCGCTGATGGCGGGCGCAGATCCCTTGGATTCCACCTGCAGCCACGCGCCGCTGTCAGACTACGTCGCGGCGACGAAGGGCTCGCTGAAGGGTCTGAAGATCGGCGTGCCCGCGTCCTTCTACGTCGACGATCTCGACGCTGAGGTCGCGCGCGTGCTGGACGAGACCATCGCGGTGCTCAAGCGCGAGGGCGCCGACATCGTCAAGGTCGAGCTGCCGGATCAGCGGCAATTGTCCTCGGCGAGCCAGCTCGTGCTCGCCGCGGAAGCTGCCGCCTTCCACAAGCGCTGGATGATCGAGCGTCCGCAGGATTATGGCCCGCAGGTGCTGATGCGGCTGCAGAACGGTCTCGCCGTTCCCGCCATCACCTATCTGGAGGCGATGCGCTGGCGTGGCCCGGCACTGGCTGCGCACAACGCCGCGACATCGGGCGTCGATGCGGTGATCGCGCCGGCCTCGCCGGTGCCGGCGCCGACGATCGAGGAGAGTGATGTCGGCGGCGGCCCGAACGCACCGGCGCTGCTGCAGCGGCTGACGCTGTTCACCCGCCCGGTGAATTTTCTGGGCCTGCCGTCGCTCACCGTTCCCTCCGGCTTCACCAAGAGTGGTCTGCCGGTCGGCATGCAGCTGATCGGCCGCTCCTTCGATGAAGCGACCCTGCTCACCATCGGCGCGGCCTTCCAGCGCGTCACCGACTATCACGATCGATTGCCGAAATTGCCGTCATGACAAAGCTCGTCGAGATCTCAGGCCTCAACATCCGCTTCACCGGCGAGCGCACGGTCTATGCCGTGAACGACCTCAGCCTGTCGCTGGGCGACGGCGAGGTGCTGGGCCTGCTCGGCGAGTCCGGTTCGGGCAAGAGCGTGACCCTGCGTGCGCTGATGCGGCTGTTGCCGAAGAAGCGCACGCAGATATCGGGCAAGGTCAACGTCATGGGCCGCGATGTGCTCGCCATGAACGACGAGGAATTGTCGTCCTTCCGCGGCCAGACCGTCTCGATGATCTTCCAGGAGCCGGCGCTCGCGCTCGATCCGGTCTACACCATCGGCGCGCAGATCGCCGAAAGCGTGGTGCGCCATGAAGGCAAGAGCTACGCGGAGGGCAGGGCACGCGCGCTCGAAATGCTCGAGGTCGTGCGTATCCCCTCCGCAAAACGGCGGCTCGACGCCTATCCCCACGAGATGTCGGGCGGCATGCGCCAACGCGCGATGATCGCGCTGGCGCTCGCCTGCCGGCCCAAGATCCTGCTGGCGGACGAGCCGACCACGGCGCTCGATGCCACCGTGCAGATCCAGATCCTGCTCCTGCTGCGCGAGCTGCAGCGCGAGTTCGGCATGTCCGTGATCTTCGTCACCCACGACATCGGGGTTGCCATCGAGATCTGCGACCGCGTCGCGGTGATGTATGCCGGTCAGATCGTGGAGCAGGGCACGCTGCGCGACATCGTCCGCTCGCCGGTGCATCCCTACGCCAAGGGCCTGCTCGCCTCGACTATTCATGGCGCCAAGCGCGGGCAGCGGCTCGAGACCATCCCCGGCACCCCGCCCTCGCTGGCGGAAAAGCCCCACAACTGCTCCTTCGCCCCACGCTGTTCGGTGGCGCAGCCCCGCTGCCTGGAGCAATTGCCTGCCAATGTGGAGGTCGGGCCGGGCCGGGCGGCGCGATGTGTGCTGGCGGAGCAGGTGGCGGCGCTGTCATAATATTTGAATGGCGCTTTTGCTGCGCTCCTTCCCTTGAAATTCCTCTGCGGCAACACCGAGTTGTCACAGTTCTCCGGGACTGCGGGCCAAAGCCGCCTCTACTTTGCATGGGGTTGTTTTCGACATTTTTGTCGGGGCCGGCAGAGGCGAATAGCATTCAGACCCCATTCATCCCGGTTCCCGTCCCATGCGGACGTTCATGGAGAGGGACCAGACGTATGTACATTTCCAACGAAGGCCTGCTCGTGATCCTGTTCGTCGGCCTGGTCGCCGGCTGGCTCGCCGGCAAGGTGGTGCGCGGAACAGGGTTCGGGATCATCGGCGACATCGTGGTCGGCATCGCCGGCGCGTTTGTGGCCAGCTTCCTGTTCCCAAAGCTCGGTATTCGCATCGGCACCGGGCTCGTGTCCGAGATCGTCTATTCCGCCATCGGCGCCGTCATTCTGCTCTTGGTGGTGCGGCTGGTGCGGGGCGGCGGCCGGTTCTAGCAACTGCCCGGTTCGATCGATCGGAGACTGGCCGCCTCTCCGGAGCTGGGGGAGGGGCGGCGATCTCTGCACCAAAAAGCCGCAAAGACTGTGAAATACCGGACTTGCGTGCGAGGCCTTCGGAGGTAGATGTGGCCCATCAGGGTTTGGGATGGACCCGGCCCGCGTTGGACGCCGCGCCAACATGATGTTAATTCGGGGCGCGTACCCTGAATTAACAGTGAAATCAGGGGCTTTGGCCCCCACCTGAAAGAGATCACACTGATGGCAGCCGGTCCTGGCGTCCGCCGTTCAGAGCTCGGTGACGCCTTGCGCGCTTGTCGCACCGCGTTCATCGGCGTTGGCTTGATGAGCTGCATGATCAACCTGCTCTATCTGACCGGGTCGATCTTCATGCTGGAGGTCTACGATCGGGTGCTGCCGAGCCGCAGCGTCCCAACCCTGGTCGGCCTGATCATCCTCGCCAGCTTCCTCTATATGGCGCAGGGCGTGCTCGACATGATCCGCAACCGGATCCTGGGTCGGATCGGCACCGCTCTGGACGAGGCCCTCAACAAGCGCGTGTTCGACACCATCGTGCGCCTGCCGCTGCTGGTCGGCAGCCGCAACGAGGGGCTGCAGCCGCTGCGCGATCTCGACAATGTCCGCTCCTTCCTCGGCGGCATGGGCCCGAGCGCGTTCTTCGATCTGCCCTGGCTGCCGCTGTATCTCGCCATCTGCTTCGCCTTCCATGTCATGATCGGCGTCACCGCACTGGTCGGCGCCATCATCCTGGTCGGCCTGACGCTGGTCACCGAATTCATGTCCCGCCAGCCGGCGAAGGAGGCGATGGGCCTTGCCGCCCAGCGCAACGATCTCGCCCAGTCGAGCCGCCGCAATGCCGAAGTCATGGTGGCGATGGGCATGACCGGCCGGATGAACGCGCGCTGGAGCGAGGCCAACGAAAAATATCTCGCCGGCAATCAGCGCGCGAGCGACGTCGCCGGCGGTCTCGGTGCGGTCGCCAAGGTGCTGCGCATGATGCTGCAATCGGCCGTGCTCGCGGTCGGCGCCTATCTCGTCATCCACCAGGAAGCGACCGCCGGCATCATCATCGCCGGCTCGATCCTCTCCGCCCGCGCGCTGGCGCCGGTCGATCTCGCCATTGCGCACTGGAAATCCTTCGTCGCGGCGCGCCAGAGCTGGCACCGCCTCACCCGCCTGCTGGAGCAGATGCCGGCGCAGACGATGCCGACCCAGCTGCAGGCGCCCACCAGCCGGCTCTCGGTCGAAGGCGTCGCCATGGTGCCCCCGGGCGACCAGCGCCTCATCGTTCAGGACATCACCTTCGCGCTCGCCGCGGGCAACGGCCTCGGCGTGATCGGCCCGAGCGGTTCCGGCAAGTCGTCGCTGATCCGCGCGCTGGTCGGCGTCTGGCAGCCGGTGCGCGGCAAGGTGCGGCTCGACGGCGCGGCGCTCGATCAATGGTCGTCCGACATGCTTGGCCGGCACATCGGCTATCTGCCGCAGGACGTCGAATTGTTCGGCGGCACCATCGCGCAGAACATCAGCCGGTTCGATCCCGAGGCGACATCCGAGGCCATCATCGCCGC
Organism: Bradyrhizobium nitroreducens; assembly: GCF_002776695.1. Classification (GTDB taxonomy): domain Bacteria; phylum Pseudomonadota; class Alphaproteobacteria; order Rhizobiales; family Xanthobacteraceae; genus Bradyrhizobium; species Bradyrhizobium nitroreducens. The sequence continues at coordinate 691,514 of NZ_LFJC01000003.1, forward strand.
GGCGAAGGAAGCCGGCGTGCACGAGATGATCATCAAGATGCGCGAGGGCTACAACACGCAAGTCGGCGAGCAGGGCACCGCGCTCTCCGCCGGCCAGGCGCAGCGCGTGGCGCTGGCGCGCGCGCTCTATGGCAACCCCTTCCTGATCGTGCTCGACGAACCCAACTCCAACCTCGACACCGAAGGCGACGAGGCGCTGACCCGCGCCGTCCGCGCCGCGCGCGAGCGCGGCGCCATCGTCGTCGTGGTGGCGCACCGCCCGATCGGCGTCGAGGCGGTCGACCAGGTGCTGGTGCTGCGCGACGGCCGCATGCAGGCGTTCGGCCCGAAGGAGCAGGTGCTCGCCCAGGTGCTGCAGCCGCGCGTGACCCCGCCGGCCCCGATCAAGATCGTCAGCGAAGGCGGAGTGGCCAAGCCATGAGTACAAAGCCATGAGTACGATGGCCATCGGCGGCGCGAAGCCGGCCCCGAAGAAGACCGTGCGCGAGTCCATCAGGTTCCACCTCCTGCTCGGACTTGGCATCGTGCTCGTGCTGGTCGTCGGTCTCGGCGGCTGGGCCTCGACCGTGCTGATCTCGGGCGCGCTGATCGCGCCCGGCCAGATCGTGGTCGAATCCAACGTCAAGAAGGTGCAGCATCCGACTGGCGGCGTGGTCGGCGAGGTGCGCGCCCGCGACGGCGACCTGGTCAAGGCCGGCGACATCGTGGTGCGGCTCGACGACACGGTCACCAAGGCGAACCTTGCCATCGTCACCAAGAATCTCGACGCCGCGCAGGCGCGTGCAGCGCGCCTGCAGGCCGAGCAGCGTGGTGTCGACAGGATCGAATTTCCGCAAGCCCTGCTCGATCGCGCCAATGATCCCGACGTCAAGCTGCTGCTGTCCGCCGAGACCAAGCTGTTCGACGTCCGCGTCAACGGCCGTACCGGACAGAAGGCCCAGCTTCGCGAGCGCATCACCCAGCTCAACGAGGAGATCGCGGGTCTCAGCGCCCAGGAGAAGGCCAAGGATCAGGAGATTGCGCTGGTGCAGAACGAGCTCACCGGCGTGCGCGAGCTCTACGACAAGCGTCTGGTGCAGATCTCGCGGCTGACCCAGCTCGAGCGCGACTCCGCACGTCTCAACGGCGAGCGCGCGCAGTACATCGCCTCGCGTGCCCAGGCCAAGGGCAAGATCACCGAGACCGAGCTCCAGATCATCCAGGTCGACAAGGACGTGGTGAGCGAGGTCTCCAAGGATTTGCGCGAGACCAACGACAAGATCGGCGAGCTGATCGAGCGCAAGGTCGCCGCCGAAGACCAGCTCCGCCGCATCGACATCCGCGCGCCGCAGGACGGCATGGTGTTGCAATCCAACGTGCACACTGTCGGCGGCGTTGTGACCGCCGGCGACGCGCTGATGCTGATCGTGCCGCAGGCCGACGATCTCCAGGTCGAGGCCAAGGTCAATCCGGTCGACATCGACAAGCTTCAGATCGGCCAGAAGACGCTGCTGCGCCTCTCCGCGTTCAACCAGCGCACCACGCCCGAGCTGAACGGCCTCGTCAGCCGCGTCTCCCCCGACGTCACCACTGACCAGCGCACCGGCCAGAGCTACTATACCATCCGTGTCACGATGCCGGCCGAAGAGATCGCCCGCCTCGGCGACGTCAAGATGATTCCCGGCATGCCCGTGGAGGCCTTCGTCCAGACTGGCGACCGCACCATGCTGTCCTATCTGATGAAGCCGCTGCACGACCAGCTGATGCGCGCATTCCGGGAGAAGTGACGCGCGAAAGCGCGTCATCCCGGAGCGCGCTTAGCGCGCATCCGGGATCCCGTGCCGCAAATTCGCTCTCGTAAGGTGGGCAAAGGCGCAAAGCGCCGTGCCCACGATCTTTCTCCGATACGACGAGATGGTGGGCACGCTTCGCTTTGCCCACCCTACGGCACCGCCTTCTTTGCTATAGTTCGACTCAGAGCTCCAAATAGCCCGGCGGTCGAACATGCAATCTCCCCCCTCCATCGCCACCAAATCCTTCTCCGACGCGTCCCTCGCCGTCGCGCGGCTCGAAGAGATCTACGAGCGCAACACGAAATTCCTGCGCGAACGGTTCGAAGCCTATGTCGGCGGCGAGGCGATCACCACGCGGGTGCGCGCCTATTATCCCTTCGTGCGCATCACGACTGCGACGCATGCGCGGCTGGATTCGCGGCTCGCCTACGGCTTCGTCGCCGGGCCCGGCGTGCACGAGACCAGCGTGACGCGGCCGGATCTGTTCCGCAGCTATCTCACCGAGCAGATCGGCCTCCTGATCCAGAATCACGGCGTGCCCGTGGAGATCGGCGAATCCGCCGAGCCGATCCCGATCCACTTCGCCTATCGTCGCGACATCAACATCGAGGCTGCCATCACCACCAGCGAGAACTCGCCCGTGGCGCGGTCGCTGCGTGACGCCTTCGACGTGCCCGATCTTGCCACCATGGACGATTCCATCGCAGACGGCACCTTCGAGCTCCTGCCCGGTGCGCCCGAGCCGCTGTCCCTGTTTCGGGCCGCCCGCGTCGATTACTCGCTGCGCCGGCTCTATCACTACACCGGCACCGATCCCGAGCACTTCCAGAACTTCGTGATCTTCACCAACTACCAGTTCTATGTCGACGCCTTCGCGCAAGCCTGCCAGCAGCGGCTTCAGTCCGGCGAGGCCGGCCTCGAAGCCTTCGTCGCGCCCGGCAATGTGATTACGCGCAGCGGCGGCGCGACGAGCGGGGACGCGCCTTCACGCATGCCGCAGATGCCGGCCTTCCACCTGGTCACATCAGGCTATCGCGGCATCACGCTGATCAACATCGGCACCGGCCCCTCCAACGCGCGCAACGTCACCGACCACGTCGCGGTGCTGCGCCCGCACGCCTGGCTGATGCTCGGCCATTGTGCGGGCTTGCGCAACACGCAGCGCCTCGGCGACTACGTGCTCGCCCATGGTTACGTGCGCGAGGACCACGTGCTCGATCGCGAGCTGCCGCTGTGGGTGCCGATCCCGGCGCTCGCCGAGATGCAGGTTGCGCTCGAAGAGGCAGTCGAGGACGTCACCGGCCTCGAAGGTTTCGAGCTCAAGCGCCTGATGCGCACGGGCACGGTGGCGAGCGTCGACAATCGCAATTGGGAGATTTCCGGCCCCGAGGTGATCCGCCGGCTGTCGCAGTCGCGCGCCGTCGCGCTCGACATGGAATCGGCCGCGATCGCCGCCAACGGCTATCGCTTCCGCGTGCCCTACGGCACGCTGCTCTGCGTCTCCGACAAGCCACTGCACGGCGAGATCAAGCTCGCCGGCATGGCCAGCGAATTCTACCGCCGCCGCGTCGGCCAGCATCTCGAGATCGGCCTGAAGGCGCTGGAGCGGCTCAAGCAGCAGGAGTCGGAGCGGCTGCATTCGCGAAAGCTCCGCAGTTTTGCCGAAGTCGCGTTCCAGTAGGGCGAAGCGGCAGCTTTGCCGCTGACAAGCCGGACGATTTTCAGCATTGTCCGGCGCGGGGCTCGACTGGGACGACTTGATGCCGCTGACGCGCGACAGGATCATCGGCCATGACCTCGAACGGCTGGCCTTTCGCTTCACCATGCTCAATGACGACGAGGTCGTGCAGTGCCAGATCAGCGACGCTGCGATGGACGAGCTCGCGGGCATGCAGGGCACCGAAAGCAGCGCGCGGCAGGCGCAGTTCCTGTCGCTGCGCGAGACCATCGAGCGGATCGCGTCGGATGTTTACGACGAGGGGCCGCGGGTGCACGGCTATGTGGTGCGGATCTTCATGCGGCATTTGGGGCGGTGAGATTGAAATGGGCCGCGAGCCCAAATTCTCCCCGTCACCCTGAGGTGGCCGCTTCTTCAGCGGCCCTCGAAGGGCGACGGCCCCGCTGCACCTCGGCCGTTCATCCTTCGAGGCTCTCCACGTGGCGCGTTGCGCCACGTGTCTCGCACCTCAGGATGACGGTATTGAAAGCGTGATCGCTGCGAGGGATACCACCATCACCCCTCCAGCTTCCTCAACAACAACCTCAGCGCCGTCGCCGCAAACACCTGCATGTTCGCGAACCGCTCGTTTTCACCCGTCTCCAGCGTCATCACCTCCGTCACAGGTCCGCTCACCGCCATGCAGCTGTGGCCGGCGGCGTCGCCGTAGCGGTTGCCGGTGGGGCCGGCTGCGCCGGTCTCGGACAGGCCCCAGTCGGAGTTGAAGCGACTGCGCATCTGCTCCGCCAGCAGTTGCGCATAGGGCTCCGACGAGGAGCGAAAGCCCTTCATTCCTTCGTCCGAAATATCCATCAGCACGCGCCGGGCATCGCGGGTGTAGACGACGGCCCCGCCGAGGTAATAGGCGGAGGCGCCGGGGACCGCGAGCAGGCTCGCCGAGATCAGGCCGCCGGTCGAGGATTCGGCCACCGCAATGGTCTGTTTGCGCGCGATCAGTTGGGCCGCGACCTGTTCCGCAATGCCGACGAGCTCTTTCATCCCTTGATCCTCCCATGCCTCGCAACCGAGCTGCGCCTTCCTAGCATATGCCAATCGCCTTGGCCGAGTTGCGGACGACGGGCAGGCCTGCTTGAATGGCAGGCGCAAGACAGCGCGGTGAAGCGCTGCGCAAAGTAACGTCACGAGGAAACGCAACGAGGAGACGTGATGGCGTCCCTGATCGCCGGCGGGGTGGATTGCGATGTGCATCCAGCCGTGCCGCATCTGACCAGCCTGCTGCCGTACCTGAACGATTATTGGCGCGATCAGGTGACGACGCGCGGCATGGTTGATCTCGTCTCGCAGTCCTATCCGCAGAATTCGCCGATCACGGCGCGTCCGGATTGGCGCCCCGAGACCGGCAAGCCCGGCGAGAGCCTTGCGGACATGCAGCGCCACGTGCTCGATCCCTTTCAGTTCGGCTACGCCATCTGCAACCCGCTCTACGGCGTGCAGATGGTGTTTTCGGAAGACATGCAGGCCGCCTTCTGCCGCGCGCTGAACGAATGGCTGGCGAAGGAATGGCTCGATCGTGACGCGCGGCTGCGCGGTTCGATCGTGATCCCGACTCAGAGCGTCGAGAAAGCTGTCGCCGAGATCGAGCGCTGCGCGCAGGACAAGCGCTTCGTTCAGGTGCTGATGCTGGTCATGGGCGACACGCCGCTCGGCAAGCGCGCGCTGTGGCCGATCTATGAAGCCGCGGAACGGCTGGAACTTCCGATCGGCATCCACGCCGGTTCCGCCTATCACAATCCGCCGACCGCGGTGGGGTGGGGGTCCTACCACATCGAGGATTATGTCGGTCAGGCCCAGGCATTCCAGACCCAGCTCACCAGCCTGATCGTCGAGGGCGTATTCGCCAAATATCCTGGGCTGAAGATGGTGATGCTGGAGTCCGGCGTCTCCTGGATCTCGCCCTATCTCTGGCGCCTGCACAAGTTCTGGCGCGGGGTGCGGATGGAGACGCCGTGGGTCGATCGCGCGCCACTGGATATTGTGCGCAGCAACATCCGCTTCTCGTTACAGCCATTTGATGCGCCGCCAGACGAGGCGACATTAAATCGCCTGTTTGATCATATGCAGTCCGACGAATTGGTCCTATTCTCCACGGACTATCCGCACTGGCAGTTCGACGGCCAGGACGCGCTGCCCGACGGTCTGTCCCCCGATCTCGTGCGCAAGATCATGATCGACAATCCGCATGCGACCTATCCCCGCCTGAAATGAGCCCGCTGCCAAAGGAGGCAAGGCGATGAATATCCAGTTCCGCGAGAACCAAGAAGCCGCTTCCCCACTGGCCGTCAAAACCGCAATCGCGGACTGCGACATCCATCCGGCACGCGCCACCCGCACCGAACTCTATCCCTACCTCGCCAAACGCTGGCAGCATCATCTCGAAGTTTATGGGGTCCATGCCTATCAGGGCATGATGGAAGGACCGCCTTACCCAAAGGCGCAGCCCAATGCCTCGCGGCGGGATGCTTATCCGCCGGAAGGCGGCCCGCAGGGCTCCTCCCTCTCCTTCATGCAGAAGCAGCTGCTCGATCCCAACAACGTGCAGCTGGGCGTGCTCAATCCGCTGGGCACCGGGCAGGGCATCCGCAATCACGAGCTGTCGGCGGCGCTATGCTCGGCGATCAACGACTGGCAGATCGACAAATGGACCAGCAGGGACAAGCGGCTGAAGGCATCCATCGTCGTCGGCAACGAGGACGGCCTCTCGGCCGCCGCCGAAATCCGCGAGCGTGCCGGCGACAGGAATTTCGTCCAGGTGCTGTTGCTCAGCCGCAATGTCGAGCCGCTCGGCCAGCGCCGCTATTGGCCGATCTATCAGGCCGCGGAGGAAGCCGGCCTTCCGGTCGGCGTCCACGCCTTCGGCTTCGGCGGCAACCCGATCACGCCGTCGGGCTGGCCGTCCTATTACATCGAGGAGATGGTGGGGCACTCGCAATGCCAGCAATCGGCGCTGGCGAGCCTCGTGCTGGAGGGCGTGTTCGAGCGCTTCCCGAAACTGAAGATGGTGATGATCGAGGCCGGCTTCGGCTGGGCGCCGTCGCTGGCGTGGCGGCTCGACAAGGTCTGGCGGCGGCTGCGCAGCGAGGTGCCGCACGTCAAACGACCGCCGTCGGAATACATCCGCGAGCAGGTGTGGTGGACCACGCAGCCGATGGAGGATCCTGAAAGGCGCGAGGATCTGTTCGACGTCATCAACTGGATCGGCTGGGACCGCCTCCTGTTCGCGACCGACTATCCGCATTGGGACTATGACGAGCCGTCGCGCGTCTTGCCGGCCGGCGTCAGCGAGGCCAATCGCGAGGCGTTCTATCTCGGCAATGCGCGCAAGCTATATGGGATAGCCGCATGATCCGAAAAAGAGTGAAGCGGTTCTTCGATAAGATCATGCGGAAGACATAAAGCATGGCGCGTCATGTGATTGCGGCGGTCGACGAGCTTCCGCCGGGCACGCGAAAATTCCTGGAGATCGACGGGCGGCCGATCGCGGTCTTCAACATCAAGGGCGAATATTTCGGCCTGATGAACCGCTGCCCGCATCAGGGCGCGGCGCTGTGCGAGGGGCCGCTGATCGGGCTCGCGCAGTCGAGCGAGCCCGGCGAGATCGAATATACAAAACACGGCGAGATCATCCGCTGCCCCTGGCACGGATGGGAGTTCGACATCCGCACCGGCCAGTCCTATTGCGACCCCCGCCGTTTCCGCGTGAAGGCCTATCCGACCCATGTCGAGCCCGGCGCCAGCGTGGTGAAAGGGCCTTATGTCGCCGAGACTGTTCCGGTGAGCGTCGAGAGCGACTACGTGGTGGTGGAGCTATAGCCCCACTGCGCGGGAGCTGCGCTCCCTCGCCCCGTTTTTACGGGGAGAGGGTTGGGGTGAGGGGCCTCTCTCCGCACGCGAGATTGCCGATGGACCTGTACCCCCTCACCCGGAATCCGCGCTTCGCGCGCATTCCGACCTCTCCCCGCAAGCGGGGAGAGGTGAAGACAAACCATTAATGTCCCGCTACCGGCTCCGGCACCGCATCATACGTCGGCACCGCCTTGCCGCCGCCGCGATACACGGTCGAAGCCGCGATGATGCCGAGCAGCGCGGCGAACATCAGCCAGAAGCCGGGCGAGGCCTTGTCGCCGGTGCGCTCGATCAGCCAGGTCGAGGCGAACGGCGTGAAGGTGCCGAACAGCGCGGCGGCAAGCGCGAACGCAAGCGAGAAGCAGGTGGTGCGCACATGCGCCGGCACGATCTCGACCAGCGCGCCCAGCATGGTGCCGCTGTAGACGCCGAAATAGAACGAGAACATCATCTCGACCGCGAGCAGCTTGCCGAAGGTCGGCGCCGCCACCAGCCAGTGCAGCGCCGGATAGGCCGTCGCCAGCGACAGGCAGGCGATCGTGATCAGCACCGGCTTGCGGCCGATGCGGTCGGACAGCGCGCCGCCGACCGGATTCCAGAAGAAGTTGGTGACGGCGACGAGCAGCGTCACCAGCAGCGCATCCTGCGTCGACAGCTTCAGCACGGTCTTGCCGAAGGTCGGCGTGTACACTGTGACGAAGTAGAACGTCGTCGTGGTCAGGATCGCGATCATCATGCCGAGCAGCACGATGCGCCAGTTGGCGAGCGCGGAGGCGAACACTTCGCTGGCGGTCGGATGCTTTTTCATGGCGAGGAAGGCCGGCGTTTCCTCCAGCGTCCGTCGCAGCACGAAGATCAAGGGAATGATCAGGCAGCCGACGAAGAAGGGAATGCGCCAGCCCCAGGCGGCGACGGTGTCGGCCGGCATCACCTCGGACAGGAGATAGCCAAGGATCGAGGCCACGAAGATCGCGACCTGCTGGCTCGACGACTGGAACGAGGTGTAGAAGCCGCGGTTGCCGGGCGTCGAGATCTCCGCGAGATACACCGACACGCCGCCGAGCTCGACGCCGGCGGAGAAGCCTTGCAGCAGGCGGCCGATCAGCACGATAACGGGCGCGGCGATGCCGATGGTCGCATAGCTCGGACAGAACGCGATGACGACGGTGCCGATAGCCATGATCCCGAGCGTGACGATCAGGCCCTGGCGGCGGCCGATGCGGTCGATGTAAGCCCCGAGCACGATCGCACCGACGGGCCGCATCAGGGCGCCGAGCCAGAACACGCCGAACGTGTTGAGCAGCGACGCCGTCTCGTTGGTCGAGGGGAAGAACGCCTTGCCGATCGCGGCGGCATAGAAGCCGAACAGGAAGAAGTCGAACTGCTCGAGGAAATTGCCGCTCGTGGCGCGCAGGATCGCGCCGATGCGCGACTTGATGGCGGGCGGATTGGTTGATGTGGCTGGTCCAGCCATGGCGTTGCTCCCTTGGATAGGCGTGGCCGGACCGGGAATTCATCTCACGGCAAGGCGACAGAGGCTGCGACAATCTGTCCTACCCCTTCCCGCGCGAGACGGGGCGAGTCAATCCGTTTTGCGGAGGAAGCTGCTGATTTTTCAGGTCTTATTTTGCGTTGCAGCAATCAGCCATTGGCGGAACGCGGTCAGCTTCGGTGCATCGCGGCGCCCCTCCGGCGCAACCAGGTAGAAGCCGGCGTCGGCCGGCAGCGCAATCTTGAAGGGCACGACGAGCCGGCCCTTGGCGATGTCGTCCTGGACGTAGGAGGTGCGCCCCATCGCGACGCCGATGCCGTCGATCGCGGCCTGGATGGTCATGAAAATCATGTCGAAGGTGATGCCGGGATGCCGCGCGATATCGGCCGGCAGGCCCGCCGCGGTCAGCCAGAGCCGCCAGTCATCGCTATTGGCGTTGGACGTGTGCAGCAGCGGATGGTTTCGGAGGTCTTCAGGCCGGCGCAGCGGCTTGTCGCCGCGCAGCAGGGACGGGCTGCACACCGGAAACAGCTCGTCCGCCATCAGCCAGTCGGCGCGCAGGCCCGGCCATTGGCCGCGGCCATAGCGGATCGCCGCATCGACATTGTCGCGTTGGAAGTCGACCAGGCTGGTCGAGGTGGTGATGCGCACGTCGATGCCGGGATGCTGCTCCTGGAAATCGGTCAACCGCGGCAGCAGCCATTTCGCGGCCAGTGAGGCCAGGGTCGAGACCGTCAGCACCTTGTCGTCGTCCTTGCGCAGCAGCCGGTCGGTGGCGAGGCGCAAATCGTTGAAGGCAGCGCGCACCCCCGGGAGGTAGTCGCGCGCCTCCGGCGTCAGCGCCAGCGCGCGGTTCTGCCGGATGAACAGGCGGATGCCGAGCTCCTCCTCGAGCCTGCGGATCTGATGGCTGATCGCGGTCTGCGTCACGTTCAGCTCGCTCGCCGCCAGCGTGAAGCTGAGATGGCGCGCGGCGGCCTCAAACGCCCGCAATCCGTTCAGGGACGGCAATCTGGCAGTCATTTGGCAGCAGGATACATGACGTTATTTCATGCGAACGGGTACAAATTGTCGTTTGTCGCAGTGCAACGAGAGGCAGATATTAGCGGTCAGGTTAGCTCCAGGAGCTGAAAATGTCTACTTTGACCCACAACTCGATGACAAATCATCATGCGCCCGGCCTGATTGAGCAGGTCGGTGAGATCCTCCACGTCTGGCACGAGCGCTACCGGACCAGGCGCGAGCTCACCCAATGGACCGCGCGTGATCTCCAGGACGTCGGACTGTCCTGGAGCGACATCGCCTTCGAGGCGGACAAACCCTTCTGGCGGGCCTGATTGGCCGCCGGGCCGGCGCCGCCTGACGACAGGGGCGCCGGCGGTCCCTTTTTGTGAAGGGTTCGTGTCATGAGCACGCTACGCCTCGAAGACCTCAAGCAATATTCGGACACGCTGCGCACCCGCGACGGCACGGCGCTCGACGTCCGCTTCGTCGAGCCGCGCGACACTGACGAGCTCCAGCACTATTTCCGCTCGCTCTCGACCCGCTCCCGCTACAACCGCTTCTTCGGCGCCATCAGCGAGCTTCCGAAAGGGCTGCTGCATGACTTCCTCGAGATTGGCGAGCGCGATCGTTTCACCGTCGTCGCGACCATGATGGTCGACGGCTTCGAGACCATCGTCGCCGAAGCGCGCTATGCTTTGCATGCCGAAACCGCGACGTTGGAATTCGGGCTGTCGGTCGACGATCGCTGGCAGGGCCACGGCATCGCCACCGCGCTGATGAAGAATCTCGAATGCCGCGCGGCTGCGCTCGGCGCCGAGCACATGTTCGGCGACACGCTGCGCTCCAACGAGACCATGGTCTCGCTCGCGCGCAAATCCGGCTTCACCTTCGTCAATCATCCTGACGACTGGAAGCTGGTGCGTTTCGACAAGGAGATCCGCGTCGCGCCGAAAGACATCCCATGCGCAAGCTGGCGCCTCGCCGCGCTTTCCCGTCAGGCCGATAGCCCCTCAGCCTCGGCCTGACACCACTGAGACGCCCGGCCTGGTCATCCAGCGCCGGGCTTTTTTTGCGCTCGTGCTGAATGGCGTCGCCGGCCCGGCTCTACTTGCGCGGATCAGCCGATTGTCAAACGCGCGGCCGCCCTCTAGCTTCGTGGAAAAGGTCGATCCGGCCGTTCTTTGTTCGCCAGAGAACTGGAAAACCTCTCGTCATATGCGTGTTGTCATCCTCCCACTGTTGCTGCTGAGTCTGCTCGCGTCTCCGCGGAGGGTGGAAGCACTGGACTGCCCGATTCCGCCGGGCATCTGGTCCCAATCGGCTGCCAGTGATGAAGTCTCCGCTGAACAAAAACGCCGCAATAGCGAAGATCGCTGGAGTATCTATCGGCTTGAGCGGGCACCAATCATATTTCGCGGCCGCGTCGTTTCTGCGCGCGATCTCTCCGATATCAGCAAGACGAATATCCCAACCAGTCTGCTCATCTTCGATCGCGTCGAAATCCTGAAGGGGCGCTTATTCACGGCCGCGAGAGATCGAAAAGCTTTCGTCATCAGCGAAAGATGGTGCGATGGCAGCTGCGCCGGCAGGAAAGCAACAGCAGATTGGCTGCCTGGCAAGTTTGTTGGTGTGGCGGCCTATCCTAACACGTTTGCCGATCCGTCGAAGGCGGCGGAGGCCACCACCAAACGGGTTGTCTACCGCGGCCGAATCGATGCGATGTTCGGACCATGCGATGGCGGGTTTCTAAGTGAACGGGCTCTGGAGCTTCTCGCTAATCCCGATGAAGTCGCTCGGATAAAGCGCGAAGTCGCACCGCGTCGCGCCCACTGACGCATCCCGTTATCCTGAGAGCTCGCGACCCATAGGATCACAAGCTCTCAGAGTGACGGTCGGAGGCTTGCGACGTCCCTACTTCCCCGCGAACACCGGCTTCCGCTTCTCGATGAAGGCCTGGACGGCTTCCTTGTGGTCGGCGGTCGTGGTCAGGCGCACCAGCCGCTCGGCTTCGTGATCCCTGGCGGTTTCGAAGTCGAACAACACGGCCTCGTCCAGATTGTCCTTCATGTAGCGCAGCGCGAGGCGCGGGCCTTCGGCGAGCGACTTTGCCAGTGCGAAGGCTTCCATCTGCAATTTGTCGTCGGGCACCACGCGGTTGACGAGGCCGATTGTCTCGGCGCGCGCGGCATCGACGCGGTCGCCGGTGAACATCAATTCGCGCGCCCGCGCGGTGCCGACGAGGCGGGTGAGCAGCCAGGCGATGCCGTAATCGCCTGACAGTGCGATGCGGGCATAGCCGGTGGCGACGAAGGCCGATTGCGCGGCGATGCGGATGTCGCAGGCCATGGCGATCGCGAGCCCGGCGCCGACCGCGGGGCCGGGCAGGGCTGCGATGGTCGGCTTGCGCACCGACACCAGCGCGCCCGTCAGCAGCCGCTGCCGCTCCTGGAGATCGGCGATCCTCTCCTCCAGCGACATCTCCAGCTTCTTCGGGTCGCGATGCGCGCCCATGCCCTTGACGTTGCCGCCCGCGCAGAAGGCTTCACCCGCGCCGGTGATCAAGAGCGCGCCGACATTGCGGTCTTCGCCGCAGCTCCGGATCATCGCGCGCAGCGCCGGTGTCAGCGCGTCCGACAGCGAATTGCGCGCCTCCGGCCGGTTCAGCGTGATGATTGCGACCCGGTCGCGGATCGTACAGAGGAGCTCGTTGGTGCCGGTATCGACATTGGTTTCCGTGGTCATTGTTTCTCCCTGCTCTCATAGAGTGGGCGAAGCGAAGCTTGCCCACCACCTTTGTCCGCATGCGTGAGATCGTGGGCACGGCGCGATGCGTCTTTGCCCACCCTAAGGCATTCCGCCTTCAAAACTTCTCCACCCAGGGCCGCAGCTCGAGCTCCCAGCTCCAGGCGCTGCGCGGCTGCTGCAGCACGTTCCAATAGCTCTGCGCGATCGCATCGGGATCGAGCATCGAGTCCGGCTTGTCATCGGGCTCCGTCCGTGCGGCGCTGCGGATGCCGCCGTCGATCACGAAATGCGCGACATGGATACCCTGCGGCGACAATTCGCGCGCCAGGCTTTGCGCCAGCCCGCGCAGCGCGAACTTGCCCATCGCGAACGAGGCCGATTGCGCGTAGCCCTTGACGCTGGCGGAGGCGCCGGTGAACAGGATCGCGCCGTGCTTGTTCGGCAGCATGCGCTTGGCCGCCTGCTGCGCCACCAGGAAGCCGCCATAGGCGCTGACCGCGATCGCCTGTGCGACATCGGCCGGGACCAGGTCGACGAACGGCCCGCGGGTGCGGCCGCTGGCGTTGTAGACCACGAGATCCGGCGTGCCGATCTCGCGCTCGACGAGGCCGAACAGCCGCTCGACCTCGTCAGGATCGGTGGCGTTGCAGGCATAGGCTTTCGCGCCGGTCTCGCTACAGAGCGCGCCGAGCTTCTCGATCTTTCGCGCCGCCAGTGCGACGCGAATGCCTTGCGCGGTAAGCAATCGCGCCAATGAGGCACTCAGCCCTTCGCCGGCACCGACGATGAGGGCGATCTTGTATTTGGGGTGTTCCATGGCGTGATCTCTTCAGGACGAGGAGCCGTTGATCTATGCATGGGCCGCGCGAACAACCAGCCGGCGCGATCACAATTCCGCAGAGCGAATTGCTCCGTCGCGGCGATCATGCCGCCCTGACAATTTGCGGCTTTATCGCACTCCGCGGCTGGAGCATGATCGACATCATCTCAAGCGGCAAGCGCCAAATCAGCGCAAAATGTCCGCAAGGCGGAAACGATAGAGGACGATCATGCACAAGCCGGTCTCAGCACAGCCGAAACACGCCGCGGCCGAGCCCTCTGGCCTGCTGGCGCCGGATACCACCGGCATGAACTTCTACCGCGCCGATCCGGCGCTGACGGATCTGCTCCGCATCCATCTGCCGGAGAATCTGTTCCGTCACATCGAGCCGCATCTCGATCGCCTCGGCGCGCTCGCCGGCGGCCGGCTCGACGAATGCGCGCGCCTCGCCGACCGGCACACGCCTATCCTGCACCAGCGCGACAAGTTCGGCCGCGACATGCAGTCGATCGAATACCACCCGGCCTATCGTGAGCTGGAGAATGCCGCGTTCGGCGAGTTCGGCATCCACGCACTCTCGATCCGCAAGGGCATCATGGGCTGGCCGGACAAATATCCCGTGGCCGCCAAGCACGCGTTCACCTTTCTGTTCAACCAGACCGAATTCGGCATGGGCTGCCCGATCAACGTCACCGACGGCTGCGCAAAACTGCTGGCGAATTTCGGCAGCGAGGCGTTGAAGGCCAGGTATCTCGACGGGCTGACCTCGACCGACATGAGCAAGCTGACGCAAGGCGGTCAGTTCATGACCGAGAAGGAAGGCGGCTCCGACGTCGGTACGCTGACCACGCGCGCGGTGCAGGAGGGCGACCATTGGCGCCTCTACGGCGAAAAATGGTTCTGCTCGAATGCCGATGCGAAGGTCGTGATGCTGCTGGCACGCCCCGAAGGCGCCGGCCCCGGCACGCGCGGCGTCGGCCTGTTCCTGATGCCGCGCTTCCTCGACGACGGCGCGCAGAACCACTACCGGATCGTGCGCCTGAAGGACAAGCTCGGCACGCGATCGATGGCCTCGGGGGAGATCAAGCTCGAAGGCGCGATCGCCTATACGGTCGGCAAGCTCGACCGCGGCTTCGTGCAGATGGCCGAGATGGTGAACTCGTCGCGGCTCTCCAACGGCGTCAAATCCACCGCGCTGATGCGCCGCGCCTATCACGACGCCATGACGGTTGCGAAGAATCGCGTGGTGTTCGGCAGTCGCATCATCGACCTGCCGCTGGGGCGGCGGCAGATGCTGAAGATCATGCTGCCGGTCGAGCAGGCGCTGTCGATGAGCTTCCTCACCGCCGATGCGCTCGACCGCGCCGAGGCCGGCAGCCAGGATGCGGCGGCCCTGCTGCGCATTCTGACGCCGACATTGAAATTCCGCGCCACGCGCGATGCGCGGAAGGTCTGCGGCGATGCGCTCGAGATGCGCGGCGGCATCGGCTATATCGAGGAATTCGCCACGCCCCGCCTGCTGCGCGATGCGCATCTCGGCTCGGTCTGGGAAGGCACCGGCAACATCGTCGCGATCGACGCGCTGCGGCGCGCGGTCGGCCGCCATGGCGCGGAAGCCGCGCTCGCCGCCGATCTGCATGCGCGGCTCGCCGACAGCGCGTCGGTGCCGCAGGCCTGGCGCGACAGGCTGCGTGGTCTCGTCGATCGTGCGGTCGGCTTCGCGCGCGAGGTTGCGGCGAGATCGGAGAACGAAGCCGATGCGCGTCGTGCGACCAGCCTGCTCTATCACGTTGCCAGTGCGGTGGCGCTCGCTTGGGAGGCACACCGCATCCACGAGATGCGCGGCGATGCGCGGCGGCTGCTGCTGTCGCGCCTCGTGATCGATCATCGGGTGTTGCCGGGCGATCCGTTCCGGCTGACGGAAAATGCCGCGCAGGCGAAGATCGCTGCATTGCTGCTCGGCGATCGTGACGCCGGCATGAGCGAGGTTGGCGAACTGGTTCTGACGGCGTAGGCTGCGCTTCAAGCTCAACCAAAGAAACGCGACAGGGAGTGCTCGATGAAGGCCGCCGTCCTCTATGAAGTCAACAAGCCGCTGGTCATCGAGGATGTCAGCCTGCCGAAGCCCGGCCCGCGCGAGGTCCTGATCCGCACCTCGGTCGCCGGCCTCTGCCACTCGGATCTGCACTTCATGGAAGGCCTCTATCCGCATCCGCTGCCGGCGGTGCTCGGGCATGAATCCGCCGGCGTGGTCGAGCAGGTCGGCTCCGATGTCACTTACGTCAAGCCGGGCGACCACGTCGTCACCTGCCTGTCCGTGTTCTGCGGCACCTGCGACAATTGCACCACCGGCCGCACGGTGCTCTGCACCGACACCACAGTGAAGTTGCTGCCGGGCGCTTCGAACCGGATGCAGTGGAACAGGCAGGAGAAGCTGCACCAGTTCCTCAACCTGTCCTCCTTCGCCGAGCAGATGCTGGTGCACGAGAACGCCATCGTCAAAATCAGGAAAGAAATGCCGCTCGATCTCGCCGCGCTGATCGGCTGCGGCGTCATCACCGGCTACGGCGCGGTGGTGAACACGGCGAAGGTGACGGCCGGCGAGACCGTCGCGGTGATCGGCTGCGGCGGCGTCGGCATGGCCGCGATCAACGGCGCGCAGATTGCCGGCGCCGGGCGCATCATCGCCATCGACACCAATCTGGCAAAGCTCCAGCTCGCGACCAAGCTCGGTGCCACCGACATCATCAATCCCGCCGATGGCGACGTGGTGAAACAGGTGCGCGATCTCACCAATGGCGGCGTGCATCATTCCTTCGAGGTGCTCGGCCGCAAGGAGACCGCCGAGCAGGCCTTCGGCATGCTCGCTTCCGGCGGCACCGCCACCATCGTCGGCATGATCCCCTTCGGCCAGAAGATCGAGCTGCACGGCTTCGATTTCCTCAGGGAGCGCCGGATCCAGGGCTCGTCGATGGGCTCGAACCATTTTCGCGTCGACATGCCGAGGCTGGTCGATTTCTACCTGCGGGGACGGCTGCACCTCGAGGACTGGATTTCGGCCAAGCTGAAGCTCTCGGAGATCAACGAGGGCTTCGCCAACATGAAGGCCGGCAAGACGCTGCGCAGCGTGATCGTGTTCGATAGCTGAGCGCTGGTACTCGTTAACGCAACCTCACGGAAGGTGTCATCGCCCGGCTCGACCGGGCGATCCAGCATTACAAGCCGTCATTGCGAGCGTAGCGAAGCAATCCAGGAATGTCTCCGGGGATGCAGTCTGGATTGCTTCGTCGCTTCGCTCCTCGCAATGACGGAAGCGCTAATCATTGAACAATGGCGGCGGCACGAACCCGCCGAATTCGCGTTCGATCAGCTCGGCGAGCTTGAGCGGCGTGCGATCCTCGAGGAACGGCCCGATGATCTGGACGCCGACCGGCAGGCCGTCCTTCGACAGGCCGAGCGGGATCGCCGTGGCCGGCAGGCCCGTCAGCGTGGCGATGCCGGGCCAGGCAAGCTGGTCCGGATAGGCATGATCCTTGCCGTCGATATTGATCCGGCGCTTCTCCTGCTCCGGGGAATGATCGTGCGGATAGGCCGGGGTCGGCATGATCGGGCAGATCACCGCGTCGAACGTCCTGAACAGATGCCGCCATTGCGCGCGCAGTCCGGCGCGTGCGCCCTCGTCGAACACCCAGGCCTGATGGCTGGAGGTCATGCCGCGCAGCCGCTCGGCCGCAAGGCTCTTGTCCTCGGGCGAGAGCTGGGCCGCGCCGGCACGTGCGCCGGCGAGAATGTCCGGCGGAAAGAACGCACCGAGAAAGCCCATCAGCATGCGCATGTAGAGGCGGGAGGCCTCCCGGAAGTCCGGAAACAGCGGGCTTTCGCGCGCGACATTCGCGCCGGCCTGCGTCAGTTGCCCGGCCAGCTTTTCAATCGCGCCGCGGATCTCGGCATTCGCGGGCAGCAGCGGATGGCTGTCGATCACCAGCAGGCGGAAATCTTTCAGCCCGGCATGGCGCGCCTCCGGCAGCGCGAGCTTGTAGCCGACGCCGAGGTCGAGCGGATCGGGGCCGGCCATCACGTCCAGCAGCAGCGTCAGATCGGCGGCGCTCCGGGCCATGGGGCCGATCACCGCCATATCGCGCTCCATCGGGATCGCGGGAAATGGCGGCGGCGTATGGCCGCGCGTCGGGCAGAGATTGTAGGTCGGCTTGTGTGCATAGACCCCGCAATGGAAGGCCGGCACGCGCAGCGAGCCGCCGATGTCGGAGCCGAGCGAGAGTGGTCCGTAGCCGGCTGCAAGCGCGGCCGACGAGCCGCCCGATGAGCCGCCAGGCGTGCGGCCGAGATCGAACGGATTGTTCGTCGTGCCGTAGATGTCGTTGTAGCTCTGCCAGTCTCCGAGCCCGACGGGAACGTTGGTCTTGCCGAGAATGACGCCGCCGGCATTCTTGACCCGGCTGATCGACAGCGCATCCTCCGCCGGCCTGAAATCCTTCTGCGGCGTCCAGCCCCAGGTCGTCGGCAGGCCGGCTACGTTGTAGGATTCCTTTACCGTGACGGGAAGGCCGAGCAGCGGCTTGCGCTCGCCGCGCGCCAAGGCGGCATCCGCCTCGCGCGCGGCACTGAGCCCGCGCTCGAAATCCCGCACGCAGATCGCGTTGATCTTGCCGTCGTGCCGTTCGATGCGCTCGATCGCGTCCCTGGCGAGTTCGACCGCGGAGACCTTCTTGGTGCTCAGTGCGTTCGACAGCTCGACTGCGCTCTTGAAACTCCATTGCGACTTGGCCACGGCGCCTCTCCTGTTCTCATTGTCAGGCGATGATGCGCAGTCTGGCCGAAGGCCGCAACGGTTGTTTGATCGCGATTGATATGTGGGCAGGTCCGAAGCGGACGGAGTAAAGAACTCGCCGTCATCGCCCGGTCAAGCCGGGGCATGACAGTGGGTGTGTGGTTCCTACGCCGCCCCGATCAATATCCCCACCGCGAGCACGATCGCGCCGCCGAGCACGATCTGGAAAACGGCCTGGAGGAACGGCGTGTCCATGTAGCGCGAGCGGATGAAGGCGATCGCCCACAATTCGAAGAACACGACCACGCAGGCGATGGCCGTTGCGATCCAGAACGCATTGGCCCAGCTGTCCGGCACGAGATAAGGCGCGGTGTGGCCGAGCCCGCCGAGCGTCGTCATCGCGCCGCAGGTGACGCCGCGCAGCCAGGGCGAGCCGCGCCCCGTCAGCGAGCCGTCGTCCGACAGCGCCTCCGCAAAGCCCATGCTGATGCCGGCGCCGATCGAGGCGGCAAGACCAACGAGGAACGTCTGCCAGTTCTGGTGGGTGGCGAAAGCGGCCGCGAACAGCGGCGCCAGCGTCGAGACCGAGCCGTCCATCAGGCCGGCAAGGCCGGGCTGCACATATTGCAGCACGAACATGCGGCGGTTGGTGCGATCCTCCTCGGCGCGGACGTCGGAATTCAGGATCTCGCCCGTCAGCTTTGCGGCTGTCTCCTCGTGACCTTTCTCGGCTTCGGCGAGATCGCCGAGCAGGCGGCGCACGCCGACGTCCTGGGCCTGTTCGGCAGCCTTCACGTAGAAGCGCTCCGCCTGCATCTCCATGGTCTCCACTTCGCGGCGGATGGCATCGAGCGACAGGTTCTTGGTGAGCCAGACCGGACGGCGGCGCAGGAATCCCTTGACGTCCTCGCGCCGGATCGGCGGCAGATGCGGGCCGAAGCGCTGCTCGTATAATTCCAGCAACATGTGCCGGTGGCCGCGTTCCTCCTCGGCCATCTGCTCGAACAGCTTGGCCGAGTCCGGATAGCGCTCCTTCAAGTCCTCGGCGAAGGTCATGTAGATGCGGCTGTCTTCCTCCTCCGAGGAAATCGCGACCGCAAGCACCTCGCGCTCGGTTAGATCGGCAAAATTCTTCACGACGGCCCTGAACTCAGTTTAGAACTATTCTAATTTATATAGGGTGTCGCGGTTCCCGGGTCAAATCAGGCCGCGCGGGCCGCGGCCAAGAAGTCCAACACCAATCGGCTGACCTCGGCCGGCTGCTCCTGTTGCACCCAATGGCCGGCGCCGTCGACCAGATGGCAGCCGAGCATCTTCGTGCAGCCGCGCCCCTGCATCGCCTCGAACACGCCGGGTCGCTGATGGGTGCCCCAATCCTGCTGGCCCGAGATGAAGCAGGAGGGCACGTCAATGCTGCGGCCGGAGAACAGCTGCATCTCGCTGTTGAGCAAGCCCGACGTGCCGTAGCGATACCATTGCAAGCCGCCCTGAAATCCGGTGCGGCCATATTCGGCGGCGTAATAGGCAAGCTCGCCATCGGGCAGCCATTGATTGGCGGCAATCGCGGCGGGCGACGGCATCTCCTTGGCGACGGTCCCCGCCATGGTCTCGCCGGCGTCCATCACGTAGTAGGTCGGCAGCTTTGCGAGCTCGCCTGCCGACCACGACTTGAGCGGATACGGCTTGTTGCCGGCCCAGTCCGCACTCTTGTGATGGTAATAGGCGCGCAGGAAATCGTGCACGCCCTGCGGCGCGTGCTGCATGTCGGCGTTGGCCTGACGTGTCGAATAGTACCATTGATAGTGCTTGCGCGGACGCGGCAGCGCGGCGAGCTCGCGATGAACGGGGTCTTCGACCGGAGGCTTTGCGGGAGTATCAACCGTGTTGAATGGCAGCGGCGGCGCTCCGCCGAACGGCGCGCTCATCATCGTCACCGAGCGAAACACGTCGGGCCTGATCAGCGCACACCAGGCCGCGACCGGGCTGCCGAAATCATGCCCGACGACATCGACCTGCCTGTAGCCGAACGCCGACACCAAAGCGAGCGCGTCGCGCACCAGGTTGAGGAGCGAGAACGGGGCCAGGTCGCCGTCATAGTCCGCGCTCCATCCGGTGGTGCGGCCATAGCCGCGCTGGTCCGGTGCAATCACGTGGTAGCCGGCCGCAGCGAGCGCGGGCATCACCTTGCGCCAGGAGAAGGCGAGCTCGGGAAAGCCGTGCAGCAAGAGGATGCAGGGGCGGCCCTTGGTCTCGAACCCGGCTTCCAGCACATGCACGCGCAAGCCGTTGATGCCGTCGACGTCACGCGAGCGTATGCCGGCGGGGACAGGGATGTCGGGGAGTGCGGTCATCGTTTCCTCCACTAGAGCCTCTCTGACCCTCCCCTGGAGGGGGAGGGTCGATCGCGCGAAGCGCGAGCGGGGTGGGGTGATCTCTCAACGCGGGCAGTTGACGAAGCGGAGAGACCGTCACCCCACCTCGGTTCGCATTGCGCTTCGCTGCATGCGAACCGATCCTCCCCCTCCAGGGGAGGATGGGAGTTCGCGGCGCGAGCCACGCCAATCACAACGCCTCACATACGAACGCGTTGCCCTTGCGCCGGATCTTGCCGACCGAGGGCGAGGGGAAGTGCGCCGTGCAGCACAGCGTCTCGGTGTCGCAATAGCGTTCCAGGAAGCTCCGCCGCGTCGTCGCCGCCTTGGCCGGGTCGACGTCGAACTTGATCGACAGCTCCGGATAGAGCGTCTGCAGCGGTGAATGCATGAGATCGCCGGAGAACACGGCGTCGTCCTTGCCGCGGCCCATCGTGATGGCGATATGGCCCGGCGTGTGACCGGGTGTCGGCAGGATGCGGACATGGTCGCCGATCACATGATCATTGGCGACCAGCTCGTGGCGCCCCGCCTCGACCACCGGCAGTACGCTGTCGGCGAAAGGCGGGACTTCCGCCTTCGCGTTCTGCGCGGACCAATGGTCGAATTCCTGCCTGGCAAAGACGTAACGCGCCCTCGGGAAGGTCGGCACCCAGCGGCCGTTTTCCAGCCGCGTATTCCAACCGACGTGATCGACATGCAGATGCGTGCACATCACGAAGTCGATGTCATCGACCGAGAATCCGGCAGCACCCAGAGCACGCAAATACGTGTCGTCCGTCTTCATGTTCCATTTGGGACGATTCGGCCGCGGCTTGTCGTTGCCGATGCAGCTGTCGACCAGAATGGTGTGGTGCGGCGTCTTCACCACGTAGGACTGGAAGCACAGCAGCAGCACGTCCTGCTCGTCCAGCGCCTTCGCCTCGCGCATCCACGCCCGGTTCTCGGCCAGCACTTCAGGCGTCAGTCCCGGCAGCATCTCCAGCGCCGGGACGAACGAGGTTTCCTGCTCGATGATGCGATGGATGGTGAGATCGCCGACCGAGAACTTCAGACTCATGCTTGCTTCCCTCGTGATCAGTGCGCGTCGCGCACGGATGGAATGACGATATTGGTGAGGATGTCGACCGCGGCCAGGCCCTCCTTCGGCTGGCCGTATTGCGAGGCGGTCGTCATCATGACGAAGTCAAGCTCAGGCACGATGAAAATGCGCTGTCCGCCCCAGCCGAACGCGGCAACCCAGTTGATCTCCCTGCCGCCGGCGAGCGAACGACCCATCCACCATTGATAGCCGTAGAAGAGCGTGCCACCGAAATAACCTACGGCTTGGAAACGTGGCGTGATCGATTGTGCGATCCAGTCGGCCGAGACGATTTGCTGGCCGTTCCACTGGCCGCGATTGAGTACGAGCTGGCCGATCTTGGCCGCATCGCGCGGCCGCAAGCGCAGCCCCGCGGCCGCCGCAAGCTTGCCGTTCTTGTAGTTCTTCCATTCGACATCGGTAATGCCGAGCGGTTGGAACAGCACCTCGCGCGCGAACGCCTCCAGCGACGTCTTCGAGGCGCGCTCGACGATGTTTCCGAGCAGTTCTGTGCTGCCGCCACTATAGGCCCATAACGTATCGGGCGGTGCTGCGATTGGTCGCGACAACACGTAGCCAAGCGGATCCGGCTCGGTGAGGAGATGCGGCTCGTCGTTCTTCGGATCGGTCCAGTCCCGCGCCTCGTCCCATTTGAAGCCGGAGGACATCGTCAGCAAATGCCGCAGTGTGATGGCGTCCCATCCCGGCTGCTTCACTGCCGCGTAGTCGGGGAAGAATTTCAGGACGGGCTCATCGACACCCGCGATCAGCTTGCGGTCGATCGCGATTCCAACCAGCAGCGACGTCACGCTCTTGGATGCCGAACGCATGTCGTGCTTCGTCGTTGCGTTAAATTTGTACTGGCCGTCGGGCTGTCCCCAGGGTTGGTCGTAGCCGGGAAAATATTGCTCGAAGACGAGCTTGCCATGCCTGACGACGACGATCGAGTGGACCGCGGTTGACCTCTGCGTGAGCCGCGCCGCGATGGTGCAAAGCTGTGCGCCGTCCATGCCGACATTGTCGGGCGAGGCGATCTCCCAACCATCGTCGATCGATGACGGCGATCCGCAGGCCTGGCCTTGTTGTCCAGGCGGCGTGCTCTCGGCCCGTAGATGGGTTGCTGAGATGGACAGCGCGAGCACAAGGCCCGCGCCGAGAATTGTGAACCGGGAGAATTGATCGTGCACCGTCATTCTCCTGGCCCATCCCGCTACGCCGCCGGCGGCACCGAGATCTTCACGGAGGGGCGCTCCAGCATCTTCTGGTGGAAGGCGTCGAGCTTCGGATAGGCCTTGCGCCAGCCGCAATCGGCGAAGCGGAAGTCGGCATAGCCGAGCACGCAGACGAGGCCGATCTGCGAGATGTCGAACGGGCCGTTCAGCACCTCGGGCATGTTCTCGAAGCGCGCCATGCCGGTCCAGGCCCGGTTCCAGTGGTCGTCCGACCATGCCTGCCATTGCAGGCCTTGCGGCCGCACCATCTTCTCGTAGCGGCACAGCAGCATGGAATCGAGCATGCCGTTGATCAGGGAGTGATTGGTTTTGGCCTTCCAGCGCCGCGGGCCGTAGTCCGGGATCAGGCTGCCGCCGGCCATCTCGTTGAGATATTCGACGATCACGTAGGAATCCAGAATGACGTCGCCATCATTGGTGATCAGCACCGGCAGCTTCTTCAGCGGCGTGATCTTCGAATAGTCCTCGTTGACTGTGCCCGGTGCGACGGTCGCCGGCGTGAATTCGATCTTGTCGATCAGCCCGAGCTCGATCGCGGCGATGCGCACCTTGCGGGCGAAGGGCGAGGCGGGGGAGAAGGAGAGTTTCATCGGGATGACCTCTGTCCAAACATACAGACCTCATCCTGAGGAGCGCGCCCTTGGCGCGCGTCTCGAAGGATGGGCAACGGGCGGGGCTCTCTCGTCACCCGGCGCGAACGCCGGGCGACCGTGCTTGTGGCGCATCCTTCGAGACGCGCGCGTTGCGCGCTCCTCAGGATGAGGGCGGAGGTCGCAGCTTACGCCGCCACGATCTCCTGCCTCTGCTCGCCGAGGCCCTCGATGCCGAGCGTGACGACGTCGCCGACATTGAGGAAGGTCGGCGGCTTCATGCCGAGGCCGACGCCGGGCGGGGTGCCCGTCGTGATGACGTCGCCGGGCAGCAGCGTCATGAACTGCGAGACATAGGAGATGCACTTGGCCATGGAGAAGATCATGGTCTTGGTCGAGCCGGTCTGGCGGCGCTGGCCGTTGACGTCGAGCCACATCGACAGGTTCTGCACGTCCTTGATCTCGTCCTTGGTTGCGAGCCACGGTCCGAGCGGGCCGAACGTGTCGTGCGACTTGCCCTTGGTCCACTGTCCCAGGCGCTCGATCTGGAAGGCGCGCTCGGAGACGTCGTTGCAGACGCAATAGCCGGCGACGTGGTTCAGCGCGTCGGCTTCCGAGACGTACTTGGCGCGGGTGCCGATGATGGCGGCGATCTCGACTTCCCAGTCGAGCTTGGTCGAGCCGCGCGGCTTCTCGACGGCGTCGTTCGGGCCGGACAGCGAGGTGTTGGCCTTCATGAAGATGATCGGCTCGCTCGGGATGTCGGCGCCGGTCTCCTTGGCGTGGTCGGAATAGTTGAGGCCGATCGCGACGAATTTCGAGATGCCGGTGACGGGAGCGCCGAACCGCGGCTTGCCCGAGACGGCGGGCAGCGAGGCGGGATCGAGGCCCGCCAGCTTCTTCAGGCTCTCAGGCGAATAGGCCTCGCCCGTGAGGTCCTTCACATGCGCCGACAGGTCGCGCAACTGGCCGGATTTGTCGATCAGGCCGGGCTTTTCCGCACCCTTCTCGCCATAGCGAACAAGCTTCATTCTCGTTTCTCCCTAGGAATGGACCGATCGGTTAACAGCTTCATGGAACAGGGCGGCGGGAAATTCAACCGCCGAAAAGGGATGCATTGCAGCTCTCGAAATTCGGCAGGCGGGGCCAGTCTCGTGCCCCGGACGCAGCGCAGCGCGAAGCGGTGCGCCGCAGGGCCGGGGCCCATGCAGCGGCATTCTGGGTCCCGGCTCTGCGGAGCAGCGTTGCACGCTGCACCGCGTCCGGGACACCGGATCATCCCAGCGCCACGAACCTGAACGCGTCCCCGTCCCGCTGGATATGGCCGGCCGAGAAGTGCCCGCCGATCACCAATGTCGGCGTGCCGGCAAAGCGGCCGAACAATTCGCGCCGTGTTTCGGCCGATCGCGCCTGATCGGAATCGGCGGTCGAGGACCAGTCGAGATGCGCCATCTGGCAGGGGTGATGGGCAACGTCGCCGGTGAGCAGGCCCTGCTCGCCATCCGACTGGATCAGGATGCTCATATGGCCGGGGCTGTGGCCCGGCGTCGGGATCATGCTGATCTCGTCCGACAGCCGATGGTCGCTCGCGATCAGGTCGGCCTTGCCGGCCTCGACGATCGGTTGCACGGAATCATTGAATACCGCGGCCTTGTCCGGTTCGGTGGAATGATCGCGCCAGTGCTCGTATTCAGTCTTGCCGAACACATAGCGCGCGTTCGCAAAGGTCGGCACCCATCGGCCATCGACCAGTTTCGTATTCCAGCCGACATGATCGACGTGAAGATGCGTGCACAGCACCGTGTCGATGCTGTCAGGAGCGAATCCGGCCGCAGCCATGATCTCCAGAAATGGCGTGGTGCGGTTGTTCCAGGTCGGCACGTTGCGGCCCTGCTTGTCGTTGCCGAGCCCGGTGTCGACCACGATCCGGCGCGTCGGCGTCTCCACCACCAGCGAATGGATCGACATCTTCAGCCGTCCCTCCTCTGTGGCGAAATGCGGCATCAGCCAGGGCAGTTTCTGGATCTCTGCGTGGTCCGCGAGCGGCAGGATGAAGCGGGTCGAGCCGACCGTCTCCAATTCCACCACTTTCGTGATTTTGACCCTGCCCACCTTCCACTGCATCCGACGTCTTCCCATGTTCTTGCTTTGGTGCCGGAACATGCGGTTTTCCGCCATCGAGCGCAACGGATCATCTGACGCGATACGGCGTTATCGCGGGAACCGGAGGAGGAGCCATGCCAGAGCTTGCAATATCCGCTGAAAAGGTCGCCTTCATCATCGAGAAGGCGCGCGAATTCGACGTCAAGGAGGGAGATTCCGATCCGGATTCCGGCTCGAACCCGAGCGATGACGATGCGCTCGACGTGCTCGAGGATGACGGCTCCGATCCAGTCGTCCAGGAGCTCGGCGGCTTCATGATCGCGTTGAACGAGGACGAGCAGCTCGATCTCGTCGCGCTGACCTGGCTCGGTCGCGGCGACGGCACGATCGACGATTGGGACGATCTGCGCGCCCGCGCGGCGGAGGCGCGTGCCGAATATCGCAGCCCGCGCCGCGAAACCGTGCACTATCTGCTCGGTGAACCCATGCTGGGCGACCTGCTCGCGGATGGGCTCGATGAATTCGGCATCGACTGGACCGGCGAGCGCACGACGGCCGATTCCTCCGCTCCGAGTCAGCAGGACGAAGACGAGCCGACCAAGCAGCGGTGATCCTGCAAGGTGCTCTCTCCCCGCAGGACGGGGAGAGAGCGAGGGGACGTCAGAGCGTCCCCGGGAATGCGCCGCCATCCAGCAGAATGTTCTGGCCCGTGATGAAGCCGGCCTTGGCGCCGCACAGGAAGGCGCAGGCATAGCCGAACTCGTCGGGCTGGCCGAAACGGCCGGCGGGGTTGAGCTTGGCGCGCTCGGCCAGGACCTGTTGCGGCGTGATGCCACGCTTGTCGGCTTCGCCCTTCGCGGTGCTGGTCAGACGATCGGTCTCGAACGGGCCCGGCAACAGGCCGTTGATGGTGACGTTGTTGATCACCGTCTTGCGCGACAGGCCGGCGATGAAGCCGGTGAGGCCGGCGCGGGCGCCGTTGGAGAGGCCGAGGATGTCGATCGGCGCCTTCACCGCGGCCGAGGTGATGTTGACGATGCGGCCGAACTTGCGCGCCATCATACCGTCCACCGTCGCCTTGATCAGCTCGATCGGGGTCAGCATGTTGGCGTCGATCGCCTTGATCCAGTCGTCGCGGGTCCAGTTGCGGAAATCGCCGGGCGGCGGGCCGCCGGCATTGTTGATCAGGATGTCGGGCTCGGGGCAGGCCTTCAGCACGGCCTCGCGGCCCGCCGGCGTCGTGATGTCGCCGACGATCTCGGTGACCTTCACATCAGGATGGGCTTTTCGGATCTCGTCCGCCGTCTTCTTCAAAGCCTCAGTGCCGCGCGCGGTCAGCGTGACGTCAACGCCGGCCTCCGCCAGCGAGATGGCGCAGGCACGGCCGAGGCCCTTGCTGGATGCGCAGACGATGGCGCGGCGACCTTTGATCCCAAGATCCACAGTTTCACTCCCGAAAATAGCAGGCAGGTTTGGATGGCGGCACTCTAGCCAAATGTGGCGCGGCTGGTAAGGGATGGGCCCGCATCAAAATGCATGCGACCGTGCGCCAGCGATGCAAATGCGCGGGCATGATCCGGAAAAGTGTTGGCGGTTTTCCGGAAAGATCATGCCCAAGAACAAAGCGCGATCCTATCGCGCGTCAGATGCGCTGCTCCTGCTTGAGGCGGTCGATCGCGGAGGCCGCCTCCGGCGGCAGCGACTTGAAGCCCATCTGTCCGACCGTGGAGAACAACGGCCGCAGATGCGAACCGGCGAGGAACGGCGGCTGGCGGTTGGCCGGCACGATCTGGTCGAACACCAGCACCAGCGTGGTGGCGACGAGGCCGACCCTGATGGCGCCGAGCGCGGCGCCGCCGAGCCGGTCGCCGATGCCGGCCTCGCCGATGGTGTCGTTCAGCGCGATGCGGCCGATATGCCCGAACAGCATGCCGACCACCACGAAGATGCCGAACAGCCAGATCCAGTTCTGCAGCAGCGGTGAATTCGGGTTGCTTGCAATCTGCGGCGCGATCAGCGGCATCAGCGCGACTGCGATCGGTGCAGCGAGAAGATAGGCGAGGATGGTCATGGCGCTGCGCAGCAGGCCGGTCCTGAAGCCGAAGCCGACCGCGACGGCGAGCGCGGCATAGACGGCGAGATCGAAACTGTTCATGAGCAAAGCCCTGCCTCGGTGGAACGAATGAACGCCGAACCGATCATTCCGGTTTCAGATCGATAAAATCGTCTGTATTGATGCCTCCAAAAGTCCAGGGATTGTGCCAATGTCAGACCTATTCGACGTCAGTAAAGAAACCATCCTCGTCACCGGCGCGAGCCAGGGGCTGGGGCGGCAATTTGCCCGGGTGCTGGCGGCCCATGGGGCGGCGGTCGCGCTCGCGGCGCGGCAGGCTGACAAGCTGAGGAGCCTGGAGGAGGAGATCCGCGGCAAGGGCGGCCGCGCTGCTGCGATCGCGCTCGACGTCACCGACATCGCCTCGATCGCCGCGGCCGTGAATGCGGCAGAAGCGGCGCTGGGCCCCGTCACGGTGCTGATCAACAATGCCGGCATCGCCATCGAGAAGCTCGCGACCGAGCAGACCGAGGCCGATTGGGACGCGGTGATCGGTGCCAATCTGAAGGGCGCCTATTTCCTGGCGACCGAGATCGCGCGGCGCATGATCGCGCGCAAGCAGTCGGGCAACATCGTCAACATCGCTTCCGTGCTCGGCACCGGCGTCTTGAAGGCGGTGTCGCCCTACGCGATCTCCAAGGCCGGCATCATTCAGGCGACGAAAGCGATGGCGCTGGAACTCGCCGGACAGAACATCCGCATCAACGCGCTCGCACCCGGCTATATCGACACCGAGATGAACCACGCCTTCTGGTCGACGCCCGCAGGCGAG
Organism: Bradyrhizobium nitroreducens; assembly: GCF_002776695.1. Taxonomy (GTDB): domain Bacteria; phylum Pseudomonadota; class Alphaproteobacteria; order Rhizobiales; family Xanthobacteraceae; genus Bradyrhizobium; species Bradyrhizobium nitroreducens. The sequence goes on from NZ_LFJC01000003.1 coordinate 719,981, forward strand.
CGTCTCGCCAAACGCATCCCGCAGCGCCGCGTCGGCGCCGAGTCCGATCTCGACGGCGCGATCCTGCTGCTGGCCTCGCAGGCGTCGCGGTACATGACGGGGAGTGTGGTGACGGTGGATGGTGGCTTCCTGCTGAATTGACTGCCGTCGTATTACTCGGCAAGCGAGTTTCACTCCGCTGTCGTCCCGGACGGTCCCCGCCTTCGCGGGGACGACAGCGGAGGATGACGCGGCAGTTTCGCGCCTCACTGAAACGACAAAGCGGAAACAGCGACTAACCCGCCCGCATCTCCCCCCGTATCATATCCGCCGCCTTCTCCCCGATCATGATGGTCGGCGCATTGGTGTTGCCGCCGATCAGCGTCGGCATGATCGAGGCATCGACGACGCGCAATCCCTCGACGCCGTGCACCTTCAAGGCCGGATCGACCACGGCCATCGCATCCGTCCCCATCCTGCAGGTGCCGACGGGGTGATAGACGGTGTCGACGCGCTCGCGCAGGATGTTGCGGATGTCGTCGTCGGTTCGCACGTCGGCCGTGAACATGTCCTTCTTCTGCAGCGCGCGCAGCGCCGGCGTCTCCATCAGGCGGCGCGTCGTCTTGAAGCCTGCGACCATCCTCTCGACATCCTCTTCCTCGCCGAGGAAATTCGGATCGATCATGGGAGCTGCGAGCGGGTCGGCGCTTTTCAGCCAGACGCTGCCGCGACTCTTCGGCCGCAACAGGCAGACGTGACACGAGAAGCCCGCCTCCTTGTGCTTCTTGCGGCCGTGGTCGTCGAGCATCGCGATGACGAAGTGAAGCTGGATGTCGGGCACGTCGAGATCGGGCCGGGTCTTCAGGAAGCCACCGCATTCGGCGAAATTGGTGGTCATCAGGCCGCGCCGTTCGCGGCGATATTGCTGGATGGCGCGGAGCAGGGATGGCAGCCGGCCGAGCGAGGCGTGAACGAAGTGCGGATAGTCGGAGGCGTAGACGAACACGAAATCCGGGTGGTCCTGCAGATTGCGCCCGACGCCCGGCAGATGATGGACGACGCCAATGCCGTGCTTGCCGAGTGCCTCGCCATCGCCGATGCCCGACAGCATCAGCAATTGCGGTGACTGAAAGGCGCCGCCGGCAAGGATCACCTCGCGGCGCGCGCGCAGCTGCTTCGTCTGTTTGCCCTGCAAATATTCGATGCCGACCGCGCGCCCTCCCTCGAACAGGATCTTCGTGGCGTGCGCGCCCGTCTCGACGCGCAGATTGGCGCGCTTATCCATGTGGGGCTGCACGTAAGCGCGCGCCGCGCTCCAGCGCTCGCCATTGTGCTGGGTCGCCTGGTAGCTGCCGAGCCCTTCGTGGTCGTCTTCGTTGAAGTCCTCGCGGATGCGGAACTGCGCCTCGCGTGCGGCCTGACGGAAGATATCGTGGATCGGATTGTCCGAGCGCAGCCGGTTGACATGCAGCGGGCCGCCCTTGCCGTGATACTCGCCGTCGAAATCGGAATTGTTCTCGGAAGCCTTGAAATAGGGCAGCACGTCCGCAAACGACCAGCCGGCGTTGCCGAGCGAAGCCCAGTGGTCGTAGTCCGATTTGTGGCCGCGGATGTAGACCATGGCGTTGATCGCCGAGGAGCCGCCAAGACCCTTGCCGCGCGGCTGATAGCCGATGCGGCCGTTCAACCCTTTTTGAGGCACGGTATCGAACGCCCAATTGGCCGCCTGGTAGGGCAGGGCGAGCCCGAATGGCGTCGTGATCCGCCAACTGTCGTTTCGCCCGCCTGCATCGAGCAGCGCGACGGATGTCCCCGCATCCTCCGACAGCCGCCCCGCCACCGTGCAGCCGCCTGAGCCCGCGCCCACGACGACGAAATCGAATGTGTCAGTCAATGTTTGTTTCCCCCTGCATTTTCTTTCTCGTCATTCCGGGGCGCGCGTAGCGCGAACTATGGTGCGCAATTGCGCACCTGAGAATCCATCTCACCACCATTGATGCGGATGAATGGATTCCGGGTTCGATGCTGCGCATCGCCCCAGAACGACTGTTAGCTACGACATGAACCGCATCAGCTTCTCCAGCCGCGCGATCTTGCCGCCATAGGGCGGATAGAGGTCGGCGAGGCGGTTGAACTTGGAGCGGTAGAACACCGGCTTCAGCTTGCTGAACGTGCGGAAGCCCCATTCGCCGTGATAGGCGCCGGTGCCGGATGCGCCGACGCCGCCCATCGGCTGGTTGATTTGCGTGAAGTGAAACAGGCAGTCGTTGATGGTGACGCCGCCGGAGATGGTGCGCGCCAGCACCTCGTCGCGCGCGGCGCCGTCCTTGCCGAACCAATAAAGGGCAAGCGGCCGGTCGCGATGGTTGATGAAGGCGATGGCCTCGGTGAGATCGCGATACCCGAGCACGGGAAGCACCGGGCCGAAGATCTCCTCTTGCATCGCCGCCATCGCATCGGTCGCGCCGACGATCAGCGTCGGCGGGAATTTGCGGTGCGCCTTCCAGTTCGGGTCGTCCGCCTTCGCCGGCTGCAGGATTTTTGCGCCGCGCTGCGCCGCGTCCGCGACGAGGCCCTCGAGCCGGGCATAGTGCCGGTCCGAGATGATCGAGGTGTAGTCCTTGTTCGAAGGATCGGTGCCGAACATCCGCCGCATCTGGGCGCGCACCTTCTCGGCGAAGGCCTGCAATGCAGGTTCGGGCACCAGCACATAATCCGGCGCGATGCAGGTCTGCCCGGCATTGAGCAGCTTGCCGTAGGCGATGCGCTCGGCGGCCTCCTCGAGATCGGCCGAGGCGTCGATGATCGCAGGCGACTTGCCGCCGAGCTCGAGCGTGACCGGCGTCAGGTTGCGCCCCGCGGCCTCCGCGACCAGCCGCCCGACCCGGGTCGAGCCGGTGAACACGAGATGATCGAGCGGCAGGCGCGCAAAGCCTTGCGCGATCTCGCTCTCGATGCCGGTGACGAGCAGCTCCGTCGCATCGAACCTCGCGGCGATCGTCTCTCTCAGCAGACCTGCGAAATGCGGCGTGAGCTCGCTCGGCTTGATCAGGACGCGGTTGCCGGCGGCGAGCGCGCCGATGGCGGGCGCCAGCGTCAGCTGCAGCGGATAGTTCCACGGCGCGATGATGCCGACGACGCCGAGCGGCTGCGGCATCAGCCGGTTGCGCGCAGGGAGGAACTGCAGCGCGGTCGCTACCCGCTGCGGCGCCATCCAGGACTTCAGGTGCTTTGTGGCGTGCCGGATCTCCGAATACAGCAGCATGGTCTCGGCAATGGTGGTCTCGACCGCCGAGCGGTGGCCGAAATCGGCCGAGATCGCCTGCCGGAAACGCTCTTCGTTGTCGGCGACGACGCTGCGCAGCCGCGCCAGCCGGTCGAGCCGCTCGGCAAGGCCGGGCGCCGGCTCGTCCCGCGACCGCGCGACCATGGCGTGGAAGGCCTCCTCCAGCGCTCGGACCGGGGCGCTCGTTGCGGATTTGTCCACGGCGTTTCTCCCTCGAGGGCGCGTTTCGGCCCTCATCTTGTTGCCGCAAGCTGGCCCTTTGTGGAACTTCTGGCAAGAGCGCAGGGAACGCAGCGGAAATCGGTCGATTCCCCTGTCATAAAGTCGAAAAAAAACGTTCCCGCAGCCCTTTCCAAAGGCAGCTTGGGTTGGTACATACGCCCCGCACCCGAGGGCTTGCCCGGGGTTGCCTTCCAAGGAAGCCTTTGGGACGGACGAGAAAAGCCACGCGAACAGCGCAGGCCTCAACCGATCGTCCCCGGGACTAAACTGAAGGCGCGCAGGTGTTTAACGCGGGGTGGAGCAGCCCGGTAGCTCGTCAGGCTCATAACCTGAAGGTCATAGGTTCAAATCCTATCCCCGCAACCAAATTCGGATTTGACCGGATCCGAGACGAAAATGGCCCGCATCGCGCGGGCCATTTTTGTTTTGGGGGCGGTCTCCGAGCGGACCAGCAAGAGCGCGGGCCGGCAAAGTGCCGGCTCGTGCAGCATCGGGAAAAAGAAGGCGCTCAGGAAGCCTGATATCTTTGGCCTCGGCGGTGCATGGCGGAAGGCCGGACATGTCAGCTGCAAACCGCGGAAGCTTGAGCGCCGCCCCGCCTCGAGCATGATCCGGAAAGGTGTGCAGCGGATTTCCGCAAGATCAGGCTCAAACAACAACCTGCAGCGCGATGGCGTTTCATCTTGATCGCATTGCGCTGCAGGCGTTTCGCTTGACGCAGGCGCCCGCCAGGATGAAGTCGACGCCGGCGACGAACTGTTGCCGATCGTCATGCTCGCTCAGCTGTGCCGCCACCCGCCGAAGAAATGGACGCGATTCGGGATCATCCTGAATCCAGCCGCTGGCTATGCCCTTCAGCCAGGCCTTGCGATCCGTTCCGCGCGGAAGCGTGCGGGCGTTGGCCGCGTTCTGGCCGGCCACACCGAGGATGTAGTTCGTCAGCGCTGAGGCGCAGTCGAATTGTGCATGCACAGGGACGCCAAGCGGCTGGAGCCATTCGCCGATGCGTTCGAAGATCTCTCCAACCGCGGCATGCCATGGTTCGCGGGAAAGGTGAGCGCCTGCCCAGGGGTGAGCGTCAATCGCATCGAATGCCGCGAGCGCGATGGCGCGGATCGCGACCCTTGGCTCCTTTTCCTTGGCCACTTTCGCCAGAGCGCGGGCGAGAACATCGCCCGTCGCGGCGCCAAGGAGGCCGTTCCTGTCGGCGATATGCCAGTAGATCGCCCCGCTGCCCGTCGCCAAGTGTGTCGCCAGCGCCCGGAATGTCAGAGCGGCCTCCCCGCGCGCATCGAGAATCTCGATCGCCGCCTCAACAATCCGCGCCTTGGAGAGGGCGTCCGCGCGCCGCGCCGACCGGTGGGCCCGTTTTGACATGCGCCACCATGGCATACCTGGAACGTCGTTCCAATCCATGTTATATGGAACACTGTTCCAATCCTCTCGAGGGACCACCATGACCGCCTCCGTTACTATTGTTGGTGCAGGCTTGGGCGGCCTGACCCTCGCCCGTGTACTCCACGTCCACGGCATCGCTGCCACGATCTATGAAGCAGAGCCCTCCGAGAGCGCGCGCGCTCAAGGCGGCCAGCTCGATGTTCACGAACACGACGGTCAGCGCGCGCTCGCTGCGGCCGGCCTGACAGACCCGTTTCGCGCGATCGTTCACGAGGGCGGCGACGCGACGCGCGCGCTCGACCGAAACGGCAACGTGCTGCTCGACCAGCCCGGAGATGGCAGGCGTCCCGAGGTGCTTCGGGGCGAGCTGCGGCGCATCCTCATCGACTCCTTGCCTGCCGGGACGATCCAGTGGGGGCGGAAACTGGTCGGAGCCACGCCCTGTGGCGCCGGTCGTCACGAGCTGACCTTCACCGATGGTTCGGCTGCAGAGACCGAATTGCTTGTCGGCGCCGACGGCGCCTGGTCGAAAGTACGCCCGCTGTTGTCAGACGCGGAGCCTGCCTATGTCGGCGTGTCCTTCGTCGAGGCCTACCTGCACGACGCTGATCGGCGATTCCCCGCAACGGCTGTGGCGGTCGGAGCCGGCGGAATGTTCGCGCTCGAACCGGGCAAGGGGATCACCGCGCACCGGGAGCCGGCAGGCGCGCTTCACACCTACGTTCAACTGATGCGACCTGCGGCGTGGTTTGCAGAAATCGACTTCAACGACACAGCGATCGCGAAAGCCCGGATAGCAGCCGAATTCGACGGGTGGACATCGACTCTCACCACATTGATCACAGGTAGCGACACGGGGCTGGTCCTGCGAACGGTCAATGCGCTGCCAGTTGGTCACCGATGGAATCGCACGCCCGGCGCGACGCTGCTCGGCGATGCCGCGCATCTGTCGCCGCCGGCCGGCGACGGCGCAAACCTGGCGATGCTCGACGGGGCCGAGCTTGGCGAGGCCATAGCCGCTCGGGCTGGAGACATCGAGGGCGCGCTGGCCGCCTATGAGGCGGTGATGTTCTCGCGCAGCGAGGCCGCTGCCGTGGACGCGCACCGGGTCCTGGACCTTTGCCTGGGTGAGCGTGCGCCCTTCAGCCTCGTCGACTTTCTCGGCGCCGCGCAATAGCCACGGTGCTTCGGGCAAGCGACGCTGGCGTTGCCGAACGTGTCTCCGATCGCGCAGCGAGCGCGTTCACCGCGTTCACCCGCCATGTCGGGCCAGGTGGCACCACGCCTCCGGCGGCATAAGAGTATTTTCAGATGGGATCATATTGATTGTCAGTTGATTAGACGGGGTGTCCGCCTGCTCATGGCCGTAGGTTCAAATCCTATCCCCGCGCCAAAATTCGGATTTGACCGGATCCGGGACGAAAATGGCCCGCGCGAGCGGGCCATTTTTGTTTTGGGACGGTCTCCGAGCGGACCAGCAGGAGCGCGGGCCGGCCGCTGCCGTGGCGCAGCTTACCTGGCAGAGTGCTCCTGCCGAACCTCTGCCGAGGCATCCGCCTTCCGCGACTTGGTCGTGTAAGGGCAGACCATGGTCAGATTGAGCAGCGTCGGCGCCTGGTCTTCGCCGTTGCCGTATTCCCAGACCAGACGAATCTCGTGCTGGTCGGAATTGACGTCGTCCTGCTGATGCTGCGTGATGTCGGCCTTCATCGGAATCGGCGGCTCCGAGTTGAAGCATTTGCGGATGGAGGCATCCAGCAGCGCGCATTTGGTTGGCGGCACCACGACGCGCTCGTCATTCGAGAGCGGCGTGGTGTTGGGCTGCGCGGTGAGCTGAAGCCGGGCATGGCCGAGCGCCTTGAACCACACCTTGCCGCTGCCATTCGGCCACGTCTCGAGCGGCGACAGGATCGGCTGGTACTGGCCGTATTCCATCGTCTCGATGTCGATCTGCTTGGAGGCTTTGAGTCTCGCCACGCTCTTCTTCATGTTTTCGAGCGGGTAGTAGTTGGCGTTCATCAGGTTCTTGTAGTTTTGGTCGTCGTAAATTCCGCCCATCGATCGCTCCCGATCTTCGCCTGAGCACTGGCACGCGTGCCGGCGAGACATTCCAAAGCCGCGTGGCCCATGATGAACCACGCTTGTGCCCCAAAGCTTACAACTGCGAACGCTACCATTCGTGCAGATGCGGCGTCAACGAAAGCAACCTGAGAGCGTCGTGGTGTGACCTTGCGCTGCTATTTGTCCGCCGCATTCGCCAAGCTCAGCGAGCCCTTTGCGCCGGTCATGCGCGGCCCCCAGCGAGTCAACGCAACTGCTGCACAAGAGAGAAGGCCGAGCAATATCATCGACGCGGCCGTCAGCATGAAGAAGCTCTCGGCTGTTGCCGCCTGCGATGTCAGATACCAGCCGCCAAGGATGATGAAGAGCAGGCGCGCCGTTTGCGCCAGCACGGGACCGAGCACGTTGCCGGCACCCTGCGACGAGAAGTACATCGCCGAGGCGAGCCCGATGAAGGCATAGAACGGGGCGACGGTCCGGAGATATTGCCGGCTGGCGGCGTGCGCTTCGGCATTGTCGGTAAAGAGGCTAACCCACGGATCCGGGAAGAGCGCGACCGCGCTTGCGAGCCCTCCGACCACAACGAGCGCGACAAGGCCGGTCGTCCAGGCGACACGGCGGGCCCGCGGGATGCGCCCCGCGCCGACCGCTACCCCGATCATCGGTACCGAGCCGATGCCTACGGAGAAGGCAATGGTCGCGAGCACGTATTCGAGCCGTGCCCCGATGCCATAGGCGGCGAGAACCGCGGTGCCGAACACGGCCAGCATATGGGTGAAGATGAGGTTGGTCAGCGTATTTTGCAGCGGGGAGAGGCAGGCGACCATGCCGACCTTGAGGATGTCGACAAACAGGGGCCACTGCATGCGAAACCCGCGCAGCCGGGGAGCGATGCGGCTCTGGCCCGAGAACAGATACCAGGCCATGATCGCGATATTGATCGAATAAGCGATCAAAGAACCGGTAGCGACTCCCGGCATGCCGAACTGCGGCACGGGACCGAGGCCGAGACCGAGCGTCCCGCCGAGGATGGTCTGGCAAATCGCGGAGTTCACGATCATCATCGACGGCAGTTTCATGTTGCCGGTGCCGCGCAGGATGCTGGCCAGAATATTGACCAGCCAGGTCAGCACCGCTCCGCCGAAATAGATCTCGCTGTAAGCGATTGCCTGCGCCAACACGTCGCCCCTGCCGCCGAGCAGCTGCAGTAATTGCCTGCCGCCCATCTGCATGCCCAGCATGAAGACGAGGCCAAAGAAGACCGCGATCAGAAGCGCGTGTGTGGCAAGGCTCTCGGCGCGATCGCGGTCACCTGCGCCGAGCGCGCGCGCAATAGCTGAAGATACGCCCCCACCCATGGCAGCCCCCGAAACGCTCATGGTGAGCATCACGCAGGGAAACACCAGCGCCATCGCCGCCAGCGATTCGACGCCCAGTTGTCCGATGTAGGATGTCTCCGCGATCGCGACCAGCGTCCCGGCCGAGAATGCGATGGCATTCGGCCAGGCCAGTGAGAGCAGCGTGTGCAGGACCGGTCCGTCGAGCAGCTTGTTCGCAGCTGCCTGCGCGGTCGGCGGCAACGGACTGTCTTCTTTCGCTTGGCGGGCGGGCGTCTCCATCGGAGCATCCGCCCCTGGGGCTCGGATCGTGTTCAGGATCTGTGCGGACAGACCATCGTCAGATTGAGCAGTGTCGGCGTGTCCGAGCCCTTCTTGTACTCCCACTCGAGCCGGATCTCGTGCCGGTGAGCGTAGGCGTCGCTGGCTGCGTGGGTGATGATCTTCGTCTTCATCGGGATCGGCGGCTCGGAGTTGAAGCACTTCCGGACGCAGGCATCGAGCAGGTCGCATCGCGTCAGCGGGATGACGCCCGGCTCGTCCCTGGAAAGGGGGACGGTGTTCGGCTGGGTGCTGAGATCGACGCGCGCCCGGCCCTTTTCCTTGTGCCAGTACTTGGCGCTTCCCTGTGGCCATTTCGAGGGTGGGGTCAGGATCAGGTGGTACTGGCCGTATTCCAGGGTCGGCAGATCGATGTCGTCCGACGCCTTGAGCTTGGCGACGCTCTTCTTCATGTTCGCCAGGGGATAGTAATTGGCGTTCATCAAGTCTCGAAATGCCTTGCCGCTATATGCCAGTCCGCTCATCGTCTTTTCCCCAATCGAAATTGCTGGGCTCGTGGCCCAGGTATCAAAGCTTATCCGCCGCCTAGTGCCTGCTCTTAGACGCTACCATCCAAGAAAGCGTCGCGTCCAGAGAGCTACCCCAATAAGTTGTGTTCTGTGCGAGACTGATTGCCATGGATATCCCGATCGGTAATCTTACGCTTAATTGAGCGCGCCATCTCCGCGCCCGGTGAGAACGCAGGAATGAATTGCCAGGCGTGCCAGTCGATGATTGACCCAGGCGATAGCTGGTGCCGCAAATGCGGGGCAGCAGTCGGGCATCGCCTTGATCCCGACAATGAGCGGAGGTTTGTGACGATCCTCCGCGCCGATGTCATCGATTCGACCGGTCTCGTTGCCGAGTTGGGACCGGAAGAGGCGGTCTTGCGCCTGGAGCCGGCCTTGGCGGCGATGAGGGGCGCGGTACGGCAGTTCGGCGGCATCGTCAGCAAAGAGCTTGGCGACGGGCTTGCCGCGGTGTTCGGTGCCCCTATCGCGGACGATAACCATGCGCCGCTGGCTTGCCATGCCGCCATCGAACTCGTCCGGCGCGTCGCGAGCCTGGGCGATCCCGGACTTCAGGTGCGTGTTGGCCTGCATTCCGGCCACGTCGTCGCCTACATGGTCGCAAGCGAGTTCTCCAAGGTTTACGAGATTGGTGGTGCTGCGCAGCACTTGGCCGCGCGGCTGGAGTCGGCTGCCGAGGCGAATCAGATCTACGTGTCCGAAGCCTGCCAGAGCCTTGCGGATGGGCACGTCCGTTTTGAGTTTTTAGGGTCCAAGACGCTGCGCGGCTTCAATGAGCCCCTGCCGGTCTACAGGATTATGGGCGCGAGTGACCTGTCGAGCTGGCGGGTCCGACGGGCGCGGAGCATCTCCCGGTTCGTCGACCGCACCACGGAGCGCGCCCTGCTGGCGCGTGCGGCCGAAGAAACGAGCGAGCTCCGCCAGACGGTTCTGCTGTTGGGCGATGCTGGAATCGGAAAGTCCCGGCTCGCGCATGAGTTCGCGCAGGGGCTGCGGGCCGAGGGCTGGAGCCTTGTCGCCGCCGAGTGCAGCCCAAACCTTCAGGGAGCGCCGTTCAGCACGCTCAAGCGCGTGTTGCTTCCGATCCTGGAGGCGGCCGCAAAGGATCCCGATGATCCCGCCGATCCTCGTAAGGACCTGCCCGCGATTCAGCGGTGCGCGCTCGATGCGGTGCTCGATTTGCCCATATCCGATCCGCAGTGGAACGACCTGGAGCCTGATGCTCGAAGACGCGCGATTTCCGATGCGAGCTGCGCAATCATCGAAGGTATGGCCCATCGCCAGCGCACGGTGCTTTTGATCGAGGACTTGCACTGGATCGATCGAGCGAGCGACACGGTCGTGGCCATGATCGCTTCGTTACGAGCGCGAGGTCTTTTGGTGCTTCTCACCACGCGGCCGGATGGCATGCCGGTTTGGATCGCCAGTTGTCACGCGGAAGTCGTCGCGATGCGGCCTCTCGACGATGATTCTGGATTGGCAATGCTGGCGGACATGCTCGGTCCTTCCGAGACGAATGCCGACCTCAAGCATCGGATCATTTCTCATACGTCCAATGTCCCCCTTTTCATCGAAGAGGTTTGCCGTGGGCTGAAGGATAGTGGGACGCTTCGCGGTCAGTGGGGTGATCTTGCTCTCGTGCGCCCCATTGATGAACTCGGTATCCCCGCCAGCATCCAAGGCGTGATCGCGGCACGGCTTGATCGCGTGTCGAAGCAGGAGCGTTTCATTCTCCAGATCGCCGCAACGCTAGGTCAGCGATCGAGCGAAGCGATGCTGCGGAAGGTCGTCGGGCTGCCTGAAGAGGCGTTGCAGAATTGCCTTTCTACTCTCGATCGCGCCGAACTGCTGGTCAGGATTGATAGCGAGGTGGAGGACGCTCTCGAGTTTCGGCATGAGATGGTTCGCCAGGTGACCTACGACTCGATGGTCGAAAAGGTGCGCGAGAATTTACATGCTCGCGTCGTGGCCGCATTCGAGAACGACGAAGCATGGCGCGATGCTCCCGAGAGGCTCTGCTATCACGCGACACGAGCGAAGAATTGGCAGAAGGCGTCTAGCTATGGGAGAGCCGCGGCACGAAAATGTCTGGTGCGCTCGGCTTATGCGGATGCCGCCGACTACTTTGAAATCGCGATGAACTCGCTCGACAAAACTCCAATAACTCGGTCGCGCGAGGCGGACGCGGTTGATCTCCGGATGGAGGCGCGGATGGCCTTCATGTGGTCTGGTTCAGTTGCTCGGGCGTTGGAACTCGGAAATGAAGCTGAGGAACGGGCCGACGCAATCAATGACGTCGAGCGTAAAGTCGCGGCCATGACGGTGAGAGCGAGTGCGCAGAATTTCTACGGAACGCCGAGCGAGGCCGTCGCTATCGGCGAGGCCGTCGTGCGCCTGGCGGCGGACTGGGGCAATCAAGGCTGGAGCAATCTGGCGCAATATGGTCTCGGGCAGGCATACTTTGTCGCCGGCCGTTATCATAGCGCCGAAAAACTGTTGGCTGCGGTCCGCGCCCGGTTGCTCGACCCGGAAGCCCATGCGCCCATCGGAACGACTCCGCAATACCTCCTCCTCCTCTGCTGCATGATGAACAGCATCACCCACACCGTCATGGGCGAGTTCGCCGCCGCCGGGCAGCTCCAGCAACAGGCCGAGGCGATCGCCGAGGAGACGGGCCGGCCCTATGATCGCGTCGCCGCCGCCTATAGCGGCGGCTGGCTGAAGCTCGGTCAGAACGATCCCACAGCTGCCGCCGCCATTCTCGAGGACGGCTTCGTGCTGGCGCAGAAGCACGGCATCCGCCTGTTCGTGCCGGTGCTCGCCTGCCATCTCGGCATGGCTTACCTGGAGCAGGGGCTGTTCGACCGGGCGCGCGGCATGTTGACCGAGGCGCGCGAGGAGGCGAGGGCGGTCGGCTATACCTCGGCCGTGCTGCGCAGCTCGATCTACCTCGCGCTCGCGACCTGGCGCCTCGGCGATGGTCAGGCGGCGCAGAACATGCTGCGCGAGGCACGCAACACCGCGCGCCAGCAGGGGTTTTCCGGCCTCGAGGCCGAGGCCCTGGTCGGCGAAGCCGTCGTGACGCCTGCCGCCTCCGAGGCGAACAAGGCCGCCGTCCTGGCGTCCCTGCGCGCGGCGATCGCGATCGCCTCCGAAAGCGGCGCCAAGCCGCTCCAGCAGAAGGCCGAAGCGATGCTGGCCGGGATGCTCGCCCGGGACGACCGGCCCGCCTGACCGTTGCTCGTCGTTGCCCGTGCGATCATACCGTTGCGCCGATTTTCCTGCCCGACGGGTCATTTGAGTTTCGTAGTCAAAGCAAGCGCTTAGGCGGCCCTCGCTACTGTGCATGGGGTTGTTTTCGAGTTTTTGAATCGGCGCTGCTCGAGGTCGGAGCGCAGAATCGCCCAGCGGTGCCCCGTTCGCCAATGACAAGTCCCTTGCATGAAGGCCAAGCTCGGCTACCGTTGACACCAGCCCCGGGGACCGGATGACTTTTTGATCGAGATGTTTGCCATGGCGCGGCGCCCGGCTGGAGAGGCGGGGCCATGATCACACGGGACCAGCAGGCCCTGTTGTCGCCGATCGAGCGCGATCTTCGGCTCGATCTGTTCCGCGGCATCGGCCTGTGGATGATCTTCCTCGATCACATCCCGCACGAGGTCGTGGCCTGGCTCACGCTGCGCGACTACGGCTTCAGCGACGCTGCCGAGGTTTTCGTCTTCATCTCCGGCTATCTGGTCGGCTGGCTCTACGGGCCGGTCATCGCCGGCGGTTACTTCCTCGCCGCGCTCAAGCGGCTCTGGCGTCGCGCTCTGTCGCTGTATGTCGCGCACATCATGCTGTTCCTGCTGTTCACCGCGCAGGTCGCACGGACGGCGCGCCGCTTCGACAATCCGATGTATGCGCATGAGTTCAACGTGTTCAACTTCCTGGCGCATCCGGACGAGCTGATCGAGCAGGCCATCCTGCTGAAATACAAACCGGTCAATCTGGACGTGCTGCCGCTCTACATCACGCTGGTGTTCGCCTCGCCCTTCATCGTCTGGTGCCTTGTGCGCCGGCCGAACCTGACGCTCGCCGGCTCCGTCGTGCTCTTTGGGCTGGCGCGCTGGTTCGACTGGAACATCGCCTCCTATCCGCCGGGCACGACTTGGTACTTCAACCCGTTGTGCTGGCAGCTGATCTTCATCTTCGCCGCCTGGTGCGGCATCGGACAGATCGACAAGATCGGCAGATGGGTCTGGTCGAGGACGGCGATGGCATTGGCGGCGGCGTGGGTCGTCTTCGCCTTTCTCATCGTGATGACCTGGCACTTCCACGCGCTCGAAGCCTTCGTCCCGAAATGGATGATCAAGGCGATCTACCCGATCGACAAGTCCAACCTCGACCTGCTGCGCTTCAGCCATTTCCTCGCGCTGGCGATCCTGGTGACCTGCTGCGTCTCGCGCAAATGGCCGGCGCTCCATTCGGTCTGGCTGCGCCCCGTCATCCTGTGCGGGCAGCACTCGCTGCCGATCTTCTGCCTGGGCGTCTTCCTGTCGTTCTCCGCGCACTGGATCCTGACGCAATATTCGGAAGGCGTGTGGGAGCAACTCGCCGTCTCTCTCGCCGGCATCGTCATCATGACCGGTGCGGCCTGGCTGCTCGATCGCGTCAAGCGCGTCCCCGACCTGTTCGTGAAGGTGACGGACGACGAGGACGCGGGGACCGCAACGGAAGCTGCTCCGCTTGCGGCCCCGTCCGCTAGGCCAGAAACGCGCGAAACCGGCGCAGCGCGATGACGAAGAAGACGCCGCCGATCACGGCGAGCGCGGCCAGCTGCGGCCACACGGCCTCGAGGCCCGCGCCGCGGAACAGGATCGCCTGCGCCAGCATCACGAAATGCGTGTTGGGCGCCGCCAGCATGATGTCCTGAACGAAGAGCGGCATGCTCTCCCGCGGCGTCATGCTGCCCGACAGGGTCTGCAGCGGCAGCAGGGTCATCATCAGGAGCAACCCGAACTGCGGCATGGAGCCGGTGACGGTGGCGAGGAAGATGCCCATGCTGGTGGTGGCGAACAGATGCAGCGCCGCGCCGAGCAGGAACAGTGCGACCGAGCCCTCGATCATGACCGCCAGCCATCCCTGGATCACGAAGGCGATCGACAGCGCCGAGGCCGCGAGCACCACGGCTCCCATCGACCACACCTTGCTGACCATGATTTCGAGCGGCGTGACCGGCATCACCAGCAAATGCTCGATGGTGCCGTGCTCACGCTCGCGGATCAGTGCCGCGCCCGTCAGGATGATCGAGAGCATGGTGATCGACATGATGAGGTGGTCGACCGCGCCAAACCAGGATCTCTTCAGCTCCGGATTGAAACGGGCGCGCAGTGCGAGGTCGATCTGCGGTGCCTGAGCCTGGCGGTTTCGCGCCAGAAATTCCGCGATCTCGGCGCCGACGATCTGCTCGACATAGCCGCCGCCGTTGAAGGCTTGCGAGATGCGCGTCGCGTCGACGTTGAGCTGGATTGACGGCGCCTTCCGCGCCAGGAGGTCGCGCTGGAAGTCCGGCGGGATGTCGAGGGCAAACGTGTCGAGGCCGGCATCCATCCGTCGGTCCATCTCGTATTGCGAGATCATCCGAGGTGTAGAGAAGTACGGAGCGGTGAATGCCATCGCGATGCGCGTCGAGATCGGCGAATGGTCCTCGTCGACGACGGCGATTGCGGCGCGGTTCAGCGTCTCCGGCAGCGTGTTGGCACCCTCATACACCGCGAACGTAAAGGAATAGGCGATGAGCACGAGCAACACCGGGTCGCGTGCCAGTCCGCGCAATTCCTTGATTCCGAGCTGGAGCAGGTTGCCAAGGCGCATGGTCAGCGGGCCTGTTTCTTCAGGAGCAGCGCAGCTGCGGTGACCAGCACCGGGATCATGACGGCGAGCGCCAGGAGCTCGTTGTGGAGCGTGCCGAATCCCAGTGCCTTCGAAAATGCGCCGCGCGAGATGGTCACGAAATAGCTGGTCGGATAGACAAGGCCGATCATCTTGCCGGCCCCTTGCAGCGAGGAGACCGGATCGATCAGGCCGGAATACTGGATCGCGGGAATCAGCGTGATCAGCACAGTTCCGAACAGCGCGGCGATCTGGCTCTTCATGAAGGCCGAGATGACCAGCCCGATGCCGGTGGTGGCCGTGACGTACAGCAGCGCGGCGGCCGCATAGGTCGGGAAGCTGCCCGTGAAAGGAACGCGGAAGACGACGAGCGCAAAGGCGACCAGCAGCAGGAAATTGCCAAAGGCCAGCACCACGTAGGGCAGCTGGGTGCCGAGCAGGAACTCGAGCCGCGTCACTGGTGTGACGTAGAAATTGACAATGGAGCCGAGCTCCTTCTCGCGTACGACGGCGAGGGCGGCGAGCACCGCAGGGATCATGATCAGGAGCAACGGGATAATGCCGGGCGCCATGGCGACGACGCTCCGGACGTCCGGATTGTAACGGTAGCGCAGCTGGAGCTGGTAGGAGCCGGCGATCGCCGCCTCGCCATAGAGCTCGCGGCCCTTCTGCGCCAGCCAGGCGGCGTGGATCGCCTGGGCGTAGGAGCGCAGCGTCTCGGCCCGCGTCGGATTGGCGCCGTCGACCCAGGCGCCGATCTCGACATGGCGGCCGCGGCTGACGTCGCGGCCGAAGCCGGGCGGCAGCTCGATGGCGAGGCCGATCTCGCCCGCACGCATGCGGCGGTCGAGATCGGCATAGTCGATGATGGGGGATTTCTCGGTGAAATAGCGCGACCCGGCGATCTGGAGGCTGTAGTCGCGGCTGATCGCGCTGTCGTCGCGGTCGAGCACGGCGAAGGTCAGGTTCTCGACGTCCATGCTGATGCCGTAGCCGAGCACGAACAGCAGCAGCACGCTGCCGAGGATCGCGAGCGTGGCGCGGATCGGATCGCGCCGCAGCTCGAGCGCCTCGCGCCGGGAATAGGCGAGCATGCGGGTCGGGTTGAACGTCATGCCGCGCTTGCGCGACGCTGCCGTCGTCCCGGCCGGTACGGCCGGTGCGGTTGCCGGCTGGATGGCTGCATCCGAGGTGTCGGCGATCGCTTCTTCCAGGCAGGCGATGAAGGCCTGCTCCAGCGTCGCGGAGCCGCGTGCGGCCACGATGGCCGCGGGCGTGTCCGACGTCAGCACCTTGCCGGCGTGCATCAGCGAGACCCGGTCGCAGCGCTCGGCCTCGTTCATGAAGTGCGTCGAGACGAAGATGGTGACGTTGTCCTTGCGGGAGAGCTCGGCGAGGATCTGCCAGAAGCGGTCGCGCGCGACCGGATCGACGCCGGAGGTCGGCTCGTCGAGGATGAGGATGTCCGGCGCATGGATCATCGCGACGGCGAGCGACAATCGCTGCCGCAGCCCGAGCGGCAGGGCGTCGGGCAGGGCATCGGTGACGTCGGCAAGATCGAACCGGGCGACCATCTCGCTGATGCGCGGGCCGATGGTCTCCGCCGGCAGCTGGAACAGGCGCGCGTGGAGATCGAGATTTTGCGCGACCGTGAGCTCCGAATAGAGCGAGAAGCCTTGCGACATGTAGCCGATGCGCCGCCGCACCGACATGTCGCCGGCATCGATGGTGTTGCCGAACAGCCGTGCAGTGCCCCCGCTGACCGGCAGAAGGCCGGTGAGCATCTTCATGGTCGTGGTCTTGCCGCATCCGTTCGAGCCGAGAAAGCCGAATATCTCGCCCTTCCTGATACGGAAGCTGACGTCGTCTACCGCCACGAAGCCGTTGAATCGCCGGGTCAGGTGATCGGCCTCGATCGCGATCTCCTCATGGCCGTCGCTCCGCGGCGGGATCACCACTTTGGTATGGTCGCCGCGATCGGCTTCGGGCAGGAGGCGGATGAAGGCCTCGTCGAGCGTCTCGGCGCCGGTCTGCCGTTTCAGCTCGGCGGGCGTTCCGGTCGCCAGCACGCGGCCGGCGTTCATCGCGATCAGGAAATCGAACTGCGCCGCCTCCTCCATATAGGCGGTCGAGACGATCACGCTCATGCCGGGCCGGCTGCTCCGGATCGAGGCGATCAATTCCCAGAACTGGCGCCGCGACAGCGGATCGACGCCGGTGGTCGGCTCGTCCAGGATCAAGAGCTCGGGATCGTGGATCAGGGCGCAGCACAGGCCGACCTTCTGCTTCATGCCGCCGGACAGCTTTGCGGCGGGCCGATCGGCGAACGGCGCGAGACCAGTGTCGCGCAGCAGGCCGGCGATCCGCCTGTCCCGTTCCACCTTGTGATGTCCGAACAGGCGGCCGAAGAAGTCGATGTTCTCGAACACCGACAGCGTCGGATAGAGGTTCTTGCCGAGCCCCTGCGGCATATAGGCGATGTCGGGGCACACGTTGCGGCGATGGCGCGAGCTTGCCATGTCGCCGCCGAGCACGTGGACGTGCCCCTGCTGGATCGCGCGGGCTCCGGCGATCAGCGACAGCAGGCTGGATTTGCCGACACCGTCGGGGCCGATCATCCCGACCATGCACCCGGCCGGCAGGTCGAGCGTGATGGACTCGAGCGCCCGGGCCTTGCCGTAGCTCAGGCCTACGCCTTCCAGATGCACCACGCTGCCGACGGCAGACGGTGCTTCGGCTGCGGCAGTCGTGCTCATCTCGTCAGCTTGATCTTGAGGTTGTCGGGCCATTGCGCGGCCGGATCGAGCTGCACATAGGCCATGCCCGGCAGGCCGGTCTTCACATGCTCGACGTGCTGGCGCAGCAGATCGGGTGCGATATGCGCCTTGATGCGGAACATCAGCTTCTGGCGCTCCTCCTCGGTTTCGACCGTCTTGGGCGTGAATTGCGCGACGTCGGCGACGAAGGTGGCCTTGGCGGGGATCACATATTGCGGGATGGCGTCGAGCACGAGACGAACCTCGGCGCCGATCGCGACGCGGCCGGCGTCGGCCGTCGGCAGGAAGAACGTCATGTAGACGTCGCCGAGATCGACCATGTTGAGGACGCGGCCGCCGGCGGCCAGCACCTCGCCCGGCTGCGACACGCGATACTGCACGCGACCGTCGCGCGGCGCCTTCAGCACGCTGTCGTTGAGGTCGGCATTGATGCTTTCGATCGCGGCCTTTGCCGCGTCGACCGAAGCGCCGGCGTCGATCACCATGGCGCGCGCGGAGCTGATCGCGGCCTCCGATGCGGCGACCTGGGCGTGGGACGCGGCGAGCGCCGCCTTCGCCGTGGCGTTGGCGGAGCGGTCGTCGTCGAGGACCTGCTGCGCCACGGCACTGGTCTTGATCAATTTTTCGGAGCGATCGAGCTTGCGGCTCGTGGTGTCGAGCTGCGCGATGCGCTGGTCGACCACGGCCTCGGCCGCTTTGCGCTCGGCCTCGCGCTGATTCACCAGGCTCTTGGCCGTCTCGACATTGATGGCGGCGCGCTGCAGCTGCGCCTCGGCCTGGCGGCGCTGGGCCTGCAATTGCTCGGTGTCCATACGCGCCAGAACCTGGCCCGCGCGCACGAGGTCGCCTTCGTTGACCAGGATCTCGCGAATCCGGCCCGGCGTCTTGGTCGCGATATCGATCTCGACCGCTTCGATGCGTCCGTTGCCGCGGGCGAAGCCTGCCGGCAGCGTGTTGGTATCGCGGTGCTGCCAATAGTAATAGCCGCCGCCAGCAACGAGGACGGCGATCGCGGCGATGACGCGACCCGGAGTGAATTTCATCTGTTCAAAACGCCGTGAGGCGGCGCCCACTGTTGAGAAACGTACGCCCGGCCCGCTGATGGCGCGGGGAGGGCAGCCCCAACATTGCAGCCAATTTTGCATCGCAACTTGATGCAGATCAGACGTTGGCGCGAGGCGTCAGTGCCCGTATTCTTGGCTCCGCGTCGTCGCCGCTCGTCCGCCCTGATTGGTCAAGCGGACGAGCCAGGCCTGCTCAACGGATTGCCATCGGCCTGATCCGGGCTGCCTC
This sequence comes from Bradyrhizobium nitroreducens, assembly GCF_002776695.1. Taxonomy (GTDB): domain Bacteria; phylum Pseudomonadota; class Alphaproteobacteria; order Rhizobiales; family Xanthobacteraceae; genus Bradyrhizobium; species Bradyrhizobium nitroreducens. The sequence goes on from NZ_LFJC01000003.1 coordinate 739,059, forward strand.
ATTTCACCAGCGGGCAGCCGCCGTCCTTGAGCGGGCGGAACGCCTGGTCAGCGGGCACTTCGGCGAGCAGCTTGTAGTAATCCCACGGTGCCTTCGACTCCTCCGGCTTCTTCACCTGGAACAGGTACATGCTGTGCACCATGCGGCCGTCCTCGCGCAGCACGCCGTTGTCGGTGAAGGCGTCCTTCACCGGCAGCTCGCGCATCTTCGCCATCACCGTCTTGGTGTCGCGGGTGCCGGCGGCCTGCACTGCCTTCAGATAGTGCAACGTTGCACTATAGGTCGCGGCCTGGTTCATCGTCGGCATCCGCTTGACCCGCTCCATGAAGCGCTTGCCGAAAGCACGGGTCTTGTCGTTGAGATCCCAGTAATAGGCCTCGGTGATGATCAGGCCTTGCGCAAGCTTGAGGCCGAGGCTGTGCACGTCGGAGATGAACATCACGATCGCCGCCAGATTCTGGCCACCGGCGACGATGCCGAACTCGCCGGCCTGCTTGATTGCGTTGATGGTGTCGCCACCGCCATTGGCAAGCCCGATGATCTTGGCCTTGGACGCCTGGGCCTGCAACAGGAACGAGGAGAAATCGGCTGTGTTGAGCGGATGCTTGACGCTGCCGAGCACCTTGCCGCCCGCCGCCTTCACGACATCGCCGGTGTCGCGCTCGACCGAATGGCCGAATACGTAGTCGGCGGTGAGGAAGAACTAGGTGTCGCCGCCGTTCTTGACGATGGCGCTGCCGACGGTGTGGGCGTTGGCATAGGTGTCGTAGGTCCAGTGCGCGGTGTAGGGCGAGCAGGACTTTCCGGTGATGTCGGAGCTGGCCGCATCCGTCACGATCATGATCTTCTCGTACTGCTTCGACAGCTCCATCACCGCGAGCGCGGTGGCCGAGGTCGGCAGGTCGATGATCATGTCGACCCCTTCGGTCTCCCACCATTTACGCGCGATGGTGGAGGCGACGTCGGGCTTGTTGAGCACGTCGGCCGCGACCATGTCGATCGGCTTGCCGAACATCTGCCCGCCAAAATCTTCGATCGCCATCTTGGTGGCCTCGACATTCCCCTGGCCGCCGATGTCGGAATAGACCGACGAGAAATCGGAGAGCACCCCGATCTTGAGCGGCGCCTGCTGGGCTGAAGCCGAACCGAGCAGAGACGCGAACAGCAATCCAACGGTGACGGCAAAGCGAGTATTCCGGCACATGAACATTTCCCTCTGTAAAGTTTCTTGTTGCTGAAAGCCTAGATTTGCCTCCGAGGAGTGCAAGGTCTTGCGCGACGGCGCCGGCGCGAAGTGCGATTTGACGCGGTCAATTGACGCAATTACGGTCCGCGGAGCAAAAGCGGCAAGCGCCGCGCCTCATTGGCGTCGAGGCGGGCGGCCAAGCCAAACATCAGAAGTTCAGGGGATGGATATGTCCAGCGAGACCGCAGCCACGATCGCGAAAGCCCGCGAGCATTCGATCGGCGATCTGCTGCGCCGCTCCGCGGCCCGCGAACCGCACAAGCTCGCCGTGAGCTGCGGCAAGGTCAGCTGGAGCTTTGCCGAGATGGATGCGATTTGCAATCGGCTCGGCCGCGGCCTGCTCGGCCTCGGCGTCAAGAAGGGTGATCGCATCGCGGTTCTCTCGCGCAACTCGCATGCCTTCGCGACGCTGCGCTTCGCCGCGGCGCGGATCGGCGCGGTGCTGGTGCCGATCAACTTCATGCTCAATCCCGACGAGATCAATTTCATCCTGAGGAGCTCTGGGGCAAAGCTGCTGGCGACGGGTCCTGATTTCGTCGATCCGGCCAAGGCCGCAAGCGCGAAGGATTGCGCGGTCGAGAAGATGATCTGGCTGCCGGGCGAAGATTCCGCGTCGGCGCCCGCGGGCCTCACCACCTTCGACGATCTGCTCCATGCCGACGGCTCGTTCCTGGACGCGTCGGTCGACAGTCGCGATCTCGCGCAGATCGTCTACACCTCAGGCACGGAATCGCTGCCCAAGGGGGCGATGCTGACCCATGAAGCGGTGATGTGGCAGTATGTCAGCTGCATCATCGACGGCGGCATGAGCGTGGACGACAAGTTCCTGCACGCCCTGCCGCTCTATCACTGCGCCCAGCTCGACGTGTTCCTGGGCCCGCAAGTTTATCTTGGCGCCTCCGGCGTCATCACGGGCAAGCCGACCGCCGGCAACATTCTCGCGCTGATCCAGGCGCACAAGATCACGTCGTTCTTCGCGCCGCCGACGATCTGGATTGCGATGCTGCGCTCGCCGAACTTCGACAAGACCGATCTGTCGACCTTGCAGAAAGGCTATTACGGCGCCTCGATCATGCCGGTGGAGGTGCTGCTCGAACTCCAGCGCCGCCTGCCCAATGTCAGATTCTGGAATTTCTACGGTCAGACCGAGATCGCGCCGCTCGCGACCGTGCTGCGGCCGGAGGACCAGCTGCGCAAGGCCGGCTCGGCCGGCAAGCCCGTGCTCAATGTCGAGACGCGCGTGGTCAACACGTCGATGGAGGACGTCAAGGTCGGCGAAGTCGGCGAGATCGTGCATCGCTCGCCGCATCTGCTCTCCGGCTATTACAACGATCCTGAAAAGACCGCGGCGGCGTTCTTCGGCGGCTGGTTCCACTCCGGCGATCTCGCGACCGTCGACGAGGAGGGCCACATCACCGTGGTCGACCGTGTCAAGGACATGATCAAGACCGGCGGCGAGAACGTTGCCAGCCGCGAGGTCGAGGAGATGGTCTATCGCATTCCCGCCGTGTCGGAGGTCGCCGTCGTCGGCCTGCCCGACCCGCGCTGGATCGAGGCGGTCACGGCCATCGTCGTGGTCAAGAGCGGCGAAAAGCTCGACGAGGAATCCGTCATCAAGCACTGCGCCGGCCAGATGGCGCATTTCAAGGTGCCCAAGCGCGTCATCTTCGTGGATGCGTTGCCGAAGAATCCGAGCGGCAAGCTGCTCAAGCGCGAGCTGCGCCAGCGGTTTGTCGGCGGCGAGACGCTGGACAAGGCGGTGCAGAAGAGCTTCGGCACCTGAGAGGGAGCGCCTCCCATGAAAGCCTGGCAGGTCGCGCGCGACTGGTCGATCGAGGGAATGGAGCCGGCCGATCTGCCCGAGCCTGTGCCCGGACCGGGTGCAGTGAGTGACCGCGTGTTCAGCTTCGATGCCGTGCCGGACGCGCTGCGGCTGATGCAGCAGGGTGGCGGCCATTTCGGCAAGATCGTGGTCGAGTTCGACCAAAGCGTTTTCGAACGAAGTGGCTATCGGTTCGCGTCAAGAGAACGCGCAAGAAGGAAGCTCTATTTGCTCTCGCCGGAAAGCTTCCTGACATCGTCCGGCGTTTGCCCGAAGCGACGGCGAAACGCGCGATGGAAGTAGGAGACGTCGTGGAAGCCCGCGAGATGCGCGATCTCGATGATCTTGCGGGTGCGCATGGCTGGGTTTCGGAGCAGCCGCTCGGCGCGCAGCAAGCGCTGCTCCAGCACGAAGCCGCTGTAGGTGATGCCGGCCTGCTCGAACAGCAGCTGGATCGTGCGTGGGCTGACCCGATGCGCGGCTGACAGGACGGTGAGCGACAGCGCGGGACTGTCCAGCTGCGCCAGGATGTCGGATTTGAGAGTCTCCAGGCGCGCTGCGGCAAGGCCGCGCGTCCGCGCTTCCTCGGCGACGTCGCCGCGGGCCCCGATCATCAGCACGGCGAGATCGAACAGATGCTGCGAGACCGCATCGAGCTCCGCGGGCGCGAGCTTGTCGGCATAAGCGTGCGCGAGATCGTAATATCGGACGAACATCGACGTGATTGGATTGGCGCCGGGGATCGACCCTGCAATCAGATCCTCCGCATTCGGGCAGGCGCGCAGCAGCGCCTTGCGCGGCAGCAGCGCGGTCTGAAAATTGCCATGCCCTATCTGGGTGATCCGAGCGCCCTTGATCGAGGGGTCGCCGATCGTGACGTCGCCCGCGGCAACCTCCAGCGGACGATGCCCCATGGCGCCGCTGAGCGCTGAATTGGGCGACATCGTAATCACCAGTTCGTCATTCGTCCCCAGCGACACGAAAGATATCGGCGAGCCAAACGAGGCCGAGAGCCTGAGACGGGGAAGAATGGCCGGCGCAATGGTCCGGTGAACGCGCCCTTCTCCAACCGGGACGAAATCGACATTGGCGACCTGACGGCAGAACTGCTCGCGCCATCTTTCATAGGCCTGGCCATTCGGGTCGCCGTCGAATGAGAGTTGAGGCTGGATCATCGATCAGAAAGGCAGTGAGTTGGCGATGTCCTGCAGGTTGTATCGTTAGTCTGGTGCGCCGCAACGGCAAAAGCGCCGGATTGCGTGATAAGCCATTCGCGATGGCGTGCTGAGACCGCGACCAGGTGCCGCAGCCCGGTGTGCCCGGATCGCAACAGGCTCCGGCTTTGCCGCCGCCTTTCATTTCAGTCCATTCGGCGCTTCGCGCCTCGCCACGAATGCGGATCGCTTCCTGCCTATCGTCGCCGGCGAACGATCGACCAATTGGAAGGAAATGACCAATGACACCTCGTGCGCGCGATTGGCGGCCGGCTTTGCTGGCGCTTGGCCTTGGTGCCCTCGGCGCCGTCGATGCAACGGCCGCCGACATCGCGCTCAAGGCTCCGCCAGCGCTGCTGCCGGCCGGCTTCAGTTGGACAGGCTTCTATGCCGGTGTTCACGCCGGCTACGGCACCGGCGACGGCAACGCTGCGCGGGTCGATCCCGCCGCGCTTCTGGCGATGTTTCCCGGCGTGAACAATCTCACCTCGACGGCATCTGCTCCGTTCACGCTCGGTGTCGATCAATCGGGTTGGCTGGGCGGCCTGCAGGCCGGCTACAATTGGCAGAGCGGCCATCTGGTCGCCGGTGTTGAAGCCGACGTCAGCGCGGCCGGGATTGGCGGACGCGCATCAGGCTCGTATGCGTTCCGCCCGGTCTTCCTCGTCGGCGATTTCGACAATTACACCGGCACCGTGACGGTGACGCAGGACATCGATTATCTCGGCACGCTGCGCGGCCGCCTCGGTTACGCCAGCCACAACTGGCTGTTCTATGCGACAGGCGGTCTGGCCTGGGCGCATGTCAAGGCACGTCTCGACAGCAGCCATGTCAGGCTGACCAACAACTTCCCGATCCCCGGTCTTCCCGGTGCACTGGACGGTCATGCCTCGGCCAGCGGCTACAATATCGGCTATGCGGTCGGCGGCGGTGGAGAGTGGGCGTTCGCGCCGCATTGGTCGCTCAAGGCGGAGTATCTGTATCTCAACCTTGGTCGTCAGCTTTCCCTGTCCATTCCCGCGACGAGCCTTGCGGCCAGCGACATCGAGCTTCACACCTTCAGGATCGGTCTGAACCGGCAATTTACGCCGTGATCTCGATGAGGCTCAGTGGCCTGTCCCTCGGCCACGGCTCGATACCTGAGCATGCTGTTCGTGTGTCGCGATCCTCCTGGCCAATCGTTCTGGCATTGAACTGAACGTAACGGGCGCTTTCTGCGTTGGTTCGAGCCACCCCGCTCATCGACCTTGCTGAAGGCGCGTCCGCGATGCCATGTTGCGATCCTGCCACGGAGCTCTGCTCATGCCTCTCTGGACCTGCGAAACCTGCGGCGCGCAATTCCCGAACGGCGGGAGTCCGCCGGCCTCCTGCCTGATCTGCGAGGACGAGCGGCAGTTCGTGAATTGGAAGGGGCAGACCTTTCTCACGCGCGAGCAACTCATGCAGACGCATCGGCTGGTCGGACGCGACGATCTCGGCCTCACCGGCATCGGCCTGGAGCCGAGCTTCGCCATCGGGCAGCGCGCGCTGCTGGTGCCGCAAGGCGACGGCTGCGTGATGTGGGACTGCATTCCGCTCGCAACCGACGACGCCATTCAATATGTCGCAGCGCTCGGCGGGCTGAAGGCGATCGCGATCTCGCACCCGCATTACTATGGCGCGGTGGCCGACTGGAGCGATGCTTTCGGTGGCGTGCCGATATATCTGCACGCCGACGATCGCGCCTTCGTCACGCGGCCGCATCCCTCGATCATGCACTGGACCGGCGACAGTCTTCGGATCTCCGACGACGCGCTGCTGCTGCGCACTGGAGGACATTTCGCCGGCGCCACCATGCTGCATTCGGCGCGCAGTGCGGACGGCCGGGGCGCGCTGCTCACCGGCGACATCGCCCAGGTGACGATGGACCGCCGCTTCGTCAGCTTCATGTACTCCTATCCCAACTACATGCCGCTCAACGCAACCGCAGTGCGGCGGATCGCGGCCGCCGTCGAGCCGCTCGCCTTCGATCGCATCTATGGCGCGTGGTGGGGCCGCAACATCGCCGGCGGCGCCAAGGCCGCCTTCGCGGCATCGGTGGAGCGCTACATTGCGGCCATCGCCTGAGCCGGCGGGAGAAGCGGATTTATCTTGCCGGCCGCTAATAACTGTACTATAAGTACAGTTATTAAAACTGCTGCGACGGCGCAGCTGCGGGTCCGGCATGGTCGATGCATGATGGAAGCCGCGGCGCTCTGCGGCCGCGTGAGCGGGAGTTGGACGCATGACGGCGCTAAGCGATGGTCAGATCTTCGAGGTAGGCGACGTCACGCTCCAGTCAGGAGCCGTGCTCTCTGCGCTGAAGCTTGTCTACAAGACCTACGGCACGCTGAGCCCGGCCAGGGACAATGTCATCCTCTATCCGACTTCGTTCAGCGCACAGCACACCGACACCGAATGGCTGATCGGGCCCGACGGCGTGCTCGACACCACGCGCTACTTCGTCATCATCCCGAATCTGCTCGGCAACGGCCTGTCATCCTCGCCGTCGAACACCGCCGCGCCGTTCCCCGAGGTGACCTATCACGATGCCGTCGCGGTCCAGCACAGGCTCCTCACCGAGCGCTTTGGCATCTCGAAGCTGGCCCTGGTGTATGGCTGGTCGATGGGCGGCATGCAGGCCTATCACTGGGCGGCGCTGCATCCCGGCATGGTGGAGCGGGCCGCCGTGGTCTGCGGCAGCGCGCGTTGCGCCCCCTACAACTACGTCTTCCTGGAAAGCGTGAAGGCCGCGCTCACCGCCGATCCCGCCTTCCGCGACGGCCGCTTCGTCGAGAAACCCGTCGCCGGCTATCGCGCCATGGGGCGCGTCTATGCCGGCTGGGCGATGTCGCACGGCTTCTATCGCGACGAGCTCTGGCGCGAGGCCGGCTTCACCTCGCTGGAGGACTATCTCGTCCGCACCTGGGACGCGACGTTCGCGCGGCGCGACGCCAATGATCTCCTGGCGCAGGTCGGTATCTGGCAGCGGGGCGACATCAGCCGCTGTGAGGCATTCGGTGGTGATCTCGATCGCGCGCTGGCGGCGATCAAAGCGCACATGCTGCTGATGCCCGGCGCGACCGATCGCTATTTCGATGTCCGCGACAACGAGGACGAGCTCGGCCGGCTGGTGAACGCCAAGTCCGCCGTGCTGCATCCGATCCCGTCGCTGCACGGCCATCGCGCCGGCAATCCCGTCAGCAATCCGCGCGACCAGGCCTTTCTCAAGGCCGAGGTCGCGGCACTTCTCGACAAATAGAACAGGCATCCAATCATGACCGACGCGACAGTTTCAGAGTCCGGCCATCGCCTGAAGCCGCTGACGCCGGCGATGCTGCGCGAATTGTCGGTCCGCTCCGATCTCCGGGGCGCAGGCCAGAGCCTTGGCCATTACGCGATGATCGCGCTCGTGGGCGCGCTGATCTGGATGGTGTCGTCGACATGGGGCGTGCTTTGGGCGCTGCCATTGATGATGGTGCAGGGCTATGTCGTCGCCTTCCTGTTCATGGCGGTGCACGAGACCGCGCACAAGACCGCGTTCAAGAGCCGCGGCCTCAATCTTGCGGTCGGTAATCTTTCGGCCTTCATCATCGGCCTGCCTTACGAATATTACTGCCTGTTTCACTGGGATCACCACCGCTACACCCAGGATCCGGACAAGGACCCCGAGCTGATCGTCGGCGTGAAGCCGACATCCGACACGCAGCTCGCAATCGCCTATAGCGGCCTGCTCCAGGTCGCCGGCCGTCTACGGCTGATGCTCGGCCACGCGATCACCGGCAAGGTCGTCGTGCCCTGGATCCCCGAGGGCAAGCGCGCCGTCATCGTCAGGGAGGCGCGTGCCTATGTCGCGCTGTATGCCCTGCTGCTTGCACTGTCGCTGTGGTTCTCGTCGGCGCTGCTGCTCTGGGTCTGGATCGTCCCGCTCGTGATCGGGCAGTTCTTCCTGCGGCCCTATCTCTATGCCGAGCACACCGGCTGCGAGCGCACCCGCAGCGCTTTCGAGAACACGCGCACCACCTACACCGCTGCGATCGTCAAATGGTTCGCGTGGAACATGCCCTATCACGTCGAGCACCACGCTTATCCCTCGATCCCGTTTCACGCGCTGCCGAAGCTGAACGCGATCGTCGACGGCGAGATCGTCCATCGCGGCCGCGGCTACATCAGAACGACGCGTGAGACCTGGGCCTGGTTTCATCGGCAGCTGCGGGCCGGGCCAATCGACGCGCGCCGCTGAAGATGCCCCCGTAATTTATCGGGCATTTGCCGGCTTCCGATAGCGAGCTTTACGACGCGTTCATTGCACTTGCGCATGAGGAAGAGCATTGGAGTACCGTCCCGCCGCACGTCGCATAAGTGCGAGAAGAATCAATCGCTTGAGGGCGTCAAAAACGTGCCTAACGAATGCTTCCGGATCTGGAAAGTTTTAGCCGTCTTGTATTCATGACCAGGCGAGACCGCCGCTCTAATGTTGGTGCCATCAACGCTGCCGACGTCTGGAGAAATTGGTGATGAGTGCGACGAGAGGCCGTCTTCTGGTGGTCGACGACGACCTGGTGCAGCGCGTTCTGATCGGCAAGATCGGGGCGAAGCTCGGCTACGAGACGGTCGTTGCGTCCTCCTTTGAGGCCGCAACCGAGCTTCTGGCCCGCGACACCTTCGAAATCATGGCGCTCGATTTGTCGCTCGGCGAGCGGGACGGCGTGGAGCTGTTGCGCTTCGTTGCGGAAGCCGGGCTGCGCGCGATGTCGATCGTGATCATCAGCGGCTGCGATGATCGCATCATGAAAGCGACGCGACGGGTCGCGAACGGGCTGAAGTTGTCGGTCGGCGGATGCCTGACCAAGCCGCTCGATCTGAACCGCCTGCGCAGTGCATTGGAATTGCCGCAGCGCGCACCGCTGGCCGCGTCGTCCGCCTCGCCGCAGCTTCGGATCACGCCGGAGAGAATCCTGCGCGGACTGGCCGACGGTGAGTTCTTCGTCGAGTTTCAACCGAAGATCGCGCTCGAGACCGGAAGAGTCGTCGGCGCCGAGGCACTCGCACGCTGGCGGAGCGCCGAATTCGGCATGGTCTCGCCATTGATCTTCATTCCGATCGCCGAGGAAGCCGGCATCATGCGCGAGGTGACCGATTGCATCCTGTCGTCGGCGATGTCGCAGGGCCGCAAGCTGATCGAGCGCAATCCCGGCTTCACCATTGCCGTCAACATCTCGGGCTCGCTGATGTCGGATCTGACCCTGCCCGACCGCATCGAGGAGATCCTGCGCCGCGAACACATCTCGCCGACCTCGCTGACGGTGGAGATCACCGAGACCTCGGCGATGGCCGACGTCGACCGCGCCAACGACATCCTGGTCCGGCTGCGGATCAAGAAGATCGGGACGGCCATCGACGATTTCGGCACCGGCTATTCGTCGCTCGCGGCCCTGGTGCGGCTGCCGTTCAGCGAGCTGAAGATCGACCAGTCCTTCATCAAGGGCTGCGAATCCGACGACGACATGATGAAGATCGTCGATGCTTCGGTCGCGCTTGCCAAGGCGTTCAACATGAAAGTGGTGGCCGAGGGCGTCGAAAGTCCGGAGGCGCTCGAGATCATCCGCCGGATCGGCTGCGATGTCGCCCAGGGCTTCCTGTTCGCGCCTTCGCTGCGGCGCTCGCGCGCCGAACGATGGATCTCCGAGCGCAATTCCCTCGCGGACGAACAGGCCGCTTCCGTGACACAGGCGGCGCTCGCGAGCTAAGACGACGAACCCCGGTCGCGGAACGACCGGGGTTGCGCCAGTCGATGCAGGCGGGCTCAGTAGATCCCGTAGGCGCAGACGTTCACGACGCGGACGCGCAGGCCGTGACGGGTCTGGACAACGCGCTCCTGGTAGCAGTTGCTGACGCCGGTGTTGACGTAGACACCGCCGAAGCCCCAGCCCGGACCCCAGCCATGGCCCCAGTGATGGAAGCCGTGGGCGGAGGCGGCGGTGGGCGCGAGAGCGGCGGCGCCGAGCGAACCGGCGGCGATCAGACCAAGAGCAAGCTTACGAAACATCTTCATTCTCCAGTATGGCGCTAGGGCCGTTGTTGTGTCCCTGCATCTCGGTCGGGCCGAGATGCGATCGCGTTCACGCGGCACGAGGAGAATCGTGTTTCAGGAATGTTTCGTGGCCCGCGGCAAAATATGCCGCCGTCAGGCTTTCGGCGCCGCGCGATAGTGCGCGGCCATCGCCTGCGTCATCTTCATCATCTTGTCGCGGAGATCGGCGGGCTCCAGCACCTCGGCCTCGGGGCCGAGCCGCAACAACTCGGCCGCGGCGTGCCAGGATGTCTTGCCGACAGGCACGTGCGCGATGCGCCAGCCGTCCGCATCGGCGCTGTCCTCGATCTGTGTGCGTGCCTTGACGTAGGGCTGGCTCAGCGCGTCGAGCAGTTTGACGCCGAGCGGCGACAGCCGCACCACCGCGACGTTGGGATGCATCTCGGCCTCGAGGCGAAGCGTCGCGGCCTGCCAATAGGCGGCGAGATCGAAATCGCCGGGGCGATCGAAGCGGTCGTCGAGCGCCGTGCAGTCGAGCACGCGCGCCACGCGATAGGTGCGCACGCTGCCGTCGACCTGTCCTGCGAGATACCAGCTGCCGCCCTTCAGCACGAGGCCAAGCGGTGCGACGCGGCGCTGCTTCTCGGCGCGCCAGCTCTGGTAGCGGATCTTGATCAGTGTCCCGCGCAGGGCGGCGCCGGCAATGGCGCGCAGATGTTTTGGTTCTTCCGCCTCGCCGAACCAGCCCGGTGCATCCAAATGAAAGCGCTCCTGCATCCGTCCGGCGTCTTCGCGCAGGTGGACCGGCAGGGCCGCCATCAGCTTGTTCTGCGCGGCGATCATCGCCGCGTCGAGCCCGAGCGCCGCAGCGGGGCCCGGGAGCCCCGCGAGGAAGAGCGCGCCGGCCTCGCTTTGCGACAGTCCATTCAGCCGAACGCGGTAGCCGTCGAGCAGGCGATAGCCGCCCTCCGCGCCGCGATCGGCATAGACAGGTACGCCGGAGGCTGCGAGCGCATCGATGTCGCGATAGATCGTGCGCACCGAGACCTCGCAGGCCTCCGCAAGCTCGGGCGCAGTGACCTGCCCCTTGGCCTGGAGGGTAGTGAGGATCGACAGCATCCGGCTCGCACGCATAACTCCTTAAATCATACCTGACACAGGATGTCAGGTATGGGTGCGTAAAAAGGGGGCGCCAGCCAGTACCCAGGAGACCTGCCATGACCGATTCGAACCGCATCACGCTGTATTACTCGCCGCAAAGCCGCGCCACCGGCACGCGGGTGCTGCTGGAGGAGCTGGGCGCGCCCTACGATCTCCACGTCCTCAACATGAAGGCCGGCGAGCAGCGTCGGCCCGCCTATCTCGCCGTCAATCCGCTCGGCAAGGTTCCGGCGATCCGCCATGGCGAGGCGCTGGTGACCGAGCAGGTCGCGATCACCATCTATCTCGCCGATCTCTTCCCGCAGGCAGGTCTGACGCCTGCGCTGAACGATCCGCTGCGCGGTCCATATTTGCGCTGGATCGCCTATTACGGCGCCTCGTTCGAGCCGGCGCTGATCGACAAGTTCATGCAGCGCGAGCCGGCCCCGATCACGCAATCGCCCTATGCCGATTACGACACCATGCTGGGGGCGCTCGAAGCACAGCTGTCGAAGGGGCCGTACCTGCTCGGCGAACGCATGACGGCTGCTGATGTATTGTGGGGCGTCGCGTTCAAATGGACCATGATGTTCGGCATCGTGCCGAAAAAGGACGTCTTCGTCCGCTATGCCGAGCGCATGACAGCGCGTCCCGCGTTCCAGCGGATCAATGCCGCTGACGATGAGATGGCGGCGCAGCATGCCGCGGTTGCCGATGGTTGAATGAACCTGGATTGTAGATGACAATGAACCTGGATTGTAGATGACGAAGCCGATGCACACGACCAACTGCTTCAATACCTTCATCCAGGTCGCTGAAGACTGTCCCGCGCGTACTGGCGAGGAGCCGCCGCTCCGCGCGGGGAAGCCGACGGTGGCGTGCCTTCAATACGGGATGATCGCCAAGGCGCCCTACAAGCACACCTCCGACGACGTGATCTTCGCGACATCCGCGCCGGGACGCGATCTCGACGTGAAGGCGACGGAAACGGAGAAGCATGCGGCTCGCGAAGCGTTCTTTTCCCGGGGGCAGGCGTGCATGAGGGCGTCGAGCCTGGGCAAGCGCTTCGGCTGGGGCGTTCATGCTGACAGTGAGGGCCGGATCGCGATCTACGCCGTCGACAGCAAACGCTACCAGGCGCTCGTCCGCGATCCCAAGCTCACGCAGGAGCGTGCGATGCGGTCGAAGCGGGCCTGATCAGAATTTTGGCGCTCTCTTCTCCGCGAACGCCTTGATTCCTTCCTTGATCTCGTCGCCGCGCATGCTGTCGCGGTGGCGCTGGTCGGCGGCGCGATCGTCGAGCTCGCCGCGGGCGAATTCGTTGATCGCGCGCTTCATGCCGCGCATGGCCTGCGGCGCGTTGCCGGCGAGGATACCGGCGAGCTTGTCGACCTCCTCGTCGAGCGACTCTTCCGGCACCATCGCGGTGAGGTAGCCGATGCGCAGCATTTCCGGCGCGCTGATCTTCTGCGCCGTCAGGAACAGCTTCTTCGCATTGTCGACGCCGAGCCGGGTCACGTAGCGTTTGATGCCGCTCCGGTAATAATGCAGCCCGAGCCGCGCCGCCGGCATGAACATCTCGGCGGTGTCGACGCCGATGCGGAAATCGCAGGCGAGCGCGAGGTCGGTCGAGCCGCCATAGACGCCGCCGTTGAGCCGGCAGATCGTGGGCACACCGAGATCCTCAAGCCGGTTGACGACCACCTCGAAGGCCGAGCCCGCGCTCTGCTGCTCGTTCGCGCTCACCGCGCGCTCGGCCACCGAATTGAGGTCATAGCCCGCGGAGAAGGCGCGGCCGGTGCCGGTCAGCACCAGCACGCGGATGGCGGGATCGGCCTCGATCCGGTCGAACAATTTCAGGAGCTCGCCGAGATCCTCGGCCTGCAGCCGGTTGAGATGTTTTGGCCGGTTGAGGCGGATGGTGGCGCGCGCGCCGTTGATTTCGAGCACGGGGCTGGATGCCGCGTCGGCGATATCCGACATTCTTGTCTCCTTCTTACTTGTTTTCGAGCGCGCGGCGTCTTGCTTCCGCGTCGATGGTCTCGGCGAGGTCCGGGTGCCGTGCCATCAGCACGCGAAAGTCGACGAGATCGAGCACCAGAAGCCGCGACACTTTCGTGGTCGAGACGTTGGCGCCGCGCTTGTTGTTGCCGAGCAGCGCCATCTCGCCGAAGAAGGCGCCCTCGCCGAGCTGCACCTTCTTGCCGGGCAGCTCGACCTCGACCTCGCCGGCGGCGATGAAATACATGCAATCGCCTTGCGCGCCCTTGCGGATGATCATGGTGCGCGCAGGAAGCTCCATGGTGCGCAGCATGTGGGTGACGTCGGCAATGGCGGCGGGTCCAAGCGCCGCGAAGAACGGCACCTTGCTGACGGACTCCCAGGTCTTGAGAAAATTGTCGCGCCGCGTCTCGGCGGCAAACCCGGTTGCCAGGATACCGGTCCAGAGGCCGAACACGCCGAGGCCGGAGATCATCACCGCGGCCGCCACCATGCGCCCGAGCGGCGTGACCGGCACGGCATCGCCGTAGCCGGTGGTCGTGAGCGTGACGACGGCCCACCAGAGCGCGGCCGGCACGCTGCCGAACGTCTGGGGCTGTACGTCCCGCTCCAGGAAATATTCGGCGACGGAGGCGAGGAAGACCACGGTCAGGAAGATCACGAGCACGCTGACCAGCGGCCCCGATTCCAGCACCAGCACGCGACGAAGCTGCCGCAGTCCAGGAATGCCCGGAATCACCTTCAACACCCAGAGCACGCCGAGCAGCCAAGCCGTCCTGGGGTCGACGCCAAGGAGAAGCGCGGCCGGCACGGCCAGCGCTCCGATCGCATCGACGATGCCGGCGGAGGAGGACACATAGAGCGAAAGCCGTCCCTGTTGCCTCATGTGGCGTAGCCGGACCAGCCATTCGAACACGAAATAGGCGAGGCAGGTCCAGAGCAGGCTGTCGACCCAGCCGCGCGCCCCCCTGGCCCGGTTGTCCGTCAGCAGCACCATGCTGAGCACGCCCACGGTCACCGCGACGTAGGCCGCCTTGGTCATGTTGCGGCCGGCCGTGGCGGCCGTGAACTGGGCCAAAGCGGAGATCAGCGGCTTGAACATGCGGGAAGGCTGTTTTGTCTCGGGGCAGGTCTCGAGGCCCCGGTTGGGACGTCGGCGCCAAAGTGCCTGTCCGGGGGGAGGCCGTCAACGACGGCAGGCGGCTTTGCCGGCGCTGCTGCGCCGGGCTGGCCGGTCTGTGCCGCCGTCGTTGGCGGTGCCTACCTGAAATGGGGCGGCTCGTCGTAGCCGCGGCGGCTGCTGAAGAACAGCAGCACCATCAGCCCGATGCCGACCACGACGGAAAACCCCGCGCCCAGCGCCAGCGCCACGTAGCCTTCCGTCGGGATCGGCTCACCTTGGATCGCTATTGCGGAATAAGCAAAATAGCCGGCCGCCGCCAGCATTCCCAGAAGGAGGAGGATGAGGAGTGCACGCATGCTGCGGTCTCCGGTTGTAGTCGCGAACCAACGGTTGCAGAACACGCCAGTTCCCGAATGAAGCGGTGTCCTCGACAAGGAACATCCGACAGGAACGGGGGCAAGACCCCGCGCCTCAGGCACTTTGGGCGGTCTTCACCACGACGACATTGCTCTCGTCGTGCTGGGCAGGGCCGCCGGCCTGCACCGTCTCCTCGGTCTCTCCGGCGTGACGTTTCAGATAGTCGCGGCGCATGCCGATCTCGTCGCGGACGAATTCGTAGCCCAGCTTGAAGGTGTCGAGCCCGTCGGTACTGATCGTGCCGTCTCTGAGGCCGATGACGGCACCGCGCAGGATGCCCTCCAGCTCGTCCTGGAGGCATTCGAGCTGATCCAGGGAGTGGGCGTGTTCGATCCGCTCGCCGATGTCGAGGATGGCGGTAGAGAGCTCGCTGGCCTTCTCGGGCGCGATGCGGGTGATCTTGGCGTAGATCGCCGCGAAGATCGAGCCGATGACACTGAGTGCGGCGGCGCCCAGATACATCAGGTCGCTGTACTTCTCCATGAACGACTTGGTGTCGTCGTTGATGTAGTCGGCCGCACCCTGGTGCGCCATCACGAAGGCGTCCTTCTCGACGGAGGCCGGCTCGATCCTTGTGGCAAAGCCGTTGTCGAGCCCGAGCGCAGGCTTGTTCTCGTAGACGACACGGGCGAGCTCGCCTGCCGTGGTCGGGGACATCCTGGATTGCGCGACCAGCAGCCATTCGAGCCCGATCGTGTCGAGGTCGTCGTCGGGGATTTGCGGCGAGGTCGATAGCGTGCCCGCCGTCAGCGTTTCGCTGGAAATGCCGGGAAGCCTGCGCGCCAGCGCCTTGGCCTCGTCGATTGCATTGAGGGTGAAGCCGCCGCGCTTGGCGAGTTGCTCATAGCCCTTGTCCCTGACGGCCTTGGAGGCATGGACGATGGCGATCACCGCGCCAAAGCCGTTCGATGCTGCGAACAGCTTGTCCAGCGTTGCGCCCTGCGGCGCCATCTGGATCTTGGCGGCCTCCGGCCCGTCGGGAATGTCGAGAATGCTGCGGACGAAGGCGAGGGAGGCTTCACTCTCGGCGACGACCGCGACCTTCTTCTTCTTCAGCTCCGCGATCGACTTGATCTTCTTGTTGCCGGGACCGAGCAGAAGCACGAGATCGTGCTCGAGGATCGCCAGCGTGCGCGCTCGCAACGGGACCTTGGCGTCGGTGCGCAGGACGGCGAGATCGGCCTGCTTGCGGTCGAACTGCGCGAGCGCCTTGGCGCCGTCTGCGTTGTTGACGATCTTGATCCGGAAGCGCGAGGCGTTGGCGTTGAGCACGGCGGCGAGCTTGGCCGCGAACAACGCCTCCTCGCTGTTGGGAGCGCCGGCGGCAAAGGTCAGCGTCTCCGAATTGTGCAGCAAGGCGCGACCACCCCAGACGGTGGCGAGCGACAACAGCAGGGTCAGCACGACGTAGAGGAAGACCTGCTGTTGATTGGTCTTGATCACCTTGGGTCGCCGGGGCGGCGGCTCGGTCAGCGACGAAATGGGGCCTTCAGCACTCATGGCAGCACTCTGGCCTTATTCTTTCGGTGGCGGGTGGCTCGCGAATGTGATCGCGGCGAGCGCCCTCTAATTCGTAAGCGTCTGAAAAAAGAACGATATTCTCTGTCTTCAATGATAGCGCGAAGGTCGCGGAATGCAAATTTCGAGCCGACGGTAACCTTACGCGATGTGTCCGCGGCGATTGGTCATCCTATCACCAGTTAGCCACACTTGGCGATTTTCCGGTTCCCCCGGCTGCATTCCTCCGCGGGAGATGTCATAAATCGCGCGTCCCGGCGATTTGACCGGTCCAGAACTGGTCCAAGAAGAAGTTGCGCTGAACGGCTCCCATTTTTCTTGTCACGTCAATGAGGGCGTCAGCCTTGTCGTTTCCACCCATGTCATCGGCGGTTCCGGTCGAAGCGCTCATTGGCTGGATGTTGCTGCTCACCTTCAAGCACATCATCGCCGATTTCGTCCTCCAGACCGCCTGGATGGCGCATGGCAAGGACCAAAAGCACGGCTGGGCCCTGCCGCTTCTGGTGCACTGCCTGGTTCACCTTGCAGTTGCACTGCCGCTGATACTGATCGTGGCGCCGAAATTCTGGTTCGTGGCGCTGATCGACTTCGTGATCCACATCACGATCGACCGCGCCAAGGGGTTCGTTTCGGCCAATTTCGGTGTTGACCTCCAGCATCCCTGGTTCTGGACCCTGATCGGCGTCGACCAGGCCCTGCACCACCTCACCGGCTTCGGCCTCTCCATCTTCATGGCGGCGAACTGAGTTAGTGGCCATCTGGAGAAGCCGCCGGCCGGCATGGTTCGACGGCGCTTCGCGCCTCCTCACCATGAGGGGTTGGAGTCTTGCAGCAGAAGCAGACCTCATCCTGAGGAGCCCGCCAAAGGCGGGCGTCTCGAAGGATGGCCACAGGTGAGCCGTCCGCCGGCTCCCTGATTCGCGGCCAGGGCGCAACCACCCCGGGTGACTACCGCCCAGGGTGGTTAACCTTTCGTTAGAGAATTGCACTGCATCTTCCCCGAGACGAGGGAGAACTGCAATGTTTTCAAGCCGCGATACCTTTGAAAGCGATTTCTGCCCGGTCCGCGACGAGCTCCTTGGCGAGATGTATCGCGCCAGCGAGAGTGGCCTGCCGAGGCTGGTTGAGAGTGTTTCCCCCGACGCGCGCGCCAGGCTGGCGCTGTTCTGCTATCGCCGCAGCCATCTGCACTCGCTGGCGGTCGCGATCGCAGGCAGCTGCAACGAGCGCGACCTGATCGAGAACGGCGGGCGCGTCGGCTCGACGCTTTACGCGCTGTCGCGCGAGAGCACGGCGAAATCCTCGCCGTCGCTGTCGGGCGGGCGCAAGCCGATCACGCTGTCGACCAAGCCGCTTTCGGTGCTCGCGCCGCTGGACGACGAGATCGACGACGAGATCAGCGAAGCGGTTCCGGCTTAAGCGGCTCCTTGTTGGCGTATGATCTCCGCGCAAACGCTTTGCGTTTGTCTCGCGGAAAACCGCTGCACACTTTGCGCTAACGCGGCCCTCCGGGTCCGGATCATGCGCTAACGATCACGGGCAACCCGAACTTCCGCCGCGCCATCGCGCATTCGGCATCGCCCGGCATGCAGGTGCGGCACACCTCCGGCCTCACGGCATAGATGCCGCAGGCGGTCGCTTTCCCGATTTCCCCCTGCAAGGCCGAGCAGCGATCGCCCTCGCACCGCATGCCGGATTGACGCGCGTTGACGAGCGCCTCCGGAATGGCTGCAAGCTCTTCGTCGCTCTCGACCGAGAAGCGCGGCCAGTTGGCCGAATAGCCACAGCACGCGCCGCAACTCTGGCAATAGCTCGACGGATCGGTGGGGAAATCTTGCTGCATACTCGTCACGTGTCCTTTGGCGGGCCCCAGACCAGGCTCTGCCGCCATCTTGCGCGCAGCACGTCGCGACGCTCCGGATATTTCTCGTCGAGATAGTTCGCGTCCACCACGCGGTCGGTGCGGAAGCTGCGGAAGTCGCCGCGCAGTTCGCACCAGGCCGCGAGCAGCCGCACGGCTTCGAGATAGCCGACCGAAATCGGCCAGATCATGCGCTCGCTGGCGCGTCCCTGCTCGTCGCGATAGCGCAGCATGATCTTCTTGCCCTCGTGGATCTGCGTGCGGGTGCGCACCATGTCGAGACGGTCCGGCTCCCTGTTCCAGCTTGGCCGGGCGCGGCTCGCCGGCTCCAGCACGAAGGGGCGCAGGCGCTCAGGCACAGTGTCGGCAATCTTGGCCATCAAGTCTTCGGCCGCGCGCGCCAGCGCGGAATCGGCGTGGCCCGCGACCCACTGTGCGCCCAGCACTGCGGCCTCGATCTCGTCGGGTGTCAGCATCAGGGGCGGCAGGTCAAAGCCCTTTTCCAGGATGTAGCCCATGCCGGCTTCGCCGCGGATCGGCACGCGCTGGCCGATCAGCGTGGCGATGTCGCGATAGATCGTGCGCTTCGAGGTCTCGAGCTCGGCCGCGATGGCATCCGCCGTCAGCGGCTTACGCGTGCGTCTCAGCACCTGGATGATCTGAAACAGCCGGTCGGCGCGTCTCATGACAATTCTCTTATCGGTGATCTTTTCAGAAAGCGGCGCGCGGCTGCTGACAGGATGTTGGCAGCAGGGGAGTTCTATACCGGGACAACACAGCGACTGAAGAGGATTTGTCCATGATCATTCCAACCCATTTCGGCCCGGTCATTCCGATGCTGCGGGCCCAGGCATGGTCCGTGGCGGTATTCGGCCGCCTCGTTTCGCTCGATCTCATGGCCGTCGACCTCCGGTTTGCCCTCGCCGGCGCAGTGACAGGCTCGCTGGTTCGGGCCGCCGACGCGCTGGTCCGCCACGTGATGTGCCGCGCCTGGCGAGGGGCTCGCTTCGCAGAAGATATCACGACTGCTGCCACCATGGTGGCAGCAGCCGGCCACTAGGTTCCCCAAACTTTCGAGAGGTCCAGGAGAGATCGCATGATCACACTTTACGGCTTCGGCACCGGCTTCGGCCTGCCTGAAATCAGCCCCTTCGTCACCAAGACCGAGGTGCAGCTCAAGATGGCGGGACTGCCCTACCGGAAGGAGCGGGCGATGCCGCCGGCCTCGCCCAAGGGGCAGCTGCCGTTCATCGACGACGGTGGCGAGGCGGTGGCCGATTCCACCTTCATCCGCGCCCATATCGAACGTCGCTACGGCTTTGATTTCGACGCCGGTCTTTCACTGGCCGAGCGGGCGCAGGCCTGGGCGTTCGAACGGATGATCGAGCATCACGTCTATTGGGGGCTGGTCGGCGCCCGCTGGGTCGATCCGGTCAATTTCGCCAAGGGCCCTGCGCATTTCTTCGACGGCGCGCCGGAGCACAATCGCGAGAAGCTGCGCGAGGATGCGCAATTCCGCGTCGCCGAGAACTATCTGCTCTCGGGGCTCGGCCGCCATGGGCCCGACGACGATGTCGACCTTGCCGTGCGCTCGCTGTTCGCGCTGTCGGTGCAGCTCGGCGACAAGTCCTTCCTGATGGGCAACAAGCCCTGCGGCGTCGACGCCACCGCCTTCGGCATGCTCGCCGGCATCCTCACGCCGTTCTTCGAATCGGCCCTGCGCGAGCGCGCCGAGGGGTTTCCGAATCTCACCGCCTATGTCGATCGCATGATGGATGGCTATTATCCCGAGTTCGCGTGGACGCCGCTGCGGCAGGCGGCGTGAAGCCCGATGCGATGAGGCTCCTTCCCGTACCTCGCAGGAAGTGCGTTCCCTCCCCCCTTGTGGGGAGGGAACGGAGAGAGTGGTGCTGTTGGCCGAACTCAATTTGATTTCACGCCCACTGCAACTCGATCTCACGGACACACAAAACAAAAGAGCCGGCCCATCGGGCCGGCTCTCGTCGTCTCTCAATCGCGCCGCGCTTACTTCACCAGCGAGTACTTGCCGTCCTTCACCGTCAGCAGGATGCGGGCGCGTTCGTCGACGCCGTAGCGGTCCTTTTCGGTGAAGTTGTAGACGCCCTGGCTCGCTGCGAGGTCCTTCTCCGACAGCAATGCCTGGCGGATCGCTTCGCGGAATTCCGGCGTGCCGGGCTTGGCCGTCTTCAGCGCGACAGGGATGATCCGCTTCAGGATCTCGAACGCATCGTAGGAATGGCCGGCGAACTGGCTGCGGCTGTTCGGGCCATACTTGGCCTCATAGGCCGCGTTGAGCGCGAGGCCGGGCTTCTTGGTGAGCGCGCTGTCCGGCTGATCTTCCGGATCCATCACGGGGCCCGAGGCCATCAGCACGCCTTCCGCCGCTTTGCCGGCGATGCGGATGAAGTCCATGCTGGCGGCGCCGTGGGTCTGGTAGATCAGGCCCTTGTAGCCGCGCTCGCGCAGCTCGGTCTGCGGCAGCGCGGCCGCGGTGCCCGAGGCGCCGACCAGGATCGCGTCGGGATTGGCGGCAACGAGCTTCAGCACCTGTCCGGTCACCGAAGTATCGGGACGGGCAAAGCGCTCCTCGTCGACGATGGTCATGCCCATCGGCACGGCCTGGGCCTTGAGGTCGTTGAACCAGAGGTCGCCATAAGAGTCGGAGTAACCGATATAGCCGAGCGTCTTCACGCCCTTGGCCTTCATGTGGTCGTACAGCACCTTGCCGACGATCGGAATCGGCTGCGGCATCGCCACCGACCACTTCATGCGCTCGGGCGTGATCGGGAACGGCGCCAGGCCGAAATGCGGAATGCCGGCTTCGTTGGCGACGTTGGAGACCGCGATGGTCGGCGGCGTCAGCGCCGAGCCCATGATGATGTCGGCCTTGGATTCGGTCACGAAGCGGCGGGCGTTGGTGGTCGCCGTGGTGGGATCACCGCCGTCGTCGAGCACGATCACCTTCAGCGGCACGCCGCCGATCTCCTTCGGCACGAATTCGAGCGCGTTGCGCTCGGGAATGCCGAGGGCTGCGCCCGGGCCGGTCGTGGTGGTGGTGATGCCGATGGTGACTTCGGCGGTCTGGGCCAGCGCGGGCAGCGCCGGCAAGGCGAGCGTCGCAGCCGCGATGGCGGCGGTCAGGTAAAAGCGTTTCATTTGTTCCTCCCTTGACGTGTTTCTTTGAAAGCAGAAATCGGGGGGTAATTCAGCCCCCTCTTTTGGTGATGCGGCGATTTAGCTTCCCGTGAACTTGGCTACCATTTCCGCCGGGAATGGTGCCGATTTCAGCTTGTCGGGGTTAACGGGATCGCGGCCGACCAGGACGCGGGTCTCGAAGCCCTCGATCGCGAGCGCCTCGCCCTTGTAGACGTTGTGCTTCACCTCGAAGCTCGAGCGCTTGATGCTCTCGATTCTGGTTTCGATGGTGATCCAGTCGCCATAGGTCGAGGGGATGTAGAACTTGGACCGCGTGTCGACCATGGGGATGCCCACCAGGCCGTATTTGCGGACCAGGTCCTGCTTGGAGAAGCCGGCGACCTCGAACAGGGTCGAGGTCGAATCGTCGAACATCGCGAAATAGCGCGGGTAGTAGACGATGTTGGCGGGGTCGCAATCACCCCACTGGATCTGGACCTCGCGCCGGTTCACGAACATGCGATTGTTGCCCTACTTCGGCGCCATGCGCAGCGAGCCGTCGAGGCGCACCACTTCGCCGTTCAGGTAGGAATTCTCGACCATGTGCAGGGCGAGCGCGGCGAACTCGTCGGCGTTGCCGAGCCGGCGCGGGAAGGGGATCGCGGCGGCGAGCGAGTCCTGGGCTTCCTGCGGCAGGTTCGCCAGCAGTGGCGTCAGGAACAGGCCGGGCGCGATGGTCAGTACGCGAACGCCGAACTGCGCGAGCTCGCGCGCGATCGGCAGCGTCATGCCGACGATGCCGCCCTTGGAGGCCGAATAGGCGGATTGGCCGATCTGGCCGTCATAGGCGGCGACGGACGCCGTGTTGATGATGACACCACGCTCGCCGGTCGCCTGCGGTTCCAGCTTCGACATCTCGGTCGCGGCAAGGCGCAGCATGTTGAAGGTGCCGATGAGGTTGACCTTGATCACCTTGTCGAAATCGGCGAGCGCCATCGGGCCGTCGCGGCCGACCACGCGCTTGGCAACGCCGATGCCGGCGCAATTGACCAGCACGCGCGGCGCGCCGACGGTCTTGATCGCCTGCGCGATCGCGGCTTCAGCGGAAGCGGCATCGGAAACGTCGCAGGTTATCGCGACGCCCTTGATCTCTGCGGCAACGGTTTCGGCAAGCTTGGCATTGAGGTCGAACACCGCGACCTTGGCGCCCTGCGCCGCCAGCTTTCGCGCGGTGGCCGCGCCCAGTCCCGATGCGCCGCCGGTGACGATGGCTGCCTGATCCTTCAACAACATGGCGTTCTCCTGGTGCGGTGATTTCTTATCCGACCGATATCACACGGTTGGATGGATTGGCAGCGTAGAGCTCCTCGATCAATTCGGTGCGGTGCTCGAGCACAGCGCGCTGGTTGATCGAGCCCTTGTCGGTGACCTCGCCCTTGTCGATCGAGAGCGGCGTGTCCATCAGGATGGCGCGCGTGATCCTGGTCGACGAGCCCGTGGCCTGGCCGAGGAAGCGGGTCAGGCGCTCGCGGAAGGCTTCGCGGACCAGCCGGTCGCGCGTCGCAACGAGGAGATCGTCGGTCGGCAGCGTCGGATTGATCAGCCGGCAGCCGTCGAGGTCGAGCACGACCAGCGCGGAGACCTCGTCCCGGTTGATGCCGGCAATGACGACGTCGCGCACCAGCGGTGCGCAGGCTGCCGTGAGGCGCGCGCGCAAGGGGCCGACGCTGACCCAGGTGCCGCTGGCGAGCTTGAAGTCTTCACCGACACGGCCGTCGAAATCGAAGCCGGCGTTGAAATCGTCGGGATCGGCGGGCTTGAGCGCGTCGCCCATCTTGTAAAATCCTTCCTCGTCGAAGGATTTTGCGGTGATGTCGGCCTGGCGCCAGTAACCGGGCATCACGTTCGGCCCCTTGGCGCGCACTTCCAGCTTGCCGTTGTTCGGCACCAGCTTGGCATCGTTGCCGGACACAGGCAGGCCGACATGGCCGGATCGGCTGGTGCGCGGATTGACCGACATGAAGAACGGCGCGGTCTCGGTCGCGCCGAGGCCGGTCAGCATCGGCACGCGATAGCCTTTTTCCTTCACCGCGAGCTCGTCGAGGCTGTCCCAGATGAACGGCGAGAGCGCGGCGCCCGAGAAGAACATCGCGTGCAGGCGGTCGAAGAACTTTGCGCGCAGGCCCTGATCGTCGCGCAAATAGGGCAGCAGCGATTCATAGCCCTTGGGCACGTTGAAATAGACCGTCGGCGAGATTTCCTGGAGATTGCGCACCGTCTCCTCGATGCCGCCGGGCATCGGCTTGCCCGCGTCCAGATACATCGAGCCGCCGTTGTAGAGCGTCAGCCCGATATTGTGGTTGCCGCCAAAGGTGTGATTCCAGGGCAGCCAGTCGATGATGACGGGCGGCTCGTCCTTGAGGAAGGCGAGCGTCTCGCGCAGCATCACCTGGTTGGCGCAGATCATGCGCTGGGTGTTGATGACGGCCTTCGGGTTGCCGGTCGAGCCCGAGGTCAGCAGGAATTTCGCGATCGTGTCGGGGCCGATCCTGCCGTGGACGTCGTCGAGATCGCTGCGGATCGGCGTCGCCATGAGATCGGCGAGCAGGGTGACGTCGCGGCCCGGCACGTGGCCATAGGACGCGGCGATCTCGGTGCCGAGCGAGACATTGGCGGCGAGTGCATCGGCGAACTTGTCGGCATCCTCGGCGAAGACGAGGCCGGGCGTCAGCAGCTTCATCAGATAGGACAGCTTGCCGTAGTCCTTCGACACCAGCGAATAGGCCGGCGACACCGGGCAGAACGGAATGCCGGCATAGAACGCGCCGAACGCGAGCAGGGCGTGGTCGATCGAATTGCCGGAGAGGATGACGACCGGCCGCTCCGCCGACAGGCCGCGCGCGATCAGGCCCGACGCGATGTGCCGGCTGGCGACGAGCAGCTCGGCATAGGTGATCTTGCGCCAGAAGCGGCCGCCTTCGCGCTCGGCCATGAAGACGCGGTCCGGCGTGGTATTGGCCCAGTGATGCAGGCGGTCGGTGATGCGGACGGGATAGTCGCCGAGCGGCTGTTTGGGCCGCAGGTAGATCGTGCCGTCGTCGCGCCGTTCGATGTTGACGACGGGATCGCCGAACGAGATGGGCCGCAGCGGGAAAGTGCTCGCGCCGCGCTCCATGCTGGAAGAGGACGGCTGCGCGCTCATGACTTCGGCTTTACCTTTGCGGTCTTGTGTTCGAGGAATTCGCGGATCCTGCGCTTCGCTTCCTTGTCGCTCTGCGCGACGGTCGCCATCAACGATTCCATCAGCAGGCCGGTCTGCGGATTGGCCTCCGCGATCATCGGCAGCGCCTGGAGCACGGCGAAATTGGTCAGCGGCGCGTTGGACGCGACCTTGGTCGCGAGCTCCATGGCCTTGCCGAGCGCGTTGCCGGCTTCCGTCACATATTGCGCGAAGCCGTAGGAGGCGCCTTCGGTCGCGCTGTAGACGCGGCCCGTCAGCATCATGTCCATCATCCTGGCGACGCCGATCAGCCGCGGCAGCCGCACCGAGCCGCCGCCGCCGACGAAGATGCCGCGCTGGCCTTCCGGCAGCGCGAAATAGGTCGAGGGCTCGGCGACGCGGATATGCGCCGAGCAGGCAAGCTCCAGCCCGCCGCCGATCACGGCCCCCTTCAGCGCCGCGATCACGGGCACGCGGCTGTACTGGATGCGGTCGAATACCCGGTGCCACATCTGGGAATGGAGCAGGCCGCCGGTCGCGTCATGCTCGGTCAGCTCGGAGAGATCGAGGCCGGAGGAGAAATGATCGCCGATGCCGTGGATGACGACTGCGCCGATATCCTCGGGCAAGGAGGCAAAACACTCGCCGATCTCCAGGATGATGCCGTCGTTCAGCGCATTGCGCTTGGCCGGCCGGTTCAGACCCACGGTCAGAACCCGGTCCGCCCTCTCGATCCGGAGCAGCCCGGAGGCACCCGCCTTCGCGGTATCGGCGTTTCCCTGTGTCATTTGCGTCCTTATCAGAATAGTTATGTTGTATAACGAATTCTGGGGGAGTCAAGGTCAGGACGGCAGAATCGGGCTCAGCATACGGTGTCGTCCCTGCAAATGCAGGGGCCCATAACCCCAGGGGAAAGTCTGGCGAAAGCCCGTCGTCCGGTACTCCGACCGTTCGCAATCGATAAATCCTGCGGCATGGGTTCCTGCGTGCCCAGGGACGGCAGCGGAGCGTGCGGTCAAACCACCTGATGCACGTCGATCACCACGCGGTCCGCGTGACGCGCGGCCGAGCCTACGAAGATGTGCTCCATCAGCCAGCGATACTTCTCATGTCCGGTCTCGAATCTCGGCACGGTGCGGAAATAGATCAGCTTGGGATCAACAGGCTCGCCGCGCTTGAGCTTCTGCAGCAGATCGACGGGACCGAAGCGCATGCCCTTGTTCTCGACATAGACGACGGCGCCGTCGTCGGTCTCGAAGGCGTATTTGGCCTCTAAGTCGATCAGCTCGTTGGGACGGATGGTCTGGAAGTCGGCCCCGAACGGCAGCACTTTGCCTGCTATCGCGCCCGTCACCTCGCCGCCGATGATCGGGATGATGCGGCGAACGCCGATCCCGGTCTCGCCGGCGGTGACGACGTCGCCGATGCGAGCGGTGACGGTGAAAACGTATTTGGTCTCGAGAATGGGAGTCATGGATTGCTCCAATTTCGTGTCAGAAGGCGTCGATGTCTTCGCCTCTCCCCGCAAGCGGGGAGAGGCCGGAATCCGCGCGATTAGCGCGGATTCCGGGTGAGGGGGAGTCTCCGCGAGTCCAACTGTCACCGTCCCCGCGGAGGCTCCCCCCTCACCCCAACCCTCTCCCCGCAAGCGGGGCGAGGGAGCTCACCGGCGTCGCGGCGACAATTCAGTCTCAATCCTCAATTCGCCATCATCCGCGTCGGCAGCCAAGTTGCCAGCAGCGGGAAGGCGATCAGGATCACCAGGCGGATCAGGTCGGTGACCACGAACGGGATCACGCCTTTGAAGATGGTGGAGAAGGAGACGTCCTTCACCACGCTCTTGATGACGAAGACGTTCATTCCGACCGGCGGATGGATCAGGCCGAGCTCGACGGTCATCACGATGATGACGCCGAACCAGATCGGGTCAAAACCCAAATGGGTGATCACGGGGAAGATGATCGGCACGGTGAGGATGATCATCGCCATGGCGTCCATCAGGCAGCCGAGCACGAGATACATCACCATGATCAGCGCCAGCACGCCGTAGCTGCCGAGACCGAGGCCGGTGAGGAACTCGGTCACCTTCTGCGGTGTCTGCGTCACCGTGAGGAAATAGCCGAAGATCAGCGCGCCGATCAGCACGGTGAAGACGGCGGCCGCGGTGCGCGTCGCCTGCAGCAGCGAGGCCAGGATCTTCTCGCGGTCGAGACGGCCGGTGAGCACGCCGATGATGAACGCGCCGGCGGCGCCGACGCCGCCGGCTTCCGTCGGCGTGAAGCGCGGCAGATAGGGCAGGCCGTAGAGGCCGCCGATCACGAAGATGAACAGCAGCACCGGCGCCCAGATCTCCTTCAGGCCCGCAAAGCGCTCGCGCCACGGGGTCACCTTGCCCTTGGGCAGGAAGTCGGGACGGAAATAGCCGATCAGGAAGATCGTGATCATGTACATGCTCATCGCCAGCAAGCCCGGGATGATGCCGGCGATGAAGAGCTTGCCGATGTCCTGCTCGGTGATGATGCCGTAGACCGCGAGCACCGTGGAGGGCGGCAGCATCGCGCCCAGCGTGCCGCCCGCCGCGATCACGCCGGTGGCGAACGACTGCGGATAGCCGAAGCGGCGCATTTCCGGATAGGCGACGGCGGAGAAGGTCGCGGCGGTCGCCACCGACGAGCCGCAGATTGCGGCAAAGCCGCCGCACGCGCCGACGGTGGCGATGCCGAGGCCGCCGCGCAAATGGCCGACGAAGCCGTTGGCGGCGCGGAACAGCTCGCGGCTCATGCCGGAGTTGGACACGAACGAGCCCATCAGCAGGAACATCGGGATGACGCCGAACGTATAGTCGGTCACCGTGCGCATCGAGGTCTGGCCGACCAGCTTCAGCGCCGCATTGCCGTTGACGAGATAGGCGAAGCCGGAGACGCCGACGAGGCCCATGGCCATGCCGACGGGCACGCGCAGCAGCATCAGGACGAACAGGGAAACGAAGCCGATTAAGGCGACGGCATCGGTGCTCATGATTACTCCGTCGCCTTCAATTTGGGGTCGTGCATCTCTTCAGGATGGAAAATCAGCCGGTAGGTGCGGATCGCGATCAGCAGCACGGCCGAGACATCGCCGATCCAGGCGACCGCGAAGAACGGCCAGGTCGGCATGTGCATGTCGAAGGTCTGGACGTTGTCGTTGTAGGTGCCGCGCACCTTGTCGAACAAGGTCCAGGTCTGGACCGTAACGACGAACAGCAGAACCAGGGTGGCGAACACGTCGATCCAGCGTTGATAGCGCGGCCCGACATTGCCCCAGACGAGATCCACGGTGATGTGGGTGCCGCGATAGGAGGTCGCGGCGATGCCCCAGAAGATGAGGATGCCGAGCAGCATGCGGCCGATGTCGAAGCTGTCGGGGATCGAATAGTTCAGCGTGTTGCGCAGCAGCACCGACAGGAAAATGTCGAGCGCGACGATGCCGACGAAGCCGGCCGCGATCCATTCGATCGAGTCGATCACGCGATCCATCCAGGAGCGCTTCATGGGAGGGGTCACATCGTGTGCTGTCATCGTTCGATCTCGACTCCGGCGGCGGCTCCTCGCCTCTCCCCGCGTGCGGGGAGAGGCCGCATCGCATCGAAGATGCGATGCGGGTGAGGGGGGACTCTCCGCGAGTCCATCTGTCACCATCTTTTGCGGAAGCGGCCCCTCACCCCAGCCCTCTCCCCGTAAGGACGGGGAGAGGGGGAGGAGAGACCGATCGCGCCGCGGCGTCACTCCGCCAGCGCGTTGTACTTCTTCAGCGAAGCCTTGAGCTCCGTGAGCGCCGCATCGGGATCGGCACCGGCTTTCTTGGCTCCGTCCGCCCAGGTCTTGACCAGAGGCTCGGCGGCCTTCTTCCAGGCTGCGGTCTGCTCCGCCGTCAGCTTGTAGACCTCGTGGCCGGATTCCGCCTTCACCTTGTCGATGCCGGCGTCCTCGAACTTGCCCCAGTGCTCGCCGACCACGCCCGCCATCTCGACCGAGCAGTTCTTGTCGATCGCGGCCTTCTGCTTGTCGGACATCGCATTGTACTTGTCCTTGTTGATCACGAACACGAAGGTCGTGGTGTAGAGCGGCGCCTCCATGTCGTACTTGGTCACCTTGTCGATGCCGAACAGCACGAGGGAGCCCCAGGGGAAGGTGACGCCGTCGGCGACGCCGCGCTCGATGATGTCGCGCACCTCCGGTGCCGAGGACTGCACGTTGGTGCCGCCGAGCGAGGTCACGAAGTTCGCCATGGTGGCGTGCGCCGGGCGGATCTTCATGCCCTTCACGTCCTCGGGCATCACGATCTTCTTGGTCTTGGAATGGAACGAGGAGGGCGAGTGGACGAACGCCAGGCAATATTTGACGTCCTTCATCTCCTTCTCGGCATATTTGCGATACCAGGCGTCCAGGCCCATCGAGCCGCCCTTGGCGTCGGAGATCAGGAACGGCAGCTCGCCGGCGCCGACGATCGGGAAGCGCCCGGGCTGGTAGCCGGGATTGACGTAGGTGACGTCGGCGATGCCGTCGCGCGCCATGTCGTAATGGTCGAACGCCTTGCCGAGCTGCTGGGCCGGAAACACCTTGCCCTTGATGGTGCCGCCGGAATCCTTCTCGACCGCGGCCGCCCAGTCCTCCAGCGACTTCTGCAGCGGATGCGAGGCCGGCACCCAGTGTGAGATCTTCAAATCGAAGGTCTTGTCCTGCGCGAACGCGGGCGTCACGCTTGCTGCCAGCAGCAAAGCCAGACAGGCTTTCCTCATCACACGTCTCTCCCTGTTGTCGACGGCGGGCTTCGATGGCCCGGTCTCTTTAATTAACATGTTATCTAAATGGCGGACGTGTTCAAGCCGGAACTGGCGCGCAGCTCTGTCGCATCCTCAACGTCAGCCCTGTTGCATGGATGTGTCGCCGTTCGCGGCGACCCGCACTCCCCTTTTGCCCAACCGTTATATGGTATAATTATCCCGCGCGACCTGAAGCGACAAGCGGGCCGCGACGAAAGCCTACAGGATCGGGAGGAGCAAGTATTGCGGACAAAAGTCGCAATCATCGGGGCCGGGCCGGCCGGATTGTTGCTTGGGCAACTGCTGCAGGCTTACGGCATCGAGAATGTCATTCTGGAGCGGCAGAGCCCCGACTATGTGCTCGGTCGCATCCGCGCCGGGCTTCTGGAGGAGGGAACCGTCGCGCTGCTCGACCAGATTGGCGCAGGGACCCGGGCGGATGCCGAGGGCCTAGTGCATGAAGGTATCGAGCTTGCCTTTTCCGGCCGCCGTCATCGCATCGACATGAAGGCCGCGACCGGCAAGACGGTCATGATCTACGGCCAGACCGAGGTCACGCTCGACCTGATGAATGCGCGGAAGGCCGCCGGTCTCGTCTCGGTCTACGAGGCCAAGGACGTCCAGCCGCACGATTTCGACGGCGGTCACCCGCGCGTAACCTGGGTCAAGGACGGCGTCACCCACACGCTCGACTGCGATTTCATCGCCGGTTGCGACGGTTTCCATGGCGTCAGCCGCGCCAGCGTTCCGGCTTCGGCCATCGAGGAGTTCGAGCGGGTCTATCCGTTCGGCTGGCTCGGCATCTTGTCGGATACGCCGCCGGTCAGCCACGAGTTGATCTACTCCAACCATGCTCGCGGCTTTGCGCTCTGCACCATGCGCTCGACCAAACGCAGCCGCTACTACGTGCAGTGCTCGCTGGAGGATCATGTCGACCAATGGCCGGACGACCGCTTCTGGGACGAATTGAGGCGGCGGCTCGATCAGGAGGCGGCCGACGGCCTCGTCACCGGTCCCTCGATCGAGAAGAGCATCGCGCCCCTGCGCAGCTTCGTCGCCGAGCCGATGCGCTTCGGCAAGCTGTTCCTGTGCGGCGACGCCGCGCATATCGTGCCGCCGACCGGCGCCAAGGGCCTCAACTTAGCTGCCAGCGATGCGCATTATCTGTCGAGCGCCTTGCGCGAATTCTACGACGAGAAATCCAGCGCAGGCCTCGACGCCTATTCCGCCACGGCACTGGCGCGCGTCTGGAAGGCCGTGCGCTTCTCCTGGTGGATGACCTCGATGCTGCATAAATTCCCCGACACCGGCACCATCGGCGCCCGCATCCAGCTCGCCGAGCTCGATTACGTCACGCAGTCGCAGGCCGCGATGACGTCATTGTCGGAGAATTACGTGGGGCTGCCGTTTTAAGACAGTGCCGGGTGGGCAAAGGCGCTCTTGCGCCGTGCCCACCACCTTCCCATGATTGCGAAAACGCGTGGGCACGCTTCGCTTTGCCCACTCTACGGCTCCGTCATTGTGGTGCCGTCCGTGTTTCAAACACCCGCGCAAATCGCGTTTAAAACTTTGTAATTGATGCGTTCGTCTCGTCCATCGCGTTCAATGCCGGCGACACGGTAACGCGAGACAGTCATGACCGCTCCCGACATCCCCGCCGGCTTCGAGCCGCATTTTCGCAAGGCGCCGCTGACCGATCCCTGGGAGCCGCTCTATTCGAAAAAGACCGACAAGGGCGTCACCGTGGGCTTGCGTCTGGCGACGCCACACACCAACGCGCGCGGCCTGATCCATGGCGGGCTGATCGCGGCATTGTCGGATGCCGCCATGGGTTACAGCTGCGCCCAGGCGACGGGCTGGACGACGTCGTTCGTCACCATCTCGCTGTCGATCGACTATGTCGGCGCCGCCGGGATCGGCCAATGGCTCGCGGTCGAAGGCGAAGCGATCAAGACCGGCAATACGATCTGCTTCGCGCAGTGCCTGGTGAGGGCCGACGACGCCGTGATCGCGCGGGCGAGCGGCACGTTCCGCGTGGTGCCCAAGAAGGGTTAGTTGTCGTTTCGGGGCGGTGCGACGCACCGAACCCGGAACCTCGAGATTCCGGGGGCTCGCTTCGCGAGTCCCGGAATGACGGTCGTCACCCGAATCTCCACTCTGCCGTCTCCACCACGAGATCGATGAACGCGCGCACCTTGGCCGAGAGCAGGCGCGAGGTCGGATAGACGATATGGATCGGCAGCGCCGGCTGCTCGTATGCCGCGAGCACGATTTTGAGCCGCCCGCGCTTCAGCCCCTCGGCGGCCTGATAGGCCAGCACGCGCGTCACGCCGCCGCCGGCCTCGGCATATTGCAGGGCGGCGTCGGCGCTGTTGCTGGCGAAGCGCGGGGCCGTCGTCACCTCGATGTCGCGACCGTCCTGAACGAAATGCCAGATGGCGGACGGGCCGAACGCGATGGTCTGATGCGCGAGCAATTCTTGCGGTGTCTTCGGTTCGCCGTGACGCCTAAGATAGCCCGGCGTCGCCACCGTGATCCGCCGCATCTCGCCGACCTGGCGCGCAACCAGCGAGGAATCGGCGAGATGACCGATCCGCACCGCGGCGTCGACAGCGTCTTCCACGAGGTTGACGAGATGGTCCGACAGCCTGAGCTCGGCGGCGACCTCGGGATAGCGCTTGAGATAGGCCGTCATCACCGACGCAACATGCAGCCGGCCGAAACCGACCGGGGCCGACACCACGAGGCGCCCGCTCGGCCGGTTGCGTTCCTCCCGGGCGGAGCCGTCGGCCTCCTCGACATCGGCGAGGATGCGCCGCGCGCGTTCCAGGTAGCGCGTGCCGACGTCGGTCAGCGTCACCTGCCGCGTGGTCCGCTGCAACAGCCGGGCGCCGAGATGCTCCTCCAGCGCCGCGATCAGCCGCGTCACCGCCGAGGGCGACAGCCTCAGTTTGCGCGCCGCCGGGGCAAAGCCGCGCAGATCAGCAACGGTGACGAAGACGTGCATGGCCTCGAGGCGGTCCATGGGATTATTGCATATATTGCAACGATGAAGTGTCAATAGGACAGATTGTTCTAGTCGCAGAAAGGTCCATTTTGACAGGCGAAGACGCAGACATGCGCCGGAATTTCAGGAGATGTTCCGATGAGTGAAGTCCACACCTATGCCAGCGACGTCGCCTTCTCGCCGGCGGTGAAATCGATTCAGACCCGAAAGGGCTCGCGCGAGGGCTATGCCCACGCTGAGCAGCGCGGATGGCGCACCGAGGTCGACGAGAACCTCGCGGCGTTCCTGGCCGATGCCAACAGCTTCTATTTTGCGACGGCCTCGGCCGACGGCCAGCCCTATATCCAGCACCGCGGCGGACCGAAGGGGTTCTTGAAGGTGCTGGACAAGCAGACGCTCGCCTTCACCGACTACGCCGGTAACAGGCAATACATCACCCAGGGAAACCTGTCCGAGAATCCCAAAGCCTACATCTTCGTGATGGATTACACCCATCGCCGCCGCGTGAAGATCTGGGGCGAGGCGCGCGTCGTCGAGGACGACGAGGCGCTGACGACATCGTTGATGCCGAAGGGCTATCGTGCGCGGCCCGAGCAGGTGATCCTGTTCAAGATCGCCGCGTGGGACACCAACTGCCCGCAGCACATCCCGCAGAAATTCGACGCGGGCGATGTGGCAGCCGCGCTGGCGGCGAGGGATGCGAGGATCGCGGAGCTGGAAGCGGAGGTCGCGGCGCTGAAGGGTGAGAAGGGTACTGCGAGTTAAACGGCGCGGTGCTCTTTCACCCTCCCCTGGAGGGGGAGGGTCGATCGCGCGCAGCGCGAGCGGGGTGGGGTGATCTCTCAACACGGGCACTGTGCGCGGGGAGAGACCGTCACCCCACCCCGCTTCGCATTTCGCTTCGCTACATGCGAAGCGACCCTCCCCCTCCAGGGGAGGGTAAGAGCTACAACACGCTCTCGCCTTCGTGCTGGAAGCCGAGATAGCTCGCCGCGACCCGCTCGTTCGCGGCGATGTCGCTGGCTTTCCCGCTGAGCACGAACTCGCCGAGCTCCATCACATAGGCCTGGTCCGCGATCTTGAGCGCGGCCTGGGCGTTCTGCTCGACCAGCAGCACGGAGACGCCGGCGGTGCGCAGTTCGGTGACGATGCGGAAGATGTCGGCGACGATGATCGGGGCGAGGCCGAGGCTCGGCTCGTCCAGCATCAGGAGCTTCGGCTCACCCATCAGCGCGCGGCCCATCGCGAGCATCTGCTGCTCGCCGCCGGACAAGGTACCGGCGAGCTGCTTGCGCCGCTCCTTGAGCCGCGGAAACAGCGCATAGACCCGTTCGATCGAGGATTTCGCCCGGCTCCGCTCGATGCGGAAGGCGCCGAGCTCGAGATTGTCCTCGACATTCATGGTGACGAACAATTCGCGGTGCTCGGGGACGAGACCGAGCCCCATCGCGACGCGGTCCTCGATATCGAGGCGGGCGAGATCCTCACCGGCAAAGGTGACGCGGCCCTTCAGCGGCAGGATGCCCATGACGGCCGAGAGCAGCGTGGTCTTGCCGGCGCCGTTGGCGCCGACGATGGTGACGATCTCATTGGCGCCGACCTCGAGCGAGACCGAGCGTACGGCCTCGACCTTGCCATAGGCGACATGGGCGTCGGTGACGGACAACAGCGCGCTCATGCCGCCACTCCGAGATAGGCCTTGATCACTTCGGGATTGGTCTTGATCGTGGCGGGGGTGCCTTCCGCGATCTTGGTGCCGAAATCGAGCACCACGATGCGGTCGGCGAGGTTCATGACGAAGCCCATGTCGTGCTCGACCAGGAGCACGCTCATGCCGCCGTCGCGCAAGTCCCGCAGCAACTTGGCGAGCTGCTGCTTCTCCATGTGGCGCAGGCCCGCGGCGGGCTCGTCGAGCAGCAGCAGCATCGGATCGACGCAGAGCGCGCGGGCGATCTCGACGATGCGCTGCTGGCCGAGCGAGAGGCTGCCTGCGAGCTGATGCATCTGGTCGGCAAGGCCGACCCGCTCGATCTGGCGGGCGGCTTCGGCAAGCAGCTTCGCCTCATCGGCGCGGTCGAGCCGCAGCATCGAGGAGATCGGCCCCGAATGGCCGCGCAGATGGGCGCCGATGGCGACGTTTTCCAGCACGGTCATGTCAGGGACCAGCTTGACGTGCTGGAACGTCCTGCTGATTCCGAGCTTGACGATCTCCTGCGGCGGCGCGTTGTCGACCTTCTTGCCGAGCACCGAGATCGAGCCCGAGGTGGCCGACAGCACGCCGGTGATCAGGTTGAAGGTGGTGCTCTTGCCGGCGCCGTTCGGGCCGATCAGCGCGACGATCTCGCGGGCCTGGACGTCGAAGGAGACGTTGTTGACGGCGACCACGCCGCCGAACTGCTTTCGTGCCTTTTCGACCTGGAGCAGGATGCTGGCCTCGCCGGGCGAGCGGGTGCGCTGCTCCAGCTTCAACGAGGTGTCGGGCTTCTTGCCACGGGTAGCTTCCGGCAGGAACGATATCAGCCAGGGCCAGAGGCCGCCGGGCGCAAGCTGCAGCAGCGCCACCAGCATGATGCCGAACACGATGGTCTCGACCTGGCCGGAGCCGGGTAGGATCAGCGGCAAATAGCTCTGCAGCACCTCTTTCAGCACGACGACGATGGCCGCGCCCAGCACGCCGCCCCAGACATAGCCGGCGCCGCCGACCACGGCGATGAAGAGATATTCGATGCCGGCCTGCGCGCCGAACGGCGTCGGATTCACCGCGCGCTGCAGATGCGCGTAGAGCCACCCCGACAGGCCGGCGAGCACGGCGGCATGGATGAACACCAGCAGTTTGGCGCGCGGCGTATGCACGCCGAATGCTTCGGCGGCGACATGGCCGCGGCGCAGCGCGCGGATGGCGCGGCCGGTGCGGGAGTCCAGGAGGTTCATCGTCAGCAGGGCCGAAAGGATCACGGCGACCCAGATCGCGTAATAGATCGAGCCGGGCGAGAGCATCTTGAACGTGCCGATCGACAGCGGCGGAATCGCCGAGATGCCGTCGTTGCGCCCGAGGAACTCCAGCTTGCTGAACAGGTAGAACAGCCCCAACCCCCAGGCCAGCGTGCCGAGCGGCAAATAATGGCCGGAGAGGCGGACGGTGATCAGCCCGAGCAGCACCGCCAGCGAACCGCTGACCACGAGCGACAGCGGCAGCGTCAGCCAGGGCGACAGGCCGTAGGCCGTCGACAGCACCGCGGTGGTGTAGGCACCGAAACCGACGAAGGCCGCTTGTCCGAACGAGGTCAGGCCGCCGACGCCGGTCAGCAGCACGAGGCCCATCGCGACGAGGGCCGCGAGGCCGATATTGTCGAGCAGCACGATCCAGAACGGAGGCATGCCGGGAACGAACGGGATCGCCGCCATGACGGCTGCGAAGATGGTGATGGGAAGCCGGCTCTGCATCTTGGCCTCAGTCCTTCTCTTCCTCGACCGCAGGCGCGGCGAGCGAGCGCAGCAGCAGCACGGGGATCAAGAGCATGAAAACGATCACCTCCTTGTAGTTGGAGGCATAGAAGGACGAGAACGCCTCGACGATGCCGACGACCAGCGCCGCGACGGCGGTCAGGGGGTAGCTGACGAGGCCGCCGATGATCGCGGCGACGAAACCCTTCAGGCCGATCAGGAAGCCGCTGTCGTAATAGAGCGTCGTGATCGGCACGATCAGGATGCCCGACAGCGCGCCGATGACGGACGCCAGCAGGAAGGCGATCTGCCCCGACAGCGTGGTGCGGATGCCGGCGAGCCGCGCTCCCAGCCGGTTCACGGCGGTCGCGCGCAGCGCCTTGCCGTAGAGCGTCAGGCCGAAGAACAGCCAGAGCCCGACGATGAAGGCGATGGTGATGCCGTAGACCGTGAGGCTCTGGCCGGTGAAGCGCAGCGCGCCCGCGGTGAACGACCCCGCCAGCACGGCGGGTCCGCGCTGGCCTTCGGCGCCGAAGAACAACAGGCCGAGGCCCTGCAGCGCGAGGTGGACGCCGACCGATGCGATCAGCAGTACCAGCACGGAAGTGTGCGCCAGCGGCTGGAAAGCGATGCGGTAGAGATAGAGGCCGATCATGGCGACGATCACCAGCGACAGCACGATCGCAACTGCGACCGGCGGCTTCTGGGCGGCGAAGTACACGGTCAACGCCAGCACGACGGCCGGCAGCACGACGTTGGTGACGAGGCTGCGCAGGATCAGGCGCCCATGCAGCGCCCTGCGGGCGACGAACAGGTCGAAGCCGAAGGCGCCGATGCCCAACGCGAGCGCGAGCTTCGCCGTGCCCGGCATCTGGCCCGCGGCCAGCGAGGCATAGGTCAGCGCGCCGTAGGTGACGAATTCGCCCTGGGGAATGAGGATGACGCGGGTGACGGCGAACACCAGCACCAGCGCAAGGCCGAGCAGCGCATAGATCGCGCCATTGGTGATGCCGTCCTGCACCAGAAACAGCATGATGGTGGTATTCAAGACCGGACGCTCCCCCTCAAGATTTAAGGACCGGTCTCCGCAATTGCGGTGGATGGTCCCCTCACAGCCATTGAAATGCACTGGCGATATTTGATATGGTCCATAACAATTATCAAATATAACATCAAGGGTGAGGAACGACCCGACCCGAATTTAGCGGGATTACGAGCATGAGGCGATGACCGTTTCCAAGACCGCTGAGAAGTCCTCCGAAAAGTCCGGCGAGGCGGCCAAGGGCCGCAAGGACGCAGGCGAGCCGCTGGCGGAAACCCTCCAGCTCGGCGAGCTCTCCGAGCAGCTCGGCTATGTGCTGAAGCGGGCGCAGCTCAAGGTGTTCGAGAACTTCTTGCGTTGCATGGCCTCGCTGCAGCTGACGCCGGCGCAGTTCTCCGTGCTGCTGCTGGTCGAGAAGAACCCGGGCCGTAACCAGACCGAGATCGCCTCCACCCTCGGCATCCTCAGGCCGAACTTCGTGGCGATGCTCGACAATCTCGAGAGCCGCGATCTTTGTGCCCGGATCCGCTCCACCAACGACCGCCGCTCGCACATCCTGGTGCTGACCGACAAGGGCAAGGCCGTGCTGGCCCGCGCCAAGAAGCTCGTCGCCACCAAGCACGAGGCGCGGCTCAATGATCTGCTCGGGCAAAGCAACCGCGAGGCCCTGATCGCGATGCTCTCGAAGATCGCGAACGAGTTCTGAGGCGGACAGTCGTTCCTGGGCGCGCGCGGGTGCGACCCCGGAAGCTCGCGCTGCATTTGCGCGGTCGTCATGCCAGGGCTTGACGAGGGCTTGACCAGGTTTGTCCCGGCATCCGCGTCGCTCCGTCAATCCGCGACGGCCACACGGCCTGACGTAAATCCGCAATTGCGGATTGGGGAGCCGCGCCTCACGCCCCCGGAGGGAGTCCTGGCAACGTCGAGCGGTATGATGCGCCGCATATAGAAATTGATGCTTGAAACGTCATTCTGCGCACTCTAAGCTTGCCTAATCAAGCACCGTAACTGCCACGGATATCCTGCCCGTGATCACCGCCGCGCAGCTTCGAGCCGCCCGTGCCTTGCTCAGGATTGACCAGCGCGAACTCGCGCAGCGCTGTTCGCTGTCACTGCCGACGATCCAGCGCATGGAGGCCTCCGAAGGGGTGATCCGCGGCAACGTCGATTCCCTGGTGAAGCTGGTTGAGGCGCTGTCGCTTGCCGGCATCGAGCTGATCGCCGAGGGGGCGGTGTCGAGCGCCGGGGGCCGCGGCGTGCGGCTGAGGTCTCCACCTCCGAGAGCGGGCGGCCAAGAGCGATGACGACGCGCGCGCAAATCATGATCCAGGAGCGGCCATGATCGCCGTGGCGCTATGGTCGGTGGCGGCTCTGCTCGCTCTGGCGCCTGCGGGAGTCGTGCTGTCGACGCGCCCGCGCGGCTCGCTCATCGTTTACGGCGGATGCCTGATCGCCACATCGACGCTATGCGTCACGGCGCTGTCCGATCTGCTCCATGCCCCTCAACTAACGCCGAGCGCGACACTGCCGATCGGCCTGCCCTGGCTCGGTGCCCATTTTCGGCTCGATGCGCTGTCCGCCTTCTTCCTCGTCGTCGTCAATCTCGGCGGCGTCGCTGCGAGCCTTTTCGCGCTCGGTTACGGCCGGCACGAGGACTCTCCCGGCCGCGTGCTGCCGTTCTATCCTGCCTATCTCGCAGCGATGAACGTCGTCGTGCTGGCGAACGATGCCTTCAGCTTCCTGGTCGCCTGGGAATTCATGTCGCTGACCTCCTGGGCGCTGGTGGTGTCGCATCACCGGGAGGCCGAGAACATCCGCGCCGGCTACGTCTATCTATTGATGGCGAGTTTCGGCACGCTGGCGCTGCTGCTCGCGTTCGGCCTGCTCGTAAGCGGCGCAGGTTACGATTTCGATGCGATCCGGGCCTCACATCCTTCCGCTGCAGTGACCGGCACGGTGGTGATCCTCGCGCTGCTGGGCGCCGGCTCCAAGGCTGGCCTGGTACCGCTGCACGCCTGGCTGCCGCTCGCCCATCCCGCCGCACCCAGCCACGTCTCCGGCCTCATGAGCGGCGTCATGACCAAGGTCGCCGTCTACGGCTTCGTGCGCATCGTCTTCGACCTTCTGCCCGAACCGGTGTGGTGGTGGAGCATGGTGGTGTTGCTGGTCGGCGGTCCGACGGCGACGCTGGGCGTGCTCTATGCGCTGATGCAGCGCGATATCAAGCGCGTGCTCGCCTATTCGACGATTGAGAACATCGGCATCGTCTTCACCGGCCTCGGGCTGGCACTGGCTTTCAAGGCGGAAGGGCTCGACTGGGTGGCGGCACTGGCTTTCACCGCGGCGATGCTGCATGTCTTCAATCATGCACTGTTCAAAAGCCTGCTGTTCTTCGGCGCCGGCGCGGTGCTGGCAGCAACAGGCGAGCGCGACATGGAGAAACTCGGCGGGCTCATCCATCGCATGCCGAAGACGGCGTTCGCGATGCTGATCGGCTGCGTCGCGATCTCGGCATTGCCGCCGTTCAACGGCTTCGTTTCGGAATGGCTGACTTTCCAGGCGATCCTGCTCTCACCGCAATTGCCCTCCTGGGGCCTCAAGCTGGTGATTCCGGCGGTCGGCGGCTTGCTGGCGCTCGCGGCCGCCCTTGCCGCGGCCTGCTTCGTCAAGCTCTATGGCATCAGCTTCCTCGGCCGGCCGCGTTCGGACGTCGCGGCGTCAGCGCATGAGACCGACCGCTTCTCGCTGACCGCGATGCTCGTGCTTGCCGCCTTCTGCCTCATCGCCGGTATCCTGCCCGGGCTGTTCATCGATGCGCTGGCGCCAGTGAGCAAGGCCATGGTCGGCAACATCATGCCGCATCAGGTCGGTCTGCAGTGGCTCACCATCGTGCCGATTGCGGAAAGCCGTAGCTCCTATAACGGCCTTCTGGTGTTCGTGTTCGCGGCACTCTGCGGCACGGCGGCGGCATCAGCCATTCACCGTTTCGCCTCCGATCGCTTGCGCCGCGCACCGGCCTGGGATTGCGGCCATCCCGATCCAAACCCGGCGATCCAGTATTCGGCTTCCAGCTTCTCGCAGCCGATCCGCCGCGTGTTCGGCAGCGTCGTCTTTGCCGCGCGCGAGATCGGCGAGATGCCGCCGCCGTCCTCGCCGCGTCCTGCGCGGCTCCGGGTCGAACTGCACGATCTGATCTGGGAAGCGCTGTACGCGCCGATTGCGATGGTCGTCGGCTTTGCGACGGACCGCGTCAATGTCCTCCAGTTCCTCACCATTCGCCGCTACCTGACGCTGGTCTTCGTGGCGCTGATCGTGCTGCTGCTGGTGGTGGCACTATGAGCGCGCTGCGCGACATCCTCTCCCAGGGCGCCCAGATGTCGCTGGTGCTGGGGCTCGCGCCGCTGCTCACGGGTTTCGTGCGCAAGGTGAAGGCGCGGCTGCTGCGCCGGCGAGGGCCGCCGCTGCTTCAGCCCTATCGCGACCTCATTCGCCTGATGCGCAAGGACGCCGTGCTCGCGGACAATGCGTCATGGCTGTTCCGCGTCATTCCCTATCTGATGTTCTCGGGCACCTGGGTCGCCGTCTCGCTGGTGCCGACTTTCGGCAATGGTCTGTTGTTCTCCTGGACCGCCGACCTCATCGCCATCATTGCGCTGCTCGGCAGCGCCCGTTTCTTCCAGGCGCTCGCCGGCATGGACGTCGGCACCGCCTTCGGCGGCATCGGCTCCAGCCGCGAGGTCATGATCGCCTCCCTCGCCGAGCCCGCGATGCTGATCACTGTATTCTCGGTCGCCATGATCGCCGGCTCGACGCAGCTCGCCAACGTGGCCGAGTTCATGGGCTCGGACGCGGTCGGCTTGCGCGTGTCGCTTGGCATGGCGTTCGTGGCACTGACCATCGTGGCGTTGGCGGAAAACGCCCGTATCCCCGTCGACAACCCCGCCACCCATCTCGAGCTCACCATGGTGCACGAGGCCATGGTGCTGGAATATTCGGGACGGCATCTCGCGCTGATCGATCTATCGTCACAGCTCAAGCTCATGCTCTATGTCTCGCTGATCGCCTGCGTGTTCCTGCCATGGGGGATGGCGACTGCGGATTCGAGCGTCGCCCGGCTCGCCTTCGGCGCGCTGCTCTATCTCGGCAAGCTGACGGCTCTTGGCTTTCTGCTCGCCGTGTTCGAGACGTCGATCGCCAAGATGCGCGTGTTCCGGATTCCGGAGTTCTTGGGCGCGGCGCTGATGCTGGCGTTGCTCGCCACCCTGTTGCGCTTCGTGTCGGGGAGCCTCTGAGAGATGAGTAGCCTGCAATTCGACATCGCCCATCTGCTCGCCGGCTCCCTCGTGCTGGCGAGTTTCATGATGCTCTACCAGGACCGGCTCTATGCGCTGCTCAACGTCTATGCGCTGCATGCCGGCATGCTGGCGCTGTCGGTGGCCTGGCAGGCCTATGTGCAACAAGCGCCGCATCTCTATGTCACGGCGCTGATCGCGCTGGTGTTCAAGGCCATCATCATCCCGGTGGCGCTGCACCGGATCATCAAGCGGCTCGGTATCCACCGCGAGATCGAGAACGTGATCGGGATCGGGCTGACCATGATGGCCGGCATCGGCCTCGTCGCACTGTCGATGGTGGTGATGCTGCGGGTGACGCCGGGCGCAGATGCGCTCGCGCGCGAGGACCTCGCCTTCGCGCTGTCGGTGGTGCTGCTGGGGCTCCTGATCATGGTGACGCGGCGCAACGCGGTGGGCCAGGTCGTCGGCTTCATGTCGCTGGAGAACGGGCTGGTGCTGGCGGCAACCGGCGCCAAGGGCATGCCGCTGGTGGTCGAAATCAGCGTCGCCTTCTCGGTGCTGATCGCCTTCATCGTGATCGGCATCTTCCTATTCCGCATCCGCGAGCGCTTTGACAGCGTGGACATGCAGGCGCTCGACCGTTTCCGCGGAGAGCGGCGATGAACATCGACGTCCTCAGCGCCATCCTCGTGATCCCGGCGGTCTCGGCAGCGCTGCTGGCGATTTTGCCGGGCTATGTGCAGACGGCGAAGCTGAACGTGGTGGCCGCACTCGCGACCTTCCTGACCTCGCTCTCGCTGTTCGTGGTCGAGCCGGTGTCGGGGCAGTATCTGCTGGTGGACGACCTCAACAAGGTCTTCATCGTATTGACCACCTTCGTCAGCTTCACCACATCGGTGTTCAGCGCGAGCTATATCCAGCACGAGATCGAGATCGGACGCCTGACGCCGACGTTCCTTCGCTTCTACCACGCGATGTATCAGACGCTGATGTTCGCGATGAACCTCGCGCTCGTCGCCAACAATATCGGCCTGATGTGGGTCGCAGTCGAAGTGGCGACGCTGACGACCGTGCTGATGGTCGGCATCTACCGCACCCACGAGGCGCTGGAAGCGGCCTGGAAATACTTTATCCTCGGCAGCGTAGGCATCGCGCTGGCGCTGTTCGGCACCATCCTGGTCTACATGGCGGCGCGCCCCGTGGTCGGTGAGGGGCTCGACGGCATGGTGTGGACGGTGCTGGTGAAGCACGCCGCACGGTTCGACCCGGCGCTGCTCAACGTCGCCTTCGTCTTCCTGCTGCTCGGCTACGGCACCAAGGTCGGCCTCGCGCCGCTGCACGCCTGGCTGCCCGATGCCCATGCGGAGGGCCCGACGCCGATCTCGGCGGTGCTCTCGGGCCTCCTGCTCAACGTGGCGCTCTACGCGCTGTTGCGCTTCAAGATGATGCTCGCGGTCAATCTCGCGGCCATCGCGCCGGGGCCGTTGATGGTGACGATGGGCCTGATCTCGGTGATCTTCGCTTCGCTGATGCTCTACCGCCGCCGCGACATCAAGCGCATGTTCGCCTACTCCTCGATCGAGCATATGGGCATCATCGTCTTCGCCTTCGGCATGGGCGGGCCGCTCGCGAATTTTGCCGGCCTCCTCCACATGACCATGCATTCCCTGACCAAGTCGGCGATCTTCTTCGCCGTCGGCCACATCGCGCAGGTCAAGGGCACGCAGAAGATCGCCGACATCGGTGGACTTACGGTGACCAATCCCGTGCTCGGCTGGGGGTTGATGCTCGGCGTCATAGCCATCGTCGGGCTGCCGCCGCTCG
Organism: Bradyrhizobium nitroreducens; assembly: GCF_002776695.1. Taxonomy (GTDB): domain Bacteria; phylum Pseudomonadota; class Alphaproteobacteria; order Rhizobiales; family Xanthobacteraceae; genus Bradyrhizobium; species Bradyrhizobium nitroreducens. Next base: position 782,242 of record NZ_LFJC01000003.1, read on the forward strand.
GCATCTTCATGAGCGAGTTCCTGGTGGTGAGCTCGACCTTCTCGCACGCGCCCTGGCTGACGATGATCCTGGTGCTCGGCATCATCATCGCGCTCGGCGGCCTGCTGCTGCGCGTCGGCTCCGTGATGTTTGGCGAACCCAAGGGACCTACCGCGCCGGCGGAGGCGTCCTATGTGCCAATGTTCACGCATCTCGCGCTGGTGCTGATGGCCGGCATTTATCTGCCGCCGGGGCTGGTCACTGGCTTCCAGAACGTCGCGAAGCTCCTGGGGTAGGCCATGGGCATCTTCGACAGCATCCCCCATGTCAACGCGGTGCTGTCGCACCGGCCCTGGCCGCGCGCGGTCGTGACGGAGGCGGGTTGGCAGGCGGCGATCGATCGACTGGTCGAGGGAGGCCTCACGCTGCTCGGCTTCTGGGGCGAGCCGGCGGCGGTGCATATGGCGCTGCTCGATGGAGGCTTGGCCGAGATCGCGGTCGTCACCTACGAGTGTACAGCCGGCACATTTCCAAGCGTTGCCAGCCGTCATCCGCCGGCGCTTCGGCTGGAGCGGACCATCCACGATCTGTTCGGGCTCGTTCCCACTGCCGCTGGCGATCTGCGGCCAGATCTCCGGCCTTGGCTCGATCACCATGCCTGGGGCAAATCCTATCCGCTCTCCGGCCGCAATGCATCGCGCGACGTGCAGCCGTACCAGTTCCTGCCGGCCGAAGGCGAGGCGTTGCACCAGGTGGCGGTTGGCCCCGTCCATGCCGGGATCATCGAGCCCGGCCATTTCCGCTTCACCGCCAATGGCGAGCATGTGGTGCGGCTGGAGCAGTGGCTCGGCTACACCCACAAGGGCGTCGAGTCATTGATGCAGGGCGCGAGCCTCGATGCCGCGGCAAAGCTCGCCAACCGCACCTCCGGCGACAGCGCGGTGGCCTACGCCTTTGCCTTTGCGCGTGCCGTGGAAGCGGCGCTGCAGATCGAGGCGCCGAGGCAGGCGACTCTATTGCGAGCGCTGATGGCGGAACTGGAGCGGCTCGCCAATCATTTGGGCGACATCGGGGCCATCTGCAACGACGCGTCGTTCGCGCTGATGCATGCCCAGACCGGTATTCTGCGCGAGCGCTGCTTGCGCGCCGCAAATGTCGCGTTCGGCCATCGCCTGATGATGGACGTCATCGTGCCCGGTGGGGTGACGCGCGATATCGCGCCGGACGGTGTTTCCGCGCTGCGCGCGCTGCTCGCGGAGCTGCGCAAGGTCTTTCCGCGCTTGATCGAGCTCTATGACAACACGGCGTCCTTACAGGACCGCACCGTCACCACGGGCATCGTGAAGGCTGAGTATGCGCGCCAGTTCGGCGCCGGCGGTTATGTCGGCCGTGCTTCGGGCCGCGATTTTGATGCGCGGCGGGCGCTGGCCTACATGCCCTACGACGCGCTGTCGTTCGAGGTGCCGGTTCTCCAGGCCGGAGACGTCAATGCGCGGGTCTGGATCCGGATTCGCGAGGTCGAGCAGAGCGTCGCGCTGATCGAGCAGATTCTCGACCGGCTTGGGCCGGGCGGGCTGCAAACCGCGCTGCCTCCCAGGATCGGCCGCGGTCCTTGTGAAGGCATGGCGCTCACCGAGGCCTTCCGCGGCGACGTGCTGGTTTGGCTGCGGCTCGATGGCGAGTTGCGCGTCGAACGCTGCCACCTGCGCGATGCCTCTTGGTTCCAGTGGCCGTTGCTGGAAACCGCGATCGACGGCAACATCATTGCCGACTTCCCGCTCTGCAACAAGTCGTTCAACTGTTCCTATTCGGGCGCGGACCTCTAAACCATGCGCAAGACCCTGCTCGAAAGCCTCACCCATGGTTCGTTGACGGAGCCCGCGCCGGCGCCGGACGATTCGGCGCTGGCGGAGCTTGCAACGAAAGTCGACCGCGCGGCCCAGGCCAGGCTCGGGCGTTCTCTTGCCATTCGCGAGGTCGATGCCGGATCCTGCAACGGCTGCGAGCTGGAAATCCACGCGCTGTCCAACGCTTTCTACGACATCGAACGTTTCGGCCTGCGCTTCGTCGCCTCGCCGCGGCACGCCGACGTGCTGCTGGTCACCGGTCCGGTGACGAAGAACATGCGACAGGCGCTGGAGCGGACCTACAACGCGACGCCCGATCCGAAATGGGTCGTCGCGGTCGGAGGCTGCGCGATCGATGGCGGCATTTTCAGAGGCAGCTACGCCTGCGTCGGCGGCGTGTCCGAGACCGTGCCGGTGGATCTGCATATCAAGGGCTGCCCGCCGTCGCCGACGGACTTGTTGAAGGGCCTGCTCGCGCTGCTCGAGCATGTCAGCGCCAAGCGTTAAGCCGCGCTCTCCGTCATTGCCGGCGCGCCGGACTCCGCGATGGCATCGAACAAAGCGAGCTCTAATCCACCAGGATCACCCTGATGTCGTTCACGTTGGTGAGCGTCGGGCCCGGCTGCAGCAGATCTCCCGTCGCCTCGAAGAAGCTGGTCGCGTCGTTGTTGTCCAGATAGGCCTGCGGCTGCAGCCCCAGCATCTTCATCTTCGCAAACGTCGCCGCGTCGATCAGTGCGCCGGCGGGGTCGGTCGGGTGGCCGGCACCGCCGTCGGCGCCGTCGGTGTCGCCGGCGAGCGCCGAAATGTTCGGTGTGTCCTTGAACAGGCTGGCGAGCGCCAGCGCGTATTCCTGGTTCGGCCCGCCGCGCCCGTTGCCGCGCACGGTGACCGTGAGCTCGCCGCCGGAGAGGATCGCGAGGCGCTTGCCTCGTGCGCGCGCGTCGAGCGCCAGCCTGGCGTGAGCGGCGGCGACCTCGCGCGCCTCGCCTTCGAGATCGGCGCCGAGGTCGATCGTCTCAAAGCCGGAGTCGCGCGCGAGCTTCACTGCGGCGTCGAGCGACTGCTTGGGCCGCGCGATCAGTTCGAAACGCGCCCGCGCGAAGGCGGGATCGTCGGGCTTGCAGCTTTCGTTGCGTTCGTCATCGAGCGCGCGGCGCACGGCGTCGTCGATGTCGAGCTTGTATTTCGCCACGATCGCGCGTGCATCGGCCAGCGTGGTCGGATCGGGTACGGTGGGGCCCGAGGCGATGGCGGAAGGATCGTCATGCGGCACGTCGGAGATCGCGAGCGTCACGATCTCGCCGGCATTCTTGCCGGCGCGCGCCAGACGCCCGCCCTTGATGCGCGAGAGGTGCTTGCGCACGACGTTCATCTCGCCGATCGGCGCGCCCGAGCGCAGCAGCGCCTTGTTGACCGCCTGCTTCTGCGCGAAGCTGATGCCCTCGCTCGGCGCGATCCAGTTCGCCGAGCCGCCGCCGGTGAGCAGCACCAGCAGCAGATCGTCCGGCCCGGCTTCGCCTGCGAGCGCGAGCGTGTCGGCCGCGCCCTTCAGGCCGGCCTCATCCGGCACGGGATGGCCGGCTTCGACGACGCGGATGCGGCGGGTCGGCACGCCGTAGCCGTGACGCGTGGTGGCGATGCCGACAAGGCGCTCCGGTGCGAGCTGAAGCGTGTCGAGATAGTGCCGCTCGGCCGCCGCGGCCATGGCGGCCGCACCCTTGCCGGCGGCGAGGCAGATCACGCGTCCCCTGGGTGCGGGCCGCAAGTGCGGCGCCAGCACCACATTGGGATGGGCGGCGGCGACGGCGGCGTCATAGAGCGCGCGGAGCAGGGGACGTCGGTCGGTCATGACGATGGCCTTGAGCAGACGGATTGGACAGACGGAACAGAGTGGCGACAAGCGCCGCCGTTCCCCTGCCTACCGCATTGGGCGCCGAAGCGTAAGTCGGCTTTGCCATCATACGATTATGCAATCGCGTGATCATAATCGGCACGCAGGAAAAAGCCCCCTGCGATGCTCTCGCAGGAGGCTTTCCGTCGTCAGATCGTCGGGCGGCTAGCCGCCGACGTCGGCGCTGATCACGTCGCCGAACAGCTCCCACTTCTCGCCCTTGAACTTCTCGAGCCGGAGCTGGCTGATGGGTGCAAAGTCGGTCGGCGAGGTGTTGATCTGGATTCCGGGCAACAGCACTTCGGTGCGGAAGTCCTTCAGGCTGGCCGCCTGCTTCATGACGTTCGCGCGGGTGAGGTCGTCGCCGCACTGCTTCAACACCTGGACCAGGGTCTGCGCCACGCCGTAGCCGACGATGGTGCCATGGTCGAGCTTGTCGCCCTCGGGGAAGTACTTGTTCATGAAGGCCAGGAAGTCCTTCATGCCGGGGTCGTTGTTCCACTCGGGATCGGAAACGTCCTTGAGATAGTCCGCGGAAATGATGTCCTGGGCATTCTCGAAGCCCGCGGGCTTGAGCACGCTGCCGACCGACGCCGAGACGTTGTTGAGGAAGTGCAGCGGTTTCCAGCCGATCTCGGCGTTCTTCTTGATCGCCTGCGCCGCGAATTTCGGCGTCGTGATGTTCATGAAGACGTCGGCACCGGTCGACTTCAGCTTCACGATGTGATTGTCGATGGTCGGCTCGGAGGTCTCATAGCTCTCCTCCATGACGATCATCGAAGCGGCCTTGGCGCCGAGGCCGTCCTTCAGGCCCTTCAAATAGTCCTTGCCGTAATCGTCGTTCTGATAGAGCACGGCGATCTTGGCGTCCGGCTTGTTCTTCAACAGCCATTTCGCATAGATCTGCGTTTCGCTCTGGTAGTTGGGTTGCCAGCCCATGGTCCATGGGAAGTCCTTGGGGTCGTTCCACTTGGTGGCGCCGGTGGCGACGAAGAGCTGCGGCACCTTCTTGGAGTTCATGTATTTGTGAATCGCCGAGTTTGGCGGCGTGCCGAGCGAGTTGAAGATGAACAGCACCTCGTCGCTCTCGACCAGCTTGCGCGCCTGCTCGACGGTCTTCGGCGGCGAATAGCCGTCGTCATAGGAGATGAAGTTGATCTTGCGGCCGTTGATGCCGCCCTCGTCGTTGATCTTCTTGAAATAGGCGGCCTCGGTCCGCCCGATGATGCCGTAGGCGGAGGCCGGTCCGCTGTAGGGCATGATGTTGCCGATCTTGATCTCCGTATCGGTCGCGCCGGTATCGTATTTCTTCTGGGCCGATGCGGTGGAGGCCGAGGCCGCAATGAGCGCAAGCGCCAGTGATGCGGCCGCAAGTTTGCCGGTGACAGCGGGCATTCCTATCTCCCTATTTTCTTGGTGTGTGTGCGTCCCTTTTTTTGTCTTGATTGTTTTTGGCGGCGCGGCCGCAATTCAATACGATTTGGCCAACGGCTTCAACAGAAAGCCCCCGCGACGGGGTCGCAGGGGCTGCGTCTTTAGTAGTCAGCGGCGGCAGGGCTCTCGTGTGCGACTGCGAGAAGGTGCGGCTGTCTTGAGTTGTTTGACCAATCCGGGTGCGATTTTGAGTTGCGTCGCGTCAATGATCCATCTCGCTGGAGATGATGTCCCCGATCAGCTCCCATTTCCGGCCCTTGAAGCGCATCATCTGCAGCTGCTCGATCGGGGCGAAATTGTCCGGCGCGGTGTTGATCTTGATGCCGGGCAGCAGCGTGTCGGGCTCGAAATCCTTCAGGGAGGCGGCCTGCTTCATGACGTTCTCGCGGGTGAGGTCGTCGCCGCACATCTGCAGCACCTTCACCATGGTCTGCGCGGCGGCATAGCCGAACACGACGCCGGCATCGAGCTTGTTGGCCTTGGGGTCGTACTGCGCGAGGAAGTTGTAGAACCGCTTCATGCCGTCATCGGCATTCCACTGCGGATCGGAGCCGTCCTTGGTGTAGGTCGCCGACAGGATGCCTTGTGAGATCTCGAGACCGGCCGGCTCGATCACCCCGCCGACGGAGGCCGAGACGTTGGAGACGATGTAGACCGGATGCCAGTTGATCTCCGCCGCCTTCTTGATCGCCTGCGCGGCGAATTTCGGCGTGGTGATGCTGATGAAGACGTCGGCGCCCGAGGCCTTCAGCTTCACGACGTGCTCGTCGATGGCGGGCTCGGACGTGTCGTAGGGCTCTTGCAGCACGATCATCGAGGCCTTGGCGCCAAGGCCGTCCTTCAGCCCCTTCAGGTAATCCTTGCCGAAATCGTCGTTCTGGTAGAGCACGGCAATCTTCCCGTCCGGCTTCTCCTTCATGATGTACTTGGCGTAGATGCGCGCTTCGCTGGCGTAGCTCGGCTGCCAGCCCATGGTCCAGGGATACTGCTTCGGGTCGTTCCACTTCGAGGCGCCGCTTGCCACGAACAATTGCGGCACCTTCTTCTCGTTCATGTATTTGCGGATGGCGCTGTTGGTGGAGGTGCCGAGCGAACCGAACACCAGCAGCACCTGGTCGCTCTCGACCAGCTTGCGCGCCTGCTCCACCGTCTTCGGCGGCGAATAGGCGTCGTCATAGGAGATGAACTTGATCTTGCGGCCGTTGATGCCGCCCTCGGCATTGACCTTGTTGAAATAGGCTTCTTCAGCCTTGCCGATCGCGCCATAGGCCGAGGCCGGACCGCTATAGGGCATGATATTGCCAATTCTGATCTCGGTATCGGAAGCGCCGCTGTCGTATTTCTTCTGCGCCAGCACCTCGCTGCTGCCCATCGCAGTGCACAACGCGACGACGGCCAGAAGCGCCGCAACCTGAAATCGAACGGCAGTCATCATTCTCCCACCCCGAGTTGGCTCGACGCCGCATTGAACAAGATTGGCGTGTGTCGTCAACAAAAAGCCCCCGCGATCGTTCGCGGGGGCTTCTCGGGGCCGGACTATGACGTCAGCGTGTCACTCGGAAGCGACGTCGCCGCTGATGATCTCGCCGAACAGTTCCCACTTCTCGCCCTTGAAGCGCTGCATCTGGAGCTGGGCGATCGGGGCGAAGTCGGTCGGGCTGGTGTTGATCTTGACACCGGGCAGTAGCGTATCCGGCGCAAAGTCCTTCAGGCTCGCGGCCTGCTTCATGATGTTGGCGCGGGTGAGATCGTCACCGCACATCTCGAGCACCTTGGCGAGGGTTGACGCAGCACCATAGCCATAGACCATGCTGGTGTCGGACTTGTCGGCGCCGGGCATGTACTTGTCGACGAACTCGTTCCACTTCTTCATGCCGGGATCGTTGGCCCACTGGGGATCGGTGGAATCCTTGGCGTAAGCCGCCGACAGCACGCCCTGCGCGTTCTCGAAGCCGGCCGGCTTCATCACGCTGCCGACCGAGATCGACACGTTGGTGAGGATCTGCAGCGGCTTCCAGCTGAGCTCGGCCGTCTTTTTGATGGTCTGGGCCGCGAACTTCGGCGTGGTGTAGATCAGCAGCACGTCGGGATTGGCCGCCTTGATCTTGACGATGTGGCCGTCGATCGAGGGCTCGGACACCTCATAGCTCTCCTCCATGATGATCATGGACGAGGCCTTGGCGCCGAGGCCGTCCTTGGTGCCCTTGAGGTAGTCTTTGCCGAAATCGTCGTTCTGATAGAGGATCGCGATCTTGGCGTCGGGCTTCTCCTTCATCAGCCATTTCGCGTAGATATGCGCTTCGCTCTGGTATGAGGGCTGCCAACCCATGGTCCAGGGGAAGTTCTTCGGATCGTTCCACTTGGTGGCGCCGGTGGCGACGAACAGCTGCGGGATCTTCTTGGCGTTGAGATATTTCTGGATCGCGCTGTTCGAGGGTGTGCCGAGCGGATTGAACACGGCCAGCACCTCGTCGCTCTCGACCAGCTTGCGCACCTGTTCGACGGCCTTCGGCGGCGAGTAGCCGTCGTCATAGGTGACGAAGTTGATCTTGCGGCCGTTGATGCCGCCCTTGTCGTTGATCATCTTGAAATAGGCTTCTTCGGTCTTGCCGATGACGCCATAAGCCGACGCCGGACCGCTGTACGGCATGATATTGCCGATCTTGATCTCGGTATCGGACGCGCCGGTGTCGTATTTCTTCTGGGCGAGTGCTGCGCCGGAGGTGAGAGTGGTGGCCGCCGTTGCCGTGACCAGCGCGGCGGCTCGCAGTGTTCTTCCAAAGTTCAATTCGGTCTCCTTCTCTAATTCAACTGGTTTTCAGTTCTTCCTGAGCTTGCCGGCGAATTGCTGGCCCAGGATCGCGATCTGCCTTGCGCCGTGCGGCACGAGGTAGATGACGAGGAACAGCAGCACGCCGAACACGGCGCCGGAGAGGCCCTTGGAAATGCTCTCCGCCATGTTCGGCACGAAGATGATGAAGGCCGCACCGACGAACGAGCCGGGCAGCCAGCCGACGCCGCCGACGACCATGCCGAGGAACAGCGAGATCGCCAGCGTGATGGTGTAGCTGTCGGGAGCGACGAACTGCACCGCAATGGCGCCCAGCGAACCGGCAACGCCGGTGATCGCCGCCGACACGCCGAAAGCCAGCGTCTTGTAGCGGGAGACGTTGACACCCATCGAGGACGCCGCGATCTCGTTGTCGCGGATCGCCATGAAGGCGCGGCCGGACCTCGAGCGCAACAGGTTCACCGAAAGGAGGTAGATCGCGACCGTCACGATGAGGGTGAAGTAGTACAGCCAGGTGTCCTGCGACATCGGCAGACCGAACGGCGCGTCCGGCTTGGTGACGACGAGGCCCTGCACGCCGCCGGTCCAGTGTTCCAGGAAGTTCAGCTTCAGGAGCTGCGGCATCGCGGTGGCGAGCGCGAAGGTCGCGAGCGCGAGATAGACACCCGACAGCCGCAGCGCCGGCTTGCCGAACAGGTACCCGAATCCGAAGCAGACCGTCGCGGAAATCGGAATCGTCAGCGCGTAGTTGATGTTGGCGTGCTCCATCAGCACCGCCGACGTATAGGCGCCGACGGCGTAGAAGGCGCTCTGGCCGAGCGAGAACTGGCCGCTTCCGCCGGTCAGGATGTTGAGCGCCAGCACGGCGAGCCCGTAGATCAGGAGCATCGTCATCTGGAAGATGATGAAGTTCTTGACGAACATCGGCACGAGCAACAGCGCCGCCAGCACCACCAGCGAGGTGCCGGTACCCAGCGTCATGGCTCGCTTCGGAACGGCCTCGACGGCCTGGTGGCCTTCGGCAACGACTTCTTCTGCTGCGCTCATGATCAAACTCGCTTGACGATTTGCCGGCCGAACAGGCCAGCGGGTTTGACGACCAGGACGGAGATGATCAGCGCGAGCGCGATCGGGAGTTTCAGCTCGTTGCCGACGCCGGGGATGTAGGTGCCGGCGAGGTTCTCGAAGACGCCGACCAGGAAGCCGCCGACCACGGCGCCGAACGGGCTGGAGAGCCCGCCGAGCACCGCCGCGGCGAAGCCGTAGATCAGCACGCCGCCCATCATGTTGGGCTCCAGGAACACGACCGGTGCGATCAGCATGCCGGCGATCGAGCCGATCGCGGTCGCCATGCCCCAGCCGAGCGCGATCATCCAGCTCGTGTTGATGCCGACGAGCCGGGCCGATTCAGGCACCGAGGCTGCGGCCCGCATCGCAAGGCCGATCCGCGTGTACTGGAAGAAGAAGTAGAGGCCGAGCAGCAGCAGCACGGTGACGCCGATCATGCCGGCCTGGTGGGTCGAGATCAGCTGGCTGCCCAGGAACGGCGCGGAGCCGAACGGGGTCGGGTACTGCTTGATGGTGAAGTCCCAGATCAGGCCCGCCGAGGAGTTGATGATCGCGAACAGTGCGATGAAGCCGGCGACGTTGGTCAGCACCGGCGCCTTGGCAAGCGGCTTGAACAGGATGCGCTCGATCGCGATGCCGGCGACGAAGGAGAATGCCAGCGTGATCACGAAGGCTGCCCAATAGGACACGCCCCACTGCATCAGCTGCCAGGAGATGAAGGTCGAGAACATCGCCATCTCGCCTTGCGCGAAGTTGAGATGGTCGATGGCCTGGTAGATCATGACCACGGCGAGCGCCATGCAGGCATAGATCGCGCCCGTGGCGATGCCGGCCAGGACCTGGTTGGTGAACAGCTCCATTGTGCCGGCTCCCTCAGTAACCCAGATAGGATTTGCGGATTTCTTCGTTGTTCGCGATGTCCTTGGCGTTGCCCGACATCACGATGCGGCCGGTCTCGATCACATAGGCCTGGTCGGCAAGCTCGAGCGCGAGCTGGGCGTTCTGCTCGACCACCAGGATCGACACCTTGTCCTCGCGGTTGATCTTGCCGAGGATGCCGAACAGGTCGCGCACCACCAGCGGCGCGAGGCCGAAGGACGGCTCGTCCAGCAGCATCAGCCGCGGCCGCAGCATCAAGGCGCGAGCGACCGCGAGCATCTGCTGCTCGCCGCCGGAGAGCGTGCCGGCCTGCTGGGTGTGGCGCTGCTTCAACACCGGAAAATGCGCATACATGCGCTCGATGTCGGAGACGATGCCGGCGCTGTCCTTGCGGGTGATGGCCCCGAGCTGGAGATTCTCCTCCACCGTCATGGTGGTGAAGGTGCCGCGGCCCTGCGGCACATGGGCGATGCCGAACCGCACGATGCTTTCGGTCGAGCGGTTGTTCAGCGGCTTGCCGTCGAACTCGATGCCGCCGGTCGAGCGCACCATGTTGCAGATCGCGCGCAGCGTGGTGGTCTTGCCGGCGCCGTTGGCACCGAGCAGCGTCGTCAGCGAGCCCTCGTTGAGCGAGAAGGACAGGCCGTGGAGCGCCTGGACCTGGCCGTAATAGGCGCGCAGGTCCTTGACGTTGAGCAGCGTCGTCATTGGTCCTTGCTCCCGAGATAGGCCTTGATGACGTCGGGGTCGGCCTGCACCTGGGCGGGCGTGCCTTCTGCGAGCTTCTTGCCGAAATTCAGCGCGACGACGTGGTCGGCGATCGACATCACGAGTCCCATGTGATGCTCGACCAGCAGCACGGTCATGTGGCGCTCGTCGCGGATCTTGCGGATGAGATCGCCCAGCACGTAGACTTCCTCGTGATTGAGGCCGCCGGCAGGCTCGTCGAGCAGCAGGATCTTCGGGTCGGCCGCGAGCGCACGTGCGAGCTCGACGCGCTTCTGCGTGCCGAAGGGCAGGCCGGACACCACGGTGTGGGCGACGTCCTCGAGATCGAGATAGGCGAGGATGTCGTGCACCTTCTTGTTCACGTCGGTCTCGCTCCGGCGAATCCAGGCAAGGCGCAGCGAGTCGCTGATGATGTCGCTGGACGTCCGGGCGTGGGTTCCGACGCGGACGTTGTCCATCACCGAGAGGTTCGGAAACAGCGCCACGTTCTGGAAAGTGCGGCCGATGCCGATTTCGGCGATCCGGTGCGGCGGCCGCGTCAGGATGCTCGCGCCCTCCATCAGGATATCGCCGGATGACGGCTGGTAGAGCCGGGACAGGCAGTTGAAGAGCGTGGTCTTGCCGGCGCCGTTGGGGCCGATCAATCCGAGGATCTGGCCCTTCTGCATGTCGAAGGACACGCCGTTGAGCGCGACAATGCCGCCGAACACGACGCTGACGTCGCGAACGGCGAGCAGGGGCGATGTCCCCTGCGCGAGCTGTGCCTGCGTCATCTCGTCTCGCTCACGTCGTTCAGTGAGCGAAGGGGCGATGCGAACCGCTCCCGACGTTGACAAAGCCTATCTGATCCCCTCGGCCACACGAGCAACTTTCCCTCCTGATTTCAGCTTTTTGCTGACGTCTTTTTTGGAATGCGGCATCAGACCCCCGAGCGCCGCTTCGATGTTCCTTACCATCGCTAAGAGACGCGGTCCAATGTCGTTGATCAAACGCTCTTCCGTGAAGCGGAATGCGGGCGCGCCGCAGTTGAACGCGTAAGGTCCGGTTCCGTCGTTGAGCTTGAGCGCGACGCCCGCGGCGCCGATATCGTCGTGCCAGTCGCCGACCGAAATCGCAAAACCGTATTTCGCGACGGTCTCGCCGGAGCGTTCCAGCCCGTCGCGCATCTTCGGCCAGCGGCTGCCGTAATGTTCGCGCAACAGGCGCGACAGCTCCGCGCGGTCCGCGTCGTCGAGTGCCCAGAAATAGGCCCGGCCCATCGCGCTGGTTGCAATCGGCACGCGCGAGCCGACGTCAAGTTGAACGCCGACCGTTTCGCTGCCGCGGCTCTGTCCGAAATAGATCATGCTGTGACGATCGCGGCCGCCGACGGCGACGGCGCCGCCAGTCGCGCGCATCACATCCTCGCGAAACGGCTCGGACAAATGCCGAACACCGAGATTGGCGAGCGCCGCGTAACCGAGCGACATCGCGGCGGGTGTGAGCTGGTACTTCTCGAAGCGGGGAACCGGCGCGAGATAGCCGAGCTTGGTCAAGGTGTAAGTCAGCCGCGAAACCGTCGGCTTCGGCAGGTTGGTGCGCGCCGCAATCTCCTGATTGCCGAGCAGGCCGTCATTGGGGTGGAAGGCTCGCAATACGTCCAGTCCGCGGGAAAGCGCGACGACGAAATTCCGATCTGTCGCAGTCTTCTTTCCTGTACGCTTCATCCCTGATCTGCTTCTTGCGCGGAGTCGTTGACAAGCCACGTGCTTCAAAATAACCCTGCCGTCAAGATGCGGAATTAAATTCCGCACCGCGAAATCGAACAAAAGTTAATCCCCACCAAGGAGGGAACACCGTGAGCGAAGTGGTCAAGCTTGAGCGTCATGACGAGGTCGGTATCGTCACGGTCAACAGCCCTCCGGTCAACGCGCTGAGTGCCGCGGTGCGCGGTGGTATCTTGGAGTGCGTCAAGGCCGCTGTCGCCGATCCCGCCATCAAGGGCATCGTGCTGACCTGTGCCGGCCGCACTTTTATCGCGGGTGCCGACATCACCGAGTTCGGCAAGCCGCCGAAGGCGCCGGCGCTCAACGACGTGCTGTCCGAGATCGAGAATTCGCCGAAGCCGGTGGTTGCCGCCATTCACGGCACCGCGCTCGGCGGCGGCCTCGAGGTCGCGCTCGCCTGTCATTTCCGCGTTGCAGTGAAAGAGGCCAAGCTCGGCCTGCCCGAGGTGAAGCTCGGCCTGCTGCCGGGCGCCGGCGGCACCCAGCGCCTGCCGCGCGCGGTCGGCCCCGAGCTCGCCGTCAAGATGATCGTCGGTGGCGATCCCATCGGCGCTGCGGAAGCGCTGAAGAACGGCCTGATCGAGGAGATCGTCGAGGGTCCGGCGGCGGGCGGCGAAGCCTTCGTGCGCAAGCTGCTGGCCGAGAAGCGCCCGCTGCGGCGCCTGCGCGACGACGATTCCAAGATCGCGGCCGCCAAGGCCGACCGTTCGATCTTCACCAATGCGGTCGCGGCCATGACCAAGAAGTCGCGCGGCCTCGAGGCGCCGTTCGCCGCCGCCGACGCCGTCGGCTACGCCATTGACCTACCCTTCGACGAAGGTCTGAAGAAGGAGCGCGAGGGTTTTCTCAAGCTCGTCGCCAGCGACCAGTCCAAGGCGCAGCGCTACGCCTTCTTCGCCGAGCGCGAGGCCGCCAAGATCGCGGGCGTGCCTGAAGGCACCAAGTCGCGCCCGGTCAACCGTGTCGCCATTCTCGGCGCCGGCACCATGGGCGGCGGCATCGCGATGTCCTTTGCCAATGCCGGCGTGCCCGTCACCCTGATCGAGACCGGCGAAGAGCAGCTCAAGCGCGGCATGGGCATCATGCAGAAGAACTGGGAAGCGACCGCGGCGCGCGGCGGCATCCCGGCGGACGCGCCCGCCAAGCGCATGGCGCTGATCAACGGCGTCGTCGGCATCGAGAATGTCGGCGATGCCGACCTCGTCATCGAGGCCGTGTTCGAGACCATGGCGGTGAAGAAGGAAGTGTTCGGCAAGCTCGACCAGTACGCCAAGCCAGGCGCCGTGCTCGCCTCCAACACCTCGTATCTGAACATCGACGAGATCGCGAAGTCGACCAAGCGTCCGCAGGACGTACTCGGCATGCACTTCTTCTCGCCGGCCAACGTGATGAAGCTGTGCGAGATCGTGCGCGCCGACAAGACCGCGCCGGACGCGCTGGTCACCGCCGTGACCATCGCGCGAAAAATCGCGAAGGTGCCGGCCGTGGTCGGCGTCTGCGACGGCTTCGTGGGCAACCGCATGCTGGCCCAGCGCGGCAAGCAGTCCGAGAAGCTCTTGTTCGAAGGCGCGTTGCCGCAGCAGGTCGACGCGGTCGTGACCAAGTTCGGCATGCCGATGGGCCCGTTCGCGATGGGCGATCTCGCCGGCCTCGACATCGGCTGGCGCTCGCGCAAGGACCGCGGCATCAAGTCGGAGATCGCGGATGCGCTGTGCGAAGCCGGCCGCTTCGGCCAGAAGACCGGCAAGGGCTATTACAAGTACGAAGCCGGCAGCCGTGCCCCGCTGCCCGATCCGGAGGTCGAGAAGCTGATCGACGAGACGCTGCTGCGTCTGGGGCGGAAGAAGCGCGTCGTCAGCGACGAGGAAATCCTCGAGCGCATGATGTATCCGATGATCAACGAAGGCGCCAAGATCCTCGAAGAGGGCATCGCGGCGCGTCCGTCCGACATCGACGTGGTCTGGCTCTACGGCTATGGCTGGCCGATCTATCGCGGCGGCCCGATGTTCTGGGCCGACAGCGTCGGCCTCAAGCACATCGCCGATCGGCTGGCCTTCTACGCCAAGGAGACCAACGACCCCAGCCTCGAGCCGGCCCCGCTGCTGAAGAAGCTCGCGGCCGAAGGCAAGACATTCGCCTCGTTGGCCGCGGCGTCGAAAGCGGCGTGATGGGAGCTCGCACTCTCGGCGTCATTCCGGGACGGCCCACAGGGCCGTGCCCGGAATCCATTTCGCCTCCGGGTGCGCTGCCTGATGGATTCCGGGCTCGCGACTTCGTCGCGCCCCGGAATGACCACTGAATGTGATGCAGAAAATGACCCATCCTGGCGAACAGTTTTACCCCGCGGGCGTGCGGTGGGACGATCCCATCGTCCAGGGCTCGCTGCCCGACCTCCTGGCAAAAGCTGCGGCAGATTACGGCCCGCGCACCGCGCTGGAATTCCGCGACCGTCCGATCACCTACACTGAACTCGCAGCTCAGGCCGAGCGCGCAGCGGCGGCGTTCCTTCGCGCAGGCATCGGCAAGAACACCTCGGTGGCGCTATTCCTCGGCAACACCCCCGATCATCCCGTCAATTTCTTCGGCGCGCTGAAGGCTGGCGCCCGCGTCGCGCATCTCTCCCCGCTCGACGGCGAGATCGCGCTGACGCACAAGGTCTCAGATTCCGGCTCGCGCCTGCTCGTCACCTCGAATCTCCAGGCGCTGCTGCCGACCGCGCTGAAGTTCCTGGACAAGGGCCTGATCGACAAGCTCGTCGTCTGCGAAGATGATGATTGGGGCAAGGTCGGCACGCCGCAGGCGGCGATCCCCAGCGATCCCCGCATCGTCACCTTCAAGACCTTCGTCGAGGGCGCCACCGCGCCGGCGCAATGGCCGTCCGTGACGGCCGACGA
The DNA here is from genome assembly GCF_002776695.1 of Bradyrhizobium nitroreducens. Classification (GTDB taxonomy): domain Bacteria; phylum Pseudomonadota; class Alphaproteobacteria; order Rhizobiales; family Xanthobacteraceae; genus Bradyrhizobium; species Bradyrhizobium nitroreducens. Next base: position 797,523 of record NZ_LFJC01000003.1, read on the forward strand.
CGTCGCGCTGCTGCAATATACCGGCGGCACCACCGGCCTGCCCAAGGGCGCGATGCTGACACACGGCAATCTCACCTCGGCGGTGTCGATCTACGATGTCTGGGGCAAGCCGTCGCGCGCCGCGCGCGGTGACGTGGTCGAGCGCGTGATCTGCGTGCTGCCGCTGTTCCACATCTACGCGCTCACCGTGGTGCTGCTGTCCTCGCTCAGCCGCGGCAATCTGATCTCCATCCATCAGCGTTTCGACGTCGAAGCCGTGATGCGCGACATCGAGGTCAAGCGCGCCACCTATTTCCCGGGCGTGCCGACGATGTGGATCGCGATCGCGGCGCTCCCGGATCTCGACAAGCGGGACTTCTCCTCGCTCGCGACGATCGGCTCCGGCGGCGCGCCGCTGCCGGTGGAGATCGCCAATTTCTTCGAGCGCAAGGTCGGCAAGAAGCTGCGCAGCGGCTGGGGCATGACCGAGACCTGCTCGCCCGGCACCGGCCATCCGCCCACCGGCCCCGACAAGCCGGGCTCGATCGGCCTGATGCTGCCGGGCATCGAGCTCGACGTCGTTGCGCTCGACGACCCGAGGCGCGTGCTGCCGCCGGGCGAGGTCGGCGAGATCCGGATCAAGGGCCCGAACGTCACCAAAGGCTACTGGAACAAGCCGGAGGGATCCACGGACGCCTTCGTGGACGGCCGCTTCCTCACCGGCGACATCGGCTATGTCGACACCGACGGCTATTTCTTCCTGGTCGACCGCAAGAAGGACATGATCATCTCCGGCGGCTTCAACGTCTATCCGCAGATGATCGAGCAGGCGATCTACACCATTCCGGGCGTGCACGAGGTGATCGTGCTCGGCATCCCCGACCAGTACCGCGGCGAGGCAGCGAAGGCCTTCATCAAGCTGAAGCCGGGCGCAAAGCCGTTCTCGCTCGAGGAGCTGCGCACGCAGCTCGCCGGCAAGCTCGGCAAGCACGAATTGCCGGCTGAGGTCGAATTCGTCGCCGATCTGCCGCGCACGCCGGTCGGAAAATTGTCGCGCCACGAATTGCGCCAGCAGCAGAAGCCGTCACAATCCAACCCACTCGCATCAGGAGGTCGTTCTTGACCGACGCCGTCATCGTTTCCACCGCCCGCACCCCGATCGGCAAGGCCTATCGCGGCGCACTCAACGCCACCGAGGGCGCAACCCTGCTCGGCCACGCGATTGGTGAAGCCGTCGCGCGCGCAAAAGTCGATCCGAAGGAGATCGAGGACGTCGTGATGGGCGCAGCCCTGCAGCAGGGCGCGACCGGCGGCAACATCGCGCGCAAGGCGCTGCTGCGCGCCGGCCTTCCCGTCACCGTCGCCGGCACCACCATCGACCGGCAATGCGCCTCGGGCCTGCAGGCGATCGCGCTTGCCGCGCGCTCGGTGATCTTCGACGGCGTCGAGATCGCGGTCGGCGGCGGCGGCGAGTCGATCTCGCTGGTGCAGAACGACAAGATGAACGGCTTCCACGCCCAGGATCCGGCGCTGCTCAAGATCAAGGGCGAGGTCTACATGCCCATGATCGACACCGCCGAGGTCGTGGCCAAGCGCTACGGCATCTCCCGCGAGAAGCAGGACGAATATTCGCTCGAGAGCCAGCGCCGTACCGCGGCCGCGCAGCAGGGCGGCAAGTTCAAGGACGAGATCGCGCCGATCACGACGCAGATGGCGGTCACCGACAAGGCGACCGGTGTCGTCTCGATGAAGGACGTCACGCTGTCGCAGGACGAGGGCCCGCGTCCCGAGACCACGCTCGAAGGTCTCGCCGGCCTCAAGCCCGTGCGCGGCGAGGGCTTCTCGATCACCGCCGGCAATGCCAGCCAGCTCTCCGACGGCGCCAGCGCCTCCGTGATCATGAGCGACAAGGAAGCCGCCAAGCGGGGTCTTGCGCCGCTCGGCATCTTCCGCGGCTTCGTCTCGGCCGGCTGCGAGCCGGACGAGATGGGCATCGGCCCGGTCTTCGCCGTGCCGCGCCTGCTCAAGCGCCACGGCCTCACCGTCGACGACATCGGCCTCTGGGAGCTCAACGAAGCCTTCGCGGTGCAGGTGCTGTATTGCCGCGACAAGCTCGGCATCGATCCCGACAAGATCAACGTCGACGGCGGCGCGATCGCGGTCGGCCACCCCTACGGCATGTCGGGCGCGCGCCTCACCGGCCACGCCCTGATCGAAGGCCGCCGCCGCAAGGCCAAGTACGCGGTCGTCACCATGTGCGTCGGCGGCGGCATGGGTGCGGCGGGACTTTTCGAGGTGTTGCAGTAAACGGGCTCCGTCGTTCCGGGGCATTCGCGTTAGCGAATGAACCCGGAATCTCGAGCCGCAAACTTCTGGATTCCGGGTTCGCGCTTTGCGCGCCCCGGAATGACGAATAGAAAATAACGCTCACAGGAGGATCCGATGGATCTCGCATTCACGAAAGAAGAGCAGGCGTTTCGCGAGGAAGTGCGGCAGTTCTTCCGCGACAACGTGCCGCCGGATACCCGGCGCAAGATGGTCGAGGGCCGTCACCTCTCGAAGGACGAGATGGTGACATGGTGGCGCATCCTCAACAAGAAGGGCTGGGGCGTCAGCCATTGGCCCAAGCAATATGGCGGCACGGGCTGGACCAGCGTGCAGCACTACATCTTCAACGAGGAGCTGCAGTCCTATCCGGCGCCGCAGCCGCTCGCCTTCGGCGTCAGCATGGTCGGCCCCGTCATCTACACCTTCGGCAACGAGGAGCAGAAGAAGAAATACCTGCCGCGCATCGCAAATGTCGACGACTGGTGGTGCCAGGGCTTCTCCGAGCCGGGCTCGGGTTCAGACCTCGCCTCGCTGAAGACGAAAGCCGAGCGCCGTGGCGACAAGTGGATCATCAACGGCCAGAAGACCTGGACCACGCTCGCCCAGCACGCCGACATGATCTTCTGCCTCTGCCGCACCGACAACAACGCCAAGAAGCAGATGGGCATCTCCTTCATCGTGTTCTCGATGAAGTCGAAGGGCGTCACCGTGCGCCCGATCCAGACCATCGACGGCGGCCATGAGGTCAACGAGGTCTTCTTCGACGACGTCGAGGTGCCCATCGAGAACCTGATCGGCGAGGAGAACAAGGGCTGGGACTACGCCAAATTCCTGCTCGGCAACGAGCGCACCGGCATCGCGCGCGTCGGCGTCTCCAAGGAGCGGCTGCGCCGCATCCGCGATCTCGCGGGCAAGGTCGAATCGTCAGGCAAACCGATCATCCAGGACCCAGCGTTCCGCGAGAAGCTCGCGGCCTGCGAGATCGAGCTGAAGGCGCTCGAGCTCACCCAGCTGCGCGTCGTCGCCGATGAAGGCAAGCACGGCAAGGGCAAGCCCAATCCGGCCTCCTCGGTGCTGAAGATCAAGGGTTCCGAGATCCAGCAGACCACCACCGAGCTGCTCATGGAAGTGATCGGCCCGTTCGCCGCGCCCTACGACGTGCATGGCGACGACGGCTCGAACGAGGCCATGGACTGGACCGCCCAGATCGCGCCGAGCTATTTCAACAACCGCAAGGTCTCGATCTACGGCGGCTCCAACGAGATCCAGCGCAACATCATCGCCAAGGCGGTGCTGGGGCTGTGATCCACTCCTCTCCGCGGAGGCGGGGAGGGCAGTGTTTTCACCGTCATTCCGGGGCGCGACGTAGTCGCGAGCCCGGAATCCATCGGGCCGCATACGCTGAGGCGAAATGGATTCCGGGCCTGGCCCTTCGGGCCATCCCGGAATGACGAAGCAAAAATTCCGGGTACGAGGAACCAAAGACATGGATTTTGATCTGAACGAGGAGCAGCGGCTTCTCAAGGAAAGCATCGACGGCCTGCTGACCGATTCCTACGATTTCGAGCAGCGCAAGAAGTACATGAAGGAGAAGGGCGGCTGGAGCAAAGCCGTCTGGCTCAAGCTCGCCGAGCAGGGCCTGCTCGGACTGCCCTTCGCAGAGGCCGATGGCGGCTTCGGCGGCGGCGGCGTCGAGACCATGATCGTGATGGAAGCGCTCGGCAAGGCGCTGGTGCTGGAGCCCTATCTGGCGACGGTCGTGATCGGCGGCGGCTTCCTGCGCCATGCCGGCAGCGACGCGCAGAAGGCCGCGCACGTGCCCGGCATCATCGACGGCAGCAAGACGCTCGCGTTTGCCCAGCTCGAGAAGAACTCGCGCTACGATCTCTTCGACGTCTCGACGACCGCGAAGAAGAAGGGCGACGGCTGGGTCATCGACGGCGAGAAGTTCGTCGTGCTCAACGGCGAGAACGCCGACACGCTTGTCGTCACCGCGCGCACCAAGGGCGAGCGCCGCGACAGTAGCGGCATCGGCGTGTTCCTGGTCCCGGCGGGCGCCAAGGGCGTGACGAAAAAGTCCTATCCGACCCAGGACGGCCTCCACGCCGCCGACATCACCTTTACGGGTGTCGAGGTCGGCGCGGATGCTGCGATCGGCAATCCCGACGACTCGCTCGCGCTGATCGAGCGCGTGGTGGACGAAGCCCGTGTCGCGCTCTGCGCCGAGGCGGTCGGGCTGATGGACGAGTCGCTCAAGACCACGGTCGAGTACATCAAGACGCGAAAGCAGTTCGGCGTCGCGATCGGCTCGTTCCAGTCGCTGCAGCACCGCGCCTCCGACATGTTCGTCGCGGCCGAGCAGGCGCGCTCGATGTCGATGTTCGCGACCATGGCGAACGATTTCGAGAACGCCAAGGAGCGCTCGAACGCCATCGCCGCGGCCAAGGTGCAGATCGGCAAGTCGCTGAAGTTCGTGGGACAGCAGGCGATCCAGCTCCACGGCGGCATCGGCATGACCATGGAGGCGAAGATCGGCCACTACTTCAAGCGCCTGACCATGATCGAGAACTCGTTCGGCGATACCGACTACCACCAGCGTCGCGTCGCCGACGCGGGCGGGTTGGTCTAGCCACGCTGTCATCCCGGGGCGCGCGTAGCGCGAACCCGGGATCCATCGGGCGGCAATACGCGCGGTGAAATGGATTCCGGGCTCGCGACTTCGTCGCGCCCCGGAATGACCTGGAAGAAGGCAAACCCATGAAAAACACCCCGTTCGATCTCACCGGCAAGGTCGCCGTGGTCACCGGTTCCAGCCGCGGCATCGGCCGCTCCTCCGCCGAGCTGCTGGCCAAGCTCGGCGCCAAGGTCGTGGTCTCCTCCCGCAAGGCCGACGCCTGCAAGGAAGTCGCTGACGGCATCAATGCGGCCGGCGGCGATGCCACCGTCATTCCCTGCAACATCGCGCGCAAGAACGAGGTCGAGGCGCTGATCGCCGGCGCCACCAAGCATTACGGCAAGATCGACGTCCTCGTCTGCAATGCCGCGGTGAATCCGTATTACGGCCCGCTGCTCGACATCACGGACGAGGCCTTCGACAAGATCATGGGCTCGAACGTGAAGAGCAACATCTGGCTCTCCGCGCTCGCGATCCCGCAGATGGCCGCGCGCGGAGGCGGCTCCGTCGTCATCATCTCCTCGATCGGCGGCCTGCGCGGCTCGACCGTGATCGGCGCCTACGGGATCTCGAAAGCCGCCGATTTCGCGCTGTGCCGATCGCTGGCCGGCGAATGGGGCCCGAAGGGCGTCCGCGTCAACTGCATCGCACCCGGCCTCGTCAAGACCGATTTCGCCCGCGCGCTGTGGGAGGATGAGGCCATGCTGAAGCGCCGCACCGCCACCACGCCGCTGCGCCGCATCGGCGAGCCCGACGAGATCGCCGGCGCCGTCGCCTATCTCGCCTCCGATGCGTCGAGCTTCATGACCGGCCAGACCATCGTCATCGACGGCGGCGTCACCACGGCGGCGGTGTAGTTCGACATCCGTTAGTTGCGTTAACCTGACGCCTCGCTTACCCTCCCCTGGAGGGGTCCGGGACGAGCGTAGCTCGCCCGTGGGTCGCTCGCGCAAATGCGCGAGCGGGGTGGGGTGAAGCCGCAGCAATGGTCTCGACATCGATCCGACGCGCTGCCGCGAAGAAGCTGAGAGCGAACACGACGCCCCATGAGCGCATGTTGTGGCGTGCCCTGAAGGAGCTCCCGATGGACGGATCGCACTTTCGCCGGCAAGTGCCGATCGGTCCTTACGTGGTTGATTTCTTTTGTCCAGCCAAGCGCCTCATCATCGAGCTCGATGGCGGGCACCACAACGAGGACGCCACCGCTGCGCACGACCTCGACCGCCAACGCTGGCTTGAGAACGAGGGCTGTCGCGTCATCCGATTTTGGAATTCGGAGGTCTCGAACGATCTGACCGCCGTGATGGAGCGCATCTATGTGGAGCTCTATGGCTCGCGTGAAGCGGAAGCCATGCACCTTGAGCACCGGCGGAATCGAAAAACGCCAACCTGAATCGCGCCGCGTTCCTTCATACCCTCCCCTGGAGGGGGAGGGTCGATCGCGCGCAGCGCGAGCGGGGTGGGGTGATCTCTCCCCACGGGCGCTGTTGGCGGTGGAGACACCTTCACCCCACCCCGGCTCACATTTCGCTCCGCTCGATGTGAGCCGACCCTCCCCCTCCAGGCAGGGCTATCGCATGTGACCGATAAGGCTGAGAAGGAATTCGTCTTCCCAGCCTGCTCGTTTGACCTTCTGTCGCATGGAGATGCGGGCGGGGTGGGCTCGAATGAGATTGATTGCAGCTCGCCGCAAGATCGCGAAGTTCTCGGGGCCGTTGTTTTTTCTGGTTCGGCAAGCGTCTTCGCCAAAGACGACATCGAGCACCCAGTGCAACTGATTCTCGATGCTCCAATGGCCTCGGACGACCTGCAACAATCGTCTTGCGGGCAGGTATTTGGACAACAAGTAATATCGCACGGACGGCTTGCCGGCGGGTTTGCCATGCAGTCGTCGGCGCGAAGTGATGCGAGCCACGGCCGCCACTCCGGGAAAGCGGTTTGTCGTACCCAGACTGATGTTGCGCATGACGGTGGCGCGCCGGGATTCGCATCGATCGTGCGTGCTCGGCTCGCGTCGTTGAGCCACGCTGCGCTTGCCCGAGCGGGCAAAGCAGCGCTCGACCTCCGCGAACAGTTTGCTTTGATTTTCCTTGAGAGCCAGCACGTAGTGGGCGCCACGCTCGAGCACCTTCTTGGCGAAGGGACGATTGCAATGCAGGGCGTCGGCAGTGACGATGCAGCCTTCGAGCGAAAGCATTTGCAGCACATCCAGGGCACCTTGGGCCTCGTTGCGGCCTGGCGCCTTGCATGCAGCCAGGGCCATGCGGGCTTCGGTCGCAAAGACATTGACCATGTGCAGTGGCGTGGCGCTGCGACCGCGTTCGTAGGCTCCTCGAACAGCTTTGCCATCGACTGCCACCACGCCGGTGAGCTTGATCCCGTTGGCCTCTGCGAATGCTGCCATAAAGCTTCGGAAGGCTTGTTCGAAAGCCCCCGGATCGAGCGCGTTGAAGACCCGGCTGAACGTATCGTGACTGGGGATTCCGTGCTCCAACCGAAGGAATTGCCGCAACAGCTTTTCCTTGGACGACGCGAACACCTCCATATCCGTCGCGCCCTGTCCTCCGCACAACACCGTTGCCAGCGCGATGACGATGAGATCCAGCAGGTCGTGCAGTGCGTTGGGTGCACGCGGATCGGGCAACGTACTGAAGATACTGCGAATCTTGCGCATAGGACCCCCACGCCGAATCGGGAGTCCTCTTCAGAATCCATATCGCTGGACCGCGCAATACCACCCTCAAAACCACATGCGATTCCCCTGCCCTGGAGGGGGAGGGTCGATCGCGCGTAGCGCGAGCGGGGTGGGGTGACAGTCTCTCCACCGAGGCGGTGCCCGTGGGGAAAGATCACCCCACCCCGGCACGCGATCTCGCTTCGCTCGATCACGTGCCGACCCTCCCCCTCCAGGGGAGGGTAAGCAAGGGCTCGCGCCGTGTTCGCAGCCGTCCGCAGCGCGGCCACCCTCCCCTTGCCGAAGCCGCAATCGGTGTCTACCTCTCGCTGGTCATTTACCTCTGAGGGTCCCCATGCTGGATGCCGCCATCAAGGCGCTGTCGCAAATGATCTCGCCGCCGATGCGCTCGATCCTGTGGCGATCGATCGGGCTGGCGCTGGTGCTGATCACCGTGCTGGCGATCGGCCTGCAGCGGCTGCTCAGCTGGTTTGCGACCTCCGGCGAGGTATGGCTGGAGGGCCTGCTCGGGCCGGGCTGGCACGCCTCGCTCGAGGTCTTGTCCTGGATCGTCTCGATCGCGGCGGGCCTCGGCGTCGTGTTCGGCGGCATCTTCCTGATGCCGGCGATCACCTCGCTGGTGGCGAGCCTGTTCGTCGACGACGTCGCCGACATCGTCGAGCGCGAGCATTATCCCGCCGAGCAGCCGGGCCTTGCGCTGCCGTTCAGCCAGGCGATCCTCGAAGGCGTCAAGACCGCGCTGCTGACGATTTTGGTCTACCTCGCCGCGTTGCCGTTGGTGCTGTTCGCCGGCGCCGGTTTCCTGATCTTCTTCCTCGCCACCGCCTGGCTGCTGGGCCGTGAATATTTCGAGCTCGCGGCGATGCGCTTCCGCTCGCCGGAGGAAGCCAAGGCGATGCGGCGCGACAATGCCGCGACCATCTTCACCGCCGGCCTCTTCATCGCGGCCTTCGTCTCGATCCCGATCGTCAATCTGGCGACGCCGATCTTCGGCATGGCCTTCATGGTCCACATGCACAAGCGGCTGTCAGGCCCGCGACCCGAACTGATCGAGCCGGCGCGGCAGATGCGGTGACGCACCCTACGTCACCTGCACGCCGCACTTCCGCAGCACCGTCTTGGCGAAGCCGAACGGTGCCGGCGTGAACGGACCGGGCGGCGCGCGGATGATCAGTGCGACGACGCCGAGGGCGGCCACCGCGAGCCAGAAGCACAGCCAGAAGCCGTCGATATAGGCGAGCACATTGGCCTCGCGCTGCACGATGCCTGCCAACGTGCCGACCGCGCGCGCCGGCGCCGATCCAGTCCCATGGGCCGCGAAATGGTCGGCGAGTTGCTTCAATCTCTGCATCACATCGACATCGCCAACGCCGAGGTTCTGGCCGAGATAGAAGGAATGGACTTGCTCGCGGACGCGCAGCCACGTGCCCATCAGCGCCACGCCGATCTCGGCACCGCCAAGCCGCATGATCTGGATGTAGGCGGCGAACGACGTCGCGCGGCTCGGGTCGGAGTTCGACAGCAGCGTGATGATGAGCGGCAGCAGAGTCAGCGACTGCCCGATCGCCTGCAGCAGGACGATGCCGGAGAAATCCTCGCGGGCCCACTCATGGGTGAGCTGCGTGCCCCAAAGATTGGCGGCGGCAAAGCAGGCAAAACCAGCGACCACCACGGTGCGCGTATCGAAGTGCCTGAGCAGCCAGATCGAGAGCGGCACCAGCACGAACATCGGCAACGCGCCATAGACGAGCAGCAGGTGACCGCTCTGCTCCGGCCTGAGCACAGCTATGGTCGCGAGGAAGTTCGGCACCAGCGACGCATTGGACAGGCTGGTCAGCGTATAGAGCAGGATCAGGACCAGACCCAGGCCGATATTGCGCGAGAACAGCACGTTGACATGTGCCCAGGGCTGCCGGACGAGCGACTCGTTGAGGAGGAACGCTGCGAACAGCGCGGCGCCGGCGACGAGCAGTGCCATCACGGTGCCGGAGCCGAGCCAGTCCAGCCGGTTGCCCTGGTCGAGACCGGCATAGATCATCGAGACGGCCGCGCCGAGCAGCAGCATGCCGCCCCAGTCGGCCTCGCGCAGCAGCGCGCGGTTCACGGGCTCGTTCGGCGTGCCGAGATAGACCATCAGGCCCATCAAGGGCGCGATCACCACACCCTGCCAATAGAGCCATTGCCAGCCGAGATGCTCGACATAGAAGCCGACCAGCGAGGTCGAGGTATCCAAGGCGAAGCCGACGCGGATCGCGTAGATCGAGATCGCCGGCAGCCACCAGCGGATCGGCAGGTTGCGGAACACGATCATCAGTGTCGCCGGCACGAAGGTGCCGAGCAAAAGGCCGTGCACGACGCTGAAGACCAGCAAGGTCGGATAATCGTGCACGAACGGAATGATCATCGAGATCAGCGCGTAGACGAGGCTCGGAATGCCGAGCACGCGCCGCAGCCCGAACACCGTCGCGAGCCAGGCCACCGCGGGCGCGATGAAGATCTGCGAGCCGATGCCGGCGGTGGAGAGCCAGGCACCTTCGTCGAACGAGAGCGAGAAGGCGCCGCGCAGATCGGGCAGGCCGACCGTGGTCAGCCGGCTGTCGAAATTGGCGAGGAACGAGCCGAGCAGCACCGCCGCCACGGCGAACAGCGGCTGCGGCGCGACGCCACCGCGCGAGAGCGGCCCGCGATCGCCGTCGTCATTTTCCGCCATCGCCGCCCCTGGTGTCGATGCGGGTGACGACCGACATGCCCGGCACGAGACGCGCCAACAGCGGTTGGCCTTCGTCGAGCTGGATCCGGACGGGAATGCGTTGCACCACCTTGGTGAAATTGCCGGTGGCGTTGTCGGGCGGCAGCAGCGCGACCTGCGAGCCCGTCGCCGGCGCAATGCGCTCGACCTTGCCGCGCAGCGTCTCGCGCGGGAAACTGTCGACGGTGATCTCGACCGTCTGGCCCGGCGCCACGTGCGTGAGCTGGGTCTCCTTGTAATTCGCGATCACGTAGACTTTTGGCAGCGGCACCACGTTGATGAGATTGGTGCCGATATTGACGTAATCGCCGGGCTGCACCTGGCGCTCGCCGACAACGCCGTCGAACGGTGCCGTGATCTTCGTGTAGCCCAGCTTGAGCTTGGCGCCCGCCTGCGTTGCCTTGGCCGCCGCAACGTCGGCGGCGCGTTGCTTCCTGGTGCCTTGCAGGACCTCGAGCTGGTGCTGCTGGGCTGCGATCACCGCGCGGCTGGCGCGCACGTCGGCCTGCGCCTTGGCGTAAGCGGCGACGGCCTGCTCGAATCGCTGCCGCGTGCCGGATTCGGTCTGCGACAGCGATTGCTGGCGCTCCTGCTCCTGCCGCGCCTCGACCTCCAGCGCTTCGGCCGAGAGCCGCGCGGCCTGCGCCTGCGCGATCGTCGCATATTGCAGCTCGATCTGGTTGGCGAGATTGTCGAGTGCGGCCTGCGCGGCGGCGACGTTGGCTTCGGCCTGCGCGACTTGCGCCTCGTAATCGGCGGGGTCGATCTGGATCAGGAGATCGCCGGTCTTGACGCGCTCGAAGTCGGTCACGGCGACGGTCAGCACCTCGCCCGAGACGCGGCTCGACAGCCGCGTCAGCTCGGCCCGCACATAGGCGTCATTGGTGGTCTGGACCGGCGCGTTGCCGACCCATTCGTCGAAGCGCAGCGTCGCCAGCGCGACGAAGCCGAGCGCGACGATCACGGCGAATAGCGGGATCGCGAACCGGCTCCACAGCGAAGCGGCCGGCCGCTGTGTCGGCCTGGGCGACGGAGCCGGGGTGGCGGCAGGCGGCGACGACGGAACTTGTTCCTGCTGGCTCACGAGATCACCCCAGACTGCTGCGCGCTCAGCGCGGTTGGTGCGGGACGACCAAGAGCCCGCAACGACCGGTCGTAGCTCAGACCGTCTTCTCCGGCCACCGGCAGAGATCGTTGATCAGGCATACCTCGCAGCGCGGCTTGCGCGCGAGACAGGTATAGCGGCCGTGCAGGATCAGCCAATGGTGGGCATGCAGCATGAACTCGGCCGGGATCACCTTTTCGAGGCCGAGCTCGACCTCCAGCGGCGTCTTGCCGGGCGCAAGTCCGGTCCGGTTGCCGACGCGGAACACATGCGTGTCGACCGCCATGGTGTGCTCGCCGAAAGCCATGTTGAGCACGACATTGGCGGTCTTGCGTCCTGCACCGGGCAAGGACTCGATCTCGGCGCGCGTGCGCGGCACCTCGCCGCCGAATTCGCTGAGGATCTTTGCCGAGAGCGCGATCACGTTCTTCGCCTTGGTGCGGTAGAGGCCGATGGTCTTGATGAAGTCGCGCAGACGCTCCTCGCCGAGGTCGAGCATCTTCCGCGGCGTGTCGGCGACCTCGAACAAGGCACGCGTGGCCTTGTTGACGCCGGCATCGGTGGCCTGCGCCGACAGCACCACGGCGACCAGCAGCGTGAATGGATTGACGTGCTCGAGCTCGCCCTTCGGCTCCGGGTTGGCCTTACGAAAACGGCTGAAGACCTCGTGAACCTCGGCCGGCGTCCAGGGCTTTGAGAAACCGGGTTTTGCCGCCTTGAGCGATTTTTTCGCCGGCGCCGCTTTTGGAGCGGATTTGAGCTTCGCAACAGCCGACTTTGTCTTGTTCTTCGGCACGGGCGCTTTGCGCGGGGCCGACTTGCGGGTGATTTTCGCCATGATCGGGATATACTGAGGGACGATGAGGCCAGGCAACGAAATTGAGCACAAGCATTTTGAAGATCTGCGCGAGCAGCAGATCTTCTCCGCGCTGCTGACGCCGCACCGCTCGCTCGATCGCACCGGCTTCCTGGCCGTGATGCTGTTCCTGAGCATCGTCAGCTTCGCCACCGGCCTCGTCTTCCTGATGAAGGGCGCCTGGCCGGTGCTTGGCTTCTTCGGCCTCGACGTGCTCGTGGTCTGGTGGGCCTTCAGGGCCAATTTCCGCACCGCGCGGGCGCGCGAGGAGATCACCGTCACGACGAGCGAATTGCGGGTGCGGCGCGTCAGCCACCGCGGCCAGGTCGCGGAATGGACGTTCAACCCGCTCTGGGTCCGGCTCGACATGGAGGTCGACGAGGACTTTGGCATCGAGCATCTCTATCTGATCTCGCGCGGCCATCAGATCCGGATCGCCCGATTCCTGGGGCCGGATGAAAAGGCAAGCTTTTACAAAGGCTTGGTCGAAGCGCTCAACGCCGCCAAGCGCGGCCCGACCTACAACCCGATCCACTGATTCACGTCGGAAATCGGGTGGTTTCCCACCCGTCCCTCTCCTACATTTCCGATCATGATGACACTCGCCATACATGACCAGCGCCTGACCAAGCCGGGCCCCCAGAACGCCGCGTTGCGCGACTATGATTCGGTGCGCCGGGCAATCGCCTTCATCTCGGAGAACTGGCGCGCGCAGCCGACCATCGAGGCGATGGCGGATGCGGCCGGCGTCACGCCGGATGAGCTGCACCATCTGTTCCGCCGCTGGGCCTCGATCACGCCGAAGGCGTTCATGCAGGCGCTCACACTCGACCATGCCAAGGGCCTGCTCAGGGACTCCGCGAGCATCCTCGACGCCGCGCTCGACTCAGGTCTCTCGGGCCCGGGCCGGCTGCACGATCTCTTCGTCACGCACGAAGCGATGTCGCCGGGCGAATGGAAGAACGGCGGCGCCGGCCTCACCCTGCGCTACGGCTTCCACCCCTCGCCGTTCGGCACGGCGATCGTGATCGCCACCGATCGCGGCCTGTCCGGCCTCGCCTTCGCCGACCAGGGAGAGGAAAAGGTCGCGCTCGCCGACATGACGCGGCGCTGGCCGAACGCCACCTATGTCTGGGATGACGAAGGCACCGCGCCGCTCGCCGCACGCATCTTCGACACGAAACTCTGGCGGCCGGACCAGCCGCTGCGTGTGGTGATGATCGGCACCGATTTCGAGGTGCGGGTGCGGGAGACGCTCTTGAAGATCCCGATGGGCCGCGCGGTGTCGTATTCGGACATCGCCTGCAACATCAATAGCCCGAAGGCCTCACGCGCCGTCGGCGCGGCGGTCGGCAAGAACCCGGTCTCGTTCGTCGTGCCGTGCCATCGCGCGCTCGGCAAGAGCGGCACGCTCACCGGCTACCATTGGGGCATCACCCGCAAGCAGGCGATGCTGGGCTGGGAAGCCGGGCAGCTGGGGATGCAGTAGGTCTTCTCCCTCGCCCCGCTTGCGGGGAGGGGCGAAGAGGTTAGCCCGCCAGATCCAGCTTCGAGGCCACGGTCGAATCCGCGTTGAGCCGATAGATGATCGGCACGCCGGTCGCGAGCTCGCGCTTCAAGATGCCTTCGGGCGACAGCTTTTCCAGCACCATGATCAGCGCGCGCAGCGAGTTGCCGTGGGCGGCGACGAGCGTGCGCTTGCCGTTGAGCACGCCGGGCAGGATCTCCTGCACGTAGTAGGGCAACGCGCGCGCGAGTGTGTCCTTCAGGCTTTCGCCGCCGGGCGGCGGCACGTCGTAGGAGCGGCGCCAGATCAGCACCTGGTCCTCGCCCCATTTCTTGCGGGCGTCGTCCTTGTTGAGGCCCGAGAGATCGCCGTAATCGCGCTCGTTCAGCGCGAGGTTCTTCGAGGTCGGCAGACCGGTCTGGCCGAGCTCGCCGAGGATGATATCCAGCGTGTGTTGCGCGCGCGTCAGCACGGAGGTGAAGGCGACGTCGAATTGAAGCCCCTGTGCCTTCAGCTTGCGGCCGGCTTCGGTCGCTTCCTTGACGCCGAGCTCGGTGAGATCAGGATCCTTCCACCCCGTGAACAGGTTCTTCAGATTCCATTCGCTCTGGCCGTGGCGCACGAGCACGAGAAGACGTTCGCTCATTGACTGCTTTCCGTTTCGTTCAGATGTCAGACAGGCCGAGCACGTCGGCCATGGAATAATGCCCCGGCTTCTTGCCATGCGCCCACAACGCCGCCTTCAGCGCGCCATGAGCGAACAGCATGCGGTCCTCGGCCTGATGCGACAGCGTCAGCCGCTCGAACGGGCCGAGGAAAGTGACACTGTGATCGCCGGCCACCGTGCCGCCGCGCAAGGAGGCGAAACCGATATTGCCGGGCCTGCGCGCGCCGGTGATGCCATCGCGACCACGCTCCGAATGATCATCGAGCGTGACGCCGCGGCCGCTCGCGGCAGCCTGCCCCAGCATCAGCGCGGTGCCGGAGGGCGCATCGACCTTCATGCGATGATGGGTCTCGACGATCTCGATGTCAAAACTCTCGTCGAGCGCCTTGGCAACGCGCTTGACCACGGCGGCGAGCAGATTGACGCCGAGGCTCATATTGCCCGATTGCACCACGACGGCGCGATTGGTGACGCTCTTGATCACGGCATTGTCGGAGCCCGACAATCCGGTGGTGCCGACGACATGGACGATGCCCCGCTCGGCGGCGATCGCGACGTTGGCGATGGTCGCTGCCGGGACGGTGAAATCGAGGATGCCGTCGGCCTCCCTCGACATCGCCCAGAGATCGGCCGAGAGCTTGATGCCGTTGGCCGGCAGCCCTGCAAGCACACCGGAGTCCTTGCCGAGCAGCTCCGAGCCCGGCGCCTCCAGTGCGCCTGCCAGCACCGCACCTTTGCTCTCCGCGATCGCCCGCACCAGCGCGCGGCCCATCCGGCCGCCGGCTCCTGCAACAATCAAGCGCATGTCGGACATGGTGTGATCCTCTTCGGGGCCGTTTTAGCGGGGGGCGACAGTTCCGGCAACCGAGGCCCATGAACGCGCGGCACGCTCCCACCCTCCCCTGGAGGGGGAGGGTCGATCGCGCGCAGCGCGAGCGGGGTGGGGTGACGGTCCCTCCGCGACGAGCAGTGCCCGAGTGGAGAGATCACCCCACCCCGTCACGCAATCTCGCTCCGCTCGATTACGTGCCGACCCTCCCCCTCCAGGGGAGGGTAAGACAAGATCTCGCTTCAGCCGTCCGCCGGCTGCGGGCCGTCATAGCCCTCGATGATGATGAGGTCGGCGATCGAGTGCGGCTGGCGCACCTTGATGTTGGCCTGGTATTCCGGCGAGTTGTAGCAGGCGATCGCGGTCTCGTAGTCCGGGAATTCGATCACGACGTTACGGGTGCGGCTGGCGCCCTCGACGGTGGTGAACTTGCCGCCGCGGACGACGAAGCGGCCGCCCCATTTCTTGAAGATCGGACCGTTGGCGACGGCGTAGGGCTTGTAGCCCTCGTCATTGTTCACGTCGACGCGCCCGATCCAGTAGCCCTTTGCCATTGTTCTTCTCCCTTGTTCTTGATGGTTAGCCGAGCGCCTGCGCGATCTCGGAATGAATCGCCTCTGCGACGGCCTTGGGGTCGGCGGCTTCCACCACCGGCCGCCCGACCACGAGATAATCGGCGCCCGCGGTGATCGCGCGGCCGGGCGTCATGATGCGCTTCTGGTCGCCACTGGCGGCACCCGCCGGCCGGATGCCTGGCGTGACGAGGCTCATCTGATGGCCGACGATCCTGCGCAAGGCCCCGACCTCCTCGGGCGAGGACACGAGGCCGTCGACGCCGAGCACCTGCGCCTGCTGCGCGCGCGCTTCGACCAGCTCGGAGACGCTGAGCCGATAGCCGGCCGCATGCAGATCGTCGTCGTTGTAGGAGGTCAGCACCGTGACCGCGAGGATCTTCAGGCTGGCGCTGCCGCGGCCTTCGACGGCACCCTTCATGGTCTGCGGATAGGCGTGCACGGTGACGAAGGTTGCACCGAGCTTCGCAACGCTCTCCACGCCACGCGTGACCGTGTTGCCGATGTCGTGCATCTTGAGATCGGCGAAAACCTTCTTGCCCCTGTCGGCGAGCTTGCCGATCAGCGGCAGGCCGCCGGCATAAGCGAGCTGATAGCCGATCTTGTAGAAGGTGACGCTGTCGCCGAGCCGCGCGATCATCGCCTCCGCAGCATCCACGCTCGGCAGATCGAGCGCAACGATCAGGCGGTCCTTCGGGGCGATCTCGGCTGGCGTCATGTCACCTCACATCATGCGTTGGGAAATGTCGATCAATTGCGCGACCAGCTCCTTCAACGCGGCGATATCGCCCTCGTTCTTGAGCTTGTCCATATCGTCATAGGCCTCGTCGGCAAAGGCGAGCGTGAGCTGGCGCGCAATCACATTGGCGTGGCAGGAGGTCAGGATCAGCCTGAGCGCCTGCAGCGCACGGGCCGCACCTAACCGGCTCTGCGAGGCGCCGGCGAGCGCGAAGGCACGGTTGCGGAACACCTCGCCGCGCGCCTCGTGCGGATCCTGCACGCGGCTGACCCAGTCGATCGCGTTCTTCAACAGCGGCGGCACCGAGGCATTGTATTCGGGCGAGACGAACAGAACGCCGTGATGGGCGCCGATCATGCGCTTGAGATTGATGGCGTGCTTGGGCACGCCGGACTTGGCCTGGAGATCGCCGTCGTAGATCGGCAGCGGAAAATCGGCGAGCGAAATGCGGGTGACGTCGACGCCGGCCTGGGCGAATTCATAGGCAACCGCTGCCGCCAGCTTCGCATTGTGCGAACCGGTGCGCAGCGAGCCGGGAATGACCAGGATCTTGGGTGCGGGCATCCACGTCCATGCGTTCGGCGAAACGAGCCCGCCGTGCATAGGAGGAAGCCGGCGGAATTAGTCCTTGCGATACACCCAGACGCGGGCCGGCGGAAGGTTCATCCAGATCCGTTCCGAGGCCTCTGTGGACACGCCGGGCAGCGATTTCGGGATCGGCGGCACCACCGCATAGGTGAACTGGACGAAGGGCGCGCCGGGCGCGAGCGCCGTGAAGGCGTCGCGGATCAGCCGCAGCCGGGTCAACATCGGTTTCGTCACGAGCGGCAGGCCGGAGACGACCGCGCTCGCCGGCGCGCTCAACACGTTCCAGAGCGTATCACGCAGACGATAGGCATCGCCCTGCACCACCTTGGCCTGCGGATAGCGGTCGCGCAGCAGCGCGCAGAAACCGGGATTGTACTCAACGAGGACGAGACGCTTCTGATCGACGCCGCGCTCGACCAGCGCGGAGGTGATGGCGCCGGTGCCGGGCCCGAGCTCGACCACGGGCGCGTCCGAATCGACATCGACGTAATGAGCCATGGTCCGGGCCAGCAGCTTGCCCGACGGCATAACCGCGCCCATGTGGAGCGGCTTTTCGATCCACGACCTGAGAAAGCGCACCTCGTCGTCGAGACGAGGCTTCTTCAACGCACGCGCGGACGATGGCAATGGCATGTCTGGACCGGACGGGACCGCGGGACCGCGGCGTGTCAGAAAATGGTCATAAAGACGTATAGGCCGAAGTCGATACGGTCAAGCCGAGTCAACTCGCCCGATTACCGAAGAAATCCTTGACCTTGGCGAAGAAGCCCTCGGACTCCGGCTGGGTATTGCCGGAGGACAGTTTTTCGAACTCGGCCAGCAATTCCTGCTGCTTCTTGGTGAGGTTCTGTGGGGTCTCGACCACCACCTGAACATACATGTCGCCCATCTGGCGCGACCGCAGCACCGGCATACCCTTTGATGCGATGCGGAATCGGCGGTTGGACTGGGTTCCGGCTGGGACCTTCACCTTGGCCTTGCTCTTTTCGATGGTCGGCACCTCGAATTCACCGCCGAGGGCGGCCGTCACCATCGAGATCGGCACACGACAATGCAGATCGGCACCGTCGCGCTGGAAGAACTGGTGCTGAGCCAGTGACAGGAAGATGTAGAGGTCGCCGGGCGGGCCGCCGCGGACCCCGGCCTCGCCTTCGCCGGCGAGCCTGATCCTTGTGCCGTCCTCGACGCCCTGCGGGATGTTGACCGACAGCGTGCGCTCGCGGGTGACGCGGCCCTGTCCCGAGCAGGACGGGCAGGCATCCTCGATCATCTGGCCGCGGCCCTGGCAACCCGGACAGGTCCGCTCCAGCGTAAAGAAGCCCTGCGACTGCCGCACGCGGCCAGCGCCGCCACAGGTCGAACAAGTCTTCGGCTTGGTGCCGGCCTTGGCGCCGATGCCCGAGCAGGCCTCGCAGGTGACCGAGACGGGGATCTCGATCTGCGCGGTCTTGCCGCCAAAAGCTTCCTCGAGCGTGATTTCCATGTTGTAGCGCAGGTCGGCGCCGCGCTCGCGGCCGCCACGGCCACGCTGCCCGGCCATGCCGAACAGGTCCTCGAAAATGTCGGAGAAGGAGGAGGCGAAGCCCGCGCCGAAGCCGGCACCGCCGCCGCCCTGCTCGAAAGCGGCATGACCGTAGCGGTCATAGGCGGCGCGCTTGTCCTTGTCCTTGAGGACCTCGTAGGCCTCGTTGATTTCCTTGAACTTGACTTCGCTGGTGTCGTCCCCGGGATTGCGGTCGGGGTGAAACTTCATCGCAAGCTTGCGGAACGACGATTTCAGCTTGCTTTCGTCGGCATCGCGTTCGACTTCGAGGGTCTCGTAGTAGCAGCGCTTGGTGGACGTGGACATGTTGAGCTCGGTCTATCCAATCGCGATTCAAGTCGGAGCGAAACGACGTCGCCCCGCGACGATACGGGCAGCCTTCCGCCTCGCGGCGGAAGACGGCATGGCGGCGTTCAGCATAACGGCTGGAAATTGATCGATCGTAACGGGCACTCGTCCCGTTCGTCCCGACACGTCGGCCTCCCCCGAAGGGGAGGAGGCCGGTAGCGCGTGTGGGGTCCAAGCCGTCCGCATGTCACCCTCTCGGGGCTCAGGCGGACTTCTTGTTGTTCTTGTCGTCGTCGACCTCGGTGAACTCCGCGTCGACGACGTCGTCCTTGGCCGCATCCTTCTTGGCGTCGGCCTCGGCCTGCTGCTTGTACATGGCCTCGCCGAGCTTCATCGAAGCCTGGGCCAGCGTCTGGGTCTTGGCCTTGATCGCCTCGGCATCGTCGCCCTTCAGCGCCTCCTTGAGGTCGCTGACGGCATCCTCGATGGCGCGGCGCTCGGTTTCGGCAACCTTCGAACCGTGCTCGGCCAAAGCCTTCTCGGTCGAATGCACCAGACCATCCGCCTCGTTCTTGGCAGTGACGGCCTCGCGGCGCTTCTTGTCCGCCTCGGCATTGGCCTCGGCGTCCTTGACCATCTTCTCGATGTCGGCTTCCGACAGACCGCCGGAGGCCTGGATGCGGATCTGCTGCTCCTTGCCCGTGGCCTTGTCCTTGGCCGACACGTTGACGATGCCGTTGGCGTCGATGTCGAAGGTCACCTCGATCTGCGGCATGCCGCGCGGAGCCGGCGGAATGCCCATCAGGTCAAACTGACCGAGCATCTTGTTGTCGGCCGCCATTTCACGCTCGCCCTGGAAGACGCGGATGGTGACCGCGTTCTGGTTGTCCTCGGCGGTCGAGAACACCTGGCTCTTCTTGGTCGGGATCGTGGTGTTGCGGTCGATGATGCGGGTGAACACGCCGCCCAGCGTCTCGATGCCCAGCGACAGCGGGGTCACGTCGAGCAGCAGCACGTCCTTGACGTCGCCCTGGAGCACGCCGGCCTGGATCGCGGCACCGATCGCCACGACCTCGTCCGGGTTGACGCCCTTGTGCGGCTCCTTGCCGAACAGCTGCTTCACGACTTCCTGGACCTTCGGCATGCGCGACATGCCGCCGACCAGGACGACTTCGCCGATCTCACCGGCGGTGACGCCGGCATCCTTCAGCGCCTTGCGGCAGGGCTCGACGGTCTTCTGCACGAGGTCGTCGACCAACGCCTCGAACTTGGCGCGGGTGAGCTTCATCGTCAGATGCTTCGGGCCGGTCTGGTCCGCGGTGATGAAGGGCAGGTTGATCTCGGTCTGCGTCGTCGACGACAGCTCGATCTTGGCCTTTTCAGCGGCTTCCTTCAGGCGCTGCAACGCGAGCTTGTCGTTACGCAGGTTGATGCCCTGCTCCTTCTGGAATTCATCGGCGAGGTAGCCGACGAGGCGCATGTCGAAATCTTCGCCGCCGAGGAAGGTGTCGCCGTTGGTCGACTTCACCTCGAACACGCCATCGCCGATTTCGAGAATGGAGATATCGAAGGTGCCGCCGCCGAGGTCGTACACGGCGATCGTGCCGGCCTTGGTCTTGTCGAGGCCATAGGCCAGCGCAGCCGCGGTCGGCTCGTTGATGATGCGCAGCACTTCGAGGCCCGCGATCTTGCCGGCGTCCTTGGTCGCCTGGCGCTGGGCGTCGTTGAAGTAGGCGGGAACGGTGATGACGGCCTGGTCGACCTTCTGGCCGAGATGGGCTTCCGCGGTCTCCTTCATCTTCTGAAGGATGAAGGCCGAGACCTGCGAGGGCGAGTAGGTCTGGCCGTCGGCCTCGACCCAGGCGTCGCCGTTGGAAGCCTTGACGATCTTGTAGGGGACGAGCTTCTTGTCCTTCTCGACCATCGGGTCGTCGTAGCGGCGGCCGATCAGGCGCTTCACTGCGAAGAAGGTGCGCTCGGGATTGGTGACGGCCTGGCGCTTGGCCGGCTGGCCGACGAGGCGCTCACCGTCGTCCGTGACGGCGACGATCGAAGGCGTCGTCCGCATGCCTTCGGAATTCTCGATGACTTTGGCGTTCTTGCCATCCATCACGGCGACGCACGAATTCGTGGTGCCGAGGTCGATCCCAATGACCTTTCCCATGGTCCTGATATCCTTCTTTTTGCGGCAGGTTGGCTGGGCCCAGAAGGCACCCGAACCGAAACCCCCTAAGATCAAACATTCGCGATATTGCGATGGTTGACGCTCATATAGGAGGGGGGGAGGGGCCCGCAAGGACCGCAGCTAGGTTTCTGCCGCGAAAACATCGGGTTTTGAAAGACCATATCCGGGCTTCACCGCCCTTGCGGGTGAGGAATTATTAACAGGTCCGGGCATCAGCAAGCCCCCGCTACCGCAAGCCGGCCCGCCCTATTGCCGCAAGCCCAAACCCGGTAAAAGGCGGACCGGCCGGGGCAGCCACCAGAGCTGCTGCGCGCGACAAAGCGGCCCGGTGGACCACCATCGAACGGCCTCAATGTGAACCAATCAGGGTGCCCATGAAGCTGATCCGTCCCCTCGCCGCGCTCGCCCTTCTCGTTAGCTCCGCGTTTCCGGCCCTCGCCGCCGACGCCGTGTTTCCGCCCGGCTTGCGCCTCGGCATGGTGCCGTTGGTCGGCCTCAACACGGCCAAGACCTTTCCGGGCTTCGAAAGCGAGGACGGCAGCGTCAAGGTGCTGATCACCGAGCTGCCGCCGGCGGCCTATGGCGAGGTCGTGAGCGCCTTCAACTCCAATCCGACCGGCGCCAATGGCGTCAAGCAGGACAAGATCGAGACGCCCGCGGGCCTCGCCTATTTCACCACCGAGAGCGGCAAGGCCGGGGAGACCCCGGTGAAGCGCTATTCGATGATCGTGCCGGGCGCCGGCTTCTCCGGCTATGTCGCGGTGCAGATCCCGGAGAACGCGACCAAGATCTACACGGACGAGGCGGTGCGGCAGATGTTTGCCAGCGCCGCGACCCGCAAGCAGGTCTCGGCCGAGGAGCAGATCGCGCTGATGCCGTTCAAGATCACCGATCTCGCCGACTTCAAGGACATCCGCACGCTGGCGCCGGGCTCCAGCATCATCCTCGCCGACGGCGACGAGAGCACCGGTTATGAATCGAAGCCGTTCATGATCCTCGGCCTGATCGGCGCCACGCCGCAGGCCGCCGACGACCGCGCCCGCTTCGCCCAGGAGGCGGCGCTGCAGATCCCGGGCGTGCGCGAATCCCGCGTCACCATGTCCGAGCCGATCCGCATCAACGGCCAGCAGGGCTTCGAGACCCGGATCGACGGCATCAGCGGCAAGGACAAGACCCCGGTCACCGTGGTGCAGTGGATCCGCTTCTCGAGCGGCGGCGCCTCGCTCCGCATCATCGCCAGCGCCCCGCGCGAGCAGTGGCAGGCCGCCTTCACCCGCTTCCGCGCCGTGCGCGACGGGATTCAGCCGAAGGGCTAGGTTGAGGCGGCCCTACACACTCGGTGTCGTCCCCGCCTAGTTGCGCAATTGCGCACGGGGGGCGGGGATCCATACCGCGTGATCTCGCGGTTACAAAAGGTATTCGCCAAACTCCTCCCTGTGGTCATGGATCCCGGGCTCGCGCTTTGCGCGCCCCGGGATGACGATGCTGTTGGCTTGTCAGCCCAACCCATCACCAAAGCCGGCCGCATTTTCAGGCTTCTGTTCGTATACGAACGGAACTAGGCTTCGCTTCCGTTGGATCATCCTAAGGGGAGGCGAACGATGCTCAATCGACGACAAATCCTCGCGGCGCTGGGCACGACGGCGCTGGCGACCCTCGCGCCGACCGCACTCTTTGCAGCGACATCGATCAAGCCGGACGAAAGCTCCGCGCTGCTCGTGATCGACGTGCAAAACTGCTTCCTGCCGGGCGGCAGCCTCGCCGTAAAGGAAGGCGAGCAGGTGGTGCCGGTCATCAACAAGATCTCGAAGGCGTTTGCAAACGTGGTGATGACGCAGGACTGGCACACGCCGGGCCACGTCTCGTTTGCGTCGGTACATTCCGGCAAGAAGCCGTTCGAGACCGTGGACCTTCCCTACGGCAAGCAGGTGCTGTGGCCGGACCATTGCGTGCAGGGCACCGACGGCGCCTCACTGTCGAAGGACCTGTCCATCCCCCACGCCGAACTCATCATCCGCAAGGGCTTTCACAGGGACGTCGACAGCTATTCGGCCTTCCTCGAAGCCGACGGCAAGACCTCGACGGGCCTTGCGGGATATTTGAAGGGCCGCAAGATCAAGCGTGTCTTCGTCGCCGGGCTCGCGACAGACTTCTGCGTCGCCTGGACCGCGCTGGACGCGCGCAAGGCGGGCTTCGAGGTCTATGTGGTGGAAGACGCCTGCCGCGGCATCGATACCCAGGGCTCGCTGGCAAAGGCCTGGGCCGACATGGCCAAGGCCGGCGTGAAGCGGATTCAATCGGGTGATATCGCGGTGAACGCGTAGGATTTCCGAGCTGCCATTCCGGGGCGGCTGGAGGAGCTGCCCCCGGAATGACGCCAAAACTCAATTCGGCGCGCCGCAAAACTCAATTCGGCGCGCCGCTCGACTCGTTGTTGTTCGCTGCGGGCGCGGCCTTCGCGCCGCCCTTGGCGACACCGACGAGAGCCGGGCGCAGCACGCGATCGCCGATGGTGTAGCCGGCCTGCATGATCTGCACGACCGTGCCCGACGGCACCGACGCATCGGGCACTTCGTACATTGCCTGGTGAAAGTTCGGGTCGAACTTCTGGCCCTGCGGATCGAGCTTCTTCACGCCGTGCTTCTCCAGCGCGCTGAGCAGCGCGCGCTCGGTAAGCTCGACGCCCTCGATCAGCGAGGTCAGTCCGGGATCGGCGGCGGCACGCGCCTCGGCCGGAACGGCATCGAGCGCACGCTGGAGATTGTCGGCGATGTCGAGCACGTCACGGGCAAAGCCGGTGATGCCGTAGAGGCGGGCGTCGGCGACTTCCTTCGTGGTGCGCTTGCGCAGATTCTCCATCTCGGCCAGCGTCCGCAGCACACGGTCGCGCGCCTCGGCGACTTCCTTCTGCAGGGTTTCGACCGAGCCGGGCTCGGGATCGTCGGGCATGATGTAGGGCTTCGACACCACGGGCTCGCCAGTCGGCGCGGCCGCGTCTTCGGGTTGCCGGTCTCGATCGGTCATCGGCTGTAATCTCGAACTCGTTTCCAGGGATTGTTGGCCCGCATATCGTGCTTTGAGCAGCGAAAATCAAGCGCCCGTGATCGGATCAGACGCCGGTCAGCCCCCCAGCAGGCGACTGACGATGCGGGCGGCATAATCCACGGTCGGGATCACGCGGGCATAATTCAGCCGCGTCGGGCCGATCACGCCGAGAACGCCGACGATGTGGCCGGCGGCATCCCGATAGGGCGAGATGATGGTGGAGGAGCCCGACAGGGAAAACAGTTTGTTCTCCGAACCGATAAAGATGCGCACGCCCTCGGCGGTCTCGGCACGGCCGAGCAGGTCGATCACGCCCCGCTTGGTCTCGAGGTCGTCGAACAACAGGCGCACCCGCTCCAGATCCTCCAACGCGTGCAGATCTTCCAGCAGATTGGCGTGGCCGCGGACGATGAGCTGGCGGTCCTCGTTCTCGCCGCCGGACCAGCTGGCGATGCCGGCCGAAATCACCTTCTGCGTCAGCTGATCGAGCTCGGCGCGGGCCTCGCCAAGCGCTGTCTCGAGCTCGAGCCGCGCCTCGGCCAGCGTCCGGCCGCGAATCCGCGCATTGAGGAAATTGCCGGCTTCGGTGATCGCCGACGAGGGAACCCCAGGGGGCAGCGTCAGCACGCGGTTCTCGACCTGGCCGTCCTCGCCGACCAGGATCACCAGGGCCTTTTCAGGTTCCAGGCGGACGAATTCGATGTGCTTCAGCCGCGCATTGGATTTGGGCGTCAACACCACCGCCGCCGCCCGCGTCAGTCCGGACAGCCGCGTCAGCGCCTGGTCCAGCGCGGCCTCGACCGAGTGCGCCTGACCGACGGACGTGAGCTGGCTCTGGATCGACTGCCGTTCGGCCTCGTTGAGGTCGCCGACCTGCATCAAGGCATCGACGAAGAAGCGCAGGCCGAGTTCCGTCGGCAACCGGCCGGCGGAGGTGTGCGGCGCATAGATCAGGCCGAGCTGTTCCAGATCGGCCATGACGTTGCGGACCGAGGCCGGCGATAGCGGCATGGCGATCAGGCGGGAAATGTTGCGGGAGCCCACCGGCTCACCGGTCGCGAGATAACTTTCGACAATTTGACGAAAGATGTCGCGGGAACGCTCGTTGAGCTGGGCAAGGCCTGCGCGCGGCGCGATCAGATGGATCGGATCGTGATGGGCCACAGACGGTAACTCCTCTCAGATACTTGTAATTTGTCTATCCCCGAGGGTTCTGACAAGCGCCGCGTTCGCGGACCCGAAAACAGGGGTGAAAAGACCTTGCCGCGCACCCCCACCCCACCTACAAGCACCGCCAACAGCCTTTCCCGTGAGTTTTGGAGGATTTCCCATGCGGCCAAGCCGCCGTGCGCCCGACGAACTGCGCCCCGTCACCCTGGAGCGCGGCGTGGTCAAATATGCGGAAGGCTCGTGCCTGGTGAAATTCGGCGACACCCATGTGCTGGTCGCCGCCACGCTGGAAGACCGCCTGCCGCCATGGCTGAAGGGCCAGGGCCGCGGCTGGGTCACCGCCGAATACGGCATGCTGCCGCGCGCGACCTCCGAACGCACCCGCCGCGAGGCCGCCGCCGGCAAGCAGAGCGGCCGCACCGTCGAGATCCAGCGCCTGATCGGCCGCGCGCTTCGCACCATCGTCGACCTCGAAGCGCTCGGCGAGCGCCAGATCACGGTCGATTGCGACGTGCTCCAGGCCGACGGCGGCACCCGCACGGCCTCGATCACCGGCGCCTGGGTCGCGCTCGCCGACTGCATCAACTGGATGAAGGCGCGCAACATGATCAAGGCCAACGTGATGCGCGACAACGTCGCCGCGATCTCCTGCGGCATCTACAACGGCACGCCGGTGCTCGATCTCGACTATGCCGAGGATTCGGAAGCGCAGACCGACGCCAATTTCGTCATGACCGGCGACGGCCGCATCGTCGAGGTGCAGGGCACCGCGGAGCGCGAGCCGTTCACCCAGGACGAGTTCCTGGCGCTGATGGCGCTGGCGCAGAAGGGCATTGCGCGGCTGGTGGACTTGCAGAAGCTGGCCGTGGCGTAGTCAATAAGCCATGCACCGCCGAATCACCGGAAAGCTCGTCATCGCAACCCATAATCCCGGCAAGCTGGCCGAGATGCGGGAGCTTTTGGCGCCTCACGGCGTCGAGGCGGTGTCGGCCGGCGAGCTCGGCCTCGCCGAACCGGACGAGACCGGCGACGATTTCCGCAGCAACGCCGCGATCAAGGCAATCGCGGCGGCGCAGGCGACCGGGCTTCCGTCCTTCGCCGACGATTCCGGCATCGTGGTCGATGCGCTCGACGGCGCGCCCGGAATCTACAGCGCGCGCTGGGCCGGTCCGTCCAAGGATTTCAACGCGGCGATGGCGCAGATCGAGCGCCTGCTGCAGGAGCGTGGTGCCACCACGCCCGCAAAGCGCACCGCGCATTTCGTCTCCGCGCTCTGCGTCGCCTGGCCCGACGATCATCTCGAAGAGGTCGAGGCCCGCGTCGACGGCACGCTGGTGTGGCCGCCACGCGGCACCGCCGGCTTTGGTTACGATCCGATGTTCCTGCCCAACGGTCACGATCGCACCTTCGGCGAGATGGAAAGCATCGAGAAGCACGGCCTGCCACCGCTCGGCCTCGGCCTGTCGCACCGGGCCCGCGCCTTCGTGAAACTGGCGGAGATCTGCCTTGAGCCGCGCTAACCAAGCTTTCGGCGTTTACGTGCACTGGCCGTTCTGCCTGTCGAAGTGTCCTTATTGCGACTTCAACAGCCATGTCCGCCACGCCGCGATCGACGAGGCGCGGTTTGCGTCCGCCTTCGCGCGCGAGATCGCGACGACCGCCGAACGCGCGCCCGGCCGCGAGGTCACCTCGATCTTCCTCGGCGGCGGCACACCGTCGCTGATGCAACCCGCAACCGTCGGCGCGGTGCTTGACGCCATCGGCAAGCACTGGACCGTTGCGAAGGACGCCGAAGTCACGCTGGAAGCGAACCCGACCAGCGTCGAGGCCACGCGCTTTGCCGGCTATCGCGCAGCCGGCGTCAACCGCGTCTCGCTCGGCGTGCAGGCGCTCGATGATGCCTCGCTCAAAGCCCTGGGCCGCATGCACAGCGCGCGCGAAGCGCTCGATGCCGTCGCCATCGCACGCCGCTCGTTCGACCGCTATTCGTTCGACCTGATCTACGCCCGGCCCGACCAGACGCCGGCGATGTGGGCCGATGAACTTCGGCTCGCGGTGAGCGAGGCCGCCGAGCACCTGTCGCTCTATCAATTGACGATCGAGGAAGGCACGCCGTTCTTCGGCCTGCACCAGGCCGGCAAGTTGAAGACGCCGGATGAAGCGCTCGCGCGCGCGCTCTACGACGTCACGCAGGAGACCTGCGACAAGCTCGGCCTGCCCGCCTACGAGATCTCCAATCACGCGCGGCGCGGCGCCGAATGCCGGCACAATCTGGTCTACTGGCGCGGCGAGGAATATGCCGGCATCGGCCCCGGCGCGCACGGGCGGCTCGACATCGACGGCATCAGACACGCCACCGCCACCGAGAAGCGTCCCGAGGCCTGGCTGATGCGGGTCGAGACCAACGGCCACGGCGTGGTCACCGACGATCTCCTCAACAGCGAAGAACGCGCCGACGAATTCTTGCTGATGGGACTGCGTCTCGCCGAAGGCATCGACCCCGAGCGCTACAAGGCACTCTCGGGCCGCCCGCTCGATCCCAAGCGCATCGCACTGTTGCGCGAGGAAGGTGCGATCACCGTCGATGCGACGGGACGACTGCGCGTAACGAGCAGCGGTTTTCCCGTGCTGGATGCGGTGGTCGCGGATCTCGCGGCCTAACGCAACCTACAGCCGTAGTCCTGAGCTACGCCCCAAAACTCTTCGGCGAGCCGGCGACCGCAACGCCGCCACCCTGCGTCACCTTCATCACCGCAAGCCCGCGCTCATTGGTGCCGTCGGCGCGGAAGCGGAACAGGCCGTCGATGCCGGCGAAGCCGGAAGGGTTAGTGAGCACGTCGGGCGAGAAGCGCGTGGTGCCTTGCGTGCGTGCAAGCGCAGCGACGAGCGCGACCGCGTCATAGGCCAGCGTCGCGGTGCGGATCGGCTCGGCGCCGTATTTGGTGCGATAGCGGCCGGAGAAAGCGCGGAAGCCGGCGGGATCCGGCGCGGCGTAAAGCCCGCCCTGAAGCGCCGGGCTGGCATAGACGCGGGGATTATCCCACAGGCCGGTGCCGAGCAGCTGGATGTTGCGCAAATTCGCGCCCGCGGCCGTCATCGCATCCGCAACGGTGACAACGGCATCGCCGTCGTCGGCAATGAACAGCGCATCGGCACCGCCCAGCTGCTGTGCCACGGTGCGCGCCGGCGTGGCGCGATCGGCGCCGTATTTCTCGAAGGCGACGATGCGCCCGCCACGGCGCGGCACCGCCGCCTTCACCGCGGCTTCGACGACATTGCCATAGGCATTGTCGGGCACCAGCACGGCAACCGAGCGCTTTCCGATGCTGGCGGAATATTCGACGATGCGATTGACGTCGGACTCCGGCAGGAAGGACAGCAGATAGACGCCGCGGCCGGCGATGCTGGAATCGGTCGAGAACGCGATGACGGAAATGCCGCGCGTGCGTGCGACCTGGGCCACCGCCGGCACCGACTGCGCGAACAACGGTCCCAGAATGATCTCGGCGCCCTCGTCGACGGCCTGCTGCGCACCGGCCTGTGCGCCTTGCGGGCTGCCATTGTCGTCCTTGATCAGGAGCTGGATGTTCGGATTCTGGAACTCGGCCAGCGCCATCTCGGCGGCATTGCGCATGGATTGCGCGGCAAGGCCGGCATTGCCCGCAGCCGAGAGCGGCAGGATGACGGCGACCTTGACCCCGCCGGTGCCCGCAGTCGTCCCCTGTTGCGGGGGACCCGCCGGCTGGGCCGGAGGCGGTGAGCTCGAGAACGGGTTGGAGAACTGGCTGAGACTCTGCTGCACCCCGGCGCAGGCCGACAGCAGGGGTGTGCCAAGCAGCAGGCCGAGTGCACTCCGCCGGGTCGCCCCCGGCATCCGGGGCCCCTGAACGGGAGACTTCAAATCGCGCGGGCCCAGCATGGCAGCTTCTCTTCTGACCAGCGATCGCCAGCCGGTCACAACACTCGTCCCGCGACACAAGCCGCGGATTCAGGCATATTGTCGGCAAATAGTTAACTAAAACAAAAGGATAATAACCGCTTAACGCGGCCGCACCTTAAAGTCCTGGCTAGCTGTCCGCCGTCCGTACCCAGCATCAAGGCGGCCTTTCCGCCGTGAATATGACGCTGGTGCTTCATTCCCTCGGGAATGTGACGCTTGTCGGATCACATTCCAGTCTTTCCTCGCCCCTTGCCTCGGCACGATCTTTTTCGAAGAGCCGGTTCCCAGCCCTCGGGATCGTGCCTAAGTTGACTTCATTATGCGCGCAAAGCCGGCTCCGATAAATACGCCTGAAGCCCAAGACACCGCCTCGCGCGGTTTCTCCATCGATGCCCATCGGCTTCCGGCGCCCAAGGCGGCACCGGGCCTCCATCTGGTCGCGACCCCGATCGGCAATCTCGGTGATATCACGCTCCGCGCGCTTCAAACGCTCGCCGGCGTCGATGTCATCTTCTGCGAAGACACCCGCATCACGCGGCGCCTGACCGAGCGCTACGCCATTGCGAGCCAGCTCAAGCAATATCACGAGCACAACGCCGAGGCCGCCCGGCCAAAGATCCTGGAGGCACTTGCGGCAGGCGGCTCGGTCGCGCTGGTCTCGGACGCCGGCACGCCGCTGATCTCCGATCCCGGCTTCAAGCTGGTGCGCGAGGTCTGCGCCGCCGGCCATGCAGTACATGCGCTGCCCGGCCCATCCTCGGTCCTGGCGGCCTTGTCGGTGGCGGCACTGCCGACCGACCGCTTCTTTTTCGCAGGTTTCCTGCCGGCGAAATCTGCGGCGCGCCGCGCGCGGCTGGCCGAGCTTGCGCGGATCGACGCGACATTGGTGATGTTCGAATCCGGCAACCGGATGCAGGCCACCTTGACCGATCTGGCCGAGATCATGGGGGAGCGAGAGGCCGCGGTCTGCCGCGAGCTCACGAAATTGCACGAGGAGGTCAGGCGCGCACCGCTCGCCGAGCTCGCGCGACAAGCCGACGCGCCGGAGACGCGCGGTGAATTCGTTCTGGTGATCGCTCCGCCAGCGGCCGACGCCAATGTGCTCGCATCGGATGCGCTCGACGACCTCCTGCGCGAGCAACTCGCCGCGCACAGTGTCAAGGATGCCGTCGCGCATGCCGTCGCGCTCTCGGGCCGGCCGCGCCGCGAGGTCTATGCCCGCGCGCTCGAGCTCGCAAAGGACCTGCGGGGCGGCGATGGCGAAGGCTGAGGTTCCGAAGGAACCCAAGATCGCCTCGCCCGAGCGCGTCGCCGCGTTCCGCACCGGCATCTCGGCCGAAAGCCGCGCCGCGGCCTATCTGATGGCCAAGGGTTATCGCATCCTGGCAAAACGCTTCCGCACGCCGCATGGCGAGATCGACCTCGTGGCGCGCCGGCGCAACCTGATCGCCTTCGTCGAGGTCAAGGCCCGCGCCAGCCTCGATGACGCCGCCTATGCGGTGACCCCGCGCCAGCAGCAGCGCATCATCGACGCCGCGCAAGGCTGGCTCGTAGCGCATCCCGAGCATGCCGAATTCGAATTGCGATTCGACGCCATGCTGATTGCGCCGCGCTCACTTCCGCGCCATGTGTTGGCGGCATTCGACGCCTCGACCTGAAAGGCAGACCATGAAACTCAACGTCGCCGTCCAGATGGACCCCATCGCCCGGATCAACATCAAGGGCGATTCCACCTTCGCGCTGCTGCTGGAGGCGCAGAAGCGCGGCCATGGACTGTCCTACTACACGCCCGACAAGCTCTCGATGGTCGGCGAGGAGATCGTCGCCCCGGTTCAGCTGCTGACCGTGCGCGACGAACCGGGCAATCATTTCACGCTCGGCGAGCCGAAGCGCGAGGCGCTGAACGGCTTCGACGTGGTGCTGCTGCGCCAGGACCCGCCGTTCGATCTCGCCTACATCACCTCGACGCACTTCTTGGAGCGCATCCATCCGAAGACGCTGGTGGTCAACGATCCGGCCTCGGTGCGCAACGCGCCGGAAAAGCTGTTCGTGATGAATTTTCCGCAGCTGATGCCACCGACGCTGATCTCACGCGATCTCGACGAGATCAACGCGTTCCGCGACAAGCATGGCGCCGTCGTCATGAAGCCACTGCACGGCCATGGCGGCGCGGCAGTGTTCCGCGTGATGCCGCAAGACATGAATTTCGGCTCGCTGTTCGACATGTTCTCGGTGACGTTCAAGGAAGCCTGGGTGATCCAGCAGTTCATCCCCGAGGTGAGGCACGGTGACAAGCGCATCATCCTGGTCAACGGCGAGTTCGCCGGCGCGGTGAACCGCGTGCCGGCCGCCGACGATCTCCGCTCCAACATGGTCCGTGGCGGCGCGGCGCAGGAGACCGAGCTCACCCCGCGCGAGCGCGAGATCTGCGCCACCGTCGGCCCGGCGCTGCGCGAGCGCGGCCTGTTGTTCGTCGGCATCGACGTCATCAACGGCAATCTCACCGAGATCAACGTGACCTCCCCGACCGGCATCCGCGCCATCGCGCGGCTCGGCGGCCCCGACGTCGCGGCGAAGATCTGGGACGTGATCGAACAGAAGCGAGCGAAGTAGCTACGTAGCCCGGATTGCGCTGCGCTCCATCCGGGCTACGCGACTCCATCACCGTCACCCTGAGGTGGCCGCTCCTTCAGCGGCCCTCGAAGGGCGACGGCCCGGCTGCATCCCGGCCGCGCATCCTTCGAGGCTCACCTTGCGATGCAATGCATCGCAAGCCTCGCACCTCAGGATGACGGATCACCAGTGTCGGCGCAGCTCGCTGCGATCGTGCCGTGACCGCAAACGTCCGCATCACTAACCCCCCGTTCACCATGACGCCGCGCCCATCGTGCAAACGCACGAGCGCGCTTACGTGAATCTACGGGGCCGCTGGCCGACCTAATAACGCCGCGTTCACCATCTGCCGAGAACCATCAGCGCCGCCGACGATCGCGTTCGGCCTCGCAACACCCCTTATACTTTTACTCCCTACTCATCGACACGGGGGAACCCGCCAGGTGCGGTTCGAGTGCCCCGCGTATGAGTAGAAGCGTATGAACACCGCACGCATTGTCGTCCTCGTCATCGCGCTGGCCGCCGGCGGCGTCGCTGCGTATCTGGCGAGCGGCTATCAGAATGCCCCCGCGCCCGCTGCGCCCGTCGCCGAGAAGCTGCCGACGGTCGAAGTCCTCATCGCCAAGAACGACATCCAGCTCGGCCAGGCGCTCAAGCCCGACGATCTGCAATGGCAGGCCTGGCCTGCGGCAACCGCGAGCAGCGCCTTCATCCGCCGTGACAGCAGGCCCGAAGCCCAGACCCAGATCGCCGGCTCGATCGCACGCGTGCCCCTGATGCAGGGCGAGCCGATCCGCGAGCAGAAGCTGGTCAGGGCCGAAGGCTCCGGCTTCATGGCTGCGATCCTGCCGTCGGGCATGCGCGCCGTTTCCACCGAGATTTCAGCCGAGACCGGCGCGGGCGGCTTCATCCTGCCGAACGATCGCGTCGACATCGTCCTGACCCGCCGCCTGAAGAATCCCGACGCCAATGGCGCGCTGGCCGGCAACGACCTCATTCTGTCCGAGGTGATCCTGACCAATATCCGCGTGCTCGCGATCGACCAGGCGCCGAAGGAAAAGGACGGCCAGACCGCCGTCGTCGGCAAGACCGTAACGCTCGAGCTCAAGCCCGACCAGGTCGCGACGCTGTCGGCCGCGCGCCAGGGCGGCACGCTCCAGCTCGCGCTGCGCAGCATCGTCGATGCCAACGCGGTGGAAGGCACAATCGCGGACAAGGCGGCCAAGGTCACCGATGGCGTCAACGTCATCCGCTTCGGCGTACCGGCGCGGCAACTAACGTCACAGAAGTGATGGGGACATCATGAACTTTGGGGATGATCGGACGGGGCTGCGCATTCGGGGGAAGCGCGCAGGCTCGTTCTTCGTGGGGACGCTGCTGATGCTGGGGCTGCTCGCGGCCCCGAACTGCGTCGGCGCTGCGGACGCGCCGGTCGGAGATCAGGCGCCGATGCAGGCTCCGGATCTCGGTGTGTCGCCGGTCGCGACGATCGCGCCGGCGAGGACGCGTTCTCTTTCGCTCGGCGTCGGCAAATCCGTCGTCATCGACCTGCCGCGCGAGGTCAAGGACGTGCTGGTGGCCGATCCCAAGATCGCCAATGCGGTGATCCGCTCGGCCCAGCGTGCCTATATCATCGGCGGCCAGGTCGGCCAGACCAACGTCGTGTTCTTCACCGCCGACGGCCAGCAGGTCGCCGCCTATGACATCGCGGTGAAGCGCGACCTCAACGGCATGCGTACGGCCCTGCGCCAATCGCTGCCGGGCGTGCAGATCGAAGGCGTGGGCGACAGCGTGATGCTGACCGGCTCGGTGTCGAGCCCGGTGGAGGCCCAGCAGGCCGGCGACGTCGCCGCCAAGCTGGTCGGCGGCTCCGAGAAGGTCGTCAACAACATCGTCGTGCGCGGCCGCGACCAGGTGATGCTCAAGGTCGTCGTCGGCGAAGTGCGCCGCGACATCGTCAAGCAGCTCGGTGTCGACCTCAGCGCCAGCCTGAACGCCGGCACCGCGGTGGTGAATTTCAACAACTCCAACCCGTTCTCGGTCTCCGGCGGCCCGCTCGTCAGCAGCAACGGGCTCGGTGTTACCGGACTTGCAAAAGGCGTGGCCACCGTCAACGCCACGATGCGGGCGATGGAAAGCGCCGGCGTGATGCGGACGCTGGCCGAGCCGAGCCTGACGGCGATCTCCGGCGAGTCCGCGACTTTCATCGCGGGCGGCGAATTCCCGATCCCCGCGGGCTATTCCTGCGATCCGGTCACCCACGTCTGTACCACCCAGATCACCTACAAGAAGTTCGGCATCTCCCTCAACTTCACGCCGGTCGTGCTCAGCGAGGGACGTATCAGCCTGCGCGTGATGACCGAGGTCTCGGAGCTGTCGAACCAGAACGCCATCTCCGTGACGCAGGCGGTGTCCGCGGGCCAGACCAGCTCGATCACCATCCCCTCGATCCAGACCCGCCGCGCCGAGACCACGCTCGAAATTCCCTCGGGCGGCTCGATGGCGATGGCCGGCCTGATCCAGCAGCAGACCAAGCAGGCGATCAACGGCCTGCCCGGTGTCGACCAGGTGCCGATCATCGGTGCGCTGTTCCGCAGCCAGGACTTCGTCAACAACGAGACCGAGTTGATGGTGATCGTGACGCCCTATGTGGTGCGCGCGGTCGCCCAGAAGGAATTGTCGCGGCCCGACGACGGCTTCGCGCCGGCCTCGGACGCGCAGACCGCTCTGCTCGGCCGCATGAACCGTCTCTATGGCGTCGCGCGCCGCGTCGATCCGATCAACGGAGCGCCGGGTGATTTCGGCTTCATCATCGACTGATGACGGACGGTTTGGGGACCGGGCAGGACACGGGGCAAGAGGGGACCAGGCGATGACGACAACATCTGCCGATCGACGTCGCAGCTTGAGAATCGCGCTGGCACTGACGGGCCTCTCCGTCATGCTGGGCGCCTGCAACACCACCGGCGAGATCGTCACCCAGACGGTGCCGACCGACTATCGCCAGCGCCACCCGATCGCCGTGCAGGAAGGCAAGAAGTCGATCGTCATCTTCGTCGGCAAGGCGCGCGGCGGCCTCTCGGCCGCGCAGCACTCGGACATCGCGGGGATCGCGCGGGACTGGGTGCGCGAAGGCACCGGCTCCGTCGTCGTCGACGTCCCCGTCGACATCGCGAATTCGCGCGCGGCGGCCGCGACCTATCGGGAGATCCGCTCCGTGCTCGCATCCGGCGGCGTGCCGTCCCGCGCCATCGTGCAGCATCCCTATCGTCCTGAGGATCCCGGACTGCTGCCCACCATCCGCTTGAGCTATTCCAGGATCGCCGCGGTCGCCGGCCCTTGCGGGCTCTGGCCGGAAGACATCGGGCCCAACATCCTCGATCCCGGCTACAACGAGAACCGGCCCTATTTCAATCTGGGCTGTGCCAGTCAGCGCAATCTCGCGGCGATGATCGACAACCCCGCCGACCTCGAGCAGCCGCGATCCGAGGCGCCCGCCTATACCGCCCGACGCGACATCGCCTTCGAGCGTTACCGCAAGGGTACGGCGATCTCGACTCCCTCACCCGAGACCGACAAGGCCAAACTCAGCGATATCGGCAAATGACAGCGCTTCACGAAGACGACGCGGACGATCCGCGGCACCCCGAGGAACACATTGCGCCGGTCCCTCGCATCTCGGTGCAGGCCTTTTGCGAGACCGAGAAGACACTCGCCGCGGTGACCGCGGCGGGGCAGGACCGCCGGCTTGCCAAGGCGCACCTCACCGCCAAGGACGGCGGCCTCGCCGCGGCGATCGAAGTCTATGAATCGATGCCGACGCCGAACGTGATCGTGATCGAATCCGACGGCACGCGCGACATCCTCGAAGGGCTCGACGACCTCGCCGGCGTCTGCGATCCCGGCACCCGCGTGGTCGTGATCGGCAATCCCAACGACACCGCGCCCTATCGCGAGCTGGTGCGCCGCGGCGTCAACGACTACGTCGTCGGCCCGGTCGAAACGCTCGACGTCGTCCGCTCGATCTGCAGCCTGTTCTCCGCCTCCGAGGCCATCATCACCGGCCGCGTCATCGCGGTGGTCGGCGCCAAGGGCGGCGTCGGCGCGTCCACGGTCGCGCACAATGTGGCCTGGACCATCGCCCGCGACCTTTCGCTCGATTCGGTCGTGATCGATCTCGACCTCGCCTTCGGCACCGCGAGCCTCGACTACAACCAGGACCCGGTGCAGGGCATCGCCAACGCGGTGCTGTCGCAGGACCGCCCGGACACGGCGCTGATGGAACGCCTGCTCGCCAAATGCACCGAGCGCCTCAGCCTGCTCGCGGCGCCTGCCACGCTCGACCGCGTCTACGACTTCGGCGCCGAAGCCTTCGACGCCGTGTTCGATACGCTGCGCATGACCACGCCCTGCATCGTGCTCGACGTGCCCCACCAATGGTCCGGCTGGACGCGGCGCGCGCTGGTGAACGCCGACGACATCGTGATCGTCGCCGAGCCGGATCTGGCGAACCTGCGAAACACCAAGAACATGCTGAGCGTGCTGAAGGCGGCGCGGCCGAACGACCGGCCGCCGCTGTACTGCCTCAACCAGGTCGGCATGCACAAGCGCGCCGAGATCGAGGTCAAGGCCTTCGCCAAGACCATGGAGAGCCAGCCGATCGCGGTGATCCCGTTCGATTCGAAGCTGTTCTCGACCGCGGCCAATAACGGCCAGATGATCGCCGAGGTCTCCAAGAACCACCGCACCACCGAGCTGTTTCAGAACATGGCGAACCGCCTCGCCGGCCGCGGCGAGGTGAAAAAGCCGAAACGCTCGCTGCTCGAGCCGCTCTTGAAGAAGCTGAAGGGCAGATCAGGCCGCAGCTCCGCGCCGCATCGCAAGGCGTCATAGGCGTACGCCAAAAGCGGCGGACTACTTGTCCGCCCGCTGCTGCTTCTTTGCCAGCAGCTGCCGCAGCGCCGTGACCTTGGCCGCGGCCTGGTCCGGCGGCAAATCTGCCTTCACGAGGATTTCCGCCTCGGCCTCGCGGCCCTGCAATCCCAGCACGAGCGCCAGATTGGCGCGGACCCGCACATCGTTCTGATTGCGCTGATAAGCGCGGCCAAGCACCTGTTCGGCCCTCGGCAGATTGTTCTGCAGCATATAGGACAGGCCGAGATTGGACAGCACGGTCGGCTCGTCCGGCACGATCTTCAACGCCGCGGCGTAATATTGCTGCGCTTCCTCGTTGCGGCCGAGCTGATCGAGCGCGGCGCCCTGCGCCGACAGGATGCGCCAATCGGGATCCTCAGGCGAATGCGCGCGGCCGAGGACGTCGAAGGCCTGCTGGAAATTGCCGTTGTCGGCGAGGGCGCGGCCGTAGCCGGCGAGCAGCGCCTTGTTGCCGGGATGGGCGAGCACGGCCTGCTCGAGCACCGCGACCGCCTGAGCGCGCTGGCCGCCATCGCGCAGCGCCTTGCCGTATTCGATGGCAATCGCGGGATCGCTGGGCTTGGCCCGGTAACGCTCGCGCAAGGCGTCCATGTCCGGCCTGCCGCGGGCCTTGTCATTGGTCTTGGCGGCGGATTCCTGCTTGCCGCCGAGCGCGCCGGTGACGTCCTCGATACCGGTGGTCTGGCAGCCGCCAAGGGCAAGGATCAGGACGGCGGAACACAGATATCCCGCCGGCGGAAAGGCGAGGGACAAACGCTTGAACATACTCTGATCACTCGGCGACTGATCAGAGATGCTTGCCGATTAACGCTAAAGTCCCGTTAAGGACGGAAGTCCCCGCGTCTCAATCGACGAATTCGGCACCGAATTCGCAGCCGATGCGCCAGCGCAGGCGGCATTGGCGGGAATAGTCCGGCGCGAAGATGATGGTGAATTGCGGCGGCACTTCCAGAAATTCCGCCACGACCTTCACGCCGCCATCCGAGATATCGGTGATGGTGCAGTCCCGCGGCAGCGAGCCCGCGCCAAAATGGATCTTGGCGAGCCGGCTGCACACCCGACGTTCGCTTCTCCGGCGATTTGCAAGCATTTGAACTGTTCACCCGTTAGACCACGGCCCATCCCGCAGGCCTAGGAGTAGCGGACATTCGTTGGGATGTGCTGAGGACGGAGGGCAGCATTCGAGGCGTAGTGTCTCGGCCGTGTTTACGACTGGTTAGGACTTGCAGCTTCTCCCAGAGCGTTCCCGTATTGTTCTTGCGGACTGCGCCCGGCTCTGCTACCCCTAATTGTGCGAGAGGGGCAGGCTGGTTTGAGCATGGTTCAGCGGGTTTCCACCGTCGCCTTTGAGGGGATCGAGGCCCGCGCGGTCGACGTGCAGGTGCAGGTCGCCCCCGGCCTGCCGGCGTTTGCCATCGTCGGTCTCCCGGACAAGGCGGTGTCGGAGGCGCGCGAGCGGGTGCGCGCGGCGCTGATCGCCTCGGGGCTGGCGCTGCCGGCGCGCCGGATCATCGTCAACCTGGCGCCGGCCGACCTGCCCAAGGAGGGCAGCCATTACGACCTGCCGATCGCGCTCGGCCTGATGGCGGCGATCGGGGCGATTCCGCCGGACGCGCTGACCGGCTTTACCGTTCTCGGCGAGCTCGGCCTCGACGGATCCATCGCGCCCGTGGCCGGCGTTCTTCCTGCCGCCATCGGCGCCAATATGCGCGAGGAAGGACT
Source organism: Bradyrhizobium nitroreducens (assembly GCF_002776695.1). GTDB lineage: Bacteria > Pseudomonadota > Alphaproteobacteria > Rhizobiales > Xanthobacteraceae > Bradyrhizobium > Bradyrhizobium nitroreducens. The sequence goes on from NZ_LFJC01000003.1 coordinate 836,252, forward strand.
GATCTGCCCGGCCGCCTGCGGCTCCGAGGCCGCTTGGGCCAGCCCGGACATCCAGATCATCGCCGCACAATCGCTGATCCAGATCGCCAACCATTTCAAGGGCACGCAGGTGCTGTCGCGTCCTTCGCCGAAGGTGCATGAAGCAGCAAGCTCCACGCTCGACCTGCGCGACATCAAGGGCCAGGAAAGCGCCAAGCGGGCACTGGAGATCGCGGCTGCCGGCGGGCACCACCTGCTCATGATCGGCGCGCCCGGCGCCGGCAAGTCGATGCTGGCGGCGCGGCTGCCCTCGATCCTGCCGCCGCTCTCGCCGGGCGAGCTGCTCGAGGTCTCGATGATCGCCTCCGTCGCCGGCGAGATCGAAGGCGGCGCGCTGACGGCGCGGCGGCCGTTCCGCTCGCCGCATCATTCCGCAAGCATGGCCGCGCTCACCGGAGGCGGCATGCGCGCCAAGCCGGGCGAGATCTCGCTGGCGCATCAGGGCGTGCTGTTCCTCGACGAGCTGCCGGAGTTCGATCCACGCGTGCTTGATTCACTGCGGCAGCCGCTGGAGAACGGCGAGGTCGCGGTGTCGCGCGCCAATCACCGCGTCACCTACCCTGCCCGCTTCATGCTGGTCGCGGCGATGAATCCGTGCCGCTGCGGCAACGCGTTCGAGCCCGGCTATGCCTGCAAGCGCGGCCGCATCGACCGCTGCACCGGCGACTACCAGGCGCGCATCTCCGGCCCGCTGATGGACCGCATCGATCTGCGCATCGAGGTGCCGGCGGTGACCGCGGCCGATCTGATCCTGCCGCCGCCGACGGAAGGATCGGCCGAGGTTGCCGCGCGCGTGGCGGCGGCGCGCGACATTCAGCTCGCGCGTTACGCCGATGCCGGCCTGCCAAAAGTCCGCACCAATGCCGAGGCGCCCGCTTCCGTGCTGGAGGAGATCGCAAAGCCGGACCCGCAGGGACAAAAACTGCTGCGCGAGGCCGCCGAGACGATGCGGCTGTCGGCGCGCGGCTACCACCGCGTGCTGCGGGTGGCGCGCACGCTGGCCGACCTCGATTCCGCCGACAAGATCGGCCGGCTGCATCTTGCTGAAGCGCTGTCCTACCGCGCACTCGCGGAGGATGTGCGGCAGCTGGCTTGATCATTTAAGCGCATCAACCCGGCGGTAACGAGTTTCCTTTACGCTCTGCAAACCATAAGGCCCGCTCATCTCAGTTGCGAGTTCCCGGGGCCTGGCGAGTAGAGTGTCATGTTGCGTCTCAAGATCCTGGCCTCGGTGGTTCCCCTGTTGGCGGCTGCGGTCTTCGCCCGCGCGGAAATCGGATCGGTCTCGCATCCCTGCATCGCCCTGGGCGACACCTCGGTCGAGCTCACGTCGCTGTTCTGGGCCGCCGGCGTGCATGTCGCCTTCACCGAAGATCCGGCGCGCGCCACTGTGCGGGTTCAGATCACCGACGATGCGGACGCTGCGGACTTCGCCGTGGTCGACGACGGCCTCGGTTCCGAGCCGGACTCCTGTCAGGCCAGCCCCTCGACGCGCCTCGTCTCGATCGCCGCTCAGCCCGTCGACGGCGGCCAGGTGATCTATCTCTCCACCGACGGGCCGGCGGATTACCGCATCTATGTGCGCTCGAAGTCGTTCTCGCAGCGCGAGGCGGCGGCGCTGATCGTCGGCGCCCATGGCGGCCATCGACATCTCCAGGCCGCCTCGCTGTAGGCCGTTAATATCTCGTCAACCCTGTTAGGAGGCGGCACCGAAGCCTCAAACTGTTTGCAAGGTCGACGGGCCATCGTCGCACGCGGCAGTGGTGGGGTTTCGGACAACAGTCGGGGTGACGATGGGTCGGACGTTCCGGATCAAGGTGCGCATGCGCCGTTTCAGGCGAAAGCACCCCCGCATCGCCTTTGCGATCCGCTCCTTCGTGATCTTCTCGGCGACGTTCGGTGGCGCCTATGGCTTCGTCTCGGGCAGCCGGTCCGAGACCTCCGGCTACGATCCCCACGCCTTTGCGATCGGCGCGAGCTTCCTGTTTGCGCTCGCCTGTCTCGGCCTTGCGACGCTGAGCATGCGTCTGCGTTTCGTCAACAAGCGGATGCGTACGCTCGCTGCCCACAACGAGGCACTGATCGACCGCAATTGGGAGCTGAAGGAAGCCGAAGAACGCGCCCGCAGTCTGTTCGAGCAGCAGGGCGACCTCATCGTTCTGCGCGACACCGATGGCCGCATCACCTTCGCCAATGAGGCCTATTGCGCGCTGGCAGGACAGGCGCGCAACGCGCTGGTCGGCACGCGCTTCGACTTCGACGTACTGGAGCAGGGCGATAGCGCGCGCGAGAGCAACGGCACGCGCGTCCACGACCAGAAGATCGCAACCCCGCTCGGCGCGCGCTGGATCGCATGGCGCGAGGGCTATGTCCGCCTCGATGCCGGGCAACCCGCCGAATTGCAGAGCGTGGGACGCGACGTCACCGACCGCACCGAGACCGAGCGCGCTCTGTCCGACGCGCGCGACCAGGCCGACGCGGCCAACCGCGCCAAATCGCGCTTCCTCGCCATGGCCTCGCACGAGATCCGCACGCCGCTCAACGGCATCATCGGCATGGGCGGCCTGTTGCTCGACACCAATCTGACGCCGGAGCAGGCGACCTATGCCAAGGCGGTGAAGACCTCGGGCGAAGCCTTGATGGCGCTGATCGAGGAGTTGCTCGACTATTCCAAGATCGAGGCCGGCAAGCTCGACCTCGAGCAGCGCCCCTTCGCACTCGCGACCCTGGTCGAAGAGATCACCGAGCTGCTCGCGCCCCGCGCGCAGGCGAAGGAGCTCGAGATCGCTGCCTATGTCGACGAGCGTCTGCCGCTGGAGGTGATCGGCGATTCCGCGCGACTGCGCCAGGTGCTGCTCAATCTCGCCGGCAACGCCATCAAGTTCACTGGCAAGGGCGGCGTGGCGCTGATCGTCGAGCCCGGCATCTGGCCGAACGAGATCAGCTTCCTGGTCCGCGACACCGGCATCGGCATCGCAGCCGAAGCCCAGCAACGCATCTTCCGCGAATTCGAGCAGGCCGACGAGCGCGTCGCCCGCACCTATGGCGGCACCGGGCTCGGCCTTGCCATCAGCGAGCGCATCGTCAAGCGCATGGGCGGCCGGATTACGCTCGCGAGCGAGCCGGGGAAGGGCTCGACCTTCGAGATCGCAGTGCCGCTTCCGCCGTCGCAGGCGAGCGCGGGGCAGACCGCCTTTCCAAGCCCCGATCTCACCGGCAAGTCGATCCTCCTCGTCGCCGACGGCATCGAGGCCTCGCTGATCGCGCGCCGCCTGGAACGCTGGGGCGGCCAGACCTGCCTGGTTGCGGACGCGGCGGTCGCCGAAGCGCTGCTGCCGGAACGCTCCTGGCACGCGCTGCTGGTCGATCGTGCGATCGGCCCTGGCATCGCCGACCAGCTCGGCGAAATGGCCCGCGCACATGCGCTGCAGCGCCTCGTGCTGCTGACGTCGAGCTCGCGGCATGAGAAACTGTCGCCGGCCTTCACCGGCTTCCTGGTGAAGCCGCTGCGAGCGGCCTCCCTTGCCGCCCGCCTCGCGCTGACGCCAGAGGTCGCCTCGCCCGATCTCGCGCCGGAATCGACCGCTGAAGCTGCCGGCACGACAGCCGCAAAGGGCCTGTCGATCCTCGTCGCCGAGGACAACGAGATCAACGCGCTGCTGATGCGCTCGCTGCTGACGAAGCTCGGCCATCGCGTTGTCATCGCCATCCACGGCGAGGCCGCGCTGGAATCCTGGCTCGCGGCGTCATCGGCCGGCACGCCCTACGATCTCGTGCTGATGGATATCCAGATGCCGCAGCTCGACGGCATCGAGGCGACCAAGCGCATCCGCGCGCATGAGGCCGCCACGGGCGGCCACCACACGCCGATCCTCGCGCTCACCGCCAATACGCTGGTGGAAGATCGCTATGCCTGCTTCGAAGCGGGCATGAACGGATTCCTGATCAAGCCGCTCGATCGCGACAAGCTGGACGAAGCGCTGGCAGGGCTGGCGGCGTCGCGGCGGCTGGCCGTCTGATCGGGCGTCTCGCGGAACCGCGATCCCATCCGGCAATCGACAATTGAATTCGGCCGCGTTGCGCGTCACCATCCTCCGGGGGCATTTGCCGGAGGATTTCGCACATGACTGTGCTGTGCCGCCTCGCATTCATTGTCCTTCTCGTCGGCTTCTCTCGACCCGCCGCGGCCGATACACCGGAGCTGATCGCCTCGCTCAAGAAAGGCGGCTACGTGCTGATCTTTCGGCACACCGCGACCGACGACAGCCAAAAGGACATCTACCCCTTCAAGTTCGACGACATGAGCGCCCAGCGCCAGCTCAGCGAGAAGGGCAGGGACATGGCGCGCCGGATCGGGGCAGCGATCAAGGAGCTCGCGATCCCGATCGGCGATGTCTACACCAGCCGGCTGAACCGCGCGATCGAGGCCGGCAAGCTGATCTCCGGCCGTGAGGTCAAGCCGATCGATGCCTTGACGGACAGCAGCAACGCCAGCGCGTCGGGAATGGCAAACCCGGCCGGCGCCAATGCGAAGGCTGGCCAGGCCGTGCGTCAGCTCGTCGACGCGCCGCCGAGGGCCGGCTTCAACACGTTCCTTGTCACCCACAAGACGAACATCGCCGATGCCTTCGGCAAGGATGCCGGCGACGTCCAGGAGGGCGAGGCCTTCGTCTACAAGGCCAGCGGTTCCGGTCCCGCCACCTTTGCGGGGCGCATCAAGATCGCCGATTGGACTGCCAAGACCGGCAAGTGATCGACCACATGCGATTTTATCGCTGGCGCGACGGAGGCAGGGCGTGGCTTGCCGCTCCGGCACGGTCCTGTGCTACCAACGTCCCGTAAGGTGCGACTGGAGGACCGGCGGCACGTGAGAACATCGGAAGACCGCTCATTTCTCGTCTGGCTTGGCGTGATTACCCTCGCCTTCGGCTGGCTGCTTTGGCCGTTCTCTGGCGCCCTGTTGTGGGCCACCCTGCTGGCGATCATCTTCGCGCCTTTCTATCGACGCTGCCTGGAACCGTTTCCGGAATGGCGCAACGCTGCCGCACTTTCCACCGTGATCGTCGTGGTCGTCATGGTCCTGATCCCCGTCGGGGTCGTGATTGCTTCGCTCGTCGACCAGGGAGGCGAGCTCTATCAGCGCGTTCAGACTGGCGAGATCAATCTGGCTCATCCCCTGCAGCAACTGAAGGCGGCACTGCCGGACTGGGCCGCGTCCTTGTCGGACCGCTTGGCCGGCATCGATCTGACGGCCCTGAAAGAACGCTTGTCGAGCCTGGTCGTCCCGGCCGGCCAGCAGCTGGCCGGGCACGCGATCAACATCGGTCAGCTGACGCTGGAGTTCGTCGCGAGCCTGCTTGTGATGCTGTACTTGCTGTTCTTCTTCCTGCGCGACGGTGACGAGCTGAACTTGCGTATCCGCGACGCGCTGCCGCTGCGAGCGAGCCACACCGCCAAGATCCTCGATGCGTTCACGCTTGCGGTTCGCGGCACGATCAAGGGGATCATCCTGGTTGCCATGATCCAGGGCGCACTCGGCGGCCTGATCTTCTGGCTGCTCGGCCTGACTGCGCCGCTGCTGGCCGGTGCCGTCATGGCGCTGCTTTCGCTTCTGCCGGTGGTCGGCTCCGCCATGGTCTGGGTTCCGGCCGGCCTCTATTTGCTCGTGTCAGGCGCCGTCACGAAGGGAATCATCCTGCTCGCTTTCGGGACCTTCGTGATCGGCCTTGCCGATAATTTTCTGCGCCCAATTCTGGTCGGACAGTCGATCCGGATGCCGAGCTATGTCGTGCTGCTCGCGACCCTGGGTGGCCTTGCGACCTTCGGAGCGAACGGCTTCGTCATCGGCCCGCTCGTCGCCGCAATGTTCCTGACCGCGTGGCAGATCTTCGTCGGCTCCAAGGAGCGTCAGGAGGCTAGCAAGTGACGTGTCAGGCGGCGTAAGCCATGAAGCGCGGCGCGGATAGCTTGTCAGGCGACCGCTGGGTTCCCTGGAAGAGGGTGTCTGTCTGCGCGGTCCGCTTGCAATGCGGGCAGACGAACAGATGCGCGATGATCGGAACCGGCTCGTCTGCGAGCAGCTCCGAGCGAAACCACCTCATCTCGATGTGGCAGTCCGGGCAGGTCGGCGCTTCAAGCTGCTCCGCAGCACTTCTGAGACGATCAACCATGGACCCCCCGCGTTTTCGAAGGTCATAGCCGAATACCTTTTGGCGGTCTGCAACAAAAGGCACCTTTGTCCGAACCGACCCGCGCCTTCTAGAGCATTTTCGGTTGAATCAGAACCGAAGCTCTAGATTCTTGTTTTAACGCGTTTTCTTCACGCGAACCGGCGTCCACTTCGCTCGAAAACGCTCCAGGCCGCCGCGATCACAGACGTCTGAGCGCGACGCTCTCCACCGCGTGATCCGCGCCCTTCTTCAGGATCAGTGTCGCACGCGGACGGGTCGGCAGGATGTTGTCCTCGAGATTGGCGAGGTTGGTGCGCTCCCAGATCGCCGTGGCGGTGGCGGTGGCCTCCTCGTCCGAGAGCAGCGCATAGCGGTTGAAATAGGACTTCGGATTGGTGAACGCGGTGTCTCGGAGCGCCAGGAAGCGCTTGATGTACCATTGCCGCAGCGCCGCCTCGTCGGCATCGATATAGACCGAGAAGTCGAAGAAGTCGGAGACCACGGGCACCGCCTTGCCGTCGCGCGGCAGCTTGCCGGTCTGCAGCACATTGACGCCCTCGACGATCAGGATGTCGGGCTGGTCGATCTCGGCCCATTCGTTCGGCACGATGTCGTAGGTCAGATGCGAATAGACCGGCGAGCGCACATGGCGGCGGCCGGACTTGATATCAGAGAGGAAGCTCAGGAGCAGCGGCAGGTCGTAACTCTCCGGAAAGCCCTTCTTCTGCAGGATGCCCTGCTGTTCGAGCAGAGCCTTCGGGTAAAGAAACCCGTCGGTGGTGATCAGTTCGACCTTCGGACGCGGCGACCAGCGCGCCAGCAAGGCCTGGAGCACGCGGGCCGTGGTGGATTTCCCGACGGCGACCGAACCGGCGACCCCGATGATGTAGGGCACCTTGCGGTCGCGGATGTTGAGAAACTGGCGCTCCGCGTAATACAGGCGCTGCATCGCATCGACATAGATCGAGAGCAGGCGCGACAACGGGAGATAAATATCCTCGACTTCCTTGAGATCGAGGCGGTCGTGCAGCGAGCGCAACCGGTCGAACTCGCCCGGCTCCAGCGTCATCGGCGTATCGTCACGCAGCCGCGCCCACTCTTCGCGGGTGTAAACGCGGTACGGATTATACTGCTGCTCGGGTGCGCGGATATCCATGACGCGACCTTTCCGTTAAGAGCTCGACTAGCTGCCGCTCTTGCGAGACGCTTTCTCTTCCAACCCTGACATATTCGTCCGCTTGTCCAGCGTCGCCTCGACCTCTTCCAGCTTTACGCCGCGGGCCTTGAGCAGGACAAGGAAATGATAGAGCAGGTCCGCGCTTTCGGCGATCAGATGCGCGCGATCGTTTTCGACTGCTGCGATTACGGTTTCGACTGCTTCCTCGCCGAACTTCTTGGCGCAATGCTCGGCACCCTTGTCCAGAAGCTTGCGGGTATAGGAGGCCTCGCCGCCGGCGGCGGCGCGGGCGTCGATGGTCTCGGCCAGATCGTGGATGGTAAAACGCGGCATCGGACTTACTCGGACACACTTGAGGCCACGGAGGCCATTCCCCGCCGGCCTATGTAGCATTTTTGCGATCGGGAGTCGTCAGGCATCGAGGCGCATCGCCAGTCCACGCCGGGCCATATGCTCCTTGGCTTCGCGGATGGTGAATTCCCCGAAATGGAAGATCGAGGCCGCCAGCACGGCCGTGGCGTGTCCGTCGCGGATGCCGTCGACGAGGTGATCGAGATTGCCGACGCCGCCCGAGGCGATCACCGGAACGGGAACGCTGTCGGCAATGGCCCGGGTCAGCGGGATGTCGAAACCCTGCCTGGTGCCGTCGCGATCCATCGAAGTGAGCAGGATTTCGCCGGCGCCGAGCGCGACCACTTCCTGGGCATATTCGATGGCGTCGATGCCGGTCGAGTTGCGGCCGCCATGGGTGAAGATCTCCCAGCGGTCGCCGCCGGGGCGCTTGACCCGCTTGGCGTCGATCGCGACCACGACGCACTGCTCGCCGAATTTCTCGGCCGCTTCCTTGACGAACTCGCGCCGCGACACGGCCGCGCTGTTGATCGAGACCTTGTCGGCGCCGGCGCGCAGCAGCGTCTTGATGTCGTTGACCTCACGCACGCCGCCGCCGACGGTGACAGGCATGAAACAGGCCTCCGCGGTGCGGCGGACGACATCCAGCATGATGCCGCGGTTCTCGTGGGTGGCGGTGATGTCGAGGAAGGTGAGCTCGTCGGCGCCGGCGGCGTCATAGGCGATCGCGGCTTCGACGGGGTCGCCGGCATCCCGGAGATCGACGAAGTTGACGCCCTTGACGACGCGGCCGTCCTTGACGTCGAGGCAGGGGATCACGCGCACCTTGAACATCGGATGTCTCCTAGGCGGCGCGCGCGTTGCGGATCAGGGTGAGGGCGGCGGCGGGATCGAGCCGACCGTCATAGAGCGCGCGGCCGGCGATCGCGCCGGCAAGTCTCGATGCGCGCGGCGTCAGCATCGCCTTGACGTCGTCGATCGAGGCGAGACCGCCGGAGGCGATCACGGGAATGGAGATGGCGTCGGCCAGCGCGATGGTCGCGTCCAGGTTCAGGCCCTTGAGCAGGCCGTCGCGCGCGATGTCGGTGAAGATGATGGCGGCGACGCCGGCATCCTCGAAACGCTGCGCGATTTCCAGCACCGTGACCTGCGAGGTCTCGGCCCAGCCTTCGACCGCGACCTTGCCGTCACGCGCATCCAGCCCGACCGCGACGCGGCCGGGAAATTTCTTCGCCGCCGCCTTCACCAGTTCAGGGTCGCGTACGGCGGCGGTGCCGATGATGACGCGGGTGATGCCCTTGTCGAGCCAGGCTTCGACGGTCTTGAGATCGCGAATGCCGCCGCCAAGCTGCACCGGGATCCTGATCGCCTTCAGCATCGCCTCGACGGCTTGCGCATTCACCGGCTTGCCGGCAAAGGCGCCGTCGAGGTCGACGACGTGGAGATACTCAAAGCCCTGCTCGACGAAGCTCTGCGCCTGCGCGGCCGGGTTGAGGTTGAACACGGTCGCGCGCGCCATGTCGCCTTGCTCCAGGCGCACGCACTGGCCGTTCTTGAGGTCAACAGCGGGGAAGAGAATCACGGTTTCCATCGCAAAAAGTTCGAGATCAGGGCCAATCCAAAACGCTGGCTCTTCTCGGGGTGGAATTGGGTGCCGATGGCGGTGTCCTTGGCGACGATCGCGGTGACGGGACCGCCGTATTCGGCGCGCGCGAGCACGTCCGCCTCGTTGGCGGCGTTGAGGTGGTAGGAGTGCACGAAATAAGCGTGCTGGCCCTTGGGGCCGAGCGGCAGCTTGTTCAGCACCGGATGCTCCTGCAGCAGGTCGAGCGTGTTCCAGCCCATGTGCGGGATCTTCAGGCTCTCGTCGCGCGGCGTGATCTTCTCGACGTCGCCGCCGATCCAGTTCAGGCCTTCGGTGATGACATGCTCCTTGCCGCGGCTTGCCATCAGCTGCATGCCGACGCAGATGCCGAAGAACGGCCGCGCCTTGACCCGCACCGCTTCGGTGATCGCCTCGACCATGCCGTTGACGGCGTCGAGGCCGCGCCGGCAATCGGCAAACGCGCCGACGCCCGGCAGCACCAGGCGGTCGGCCTCGTAAGCCTGATCGGGATCGCTGGTGACAAAAACCTTTTGCGGATTTTCGAGACTGCGCGCGGCGCGCTCGAACGCCTTCGCTGCGGAATGCAGATTGCCGGAACCGTAATCGATGATGGCGACGCTCATCTTGACCCTCCCGGTTCTGGAAACAACCCGATGATGCCGCCGGCCGGAATCGGCGGCGGGTTCGAGAATTGCTGACCCGGCGTATGGCGGGTCGGCGGCGGGCCGCCGCGATCGACGGCCCATTGATCGTTGACGATGCCGTGCTGCTTCTGGCTCCAGCGCTCGAAGAAGCGGCGCTCGGCGGTGTCCTCGTCGTCGGCAACCACCACGTCGAGCTGCCGCCATTTGCCGCGCGACAGCGTCCAGCGGCGCAGGCTCGAGGCCTCGAGGCCCGTCAGCAGGGCAACGATGAGATCGGCGAAGAAGATCGAAGAGCGACCGATACCGAGGCTGGACAAGCCCGCATTGAACGCGGCGACGAAGATCAGATAGCCGATCAGCGCCAGCCAGAGCCGGTTCCACAGCAGCCAGAACGGTCCGAAGACCATCGCCCAGAAATGAAACCCGTCGCGCACGAACACGAACTTGTCGGTCGCGCGCAGATCGGCTCCGGCGGGGGAGGGAGCATGAACTGTATAGACAGGCATGGTGATGCCCCGTTCCTAGGGATTCAGTGATACCGCAAGCGGCGAATGCCGCCGCCGGCCGGAAACGTCAGCCGCCGAGCGAGCCCTTGGTCGACGGGATCTCGCCCGCCGCCTTCGGGTCGATCGCGACGGCGGTGCGCAGCGCCCGCGCCAGACCTTTGAAGCAGGACTCGGCGATATGGTGGCTGTTATCGCCATATAGGGTCTCGACGTGGAGAGTCACGCCGGCGTTCATGGCGAAGGCCTGGAACCACTCGCGCACCAGCTCCGTGTCGAATTCGCCGATCTTGTCGCGGGGAAAATCGGCCTTGAACACCAGGAACGGGCGGCCCGAGATGTCGATGACCACGCGCGACAGCGTCTCGTCCATGGGCATGTGGATGCCGGCATAGCGGGTGATGCCCGCCATGTTGCCGAGCGCCTGCTTGACCGCCTGGCCGAGCGCGATGCCAGTGTCTTCGGTGGTATGGTGATAATCAATGTGCAGATCGCCGACCGCCTTGACCGTGAGGTCGATGCGGGAATGGCGGGCGAGAAGATCGAGCATATGGTCGAAAAAGCCGATGCCGGTCGCGATATTGGCCACGCCGGTGCCATCGAGGTTCACGGAGACCTCGATGTCGGTTTCCTTGGTCTTGCGCTTGATCGTCGCGGTGCGCATTGAAACTGGCTCTCATCCTGGCTCGGGGCCGAAAACGCCGGTCTTTTAACAGCCAAATGACGCCTTCGCTACCGCGGGATCGCCTTGGCTGGGCGGCACTTCCACCTATGGTGACCGAAATTGGGGCCGGAGCGGCCCGTTGTGCCCTCAGCTCCGACCGCCTAAATCAGGCCGGACAGTGAGGTACTTCATGCAGGATTCCAAGAACAGCTCGCCGGGCTGGCACGGCACTACGATCTTGACCGTCCGCAAGGGCGGCAAGGTGGTGGTTGGCGGCGACGGCCAGGTCTCGATCGGCCAGACCGTCATCAAGTCCAACGCCAAGAAGGTCCGGAAACTCGGCAAGGGCGACGTGATCGGCGGCTTTGCCGGTGCCACCGCCGACGCCTTCACCCTGTTCGAGCGGCTGGAAGCCAAGCTCGAGCAATATCCGGGGCAGCTGACCCGGGCCGCGGTCGAGCTCGCCAAGGATTGGCGTACCGACCGCTATCTGCGGCGGCTGGAGGCCATGATGATCGTGGCCGACAAGGACGTCTCCCTGGTGCTGACAGGCACCGGCGACGTACTCGAGCCCGAGGCCGGCGTGATGGCGATCGGCTCCGGCGGCAATTACGCGCTGGCGGCGGCCCGAGCCCTGCTCGACACCGACAAGGACGCCGAGGCCATCGTCCGCCGCTCCATGGACATCGCCGCCGACATCTGCGTCTACACCAACCGGAATTTGACCATCGAGAGCCTGGCGACCGGGTAGAGGATCCATCCGTGGACGGGGAGCGTAGCTCTGGGCTCGATCTAACCTCTCCCGCTTGCGAGCGGGAGAGGGAGCACAATGCTGCTCGGGCATGACACTCGCGCCCGAGAGCACCAAGACAGCGATCCCTCCAGCCTACTGGGTCGGCATCGCGCTGTTGCTGCTGGCGCTGCAGGCCGCGATCCTGTTCGCGATGGGGCGGGTGCCGATCTGCACCTGCGGCTATGTCAAGCTGTGGCACGGCGTGGTGAACAGCTCGGAGAACTCCCAGCACATCGCCGACTGGTACACCTTCTCGCACATCCTGCACGGCTTTCTGTTCTACGGCCTGACCTGGCTGCTGTTCGTGCGCATGCCGTTCCTGTCCTTGTCGTGGCCGACGCGGTTGATCATCGCCATGCTGATCGAAGGCGCCTGGGAGATCGTCGAGAACTCGCCGTTCATCATCGAGCGCTACCGCGCCGGCACGATCTCGCTGGATTATTTCGGCGACAGCATCGTCAATTCGGTCTCCGACAATCTGGCCATGATGCTCGGGTTCCTCGTCGCGCGCGTTCTGCCCGTATCGGCGACGATCCTGATCGGCCTCGCCTTCGAGCTCATGCTGGCGCTCCACATTCGCGACAATCTGACGCTCAACATCCTGATGCTGATCCATCCGATCGAGGCCGTGAAGCAATGGCAGTCGGGTCCGCCCATCATCTGACCGAAAAAGCGACTTGTCCTTGGCCGCCTCCCGCCCTAGCTAGACAGACATGACAGACTTCTCTCCCCGCGAAATCGTTTCCGAACTCGACCGTTTCATCGTCGGCCAGGCCGATGCCAAGCGCGCCGTCTCGATCGCGCTGCGCAACCGCTGGCGGCGGCAGCAGCTCACCGGCTCCTTGCGCGAAGAGGTGCTGCCGAAGAACATCCTGATGATCGGCCCGACCGGAGTCGGCAAGACCGAGATCGCGCGACGGCTCGCCAAGCTGGCGAATGCGCCGTTCCTCAAGGTGGAGGCGACCAAATTCACCGAGGTCGGCTATGTCGGCCGCGACGTCGAGCAGATCGTGCGCGATCTCGTCGAGGTCGCGATCGCCCAGGTGCGCGAGAAGAAGCGCAAGGACGTGCAGGCCCGCGCCCAGCTCGCCGCCGAGGAGCGCGTGCTCGACGCACTGGTCGGCGCCAATGCCTCTTCCACGACGCGTGAATCTTTTCGCAAGAAGCTGCGCGCCGGCGAATTGAACGACAAGGAAATCGAGATCGAGACGCAAGGCGGCGGCAGCGGCATGCCGATGTTCGAGATCCCGGGCATGCCGGGCGCGCAGATGGGCGCGATCTCGATCGGCGACATCTTCGGCAAGCTGGGCGGCCGCAGCAAGACGCGGCGGCTGACGGTCGAGAGCTCGCACGAGATCCTCGTCAACGAGGAATCCGACAAGCTGCTGGACACCGATCAGCTGACGCTGGAGGCGATCAGCGCGGTCGAGAACAACGGTATCGTGTTCCTCGACGAGATCGACAAGATCTGCGCCCGTGACGGCCGCGTCGGCGGCGACGTCTCGCGCGAGGGCGTGCAGCGCGATCTCTTGCCCTTGATCGAGGGCACCACGGTCTCGACCAAGCACGGCGCGGTGAAGACCGACCACATCCTGTTCATCGCCTCCGGCGCCTTCCACGTCGCAAAGCCGTCGGATCTGTTGCCGGAATTGCAGGGCCGGCTTCCGATCCGCGTCGAATTGCAGGCGCTGACCCGCGACGACATGCGCCGCATCCTGACCGAGCCCGAGGCCTCGCTGATCAAGCAATATGTCGCCTTGATGCAGACCGAGGGCGTGACGCTCGACATCACCGACAGCGCCATCGACGCGCTCGCCGACGTCGCTGTCGCCGTCAATTCCACCGTCGAGAACATTGGTGCGCGGCGGCTGCAGACGGTGATGGAGCGGGTGCTGGACGAAATCTCCTTCACCGCCCCCGACCGCAATGGCGAGACCGTCAAGGTCGATGCCGATTTCGTGCAGAAGCACGTCGGCGACCTCGCCAAGAACGCCGATCTGAGCCGGTTCATTTTGTAATTTGGAGCGGTCACGCTATTGATGCGGCGTGACCGTACGCATCCTGCAAAACCCCTGGCGTCTGCTGCTCGCGATCAACGCGGCGGTGATCGCCGGCGTGTTCATTCACAAGATCCAGCTGCCGCCTTACGTCCCCTATATCCATCTCCTGGTCGACTATCATCTCGGCTTCATCAAGCGCGCGCTGATCGGCGCGGTCATCGCATTGTTCACCGACAAGGTGCCGGTGTGGCTGGTATTCGCGATCGGCGGGGTGACGTGGCTGGTGACGCTGGCGCTTTTCCTGAGGCTCTTTCAGAGAACGTTCGGGTTCACCGCGAAGACGCTGCCGCTGTTCGTCTTCATCGCGGGCTCGCCGTTCTTCCTGAAGAACTTCATGCACACGCTCGGCCATTTCGACATCTATGGCTGCGCACTGGCGATCGTCCTGCTGCTGATGCCGGCGGGTTCGCTGCTGTTTGTTGCCACGGCCGCGCTGTTCTCGGTCATTCTCGTGCTGATCCACCACATTCATCTCCTGATGTATGTGCCGACGATCGTCACCATCGTCGTGATCAGGCACTACCTCGCCTATGGCTGCAACCGCAGCAACGTCGCCTTCGGCATCGGCGCCCTCGGCCTCGTCTCCGCGCTGTTCTTCGCGGCGCAATTCTGGGGAACGATGCCGATCCCGGAGGCGGATTTCGTCGCATATCTGAAGACGCGTATGGCCGATCCTTCCCGCACGGATCTGCTGCAATTCGCCTACATCTGGTACCAGCCGCTGGCGAAGGAGATTTCGGACACCTGGGGCCGGCTGCCGCACAACAGCCTCGGCGTGCCCGTGTTCGCAGCTCTGATCTGGCTGCACACGCCGCTGTGGCGTTTCTTTGCCGACCTGATCGGCGCGCTCGCGAGCGATCTGCACAGGCGGTTCGTCATCGCAGCGCTGGTCGGCGTCAGCCTCGCCTATCTCGTGATGTTCGCGATGGTGTTCGACTATTCGCGCTGGATCTCGAACTGGGCGGTCTGCATGTTCCTGATCCTGCATGCGGTGAAGATGCTGCCGGCCGCGCGGGACACTGCGCTGATTCCGGCGGAGGATCGCCGCACGAACATCTTCGGCCTGATCATCACGTTGATCCCGCGCGTCGGAATCATCCGGCCGTTCTAAGACCTCGCCCGTCTGATCCGCACATACAGCGCGCCCTCGCCGCCGTGGCCGATATGCGCGGTCTCGAAGCCGACGACGAAAGCGCGGAATTCCGGCAGGCTCAGCCATTCCGGCACCTGGCGGCGCAGCACGCCGCTTTCGCCGCCGGTTCTTCCCTTGCCGGTGATGACGAGCACGAAGGTCAGTCCATCATGATGGGCGCGGTGCAGGAAGCCGGTCAGTGCGCGATGGGCGCGCGTCTGGGTCATGCCGTGCAGATCGAGCCGCGCCTCGATCTCGCTGCGGCCGCGCGACAATTTCGCGCGCTCGCGCTTGCCGAGCGGCGCCAAGGGCGGGACCGGCGGTTTCGTGACCCGCGGCGCCGGCGCAGTGGCAACCGGTCTTGCCGGCGACGAAGGCCGGGTCACCGGAGCCGCCAGTGAAGGTGCGGCAGGCGGCGCGGCGTGCGCCTTGGCCGTGCGAAGCTTCCTGAGCGGCTTGACCTGTTTGGCGACGCTGTCCCACAGCGCGCGCTCCTCCTCGCTCAGCGCGCGGCGACGCGGCGAGGGGCGAGGCTCCAGCACGGGCGGACGGGACGATCGCTTCATTGCTGCCGATGGGGACGATTCTTCGCTGGCCGACGCGGTTCAGGGGCAGGGTCGATCGCGGGGCGCGGCACCGGTAGCGGAACGGGGCCGGCGATGGCAACCGTTTCGTTCTTGTCTTGCGCCGCGGCGGCGGCAGGTGTGCCCGCCTTTGCCGGGGGGGTCTGCGGAAACAGCTTTGCGATCTTCTCGGACGGCCGCGGGTCCGGCACCGGCAGCCGCGCAGCACGCACGCTGGGATCGAGGCCCTTCGGCACCAGCATCACGAAATGCATGGGATGGCGCAGCCGCCCCGAGATGCGGCCGGCTTCCTGGCCTGCGCCGAAAAACAGATCGGCGCGCGCGGGGCCGATGATGGCCGAGCCGGTGTCCTGCGCGATCATCAGCCGGTGGAACGCGGTCTTGGCGCGTTCGGACTCGATCGGCAGCTCGCCCTCGATGAAGAACGGCGTGCCGTAGACATGCAGCGACTTGTCGACCGCGATCGAGCGTCCCGCCGTCAGCGGGATGCCCTGCGCGCCCACCGCCTCGTCCTTGTCGGAGAGGTTGACCTCGCGGAAGAAGATGTAAGCGCGATTCTGACGACGCAGCTCCTTGGCGCCATCGGGGTTCTGCGCCATCCATTCCCTGATCTTCTGCATCGACATCTCCTCCTTCGGGATGATGCCGCGCTCGATCAGGATGCGCCCGACGGCGGTGTAGGGATAGCCGTTATAGGCGTCGTAGTTGAGCCGGACCGACGTGCCGTCGTCGAACTTGATCCGCGCCGAACCCTGGATCTGCGCGAACAACAGATCGGTCGGATCCTTCAGCCAGGCGATCTCCAGCCCACGGCCGGCGATCTTGCCGTCCTCGATCTCGCCGCGGTCGTAATAGGGGACCAGCTTGCGGCGGCCGATCTTGCGATAGACCGGCCCCTTGTTGGGCAGACTCACCGAATCCTGCTTGTAGCCGCGCACGAACAGGTTCGAGGGACGGCGGTAGACCGGAACATTGTAGACGTCGGTCTGCGTGCGCGATCCCTCCAGCACCGGCTCGTAATAGCCGGTGACGAAACCGTCGGGTTCGCCGAGACGCGAGATGCGCAGCGGCGCGAAATTCTCCTCGAAGAAGGTTTTGGCTTTGGCGTCGTCGGTCAGCTCGAGCGATTTTGCCGCCCGGCAGGGCTCACTCAGCGAGCCTGCCAGCGCCTTGGGTTCGGCCACGCCGGTTTGAGCGTTGATCGTCTTGCAGCTCGCGCGAAACGTCTTGAACGCCGCGAGATGATCGTCATCGCCCCAGCCTTTCACGTCCGCCCAGGCCAGCGGCAGATATTGCGCGCCGGATATTTCGAACGGCAGCGGCAGCTGCGGATAGGGCAAGGCCCGCGGCGGAGCGGCAGGCAGCGCCGGAGCATGATGGTGATGGCTGCGATAGTGGCGCCGCGCCGCCTCGGCGCCGAGCGAAAACGACGACAGCACGACGACGCCTGCGCAAAGCGCCGTCGCGCTGTTCTTCAGAAAGACTTTAGTTCGCGCTTCCGGTGCCAACCAGCTTCCAGTTCGGATCGCGAGAGGTGATGTCGCGGGCGAAAGTCCAGATGTCGGTGATGTCGGCGACCGTATCGGCACTGCCGTCGACGATGTTGCCGGCCTTGTCTCGGGTGGCCGAGATCATCTGCGAGACGAAACGGATCGTGAGCTGGGCGGTACGGTCGCGCAGCTCGGCACCGACGAGCTCGGCCTTGTCGATCGAGACGAAGCGGGTCTCGGTCTTCTGATCGTTCTTCTCGCGCTCCTTGATCGCGGCGTCGAAGCTGTCATAGACCTCCGACGACAGCAGGTCGCGCAGCGCGCGGCGGTCGCCATTGGCAAAGGCCAGCACGATCATCTCGTAGGCGCCGCGGGCGCCCGAGATGAAATGGCGCGGATCGAACGTGGAATCCTTGTCGACGATGGCATCCAGGCCCTGCGCCAGCGGGGTACCGGGTTCAGCCAGCCCCTTCCAGCGGTCGGAGGGCGGGGTCGGCTCGGCGGTCGGCGCCAACGGGGCCTGATCGATCACCTTGCCCGGCATGGCCACGACATTGTTGTCCTGGGCTCCCCCCAACGCATTGCGGGCGGCCGTCCGGTCGAACGGCGGCCGTTCGTTGCCGGTCCGCTGACCGAGCACGCTGCGCAGCCGCAGAAAGATGAAGACCGCCAGCGCCAGGAAGATAATGGTGTAGATGTCCACGTCGTATTCGCTTTCTGGTCTTCTCGAGAAGTGGCCGACTAGAAGGGGCTCGTTGCCGGGAAAATCAATCCGGCCAGTAGACCGTTCCATACGGGAACGGCAAGTCTACATCACCATTTTAGGTCCGCGTCAGGTCCTTCGGGATGTAGGCACGAAATCTTGCCCGGCCAATGGCGCCTTTTGGCACAGCAGCAAGTGTAGCGCGTTTTATGCTTAAGGGGAAACCCGATCCTGCCCGGAAATCGCGCATCTTCAATCGTTTAAGGCGCTATTTCGCGGAAACGGCAGGATGAGCGTCATAGTTGCGAGCGTGGGGCGTATCCCCCTGCGGGACCGTTCGTCCTTGTGGAACGAGGCGGCCCTATGTTAGCCAACCGCCGCGAAATTCAGCCCAAATCGGGTAAGGAGAGACTCTCATGACCAACGGTAACGGCACCCCTCCCGAGGCGGCCCAGGCGCCCCAGCTCAACGTGCTGGCGCAATATACCAAGGACCTGTCGTTCGAAAATCCGAACGCGCCCAGCTCGCTCCAGCAGCAGAGCCAGCCGCCCCAGATCAACATCCAGATCAATGTCAGCGCCAACAACCTCAGCGAACAGGAGTTCGAGGTGACGCTGTCGGTCGAGGGCAAGGCCGAGACCGCGGGCAAGATCATGTTCTCGTTCGAGCTCGCTTATGCCGGCGTGTTCCGCATCGCCAACGTGCCGAAGGAAAATCTGCACCCGCTGGTCATGATCGAGTGCCCGCGCCTCTTGTTCCCGTTCGCACGCGAGATCATCGCCACCGCAGTGCGCGACGGCGGGTTCCCGCCCCTGATGCTGGATCCGGTCGACTTCGTCGGCCTCTATCGCCAGAACATGGAGCGGCAAATGGCCGCCCAGGGCGGTCAAGCCGGTCAGGCTTAACCAGCCGGTGGGGCGACTGGGGCGGCGAGATACTCGTTCCAGATCGCCTTTTCGCCCATCGTTGCGATGAAGGCCCGATGGGCCTCTCGCTCGGCCTCTGAAACCCGCGGCGCGAGCGGCACAAGGCGCTGCCGCCGCGGCGCATCGCCGGCCGCATTGACGCGAATCTCCTGAGTGTCCGACGCCAGGAGCAGCTGCGATTGCCGCGCTCCCACCAGATCGACATAGACCTCGGCCAGCAGTTCGGCGTCCAGCAATGCGCCGTGCTTGGTGCGGTGTGAATTGTCGATCGAATAGCGCGAGCAGAGATCGTCGAGCCGGTTGGACACGCCGGGATGCTTGCGCCGCGCCAGCAGCAGCGTATCGACCAGCCGCTCGCGCGGGATCGCCGCGCGCTTGATCCGGTCGAGCTCGGCATTGATGAAGCCGATATCGAACGAGGCGTTGTGGATCACCAGCGGCGCATCGCCAATGAATGCGAGAAACTCGTCGACGATCTCGTGGAACAACGGCTTGGTCGACAGGAATTCAGCCGACAGCCCGTGCACGGCGAAGGCTTCCGCCGGCATGTCCCGCTCGGGGTTGATGTAGACGTGATAGCTCTGCCCCGTCGGCATGCGATTGAGGATCTCGACGCAGCCGATTTCGACCAGCCGATCGCCGCGCAGCGGATCGAGGCCAGTGGTTTCGGTATCGAGAACGATTTCGCGCATGTCCTGAGATCGGTATCTTGAGATTGGTGCCGTGAGAGCCGGGTCGGCCGCGAATCAGGTTCGCCGCTGCGGCATCTTAACGACCTCGGCCAGGATGTGCGCGATTTGGGCGCGCACCGGCTCAAGTCCGTGGGACGTATCCACCACGAAATCGGCCCGCTTGCGCTTCTCGGCATCCGGGGTCTGCTTGGCGATGATGGCGTCCAGCTTGGCTTCGTCCATCGTGCCGCGTGCCAGCACCCGTTCGCGCTGCAGTTCCGGCGAGGTCGAGACCACGACCACGGCGTCGACCCGCTTCTCGCCGCCGGTTTCGAACAGCAGCGGAATGTCCAGCACCACGACCGGCGCCTTGGCGGCCTCGGCGTCGGCGAAGAATTTTTGGCGGGAGGCGCCGAGCATCGGATGGACGATCTGCTCGAGCTGCTTGATGGCAGCGGGATCATGCACGACGCGCGCCGACAGCTTGGGACGATCGACCTTGCCGTTCGCGGTGGTGCCGGGGAAGGCGGCCTCGATCGCCGGCGCCGCTTCGCCCTCGTAGAGCTCATGCACGGCGGCATCGGCGTCGTAGACGGGCACGCCGGCCTCCGCGAACAATTTCGCGGTGGTCGATTTTCCCATCCCGATCGAGCCGGTCAGTCCCAGGATCCGCATCAGCCTATAACCATGTCCGTCATTCACACGGCAACTAGCCGTTCGCGCCGCAGGAACGCAAGCAGCGCCAGCAACGGCAGGCCGAGAATGGTGAAATGGTCGCCCTCGATATGTTCGAACAGATGGATGCCGAGGCCTTCGAGCTGATAGGCCCCGACGCTGGTGGTGACGGCATCGCCGGCGGCATCGAGATAGGCCGACAACTCCGCCTCGGTCATCTCCCGCATCGTCATGCGGGCCACCGAGACGTCCTCAAAAACGACCTTGCCGTCACGTGCCAGGGCCACCGCGGAATTCAGCTCGTGGCTGTTGCCGGCGAGATCGCGCAATTGCGCCAAGGCCTGCGGCCGGCCAGCGGGCTTGTTGAAGAGACGGTTGCCAAGGGCCAGCGTCTGATCGGCGCCGATCACGTAGCTGCCGGGATGATCCGCGCAGACGGCTTTGGCTTTTTCGCGGGCCAGCAGCAGAGCGATCTCGCGCGGGCTCGATAGCTTCGACGCAGCCTGAATACCGCGTTCATCGATATCGGCGGCAACAGCCTTGAATTCCAGCCCGGCATTGGCCAGCAGCATCTTGCGCGCGCTGCTCTGCGAGGCCAGGATCAACGGAGATTTGCCGCGCCACAGACCCATTGCGAAAACTATTCCGTGGGCCGGTTACGCTGACGATCGCTGTAGAGCTTCATGATCGCCGCGGCGGTTTCCTCGATCGAGCGACGCGTGACGTCGAGCAGCGGCCAATCATGCTTGGCGCTGAGCTTGCGCGCGAACGCGACCTCCTCGGTCACCGACTGCTTGTCGGTATAGGTGTCGCTGCCGGATTCGGCTCCCATGGAGAGCAGGCGATTCTGACGAATCTGGATCAGCCGTTCCGGCGTCGCATGCAGGCTGACGACCAGCGGCCGCGTCAGCTTCTCCAACTGTTCGGGCACGGGAATGCCCGGCACCAGCGGTACATTGGCGGTGCGGATGCCCCGATTGGCCAGATAGATCGACGTCGGGGTCTTGGAGGTGCGGGACACGCCCACCAGCACCACGTCGGCGTCGTCGAGGCCTTCGACATGCTGACCGTCGTCATGGATCATCGTGTAGTTCAGTGCGTCGATGCGCTTGAAATATTCCGCGTTGAGGACGTGCTGAGCGCCGACGCGGCCTGTGGTCGCAGCCCCGAGATAGGCTTCGAACAACTGCATCACCGGACCGATGATCGACAGGCTCGGAACGTTGATCCCCTTGCACTTGTCCTCGAGCCTGGAGACCAGATCCTTCTCCAGCAGTGTGAACAGCACGATCCCCGGCGCCTCCTCGATCTCATCGAGCACGCGATCGAGCTGCTTCTGGCTACGCACCAGCGGATAGACGTGCTCCACGGGGGTCACGTTCGCATATTGCGCGGCAACCGCGCGCGCCACGGTGATCAGCGTCTCGCCGGTGGAGTCGGAGACCAGGTGCAGATGGAAATAATTGTTCGAGGTCGGCACAAAATCTCTTTGTATGGAGGCGGTGTGGATTGTGGATTTCTGTGGAGCTTAACCCCTCGGAAAGGGATGTGCGACACCAGGGGCGGGACAAGTGCCAATTTTCTTCACACCACTGCCCATGGGAACAAGTTCGCCGCCCTGAGAGGCCGAAAGCGGGATTGCGCGAACAACTCCCTTGATAAGCTGCCGATAAAAACACGCAAGCCTTTGAGGCCGGTTGACTTATCGGAAGGCGGCAGGTCTGTCCGGGATATGTGGATGGGTGTGAACAAGCGCGCGTGAACGCGCGGACGGAATTGCGTGAGTCCAATCCACGGTCACATAGACTCAAACCTTAAGAATCTAAGATTCTTTATAGGAGAAGGGGCGCTCCAGATGGACTATGTGTGAAGGTGAGACCTTAACGAGTTCTTACTATCCCCAGTGCTCCCTTCGCTGGATAGAAATCCGGACCCGCGAAAATGTTCGAAGACGTCTATCTCTGGATCAAGGCGCTGCATGTGATCGCCGTCATCGCCTGGATGGCGGGCATGCTCTATCTGCCGCGGCTGTTCGTCTATCATTCCGAGGCCGAGATCGGCTCGAAGCAGTCGGAAACGTTCAAGGTGATGGAACGCCGTCTGCTCAAGGCCATCATCAATCCCGCCATGATCGTGACCTGGCTCGCCGGGCTCTATCTGGCTTGGTCCGGCCACTGGTTCTCCTTCGGCTGGCTGCACGTAAAACTGGCACTGGTCCTGGCGATGTCCGCGGTCCACGGCTTTTTTTCCCGCTGGCTGAAGGATTTCGCCGCCGACCGGCGCCCGCGGACCCAGAAATTCTATCGGATTATCAATGAGGTGCCGACCGTTCTGATGATTCTCATCGTCATCATGGTGATCGTGAAGCCGTTCTAGGCGGGACTTGCGATCAATCCGCCTAGCGCTTCGGCTTGCGGAGTGGGAAGCGATTTTCTATATTGCCGACATCCCACCCAACGCAGGCGGATGTGGTTGTGTCTGAGCTTTCCAGAGGCCGGACACCGCATCAGGTTTGAAGCCTCATCGGCACTTAACCTTGCCAGACCTGCGGACCTTGCCTTCTCACGTCCGCATTTCAGAGCCTCCTCGCACCCCCCCTCCCAAGGCTACCCCACAGGACCACCCCAATGCGGGAAATTAAACTCGAAGACCTCAAGTCCAAAACGCCGGCCGAGCTCGTCTCGTTCGCGGAGGAGAATGGGGTCGAGAATGCCAGCACCATGCGCAAGCAGGAGCTGTTGTTCGCCATCCTCAAGCAGCTCGCGCTCGCCGAGACCGATATCGTCGGCCAGGGCGTCGTCGAGGTTCTCTCCGATGGCTTCGGCTTTCTCCGCTCGCCCGATGCGAATTATCTGCCGGGCCCGGATGACATCTACGTTTCGCCTTCGCAGATCCGCCGTTTCGGCCTGCGCACCGGCGACACCATCGAAGGTCACATCCGCAGCCCCAAAGAGGGCGAGCGCTATTTCGCACTGCTGAAGGTCAATACGCTCAATTTCGAGGACCCGGAAAAGGCCAAGCACAAGGTCAATTTCGACAACCTCACGCCGCTGTTTCCGAACCAGCGTTTCCGCATGGAAATCGACGATCCGACGCGAAAAGACCTTTCTGCAAGGGTGATCGACATCGTCGCCCCGATCGGTAAAGGCCAGCGTGCGTTGATCGTGGCGCCGCCGCGCACGGGTAAAACCGTGCTGATGCAGAACATCGCGCATTCGATCACGCACAATCATCCCGAATGCTATCTGATCGTGCTGCTGATCGACGAGCGTCCCGAAGAAGTCACGGACATGCAGCGCTCGGTGAAGGGTGAGGTCGTGTCGTCGACCTTCGACGAGCCGGCGGTCCGCCACGTCCAGGTCGCCGAGATGGTGATCGAGAAGGCCAAGCGTCTGGTCGAGCATGGCCGCGACGTCGTGATCCTGCTCGATTCGATCACGCGTTTGGGTCGCGCCTACAACACCGTGGTGCCGTCATCCGGCAAGGTGCTGACCGGCGGTGTCGACGCCAACGCGCTGCAGCGCCCGAAGCGCTTCTTCGGTGCCGCCCGCAATATCGAGGAGGGCGGCTCGCTGACCATCATCGCGACCGCGCTGGTCGATACTGGCAGCCGCATGGACGAAGTCATTTTCGAAGAGTTCAAGGGCACCGGCAACTCGGAACTGATCCTGGACCGCAAGGTCTCGGACAAGCGCACCTTCCCGGCGATCGACATCTCACGCTCCGGCACCCGCAAGGAGGAGCTCATCACCGATCCGCAGGTGCTCAAGAAGATGTACGTGCTCCGCCGCATCCTCAATCCGATGGGGACGATGGACGCGATCGACTTCCTGCTCGACAAGCTGCGCTCGACCAAGAGCAATTCGGAGTTCTTCGACTCCATGAATACTTGAGTGCAGTGCAGCAAAGGATCAAAGGGCGCCTTCGGGCGCCCTTTTTGTTTTGCGGCTTTGCTGCAGCGTAGGTGCAGCATGAAGGAATGCTGCACGACCGATCCTAGGTTTTATTAAGATATTGATATATCTAAATAATACTTGAATTCGGCTGGGCCGAACTGCTGCCGCAGGAGGCCGGGCGCAGCATGCAGTCCTTCTATATTGCGGTGCAATATGCGAATTGCTGCGGGATTTGCTGCAGCAAGATGCGGCCGTTGGCCGGGCCGGAAACGGATGTTTGCCTTTTCCCAACGAGCCGCACAAATAGGCCATGCATCCACGAGACCAGACCATCTTTGCGTTGTCGTCCGGCCGCGCGCCCAGCGCCATCGCGGTGGTCCGCGTCTCGGGCCTCCAAGCCGGCCTGGTGCTGACGACGCTCGCGGGCAAGCTGCCGGCGCCGCGGCAGGCCAGCCGCCGGCTGCTTCGGGACAGCGCAGGACAGCCGATCGACGACGCCGTCGTGCTCTGGTTTCCCGGGCCGGGCAGCGCGACCGGCGAGGACATCGCCGAATTTCACGTCCATGGCGGCCGCGCCGTGCTGGCCGCGCTCCTCGCCAGTATTTCGATAGTTCCGAATACACGTGGGGCCGAGCCGGGCGAATTCACGCGGCGCGCGTTCGAGAACGGCAAGCTCGATCTCACCGAGGCCGAGGGCCTCGACGATCTCATCCATGCCGACACCGACCGCCAGCGCCGCCAGGCGCTGCGGCAGCTGCAAGGCCTGCTCGGCGATCGCGCACGCGATTGGCGCGAGCGCATCATCGAGGCCTCGGCGCTGATCGAGGCCGGCATCGATTTTTCCGATGAGGGCGACGTGCCGGCGGAGCTGAGGGCGCCGGCGATGAAGGCGATCAAGAGCCTTCGCGAAGAAATTTCAGAAGTCCTCGCGGCACAGGGACATTCTGAACGCTTGCGCGACGGCCTCGTGGTTGCGATCGCCGGCGAGCCGAACGTTGGCAAGTCGACGTTGATCAATCAGCTCTCGCGTCGCGAGGTAGCGATCGTCTCGCCCTACGCCGGTACGACGCGCGACGTGATCGAGGTGCAACTCGATCTCGACGGCTATCCGGTCACCGTCATCGATACCGCCGGGATTCGAGAGACCGACGATCCGGTCGAGCAGGAAGGCGTGCGCCGCGCACGTGCGCGGGCCGAGGATGCCGACCTCGTGCTGTGGCTGGTGGAGGGCGGGCGCGCCGTCGATCCGGATGCAAGGCCGCCGCTGTTGACGTCCGGCGGCTCGGTCTGGATCGTGCGCAACAAGATCGACCTCAACGAGGGCGGCGGCGCCGCACCGGCCGGCGGGTTCGCGATCTCGGCAAGCAGGGGTGACGGCATTCCCGAGCTGGTCGAAGCACTCGTGAAATTCGCGGCCGATTTCTTCGGGACGACCGAGGGTGCCTTGGTGACCCGGGCTCGCCAACGCCATCTGTTGCGCCAGGCGTCAGACAGCTTGCGCCGGAGTCTGGAGCTTGTAGAAGAGGGCGAGGAGCTGGCAGCCGAAGAGCTGCGCGCTGCCGCGTATGCCTTGGGTCGGCTGTTGGGCCGGGTGGACGTCGAGGACGTCCTGGGGGCCATCTTCCAGAAATTCTGCATCGGAAAGTAGCGCTAGTTCTTCATTGTAGAACTAGCGCTTGTTCCATTTCTTATGTTTCACGTGAAACAGGCGCGGGAACCACCTCGTAGCCCGTATTGCCTTCCATTCCATCCGAGTTCCGCGTCCACCTCTGTTTCACGTGAAACGTCGGGCCGCGCCCGTCATTGCGAGCCCTTGCGACGAAGCAATCCCCGATTGTCTTCCCAGCGGGATTCTGGATTGTTTCGCTTGCAAGGACAGTGCGCGGAGCGTCGGCTTCCGCTCTATTTTCATCGCGGAGAATGGCCCGGTGAAACAGCAGTCCTTTCAAAGCCTTCGCTACTGTGCATGGGGTTGTTTTCGCAAAAATGCTCCGAAGCCCACCGGCCCGCGTTTCACGTGAAACATTCACCTCTCCAGTTTCCGCTTCCGGCTTTCCTGCCTCTGAGCTAGAAGTCCGATCATGCGAACAGAGCGAGAGAGCTTCGACGTCATCGTGATTGGCGGCGGCCATGCCGGCTGTGAAGCCGCGGCTGCGTCTGCCCGGATGGGGGCGACGACTGCTCTGGTGACGCACCGCTTCTCTACCGTCGGAGCAATGTCCTGCAATCCCGCCATCGGTGGTCTCGGCAAGGGGCATCTGGTCCGCGAAGTCGATGCACTCGATGGTCTGATGGGGCGCGTTGCTGATGCCGGCGGCATCCAGTTTCGCGTGCTCAATCGCCGCAAAGGCCCGGCAGTGCGCGGTCCTCGGGCTCAGGCTGACCGGAAGCTCTATGCCGCAGCGATGCAGGCCGCGATCCAGGAGACCGACGGTCTTTCGGTCATCGAAGGCGAGGCCGATGAGCTGATCGTTGTCGACAGCCGCGTCACGGGACTGCGGCTGGCCGACGGCCGGGAGCTCCGGGCAGGGGCCGTCGTCGTCACCACCGGGACCTTCCTGCGTGGTCTGATCCATCTCGGCGAGAGGAATTGGCCTGCCGGACGAGTCGGTGAAGCCCCCGCGATGGGTCTTTCCAGCTCGTTTGAGCGTGCCGGCTTCACCCTTGGGCGGCTCAAGACGGGCACTCCGCCCCGTCTGGATGGCACGACGATCGACTGGTCCGCCGTCGAGATGCAGCCCGGAGACGAGCCGCCTGAGCCGTTCTCGGTGATGACCGAACGGATCACGACGCCTCAAATTCAGTGCGGGATCACCCGGACCACCGCGGCGACCCATGAGGTGATCCGCGCGAACGTCCATCGCTCTCCGATGTATTCCGGCCAGATCAAGAGCTCTGGGCCACGCTATTGCCCCTCGATCGAGGACAAGATCGTTCGCTTTGGCGATCGCGACGGCCACCAGATCTTCCTGGAGCCGGAAGGCCTCGACGATACGACGGTTTATCCCAACGGCATCTCGACCTCGCTGCCGGAGGAGGTCCAGCTCGCGATCCTCGCCAGCATCCCTGGTTTGGAGCGCGTCAAGATGGTCCGCCCGGGCTATGCCATCGAATACGACCACATTGACCCGCGCGAACTCGATCCGACCCTGCAGACCAAGCGTCTTCGCGGCCTGTTCCTGGCCGGGCAGATCAACGGCACCACAGGATATGAAGAAGCTGCCGGGCAGGGAATCGTGGCCGGCCTGAATGCTGCGCTTGCCGCCAGCGGTGCTGCACTGACGGTATTCGACCGTGCGGATGGCTATCTCGGGGTGATGATCGATGACCTCGTCACCCGCGGCATCAGCGAGCCCTATCGGATGTTCACCTCGCGCGCCGAGTACCGGCTGACGCTTAGGGCGGATAACGCCGATCAGCGTCTGACCGAGAAGGGGATCGCACTTGGTTGCGTCGGCAATGCCCGTATCAGGCATCACCGGGCCAAGATGGACGCCCTGAACGCGGCCCGGATGCTCTCAAAGTCACTGACCATCACCCCGAACGAGGCGATCAAGCATGGTCTGTCTCTGAACCGGGATGGCCAGCGCCGATCGGCCTTCGAGCTGATGGCCTATCCGGAGATCGGCTGGAGCCAGGTCCGGACGATCTGGCCGGAGCTGTCCGCCATCGATCCCGTCATTGCCACCCATCTCGAGATCGACGCTAAATACGATGTCTATCTGGAGCGCCAGAGCGCCGACGTCGAAGCCTTCCGGCGTGACGAGGGGATGGTGCTGTCGGAAGTCGATTACCAGCAGGTGCCGGGTCTCTCCAATGAGGTGAGGGCCAAGCTGGAGAAGGCGCGGCCGTTCACGGTCGGTCAGGCCGGCCGGATCGACGGCATGACGCCGGCGGCGCTCGGCATCCTCGCGGCCTATCTCCGGCGCGAGGCACGGAAGACCTCAAAAGCAATCGCATAAGCCAATCGCATAGGCGTTTCACGTGAAACAGCGCGGACCCGGCGGGGACAGACCGCTATCGCGACGATCCGGACCGGGTGAGGGCACGGGTCATAGATCCGGTCCGAGCTTGGCCAAACCAAAGATCGACAAATCCAACGCCAAGGATCAGGCGCTCGACTCCATTATCGCAGCCGACAAGCGCGAGGCGCTCAAGCTCGCGCCCGTTTCACGTGAAACCGAAGAGCGGCTCGATCGCTACATCGCGCTGCTGCGGGAGTGGCAGGCCAAGACCAATCTGGTCGCGCCCTCGACGCTACCCCATCTCTGGACCAGGCATATCGCCGACTCGCTCCAGCTCCTCGATCTCGCGCCCGACGCAAAGCGCTGGGCCGACCTTGGCAGCGGCGGCGGCTTTCCCGGCGTCGTGCTGGCCTGCGCGATGGCCGGAACGCCCGGCGCGAGCGTGCATCTCGTCGAACGAATCGCCAAGAAGGCTGCGTTTTTGCGCGAAGCGATCCGCGTCACCACATCTCCGGGAGTCGTACATCTCGCTGAGATCGGGGATAATGTGGATAGAATCACCGGCCCCGTCGATTGCGTCACCGCCCGCGCGCTGGCTCCGCTACATCAACTCATCGGCTTTGCGGAGCCGCTGATGCGCCAGGGCGCAAAGGCGTTGTTTCTCAAGGGTCAAGATGTAGAGGCTGAATTGACCGAAGCCGCTAAATATTGGAATATTCAGCCACAGCTCCACCGAAGCCGGACAGGCGACGGCTGGATCGTCGAGCTGACTTCAGTTGAACGGCGCGGGTGAGGCGTTCAGGGGTTGAGTGGGGAATTTCGATGACCGTGATTGACGAGCCGCAGCAAGAAAAGACCGCAGAGGTCCCGCATGGCCATCCGCGCATCCTGGCACTCGCCAATCAGAAGGGCGGTGTGGGAAAAACAACCACAGCGATCAACCTCGGCACCGCGCTCGCGGCGATTGGCGAACGCGTCCTGATCGTCGATCTCGATCCGCAGGGCAATGCCTCGACCGGCCTCGGCATCGATCGCCGCAACCGCTCGTGCTCGACCTATGACGTGCTGATCGGCGAATCGAGCTTGCGCGAAGCGGTGGTCTCGACCGCGGTGCCGCGGCTGCACATCGCGCCCTCGACCATGGATCTCTCCGGTCTCGAGCTCGAGCTCGGCACCACGCCCGGCCGCGCTTTCAAGCTGCGCGACGCGATCGGCGCGCTCAACAACAACGTCTCGCCGGAGTCTGATTACACGTACGTGCTGATCGACTGCCCGCCCTCGCTCAACCTGCTCACGGTGAATGCGATGGCAGCGTCGGATGCGATCCTGGTGCCGTTGCAGTGCGAGTTCTTCGCGCTCGAGGGTCTGTCACAATTGCTCCAGACGGTGGAGCAGGTGCGCTCGACGCTCAATCCGAACCTGTCGATCCACGGCATCGTGCTGACCATGTTCGACTCGCGCAACAACCTCTCGAACCAGGTCGTCGCCGACGTCCGCCAGTTCATGGGTGAGAAGGTCTACAAGACCATGATCCCGCGCAACGTGCGCATCTCGGAGGCGCCGTCCTACGGCAAGCCGGTGCTGGTCTACGATCTCAAATGCGTCGGCAGCGAAGCTTACTTGCGGCTCGCCACCGAAGTGATCCAGCGCGAGCGCGAGCTGCGCGTCACGCATTGAAGCCGGACGACGTTGATTCGTGGGATGGGTAGAGCATAGCGAGACCCATCCCCCCAAACGCAAACAGCGATGGGTTTCGCTTCGCTCTACCCATCCTACAAGTTTCGAAATTCAGTTCTGGAGTGCTGCAGCGTGAATCCAAGGGAGCTGACGATGGCCGACGAAGCGCGTTCGCGACTGGGCCGGGGTCTTGCAAGTCTGATCGGTGACGTCGGCGGCGAGGCCCAGCATGTCGATCGACCGCGCGCGCAGCGCAAGGTGCCGATCGAGTTCATCAAGGCCAATCCGCGCAATCCACGTCGCACCTTTCTGGACGCCGAGCTGAAGGAGCTCTCCGAGTCCATCAAGCAGCACGGCGTGATCCAGCCGATCGTGGTGCGTCCGGTGAAGGGCGCGCAGGACCGCTTCGAGATCATCGCCGGCGAGCGGCGCTGGCGCGCCTCGCAGATGGCGGGCCTGCACGAAGTGCCGATCGTGCCGGTCGACATCAGCGACAGCGACGCGCTGGAGTTCGCGATCGTCGAGAACGTGCAGCGCGAGGATCTCAATCCGATGGAAGAGGCGCAGGGCTATCACGCGCTCGCCAACGAGTTCAAACGCAGCCAGGAGGACATCGCGAGGGTCGTCGGCAAGAGCCGCAGCCATGTCGCCAACATGATGCGGCTGACCAAGCTGCCGGCCGAGGTGCAGGCTTTCATCGCGACCGGCGAGCTCACGGCCGGCCACGCTCGTGCGCTGATCGGCGTGCCGGATCCGCTCGCGGCCGCCAAGCGCATCGTCGAAGAGGGCCTCAACGTCCGTCAGGCAGAGGCGCTCGCGCATGAAGAGGGCGTGCCGGAGCGCAAGCCGCAGAAGGCGCGCAGCACGGGGGCTAAGGAAAAGGACCCCGACACGATCGATCTCGAAAAGCGCGTCAGCGACGCGCTCGGCCTCAAGGTCACCGTCAATCACCGTGACCCCGGCGGCTCGGTGCAGATCAACTACCGCAATCTCGATCAGCTCGACGAGGTGATGAAGCGGCTCGCCAAGGGCGTGTTGTAGGCCCGGGTGTCGTCCCCGCGAACGCGGGTACCCATACCGCGTGATCTCTCGATCGGATCCGGTCGCAGTACCGGACTACGAATCTTCGCAACACGTCTCCCTGTGGTTATGGGTCCCTTGCGTTCGCAGGGACGACACTGGACGTGTGGCGCGCTTCTGCGCCAACACCGTCATTGCAACGACGTGGAGATCGCGGGCTCTAACCCCGTCGCCTCGCATTCGCGGCGATCGCCATCAGCGTGCGCTGGGCGATGGCGGCGGCGAGAGTCGATTGCTTGCGGGTGTCGAGCGCGGCGGTCGCGAGCTGCTCGATCACCGCGGCGAGCCGGGCCGGGCTGAAATTGCGCAGCGCCGTCTCGACCGCGGGCTTTCGTGAAAAATGCAGCCGCGGATAGCCGCCGTCGAGCACGGCTGAGGCCGGCTGGCCGTCGGCGATCGCGAGCGCGGATTTGTGCAGCCACGCCGCCTGGCGCTGCGCCGCGGAGATGATCACACCGGGATAGGTGCCAGCGATCATGGCTTTGGCGAATTCGGTCTCGACGATGTCGGGCCGGCCGGCAAAGGCGCCGTCGACGATCGGGTCGAGCTTGAGCTCGGAGGCATCCGCCACCACGGCCATCACGTCGTCCAGCGTGACCTCGCCTTTGCCATGGGCGTAGAGCGTCAGTTTGCGCAGCTCGTTGCGCGAGGCCTGGCGGTCACCGCCGAGGAACGACATCAGCGCCGCGCGAGCATCCTGCGCGATGCGCAAATTCGCGATGCGCAATTCGTCATCCATGAGCTTGGCGAGGTCGCGCTCGGTGTCGGGATAGCAGCCGATCGCCACCGCGGTCTTGGCTTTCTCGCAGGCCTTGCGCAGCGGCGATTCCGGGCGGAGCTCGCCGGCCTCGATCACGATGCGGCAATCCTTCACATTCATCTCGGCCAGCGTGTCGATGCCGCTGGCGAAGCTGCGCGAGCCGGCGCGGATGCGGATGGCGCGGCGGCCGCCGAACAGCGGCACCGTCATGGCCTCGTCGACGAGGCGCGAGGGCTCGGCGGAGAGCTCGTCGCCGTCGAGCTTGACCAGGGAGAAGGGATCGTTGGGATCATCGACGCCGGAAGCGATCAGTGCATCGGCGCGCTCGCGCACGAGGCCGGCGTCGGGGCCGTAAAGCAGGATGATCGGACGGCCCGCATCGGGGCGGGCGAGGAAGGCGTCGATCTCTTTTCCGCGCAGCGCGACCATCGGACCCAATTGTCATTCCGGGGCTCGCAAAGCGAGAGCCCGGAATCCAGCGATTGTTTGATCGAGATTCTCAGCTGCGCAATTGTGCAACTGAGTTCACGCTACACGTGCCCCGGAATGGCGGGTATGACTTAAGTGCCCGCGGTGAAGAACGAGGCCAGCCGGGTCGTGATGTTCTCGGCGATCTCGTTGGCGGCGCGATCCTCGGCATCGCGCACGGCGCGGTTGCGGGAGAAGCGCTGATAGGAGCCCGGCATGTCGTAGGACACGCGTGAGAAGGTCGAGCCGGTCATGACCGACTTGCCGGTCGCGACCTCGATCAGATTGTACTGGGCGTCGATGCCGAGATTTTCGCTGGTCGGCAATCCCGTCGTGGCGCTGACGATCAGCGAGGAACGGCTGGTGGTGAAGCGGATGTCCAGCCGGTGGGTCGGCGGCATGCCCGTCGCGGAGCCGTAAAGCTTGAAGGCCAGCGCGTTGCGGATTTCGACGCCGACGCGGGCCTCGCGGGAGGCGTTGGGCTTGCTGATCGGGGGCAGCTCGACCCCCATCAGCTTCTCGCGCAGGCCGGGGGTCCCGTCGCTCCGCTCGGCATACATCGGCTGGAAACAGCCGGCCGTCAGCGCGGCCAAGGCGGCGACCGCCAGCAAGCGGGCTGCGATGCGGATCCTAGCCGACAACATTTACGATCCTCTTGGGGACGATGATCACCTTGCGGACGGGCTTGCCGTCCAGGGCCAGCTTTACCGCATCGAGGGCCAAAACGGCAGCCTCGATTTCCGGATTCTGGGCCGCTGTTGCAACTGTGACCTCACCCCGCTTCTTGCCGTTGACCTGGACCACCAGGGTCACGCTGTCCTCAACCAGCAAATCGCGTTCGATTTGGGGCCAATTGGCCTCCGAAACCAGCCCGCTCTGGCCCAGAGCCTGCCAGCACTCCTCGGCGAGGTGCGGCATCATCGGGGAGAACAGCTGGACCAGGATCTGGCTGGCTTCCCGGATCGCCCAAGCCAAATCTGGCGCGAGATCGGCCGCCGGCTGGCCGGGACGCTGCAGGATCTCCGAGAAGGCGTTGGCGAATTCGCGGATATGGGCCAGGCAGACGTTGAAGTGCAGCCGCTCGATCCCGGTGGTGACCTTGTCGAGCGCGCCGTGGGCGGCCTTGCGCAGGGCGGTGGCGTCCGGACCGAAGCTGGCCGGCCGGGCCGACGGCGCGGCGTTGCCGAGTTCGACGGAATCGTTCACCAGCCGCCATAGCCGCTGTACGAAGCGCGAGGCGCCCTGGACGCGCTCGTCGCTCCAGATCACGTCGCGGTCGGGCGGCGAATCCGACAGCATGAACCAGCGGGCGACGTCGGCGCCGTAGGTCTCGATGATGTCGTCGGGGTCGACCGTGTTCTTCTTCGACTTCGACATCTTCTCGATCGGGCCGATCTGGACGTCTTCGCCCGAAGTCAGCAGCGTGGCGCGGCGTCCGTTGCCGCCGACTTCGATCTTCACTTCGGCCGGCTGCACATAGGTACCGTCGGCCTTCTGGTAGGTCTCGTGCACCACCATACCTTGCGTGAACATTCCGGCGAACGGCTCGTCCAGCGCGATGTGCCCGGTCGCCTTCATCGCGCGGGTGAAGAAGCGGCTGTAGAGCAGATGCAGGATCGCATGCTCGACACCCCCGATATACTGGTCGACCGGCAGCATCCGGTTGGCGACCGCAGGCGTCGTCGGCGCGGTCTCGTTCCAGGGGTCGGTGAAGCGCGCAAAATACCAGGACGAATCCACGAAGGTGTCCATGGTGTCGGTTTCGCGGTTAGCCTTGCCGCCGCATTTCGGGCAGGTGACGTGCTTCCAGGTCGGGTGATGGTCCAGCGCGTTGCCCGGCTTGTCGAAGCTCACATCCTCCGGCAGCACCACGGGCAGGTCGGCATCCGGCACCGGCACGACGTCGCACTTCGGGCAATGGATCACGGGGATCGGGCAGCCCCAATAGCGCTGGCGTGAGATGCCCCAGTCCCGCAGGCGGAAATTGACCTGCCGCTCGCCAACCGGCGCGTTGCCGCGCAGCTCGCTTTCCAGGCGCCTTGCAACTTCGTCCTTGGCCTGATCGATGGTCATGCCGTCGAGGAAGCGCGAATTGATCATGCGGCCGTCACCGTCATAGGCGGTGTCGGTGATGACGAAGGTCTTGGGATCCTGGCCCTCGGGGCACACGACGGGCGTGTTGCCGAGATTGTACTTGTTGACGAAGTCGAGGTCGCGCTGGTCGTGCGCCGGGCAGCCGAAGATCGCGCCGGTGCCGTATTCCATCAGCACGAAATTGGCGACATAGACCGGCAGCTTCCAGCTCGGATCGAACGGATGCACCGCGCGGATGCCGGTGTCGAAACCCTGCTTCTCCGCGGTGTCGATGATCGATTGCGCGGTGCCGATCTTCTTGATGTCGGCAATGAACTCCGCAAGCCTCGGATTTTTCGCGGCGGCGGCCTGCGCGAGCGGATGATCCGCCGAGATCGCCATGAACTTCGCGCCGAACAGGGTGTCAGGGCGCGTCGTGAAAATCTTCAGCTCGTTCTCACCGGCGGGCGTCGTCGCTGCATCCAGCGCGAAACGGATCAAGAGGCCCTCGGAGCGGCCGATCCAGTTGCGTTGCATCAGCCTGACCTTGTCGGGCCAGCGGTCGAGCCCATCCAGCGCGGACAGCAGCTCCTGCGAGTACTTCGTGATCTTGAAGACCCACTGGCTCATCTCGCGCTGTTCGACGACGGCACCTGAGCGCCAGCCGCGGCCGTCGATCACCTGCTCGTTGGCGAGCACGGTCATGTCGACCGGATCCCAGTTGAGCTTGCGCTTCTCGCGCTCGGCGAGGCCGGCGGCGAGCATGTCCAGGAACATCTTCTGCTGATGCTTGTAGTAGCTGGGGTCGCAGGTCGCGAATTCGCGGCTCCAGTCCAGCGACAGCCCGATCGAGCGGAGCTGCTTCTTCATCGCGGCGATGTTGTCGTAGGTCCAGGCCTTGGGCGCGACCTTGCGCTCGATCGCGGCATTCTCGGCCGGCAGGCCGAAGGCGTCCCAGCCCATCGGGTGCAGCACGTTGAACCCCTTGGCGCGCATGAAGCGGGCCAGCACGTCGCCGAGCGTGTAATTCCGGACATGGCCGATATGGATGCGCCCCGACGGGTAGGGAAACATCTCGAGCACATAATATTTCGGCCGCGAATCATCGTTCTTGGAGACGAAGATCGCCTGTTCGTCCCAGAGGCGTTGCCAGCGCGGTTCGGCGTCGCGGGCGTTATAGCGTTCGGAGGTCATGGAATCGTTGGGGTTTTTGTGGGTTCGGCCGTCTCAAGACGGCGGACTAGGCCATAGAAGTCCTCAAGGGGTCAATGGGTTGCCGCGATTTGGAACCTTGCCCGGCGTCTCCGCATAACTACGAGGGCCCACGTTGGGGTGGGATTAAGGGCTCAATGCCAATTTGCGGCCTGACGAGACCGCATGACCACGATGGATCCCAGCTTCGACGAACTCGATTACGACTACGCCGCGTCCGTCGCCGGACGGGCTATGCGGAGCATGGCCGAACGGCGGATTGCGCCGACCCCGGCCAGTTTTGCCGTCTGGTTCCAGTATTTCGCGGGCGGCCATGACGATCTGCGCAACGCCATCGATCTCCTGATCGACCATAATCGTCCCTTCGACAGCAGGACCAATCAGGACCTGTTCAGGACCTATGTCGCGCCCCAGGTGAGTGCCGCCGCTGTGGTCGACACGTCCGAGCGGCTGCAGGCCCTCATGGGGGCGGCCAGGGAATTTCTGGCGACCGCAATCGCTGACAACCATTCGCAGATGCAGGTCATCAGCGAGGTCGCCGACCAGGGCAAGTCCGGCGTCGATCCGAAGGCGCTGGTTGCCCAGCTCATGAACGAGCTCGCCCGAGCCGCCACGAGGGCGACGCGCCTGGAAGCGGGCTTTGTCGAGAAGGCCCGCGAGCTCGACGTGATCCGCGACTCGCTGTCCAAATCCGAGGAGCGCGCGCGGACCGACACGCTGACGGGCCTCGCCAACCGGCGGGCGCTCGATGAATTCCTGCGCAAGGCGCAAGTCACCGCGGACTGGGGCGAGCCGCTCGGCGTGCTCCTGCTCGACATCGACCACTTCAAGACCTTCAACGACGAGTTCGGCCATGGCGTCGGCGACCAGGTGCTGCGCCTGATCGCAAAGGTGCTGCGCGAAAAGGTGCGCGCGCAGGATCTGCCGGCGCGCTATGGCGGCGAGGAGCTGATCGCGGTGCTGCCGGGCGCCGATCTTGCCGCTTGCGTCGAGATCGCCGAGCATGTCAGGCGCGCGATCGCCGAATGCAGGATCACCCGTCGCTCGACCGGCGAGACCTTGCCCCATATCAGCGTGTCGATCGGCGTGGCGCAGTATCGGGCCAGTGAAGCCATCGCCGATCTCATCGAGCGCTGCGACCGCGCGCTCTACCTTGCCAAGGGCGGCGGCCGCAATCGCGTGGTGACGGAGATCGAGCTCGATCGCGACGGGGCTGCGGGATAGCAAGCGGGGTGAGGTGAAGCGACCGCGCGCTACGCGCTGGCCGCCATCATCATATCTGCCGCGCTGGTCTCGATCGCCTGCACCCCGTGCTCGACGACCTTGTTGCGGCCGCGGTGCTTGGCGGCGTAGAGCGCGGCGTCGGCGGCTTCGATGAGATCGCCGGGACGCAAGGCCTCATTGGGCTTCGCCGCGGCCACGCCGATCGAGACCGTGACGATCATGTGGGCAGAGGTGATGTGGGGCAGGCACAGCTTCAGCACGGCCGCACGCACCAGCTCGCCGATTTCCACGGCGCGGTTCACATCGGTGTTCGGCAGCAGCAGGCAGAATTCCTCGCCGCCGTAGCGCGCCGCAAAGCCCATCGTGTCGGCGGCGATGCCGGAGAGCGACTCGCCGAGCCGGGTCAGGCAGGAATCACCTTCGAGATGGCCATAGGTGTCATTGAACAGCTTGAAATGATCGACGTCGATCATCAGCAGCGCGAGATCGCTGCCATACTGCTGCGCCCGCATCCATTCGAAGTCGAGCCGGCTCTGGAAGCCACGTCGATTGGCGAGGCCCGACAGCATGTCGATCGAGGCCATCACCGTCAGCCGGTCGTTGCTCGCGATCAGCTCGCGCTCGCGCTGGCTCAGTTGCGCAGCCATCGCGTTGAAGGCGCGGGCCAGCGGCACGAATTCGGCAGGCAGGCGATTGCGCGCCGCGCGCGCCGACAGATCGCCCTCGCCGAGACGCTTGGCCATGTCTGCGAGCATCTCGATCGGCTTGATGACGAGCTTCTCGGCGGCGATCAGCGCGCCGAGCAGGACGAACACGACGACGAAAGCGAGCTGGAGATAGGCGGTGCGGATGTCGCGGCTCACCGCCGCGGACACCTTGTCCTCGTCGATGCTGGCGATCAGGCGGGCATTGGTGCCGGCGATGCGGATGTAGCTGACCGCGCGGCGCGAGCCGTCGGCGGCGAGGAAAGACAGCGAGCCTTCGTCCTGGTCCGACCGCAGCGCCTTGTCGGCGATCGCGGACATCAGCGGCATGTTGTCGAGCGGGCGGCCGACTGCGCTGTGCTGGTCGGCCGGCGCGGCGAGCACGGTGCCGGCGCTGTCGACCAGCACGGCGGTGATGCCGGCGCGGCCGCCGAGATTGTTCATCACCTTCGACATCCAGTCGAGATTGACGGTGGCGAGCACGACGGCGTCGGATGTGCCGCTGAAGGCGGACACCGGATAGACTGCCATCACGGTCGGCGATAGTACCGGTCGCGACAGGATGAAATCGCTCAGCACGAAACGCCCGGTTTCCTGCGCCTGCTGGAAGTAAGGCCGGTCGCTGAGGTCGAGGCCGACATACATGTTGTTGGTGGCGCATTGGATGCGTCCGTCCTGGCCGGCGATCAACAGCGTGCGGATCCAGGGCAGGTTCGACGGCAGGCTCGCGCGCAGCACGTCGCAGCTCTTGCTGACGCCGCCGGCGGAGGCGCGGATGAAAGCTTCCGATTTCAGGATGGTCTCGACCGACGAGATCACCTCACGCTGCGCATCGGCGGAGTGCCTTGCGACGGTGGTAAACTCAACCGTGGCCTGCGCGATCTGCCGGGTGCGGGTGTCTTCGAGCGAACGGATGCGCTCCAGCATCAAGGGCGCCACAAGAATCACGGCGAGCAACGCAAGCCGCGCCCGGATTCCGAGAACCTGCTTGAGTTTCGCTCGTTTGCGGTTGAAACTGACGCTTGCCATCTTCGCTACCCACCCCGTCGAGCAGGGTAAAGCGAAGGGTTCAAAAACTCTTTCTTGAACTCGGTAAAATTGGACTTACCCAGGTTACGACCTTAATCAATCGACCTCATGACAGAAGCCAACGCCGCGCCGGTAACCGGCCATTCACCAAACGCGCTCGCCGCGGTCGAAGCCGAAATCGCCCGCGCCTGCAGGGATGCGCGACGCGATCGCGCCACCGTGACGCTGATCGCGGTGTCCAAGACTTTCGCCGCGGATGCCATTTCCCCGATCATCGAGGCCGGACAGCGCGTATTCGGCGAGAATCGGGTGCAGGAGGCCAAGAGCAAGTGGCCCGCGTTAATGTCTGCTTACCCCGGCATCGCGCTGCATCTGATCGGACCGCTGCAATCGAACAAGGCGAAAGAGGCGGTCGCGCTGTTCGATGCCATCCACTCGGTCGACCGTCCGAGCATTTGCCAAGCGTTAGCCAAGGAAATCGAATCCCAGAACAAGCACCCGCAGCTCTTCGTCCAGATCAATACCGGCGAGGAGCCGCAGAAGGCCGGCGTCGCGCCCGGCGAGGCCGATGCCTTCCTCGCCAGCTGCCGCGACACCTATGGGCTGACGATCTCCGGGCTGATGTGCATCCCCCCGGTCGACGAGCCGCCGGCGGCGCATTTCGCGCTGACCGCCAAGATCGCCGCGCGCAATGGATTGAAGAATCTGTCGATGGGCATGAGCGCGGATTTTGCGACAGCCATCATGCTCGGCGCCACGCATGTGCGCGTGGGCAGCGCGATCTTCGGGCATCGGTGAGAGCTGCTGGCGACGGCTGCCCCACTAAGGTGGATCGACGAGGCTCGCTCTCGTGTCCCGGACAAGCTGCAACGCCGAAGCGTTGCAGTGCAGAGCCGGGACCCAGAGCAACAAGGTACAATGCGGCGAAATGGGCCCCGGCTCTGCAGCGCACCGCTAAGGGCGCTGCGCTGCGTCCGGGGCACGTGCGCGAAGTGCGATGCTCACAATGACGGCGACGTTTACACGAATCCCACCGACGCTTTCCCCAGGACGCCAAAATCCACCGCGAAATGATCGCCGGCCTCGATCGGCAGCGGCGAATGGCACGTGCCCGTGGTCACCACCTGCCCTGCCCGCAAGGTGATGCCGAGCCCGGAGAGCTCGTTGGCAAGCCAGGCGAGTGCAACGCGGGGATCGCCGAGCACGTTCTTGCCGTGGCCGATATAACGCTGGCCGCGCAGCGTGATCTGCGGCCGTTCCTCGACGAGATCCATTGCGCGCCAATTCGCGGATGTCGCCGCGCCCAGCACGAACAGATGCGCGCAGGCATTGTCGGCGATGAGCTGCGCTTCGCCGGCACCGGCGAAATCGACGAAGCGCGAATCCGGAATTTCGATCGCGGGATGCAAGGTGTCGACGGCGGCGAGCACCTCGTCGACAGTGTACGGCGTTGCGCGGGGCGGCAGATCGCGTCCCATGCGAAAACAAAATTCCGGCTCGCCGACGCGCATCGCGTTGCCCTTCATCGATGCGGTGCCGCCATCGGCAATCACGGTGTCGCTCATGATGCGACCGGCCAGCGGCCCCGCGACATTGATGTGCCTCTGTCCGGACTCGCTCGTTGCTGCGATCTTCCAGCCGAACAATTTTCCGGGCGATTGCGTTTCGAGTGCGGCCTGGATGGCGTAGCCGTCAGCGCGGCTCTGTGGCCGTAACTGTTCTTCCAGCGCATCGAGCTTGGTGCCGTCACGCCAATGCCGGTCGAGCACGCGCGATGCGGCCGCGATCTGATCCTTCCCGAGCATGTCCCCTCACCCGATGATGATTCTTGTTCTTGGTCCCAGCCGTCGCAGCAATTGTAGCATCGCCGCCTTGGTCATCGAGACGCAGCCCGCCGTCGGGCCGAAATTGTCGCGGGCAAGGTGCAGGAACACCGCGCTGCCGCGGCCGGCGACGCGCGGCCGGGTGTTGTGGTCGATTTCGATGATGAAGTCGTAGAGATGGTCGGCGCGCTTGAGCCGGTCACCGCCCTGCCCCTCGGGAAGCCGGATGCCCTGGTTGTAATGGCGGTCCCTGGGATCCTCGCACCAGGCGTCCTCGCCGGTGATGATCCGGGCCGGCAAGAAGCTCTGCGGACGGCTATGCCGGTCGCTCCGCCACCACAGGCGCCTGGGATGGAAGCTGCCCCTCGGGGTGCCGCCGTCACCCTCGCGCTTGTTGGCGAGGATGCCGCCCCTCCCCAGTGCGACCGGGATGGTCAGAGCTCCGGCCAACAGCCAGCCCCGGCGCGGATTTCCGGCCGCAGGCTTAACGCGGATCGCGGACAGCGGTCCGGCACCTTGATTTGTGGTGTAACTAGCTGAAGCTGCTTTATTTTTCATGTGAACGTGTAATGTCGAATTCATTACAGGACATTCATCAAAACGCCCTGCTATTCTGGGTTAGAGTGCTTCCGGCTTGTGAATCGGTAACAGCCCACTACTTCAACACGAACAACAATAACAACAGCGACCCCTAAACTTCCCTCACGGCTGGGTGCAGCATGGATGCGCGCCGAGTCGGACCCCAAAAGGATGACCCCCTATGGCCAATGCCCGCAAGATCCTGATCGTGGATGACGATACCGATCTGCGTGACACGTTGGTGGAGCAATTATCGCTGCACGAAGAATTCGAAGCCTCCGCCGTCGATACCGGCGCCAAGGGCGCGAGCGCCGCCAAGGCCAATGCCCCCGACCTTGTTCTGATGGATGTCGGCCTGCCCGACACCGACGGCCGCGAGGTAGTCCGCTCCCTGCGCAAGGGCGGTTTCAAGGCCCCGATCATCATGCTGACCGGGCACGACACCGATTCCGACACGATTTTGGGGCTGGAATCCGGCGCCAACGACTATGTGGCGAAGCCCTTCCGCTTCGCGGTCCTGCTGGCCCGCATCCGCGCCCAGCTCCGCCAGCACGAGGCCAGCGAGGACGCGGTGTTCTCGGTCGGCCCCTACTCCTTCCGGCCCGGCTCCAAGATGCTCACCGCCGCCAATGCGCGCAAGGTGCGGCTCACGGAGAAGGAAACTGCCATCCTCCGCTTCCTCTACCGCGCCGGCCAGATGCCGGTGTCGCGCGAGACCCTGCTTCAGGAGGTCTGGGGCTATAATTCCGGTGTCACCACCCACACGCTGGAAACCCACATCTACCGTCTGCGCCAGAAGATCGAGAAGGATGCCGCCAACCCGGAAATCCTGGTCACCGAAGCCGGTGGCTACAAGCTGGTGCCGTGATACGCTTGAGGGGCGTGCGAATCGTTTTAGATCGCATGCCCTTGAGCCTCGGATCTGAATGTCAATCGACGACGACGTAGCGCTTCTCGAGCGAGTCCCGACACTGCGCCTGTTGGGCGACGCCTCGTTGCGCATGCTGGCGATCGGCTCCGAGCAGCGCGACTTCGTTCGCGGCGATACCCTGTTCAACCTCGGCGACGCCGCCGATGCCGGCTTCGTGGTCCAGCGCGGCGCCTTCCGGGTCGAGGACGGCGCAGGCGCCGAAATGATCGCCGGTCCCGGCGCGTTGATCGGCGAGCTTGCGCTGGTGGTGCCGATGAAGCGGCCGTCGAGCGCGATCGCGCTGGAGCACTCCTCCGTCATCCGCGTCGCCCGCAGCCTGTTCCAGCGCGTGCTCGAAAGCGATCCGGCGGCGGCGGTGCGTCTGCGTGACGAATTCGCGGTGCGCTCGAGTCAGATCGCCAGCGACATCCTGATGGCGGGCGCCAAGCTGACGTCTTAGCTCTCTCGTCATTCCGGGCGCGCGCAGCGCGAACCCGGAATGACGACGGAGGTCTAGACCTCCAGCGTCACCGTCACAGGCACATGGTCCGATGGACGCTCCCAGCTCCGCGCGTCGCGCAAAATCTTGAAATCGCTGACCGCATCCTTCAGCGCGCGCGAGACCCAGATGTGGTCGAGTCGGCGGCCGCGGTCGCCGACGGTCCAGTCGGCGGAGCGGTAGCTCCACCACGTATAGACCTTCTCCGACATCGGAATGCGGTCGCGTGCGACGTCGACCCATTCGCCGGCTTCGAGCGCCGCCTTAAGCTTCTCCGTCTCGACAGGCGTATGCGAGACAACCTTCAGAAGCTGCTTGTGCGACCACACGTCGTTCTCGTGCGGGGCGACGTTGAGATCGCCGACCAGGATGTGACGATCCTCGCCGCGCGGATGCAGCGGCTCGCACGCTTTCATCTCGTCGAGGAAGCGAAGCTTGTGGTCGAACTTCTCGTTCAGCGCGGGATCTGGAATGTCGCCGCCGGCGGGCACGTAGAAATTATGCAGCACCAGCGGCTTCGCGATGTTGGCCTTCGCGCCGAACGACACGGAAATGTGCCGCGAATCCACCTTGTCGCAGAAGGTGCGGATGTCGGTCGACTCGAACGGAATCTTCGAGACGATGGCAACGCCGTGATAGCCTTTCTGCCCGTTCAGCGCGACGTGCTCATAGCCGAGCCGCTTGAAGCGCTTCAGCGGAAAGGCATCGTCGATGCACTTGGTCTCCTGGAGGCACAGCACGTCCGGCCGTGCGCTCTTGAGGAATTTCGCGACCAGGTCGATGCGCAGCCGCACCGAATTGATGTTCCAGGTTGTCAGGGAAAAACGCATGGGAAATGCGTCTTAGCACGGATTGGTGCGGGGAAAATGCTTGTCCACAGCGAGCTCTCGTAGGTGGGCAAAGCGAAGCGTGCCCACGTCTTTTCGAGCTTGGCGAGGCGAGCGGGGGGCACACTCTCGTGCCCCGGACGCTGCGCGGCTCGAAGTGATGCGCTGCTGATGAGGGGCTCATTTGAGCCGCGCACTGGGTCCCGGCTCTGCGCAGCAACGCCAAGAACGTTGCAGCGCGTCCGGGACACGAGAGCTCAGCCCGGCGCCGGGCCGTAATTGGTGAAATCGATCTTGAACATGCTGGGATCGAGCTTCTTGCTCGAATCCAGGTTGTAGACCGCGATCGTGGTGTCGTAGCCCTGCGGATCGGTGACGGTCCATTGCTTGAGCTGGCCGTCCTTGGCGCCGAACATCAGCAGAAGGCGGCTGGTGCCGACCAGGGCCTGCTTCTCCTCGATGGTGACGCTGACGAAGACGTCGTCGGCCGAGACGCCGACGACATTGGTGTCCTTCATCAGGTCGATGCGGTCGGACAACAGGAAGCGCAGCGGCGTCTGCGACAGTGGATAGACGTCCTGTGTCGCGAGCTTGCGGTCACGCACCACCAGGGACGAACCATCGGCGACGATGTCGATCGGGCTCGGCGCGTCATATTCGAAGCGGACCTTGCCCGGCTTCTGGATGTAGAAATCGCCCTGCGTCTTGCTGCCGTCGGGGCCGACCTGGACGAAATTCCCGACCAGCGTCGACAGCGATGACAGATAGGCGCTGACCTTGGCGGCCTGTGCCTTCTGGTTGGCGTCGAAGGTCTGGAAGATGCTGCTCGGCACGTTGCGGCGCGGATCCGGGATCACCGGGTTCGGCGGCGGTTGCGTCGCGCCGGTGACGGCGGGCCCACCGCCTCCGGATTGAGCACCATCGCGGCCCTTCGGCGCGGGCTTCGGCACGGGAACGGTCTGGGCGAGGGACGAAGCGGTCACCATCGCGGCGGTGACGAGCAGCACGCCGGCCACGCGCGCGCCTCGCGCAGCGATGGTAGCAGCGAATCGAATGTCCAGATGTCTGATCAACGCGTCGTCCTGTATGGCTAGGCGCCTTTTAGCGTGATTTCGGGCAAAAGCAGATATCGATTTTGCGTGAAATGATGTGTCGAGGCTCCTCGCCTCACATATGGCTGTCTTCTTCCTCGACCAGAATCTCGCGCTTGCCGGCGTGGTTGGCGGGTCCGACGATGCCTTCCAGTTCCATCCGCTCCATCAGCGATGCGGCGCGGTTGTAGCCGATCTGCAGGCGGCGCTGGATGTAGCTGGTCGAGGCCTTGCGGTCGCGTTTGACGATCGCAACCGCCTGCGTGAACAGATCCCCGCCGCCGTCCGCGCCCATGCCGCTGGCGTCGAACACGGCACCGCCGTCCTCGTCTTCGGAGGGCTCTTCGGCCGTGACCGCCTCGAGATATTCCGGCTGGCCCTGCGTCTTGAGGTGGCGCACCACCTTCTCGACTTCCTCGTCGGAGGCAAAGGGTCCGTGCACGCGGCTGATGCGGCCGCCGCC
This sequence comes from Bradyrhizobium nitroreducens, assembly GCF_002776695.1. Classification (GTDB taxonomy): domain Bacteria; phylum Pseudomonadota; class Alphaproteobacteria; order Rhizobiales; family Xanthobacteraceae; genus Bradyrhizobium; species Bradyrhizobium nitroreducens. The sequence continues at coordinate 880,720 of NZ_LFJC01000003.1, forward strand.
CGCCATGTAGAGCATGTCGCCCTGGCCCAGCAGCTGCTCGGCGCCCATTTCGCCGAGAATGGTGCGGCTGTCGATCTTGGACGTCACCTGGAAAGCGATGCGGGTCGGGAAGTTCGCCTTGATGGTACCGGTGATGACGTCGACCGACGGACGCTGCGTCGCCAGGATCACGTGCAGGCCGGCGGCGCGCGCCATTTGCGCCAGGCGCTGCACCGCGCCTTCGATGTCCTTGCCGGCGACCATCATCAGGTCGGCCATCTCGTCGACGATGATGACGATGTAGGGCAGCGGATCGAGCGAGAGCTTCTCTTCCTCGTAGATCGCCTTGCCGGTCTCCTTGTCGAAGCCGGTGTGCACCGTGCGCGTCGGCTCCTCGCCCTTGGCCTTCAATTCGAGCAGGCGCGTGTTGTAGCCGTCGATGTTGCGGACACCGAGCTTGGCCATGTTCTTGTAGCGCTCTTCCATCTCGCGCACCGCCCATTTCAGCGCGACCACCGCCTTCTTCGGGTCGGTCACGACGGGCGTCAGCAGATGGGGGATGCCGTCATAGACGGACAGTTCGAGCATCTTCGGATCGACCATGATCAGCCGGCACTGGTCTGGGCGCAGCCGGTAGACCAGGCTGAGGATCATGGTGTTGATGGCGACCGATTTGCCGGAGCCGGTGGTGCCGGCGATCAGCATGTGCGGCGTGCGGGCGAGGTCGATGATGACGGGGTCGCCGCCGATGGTCTTGCCGAGACAGAGCGGCAGCTTCGCCACCGTGTCGGTCGCCTCCTTCGCCACCAGCAGCTCGCGCAGGTAAACCTTCTCGCGATGCGCGTTCGGCAATTCGATGCCGATGGCGTTGCGGCCGGGCACGACGGCGACGCGCGCCGACAGCGCACTCATCGAGCGGGCGATGTCGTCGGAAAGTCCGATCACGCGCGACGATTTGATGCCGGGCGCAGGTTCGAGCTCGTACAGCGTGACGACAGGGCCCGGATTGGCTTTGACGATTTCGCCGCGCACGCCGAAATCCTGGAGCACGCCTTCGAGCGAGCGCGAATTGGTTTCGAGCTCGGCCTTGCTGAGCGGCTGCCGGTCGCCCGCCTTCGGCGCCGCCAGCATGGAGACGGACGGCAGATCGAACTTGTCGGAGGATTTCTTGGCAGGAGCTTTCGGGGCAGCCTTCTTGCGTGGGGCGCGCGCGGCCGGCTCTTCCTCTTCCTCCTCTTCTTCCTCCGCTTCCTCGTGCTGATCCTCGTAATCCTCCTCGTCGGACCGCGGCGAGATCGACGGCGCGGCGCGGCCGCCGCCGAGATTCGGCTCCTGGCGGCTGAAGCTGGCGGCCTTGGTCTTCGGTCCGCTCGAGACCAGCGAGCGGTAGGCGGCGCCACAGAGCCAGATCAGCCGCGCCTTTGTGCTCATCAGCGCATGGAACAGCCAGCCCAGCGACACCGAGCCGCGATCGCTGTCCTCGTCCTCCTCGAGCGGCTTGTCGTCCTCCTCGATATCGGGGAGTTCGTCATGCTCGCGCGCGCCGAGGCCGCAGGCGATCAGGAAGGTCGCCGTCATCGCGGCGAACAGGATCGTGCCCAGCACGATGCGATAGATCGTGCCGGGCGGCCCGAAAATCACCGCGGGCGCGCGCACCAGGGCATCGCCGACCACGCCGCCGAGGCCGGTCGGCAGCGGCCATGCACCGCCATGCGGCCAGCAACTGACGAAGCCCGCCGCGATCACCGTGCAGAGAATCCAGGAGCCGAGCCGCAGGGCTTCGCGATCGAACGCGCGATGCGTCATCATGCGCCAGCCCCAGACCGCGACGGTCAGGACCAGCATGATCGCGCCGAGTCCGAGGATCTGCATCGCAAGATCGGCGCCGATCGCGCCGGCATAACCGAGGATGTTGCGGATCGGCCGCGAGGTCGCATGGCTGAGGCTGGGATCCTGCACCGACCAGGTCATCAGCGCGGTCGAGGCGACGCCTGCCAGCGCGATCAGGCCGAGGCCGCTGAGCTCGCGCATGCGTCGCGCCAGACCCTCGCGGATCGACGGCGGCAGATGGCCGACCAGTGGAATGACACGTTCGATTGCCGACATGCTCACGGGCCCCGCCTAACCCAGAGTCTCGACCAGACGATGCAGCGCCTGCGCCGTGGTCTCGCCATCCTGCACCAGCGCGAGGCGAATGTAGCCCGCGCCGGGATTGAATCCGTCAGGCTGCTGCCGCGCCAAGAAGCTGCCGGGCACCACGCGCACGCCTGCTTCCTTGAAAAGCTTGAGCGTCACGGAGACGTCGTCGCCGATCTCGGATGTGTTGAGCCAGACGCAGAAGCCGGCATCGGGCCGGCGATAGCCGTAGCGGTTGCCGATGATCTGGTCGGCAAGATCGAACTTGATCCGGTACAGCCTGCGGTTCTCCTCGACATGCGCCTCGTCGCCATAGGCAAAGGTCGCGACGTGCTGGAGCGGCACCGGCACCTGGGGCGCAGCTATGTTGCGCAGCTCGAGAAACATGCCGATGAATGTCTTGTCGCCGGCAGCGAAGCCGACGCGCAGGCCCGGCAGGTTCGAGCGCTTCGACAATGACTGGAACGCAGCCACGCGGGTGAAATCCGCACCCGCGCATTCGAGCGCACTGCCCGGCGCTTCGCGGGTGTAGATCTCCGAATAGCACTCGTCGCTGAGGATCATGAAGCCGTGGCGATCAGCGAGGCTCTTCAGGCGCGTGAAGTAATCGCGCGAGGCCACCGATCCCTGCGGATTGGCAGGCGAGGCCAGATAGAACGCCACGGTGCGCGCCAAAGTCGCCTCGTCGATGGCGTCGAGATCGGGCAGGAAGCCGTTTTCCACGGTGGTCGGCAGATAGACCGGCTCGCAGGCTGCAGCTAAGGCGCCGGCGCCATAGACCGGATAGAACGGGTTCGGCATCAGGATCGCGGGCTTGCCGGGCCGCGGGCCGACATAGCGCGCGGCAGCGATCGCGGCGAGGAACAGGCCCTCGCGGCTGCCATTGAGGACGAGAATCTCGGACTTGGGGTCGAGCGGCCGCGGCAGCTTGAAGCGCGACGACAGCCAGGCGCCAGCAGCGTTCCGGAACGGCTCGGTGCCCTGGTTCATCGGGTAGCGGCCGAAATCGGCGATGTGCTTGGCCAGCACCGGGCCGACGAAATCCGGCACGGGATGCTGCGGTTCGCCGACCGCAAGCGAAATCAAGGGCTTGCCTGGCTGATGCGGCGCCAGCAGCTCGTTCAGCCGGACGAAGGGCGAGCGTGCGGAATCGGAGCTACCACCGCCCTGCGGCGCACGGGTTGAAGCGGACAGAGCCATTCTGGGCGCCAGTACTCTTGGAACGGCCGGTCGCAGCACGGCGCCGGCAGGAAAGCGGTTCAGTTCACCATAGATAGGGCGAGGTTAAGACGCGATTAACCATCGGCCGCCGCCGCCGTCCAGAGCAGGAATAATGGGGCCGGATAACAACGGGATGGGAGGCTGTTCGGGAGCTGCGTCATGGCCGGGCTTGACCCGGCCATCCACGCCTTCCGGGCGGCACTCAAGAACGTGGATGCCCGGGACAAGCCCGGGCATGACGAGCTTCGCAGAATCAGGTGCTTCAGTGCCCCGGCAGCTTCTCGAATGTCGCCATGCCCGCGGGGATCGCGTGAAACTCCTGCTTGTCGCAGGTGTAGATCGCCATCTGCGGATGGAACTGTTCCGGCTCGTCCAGCGTGCCGACCTTGAGGATCGCGGCGGGCAGGCCCGGAACCTTGGTCACCAGATGGGTGCCGCATTCGGCGCAGAATTCGCGCGTGACGGCGCGTTCGAGGTCCTTGCGGGTGAATTGCTTGGGCTGCCCCTTGGTGTAGCTGAAGCCGGCGACCGGCATCGCGATGAAGGTGTTGGGCGCGCCCCCTGAGATGTACTGGCATTCGCGGCAATGACACTGGGCCTGCATCATCGGATCGCCTTCGGCCTTGTAGCGCACCGCGCCGCAATAGCATCCACCTTCCAAATGCATGACGTCCTCCCGATTGTTATTCGTTGTGGTCGATATTTCTGCGCTGCGGGCCCGGAATGGCAATCTTTTTCTTCTCCCGCATCCGGCAAAAAGAAAGGGGCTCCAGCTTGCGCTGGAGCCCCTCAACGGTCAGGGCATTGCCGGGTATGTGCCCGAACCGTAGTTCTGGGCGCGATCTCCGGGGAGACCGCGCCCGGGAGGAGTTACATGTTGTAGGCGCGCTCGGTGTGCTCGGTGATGTCGAGGCCTTCACGCTCGCTCTCGACATTGGTGCGCAGACCGACGATCACGTCGACGACCTTGTAGAGGATCGCCGAACCGACGCCCGACCACACCAGCGTGGTGCCGACGCCCCAGATCTGGGACATCATCTGCGCTGCGAAGTCGTAGTCGGCAACCTTCGGCGGGATCGCGGTGTAGTCGATGATGCCGGCGCCGCCGAGGGCGGGGTTGACGAGAATGCCGGTGCCGAGAGCGCCGACGATGCCGCCGATGCAGTGCACGCCGAACACGTCGAGGCTGTCATCATAGCCGAGCGCGTTCTTCACGACGGTGCAGAAGAACAGGCAGACCACGCCGACGATGAGGCCGAGGACGATCGCGCCCATCACGCCGGAGAAGCCGGCGGCAGGGGTGACGGCCACGAGGCCCGCGACAGCGCCGGAGATGACGCCGAGCACCGACGGATGACCCTTGATGATCCACTCCGCGAACATCCACGACAGCGCGGCGGCTGCGGTGGCGACGAAGGAGTTGGTCATGGCAAGCGCAGCGCCGCCATTGGCTTCGAGGTTGGAGCCGGCATTGAAGCCGAACCAGCCGACCCAGAGCAGCGAGGCGCCGATCATCGACATCGTCAGCGAGTGCGGAGCCATCAGCTCCTTGCCGTAGCCGACGCGCTTGCCGATCAGGAGAGCGCCGACGAGGCCTGCGATGCCGGCGTTGATGTGCACCACGGTGCCGCCAGCGAAGTCGATCGCGCCCTTCTTGAAGATCCAGCCGGCGTCGGCGTTGATCTCGTCGAGCTTGGCCTGCGCCGCGGTCTTCGCCGCCGCATCACCCGCCGCAGCCAGAGCCTTGGCCGCATCCTGGATCATGTCCGGGCCCGGCCAGTACCAGACCATGTGCGCGATCGGGAAGTAGATCAGCGTGACCCAGAGCGGGATGAAGAGGGCGATCGCCGAGAACTTCATGCGCTCGGCGAAGGCGCCGACGATGAGCGCGGGCGTGATCGCCGCGAAGGTCATCTGGAAGCACATGTAGATGAGCTCCGAGATGTTGGCATCGACCGAGAAGGTCGCGGCCTTCGAGTCGGTGGTGACGCCCATCATGAAGGCCTTGGAGAAGCCGCCGATGAAGTCGGAGCCGCCGGTGAAAGCGAGGCTGTAACCGTAGACGGCCCAGATCACGGTGACGACGCAGACGGTGTAGAACACCTGCATCAGGACCGAGAGCATGTTCTTGGAGCGGACGAGACCGCCGTAGAACAGCGCGAGGCCGGGGATGGTCATCAACAGCACGAGCACTGTCGATGTCAGCATCCAGGCGTTGTCTCCCTTGTTGACCGTTGGCTCGGCGTAGGCTGCGGTCGCAGCGAACAGGCCGACTGCGAGAGCCGCCAATCCCGCGCCATAGGGACGCTTGAACGTCATATTATTCACTCCTGATTGGATAAGGTTGAGCGCGAAATCAAAGGGCCGCGGCATCGGCCTCGCCGGTGCGGATGCGCACCGCGTGGTCGAGGTTGATGACGAAGATCTTGCCGTCGCCGATCTGCCCGGTTTTCGCAGCGGACGTGATGGCGTCGATGGTCTTGTCGACCTGGTCGGAGGCGACAGCGACCTCGATCTTGATCTTGGGCAGGAAGCTCACGGCATATTCGGCGCCGCGATAGATTTCCGTATGGCCCTTCTGGCGGCCATATCCCTTGACTTCCGTCACCGTGAGACCGTGAACGCCGATGGCGGTCAGGGCGTCACGGACTTCTTCCAGCTTGAATGGCTTGATAATCGCCATAACAATTTTCATGGGTCCTATCCCCGCTTGGGCCCGGTCCGGACGTGGCCGGGCGTTCTCGACTGGTTCGCCACGAGGGAGAAGTTCACTACGCGGGCACAGCCGGGACCCTTAGAATCAAATGCCGTGCCAGATCGGGCGTGTTGCCTAACGGACTATGAAAACGGGGGTTTTCGCGTTCGACGGGTATTGCGGTGCAGTGCGCTATTCCGTCGCGCCCAAAACGTGATCATGTCTGCTCAAAACACGAGCACGACAGGCTGCCGACACAATGTTGCTCATGTGTCGGGCAGCGATACGGTATCTAAATACAGTATAGGGTTCCGGAACGACTTGGCCGTGCCGCGAAATATCAAGCTGCCGACCCTTGTGCCCACTGGATGCGCGCAAGTGCTGCCCTGTCGGCGGGACAAGCTTCTGGTGGAGCATCCGGTCGGAACCGCCGTCGGAACGTCAGGCGGCCTCCCGCTCCGCAAAGACCCTGTCGACCAGGCCCCACTCGACCCCCTGCTGCGCCGTCATGAAGTGGTCGCGGTCGAGGGTCCGTTCCACCTCTTGTTCGGAACGCCCGCAATGTTGCGCATAGAGGCGGATGATGCGCCGCTTGGTCTGCTGCATTTCGTTGGCGTGGATCAGGATGTCGGACGCCTGGCCCTGAAAGCCGCCGAGCGGCTGATGGACGTGAAGGCTCGCATTGGGCAGCGCGGCACGGTGACCGGGCTCGCCGGCCATCAGCAGAAACGAGCCCATCGAGCGCGCGGTGCCCATGCACAGCGTATGCACCGGCGCCTTGATGAACTGCATGGTGTCGTACATCGCAAGGCCACTGGTCACCACGCCGCCATAGGAGTTGATGTAGAGATTGATCGGCCTGTTCGGATTCTCCGCCTCCAGGAACAGCAGCTGCGCGCAGACCAGCCCGGACATCGCGTCATTGACCTCGCCGTTGAGGAAGATGATGCGTTCGCGCAGCAGCCGCGAGTAGATGTCGAAGGATCGTTCGCCACGCGCTGATTGTTCGACGACCATAGGGACGAGCTGAAGCATGTCGCGCATCGGCGACCTCCATGTCTGCAGGTGATGAAGTCTCTTGTGCTAGGCCGCCGCGCGCATCAGGCAGCAATTGGTATTGGCCGGCCGCGGCAGCTCTGTCGTGATGTCGCAGGGCTGCTGGATGATGCGTAAGCGGGTGCGGCCGTCTTCATGCCGCTCGATCCGGAGGGTGACGCGGCTCTCGCGGAACGGCGGTTCGGAATCGCGAAGCCGGTAGCGCACCTCCTCGCCGGGAATCGATGATTCCGGCTCGGCACGGGCAAGGTCGCAATCCGGCAGCCAGCGCTCGCGCAAAGCCGGAATGGTGACGGCGCGCCAGACTTTTGCCGGCGGTGCGTCGAACTCAAATTCCAGCACCAGGCTTTGATCGGGATGATCAGGCTTCACGAGGTCGCTCATTGATCCAGATCCTTATTGATCCATGTCCTTGAGGAGGTCGGCGAGTGCTTCCATGCGCTTCGGCCAGTAGGCGCGGTAGCGCGCAAGCCATGCCCCGATGGCGACGATTCCGTTCGGGTCGACTTCGTAATTCACAAAGCGGCCCTGCCGCTGCTCGCGCACGAGGCCTGCATCGCGCAGCACAGCGAGATGCTGCGACATCGCGGGTTGGCTGATCTCCAGACCATCGCGCAGAGCGCTGGCATTCAGGCTTCCGCCGGCGAGCTTCTCAAAGACCCTGCGGCGCGTCGGATCGGCCAGCGCCTTGAAGATGTCGGCTTCGGTCATGGCAACACATAAGCATACGCTTATGTGTTGCGCAAGCTCTTACTGCAGGGCTTCGCCGTGCTGCGAAATATCGAGACCTTCGAGCTCATGCTCACGGGATACGCGCAAGGGCACGAACAGGCCGACCAGCTTGAGCAGGATGAAGCTCACGCCCGCCGACCAGACGAAGGTGACGGCGACGCCATAGAACTGGATCAGCAGCTGCTGCGGGTGGCCCTCGATCAGGCCGGCGGTGCCGCCGATCGCGCTGGTTGCGAACACGCCGGCGAGCAGGGTCCCGGTCAGGCCGCCGATGCCGTGGACGCCGAACACGTCGAGCGAATCGTCATAGTTGAAGCGGTGCTTCAGCCAGGTGCAGGCCCAGTAGCAGACAGCACCGGCGAGGATTCCGATGACGATGCCGTGCCAGGGCGCCACGAAGCCGGAGGCCGGCGTGATGGTGCCGAGACCGGCCACCGCGCCGGAGATCATGCCGAGCACGGAGGGCTTGCGCCGCGTCGACCATTCGATCGCGCCCCAGGTCAGCGCGCCCGAGCAGGCAGCGAGGTGGGTGGCGATGATCGCCATCACGGCACGTGAATTGGCTGCGCCCGCCGAGCCGCCGTTGAAGCCGAACCAGCCGACCCACAACAGGCCGGTGCCCATCACCGCGAGCGACAGGTCGAACGGCGAGAGATTTTCTGTGCCGTAGCCGTGGCGGCGCCCCATCACCTTCGCCGCAACGAGGCCGCCGGTACCGGCCGACAGATGCACAACGAGACCGCCCGCGAAATCCAGCACGCCCATGCTGTTGAGGAAGCCGCCGCCCCACACCCAATGCGCCAGCGGAATGTAGACGAAGATGAACCAGGCGACGGAGAACAGGAGATAGGCGGAGAACCGCATCCGATCGGCAACAGAACCCGCAACCAGCGCCACCGTGATGATGGCAAACGTCATCTGGTACAGCATGAACAGTGCTTCCGGGATGGTCTTCGCGGCCGGATTGACGCTGTCCATGGTCATGCCGGCGAGAAACCAGCGGTCGAGCGTGCCGATCCACGGACCGTCGCCGACGAAGCACAGCGAATAGCCGAACGCGACCCAGAGGATGGAGATCATGGTCACGGCGGCAAGGCTCTGCGCCATGGTGGCGAGCACGTTCTTCTTGCGCACCATGCCGGAATAGAACAGCGCAAGCCCCGGGATCGTCATCATCAGCACCAGCGCGGTGGCGACGATCATCCAGGCCGTGTCGGCCGTGTTGATCTCGGATTCCGCCGCATATGCAGGCGTGGCCATAACCAGCGCAAATCCGATCGGCGCAGCCATCGAAGCCGCGCGCCGCAACATTCCCGCCATATCGTTCCCCCCGGCATCAATTGGCGTCGCACGATCCGGCGTCGTTGCCCGGTGCGATCGAAGAAGAGCGAAGCGTTTTCGCGCGAAGAAAACGCGTCGAAACTAAGATTTAGAGCGCGTCGCTGTCGGTCTCGCCGGTGCGGATGCGCAGTGCATGGTCGATCGGCGTGACGAAGATCTTGCCGTCGCCGATCTGCCCCGTGCGCGCGGTCGCGGTGATCACGCTGACTGCCTTGTCGGCGACGTCAGAGGCGACCGCGATCTCGATGCGCAGCTTCGGCAGGAAATTCACGACATATTCGGCGCCGCGATAGATCTCGGTGTGGCCCTTCTGGCGGCCGTAGCCCTTTACTTCGGTCACGGTCATGCCGTGGACGCCGATCGACGTCAGGGCCTGGCGGACCTCATCGAGCTTGAAGGGTTTGATGATCGCGACGACGAGCTTCATGGTCAGGCCTATTCCCCGGGATGCGCCGCGCCGTATGTCCACGGCGCTGCGTCAATCTGGCATCTTTCCGGGCAAATGGCACAAAAAAGTTGCAGATTGAAGCGGAAAAACGTTTGGCCAAGGGCGGTCATGTGAACGGCCGCCTCTGTACAGGGCAACCGTTCATCCTTCACAATGCATTTTCGGCATGGATGCGGTGAACCCAAGCGTCCCGGCTGGTACATAAGTATGTTTGAGGGGGACGTTTCATGGCGAGTTGGTTCTACGCATCCGAGGGCAAGCAGCAGGGGCCCTTTCCGGAAGGGCAGTTCCGCGATCTCGTCGCCCAGGGCGTCGTGCGCCCGGATACGCTGGTGTGGACCGAGGGCATGGCCGGCTGGCAGAAGGCCGCCGAAATCCCCGGCCTGGTCGGGGGCGGCGGCGCGCCGCCGATGATCCCGGCGGGCGGACCGCCGATGATGGGCGGTGGTGGTCATGCGGGCGGTAGCGCCGGCGGAGGATCGCTGTCGGTCGATTTCGGCATTCTCGACTTCACCTGGCGCACGCTCGTGCTCGTGATCGGCTCGTGCTTTGTCATCCCGGTGCCGTGGCTGTTCGTCTGGTACATGCAATGGATCGTGCCCTGCGTCAGGGTTCCCGGGCGGCCCAATCTCAGCTTCACCGGCAGCGCGATGACGTTGGTGCCCTGGTTCTTCGGCTTCATCGTTCTGGCGATCGCGATCGGCTTCATCGGCAGCCAGTTGCTGAGCAATCTGCTGTTCATCGTCCAGCTCGTGCTCTACTGGCTGCTGATCAAATGGATGATCGCAAACCTTGCTTCCAACGGGCAGCCGCTCGGCTTCAGCTTCACCGGTTCGGTCTGGGCCTATATCGGCTGGAATCTGCTGTTCGCGATTTCCATCATCACCATCATCGGCTGGGCCTGGGTCGCCGCAGCCCAGATGCGCTGGTTCTGCCGCAGCATCGAAGGCACGCGGCGCGAGATCGTGTTCAAGGGCTCGGGTCTCGACATCCTCTGGCGCGGCATCGTCGCAGCGATCCTGTGCACCCTGATCATCCCGATTCCGTGGGTGTACCGCTGGATCATGAACTGGTTCGCCTCGCAGACCGTGCTTGCGCCACGCGGGTCGCAGGCGGCGATGTGACGGCCGCGGGCCTTCGGTAGCGAGCAGACGTAGATGTCGCATCGACTCTGGTTTCACGCATCCGAGGGCCAGCAGAAGGGGCCGTTCCCGGAGGCCCAGTTTCGCGATCTGATCGCACGGGGCATCGTGCGGTCAGACACGCTGGTCTGGACCGAGGGGATGGCGGGCTGGCAAAAGGCCGGCGCGGTCCCCGGTCTGGTGCCCGGCGGATCGACGGCGGCAGCTTCGAGCGGCGAGGGGCGAGGCCGGCTCTCGGTAGATCTGCCGCTGTGGTCGTTCCTGGGATGGTGCATCCTGCTGGTGATCGGCAGCGCCGTCGTGGTGCCGGCTCCCTGGACCGCCACCGCTTACTACCGCTGGCTCTTCCCGCGCATCCACGTTCCGCAACGACCGAACATCGGCTTCACCGGAGAGGTCGGCGATGTCTGGTACGTCTTCATCGCGCTGGCGCTGGTGGGCTATGCGGGCCTCGTCCACGACCTGTTTCAGCTTGCGGCGATCCCGCTCCAGGCCTTCCTGTCCTGGATGGTGATGCGCTGGGTCGTCGCCAATCTCAGCTCGAACGGCCAGCCGATTCAGATGACGTTCAACGGCAGCCCCTGGGTCTTCATCGGCTGGCAGCTTCTGATGTTTCTCGCCATGTTCACGATCATCGGCTGGGCCTGGGTCATGGCCGCATGGATGCGCTGGATCTGTCGCAACATCGCGGGAACGCGGCGCGAGATGATCTTCGTCGGCACCGGCCTTCAGCTGCTGTGGCGAACTCTCGCATTCGGTTTCGGCTGCCTTCTGATCATTCCGATTCCGTGGCTGCTGCGCTGGTATTTCACGTGGACCATGGCGCAGTTCGCACTCGTCGAGCGCAGAACCGCGCCAGTCTAGGACCGCCGTTCGCGCACGGAGCCTTCCTGCGTCACAGAGGCGACCAGCGTACCGTCGGGCTTGAAGATCGAGCCACGAGTCAAGCCGCGGCCGCCGCGTGCGCTCGGGGAATCCTGGGCGTAGAGCAGCCATTCGTCGGCGCGGAACGGGCGGTGAAACCACATCGCGTGATCGAGGCTTGCGGGCATCATGCGCTTGTCGAACAGCGTGCGGCCGTAGCGCGCCATGATCGCATCGAGCAGCGAGAAGTCCGATGCATAGGCGAGCGCGCACATGTGCAGCGCGGGATCATCCGGCAGCGTGGCCGCGGTCTTGATCCAGACATGAATGCGGCCGTCGTCGATCTTCTGGCCGAAATAGCGGCCGAGCTCGACGGGACGCAGCTCGATCGGCCGGTCCGATTCATAGTAGCGGCGGATGAATTCCGGCATCTCCTTGAACATCGGCTGCTTCGCCACCTCCTCCGCCGTGAGCTTCTCGGGCGGGGGCACGTCGGGCATCTTGTCCTGGTGATCGAAAGCACTCTCTTCCTCGGCATGGAAGGAGACCATGATCGAGAAGATCGCGTTGCCGTGCTGGATGGCGGTGACGCGGCGGGTCGAATAGCTCTTGCCGTCGCGCAGGCGCTCGACCTGGTAGATGATCGGGATCTGCGGATCGCCCGGAAGGATGAAGTAGCAATGCAGCGAATGCGGCAGGCGGCCCTCGACGGTACGGCAGGCCGCGACCATCGCCTGCCCGATCACCTGACCGCCAAAGACCCGCTGCCAGCTCGTCTTCGGGCTGTTGCCGCGGAACAGGTTCACCTCGAGCTGCTCGAGGTCGAGGATCGAAATGAGGTCGATCAGGCTTTTGGACATGATGGTGCTTTCTGGTGCTGCGTCATTCCGGGGCGCACGCAGTGCGAACCCGGAATCTCGAGCTGATAACCTCTGGATTCCGGGTTCGCGCGTTGCGCGCCCCGGAATGACGGATTTGGGCCGTTCCGCCCTTGTTTCACCGCACTGTTTCGCCCAGCTCAAGTCTGCTAGCAAGACCGAGAATTGACCGGGAATTTGGGTATGTCGGTACAGGGTAGCATTGTCATTGGTGGCGGCGCGTTTGCCGGCCTCGCATTGGCCTTGGCGTTGCGCCAGGGGCTTGGGCCCGAGATCCCCGTCATCGTCGCCGATCCCGCGCTCGGCACGCGGCCGAGCCGTGACCCCCGCGCCACCGCGATCGTGGCCGCCTGCCGTCGCCTGTTCGAGGCGATCGGCGCCTGGGACGACGTCAGGGCCGAGGCACAGCCGATCCTCGACATGATCGTCACCGACTCCAAGCTGGAAGACGCCACCCGTCCGGTGTTCCTCAATTTCGCCGGCGACGTCGCGCCGGGCGAGCCGTTTGCGCATATGGTCGAGAACCGCCGCCTGATCGACGCGCTGACGGCGCGCGCCGAGGCCGAGGGCATCGATTTGCGTGCGACCACCGTCGCCTCCTATGACGCGCGCCCCGAAGGCATCGACGTGACGCTCGGCGACGGCAGCGTGATCGCTGCAAGTCTTTTGGTCGCCGCCGATGGCGCGCGGTCAAAGCTGCGCGAGCGGGCGGGCATCGCGACCCATGGCTGGGAGTATGACCAGTCCGGCATCGTCGTCACCGTCGGTCACGAGCGCGATCACGAGGGCCGCGCCGAAGAACACTTTCTGCCGGCGGGCCCGTTCGCGATCCTGCCGCTCTCGGGCAGGCGCTCCTCGCTGGTGTGGACCGAGCGCCGCGCCGAGGCCGCGCGCATCATCGCGCTCCCCGATGAGGAATTCCACGCCGAGCTCGAGCAGCGCTTCGGCCTGCATCTCGGCGAGGTGAAGGCGCTCGACAAGCCGCGCGCGTTTCCGCTGTCCTATTTCGTCGCGCGCTCCTTCATCGCCGAGCGTCTCGCACTGGTCGGCGATTCCGCCCATGTCATCCACCCCATCGCGGGGCAGGGCCTCAACATGGGGCTGAAGGATGTCGCTGCGCTGGCCGAGGTCGTCGTCGACGCGGCGCGGCTCGGCATGGATCTCGGCGGCGCCGACGTGCTCGAGCGCTACCAGCGCTGGCGCCGCTTCGACACCATGGCGATGGGTGTGGCCACCAACTCGCTGAACTTCCTGTTCTCCAACCAGTCGACCTTGCTGCGCACCGTGCGCGACATCGGCCTCGGCCTCGTCGACCGCGCCCCGCCGCTGAAGAACCTCTTCATCCGCCAGGCCGCAGGGTTGACGGGCGAAGTGCCGAGGCTGTTGAAGGGCGAGGCGTTGTAGGCGGGACGCTGGCGCTACACCCTCCACTGTCGTCCCGTACAAGCGCGCCTGAGCGCGCGCCGATCCGGGACCCATACGCCGCAGCAAGAGTTTGGCGAAGACTCGGAGACGAGGTCAATCGATCTTGCGCGCCTCTTCCGGCAACATGATCGGAATGCCGTCGCGGATCGGATAAGCCAGCTTGGCGCTGCGCGAGATCAACTCCTGCTTTGCAGAATCGAACTCCAGCGGGCCCTTGGTCAGCGGGCAGACCAGAATTTCCAGCAGCTTGGGATCGACGGTATTTTCGGGTCGTTCGGTGGACGTGTTCATCGGGGTCTCCGGCGGTCGGCTGCCTCTAGCACAGAAATTCGCGTCCGCCCATTGCGGGCTCACGCAGAGATCATCGCGAAGATCTCGTCGAGCAGGGCCTGCAGCCGCGCCTTCGGCACCGGCGCGCCCGACAGGACATGCCCGAGAAACGTCCAATAAAGGATCTGTGCGCGGGCCTGGGCCGTTGCTGCCTCGAGCCCAAGCTTTCCCAGCAGCCCTTCGATGTAATCGAGCCTGCGGCGGTCGATGGCGCGCACGGTTCCTTGTGCCGCCGCATCGAAGGCCGCCCAGCTGCGCACCGCGCGTTCGAGATCGAGGCGCGCGCCAAATGACCTGTGCAACAGTGCTTTCAGCGGCTCGCCGTCGGCGGCCTCGACGTCGGCGATGATCTGCTCCGCCGCAATCTCGCGCCAGCGCTTCAGCACGGCGGCATGAAACGCGGCCAGATCGGCGAAATGCCAGTAGAAGCTGCCACGCGACACCCCCATGGCCCTGGCGAGCGGATCGGCCTTCAGCGCGGTGAAGCCGCTCTCGGCCAGCGCCTTCAGCCCTTCCTTGATCCAGTCGTCGGCGGAAAGCTGTTCGGTCATTTCGGTTCCCAGATCCGACCATACACTAGTGTATTGACAGGCCGCGGGCCAGCACCTATGCCACCATACACACATGTATGGAGACAACGATGCGTGATCTCTTGCTCCAGTGCGCCGGCGTGCTGACTATCGTGGTGGCCCTCATCCACGGCTATCTTGGCGAAGCCAAGGTGTTCGCCCGCGCCCGCATCGAGCCGGAACGGCTCCGCACCCTGATCCGCCTGGTCTGGCAGGCCTCGACCATTGCCTGGATCGGCGGTGGCGTGCTTCTGATCGTGGTGCCCCGGATGCACTCGGAGCTGGCGCGTCACTGGATCGTTGCCACGATGGCCTGCGTGTTCGGTTTCTCCGCGCTCGCCAACGCATGGGCCACGCGCGGCCGGCACTTCGGCTGGATGGCTCTCAGTGCGGTCGTCGTCATGTCGGTTGCCGGATACTAGATGAGCATCCGTCCGTGAGGCGTAAGGCCGCAGCAGTGGCGCAAATCTGCCTTTGCCGCAGGGCGCGCTCACATTTTCGGTCACGTTAGAACTACTCTAATCTCAACAATAGAACTTATCTAAAGCGCAGCATGCCCGTCACCGATTGACTTCACCACCCTCTTTGCTTCCTTCAGTCCCGCTTCGCGGCTCGCGTAGCGCGCACGACAAAGGAGGAGAGGTTCGTGAAGGTCATTCGTGTTGTTGCCATTGCACTGACGGTCGCGATGGGCATGGGGTCGGCGGCCATGGCCGACGGTTTCAAGGACTGCACCAAGCTCGACAAGGCGTCGTGGAAGCCGGCGAGTGAAGCCGAAGCCAAGGCCAAGGCGCTGGGTTACGAGGTGCGGCGCTCCAAGATCGAAGGCTCGTGCTACGAAGTCTACGGCGTCAAGGAAGGCAAGCTCTACGAGCTGTTCTACAGCCCCGAGGATCTCAGCCTGAAGCACACGATCGCCAAGTAGGGCCTGACGTAGACGGCGCGGCGTGATCTGCGCGAAGCGGGGCTTGAGGGTGGTCTTTGCTTGATTGAAGAAGCGATGCCAGAAGCGCGCGGGGTATCCGACAGGACCCCCGCGGATCGAACTGCTTCGCGGACGGTCGCAGTTTGGGATCTCCCGCTGCGCCTCTGGCACTGGGCTCTCGCGGCCTGCGTTCTGGCCGCGTGGTTCACTCCGACGGTCTATGACCGGCTTCATCGTGTCGTCGGCTATGCGGTGCTGGGGCTTCTGGCTTTCCGCTTCGTCTGGGGCTTTTGGGGAAGCCGCTATTCGCGCTTCCGCATGATCAGGGCCAGGCTCCGCGCGGCACCGCGCTATCTCTGGAATCTGCGCCGCGGCATCACCGGCCGCTATATCGGGCTCAATCCCGCCGGCACGTTGATGCTGGTGGCGCTGCTGGCCTCGCTCACCGTCTCGGCGATCACAGGCGCGATGTCGGTCACCGTCACCTTCTTCGGCGTGTGGTGGGTCGAGGATACCCACCACTATTCATCGGATGCGGTCATCGTCCTGGTGGTGCTGCATGTGCTGGGCGTGCTGTTGATGGGGCTGCTCCAGCGCGAGAGCCTGATCCGCGCGATGATCACCGGCCGCAAGCGCATTCGGGGGCATTCATCGGGGACGTGAGTTTCGACACTCTCTCCTCGTCATGGCTTGGACAAGCCCGGGCATGACGGAGTTTGAGGCGGGCTTTGCGCCCTCACTGTAGCGGAGGATCGCCGCTGGTACGCTTCTTGGCGAGGTCCATCTCTGTCACGGCGATCAGGATCTCGGCGCGAGTCTTCAAATCAGGCGCTTCCAGCATGGCCTGCTTCTCCGCGGGGCCGTAGGGCGACATCATCGCCAGCGCGTTGACGAGCGCTTCGTTGGGCGCGCTTTCGACGCCTTCCCAGTCGACCTTGAGATTATTGGCCTTCAGAAAGTCCGCCAGCACGGACAGCAGCGCCTCGCGGTCGACCTCGTCCTCGCCCATGCGCGCGGTGAAGTCATTGGCGAAGGCGAAGAAATCCACCTTGCACTGCCGGTAGGCGGTGAGCACCTCGAGCTCCTCAATCACCTTGAAGCGCGAGACGCCGGTGAGCTCGAGGATATAGCGGCCGTCGCCGGATTCGGCGAGCTGGGTGATGCGGCCGACGCAGCCGACGCGGAACAGCGTCGGCCTGTCGGAATCCTTCGGCGAGTGCGCGACGTCGGGCTGGATCATGCCGATCAGGCGATGGCCGTCGCGAAAAGAATCGTCGACCATCGCAAGGTAGCGCGGCTCGAAGATGTTCAGCGGCATCTGGCCGCGGGGCAGCAGCAGCGCGCCCGGCAGCGGAAACACCGGAATAATCTCCGGGAGGTCGGCGGGCCCGCGATATTCGATGTTGATCGGCATCTGCCCCGGTCCCCCCTGGCCTTGCCAGTTCGCCTTACGAAAACAGGATCGTCGACAAACGCTTGCGTCCCTCGACGGTTGCATCATCCGCGCTGCCCCAGGCCTCGAAGAACTGCACCAGCTGCTTGCGGGCGCCGTCATCGTTCCATTTGCGGTCACGTTTGACGATCTCGAGCAGCTGCGCGGTGGCAGCAGTGCGGTCGCCTTGCGCGTTGAGCGCGGTCGCCAAGTCGAATCGGGCCTGATGATCGAGTGGGTTTGCGGCGACTTTCTGTTCCAGCTCCGCGACCGGTCCGAGCGATTGGGCCTGCTCGGCGAGATCGATCGCGGTCTGCACCGCCTTCACCACGGGATCGTTGCGCTTGGATTCCGGCACCATGGCCAGCGTCTGCTTGGCCTGCTCCATCGCGCCGGAGACGGTGTAGCATTTTGCGAGCCCGGCAAGAGCGGCGATGTTGGTCGAATCGTACTGGAGCACCTCCGCATAGATCTGCGCGGCGGCTGCAGCGTCGCCCTCGGCCAGCACGGCCTCGGCCTCTTGCAGGATTTCAGCGATATTCGGTTCACCCGGCGCGGTCACGCCCTTGGTCAGCTTTTCGATGAAGGCGTTGAGCTGGCTCTCCGGCACCGCACCCATGAAGCCATCGGCCGGCTGGCCGTTGACGAAGGCGATCACGGCCGGAATCGACTGGATGCCCATCTGGCCCGGGATCGCCGGGTGCTGGTCGATGTTCATCTTGACCAGCTTGACCTTGCCCTTGGCGGCCCTGACCGCCTTTTCCAGCACGGGGGTGAGCTGCTTGCAGGGGCCGCACCACTCCGCCCAGAAGTCGATCAGCACCGGCTGGCGCTTCGATTCCTCGATGACGTCCTTCACGAAGGTCTGGGTGGTGGTGTCCTTGATCAGATCGGCCGCTGCCGGGTTTGCGGCTCCGTTACCCTGGTCGATGATCGTCACGGCATCCCCTCGTCTGATGTCTGGAATGGCGGGTCTTTAGCACGTCGCCGCTCCCTATGCTTCGCTGTCGGCTCCTAAATTGGGCCGAATGGGCCGAATTTCAATCCATCGGGACCGATTCGGCGGTTCCGGGGCGATTCCGGGCGATTTGGTCGCATTCGGGCTCCATATTGGGCCCCGGATTGCGCATCTATGCCGCCGGTAGCTGTTGCATTCCCTTCCCGCTTTTGGCATACGACAGCCGTTGCCGGCGCGTCACGCGACCGACACAGGATGCGGGTGTAGCTCAGTGGTAGAGCACGACCTTGCCAAGGTCGGGGTCGAGGGTTCGAGCCCCTTCGCCCGCTCCAATTTTTCTCCGGCGAGAGAGCAAGTCCGCGATCGCGCACACGGTCTTCTCTTCGTTTTTCGGATTGGGCTTAGCCCAAGTTATACAGCGCCTTTCCCCGGCGACTATCGAGGCAAAGACGAGTGCAGGTGTCGACGCGGAGGCTTGACCGCGTGCCCAACAATTAGATTGTCTTCGGCTTGTTTTGCAGAAGCGGCCCTCCCATCGACGCTCTACTAAATTCCACCTCCCCGGCATGCAACCAATGCGATAGTTTCATCGGTCGCGAGCTATTTTCGGTTCGGGGGATGGAATGCCACAGCAGCTAAGCCTCATTGAAGCTCACGAAAGTAAACTCAACCAAATCTTTAGCGACGACTATGAATTTGAAATACCTTCCTACCAGCGGCCTTACGCTTGGGAGGAGCAACAAGCGCAAGAGCTGCTAACAGACTTTATTGAGGCAATGGACAATGGCGATGATGTCTATTTCCTCGGTAGCATCGTCCTCATCAAGGAGCCACATAAGCCCTTGTCTCGGGTAGTTGATGGCCAACAGCGTTTAACGACGCTGACGATCATTCTAAGCATTCTTCGCGATCTCACGACTGATCCTGAGATTCGAGGAACGAGGCGCGTCTATGTATATCAAAAAGCCAACCCTGACGGCGGCTCGGCAGAACGTTTTCGTCTGCTCCTGCGCCAGCGGGACCGGGCGTTCTTCCAAAAATATGTTCAAAACCCTGACGCGACGAATGCTCTTCCCGACCCAGATATTCTCGAAGGCAGCCAGCAGAACATCGCGCGCAACGCCATCCATCTGCGCGGCGAATTGTCGAAATTGAACGAAGATCGCCGCAACAAGCTGATCGCTTACCTAATCCAACGCTGTTATCTCGTGGTAGTCGCGGTGCCGACTGCCGAAGCGGCAAGGCGCATATTCACTGTCTTGAATGCGCGCGGGCTTGATTTAACCGCTACGGATATTCTCAAAGCGAATCTTCTGGAGCGCGCGGGTTCGATTCACGAGAAAGATTTGGCCGAACGGTGGGAGACTGCGGAGTTAGCCCTCGGAAGAGACCGCATGGTCGAGCTGTTTGGGCACATTCGGACGATGTTTGAGCGCGATAAGCCCCGCATCGCCCTCGAAGTGGGTTTCCCAAAGTTTGTTAGCACCTTCAACGGCAACGCTGAAAAGTTTGTTTCCGACACTCTTGAGCCGATTGCTGACGCAATGCTGCTGCTTAGTGACGGCGCTGCGATAAAAAAGCAATTCGGCGATGAAGCGGCAAAAGCGGTTCGCTCTCTCGATCGCATCGACAACAAAGATTGGTTGCCTCCCGTCCTGCTTCGCCTCTGGAAGCGCGCGAAAGGTGACCAAGCGGAGATAGCAAAATTTCTGATCGAGCTTGAGCGGCTGGCGTATTATCTGTTTGTCACTCGAGCGGATATCAATACACGAATTGCCCGCTGCTCCGCCGTTATGGACGAATTCGACCCGCGAGCAGGTAGAGAAAAGCCTAAGGCCGGGCTAGCACTCGACCCGTCTGAGCAGAAAGAGTTTCTGGACGCACTATCCGGCCCGCTCTATCAGAAAGCGCGTGTTTGCAAGCCTGTTCTGCAACGGCTTGACGAAGCCCTCTCTGGCGGCGGGGCAAGCTATGACGAACTTGTTTCAATTGAACACGTGCTACCTCAGACGGTGACAGAAAAGAGTGAATGGGCAACGCTATTCCCCAACGAAGCTCAACGAACAGAATGGACCCATCGGCTCGCGAACCTTGTGTTTTTGACGCGCCGCATCAACACTCGCGCTTCGAATTGGGATTTTGACCGGAAGAAGATCGAATATTTCGCGTCTAAGGACGGTACCTCGCCATTTCCTCTCACCCAAGGCGTCTTGCAAGCAGCAAAGTGGAGCCCGGAGCATTTGGCTAAGCGGCAGGAGACGCTCATAGAAAAGCTTGCAACAGTCTGGGCCTTAGCGGAATCATCTGGCCAGGTAGCAAGCCAACCCAAAAAGGGGAAAGCGTCCGCCTAAGGCCTACGACGAAATCGTCGAGCAACCGAAGGGCGGCAGGAATTGGGTGAATTTTCGCAGGCCTGCGGGCCACAGCGATCTCTGACTTAATGTAGCGGTCGCCGTGACTCCGAACGATGTCTTTGTCTACGTGCTGCGGTCTCCGGCAATGGCGTGAATTTCGATCCCATCGAGAACGCCATCATCGGTCGCCCGCGCGCCATGATTGTGGACCGGGTGCTGGCCGTGCGCTTCAGGCGCGCTGCCTGCGCGAAAGCCGTCCGTGAAGTCTGATCCATTCGGGGATTTCGCGGCGCGGCTATTTACGCGAAGTGGCAAAGCCGAAGTCCCCGACATCTGCACCGCTATTTCGCAGAATTCGATTTCGGCGCAGCAATTGCGTCGCTTTGGGTGTTGACGATCAGGCCCGTGCCGAGCCGGCGATCAAGGAGCTGCCGGCAAGCAGCTGCCCTATTGGGCCTCATTTCAGCAAAACGAATGCGGCATAGATGGAGGCAATTTCGGTTGCTCTAGAGCAACTGTACCGACGAGGAACAGTTTCTCCCTTGGTAGGGTGCGCAAATTTGCGCAGGCTTTCCCCCAGCCTATGGATTTAAAAACGCTTAAGAAAATCAGGTTTCGAAAAAAGATATCCCCATGATTCACAAGGTGAATCAGAGCGACTATATTCCGAATCAACTCCCTAGCCTGACGCCACCGCCTAGGCGGTGGCACCCACCCAAAGGTGGGGATCGTGGATACGGTCTAGAGGCTAGGGACCACCCTTTTCATTTTCGCAGCTTGCGTGGCCAGACCGAGAATTTCGCGGCTCGTGCCGTGCCCTTCGTGATGTCGGCGATGCCCGCGCGCTTCATGATGTACTTTGCCAGTTCCACCTTTGCAGGGTTGGCATCAGCAGCTTTGTCGTGACCGTTGAGTTGATACGCTATCGCGCCGATTAGAATGTCAGAGACTTGAAGGGGGATTGTTCTTTTCGAATCTCGGAACTGGCAACGCCTGACCGGCCAATCTCTCGTATCGCCACGCTTTCGTGCACCGTGACAGAGAATCTGACGGAGATCTTCAGGCAGGCTTCTCGTGTCACGGTAGTCGGGATAGAGATGAAAGTAGGCTTTCGAATAGAGCTGGCGGACTTTGTTAGCGAGCTGGTATAGCTCCTTGTTGAAGCCGATCTCGCTATCGCCATCGTTGAATTTTTTGTGGTCTTGCTGGGTCGTATCAACGAAGAGCGAGTGGAAATGCCATTTGTGCTGATTGTCGAAAACGACGTCTACCATTCGCCTATAGGCCGCCAGCTTAGCCTTTGAGACTTTCGCCCACTTTGCCTCCCCTTGGGGTAACTCCGGCAGGCGCGCTTTTTTTATGGCATCGATCAACTCAGGAGTGTCGAGCAGATGGACGACAATGGCACCCAGCACCAAATAGCGGTGCTTGTTCTGGCTGCTTTCGTCAGCATAAACCTCGACGATCTCTTCCGGTTTCGCAGGGATTCGCATGGCATCGCCCACTAGAAAATCTTCTCAGATTGAGAAGTTCAAACAAGCCGCCCGCGACCCAGACGGACGACGACGAGAAGCGCTTCGACGAACAGCTTGGCATCATTGCCAACCAGCCGCAGAAGCCGAAGCCTAAGGACAAGCCCGACGAATGGCCGGGACTGCTCCTAGGTCTCTGTGTGAGGGCCTGTGTCACTCACGCCCGACAGGCCCAATGCTCGCAAAGCGCACTGCTTTGAGGAGCAAAAATTCAGGACCCTTTGGGGGAGTGCTTGGCGGGACTCAAACACACTCGCGCCGAACAAGAAGAAGTTGGATGAGTCGAATTTTCTCGTCAAGGACTGGGTGAGTCCGTCTAACAAAATACTAGATATGGGTGGAAGACCAGTGAGCTGCGGGTAAGTTTTGCCGCTAAGCTGCTGTAACCACTTTAAAATCGGGTCTGTGAAGGATATGAGCCTCCAACGCAGCTGGATTTACAGCAAGTCTCAATCACCGCTCCAGAAGCGGGTGGCGGTCCCGTTGTCCGGTTCATTCGGTCTGCCATGACAATCCTGGTCACCGGCAGCGCAGGCCACCTCGGCGAAGCCATTCTCCGCACCCTGCGCCGGCGCGGCTCACCCGCGCGCGGACTCGACCTGAAGCCCTCGCCCTTCACTGACGCCGTCGGCTCGATCGTCGATCCCGACTTCGTGCGGGCTCGGATGACCGGCGTGACCGCCGTCATCCACACCGCGACGCTGCACAAGCCGCATGTGGCAACGCACTCCAAGCAGGATTTCGTCGACACCAACGTCACCGGCACGCTCAACCTGCTCGAGGCAGCCGTCGCCGCCGGCGTCCGCAGCTTCGTCTTCACCAGCACCACCAGCGCGTTCGGCTCCCAGCTCCGCGCCGGAGCCGGACAGGCGGCTGTGTGGGTTACCGAGGACCTGTCGGCGGTGCCGAAGAACATCTACGGCACCACCAAGCTGATGGCGGAAACTCTATGCGAGCTGTTGTTCCGCGAGCGTGCCCTGCCGGTCGTGGTGTTGCGGACCTCGCGCTTCTTTCCCGAGGACGACGATGATCCCGCGATGCGCTCGGCTTACACGCTGGACAACGCGCAAGCCAACGAGCTGCTCTATCGCCGGCTGGATATCGCAGATGCCGTCGGCGCCCACCTGCTCGCCGCCGAGCGCGCGCCAAAGATCGGCTTCGCCCGCTACATCGTCTCGGCCACCAGCCCGTTCGAGCAGCATCACCTCGCGGCGCTTGCGCGCGATGCGGCCGGCGTCGTGCGCGAGCTCTATCCGGAGTGCGCAGAGCTCTATGCGGCGCGCGGCTGGAAACTCTTCTCCGAGATCGATCGCGTCTACGTCAACGAGCGCGCGCGGCGCGAGTTGGGCTGGCGGCCGGAATTCGACTTCACGCATGCGCTGAGCTGCCTCCGCGAGGGCCGCGATTTTCGCAGTGCGCTGGCGCGCGAGGTCGGCTCGAAAGGCTATCATGAGGTGGTGTTGGACGACGGGCCCTATCCGATCGCCGATAAGCGCCGCCATTGATGTTTTGCTCGACGAGTCAAGTGCCTGTCGGGTCGGCCCCCGACCAGCGCACCTGCGCCGTTCTACTGTGCATGGGGTTGTTTTCGCATTTTTTGTTTGACGCCCCTGCCTGCCCGATTCCGCGTTGCAGCGAGAGCGCTGTCGTCGTGGTGTTCGTGCTCATTGACACTCCGTCTCAATTTTTAATGAGCGCAACCGCAGCACACGCGATGCCCTTCTCAGCGCTCGCAGATGTGCTAGCCTTTTTAAGTCTGCCCCTCGGCAGATCCCAAACTTCGCCTCTCGACTAGCAAAACAAAATAAATCGCAGCCCTGGCGGCTGCCTTAGGGGAGTGACGCGATGACATCGATGTTCCATCGATCCGTGTTGGCGCTTGCGGCCGTGGCCCTTCTTGCGGGTACCAGCATTGGCAATGCGCAGGACAAGAGCAAACCGCTCAAGAAATACGAATCCGGCACCAAGGAGTTCTGGACCCATCCGCCGGATGACTGGTTCCTGGGCGATGAGACCGAGGCGCAGAAGGGTCTTGCGCCGCCGTCGGGTCCGCCGACTGGCGCGTCCGATGCCGAGCTCGCCAACATCGTCAAGAAGATCAAGCTGCCGCCGGGCTTCAAGATCGAGGTCTATGCCTCGGGTGTGCTGGCCGCGCGGCAGATGGCCTGGGGTGACAAGGGCACGCTGTTCGTCGGCTCATTCGGCCTCGGCAACGTCTATGCCATCAAGGACAACAACGGAAAGAAGGAGGTCAAGACCGTCCTCAAGGGCCTGAACATGCCCACCGGTCTCGCCTTCAAGGACGGCGCACTTTACGTCATCGCCGTCGACAAGCTGATCCGCTACGACAACGCGGAGGCCAATCTCGACAAGCTCGGTGACGGCAAGGTCGTCTATGACGACATGCCGTCCTATGCCGCGCATGGCTGGAAGTACATCGCGGTCGACAAGGAAGGCTGGTTCTACATTCCGTTCGGACCGCCCTTCAACATCGGCATTCCCCCGACCAGTGTCTCGCAGATCCGGCGCGTCGATCCCAAGACCGGCAACGCCGAGATCTACGCGCTCGGCGTCCGCAACTCGGTCGGCGGTGACGTCGATCCGCGCACCGGAAAATACTGGTTCACCGAGAATGCCCGCGACTGGATCAGCGATGATCTGCCCAGCGACAAGCTGAACATGATCAACAAGATCGGCGAGCATTTTGGCTATCCCTACTGCCACCAGGGCAATCTGCCCGATGACAAGTTCGCGATGGGCCACAAATGCTCCGAGTTCACGCCGCCGGTGCTGAACCTCGGTGCCCATGTCGCTCCGCTCGGCATGAAGTTCTATACCGGCGACCAGTTCCCCGCCGAGTACAAGAACAACATCCTGATCGCCGAGCACGGCTCCTGGAATCGCCACAAGTATCAGGGCGGCCGCATCATGCGCGTGATCGTCGGGCCTGACGGCAAGAATCCCAAGCAGGAAGTGTTTGCCTCCGGCTGGATCGAGGGCGACCAGGGCTATCTCGGCCGTCCCGACGACATCATCCTCGCCAAGGACGGTTCGATCCTCGTCGCTGACGACTGGGCCGGCGCGATCTATCGCATCAGCTACAGCAAGAAGTAGCACGCACACGATGAGAGGCTGCGGTGGCCGCAAGGTGCCGCAGCCTTTTGCTTTTGACGTCGATGTCGTTCCGGATCGCGCGTCAGTGTGAGTCCGGAACCCATAACCGCAAATCGGGGTTATGGACCGCAGAGCCCTCTTGGGACGAATGACGCGCTTGCCAGATCAGGAATCAATCATGCGCCGCCAGTATTCTTCGTATGTTGTCGGCGCGCTTTTGTTCGCGGCGCTCGCGTTGGTCCCAGCCCAGGCAGCCGATAATCCTGGGATTAAGGAGAAGGCCTCCGTCTGCTCCGGCTGTCACGGCGAGAACGGCATTTCGCAAACCGAGAACATTCCCTCGCTGGCCGGCCAGCCCGATCAATTCATTCAGTGGCAGCTCGTGTTCTTCCGCGCCGGCTCGCGCAAGAACGACCAGATGAAACCGATCGCCGAGGAGATCACCAACGAGGACATCCGCAATTTCGGCGCCTATTTCTCGCAAATGACGCCGCCGAAGGGACCGGAAGACGGGGATCCGGACCTGTCGAAAAAGGGGGCTCAAGTTGCCGCCGGCCGCCGCTGCGCCTCATGCCACACGGACAGCTTCGCCGGCACCAAGGCCGTGGCGCGGCTCGCCGGGCAACGTGAGGAATATCTGGTCAAGGCGCTGCACGACTACAAGGCGGGTCAGCGCGTCGGCGGCGGCGTTGCTGCGATGGCCGATGTCGCCTATCGCATGAGCGATGAGGAAATCACGGCGGTCTCGCACTATCTGGCGCATCTGAAATAGCGCAGCTGTTGCTGCAAACTCGGTGTCGTCCCGGACAAGCGCGCTCCAAGCACGCGCAGATCCGGGACGACAGCGGAGAGTGGGATTACCGCCTACCCCGCCCGCTGCTTCTCATACGCCTTCAAATGCGTGTAGGCGATGCGCAGCTTCGGCACCGGCACCTTCGCGGCGTCTGCG
This sequence comes from Bradyrhizobium nitroreducens, assembly GCF_002776695.1. GTDB lineage: Bacteria > Pseudomonadota > Alphaproteobacteria > Rhizobiales > Xanthobacteraceae > Bradyrhizobium > Bradyrhizobium nitroreducens. The sequence goes on from NZ_LFJC01000003.1 coordinate 906,800, forward strand.
CGCGCGATCAGATCGCCGATGACATGATCCGCCTCGACCGGCAGGCCGGCCTTGATGTCGCGGAACATCGAGGCCGTCATCGGCGATCCCTCGGTGGTGAGGTTGCCCTTCACCCGCTCGAAGAACGGGCCACCCGGCGGATAACCCGAGGCGGTGGCAATCGAACTGGTCTCATCGAGCATGCCGAGCAGGAAATCCCTTCCCCCTGGAGCTGCAAGGATGTTGCCGACAGAGGTGCGCATCAGGCTGGTGGATGCAGCGAGCGAGGAGAGGAACACCCACTTCTCCCACATGTCCTGCATGATGTTCTGACTGGCGGCGGCGCCGGTGATGCCGCTCCTGAAGGCCTCGTCGATCGCCTTGACGCGATCTGACGGCGTTCCGTCGCGCTCGCCGTAACTGATCGCCTGCATCGGCTGCAGCTGCACCACCTCGCGCTTCTCGTTCAAGGTCGCGGCGATAGCGCAGAGGCCACCGAGCACGCGCTCCTTGCCGAACCTGGCGTCGAGGATGTCGAGATGGCGCATGCCGTTGAGCATGGGGATGACAGCGGTATCAGGACCGACCGCCGCGGCAAACGATTTGATGGCGTCGTCGAGGTCGAACGCCTTGCAGCTCAAGAGCACGACGTCGAACTTGTCCTTGAGCGCATCCGCCTGCACGGTCGGCGGGTTCTTCAGCGTCACATCGCCATTCGGGCTCTTGATGACGAGGCCGGCGCTTGCGAGCTCGCTGGCGCGCTTCGGACGGACCAGGAAGGTGACGTCACGACCGGCCTGCAACAGCCTGCCACCAAAATAGCCGCCGATGGCGCCGGCGCCGACCACGAGGATACGCATGGGATGCTCCATTATTGCTCTTGGCGGCTACTTATAATCGGCATTGCGCGCGAAGCGAAGCAATCCGAAACGTTGCCGCAATCACATTCTGTCGCCGGGCATGAGCGCCTACGTCCCGAGCACCATCTCCTCGACCTCGCGGAGCTGCTCCTTGCCGAAGAACATCTCGTTGCCGACGAAGAAGGTCGGCGAGCCGAACGCGCCTCGGACGACGGCGTCCTCGGTATTCTTGATCAGCCTGGCCTTCACCTCGGGTTCCTGGCTGCGAGCAAACAGCTTCTGTGCATCGAGTCCGGAGGACGTAAGCGCCCTGGCCGCGACGTCAGGATCGTCCATCTTCTTCGGCTCGCGCCACATGTGGTGGAAGGCGGCCTCGACATATGTCTCGAATACACCCTCGGCTTGCGCCGCAATCGCCATGCGCATCAGGTTCAGCGTGTTGACGGGGAAATGCGGATTCCAGACATAGGGCTGGACATGAAAGCGCTTGATGAAGCGCTCGGTCTCCACCTGCTGGAATTCGCGCTTGTTCTTGACGCCCGCGAGGGTCTCGGCCGGCGATTTGTTGTTGGTCGATTTGAAGATGCCGCCGAGCAGGATCGGGACGTATTCGAACTTGACGCCGATGCGCTGTTCGATCGCGGGAATCGCGAGATGGCTGAGATAGGCGTTCGGGCTGCCGAAATCGAACAGGAACTGCGGGGCTGTGCGGGTCAAACTCGTTCTCCCTGAGGACGCTTTTCACCCATTGTGGCGCAGCGTGCCCCGCAGGTCCACCGTTTAATGATGGTCATAATACTTTGAGCGTCAGACCAGACGCTGGATGGCCCGCTTGCGCCACACCAGGAGGTAATAGCCCATCTGCAAAACGAACATGGCGCAGAACACGATGGGATAGGCGGCCCACACGCCCGCCAGGCCAATCGTGCGGCTCAGGATCACCGCGGCGGGCAGCTCGATCGCGACAATCGCGAAGATCGAGAGCAGCATGGGCGTCAACGCGACGCCGGCGGCACGCATGGCGCCCGAAAACACCGTGGCGAGGCCGAACGGCACCGAGCTCCACAATGCGATGAAGAGCAGCCCTTTCGCCAGATCGAGCACGGTGCCATCGGTGATGAAGATGCCGAGCACGGCGCGCGGCGCGAGGTAGATCAGCGCCACCAGCCCGCCAGTCAGAACGAGGTTGAAGGCGAGGCCGGTGCGCACGATGCCGTCGAGCCGGGCTCTGTCGCCGCTGCCGACCGCCTGCGCACCGAGGATCGACACCGCGATCGAAATCGACATCGCCGTGAACTGCGTATAGCCCATCACCTGGTTGACGGCGCCGTAAGCCGCGGTGGCATCCGATCCAAAGCCGTTGACGAGTCCGAGCAGGACCAGCTCTGCGATGGCCATCACGACCATGCCGACGGCACTCGGCAATCCGATGGCGAGGATCTTTCCCAGCATCACACCGTTGAGCCGGAGGTGACGCAGCAGCGCCGCGTCCGGTGCCAGCGCGTGCTTCTTCCGCAGCAGATAAAGGGCCAGCGCGATCAGCGTGAGCGCGTTCGAGATCGCTGCCGCCCAGGCCGGACTGGTGATGCCGGCGGCCGGCAATCCGAACGATCCGCGGATCAGCATCGGCGTCAGGACCAGACCTATCGCGGTCGACAAGGCCAGCGCCAGCAATGGCGTCAGCGCGTCGCCGACGCCACGGATCATCGCCGTCATCAGCAGGAAGACGAAGCCGAGCGGCATGGTGAGCAGCATGATGCGCGCATAGGCGCTGGCCTGATCGAGGATGTCCGCGGGCGTCGCAAGCGCCATCATCAGCTGACGGCTGAAGAGGCCGCCGATCAGCGCAACCGAGACGGACAGCAACAGGCCGATCGCAAGCGTCGTGCCCGCGATGAGTTTGATCTTGTCGTGCTCGCGCGCGCCAAAGGCCTGACCGATCAAGACGGTCGCGCCGGTGCTGAGGCCCATGACGAAGGCGAACAGAAAGAACATTACCGGGAAGAGCACCGAGACGGCCGCCAGTGCGTCGACGCCGATCATCTGGCCGAGATAGACGTTGCTGACGGTACCGAACAGCGATTGCAGCGCGTTGCTCAGCATCAAGGGCGCGAGGAAGCGCAAAAATGTCTTCCAGAGCGGCTTGGCGGCGGACATGGTGGGGCCTTTCATCAGGGCGTGCGACGCCGTTGCCGCGCTAAGCGCGCGGCTTGGGCCGTCGATGGGATTGTGAAGAGCGCCGCGCGGTTTACGCGCGGTCGCTATAGGCGAGCTTGACGATGTGGTCGCGGATGTCGGCGGGCCAGTCCGCGATCAGCCCGGTGAAGCGTCGCCGATCATCCGCGAACAGGGCGCGCGAAGCTTCCTCGAACTGAGGCAGATTGCCCGCCATGGTCGACATGAAGTGGTAGGCCGCATCGCGTGCCTGCCGCTCTCGGTCCTTGTCGCCGCTGGCGCGCCTCGCCTCATCCACGAGCTTGCGCAGCGCGACCGAGGCGCCGCCCGGCTGCGCGCCAAGCCACTCCCAGTGCCGCGGCAACAGCGTCACCTCGCGCGCGACCACGCCGAGCTTCGGCCGGCCGCGTCCGCGTGGCTCGTTCGGCAGTGCGGTCTCCGCGACCGGGGGCGGGACAAGCTTCGCCAGCCGCACCAGCACCTCGCGGTCCCCGCCGCGCAGATCGAAGTCGATCGATCGGCCCGTGGCGTCCTCGAAGATGAGGATGGGCTCGTCCGGCCGTTGCGCCACCCGCTTGACGACCAGCGCGACCTCGCCGGCCGGCCCGGAGACCAGACGGCGCGGGCCCTGGAAGGCGGTGAAAATCTTCTGCATCGGAGTCATTGCCATTTTGACGAAGTCGGGCCTTTAATACCCGGGTAAATTCAAAACGTCAATATACCCGGATAAAAATATCCGCGCCAAAGGCTCGACATTGGGCCCCCGGGCTGGCAGGTACGCGGCCGACCGACCACGCCTGGCCTTCTGGGGATCTGCCGATGCTGACCGTTCACCACCTCAACAATTCCCGTTCGCAGCGTGTGTTGTGGCTGCTCGAGGAGCTCGGCGTTCCCTATGAGATCGTGCGCTATCAGCGCCAGCCGGACATGCGGGCGCCGAAGGAGCTGCGCGCCATCCATCCGCTCGGCAAGTCCCCCGTCATCACCGACAACGGCAACACCATCGCGGAGTCGGGCGCGATCATCGAATATCTCGTCGCAACCTACGGCAACGGCCGGCTGATCCCGCCGCCGAACACGCCGGAGCGGCTGCGCTTCACCTATTGGCTGCACTACGCCGAGGGGTCTGCGATGCAGCCGCTGCTGCTGAAGCTGCTGTTCACGCTGATGCCGAAGCGCGCGCCGGCGCTGCTGCGTCCGTTGGTGCGCAAGGTCTCGAACCAGGCGTTGACCACGCTGGTCAATCCGCAGCTCAAGCAGCACATGGACTACTGGGAAGGCGAGCTTGCGAAGAGCGAGTGGTTCGCCGGCAACGAGTTCACCGCGGCCGACATCCAGATGAGCTTCCCGCTGGAAGCTGCGCAAGCGCGCGGCGGGCTCGAGCAGGGTCATCCCAAGGCGATGGCGTTCCTCGAGCGCATCCACGCGCGGCCGGCCTATGCCCGCGCGCTGGAAAAGGGCGGGCCGTACCAGGTGGGGCGGTAAGTCGTTTGCACCGTCATTCCGGGATGGTCCGAAGGACCAGACCTCAGCTGCGCAATTGCGCACCGGAGAATCTCGAGATCCCGGGTTCGGCTCTGCGAGCCGGCCCCGGGATGACCGTGATCGCTAAAGCGCGATGAGTTTGGATGAATCATCATCGCGCTTTAGGTTTTTGTTTGCGCATGATCTTTCCGGAAAACCGCTTCGCACTTTTCCGGATCATGCTTTAGTGTGGATGCAGCACGCGTCCGCGCGTCTCCGGCAGCGCAAAGGCGGCGATGAAGAACAGCGCGTAAGCGACCACCGCGAAGATCGCGATCGCGTTTGCGAGCGACGTTGACGCCGATAGCGCGCCGACGAGGAACGGAAACAGCGCCCCGATCCCGCGGCCGAAATTGTAGCAAAAGCCCTGGCCGGAGCCGCGCAGCCGCGTCGGATAGAGCTCGGTCAGGAACGCGCCGATGCCGGAGAAATAGCCCGAGGCGAAGAAGCCGAGCGGGAAACCGAGCACCCAGAGGATCTCGTTCGTGAGCGGCAGCTGCGTATAAAGCAGCACCACCGCGATGGCGCCGATCGAGAAGATCAGGAACAGATTGCGCCGCCCGATCCGATCGGCCAGCCAGGCTCCCGTGAGATACCCGATGAAGGAGCCGATGATCAGCGTCGACAGATAGCCGGTCGAGCCGACGATCGACAGATGCCGCTCCTTGGTCAGGAATTGCGGCACCCAGAACGTGACGGCGTAGTAGCCGCCCTGGCAGCCCGTCGCCATCAGCGAGGCCAGGATCGTGGTCTTCAGGATCGGGCCGGAGAAGATTTCCCAGATCGCCGGGCGATCGCCGCTCGCGGCGTGCCTGGCGCGAGCCTCGGCCGCGATCTCCGGCTCGGTGACGGAGCGGCGGATGTAGAACACGAGAAGCGCCGGCAGCGCGCCGATCACGAACATCCAGCGCCACGCCGTCTCAGGCGGCAAAACCGAGAACAGGATCGCCTGCGACAGCACTGCGAGGCCCCAACCGACCGCCCAGCCCGACTGCACCGAGCCGACCGCGCGGCCACGATATTGCGGCCGGATCGCCTCGCCCATCAGCACGGCGCCTGCCGCCCATTCGCCGCCGAAGCCGAGGCCGAGCACGGCGCGTGCGATCAGGAGCTGGTCGAAATTCTGCACGACGGCGCAGACCAGCGAGAAGAACGAGAACCAGACGATGGTGATCTGCAGCGTCCTCACCCGCCCGATATGGTCCGAAAGATAGCCGCCGAGCCAGCCGCCGATCGCGGAGGCGAGCAGCGTCACCGTGCCGGCGAGGCCTGCGGAGGCCGCATCCACCTTCCACAGCGCGATGATGGTGCCGATGACCAGCGGGTAGATCATGAAGTCCATGCCGTCGAGCGCCCAGCCCGCCGCGCAGGCCCAGAACGTCCGTCGCTCGGCGACGTTCATGTCGCGGTAGAAAGCAAGGAGGCTGGTGTCTTCGATCTCGGTGCGTTCGATGCGCTGGTTCGGATCGGTCGTGGTCATCTGCGTTTCCCCGGCAGTTTCTTGGCCGCGGTGGTAGCACGCGTCGCGACGCACGCAAGCCTTGGAGCTGTCTTGGAGCTATCTTGGAGCTGTCTTGGGGCTATGCGGAGATAGCGCTACTGCCCCGCCGCCTCTGCGCCCCGCGTGCGAAGGTCGGGCGCGCCGAGCGGCCCGTTGGCCGTCACGAGAATTGAATTGGCCGACGTCTGGCCCATCGGTTCGACGATGAGATGGCCCATCGCCTTCAGCTCCTTCAGAACATCGCTGGGAAACCCGCTCTCGACACGCACCTCGTCCGGCAGCCATTGGTGGTGCAGCCGCGGCGCCCCGACAGCTGCGGCGACGTCCATCTTGTAGTCGAGGACGTTCACGATCACCTGGAGCACCGTCGAGATGATGCGGCTGCCGCCAGGCGAGCCCGTCACCAGCACGGGTTTGCCGTCCTTCAGCACGATGGTCGGCGACATCGACGACAGCGGACGTTTGCCGGGCCCGGGCAGATTGGCCTCGAAACCGACGAGGCCATAGGCATTGGAGGCGCCGACGGCGGCGGTGAAATCGTCGAGCTCGTTGTTGAGCAGCACGCCGGTGCCATCGGCAACGAGGCCGACGCCGTAGCTGAAGTTCAGCGTATAAGTGTTGCTGACGGCATTGCCGCGGGAATCGACGACGGAGAAATGCGTGGTGTTGCTGCCCTCGCGTGGCGAGGGAACGGCGGAAACCAGCTCATTCGATGGTGTGGCGCGTTCGGCAGAGATCCCGGAGCGCATCTTGGCGGCGTAGTCCTTCGCCGTCAGCGTTTCGATCGGCGCGTTGACGAAGGCGGGATCGCCGAGATAGCGCGCGCGATCCGCATAGGCGCGCTTCATGGCCTCGATCAGGAGATGCAGCGACGCCGGCGAACCCTGCTTCAGATCGGCGAGCTGAAATCCCTCGAGGATGTTGAGCGTCTCCACCAGCACGATGCCCCCGGACGAGGGCAGCGGCATCGACACGATGTCGTAGCCGCGATAGGTGCCGCGCACCGGCGCACGCATCACGGGCTGATAGGCCTTCAAATCGGCCGACGTCATGATGCCACCCGCGTCAGCCACGGCCTTCGCGAGCCTTTCCGCAACCGGCCCTTCATAGAAGCCGCGTGGCCCCTGTGCAGCGACAGCCGACAGCGTCTCGGCGAGATCGGCCTGCACCAGCCGGTCGCCTTCACTGATTGGTGTGCCATCGGGCCGCGAGAAGATCTTGGCCGAAGAAGGCCAGCGTGCCAGCCGCCGGTGCCAGCCCGGCAGCGTATCCGCAATGTCGTCGCTGACGACGAAGCCCTCGCGGGCGAGTGCGACCGCAGGCTCGAGCAATTGCGCCAGCGTGAACTGGCCCGAACCGTATTTCTCGAGCGCCAGAGCAAGTCCCGCCACCGTGCCGGGCACGCCGACACCCAGCGCGGAATCCCGCGACTTCGCCATATCAGGCTTGCCGTCGGCGCCGAGGAAGATCTGCGGCGTGGTCGCCGCCGGCGCCGTCTCGCGGTAGTCGATCGTAACGTCTTCGTTGCGGTCGGCGGAATGGATCACCATGAAGCCACCACCGCCGACATTGCCGGCGCGCGGATAGGTCACCGCCATCGCAAAGCCGGTCGCGACAGCGGCATCGACCGCATTGCCGCCGCGCCGCAGGACGTCGGCGCCTACCTGTGCGGAGATTCTCTCCTGCGCCACCACCATGCCATGTTCGGCCGCGACGGCGCGCACGGTGTCGCGGGCCGGCGGAACATAACCCGGCCGGGCATCCTGAGCGGCCGCGGGCGCGAGACCAAACGTCAGAGTAATTATGACAGCGAGAAACGCCCGCCGAGTCGGATATGACGACATGATCAAATTTCCGCGGCGGCTTCGGATCGGTTCACACGCCTCGCGGCAATGCTATACGGTTTGCCCCGAGAGAGGCAAAACTGTTCGTGATGAGGACTGCGTGATGACGACGATCGCCCCCGATGCGCGCATGGCCGGCGCGCCGCGGACTTATCCGCCGCGCGCCGCCGTCGTCGGCTGGATCTTCTTCGATTGGGCCGCGCAGCCCTATTTCACGTTGATCACGACCTTCGTGTTCGCGCCCTATTTCGCCACCAGCGTTGCGCCCAATCCCGCCACCGGCCAATCGCTGTGGGGATTTGCGATGGCGGCTGCAGGCCTTGCGATCGCACTGATGTCGCCGGTGCTCGGCGCCATCGCGGATGCTTCGGGCCGCAGGAAGCCATGGATTGCGGGATTCGGCGCGGTGCTGGTGCTGGCTTCGTGCACGCTGTGGATCGGCAAGCCCGGCGATCAGGCCATCATTCCACCGCTGCTCACCGCGGTGGCTCTCGCCAGCATCGGCGCGGAGTTCGCCACCCTCTTCAATAATGCGATGATGCCGACGCTGGTGCCGCCGGAGCGGATCGGTCGGCTTTCCGGCACCGGCTGGGCCACGGGTTACATCGGCGGCATCGTCAGCCTGATCATCGTGCTCGGCTTCCTTGCTGCAAATCCCGAGACCGGCCGTACGCTGCTCGGCCTTACGCCGCTGTTCGGGCTCGATCCGGTCTGTCATCAGGGCGATCGGATCGTCGGACCGCTGACCGGGGTGTGGTTCGTGATCTTCGTGACGCCGCTGTTCCTGTTCACGCCCGATTATCCGGCAAAGCACCCGCTGCGCGAAGCGCTGCACGAAGGATTGTCGGAGCTGAAGCAATCGATCAGAAGCCTGCCGAAGCAGAAGTCGCTCGCGGCGTTCCTGCTCGCCAACATGATCTACACCGACGGTCTGGTGTCGCTGTTCGCCTTCGGCGGTATCTATGCCGCGGGCACCTTCGGCTGGCACACCATCCAGATCGGCACCTTCGGCATCATGCTCGCGATCACCGGTACGTTCGGCGCCTGGCTCGGCGGCAAGCTCGACGATCGTCTCGGTCCGAAGCGCGTCATCGCCGGCAGCATGCTGCTGCTGCTATTATCCGTGGCGGCGATCCTTCTCGTCGACAAGGACAGCGTGTTGTTCGTGAAGGTCACACCGCCCATGCCGGGCGCGCCGCTGTTCTCGAGCGCGGCTGAGCGCGCCTATCTCGTGCTGGGCTGTCTGATCGGCGCGGCCGGTGGCCCGCTGCAGGCCGCCTCACGCACGCTGCTGATCCGTCTCGCACCGAAGGATCGCATTGCGCAGTATTTCGGCCTGTTCGCGCTGACCGGAAAGGTGACCTCCTTCATCGGCCCGCTCCTGATCGGCGTGATTACCGCGGCAACGGCGAGCCAGAAGGCCGGCATGGCCGTGCTGGTGGTGTTCTTCGTCGCGGGATTGGGGCTGTTGATGCGGGTGAAAGAGTAGCATCGCAGCCGTCATTCCGGGGCATCGCGGAGCGATGAACCCGGAATCTAGAGGCTGTCGCGCGAGATTCCGGGTTCGCGCTGCGCGCGCCCCGGAATGACGGCAAAATCAATGCCTGAAGTGCCGCGTGCCCGTGAGCACCATGGCGATGCCGTGATCGTCGGCGGCCTTGATCACCTCGTCGTCGCGCATCGAGCCGCCGGGCTGCACCACGGCGGTGGCGCCGGCTTCGATGCAGGCGAGCATGCCGTCGGCGAACGGGAAGAACGCGTCCGAGGCCACCACCGAGCCCTTGGTGAGCGGCTCGGCGAGCTTCAGCTCAGCTGCCGCATCCTGCGCCTTGCGTGCGGCGATCCGCGCCGAATCGACCCGGCTCATCTGGCCGGCGCCGATGCCGACGGTGGCGAGATCCTTGGCGTAGATGATGGTGTTGGACTTGACGTGCTTGGCCACCCGGAACGCAAACTTGAGGTCGCGCATCTCTGCGTCCGTGGGCGCGCGCTTGGTGACGACCTTGAACGTCATGTCGTCGACCACCGCGTTGTCGCGGCTCTGCACCAGCAGACCGCCGGCGACCGTCTTTGCGGTGAGGCCCGGTGCGCGCGGATCGGGCAGGCTGCCGGCGAGCAGCAGGCGAAGGTTCTTCTTGCCGCCGATGATGGCGATCGCCTCCTCGGTCGCGTCGGGCGCGATGATCACCTCGGTGAAGATTTTTGTGATCTCGCGGGCCGTATCTGCGTCAAGCGGACGGTTCATCGCGATGATGCCGCCGAACGCCGAGGTGGAATCGCAGGCCAGTGCTCTGCGATAGGCTTCGACGAGGTTGGCGCCTTCTGCGACGCCGCAAGGGTTCGCGTGCTTGACGATGACGCAGGCCGCGGTGCGCTTGGCGTCGAACTCGCCGATGCATTCATAGGCCGCATCGGTGTCGTTGATGTTGTTGTAGGAGAGCTCCTTGCCCTGGAGCTGCCGTGCCGTCGAGACGCCCGGGCGCTTGTCAGGGGTGGCGTAGAACGCCGCTTTCTGGTGCGGGTTCTCGCCGTAGCGCAGCGACTGGATCAGCTTGCCGCCGAAAGCGCGGAAGTCGGGCGCGTCGATCTCGAGTTGCCGATTGAACCAGTTCGAGATCGCGGCGTCATAGGCCGCGGTGCGCGCATAGGCCTTCGCGGCAAGCCGCCGGCGCAGCTTCAGCGTGGTCGCGCCGCTGTTGGCGGCGAGCTCGTCGAGCACGGCCTTGTAGTCGTCTGCCTCGACCACGACCGCGACGTCGTCATGGTTCTTCGCGGCGGCGCGGATCATCGCGGGGCCGCCGATGTCGATGTTCTCGATGCAATCCTCGAAGCCCGCGCCTTTGTCGACCGTCGCTTCGAACGGATAGAGATTGACGACAAGGAGGTCGATCGGCGCGATGCCGTGTGCCTTCATCGCTTCCGCATGGTCCTTGTTGTCGCGGATCGCGAGCAGGCCGCCATGCACCTTCGGATGCAGCGTCTTGACGCGGCCGTCCATCATCTCGGGGAAGCCGGTGAGGTCGGAAACGTCCTTCACCTTGAGGCCGGCCGCGGCGATCGCTTTCGCGGTGCCGCCGGTCGAGACAAGCTCGACATCATGGGCGGCCAGCGCCTTGGCGAATTCGATCAGGCCGGTCTTGTCGGAAACGGAAATCAGGGCGCGGGTGACGCGGCGGGGATGGTCAGTCATGAGCAAGATCCTCTGTCTTAAGGAGTGTCTATGCCCAGGCGCGCGGCAGATATGTGTCGCGCTTCCCGATGGTGCTCCATCCAAGGTCGCCAGTCGCGCGAACGAGGGCTCGATAGCAGTTTTCGGCGTGCTTCACAACGTTCAGATGGGGCTGAATCCGCGCGTTTACAGCGGAAGTTCCGGCTCGCGCCGGGCATTTCTCCGGGCGTTTGTAATCGTCGGCGAAGCTGTGGAACGCACAAAACTCCAGCGGATCGAGGGCGCCTGCCGCGCATCCTGCCGGATCACGATCTGGGCGGTGCGGCGCGGGCCGTCATTGCCGGCCAGGAACACGCTGTCCTCGAGGTCCACCTTGTCGTCGAGCGCCTCGAAGGTCCAGACGTCGCGGTTCGGCAGTACCAGCATGACGCCGCGGGCATCCGACAGCCGGCTCGCCTTCACCGCGGGATGCAGATGGAAGCGCAGCGCGAAATCGGCATCTGCGCCCTTGAAGCGTCCGCCCTGCGGCGGCGACAGCATGTCCTCGCCATCGATGCGCGCGCCGTCATTGGCGATCATCAGCACACGGCGGTGGATCGCCCCGAACTTGGCGAGATAGCCGTCATGCGAGGTCGTGAGCAACGTGCCGTTCTGCACGATTTCGCGATAGCTCTCGACCTCGACCGGCCCGCTTGTGACCGGCGAGCCGTGCAGGAGCCGCTTCATCGCGGACATCTCCACGAACTGGCACGAGGAGGTGTCGTGATAGGTCAGCGTCGAATGCGCCGCCGTGCTGCGCGCGAACGGCCGCCAATTGTCGCGACCCGTGGTCGGCATGCCGCAATTGGTGACGATGCGGCTGATGCCGGACGATAATTCGAACGACAGACAGCCGGCGTGGGCGTCTTGGCTGACGCCGGCCGGCGGCGGCGGGCCGGTGTCGATGATCACGGTGGTCTGGCCGGCATCGAGGCGCTGAAAACCGGTATGCGGCATGTTCGCCATCGGCGCGCCGTGGGTGTCGTCATAGGCGAGCAGCGTGGCGAGCAGATCCGAAGACGTCGCGCTCATGCCGTTGAACAGCGCGAAATTGCCGTCGCCGTGCCGGAAGAAGCGCAGCATCGGCATCATGCGGTCGATCGCGTTGAGCAGCGCCGGCGGCGGCGCGATGTTGCGCGCCGCAAAGGTCTGCCGCAGCGGCAAGAGGTCGATCAGGAGCTCGATCAGCGCGCCCGGATTGCGCGAGATGTGCCCGCCGTCGGGCAGGATCTGCCGCTGCAATTCGTCGGACAGTTTTTTCGAGGCGCTGCGGATGTGCCGTGCCTGATTGGCAAGGCAGAGCGTCGTGTAGCACAGCGCGATCAGCACCTGGAGCTTCGGCACCCCGTCCGGAATGTCGACCATGGTGTAGCGCAGGAAGCGGATCTCGCGTGCGAGTGCGCGCAAGTAACGGCGGTAGAACTTGTTGTCGGTCTCGCCCAGCACCAGTGGCGCCTGCGACAGCAGCGAGATCACGCGCCGGGCCAGCACGTCGGCGCGTCGCGCGACCGGGCGACGCTTGTTGGCGGGGTTGGCGATCCAGTCCTCGATCAGCGCGCGCGCATTCGCCCGGGTCAGCGCAGTGTCGGCGGCGCGCAAATGGCGCAGCCAGCCGAAGCCGAGCAGCGCAACCTCCCAGTCCTCCGACGGCGGCTCGAGATCGAAGATCGAGCGGCCGTGGCAATTGACGATCTTGCCGGCGAAGACGAAGCGGCCGGCATAGATCTCGGCGGCGCGCGTCGCATCCGCGGTGCGCAGGTCGTGCGGCGCGATGATCAGCCGGTCGGTGCGGCCGGGCCAGACCCGCGACAACGCAACGGAACCGCCGCTCGCGCGCGCGAGCATGTTCCGCGCGAAGCGGTTCATGACCAGCGACGAGATACGTCTGCGTTGAGCGACCGACACGCCTTGCCTTGAAGGGGGAGAGGATTCCGACGAATCCTTATTAATCCCAAAATCGATCGCCTGACACCACCCTGAACGGGACGAATCAGTGTGGGAGTTGCAAAAACCGGTGCAAAATCAGGATTTAACGAGCCGGCTTGCGAAGAATCCGTCGAGCCCGCCGAGCTTGGGATCGGCGTGCGGCAGATGGCAGGGCAGGGTGCGCAGATCACCGTCGGCGGTGATGATTTCGTCGAGACCCGCGACCTCCGAGGCCATGATCGGGACGCGGCGAAGCGCGGGCTCGGCGGCCAGCAGCGTCGCCACGGCCTGCTCGCCTTCTTCGGGTTCCAGCGAGCAGGTGCAATAGATCAGCGTGCCGCCAGGCTTGAGCAGCGACACGGATTTGCGCAGCAGCCGTTGCTGGAGCGCGGACAGGGCGGTGATGTCCGACTCCTGCCGCAGCCAGGCCACATCGGGATGACGGCGGATCGTACCGGTCGAGGTGCAGGGCGCGTCGATCAGAACACCGTCGAAGCCCTCGGCGGGACCGGCCCATTCCACGGCGTCAGCGACGACGGTCTCGGCCTGCAGCGACAGCCGCGCCAGATTTTCGCGTAAGCGCGCCACCCGGGCGGGCGAGCGGTCGATCGCCGTGACATGCGCGCCGGCGTGTGCCAGTTGCGCGGTCTTGCCGCCGGGGGCCGCGCAGAGATCGGCGATGGACTTGCCCTTGACGTCGCCGAACAGCCGGGCCGGCAGCGCGGCGGCGGCGTCCTGCACCCACCATTGTCCCTCGGCGAAACCGGGCAGCATGGTCACCGAGCCGTGCAGCAGCATCCGCACCGTCCCGGTCGGCAACGTCTCGCCATGCAGGCGGCTCGCCCATTGTGCGGCATCCGACTTCACGGTGAGATCGAGCGAGGGCTCGTGGCCGAGCGCCAGCGCCATGTCGCGTGCGGTCGCCTCGCCATAATGCGCGCTCCAGCGCGCGAGCAGCCATGGCGGCAGGTCCAGCGATTGCGTGGCGACCTCCTCGACCAGCGCCTTGCCCTCGCGCGCGCAGCGGCGCAGCACGGCGTTGACGAGGCCGGCGTAGCGCGCGGCGCGCCGGTCGGATTGCACGAGGCGGACGGAGAGATCGACGGCCGCATGATCCGGCACGTCCATCCAGAGGATCTGCGCGGCGCCGATCAGGAGCGCGCTCTGCGCGCGCGGTGCCTCGGAGGGGATGCCCTTGTCCAGCAGGCGGGACAGCACATGGCCGAGCGTGCCGAGCCGGCGCAGCACGGTGGCAACCAGGCGCCGCATCAGCGCGCGGTCGCGGTCCGCCAGCGTCTTCAGTCCGGGATGGGCGCCGCCGCCGTCGAGCTGATCGTCGAGCGTGCGGTGCTTGTGCAGCACGCCGTCGACGATGTCGGCGGCAATCCGTCGTGCCGCAAGGCCTGGCACTTCGGATGGAGGGGCGAAACGTTGAGATGGCATGCAAAAGCAAGGTTCTGAGCGAGCGGCAGTTCCGCCGCAATGGGCGCATGCCTTGAGAAAGCAATCTCTGGCACGCGAATATGCCAAATGTAAGAATAGCTTCCGGCTTTTTCAGCCCTTCGGGCCCGATTTCAGGAATGCGTTATTGGACGTCGCGCCGCAAGCCGTCCTGCGCTAGAACACCGGGCCATGAGTGACCAGCCTCCCGTTCCCGATCGCAAGCCCCTCTCGCCGGCAGCCCAGCGCGCGCTGGCCGAAGCCGAGGCGCGCCGGCAGGCCGCAGCCGCGGAGGCCGGGAGCGAGGCCAGGGCGAAGGAGCTGCAGGGCCCGAAGGGCCCCGAGCCCACCCGCTACGGCGACTGGGAGCGCAAGGGCATCGCCTCCGACTTCTGAGTCATCGCCGATCCGGCGGATCGTGTCCGCCTCCGGACGCTACAGATAGTGATTGTCGCGGAGGTAACCGATGATGCGTTCGCAGGCTGCGTCGGTCGACAGCTCCGAGGTGTCGATGGTGATCTCCGGAGCTTGCGGTCTCTCATAGGGATCGTCGATGCCGGTGAACGCCGGCAATTCGCCCGCTCGTGCCTTCCGATAGAGCCCCTTGGGATCGCGGCGCTCGCATTCGGCGAGCGGGGTCGCGACGTGGATCTCGATGAACTCGCCCGTCTCGACCCGTTGGCGTGCCTGCTCGCGCTCGTTGCGGTACGGCGAGATCAGCGCGACCAGCGCGATCATGCCGGCGTCGACGAACAATGCGGCGATCTCCGCGGCGCGACGGACGTTCTCCGCCCTGTCCGCGTTGGAGAAGCCGAGGTCCCGGCTGATGCCGTGGCGAAGATTGTCGCCATCGAGCAACGCTGCGTGGCGTCCGAGCTCGGCAAGCCTGCGGTCGACGAGATCGGCGATCGTGGATTTTCCGGCGCCGCTCAGCCCCGTGAACCAGAGCACGCAGGGCCGCTGCTGCTTCAGCCGCGCCCGCACGGACTTGTCGACGGCCAACCGCTGCCAATGAATGTTGGTGGCGCGGCGGAGCGAAACGTCGATCATCCCCGCCGCGGCGGTGCGGTGGCTGATCGGATCTATGAGAATGAAGCTGCCCATGTCGCGACTGTCGCGATAGGCCTCGAACACCAGCGCCCGGTCGAGGCTCAGATGGGCGTAGCCGATCTGGTTGGCATCGAGCGTCGCGGCGCTTTCCTGCGCCATGGTGTCGATGGCGATGCGGTGCTTGAGCGTCGTGATGACCGCGCCGGTCGAGGCCGTGCCGCATTTGAGCATATAGCGCCGGCCGGCAACCATGGCCTCGTCGTCGAACCAGACCAGATGCGCCGCCAGCTGATCCGAGACCTGCGGTGCGGCTCCTGCCGTCAGCACGTCGCCACGGCTGACGTCGATCTCGTCGGTCAATGTGAGCGTGACCGATTCGCCGGCCGCAGCGTGATCGCGCTCGCCGTCGGGCGAGAGAATGCGTGCGACGCGCGTCTGACGGCCCGAGGGCTGCACGGCGATGGTCTCGCCGGTCGCAATCGTTCCGCTGGCGATCCGGCCGCAGAAGCCGCGAAACTCCGCGTTCGGCCGGGTGACCCATTGCACGGGCAGCCGGAACGGCCGCTGCGAGACGTCGCCGGACACGTCGACCGACTCCAGATAGGCGGTGACGGTTGGTCCGGTGTACCAGGGCATCCGCACGCTCGGAGCGACGATGTTGTCGCCGTCGGGCGCCACGACCGGGATGCACTGGACCTGCGAGATTCCGAGCTGTCCGGCCATGGTGAGGTATTCGGCCGTGATGGCCGCGAAGCGATCCCCGTCGAATCCGATCAGATCCATCTTGTTCACGGCGAGCACGACATGGCGGATGCCGAGCAGCGACAGGATGTGGCTGTGGCGCCGGGTCTGCGTGATGACACCCTTGCGGGCATCGACCAGCACCACGGCGAGCTCGGCGTTGGAGGCACCGGTCGCCATGTTGCGGGTATATTGCGCGTGTCCCGGCGTGTCGGCGACGATGAAGCGGCGCAGCCTGGTGGCAAAGAAGCGGTAGGCGACGTCGATCGTGATGCCCTGCTCGCGTTCCGCCTGCAAGCCGTCGACCAGCAGCGCGAAATCGAGATCGCCGCCGGTGGTGCCGGCGATCTTGCTCTCGGACGCGAGCGCGTCGAGCTGATCGTCGAGCAGCGTCTTGGAATCGTACAGCAGGCGGCCGACCAGCGTGCTCTTGCCGTCGTCGACGCTGCCACAGGTGACGAAACGCAACGTCGGACGATCATCCCGATCCAGCCGCGGCGCATCGGACGCGGCGATCGTGGGGGCCTCGTGATAGGACATCAGAAATAGCCTTCCGCCTTCTTGCGCTCCATCGATGCGGGGCTGTCCCGATCGATCATGCGTCCCTGCCGCTCGGAGGTGCGCGAGGCCATCATCTCCCGCACGATCTCCGGTAGCGTCGCCGCGTTCGACGTCGTTGCGCCGGTGAGCGGATAGCAGCCGAGGGTGCGGAACCTGACGGAGCGCAGGTGCGGTTCTTCTTCCGGGCGCAGCGGCATCCGTTCGTCGTCCACCATGATCAGCGCGCCGTCGCGCTCGACCACCGGGCGCTTTGCCGCCAGATAGAGCGGCACGATCGGGATGTTCTCGGCGAGGATGTAGTCCCAGATGTCGAGCTCGGTCCAGTTCGACAGCGGAAACACCCGCATGCTCTCGCCGGGTGCGAGCATCGTGTTGTACAGGCTCCACAGCTCCGGCCGCTGGTTCTTCGGATCCCAGCGATGCGCCGCGCTCCGGTGTGAGAACACGCGCTCCTTGGCGCGCGATTTCTCCTCGTCGCGCCGCGCGCCTCCGATCGCGGCGTCGAAGCCGTGAAGGTCGAGCGCCTGCCGCAAGGCTTGCGTCTTCATGACGTCGGTGTAGCGGGCCGAGCCGTGGGTGAAGGGATCGATGCCCTGGCGCAATCCGTCATCGTTGGTATGGACGATCAGGTCGAGGCCGAGCTCGTGCGCGCGGCGGTCGCGAAATGCGATCATCTCGCGAAATTTCCAGGTCGTGTCGACGTGCAGCAGGGGGAACGGCGGCTTGCCGGGATGAAATGCCTTCATCGCCAGATGCAGCAGCACCGAGGAGTCCTTGCCGATCGAATAGAGCATCACCGGCTTGCGAAACTCGGCCGCGGTTTCGCGCAGGATGTGGATGCTCTCCGCTTCCAGGCGCCGGAGATGGCTGGTGGCGCTGCGGTGCGCCGGGGCCTCGTCCGGCGCGTCGTGCGCCGGCGGGGCCTCCATGACGATCTGTCCGGTCATGCGGCGGTGCCCATGCAGTCGCCGAACAGGTGCGTGGCGGTATCGGTATCGAGCGAGAGATCGCCAACGCAGCCTGCAACCGAAGCGCGATAGACGTCATTGACGCCGCAATACTCAAGAGCGTCCAGCACCGTCTGGCTCAGCGAGGACGTCGCGCGGCGTTGGTAGCGGTAGGCCGTATCGGAGGTATGCAGATTGGGGACGTCGTAGATGATCGCCTCACTGGGCCATATAACTCGTGCGTTATCCGCTTGGTCCGGTCCTTTCTCCCGCCAGCACGTCACCGCCTTTTCGGCAAAGCTGTTCGAAAGACCGAGCCGGTCGAAGAGGATGCGCACCGACGATACGGGCTCCTTGCTCACTTCATACACGTAACGGGTGACCGGAATGCCGTGTCGCTTGGCATAAGTCTCCACCCGCGCGGCGTTGAGCGCGGCGGCAACGTAATTGTGGACCAGCGTTTTTTCAGAAACGCGGTCCGACCATTTTTCGATCCACGACGCCAGTGAACTCGCCGGTTCGCGATCGAGCATGATGCAATGGAGCCGGTGTCGCGGATAGCCCGCATCAATCAATATCTGTAGGGGATTGAACAGACATTCCGCGAGCACATAGGGGCCCATCGTCTCCTTGCTGAAGATATTCGGGCTATTGCTTGCTGATGGCACGATCCAAGGTCTCGATGAGTTGCCCACCATTGCATCGCGCAGGATGGCCTTCACCGGCTGGTAGTATGAGGGCATTCCCATCGTGCCAAACAGGTTGGTCAGCGCCGTCGACCCGACTCGGCATTTTCCCCATGCGAAATGCAGCATCGGAAAATCGTGCGCCGGCCGCTGCCGAAAGCTTGCGGAAAGGCACTCGGTGACTTCCCGCATCAAAGTCTCGAGACTGACTGTTCTGGTTTGGAATTCGCCAACTGGCGAGAGCGGCATGACGTCGAGCGAGCTGTGCTGCTGGCGTATCAGATCGGCCATTCGTTGCAGGGAATCGGCGAAGACCTGGTTGTTGTTCATGCTGGGGCTCCCTGGAACAGATACCGCTGGCGACGATGATCGCGCTTTTCGGGGCTCGCCTACCTATAGTTGTTTTCTGATTGCCGTCAAACCCGTGATTTACCGGGGTTGCGACGGGCGAGCATCGACGCGATGCTCGCCACTTCGCCGTAAATCAAATCAGGCCGCGCGCACCGTCTCGAGGAACTTCTCGACCTCGGCTTTCAGGAGCCCGCTCTCGCTGGAGAGCGAGCGCGCCGATGACAGCACCTGTCCGGACGCAGCGCCGGTGGCGCTGGCGCCCTGGCTGACCTGAGCGATCTTGTCCGCAACTTCGACGGTTCCCTTCGCTGCCTCGTTGACATTGCGCGCGATCTCGGCCGTCGCAGCACCCTGCTCTTCAATGGTTGCAGCGATGGTCGTCGAGATGTCCGAGATCCTGGCGATGGTGGCGCTGATCTCCTTGATCGCGCCAACGGAGTCTTGCGTCGCGCTCTGCATGCCGGCGATCTGCGCGCCGATTTCCTCCGTGGCCTTCGCGGTTTGTGCCGCGAGGGCCTTGACCTCGCTGGCGACCACGGCGAAGCCGCGGCCGGACTCGCCGGCGCGAGCCGCCTCGATCGTGGCGTTCAGCGCCAGCAGGTTGGTCTGCTCCGCAATCGCGGTGATCAACTTGACGACGTCGCCGATCCGGCCCGCAGCCTTGAGCAATTCGTTGATCTGCGCGTCGGTGCGCTCGGCCTGCCTCACCGCTTCGCCGGCGATGCGGCTGGAATCGTGCACCTGCCGGCCGATCTCGACCACCGACGTGCTCATCTCTTCTGCGGCGGAAGCCACAGCGCCGACATTGGTGGAGGCCTCTTCGGAAGCTGCGGCCACCATCCCGGAGAGTTGCTGCGTCTCCTCTGCCGTCCCCGACAGCGTGCCGGCGGCGGATTCGAGTTGCTTGGAGGCTGACGATACCGAGTTGATGATGCTGCCGACCGCGGCTTCGAACGAACCGGCGAGTTTCATCATCTCATCCTTGCGCCGGGCGGCGGCTGCGGCCTCCAGATCCTTCTGCTCGGCTTCCATCTGCTCGATGCGGATCAGATTGTCCTTGAAGGTACGGGCCGCACGGGCGTTGTCACCGATTTCGTCGCCACGGGTCGTGAAGGGAATCTCGATGGTCTTGTTGCCGTCGGCGAGCTGCAGCAGCACACCGCCGATATGCCGGATCGGTCGGGCGATGTTCAATACCGCGAAGACTGCGGAACCGATCAGCGCCAATATGACGGCCACGCCGATTATGAGCGCGAAATTGGCGGTAGAATCCAATTCCTCCAGCACCTGGCTCTTACGCTTGGCCGAGTATTCGTTGGCGATGTCCACCCCTTTGTCGATGGCAGCGTTGACTTGCGCAGCCGCCGGGAACGTACGCTCGTTAAGAACGCGGGCCTTCGCCGCTTCCGCCTCGGCCCCTCCATTGGCGCCAATGACGCGCTTTTGCGCCTCCGCAAGCTCGATGGCGCTGGTCAGATAGGCATCCACTGCTTGCCGGGCCGCCTGATAGGCATCCTTTGTAAACTGTTGCTTGGCCCGATCGCGCGCGGCATCAATCTCCGTGTCGGCTTTGGTCACGTTGGCGCGGAGAACCTGAAGGAGCTCATCGATTCTTGCGACTGACTGCGCGGACGCGATCTCAAGAGCGGTTGTCTGCGCCCGCGCTATCGCTGTCTGCGCCGACTGCGCATTGCCCTTGTTGAGATAGTTGAGAATCAACAAGCCGTTGGATGCGACAATCGACCGATTGCCCAGCGCCTGATTGACCAGCATGCCACCGACCAGCAGGATGCTGATCGCTGAGACGATGCCCAGCTTTGTACCGATACGAAATTTGAAGGATGCCATCGTGAACCCCGTCCCAGCAGATACCCGTGCCAGTTGGCAACCAAAAATTGAAATTCGCGTAAACGAATTGCAGCTTTATGCAAAGTAGGCACGGAAGATTGTTACATCTGGTAGTAGAATTACGGGGTCGCGCTGCTTCAGCCGATCGTGATCACCCGAAACGAGGCTGGTGACGGCGATGATAGCGCGTTCAGTGCGTGGATGCGCCGCAAACAGCAAGCCGCGCGGCATCAATTCCGGCAGCGGCCCACGACCATTTGTGGTGGCGAGCGAAACGTGGCTGCAGAGATCGGAAACGTCTTCGTTCAGCGTGCGAATGCAGTCAGAGAATACGAAGCCGCCGATTGATCCGGGCCGGTTGGTGACGTGAATCGCGCATTCGCCTCCGGCAAGGGTGGTCGCGGCCGCGACATCCGGCTGCGCGGCAAGCCAACGGAGATGGCGTCCGAGATCGTGGTCGCTCCCATTTTCGCAGCACTGGTTTTGCGAACTTCTGATCCGCCACGCTAGTGGAGCGGATTTGGCGCCTAAACGCGAGCCATCTGTCGCAATTCCCTGATCCGAATCCGTAGCTTGCTAAGTTCCGCTCCGCGCCGGGGCCATTCCGACGGCGGGATGAATCTACTTAGGCGGGTATAGGCATCGAATGTCGTTGACACATCTTAAGATAGCAATAGCCTGCGAACAGGTGAAAGAATCTTGAGCGGAGCCGGACGACCAGTTCCATACGCCGGGCCCCCGAGCTGCTCACACGATTGGAACTTATGATTTGAATCGCCGGTACGGATCTTGCCGCCGGCAACGTTATGAGAATTTCGGCTTAGCGTCGGTCTCCGAGACGATGTCAACACCCGAACGGAAAGTGAAATCAACCATAGCACCCGGACTTCCGCCGATGTCGACAGCCACGAAACCTGCCCATTCCTTTCACAACCCACTGTTCTCCAGTATTACGCATGTCAGACTGCTCGCACGAGTCGATCGCACCATGGCCGTTGCACGCGCCATCGAACGGCTCATCCGACCCGGAATGCGCGTGCTCGACGCCGGCTGCGGTACCGGGCTCATGTCGTTCCTCGCTGCGAAGGCGGGCGCTTCTGAGGTCGTTGCGATCGATCGCGAGAACGTGGAGCTCGCGCGCGCCCTAGCCGAGGAGAATGGTCTTTCAAACAAGATCCGCTTCGTCGAAGGCGATCTCACAACCCAGTCGCGCGACACGCTCAATGGTGGCTTCGATGCCATTATCGCCTTCGTCTATACGAATCATCTCGTTGTCGACGAGGCTCGCTCGACGCTCGTTTACGCTTTGCGCGAGCAATTCGGTGGGCCGAATTGCATCATCATACCGGACCGGGTTCGCTATTCTGGTGTTGCCTGTGAATGGCCCGGTGTCGACGCCGGTACCGAACTAGATGATCTGCGCCGCAGTATTTCCGATATGGAGAAGCGGTATCAGCTTAGCTTGACGACGCTGTTCGAGACGGCACGCATGGAGTTACAACACACGATGGCGCGCCCGCGCATCAGCGCTGACTACGAATGGTCTCCATCGTGGGGAAGTGGAGGTTATCGTTATCTGCGCGGCGCATTCCGCAAACTGAGCAGTGAAAGCCAGGTTGCCGACATCAACTACGCTGCTGAGACGCAAACGGCACCTTATCCAGGCGAGTTGAGCCTGGACCTTGTCGCCCCGGGCTTATGCAATGCCATCCTTTGGACACAAGAACTCTGGTCCGACAGCCATCTGCTATGGACGGCAGAGCATATGAGCACTCTGGCCACGGCCGTCACCCTCGAAGCTGGCGATCGGCTCGTGGTAAAGCTCGATGCAGCTTGGCGTAAAACCAACTCGATCGGAGATGCAGCGCGCGTTGAGCGGGTGAGTTAATCGACAACGGGAGCGTTGCGGCTGCCTTATCCGCCGCGCTTGGGATAGCGTTCTCTGCATAGGTGGAATTTACGACCGATCACGATCCGGACGAGGCGCGCGTTGGCGGCAGGCCGCGCGTCCGACCGTACCTTGCCGTCATCCCCGACTCAGCCCTAGCATCGGTTGATGCGTTTCCAGGATCGCCCCAATGCTTATCGGCCGCGGTTCGGCGGCTCGCCATTCGGCCGTCGCTTTGCCGGACTGGTGCCGTGGGTGTTCGTGATCGGGCTTGTCGTGTCGGTCGTGCTCACATTCCGGCACGGCACGAACAGGTCGGTTCCGCATCTGGGAGACGAGCGCGCGCAGGACGCTGAGATCATCCTCCAGCACTCAGCCAATCCCGACGATCGCCTGCCGATCGATGTCATCCGCACCATCGACGGCGACACTTTCCTGGCGCGCGTACATCAACGCGACGGACGCGATCTCGTCGCGCGAATTCGCCTGCGCGGCATCGATGCGCCCGAACTGAAGGCGTCATGCCAGGAGGAACTGGACAAGGCGGAAGCCGCGGCCCGCGCCTTGCGCGATCTGCTCGGCCAGGGGGGCGTGACCATCACCAATCTCGGCCCAGACAAATACGGTCGCGTTCTCGCCGATGTCGCGACGCGGCGGACCGCGAACGTTTCGGCGGCGTTGCTCTCCGGCGGTTTTGCACGGAGCTACGGTGGCGGCCATCGCGACGGCTGGTGCGCACGCAGCTGGCGCTTCTGGTAACAAAAAAGCCGCATCCAAGGACGCGGCCCTTTGCCGTCTGGTCTGGTCGCGGCGATCAGCGCGTCACGACCACCGTCGTGCCGACGGAGACGCGGCTGTAGAGGTCGGTGATGTCGTCGTTGAGCATGCGGATGCAGCCATAGGAGACGAAGCCGCCGATCGAGCCCGGCACGTTGGTGCCGTGGATGGCGTATTCGCCGCCGGCCAGCGTCATCGCCGCAACGCCCATCGGGTTGCGCGGCGAGCCGCCCGGAATCATGTCGGGAATGCTCGGCTTGTCACGCTTGACCTCGGCCGGCGGTGCCCAGGCCGGGTTGCGATACTTTCCGTCGATGCGCGTGGTGCCGGCCCACTGCTTGCCGGACTTGCCGACACCGACCGGATAGCGCACGGCGTGGCCGTTATCGAGGATGAGATAGAGTCGCCGCTCGCTCGTTTTGACGACAATGGTGCCCGGCGAATAGTCGGCCAAATGCGTTCCCACCATCTCCGGCCGCGCCTCTGCCGCCGTCGACATCAAGACCCCCGCCCCGATGGTGGCAGCTAGCGCCACCGCAACCCTCATCGACATCGATTCTCCCCCTTCCCCCGAACGGGTCTTTCAAATCTACGCAAAACCGGCAATTGCCCGCTCGTCCCGACAATCTTAACCGCGCCCGTTAACCGGATGGTTTCCACGCGCGGCCGTCAGGGGCCAGCCAGCAGGGGGAACAAAGGAAATGTTCGAAACAAAGTAAATGACCTGAAAACAACACTCGGCGGGAAAGATGCGGCCGCGCCGCCGCGCGCCCTGACAAGAGCGTGAGGGTGTGAACGGCCGTTGTTTCGGGGCCTCGGTGCAAAAGGCAGTCTCGTGTCCCGGACAAGGCGCGGCGCGTAGCGTCGCGACGCAGAGCCGGGACCCAGTTCCTTCGTTGCGCGGCTCGATGGGCCCCGGCTCTGCAGCGCACCGCACCGGACGATGCTTCGCATCGCCGGGGGCGCTGCGCTGCGTCCGGGGCACGAGAATTCGCCTTACGCCGGCTTCCGGTTCTGCCGGTTATTGACGAGATCGTCGACCACGGCGGGATCGGCCAGGGTCGATGTGTCGCCAAGGCTGCCCGGCTCGTCTTCGGCGATCTTGCGCAGGATGCGGCGCATGATCTTGCCGGAGCGGGTCTTGGGCAGGCCGGGTGCGAACTGGATCTGGTCGGGCGAGGCGATCGGACCGATCTCCTTGCGCACCCAGGTGACGAGTTCCTTCCGCAGATCCTCGGTCGGCTGCACGCCGGCCATCAGGGTGACATAGGCGTAGATGCCCTGACCCTTGATGTCGTGCGGGAAGCCGACGACAGCGGCTTCCGACACCTTCTCATGTGCGACCAGCGCGCTCTCGACTTCCGCGGTGCCCATGCGATGGCCGGACACGTTGATGACGTCGTCGACGCGACCGGTGATCCAGTAATAGCCGTCGGCGTCGCGCCGGCAGCCGTCGCCCGTGAAGTACTTGCCCTTGTAGGTCGAGAAATAGGTCTGCTCGAAGCGGGCGTGATCGCCATAGACCGTGCGCATCTGTCCCGGCCACGAGCGCGTGAGGCAAAGATTTCCCGTGGTCTCGCCTTCGAGTACCTTGCCGTCGGCATCGACGATTTCGGGCACCACGCCGAAGAACGGCTGCGTCGCCGAGCCGGGCTTCAACTTGGTCGCGCCCGGCAGCGGCGTGATCAGGATGCCGCCGGTCTCGGTCTGCCACCAGGTGTCGACGATCGGGCAGCGGTCGTCGCCGACGACGCGGTGATACCACTCCCACGCCTCCGGATTGATGGGCTCGCCGACCGAGCCGAGCAGGCGGAGCGAGGCGCGCGAGGTCTTCTTCACCGGCGCGTCGCCACCCTGCATCAGTGCGCGGATCGCGGTCGGCGCGGTGTAGAAGATGTTGACCTTGTGCTTGTCGATGACGCTCCAGAAACGCGAATTATCCGGGTAATTCGGCACGCCCTCGAACATCAGCGTCGTCGCGCCGTTCGCCAGCGGCCCGTAGAGGATGTAGCTGTGGCCCGTGACCCAGCCAACGTCGGCGGTGCACCAGTAGATGTCGCCGTCGTGATAGTCGAACACGTATTGGTGCGTCATCGAGGCGAACACGAGATAGCCACCCGAGGTGTGCAGCACGCCCTTGGGCTGACCTGTCGAGCCCGACGTGTAGAGGATGAACAGCGGGTCTTCGGCGTGCATGTGCTCGACCGGGCATTCCGTCGTCACCATCGCCGCTGCCTCGTGATACCAGAGGTCGCGTGTCGGGTTCATGTCGACCTTGCCGCCGGTGCGCTTGACCACGACGACCCAGTCGACGCCGTCGGCCTTGGCGAGTGCTGCGTCGACATTGGCCTTCAGCGGCACCTTCTTGCCGCCGCGCAGGCCTTCGTCCGCGGTAATGATGACCTTGGACTGGCAGTCATTGATGCGCTGCGCGAGGCTGTCCGGCGAGAAGCCCGCGAACACCACTGAGTGGATCGCGCCGATCCGCGCGCAGGCCAGCATCGCGTAGGCCGCTTCGGGGATCATCGGCAGGTAGATCGTGACGCGATCGCCCTTCTTGACGTTGCGGGTGCGCAGGATGTTGGCCATCCGGCAGACCTCGTCGTGCAGCTCCTGATAAGTGATGTGCTTGGATTGCGAGGGATCGTCGCCTTCCCAGATGATCGCGGTCTGGTTGGCGCGCTTTGCGAGATGCCGGTCGATGCAATTGTAGGCGACGTTGAGGATGCCGTCCTCGAACCATTTGATCGAGATGTTGCCGGGCGCAAAGGAGACGTTCTCGATTTTCGTCGGCGCGTGCATCCAGTCGATGCGCTTGGCCTGCTCCGCCCAGAAACCGTTCGGGTCCGAGATCGAGCGAGCGTACATCTCCTTGTACTTCGCCTGGTCGACCCAGGCGCGCTTGGCCCACTCCGCAGGGACGTCGTAGATCTTCTCGGACATGCTTTCCCTCCACCTGCGGCAGGCCGAATGCTGGCGACCGGCGAGCCGACTTGATCATTGACTGATTATGCGTCGGGCTAACCGGACCCGACAAGGAGCACAAGCTGGACCTTCGGCGGGCCACCGACCATGCGGAAGATCAAGGTCACCCGTTGTGATTGTCGCAGATCTGAAACAGGCCACGGGCGCGGCTTCGGGGTCTTTCCTCAGCTCCGCGGATCGGGCCTTTGCAGAGCCCTCATGCACCAAGGGAGGTATTCAGTAACCGTCTCTCACTGATTCGGGACTCGCAATAGCGTTCGGAACACCCTAAATGGCCAACCCGGGTCCGGAGAGACCCCTCGGAACAAAAATCAGAACAGCGGCATTGACCGGTAACAGACAGGGCTAAGGCATAAGACTATGATGGATCAGCAGAATATCGGGACGATACGGCCCGCTTCAGCCGATCCTGCGGCCATTGCGCTCGCCAAGACCCTAGGACAATGGCCGAAAGCGGCCCCTTTCCGGCGTCCCAGCCCGAAAAAGGTCTTCGATAAGGCCCCCGCGGCGACCGTCGAGGCGCTCGCCAAGGAGCTCGGCCTCCGGCTGGGCGACCAGAACGAGCTGACCATCCGCCGCATCAAGCGCGGCAAGGGCTATTCCTTCGTCCGCCCCAACGGCGCCCATATCCGCGACGCCCGCACCATCCGCCGGCTGCACGCCATGGCGGTGCCGCCGGCCTATCGCGAGGTGCGCTACTCCGCCGATCCGAGCTCGCATCTGCAGGCCGTGGGCCGCGATGCCGCGGGCCGGCTGCAATATCGCTATCATGCCGATTGGGAGAAGGTCCGCGAGCATCGCAAGGCACATCGCCTGGAAAAGCTCGTCGGCGCGCTGCCAAAAATCCGGCGCAAGGTCTCGGCGTTCCTGTCGGGCGACGAGCCGACGCGTGACTTCGCGCTCTCGGCCGTCATCGAGCTGATCGCCCGCACCGCGATCCGTCCCGGCAACGAATCCTATGCCCGCCTCAACGGCACCCGCGGCGCGACCACGCTGCTGAAGTCGAACGTGACGCTGGAAGACGATTGCTTCGTGCTGACCTTCAAGGCGAAGGGCGGCAAGGCCGTGCGCAAGGAGTGCGACGCGGCCAAGCTGGTGCGCGCCATCGGCATTTTGCAGGGCGTCCCGGGCAAGCGCATGTTCCAGTACCGCGATGCCTACGGCATCGTGCGTGCGGTCAGCACCACGCAGGTGAACGCTTTCCTGCGCGAGATTGCCGGCATCAAGATCTCGCTGAAGGATTTCCGTACGCTGATGGCGTCTGCTGTGGTCGTTGAATCCTTGTCGCGGATCACGCCGGCGACCAGCCAGCGCGGCCGCAAGAAGCAGGTGCTGGACGCGATCCGTGCCGCCGCCGACAAGCTCTCCAACACGCCGGCGATCTGCCGCAAGAGCTACGTCCACGACACCATCGTCACGGCGTTCGAGGACGGAATCCTGGAGCGCTTCGCCGCGACCATGAAGGGCCAGCGCTCGCAGGCGCGGCGCGAGCAGCTTCTGGCGCAGGTGGTGGCAACCGCCGCGGTCTGACCTTCCCGCTGCTACGCCTTGTTGGAAACGCCCCGGTCGGGACCGGGATCACCGCCGGCGGCTGCGGTCGTGAGCCGTTCCATATAATGCGCCCATCCCGTTGCATGTGCGGCCGCCTGCTCCGCGGTCGGCAGCCCGCTATGGGTCATGCGCAGCAGCGTGCCGCCATCGCGCTCGATCAGGTCGATCTCGATGAGGCTCGAGCCGGGGGGCACTTCCTGGCCGCCTTCCCATCCGAACGTGTAGGCAAGGCGATGCACCGGCACGACCTCACGAAAGGCACCACGGGCGACGCCGCCGCGCGGGCCGATGCCCTTGAGCAGATAGAGCCCGCCGGGATGCGGCTCCGTGGTCGCGTCCGAGCCCATCCAGCCCAGGATCTTCTCGGGATCGGTCAGGTAAGCGAAAACGGTGGCGCGCGGGGCGGCGATCTGGGTCTCGCGTCGCACTGCGAACGGTTCGGTCATCGGGGAATATCCCTTCGCTGACAGTTGCACATGGCGGCGCCGAAGCGGCTCGTCAAGGATTGCCCGTGACAAACCCGGCTCGCCTTCGTCATGATCGAACCATGCAGCTGTCCCCGACCCTTGCCTGGCTTGTCGATGCCGCCTCGGACAGTGCCGGAGCGGATCGCCTGCTCGCGGAACTCGGCGCACATCTGGTCGCCGACGGCGTGCCGCTCGCGGCGGGCGCCCTGACGCTGGAGGTGCCGCATCCGCTGATCGCGAAGCGGACCTGGTTGTGGCGCGCCGACAGTGGTCAGGTGATCGAAGCGCTCGGCTTCGCGCCTGGCGGCCTGGCACCCGATCCGCCCAATGATGCCGGTCGCCGCTGGTTGCACGATATCGCGCGTGGCGAGGTGCACGAAGACGTCGTCGGGCGACAAGACGGGCCGTTGCTTGGCTGGATCGCGCCGCGTCCGTTCACCGCAGACGAAATCGGGCAACTGCGCGAAGCCGCGCGTTTTGCCGCGACGCCCCTCGCCGTACTCGCTGCGCGCGCCACGTTGCGGGCAACGCTGGATGCCTATCTCGGCAAGCGCAGCGCAGAGCGGGTGCTGGCGGCACCGCTGCGGCGCGATCTCGGCGAGACCATTCAGGCCGCGTTGCTCTATGCGGATTTGCGCAATTTCACGACCCTGTCGGACACCTCTCCGCCTGGAGAGGTCATCGCTGCGCTCGACGCCTGGTTCGACCGCATCGCAGGCGCCGTTCACGCCTTCGGCGGCGAGGTGCTGAAATTCATCGGCGACGGCGTGCTCGCGATCTTTCCAGTGGTCGAGGCGACCCCGCGCCACGCCTGCGAAGCCGCACTCCGCGCCGCGAGCGCCGCCGAAGCCGGGATGGTCTATCTCAACAAGGAGCGCGGCGCTCAAGGGTTACCGCCGCTGGCATTCGGTGCCGCGCTTCATCTGGGTGAGATGCTCTGGGGCAATATCGGTGCGGCCAACCGGCTGGATTTCACGGCGATCGGCCCCGCCGTCAATCTCGCCAGCCGCCTCGAGGGATTGTGCAAGCCGTTGGGACGGACCGTGCTGGTGTCGGGTGCGCTCGCCGCCGAGACGGAGATGCCGTTGATTTCGCTTGGGATGCGCGAGCTGCGCGGCATTGCTGCGCCCTGCGAGGTGTTTGCGCTGCCGGCGACGCAGGCTCTGCTATCGTAGCCCGCATGAGCATAGCGCCATGCGGGACCGGACCATCCCGGATGTCGCTTGGCGGGCTACAGCACCTGCGACTAGACCCCGCCCATCTTGCACACCAGCTTCCATTCCTCCGCCGTCACCGGCTGCACCGAGAGGCGCGAATATTTCACCAGCGCCATGTCTTTCAGTTTCGGTTCGGCCTTGATCGCGGCCATCGTCACCGGCGTCTTCAAGGGCTTGTCGGCCTTGATGTCGACGCAGACGAATTTTTCCGTCTTGTCGGTCGGATCGGGATAGGCTTCCTTGATGATCTCGACGATGCCGACGATCTCCTTGCCCTCGTTGGAATGATAGTAGAACGCCTTGTCGCCTTTCTTCATGGCGACGAGGTTCTGGCGCGCGGTGTAATTGCGCACGCCGGTCCAGGCCTCGCCCTTGGCGCCCTTCGCCACCTGCTGGTCCCAGGACCACACCGATGGTTCGGACTTCACCAGCCAGTACGCCATGCTCATTCCTCTGCCTTGAAGGGGCGCGTCAACAGCCCCGAGATCGCGGCGTCGATCGTGCTCCGGCCGCTCAGGATCGACGCGACCGCTTCTGATACCGGCATCTCGATGTTTTGCGAAGCCGCGAGTTCGATCAGCACCGGCGCGGTGAATTCGCCCTCGGCAAGCTTGCCGGCGGGCGGCTGCTCGCCGCGGCCGAGTGCGAGGCCAAGCGCGAAGTTGCGTGATTGCGGACTCGAGCAGGTCAGAATGAGATCACCGAGACCAGACAGGCCCGCGAGCGTCTCGCTGCGCGCGCCGAGCGCTCGGCCGAGACGCGTCAGCTCGGCAAAGCCGCGGGTCGTCAGCGCAGCCTGGGCGGAAGCGCCGAGCTTGCGCCCGACTGCGATGCCGACTGCAATCGCCAGCACGTTCTTGGCGGCGCCACCGATCTCGACGCCGCGGATGTCGGTGGAGTGATAGGGGCGGAATGTCGGCGAGCCCAGCGCTTGCACGAGGCGACTGGCCAGCGCCTCGTCCTTTGCCGCCAGCGTCACCGCGGTCGGCAGGCCGCGGGCGACGTCGTCGGCAAAGCTCGGGCCCGACAGGATCGCCGGCTGCGCGCCCGGCGCGGCCTCCGCGATCACGTCGGTCATGAATTTGTGGGTGCCGTGCTCGATGCCCTTGGCGGAGGCGACGATCGGCACCTCGCCTGTCAGATGCGAGGCCAGCATGTTGACCGCGCCGCGCAAATGCTGCGCTGGCGTTGCGATCAGCAGCATCTCCGCACGCGCCGCCGCGGCGAGATCGCTCGTGACGATGATCTCAGGAGCGATCCGCACGCCGGGCAGCCGCGGATTGTCGCGGGTCGAGGCGATCCGCGCGGCATGGTCGGCATTGCGTGCCCACAGTGTCACCGTGCGCCCGGCCCGCGCTGCGACAGTCGCCAGCGCCGTACCCCAGGCGCCGGCGCCGATCACCGCGACGGATTGGAACGCCAACATTGCTAATATCCCGCCCGCGTCTTGCCGTAGCCTGCCGGCGCCGTCGCGTTGGCGTCGAGCAGCCAGCGGGCGCGGGGCTGGGCCTCCATCGTGTCGGTCATACCGAGCGCAAGGCGCTCGGCGCCAGCCCAGGCGATCATCGCGCCATTGTCGGTGCAGAGCGCCGGCGGCGGCATGATCAATTGCGTTCCAGCCTGCCTTGCGACGTCATCGAGGGCGCCGCGGATCGCCTGATTGGCGGCGACGCCGCCGGCCGCGACCAGGGCGCGCGGCGCGCCGAACCATTCGCGGAACAGCCTGAGGCCGACGCTCAACCGGTCGGCGGTCGAATCGAGCACGGCGGCCTGGAAGCTCGCGCAGAGATCACTGATGTCCTGCGGCGTGATCTCGGCCAGCCGGCTCGCCTCGGTACGAACCGCCGTCTTCAATCCCGACAGCGAGAAATTGGCATCGGGACGCCCCTGCATCGGCCGCGGAAACGCAAAGCGCGTGGCATCGCCGCTTGCCGCCGCGCGCTCGACCTGCGGTCCGCCGGGATATGGCAGGCCAAGCATCTTCGCGACCTTGTCGAAGGCCTCGCCGATCGCGTCGTCGACGGTGGTGCCGAGCCGCACATACTGGCCGACGCCGGTGACTGCGACGATCTGGGTATGGCCGCCGGAGGCGAGAAACAGGCAATAGGGAAACTCGATTCCGTCGGTGAGGCGCGGCGTCAGCGCATGCGCCTCCAGATGGTTGACCGCGACCAGCGGCGTGTCGTGCACCATCGCGATCGCCTTCGCGGTGGTGAGCCCGACGATGACGCCGCCGATCAGGCCCGGCCCGGCGGCGGCCGCAACGCCGCCGAGGTCGCCGAAGCCGATGCCGGCCTCGCGCATGGCGCGATCGACGATGCCGTCGAGCAGATCGACATGGGCGCGGGCGGCAATCTCAGGCACCACGCCGCCGAAGCGGGCGTGTTCCTCGACCTGCGACCGCACGATGTTGGACAGGATCTTGCCGCGGCCGTCGTCCGCGCGCTCGATCACGGCCGCGGCGGTCTCGTCGCAGGTTGTTTCGATGCCCAGCACCAGCATTGGCGAATTGTTATCCAATTTGCGCCCTTGCGCTCATCCGGAAAGCGGAGTTCTGGTACGTCCGGTAGCATTCCGGGGCCAGATTGCGCAATCGTCACGCGCAGCCATCCCAGTGATGCGTCGCCGCCAATTGGTTCGGAACACGAGCGATGTCCATTCTTGTCACACGGCCGCATCCCGACAATGAGGCGACGGCGGAAAATCTGCGCGCGCGGGGGCATACGGTGATGCTTGCGCCGGCTCTCAAGTTCGAGCCGGTCGCCCTCCGTGACGAAAGTGAAGCCCCCTATGCCGCTGTCATTGTCACGTCGGCCAACGCGATCCGTGCCGTCGCACCGCAATTGCGGGATCTTGGTCTGCTGGAGCTGCCGTTGTTTGCGGTCGGCGAGCATACGGCCGCTGCTGCCCGCGACGCCGGCTTCGCCCAGGTGATCGTTGCCGGCGGCGATGCCGCGTCCTTGCGCGACAGAGTGGTGCAGAGCGCACGCGACAAGGTGCTGAAGAAGAAAAGCACGCTGCTGTATCTTGCGGGCGCGGATCTGTCGCGCGACCTCGGCGGCGAGCTTGGTGCGGACGGCTTCACCGTGATCACGCAGACGACCTATCGCATGGCACCGGTCAAGCATCTGCCGCGCGAAGTCTGCGAGGGCTTTGCCGCCCACGGGGTCGAGGCGGTGCTGCACTACTCCCGGCGCAGCGCCCGCGCGTTCCTGGATGCGGCGCGGGACGAAGGCGTCGAAATCTCGGCGCTGGCCATCCCGCAATGCTGCCTGTCCGAGGCGGTGGCGGACGCGCTGCGCGAGGCCGGCGCGTCGCAGGTTCTGGTTGCCGCGACACCGGACGAAAATGCCTTATTTGCCACCTTGGAGCGTGCTTTGCGGACCCGTTTGGCGTAAGAGGTCGGGCCGAATCCGACGTAATTGAGTCCCGGTATGGAAGTGTAAGGAACCGTCACGATGGCCGACGACAAGCCTGAAGACGCAGGATTGGCGCCCGACGCTGGTCGTGCCAAGCGCACTCCGCCCACCATCGACCTCGAAGCCACCGAAGTTTCGACCCAGCCGCAGGAGCCGGCGGTCGAGCCCGAGGCCCCGCCTGCGCCGGAGCACGCCGAGCCCGAGCAGGCCAAATCCGACCAGGTTGACGCAGAGCCGGAGCGCATCGAAGCGCAGGCTCCCGCGTCGTCGATTTCGCCCTGGGTCGTCGCGCCGTTCTCCGGCGCTGTCGCCGCGGCGGTCGTGATCGCAGTCGGCTGGATGCTGGGCTGGCCCGCCGTGCAGGCGCCGCCCGCCGCGCCGGAGGTCACGAGCGCCACGGTCGATGCGCTGAGCGGCCGCGTCACCGCGGTCGAAGCCAGGGCCGGCAAGCCCGTCGCCGATCCCGCCATGGCGGCACGGATCGACGCGCTGGAGAAGTCCGCAACCGGCTTGCGCAGCGACATCGCGAATCTGCGCGCGCAATTCGACAAGACCGCGAGCGCATTGAACGATGCGAAGTCGGCGCCTGCCGCGGCCGTCCCGGGCCTTGCCGCTCTCAACGATCGCATCGCGCAGCTCGAGCGCGCCAGCAAGACGGAGCGGGCCGAGCTCGCGCAGCAGGGCGAGAAGATCGCCGATAACAAGGCGATGGATGACAAGCCGTTGCGCTTCGTGGTGGCGGCCGCCTTGCTCGACGTCGCCGTTCGTCATGGCGACCCTTACCAGTCGCAGCTGGCCGCAGCGCGTTCGCTCGCCGCCAAGCCTGACATGCTGAAGCCGCTCGATGCGTTTGCATCGTCGGGCATCCCGACCCCGGTCGCGCTGAGTCGCGAGCTGCTCAACATCGTTCCGAAATTGTCGCCGCCAGCGGAGGCCCCCGCCGCGAATGCCGGCATCGTCGAACGCCTCCAGGCCGGTGCGTCGAAACTCGTTCGCATCGAGCGCACCGACGGCGTCGGCAACGATCGCGGCGCCATCGTCGCGCGGGTGACGGCGGCGGCGCTCCGCAACGATTTCGTGGAAGCGCGGCGCGAGCTCAAGACGCTGCCGGAGGCCGATCGCGTGCCGGCGCAGGCCTGGCTCGACAAGGCCGAGGCCCGCGACGCTGCGCTCGCCGCCTCTCGCAAATTCGCCGACGATGCCATGGCGGATCTCGCCAAATCTGCTCGATAAGATTCGCGCAACAATCGGCGCGTAATAGGGATCGCCATGCTTCGCATCGTCTTCTTCCTCGTCCTGATCGCGCTGGCGGCGGCCGGCGCGGCCTGGGTTGCCGACCAGCCGGGCGATCTCGTCCTGACTGCGGGCAGTTTCCGCGTCTCGACGACGCTTCCCCGATTCGTGTTCTTGCTTGGGCTCTTTGCCGCCGCCGTCGTGCTGGTCTGGAGCATCGTGACGACGATCTGGCGCACGCCTGGGCGCATGCGGCGCCGCCGCCACGAGAAGCGTCACGCGCGGGGGCGCCACGCCATCACCCACGGCCTGCTCGCGATCGGTCACGGCGACACCGCGCTCGCCCGCCGTCACGCCGAGGCGGCGCGGCGGCATGCACCGAATGATCCGCTCGCACTGCTCCTGCATGCGCAATCGGCGCAGCTCGAAGGCAATCGCGACGAGGCGCAGCGCGTCTTCCGCGCCATGGCCGAACGCGAGGACACGCGCCTGCTCGGCCTGCGCGGCCTGTTCATCGAGGCGCAGCGCGCCGATGATGCCGTCGGCGCCGTGATGATCGCGGAGGAGGCGATCAAGCTGTCGCCGTCCTCGACCTGGGCCTCCCATGCGGTACTCGGCTTCCGCTGCGCACGCGGCGACTGGAGCGGGGCGCTGGCGATTCTCGATTCGAACCTGTCCGCCGGCCTGATCGACAAGCCGGCCTATCGCCGCCAGCGCGGCGTGCTGCTCGCGGCGCGCGCGCTGGAATTGGAGACCATGGACCGCGACGTCGCGCGCGAGAGCGTGATGGAAGCCATCAAGCTCGCGCCGACCCTGGTGCCGGCGGCGGTGCTCGCCGCAAAATTCGAGAGCGAGGCGCATCAGGTGCGCCGTGCCATGAAGCTGGTCGAGGCCGCCTGGCTCGCCAACC
Source organism: Bradyrhizobium nitroreducens (assembly GCF_002776695.1). Lineage (GTDB taxonomy): Bacteria > Pseudomonadota > Alphaproteobacteria > Rhizobiales > Xanthobacteraceae > Bradyrhizobium > Bradyrhizobium nitroreducens. The sequence goes on from NZ_LFJC01000003.1 coordinate 941,888, forward strand.
CGCATCCCGATCTCGCGGAGGCCTATGCCCATGTGAAGCTCGGCGATTCCGCGCGGCAGCGCCTGCAGCGCGTCGAGACGCTTGCGGCGAAGATTTCGGCCGACAAGCCGGGCCATGTCGAGGGCCAGCTCGCGATCGCGCGCGCCGCGATCGATGCCTCCGAATTCGCCCGCGCGCGCGAGGTGCTGGCGCCCTACGTCAACGATCCGACCCAGCGCGTGGCGCTGCTGATGGCCGAGATCGAGCGCGCCGAGCATGGCGATAGCGGCCGTGCCCGCGCCTGGACCCTGCGCGCGGTGCGCGCCCGCCACGATCCGGCCTGGACGGCGGACGGTTATGTCAGCGACCGCTGGCGCCCGGTTTCCCCGGTCACCGGCCGCCTCGACGCCTTCCAGTGGCAGACGCCGGTCGCGAGCCTGCCCTCGGGCAGGGGCACCACGATCGAATCCTCCGCCTTCGAGGAAGCCATGCTGGCGGCGCCGCCGCCGAAGCGCGTGACGGTCGCTCCCAGCGAAGGTCCGGCGGAACCGCCCGTGGCGGCACCAGCCCCAGCCCCGGCCGCTCAGGACAATTCGCCCCCGAGCGCCATGGAAGAGCCCGCCGTTGTGACCGCCGAACCGGTCCAACCGGCTCCCGAGCCCGCCGAATCATCGCCTCCGGCGGCAACACCGGTGTTCCGGACCCGCGCCGACCTCGCCAAGCCCGCGCTGGCGCCGATTCCCGCGGTCATCCCGATTGTTCGGGCTCCCGACGATCCCGGGATCGATGACGAGGGCCCGAGCGATGAATTTACGGAACAAATCGGCACCCCCAAGGCCCAGGCCGGCGGCTGGCGCGGGTTCTGGTCGCGCTGGGGCGCGTGAGCCGCATTTCGAACCCGGCTTGTCCTTGCCAATTCGGGCCATGCCCGATATCAGGAGCGCGCGTATCGGGGTCGGCATCAGGCTCCGGGCAGGGTTCGCCGCAATAGCTCAGTCGGTAGAGCACGTCATTCGTAATGACGGGGTCGGGGGTTCGAATCCCTCTTGCGGCACCAGCGCCTCGATTTTCCCGGTCCTCACACGCCTGCGGTCTTCTCACTGAGGCCGGCTCGCGCGTTGCGCTCCGCCCTTGTGTCACTACGATGCGCTGCCGATGAAATGCGCGCGACGGGGCAAGTGCTGGGTACGGAGACGAGGGGCAGAACGGATTGGGGCGCATGGCTGCGGATCGCCGGCCTCGTGATTCTCGCCTCAGGCATCACCGCCGTCGTCGCCTCCAGATCGCTCGACGCCTCGCGGCTGCACGGGCGGCTATCCGTTCCTCCGCTTTATGACGACGTCTCCTATTTCGGCGACGCCGTCAGGTGGGTGAATGCCTTTGGAAGTCGCGGCGTCGCCGGCAGCATCTCGGACTTGCTGCATCACCATGCGCCGTTTTCGACTCTGGTGGCGGCCACTGGTTTTTGGTTGTTTCCCGAAACTTATGTCGGTCCTTATCTCGTTCATGCCGCGATCGTCTTCGGCTTCCTGATCGGGATCGTCTGGCTCGTTCGACGACGGCCGGTTCTCGAGATCGCATCGTGTCTGGTCGCGGCGGCTTGCGTGCCTGTGCTGTGGCACACGGTCACCGAGGCACGTCCCGATTTGCCCTCGGGTCTTGCCGTCGGTCTTGCTGCGGGAGCCATCGTCTACCGCGGCGTGCTCCGGCGCAGCACTTGGTCGCTGGCTGGCCTCGGCGTTGCCTGCGCACTCGCCGCCAGCATCAAGCCGACATCGTTCCCGGCTGCGCTCGCTCTGCTCGGCAGCGCATTCGCGATCCGGCTGGTCGTCGATTGTATCCAGGCCGGCGGATTGCGCCCGTCGCTCCGGACTGCACTCAGCGTGCTCGTGTGGTTCGTGCTGCCGTTGATCGCGACCGCGGCCGTACTGATCGGACCCGCAATGGTCGAGACCGTCACCTACATCCTCCTGGTGTTTGTCAGCCAGCGCGATCTCTGGACGACGGGCGAAGGTTTCTGGGTTGGATTGTTACGCTTCTCGATCGGTGGAGAAGGACGGTTCGGTCTGCATTACTGGTTCGCCATCGGGACCGGCCTGATGCTGCTGCGTCTAGTGCTCGCGTCGATCTGCGGAAGCGCAGCGCTGCGCGATGCCCTTGTCCTGCTCGTGTCCGTGCTGATCGCCTATGCCATCCCCTCCGTCGCGGCGATCAAGACCTACTATTTCGGTGCGATGTTCTATGGCCTGTTCGTCGTCGCGATGGTCCTCAATGGGTGCGCCAGTGCGGCGCTCATCGAAGAGCTGCTCGCCCGCCTCGGCTTGAGCAACGAGATCCGCCGCTACCTCCTCACGGCGGGCCGGGTGCTGGCGCTTGCATTTGTTCTCCAGCTCTTCCTCAGGCATGTCGTCGTCGGTCAGATCAGCACGGCGACGCCGCTGAGCGCGCAGCAGCAGGAGAGCATCCGCCTCGCGACCGAACGGCTCTGGTCCCTGCTGCGCGAGATCAAGCCGCAAACGCCCGGCCCGCTTTATGTCGGCTTCTCCAGCCCTTATCCGGTGACGTCGGCGACCATCCAGCTCTACGCGGCGCGGGCGAAGATGAATCTCGTCATCCGCGACGAGCTGTTTTATCGGAGCGCGCAAGAAACGGGCGATGCGTTGTTGCGGTCGGAGATTCTGGTGCTCTCGAGTTCGATCCAGCACACGCTGGTCGGGCCGCGCGTTGGCGACGAGCTGATCGCCCGCATGGACGCGGAGAAGGGCCTCTGCCTGCTCGACAGCATGAGCTTTCCGGACGTGAGCGTGCGGGTCTATCGACGCGGGTGTTGACCGCGGCATGCCGGTTCGAAAATGTACCGCGCTTATGTGAGGCCAATCACTTAATCTCCAGCACGGCGTCCGTAGTATCCCGAGCACGCAAACACGGGGAGATTTCACATGCGCAAGATCATTCTGGTTGCCGCCATGGTCCTGGTTTCCGCCTCTGCCCAGGCAGACGGCTCCCGCAGCCTGTCGCTGTCGGCGGCGGGTGCTCAGGCTCCCGCGCCACTGACCACGCCGACCTCGGCGACCACCTCCACGCCGCAGGCGAGCGAAGCTGTGCCGGCCACCGAGGCGCCGAAATATTCGGATCGTCCGCCGGCAGTGTCGCTCTCCGCGCCGGCCACTACGACCGCTCCGGCGGCGACCACGCCGCCGCCGACTCCGGCGCCGGTCGCGACAACCAGGCCCGCCAACAAAAAGACGGCGAGGGCGGACAAGCCGAGGTCCAAGCGCTGGACCGAGGGCCGCATCATCAGCGAGCTGCACCGCCACGGCATCTATTGGTAAGCGGCTCGCCAAAAGCAAATGGCCGGGACAAGCCCGGCCATGACGCAAGAATTCTGGATCGAACCGATGGCGTTTACTGCGACACCGTCTGCACCACGCTCGAGATCGGACGCGTATTCGTGCTTGCTGTCGGCACCTTCATGTCCTTCATCAGCGCTTCGTCATACTCCGGCAGCGACTGCAGCGTCGTCTTGGCCTTCATCTGCACGACCTTGTAGCCACCGGCCTTGAGGCGCGCGAGCAGCGCCGGCAGCGCGATGCCGGTGTTCTTCTGGAAGTCGTGCATCAGGATGATGCCCTTGCCGAGCTTGTCGAGCCGCGTCATCACCGTCTCGATGATCTTCTCCGGCGTGGCGCCCTTGCGGAAGTCGAAGGAGTCGACGTCAGTCGAGAACATCGCGACGTTGCGGGTACCGAAATAGCTCACGATCGCCGGATTATGCTGAAGCTGCGGGAAGCGGAAGAACGGCGCAGGGTTGGCACCGAGCGCGAATTTCACCGCGCTGACGCCCTTCTCGACCTCGTCCTTGGCCATCTGTTCGGTCATCTTCTTGCCGTTCAGATTGACGTGCGACCAGGTGTGCGTGCCGACCGTATGGCCCTGGGCCAGCACCTGGCGCAGGATTTCCGGATGATAGGTCGCATGCTTGCCGACCGAGAAGAACAGGCCCTTGGTGCATTCGTCAGCGAGCGCCTTCAGCACATTCGGCGTGTTCACCGGCCAGGGGCCGTCGTCGAAGGTCAGTACGACCTCCTTGTCGGTGAGGAAGTCGAATTGCTTGAAATGATCGAAGCCGAAGCCGGGGCCGCCGGTGGTGTCGATCTCGACCACGCGGGAGACGCCCAGCGCATTCGGATTGGCGCAGGCCTGCTTCGGCTGGACCGGCATGACGGGAGCTGGCATGGGCGCGGGTGCCTGGGCAATCGCTGCCGGCTTCGCCGGGACCGTCGCGGTGGTCTCGACGTCATCCCTGGCGGCGAACTTCGCCGGTGCCGGCAATGGGTCGGCGGCACGGGCTGCAACTGTCTTGGGAGCGCCCTGGTCGGCGCGCGAGGAATAATAAAACCAACCGCCGGCGGCGATCACGACCGCCGCAAGGACACTGGCCAGCATCAGGCCCAACGCATTACGCATCGCTACTCTTTCCAATTACGCAACCAAACCTGCGGAATTTCCCGCGCGACGAGCCATTAATGCGAAGTAACAGTTAACGTGACACCAACACGACGGCGGTTGTGGAGGAATTTCAGACAGCTGCGCCAAAGTGACCAAGGTCACAGTCGGGGCGCGGCACGTGATGGTCATCACAGTGGAAACTGTTTTGCTGGAGCATCGTAGTTCCCATCAACAACGGGCGCCGTTGCGACGGCGCCAATGGGAGCTTCAAATGACCAAGTCGCTGAAAACCACGTCGCTGAACACCAAGTCCTTCTCTGCCAGGGTCCGCGACACCAGCCTGGCCCTCGGCTTCGCCGCCATCGTCTCGCTGGTCTCGACGACCTCGAGCTTCGCCTTCTCGGCCGAGGCGCAGCAGATGTGCACCGGCGATGCCTTCCGCCTGTGCTCGTCGGAAATCCCCAACATCCCGAAGATCACGGCGTGCATGATGAAGCATCGCTCGGATCTCAGCGCCGGCTGCCGCGCGGTGATGGACAAGGACCTCGCCAAGGGCGCCTCGCGCAAGGTCGCTGACGCCCAGGACAGTCAGTAACGCGCAACGACATCGTTGCGTTGGTTAGCTCCCCTCGCGATGTGCCCCGGCCTTGTGCCGGGGCCACGCGGCGGCACGCCTCCCGCTCGGCAATAAAGCCGTTGCAGGTGCGGGATCGTCGCACTAGCTTCCCCGCACATCTTTCCGGGTAAGAGGCATTATGCGATGACCAGATTTCTTTTCGTTGTTTCCTTGCTCCTGTGCGCGTCCGCCGCGTCAGCGCAACAGCAGCCCGGCCATGATGCCTGCGCGCGCGACGTCACGCGCTTCTGCCGCGCCGTGATGAACAATGGCGACGGCGCCGTGCTCGCCTGCCTGAAGCAGAACCGCCCGAAGCTGAGCAAAGGCTGCGAGAAGGTGCTGACCGAGCACGGGCAATAAAGCATACCCTCGTCATTCCGGGGCGTGCCGTAAGGCGCGAGCCCGGAACGAAGAGAGTCCTACGTGCTGCTTCCCGCCGCTGTCGCGACCACCGGCAACACCTCCGCGCTTGCGCTGTCCGGCGTCTCGTCCTTCCAGCGCACCGAGCCGAACGGACGCTCCAGCATGCGGCGGATCCGCACCGGGTCCGGGCCGATGTGGAAATCGATCGCCTGTTGATGCAGCGCGCGTTCGGACTGGGTCGAGCGGTTGCGCTGGCGCAGGTAATCGAACCAGGTCGGGCAGTGATAGCGTTCGGTCCACAATTCCGGATCGGCGATGTCGCGGGCGATCGACCAGCCATAGGCGCCGTTGCGCTGCCGGGAGAGCTGCACGTCCTGCATGACATTGTGGAACGCGCGCGCGTTGTCCTGCGCCACGCGATATTCGATCTCGACCACCAGCGGGCCGCTGCGGCCCGTCAGGGACAGCTTCACCTCGGGATCGGCCAGCACGTCGGCATCCTCGTTGCGGGCACCGACGCGCGGCATCGTCAGCCAGATCCCGAGCAGCGGCGAGATCAGCATCAGGCCGGCGGCCGTCAGCAGCGCGATCTCGACGCCGGCAAAGTCGGTGAGATGGCCCCAGCCCCAGGCGCCGATCGCGATGCCGCCGGAAATCGAGGCCTGGAATGCCGCGAGCGAGCGGCCCGCCACCCAGCGCGGCGCCGACAGCTGCACGCCGATGTTGAACAGCGCGATGGCGGCCATCCAGACCGCGCCGGCCAGCACCAGCGCCGTTGCCGTCAGCACCGGCTCCGTGCTCAGCGCAAGCGCGGCCATCGCGAACGCCATCGAGATGGTGCAGGCGCGGATCGCGGCCTCGCCGCTCATGCGCTTGCGCAGTTCATGGATATTGAGTGCGCCGACGACAGCGCCCATACCGAAGGCGCCCAGCATGATGCCATAGGTCTGCGCGCCGCCGTGCAGCAGATCGCGCGCGACCAGTGGCATCAGCGCCATGATGGCGCCGCCGATCAGGCCCATCACCAGCGTGCGCAACAGCACGATCTTGATCGGCGGCGAATTGGTGATGTAGCGGAAGCCCGAGACCATGGCGCGGTTGAGCTTTTCCCGCGGCAGCCGCGAGGGCTCGACCGAGCGGCGCCAGAGCAGCAGCACCACGAGAAGCGGCAGATAGAGAAGCGCGTTGCAGGCAAAGGCGGCCACCGCGCCGAGCGCGGCGACGATGACGCCGCCGACCGCGGGGCCGAAGCTGCGCGCGATGTTGTAGCTGATGCCGTTCAGCGCGACCGCCGAAGGCAGCGCATCGGGCGGTACCTGCTCGCTGACAGAGGACTGCCACGCCGGGCCGAACAGGGCGTTGCCACTGCCCACCACGAAGCAGAAGGCGAGCAGCGTTTCCGGGGTGATGAGATTGAACCCGGCCAGCACCGTCAGCGCCGTCGCGCCGGTGAGGGCGATCATCAGCGAGACCAGCGTGACGATGCGGCGGTCATACATGTCGGCAATGGCGCCGGCCGGCATCGAGATCAGCATGATCGGAAGCATCAGGGCGGTCTGCACCAGCGCGACCTTATCGGCCGATGCCGCCATCTGCGTCATCGCCCAGGCCGCGCCCACGCCCTGGATCAGGAGGCCGAGATTGGAGAGCAGGCTGGCGAGCCAGATGCGCCGGAACACGGTGTAGCGCAGCGGCGCGGTGATGCCGTCGGCGGCCATTTTCTGACGGTTCGGCGGCTCGGTCATATCCCCTTCCATATGGGCTGGCAGAAGTGGTGCTGGCGATTCCGGCAAATTCAGTGATGCCTGCGAAAGTCCTTCGCTGTCCAGTGGTTAGGCCGCTATAAGCGGTGCAAAGAGGCGGTTTGCCGGGGAGGAACAGATGAAGCTGTCGCGACGGACGATCCTGCAGGGGGCGGGCAGCTTGCCTTTCGCAATTGCGAGCTTGCGGACGGGCGCATGGGCTCAATCAGCGCCGGCGGCTGCATTGCCTTCGGACCCGCCGCCGCCGATCCTGTTCGTCCACGGCAATGGCGACTACGACGCGCTCTGGATGACGACGCTGTGGCGGATGGAATCCAACGGCATCGCGCGCGATCGCATGATGGCGATCAACTTCACCGACCCCAATGCACGCGCCGACGACAAGGTCGAGCAGGCGAACCGTTCCTCGACCGAGGACCAGCGCCGCGAGCTCGCTGCCGCCATCGCCGAGCTGAAGCGCCGGACCGGCGCGTCCCGCGTGGCGCTGGTCGGCAGCTCGCGCGGCGGCTATGCGATCCGCAATGTCATCAAGAACGGTGGCGCCGGCGATGTCAGCCACGCCGTCTTGTGCGGCACGCCCAATCACGGCGTGTTCGCGACCGACGATCAGCCGAACAACGAGTTCAACGGCCGCGGCACGTTCCTGCGCGGCCTGAACGAGGGCGAGAGCGAGGTGACGCCCGGTGTTGCCTTCCTCACCTTGCGCAGCGACGGCATGGACAAATACGCGCAGGCCGACGGTCGCTTCATCGGCAAGCCCGGCACGCCGACCGGCGTCACCAATGAAGGGCCGGAGCTGAAGGGCGCCACCAATCTCGTGCTCGGCGCGCTCGACCATCGCGAGGTGGCGTTCCATCCGCGTGCCTTCCGGGAGATCTACAAATTCATCGCGGGTCGCGAGCCTGCGCGCATTGCGATCGTGCCGGAGCCGGCCGTCAAGCTCAGCGGCCTCGTCACCGGCACGCCCGGCGGCGTATCGACCAACCGCCCGGTGGCGGGTGCAACCGTCGATATCTTCCGCGTCGATCCTGATACTGGTGAGCGTAATGGTGCCGCCGTGCATAGCGCAAAGACCGGCGCCGATGGTCGCTGGGGGCCGGCGCAGGTCGAACCCTTCTGGGCGCTCGAATTCGTCGTGACGTCCCCAGATGCGCCGACGACGCACGTCTATCGCTCGCCTTTCCCGCGCTCCTCCGACGTCGTGCATCTGCGTGCCGCGCGCCCGCTCGGTCCCGCCGACAAGGATGCCGGCGCGGTCGTGATCATGTCGCGTCCGCGCGGCTATTTCGGTCTGCCGCGGGACGTGGTTTTGTTCGACGGCAAGGAGCCGGCCGACGTCAAGCCGGGTGTACCCACGGATTCGGCAGCGACGTTGCGTCTTCCAACCAGCGAGGTTGGGCGTAAATTCGTGGCCCAGTTCGGCGAAGAACGGATTGTGGCACGGGCCTGGCCGGCCTCGGAAAACAGGATTGCGATTGCCGAGCTGACTTACTAGCTATTGACCTGCGTCACACCTCTCGGGAGAGAGCCATGAACATCGCCAGCGTGCGTCGGCCCATCATCCCTCCCGCTCCCCCGCGTGCGCCCGACGACATGTCGTTCTTCGGCCGGCTTGCCGTGATCCGGCACAACATGATCGCGACCTGGGGGCAGCGCGCCTATGAGGAAGACGTCATCAAGGGCCGCTTCTTCCTCAGCAACAGCTTCATCCTGAACCAGCCGGACGCGATCAGGCACGTCCTGCTGACCAATTACGAGAACTATACGCGCACGCCGGCGGGGATCCGCATGCTGCGTCCCGTGCTGGGCGACGGCCTTCTGATCGCGGAAGGTCACTCCTGGACGTTTCAGCGCCGCACCCTTGCGCCGGCCTTCACGCCGCGCGCCACCGCCAATCTCGTTCCGCACATGACGGCGGTGCTCGACGAGACCATCGCGAAGCTGGAGGCGCGCTCGGGGGAAGACATCGACCTGCGCGAGGTCATGCAGCGCATGACGCTGGAGATCGCGGGACGCACGATGTTCTCGTTCGGCATGGACCAGCACGGCACGACCTTGCGCAACTTCATCATGGAATATGCCGCCCGGCTCGGACGGCCGTATTTCCTCGACATGCTGCTGCCGGTGTCGTGGCCAAGCCCGATGGATTTTGCCCGCGCCCGTTTCCGCAAGCGCTGGACCGAATTCGTCGCGATGCTGATCGCCGAGCGGCGCAAAGCCGGCAAGAAGGACGGTGCGCCGCCGCGCGACCTGTTCGATCTCATGGATGCGGCGCGCGACCCCGAAACCGGCAAGGGCTTTTCCGACGAGCAGCTCGTCGACGAGGTCGCGACCATGATCCTCGCGGGTCACGAGACCACGGCGACGGCGCTGTTCTGGGCGCTCTATCTGCTCGCGCTCGATCCGGAGACGCAGGAGGAAGTCGCCTCCGAGACGCGCGGCGAGCATCTCGACAGCATCGCCGACATCGACCGGCAGAAATTCACCCGCGCGGTGATCGAGGAGACCATGCGGCTCTATCCGCCGGCATTCCTGGTCGCGCGGGCCGCGCGCGAGAAGGACAATGCGGCCGGAATCGAGATCGGCAAGGGCGACATCATCATGATCGCACCGTGGCTGCTGCACCGGCACGAGAAGCTGTGGGACCAGCCGAACGCGTTCATTCCAAAGCGCTTCATGTCGAAGGAAGCGCCCGATCGCTTCGCTTATCTGCCGTTCGGCGCAGGTCCGCGCGTCTGCATCGGCGCGCCGTTCGCGCAGGCCGAATCCGTGCTGGCGCTGGCCCGGCTGATCGGCGCGTTCCGCGTCGAGCTTGCCGATACGACCAACCCCGTGATTCCGCTCGGCGTCGTCACGACCCAGCCGGACCACTCACCCATGTTCCGCATCACGCGTCGGTGACAGGCCCCTCGTCTGGCCGACGGCGTGATGCGCCCTAGATAGAGTTGCGCCATGAGCGACATCCAGGCCCAGTTTTCCGTTCTCAAGCAGACCGCCGACGCGAAGGTGGTCGATGCGATTGCGCGTCTGATCGAGGATGGCGAGGATCACGAGCTCAACCGCGTCAACGTCCTCGACTTCGCCACGCAACATGCCGTCGACGAAGAGCACGCGATCTCGGCCTTTCTGCACGCGGCGCGGCTCGGGCTGTTCGATCTCGGCTGGAACGTGCTGTGTCCGGGCTGCGGCGGCGTGCTGGGCGCGCACACGACGTTGAAGGCGCTCAAGCCGGACGATTATCATTGCGCGCTCTGCGCCTGCGGCTACAAGGCCTCCGTCGACGATCAGGTCGAGGTGTCCTTCACCGTGAATCCGAGGGTCCGGCGCATCGCGGCGCACGATCCTGATACGCTTCCGGTGTGGGAATATTTCAAGCAGGTATTCTGGAGCTCCGGCGTCGACTTCAACAAGGAATCATTCGCGACACTGGCGAACGAGGTGACGCTGGATACGATGGAGCTGCCGGCGGGCGAGAAGGCGACGATGTCGCTGCAACTGCCTGGTGACTTCGTCATCATCTTCGAGCCGGTGACGCACGCCGCCCATTTCATCGACGTCCAGGGCGAGCCGACCAAGGACCGCCAGCAGCTCGCCATCATGTACAACAAGGTGCAGGCCCCGACGGGGACCACGACCATGCGGCCCGGCCCGCTACGGCTGTCGCTGGAGAACCAGGCGGGCGTGCGCGTGCTGCCGTCGGTGTTCATCGCGGCCGAGGCGCTCCACCATCTCATCGGCAAGCGCAAGCCGTTCCTCACCGCCAAGCGGATGCTGTCCAACCAGACGTTTCGCGACGTGTTCAAGGCGGACAATCTCAGTCTCGACCAGCGGCTCCAGATCACCTCGCTGACCTTCCTGTTCACCGACCTGAAGGGCTCGACCGCGCTCTACGAGCGCGTCGGCGATCTTGCCGCCTTCGATCTCGTGCGCGCGCATTTCCATGCGCTGCTCGAGATCATCTCGTCGGAGAAGGGCGCAGTGGTGAAGACCATCGGCGATGCCGTGATGGCGACCTTCGTCCGTCCCGAGCACGCCATCGTCGCCGGCTTGCGGATGCGCGCGGCCATGGACGCGCTCAACAAGCAGCGCGGTACCGACGATCTGATCGTCAAGATCGGCATCCATGAAGGACCGTGTCTTGCGGTGATGCTCAACGAGCGGCAGGATTATTTCGGCCAGACGGTCAACATCGCCGCCCGCGTGCAGAGCCTGTCGACCGCGCAGGAGATCCACATCACCGGCCCGGTGCTCGATGCGCCGGCGGTCGCGGCAATACTCCAGCAGCGCGAGATCAAGCCGATCCAGAAGCAGGCCGCGCTGCGCGGCATCGCCGACAAGATGGTGGTTTACGAGATTCCGTGAAGAATTTCCGTTGTCGTCCCCGCCCAATGCGCAGCGGCCAGATTGCCGAAACGTAATCCGGCGCGCGGAACTGCCGCACGTTGCGCCGGTTGAGTATCCTGCTCATATAATGCTGGTAACAGCCGCCCTCCCCCCTCGCGGCTGCATCGATTTCGGTAGGATCTCATGCTCGACGGCCTGCGCCAATTCATCGCCGACATCGTCGCCCCCAACGACCAGAGTCGTTCGTTCGGCGACAGCGATTATCGATTGGCGGCGACGGCGCTGCTGGTCCACGTGGTCTCGCTGGACGGCCAGCCGACGGCGGCCGAGCAGCGCAAGCTGCACAGCCTGATCGAGAGCCATTTCGGGCTCGATCACGGCACCGCGGATCGCCTGATCGCGGACGCCACCCAGGTCGAGGGCGAGGCGGTGGATCTCTATCACTTCACCAGCGTCATCATGCGCTCGCTCGACGAAGAGGGCCGCAAGCGCATCGTCCGGATGATGTGGGAGCTGGTTTATGCCGACGGCCAGGTGACCGAATTCGAGGACAACGTCGTCTGGCGTGCCTCCGACCTGCTCGGGATTTCCCAGCGCGACCGGATCGACCTGAAGCACGCTGTGGCCGAGCGCGTCGGTGGCCAGGTGAAGGATGGTGCCGTCGGCGGCTGACTTGTCCCGGCCGGCGGCCTGACACGCAAGTCACATGACGAAATTTTAATGTAGGCCGCACCTTCCTCCCGGTTTTGCGGATTCGCCTGCAAATACCGGTCTTTCCTGCTCCCCCTGTCGCCCGCTCAAGCGGCCATGCCGCCAGCGCCGCTTGCCTGTCGCGCACGGCTTATGCTCTCGTTCGGCCATTGCCGGGGCCAAAGACTTCAATTCAAGAGAACTTCGATCGTGACTGAGCGGGTAACGTTGATCACCGGTGCTTCGGCGGGCATAGGTGTGGAGCTGGCACGCGTGTTCGCCGCCAATGGACATCGTCTCGCATTGACGGCGCGGCGCGCGGATCGATTGGAGGCGCTTGCGAACGAGCTCGCTGCCAGGGGCGGCAAGAAGCCGATCGTGATCGCCTGCGATCTCGAGGATCCCGCCGCCGGCGAGGCCATCGCAGCAGCGCTCGCGGCCGAAGGCGTCGAGCTCGATCACCTCGTCAACAATGCCGGCTTCGGCGTGTTCGGTGATGCCATCGAGCGCGACCGCGACGAGCAGATCGGGATCGTCGAGGTCAACGTGCGGGCTCTGACGGATCTGTCGCTGCGCTTTGCCGATCAGCTGATCAGGAACAAGGGCGGTCTTCTCAACGTCGGCTCGGTTGCAGGCTTCCTGCCCGGCCCCGGCATGGCCGTTTACTATGCCTCCAAGGCCTACGTGATTTCCTTCACCGAAGCGCTTCGGGCGGAGCTCGCGCCGCGCGGCGTTCGCGTCACCGTGCTTTGCCCGGGCCCTGTGCCCACCGAATTCCAGGCGCGCGCCGGCGTCGGGTCGCAGCACAATACGGCCCTTCTCAACGTTTCGGCCGCCGATGTCGCGCAAGAGGCTTATCGTGGCCTGATGACCAACAAACGGGCGGTGCTGCCCGGTCTCGGCATCAAGATTGTGCCGTTTGCGCTGCGCTTTTTCCCGCGCGGCTTCATCCTGGCTGCCACCAGCCGGTTCCAGAGGCGCCGGAATTAGAAAAGTCCGCAGCCGCCGTAGTGGCCCGGAGCTTGCTTCACTATCGTTGTGTGCGCGAACTCACACGATGTTAACCATCGCTTAGCTATGCTGGCGGTCTGAACCGATAGCACTCGCAGAGGCCATGTCGTTCCGGACGGACAGGTTTGGTGGCGCAGAATTGGTGCCCTTCCGAAAGAGGGTGCCGAGCACTGCCGCCTCCGAAAGCCGGTTGCCGGTCTTGATCGTCCTGCATCAGGAATCTTCAACCCCCGGCCGCGTCGGCAACGCGCTGCGCGCCCTCGGTCATCCCCTCGACATCCGCCGTCCCCGCTTCGGCGATCCGCTGCCCGAGACGCTCGACGCTCATGCCGGCGCCGTGGTCTTCGGCGGCCCGATGAGCGCCAACGATCCCGACGACTACATCCGCCGCGAGATCGACTGGCTCGAAATTCCGCTGCGCGAGCAGCGGCCGTTCCTCGGCATCTGCCTTGGGGCACAAATGCTCGCCATGCAGCTCGGTGCGCGCGTCGCGCCGCATGCGGAGGCGCTGACCCAGATCGGCTACTACCCGATCCGCCCGACCGCTGCCGGGCGCGCGCTCTGCCCGGCCTGGCCGGCGCAGGTCTATCATTGGCACCGCGAGGGATTCGAACTGCCTGTCGGCGCGGAGCTGCTGGCAGAAGGCGATGATTTTCCGGTGCAGGCGTTCCGCGCCGGCAACGCTTTCGGCGTGCAGTTTCACCCCGACGTGACCTACGCGATGATGCATCGCTGGACCACGCGCGGCTATGACGGCTTCAACGCGCCCGGAGCGCGGCAACGGCACCATCACTTCGCGGATCGTGCCGTGTACGATGCCGCAGAGCGCGCCTGGCTCGATCATTTCATCGACGGCTGGCTCGCGCGCCGGCCGGTGCTGGCGCAAGCGGCCGAGTGATCGCGTCTTCGCGCAAGTCCCTGCCTTACCATTGGATATGCTAGGCTCATTGCTAACGAGCGCGCGCGAACGCGTGCCGGCAGACAGGGAGAGCGCCATGGCCTACGAACACATCCTCTACGAGGTGAGCGACAAGGTCGCGACCATCACGCTCAACCGGCCCGATCGCATGAATGCGTGGACGCCGATCATGGAGCGCGACGTTCGCCATGCCATGGAAGCATCGAGCGCCGACGACAATGTCCGCGTCATCGTGCTCACCGGCGCTGGCCGTGCCTTCTGCGCCGGTGCCGACATGGATGCGTTGAAGGGGCTCGACCCCGACGACGTCAGGCGCGCAACGAATCTGCCGCCGTTCGACATGAACCGGCGGCCGGACTGGCAGACGCGCTATGGCTATTAACCCTCGATCAGGAAGCCGGTCATCGCCATGCTCAACGGCGCGACCGCAGGCATCGGCCTCGTTCACGCGCTCTATTGCGATTTGCGCTTTGCCGCCGACAATACGGTGTTCACCACAGCCTTCGCGCGACGCGGTCTGATTGCCGAGCACGGCATCAGCTGGATGCTGCCGCGCATCGTCGGCCACGCCAACGCGATGGATCTCCTGCTTTCGGCCCGGCGCGTGACGAGCGAGGAGGCGTTGCGGATCGGCCTGGTCAACCGGCTCTGCTCGCCGGAGAAGCTGCGCGAGGAGACCTACGCCTATGCGCGCGATCTCGCCGATTTCGTCTCGCCAAGTGCGATGGCCGTGATCAAGCGCCAGCTCTACGAGGTGCCGTTCCAGACCCTGGCCGAGGCCACGACCGAGGCGAACAGGGAGATGATGGTGGCGCTGGGCAGTAGCGATTTCCGCGAGGGGGTGGCGAGCTTCATGGAAAAGCGGCCGCCGCGGTTTACGGGGAGGTAGGGGGGAGGATCGGGGGATAGTCCGTCTTCGCCCTGCGGGCTTCGCCGGACACCACGCTTCGTCCTTCGGGCGCCGTCGTGGCTGCGCCACGCGGAGCCCGAAGGGCGAAGCGTGGTGGAGCCAGGCGGGATCGAACCGCCGACCTCGTCATTGCGAACGACGCGCTCTCCCAGCTGAGCTATGGCCCCTTTGCTGGCCGCTCTGGTAAACGCGGCCGACAACCGGGCGCCATTTAAGTCCCCGCCAAGGTCAAGTCAAGGACGGCTATAACCCGGTTTTAGCCATTCCGGCGCCGACTTCCCTTGTTTGGGCGGGGGGGAACCGATATCTAGCAAAAGGCGTCAATTCCGATCGCAGCCAAAGTCTTCAAAAGCCAGAGTCTTCAATAGCCATGCGTGCCGTTCTCGACATCGTCATCATCGTGCTCGACCTCTACGTCTGGCTGCTGATCGCGTCCGCGATCCTGTCCTGGCTGATCGCCTTCAACGTGGTGAACACCCGCAACCAGTTCGTGTCGGCGGTCGCTGAGTTCCTGTACCGGATCACCGAGCCGGTGTTGGCACCGATTCGCAATCTCCTGCCCAGTCTCGGCGGCCTCGACATCTCGCCGATCATCCTGATCCTGCTCATCATGTTCATCGAGCGGGTGATCCTGTACTACATCTATCCGAACGTGATCTGAGCGAGCCGGACGCCTTGGTCGCCAAAGACGCCTCCAGGGAACCTTGCAAGGAACCTTGGCGCTATTCGGCCGCAGGAATCAGCATCGCGCTGCGTGTGACGCCGCGCGGTGGCCGCGACGACATCGACGGGATCGAGCAACTGGCCGATGGCCGCAGCGTGCTCAAGGTGCGGGTGCGCGCGATCGCCGACGGAGGCGAGGCCAACAAGGCCGTTTTGGTGCTGCTGGCAAAGTCGCTTGGCGTCCCCAAGGCCAGCGTGAGGCTCCTGTCCGGAGCCACCTCGCGGCTGAAGCAGATCGCGGTCGATGGCGATCCGGCGCGGCTCGGCGATGCCCTGCGCCAGCTCGTTGCGGCCAAATCGACAGACTGAGGAGCTGACATGACCGCCAAGATCATCGATGGAAAAGTGATTGCCGCGGAGCTCCGTGCCCGCGTGGCCGACGAGGTTTCCCGCGTCAAGCGCGAGCACAATCTGGTGCCGGGCCTTGCGGTGGTCCTGGTCGGCAACGACCCCGCCAGCGAGGTCTATGTCCGCTCCAAGCACACCCAGACCCAGGCCGCCGGCATGGCTTCGTTCGAGCACAAGCTGCCGGCCGACGTGTCGCAGGCAGACCTGCTGGCGCTGGTCGCAAAGCTTAACCGCGATCCGGCTGTGCATGGCATCCTGGTGCAGCTGCCGCTGCCGAAGGGGCTGAACACGGAAGCCGTCATCAACGCCATCGACCCCGCCAAGGACGTCGACGGGTTGCACCCGAACAATGCCGGCCGGCTCGCAGGCGGATTTCAGGCGCTATCGCCCTGCACGCCGCTCGGTTCGATCATCCTGACCAAGAGCGTGCACGCCTCGCTCGAAGGCATGAACGCCATCGTGATCGGCCGCTCCAACCTGGTCGGTCGTCCGCTGGTGCAATTGCTGTTGAACGAGAACGCCACGGTGACGATCGCGCATTCGCGCTCGCGCGACCTGCCCGGGCTCGTGAAGCGGGCCGATCTCGTCTACGCCGCGGTCGGAAAGCCTGAGATGGTGCGCGGCGATTGGCTGAAGCCGGGCGCGACCGTGATCGACATCGGGATCAACCGAATTCCGAAGGAGGACGGCAAGACGCGCCTCGTCGGCGATGTCGCTTATCAGGAAGCGCTTGGAGTGGCCGGCGCCATCACGCCGGTGCCCGGCGGCGTCGGCCAGATGACGGTCGCCTGCCTCTTGGTGAACACGCTACGCGCGGCCTGCGCGATCGCGGGGCTGCCGAAGCCGGCGGTGTAGGTTTTCTTCACCTCGCCCCGCTTGCGGGGAGAGGTCGGATTGCGCTCGGCGATGCGAAGCATCGTCCGAAGCAATCCGGGTGAGGGGGACTCTCCGCGGGTCAGCCGTCACCGTTCTCGTGGAGAGTCCCCCTCACCCCAACCCTCTCCCCGCAAGCGGGGCGAGGGAGCAGAGGCGTCAGCCCTTCTTCTTTTTCTTCTCGCGATCCATGCCTTCGAGGATCAGCTTGTGCGCTTCCTCCGGGCCGCCCCAGCGCAGGATCTTCACCCATTTGCCTTTCTCGAGATCCTTGTAGTGCTCGAAGAAGTGCTGGATCTGCTGCAGCGTGATGTCCGGCAGGTCGGAGTACGATTTCACCTTGTCGTAGCGCTGCGTCAGCTTTGACGACGGCACTGCCAGGATCTTCTCGTCGCCACCGGCCTCGTCCTCCATGAACAGCACGCCGACCGGGCGGACGCTCATGACGGCGCCGGGAATGATGGCGCGGGTGTTGACGATCAGGACGTCGCAGGGGTCGCCGTCATCCGACAAAGTGTGCGGGATGAAGCCGTAGTTTCCGGGGTAACGCATCGGCGTGTACAGGAAGCGGTCGACCACCAGCGTGCCGGCCTCCTTGTCCATCTCGTACTTGATCGGTTCGCCGCCCACGGGGACTTCGATGAGGACGTTGACTTCCTGGGGTACGTTCTTCCCGATCGAGATCGCATCGATACGCATTCAAGGCTCCGTTGTTGCCGAGGTAAAATCGCGCCCGGCAGCGATTTTGGCGCTGTCATACGCGGGCTTGGCCCGCCGATCCATCGCGTTTTTGTGAAATAATGAATCCCGAAGTCACCGGCTCAAAGGCAGCGGTATCGACGGAAGGTTGGGGCTGCCGATCCAGCTTTCAGCAGCTCAATTGGTCCAGGCGAAGGCAACCTTGTCGAGCGACTTCGGTCCGAAGCGCTCCGACGAGCGCGCCACCATGCGGCCGCCCAGCGCCCGGTAGAACTCCGTCGCCGGGTCGTTGTCCGAGAGCGCCCACACCACCATGCTCTTCAGCCCGCTCTGCATCAGGTCGCGGCGGGCGGCGGCGAACAGGCGCCGGCCGAAGCCGAGGCCCTGGAATTCCGGGCGCAGGTAAAGCTCGTAGATCTCGCCGTCGAAATGCAGGCTACGGGCGCGGTTGCGACCGTAATTGGCGTAGCCCGCGATCTTGTCGCCGAACACGAGCACGCTGACGCGGCTGCCCTTGCGGATCGCGCTGTCCCACCATTGCGGGCCGCGGCGGTTGATGAGCTTCTCCAGCTCGGCGCCGGGAATGATGCCCTGATAGGCCGAGCGCCAGGCTTCGTCATGAGTTGACGCCACCGCAGTTGCATCTGCAGCTTTGGCCGGCCGGACCTCGATCAGGGTTGTGCTCATGGAGGCAATCAAACCAAGTCGCCGCGCTGGCGGCAAGACCTATCGTTAATTATCGGTTAACGTGTGGACTTTGTGCATCAGTATCTTAACCATGTTGTACCGAAAAAAGACAAGACGCCAGCTCCGAGGGCACCGGCGTGCCATGTGTCAGTGCAAAACTCCTGTTGCGGCAACGAATGAACGGCAATGGTGACGCAGTAAGCCCCGCCCAGAGTGATTCGCTCCTACGAGTGTCGCTGTCACTGTTCGTGTTCGCCTTCGGCCATTCATGCGGCTCTTCAAAACCATCGCACTGCTGCCTCTGCTGGCGCTGCTGACTGCGCCGCCTCTGTGCGCGCAGGTCTCGTTTGGCCCATCGGGCGAGGAGGGAGAACCGCTGCGCCGACAGGAGTGGCGCGTGCCGTCGCCGAATACCGACATCGCCGCGCATGCCCTGCTGTTTCGACCCGCCGGCGCGGGCCCGTTCCGACTCGCGGTGATCGCACACGCCTCGACGCAGAACGTCCTGCGTCGTGCGCAAATGCCGCAGCCGGAATATCGTCCGCTCGCCGCCCATCTCGTCGCGCGCGGTTTTGCCGTGCTGGTGCCGGAGCGGCTCGGCCATGGTGCGACCGGCGGCCGCTATGTCGAGGACCAGGGCGGATGTGACGAGGCGGACCATGCCCGTTCGGGCCGGGCGACGGCCGAGCAAATCCGGCTCGCGCTGGAGTTCTTGCGAATGCAGGATTTCATTCGCAAGGAAGCCGCGATCGTGATCGGCCATTCCGCCGGCGGCTGGGGCGCGCTGGCGCTCGCCGGTGCCGATCCGAAGACGATCTCCGCGATCACGGTGTTTGCCCCCGGGCGCGGCGGCCACGCCAATGACGAGCCGAACCGGATCTGCGCGCCACACACGCTGCTTGCCGCCGCAACGGAGTTCGGCAAGGCCGCGCGCATTCCCGTCACCTGGCTCGTCGCGGCCAATGACAGCTATTTCTCGCCGTCATTTTCGAAGAGTCTGGCTGATGCGTTTCGCGGGGCTGGCGGCAAGGTAAACCTGCGCATCCTGCCGGCCGCGGGCAGCGAGGGTCATTGGATGATCGAGAGTGAGGCCGGTGTCAAAGCCGCCGGCGGCGCGCTCGATCGCGTACTGAACCCGCCGAAGCCAGTGGCGACCAAGAAGCCATGACGCCGTATTTCCTGGTCAAGTTTCTGCATGTGCTCGGCGCGATCGTCATTCTCGGCACCGGAACGGGCATTGCGTTCTTCATGCTGATGGCGCATCGCACGAACGATGTGGCCTTCATCGCACGTACCGCATCGGTCGCGGTGATTGCGGATGCGATCTTCACGCTCTCCGCCGTGCTCCTGCAACCGGTCACGGGCGGCTTGCTGATGATGCTTTCGGCGACGCCGATCACCGAGCGCTGGCTGCTCGCCTCGCTCGCGCTCTTCTGCATCGCCGGCCTGTTCTGGATCCCCGTGGTGTTCATGCAGATCGAGATGCGCGATCTCGCGCGAAAGGCTGCCGAGCAACGCGTCGCCTTGCCGGAGCGTTACGTCGTCCTGTTTCGCCGCTGGTTCGCGTTCGGCTTCCCCGGCTTCGGCGCGACAATACTGATCCTGTGGCTGATGATCGCAAAACCGGTTTGAGAGACGCGATGGGTGAACGAATCATCTTGGTGCTCGGCGCCTCCGGCCTGATCGGCCGCTTCGTCACCGACGATCTCCGCGCGCGAGGCTTTCGCGTGGTCGGCGTGGCGCGCAGCCTGTCGCCGGCGCAGAGGATGAGTGCGCTGGATATCGAGCTGCCGATCCTCTCGCTCGATGCGGCAGCTCTGGCGCGGCTGCTGCGCGAGCATGCGGTGGATGTCGTCGTGAACTGCCTCGGCGTGCTCCAGGACGGCGCCGGCAGCGATACGGGCGCCGTGCACCGGGATTTCGTCACGCGATTGCTTGCGGCGATCGGTGGCAGCGGCCGTGCAATCCGGCTGGCGCACATCTCAATTCCCGGGGCCGCAGAAGCCGACCGCACCGCCTTTGCGACGACCAAGCGCGAGGCCGAGCGGCTGATCGAAGCCTCCGGCATTCCCCACGCGATCCTGCGGCCGGGTTTCGTGGTCGCGCCGTCAGCCTATGGCGGCAGCGCCATGCTCCGCGCGCTCGCCGCGTCTCCGCTCGATCTTCCGGCCAAGGAGATGGCGACGCCGTTCCAGCCCGTCGCGGTGGGGGATATTGCGGCGACCATTGCCTGGCTCGCCGCGCGCGACGTTGACGACGCTGCCGTGCAGGCGGTGAGCTGGGATCTGATGCAGGTCGAGCCGATCACCATGGCCGGGGTCATCAAGCCGTTTCGCCATGCGTTCGGCACGGCTGGCTGGCCGCGCATTGCGATGCCGTCGTTCATGCTGGACCTCGGCGCGAAGATCGGCGATCTCGCCAGCCATCTCGGCTGGATGCCGCCGATGCGCTCGACAGCCATCGCCGAGTTGCGCCGCGGCGTGCAAGGTGATCCCTCTGCCTGGATCGCCGCCACAGGCATCACACCGAAGACGACGGGCGAGACGATCGGCCGGCGTCCCGCCACCATCCAGGACAAATGGTTCGCGCGCCTGTTCCTGGTTAAGGCCCTGATCTTCGCGAGCCTGGTCGCGTTCTGGCTCGTCTCCGGCTTCATCGCGCTGTTCGTGTCGTATCGCGCCGCCGCCGGCATTTTGACCGCGCACAACTTTCCGCCCGCGCTGGTCGACCCCGTCACGACAGGCACCAGCCTGATGGACATGAGCATCGGCGTGCTGATCGCTTTCCGGCGCACGGCGGCGATCGGGCTCGTTGCGGGAATTCTCGCGTCGCTTGGTTATATGGTGGGTGCGGCGATCCTGACGCCGGACCTCTGGATCGAGCCGCTCGGCGCGCTGGTGAAGACGGGACCGGCGATCGTGCTGATGCTGGTCGCGCTGCTGATGCTGGATAATCGCTGATGAGCAAGTGGCCCGACGACGACGTGATCCTGTTCGACGGCGTCTGCATCTTCTGCTCGCGTTGGGTCCGCTTCGTGGCCAAGCGCGACACGGCGAAGCGGTTTCGGTTCACGCCGATCCAGTCGGATTATGGCGCGAAGCTCGCGCGCACGTTCGGCATCGACCCCGATGATCCCGATACGAACGCCGTCGTCCATGGCGGCGAAGTGTTCATGAAGTCGGACGCCGCGCTGACCGTGCTGTCGCTGCTTCCCGGCCGGGGCTGGGTGCGCGCGTTGTTCGTCGTGCCGAAACCGTTGCGTGATCCCCTCTACAGCCTCATCGCCCGCAACCGCTATCGCATCTTTGGGAAGTATGACGCCTGCTTCGTGCCCGATGCGGATTTGCGGGCGCGGGTGATCGAGTAGCTCCTCCTCAGGAGAACGATGCTTCGTAGTTGAGTGGAGAAAGGTGAACGAGGTTCTCCAATGGCGGCGTTAACTCGAACATTCGAGGGTGGGCTGAGAAATCAAAAACGCGGCAAAGTCGAAAGGCTTCAGGGCGCTCTGAAGCAAGAGATAGCTCGTTTCTTGTAATGTAAAACGGCGTGACGTCTGCGCCGACCGTTGTCTTCACTTCGAGCAAGCGTTCTCTACCCTGTGCGTCGAAAGAAAGTATATCGTAGCCTGCGCCGTCACCAAGTTCCTCAGAAATCCATCGGATTTTCTTGGCAAGATCGGGTCGTTCCAACTGAGTTAGTCTCTGGCGTTCGTGGTGGAAGACCAGCTCTTCTCCGTCGCGACCTAGTTTGCGGTTGCGGAAGTCGCGCTCGACCGGATTAAACTTACGGATCAGCCGTTCTATGTTTGCATTGTGCGGCGAAACCGGCAGCCGCGGCGGAGGCGCTCCCACAAACAGGCCTTGCCGCTCAGCCCATCCGTCCACGACCTTCTCGGGGTGCAAAGCAGTCGGATTTTGAGAAAGGTACCGGTCAATCGCCGCAACAATCGTGGCTTGATAGTTTTCGGCCGGGAAGTAGCCCCTGATGCTCGGCAGGCCCAGTTTGACCAGCACCGCTGAAATGTTCCGATGCTTGAATTCAACGGAGCTTTTGCTTCGATCGAGATCGTCTCTCAAAGCCCGATTGTGTGCAGCCTTGTTGTAGGTGGTGCCGGAAATCTCTTCGCCAAGCATGCTGAAATAGTCGGCGACGATGCGATCGAGCTCTTGGTCAGTCCAGTCTGGGTGTCCGCCACCGGCCATGCGCGGGAAAATGAACCAAATGGTTATGGGCGTCTAGTACCAGCGTTCACTTTGCGTCGAAGGTTGCCGCGAGCACTTCCTTCGCCGCCCGCTCGCCACTGTCCCTTGCCCCATGCGCGGTCGTGAAGAACTCCGGTGACGTCGCTTCGCCCGCGAAGAACAGCCGTCCATCCACCGGCGCGGCGAGCACGGCGCGGTCGCCGGCGTGGCCGGGGAGCGCATGTGAATACGATCCGCGGGCGAAGGGATCATGCGCCCAGCGCGATTCATACAGCGGCTTCAGCTTCCTGCGGATATCGTTGCCGAGGAATCCCGCGATCTCGTTGATCGCTTGCGCGGCGATGGCGCCTTCGCCGGAATCTTCCAGCGCGCGGGCGAAGCTGCCGCCGAAAAAGCCTTCGATGCAGGGCTGGCCGAATGGGCGGATGTGGTAGGTGCCCATCTCGGTGCGCATGGTGGCGCCGCGCAGATTTCCCTCTTTCGGAAAAGCTTCTGCATCGTCGAGCGCGAGCGTCACCTTGTCATCGACGCCGAGCGGCAGGCCTGCTGCGGCATTGACCTTGGGCGGCAGCGGCGGCGAAAAGCGGATCGTCTCATCGGCGATCAGATTGGTCGGGACCGTGACGACCACCTTGTCGGCGGTCAGCGTGCCCTGCGATGTCTCGATGCGGATGCGTTTGTCCGAATGATCGATCAGCGTGACCTTGCAGTCCAGTGCCACCGGGCAGGGCGCGCCATAGGCCGCGATCAACGCGCCATAGCCGCGGCGGACCCGCCAGTTGAGGTTCGTGTCCTCATAGGCGTCCCAGTCCAGCGTGGACATGTCCTTCAGTTCGCAGCCGTTGATGTAGGTCGAGATCGCGTCGATCATCGGATTCCAGCGATTGCCCGCCTCGAGGCTCCGGCTCGCGGGCTCGTCCGTGCCCCTTTGCGCGGCCCGCCAGAGGCGCTCGTAGAACGCGTCCATCGCGCGCATGAAATCGTCGCGCAGCTCCCGCGGAAACGCGTTGCCATAGGCGCGCTCGCGCCAGGGCGGCAGGTCCGTGTTGAGCTCGAAACCCAGCTGCCTTGCGATTGCGACGAAGGAATTCTTGTCGGCGGAGTGAAGCCAGCCGCAGCCGACGTCGAAGGTCACCTCGGGCGAGGCCTGCACCGTCCAGGCCCGGCCGCCGAGCCTGCTACGCGCCTCCAGCACGATCACCGCAAGACCGGAGCCCGCCAGCGCATGCGCCGCGCCGAGGCCGGCGGCCCCGGCGCCGATGATCGCGACGTCGACGGAGGAGGGGAAGGACATGGGTGGGCTCTAGCACGTTCGTGATACGCGCTGAAGCCGGACAGATATGCAGCTCTCGCGTCCCGGACGCGCCGCAGCGCGCTTGCGCTGCTGCGCAGAGCCGGGACCCAAGGTGATGGGCGGGCGATGACAGTGTCTGGGCCCCGGCTCAGCAGCGCATCACTATCGTGCTGCGCTGCGTCCGGGGCACGAGAGAGCGGCAGCCTTATGCCACCGCTTCCTTGGCCTTTTCCGCGCGCTTGCGCTCGTTCGGGTCGAGGTGCTTCTTGCGCAGGCGGATCGACTTCGGGGTCACCTCGACGAGCTCGTCGTCCTCGATATAGGCGAGCGCCTTTTCCAGGGTCATGCGGATTGGCGGGGTCAGGCGCACGGCTTCGTCCTTCGAGGTCGTGCGGATGTTGGTGAGCTGCTTGCCCTTGAGCACGTTGATCTCGAGATCGTTGTCGCGGGTGTGCTCGCCGACGATCATGCCCTTGTAGACCTTCCAGCCCGGCTCGATCATCATCGGGCCGCGGTCTTCCAGCTTGAACATGGCGTAGGCCACCGCTTCGCCCTGGTCGTTGGAGATCAGGACGCCGTTGCGGCGGCCCTGGATCTCGCCCTTGTACGGGGCGTAGCCGTGGAACAGGCGGTTCATGATCGCGGTGCCGCGGGTGTCGGTGAGCAGCTCGCCCTGGTAGCCGATCAGGCCGCGGGTCGGCGCGTAGAACACCAGGCGCAGGCGGTTGCCGCCGGACGGCTTCATCTCGACCAGCTCGGACTTGCGCTCGCTCATCTTCTGCACGACGACGCCGGAGTGCTCCTCGTCGACGTCGATCACGACTTCCTCGATCGGCTCCAAGGTGGTGCCGGTGGCTTCGTCCTTCTGGAACACGACGCGCGGACGCGACACCGAAAGCTCGAAACCTTCGCGGCGCATGGTCTCGATCAGAATCGCGAGCTGCAATTCGCCGCGGCCCGAGACTTCCATCGCGTCCTTGTCGGCGGCTTCCACCACGCGCAGCGCAACGTTGCCTTCGGCTTCGCGCAAGAGACGGTCGCGGATCATGCGGCTCGTCACCTTGTCGCCTTCGGTGCCGGCGAGCGGAGAGTTGTTGACGATGAAGGACATCGACACGGTCGGCGGATCGATCGGTTGGGCCGGCAGCGGCACCTCGACGGTCGGATCGCAGAAGGTGTCGGCGACGGTGCCCTTGGTCAGGCCCGCGATAGCGACGATGTCGCCGGCTTCGGCTTCATCGAGCGGGGTGCGCTCGAGACCGCGGAACGCCAGGATCTTGGTGATGCGCCCGGTCTCGACCAGCTTGCCGTCGGCGTTCAGCACCTTGACCTGCTGGTTCGGCTTGAGCACGCCGGAGGAGATGCGGCCGGTGATGATGCGGCCGAGATAGGGGTTGGCTTCGAGAATGGTGCCGATCATCCTGAACGGACCTTCCTCGACCTTGGGCGGTGCGACGTGGCGCAGGATCAGGTCGAACAGCGGCTCCATGCCCTTGTCCTTCGGACCCTCCGGGCTGTCGGCCATCCAGCCCTGCTTGGCCGACCCGTAGAGGATCGGGAAGTCGAGCTGCTCTTCGCTGGCGTCGAGCGCCGCGAACAGGTCGAACACCTCGTTGATGACTTCGGTCGGGCGCGCGTCGGGACGGTCGACCTTGTTGATGACGACGATCGGCTTGAGGCCGACCTTGAGCGCCTTGGAGACCACGAACTTGGTCTGCGGCAGCGGGCCTTCGGCGGCGTCGACCAGCACCAGCGCGCCGTCCACCATGTTCAGGATGCGCTCGACCTCGCCGCCGAAATCGGCGTGGCCGGGGGTGTCGACGATGTTGATGCGGGTGTCCTTCCACTGCACCGAGGCGGCCTTCGCCAGAATGGTGATGCCGCGCTCGCGCTCCAGGTCGTTGGAGTCCATGGCGCGATCGGTCACCTTCTGGTTCTCGCGGAACGTGCCGGACTGCTGGAGGAGTTTGTCGACCAGGGTCGTTTTGCCGTGGTCGACGTGGGCGATGATGGCGACGTTACGAAGGTTCATGAGTGAGCTTCTTTGCGGTCGAACAATGGGTTAAGCGCGATCTCGCCGGTCGGACCGGGACCTCTTCTCGAAACAACGCTGGAAGACTGGAAACGGGGCGCTTTCCGCCCAAAAAGGGAAGCCCGGCCATATCGACCGGGCACCCTGTGCGTTGCGGCGCAATATATGCAAAAACCGCCAAAAAACAATGTGTTCTTTGGGCCTTGGTTGACTGAATTTTGTCCGGGAATCTCCGGGGCTTAGCGATCGTTTCGGATAGGCGGGGCCTTTCGCCCCTTGATTGCCGCCCAGATCAGGGCGACGCCGCCGATGCCAACGACCAGCCCCAGGAAGACCAGCGGCGCGATGTCGGAGTCGATCTTGCCTCCATCGGATATGGAGATGCCGCCGAACAGCAGGGCGCACAGGCCGGGCAGCAGGAGGATAATGCCCGAGATGACCATGAACGCGGTCAGGCAGCCGCTGCGCTGTTGCGGTTTCTGCGGAGGCACTGCTGGTGGAGGGGTGCTGGAATCGCTCATGGTCTCTTTCTCGCGGCCCTGATCAGCATCACGCCGGCAAATGCCACCAGCAATGTGAGGGCGAGGATAGGGATGAAACGGTTGTCGAGGTGGGGCGACGAGTCGGCGACAAAAATCAAGGCGCAGATGCCGGGCAGCAGCAGGATCACCCCGAACATCACCATGAGCGCAGTGACGCATCCACTTCGCGACGGTGGAGGTGAAGGCGTCTCGCTCAACGAGGCATCTCCTCGCGCTGCTTGGCTTCCCGATAAGTTTCTCCGGCCAGCTCCGCGCGGATGCCGTCGATCTTTCCGTCGCGGTAGAACAGATTGTAGGTGTCGAACGGAATGATCGACCCCTGCTCGGTCACGAAATGGATGCAGCTGCGCTTGACGTTGCCCACGCAGAAATTGAAGCGGTCGAGAAACTGCACGATGGTGACGCGGAAGACGTTTTCGTAAGACAGCCCGTCCGGCACCTGAAAGCTCGGCAGGCAGCACAAGAGCTCGCAGACGCGCTCGGACGTGTTGAGCGGGCCCGACGACAGCGAGAACAGATCGACGAATTTCTCCCGCAGCACCGGGTATTTCTCCGGACTGATGGTGTTGGGCATCACCGCGACCAGCTGCTCCTGTGGGATCAGCGAGGTCAGCGGTAGCACCTTCTCACCGTTGCGCAGGCCGTAGCCGATCGAGATGCTCTCGGGGTTGCAGGGCAGCGGGATCATGTCCTTGTCGCCGAACACGCCGGTCTCGATCACGCGCTTGCGGATCTCCGACAGCATGATGCGATCGGTCTTCCCATCGAAATTATCGTTGCGGCCGGCGTCCTGCACCGGCTGCAGCGTCACGCCGCGCACGCATGTCCAGGTCAGCGCGTGGCGGACGATGTCGCCGATCTCGGCATCGTTGACGCCGCGCTTGATGGTTGCGACCAGCGTGGTCGAGACGCCGTAATGTTCGAGATTTTCCAGCGCCTGCTGGCGGATCTTGCGTAGATCGGCGCCGCGCAGGTCGATCAGCGCATCGCGCTGCATTGAATCGAACTGGAGATAGACCTCCAGCCCGCGCCTGTTCTCGGCGAGCCGCGCCACGAAATCCTTTTCGCGCGCGATGCGCAGGCCGTTGGTGTTGATCATGACGTGGCGGATCGGGCGGGCGCGCACCGCCTCCAGGATCGCGAAGAAATCCGGATGCAGCGTCGGCTCGCCGCCGGAGATTTGCACGAGATCGGGCTCGCCTTCGCTGGCCACCAGCGCGTCCAGCATCTTCTCGACGGTCGCGAGCGGGGTGAATTTCGTTCGCGCGGGCGAGGATTCGGCGAAGCAGACCGGGCAGGTGAGATTGCAGTGCTCGGTGATCTCGATCAGCGCCAGGCAGGAATGCTGCTCGTGGTCGGAACAGAGCCCGCAATCGTAGGGGCAGCCGAACTCGGTGCGCTGCTGGAATTGCAGTGGCCGGTCGCCGGGCTTGATGAAGTCCTTGCACAGCCGCCAATAGGCGGCATCCGTCGACACCAGCGTCGATTGGACGCCGTGCTCCCGGCAGCGCTTTTCGTACCAGACCTCGTTGTCCAGAATCTGGATCTTGGTCGGCACCAGCTTCAGGCAGGTCTCGCAGAGAGATTGGGTCTGGCCCCAGAAAATATAGGGACGCGACTTACGCAACGGCGCGTTCATGCAGGTAACTCATTTTGCAAGCGTCTCGCTTTGGGCGCCGTCGCCAGCATGACGCCGGCATAGAGCAGGATGGACAGCGACAGCAGGTGAAACAGGGAGAGGGGGCCGATCAGCGTGCCGTAGGGCTTGAGGAATTCCCACAGGAAGCGTTGCGCTCCGTAAAAGGCGAGAGCCAGGTAGAAGCCATTGGTGATCACAAAGGCGTTTCGGTTCAAGATAGCCAGCACATAGGCAAGCGCGAATATGGCCATGGCCGCGCTTTCGTAGAGCTGCACGGGATGGCGAAGAACGCCGTCGCCGAAATCATGCCCGAAGGGCAGCGCCGTCGGCGTGCCATAGGTGAAGTCGTCGAGGCCAGCGAAATAGCAGCCGAGCCGCCCGATCGCGATGCCGACGGCCAGCGGCAGCGCAAACCGTGCGCCGGTGCGTAAGGCGATGCCGGCCGTCCGTTTGTAGAGCTCGATCGCCACGATGCCGCCGGCCAGCGCGCCCTCCACCGAGCGCGCGATGCCGCTCTGACCCGACAGCCACAGATTGGCGGAGCCGAACAGATAGGCGCCAAGGCCGGCGCCGAACACCAGCGCGGCGAGATAGGGCAGCTCGAAGGATTGCGCCGGAAACTGCAGGCGCTGTCGCGACAACCACCAGACGGCCGCGGCCGCCGCCAGCCACGCCGCGATGTCGAAGATGGTGTGAAGGAAGACCCCGCTCATGCCGGGAGACTATAGCACGGTCGCGTTCAAACGCCCGCGCTGCGCATGATTGCGCCCTCTCCCCTTGTGGGAGAGGGCATCGCCGCTTTGGCCACAAGCTCGTTGGGGTGAGGGGTCTCTCGCACCGAGGCGAGCTCGCTGAGAGAACCCCTCATCCGGCGCTTCGCGCCACCTTCTCCCACAGGGGGAGAAGGAAGAAGCGAGACTCGCTACCCGGCCTCCCGCTCCTCGCTCGGGTAGACGCCGCGCAACACCTCCTCGAAATGCATCTTCACCGCGTCGTTGCACAGGCAGGCGCGCAGCTTCAGGCCGTCGCGGTTGAGAACCAGGATCGATCCGCGCCGCGTGTCGAGGATCCGCTCGGCCTTGAACGACTGCAGCACGCGGCTGGCGTAGCTGCGGCCAACGCCGAGCAGCGTCGCAAGCTGCTCGTGGGTCAGCGGCACGCTGCTCTCGTCGCCGGTCCGCTCCATTGCCGCCAGGATCCATTTGGCGGTCCGCTGCTCGATCGAATGGATCGCGTTGCAGGCGGTCGACTGGAAGATCTGCGCCAGCAGGCAGTCGGCGTAGCGGGCGAAGATGTTGCGCAGCGAGGCCGAGCGCAGCTTGGCCGCTTCCAGCTTGGCGACGTGGATACGCGCGAACGGCCCGCCGAATTTCACGCAGATCCGGGTGTAGGCGGGCAGGAAGCCCTCGCTGACGATGCCTCCTACCGCGCCCTCGCGGCCGACCAGGATGGTTTCGACGTCGCGGCCGTCCTCGTTGGGAACGAGAAAGGTCGCGAGCGCCGGCCCGCAGGGAAAGTGCACGACCTGGACGTCGTCGCCGGGATTGTAGAGCAATTGCCCGGCGGCGGCGTCCTCGATGGCGACGTGCGGTGCGAGCAACGCATAATCCGCGTGGCTCAGGCGCCGCAACAGATTGTTGGCCGGCCGGCTTTCGACCTCGGTTGTCTTGCCAATACGCGCGTCCATCCTGAGCTCC
Source organism: Bradyrhizobium nitroreducens (assembly GCF_002776695.1). Lineage (GTDB taxonomy): Bacteria > Pseudomonadota > Alphaproteobacteria > Rhizobiales > Xanthobacteraceae > Bradyrhizobium > Bradyrhizobium nitroreducens. The sequence goes on from NZ_LFJC01000003.1 coordinate 971,668, forward strand.
CCGTCCTCCTTCCGACCTTAACGAGTTCCGTCCATCCTTTGTGTGCACAAGTGGACAGACTGGAGAACGGCGATGTGGTGGGTTTCGTTCCGGGAACCCTCCGATGCGCTGGGCGCAGGCATCGTGTCGCGGCAGTCCTGATCCCGCAAAAACCCCACATTGAAGATCTGATCATGACATCCGCACCTCCCGATGGCTCCGGCCGGCCGGCCAACGTCTTGATCGTCGAGGACGACCCGATCATCGCGATCGATTTCGAGGACCGGCTGCTCGGTTTCGGGGTGACCAGCGTGCGCACCGTCGGGTCGGTGACCCAGGCGCTGGACGCCATCGCGCTAAAAGCGCCCGACTTCGCCCTGCTCGACGTCGAGCTGATCCGCGAGACCAGCTTTGCGGTGGCCGAGCGGTTGGTCTCGCTGAAGATTCCGTTCGTCTTCGTCACCGGCTACGGCGCCGAAGCGCGCATCCCGGCCGAATTTGCCGGCCAGCCGCGTTTGCAGAAGCCCTGTTCGAGCGACGCACTTGAGGCGTCGTTGCGTACGCGCAATCCCTGACGTCTCACTTGCCGGAGCGGATGCAGAGTGCGGCGAGGTCGTCTTCGACGCCGCGGAAATACGTATGCGGAAGCGGTGGCGGTGACGTGATCCTGCCGGTCGCGGCTCGCTGGGCGAAGGCAGCTTGCTCCGACAATTCCAGGAAGCGCTTCAGCGCGGACGATTTGGACTTCGCGACAAATCGTTCCAGCGCGTCCTCGGTCGCTCCGATCGGATTGCGATCGAGCAATTCCTTGTTGCCGGTCGCGACAGGGGAGACCGCGCCGAGCTTGATCCCGCTGATCAAGACGTAGCGGTCGAAATGCTCGAAGACCAGATCGAGGACCTTGGCCTGTCGCATCGGCTGCTCGATTGCGAGAAATCGTTTGACGTCTGCATTGCGTTCGAGGCGTTCCCGTTCGGTGGCGCCGGGAAACGGATTGGCGGCGTTTTGCTGATCGATGAGGGCGCCCGTGCTCTCGAACATGCGCGTGCCCCATGAGAGGATGATGTCGTGGCCGCGAGGCTCGAGCTGATCGGCCGCAAGCCCCTTCTCCGCCAGGCATGAGGGATCGGCGCTGGTGCGTAACGCCTTGCCGAGCTCGATGGTCAGCGCCTTGCCATAAGGCGATGCGAAAGCCTCGCGCACCAGCGCGGCCCTGTCCTGGCTCCGCGCCGATGTCGGGGACGCCGCGCTCAGCAGGAGTGCGATGACGAGGGTTCGGCGGCTGAACAGCACGGATCAACTCGAAAATGGCTTGGGCGGCATCAGTCCCGTGAAAATGCGCGGGCCTGCAATGGTCGTCCGGGCCGGCCGGATGGTTCATCGCCATCCGGCTCCAAGTTGGACTTAGGCGCGCTTCGGATCGAGCGTGGTCGACCACAGCGCGACGTCGGCGCGGTCGCGCAAGGTCACGATCATCTGGCCCGAGGCGCCGTCGATCTTGACGTGACCGAAGAACTGCATGCCGGCGGACGGCGGCAGATTCTGGTTATCCTTGCCCGGCGCCTTGACGAAGCGCACCTCGGGTCCAAAGGTGTTGTCGAGCGCGGCTGGACCGAACGTACCCGCATGCAGCGGACCCGCGACGAATTCCCAGAACGGCTCGAAGTCCTGGAATTGCGCCTTGTTCGGATCGTAATAATGCGCGGCGGCGTAGTGCACGTCCGCCGTCAGCCACACCGTGTTGCTGATCGGCGCCGTCCTGATGAAGCGCAGGATGTCGGCGATCTCGAACTCGCGGCCGCGCACCGGGCCGTCGCCTTGCGCGAAGGCCTCCGAGCCGGCCGCGTCTGACACGATGAGACTAAGTGGCATGTCGGAGGCGATCACCTTCCAGGTCGCGCGCGAATTGAGCAGGCCGCGCTTGAGCCAGGCGATCTGGTCCGGTCCGAGGAAGTGGCTGGCGGGGCCGTACGCGGTTTCGAGATTGGGGCCGTTCGGGCCGCGATAGCTGCGCTCGTCGAGCATGAACACGTCGAGATGCGGGCCGTAGGAGATCTGGCGACAGATCCGGCCAGGCTCGTTGATGCTCTCGCGCAGCGGATACATCTCGTGGAAGGCGCGCGCGCCGCGCGCGGCGAGCAGCGCGATGTTGCGTTCCTTGTAGGCTGCCGGCAATTCCTTCGACAGCGACCAATTGTTGGTCACCTCGTGGTCGTCCCACTGCACGAAGATCGGCACCTCGGCATTGAAGGCGCGGAGATTGTCGTCGGTGAGATTGTATTTGTGCGCGGCGCGGTACTCGTCCAGCGTCTCGGCGACCTTGGCCTTCTCGGGGATGGTGACGTTCCTCCAGATCTTGCCGTCGGCGAGCTTCACCTCGGATGCAATCGGGACGTCCGCGTAGATGGTGTCGCCCGAATGCAGGAAGAAATCCGGCTTGTGCTTGCGCATGGTGGAGAAGGTGACCATGCCGCCGTCGTCCGGGTTGATGCCCCAGCCCTGGCCTGCGACGTCGCCGCCCCAGACGAAGCTGACGTCGCGGCGGTCGGCCGGCGCGGTGCGGAAACGGCCGACGACCGGCTCGCCCTCGATGGCGCTGTGCGAGAGGTCGCGGAAGCGGATCCGGTAGAAGATGTCCTGGCTGGCAGGCAGGTGCTCCAGCAGCATCTTTGCGGTGAAGTCGCTCTCGGGGAGCGCCGTGATCGGCGGCAGCGCACGGGCATCCCTGAACGTATCGGTCGTCGCCACCTCGACCAGCATCTGCGCGGGCCGGTCGGTACGCGCCCACACCACGCCGCCATCGATCGTGACGTCACCCGACTGGACGCCATGCGTCACCGCCGGCCGATCGGCTGCGCGCGACAGATAGGGCATCGCGATGGTGCCGAGCGCACCGGCGCCGGTGGCGAGGAAGCGGCGGCGGGAGAATGTGATGTTCATGTAGATTTACTCCGACCCCGAGCTTGCAAGAAGGCCGGCATTCCGGGGCGCGCCGTCAGGCGCGAACCCGCAATCCAATTCTCCTCGCGAACGCGGCGCGATGGATTCCGGGTTCGACGCTTCGCATCGCCCCGGATGACGGAGGGAGCTATAGTGCGCCAATGTGACGCAGCAATTACGCGCGCCTGCGCCTACGCGTTGCCCGCGGCCCTGAACTGGGCCGTTGCGCGTTGCAGGTTTTGCGGCAGGCTGAACAGGACCGCCTTGCGGTCGGCGACGGCGGCATGGAACTGATCCAGTGCGATGTTGAAGGCCGTGAGCGAGCCCTCCTCGATCGCGCCGTGATCGAAGCAGCGTAGCGTATCGCGCAGGATCTCGTCGGCCTCGGCCTGCATCTGGTCGAGCTCTTCGGTCGTCTCGCTCTTGCGCGCGGCGGCGATCATGTCGAGCAGCCGCTCGCGCAGATGGCTGTTGTTGTCGCGCTCGTCCTTCTTCAGATAGCCGGCGAACCAGGCGCCGATCGAGCCCATGGCGGAGAGCGCCATCAGGCCCCACCAGATGTAATCGCTGTATTTGTCGAGGAAGGTCTTTTCCTCGCCGTCGACGAAGGCGGCGGCGCCGGGGTGCACCGGGATCACCGCATCCTTGTCGGTGTCGGGCGTCTCGATCTTCGCCGCGAGCGGGAATTCCGTCACCAATTGCTGGCGCACGGCGAACAGCTGGCGCGTGAACGCCGCGATGGTGGTTTCGGACACGCCCTTGCGCGCCACGATGTGGTGCGAGAAACTGATGGTCTTGACCTCGTCCTCGGGCCGGGCGGGCGAGCCGCCATAGGTGCCGGCGGGGATCTCGGACGCTTCGTAGATCGGATGGTTCTGCGCGATTGCATCCGCCGAATCGATCGCGATGAAGCTGGGCGCGCCGAAATCCTTGATGGAGGCGGCGATCGCATCCGCCGTGATCTTGCTGTTGACGGGGCCCGCCGCGAGATAGACGTCGGCCTTCTGGCCCTTGATCGCCTCGGCAACTTCGTTGGCCGGGAATTGCACGATCTCGACCTTGGCGGGATCGACGCCGTATTGCTGCAGGATGACCTTGAGCAGATTGACGTTGGCCTGGGTCCGGCCGACCACGCCGACGCGATGGCCGGCGAGCTGCGAGATTTTGGTGATCTTCGAGCCCCGCTTCTTGCCCTTGCCCGGGACCGACCACAGCACCACGACGTTCTTGCGCAGGGTCGCGACCGCTTGCGCGTTCTTGGGCACGTCGAGGTCGCCGCGCACGATGGCGAGATCGACCTTGCCTTCGGCCAGCGCGTTTGCGCTGGCTGTGGCGCCGTCAGTCTGGATCGGCCGCAGCCGTACCTGGCCCTTGCTCTGCGTGAAGGCCTGCGTCAGCGCCTGCACGACCTTGACGTCATCGCTGTTGGCGGGACCCACCGCGATCTTCAGCGTCACCGGCCGCATCGCGAAGTAATAGGCGCCGGCGAGCGCGCCGACGACCGCAAGCACGAATGCAAGTGACACCAGCGCCGTCTTCCGCGCCGCGGATCGCGGCGAAGGCGGAGGGGGCGCTTCGGCCAGGTCCAATCCCCCGGTCATCGATCTCCCAAACAGGCGCTTGAGGCTCAGTTTCATCTTGGCCGGCGATTTACGCCCGCAATTGTAGCAAATTTCTTGTCCGCCGGGGTTACATCTCCGTCATGGTTAGCGGATGACGGAAATCCCGTATGAACCCGGGCCATATGCACGGTGTTAGGGTAAAGTTCCCCTGAAGGACGGAGAGGACCATGGCAGAACGGCTTTCGGCGGAGGGGCGCGGGCAGGCGCTCGGCGGACTGGCGGGTTGGAGCGAGGTTCAGGGCCGGGATGCCATCGGGAAAACCTTTATCTTCAAGGATTTCAACGAGGCGTTTGGCTTCATGAGCCGCGTCGCGCTGGTCGCCGAAAAGATGGATCACCACCCCGAATGGCGCAACGTCTACAAGACGGTGGAGGTGGTGCTGTCGACCCACGACGCCGGCGGCGTCACGGCGCTCGACGTGGCGCTGGCCAAGACGATGAACGCGATCGCAGGCTGAGACCGGCGGACGTCTTGCAGGGACCGGCCACATCCCCATCTTGTGATCAGCCGGGATGCGGCGATGCGCCGCCTCGGGGCTGAACGGGGAGTTTGTCGAACATGGCTGCCGAACACAGCGTCGGTTTCGAGCCGGCCGATCGGCTCGCGGAAGATCGCGAGAGCGTGCGCCGCCGCTTCTGGCGCAAGCTGAAGCGCGTCGTCGGCCATCTGCCGTTCGCCGAAGACCTGCTCGCCGCTTATTACTGCGCGTTCGACCGGCAGACGCCGCGCCATGTCCAGGCCGCGCTGCTTGGCGCGATCGCCTATTTCATCCTGCCGTTCGACTTCGTCGCCGACGTGATGCCGGTGCTCGGCTTTGCCGACGACGCCGCGGTGCTGGCCACCGCCATTCGCATGGTCTCCGGCCACATCACGAACGAGCATCGTGAAGCCGCCCGCGCCGCGCTGAAGCGCGGGGTGGACGAGGGCAACTCCGAAGCGGAAGCAGCGTAGCGGCTGTCGCCGCGCATTCCGCTGTCATTCCCCGCGTTGTGCGCAATTGCGCACTGGAGCGGGGAATCCAGTACGCCGCGGCTTATCGGGGCCAGCCGCGCCGCCTCTGGATACTGGGTCGCCCGGTCAAGCCGGGCGATGACAGTGAGTGTGTGGATGGCATTCGCTCAAGCCACCGTCATTGCGAGCGAAGCGAAGCAATCCAGAAATGCAGTGACGGCTCACTTCCCCGCCTCCGCCCGCGCCTTTTCCGCGTCCCAGGCCTGGAATTGCCTGAACAGCGTCTCCTTGTCGGTGTCGGACACCTTCGCCGCTGCAGGGTTCTGCTTCAGGAAGGCTTCGAAGCGCTGGCGCGTCACCGGCTCCACGCCGTGCTTGTCGAGCCATTGCTGCGCCACCGGCAGCCTGTTCCAGCCGGACAGGGGCGCCGCAAGCGAGACCTCCTTCCATTTGGGATGGAAAGGCGGGTTCTGGAGGGTCGGGAATTTCGTGAAGAACGCGTCCACGAACAGCGCGAGCTTGCGATAGCGCTCGGTGTTCGGCGCCCAATTATAGGCCGCGAGCACCGCAGGCACCGCGATCGTGTCGACACCCTCGCCTTCCTTGATCAGGTTCGGATAGTCCTTCGCTGTCAGCGTCGCCGGCAGATAATCGCTCTGCAGCGGCTTGGAATAGTCCACCCTGGCGAGATGGAAGCGGCCGTCATTGCCGAAGGTCGAGACCGATTTGTACGGCTTGCCGCCGACCACGATGACCGCGTCGATCTCGCCGGCCTTCAGCTTCTCCATCGCGATGCGCTGCTCGACATAGACGAATTTCGCCTTGATCCCGAGCCGCTCGAACACGGTGAGGGCGGTGACGAAGGTGCCGCCGTTCGGCAGATCGACGCTCACGGTCTTGCCTTCGAGGTCCTTCAGCGTCGCCACCGATTTCGGCGCGATCACCTGCATCTCCTCGTTGTACAGCTTGGTCACATAGGTGAATTGCCGCTTGATGTCCTTGGCAAAGCCCTTGCGCTCGAGATAGTCGAGCGTATCGGCGCGCACGATGCCGAGATCGACGCCTTGCAGGAACAGGATATCGGCGACGCTCTGCACCGAGCCGCGGCCGACGATCGGCAGCACGCGGATCTTGTTGCCGTCGTCGAGCACGGAGGCGAGGTCGGCGCCAAACTGCACATAGGTGCCGCCGATCGTGCCTGTGATCAGCGTGACGGTGTTGGCGTTCAGCGCCTGCTTGGTCGAGGTCGAGCCGAACTGGAAGATCGCCTTCAGGCCGTCCGAGACTTTTGCCGGATCATATTCCGTCTGCTCGGCGCGTGCAGTGGAGGCACAGATGGTCATGATGGCGGCAAGCGCCATTCCTAGAGCGTTACGCATGATGTCCCCTGACGAGTTCTAGTTCGAGAGCTGGCCGAGGCGCCGTTGCGCCTCCGCCGATCCGAGGCTTGCGGCGCGCTGGTACCAGTCACGAGCAACCGCCGTGTCGGCAATGACGCTGCGTGCGTCGCTGGTGCCGAGCACTGCGGGATCGTAGGTCTGCGCCAGCAGAAGCGCGGCCGTCGCGTCTTTCGCATTGGCCGCCCGCTCGAGCAGCAGGCGCGCCGCGGCGATGTCGCCGACACTCATCAGGTTTCTGGCGCGCGTCATCAGCCCTGCCAGTGTGTCGGCGTCGAGGGTCCTGACGGGTTCGGGCGGCACGGGCGCTGCTGCGGCGGGCGCTTGCGCTTGAGGTTGGGATTGGGCTTGCAGCGCCACCTGATAGGCGGTCGCGATCGCTTCGCGGCTTGGCACGGACGGCACCGGATGCTCCTGCTTGTCGGCGCTCGCCAGCCTCGTGTTGGTCACGCGGGCCGGATCCTTGAGCGGGACCTGCCGTGCCGCTGGCGCGTGGCTCGGAGCCATGGCCTGGCCGGAAGGCGCGCCCGACCGGCTGCCGGCGACGAGATTGCGCAGATCGGATTGAAACAGCGCAGCGAGAATCGCGGCGCCGGAGATCGCCAGCCCCGTCGCGAGCAGGCGCGGGACGATCCTGGCTCTGGCACGCAATTCGTGCGGCGCATATTCCCTTGGATCCGGTGCTCCCAGCGGATCGGACAGGAACAGAGGCATTGGATCGTCCGAAAGCTCGGCCCGTGCGGCGCGCGCACGGATGTAGGACGTGGTGGACTGATGTGATGCTGATCGATCGGAGTCGAACGCCCTCGACTCCCCGGACGGACGGTATGCCGTCGTCTCCATGGTGATGCTCCCCATTACCGACTACGCAGGGGCATTCCCGGCTTCAGTCTTTTTATTGTTGTCCAGAAGCGCCCCGCAAACTGGAACCGGTAAATCGCCGTCCGATTCAGCCCAAAAAGCGACGGCGGTTTGCGCGAATCTGGAGATATTTGGGTTTGATTGGGGCGACGACGCGGAATGCACCGCAATTTCGGCGGCGACGGTTGAGGAGGATTTCATAGGGGCGCGTGAGCGCAATCTCTTGCGATGCCGCGGTCATTGACGCTGTTCGCCACGCTCACCGCTGTCATGCCCCGGCTTGACCGGGGCATGACAGTACGCCGCGGCTTCTCGGCTAAATCACTGGCGTCTCTGGAATACTGGATCGCCCGGTCCTAGCGCGCAATTGCGCACTGGCCGGGCGATGACAGTTGAATACGTGGCGATGGCGTCGCGTCTCCGTTCGCCGTGACATCCTCACGGATGCAGGATGACCTTGCCCATGGCTTGGCGTCCTGCCAGCACCTTCAGCGCGTCAGCGGTCTGGGCCAGCGGGAAGGTGCGATCGACATGCGATGAAATCTTTCCTTCCGCAGTCCACTTCACCAGCTTTTCGAGGTTGGCGCGGTTCTTCTCCGGATTCTGGCGAGTCCAAGCGCCCCAGAACACGCCGCGGATGTCGCAGCCCTTCAAGAGTGCAAGGTTCAATGGCATTTTCGGAATGTCGCCCGCGGCAAAGCCGATCACGAGGAAGCGGCCTTCCCAGGCGATCGAGCGCAGCGCCTGCTCGGCATAGGCTCCACCAACGGGATCGAAGATGATGTCGACGCCCTTGCCGCCGGTAAGCTTGCGCAGGCCTTCCTTCAGATCCTCCTTGGCGTAGTTCAGCGTCAGCTCGGCGCCGTGCGCTTTGGCGAATTCGAGCTTCTCGTCCGACGAGGCGCAGGCGATCACCTTCAATCCCATCAGCTTGCCGAGCTCGCAGGCGGCAAGGCCGGTGCCGCCGGCCGCGCCCAGCACCGCAAGCGTCTCGCCCGGCTTCGGGCTGGCGCGATCCTCCAGCGCATGCAGCGCGGTGCCGTAGATGATGATGATGCCAGCCGCGCGATCGTAATCGAGATTATCGGGAATCTTCACGATCGATGCCGCCGGCAGCGCGATCTTCTCACGCGCACCGTTGTGGCCGCAGGACGCGACGACGCGATCGCCGACCTTCAGATCGGTGACGCCGGGGCCGATGCTCTCGATCACGCCCGCAACTTCCGCAGCCGGCGAGAACGGGAACGGCGGCTTGATCTGGTACTTGCCCTGGATCATCAGGATGTCGAAGAAATTCAGCGCTGCCGCCTTGATCGCGATCACGGCCTCGCCGGGACCCGCCACCGGATCTGGCACCTCGGCCAGCACGAGATCGTCGGGCTGGCAATATTGCGAGCAGAGTATGGCTTTCATGACGGCACCTGAAGCGTTTCGAGTGGAATTATGGTTGGCCCGGTTTTGCCGGATTTAGAGCGGCCCGACAATCGGGATTCTTTTGTCAGCGACCTTGCCGCAGCCTATCCTCGCGTCGTTGCGAGCCAACGGGTCTGCGCGAAGCGCGGCCCGCTGACAAGCTTCCGCGAAGCAATCCCGACTATTTCCGCAGGACGGATTCTGGGTAGCTTCGCTGCGCTCGCGATGACAGACGAGAAGGATTCAAACGATGTTTGAAACAGGCCTGCTCAAGGACAAGCGCATCCTCGTCACCGGTGGCGGCTCGGGCCTTGGTGCTGCGATGGGACGCCGCTTCCTCGCGCTCGGCGCCGAGCTCGTGATCTGTGGCCGCAGGCTCGACCGGCTGGATGCAACAGCGAGCGAGATGCGCGAGAAAATCGGCGGCAAAGTCACGACCATTGCCTGTGATATTCGCGACGGCGCGGCCGTCGACAGCATGATGGACACGATCTGGGGCGAGGCACCGCTCGACATCCTCGTCAACAACGCGGCCGCGACTTTCATCGCGCAGAGCGAGCATCTTTCCTTCCGCGCCGCCGATGCGATCCTGGCGCCGACGCTGCACGGCGCGTTGTATTGCACGCTCGCTGCCGGCAGGCGCTGGATCGAGGACGAGCATGGCGGCGTCGTGCTCTCGATTCTCTCGACCTCGACCATCACCGGCCGCGCCTTCACCGTGCCGTCGGCGATGGCGAAATCGGCGCTGCTGGCGATGACCAAAAGTCTCGCGGTGGAATGGGGACCGAAGGGCATCCGCACCGTCGCCATTGCGCCGGGGCCGTTCCCGACCGCGGGTGCGTCGGGGCAGCTCCGTCCCGAAGGCCGTGACGAGAGCTGGACCGCGCGCAATCCGCTGGGCCGGACCGGAGAGCATGGCGAGCTTGCCGATCTCGCCAGCTTCCTGGTTTCGGACCGTGCGGCATACATCAATGGCGAGATGGTCGTGATCGACGGCGGCGCGCATTTGCGCAGTTCCGGCGCTGAGGATTTGCTCGGCTGGACCGAGACGCAATGGGCCGACCAGCGCGCCGCGCGATCCAAGGCTTAAGCCGGCGCTGATACCGCTAACTGCCTTCCCAAATTGGACTTTCCCGGCTATCCCTGCCACGGGGACAAAGCGCGGCCGGGCCATCTTCCAGTCACAATATTGAGGGAACCACTCCAGCATGTGGCGGGTGCTGATTTTAGCTTTGATGACTGGCGTTGTGGCCGGGGGAGTCGCTGTTTCTGCGCAGGCGCAGACAGCACAACCCGCGCCGAAGACGGCGCCAAAGCCGGCGGCCAATACGACTGCAAAATCGGCTGCAAAGCCGGAGAGCAAACCGGTGGCCCCACCCGCGGCGGTTGCGGGCGGTGCGGAGCCGACCCTGATCGGCCAGTTCGGCACCTGGGGCGCCTATTCGGCGACGCCCAACGGCAAGAAGGTCTGCTTCGCGCTGGCCAAGCCTTCGTCGTCGAAGACCAACCCGCCGAACAGGCCGCGCGATCCGGCTTATGCCTTCGTCTCGACCCGGCCGGCCGAGAAAGTGAACAACGAAGTTTCGGTGATGATCGGTTATGCGCTGAAGCCGGGCTCGGAATCCTCGGTCGAGGTCGGCGGCGCTGCCTTTGCGATGTACACGCAGGGTGACGGCCTCTGGATCAAGAACGCGGCCGAGGAAGAACGGATGGTCGAAGCCATGCGCAAATCCGCCGATCTCGTGGTCAAGGGCGTCTCGGCCAAGGGCACGGAGACGACCGATACCTTCTCGCTGAAGGGGCTGGCCCAGGCGCTCGACAAGATCGCACAGGATTGCCGGCGTTAAGGCTGCGGTCGATTAGGTCGCAATCGGCGGTTCCGGTTGCTATATAAGCCCGGTTCCAAGTTTTTCCGTCATTCCGGGATGGTCCGAAGGACCAGACCCGGAATCTCGAGGTTCCGGGTTCGATGCTGCGCATCGCCCCGGAACGACAAGATAATCAGGTCCAATCAATGCAACCGACGACCGAACCACGCGACGCAATCCTGGTGGAGAAGACTCCGCTCGAAACCTATGTGCCGCCGGCAAAGCCGTCGCTGATCGGCCTGTCGCGCACGGAGCTGACCGACCGCCTCGGCGAGATCGGGGTCGCCCCGGCGCAGCGCAAGATGCGCGTGCAGCAGCTCTGGCACTGGCTCTACTTCCGCGGCGCCCGTGGCTTCGACGACATGACCTCGATCTCGAAGGGTATTCGCGCCGAGCTCGCGCAGCACTTCACCGTCGACCGTCCCGAAGTCGTGGCCGAGCAGATCTCCAACGACGGCACTCGCAAATGGCTGCTGCGCCTGCCGAGCGGCGACAATGTTCAGAAGGCGCATGAAGTCGAGTGCGTCTACATTCCCGAGACCGATCGCGGCACGCTCTGTGTCTCCTCGCAGGTCGGCTGCACCCTGAACTGCTCCTTCTGCCACACCGGCACGCAGCGCCTGGTGCGCAACCTCACCGCCGGCGAGATCGTGGGCCAGATCATGGTCGCGCGCGATCGCCTGAACGACTGGGCCGATCGCGAGGACGGCACGCGCCGCGTCACCAACATCGTGATGATGGGCATGGGCGAGCCACTGTACAATTTCGACGCGGTGCGCGATGCGCTCCTGATCGTCGGCGACAACGAAGGCATCGGCATCTCGCGCCGCCGCATCACGCTGTCGACTTCGGGCGTGGTGCCGAACATCGTGCGCGCCGGCGAGGAGATCGGCGTCATGCTCGCGATCTCGCTGCATGCGGTGCGCGACGAGCTGCGCAACGAGCTGGTACCGCTCAACCGCAAATATCCGATCAAGGAGCTGCTGCAGGCCTGCCGCGACTATCCCGGCGCCTCCAACGCCCGCCGCATCACCTTCGAATATGTGATGCTCAAGGGCGTCAACGATTCGCTTGATGACGCAAAGCTGCTGGTGAAGCTGCTCAAGGGCATTCACGCCAAGATCAACCTGATCCCGTTCAATCCCTGGCCCGGCACCGCCTATGAATGCTCGGACTGGGACCAGATCGAGAAGTTCTCCGAATACATCTTCAACGCCGGCTATTCCTCGCCTGTGCGCACCCCGCGCGGCCGCGACATCCTCGCCGCCTGCGGTCAGCTCAAGTCGGAGACGGAAAAGCTCTCGGCCCGCGAGCGCCAGGCGCTGCGCGCCATGGCGATGACGGATTGAGAATGGCGGCTTCCTCAGCGCTCGTCATGGCCGGGCTTGACCCGGCCATCCACGAGCCGCGAGAAAGAAAGTCGTGGATGCCCGGGTCAAGCCCGGGCATGACGGCTGAGAGCGTGGCGACGTCGTTGATCCGTAACCTGCTTATCTCATGTCCCTGATCGGCCGCCTCATCGTCATCTTCATCGGCTTCCTCGCCGCCTGCTTCGTCGGCGGCATGATCGTCGTCGTCGCGCTGCTGTTTCCGGAATTCGCCGATCTCGGCGCAGGTCCCGTCGACCAGGGCGCGATCGACATCCTGCTCGGCTTCGGCTTCATCTTCGTCTCGGGCTTTGCCCTGGTGCCGGCGGCGGTGATCGTTGCGATCACCGAAGCGCTCTACATCCGCAGCGCGCTCGCCTATGCCGTCGGTGGCGGCCTCGTCGGGCTCGCCTGCTATCTCGGCCTCGTTCCCTTCCACTCCGACACGTTCCAGTTCGAAGGCATCGTGCGGCGCCATCTGGAGATCATGACCGGCGCGGGCATCGTTGCCGGCGTGGTCTATTGGCTGATCGCTGGCCGCAACGCCGGCGCCTGGCGCATCCCGCCGCCGCCACGCAACCCGCCTCCACCACTGCCGTCGCATTCAAGGCCGGATGCGCGGTGATTTCTTACCCTCCCCTGGAGGGGGAGGGTCGATCGCGCATAGCGCGAGCGGGGTGGGGTGACAGACTATCCGCGATAGCTGTGCGCGTGGCTTCACCCCACCTCGGTTCGCATTTCGCTTCGCTACATGCGAACCGATCCTCCCCCTCCAGGGGAGGATGGGCACCGCCGTTGGGGTTTTCATCCCCGTCCCACTCCGCTAAACCGCGCGCCATGAACCGTACCGGACTCTTCATCGCCCTGGCGCTGTGGCTCGTGATCGGCGTCGTTTTCGGCCTCTATCCCGAGCTCGATCTCAAGCTGGCATCGCTGTTCTTCGACCCCGAGACGAAGACCTTTCCGCTCAAGCTGAATGACTGGGCCGGCTTCGCGCGCGATGCCGCGATGTGGGTCGCCTGGGCTTTCGTGCTGCCGTCGCTGGTGGCGCTCGTGGTCAAGATGATCAGGCCCGACCGTCCCTTGATGGTGTCGGGACGCGCGATCGTGTTCCTGCTGGCCACGATCATCCTGTCGGCCGGCATCCTCACCAACCTCACCTTCAAGACCTATTGGGGCCGGCCGCGCCCGGTGGTGGTGACCGAGTTCGCCGGCGATCAGCAATTCGTGCCGTGGTGGGATCCCCGCGGCGGCTGCGCGCGCAACTGCTCGTTCTTCTCGGGCGAAGGCGCGACCGCGTTCTGGACCCTGGCGCCCGCCGCGCTGGCGCCGCCGGCGTGGCGGCCGCTCGCCTACGCCGGAGCAGTCATCTTCGGCGCCGTGACCAGCGGGCTGCGCATGGCCTTCGGCGGGCACTTCTTTACCGACGTGTCGATCGCCGGCCTCGTCACCTTCGTGGTGATCTGGTTTGCCTACGCGCTGATTTACCGCTGGCCGCGAACGCGGTTTTCGGACGAGGCGGTCGATGCCGCCCTGACCCGGCTGAACATGCCCGCCTACCGGCTCCGCCAGCGCCTGTTCGGCCGCAGGACCGGTCCCGAGCCCTCGGTTTGAGCCATTAAATGCGTGCCGAGGCGTGCGAAATTTGATATTCGCCGCCACGAGCCACAGACAACATCAGCTATTTGAGACCGATTGGACGCGCCATGACCACGATCATGAAAAGCCTGCCCAAGGGAGAGAAAGTCGGCATCGCTTTTTCGGGCGGCCTCGACACTTCCGCCGCGCTGCTCTGGATGAAGCAGAAGGGCGCGCGCTGCTACGCCTACACCGCCAATCTCGGCCAGCCCGACGAGGCCGACTACAACGAGATCCCGCGCAAGGCGATGGAGTTCGGCGCCGAGAAGGCGCGCCTCGTCGATTGCCGCACCCAGCTGGTCCATGAAGGCATCGCCGCGATCCAGTCCGGCGCCTTCCACATCTCGACCGGCGGCATCACCTATTTCAACACCACGCCGCTCGGGCGCGCGGTGACCGGCACGATGCTGGTCGCGGCGATGAAGGAAGACGGCGTCAACATCTGGGGCGACGGCTCGACCTTCAAGGGCAACGACATCGAGCGCTTCTACCGTTACGGCCTGCTCACCAATCCCGGCCTGAAAATCTACAAGCCCTGGCTCGATCAGCAGTTCATCGACGAGCTCGGCGGCCGTGCCGAGATGTCGGCATTCATGACCGCGCAGGGCTTTGCCTACAAGATGAGCGCCGAGAAGGCGTATTCAACCGACAGCAACCTGCTCGGCGCGACGCACGAGGCGAAGGATCTCGAAAGCCTCGACAGCGGCATCAAGATCGTCAACCCGATCATGGGCGTGCCGTTCTGGCGCGACGATTGCGCCGTCAAGGCCGAGACGGTCGTGGTGCGCTTTGAAGAGGGCCAGCCCACGGCGCTGAACGGCCAGACCTTCTCCGATCCCGTCGCGCTGTTCCTCGAAGCCAACGCCATCGGCGGCCGTCACGGCCTCGGCATGAGCGACCAGATCGAGAACCGCATCATCGAGGCCAAGAGCCGCGGCATCTACGAAGCCCCCGGCATGGCGCTGCTGCACATCGCCTATGAACGCATCGTCACCGGCATCCACAACGAGGACACCATCGAGCAATACCGCATCAGCGGCATGCGCTTGGGTCGCCTGCTCTATCAGGGCCGCTGGTTCGACTCGCAAGCCTTGATGCTGCGCGAGACCGCCCAGCGCTGGGTCGCGCGCGCCGTCACCGGCGAGGTGACGCTGGAGCTGCGCCGCGGCAACGACTATTCGATCCTCAACACCGAGAGCCCCAATCTCACCTATGCGCCTGAAAGGCTCAGCATGGAGAAGGTCGAGGACGCCGCCTTCACGCCGGCCGACCGCATCGGCCAGCTCACCATGCGCAATCTCGACATCGCCGACACCCGCACCAAGCTCAGCCTTTATTCGAAGACCGGCCTGCTCTCGGGCAGCGAAGGCTCGCAGATCTTCCGGCTCGAAAGCGACAAGGGTTGAAACGCTCGCCGGTGTCCCGGACGCGATGCCGCGCGAAGCGGTGCATCGCAGAGCCGGGACCCAAGATACGTCAACCGCGTCGATAGAGTGGGCCCCGGCTCAGCACCGCATCACTGCGTGCTGCGCTGCGTCCGGGGCACGAGATTACCAAACAGAAATGGCCGGGATCGCTCCCGGCCATTTGCGTTGTGTGTGCCGTTACCGCGGCGGTGCGGTGCCGGGCGCGGGCGGCGGCAGCGAGGCCTGACCGCCGTTGAGCAGCGGCGTGATGTTGCGGATGGCCACGCGACGGTTGATCCTCTGAGCGTAGGGTTGTGGATGGGAATATTTCTCGTATATGGTGCAATTTCCTCGCATTAGGAGGTAAGTTTTTCAAATGTCGGATATTGGGCGTTTGATTTGTGGCGAACCGCTCGCTGATGGGCTTGCTAAATCCGCGCTCAACCAGCTCGCGCTTTCGATCGACGCATTTGCTGCAAGAGCCGTGAAGATCCTGAAGGACGAAGCGTCGGTCGAAGCGATTGCTCTGGGGCCCTTCTTCGCTCGAGTCGTGCTTGAGAATTCGTGCGCCGCACTTGTGGGTCGGTTGGACACATTTCGAATATTGTATCTAAGCGAGTTTCAGGGGCAACCCGAATACGAACCCGGAAAACGAGCGAGATCTGCGTTTTCTTGGTTCGGTGATGTAATGCCAGCGGACGAAAAGAATGCGGACCTTTGGAACATTGATCACGATGTTTCGAAGATCAGCCGCGCACTGTTTTCCAAGCACATCGATCGCGTTTGTTGGCAGCCGGCAGTTGAAAATATGCTAGACTACGTTTCTGCAAGCGGATCGGATCCGCTTCTTCGAGAGATACTTTCGCTTAGTTCAGAAAGTTACATCAAGATTACGAAGGGCCAAGGGCAGCAATTGTATTCGACCCTCTCAAAGGGCGTTCACTGGGAATTCTTCAATAGTGCGCTGGTTTTTGATGAAGCCACGGTGAAGAACGCTATCCGTGATACTTGTCTCTTGGTAGGTCACTTAGGCTTGGCGTCTCATTTTATTCCAACCGCCTACGCCTCACTTCAACCGCAACTCGCCCTGGAAGCATATCTATCCTTCCGAAAGACATTGTCATGAGTGTTCAAAGCATCGATGATGCAGATTCAGGGTTGATTCTCGCTGCGGAAGAGTGTCCGCCGGAATCGTTCTCCAAGTATCACAGCTTCTCTTCGCATGATGACGTAATCATTCGTAAGTTGAGCGCGCATGGTCCAGTTCTGGTGCGCGGTGGCCGCGGAAGCGGGAAGAGTGCGCTTTTGATAGAAGCCTATCGTCGTATGAAAGAAAGCGAGACGGTATTCCCAGTTTATCTAAGCTTGCGGTACCTACCTCTACTGCAATCTGACGGTGAAGAGTATATTGGTCATTTCTGTCAGATACTTTCTGTTGCGATTCAAAAGGAAATACTGAACAGGTCCTTTGCGCATGATTTTGCGCTGGCACCGGATCAGACCGCGTTGCAGTTCGGTCTAATGGATCTTTCTCAAAGGCTGAATAAGAGAATTGTTCTGTTATTCGACGATGCCGCTCATATTGGGCGAGAGAAGCCCTTGGAGGTCTTCTTCGATTTGTTCAGGGCGCTCTCCAGCAGTCTTGTCTCTTGCAAGGCTTCAATCTATCCGGGGGTGACGAAGTTTGGCGTAAGATTCGACGTTTTTAATGATTCTACAGTAATTGATATCGAACGATCAGATGTATCCGCCGAGTCGTCTTTCTTTCCAGAAGTGGTGCGAGCAAGGTATCCAAAGTTGGGCGACCGGGCGACCTTCTCTGACCGGCTACTACCGGCGCAGTTCGCCAACCTCCTAGGGCGAGCTGTTGTCGGCAATCTCCGTGGGCTTATCTTGGCGTGCAACCGCTTTGACGGCCACGATAAGATCGGAATTCCGGATGTGAACAAATGCATCTTGGATATGGCGACGGATCACTATTGGCCCTTAATGGAAGAAGTGGCCCCAAAACTAGGCGTCTACGAACCGTTGGTAGAGCCCGCTCGCGAGGTAATGGAAATCATCGTTGAGCAAGCTTCACGATCAGTCCGAGACGGTCGGACAGTTGCGCCGGACCGAGTCTTAGTTCATCGACAGATTGTCGGACAGTTTAGCAAGATCTTTGAGATTCTTGAATATTTGGGGTTTCTTGCAAGGCGTGAAGCTTCGCGAGCGTTGAAGTCGGGAGGGCGCGGACCGGTATTCGCAATCAACCTATGCAATCTTTTGGACAGTGTCCCCTCAAAGCGGCTCACTTTTGAGATGATTGATCAATGGATTGGGGCCGTTCCAGAGCCCGCGGAATTTCATGTGTCCGGTCAAGCATTTCATAATGTGCAGCTTCCGGTGTTGCCGGTCGAGCATGGACTCGCAATCTTGGACAAGGCTGTCACGGTTCTGCGTAAGTCACCGGCTTATCCATACGGACTCACGGATAACTTGATTGATCGTCTGACTGGAGCAGGCATCACCACCGTTGGTCAACTTGCGACGACAGATGATCGCAAGCTCGATCAAATTGATTACATCGGGGGCGCCACTATCAAGCGCATTCGAGAAGTGCTGTATCAGGCCATCTGGATGTGAAAAATTCACAATGGCTCTTCGATGACTATCATTGAAAACAAAAATGGCCGGGAGCGATCCCGGCCATTTGCGTTTGTTTGTGCCGTTAGCGCGATGAGATTTGGATGAATCATCATCGCGCTTTAGGTTGTTGTTTGCGCATGATCTTTCCGGAAAACCGCTTCGCACTTTTCCGGATCATGCTTTAGCCCCTCTTCTGCCGGGCTTCAGTGGATTCGACCCACCAGAAGAACAGCCCGGCACCGATTGCCAGTGCGGCGAACCAGGCGATATCGGGAATATTCGTCACGTCGGGAAGGCGAACCTTGCCCAGTGTCCAGACGTTGAGCACGTGGGCCTTCAGCCAATCGAAACTCAGCGCGTAGAGGATGGCGCCGGCGACCATGCCGAGCGCACCGACCAGTGCATGAACGCTTCCGGTTGCAATGGCGCCGAGCGCCGTTCCAGGACAGTAGCCGTAGACCACCATGCCGACGCCGAACAACGCGGCGCCGAGCGCGACCGCCAGCATGTTGGCATCCTTCACGTAGTATTTCGTGTTGCCGGTATCGACGAGCAGCAGCACGCCGATGCCGCCGACCACGATTGCCGTGCCCATCACCTTCAGCACGGTGAAGTCGCGCAACCGGAATTGATTCTCGATCACGTTACAGCTCGTCACCTTGCCTCGCTGCAGGAGGAAGCCGAAGGCTGCACCCATCAGTACCGGACCGAGGATCGTCATCATTGTGGTCATCTCAATCCTCCTCACCGCGTACGGAACATGAGGGCGGAGACAGCGAGTCCCGTGGCGAACATGACCGCCAGGAACAGCCAGCTCGAGACCGCAAGCTGCAAGCCGCCGGAGATTCCGTGCCCGCTGGTGCAACCGCCGGCAAGCCGGGCGCCGTACATGATCACGACGCCACCGAGGAACGCGGCGACGAAACGCTTCGTAACTGACGGGCCGAACCGCTCCTTCCAGACATCCGGCACGAGCTCGAGCCGCCACGTGCCCGATATCATCGCCGAGAGGAACGCGCCGAGCGGTATGCCGACGAGGAACCAGACGCCGTAGTCCCACTTGAGCGGCATGCTCTTCCAGTAGGAATTCTGCGCCACAGCCTCCGGCCCGACCACCGGCACAGCGAACAGTGAGGCGATGCGCGAATAGGCGGTGGTGACGCCGAGCGGATCCCCGAATACCGCAAAAGCAATCCAACTCAACAGCCCTATTCCGGCGCCGACGAGATAGGGCGACCAGTCGATACGCGCGGCGCGCGGCGCTTCGCGAACGTAGCCTTCCGTGATGGCGGTCATGTGCGTTTCCCCGGGACGGCGGCAGTCTACCCGCGTTCCTGCGGCTCGATCGGCTCGCATCGTGGAAAATCATATTCAAGGATTTAGATTTAGCAATCTCTAAAATATAAAATCACGCGCCCGATGCCGGCGACTTTGCCGCTTGGTGCGGCCGCGGCATGCCGGCACGGTCGACGAGCAGATCGGTCAACCCCGCGCCCAACCACATGCCGCCGAGCACAAGCCAGGCGGTGAGCGCGAACACCGAGGCACCGGTGACGCCGGCGCCGACGGCGCAGCCGCCCGCGAGCATCGCGCCGAAGCCCATCAGCACGGCCCCCAGCAGATAGCGCCGCATGCCGAGCCCGTCAGAGAATCCCTCGAGCTTCAGTTCATGGCTACGCGCCGCGGCCAGAAACGAGCCGAGAAAAACGCCGGGGACGATGCCGAGGTCGAAGCCGAGCCGGAGTTGCGCGCTGTTGAGCACCAGCATCAGCACCTCGGCCGACGGTCCGCTGAAGGTGAGGCTCTTCAGCGTCACCGGCGCGAAGGAGGCCTGCGACAGCTGGTAGGTGAAGAGCCAGCCGGCGACGACGGCCGCCCCGGTTGCAAGCGCGGCAAGGAGCAGCCGGCGTGGCAGCTGGCTGCGAAAGGCGAAGGACAGGCCCGCAATCAGCCATACGGCTCCGAAGGCGAGCTTCTCGGGCGTGCCGGCGCCGAACATCGCCATGATGTCACGCGACGGGCCGCCATCGACCAGCCACAGATTGGTCACCCATTCGCGCGCGGGCGACAGCAGGCCGCGATAGGAGGCTTGCGCGGTCACCGCGAACACCAGCCCCGACAGCAAGGCCCGGAGATTGCCGTTGGCCGAGAGCACCAACAGCCGGCTGGCGCAGCCTCGCGCCAAAATCATCCCGCAACCGAACATCACCCCGCCGAGAAGCGCGCCGGAAATGCTGCCCTGCTGTGCGAGCTGGCGCGCCTCGGAGACGTCGAGCCAGCCGAGCGCGACCAGGCCTTGCGTGCCCACCAGCGCCGCCGCGAAGGTCAGCAGCCAGACCGCAAGGCGCGGCCCGCCCTCACCGCGGGAGAATTCGACTGCGGCGGCGCGCAGGCAGAAGCGGCTGCGCTGCGCGAAGAACCCGAACAGTCCTCCCACCACGAGGCCGCCGAGCCATGACAGCCGGTCTTCACCCAAGAGATCGATGATCGACGTCAGCACGTCCGCCTCGGCTGTTCCTGCGCGCATGCGAGTCTAGCGATCCCCGCGCCGCGTCCCATGAGGCAGATCAAGGCTCGGCGCCGCCGCATACCCGAACACAGCGGCCTCAGGGGCGCAAATAGGCAAATCCCTGCTGTTGCAGCTCGGCGAGCCGCACCACGCCGCCCTTCTCGGCCACCACGAAACCGGGCGTGAGATCGTCCAGCTTGACGCCTTGCGCCTTCATGGTGTTGGCGCAGGCGTCGAAGCCGACACCGGCATCGACGAGTTTCGTCATCATCGCAATCGTGTGGTCCTGGGCCGCGAGCGCGTGGAAGGCGCGCAGCGCCGGCCCGTGCACGACCAGCCTGATGTCGGCCTTGCCGGGTCCGCCGACGCCGTCGACGTGGTTCTGCAGATTGCCCAGAACGAAGACGACGCGATCGGCATCGGCGAGATGATAGACCACGCGCTGACGCGCGGGCGCTTCCGTCGCCGCGGATGCCTGGCGCACCGTGAAGGCGCCAAATAACCCGGCAAGGCTCGCGCGAAGCATGGATCGACGCTGCATGGTCCCCCTCCTATCGTGTCTGCTTGATGAACTCGGCGATGCGGTCGGCGACGTCTTCCGCGAACAGGTCACGAAAGAAGTGATCGGCATCCTCGATCTTGTCGAGCTGAACCCTGCCCCCGCTCGAAGCGGCAAGCGGCGCGAAGGCAGCGGCCACATCGGGCACCACGCTGTCCTTGGTCGCGGCGAGCACCAGCACCGGCAGCTTCACGCGCGCCACGAGAGCGGCCGTGTCCTGACCGGCATCGGGACCGTAGAACGACGCAAATGCGCGGGCGGATGCCACGGCATTGCGACAATAGATGAAGCCGGGGACGTCCATCCACTCCCCGCCGCGGCCCGCCGCAACCGCTTTCGTTGCCAGCTCCAGAAACGGTTCGAGCGGCTTGCCATAGGTCTTGGCGTAGGAGGCGCGCAAATCGGCCTCGGCTTTTGCGGTCACCGGCGCCAGCAGCACCGCGCCCGCGACCTGCGGGGTGCCGCTGGCTGCGAGATAGCGCGCGACCTGGTTGCCACCGCGCGAATGGCCGAACGCGAAGACCCACCGGGACACGTCCCTCGCCCGCGCGACCCAGGCGCCGATCTCGGTCACCGCATCCTCGGCGGCATAGTCGTGCCGCACGGCGCAGTCATACATGCCCTTGCGGCGATCGAGCCCGAGCGACAGCGTGTGCGCAAGCGAGGCGATGCCGCGCTGCTCCAGCGCCTTGGCGATGCCCTGAATGACCTCCATGTCCTTGTGCGCGAGCGTGCCGTGGGTCATCACGACGAGCGGCGTGTCCGACGTCATTGTGCCGGGCGTGCGCAGCGTCGCGAGCGTCGCGCGGCCGTCGACCGACAGTTCGAGCTCCTGCTCGGCCGCGCGCGCGGGCACCGCGAGCGTCAGCAAGACCGTCAGTCCCAGCAACCAGCGCATCGAGAGCTCTCCTCACCGCTCGGACAATCTCACATGATCCTGTGGGTTCATGCACAACCGCTTCCACGTCGTCATGGCCGGGCTCGTCCCGGCCATCCACGACCTTTCCCGCGGCACAAAGGACGTGGATGCCCGGGACGAGCCCGGGCATGACGAGTTTGAGGTTCCAGCACACCGCATCAACACGAGTCGCATATGCGATGGCCCTCCCCTACGGCCGGACAATCGTCCAGTTCTTCTCCGCCAAATCCATCAGCGCGGCAACCCCGACCTGGGTGACGCTGACGCCCTCGATCAGCAGCGGTCGCCTGTCCTCCTTCGCCGCCAGCGTCTCCAGCGTGTTGCCGCAGGCGATAAAGCTCACATTGGGCATCGATTTCAGGAAGTTCACCAGCCGCTCCTTTACCGGCGAGCGGTCCGCGAGCAGCATGTCGAGCCCGCCATTGAAGGCGACGACCACGATTTCGACGTCCTCGCCCTGCCCGGAATAATGCCGCGAGACGTTGGCGGCCACATCGAGCACGGCGCGCATCTTGACCGGGTCGTCGTCGCTGATCTGCAGCGCGAGCCTGTGAGGCTCCGCCGCCCGGGTCACGGCCGGATGGATCGCGACGAGCAGGCCGGCCGCGAGAGCCGCGCGCAGCAGCGTGCGGCGGCTCGCCCGGCCGTTTTTCACTCCACGCCCCGCGACTTCTTGTCCTTGCCGTCCTCGGGCGTGACGTCGATGGCGGCCGCGCGCCCGGTGATCTTCACCGGGGCGATGCAATCCTTCATGCAGGGGTCTTTCTGCCAGAACGACTTCTCGCTGGTGGCGCGGTCGTCCATCACAAAGCCCTGCTCGTTCGGCATCTTGATCGCGGCAAGGGTCTTTCTGTTCAGCTCGAAGTTCTGATCGGTGACGACGTCGTTCAGATACAGGACGTAAGCGACCAGCGCGTAATATTCATCGACCGACAAGGATCCCGTATTGCCATAGGGCATGGCGTGCCTGACGTAGTCGAACACGGTGGAGGCATAGGGCCAGTACGAGCCCACCGTCTTGACCGGATTGTCCGACGTCAGCGAGCCCTTGCCGCCGGCCAGCACCGGCCAGCGGCCGTTGCCCTCGCCGAACTCGCCGTGGCAGGTCGCGCAATTGTCCATGAACAGTTTTTCGCCCTGCGCGACGGTGCCCTTGCCTTCCGGCAGGCCCTGCCCGTCCGGGCGCACGTCGATGTCCCAGCCGCGGATCTCGTCCGCGGTCGGCGCGCGGCCGATGTGATAGCGCGGGCCGCCCTTGGCATCCGCCTTCTGCTGCGCAAGCGCCGGCGCGCCCAGCGCGCAGGCCGTCAGCGCCACTGCAATGAGCTTAAGCGACTTCGACATTCTCGACCTCACCACTGGCCTGCACATGCCAGGTCTGGATGCCATTGTTGTGATAGATGGAGTTCACGCCGCGGATCTTGCGCAGCTCGGCCTTGCTCGGCTGCACGTAGCCGGTCTCGTCCTGCACGCGCGATTGCAGCAGCAGCGGCTCGCCGTTCCAGTCGAACTCGTAGTAGAAGCGCGTCAGCGCCTTGTCGAGCACGGGCCCGTCGAGCCGCGCCGGCCACCAGTTGCGGCCGCCGTCGAGCGACACGTCCACGCGCTTGACCTTGCCGTTGCCGCTCCAGGCCAGCCCCGACACGATGGTAAAGCCCTTGCCGTGCCTGATCGGCGCCTGCGGGCTCGGGCTCGTGATCACGGACTTGGCGTCCATCGACCAGGTGAAGCGGCGCGCCTTGCCGTTCGGCATGAGGTCCGTGTATTTCGAGGTCTCCTCGCGGGTGTGCCAGGGCTGGTCGCCGACCTTGATGCGGCGCAGCCATTTGACCCAGAGATTGCCCTGCCAGCCCGGCACGACCAATCGCATCGGATAGCCCTGCTCGGGATAGAGCGCCTCGCCGTTCATCTTGTAGGCGATGATGCAATCGTCGAGCGCCTTCTCGATCGGCAGGCTGCGGTCCATCGCGGCCGCATCGGCGCCCTCGACCAGCAGCCACTTGCCGTTGGTCTTGACACCGGCTTCTTCCAGCAGCGTGCGCAGCGACACGCCGGTGTACTGCACGCAATGGATCATGCCGTGGGTGAACTGGCAGCCGTTGAGCTGGGCGCCACGCCATTCCATGCCCGAATTGGCCGCGCACTCCATGAAGTGGATGCGGTTGACGCGCGGATAGCGCTTCAGCTCGTCCAGCGTGAGAATGAGCGGTCGCTCGACGAGGCCATGGATCATCAGGCGATGATCGGCCGGATCGACCTCCGCGATGCCGCCGTGATGGCGTTCGAAACAGAGCCCGTTCGGAGTGATGATGCCTTCGAGCTCGTGCAGCGGGGTGAAGCTCACCGAGGATTCGCGCGAGGCGGTCAGCCATTCGACGTCGCGCCGCACCACGTCCTTTTCGAATTTCGACGGCTTGCCGTAGGGCCGCACCGCGACGCCCTCGCCGAGCGACCTGGTCCATTCCGGGACGTTGGGCGGCTGGTTGGCGGGATTGCCGCCGGCGGCGGCCGGCCTTGCCAGCATCGTGGCCGCGACGCCTGCGCCGGCGGCCAGGAAGCTGCGACGGGATTGGCTGTCTGTCTTCGACATCGCTTGTTACGCTCCGGTGACTTTGACGGCCCGGTTGGGCTCGAGACGAACGGTCTTCTGCCGCGTCAAATAGTTCGCGACGACGTCCCAGATCGGCGGCCCCTCGGTTCCTTCGTTGACGCTGGCCCAGCCCGCGACCTGATATTCCCTGGCGGGATCGATCGGCGCACCGGTCTTGGCCATCTGCATGTCCGAGATGCGCTGGCCCTGCGGCTTGGTCACGTCGATCGCGTAGGACAGCCCGCCGATCCGCACCATGTCGCCGCCCTGCTGGTAATAGGGATCGACGTTGAAGAGATTGTCGGCGACGTCCTCGATGATCTCCTTCAGCCGCGCGCCGGTCATGCCCATGCGGTAGACCGCGGGATAGGTGATCGCGGTGGCGTTGGTGACGTCCTCGAAGGTGATGTCCTGCCCCGGCAGCACGCTGGTGCCCCAGCGGAAGCCGGGCGACAGCGCGATCTCGGCGTCGCGCTCCTGCAGCAAGGCCTGGCAGATCAGGTCGTCGAAGGTGCCGTTGAAATTGCCGCGGCGGTAGAGCAGCGAGTCGGTCTTGCCGAGCACTTTGGCGAGATCGGAGGCGAAGGGCTTGCGCACCTCGGCGATCCTGGCGGCCATCTCGGCGTCCGCACTGATCACGTCGGAGAACAGCGGAATCAGCTTGTACCTGTAGGCCTTGACCTCGCCGTCGCGGACGTCGAGATCGAGCCGCGAGACGAACTTGCCGGACGAGCCCGAGGCGATCAGCAGGGTCTTGCCGACCTTCACCGCCTCAGGCAGCGCGTCATGGGTATGTCCGGTCAGGATGACGTCGATGCCCTTGACGCGGCTCGCAAGCTTGCGATCGACGTCGAAGCCGTTGTGCGAGAGCAGCACGACGAGCTGCGCGCCGCCCTTGCGGGCCTTGTCGACCTGCGCCTGGACGTCCTCCTCGCGCACGCCGAACGACCAGTTCGGAATCATCCAGCGCGGATTGGCGACCGGCGTATAGGGGAAGGCCTGGCCGAGCACCGCGATCTTGACGCCGCCGCGCTCGATCATGGTCGAGGCGTCGAACGCCGCCTCGTTCCATTCGGTGTCGCGGATGTTGAGGCCGAGGAACGGGAAGCCGAGCCCTTCGATGGCCTGCTTGACCCGCTCGGTGCCATAGGTGAACTCCCAATGGCCGGTCATGGCATCGGGCTTGAGCAGCGCCATGCAATCGATCATGTCCTGGCCGCGCGTCTTCAGCGACGACCACGAGCCCTGCCAGGTGTCGCCGCCGTCGAGCAGCGCGACCTTGTCGCCGCGCTCGGCGCGGATCGCCTTGATCACGGTCGCGGCGCGATCGAGGCCGCCGATCTTGCCATAGCTCTTGGCCAGCGCCTCGAAATCCTCCGAGGTCAGGGCATAGGCCGCCGACGAGCCGGGCGCGATGCCGAAGCGGGCGAGAAACTCCTTGCCGGTGACGTGCGGCGGCAAGCCCTTGGCCTCGCCGACGCCGAGATTGGTCGAGGGCTCGCGGAAATACAGCGGCATCAGCTGGCCGTGAATGTCGGTCACGTGCACCAGCGTGACGTTGCCGAGCGGCTCGAATGCCAGCAATTCCTTCTCGGTCAGGCGCTGCTGGGCGACCGCCCGGGTCAGGCCGGAGCCTGTGCCGGCCAGCGCGGCCGTGGCCGCGGCGACCTGCATGAATTCGCGGCGAGAGATCATGCGCGATGCTCCTGGAAACCGTGGTTAGTTGCGCACCGAGGGCGTCTCGACCGGCAAGCCGATGCCGCGCCAGGCGACATAGAGCTCGAGCGCGAGGAACTCGTCCGAGAGCGGCTTGAACGGCTCGGCGCGCACGTCGAACATGCAGCCTTCGAAGCGCTCGTGCAGCGGCACCAGGCGCTGGTCGCGCAGCCGGTAGGTCGGAAAGCCGTTGGTCTGGCCCTGGCTGAGGAAATCGGCGCGCATGAACTTGCCGTTGTTGCGCTCATGGCAGGACTCACAGGCAAGATCGAGCTGGCCGTAGCGCGTGTAATAGATCTGCTTGCCGCGCTCGAACCAGGGCGACATCGGCCCGTCGGTCTTCACCGCGACAGGCATGCCGTGCGACTGGTAACGCACGAAGGTGGTCATGTCGGTGAGCTCGCGGGACTTGAATTTCCAGGGCTCGGCCTTCATGTGCTCGCTGCGGCAGATGTTGATGCGCTGCTCGAGGTTGACCGGCTTCTTCAGCTTGTCGTCCCATTTCGGCATGGCGGCGCCGACGCCCTTCATGCTGGTCTCGGCCTCGCCGTGACAGCTCATGCAGGACTTGCCCTCGCTGCCCTCGGCCTTCTTCCAGGCATCAGCGGCGCGCTCCACCGCGAGGAAGCCCGGGTTTTCGAGGTCATCGTCCTGCAGCGCGCGGGTCTCCTTGCTGCGGAATTCGTAGCCGGAGATGATGGTCTTGAAGACGTGGCCGGGCGGCGCCGCGACGCCCTTGCGCTCGGCCTCGTCCGCGACCGCGAGCGTCGCAACCGACGCGGCGGCCACGACCAGAGCGGCCAACCCAAGATATCGTCGCGCCATCGGTGCCTCCCTCAATGCGCCGCGCGCATCATGCCTTGAGCGCAATCTTCTCTTCGGCCGTGATCACCGAGCCGTCGTCGTCGGTCCAGGCGAACTTGAAGGTTCCGGCCTCGTCGATCCTGGCGTCGAACTGGATGTAGGGATTGGCCGAGATCGCCGGCTCCAGCGCGCACGAGAACACCGGCTTGCCGTTGAACTCGCAGGCGAACTTGTTGATGATCTTGCGCGGAATGGTCTTGCCCTGCGCGTCCTTGCGCTGGCCCGATTCCATGACGTGCGAGACCAGGGTCTTGATCTGGATCACCTCGCCCTTGGCCGCTTCCTTGGGGAGCTTGATGCGCGGTTTGTCTGCCATTGTTTCTCTCCTGAAGCCTTTAGCCGCCGCAGCCGCCGATGGTGACCTTGACGGTCTTCTGCTCCGTGAACAGCGACCCGTCACTCATCTTCGCGACCGCGATCACGTTCTGCGTGGTCGCGAGCCGGATCCGGATCGAGGCTTCGGCCTTGCCGGACAGCGGCGTGAACGACAGCGTCGCCACGCCCGCGTTCGGGTTGCCGTCGGCGAGGATCATGACGTCCTTGACGTAGGAGTCCGCGGTCATCGGGCTCTCGATGTTGATCGACAGCGGAACGGTGTTGCCGTTCTCCGCGATCTCCGGCAGATCGAGCGAAATCTTGCCCTTCACCGGCTGCTTGCCGCCAGTGAACTTCTCGATCCACTTCGCCGCGTCGCCCGTCACTTCGGCATCCGCCGCCATGGGCATCAGCGTCAGCATGACGAAGCCGCCCCCGAGCGCAAATGCCTGCCGTCGATTGATGGCTTTCATTCCTGATCCTCCTCGCCGTCAGTTCAGCGTCTTGAGAAAAGCGATGACGTCCTCGACCTGCGCGGCCGTCAAAATGGACTTGCCGACGAATTCCGGCCGCACCCGGCTGAGGCCCTCGTTCCTGAAGAACGCGGGCATCACGGTGTTGGTGAAGATGCGCTTGGGGTCGGCGACGATGAGGCGGAGTTGCGCCTCGCTGTAGCGGCCGGCGACGCCGTCGAGCGACGGGCCGAACTCGCCGTGGAATTCCTCCGACTTCAGGCTGGTGACCTGATGGCAGGCCAGGCAATTGCCGAGCGTGCGCGTCAGGAACACCTTCTTGCCGGCGGCGGCATCGCCGGGCGCGCCGGTCAGGGATTTGGGCAGGGAGTCGTTGACGACATCGAGCTTGATCGGCTCCTTGACGGCCTCTTGCGCGAGGCCGACACTGGCCGACAGACAAAGTGCAAACGCAGCCGCAAGCGAGCGCCGCATGTTTCCTACCCTTATCGCGGGGTGACGCCCGCTTTCGACCACGATGGACTCACGGTCCATCAAATTCAGTTATTATGATATGTTCATATGAATGGCAGCGTCAAGCGAAATTCGCTGGACGCGTCCCATCAGCCGTTGGCTGCGAGGAAATCCCGGAACGAGCCGCGCTCATAGGCGCGCTCCCGCACGAAGCGGAACATCGCCAGGAAGTGCGGCGGCTTGAGATAACCGGGTGCCCGCGCCACCTCGCGCGCCATCGCGTCTTTCGCTTGGAGGCCATCCACGGACGGCGGAAAGAACTGGAAGGTGGGCGTGAAGCGGATGCCGTATTTCCGGGCGAGGTCCTTCTCCGCCAATTCCTCGCGGTCGAAATCGGTCACCTTGCGCGAGCCGATCAGGTTGAGCTGCAATACCTCGAAATTGTCGCGGATATAACCGGCGATGCCGGCGTCGGCAAAATTCACCAGATGCGTCTCGCGGCAATAGGGACAGCCGCGCAGCTCCCACATGACGGCGAGGCGCTTGCCGCCGGCCGCGGCGCTCTCCAGATCCTCGCGCAGATCGAGGAAGCTCTGCAGGAACCAGGGCTCGTGATAGAGCCCGTCTTCTCCCACGGCGGGCTCGGCCGCCGCCGCGCCGCGGCCGGCCAATGCCGCGCCGGCGACTAATGAGAGAAGACCGCGCCGCGTCGGCGTGCGAAGCGACAACAGGCTTTCGGGCGTCGGAAGATCTTGCGCGCTGCTCATTTTCATTATGATATTCGAATACACGAATGTGACAAGGAGTTCCGATCTTGCGCTGCACCATCGTGCTGCTGGCCTGGCTCGCCTCGAACGCACTCGCGTTTGGTGCGGAGGCTGAAAAGCCAGCGGATTTCGTCTCGGCGATGGCGCCGATCATGGCCAATCTGCGCACGGCCGCGAGCTATGCGCGCACCGGAAACGTCGCGCTGGCGCAGATCGAGACCGACGAGGCGGTCGCCCGGTGGAAGCAGCTCGCCCCGAACGCGCCCGGCCTCCTGCCCGCTCATCCGCCAGCCGATGTGTCGGGATTTCTCGACCGGGGGCGCGACCAGCTCACGACGATCGCGGGCGCGCTGGACCGCGGCGACAATGCCGCCGCCGGCCGCGAGCTGCTTGCGATCCGGCAGGCTTTTCACGCGCTCCGGCGCCAGGCGGGCCTCTACGATCTCGGCGATTGCATCTTCGAGATCGCGCCCGCCATGGAAACGTTGCGGGTTGCCGCGATCAGGTACGGCGACCAGCCGGCATCGGCGAACGCCGAAGGGACTGTCGCCGCCGCAAGCGCATTCCGCGATCGGCTCCAACGCTGCAACGAATGGGCAAATGGCGAGATCGCCGCTCAAGGCGAGTTTCGCCGCCTGATCGACGGCGCCATCGCCAGCAGCGGCGAGATCGCACATGCCGCGATGGCGGGTGACGGCCCCCTCGTGCATCGCTACCTCATCGAGCTGCAGTCCTTCGCCCAGTTGCTCGACTTCCGCTACGGCTAGAGCGTTTTCGAGCGAAGTGGACACCGGTTCGCGTGAAGAAAACGCGTCAAAACAAGAATCTAGAGCTTCGGTTCT
>NZ_LFJC01000003.1:1001755-1002121 GCF_002776695.1 Bradyrhizobium nitroreducens
CTCGGCCGCAATGCTTTCATGGCGTCGAGTTCGGCCATTAGCAGGGGATAGAGCGGCTTACCCTTCTTATCGAAGAGCGGCTCCCATGAGCCCGTGCTCGTCTTGTAGTTGATGACATAGACGTGGTTCGGGCGGCTCTCCGGCCGGCAGTGATCCGCCATGAACCGGATGAAGATATGAGCCTTGCGCTGCAGCCATTCCCAACCGATCAGGACGCCCGTTGCCAAAGACGGATAGCCCAACTCGATCGCCTTCGCAGGGAACGCTGCCAGCTCGTCAAAATTAGCATGCGGCGTTTCGCGCGAGGTCGATTGCAGGCCCATCTTCTCAAATGGGTTTTTCGCCGGAAACAGGTGGGGGTGTGCC
>NZ_LFJC01000003.1:1002131-1149005 GCF_002776695.1 Bradyrhizobium nitroreducens
GACACGCGCCGGGGGCCTGCATGCGCGCACCATCGAGGTCCTCGATCAGCGCGGCGTCGCGGACCGCTTCCTGCGCGAAGGAAAGATCGTCCAGCTCGCCGGCTTTGCCTGGACCAGGCTCGACATCGGCGATCTCCCCACAAGGCACGCTTACGGACTCGCGCTGCGGCAGAACCATGTCGAGCGCATCCTGGCCGACTGGGTCGAAGAGCTCGCGGTCACGTTCTATCGCAATCGCGAGGTCACCGGCTTCGTGCAGGACGAGACCGGCGTCGATGTCTCGCTATCCGGCGGCGAGCGGTTGCGCACAAACTATCTCGTCGGCTGCGACGGCGGCCGCAGCCTGGTTCGCAAGACAGCCGGCATCGATTTCCCTGGTTCCTCACCGACACTCAGCAATCTCATGGCCGAGGTCGAGATGAGCGAGGAGCCGCAGCTCGGCCTGCGCCACGATGCGCTCGGCTTTCACGGCCTCAGCAAGACGGAGAGCGGACGCGTGCTGGTCGTGTTGACGGAAGCAACGCTCGCGCGAACCGGCGAGCCTGACATGCGCGATCTCAGCGATGCCCTCGTCGCGGCCTACGGCACCGATTTCGGCGTGACAAATCCCGCCTGGATCTCCCGTTTCACCGATGCGGCCCGGCAGGCTTTGACTTATCGCAAGGGCCGCGTGCTGCTCGCCGGCGATGCCGCGCATATCCACCACTCCGTCGGCGGGCAAGGCCTCAACCTCGGTGTGCAGGACGCCGTCAATCTCGGCTGGAAGCTGGCGCAGGTGGTGAAAGGCAGCTCGCCCGACAGCCTGCTCGACAGCTACCACATCGAGCGCCATCCGGTGGCCGCGCGCGTCTTGAAGAATACCATGGCGCAGATCGCCCTGCTCCGCCGCGGCGACGATGGCCTCAAGGCGGCGCGCGACACCATTGCGGAGCTGCTTGCCATGGACGAGCCGCGCAAACGTTTTGGCGCCATGATGAGCGGCCTCGACATCGCTTACGATCTTGGCGAAGGCCACCCGCTGCTCGGCCGGCGCATGCCCGATCTCGAGCTGATGGTTGAAGGGCGGAAGCTGAGACTGTTCACGCTGCTGCATCGCGCGCGCGGCGTGATGCTCGCATTTGGCGAGCGAGGCGGCACCGATATCGCGCCCTGGAAACATCGCATCGATGTGGTCGACGCCAGCACGGTTGGCCCCTGGGAGCTGCCGGTGATCGGACAGGTCACCACGCTGGTCGCAGTGCTGGTGCGGCCGGATGGGCACGTGGCTTGGGCGGGAGACGAGAACCAATCCGGACTCGAGACCGCATTGACGCAGTGGTTCGGGCCGCCTGCTGCCTAAAGGTCGCTCTGCCGGAAGCGGCCATGCCCGTTCTTGGAGAATGTCGAGTGACCCCGCACCGCCCCATCCAGACCGAGCCAGCAGAACCACCGATTGGCCAAATTGAGATGAACCTCATCGCATCAGAAAGATGCCAGCGCCTGCTGACCCTTTCAAGGTCGACAAATCTATCGATCGACCAGAGCAAGTGGTCAGTGGGAATATGCCTTTCGAGCGAGAACTCATAGAACAACGCAGCCTGTTCGACTTGTCGATGCCCCGTCATGATCTTCAGTCCTGCCAATTAGACAGACTGAATCATTGATCCCTCTGCGCCGCAACAGCCGCCCTTCTTCAACAGAATCGGCCACAAGCGGAACTGCTGCGTCATTCTCTGCGAAGGACAGGAAGATCGACAGCTAAGTAAGACAGGAGTGCTGATTGTATTTCAGCTCGGCCCGGTTACATTTTTCATTCAAACAATGAGCGACTGGTGTTTGGAAGGCGCGGTCAGGGCCATGTCGAAAGCTCTCATTGCACACAAAGGTCGTTCGCTTCGCCCGCAAGACAAGCGTCGCGCAGCGCAATACGTCCGGATGTCCACAGACCATCAGCAATACTCGATCGAAAATCAGGCGGCGGTTATCGCCGCGTACGCAGAACTTCACAATTTAGAGATTGTCCGCACGTATCGCGACGCGGGCGAGAGCGGACTAACAATCAGAAACAGACAAGGAATAACCAAACTAATTGATGATGTCAGTTCTCTTCAGGCGGACTTTGGGCATTTGCTGATCTTCGACGTCAGCCGCTGGGGCCGCTTTCAAGACGTCGACGAGAGCGCGCACTACGAGTTCATCTGCCGGAAAGCAGGTGTTAAAGTTACGTATTGTGCGGAACAGTTCGACAATGACGGCAGCTTACTCTCCAGCATCGTGAAGAATATCAAAAGAATTATGGCGGCTGAGTTCAGCCGGGAGCTTTCCGCGAAAGTTCACGCGGCGTCTGTCCGTCTTTCGAGGAAAGGCTTCAAAGTGGGCGGTCGAGCGCCCTTTGGGTTAGAACGACAGGTTGTGGACGACGAGTGCCGTTGGAAAGGAACGTTAGAAGCGGGTGAGCACAAATTTCTCTCGACAGATCGGGTGAGGCTGGCTCCTGGACCAGACGAAAAGGTCGAGGTCGTCCGATGGATCTTCAATCGATATCTCGACGGGGCGTTTCAAGAAGAAATCGCCCGTGAGCTTAACAAGCGGGGCGTCTTGACCAACAGGGGAGGACCGTGGACGCAGAGCTCGATCAGCGCACTTCTGCGTCGAGAAGCCTACATTGGCAACGTGGTGTATAATAGGCTCTCGCGGAAGCTCGGAGCTAAGAGGACCACCAATCCTAAGGAGGTCTGGGTTAGGAGCGAGGGCGCCATTGAACCGATTATTGATCACATTGTCTTTAGAAGGGTGAGCAACGCTCTAGAACAACGTTGCGTCAAAATATCGGAAGAAGAAATGCTGGTGCGCCTTCGAAAACTTCTCATGAAGAAAGGGAAGTTGAGCGCGCCTATTATTGACGCTGCCCCGGGCCTTCCGTCTATGGCGACCTATCTAAAGCACTTCGGCACTCTGCGGAATCTCTACCGCATGATCGGCTATGCCGGCAATAAGAGTTACTGGGCCAAACTTGATAGGCGCAAAAGGTTGGTAGAGATTCAGCGAGGAAATGCAGCACTGCTACAAAGAGTCCTTGAGCAATCCGGGCGGAATGCCACCTTTGACTTGTCGACTGAGTGTCTCCGAGTCGATGACGCCGTGAATATCTGCTTTCGAGTATCCGCTTGCAGACGATATGTCAGAAATCCGCCAAAGTGGAAGCTCGTTCGCCGCGTAAGGTGGCCCCCAGGATGGGTTGTGGCGCTGCGACTTGCGGAGGATAATGACGCTATTCTGGATTACGTCGTGATGCCATCAACTTCGTTGTCATTTCATGGCCAGGTGTTCTGGTTCGCCGAGGCATCCTTTCTCTCTCATATGATTAAACAATTTGATTCTTTTAGGGATGTGTCTCAGTTCGTTGTCGAACGTGTTCTGACCGAAGTAACACGTGGCAAGAGACCTAGCCTTCAGCCCATGATCAGCCGGTGAGCGCGTGCCGATCGGCGCGGCACTCGCGAGATTCCGCTACTATTGACCCGCCAAGCGGTCCCCTCAGCGACTGCCGTCACCTCTCTCAGGATGCCGGTGCGCTTTCGAGGGTTAACTATTGCGTCGCATTCAATTGAGTAAGTCGCTCAAAAAGCTCAGGAAGAGCGCTCGGAATTAGATCCCCGCGGCCTATCAAAAGATACAGACTCTCGGTCGCGGCGGGCGTAAGGTTTATACGTCACCGCAAGGCACCTGGCACAAGATCGGTGATGAGAACGCGACCAGCGCTCCCGCCCTCCTCCAACGAGGGAGCAACGCCATGCTGAGGCGGCGTCGTTTCAAACAGACCACAACACTCAACGAAAGACTCGCCGACGAAGCCGCACGCTGCCGCGACGAAGCGCGTGCGATCGCGCCGGGGCGCCGCCGCGAGATGCTGCTGCGCCGCGCGCGGCAGGACGAGACCGCCATGCAGATCGATGCCTGGCTGCGCTCGCCCGGCCTGAGGGCTCCGACATGACGCTACAATATCGCGCTTATCTCGTCGGCGAGAACGGCGTCTTTCGTTCCGCCGAACCGTTCGAGGCTTCGTCCGATTCGTCCGCTCTCGGCTTCGCACGACAGTTCACGCGGCACGGCAAGGTCGAGGTCTGGCAGCTCGGCCGGAAGGTCGCCGTGCTGGACCCCGAGCAGCCGCTGCCGACTTCTGACGCATCAATGATCGTGTGATTGGGGTCGCGACGCGCGCATCACGGCTTCGAGCCCGAACGTCACCTGCATCACGGGACCGGAGGCGTCGCGTGCCATGAGCGCGCCCGCTTACGCGGCCGCCCTACTCCTCGGCAAGCTTGCACGCGATATAGGCGTCCACCGTCTCGGCGAACGAGCGCTGCACGCCGACCGCCACATCATGCTGGTCGAGTGCGTCGCGCTGGAGCACGCGCAGGCCGCGCCCCCGCGCGCTGACCGGCGCCGTGTTCAGATATTGATCGATGGCGCCTTTGGCGAGCGGGATGGCCTTGGGATCGCCCCTGGCGATCAGGAGCCTGAGCAGGCTCTGGCATTCGGCCAAACCTGGCATGGGTTCAGCCTCTCTACCTTTGCTGCGTTTTCGGCTTCGGCCGCTTCACCGGCTGGGTGTGGGTGCCGAACAGCGCCAGCAGGAACGCGACTTCTTCCTTCGAACCGATCTGGATCATGATGATCTCCTTTTCGCTCCGTTGGTCGGAACCGGGCGCGAGGGAGTTCAGGACAATCGGGTTTCAGCTCTGTTTCAGCAATGTTTCGTCGCGCCGAAACGCCGATCACCAGCCGGCTAGTGTGCACAATTGAACGCAACCCGGCCGCGGCGGCCCTCCCCACTTCGCTGTTCCTTAACCGCTGCGCCATAACGTCCACCTCTCCGAGGGCTGCGGGAGTTTGGCAAAATGGTCGTGAAGTGTGCGGGATGTGCCGACGGAAAGGAGTTGCCGTTCGCATTCAAGATGGCGTTCCAGCCAATCGTCGACGTCGCCGAGAACAGGATCTGGGGCTATGAAGCACTGGTGCGCGGCCCGAACGGCGAGAACGCCCACAGCGTCCTCAGCCAGCTCACCGACGATCAGCTCTACCGCTTCGACCAGGCCGCCCGCGTCATGGCGATCGAAACCGCAGGCAAGCTGTTTGCCGATCCGCGCGCGCGCCTCTCGATCAATTTCATGCCGAACGCCGTGTACGAGCCGCGCGCCTGCATCCAGAAATCGCTCGAGGCCGCGCGTCGGGCGAATTTCCCCGCGTCCAATCTGATGTTCGAGTTCACCGAGAACGAGCGGATGAGCGATCCCACGCATGTCGAAAACATCGTGCGCGCCTACAAGGCCCTCGGCTTCTGGACCGCGCTGGACGATTTCGGCGCCGGCTATGCCGGCCTCGGCCTGCTTGCCCGGCTGCAGCCGAATCTCATCAAGATCGACATGGAGCTGCTGCGCGACATCCATCTCAGTCACCCCAAGCAGGTCATCGTATCGGGCGTGGCGGCCATGGCGCGCGAGCTCGATATCACGGTCTTGGCCGAGGGCGTCGAGAACGAGGCTGAACTCACGGTTCTCAGGGCCGCCGGCATCGCGCTGTTCCAGGGTTATCATTTCGCCAAGCCCGGCTTGATGTCGCTGCCGGCGGTGCGGGGGCTTGGACGGATCGACGTATCCCTCGCCGGTTGAGGGCTGCTTGCCAGATTTTCCTCAAGGCCGGTTCATGACCGAAAGCCCGCGCGGATTGCTCCACGCGGGCTTTTGCTTGCCGCTTGCGCGGACTTTCCACGAAGACCCGGCGCCGTGAGTCCACGGCGCCGGGGCCTTGCCTCAGTGCATGTGGCCGATCAGATAAACGCCGCCACCGAGAACGATCACGGCCGGGACGGCCCAAAGCAAAAGTACAGGCATCGCCATTCTCCTCAGTTCGACGTGCAAACCTTGACGGTCTTCATGCCCGCCTCGGCTTCAGTCCTGGTCTTGTAGACGGTGTCGCCGCTGACGACGGTGGTTTCCGTAGTCGTCGGCTTCGCCTCCGTGATGGTGCATTTCTTGGTCTTGACGTCCTGCACCACGTAGAACGACTGCGCGAATGCGGGAGCCGCGACCGACGTCAGAACGGCAGCGGCAATGATGGTCTTGATGTTCATCGTGTCCTCCTCCAGCAGCCCGGTCATCCGGGTCTGTCTGTTTCAAACATCGAAAATTGCCACTTGTTCCCGGTCGAGAACGAACCAACTCGCGCCGCCCGCGTTGATGCGGAGACCGGAGGCTTCGATGCTGGATTTGAGACTTGTGGCGACTTCGCTGGCGTTGCTGATTGCACTGCTGTCCGCGGCTCTGGCCGATCCCGCCAAGGATCAAGCTCAGCCCGCTGCTCAAGGCGCCGCAGAAGCGCGCCCGATCCGAGTCATCCTTCCCGCGCCTTGGGAGCCTGCCACGAAGCAAGCCCAAGCGCAGTCCGTGAAGTGACGCGCCTCTCAGTCTTTCGTGCCGCATCGATTGATGCGTCGGCAAAATAGAATACGTCTGCGCTGTCCTGCGGCTCCGTTCGGCTCAGCGGCGCTACCGCCAGATCTCTTCCCTGCACGTGTCGCACCGGTAGACCAGGATCTGCCTGTCCTGCTTCACGTCGAGCACCGAGGTGACGAAGCGCGATGGCGTGTGGCAGCCGGGGCAGGAAGGCCCCGTCTGTGGAGGTCGCTGTACGAGACGCTCTGCCTGGCTTTTGTCGGTCATGGCGGTCCACGGAAAACACCTGGTTCCTAAGTACCAAAGTGAACAATTGTTCCTAACCCCGCGGTCCGAACAAGAACGCGGTCGTGAGCTCTTCAAACACGCGCGAGCTCGCACGCCTTCGATACGTTCGTTGACCGAGCTTGCATCGATGCAAGGAGCGAACGCGAAGACAGCTGCGGCACTCGGAAGCTTCGAACGCGAGCAACCAATTCGAGTCTCACCTGTTGTCGCCGACACATTCACTTGCCGGAGGACAAAAAAATGCGACGTCTCACTCTACTCGCCACGACCATGTTGCTGCTCGCAGCGGTGCCTGCGGGCGCGCAGCCGCAGCCTGCGCAAAGCGGGCCGGGCAACAACGCCGTCAACAGCTCGGACCGGAACAATTCCAACAAACCGGTCGCCGGCCGCAACAGCTTTACCGAAGGCCAGGCGAAGTCGAAGATCGAAGAGGCGGGATATTCCAACGTCTCCGGCCTGAAGAAGGACGACCAGGGCGTCTGGCGCGGCAAGGCCGACAAGGCCGGCACCAAGACCGACGTCAGCCTGGACTTCCAGGGCAACGTCAACCCCGCGAAGTAACGAACCAATCAGGAGACCAAGCAATGACCGTCACCATCTCTCGCCTTTACGACAATTACGCCGATGCCGAGCGCGCCGTGACCCGTCTCGAAGCAGCCGGCGTGCCGCACTCCGACATCAGCATCGTCGCCAACAATTCCGACAATTGGTACGGCTCTCGCTCCGGCAAGGTCGACCGCGATCGCGACGGCGTCGACGATCGCGCCGAGGGCGCCGGAACCGGTGCCGGCATCGGTGCCGGCCTCGGCGGCGCGGCCGGTTTGCTTGCCGGCCTCGGCCTGCTAGCGATCCCCGGCCTCGGGCCGGTCGTCGCGGCGGGTTGGCTCGCTTCAATGGCCGTCGGTGCGGCGGCCGGCGCGGCCACGGGCGGCATCATCGGCGCGCTGACGGAAGCGGGCGTTTCAAGGGAAGACGCCTCGCGCTATGCCGAAGGCGTTCGCCGCGGCGGCACGCTGGTGACCGCGCGGGTGCCCGACCAGGACCGCGCCCGCCTCGATGCGCTGCTCAACGAGCGCGCCGTGAACCTGCAGGAGCGCAGCGCGGCCTGGCAGAAGAGCGGCTGGACCGACTTCGATGCGGCAAGCCCGCCGCTGTCGCCGGAGGACGTCGGCCGCGAGCGCGAGCTCTACGGCACCGGCACGCGGCGCTGATCGGTCAAGCTCCAACACGGCAAAGGCCCCGCAATGCGGGGCCTTTTTGCTGTCGAAGGCCGGTCACCATCGCGATCGCCGGCACCCGCTCATGATGTCATCCTGCCGGTGTTTTGCCCGACAGGTCAAACTTTATCTTAAATGCAGCAAAGCGGATTCGGCGAAACGAAATCTCTTCGCGCCATGCTGGGACACCTGCATGGACGCCAATCGGAAGGTTTCGGAGAGACGCCAATGTACTACGTCGCCGCTGCATTGCTGGTGCTGTCGGGATTGTTCTACTCGGCGAGCCATCACGAGCTTGGACAGTTCGGCGCGGACGTCTGCACATACGGCAACACGTTCTGCGACAATCCCGTGGTGCTCTTCACCGGCGCCGCGCTGGCCGCCGCCTGGGGCATGTTCGTCAGCATCAAGTAACGAGGCGGCGCACGCCTTCCACCGAAATCCAGCCAGCCGACGCGGGCGGACTCCGCGGATGGCCTTGAGGTGCCGGATGTCTCGAGACGATATCCTGGGATGGTGACACTCTACCGGTGTTTTGCCCGTCAGTCAAGCCGAATTAGCCTTTTCAGAAATTGCGGACCTCTCGCGCAGCATGGAACTTACGTTCCCTTGCTGGCATTTGCTATGACAACGCGCCCCCGACCGAGGTCCCCTTCGATGAGCGACAGCGCCCTCACTCCGACGAAATCCTCGCCGACGCTTCTGCAAAGGCTGGGGCCGGGCCTGATCACGGGCGCTGCCGACGACGATCCGTCGGGCATTGCCACCTATTCGCAGGCCGGCGCGCAATTCGGCTACGGGCTGTTGTGGACGGTGTTTCTCACCACGCCGTTCATGATCGCCATCCAGCTCGTCAGCGCGCAGATCGGCCGCGTCACCGGCAAGGGGCTCGCCGCCAATGTCATGAAGATCGCGCCGCGATGGGCGGTGCTGGGCCTCGTCGCCATGCTGGTGGCGGCGAACACGTTCAACATCGCCGCCGACATTGCCGCGATGGCCGAGGCGCTCTCGCTCGTGATCGGCGGGCTCAACCACGAGCACGCGCTGATCTTCGCGGCGGGCTCGACCCTGCTCCAGGTATTTCTGCCCTATCGCCGCTATTCGCCGGTGCTGAAATTCCTCACTTTGGCGCTGTTCGCCTATGTCGCGACCGCCTTCACCGTCAAGATCCCGTGGAGCACGGCGCTGCTCGCCGCGGTTTGGCCGAAGGCCGACGTCAACGCCGACTATCTCATGATGGTCGTGGCCGTGCTCGGCACCACCATCAGCCCGTATCTGTTCTTCTGGCAGGCCTCGCAGGAGGTCGAGGAGATGAACCAGGGCAGGCGCGACAAGCCGCTGCGCGAGCTCAAGCGCGGCGGCGGCCGCGAGCTCGACCGCATCAAGACCGACACCTTCTCGGGCATGCTGCTCTCGAACGGCATCGCCTTCTTCATCATCCTGACCACGGCCTCCGTGCTGCATGCGAACGGCGTCACCAAGATCAATTCGGCGACCGAGGCGGCCGAAGCGCTGCGGCCGCTCGCCGGGGACTTCACCTTCGCGCTGTTTGCGACCGGCATCATCGGCACGGGACTGCTCGCAATCCCGGTGCTGGCGGGCTCGGCCGCCTATGGCGTTGCGGAGATCTTCGGCTGGCGGGCGACGCTGGAGGCCAAGCCGGGCGAGGCGGTCGGCTTCTACACCATCATCGCCGCCGCAACCATCATCGGCTTCGGCCTCGGCTTCACCGGGATCGACTCCATCCACATGCTGGTGTGGAGCGCGGTGCTCAATGGCATCGTCGCGGTCCCGATCATGGCGATGATGATGCTGATCGTCTCGAGCCGCGCGATCATGGACCGCTTCAGGGCCCGGTCATGGCTGATCGCTCTGGGCTGGCTCGGCACCGCGCTGATGGCGCTGGCCGTCCTTGCTCTGCTCGGCTCGTCGCTGATCGGCTGAAGCTAGACCGGCGACAGCGCCGCCGAAATCTGCGAGGCGATGATGAAGGCGGCGAACACGGCCGGCACGCTGATGAACCGCAAGAACTGATCTATCGAAAGCATCTGCCTCCCCCAAAAGACAAGAAGCGTCCTCGCCCGCCGCGCTATTCCACCCCTTGCGCGACGTGCTGCTCCGACGTCAGAATCCGATCGGAAATGACGGCCCCACTCATCGTGAGCAACGCCAGAATCGAAATCGTGGCCAGAAATTTCATGGCCGGAACGTCGTCTCCGATTGTGGCCAAAAGCGTCAGAACCTGGCGCGTTTTCGCGACGATCCCGGGAAAGATCGTGATTATTAACAGCGGATTCTACGGGGTTTTCCCGCCCGAAAGCGCCAAAACCGACGCCTGGGCGGCTTGAGGCGGGCTTCCCGCCACTCCAGTGTTGGCCTAACAATTGTCGCCAGGCCGGCTCGCGATCGGACCACAACAAGAACAACGCCGGGCCGGCGACAGGGAGCGACATGATCCAATCGTCAAAAGCAACAAGCCTCGAAATCCTCGCCTGCGATGCCGGCTGGAGAAACTACCATTTCGTCAAGCTGACGACCGAGGACGGCATCGTCGGCTGGAGCGAGTTCGACGAGGGTTTTGGCTCGCCCGGCGTCGGGGCTGCCATCCAGCGCCTCTCGGCTCGCGTCATCGGGCAGAACGTCTTCCAGCACGAGCGCATCCATGCGGAATTGTTCGCGGCGACGCGTCCCGCCGCCGGTGGCGTGGTCGCGCAAGCGTTAGGTGCGATCGAGAACGCGCTGCTTGATGCCAAGGCGAAGTGTCTCGGCGTGCCCTGTTACGAGCTGCTCGGCGGCAAGCTGCGCGACCGTATCAGGGTCTACTGGTCGCATTGCGCCACATGGCGCATCAATCACCCGTCCTGGTACAAGCCGCCGATCGAAGACCTCGACGGCGTCAAGGCGATGGGCCGCGAGGTGCGCGAGAAGAAGTTCACCGCGCTCAAGACCAACATCTTTTCCTATGACGACGGCAGACCGACCGGCTGGCGCCCCGGCTTCGGCTCGCCCTTCGCGCCCGAGATCAACGTCGACCGCAAGATCCTGCGCGACCTGCACATGCACCTGGAAGCGATCCGCGACGGTGCCGGCCCCGACGTCGACATCCTCCTGGACTGCAACTTCAACGCCAAGACCGAAGGCTACTTGAGGATCCTGCGCACCATTGCCGATATCGACATGTTCTGGGTCGAGATCGACAGCTTCAACCCGGACGCCCTCGGCTATATTCGCAGACAAAGCCCGCATCCGATCTCCTCCTGCGAGACGCTGCTCTCCTTGCGCGAATTCCTGCCCTATTTCCAGGCGCAGGCCATGGACGTCGCGATCATCGACACGCCATGGAACGGCGTCTGGCAATCGATGAAGATCGCAGCCGCCGCGGAAGCCTTCGAGGTCAACGTCGCCCCGCACAATTTCTACGGCCATCTCTGCTCGATGACGAACGCCCATTTCTGCGCCGCCGTTCCGAACCTGCGCATCATGGAAATCGATATCGATCGTCTCGCCTGGGACCGCGAGCTCTTCACGCACGAGCCGGAGATCGAGAACGGCTATCTGGTCGTGCCGAACCGGCCCGGCTGGGGCACCGAACCGAACGAGGATGCCTTGCGCGCGCATCCGCCGAAGACGAGCGGGGGACTCCTGAACTATGGTCGGAAGAGCTGACGTCCCTACGGCGTCACGGGATTGATGGCCGGGGACGTCTTGGGCCCCGGCCGCGCCGGCTCGATCGGTGATTTCGGTTTGGTCGGAAGCACCTCGGCACCAGCGGCCCGTGCCGCTTCTCCCGTCGTCGCATACATCGCCACATGCGCCGGCTGAGTCTTGGCGCGGCTCCAGGGACCATGGTCGACGATCAGCATTGCTGCAATCGTCACGCCTGCCACGATGAGCGCAATCACGCCGGGATGGCGGAGCGCGGTGGAGATAGAGTTCGCGAAACGACCACTTGTCATCGAAGGATCCGCTATTGTCCGACTGCAGGTTAACTCAAAAGCGCCCCTCCCGGTTCCCTGCATCCTTCCAGCAAGTTCCGGGCCAAACTGGGCGTACCTTCTCTTCTGCAGCAACAAAGGCGCCCGCACCAGGAACAGCACGCCTCCAACCATTGCCCTTGTGGCGCACTGAGTGCCGTACGCGAGATCTACTCGCCCGGAGCGATCGCGTTGCTCGGCGTCGGCCGGTCGGTGATCTGCTGGCCGAACAGGCTGCCGATCAGCTCGACGGCCGTGCGCGCCGTCCGGCCACGTTCGTCCAGAAAGGGATTGAGCTCGACGATGTCGACCGACCCGACCACGCCGGAATCGTGCAGCAGCTCCATGATCAAATGCGCCTCGCGATAGGTCGCGCCACCCGGCACCGTGGTGCCGACGCCCGGCGCCACGCATGGATCGAGAAAATCGACGTCGAAGCTCACATGCAGCACGCCGTTGCTCGCCCTGACCCGCTCGATGACGCGCCGGATCAACACGGCGACGCCGAACTCGTCGATCTGGCGCATGTCGACGACCCTGATGCGGCGGGCGCGCATCAGCTCCTTTTCCAGCTTGTCGATCGAACGCGCGCCGAACAGATCGAGCTTGTCCGGAGCGATTGACGCGCGCGGATCGTCGCCGAGTAGGCCGTCGAGGCCGGGCTCGCCGCACAGGAACGCGGCCGACATGCCGTGCATGTTGGCGGTGATCGTCGTCCCCGGCGTGTTGTAGTCGGC
The DNA here is from genome assembly GCF_002776695.1 of Bradyrhizobium nitroreducens. Taxonomy (GTDB): domain Bacteria; phylum Pseudomonadota; class Alphaproteobacteria; order Rhizobiales; family Xanthobacteraceae; genus Bradyrhizobium; species Bradyrhizobium nitroreducens. The sequence continues at coordinate 1,014,782 of NZ_LFJC01000003.1, forward strand.
ATGGGCGTCGAGCCAGAGCACGAACAGCTCCCGGCCGCGCTCCTGCCAATGACGCGCCATCGCGTTGACCGATCCCATCGACAGCGTGTGATCGCCGCCGAGGAAGATCGGCAGCGCGCCGGTTTTCGCGATCTCATAGCCTCGTTGGCTCAGAATGCGGGACCAGCGCTGGATCTCGCGGTAGTGATTGGCTCTTGCGGGCGGCCTGTCGGTGAGGTCCCCGACCTCGGCCACGGAAAGATCGCCATAGTCGACGACCTCGAAATCCAGACTTTCGAGCAATGTGGCAAGGCCCGCGGTCCGCAGCGCCGCAGGGCCCATCAAGGTGCCGCGCTGCGATGCCCCCATGTCGATGGGGGCGCCGAGCAAAGCGATGCGCCGGGCGCGATCCGTCATGGTTCGATCGGTCACGGCGGCCTCCTTAACCTCGACAAGGTTGAGCCAGCCTAACAGAGATTCGCACCCGTCGTTTCACGGGGGCCTTCGCTTGCCAGGAACAAAAGCCCGTGCCTTGAATTGCCCATCCAAGGCCGGCACCCGCCGTTAAATGACGGCGCCTGTCGCGGATAGCCAAAGGTCGTCAGACCCGCTGTTCAAAACGAGCGCTCGCGCGGATAGCCAAAGGTGCCGGTCTTCATCATCAGGTCTGGAGGTCACGCGCTTGAGCACGGAGATACCGCAATCCACCTCGCAACCCGGCATGGCAGAACGCGCCATCGACACGGCGGCGGATGTCTCCCGCACGATCGGTGAAGTCGCCGGAGGCCTGCACGCGGCCGTCGACCGTCTGACTTCGACCATCGAGCAATCGCGCAAGCCCGGCGGAACTCTCGCGACCGTCGCGGCGATCACGCGCGAAGCACCGCTCGCCAGCCTGTTCGTCGCCTTCCTGTTCGGTGTCGCGGTCGCGCGACGGCGGTAGCTTCTCGGCGACCGCCCTCTCGGTGAGACCGTCGGAATGTCTCAGAAATAAGGAAGCCCGCGGCGTCCCCGCGGGCTTTCCCTGTTCAAGTGTTGGGTACACGACTTAATTTCCGCAAGTTGCGTCGCTCCTCGCTTTCTGGTGAGACCGCTTTGGGCGGCGGGTCCAGCCCCACCGGAGAGCTCTCCGGCTGATAGGCAAGCGCCTCCGCGATCCACTTCGGCCATTTCGGCTCTGGACCCGGCGCGGCACGCGGTTGCAGCAGCTTCTGAAGTATGTCGCTCATGCCTGCTCCTGCGAATTCAGCCAACGCTCCTCATAGGCTGCTTCGGAATCGCATATCGCGCCGAGGCTCCCGAGAACGCTGATCGGCACGCGCTGTGCGCTCTCCTCGATCTGCGCTTCCATGATCACGTTGTCGCCGGGATGAACGATAACCCGCTCGATGCGGTGAACAAACTCCACGGGCTTCCCGTCGTCGCCGACAATCGGCTGCAACGCCTTGCCCCAGCCGCGATCGAAAATGAGGCTCGCTGCGGCGACGCGGGCATGGGCCGGCGCTTCCTTGTCGCGCATGATCTGCACGAGAGTTCGCATGGCGAGGGCGGTATGCGTTCGGGCCAAGGACTTGATTTCGGTCAACGTGCGTTGCTTCACCGCTCGGCGGGCGGCTGCCCTCGCAAGTGCGTTCTGGGACAGCAGGTTGACATTCACTGGGTCAGTCATCTGGAAATTTCCTTCAAATCACTTATTTTGTTTCAGGATCGAGACGCAAAAAACCCGCGGCGGAAATCTCCGGCGCGGGCGCAAAATAAGACTCGTCTCGATGATGCTATTCTGCCGGTGTTTTGCCCGACGTGTCAAACAATCTTCGGCTGCGGAGGGCTAGGCATCGGAAGTCCATATTCTAGTGCACGCTCTGCCGCGAGCTTGCGATATGATTCCGCTTGCGTCAGCAATTGCTTTTTGAACTGGCCATCGCTCTCGTCGGCTGCCAGGCTTTCGAGCTGCACCGCTCGTTCCAGATATTCAGTCAGTAGCTTCATATAGCGGCTAAGTTGCCTTAAGGAGACTTCTGAGCGAAGCAGGCGGGCTGGCGGCCGGTCTACTCAACCACTCGCTCATCTCCAACGCTTTTTCTGCTTGATATACACGCTTCATCAGAAGTTCGCGTTCCGTCCCAGGGGGCAATTGATCCGCCGCCGCGCGAAATCTGGCGGCTTCCTCGAGTAGACGATCCCTGAACGTTTTTGCCTGTCTGACGCGACGCCGAGTTTTGACCATGCACCCACTCCAATGATGCACTTACAATGCACTCAAACGCGCTGGGAGGAACGGGGGTTCCAAAAAGGGAACGCCCACGGAAGGCTAGATGCAAGGGCCAGACGACACCACGCTCAAGGGGTGCGGTAGTTGCACCGCAACAGGCCGGGTGGCATTTGCTTCCACGAAAGCCTGGAGAGCCGGCGTATTTGCAGCATCGGCCTCAGCCACGGCATCTGCAATCTCGCTGGTCGCATCGCGCGCATGGCCCTCAATCGCATTGAAGACCACGATGCGCACCGGATAGGTGTACTGGCCGGAGAGCAGATCGCGAATGATGGTGTCGCGGTCGGTATCTTGCTCGTCGGTCTCGCGCCAAGCGCAGCCGGCGCGCACGCCAAAATCCTCGAGCACCAGATAAATGTCCCGATCGAGGCGGTCGGCCGGCACGATCGAAGGCGATGGACGCGTACGCTTACTCCGAAACTACGCAAATGCGGAGAGACGGCCCCGGCATCGCAGGGGGCTGGGGGTATGGCCGGGGCCGCTCCGCCAGCTCGGCGGCGAGCCAGCACCGACTCAAAGCCGCGGCGATTGCCGCAGTTCCTTAGGTGAGAAGATTCTTAATGGCACCCCCGGCTAGACCAGCCAGAGTTTATCTATCGGAGCTTCGTGGACGCGCTCGCCGTCAGCATCGGTGACCGTCGTGCATCGAAAGATAAACTTGGAAAAACTGTTCACTCTGGTACTTAAGAACCTCGCAACAGAGCGAGGTGATTTGATGTTGGGAATGACCCTGATCATGGCCATCATCGGCACCGTGCTGATCGGTGGCACCGTTGTTATCTTCGAGTGGCGAGCGCTGCTTGGATGCTGGCCTCTCAAGACCAGGCGCTGACCTCGCAAGGTCAGCCCGGGCCTTCTTCAGCCTCAAGCCGGAACTCAACGCCCCTTCAGCTTCCACTCGACCTTCTTGCGGCTGCTGCCCACTTTCTTGACCGCCTTCTTCACGGCAGAGGCGGAGCGGCCTGTCTTCTTTGCTTCGTAGGCGACTTCGTATTTCTGTCCGCCCGCCACGCGCGCGCGGTCCTGTTTGCGACCGCGGGCGGTCTGCTTCTTCGCTTTAGCCATGTTGCACCTCCATGCGATGCTAAAACGCCAGAGGATTCAGTTGGTTCCTAATCCCTCTCTGCGAGAGCCGGCGAGCGCGGAACGAATCTGCCCACAAAGATTCGAATCCAACAATTTGCTGCGTGGAGTTTGTTTTGTGGCGTCCCATCTTCAAAGGAAGTCCCCGGCGATCGGCCTCAAGGCGCCCTTCCCGGGTTTTGTTGAGCCGGCCTTGGCGTCCTCCGTCGAGAGGGTGCCATCTAGCGAGCGAGAGCCGACGGGCACTGACGAACCAGTTTTCCACACCCACGAGGAGCAGTGGTTGATCGGCTCCCTCACCCACTAGGAATCGACAATTTGCCAACGTTGTTGGCGCATGGCTTTGATGAGCGGATGTCCACGAAGTCGCGAGAATACCCCTTCGGCACGCAGATCAAAGTGTCAGCCGAGCGCGCGAGAGACGCACGCAAGGAAGCCGACAGGCTGGCCTGTCAGGCGTGGAATGATCGCATGCTTGGCTATAAGGGACCTGCGCAGCCGTCGCCAACGATCGGCGATGCCATCAACGCGGGATACTCATATCTTGAGGTGCGTTGCCTTGGCTGCGATACCAATCAGACGGTTGCGCTGGACATTATTCGACGTGCGAAGACAACGCCCATCCACGAACTCGAGCGCTACATGCGCTGCAAAGACTGCTCGCAAGTGCGCGGCTACCCTTACAAGCGCAGCACGCTTGTGGCGCTGACCGACAAAGATTTCGGCCGCTCATCCGCCGTCCGTCTGGTGGCCGGGCGAGCGTTGAGGCACAATCCATCTTATGTGCAATCTCTATTCGATCACGACAAACCAGCAGGCCATCGCCGAGCTCTTCCGCATCGTCCGCCGGTACGAAGGCAATTTGGCGCCGATGCCCGGCGTCTTTCCCGACTACCCGGCTCCCGTCATCCGCGAGTCAGGCGACGAACGAGAAATGGCGATGATGCGCTGGGGCATGCCACCGCCGCCGCGCACCGGCGGCCCGCCCGTGACGAACATCCGCAATACCGCCTCGCCGCACTGGCGAGCCTGGCTCAAGCCGGAGCACCCCTGCCTCGTCCCCGCCAACAGCTTTGCCGAGTATGCCCCGGAGCCGAACCCGGAGACGAAAAAGAAGGATATCGTGTGGTTCGCGCTGGCGGAGGCGCGACCGCTGTTCGCATTCGCCGGCATCTGGACAACGTTCAACGGCGATCGCGGCACGAAGTCGAAGCCCATTCCAGGGCCGCATCAGGTCTATGGGTTGCTTACGACGAGCCCAAACGCGGTCGTCGAGCCGATTCATCCAAAGGCGATGCCGGTGATCCTGACTTCGCCCGAGGAGAAGGACACCTGGTTGCGTGCGCCGTGGGACGAAGCAAAGTCCCTGCAGCGTCCGCTCCCTGACAAGGACCTAGAGATTGTCGCCCGTGGGAGTGACAAGGAGGACCCCGGAGGGCAGTCCTAAACGATCTACTCATATCTCCGCTATGTCCGCTTATGTCCCTGTAACGGCACCAGAGAGCGGCAATGCGTGAGGTCCGAAACGGGCCACAAGCTGACGTCGAAGCTCTCGACACGCGAATTTACGTCAGGTTAAACCGACCGCGCAATGAGCGAGAGACCGTAGATTGGCACGATCCCGAAGTAGAGCCGCGTTCAGAGCCCGTTCGCAGATCACTGCGACTAAAGGCAAGAGCGGCCAGCTGGCGTACGAGGCTCGAGCGGTGATGTTGGTCGCCCGCTTCGGGTCATGAGCGCCGTTCGGCGGGTCCGCCGGTTGCTTCCGGTCTACCTCCATGAGCCGACCACCGGGAACGCCGCCTGGACTTCGCATTCGGGCCAATAGCGGACGTACGATTGCATAATCTGCAACGAGCCTCATGCATGAGGGGCATCAAGGTACTCACCGACTGGTCGGGTCCAAAGATCAGGATGGTGAATGACGTTGTGGCCCACCGCCATGGGTCTATCAAATTCGAAGAACTGGCCCTTGCCACCGGCCTTCTCGAAAGCGACGAAATTCCTTCTGCTGTGCGCGATGGAGTAGAAAGAATCGCCTTGTCCGTACAGCCAAATCGTTGGCCGATCAAAGCGCGCTCCGCGTAGAAAGAGTTCCTGATTAATCGGCTCGGCAACCCTACATCCTTCGTTGATCCATCCTCCCACGAAATTGAGAACTCTCAGAGTTTCCGTAGAATGCGTTCCTGCATAGGCGACTGACAGGACACCTCCCCGCGAGTGCCCGCCCATGAGTATAGGGCCTGGCGCGACATCAGGACGCTCGCGAAGTACGCCAATGGCAGCGTCGATATCGCTCAATGCCCTAGCTGAATCGGTTCGCGCGGTGTCTTCGTCGCACGCAAATTTTGCCTTCCCGTTTCTCAGGAGTTCTTCGTCACAAAACCCATCTGATTTGCCGCGACCACGCCGCTGCGGAAATGCGACCAGCCAACCTCGCTGGTTGAGAAAACCGGCGAGTTCAACGGAGAACCAAGTTCGCTTCACGCGTTCTGGCGTCGGATTTCTACCGGTCGAACCGTGATTGAATATTGCGAGAGGAAATGGCCCCCCGCCAGGGGGCTTGAAGATCACCGCTTCTAGGCTGATTGAGTTGCCATCTTCGGTCAAAGGCGTCTTGAGAAGATCGGAGTTGCCACCTGAAGCAGTGACGGTCGGATCGACTTCGATCTGGGCTCGTACCGTTAGCGGCCACGCTACCGCTGCGCTGCCTGCAAGAGTGATAAATTCGCGCCTTCGCATAAGGCTACCTCAGATTGTCGGACGGCAACACCATGGCCTAGCACAAAGATGTCTTTCCAAGGTTCGCTAAGGGTCAAGAGCGCCGTCTTGAAGGTCGGCCGATTGCTTATGGTCTACCTCCAAGAGCCGACAACCGGCTACACCGCCCGAACTTCGCGTTCGGGCCAGAAGCTGACTTCAGGCGCTGCGAGCACTTTAGAGTTTGGCTGCAATCCATCCAGCAACAATCAGGCCCGCCGTGATGCATACAGCAATCGGCGCGCGCTTGGCCCATCGAACGTTATCCGCACTCGCTCTACGGTCAATTTCACGCCGCTCTGCTTCGGCATCGGCGTCGATTTGATCCCGCCAATCCCGCCACGCTTGCATGCCTTCCGCCAGAAATCTTTTCCCTTCAGGTGTCCAGCGGCCAAGGCGGGCACTGACGCGATCCATCAAGCCAAACTCCGCGAGAGTGAGAACTGCCTCCTCACCAGCCGACTGCGCGAGCGTGTGCGAGCTATTTTGGTCAACCAATATCGCGCCAAATTCTCAACTATGAATGAAGCAGCCGAGGTCCGCTTCAGGTCAATCGCGTCACTTTGGGCGCGTGCCGTTCGCTTCCGGTCTACGCCTGTGAACTACAGTGTTCGACCGCTCCGGCATGTCTCAAACGGGCCAATCGCAGACATTAGGCTGCTCGCCAATCAGTGGGATTTCAGATCGCGCCGCTCTTTGAACTTGCGTCCGACCAGGTATCCCACAGATGCGAAGGCCAAAATCGGCGGCAGAGCAAGCACTGCGGAATAGGCAAGCAGCTCGATCAAACTCGGAGGGTGACGGAAGCCTTGCTGAACGCGCGTAAGAGCGAGGAGCGCTATGGCGGCGGCATAGCTAAGAAGGACGCACAGAAACCATCGTCCCACAAGCCGCCCAATTGCTGCGCCAACGATCAGGGCAGGAATAAAGGAGAGTAACGCTACGGTACCCCATAAGTAGGCTAGGTCTCTAAACCATCGAATATCCCACACCGGAAACCTCCGCGTCTCCTAGCGCGAACAATGAGCTACTGCGCAGCGTAGCCGTGCCCGTCCTGTCAAAAGCTGCCATCCGGACGCGGAAACCCTCGCCCCTTCGGAGGTGCTTGTTCGATGCAAGTCTTCGCCCGGGCGACAACTTCCTTCGGTGATAGCTCATTGAGAATTCGATCACGTTCCTTCCCAAAGATGAACGCAAGCTCCATCAGACGTTCATGCTCACCTTCAGGCTCACGTGTGTCCAACCTTCGGAAAGTCGCAGAGGCGTTCTGATGGTTGACCTCAGCGTCGTTGGCTTTTTGTCGTAGCGCAAGGTCATTGGGGACTTTGCCCGTTTCCATAAGCTTGTCCGCGACAAAAATAGTCGTCGCACAGGTGAGATGGGCGTCCTCCTGGGGAGAACACGCCCCGACACATAAGCTCGCAGCAACAAGTTGAGCCAAAACTGCGGTTTTGCAGATAGATTTCACGGCCAATCTCGGTTCGGAGCGGGCGACAAATGACCTGACACGCCCAAGGCCACTTGTCGGTTGCAGAGGAGCGCTCCGTCAACCGAGATCACAGTGAATGCTCAATTTTCCATAAACAGAGGATGTCCGCTTCGGGTCAAAATGCGAAGAACTCAGGTTGAGCAAACCTGGTCCGCTCGGGCGCAATCAGCGGACCTTCGCCAAAGGAGGCGCGGCTTCGCAGATGGGCCAACAGACGCGACCAGCGCGAAAATGACAGAGGTCGCCCGTTGAAGCTGTCTTGTCCGCGCCGCGATTGACGCTTTCTTCACAACCTCTGGTTTATGGCCTCATACAACCATGAGGTGATTTATGGCAAACATTCACCAGACGTTACGACCTTTTTTTGCTGTCTATGTGACGACCCTTTCGGCGATGGCCTTCGATTTCTGGCTGATTTCAGCCATGCCTCAGGGACTTCATCTTACGAAGGATATAATCGTCTCCATTGTTGTCGGTCTCGTGTTGACGGTTGCTGGTCTATTTTTTCGAGCCAAAAACAAAATGTCATTCTCGGCAGCCGCTTTTGCGTTTGCGAACATCTTCCTTCTAAGCCAAGTCAATTTGATTGCTCACTTGGCGCCGTCTTATGTCGGCAGATATTATCCGCTGGTCGACCAAACCTTGGCCCGGATCGACTCGACGTTCGGTTTTGATTGGATCCAATATTTTGAATGGCACGTTAATCATCCGCTTTTCGGCATGACTTGCCGCATCGCTTACCTTTGTTGGCCCTCCTACGCTCTTTTCATCATCGTGGTCCTTGCAGCGTATCAGCGTATATCCTCGATGGCGCGCTTCTTGATCGCATCCACGGTCTCTTTGACTATCGTTTACGTGGTAGCTATCGTTACTCCTTCTTACGGAGCCTATTTCCAACACGGAATGACGGCCTCGCAGCATCCCAATTTTTGGGTACAGTTTTCCAACTACAAAGACACTTACGATGCGCTTAGAGCTGGCGTCGTCGACATTTACGCCGCCGAAATTCCTTCGGGAACAATCTCGTTTCCCAGTTTTCATACGACAACTGTCGTTCTCTATCTCTGGGCAGCATGGAGCACACCAGCGCGTTGGATTACCTTGGCTGTTCAGACGCTTTGCTTTCTAACAATTCCCGTGCAGGGGGCGCATTTTTTAACTGATATGATAGCGGGTGGCGCAATAGGCGTTGGTGCGATTATGTTTTCAGGCACCGTCGTTCGCGAAGACATAAATGCCAAAATCTCAGTTCTAGAAACGGGAGACGGCAGTGTGAGATGTCAAATCGGCTAGCTAACCCAGGCAACGCGTGGCCATTTAAGTACCGCGTCCCTAAGGCGTCGGGATCAACTTAAAGAAGGCGTCTGCAGCGAGATTGCCGTGAGGTCACGAAACACAAGAACGTGGAGTCCACTTTGGGTCAAAGGCTGCCCTTGATAGCCTGCATGACCTTGTCAGCTCACCTGTCGGAAGCGGCCATCGCGGCGCGCCGGGCGGAGGTCAGCCACGGGCCACAAGCGGAACCGAAACGCCGCTCGGGAATAGAATCGCTGATTGGGCGGCCCGGACGCCAACGTCCTTGTCTAAATCGTGTGAACTAGAGAACGGAATTTCCCACTGAACAGCCTAAAGTTGCGGAAGCGCGAAGGTGGGCAGGCGATGAACGGCGTACGAACGGGATTTGTAGACTCCATCGGCAACACGCCATTGATCAGGTTGCGAATGGCGTCGGAGGCCACAGGTTGCGAGATTTACGGCAAGGCTGAATTTCTTAATCCCGGTGGCTCGATCAAGGATCGTGCGGCCCTCGCCATGATCAATGATGCTGAGCAGAGCGGCAAGCTCATGCCGGGCGGTGTCATTGTCGAAGGCACGGCCGGAAATGTCGGCATCGGCATTGCGCTCGTGGCTAATGCACGCGGTTATCGAAGCGTGATCGTGATGCCCGACACGCAAAGTCAGGAGAAGAAGGACATGTTGCGGTTGTGTGGTGCAGACCTGCGACTGGTCCCCGCCGTTCCCTACTCAAACCCCGGTCATTATGCTCGCTATTCCGGCCAGTTGGCCGAAGAACTCGGTGCGTTCTGGGCTAACCAGTTCGACAACGTTGCCAATCGCGAGGGCCACTACCGCACGACTGGACCTGAGATTTGGGAACAAACAGGCGGAAAAATCGACGGCTTTACTTGTGCCGTCGGCAGCGGCGGGACTTTGGGTGGGGTTGCGCGAGCCCTAAAGGAGCGAAATCCAGCCGTCAGGGTTGCGCTCAGCGACCCCATGGGGGCCGCGCTCTACAACTGGTTCACCAAGGGCGACCTGACGACCGAAGGAGACTCGATCACTGAAGGCATAGGGCAAGTGCGTGTGACAAGGAACCTGGAAGGCACCCCAATTGACGCGGCGTATCAGATCACTGACGAGGAAGCGTTGCCCGTTCTATTCGACCTAATCGAGCATGAAGGACTTGTGCTCGGTGGGTCGAGCGCCATCAACATCGTTGGAGCCATGCGACTAGCGCGCGATCTCGGTCCAGGCAAGACCATCGTGACCATCCTCGCGGATGGCGGGCAGCGCTATCAATCCAAGCTGTTCAACCCGGACTTCCTGCGTAAGAAAAATCTGCCCACTCCACCTTGGATGTAATAGCAACCCGCCATCGGGCTGCACATCCGCGCGCTCCCGCAATGTCTGTTCTGGGTCAAACTGAGAAGTCCGGGCGCTCAGCCGGCAGGTCGGCTTTACCTCCAACTCCAGACAAACCGCTGCATCGGACTAACTGACGCGATGGGCCAATAGACGACGTCTCAGCGCGTTGCGGGGAAGCCGGGAGCCTTCGGAAGTTGATGCGGCTCTTCCGGCACATGAAACTCGTTCTCGCCGTAAGACGACTGATGCTGCATCCGCCGATCAAAAAACATCCAAGCTGGACTTTCTGACCATTCGCCCCCGAAGTGTGCCTTGAGCGTCGCTGGAGCGACCTTCTCAAGAAGATCTACGGGGGGGCGATTCGTCGCTTCCGCCACGGCCGAGACGATGCGCGGTCTTTCAGTTTCGCTTATGCCATCAAAATAGGGATTGTCATCGAAGCTGAACCCTCGCCATGTCTGCGGTTCGTCAGCACTGTCCAAAAAGTAGCCATCATATCTGGCCCTATCGACCCCGGTTCGGTCTCGACTTATCCCAACGCAGAGCTGGGCGATGTCCAGCTTCTTATGTTCTTTCATCGCAGTCTTGAACGCATCGTCGATTGGGCCAGCTTTGAGGCCGCTATCCCACGGTTCGGCATCCTGCCCTCCAGCGAACTCTCTTACCGCAGCTCGGCAAAGACCCGCATAGACAACAACAAGTCGATTATCGCTCAAGCGAAACGGTAGGACGGAACCGATTTCTTGCCTGCAAACACCACCCGTACTGATCCGATTGTTCTGCAACTCGCCAGTTGCCGACGAGGAGTATTTTTCGCCTTTGACTTCAATCGTGACATTCAAACGATATGCAAAACGAACACCGCAGAAGGGATTGAGCGAAAATCGAGGCTGGTCTTTCTCGTAAGCAATGGCAAGCGCTGCAATCGCGCCGACCAAGACGAGGCAAACTACCTTCACCGGAGAGGGTCGGAACATTGTATCAGCCTGAACATACGACTCTGCCACAAACATACTGCACGCAAAAATTGATGTTGCGTGAAATGCATCCCTTCCATGGCTTGGATGTCCCGTTTGGGTCAAGCGCGGCCCTGCGCAGCTTCAAGACACGTTTCCGCTCAGCTCTCCAAAGCAGACAATGCCGCGCCCATCCGCCGTTTCGCATCTGCGCGTTCAATTTGCGCTGCGACCGCGCGGGGGAGCAAGAAATTCCGCACGCTCAGGCAGCGCTGACAGCCCCGAGCTCGGCCGCCAGGAATTGCGTTTCAAATGCCTGCGCCGGCATCGGACGGCCGAAGAAATATCCCTGCCCTTCCTCGCATCCCATGCTGAGCAGGAAATCGGCCGTGGCTCGGTCCTCGATACCTTCAGCCACAACGGTGAGGCCGAGCTGCTTGCTGAGGCCGATCGTCGAGCTGACGATGGCAGCATCGTCGGAATTGACCAGAAGACCGGACACGAACGACCGGTCGATCTTGAGCCCATCGAGCGGAAACTTCTTCAGATAGCTCAGGCTCGCATACCCGGTTCCGAAATCATCGAACAGGACGCGCACGCCGAGCTGCTGGATGCGCTTGAACATGGCGAGCACGCGGCTCTCGTCATTGAGCAGGATGTCTTCAGTCACCTCGATCTCGAGCAGCGACGGCGTCAGGCCGGTCGTGTCGAGCAGCGACGCGATCGACTGCGCGAGATCGCCGGATTGAAGCTGCGAGGGCGAGAGATTGATCGCGACCCGCACGTTGCTGCCGGACAACTCCCACGCGCGCGCCTGACGGCAGGCGGTCTCCATCACCCAGTTCGCGATCCGCTCGGACAGAGCCGAGCTGTTGACCACTGGCATGAACTCCGCAGGGGAGACGTAACCGCGCACCGGATGTCGCCAACGGATGAGCGCTTCGGCCCCGACCAGGCTGCCGTCGATCAGGCGGACCTGGGGCTGGTAGAACAGTTCGAACTCGCCCCGATCCGCCGCAAGCGCCAATTCGCTCTCCAGTGTCAGCCGGTTCTCCAGCTCCTGTCTGATCGCGGCCTCGAACAGCACATGGCTGCCCCGCCGCGTCGCCTTGGCACGGCTCAGCGCAAGATGACCGTTGCTCAGGAGCTCGTCGGCGTTGTGTCCGCCTTCAGGATGGACTGAAACTCCGATGCTGATCCTGACGCGGTGCTGCCGCGTGCCCGTCGCAAGCGGCGCTTCGAACGCCTGTGCGATCCGGTCGGCGAACGCTGCGATCGGCTCGCCGGCCTCTGCACAGTCAAGCGCGATGGCGAATTCGTCGCCACTGAGCCGGGCAACGACCGCCTTGCCATCGACTTCGATCCGGAGACGCTCAGCGACGGCCCGCAGCACGAGGTCGCCGGCTGCATGCCCAAGCATGTCGTTGATCTGCTGGAAGCCGTCGAGCCCGATCACGAGCAACGCGACCTCGCGAGGCTGTCGCTCTGCGTCCGCAATCATGCCCACCAGCCTGGCATGCAGCGTGTTGCGATTGGCAAGACCGGTCAGCGCGTCATGTTCGGCAAGATATTTGACGCGTTCGGCTTCGCGCTTGCGGACCGAGATATCGCGCAGGATCGCGCCGTACTGAAAGCCATCCGTTCCCTGCCAGCCCGAAAAGCTCGCCTCGACGGGGAAGGTTTCGCCGTTCTTGCGCCGCCCCTCGAACTCGACGACGACCGCCCCGCCCGGAACGAGCAGCGCCTGGCGCGCGGCGTCGTGCATGGATGGTCTCGTGTCGCCCTCCGCTGCCGCCACGGCACACAGCGTTTCGAACGGACGGCCGATCATCTCGGCCGGCGCGTAACCGAAGATCGCACTGGCGCCGGGATTCCAAACCGTGATGCGGTGATTCTCGTCGGTGCAGACGAGACCGTCGCCGAGCGACATCGCGATCCGGTGAAAGCGGCTCTCGGCGATGCGTCCGAGGAGACCACGAAAATCGATCTCGTCCAGCGCAATCGCGGTCAGATAGGCGACGATGGCAATGTGCAGCAGCGATGTGTCGATGACGAGGGACCATCTCGCCTGCACGAGCGCTGCGGTCAGCTCGATAGCCGCCCCGGTGCCGACCAGGATTGCAACGCGAATTCCCGGCCCGAGGCGGCGCCACGAATACATCATCAAGAGGCAGATCACGCCCAGGCCCAGGATCATGCCGAGATCGGAGGTCCAGCGCAGCGTCCGGCCCTGAAGGATCGATTCCGCGGCCAATGCCTGGAGCACCGGCCCCGAGACGATCCTGCCGTTGGGAATGCTGAAGCGGTCGCCGAGCTCGAGCGCGGTGGCGCCGACGATGATCTTCTTATCTCTCAGCCTGTCGAGAGCATCGGTATTGCCGCGCAGGACGTCGACATAGGAGACAACAGGAATGGAGGCCGCACGAATGCTGAAATCAATCAGGAACGGCGGCCGCCGATTGGCGTCCTTCCCGGCGAGCACGACGGCCATCGAGGGCATCACGGCATCGCCGAGCTTCTCGCCGAACGGATAGCGGCGGACGAGCCCGTCGGATTCGACGGCGACGTTCACGACGGCCGGCCAGGACTGGTTGCTGAACGGCTTCAAGGGGCGATTGATGTAGGCTGGGCCACCATTCGGCGTCGGTTGCTTGAAGGACGGCAGGATGGTCGAGCCGCCGACCTCGCGAAGGGCCTTGACGAAGGCCTCGTCGGAAGCGGTATCCGACGGCGTGCTGAAATCGACGTCGAAGGCGATGTCGCCCGCTCCCGCCGCCGCAAGTCCCTGCAACAGCTCGGCGTGCAGTCGGCGCGGCCAAGGCCACACCCCGATCTGTTCGATGGACGGTGCGTCGATGGCCACCACGACGACGTCGCCGCTGGCCTCACGCGATTGCCAGGCGAACCGCAGATCGGTGAGCGCGTTGCGAAGCGCACCATGCCATCCCGTGGACAGCACGATCGCAAGGGCGATCACGACTAGGATATGCGGCCGATAGCGTCTCACTCCGATCCTCCCGCGCGCCCGCTATGTTGGGCGCGCCCCCTCGTCCCCTCAGGAAACCGCCTCAGCGTCGGCCGTAGGCGTGACCATGGCCGTTGCTGCCGTTGCCGCCGCCATTGCCATTGCCGTTACCGTTGTTGCCCTTGCCGTTGCCGGTGGCACCACTGTTGCCGTTACCGTTGTTGCCGTTGCCGTTGTTACCGGAATTACCATTGCCGCCAGCGTTTCCATTGTTGCCGCCGGAGCTGTCGCTCGAGGACGCGGCTGTCGCTGCCGCGATGGCCGCACTCGACGAACTGCTGCTGCCAGCCGTTGCAGCACCGCTTGTCGTCACCGCGGTCTGTACGGCGCTGTTGGATGCTGTCGTGCTCGCATTGCTGTCGCTCCAGACCGTCTCGGTACGGACGCTGGCGTTGGCGTTCGCGTTGCGCACCGGGCCGGCAGCCGCCGCGCCATGGGCGAGTCCGCGCGTGACCTTATGGACGTTCAGCTTGACCTCGCCGAGCGAGCTCGAGATGCGCACGATTCCGGCCTTGGACGCATGATTTCCTGCCGCCTGATGCACCTGCTTCAGCGCGCCGGCCGCCTTGCTCCCCTTGTCGATCGGGCCGAGCGCGTGGATCGCATGGCCGTTCGCCGCATTGCGCGGCGCGGTCAATCCCGATTTCGGCACGGGAATGCGCTCGATGCTCGGCGCCCGCGGCTTGCCCTGCTCGATCGCGTTGAACGACCCGGCGCCGCTGAGGCTGAGACCGGGCTTGCCGTGCTCGAACGCCGTGGCCGCCTGCCCCTTCATGACCTGGGCAATCTGTCCCGTCCTGAAGTCGGAGACCTCGACCTGGCCGCGCAGCACGCCGACCTTGGTGCTGCCTGCTCCCACCGTGACGCTGAACTGCGTTCCCTTCACCACGGCGGCGAGATAGGGCGTCTCGACCTCGAAATGCTTGACGTTGCGCTTCTCGACCTCGAGCAGGATCGACCCCGCCTGCTGGATGATCGTGGTCGACAGGCCCTCCTTCTTCTCGGCCGGCAAGCCGACCACGGAGTTGGGAGAGATCAGAATCGTCTCCTCGCCGCGGACGAGCAGGACACGTCCATTGCGCCCGGTACGAATGGTATCGCCCGGTTTCAGTGTCCCTTCCTGGCTCAACGACACCTGCTGCGCGCCGTTCGTTGCCAGCCAGACCTCGCCCGACGACTTGCTGACCGACCAGGCCCCGTCATCGGCGGCAGATGCGCCGGAGGCCGTTCCCAGGATCAGCGCGGCCAACAAGGCGCACCGCATTCCAATCTTGCTGAACATGACGATCCCTCAGTCCGCGTGACAGCCAGGCCTGAGGGGTATCCGAAATCACTCAAGATAGAATTAGCGGGAAGCGACCAGCGGCGGGACCGGATTAACCAATCATTGACCATAAAAATCTATGAAAAATCATGCACCTAACGAAGCCTTACCGCCGCATGGCAATTTCTCCGTGGAATTACGGGGAAGGCCCCGCTGCGCGCGTTGGGAAGCGGCATCTCGTTACCGCGCTGACAGTATTGCTACCGATATTCATCGGAGTTTCCGAGGCGCTCGCCCAACAGGCCAACCAACCCGGATTCGATCCGCGCCAGCCCGAGAAATATTTTGAAAACCAAACCGAGCGGGAAACGCTGAGCCGGCCGCCGGTCAGGCTGCCGACGGTCGGCCAGCCCAACACCGGTGGCGATACCAAGCCGCAATTCGTGCTGCGCGGCGTCAGCGTCAGCGGCGCCCACGCCATCTCCCGCGATCGCATTGCCGCGGTCTATCAACCCTATCTCGGCAAGAAGGTCTCGCAGGCGGATCTCGCCGGGATCGCCGGTTCGATCAGCGATCTCTACCGCGCCGACGGTTTCCATCTGAGCCGGGCGATCGTGCCGCCGCAGGACATTGCCGACGGCCAGGTCCGGATCCAGGTGATCGAAGGCGCCATCGTGCAGGTCGAGCTGAAAGGCGACGGCGCCGAACAGTTCGGCGTCAGGCCGATGCTGGGGCCGGTTCTGGCGGAGCAACCGTCGCGCCTTCCGACGCTCGAACGCCAACTCTTCCTCATCAACGGCAGGCCGGGCGTTCGGATCACCGATAGCGCTCTGGAGGAGATCGGCGGCACCTCTGGCCGATTCCGTCTCATCCTCTCCTTGAAGACATGGCACGTCTTCTCCTCGTTCGGCCTGGACAATCTCGGATCATCCTCGGTCGGACCGTGGCAGACCTACGCCACCGGCGCGTTCAACTCCTACCTCGCACCCGGAGACACGCTGGCGGTCAACCTGTCGACCATTGCCAACGATCCTCGCCAGCTCGGCTTTGCGCGCCTGTCCTATGACACGCCCGTCGGCGTCGACGGCGTGCGCCTCGGTGCCTCCGTGCTCTACAGCGCGGTCAGGCCGGGCGATCTCCGCCGCCTCGACAGCGACATCACGACGACCGAGGCCTTCGAACTGCGTGCCAGCATCGTTCCGCTGCAATCGCAATCCTCCACGCTCACGCTGACTGCGGCGACGACCTTCAGCAATGTATCCGAGCACGACCTTTACGGCCCCTGGTACAACGACCACATCAGGACGGCGAGCCTGACCGCCGACTATCGCCTGCAGGATTCCTTCGGCGGCACCAGTTTCGCGACGCTGACCTATCGCCAGGGCCTCGACGTCTTCGGCGCTTCGCATTTCGACGACGATCTGTTGTCGCGCGACGGCGCCTCCTCGAACTTCTCGGTGCTGAATCTCTGGTTCACGCGTTACCAGACGATCAACGATGCCTGGTCGCTCAAGCTCGCTGCGGCGAGCCAGACCGCGTCGCGGCCCTTGTTCACCTCGCAGCAATTCTATCTCGGCGGCATGGCCTTCGGCCGCGGCTATGGCGCAGCCGAGATCAGCGGCGACAACGGCCTTGCCGGCTCGCTTGAACTGCGCTTCGACCAGAAGCTCAATTTCCGCTACTGGACCGGCTATCAGCTCTACGCCTTCGGCGACGCCGGCGCCGTCTGGAACGACGGCTATCGACTGAGCGACGGCCTGTCACTCACTTCGGTCGGAGCCGGCGTGCGCTTCTTCCTGCCGGACGATCTCCAGGCCGATCTCGGCGTAGCGGTGCCCCTGAGCTACCGGGCGCCGGACAACGAGCGCCGCAGCCCCCGCTTCCTGTTCACGTTGTCGAGCGCGTTCCGGCTATGCCCCGAACGCGGCAGGTCGGGCTGCCTCTAGTCCCCCCGGTCGTTTGCGCAAGTCGCTTGGGCCCGGGGCTCCTGCGGGCTTGCTCACAGACTTGCCTAAATTTAATCCCGTAACCTGCTCACGATCGCTCGATCCGGGAGTTCCCAATGACCATGTTCAGACAAACGTGATTTGAGACCAGCCATGAAGAGGGTGCCTGCAATCCTGGCGTTTCTTTGTGTCCTCGGCGTCGGGGAGTATTTCCTCATAAGCCGGTTCGCGATCCGCCACGAGACCTTGGCGCTATTCGACGCCTCGCGGCAGCGACCGATTTCAGTCGAGTTGGCGGTGCGGCGGGATTACGAGACCAAGGCCAATCTCGGCCTGTGGAAACTTCCGCTCGCCGTCATCAGCAATGGCAACACCGTCAAGGCCACCGAATATTCCTTCCTGGCCAACGTGCTCGCCGCGCGCGGTTATCTCGTTGCCAGCATCCAGCAGGACCTGCCGAGCGACCCGCCGCTGATGACCCATGTCGGTCAGCAATATGTCGGCCGGCGCGAGGTCTATATCCGCTGCGAGGCCAACATCCTGTTCGTGCTGGACCAGTTGCGGAAACAGCAGGAGAACGTCGACTACGGCCACATCACCCTCGTCGGTCACTCCAACGGCGGCGATGTCTCCATGTATGTCGCCCATCAGCACCCGGAGCTGGTGTCGAAGGTGATCACGCTCGACAATCTGCGGGTCCCCTTCGTGCGCAGCGACGGCATGAAGATCCTGTCGTTCCGGTCGAAGGACCCGCATTTCGTGACCGATCCCGGCGTGCTGCCGACGCCGGAAGAGGCCAAGGCGCGCGGTATCGACATCGTCCACACCGGCGCCCAGCACACGGAAATGAGCGATCGCGGCCCCAACTCGGTCAAGGAGAAGATCCAGGAAACACTCGACCGCTTCCTGCGCGACAGCGCCAGTAGCGCGCTGGCGCCGGCCGACACGAAAAGCCCGATGATCATGAATCCGGGCGATTATTAGCCGATATTCGCTTTGCGGCAGATCAAGGCGGCTCCGGGGCGGCAGGATATAAATCTCCTATGGCCTCGGAGAGACACGTGTCCCATTATATCGAAAGTCTTGATACGAAGGGTTTCGACACGAGGCGTCTTGACACCAGAAGCCTTGATATAAGACATCTTGGTCTGCCCGCGGCGAGAATGCCGGCACTCTTACGGCATCTCTATCGTTCGGCTCGCAAACTGCTGCGGTCGATCATCGCTCGCATCGATCTTTCGCAATTTCCAGGATCGTGCTGCGGATAGGCATGCGGCCGCAACGAATGCATGAAGGTTACCCTATGCGCCAGCATTTGAGACGAATCTGCCTGCTGCTTGCCGCAGCCTCCGGCGTCGGCTCCTCGTCCGCACTCGCAGCCGATGCCGATCACGGTGCCGACCTCGCCAAGCGCTGGTGCGCAAGCTGCCATGTCGTTGCGAACGGCCAGACCCAGGCGAGCGCCGACGTCCCCTCCTTCGCCTCCGTGGCGCGCAAGCCGGACTTCAGTCCGGAGAGGCTCGCCTTCTTCCTGCTCGATCCGCACCCGAAGATGCCGAATTTCCCCTTGAGCCGGACCGAAGCCGGCGACATCGCGGCTTACATCGCGACGCTGCGTTAAAGCATGATCCGGACCCGAAGGGCCGCGTTAGCGCAAAGTGCGAACCGGTTTTCCGGAACGATCATGCGCAAACAACAACCCAGAGCAAGATGACGGTTCATCCAAATCTCATCGCGCGTTAGTCGCGCGCCGGGCACAGCACCTGCATGATGCAAATCCCTGCCGGAGGACCGACAGGGATCAGCAGAAGAGATGACGGATGGCGAATGAGCTCATTCGGTGGCCCGTCATGGATCTGCGCCAGCATCAGAGTTCGGATCTCCACGCCGTGCGCCGGCCGCGAATCAGGACTTGCCCTTGCCCGGTTGCATGAGACTGCCCGTCATCTGGCGCATGTGATCTCCCGCGCTGGTGAACTGGCTACGCAGGAAATCGGACTGGATTCGCATCGCTTCCTGAAGGTCGGTGGCATGAACCAGCTTGCGCGCGTGCTCGAACGCCGACTTCATATTCTGCTCGGTGAAAATCAGCGCCTGCTTCGACACCTCCGTCCCCGCGCCCGGAACGGTCGACATCGACTTGCTGGCGGCTTCGAAAAACATGCCGAATGCCTTTTCGGCCTGGTCAATCGTCTTCTCGGCCAGGTCGCGCAGTTCGGCCGGAACTTCGAGCTTCGGTTCGATCATGGTCGCACTCCTCCCGTTTTCCCGACTGAATACCACACTTGCCGGATCGCCTTCCAGCGGCCAACGTCGGGGAAACCTCGCCGGCGCTCCGGCTCCGGCAGGAGAACGGAAGATGAGGACGTGAGGCCGCGCGGCCGGCTCAGGACAACGGGTGCTCGGGAAGAGCTTCTTCGGTGGCGAGGTCTTCGACCAGCTTGATGACCTCGAAACGCTGTCGAGGCGCGAGCTTCAGGAACGCGCGGAGCAGGCGCAGACTTTCGACCGTGCCGCTCGCGGGCGCGCCGAGCTTGAGGTGCAGTTCAGCCGCGAAATTGACGTTCTTCATCTCGCACCTATGACAAGCATCGGCCTTCGTGATCCACTCGAGAACCGAACGCCACAACAAGACGCCACACCGGGGGCCCTATGGCGGCGAACTCTCGGCCGGGTGGCCCCGGCCGGCTGGCACGCTGAACGAATGTCCAAACGACGGGCTCAACCGTAGGGTTGCAATTATGCCAAGCAACAACTGGTCCGGCAAGTCCAACCGTTGATTGAGCGATGCTTCGTCGGCATCGCACCACGGCAATTCCGGATAACAGGAATATCGACCGCCGTCACCCACCTGCGTCAAGAAGCGTCATCATCACACACAGAGCCCCGATCGCTGTCAATCGGCACAACGTTTCTACCTATTTCCGATATGAACGGACGTTGGCGACGAATTGGGCTTCACCAGCGCATACACGCATTTGTTGCGTCAGACTTCAGCGGTTGTATCGACGCCGAAATGCATCGCCCCCGGAGCCGGTCTCTCCAGCGCCCTGATTCCGGCGCGGCCGCGGCCAATCCGAAAATGTTTCCACTCATGAACCCTTGTCCATGAGCGAGCGACCAAGCCGTTGCGACACGGCCACGCAGACAACGGGCGCCATGGCTGAAAACTCTTCGATTCGGGCGCGCCTCAGCACTAAAGGACGACGGCATGCTTTCTCGCTGCGATCTCATCAAGGGCGCCGCGGTCGCGCTTTTCACCCTCTCGATACAAGGCGCATGGGCGCAGGAGACCAGGATGAACCTTTTCAAGATCATCACCGTCAAGGACGAAATCGTCGTCGGACTATCGGCGGAAGAGCTCCAGGGGCTCGGCGGCAATGATGCGAGCGCGGTCGCGCACGCGCTCGCGCAGAAGGGCGATCTCACGGTCTGGCAATACAACGTGCATCGTGGCCCGAATGGCGAACTTCAGCAGGCCCCGACCGCCAAGATCGGGCTTCTGGCCAACGCCTCGCTCCGCGTCGAGCCCTACACGACGCCTTACCAGATCGTGCCGCATCCCTGAGCAACCGGCTGACACGCCGGCGGCGATGGCCGCCGGCGTACCGTCATCATCCGCGCCGCTCCGCCCGCTGCGCCCCCGTTGCCGTCGCGAAGCCGTAGACCAGCGCCAGCCGGTCCAGGCATTCGCGAAAGCGCCGCGCAAAATAATCGTTCCAGCGCTGCGTCCGGACGGCGCGGCGCACGGCGATCTGATCCATGGTCAGGCCCAGTATCAGCACGTCGTGCACCAGCGCGGCGCCGTCGGTGCCAAGTTCGCGCTCGACCCGGTTCAGCCGCAGCACCGCCTGGCGCTGGCTCTCGGTGACCGGTTCGCGCGTACGCGCGCCATCGACATATTCCCTCGTCGGGTCCATCGCTTGAGGCCCCCGCTCCGCCCTTTCCCAATCGTTCTGGAAGGCGCGTCCGCCGAGGTATTGCGCCTCGTCGATCTGATGGTGGGCGCGCAGCCGGCCGAGAGGATCGCCACGGATCGACCGGATGGCCAGGATCTTCTCACCGGAATCCAGCGCCAGCGGATTGTCGACCTCGACCTCCGTCACGTCGGCATTGAACGGCAGTTCGCGTGACCGCCTGTCGTAGATCTTGGCCAGTTTGTAGGACTTGTTGCGTCGGACGCGTGCCAAACGGATGCTCCTTTGCGAAATTGACGATTGGACGGGTCGCACGAGATCAGGCCGCAGAGACCAGCCTCAGCACGACAGGACCCGGGACGCGGGCGGACGCAGCACCGGAGCGGCGTGTCAGGCGCGCATGCGGTGCGCAATAGCTGGAGCCCGGCCGGCAGGGATGACCGCAGAAGGCGATCTCCTCCCCGTCCTTGTCGCCGCCATAGGGATAGCGGCAGTCGGCCGGCCCGAGCGCGACCAGTTGCAGCAGGCGCGGCTGAACGCCGACGCAGCGGAGCTTCACTTGCGCCGCAGGCCTCATTGCGGATTTCGGCGGCAAATTCAGGTTCGGCAACACCGCCCGGCGCGGCGAAACCGGAGCCTCGCCCGGCAAATAGGGCGCGAGCGATGGGCTCGTGATCCATTCCGGTATGACGAGCCCGAGCCGCTTGGCGCGGCCGATCACCGCGCTGCGCGTGTAAGCCGTTCCAAACCTTGCGTTAATCTGTCTTGCGATCTCCGCATAAGACATGCCCTTGCGAAAATAGTCGCGCAGCGCGTCGGAATGCTCCGACGGCCAATGGCCCGGTTCCATGATGCTGTCCTGTGATGCGCCTCCTCCGATCGCACGACCGGATGGCGAGACGCATCTTCCGGTATTCCGAAGATTAAGTCAAGCGATAATTCTGATATTCATAATTGCATCAATTCCGAATTTCGGATTACAAGAGGCAAGTCGGTGCGCAAACGAGGGAATCACCATGTTGGACGTTGCAATGATCGAGCGGGGCCTGGAAAAGACGGGCAAGAGCAAGGGCGGCCTCGCGGCGGCCATGGGCGTGCGGCCCGGCGCGGTCTCGGAGATCCTCGGCGGCGAGCGTCTGGTGAAGGCTTCGGAGATCATTCCGATCATGGAATATCTCGAGCTCAATCTCGCACCGATCATGGGCCGCGTCGGCGCCGGTGCCGTGATCGAGCCGGATTACGAGCAGGTTCCGCCGGAGGGGCTCGGCGACATCGCACTGCCCTTCCCGATCATGGAAGAAACCGTCGCATTCGAGATCGTGGGCGATTCGATGCTGCCCAAATACGAAAGCGGCGACGTGATCGTGGTCTACAAGGACCAGCGCCATCCGCTGTCGAGCTTCTACGGCGAGGAGGCCGTGGTCCGGCTCAAGACCGGCGAGCGCTATTTGAAGACCATCGAGCGGGGCAAGAGCCCGTCCGTCGTCAATCTCACCAGCTTCAACGCCAAGCCGATCGTCGGCGTCAAGCTGGACTGGGTCGGCGAGATCTGCCTGTCCATGCCCAAGGGCCAGCTCGAGCGGCTGCGTGCCAAGTCGGCGCGTCCGCGCAAGAAGGGCAAGTGACGACGACTTCCGCTATTCGGAAATCGCTCTTGACTTTATTCTGATTTTCAGAAATACTCTGCCGCGTTCCCGGTGACGGGCGCGCGGCAGGATCGTTTCATGCAGTATTTCGTCGTGATGATCGACTATGGACGGCGCGGCCGCGAGGCTGTCGTCGATCCAGAAATCACCCGGCGCCAGGTCGTCTCCCGGATCGCCTCGGGCGAATACCAGAACATCTCGTTCATCCACGAGATCGCGGAGAATTCGGTCGAGGACGTCACCGAGGCCATCCTGGCCGAGGCGGCCCTTCCCATGATCGCCCCCGACGAGGTCGATCTCCAGGCAATCCGCCTTGATCACGCCCGCGACCTGAGCAAGCACGAACGAACGTGACGCAGGCTTTTACCGACCTGCGCCACCGCTAATCAAGGATCACACCGTGAGCACGGTCGATCCTGTGGTCTTGCGTGCGGCGAGATCGGCATGCGCCCGGGCGGCATCCCTCAAGGGATAGGTCTGGTGCACCTCGATCTTGACCGCACCGGACTTGACGACGTCGAACAGTTCGTTCGCCATCGCAACGAGGTTCTCGCGCTTGGCGGCGTAGGTGAACAGCGTCGGCCGGGTGACGTAGAGCGAACCCTTCTGGGCCAGCAGGCCGAGATTGAGCGGCTCGACCGCGCCGGAGGATTGACCAAACAGCGCGGCAACGCCGAGCGGCGCGAGGCAGTCCAGCGACTTCAGGAACGTATCCTTGCCGACGGAGTCGTAAACCACCGGCACCTTCTTGCCCCCGGTAATCTCGTCGACGCGCTTCACGAAGTCCTCGCGCGTGTAGATGATGACATGGTCGCAGCCGTGCGCCTTGGCGAGCTTGGCCTTCTCGTCGCTGCTGACCGTGCCGATCACGGTCGCGCCGAGATGCTTGGCCCACTGACTGAGGATCAGGCCGACGCCGCCGGCTGCGGCATGGAGCAGGATGGTGTCGCCGGCCTTCACCCGATAGGTCTGCCGGATCAGATATTGCGTCGTCAGCCCCTTCAGCATCATCGCCGCCGCGGTCTTGTCGTCGACGCCATCGGGCAACTTCAGCAGGCGGTCCGCAGGAATCAGCCGCGCCTCGGAATAGGCACCGAGCGGCGAGGCGCCATAAGCGACACGATCGCCCGGCTTCAGATCGGTAACGCCGGACCCGACTTCCTCGACGACGCCGGCCGCCTCGCTGCCCAGTCCGCTCGGCAATTGCGCCGGATAAAGGCCCGAGCGGTTGTAGATGTCGACGAAGTTGAGACCGACGGCGGTGTGGCGGATGCGCGCCTCGCCCGGTCCGGGCTTGCCGACACTGACTTCCTCCCAGACGAGGACTTCAGGACCGCCGGTCTTGTGAAAACGAATGGCATGCGTCATGGGCGTTACTCCCTTTTCGTTGGATGAGGGTCCGAAAAAGTCGGATTGGCCGCAGAAATAGGCATTCTGTCCGCCCGTTACAGTACAGACACGTAACAAGAATGTCACAGCGAGCGACAAACGTCCGTCGTTCCATCTCCGTTCGAAAAAGTTGATGACGCGCTTGGATCGGCTGGCAGTAGCTTCTGCGCGGGGTTTGGTGGTCGCCTGCGAGGGAGAACCGAGATGCCAGCTTATGTACAGCATCATCAGGATGTCGAAATCGCGCCCGTGAATTGCCCCACCTGCATGGGGTTCTTGCCGATGTATGTGCGCGAGGTCGAGCCGCACTGGAGCCTCGCCAGAATCGATTTCGTCTATGAATGCGCCGACTGCGGCGCCGAGCTCCGGCAGACCATCCGCAAGCCGGAGCTGCTGCGGCACTGACCCCGCGAACGGCGAGGCGCTCAACTATTTGCGCTCAGCGGAAAAAGCGCCGTTCACGCGGATCTGATGCCTCCCAAACGAGGCTTGTTCTTTGCGGGGAACGCAGGCAGAACAAGCCTCAAGCAAGACCTTTGGGAGCGCCCTTTCGTGGCTGATCAGAAGGCCTCGACGTCGATCGAGGCAGTGGAGAGCGGCCTCGCCGCGCAGGGCTACATCGCGAGCCGGCAGATCGCGACCGCCGTTTATTTGTCTCAGCAGATCGAGAAGCCGATCCTGGTCGAGGGGCCGGCGGGCGTCGGCAAGACCGAGCTTGCCAAGGCGATCGCGGCCTGGCGCGGCATGAAGATGATCCGCCTGCAATGCTATGAAGGCCTCGACGAGGCCAAGGCGCTCTACGAGTGGAAATACGCCAAGCAGCTTCTCTACACGCAGATCCTGAAGGACAAGCTCGGCGAGGTCCTCGGCGGCGCTCAGACGCTGCATGCCGCGCTCGACCAGCTGCACGATTTCGGCGACGTGTTCTTCTCCAAGGAGTTCGTCGAGCCGCGCCCACTGCTCCAGGCGCTGGAGCAGCCGGGCGGCTGCGTGCTGCTGATTGACGAGATCGACAAGTCGGACGCGGAATTCGAATCGCTTCTGCTGGAAATCCTCTCCGACTTCCAGGTCACGATCCCCGAGCTCGGCACGGTTTCGGCGATCACGCCGCCGACCGTGATCCTCACCTCCAACAGCGAGCGCGACCTGGGCGATGCCCTGAAGCGGCGCTGCCTGCATCTGCACATCGGCTTCCCCGAGCAACGGCTCGAGGAGCGCATCGTCGAAAGCCGTGTACCCGGCATCTCTCAGACGCTGCGCCGGCAGATGGTCGGCTTCATCCACGAGATCCGCTCGCTGGATCTGAAGAAGCTGCCCTCGGTCAGCGAGACCATCGACTGGGCGCGCGTGCTGGTGCTGCTCCAGGCCACCGAGCTCGACACCGATATCGTCAAGGACACGCTCAACGTGCTCCTGAAATACGAAGCCGACATCGAGGCCGCATCGCCGCAGGTGACGACCTTCATTGCCAAGGCGGCCCGGTCCAACGTCTTCGGTTGACGCCGATGCGCGAGAACCTCCATCGTTTCTTTCGGGCGGCGCGGGGCGTCGGCGTCCACGTTTCGCCTGCCGAGAGCATCGATGCGATGCGCGCGGTCGCGAAGGTCGGTATCTCCGACCGTGCTGTCCTGCGCGACGCGCTGCTGCTGACGCTCGCCAAGTCGCAGGACGAGAAGCTCGCGCTCGGCGACTGCTTTGACTTGTTCTTCAGCCAGCCCGAGCCGCGGCAGGATCAGCCTGAAGCCGCCAACGACGACGCCGCGCAAGGCGAGGATCAGCCGCCCTCCTCCGGCTCGGCCCGCGAGGCGGGTGAAGCTCAGCCCCCCGAGGGCTTGGGTCCGCTCGCGCAGATGCTGCTGTCGCAGGACCGCAACGCGATCGCAGCCGCCATCGCCAGCGCCTCCGGCGCGGCCTCCCTGTCCGATATCCGCTACTCCACCCAGCGCGGCATCTTCTCCAGCCGCATTCTCGATGCCATGGGCCTTCAACGCCTGCGCGACGATCTCGACGAGCTCACTGCGACCAATCCCGCGCTGGCCGAGCGTCTGCGCGCCGCGCTCGACGCGTTGCGCGAGGCGGTGCGCGACACGGTCTCGCAGGGGCTTGCGCTCTATGCCCGCGAGGAGGCCGAGAACCTTCGTAACGAGATCCTGCGCAACGCGCCGCTCGCACGCATCGAACGGCGTCAGGTCGCCGAGATGCACGCCCTCATCCGCCAGATCGCTCGCCGTCTGCGTGAGCGCTATTCCAAGCCGCGCAAGCGTCAGCGCCGCGGCCATCTCGACGTGCGCCGCACGCTCCGCCGCAACGCCGCCTGGGGCGGCGTGCCCTTCCTGACCGCCTGGAAGCGCAAGCATCGCGAGCGGCCGAAGATCGTCGCGATCTGCGACGTCTCCGGTTCGGTCGCCCAGGTCTCCGATTTCTTCCTGCTGCTGATCCACTCGTTGCACGAGGTGGTCGACGACGTCCGCTCCTTTGCCTTCTCCTCGCACCTGATCGAGGTCAGTGAAATTCTGGAGAAGAATTCGCCGGAAGAGGCGATGGCCGAGATCATGTCCAAGGTCGGCTTCGGTTCATCCGACTACGGCTCCTCGCTGGTCGATTTCGAGAAGGACTTCATGAGCACGCTGACGCCGCGGACCACGGTGATCATGCTCGGCGATGCCCGCAGCAATAATCTGGACCCGCGCGCCGATATTCTGCGCCGCATCTCCGAGCGCTCCAAGCGACTGGTCTGGCTCAATCCGGAAGGACGGCTCGCCTGGGGCTTTGGCGATTCCGAGATGCCGCGCTATGCGACGTTCTGTACCGTCGTGCGCCAATGCGCCACCGCGCAACAGCTCGAGCGCGCCGTGTCCGACATTGTGGCGACTTATCAGTAGGCCTCGCTCGCGGCCGATCTCAGTTTCGTACGAGTTCCGCTTGTCCTCCGTTGCACTCCCGGAAGTGATAGGCGATTTCGTCGAGCGCGCGCTGCTCCCATTCTTCGGCCTGCGCGAGCCAGAAGATCCGGCGATCGAAATCGAGCGCCGCACGCTCTCGGCACAGGGATTCCTGACTGCGAATTTCGACCAACCTGTTCATGCACTCCACTCCTGCCGCGTGAAGTCATTCCCCGCGAATCAAATTAACAGAAACCCGGATTTCCGGCCTCATGATTTCGCGCCCAACCCGTCGCATGATGGGACAGCGATACTTCCCGTGCACTGCGGTAACTTGCAGCGCAGCATCAACTACAGATCATCAATTAGTGATCGAGGCACGCGGACGAATTTCTTGATTGAGGGATCTATTTCTCGTGTCGCAACGAAGTGCGGCAATTCGTGAAGAGACGTTCTAAACAGCTCACCGAATTCCCGACTCATTGTCGTCGCATGGTCTTCATGCAGCGTCGCTAACAGAGGCGCGAACGGTACGATCGCTTGAGGCAACATGAGCAACGATTTCGACTTCGAACTTGCCCCGGACCAGTGGGAAGCGCTGCGCACACTTCGCAACGCGCCGTCGAATGGTCGTCTCTCGAAGCCCTATCTCATCGATGGCCTCGTCGCGCTCGGCCTCGTCGTCATCAATGATGGCGTGCCTGTGATGACGCCAGCCGGACGCAAGGTGCTCGTACGCGGATCGTGCCGGCTGCTCGATCTCGTGGCGTGACAGGTTTGCGCCGATTGTCTCCGCCGGCATCGCGGCCCGCAGGTCAGTCATCCCACTTCAGGAGCGGCGATCCATACGCCCTTCGCCAGACCGACAGGAAACGCGGAAACCAGGAGTGGGCCACCGCACCCTGATAGGCCCAGGTGCGATATTTCAGACCCTGCTCGGAGATCAGCTCTGGATATCCGCCATGCAGCTCTGTCGCGGTCCGAATGTCCTTCAATATTCCCTGGGCGCAGGAACGGTAGGTATCGCTCGCCGAGAACTCATCATAGTCCAGCATGCGATCGGCGAACTCGACGTTGAACGTCGGCCAGGAGGAACGGCCCTGATAGGCAGGCGCCGCGATCTTGTGGATCATCTTGTTGCGTGGATTATCCGCGGATACCAGGAAGTGAAACGTGCTGGGGATGCGAAAGCGCGGCTCCGCGATGATCAGATCCGCTGTGGCCGCGAACAATGCCCGCTCGCTCGCATCGTTCAGATCCCAGAAGCCGCGATGCACGCTCACGAAGTCCAGCGCGACCGCAGAGGCCGACGGGCCCTTCGGACCATCCAGGGAATGCCTGATGAAGCCGTCCCCGCCGAACAGATGGAGCAGGTCCTTCTTGTACTGCGCGAGATCGCGCCCGAGCAGCCGCTTCAGCTCGTTCTCGTCGACGATCCCGAGCTGCACGCTCCACACGAACGTCGTGTAGACGCAAGCATTGGTCACGAAACGCCTGCGTTCGGCGCGGGTATCCGTCGCAGCGGAGCGGGGGCCACTTGCGTCACACAATAAGTACCCGGTGCCGTCATGCTCGAACGGCTCGAGCTCACTTGCAAGCTTGAGGGTCGCGCGCTTCAGGTCACCGCCATATTCAGCAAGCAATAGACGGCCAGCATGTGCGCATTGCGACATCGCCAGATAGGACGGCGCCCTCTCGTCAGCCGAGATCATCTGCTGCAAGCCGGCAATGATGCCGAGCAGCGTATCCGACGGAGGCGAGAAGTAATTCACGCCGAGATACCGTCCTCGCCCTGCCGGAACGATGGTCGTCGTGACGACGCCGGCGCGAACCGCCTCCAGCAACAAGCGGACGCTCTTGTCGAGCAGCCGAGCCCGCCGCACCGCATCCTGCGCATCCATGATGGTTTCGGGCGCGAGGACATCAGGATAGAACCAAGCGAAGTCACGGGGATAATAGGCGGATGCGTGGGGTGCCCCCGTGACGAGGAAGGGTTCCGTCGCGGAGAAGGCGCTGTCCATCGCGTGCCGGTAAAGGTCCTCGATGGCCGACAACGAATGAGGCAATTTTCTCAGGAAGCGATCTCCGAGAAAATTCACCGCCTGAAGGGCGTTGGCGACAAGCGTGGCGGCTGTGCCTTGGTAGAATCGGTTTCCGCGTTCTGAAGACAACGAGATATCGCTATTCATGTGCGGCCAGGATCACTCCAATGGTGCGGCCACCATCCGAAACATGGCTGATTCGTATTTCGTTCAGATGACGTGCGATCCCTTCGCCGAGCGACGCCTTTGGAACGATCTTGGCGCCCCCATCTCGATGGGAGCCCTCTTTCTCCGGACCGCAGCAGCCATCATCTAAGCGGCCCACATACGCAATATTTTTCAATCGGTTAGGAACGGGGCGGCAGCGACGGCGGCCGGCGTGGTCAGCCGCCCCCCAATTTGACTTGACCCGCCACAAATCTACAAAAGGCGCGATCCCAGCCTTGCGCGAGGGACCCTGCAGTGCGCGCGGACGCGAGCCGGACCACCCCGCCGCAGGCACCGCCCGCCCGCCGAAGCGTTGAGCAAGGGATGACGCATTTTCACACCTTACGCCGGGGTTCAAACTAGCCCACTATTGGGGCAATTCACCATGCAAGCGCATCTGCGAATGTTGGATTCGACACCTGACGGCCTGAATTCCGGCGAGACCCCGCTGCTGCGGACGATCGGGCTCACCAAGCGTTATGGCGATTTCCTCGCCAACGATTCCATCGACATCGATATCTGGCCCGGCGAGATCCATGCCGTGCTCGGCGAGAACGGCGCCGGCAAGTCGACGCTGGTCAAGGCCATTTACGGCCTGGTCCAGCCCAGCGCCGGCGAGATCCATTGGCAGGGGCGGCCTGTCGTGCTGTCCGGCCCTGCGGACGCGCGCAAGCGCGGCATCGGCATGGTGTTCCAGCACTTCTCGCTGTTCGACAATCTCACCGTCGCGGAGAACGTTGCGCTCGGCCTCGACGGCAACGAGTCCTTCAAGGACATGTCGGCGCGACTTGCGCTGGTGTCGAAGGCCTACGGCCTCCCGCTCGATCCCCGGCGCGAGGTCTGGCAATTGTCGGTCGGCGAGCGCCAGCGCATCGAGATCGTCCGCGCCTTGATGCAGGACCCGAAATTCCTGATCCTGGACGAGCCCACCGCCGTCCTGACGCCGCAGGAAGCCGACCAGCTCTTCATCGTGCTGGAGCGTCTCAAGGCCGAAGGCCGCGCCATCCTCTACATCAGCCACAAGCTCGAGGAGGTGAAGCGTCTCTGCGACACCGCCACGATCCTGCGCGGCGGCAGGAAGGTCGAGACCTGCAATCCCCGGCGCGAGACCGCAGCCTCACTCGCGCGCATGATGGTCGGCGGTGAGATCAGGGAGGTCAAGGCGGCGTCCGGCCGGACGACCACCGCGCCACGGCTCGTCGTCAACGATCTTTCGCTCGCACCTGGCGAGGCGCACGGCGTGCGGCTCGATCACATCTCGTTCGAGCTGAGGGGCGGCGAGATCCTCGGTATCGCCGGCGTCGCCGGCAACGGCCAGGACGAATTGTTCGCCGCGCTGTCCGGAGAACGCTTGTCGAAGCAGCCGGCCACGGTGGTGATCGAAGGCACCCCCGCCGGTCACCTCTCCATCACGCAACGACGCAGGCTGGGCGCGGCGTTCGTTCCCGAGGAGCGGCTCGGCCATGCCACCGCGCCGCGCATGAAGCTGTCGGAGAATGCGCTGCTGACCGGACATGCCGCGAGCGGCATGGTCCATCGCGGCTTCATCAATACCGCCGCCGCGCTGAAGACCGTCGACATCGCGACCGAGACGTTCGACGTGCGCAAGGCCAAGCGCGATCCGGAAGCCGCATCGCTCTCCGGCGGCAATCTGCAGAAATTCATCGTGGGACGCGAGATTTTGCGCAATCCCGCGGTGCTGGTTGTCAGTCAGCCGACCTGGGGCGTCGATGCCGGCGCCGCTGCCGTCATTCGTCAGGCGCTGCTTGATCTCGCGGCCGCAGGCGCCGCAGTCCTCGTCACCAGCCAGGACCTCGACGAGCTCGCGGAGATCGCCGACCGTATCGCCGTGATGTTCCACGGCCGGTTGTCGGCGCCACTCGCGACCAGCGAGGCGACGCGCGAAAAGATCGGTCTTCTCATGGGCGGCAGCAGTCTGGAGCCGCAGGAGGCCGCGTATGCAGCTGGTGCTTGAGAAGCGCGCCGAGCGCTCCGGAACGATCGCACTGGTCTCGCCTCTGATCGCGGTCGGCCTCACGATCGTGACCATGGTTATCCTGTTCGCGATCCTCGGCAAGAATCCGCTGCTCGCCCTGCATGCCTATTTCATCGCGCCCTTGACCGACGGCTATTCGCTGCAGGAGATCGCGGTGAAGGCGACGCCACTGGTGATGATCGCCATCGGGCTGTCGCTCTGCTATCTCGCCAATGCCTGGAATATCGGCGCCGAGGGCCAATTCCTGATCGGCGCGGTGGCCGGAAGCTGGATCGCGGTGCGAACGCAAGGCACCGATGCGGGCGCCTGGGTACTTCCCGCCATGCTTGTCCTCGCTGCCGCTGCGGGCGCGCTCTATGCGCTGATCCCGGCGATCTGCAAGGTGAAGTTCGGTGCCAGCGAAATCCTGACCAGCCTGATGCTGGTCTATGTCGCCGACCTCTTCCTCGACTATCTCGTGCGCGGTCCCTGGCGCGACCCGCACGGCTTCAACTTCCCGACAACGGCCGAGTTCGACCCGGTCGCGACGGTCCCGCTGCTGATCGAAGGCGGCCGGCTGCATCTCGGCTCCATCATCGTCCTTCTAGTGGTCGCCGCAGCCGCAATCCTGCTCGGACGAACCATCAAGGGCTTCGAGATCCGCGTCGTCGGCGCAGCCCCTCGTGCCGCACGGTTCGGCGGCTTCAAGGCCGACCGGCTGATCATCCTGACCTTCGCGATATCAGGCGCGCTCGCGGGCCTCGCCGGCATCATCGAGGTTGCAGGTCCCATCGGCCATCTCCAGCCCGGCATCTCTCCGGGTTACGGCTTTACGGCGATCATCGTTGCTTTCCTCGGCCGGCTGAACCCGCTCGGAATATTGGTCGCGGGTCTTTTCCTTGCGTTGACCTTCATCGGCGGTGAACAAGCGCAGATCGCGATGAAGATCCCGCTGGATGTCACCAAGGTCTTTCAGGGCATCCTGCTGTTCTACGTGCTCGCCTGCGATTCCCTGATCCTGTACCGCTTCAAGCTGGTCTTCCCCAACCGACAGGTGGCTCGTGGAGCTGGTTGAGGCCATCATCCTTTCGGTGCTCGCCGCATCGACGCCGCTGCTGATCGCTGCGACCGGCGAGCTCGTCACCGAGCGATCCGGCGTGCTCAATCTCGGCGTCGAGGGCATGATGATCGTCGGCGCGGCCTGCGGCTTCGCCGGCGCGTGGCTCAGCGGGTCGGTCTTCATCGGCGCGCTGTTCGGCATCGTCGCGGGCGTGTTGATGTCGCTGGTCTTCGCGTTGATGGCGCTCGGGCTTGCCGTCAACCAGGTCGCCACGGGCCTCGCGCTGACCATCCTCGGCGTCGGGCTGTCCGGACTGATCGGCGCCGGCTTCGTCGGCGAACGCATCACGCCGGCGGTGCATCTCCACATTCCCGGCGCCACCGACATCCCACTGATCGGCCGCGTGCTGTTCGGCGAGGATGGCTTCGTCTACGTCTCCATTGCCCTCGTCGTCGGCGTCTGGTGGTTCCTGTACCGCACGCGCGCGGGGCTGATCCTGCGCGCGTGCGGCGACAATCACGCATCTGCCCATGCGCTCGGCTATCCCGTGCTGCGCATCCGCACCTTTGCCGTGATGTTCGGCGGCGCCTGCGCCGGGCTTGCCGGCGCCTATCTGCCGCTCGCCTATACGCCGTTCTTCGTTCCCGGCATGACCGCGGGCCGCGGCTGGATCGCGCTGGCGCTGGTGGTGTTCTCGTCCTGGCGGCCGGGCCGGCTCGTGCTCGGCGCCTATCTGTTCGGCGCGGTGACGATCCTGCAGTTGCACGCCCAAGGCTGGGGCGTCGGCATTCCCTCGCAGTTCATGTCGGCACTGCCCTATCTCGCAACGGTCGTCGTCCTGGTACTGATTTCCCGCGAGCGCAGCGGTGGCTCGACCGCGCCGGCCGCACTCGGCACCGTGTTCGTTCCCGACTGCTGAATTTCATTTCTGTGACGTGCGCGATGGGGCGCGCGCGTTGCGGATCATGGCTTTCCCCTGATGTTTGGAGATCGATGATGAGGAAATCACTTCTTGCGCTGGCCACCGGGCTCCTGCTTGCCGGGAGCGTCAGCGCAGCCTCCGCCGCCGACAAGCTCAAGGTCGGCTTCATTTATCTCGGCCCGATCGGCGACCTCGGTTGGACCTATCAGCACGATCAGGGGCGCCTGGCGCTGGTAAAGGAGCTCGGCGACAAGATCGAGACCACCTATCTGGAGAACGTGCCCGAAGGCCCCGACGCCGAGCGCTCCATCGAGCAGCTCGTCCGCGCCGGCAACAAGCTGATCTTCACGACGTCGTTCGGCTACATGGACCCGACGCTGAAGGTCGCCAAGAAATATCCGAACGTGCATTTCGAGCACGCCACCGGCTACAAGCGCAATCCGAACATGTCGACCTATTCGGCCAGATGGTATCAGGGCCGCTACATTCAAGGCTTGATCGCGGCCAAGATGTCGAAGTCGGGCGTGCTCGGTTATATCGGCTCGTTCCCGATTCCGGAGGTCGTCTCCGGCATCAACGCGACAATGCTGGCGGCGCAGAGCATCAACCCGAACATCAAGGTCAAGATCATCTGGGCCAACACCTGGTTCGACCCGGGCAAGGAAGCCGACGCCGCCAAGGCGCTGATCGACCAGGGCGCCGACGTCATCATGCAGCACACCGATTCGCCTGCCCCGATGCAGATCGCCAGCGAACGCGGCAAGCTCGCCTTCGGCCAGGATTCCGAGATGATCAAATTCGGGCCAAAGACCCAGCTCACCTCGATCCTCGACACCTGGGGCCCCTACTACATCGAGCGCGTCAAGGCCGAGCTCGCGGGAACCTGGAAGTCCGAGGACAGCTGGGGCGGCCTCGACAGCCACATGTTCGCGATGGCCCCCTATACCAACATGCCCGACGAGGTGAAGAAAATGGCGGAGGATGCCCAGGCCGCGATCATTGCGGGCAAGCTGCATCCGTTCAAATGCCCGATCGTTGGGCAAGACGGCAAGCCGGTCGAGTGCAAGGGCGGCGATCACCTCGACGACGGGCAGATCCTCGGCATGAATTTCTACGTCAAGGGCATCGACGACAAGCTGCCGGGCAAGTAGCACGCTTCTTGCTTTAGCTAATTCACCTGCTCCTCCCGGAGGAGGTTCGGAGGGGGTGGCCAGAAGCACCCGGCACTTGTGGTCGCCCCCTCTTTCAATTCTTCCCTATCCGGCCCGCATCGCCCTCGCCGCGGAACTGTGCCTGAGGATGAGATCGGCGACATCGAGGCCCGGGATCGCGCCGTCGATCACAGCCCATCGTCCGGCCACCATCACCCGATCGGCCCGATGCGCCCCGCACAGCACCAGCGCGGCCAAGGGATCGCCATGGCCGGAGAAGCGCAGCTCGTCGAGCTTGAACAGCGCGAGGTCGGCCGCCTTGCCAACGGCGATCTCGCCGAGTTCCGGCCGGCCGACGCAGGCTGCCGACCCCTTGGTGGCCCAGCGCAGCGCGTCCTTGTGGCTGACTCTGGTCACGCCATAGCGGGCCCGTTGCAGCAAGAAGGCGGCGCGGACCTCCTGCATCAAATTCGAACTGTCATTTGAGGCCGAGCCGTCAACGCCGAGTCCGATCCCGACGCCAGCCTCCTCCATCTCGCAGACCGGACAGCAGCCCGACGCCAGGATCTGGTTGCTGCACGCACAATGGCTGATGGTCGTCCCGGCCTTGCCAAGCCGCTTCATCTCGTCGGCGTTGAAAAAGATGCCGTGGGCGAGCCAGGTTCGCGCGTTGAGCCAGCCGCATTGTTCGAGATAGTCGAGCGGGCGGCAGCCATACATCTGCTGGCAAAATTCGTTCTCGTCCTCGGTCTCGGCGAGATGGGTGTGCAGACGCACATCGAGCTTGTCGGCGAGATCGGTGGTGGCACGCATCAGCGAGGGCGTCACCGAGAACGGCGAGCATGGCGCAAGCGCAATCTGCACCATCGCATCCGCGCCGCGCTGGTGATGCTTCGCGACCACACGCGCGCTATCGGCGAGGATCGTGTCTTCGTCCTGCACGACGTTGTCAGGCGGCAGGCCGCCGTCGCGCTGCGACAGATTCATCGAGCCGCGCGTCAGCAGCACGCGCACGCCGAGCCGT
The DNA here is from genome assembly GCF_002776695.1 of Bradyrhizobium nitroreducens. Taxonomy (GTDB): domain Bacteria; phylum Pseudomonadota; class Alphaproteobacteria; order Rhizobiales; family Xanthobacteraceae; genus Bradyrhizobium; species Bradyrhizobium nitroreducens. The sequence continues at coordinate 1,050,417 of NZ_LFJC01000003.1, forward strand.
CTTGCGACGCCGACCTCGACATCCACGGCGTCCTCGATCCCTGCCGGGAAGACGTAATGATGATCCGTCGTCGTCGTGCAGCCCGACAGCAGCAGCTCGGACATCGCCACGGTGACGCTGAGCTCGAGCGCCTCTGGCGTCAACCTCGCCCACACCGGGTAGAGCGCCTTGAGCCAGGGGAACAGCTCGCGATCCATCGCCGCCGGCAGCGCCCGCGTCAGCGTCTGGTAGAAGTGATGATGGGTGTTGATGAGGCCCGGCAGCACCACGTGTTCGCTCGCATCGAAAATTGCGACGTCCGCCGTTGCCGGCGTGACGCCGGCGGGCACGAGCTCGACGATCCGGCCGTCCTTCACGACGATCCCGCGCTCGGCCCCGTCGGCAAGGATGGCGAGAGGATCCCGGATCCAGATCGGCTTCGCGTCACTCATGATCCGCTTCTCCCCGCATTCACTGCGGCCAACTGCCCAATCGCCGTCCTGGCGCGACTTGTTTGTTGCGACTTGGCTCCGGTCTTGCAAGACTCGTCATCACGATTCACCGGCGGAAACTTTGGCGCGGCCATGGATTTGAACACAATCACGACCGTGGCCCATCCGCAAACACGGGTGCAATTGCCGGTCTGGACGGCCGGCGACGCCTGGCTCGCGGGCGGCACGTGGCTGTTCTCCGAGCCGCAGGTCCATCTGAAGCGGCTGATCGATCTGACCGACTTGAAATGGCCGGCGCTGACGATCACCGACAGCCATCTCTCCATCGCCGCCACCTGCACCGTCGCGCAACTCGATGGTTTCGCCTGCCCGCCCGACTGGCTGGCCGCACCGCTGATCGGCCATTGCTGTCGGGCGTTCCTTGCTTCGTTCAAGATCTGGAAGACCGCGACGGTCGGCGGCAATCTCTGCATGTCGCTGCCGGCGGGACCGATGATCTCGCTCACCGCGGCGCTCGATGGCGTCTGCACCATCTGGAAGGCTGGCGGCGGCGAGCAGCGGATTCCCGTCGTCGATTTCGTCACCGGCAACCAGCGCAATCGCCTGACGCCGGGCGACCTGATCCGGCAGATCGACATTCCCATGGCCGCACTGAAGCGCCGGACGGCCTTTCGCCAGATCTCGCTGGCCCCGGTCGGCCGCTCGGCGGCCCTGCTGATCGGCAGCCTGGATGCCGACGGCACGCTGGCGCTCACGGTCACCGCATCGACGGTGCGACCGATCCAATTGTCCTTCCGCAAGGCTCCGGACGCGAACACGCTTCGCGACGCGATCTCGCAGCAGATCACCGATGACCTGTACCATACCGACATCCACGGCCAGCCGCTCTGGCGCAAGCATATGACGTTGCGGCTTGCCGAGGAGATCCGCGGCGAGCTGCTCGGGGCAACTCCGCCATGAGCTTCGAGATCAACGGCAAGCCGTTTGCGCAGGAGCCGCGGGCCGGGCAATGCCTGCGCACGTTCCTGCGCGAGCTCGGCCATTTCGGCGTGAAGAAGGGCTGCGACGCCGGCGACTGCGGCGCCTGCACGGTGCTGCTCGACGGCGAGCCGGTGCATAGCTGCCTGATCCCTGCCTTCCGCGCCGAGGGGCGCACCGTCACCACGATCGAAGGTCTCGGCGGCGAGCATGGCACGCATCCGATGCAGCAGGCCTTCCTCGACGCGCAGGGCTTTCAATGCGGCTTCTGCACGGCCGGCATGATCCTGACCTGCGCCTCGCTGAACCAGGCGCAGCGCACCGATCTCGGCGCCGCGCTGAAGGGCAATATCTGCCGCTGCACCGGTTACCGCGCAATCGAGGACGCGTTGCTCGGCAAGACCAATGTCGAGGCGAGCGTCGAGCCCGGCGCTGCCTTCGGCCGCAGCCTGCCAGCGCCGGCAGGCCCCGACATCGTCCGCGGCAAGGCGCGCTACACCTTCGACACCGCAATCGACGGCCTGCTTCACGTCAAGCTGGCGCGGTCGCCTCATGCCCACGCCAGGATCGTCGCGATCGACAAGTCCGAAGCGCTGAATGTTCCCGGAGTCCATGCGGTGCTGACCTATGAGGACGCACCATCGGTCCTGATGTCGACTGCCCGGCACGAGATGGACTGGATGGACCCGGAGGACACCCGCATTCTCGACGACGTCGTCCGCTTCATCGGCCAGCGGGTCGCCGCCGTCGTCGCCGAGAGCGAGGCTGCCGCGGAGGAGGCCTGCCGCCGACTGAAGGTCGACTACGAGATTCTGCCTGCGCTGATTGATCCAGAGCAGGCGATGGCGCCGGGCGCGCCGATCATCCATCCCGATCGCACCATCGCCAACCGCATCGCAGATCCCCAGCGCAACCTCGCGGCGGAGACGCATGGCGAGTTCGGCGACGTCGCGGCGGCGCTTGCCACGTCCGCGGTCAGCTATGAAGCCACCTTCCACAGCCATCGCGTGCAGCATGCGGCGCTGGAGACGCATGGCGGCCTCGCCTGGCTTGATGAGGCGGGCGTGCTGAATGTCCGCACCTCGACGCAGGTGCCGTTCCTGACCCGGCGCGCGCTGTCCGACATCTTCCAGCTTCCCTTGGACAAGGTCCGCGTGTTCTGCGAGCGCGTCGGCGGCGGCTTCGGCGGCAAGCAGGAGATGTTCGTCGAGGACATCCTGGCGCTCGCAACGCTCAAGACCGGACGCCCGGTGAAGCTGGAGCTGACCCGCGAGGAGCAGTTCATCGCGACCTCGACGCGCCATCCGATGCGAGTCCACATCAAGGCCGGCGCCGATGCCGACGGCAAGCTCACCGCGCTGCAGCTCGACGTGCTCTCCAACACCGGCGCCTACGGCAATCATGCCGGGCCCGTGATGTTTCATTCGCTGTCGGAGTCGATCGCCGTCTACAACTGCCCGAACAAGCGGGTCGACGGCCATGCCGTCTACACCAACACGGTGCCGTCCGGTGCGTTTCGCGGCTATGGCCTGCCCCAGACGCAGATCGCGATCGAGGCTGCGATCGACGAGCTGGCGAGGCAGCTCGGCATCAGCCCATACGAGATGCGCCGGCGCAACATCGTCAGGCCCGGCGATCCCATGCTGTCGCCGCCGCCGTCCGATTTTCACGACGTGCTCTACGGATCCTACGGGCTCGACCAGTGCCTCGATCTCGTCGAGCGAGCCATGCAGGCCGACGGTCCGCAGCCGGAGCTGTCGCCGGATTGGCTGATCGGCGACGGCGTCGCGCTGACCATGATCGACACCGCGCCGCCGGCCGGCCACCTCGCCGACGCCACGATCGTGCTGGGCGAGGACGGGGGCTTCGAGCTGACCGTCGGCACCGCAGAGTTCGGCAATGGCACCAGCACAGTGCACCGGCAGGTCGCTGCGACGACATTGGCAACCACCGTCGACAGAATCCAATTGCGCCAGTCCGACACGGCCCATGGCGGCCACGACACCGGCGCCTATGGCAGCGCGGGCATGTTCGTCGCCGGCAAGGCGACCCATGCGGCTTCCATGCAGCTTGCGACCGCGCTGAAGGCGGCCGCCGCCGACGCGTGGCTGTGCGACGCCGGGACCTGCGTGATCGAGGACAATGCGGTCGTCAGCGGGGTCCGGCGCATGCCCTTTGCGGAGCTGGCAAAGCTCGGGCACGAACGCGGGCAGCCGTTCGCGGGCAACGGCAATTCCGCCGGGACGCCGCGTTCGGTCGGCTTCAACGTCCAGGGTTTTCGCGTCGCCGTGAACAAGGGCACCGGCGAGCTCAGGATTCTCAGGAGCGTGCATGCCGCCGATGCCGGCGTCGTCGCCAATCCCATGCAGTGCCGCGGTCAGGTCGAGGGTGGCGTGGCGCAGGCGCTCGGGGCGGCGCTCTACGAGGAGATGGTGATCGATGCCGAGGGGCGCGTCACCAACCCGAAATTCCGCGACTATCACCTGCCCTCTTTCGCTGACATTCCGCGCACCGAGGTGTTCTTTGCCGAGACGTCCGACACGATCGGACCGCTTGGCGCGAAGTCGATGAGCGAGAGTCCGTACAATCCGGTTGCGGCCGCGCTCGGCAACGCCATTGCGGACGCCACCGGCATCCGCTTCACCGCGCCGCCCTTCAAGCCGGACCGGCTGTTTCCGGCGCTGCACGCGAAGTTCGGCGGCTAGCTGCCGCGATAGGTCGAATAGCTCCAGGGCGTGACCAATAGCGGTACGTGGTAGTGATTTTCCGGCTCGCTGATGGCAAAGCGCAACGGGATCTCGTCGAGAAAGGGCGGGGCCGACAGCTGAACGTTGCGCTCGGCGTAATATTTGCCGATGCTGAAGCGAAGCTCGTAGCGGCCGATCGGCAGCGGGCGACCGCCGATCAACGGCTGGTCGGTGCGACCGTCTGCATTGGTGACGGTGCGCGCGATGATGCGGTTCTCGCCGAGAGCGGAGAGCTCGACGAGCTCCACCGGGATGCCGGGTGCGGGCTTGCCGGCGTGGTTGTCCAGCACATGCGTCGAAAGCCGCCCGTGCACCTTCAGCTTGTCGTCGGCGAGGACGAGCTGATCGAGCCGCAGCGCCGAGATGCGGCCGATCTCCTCGAGCGCGCGGCGCGTCTCGGTCTTGGCGATGTTGAGCAGCCGCGTCTCGAAGTCGCGCAGCACGGAATCCTTGGTGTGACGGCGCACGCACACGATATAGGGGAAGCCGAACTTTTCACGATAGGCATTGTTGACGCGCTCGAACGCGGCATATTCGGCCTCCGACAGCCGGTCGAGGCCGGCGCTGTTCTGCTCGTCGGTCGAGTCCGCCGTAAGTCCCGCCGCGCGCTGGGTCTTGTTGGCGAGATCGGGATGCGCCCGGAGCAGCGCCAGTTGCACGTCGGGTTCGGCGCTCTGGATCGCCGCCATCAGCGCGGCGTGGAGCTGGTTGACGCCGGCGAACGGCCGCTTGCCGGCGAGCTGCTCGGCGATCCACGGCGAATATTCGACGACATTGGCGAGCACCGCGACGAAGTCGGCCTTGGCAGCGGCGTTGAGGTCGGACAGCGAGATTTGCGACATCGTCCCTCAACCGATCTCGAATGCGTTGGCGGCAAGATCCGCATGCCTGGCGTGCCAGTGCTGCGCGATCTGCAGCCTTGTCGGCACCCACACGCGCTCGTGCTTGCCGATATAGTCGAGGAAGCGGATCAGGCCCGCAGCACGGCCGGGCCGCCCGGCGAGGCGGCAGTGCAGTCCCACCGACATCATCTTCGGCGCGGTCTCGCCTTCGGCATAGAGCACGTCGAAGGCGTCCTTCAGATAGGTGAAGAACTGCTCGCCTTCGGCAAAGCCTTGCGGGTTGATGAAGCGCATGTCGTTGGCGTCTAATGTATAGGGAATGACGAGCTGCTTGCCATTCGCGCCCTTGATCCAATAAGGCAGATCGTCGGCATAGGAGTCGCAGAGATAGAGGAAGCCGCCCTCCTCCATCAAGAGACGGTTGGTGTTGATCGAGGAGCGGCCGGTGTACCAGCCGAGCGGACGCGATCCCGTCGCCTCGGTATGGACGCGGATCGACTCGGCAATCTCGGCGCGCTCCTGCGCTTCCGTCATGTCCTTGTGCTCGATCCATTTCAGGCTGTGGCTGGCGATGTCCCAGCCCGCCTCCTTCATCGCCACGACGATCTCGGGATTGCGTTTCAAGGCGGTGGCGACGCCGAACACGGTAGTCGGCCAGTTGCGCGCGGTGAACATCCGCCACAGCCGCCAGAAGCCGGCGCGCGAACCATATTCGAACATCGATTCGATATTGGCGTGGCGCTGGCCGGGCCAGGGCTGCGCGCCGAGCACGTCGGACAGGAAGGCTTCCGAGGCACGGTCGCCATGCAGGATGTTGTTCTCGCCGCCTTCCTCGAAATTGACGACGAACTGCACCGCGACCCGTGCGTTACCGGGCCACTGCGGATGCGGCGGATTGCGGCCGTAGCCGCGGAGATCGCGTGGGTAGCGGGGGTCGGTCACTCAGACTTCCTCGAAGCGGATCGGCAGGGCGCCCTTCCACAGCACGCTCTTGCCGAGGGTGGCGAGATTCTCCAGGCCCGAGGTCAGCGTGATGAAATGATTGCCGGCGAGCTGCCCCATTTTGCTGGCGAAATGCACGCCGCCATAGGCCAGCAGGATCTCGGTCTCGCTGATGCCGCCGGGATAAAGGATGATCTGACCGGGCGCGGGATAGCTGGTGTGGTTCTCGTAACCGACGCCGAAGTCGAGGTCGCCGAGCGGCATCCACACGCCCTCACCGCTCCAGCGCACATGGATGATGTGGCTCTCGAACGGCAGCGCCTTGCGGAAGGCTGCGACGGTCTTGGGCGCCAGCTGCTCTTCGAAGCGGGCATCGAAGGTGAATTCTCCGGCGCGAATAACGAGTTTGCTCATCTCATTTCTCTGGATCGGGGCTCCGCCCCGGAAAGCCCTCAAGCAAAGAGCACTCTCGGCCGTTTCGCGCAAGGGGCGGAGCCGCACTGCGAGCGAGCGCAGGGCCAGCGACAATGCTGCCCAAGCGACTCAGGGCTCGGCGGCAGGCAGCAGCTCGAGTTCCGGCCGCGGCGGCCTCCATGCGTGATCGGCCCATTGAAGCGGATTGACGGATAGAAGTCCATTGATGCTAGCGGGCACGGTTGCCGAATATTTGACCGGAATGTGCCAGCAGACTCTGCAACTGGCGCAGCGGCACGGGAGCGAGGTGTGGCGCGCGCTCTCTCTGTCGTCTTCGCGATGCTCCCATGCACATCCCAGCTGCAGTGCCGTAGGGTAGGCAAAGGCGCATAGCGCCGTGCCCACGCGTTCAAGCCATACGCAAGAGTGGTGGGCACGCTTCCGCCTTCGCTCTTCGATCTACGGCGGACAAGCCGCTTTGCCCGCCCTACGAGGTCGAGCTTGTGGCACGCAGCTCAAGTCCCAGACACGGCTTCGCAGCCCCGCGGCTTGTTTCGCCCGAGCTTTGCTTCGTCTCGCTACCCTCTTTGCCAAGAGGGCGCAGGGAAGGCCGGGTGCTGACAACGCACCCGCGGTCCGCTGCGCGAATGATGCGCAAAGGAGACCGCACAGCAGCATACAGGTGGTGCCGATCACTCGGCCTTCCCTGCGCAGTGGCTGGACGGCTTATGCCGTGCTCTCCCGGGAGCCGAACTTTCCCTTTGGCCTCCCTCGCCGTTCGAATTGCATGATGCCGTCTGCCCGGTTGGACTCGCGCACATCTTCGATCCGGCTTGACCGTAGCAACGACGGCCAGGACCACACGGTTTTGCCGTACGCACGGCCCGCCCTATCGCCGCAGTATTTCCAGCCCTGTCGACGGAGCTGCGAAACTTACAGGCGAGACGAGCCTAGCAGCGCCGCTCGTCCGCGCGCGGCCACGGGCTCACAGGGACTACCCGCCCTGCCCGTACCTCTCGCGCCGACGCTGCCGCGTCCACCGCAACCCCGGCTCGCGAACATGACGACTTCAAGTCGCCCCTCTTGGGTGAGCCGGGATGAGCGACACATACGCCAAAACCGAATTTCGGTAAAGCGGAATATTTTTGCATACGAGGATTGACAGGGGGCGACACAGGCGCGATGCCGTAGCCCGGATGGAGCGCTAGCGTAATCCGGGACAGCGCGAGATACCGGGCGAGCGGCCCCGGATTGCGCTTCGCTCCATCCGGGCTACAAAGGTACCGACGCAACAAAAAGGGCGGCGCAAAGTACCGCCCTTTTCGCGCAACCTATTCCGGGCCGCGTCAAAAACAGCCGCTCAGTATCCCGGATCGTAATAGAAGGGACTGCCGCCGCCGTAATAGCCCGGACCGCCGTAATAACGGGGACCGCCGTAATAGGGCCGCGGGCCGTAATAATAGCGGTTCTCGTAGTAGTCGCGGCGCCGCTGCTCGGCGATCACCCCGCCGATGATACCCGCGGCAGCGCCCATGAAGGCGAGGCCTGCGGCGTTCGGCCCGCGCCGGTAATAGCGACGCCGGGCTGCGCTGAAGTCGGTGACGTCCGAGGAGGCCTGGCCCACGGCCGCAGCCTTTGCCGACACCGCCGGGGCCGCCCCCGAGGACGCCGCAGCCGAGGGCGACACCGAGGCTGCGAGCAGCGCCACGCTTGCGAACGCGGCCAGGACCGCATTTCGGCCGGCTGCGAATTTCATCGGTCCATCACTCATCTTGATCTTCCTGTGTTCTCGCCAAAAAATTGAGTAAGCAAACATCGGGTAACGCACAAACCACTGAAATGGTTTCCTGATCGCGGCAATCTGCCACGCTTTGAACGATTGTAAACCAAACGGCCAAGTCCCAGCTTGCACCACCCAACCTGAGCGGATAATGAACAGTTGCGCCGTTTTTCGGCTGCCGTAAGCGTTTTACGTGAACCAACGCATCAACCGACGCCGTCGGGATCGATGCCATTTCCAGGGTTCAACGTGATCGACGCGTCCTTTTCCAAGAGAAGCCAGATGATTGTGGTTCGCAAACTGCCGGCGCGCTATGCGCCGATCGTGATGCCATTCGTGCTGTCCATCCTCATGACCGCCGTAGTCTCGGTCATTTCCACGCTCCGGAGCCTCGGCGCGACGCCGGCGTTCTTGGCGACCTGGCCTGGTGCCTGGGGTCTGTCATGGCTCGTCGCCTTTCCAACCCTGCTCCTGGTGCTGCCACTGGTCCGGCGGATCGTGGCCTGCCTCGTCGCGGCTCCGCCTCAATCGGGCCGGTAGGAGGCCAGCGCCTTAGGACAGCGCGCCCAGCACGCCCCTCGTCGCCTTGTCGATCTCCTCGACATAGCGGCGGCGGGCGAAGTTTTCCGTGAGGAAACCGACCACCTTGCGGCTGTCGGTGGAATCCACCACCGCCAGCATTTCGGCCTCGGCCTCGTCGAACACCGCCATCGCCGACTTCACGTTCATTTCCGGGATCAGCACGATCTCGGTAAGGCGCGCGAGCTCGATCACCTGGATCTCGTCGGCGATGGTATCGAGATCGCCCGAGAACAGGTCCGGCAGCAGGACGAGGCCGACATATTCGTCGGCATTGTTGACGATGACGACCCCCGGCCGCGATCCCAGCGCGAACTCGCGGCGCACGGCCGCGATCGTCGTGGTCGAGGGGACCTTGCCGACGTCGGAGCGCATCAGGCGCTCGACGGTGAGGTTGCGCAGCCAGCCGACGTCGTTGGCGCTGCGGATGGTCTCGCCGCGCAGATGCAGGCGCCAGGTCGAGAAGGAGTGGCCGAACATGAAGCGGACGCAGATCGAGGTGACGATGCAGCCGGCCAGCACCACGGCGGTGACGTCGACGTTGCGAGTCATCTCGAGCACCAGGAACGACATGGTCAGGGGACCGCCGACGATGGCGACGCCGAGCGTCGCCATGCCCGTCAGCATCGCGACCAGCGGGTCGATCACGAAGTTCGGGCTGATCAGGAGCAGCACCGCGGCGAAAAACTTTCCGATCAGGCTGCCGACGAACAACGATGCGAAGAACAGACCGCCGCGGAAGCCCGAGGCGAGCGAGATCAGGCACGCCGTGACCTTCAGGGCGATGATCAGCGCGATCAGGCCGATCGTCATCTCGTGAAACAGATCGAGCACCATGGCGCCGTGGCCTGCCGCCAGGACCTGCGGCGTGACGATGGCGAAGCCGCCGACGATGAGGCCGCCGAACACGGGACGCAGCCAGACCGGCAGCCAGGCGAACAGGCGCTCGAAGTTCGGCGAGGAGCGCATCACGGCGATGCCGACGCCGCTCGTGACGAGCGCGAGCCCGATGAGCGCCAGATATTGCTCGACGCCGACGGCGCTGACCTTGGGTATCTCCAGCGAATAGGGCGCGCCGCCGAGCCATTGCGCGGTGAGCGCGCCGGCGAGCGAAGCGGCCAGGATCGGTGCAGCGCTGCCGACCGAGTAGACGCCGACGATCAGCTCGCAGGCGTAGAAGGCGCCGGTGATCGGCGCGCCGAACGCGGCCGCGATCGCCGCGGCAGCGCCGCAACCGACCATCAGCCGCAGATCGTTGCGGCGCAGATTGAAGAATTTGCCGAACAGCGAGGCGATACCCGAGCCGATCTGGGTATAGCCGGCCTCGAGGCCGACCGAGGCGCCGCAGCCGTTGGAGATCAGCGTCTGGCTCGACACCACCACGCTGTCGCGCATCGACAGATTGCCGCCGCGCAGCGCGTTCGCCTCGATCGGGTCGACCGCGCTCGAGATCTTCATCCGCCGCCGCGACCATTCCATGATGCCGAGCGCCAGTCCGCCGAGGGCAGGCGCGATCAGTGCCGCCCACGGGCTGACCCGGGCATTGGCAGAGAGGCGGACGTCGACCGGAATGCCGTAGATGACCATATGGGCAATCTGCGCGATCTCGGCCATCAGCGTCACGACGGCGCCGGCCAGCGCGCCGATGACCAGTGCGAGCGGGATGAGATAGAACTCGTTGCTGCGCAACAGCGCGCGCAGCCGAACCATGACGCGGTTGGATCCCTTGCGATCGGTGAGATGTCTGATCCGCGCGAACACCGCCCGCCCTAACCTTCCGACAGTCCGTAACCGGCCATGCGCTGGCGGACCCGCTCGATCTCGTCGCTCGGAAGCAATGGCGGCTTTCCGATCTGGAGGCAGCCGTGATATTGCCGCGCCAGCGTCTCGACCTCGACGGCCAGCCACATCGCCTTGTCCAGCGTCTTGCCGATCGCGATCATGCCGTGATGGTCGAGCAGGCAGGCCAGCCGGCCCTCCAGCGCCCGCACCGCATGGTCGGACAGTTCGGCGGTTCCGAAGGTCGCATAGGGTGCGCAGCGGATGCTGTCGCCGCCGGCCGCCGCAATCATGTAGTGCACCGGCGGAATCTCCATGCCCATGATGGCCAGGATGGTGCAATAGGTCGGATGGGCGTGCACGACGGCGTTGACGTCGGGTCGCGACTTCAGGATGTCGCGATGAAAGCGCCATTCGCTCGACGGCTTCTGTTCCGCCGCGTGGGCGCCGTCCATGGTCATGAAGACGATCTGCTCCGGCGTCATGGCGTCATAGGGCACGCTGGTCGGCGTGACCAGGAGCCCGTCCACATGCCGGACGGAGATGTTGCCCGAGGTGCCCTGGTTGATGCCGAGCGCGTTCATGCGGCGGCACGCGTCGATGATGGCCTGTCTCTTGGCGAGCTCGTCCGTTGTCATCGACATCCCGATTTCCCGACGATCGACTTGTTAGAACGGAAGTACGTCAAAGCAACATGGCAGTGCAAGCGAAAGCGGCCCGGATCCCGCGCCGTCCCGGCGAAGCTGCTGCCAAACCACGAAATGGACGGCAAAATCAATGGATTCAACTGATCTCGCAGCCCTATGACAGGCTGGTCCGGACGGCGGCAATTCCGTTGATCACGAACTGCACCGAATAAGCCGCGAGCAGCATGCCGAGGACGCGCGATATCACGGCATTGCCGGTGCGCCCCAGGGTGCGCGCGATCAGGTGGGCCGAGACGAAGCACAGCATGCAGATCAGGCAGACCGAGACGACGACCGCAATGATGATGGCGAGCTTCGCTCCGTAGCCGGCATCGCCCGACAGCAGCAGCGTGGTCGCGATCGCGCCGGGGCCGGCCATCATCGGGATGGCCAGGGGAAACACCGCGACGTCGGAAGCGTGCTCGGAGGTCGCCTTGTCGGCTTCTCGGGCCTCGCGATGCGGACGATCTCCGAAGATCATCTGGTAGGACACGCCGAACAGCAGCAGCCCGCCGGCGATCTGGAAGGCGGGGATGCCGATCCCGAGCTGGCGCAGCAGCCAGTTTCCGGCCAGCGCGATCACCACCAGGATCGAGGCCGCGATCAGCGGCGCGCGCAGCGCGATCGTGCGCTTGACCTTGTCGGGCATGCCGCCGGTGGCCGCAAGAAACGCCGGCGCGAGGCCGACCGGGTCGACCACCAGCAGCAGCGTCACGAAGGCGGATAAAGCGAAGTCGAGCATGTGGCGGTGTGGTCCTTGGACGCTGGAACGATGGCTGCCGGGCTGACTTAGCCCAGCGATGCCGCTTTGGAAATCACCGGAGAAGGCAATGAGCGACAGCGGAATTGGAACGCTCCTCGGCCAGCTCTCGGCCGATCTGCTCCGGCTCTGGTTCATCGGCGCCTTCGTGCTCGGTGGGGTCCTCGTCTATGGCGTGATGAAGGCCGGCCAGCTGCGCCGCGGCGAGCGGGCGCAGCTCGATCGCAACACCGCGGCACGGCAGCGCCAGGAAGATCCCTGCAAGCGTCCGACCTGAACGATCGCGCGCGCGTCGGTTGCAGTTTGGAACTTTCGTTCAGCAAGCGGCTTTGATCGCCAGAGGATTGAGGAAGGCGACGCCTTCCCGTGTGACCTCAAGAGGAGGACGTATGGCTAAACGAGCGAAGAAGCGCACCACCAAGAAGACCGCCGCGCGGCGACCGCGCCAGGCCCCCAAGATGCTCAGCGACCTGTTCCTGGAGACGCTGAAGGACATCTATTTTGCCGAGAACAAGATCATCAAGACCCTGCCGAAGATGGCCAAGGCCGCGCACTCGAAGGATCTGGCGGCGGCCTTCAACAAGCACCTGCGCGAGACCCAGGGCCAGGTCAAGCGTCTCGAGCAGATCTTCAAGATGCTGGGCAAGCCGGCACGGGGCAAGCCCTGCGAGGCGATCAACGGCATCACCGATGAAGGTGCCGAGATCATGAAGGACTTCAAGGGCGCGCCGGCGCTCGACGCGGGCCTGCTCGCGGCCGCCCAGGCTGTCGAGCACTACGAGATCTCCCGCTACGGCACGTTGCGCACCTGGGCCGAGGAGCTCGGCATGCAGGACGCGGCCAGGCTGCTTCAGGCGACGCTGGACGAGGAAGAGGCGACCGACCATACGCTGACCGAACTCGCCACCTCGGTGATCAACCTCGAGGCGGAGGAAGAATACCTCGCCGCGGCCTGACGCTGCGCGTTGACGATGACGAAACGCCGCGGCCATGCCGCGGCGTTGCCGTTTGGGCCCGTGGCGCGACATTTGTTTTGGATCGCACGACGGCGCATGGCACATCGGCGCCAGAGCACTGGATTTCCCTGGAACCAGTCCCATATGCAGGCTTTCCCACCCCAGAGCCCCCAACATGCAACCCAAAAATCCCCTCGACTGGATGCTGTCCGAAGCCCTGGACTCGCTGACCCGCGCCGATCGGCTGCGCCAGCAATTCGGCCGCCAGGAAGCCTGCTGGGAGCCGCCGATCGACGTGCTGGAAACCGAGCACGAGCTCCTGATCCTGGTCGCGCTCCCCGGCGTCAATCCCGACAATGTCGAGACGGTCATTCATGACGGCGTGCTCGTCATCTCCGGTCGGCGCACCCTTCCGCCGGAGCTCCGCAACGCCCGCATCCACCGGCTCGAGCTGCCGCAGGGGCGTTTTGAGCGCCGCATTGCATTACCCCTCGGCCGCTACGCCATCAGCCGTTTCGTGATGGACGGCTGCGTCGCTCTGCGCCTCGCCAAATCCTGAGGTCGATCATGGCCACCGAACAGATGAACAACGAACAGACCAATAACGACGTGAAGATCCCCGACGACGCGCTGATCATCATCCCCGTGCGGGAGATGGTGCTGTTCCCCGGCGCCATCGCGCCGATCACGATCGGCCGGGCGAAGTCCATCGCCGCCGCGCAGCAGGCGCTGCGCGAGCAGCGGCCGATCGGCATCGTCCTGCAACGCAGCCGCGAGACCGAGGAGCCCGGACCGGACGACCTCTACCGGGTCGCCACCATCGCCAACATCGTGCGCTACATCACCGCGCCCGATGGCACCCACCACATCGTCTGCCAGGGCGTGCAGCGCGCGCGCATCCTCGACTTCCTGCCGGGGACGCCGTTCCCCGTTGCGCGCTTCCAGCAGATCCCCGAGCCGACCACGACCTCGCCCGAGATCGAGGCGCGCGCGCTGAACCTGCAGCGCCAGGCCATCGAGGCGATCGAGCTGCTGCCGCAGGCGCCGCCCGAGCTGGTTGCGATGTTCCAGAGCACCAGCGCGCCCGGCGCGCTGGCGGATCTGGCGACCTCGTTCATGGACATCAGGCCGCAGGACAAGCAGGAGGTCTTGGAGACCATCGACCTCGCCCTGCGCGTCGAGAAGGTATCGAAGCACCTGGCCGAGCGGCTGGAGGTGCTGCGCATCTCCAACGAGATCGGCCAGCAGACCAAGGCCTCTTTCGACGAGCGGCAGCGCGAGGCGATCCTGCGCGAGCAGATGGCGACGATCCAGCGCCAGCTCGGCGAAGGCGACGGCAAGGCGGCCGAGGTCGCGGAGCTGACCGCCGCGATCGCCAAGGCCAACATGCCACCCGAGGCGGACGCGCACGCCAGGAAGGAGCTGCGCCGCTATGAGCGCATGCCCGAGGCCGCCGGCGAAGCCGGCATGGTCCGCACCTATCTCGACTGGCTGATCGAACTGCCCTGGGCGCTGCCCGCGGAGAAGCCCATCGACATCAAGGAGGCGCGAGCCATCCTGGATGCCGACCATTTCGGCCTGGAGAAGATCAAGACCCGGATCATCGAATATCTGGCGGTGCGCAAGCTGGCGCCGCAGGGCAAGGCCCCGATCCTGTGCTTCGTCGGCCCGCCCGGCGTCGGCAAGACCTCGCTCGGCCAATCCATCGCGCGTGCGATGGATCGCCCCTTCGTGCGCGTCAGTCTGGGCGGCGTGCATGACGAGGCCGAGATCCGCGGCCACCGGCGCACCTATATCGGTGCGCTGCCCGGCAACATCATCCAGGGCATCAAGAAGGCGGGCGCAAGGAACTGCGTCATGATGCTGGACGAGATCGACAAGATGGGCCGCGGCGTGCAGGGCGATCCCTCGGCTGCGATGCTGGAAGTACTCGACCCCGAGCAGAACGGGACGTTCCGGGACAATTACCTCGGCGTGCCCTTCGACCTGTCGCGCGTGGTGTTCATCGCGACCGCCAACATGCTGGACCAGATCCCGGGCCCGCTGCTGGACCGCATGGAGCTGATCAGCCTCGCCGGCTACACCGAGGACGAGAAGCTGGAGATCGCGCAGCGCTATCTGGTGCGGCGGCAGCTGGAGGCCAACGGCCTCACAGCCGAGCAGGCCGAGATCGAGCCGGACGCGCTGAAGCTGGTGGTCAAGGGCTACACCCGCGAGGCCGGCGTGCGTAACCTCGAGCGCGAGATCGGCAAGCTGTTCCGCCATGCCGCGGTGCAGGTCGCCGAAGGCACGGCTGCGAAGGTCGTGGTGACGGCGAAGGACATCGCCACCATGCTCGGCCAGCCGCGCTTCGAAGGCGAGATCGCGCAGCGCACCAGCATTCCGGGCGTGGCCACCGGCCTTGCCTGGACGCCTGTCGGCGGCGACATCCTGTTCATCGAGGCTTCGCGCGTGCCCGGCAAGGGCGGGATGATCCTGACCGGCCAGCTCGGCGACGTCATGCGCGAGAGCGTGCAGGCGGCACTGACGCTGGTGAAGAGCAAGGCCTCGCAGCTCGGCATCGACCCGCAAGCGTTCGAGAAGAGCGACATCCACGTTCACGTGCCGGCGGGGGCGACCCCGAAGGACGGACCGAGCGCGGGCGTTGCGATGTTCACGGCGCTGACGTCCCTGCTCACCAATCGCACGGTGAGGAGCGACACGGCGATGACCGGCGAGATCTCGCTGCGCGGCCTGGTGCTGCCGGTCGGCGGCATCAAGGAGAAGGTGGTGGCTGCGGCCGCCGCCGGGTTGAAGCGGGTGATGCTGCCGGCGCGCAACAAGCGGGACTACGACGACATCCCGAAGAGCGCACGGGACAACCTCGAATTCATCTGGCTGGAGCGCGTCGACGAAGCCATCGCCGCGGCGCTCGAGCCCCATGTCGATGCGAAGGTCGAAGCGGCGGAGTGAATGCGATGAAGAAACTGCTGGAAGAAGCGAACAGATCGCGGAAGACACAGCGGCTGCGCCAGCTGCTCGGTCGTGCCGTCGATCGGGTGCGCGATGCGCTCGCAGGACCTGAGCCGCGGCTTCAGCCGGTCCCGATCCGGGTGAAGCGCCGCAAGGGTTGAGCCCTCCGTCTCAGGCCCTCGCGGCTGCCCCAAACAAAAGGCCCCCTCTACCCGAGGGGGCCTTTGCGTCGTTAGCCCACGGCGTCCTTGGCCGCCTTGACCGGGCGGGCGCGGACGATCTTGCGGGCCGGCTTGGCCTTGAACATCATCTCTTCGCCCGTGAACGGGTTGGTGCCCTTGCGAGCCTTGGTCGCGGGCTTCTTGATGACCACGAACTTGGCGAAGCCCGGCACCAGGAACAGGCCGTTCTTCTTGAGCTCCTTGTGACCGACGTCGGTCAGCGTCTCCATGACGTTCTTGACGTCGCGCTTGGAAAGCTCTGTGGCGGTCGCAATCTTTTCGATCAATTGCGATTTGGACATTTGGGTTGCCATCGTGTCTCCTCTGATTCGTGACGGCTGCATATTAGACCAACCGGCGAAGGCCTATAGCCTTCTGCACAGTTTTGTCGCGATTTTACGGGCTTTTTGCCCCGCTGTGACAAAAAACCCTGCATTTTAGCCACTTCCAGTGCGGAAGGAGCCTTGAGCAGCGGATTTTGCCTTGTTTCAAAGGCCCGCACGACATCTTGCTAGAACTGATTCGCCGTTTTCGACAAGCGACGACCGGCCTCTTTCTGAAAGGCCGGTCGTGTTTCACCCTGAAAAATAAGGGTCGGAGCGCATGTCGCGGTCTTCCTCCCCGTAAAAACAGGGAGAAAGCGAGGTGGCGATCGGCTAGACGCGCTCGATGATGATGGCGGGCGCCATGCCGCCGGCGGCGCACATGGTGACGAGACCACGCTTGAGATCGCGCCGTTCGAGCTCGTCGAGCACGGTGCCGATCAGGATCGAGCCGGTGGCGCCGATGGGATGACCGAGCGCGATCGAGCCGCCGTTGACGTTGACCTTGGCGCGGTCGAGCTTGAGGTCGCGGATATATTTTTCCGCCACCACCGCAAACGCCTCGTTGATTTCGAACAGGTCGATGTCGTCGATGGTGAGCCCGGCCTTCGCCAGCACCTTGCGCGTCGCCGGCACCGGCGCGTTCAGCATCAGGGTCGGCGAGTCCCCCATGTTCGCCATCGCCACCACGCGGGCGCGGGCTTTGAGGCCGTGCGCCTTGGCATAAGCGGGCGAGGCCAGGAGGATCGCGGCGGCGCCGTCGACGACGCCGGACGAATTGCCGGCGTGGTGCACGAAGTCGATCTCGAGATCGGGATATTTCTGCAGGATCAGGCCGCGATAGGTGGTGCCCTTGTCGTCGAGCGCGTAGTCGGCAATTGCCGGGAATGCCGGCTTCAGGCTGCTCAGTCCCTCCATCGTGGTCTGCGGCCGCGGATACTCCTCGTGGTCGAGCGCGAGGCTGCCGTCCTCGCGGTGAACAGGCACGAGGCTCTTCTTGAAGTACCCGTTCGCCATCGCATGCGCGGCACGCTTCTGGCTCTCCAGCCCGAGCGCGTCGACATCCCTTCGGCTGATGCCTTCCATGGTCGCGATCGCGTCGGCGCAGACGCCCTGATGCGACTGCGGATGCGTGGCGCGCAGGTGCAGATTGCCGTTGTCCATCATCATCGGGCCCGAGCCACGGCGCCCTTCCATCGACATCATCTCGCAGCCGCCGGCGATGACGAGATCTTCCGCGCCCGCCATGATCGAGGATGCCGCCATGTTGACGCTGGTGATGCCGCTTCCGCAGAACCGGTCGAGCGTCACGGCGCTGGCGCGCACGTCGTAGCCGGCATCGAGCGCCGACATCCGGCCGAGATCGCCGCTTTGGGTCGCGACCTGCGCGCTGCAGCCCCAGACGATGTCGTCGACATCGGCGGTGTCGATGCCGGTGCGGTCCGCGAGCGCGCGCAGCACGGTGGCGCCGAGCTGCTGCGGATGAATGCCGGAGAGTGCTCCCTTGCCGGCCTTGCCGACGCCGCGCGGGGTCCGGCAGGCATCGATGATCAGCGCGTCAGCCATGGGCGTTGTCCTCTTGTTATGTGCGTTGAGGACGGTTTTGAAGAAGGGGGCGAGTTGAGTCAATGCGCGAGGCTCAAGCCTTTCCTCCGATTTTCCGCCGCGCGGTTGGTCATGGAAGCCGCTACGCCCCCGCCGCGTTGTTCGCGATCACGTTGCGATAGAAGCTGGCGCTGAGTTTGGGCGTACGCACCTGGGTGTCGAAATTGACGTGGTACAGCCCGAAACGCTTGTTCAAGCCATACACCCACTCGAAATTGTCCATCAGGCTCCAGAGGAAATAGCCGCGCACCGGCACGCCCTCGGCGGTGGCCCGCTGCAACTGGGCGAGGTAGTTGCGCAGGTACATGATGCGGTCGGTGTCGTAGATCTTGCCGTCGGGCGTGACGACGTCATCGCCGGAGGCGCCGTTCTCGCTGATGTAGATCGCATCGGTCTTCCAGATCTTGGCCGCCAGCTTCGGCACCCAATAGATCGTCTCGGGCCCGACGCGTAGCCAGTCCGAGTTCATGTGCGGAAACGATTTCGGGATCGGCAGCGGCATGAAACCCGCGCCCTGGTCGGTGGCCACCACATAGTTCTGCGGCGCGTAGATGTTGAGGCCGAGGAAATCGACCGGCGAAGAGATGATCTTCAGCTCCGCATCGGTGTATTTGGGCGCGTTGGGCCCGGCGAATTTCAGGAAGGCGTCGGTGTAGCGGCCCGTCATGATGACGTTGAGATAGCCGGCGTTCATCTCGCGCAGCGCGATCTCGGCGGCCCGCACATTCTCCGGCGTGTCGATCGCCGGCAGACAGGCGTCGACGTTCTCGGCCGGGCCCACTCTGGTGCCGCGCCGGCCATGGGCGCGCACTGCCTGCACCGCGAGCCCATGCGCCAGCGCGCTGTTGTGCCTGATCTGGTTGACCTCGGCCTGCGGCAGCGTCAGGCCGGGCGCGTCGATGCCGATGCCGTAGCCGAAATAGACGAAGCGGCCACTCTCGTTCAGCGTGAACACGTTCCTGACGCGGTCGGTCAGACGACCGGCGACATAGGCGGCGTAATCACCGAATATCTTGCAGGTCTCGGTCGAGCGCCAGCCGCCAAAGCGATCCTGGAGCGATTGCGGCAGGTCCCAGTGATAGAGCGTCAGCCACGGCTCGATGCCGTTCTTCAGGAGCTCGTCGACCAGCCGGTTGTAGAAGTCGAGCCCCTTCGGGTTGGGCTTGCCGTCGCCGTCCGGGAACAGCCGCGGCCAGGCCACCGAGAAGCGGTAGGCCTTGCAGCCGAGCGCCTTGATGAGCGCGATGTCCTCCTTGTAGCGGTGATAGTGCTCATTGGCGCGGTCGCCCGTGGTGCCGTCCTCGATCTTGCCGGGGATGCGCACGAACTTGTCCCAGATCGAGGCCCCTCGCCCGTCCTCGTTGACCGCGCCCTCGACCTGATAGGACGACGTCGCCGTGCCCCAGACGAAGCCCGCCGGAAAGCCCCCTCCCCTGCGCGGCTGC
Organism: Bradyrhizobium nitroreducens; assembly: GCF_002776695.1. Classification (GTDB taxonomy): domain Bacteria; phylum Pseudomonadota; class Alphaproteobacteria; order Rhizobiales; family Xanthobacteraceae; genus Bradyrhizobium; species Bradyrhizobium nitroreducens. The sequence goes on from NZ_LFJC01000003.1 coordinate 1,069,857, forward strand.
GATGCCGGCCGGGCCTCGGCCGCATGGAGCGAGGCGGTCAGACCGGCTGCAGACAGCCCCGCGAGTTTCGCGAGCCGGCGACGCGAGACCTTGTCCGACATTGATGCAGCTCCTCTTCCGACCTGTTGCGGCCGCACAATGGCGAGTCCAGGGCAGTTTGAGAAGCGGGCGAGCCGAGGGCTGAGCGTGCAGAATCGCCGGACGTGGCAAATTGCCCTCCCTGGATCCGTGAGCTCTCAGTCGCACGCTCGGGATGTGTGGCGGATCTTGTAGAGGACGAAGCGCCCGGACCCATCCAATTCCTCCAGCAGGTCTGGCAGCGGGTTCGCCGTCGCAGGGCCGACCAGATAGAGATAGTCGTAATCCCGATACCAGGTACGGACGGCAGCGGTTTCTTCGGGCTCGGTCGTTCTTTCTTCGGCGATGGCACGGAGCAGGCGTATCGGCACGGGCCCCCCATTGGGGACGGCGAGGCGGCGGAGTTCGGCGCGCACTTGAATCGGCTGCTTGCCGGTCTCGGTGAACAGGTTCGACACGAATGCATTTGCGTAGTGCACGGCGAGCGTCGGCGCATAGTACACCGGGAACCGGGTGAGATCCTGGAACGGCGGATCCTCGCCTTCAGCGCTGGTCCCGATCAGAATCCTCGAACCACGATCGACATGCTCAAAGGATTCGATGACGGCCGAATATTCCAGACGGTAGGAGAGCCAGACATCGAGCACCAGGCCTAGATTCGCGAGCGTGATGCCACCGACAATCACAAGCGCAGCCATCGTCCACCGTCGGCCTGGCAGCGACAGCGAGCAGAAGGCCGGAAGGATCAAGGCGACTGCAGGCAGAACCCGGATATCCGCAAACGCCGTGTCAAACAGCCGCGGCGGAAGCGCAAGATAGAGCAGCGCGAAGCCGGTTGCGATCCAGATTCCGGCAGGTGCCAGCTTCAGCATGCTGCATCTGGCGGCGACGTATAATGCTGCCATCAGCACGATCGCACACGCCCCCGAGACGGCCATGCTGTAGCCGTTCATGATGAAGAACGGCCAGAGCAGCTTGTGGTCAAGACTCCAAAAGGTCCTCTCGCTTCCGACGGACCCGGCGGTCAACCGCATGATGACCAACGACGCGACGGCCGGTGTTGCGAGCGTCAAGAACCGGAGTGCGACGTCTCGCGCAGGACACTTTCGGTCGAAGGCGCGCCACAGCTCATGGAGCCCGAGCGTCGCGCCGTAGACCCCCAAGGCGAAGAGATGCGACGCAAACAGCAGCACGACGAAAGCTGCGTTGACACCGAAACGCACGGGCGCCGGTTGATCGCCAACGGCCAGATAGGCGGCGATGCCGCAAAGGGCGATGCCGAGGCCGCATTCGAAATTGATGAACCCCCAAGGAAAATGGAAGACAGTAGAGCAACATGAGCGCCGCGAAACCGGCGAGATGAACGCGCCGCTTCACGACCCATTCGAGCGCAAGCGCGCCGCCGACGATCGGGATCTGGCTGACGAGAAGAAACAGCCGGGTTGCGGTCTCGGTGCCGAAAAGCCGCGCCATCCGCGGGACCACCAGGTCCATCGCCAGGTTCGGATAGAAGGCCCACGCCGCCTCATAATATGGATTGGCATCGGTGGCGCCCATCTCGCTCAGAAGATACATGCGGGCGAGATGGTTGACGTAATCCCCCATCGCCGGAATGGGAACAAGCAGCGTCGGGAGAAGCGAGCCGACGGCGAGCAGGGCGAACACGACGGTCGCAACCAATTGATCCGAGCGAGTGCCGCGCGCGACGAAATCTTCTGCGGTCAGGGGAGCCGGCACATTCACGCAAATGCTCCGGGCGCTGGAACCCGGCAGGGTTGTTGTTATCGTTCAGAACCATTTGCGATAGAGTCTTCTAACAACCCGTTAATCGGTTGTGCAACCGAACGAAATCTACCCGAAGAAGAGCGTCGGGGCTGATGGCGATTTGAACTTGGAGTTCCAGGGACGAACACAGGGCACGTTCGTGCGAAGGGGACGCCTCAACCGCGAAAATGCATCGCGGCGCTTGAAACCCGCCTCGCCCTGCAGTTGCGCGTGAGACCAACGCGGTCTTGCCGGGCTCACCGCGTGCGAGGCGGTGAGCGCAAGGCGGCAGCGGAGCTGGGAGCTCGCCCGTCGCGGGCCGGGCTCGTCGCCGGCTGGATGCCAGTTCGAGGCGATCGTGCGCCTGGCGCCATTTTCCCCGGTCAGCGCGAGCGCTTCGGCAACTTTGGCAGCTTGCCGGGCTTGAACGGCGGACGCGGCTCGACGCGCGCCGGCGATTGCTGTTCGGTGAGAATAAGCGTTCCCTGGAGAATCATTCCCGGCACTTGTGGTGCCTTCGCGGTGTAGGTCGCGATCTTGCCGGGGCAGTTCCCCTCGATGTCCAAGGTGAGCTCGTCTTCCACGCCGAACACCGTTGCACGCCCGTCGGTATGGCGCTTGGTCGACACGGTGGCGGTGAAGCGGTCTCCGTCGACCTGACAAGAGCCGTGATATGTCATCAGGCTGTCGCGGCCCCAGATCTGTCCGTCTGCAACGTGGACGATCCCGGTGCCCTGGTCGAGCGGCGTCTTGTACCACGCCGCATATGTGCCGTCCTTCAGCATGGGAGCAGTCTCCCTTGGCCATTCCCGCGCGATCATCCGCATGATTAGCGCTAAGAAAGCGTTAATCGCGCGGCCCGTGCCAATCCGGCCTGTCCTTGCGCAGCTCGGCTTCAAGCTCCTCGACGATGCCGTGAAGCAGGCACGCGGCAAGCGGATCAGTCACCTCCCGTTCCAGGCGCCGATAGCGCGCGATCTGGCATTCCTGTTCTCTCAACCGGTGCTCTGTCATCAGACGGGCCCTCCAGCAAACCGACGCACAGACTGCCGAACAGTTTCGTTAAAATTTTCAGATCATTCGCCATGGTTGCTGATCGGTAAACCCGCGTGGAACTTCCCCCGCTAGGGCCAAATGTCCAAACAGCCCCTCTCCCTCTAGCCAGACAAGCGCAGCCAGACATCCTTGCTTGCCAACGTGCCATTCGGCGTGGCGATCTCCATGTCCACGACGTGCAAGGAGCCGGGCTCTTTTCCATAGATGTATTTGAGGTGCCACATGAGGCCGAGGTCCGGTGAAATGACGAAGTCATCCAGTCCGTCGGTAATGGCCTTGATGGCCTCGCGGTGCGTCAAGGGGGCGGAAAACATTGCATCGATCAGGTTGGCGAGGCTCATGCCCTCGACGAGCATGAGGCGGGCGACTTCGTCGCCATAAACATGTCGGAGCGCTGCAACGATAGCGGCGACGGCATCCGGATTCTTCAACGACACGGCAAAGCGAGCCTCCGGCCGTATGATGCCGGAAGCGGGATATTTTGCGCAAGCCGTCCGCGCGAGGCGGTGGGGGCTCTCCACGCCGGCGCAGCCGGCTGCGCCTTCGCGCCTAGAACGTCACCCGCATCCCCGCATAGAACGCACGCGGCCGCGCCGGGCTCAGCGAGCGTGGGTCGGTGAAGTCGTTGCCGCCGTTGGTGAAGTTCGGCAAGGCTCCGCGATCGAAGAACTGTCCGTAGGTCGCGTAGCGCTTGTCGAAGATATTGTCGATCTTGCCATAGAGCTGGATGTTCTTCGCCACCTGGTAGGAGGTGTGGAGATTGAACACCGTATAGGACGGCAGTTTCGCGAACTGGTTCGACTCGTCCCCGACCAGATACTGGCTGGAGACGAACAGCGCGTTGCCGCCGACCTTCCAGACGTCGGTGACGGCATAGTCGATGCCGACCTTGACGCGATGGCGGGGGATCGCGGGGAGCTGGTTGCCGGGCGAGACCTGGATGTTGCCGTCGCCATCGGCGAACGGGCTGTTCGAGCCGATGGTCAACGCGTCCAGGAAACGCGCGTCGACGAAGGAATAGCTCGCCTGGAACTGAAACGTCGGCGACTTGATGTTGACTTCGGCCTCCAACCCCTGCCGCCGCGTCCGTCCGACGTTGGAGAAATAGCCGAAGCCGGTCCGCCCCGGGACGGGAATGGCGACGATGTCGTCGTAATTGGTGGCGCGGAAGCCGCCGATCTTCCAGCCGAGCGTGCCGATGTTCAACTCCTTGGTGCCGCGAAAGCCCGCCTCCACGGTCTTGGACACCACCTGCTTGAGCGGCGGGTCGGAGACCAGAAACGCCGCGATCAGGCAGGGCCTCGCGGGATCGGAGCAGCCGAGCTCCAGCGGAGTCGGCACGCGGTTGGCCTCGGAATAGCCGGCATAGCCGGTCAGCTCCGGCGTGATCTTGTAGGTGCCGCCGATCACCGGATTGAAACGCGTGAAGGTGTGATCGCCATTGAGATCGGTCCCGAGCTGATCCTCCAGCGAGATGCGCGCCACGTTGAAACGGCCGCCGCCGGTGATGGCGAAAGCATCCGTGACGTTGAACGTGTCCATCGCGTAGAGGCCGTTATATTGGTTGACGGTCCGGAGCGAGACGGGACCGGTGAAGCCGGTCGCATCCGTACCGGTCGGCCCCAGGAAGGCGCCGCTGCCGCTGACAACGTAATTTTCTCCCATCGCGCCGACCTCGGCGGTGGCGTTGTAGCGCGTGACGCTGGCGTCATAGCTCGTGCCCATCACGAAGCGGTTGTCGTGGCCGAACAGTTGATCGGTGTTGGTGGCCTGCCCCGATACGCCGAAGCTGGTGGAACGGATCGTGCTGCGGTCGATCTCGCCGAGGATGGTTCCGAGCGGATAGGGATTGACGAGCTGCGCGCCGTCGGTGCCGTTGGCCGGCGTCGTATCGTCGCCGAAGCACAAGAGGCCCAGGGCGGCGCATTCCTGCACGTCGGTCGGATTGCCGTCGACGAGCTTCTGTTCGTACCTGCGCACATGCGCGGCGCCTTCGAGCGTCCAGGTCGGCGTCGCATCGACCTTGCCGGTCAGGTTGAGATAGCCGACGCGGTTCGACGTCGTCTGCGGCGTGGTGTAGGTCGCACCCCAATATTTGTCGAGCAGTTCGGCCGGAACGGTGGCACTGGCGCCGAAATCGTTCTTGGCAACGCCCATATTGGCGTGGAATTCGCTGTCGCCCGCCTTGTAGCCGACATCGCCGTAGAAGCGACGCACGGTCGATTGCGAGAAGTTGCGGAAGCCGTTGTCGCGCAGGCCTTCGAGCGCGGCATAGACGCCGAAATTCTTGTCGACCTGCTTGCCCCATTGCGCCGAGCCCTGGACGCGGCCGAACGAGCCGCCCATCACGTCGATCTCCGCGCCCTGATAGGTGAAGCCGTCCTTCATTTGCAGGTTGATGGCGCCGCCCAGCGCGTTGAGGCCGAAGGCGGGATTGTTGGTCACCAGCGTCACCGATCTGATCGCGGCGGTCGGGATCAGGTCCCAGTTGACGGCATCCGAGAAGGCTTCGTTGATACGGACGCCGTTCTGATACACCGCGAGGCCCTGCGGCGTGCCCGTCACCGGCGAAGCGACGAAGCCGCGGAATTCGACATCCGGCTGGAACGGATTGCCGGTGACCTCGGTGATGTTGACGCCGGCGATGTTGTCGCGCAGCGCGTCGGTGACGTTCAGCGAGCCGGTCCGCTTGATCTGATTGGCATCGACGGCGTTGATCGACGAGGCGACCTTGTCGACATCGAGACCCCGGCCGGTGCCCGGCGAGGTCGGGTAGACGTAAAGCCTTGTCCTCGGCGCGGCGGACGACGCGGCCCCGATACGGGCGACCGGCCGCGTCGGCGCGACCCGTCGCGCCACCGACGGCGGCGGCGCCGCCACCTCGACCGGCGGCAGGTTCTGGACGTTGGTCTCCTCGTCCGGCGCCGCTGCGGCGGGACTCACGAAAACCATCCCGGACACCAGCCCTGATGACACCGAGGCCATCAACAAACGACGCTTGAACGAAAGAACCTTGCCCATCCCCGCCTTCCCATCCGTAACCACCGGCTGTTTTGATGTCCGCCGTTTGGTTGAGACGAGTGTATTCGGCGGTCGCAATCCCGCCAGCCACAAAAGGTCGGGCAATATCCGCTCCCGTTTTCCCGACCAAATCGGGAATTATTCCCGATCGTTTCGGGAGCGATCAGGCGGCCGCGGTCGGAACCAGCGCCTCGACGGTCAAGCCGCCGGCTCCGGAGACGACGTTGAGCGTGCCGCCCAGCGCCAGAATCCGCTCGCGCATGCCGACGAGGCCGAAGCCGAGCTTCTGGTCCGGCTCCATGCCGCGGCCATTGTCGCTGACCCGCACGCGGGCGCAGACGCGGCCATCGTGAGCCATCTGCTCCGCCGGCTCGATGACGACATTGACCGAGGTCGCGCCAGCGTGGCGGAACACGTTGGTGAGGGCTTCCTGCACGATGCGGTAGATGGTGAGATCGGCGGTCTCGCCGGTGACCCCAAGCGACGGCGAGATCGTGGTCTCGATCGCGACGTCGGGATGCGATTCCCGCCACAGCCGCGACAGCGATTCCAGCGCCTGGCGCAGGCCGAACTCGGCGAGGCCGACGGGACGCAGGCGCTCCAGCACGCGGCGGTTGAACTGCTGCAGCGCGTTGATCTGCTCCAGCATGGCGCTGCCATGCTTTCGCACGGCCTCCGCACTGGGAACGCGCCCATCCGCCTGCTTCGCCAGCGCGCCGGCATGCGCGCGCAGCGAGAACAGATACGGCCCGAACTCGTCGTGGAGCTCGCGCGCGATCTCCTTGCGCTCGATGTCCTGGAGCGACACCGCCCGCTCGGCGAGGCGCCGCTTGTCCTCGACCGCCTCGTGAAGCGTTGCCGCGAGGTGATTGAGCTTGGTGCAGATCACCGCGAGCTCCGGCGCACCGCCCGGCGTGACACGGGCCTCGTAATGTCCGCCCTCGAGCCTGCCCATTGCCTCCGCCAGCGACTGCAGCGGCGCCAATGCCCGGCCGACCACATTCATCATCAGGAAGAACAGCGCCAGCGCGATCACCGAGCCGACCTCGAGCTGGGTCACGATACCGTCCCAGATCTCGGCGATCTCGTCGTCCGGATGCGAGGTGATCAGGAGCGAGCCGGGCCTGCCATGGATCGAGACAGGCACGCTCACCGCGGTCTGCTCGGGATGAACCAGGCTGACGAACCAGGCTGGCGGCCCGTGCGTGTCGGCCTCGCCGTCGAGCCGGGGCGGCGTCTGAGGATTGCCGCCGGCATTCCGGAGCGTGATGCTGACATGGCGCAGACGGCTGAGGTCGCGCGCGATCTGGTTCAGCCTGGCATCCGGATCGGGCGCCTCGTTGAGATCAGCCACGATCATCTCGATGAATTCGCGCGCGAGGCGGATCACGCTCTGGTCCTCGGCCTGCACGCGGGGACCTGCCTCCGCGACCTGGCGGCCGATATTGACGGCGAGCCCCAGCGCCAGCAGCAGCGCCAGCAAGAGGTTGATGCGCCCGCGCAAGGATAGATTTTGCCACATTGGTGTCGCCCGTGCCTCGCGAAGCCTCGCCCGCCTCTGCCTGATGACGTTGACAGGGACGAAGCGGCGGATATCTAATCGGAAGCGTACAGCAATCCCGGCCGGGCGCGAAACAGGCCGACGCTGTCACAAGGAAACGCCAATGCGCATTCTGATTGTCGACGATCATCCCATTGTCGCCTCCGGCTGCCGTGCCGTGCTGGCCGACGAGGGCGAGATCGAGATTCTGGAGGCCGCCGACGCCGAGGACGGCGAGTGCATCTTCATCGTCGAACGCCCCGACCTCTGCATCATCGACATCAATCTGCCGACCGTCTCCGGCTTCGAGCTCGCACGCCGCATCCTCGAGCGCGCGCCCGAGGCCCGCATCATCATGTTCAGCATGAACGACGACCCGGCCTTTGCCGCGCGCGCGATCGAATGCGGCGCCAAGGGCTACGTCTCCAAGACCGGCGACCCCGACGACCTCGTCGAGGCGATCCGCGCCGTCGGCGGCGGCGGCACCTATTTGCCCACGGCGATCGCGCGCAGCATCGCCTTCGCGGGGCCGACGCTGGCGCAAAGCCCATTGTCGAAGCTGAACGCGCGCGAGATGGAGATCCTGCGGCTGCTCAGCGCCGGAAAGAGCCTGTCCGAGATCGCCTGGCTGGTGCAATCGTCGTACAAGACGGTCGCCAACACCTCGTCCATCATGCGCCAGAAGCTCGGAGTGAAGACCTCGGTCGAGCTGGTGCGGCTGGCGATCGACAGCGGTGTCGCCTGACGGGCAGCTGCCACAAATTCGGTCACACAAGCGTTGCAATGTTGATGTGGTTGAATGCCACTGGAGCTTAGGGCATGACGATTCAGACTGTCTCGACCAATAAATCCTACGGCGGCGTGCAGGGTGTCTATCGCCACGCCAGCCAGGCGACCGGAACCGACATGGTGTTCTCGGTCTACGTTCCCCCGCATGCCGACGGCGCCAAGCTGCCCGTGGTCTGGTATCTGTCCGGCCTCACCTGCACTCACGCCAACGTCACCGAGAAGGGCGAATTCCGCAAGGCTTGCGCCGAGCTCGGCCTGATCTTCGTCGCACCCGACACCTCCCCGCGCGGACCCGACGTGCCGGGCGACCCCAACAATGCCTATGATTTTGGCCTCGGGGCCGGCTTCTATGTCGACGCGACGCAGGAGCCCTTCGCGCGCAATTACCGGATGTGGAGCTATGTCACCGACGAACTGCCCAAGCTCGTGGCGGGACATTTTCCCGTCGACGCCAAGCGGCAGTCGATCATGGGCCATTCGATGGGCGGCCATGGCGCGCTGACGGTGGCACTGCGTAACCCGCATCGCTATCGCGCCGCGAGCGCGTTCGCGCCGATCGTGGCCCCCTCGGTCGTGCCCTGGGGAATCAAGGCGCTGACCGGCTATCTCGGACCGAACAAGGACGCCTGGCGCAGCCACGACACCGTGGCGCTGATCGAGGACGGGGCGAAGTTCTCCAGCTTTCTGGTCGATGTCGGCGAGGCCGACAATTTCCTGAAAGAGCAGCTCAAGCCCGAGCTGCTCGAAACTGCCTGCAGCAAAGCAGGCATCCCGCTGACCCTGCGGCGTCAGCCGGGCTACGACCACAGCTACTACTTCATCTCCACCTTCATGGGCGATCATCTGCACTGGCATGCGGAGAAGTTGAAGGGGTGATGCTTTCTCTTACCCTCCCCTGGAGGGGGAGGGTCGCTACGCATGAAGCGAAGCGCAATGCGTAGCGGGGTGGGGTGATCTCTCCACGCGGACACCGCCTCAAAGGAGAGACCGTCACCCCACCCCGCTCGCGCTTCGCGCGATCGACCCTCCCCCTCCAGGGGAGGGTAGAGAGCCCTACTCCCGCTTGCCGTAATTCGGCGCCAGCAAGCGGTTGCGGATCAGATAGCTCATCGTGCGGGTCCAGGCTTCATCCGTGTTGCCGCGCATGTCGGCGCTCGCAGCCATGATCATGGCGCCGGTCTTCACATCGCGCAGATAGATGTTGAGGTTGATGATCAGGTTCGAGACCTTCTGCACCATGCCGGTGATCTCAAGGTCTGCGCCCAGTTGCCCGGCGAGCTTGAGATCGCAGCCGCCGCAGGCCTGTAAGTTCGCGTGGCGGGCCGCGTCCCTGACCGGCGCGATGTCGAGCACCTGGAACTTGCCGGACTCCCTCAGTTCCTTGCGCAGCTGCTCGCTGATGAGCACGAGCCGCGCCTCTTCGGGCCGGGAGCCGTAGAACTCGCCCGGCAGGCTGGTATCGATCAGCTCGAAATCGAACACGGCGAGCTTCGGCGGATCGGCGCGCGCAAGCGACGGCGTCAACAGCAAAGCGGCGATCACCATCAATGCTCGCATGATCGTGATTCCGCCTCTCGCGCGCGCGGGGACGAAATGCGGGGTTGCATGCCCTGACAAATTGGTCATGCTTGAAGCAGAGACAATTCTCCACCTGCGGTCAAGCCGGGGGGATCGCTCGGAGGAAACATGATCCGATGGTTGGCCGGTCTGATCGGCTTCGGTCTTGCTGCGACGAGCGCGCTCGCGGCGGAGCCAGCCCTGATCGGCGTCGGCTATCTCGGCGTCGCCGGCACCCGATCGACGCTGTCGCTGGTCGAGCAACCGGCCGAGAATGACGGCGTCGCCGGCGCGCGGCTCGCCATCGAGGACAACAACACCACCGGAAGATTCCTGGGCCAGCGCTTCGTGCTGGAAGAGCGCCGCATCAGGGAGGGTGAGGACGTCGTCCAGGCCGCGACCGCGCTCGCGGAGAAGAACAGCTTCATCATCACCGACCTGCCCGCCGATGCGCTGCTGAAAGTCTCGGACGCCTTGCGCGACCGCGGCGCGCTGCTGTTCAATGCGGGAGCGATCGACGAGCGGCTGCGCGAGGCCGATTGCCGCGCCAACGTCATCCACACCGCGCCAACGCGCGCGATGCTGGCCGATGCGCTCGGCCAATACCTGGTGTGGAAGAAGTGGTCGCGCTGGCTGCTCGTGGTCGGCTCGCATGACGAGGACAGACTGTTTGCGGACGCGCTCCGGCGCACCGCCACCCGGTTTGGCGCCAAGATCGTGCAGGAGAAGACTTTCGAGGACAAGGGCGGCGCCCGCCGTACCGATAGCGGCGTGACGCTGATACAGCGTCAGATGCCGGTGTTCACGCAAGGCGCGCCGGCTTACGACGTGCTGGTTGCCGCCGACGAGAGCGAGGTGTTCGGCGCCTACCTGCCCTATCGCACCTGGGACCCCCGGCCCGTGGCCGGCTCGGCCGGGCTGGTGCCGCGCAGCTGGGACGCGGCGCAGGACCAATGGGGCGCGATCCAGATGCAGAACCGCTTCATGAAGCTCAATTCACGGCGCATGACCGCGCTCGACATGCAGGCATGGACCGCCGCCCGCATGATCGGCGAGGCCACCTCGCGCACCAATTCCGGCGACGTCAAGAAGGTGACGGACTTCATCAAGGGCCCGGACTTCTCGGTCGCCGCCTTCAAGGGCACGCGGCTGACGCTGCGCGACTGGAATCTCCAGCTGCGCCAGCCGATCCTCCTGGTCGACGGCCGCATGGTGGTGTCGGTGTCGCCGCAGGAGGGATTTCTGCACCAGGTCTCCGAGCTCGACACGCTCGGCTATGATCGTCCGGAGAGCAAATGCAAGCTGAAGTGAGGACGCAGATGTTGCGCATGTGGCGTGTGGGGCTTCTCTCCGGGCTGGCGCTCGCGGCTGCGCCCGCGCACGCGTTCATCGCCTATGTCTCGAACGAGAAGAGCAATACGGTGTCGGTGATCGACACCGACAGCTGGACGGTGACCAAGACCATCAAGGTCGGCCAGCGCCCGCGCGGCATCGACTTCACGCGCGACGGCAAGTTCGTGATGGTCGCGGTCGGCGACGACGACACCATCCAGATGATCGACGCGAAGACGCAAGGAGTGGTGGACAGCCTGCCCTCCGGCCCCGACCCCGAGCTGTTCGCCCAGGATGCGGCGGGAAAAATTCTCTATGTTGCCAACGAGAACGACAATACGGTCACCGTGATCGACCTGGAGAAGCGCGCCCGGCTCGGCGACATCCAGGTCGGCGTCGAGCCCGAGGGCATGACCATCAGCCCCGACGGCAAGACGCTGATCAACACGTCGGAAACGACCAACATGGCGCATTTCATCGACACGTCGTCGCGCCAGATCGTCGCCAACGTGCTGGTCGACGCCCGGCCGCGCTTTGCCGAGTTCAAGCACGATGCTTCCGAAGTGTGGGTCTCCTCCGAGATCGGAGGCACCGTCTCGATCATCGATCCCGGAAAGCACGAGGTCATCGGCAAGGTCAATTTCGAGATCCCGGGCCTGCGGAAGGAGGCGATCCAGCCTGTCGGCATCGGCATGACCAAGGACGACAAAACCGCCTTCGTCGCGCTCGGGCCGGCCAACCGCATTGCCGTCGTCGATGTCGCCTCGCGCAAGGTGACGAAATATCTGCTGGTCGGGCAGCGGGTCTGGCACATGGCGTTCACGCCGGATGAAAAATATCTGCTGACCACCAACGGGGTCTCGAACGACGTCTCGGTGATCGATGTCGCCGCGCAGAAGGTGATCAAGACCATCCAGGTTGGCGAATTGCCCTGGGGCATCGCGATCGCGCCATGACCAGTCCTGCTCCGATCCCCGACCCGCGCGAGGTGCCGAGACCCGATCCGGCCGCGGTGCCGGCGCTATCGATCGACGGCGTCAGTCATTCTTACGGATCGCGCCGGGCGTTGATCGACGTCTCTTTCAATGTGCAGCCGGCAAGCTTCACCGCCCTGCTCGGCCTCAACGGCGCCGGCAAGAGCACGCTGTTCTCGCTCATCACGCGCCTGTTCGGCATCCAGACCGGCCGGGTCGGCATTTTCGGCCATGACGTCAGCAAGAGGCCCGGCGAGGCGCTGCGGCTGCTCGGGGTCGTGTTCCAGCCGCGCACGCTCGATCTCGACCTGTCGCTGACGCAGAACCTACTCTATCACGCCGCCCTGCACGGCATCAGCCGCCGTGAGGCCGCTACGCGCAGCGCCGAGCTGCTCGGCCGCATCGGGCTTTCCGACCGCGCCGGCAGCAAGGTGCGCGATCTCTCGGGCGGCCAGATGCGGCGGCTGGAGATCGCCCGCGCACTGCTGCACCGGCCGCGACTGCTGCTGCTCGACGAGCCCACCGTCGGGCTCGACGTCAAGGCGCGCGCCGACATCATCAGCCAGGTCCGCCGGCTCGTGACCGAGCAAGGCATCGGCGTGCTCTGGGCCACGCATCTGTTCGACGAGATCATGCCCAGTGACGACCTCGTGGTGCTGCATCAGGGCCAGGTGCTGGCGCAGGGGCCGATGAGCCGGGTCGTCACCGAAGCAGGCGCGCAGGACGTCAACACCGCCTTCATGCGCCTCACCGGCGCGCAAACCATGCCGGGAGGCGGCGCATGAGCAGCATCACGACACGCGAGGCGCCGCGCGGCTTCTCGGTGCAGGAGTACCTGACCTGCCTCACGGGCATCGTCTGGCGCGAGGGACTGCGCTTCCTGCATCAGCGCGAGCGGTTCGTCTCGGCGCTGGTGCGGCCGCTGGTCTGGCTGTTCATCTTCGCTGCCGGCTTCCGCCAGGTGCTCGGCATCTCGATCATCCCACCCTACGAGACCTACATCCTCTACGAGGTCTATATCGCGCCGGGGTTGATGGCGATGATCCAGCTGTTCAACGGCATGCAGTCCTCGCTGTCGATGGTCTACGACCGCGAGATGGGCAACATGCGTACGCTCTTGGTGAGCCCGCTGCCGCGCGGCTTCCTGCTGTTCTGCAAGCTGCTGGCGGGCACCGCGGTGTCCCTGCTCCAGGTCTATGCGTTCCTGCTGATCGCCTGGTTCTGGGACATCACCCCGCCGCCGTCGGGCTATCTCACCGTGCTGCCGGCGCTGATCCTGTCCGGGCTGATGCTGGGCTCGCTCGGCATGCTGATCTCCTCCGGCATCAAGCAGCTGGAAAACTTCGCCGGCGTCATGAATTTCGTCATCTTCCCGATGTTCTTCGCCTCGTCCGCACTCTATCCGCTCTGGCGGGTGCAGGAGGGCAGCCCTTACCTGTACTATCTCTGCGAGGCCAATCCGTTCACCCACGCGGTCGAGCTGATCCGTTTTGCACTCTACGGGCAGATCAACTGGATCTCGCTGGCGGTGGTAGCAAGCTGCACAATCGTCTTCATGATCGGCGCGATTTGGGCCTATGATCCCTCGCGCGGGCTGGCGCGACGGGGGCCGGCAGGAGGCGAAGGATGAAGGTTCTGGTGATGGCCGTTGTGGCGCTCGCGCTGTCGGGCACGGCCGCCCGCGCGGCCGATCCGCGCTATCCCAACTGGCCCTGCACGCAAGCCAAGGTGCCAGAGATTTCGCTCGCCGCGGTGTGGGCCGGTCCTGCGCTCGACGACGCCGAGACCAAATGGAAGAACGATGCGAAGATCACCGCGCTGGTGGCAAAATTGTCGGCACGCAAGACGTCGATGGACGAGGCCGAAAAGTCGGTGAAGGATTTCCTGGCCTCCTCCACCGACAAGACCACCAACGCAAAATTGCTGTTCGCCGGCCTGTTCGACACGCTCAACGCCCAGCGTTCCCAGGTCATGAACGGGCTCGAACGGGTCAGCCGCAAGCAGCGCGAAGCCGCCGACAAGATCCGCGAGGAGACAATTCAGCTCCAGGCGCTTCAGGGTGCGACGCCGCGTGATGAGGCCAAGGTCGAGGCGCTCGGCAACGAGCTGATCTGGAAGACCCGCATATTCGAGGATCGCAACAAGGTGGTGCGGTTCGTCTGCGAGGTTCCCACCACGATCGACCAACGCCTGTTCGCGCTCGGCCGCGTGATCCAGCAGGAGATGGAATAGCGTTCGTCTCGCCGACGGCTCCCGACAGGTTCCCGGATCGGCCCGGTTAACCTTTGCGACGCTATCGGCCGGAACCAAATCGTTCTAGGATGGCTTGTCGAAGTGAACTCCAAGACGTCGGGAGGCCTCGATGGGAACCACCAGATTTATCTTTGCGGGCGTTGCAGCCCTCGGCATGCTCGCAACCAGCGTTTTTGCTGACGACCTGACTGGCATGGTCATGCGGATCGACCGGCTCAACGGCACCATCTCGATCCAGCAGACGCAGAAGGGTACGGTCGGCGGCAGTGCCGGTGGCGCCGGCGCCCTCCAGGAGTACAAGACCAAGGACGCCGCGATGCTGGAGGCCGTTCATGCCGGCGACAGGGTGACCTATTCTGCGACCGACAATAACGGCACGGGCACGCTGACGAAGTTGCAGAAGCAGTAAGGCGCTTGCTTCGCCTCTCTCCATTCGCACCGCCGTCATGGCCGGGCTTGTCCCGGCCATCCACGCTTGGCCACGCAGCGTGAAGAACGTGGATGCCCGGGACAAGCCCGGGCATGACGGCGTCTACTGCTCCGGCCGCGTTTCCGGCTGCACCTCTTCCGTCGGCAGCTTGGCGCGCTCCCAGCCGTCGGTGCCGTCGGGGTACCAGGCGATGTTGGAATAGCCATAGGCCAGCGCGCGCTTGGCGGCGTTCCAGGACATCCAGCAGTCGGCGAGGCAATAGATCACCAGCAGCGCGGCCTTATCGCCGCCCGAGACACGGGCGAGCCCGCGCTGGAAATAATCCTCCATGGCCGGCGGCAGAGTGGCGTAGCCGGTATCCGGCAGCCAGATGCTGCCCGGGATGTTCCTGCGCGGCGCATCGCGCCACACCGTGCCTGCGGGCAGGTTCTTCGGCTTCGGGGGGCGCGGCAGCACATCGACGAAGGCGCCGCTCTTCGCGCGCCAGATCGCTTCGGCTTCCGCGGTGGAGAGCACGCGCGCGCCGGCGAGCGTCGCCGGCACCGGCGCGCGGTAATTGTCGGTGCGATAACCTTCGGGCTCGAACGGCTCCTGCTGCTGCGCGAATGCCGGCACCGCGAACGCGGCAGCGACGAGCACAGCGGCAAGGCGCCGCCTCATTGCGACTTCTTGGCCGTCTCCGCGCCGAGCGGCTTGTCGCTCTCGTCGAGCAGCGGGACGCCGAAGTCGAGCAGGATCTTGTTGATCTCGCCCTGGTTCTCCTGGATCAGCTTGTTGAGCTGCCTCTTCCAATTCTGGTCGGCGGGACGTACGCCCATGCCGATGCGATAGACCAGTTTGGGCCCTGAGGTTTCCTTCACCAGGGGCGTGACATGCAGCGAGCCGGCTTTCTTGGCATAGAACCCGGCCATCGGGCCCCACAGCACGCCGGCATCGATCTTGCCGGCTGTGAGATCGTCGATCATGGCCTGCGCCGAATTGTCGTAGCGGGTGTCGATCATCAGCGGATAGGGCTTTGCGTCGCCCATCAGGCCGGCCAACGCCATGTTGGTCGCCGGCGGCGTGCCGGCGACGATGCCGACATGCTTGCCCTTCAACTTCGGATCTTCGAGCGTGTCGACCTCCTCGAGCCCGCTGCCGGCTTTCGCCACCAGCGCATAGCTCGTGCGGTAATAGGGATTGGTGCCCTGCACGAGATCGTCGCCCTGCGGGAAACCCATGATGACGTCGCAGCGATGCGCGCCGAGCGTCATGCGCACGAAGCCGGTGGCCTGCGGGAAGAAGACGTAGTCGAGCTTCTTCTTGAGCTTGTCGGCAAAGAACTCGGCGAGCTTGTTCTCGAAGCCCTCGCCCTTCTCGTTCGAGAACGGAAGATTGCGCGGATCGGCACAGACACGCAGCACGTTCGGGTCGACCAGCTCGAACGAGAGGTCGCCGCTGTCCTTGGTCTGCGCCATGGCGACGTCCCCGAGCGCACAGGACGCAACCAGGACCCACAGGGAACACAACCAGCGACGATGTCGTCCGGCCTCCGTCATCGCGCTTCCTCCTCGTTTTGTTTGAATGCTATCCATGCAACACATGAGGTGCCATGTCTTGCATGTCTGGTCTTGCAGGCATTGCCTTGCCCGACTTTGGCTGATTTCGCGTTGTTGCAGTGCAATGCGGCCAATCCTTTGAACTGAGGCGGAAAAGTGTCTCGCATCGCTCGAGTGATCGCAGCCTTGTCCCTGCTGGGGACAGCAACGCTAGCACGGGCCGGGGCGGCCGAATTGCCTGTGAGCGAAGTCGCACCGGGAATCTTCGTACACTCCGGGACCATTGCGCTGATGAGCCGCGAGAACGAGGGCGACATTGCCAATGTCAGCTTCATCGTGGGCGAGGAAGCCGTCGCCGTCATCGACACCGGCGGCAGCTTGCGCGAAGGCAAGGCCCTGCTGGCGGCCGTGCGAGCCCACACCACGAAGCCGATCCGCTATGTCATCAACACTCACGGCCACCCCGACCATGTATTCGGCAATGCGGCCTTCGCCGCCCCGGACACCACCTTCGTCGGCCACAGCAAGCTGCCGCAGGCACTCGCGACCCGCGGCCCCTACTATCTGGACAATTTTCGCCGCATCATGGGCAGCGCGTTGATCGACCCGGTGAAGATCATACCTCCGACCCTGCTGATTTCCGACACGATGACGCTTGATCTCGGCTCGCGCCGCCTCGTCTTGCGCGCCTGGCGCGCCGGACACAGCGACAACGATGTGACCGTGTACGACGAGACGACCAAGACCCTGTTCGCGGGCGACCTGGTCTTTCTCCGCCACATTCCAGTCATGGACGGCAGCATCCGCGGCTGGCTCAGCACATTGAAGGAGCTGGAAACCATCCCGGCGCAGCGCGTCGTTCCCGGTCACGGGCCCGTGAGCGACTGGCCTGCCGCCTTGAGCGATGAACGGCGCTACCTGTCAACGCTGCTGTCCGACGTGCGCGCCCTGAACAAGCGCGGCGAGCCGATCCGGGCTGCCGCCGACAAGGCGGCCGCTGAGGAAAAGCCACGCTGGGAGCTGTTCGGCGATTACAACGCCCGGAACGCAACTGCAGCATTCTCGGAAATTGAATGGGAGTAGCGGGCGCGCTATCATCTGCATGAGATCAGCTTCGCTGACGCCGGGAACCATAGCCATGACGGGATGGACACGCCGCCTGCCCTTGATCGCCGCCCTGCTCGGCATCGCCTTCGCCGTGCCCGCGCGGGCTGAAGAGGCTTACGATCCCTGGCCGGGCCTGGTGCAGGACATCTTCAATAATCGTCCGATGAATGATGGCAGCGCCGTCATCGGCATCGAGATGCCATATCGCGCAGAGGACGCGGCGATCGTGCCGGTCACCCTGCGCAGCAAGCTGTCACCCGCAGACAGCCGCCGGATCCGTTCGATCACGCTGGTGATCGACCGCAACCCGGCACCGATGGCGGCGAAGTTCGAGCTCGGTCCGGACGCCAATGTCACCGAGATCTCGACGCGCGTCCGCGTCAACAATTACACCGACGTGCATGCGGTGGCCGAGCTCAGCGACGGTCAGCTCTATGTCTCGAAGGTCTATGTGAAGGCCTCGGGCGGCTGCTCCGCGCCGGCAGGCAAGAACGCCGAGGAGGCCAACAACCGGCTCGGCCAGATGCGCTACCGGCAGTTCGCGCGCGAGGAAGCGCCCGCGAGCCGAATCCGCGAAGCGCAGATCATGATCGGTCATCCCAACAATTCCGGCCTGCAGATGGACCAGGTCACCCAGCTCTATATTCCCGCCTTCTTCGTCAACCAGCTGAAGCTCACTCAGGACGACAGCCCCGTGCTGTCGATGGAAGGCGGCATCTCGATCTCGGAAGATCCCAATCTACGCTTCACCTACGTCTCCAACGGCGCCAAGCGCTTTCGCGCGGAAGCGAAGGACACGGAGGGGCACGTGTTCCGCAACGAGTGGGATGTCGAGAAGCCGGGGACTTAGGTCTACCGATCGTCATGGCCGGGCTTGTCCCGGCCATCCACGAAACTGCGCGCCATCCCCAAGAACGTAGATGCCCGGGACAAGCCCGGGCATGACGAATACGGCTGTCATCGTGGGCTATCAGAAACACCTCACCTCGGCTTCCGCCTGCGCGCGCCTCAAATCATTCACCGCCGTGTTCGCCTGCTCGGAGGTGCGGAACTGGACGCCGAGATTGCCGCGGACCTGGGACATGCTCAGCGCGGTCTCCGCGGTAACATAGCGCTCATAGGGGACGATCGAGGCCACCACGTCGATCGAGCAGGAGCATTGCTCGATCGACTGCCGGCTCTCACCATTCGCCTTCATGCAGCCATAGACGTACTCCGCGCGCGCGGACGTCGGATAGTCGTTGGCCTCCTCGGCCCGCGCCACGCACGCGGTCGCCGCCAACACAGTCAATGCGGCGACAATCGGTCGTAGCTGTCCGCCCAGTTTCATGCGCATCCTCCCGCGGGTTGCGGCCGAAGCTATGCTATGCGTATTGTCCTGAAAAGCACTCTGTCAGGGGAAACGGCTCACAAGGTGATGAGAGCACGCGGTGTGATAAGGGCATTTGGTCGAACATTGGCGCTCGCGACGATGCTGGCGCTGACATTGGCCGCACCAGGCCGCGCCGCGGATACGATCCGCCTTGCGGTGCAGAAAACCGGAACATTCTCCTGGGAGCTGGCCGCGATCCGCGCGAGCGGTCTCGACAAGGAGGCGGACCTCACGCTGGAGGTCGCCGAGCTCGCGAGCACCGAGGCCGGCAAGATCGCGATGCGCGCAGGCAGCGCCGACATCATCCTGTCGGACTGGCTGTGGGTGTCGCGCGAGCGGGCGCTCGGCGCCAAGCTCACCTTCTATCCCTATTCCAGCGCGCTCGGCGCCGTCATGGTGCCCGCCGCTTCGCCGATCAAGACGCTCGCCGACCTCAAGGGCCGCAAGCTCGCCGTCGCCGGCGGGGCGATCGACAAGAGCTGGCTGCTGCTCCAGGCGCGCATGAAGCAGGACGGCATCGATCTGAAGTCGGATGCGACCATCGTATATGGCGCTCCGCCCCTGATCGCCGCCAAGGCGCTCGACGGCGAGATGGAGGCGAGCCTGAATTTCTGGAATTTCTGCGCCCAGCTCGAAGCCAAGGGTTTTCGGCGCCTCGCCGGCATCGAGGAGATCCTGCCGAAGCTTGGCGCCAAGGGTGCCGTCTCCGCGGTCGGTTACGTCTTCGACGAGAGCTGGGCGGCAAGCCACAAGGACGCAGTGGCGCGCTTCATCGCGATGACCCGCAAGGCCAAGCAGCTGCTGGTGACCTCGGATGCGGCCTGGGACAAGATCGCACCGCTGACCGGCACGAGCGACGCCACCCTGCTCAAGACCTATCGCGAGCGCTATCGCGACGGGATCCCGCGCCGGAGCATCGCCGAGGAGGAACAGGACGCGCGCGTGCTGTACCGCGTGCTGGCCGAGATCGGCGGCCGCGACCTCGTCGGCCCCGCGACCGAGCTCGACCCCGGCACGTTCTATCACGCAGTCCCCGGAGATTGAGGTGCTGCGTCTTCTGTCGTTCGCCCTGTTCCTCGTGATCTGGTGGATTGCCGCGCTGTTCGTCGGCGGCGCAAAGCTGCCCTCCCCGCCGGCCGTGCTTGAGGTCATGATCGCGGAAGCCTCATCCGGCGCGCTGTTCCTGCATCTCGGCGCGACGCTGGCGCGCGTGATCCTCGCCTTTGTGCTCGCCATGTCGCTCGGCAGCGCCATCGGCTATTTGATGGGACGGGTCAGGCTCGCCGACAAGCTCGGCGATCCCTGGCTGATCCTGCTGCTCAATTTGCCGGCGCTGGTCGTGATCGTGCTGGCCTATATCTGGGCCGGTCTGACCGAGGCCGCGGCGATCGCGGCAATCGCCATCAACAAGCTGCCGACCGCGGTCGTCACCTTGCGCGAGGGCACCCGCGCGCTCGACCGCTCGCTCGACGAGATGGCGAGCGTGTTCGCGATGCCGCGCTGGCGCGCGTTCCGCCATGTCGTGCTGCCGCAGCTTGCGCCCTATATCGCGGCCGCCGCGCGCTCCGGATTGTCGCTGGTGTGGAAGATCGTGCTGGTCGCCGAGCTGCTGGGTCGTCCGAACGGCGTCGGCTTCGAGATCGGGGTCGCCTTCCAGCTGTTCGACACGCCGCGGCTGCTGGCCTATTCGCTGACCTTCGCCGCGGTCGTGCTCGTGATCGAGACGCTGCTGGTACAGCCATTCGAAGCCCGTGCAACACGGTGGCGGCCCCGTGCGGCTTGAGGTCGAGATCACAGGCAAGACGTTCAGGAGTGCCGCGGGCGAAACCCACGAGGTGCTGGCGCCGGTCAAGTTCGCTCTTTCATCGGGCGAGGTCGGCGTGCTGATCGGCCCGTCCGGCTGCGGCAAGAGCACGATGCTGCGCATCATCCTCGGGCTCGACCATGAATTTCAAGGCCGTATCGCGCGGCCACCGCAGGCGCGGATCGGCATGGTGTTCCAGGAGCCGCGGCTGTTGCCGTGGCGTTCGGTCGAGCAGAATGTGCGATTGGTGGCGCCCGACGTGACTGACGCCAAGCTGTCGGAGCTGTTCAGGATCCTGGAGCTTCAGGCCCATCGCGACCACTTCCCCGGCGAGCTGTCACTGGGCCTCGCCCGGCGCGTCGCGCTCGCCCGCGCCTTCGCGGTCGAGCCCGATCTCCTGGTGCTCGACGAGCCCCTCGCCTCGCTCGACGACGCGCTCGCCGGCCGCCTGCGCGATGAGCTTGCGACACTGGTGGCGAGCCGTCCGGTGATGACACTGCTCGTCACCCACAGTCTCGACGATGCGATCAGGCTCGGCGACCGCCTGTTCTTCCTGTCGCCGCGCCCCGCACGTATCGTGCAGGACGTGCCGATCGCCATTCCGCGCGCGATGCGCAGCGAAGCCGATTTCGGCAGGATCCGGGCCGAGCTCGCGGCGCTGCAGCTTGAATCGAAATGAACACTCGTGGTCAACTGGAGCGACTTGTCGATGGAGATTCACCAATGCGACGTACGCTGATTGCGATCGGCCTCCTCTTGGTGGCGGTGCCGGGCGCCGCGCTGGCGCAGACCAAAGGCAAGGGCATTCGGCTCTGGAACCTGACGACGGAGACGATCTCCGGCTTCCAGCTCTCACCGGCCGGCAAGACCGATTGGGGCCCGAACCAGTGCTTGAACGACAAGGACAAGGAGGTTGATCACGACGAGCGGCTGCGCATCACGGGCGTGGAGCCGGGCCGCTACGATGCCAGGGTCGGCTACCCCAACGGACGCCAATGCGTCGTCCGCGACATCGAGATCAGGGCGGATGCAGTGTTCTCGATCGCCGACAAGGACCTGAAGGACTGCACCAAATAGAGAGCTTCGTTACGCCTTGTCGTTAGGGTGCGGATATTCGCAGCGCCACCGCACCGCCTGCCACTTCGGATGATCGCCGACCCATTGCGCGATATAGGGGGGCGCGGCCATCACGCATTGGCGGGGCGACCCTGCATAATTGAAGATCAGGTGCTGCTCCTCGCAAGTCGCAGGCGAGAGCACCGCACACACGGTCACCACCAGGTCAATCGGGTTCATGCCGGGATCCTCTCACGGGAACAATGGAGGTTAGCACAAGAAACTACGTCCCATGGAGGGGGAAGTTTCAATCCGGCAGGAGGAATCGAGCCAACTCTAGAAATTGATGCCAAACACCATCCGGGCCTGGTGGCGCTCGAAATTGACGAGGTCAAGATTGCCGCCCGATCCGACCGGGCGGCCCCAGGCCTGCATGCTCCAGCTCAAGGTCAGCCGCGAGCGCTCGGACAGCTGGAAATAGGCGGTCGGGCCGACGAACAAAGCCTGGCCCGAGAACTCGCCGAGGCCGATGCCTTCATATTGCCGGAAATAGCGCAGCTCGCCGCCGAGCAGCATGTTGGGCCGCACCCGCACCAGGCCGGCGAACGCCGCTCCGATCGTCGAGCTCTTCTCGGACACCCCCGCCACCTCGAAGCGCGCCCATTCCGGTTGATAGATCAGGTTGAGGGCGCCGATGGCGAAATTCGGGATGAGCTCGCGGTCGAAGGCCAACGTGAACTCGGTGCCGTACATCCGCCCTTTCGCTCCGCTGGTCTCGTCGATCCGGTCGCCATGGAGATCGGCGGCGATGGTGAGCCCGAACGGCGCACGCTCGCGGTCGAGCAGGCGATAACGCAAATCGAGCGAGGCGCCCTGAAAATTGAACTGGCGGCGGTCGTCGATATCGGGAACGCCGGTGATGTCGTGCAGGCTGGCGATGCCGCCGATCTCGATGCGAAAATTCGGCAACGGCACGATTTCGATCTCGACCTCCTTCTCCAGCGCGCGATAGGTCCCGCCGCCCTTGCCGAAGCGCCCGGTCGTCTGGCTCTGGAATTCGCGCTCGCCGGGATTGCCGACATCGGTGCCGATCATGAAGCCGAAGATATGCTCGGTATCGAAGCCTTCCTCGGCACCGGCGCATGCCGGCATCAGCGCGAGCGCACACGCAACGACCATCCGAAATCGACAAGCTCCGCCGCGCATCCCGTGCCCCGAACGCGCGCGCCGCATCGATGCGGCAGCTGCGCTGACCAGGCATCAGCGTAACACACTGCCGCCGATCAAAGTCGAGATTTTGATGAGAACGGATTGCAGCCTTCGCGGCGTGGCACCGCATCAATGAAGAAATGCATCAGTGACGAAGCGCGAGGCACAGCGGGCAAAGCGTGTCCGAGGGCAAGGACGTATCCGACAGCAGGCGTATCCGACGGCAAGCGTATCCGACACTGCCACGGCTTCGACGGTGTTCACCGCCGAAGCCGCGGCAGGTCGTCAGTCTTACTTGCGCGAAGCGCAGGCGTACATGTTGATTTCCATGCCCACCGACACTTCCACGATCTTCGGAGCTTTCCAGGCCATTCGGGGTCTCCCAAGGTATTGAGCGCGACATCGCGCGGCGCAAAACCTAGGGCTGCGTCAGGTGCAGTTCAAGCCTCGATTCGACTGCCGACCACATCAGTGTCGATTCTTCACGGCCGCATTTCTCTCTCGGACAAAGCCAGTTCTCTCTTGGTCAAACAAGAGCTATGAGACGCAGGCTTGTGCAGCGCACCGCGCGTCGAATCGACGGGCATCACCGCAACAATCGCAGGAGTGCGCGGCCGGCGCGCGAGTTCAGCTCCTTCGCATCCAGCGTTCCGTCCTTGTCGGGATTGGCTGCGTTGAAGCGCTGCTCGACCACGGACAGATATTCGTCGAGCGTCAGGGTCCCGTCGCGATCGGGATCTGCGGCGGCGAGCTCTTTCGCCGACAGCCGGCCGCGCAATTCGCGTGCATCGAGCGTGCCGTCATGATCGGGATCGAGCTTTGCGAACGTGGCGGCGGCCGCCTTCTTCACCTCGGCAAGATCGAGCGTGCCGTCATTGTCGGTGTCGAACAACTTGACTGCGTTGCCGGAGGCGGACCACGCCGGACCGGACAACAATGCAATGGTGAGCGCAAGCGCAACCGAGCGACGCGAAATCATCAAGACCTCCCAGATGAAGAGCCCAGGTTCGGGCGGGACATAACGACATAAATCCCACAAGCGCCCCCCGGTTCAAGTCCGGAATTGCAACTTGCGCGCGCGCCAACCGCGGAACCCTGGCAGGGCCGCCGCCCGGAGCTGCTTCGCGTCGCGGAATTTTTTCAGCGTCTCCACGCAAGTGAGTCCGCTGCCGTCAGGTTTCCGTAAGGTGACCGCCAGCTGCGTCCAACGATATCGGCACGACACTTACGACTTTCGTATTGACGCGTTTTGGTTTCCGACGGAGTGTTGCTCCCGCAGCGTCAAAAGGCGCGCATATTGGGAGGAACGGATGAAACGCTTTGCGATGGCCGCGAGCCTCGTCATGCTTGCATCGACGTGTGCAAGTGCACAGACCACCGAGCAACTGGTCAAAGGCGCGACCGATACATCGAACGTTCTCAACTATGGGATGGGCTACAATCTGCAGCGCTTCTCGACGCTGAACCAGATCAACAAGGACAGCGTCAAGAACCTCGTCCCGGTCTGGAATTACTCTTTCAACGACGATCGCAGCGAGGAATCGCAGCCGCTGGTGTACCAGGGCGTGATCTACGTGACCTCGCACAATGCGACCATGGCGGTCGACGCCAAGACCGGCAAGCAGATCTGGAAGACCAAGGTCGAATATCCCGCCGAGACGCCGCGCATCGTCTGCTGCGGCATCATCAACCGCGGCGCGGCGCTGTTCGACGGCAAGGTGTTCCGCACCACGCTCGACGCCAACGTGATCGCGCTCGACGCCAAGACCGGCAAGGAGCTGTGGCGGCAGAAGGCGGCGGACATCAAGGAAGGCTATTCGATGACGGTGGCCCCGCTGGTCGCCGACGGCGTCGTCATCACCGGCATCTCCGGCGCCGAGTTCGGCACCAGGGGCTTCATCGACGGCTGGGATCCGGCAACGGGCAAACATCTCTGGCGCACCCATTCGATCCCCTCGCCGGACGAGCCCGGCGGCGACACCTGGAAGGGCGACACCTGGAAGCTCGGCGGCGGCTCGACATGGATCACCGGCTCTTACGACCCCGAACTGAACACCGTGTATTGGGGCATCGGCAATCCCGGACCGTTCAATTCGGCGGTGCGTCCCGGCGACAACCTCTACACCTGCTCCGTGCTGGCGATGGATCCCAAGACCGGCAAGATCAAGTGGCATTACCAGTTCTCGCCGAACAATCCGTTCGACTATGACAGCGTGGCCGAGATGGTCCTCGCCGACATGAATGTCGAGGGCAAGCCGACCAAGGTGCTGATGGATGCCAACCGCAACGGCTTCTTCTACGTGCTCGACCGCACCAACGGAAAGCTGCTGGCGGCCAATCCTTACGTGAAGGTCAATTGGGCGACCGGCGTCGACATGAAGACCGGGCGTCCGATCGAGACCGACGTCGCCAAGGATGCGCGCGAGGGCAAGAAGGTGACGGTCTATCCGTCGATCCTCGGCGGCAAGAACTGGGAGCCGATGTCGTTCAATCCGCAGACCGGCCTCGCCTACGCCAACACGCTCAACTTCGGCGGCAAGTACAAGGCCGAGCCCGTCACCTTCAAGCAGGGTGAATGGTATCTCGGCATGGACCTGACCGATCCCTGGGAGTTCGGGGACGGCCCGCGCGGTCACCTCAAGGCCATCGATCCCATGACCGGCAAGTCGAAATGGGAAGCGCCGAGCGACATTCCGCGCTTCTCGGGCGTGCTGTCGACCGCAGGCGGCGTCGTGTTCTCGGGCGCCCTCACCGGCGAATTCGAAGCCTTCGACGCCGACACCGGCAAGAAGCTCTGGCAATTCCAGACCGGGTCCGGCATCGAGGGCCAGCCGGTGACCTGGCAGCAGGATGGCGTGCAATATGTCGCGGTGACATCAGGCTATGGCGGCGTCTACTCGTTGTTCTCCGGCGACGAGCGGCTTGCCAAGGTGCCGCCCGGCGGCTCGCTCTGGGTTTTTGCAATCAAGCAGTAATCCGGTGCAATGCTGAAAGTGGTCTCTCACAAGACGGCGGCGATCCTCGCCGCCGTCGCGGGGCTGACGGTCGCGCTTGCGGCGACCGTCCGCGCCTCGGACGACGCAAGCGGCAATCCCATGCAGGCACAGATCGACCACGGCAAGTCGACCTATGCTTCGAAATGCTCGCACTGCCATGGCCCTAATCTGATGAACTCCGGCACTATCACCCCGGACCTGCGTGCCTTTCCCGACGACAAGACGCGGTTCGTCACCACCGTGAAGAACGGCAAGAATAACAGGATGCCGCCTTGGGGCGACATTCTCAACGACGAGGAGATCGGCAATCTCTGGGCGTTCGTCTCCAGCCGGAGGAAGCCATGAGGGGCCGGCGTGCTGCATGGAGCCTTGCGGCCTTGCTTTCGACGATGGCGTCGGTCGCCGTGGCGGCCGACGATCCCTTGCGGATCTGTCTCGACGAGGACCGGCCGCCGCTCTCGATGCACCACCGCGGCAAGCCGGATGCCGGATTCGATGTGCTGCTGGCGCAGGCGGTCGCGGAACGGCTCGGACGGTCGCTGGCGATCCAGTGGTTCGAGAGCAAGCTGGACGAGGATTCCAGCCCGCAGCTGGAGGCCAACGCATTGCTCTCGGATGGGCGCTGCTCGCTGGTCGGCGGTTACGCGCTGACGCAGGATTCGCTGGTCGTCCCCGGGATGAAGACGGCGCGCTTGCCTGACTTCGCCGGGGCCACGCGCGACGATCGGCGGCGCCGCGTCGCGCTCGGCGTGCTCGCGCCGAGCCAGCCTTACGTCTATTCGCCGATGACAGTGGTGCTCGGGCCGAAGGCAAACGGCCGCAAGATCGGCGACATCGGCGATCTCGCCGGCCTTCGTCTGGTCATCGAAAGCGGCTCGCTCGGCGACGCCGTCCTGATGACCTTCGACAAGGGACGGCTGATCGACAACATCACCCATCTCGTCCCTGGCCGCGACGATCTCCTGGGCGCGCTCCAGCGCGGCGACTATGACGCAACGCTGATCGACCTCGGCCGCTTCGACGCCCATCGTACCGCGCACCCCGACACCGCACTCTCAGCGTCCGGGTATTATTATCCGATCGGCGCCAATCGCGGCTATGTCGGCCTCGGCAGCGATCCCGCGCTGATCGAGGCCGTCAACAAGGCGCTGAGCGCCCTTGCGACGGAAGGCAAGATCGCCGAATTCGGCAAGCAGGCCGGCCTCACCTATCTGCCGCCACGCGAGCCCGCCATTCTGGGCGACGTGTGGACGAAGATCATTCAGCGGTGATTGGAAAGGGCTCTGGTGCCCGGACGCGCTGCAACGCCTCTTAACCTTGCAGCGCAGAGCCGCTGGAGAAGCGCTGCACTGCGTCCGGCGTACGGAGGCCGCGCCCACCATGCCCCACTCCGTCCGACGCAATGCGCCAATCTGTCTCGCCTGACGCCCGTGGCAGCGCCTGCCTGGTGCAGTACCCTCCAGGGAACCGGGAGAGAATCATGTCCAAGAAAATCGATCGCCGCCACTTCATCGCCGCCGGAGCCGGCGCGTTCGCGATGCCCTTTGTCTCGCGCAGCGCTTCAGCACAAGGCAGCTGGCCGTCGCGGCAGATCCGCATGATCTGCAGCTATCCCGCCGGCGGGCAGACCGACCTGCTCGCGCGCGCCTATGGCGAATTCATCTCCAAGCAAGTCGGCAAGACCGTGGTCGTCGAAAACAAGCCCGGCGCCTCCGGCGCGATCGGCACGGCGGAAGTCGCCCGCGCCGAGCCCGACGGCCACACCATCCTGTGCTCGATCTCGACCACCTACATCATGAACCGCGTGGTGATGAAGAATCCCGGCTACGACATGGACAAGGATTTGACGCTCGTCAGCGTCATTCCGGGCGCCGGCCTGCTGCTGGTTGCGAACCCGAAGACCGGGGTCAAGACGCTGGAGGATTTCGTCGCCTTCGCGCGCAAGAGCGGCAAGGTGAACTTCGGCACCTACAGCGCAGGCTCGGCCCCGCACATGACGATCAACGAGCTCAACAAGCAGTACGGGCTGAGCATCGAGCCGGTCCATTATCGCGGCGAGGCTCCGATGTGGACCGGGATGCTCGAAGGCACCCTCGATGCCGCGATGGGAAGCTACACGGCCGCACAATCGGTCCTGCAGAGCGACCGCGGCACCGTATTCGCGGTGCATTCGAAGAAGGTCGACGCGATCCCCGCGATCAAGACCCTTCCCGAGCAAGGCGCGACGTCGAAATTCTTCACCGTGAGCGGCTTCTCGGGATGGGCGGTGCCGAAGGCGACGCCGCAGGCGGTCGTCGACCGCATGGCGGAGCTGTGCGTTGCCGCCAACAGCGATCCCAAGGTGAAGGAGGTACTCGCGACCTTCGTGCTCGAGCCGGCGATCGGCTTCAAGGAGACCAATGCGCTGTATCAGCGCGAGCTGCCGATCTGGATCGAGAGCGCGAAGTCGCTCGGCCTCGAGCCGGCCTAGGCGTCGAGCTGCCGGCCGGCGCGCCGACCGCCCCTTTCCCGCCCCGGAATCCGACCAAAGCCTAGTGTCGGACGTGCATTTTCCCGCTATGATTGCCCGCGCACGCGGACAAGAAGGGCCGATCGCATGACACCGGATGCAGTCGCCGTCGCCGTTATGGTCATCCTGCTGTTTCCGATGGGCTATTTCACGCTGGCCTCGCCCGCCTTCCTGCTGGTGAGGCTGGACATTCAGCCCGTCGCCCAATTGCTGCGCGGCATGTTCAACGCCCATTTCCTGGTGATGCGGGTCGCCGCCCTCATCGGGACCGTGGCCCTCCTCCTCGACGGCCGCCTGCTCGCTGCATTGGGTGTCGGCATGATCGCAGCGCTGGCGATCTGGGGACGCCGCTGGTTCATGCAAAGGGTCGACGAACAGCTCGGCGCGAGGGAGGCCGGCGACACCGATGCGCCGCGCCGGCTGCGGCGGCTGCATTGGAGCGGAATGCTCGCCAATGCGGTGCTGCTCGTCGCGCTCCTGGCGGGCATTCCCTATATCGCGACGTCAGCGTGACGAACCGCATCGGCGGAAACGCAGCTCCTGCGCCGCGATCCCTCCCTCCACGAGGTCACACCTGAAGCTCTCCGCAAGAGCCTTTCACCGAGTGTGAGCCGGCACGTTGTCTCAGGTTGCATTTTTCGATATAATGCACCTGGGATAGCGTAACGCTATCCTCCATTCAGGAGAAGAAGGCGATGAAAGCTCCAGTTTTTCTTCTTGCCGGCCTGACCATTCTGTCGATCAGCGCAGCCAATGCTGCGCCCAAGAGCACCGACGCCTCGATCTCGGCAACGAAGGTCAGCTCGGTCGCATGCTCCACCTCGGGTGGCGGCTTCGGGTCCTATCCATCGGGCTGCCGCAACGCAGCCAACTTCAAGACCTACAACGAGTGCAAGGAATCCGGCGTCAAGCGCGGTTGGCGGCACGAGGACATGGCCTGGTATTGCAGCGGCCTGGGACTGCAGTAACCATCAGCAGCGCACGACGCGCAGTGCGGCGGCTACCTCACGAACGCCTTCGATCAATCAAGTCAAGATGTCCGGCAAGCAAGGAAGGGCGATGCGCCCTTCCTGCTAATGCTCGCCCGAGCTGGCCGCGCCCTGCTGCGCCTTGTGGATCGAGGACGGCACCACGCCGAAATATTTGCGGAACACCCGGCTGAAATGCGACGAGCTGGAGAAGCCCCAGGAGAACGCGACGTCGGTGATGGTCTTGCCGGCGTGGGCCTCGAGCTCCTGGCGGCAGTTCTGCAAACGCGCCTGCCAGATGTAGTCGCTCACCGTGGTGCCGCGCTCCGAGAACAGCATGTGCAGATAGCGCTTGGAGCAGCCGAGCTCGGCCGAGATCTGGTCGATGCACAGATCCGGATCGCGCAAGTGCTCGCGTATGAAGAACTGCGCGCGCACGTACATCGCCTCGGGCCCGACACGGTCGAACATCGTGTCGGCTTCGCGCAGCGGCAGCAGCAGCAAATCGATCAGCGAATCGGCAACGCCGACCGCGCTGTTCGCCGACAGCTTCGCCGCCTCGTCGAAGGTCGCATGGACGAAATCGTGGGCGATCCGCCCCGTGCCCGTCTTCGCCGACAGCTTGCAGGCGGGCATCCGCTGCGAGGGGAAGCCGCGGTCGCGCAGCAGCGCCTTCGGCACGATCACCACGTCGTGACGGGTGAAGGCGGGGCTGATGATCGAATGCGGACAGGAGACGTCATAGGCGATGATGTCGCCGGGATTGATTTCGATGTGGCGGCCTTCTTGTTCAAAATAAGACACGCCGTAGGTCTGGAAGTGAATCTTGATATAGGGGTGCTCATTGGCCTTGGCGCGCGCCAGCGTGTGCGCGATGCGATGCTGGCTCACCTCGATCTGGCACAGCTTCAGGCGCGAGACACTCGTGTAGTCAATGCGGCCTTCGAGCGAGGACGCTTCCAGCGGATCGACGTCGAAATGCCCACACAGGCTCGTCAGCCCGTCGATCCAGCTTTGGATCTGGCGCTTCGGCGTCATGCCGGTCGTCGAGAGCGTGTGAATGGTGTCGGACATTAATCCAGCCACTGGTTTGATCCGGAGATTCGACGCGAATCGCGACCAGCGCCTGCGCGAGCCCTCAGCCGTGATTGCGTGACGTTTACCTCGAATTTGAGTGGTCTTTTGGTACGAGCGCCATCGTTCCATTGCCACCCTTGAGGGTTAATCCTCCGCCTTAGTTGCAGCGCCGTCAAGGGGAACCTGAGCGTTGAGAGTGCTGCCAAGCGGTGCGGAAGCCGCTGAATTCGCTACTGCAAAATCAAATTCTTTTCCTCCGTGCGCTATCAAGCAAACCGGCTTCCCTCTTGGGCAAGTTTCCCGATGACGAAGTCGTTAGGGATTGCGGCAGGAACAACAAGAACGGGCCGCTCCTGCAGGCGGACCCGTGGCTCTCATCAGGAGGAGGAAACAGCACAGCATCGTTTCTGGTCCGAAACGTGACCGCCCTGCACGAGCAGACGCCGGACGAGAAGCCCGGTGAGTTACCAATGCTTCGGGAAAAATAAACGAGACCAACGGAGGAATGACTATGCGCAAGGTGCTACTGGCGACCTTTCTTGGCTCAGCGGCGGCTCTCGCCGTCGGGAGCGCCTCAGCCAATGACGAGCTGATCAAGATGTCGCAGAACCCGAAAGACTGGGTGATGCCGACCGGCGATTACGCCAATACCCGCTATTCCAAGCTCAACCAGATCAACGCACAAAACGTAGGCAAGCTCCAGGTCGCCTGGACCTTCTCGACCGGCGTGCTGCGCGGCCATGAAGGCGGCCCGCTGATCATCGGCAACGTCATGTACGTCCACACGCCGTTCCCGAACAAGGTCTACGCCATTGACCTTTCCAACGAGAACAAGATCATCTGGAAGTACGAGCCCAAGCAGGATCCGAACGTCATTCCCGTGATGTGCTGCGACACGGTTAACCGTGGTCTGGCCTACGGCGATGGCAAGATCTTCCTGCATCAGGCCGACACCACTCTCGTCGCGCTCGATGCCAAGACCGGCCAGGTGGCCTGGTCCAGCAAGAACGGCGATCCGAGCAAGGGCGAGACCGGCACGTCGGCGCCCATGGTCATCAAGGACAAGGTGCTGATCGGCATCTCCGGCGGCGAGTTCGGCGTGCAGGCCCATATGTCGGCCTACGACATCAAGACCGGCAAGCTGGCATGGCGCGGATATTCGGAAGGACCGGACAACCAGATCCTGGTCGACGCCGAGAAGACCACCGCGCTCGGCAAGCCGGTCGGCAAGGACTCGAGCCTCAAGACCTGGCAAGGCGATCAGTGGAAGATCGGCGGCGGCGCGACCTGGGGCTGGATCTCCTACGATCCCGAGCTGAACCTCGTCTATTACGGTTCGGGCAATCCCTCGACCTGGAATCCGAAGCAGCGCCCCGGCGACAACAAATGGTCGATGACGATCTGGGCGCGCAACCCGGATACCGGCGTAGCCAAGTGGGTCTATCAGATGACGCCCCACGACGAGTGGGATTATGACGGCGTCAACGAGATGATCCTCTCGGATCAGTCGATCAACGGCCAGCCGCGCAAGCTGCTGACGCACTTCGATCGTAACGGCCTCGGCTACACGCTCGATCGCGCCACCGGTGAGCTGCTGGTCGCCGAAAAGTACGATCCGAAGGTGAACTGGACCTCCGGCGTCGACATGGACAAGAACTCGCCGACCTACGGCCGTCCGAAGGTGCTCGATGCAGCTTCGACCGACAAGGCGGGCGAGGACCACAATGTGAAGGGCATCTGCCCGGCCGCGCTCGGCACCAAGGACGAGCAGCCGGCAGCCTACTCGCCGGACACGCAGCTGTTCTACGTTCCGACCAACCACGTCTGCATGGACTACGAGCCGTTCAAGGTGAGCTACACCGCGGGCCAGCCCTATGTGGGTGCGACGCTCTCGATGTATCCGCCGGCCGGTGAAACCCACATGGGTAACTTCATCGCCTGGGACGGCAAGACCGGCAAGATCGTCTGGTCGAACAAGGAGCAGTTCTCGGTCTGGTCGGGTGCGCTCGCAACCGCCGGCGGCGTGGTGTTCTACGGCACGCTCGAAGGCTACCTGAAGGCGGTCGATGCCAAGACCGGCAAAGAGCTCTACAAGTTCAAGACTCCCTCCGGCATCATCGGCAACGTCACCACCTATGAGAACGGCGGCAAGCAGTATGTCGCAGTGCTCTCCGGCGTCGGCGGCTGGGCCGGCATTGGTCTGGCCGCAGGCCTGACCGATCCGACCGCAGGTCTCGGCGCGGTGGGTGGCTACGCGGCCCTCAGCAACTACACCGCTCTCGGCGGTACGCTGACCGTGTTCTCGCTGCCGAACTAGGCCCATCAGCATCGCTCCGGCGCGTGGATCGACTCCACGCGCCGGCTCGTCTCCCCCGGGCTCCTTCGAGGATGAATCTCTTGCGTAAAATCTGCTCTGCCATTGCTGCGATGATCTTGGTTGCGTCCGGAGGAATTGCGGTCGCGGAAGGTCCGGGCGACCCGACTGCCGTGAAGAAGGAAGACGACGGAAAGTGGCTCGATAAAGAAGGAAACCCGACCTACAAGATTTCGGCGGATGGCACCGTGGACTGGTTCACCTATTCCGGCTACCGCCGCTATCACTCCGACTGCCACGTCTGTCACGGGCCCGACGGCATGGGCTCCACCTATGCGCCGGCGCTCAAGGATTCCGTCAAGACCATGAGCTATGGCGACTTCCTCGGCGTGGTTGCCTCCGGTCGCAAGAACATCTCGACCGCGCAGGAGAATGTCATGCCGGCGTTCGGCGACAATCCGAACGTTGCCTGCTACATGGACGATCTCTACGTCTATCTGCGCGCCCGCTCCACCGAAGCGTGGGGCCGGCAGCGTCCCGCCAAAAAGGACGAGAAGAACGAGGTCTACACCAAGGCGGAAGACGCCTGCATGGGCCATAAATGAACGTTGCCGGGACTGCCGGGACTACTTCTCGGCGTCCTTTCGAGAATCTGAGGAGTTACCAATGAAGACACGTGCCGCCGTCGCTTTCGAAGCCAAGAAGCCGCTCGAGATCGTCGAGCTCGATCTGGAAGGCCCGAAGGTCGGCGAGGTCCTGGTGGAGATCAAGGCGACGGGCATCTGCCACACCGACGCCTATACGCTCGACGGCCTCGACAGCGAGGGAATCTTCCCGTCGATCCTCGGCCATGAGGGCGCCGGCATCATCCGCGAGATCGGCCCGGGCGTGACATCGGTGAAGCCGGGTGACCACGTCATCCCGCTCTACACGCCGGAATGCCGGCAGTGCAAAAGCTGCCTCAGCCAGAAGACCAATCTGTGCACCGCGATCCGCGCCACGCAGGGCAAGGGCGTGATGCCCGACGGCACCAGCCGCTTCTCCTACAAGGGCAAGCCGGTCTACCACTACATGGGCTGCTCGACCTTCTCGAACTTCACCGTGCTGCCGGAGATCGCGGTCGCGAAAATCCGCGAGGACGCCCCCTTCGACAAGAGCTGCTACATCGGCTGCGGCGTCACCACCGGCGTCGGCGCCGTCGTCAACACCGCGAAGGTCACGCCGGGCTCCAACGTGGTCGTGTTCGGCCTCGGCGGCATCGGCCTCAACGTCATCCAGGGCGCCAAGATGGCTGGCGCCGACAAGATCATCGGTGTCGACATCAACGATGCCAAGGAGGATTGGGGCCGCAGGTTCGGCATGACGGAGTTCGTCAACCCCAAGAAGATCACCGGCGACATCGTCCAGCATCTCGTCGGCCTCACCGATGGCGGCGCCGACTACACCTTCGACTGCACGGGCAACACCACCGTGATGCGCCAGGCGCTGGAAGCCTGCCATCGCGGCTGGGGCACCTCGATCATCATCGGTGTTGCCGAGTCCGGCAAGGAGATCGCCACCCGTCCGTTCCAGCTCGTCACCGGGCGCAACTGGCGCGGCACCGCCTTCGGTGGCGCGCGCGGCCGTACCGACGTGCCGAAGATCGTGGACTGGTACATGAACGGAAAGATCCAGATCGATCCGATGATCACCCACGTGCTCAAGCTCGAAGAGATCAACAAGGGCTTTGACCTCAT
The DNA here is from genome assembly GCF_002776695.1 of Bradyrhizobium nitroreducens. Taxonomy (GTDB): domain Bacteria; phylum Pseudomonadota; class Alphaproteobacteria; order Rhizobiales; family Xanthobacteraceae; genus Bradyrhizobium; species Bradyrhizobium nitroreducens. Next base: position 1,104,337 of record NZ_LFJC01000003.1, read on the forward strand.
GCATGAGGGCAAATCCATTCGTTCCGTCGTCGTGTACTGAACCGGAAGACGTCACCCCCAAGGAGGATCGACCCATGACTGTTGCACTCCATCCATCGATCGACAACGGCCTCAAACAGGGCAGCGGCAGCTTCGCCGGCGGCACCCTGGTCTGCAAATGCAAGGACCATCAGGTCAAAGTCGGCATCAAGGGCGACGTCGCCCACAACCACGCCTGCGGCTGCACCAAATGCTGGAAGCCCCAGGGCGCGACGTTCTCCGTCGTCGCCGTGGTGCCGCGCCAGAACGTCACCGTGCTCGAGAACGGCGACAAGCTTCAGATCGTCGATCCCTCCGCGGTGATCCAGCGCCACGCCTGCAAGGCCTGCGGCACGCATATGTACGGTCGCATCGAGAACAAGGGCCACCCGTTCTACGGTCTCGACTTCATCCATCCCGAGCTGTTCCAGGAGCAGGGCTCGCAGGCGCCGCAATTCGCCGCCTTCGTCTCCTCCGTGATCGAATCCGGCGTGAAGCCGGAGCAGATGGCGGGCATCCGTTCGCGGCTGAAGGAAATCGGGCTCGAGCCCTATGATTGCCTGTCACCGGCACTGATGGACGCGATCGCGACCCACGTGGCGAAAGCCAAGGCTGCTTAGGAAAGCCTCTGAGCTGGCCGGGCCCGAGCTTCGGCCAGACCTCCCCGGCTCGCTGGCGACGACCTCCGCCAGCGAGCCGGACCGCTCCGCACTTTAAGACTCTGGCGGCGATGCCGCCGCTTCGTACCACGCGTCTGTGAGGGCATCAGCTCCTCAGTCCTGGTCTCTGAATGACTGCGCAGTGCCGCCAACTTCCGACTTGAAGTCCCCGGCCCGCTGCGTTTCTCCCTCCCTCGACTGAGGCATCCTGCTTCGTCCGCGCAGTCTTTCTGGCGGACGAAGCCTTTTTCGTTGCACCTGCCGTCAGCGAACGCGCGGATCACGCGGCGTGATGCCGCGCCCTGCTTTTGACAAACCATCGATGCAATCTTTTCCCGGTGAGAACACCCGGCTGTGAACGCCGGGCCGGTGCGACCTCTGCTAGGGTCGGCCGTCACGATGCCGCGCGAAATACAATCAACCAAGAACAAGCACGGGAGGTATCGAACACATCCGGACATCGAGATTCGCGTTCCTGCCTCCTGCCGGGATCTGCCCGCGCGGGATCACGGGCCGGGATGCGACGACACGACACAACTGGCACTGCGCCGCGCGCCCATCGGCGCGTTTTGAATTTGGCATGCTTATGAAGAGCGAGGGATGATCATGATCAAGGTGAAGATCAACGGCCAGGAACAGAGCTGGGACGGCGACCCGGATCTCCCGCTACTCTGGTTCCTGCGTGACGAGGCCGGGCTGACCGGCACCAAATTCGGCTGCGGCCAGGCCCTGTGCGGCAGCTGCACCGTCATCGTCGACAAGGAAGCCGTGCGCTCCTGCATCACGTCGATCAACGACGTTGCCGGACGCGAGGTCACGACCATCGAGGGACTGCATCCGAATGGCGATCATCCGGTGCAAAAGGCCTGGCGTCAGGTCAACGTGCCGCAATGCGGCTTCTGCCAGGCCGGCCAGATCATGCAGGCCGCCGCGCTTCTGATGGACAACCCGAAGCCCTCGCATGACCAGATCCGCGAGGCGATGTCCGGCAACATCTGCCGCTGCGGTTGCTACCAGCGCATCGAGAACGCGGTCCATCTCGCATCGACGGGAGTGTGACATGAATTTCATCGACAATCCCGGCAAGCTCCGTGGGTTCGAAAAGCACATCAAGGTCGAGAAGGTTTCGCGCCGCAGCATCCTGAAGGGGCTCGGCATCACCGGCGGCTTCGTGCTCGCCGCCCCCGTGATGACGCGCCAAGCATTTGCATATGAGACCGGCGCCGGAAAGATGCCGCACGGCGTCGTGGTCGATCCGCGCGTCTTCGTTTCGGTCGCACCTGATGGCATCGTCACCATCGTCGGACACCGTTCCGAAATGGGCACCGGCGTGCGCACCAGCCTGCCGTTGATCGTGGCCGAGGAGATGGAAGCCGACTGGTCCAGGGTCAAGGTGCAGCAGGCCCATGGCGACGAGGTGAAGTTCGGCAACCAGGATACCGACGGCTCGCGCAGCACGCGGCATTATCTGCTTCCGATGCGCCAGATCGGCGCCTCCGCCCGCACCATGCTGGAGCAGGCCGCGGCGAAGCGCTGGGGCGTGCCGGCGACCGAGGTCAAGGCCGTCAATCACGAGGTCGTCCACAGCGCCAGCGGCCGCAAGCTCGGCTTCGGCGAGCTTGCCGCTGATGCCGCCAAGGAATCGGTGCCCGCGATTGAAGGTCTCAAGCTCAAGGACGCCAAGGACTTCCGCTATTTGACCAAGGGCCAGATCGGCATCGTCGATCTCCACGACATCACCACCGGCAAGGCGCGTTACGGCGCCGATGTGCGGCTTCCCGGCATGAAATATGCTGTGATCGCACGCCCTCCGGTGACCGGCGGCAAGCTGGTCTCGTTCGATCCAGACGCGGCGTTGAAGGTCCCGGGCGTCGAGAAGGTGATGAAGGTCCAGGGATGGCCGTGGCCGTCGAAGTTCCAGCCGCTCGGCGGCGTCGCGGTGATCGCCCGCAACACCGGCGCGGCGATCAAGGGTCGCAACGCACTGAAGCTGGTCTGGGACGACGGCGCCAACGGCAAGTACGACTCGGTCGCCTTCCGCAAGGAGCTCGAGGAGGCCTCGCGCAAGCCGGGCCTCGTCGTGCGCCAGGAGGGCGATGCGGATGCCGCCTTGAAGGGCGCCGACAAGGTCATCGTCGGCGAGTACTACATCCCGCATCTTGCTCATATCAGCATGGAACCGCCGGTGGCGGTCGCCGACGTCAAGGGCGACAAGGCGGAGATCTGGGCGCCGGTGCAGAGCCCGGGCGGAACCCGTGACGACGTCGCCAAGACGCTCGGCATTCCCGAGGGCAACGTCACCGTCAACGTGACCCTGCTCGGCGGCGGGTTCGGCCGCAAGTCGAAATGCGACTATGCGCTCGAGGCCGCCCTGCTGTCGAAGGAGCTCGGCGCGCCGGTGAAGGTGCAGTGGACGCGGGAGGACGACATCCAGAACGGCTTCCTGCACACCGTCTCGGCCGAGCGGATCGAGGCCGGCCTCGACAAGAGCGGCAAGGTGATCGCCTGGCGCCACCGCAGCGTGGCGCCCAGCATCGCCTCGACCTTTGCCGCCGGCACGGTGCACCAGGCGCCGTTCGAGATCGGCATGGGTCTCGCCGACATGCCGTTCGAGATCGCCAACATCTCCTGCGAGAATCCGGAAGCAGCCGCGCATACCCGCATCGGCTGGTTCCGTTCGGTCTCGAACATTCCGCGCGCCTTCGCCGTGCAGTCGATGGTCGGCGAGATCGCGCAAGCGACAGGGCGCGACCAGAAAGACATGCTGCTCGAGCTGATCGGCTCGCCCCGCATCGTCAAGCCGAACGTGAAGGACCTCTGGAACTACGGTGAGCCCCAGGACAGCTACCCGATCGACACCGCGCGCCTGCGCAAGGTGGTCGAACTGGTCGCCGAAAAGGGCGAATGGGGCCGCAAGGTGCCGAAGGGCCACGGTCTCGGCATTGCGGTGCACCGCAGCTTTGTCAGCTATATCGCGACCATCGTCGAGGTCGCCGTCGACGACAAGGGCAAGCTGTCGGTGCCAAGGGTCGATACCGCGATCGATTGCGGCACCTATGTCAACCCCGAGCGTATCGCGTCGCAGATCGAGGGCGCCGCGATCATGGGGCTGAGCCTCGCCAAATACGGCGAGATCAGCTTCAAGGACGGCAAGGTGCAGCAGAAGAATTTTGACGACTTCCAGGTCGTCAGGATCGACGAATCTCCTGTCGTGACGAACGTCTACATCGTGCCGCCCAATTCAGACACGCCACCGAGCGGTGTCGGCGAGCCCGGTGTCCCACCATTTGCGCCGGCGCTGATCAATGCGATCTTCGCAGCGACGGGAAAACGCATCCGCTCGCTTCCGATCGGCAAGCAATTGGAGGCGTGAGCCGAAACAGCAGCGCGAGACGGAACACAAGCCGTCTCGCGCCGTTTCCATCGATCTGACAGGAGCAGATCGATGACCAACATCTCAAAGGCGCTCGCAGTGTCGCTGTCGGGCGCCTTTCTTTTGACGGCCGCAGGCGCGTTCGCCCAGGGCAACACGACGCCGCCGACCACGGCCACGCGCCCCGCCACGCCCGACCAGAACTCGCTGCCGAACGCCAACGCCCCGCCCGCCTCGACCACGCAGACCACGGGCCAGCACAATCCCGATCCCAAGGTTCAGGAGATGAACCAGAAGGAAAAGGACAAGGTGGAGCGGACGGGGAAGTAGGAACAAGAATGCGGCGGACGTTGCCGTCCGCCGCATTCGCCACCCCCCTGCTGCTCCGCCTTCTTTCGATCCGCCCGCGGAGCTACTTCTTCAGTGCGAACACCCAGACCACGCCGCCTTGCGGCACATTGGCTTCGATGCCGATGTTGTTGGTCACCAGCGCATCCTGGATGCGCTGGGCGTCCACGCCCCATCCCGACTGGATCGCGATGTATTGGGTGCCGTCGATCTCATAGGAAACCGGCATGCCCATGATGCCGGAGTTGGTCTTCTGCTCCCAGAGCAGCTCACCGGTCTTGGCATTGAAGGCGCGGAAGTTGCGGTCATTGGTGCCGCCGACGAAGATGAGATCGCCCGCGGTTGCCGTCACCGAGCCGAACAGCTGCGACTTCGGGAAGTTGTGCTGCCACACCTTCTTGCCCGTCGCGGGATCCCAGGCCTGCAGTTCGCCGAAATGATCCGCGCCTGGCTTCGTCTTCAGGCCGATGTCCTCCGGCTTGGTGCCGAGCCAGAGCTCGCCCGGCTTGAGCGCGACCTTCTCGCCGGTGAAACCGCCGCAGAAGTTCTCGTTGGCGGGCACGTAGACGAGGCCGGTCTTCTGGCTGTAGGCCGCCGAAGGCCAGTCCTTGCCGCCCCACAGCGACGGACAGAACTCGACGCGCTTGCCGATCACCGGCTTGTGCGCGGGATCGACGATCGGCTTGCCGCTCTCGGGCTCGATGCCCTTCCAGACGTCGGTGGAGACGAACGGCCAGCCGGCGACGTAGTTGATCTTGGTCGGCGTGCGTTCGAGCACCCAGAAGATCGCATCGCGCCCCGGATGGACCAGGCTCTTGATGTTGCGGCCGTCGCGTTGCAGGTCGATCAGCATCGGCGCCTCGACCTCGTCCCAGTCCCAGGAATCGTTCTGGTGATACTGGTGATGGGTCTTGATCTTGCCGGTGTTTGGATCGAGCGCGAGCACCGAGGAGGTGTAGAGATTGTCGCCTGGATGGGTCTCGCCGGGCCACGGCGCGGCGTTGCCGACGCCCCAATAGATCGTCTTGGTGTCCTTGTCGTAATTGCCGGTCATCCAGGCCGAGCCGCCGCCGTTCTTCCAGTCGTCGCCCTGCCAGGTCTCATGGCCCGGCTCGCCTTCGCCGGGAATGGTGAAGGTCCGCCACAGCTCCTTGCCGTCCTTGGCGTCATAGGCGGCGACGTAGCCGCGCACGCCGAACTCGCCGCCGGAGCCGCCGACGATGACCTTGCCGTCGACGATCAGCGGCATCAGGGTCATGTACTGGCCCTTCTTGTAGTCCTGCACCTTGGTGTCCCACACCACCTTGCCGGTCTTGGCATCGAGCGCGACGACGTGGTCGTCGGTGGTGGCGAGATAGAGCTTGTCCTCCCAGAGGCCGACGCCGCGGCTGGTCGGGTGCAGCTGGAACAGATCGTCGGGAAGCTGCCGCTTGTAGCGCCAGTATTCGTCGCCGGTCTTCGCGTTCAGCGCGATCACCTGCCCCATCGGGGTCGCCACGAACATGACGCCGTTGTTGACGATCGGCGGCGCCTCGTGGCCTTCGACGACGCCGGTGGCGAAGGTCCAGACCGGCGTGAGATTCTTCACATTGGAGGTGTTGATCTGGTCGAGCGGGCTGTAGCCGTGGCCGTCATAGGTGCGCCGATAGAGCATCCAGTTGCTTGGCTCTGGATTCTCCAGCCGCTGCGCGGTGACCGGCGAATAACTCTCGATCGGGCCAGCCGTGGCGGCGGTCGAAGCCAGGCAGGCAAAAGCGACGAAGCCGGACAGGTACCATTGCTTCCTGGTCATGAAAGTTTTCATGGACGTTCCCCTTTTTCATCCGTTTGAATTCTTGTGTTGAATTCTTGTCGTTCGTCCCGCCGTCCGCCCATCGGCGGATGCGGCCTCTCGTGACGCGGGCATATCCCGCACCGTCCATCATCCAGGCTGCGCGCCACCTACCTTTCCGATGAAGTTGCCGGCGACACTGAGTGAGCCGTCAGCGAGCGCCAGCGGCAGCGCGGCGAGCCGTCGCGGCGCCGGCCCGAACACCACCTGTGCGCTCGCACGAGGATCGTATTCGGAGTTGTGACACATGCACTTGAACACCTCCTTGTCGCCGACATCGCTCTTCACCCAGGCGGTGACGGGACAGCCCGCATGAGCGCAAATCGCCGAATAGGCGATGATGCCGTCGACGGCGCGCTCGCGCGTCTTGTCGTCGAGCTCGGCGGGATCAAGCCGGATGATCAGGATCTCGTTGAGCCGGGAGGCGCTGCGCACCACCGATGTCTTGGGATCCTTCGGCCAGGCATGCACCGGCGGCCCGCCGGCGGGCAGGTCGGCCGCAGTGATGAGCTTCCCCTCCTTGTCGCCTTCGGAGAAGACGAGCACATCGCCTTTCTGGGGCCGCTCGTCGGACCCAGGCGGATCTTCGTCCGCGCGTGCGTGCGCGGAACAACCAAGGCAGGCGGTGGTGGCGATTGCGCCAAGCAGGATCGTTCGCCGCGTCTGCTCGGCGCGCGCGTCGGCTTCAGGTTCCGTGGTGCTCTCGGAAGATGAGGAATTGGTCGTGAACGATGCGCGGGACATGTCCACAAGCAGGCGCTGGAACTCTGCCGAAAACAAGGCGGAGAATTGGCGCCGCAGTGCATCAATATGGCTTTGCTCGCGTTGATTGAGCGACAATGAATGTATTCAAACGCGTTTTCACAAATTCAACATCACGCCGCGCGATCGGCATGATGATTTTGCAGATCAGACCGATGATGTCGGAATTGGTGCAGCGCGCTACCCATTGCGGTGCGCAAACGCCGCGCGATGCATCTGCATATTTTGCGGGCAGCGGGTCGTGTCGTCAGGACCTGAGCACGTGGCGCGGCGCGGCGATAGAACCGGCGACGGTCGCCGATGCCATTTCAAAACTGTCGGCGATGCGACGCGCCTTGTCGATGAACAGCGCAGCCGCCGGCGGTGGGCAGACCTCGCGCGCGGTCTGCTCGAACAGATCGAGCCAGCGATCGAAATGATTGCCCATCAGGCTCAGCGGCAGATGCGCCCGCATCGGCGAGCCGTGATAGCGGCCGCTCATCAGCACGACCGAGGACCAGAAATCCTTGAGCTTGGCGAGATGCTCGTCCCAGTTCTGCACGACGCGGAACACTGGCCCCAGCTCAGCATCCTCGCGCACGCGTCCGTAGAAGCGGGTGACGAGTTCCCCGATCATCTCCTCGCTGATCCCGGTTCGCTCGATCGCATCCTGGGTCAACAGGTTCCGCCGCGCGGCCGCCGCCTCGCGCTCGGCCTTCAGTCGATCCGACATATGCTCAGTGTCCGTTCCGTTGTTCCCGCGGGGCCGCCCGTTCGACATTGTCGGGCCAATTGCGCGTGTCGTCTTTGTCACAGCGCAAAGTGCGGGATCCGGCGGCGGGCGCGATCAGGCCCGCCGCCGGCCGCCCTGATCAGGCGCTATAGCTGTAGAAGCCCTGCCCGGTCTTGCGACCGAGATGGCCGGCATCGACCATCTCTTTCAGCAGCGGCGCCGGCCGGTATTTGGGATCGTTGAAGCCCTTGTAGAAGACCTCCATCACCGAAAGCATGGTGTCGAGCCCGACGAGATCGGCCAGAGCCAGCGGTCCGATCGGATGGTTGCAGCCGAGCTTCATGCCGGCGTCGATCTCCTCCGCCGTCGCGATTCCCTCCTGGAGCGCGAAGATCGCCTCGTTGATCATCGGGCACAGGATGCGGTTGACCGCGAAGCCCGGGCTGTTCTTGGCGGTGATCGCCACCTTGCCGACGCGCTTGGCAAAATCGAGCGCCTTGGCATGGGTGTCGTCGGAGGTCTGCAGGCCGCGGATCAACTCCAGCAGCGCCATCACCGGCACAGGATTGAAGAAGTGCATGCCGATGAAGCGATCCGGCCGATCGGTCGCGGCAGCAAGCTTGGTGATCGAGATCGACGAGGTGTTGGTCGCAACCAGCGTGCGCGGCGACAGCGTCGCGCAGAGGTCCTTCAGGATCTTGACCTTGAGCTCCTCGTTCTCGGTCGCGGCCTCGATGACGAGGTCGCAATCCGACAGCTTGGCCCGGTCGGTGGTGCCGGTGATGCGCTTGAGCGTCGCCTCGCGATCGGCCGCCGACATCTTCTCCTTCTTGACCAGGCGCTCGAGGCTGCCGCCGACGGTCGAGAGCCCGCGGTTCACGGCCGCATCGGAAATGTCGACCATCACGACCGAGAGCCCGGCCGCCGCGCAGATCTGCGCGATGCCGTTCCCCATGGTCCCTGCCCCGATGATGCCAACGGTCTGGATCATTGCCTCATATCCTTCTCATCCTTGCGGGCGTGCCGGCACGGCACGGCCCATTGTTCCTGCGTCAGGGTCTAGCACCGCCGGCGGGCGGCGGCGACCTGATCCGCCCTCTCCTTAAAGCATCCATGGCCGGAATAAAGCCGCCGCCGGGCCCGAAAAGGCCCGATTTGGCCGCCCGGCGGCGATTTGCCCCGAATCCCGCCTCGCCCCGCCCGGAAGCCTCGCGGCGGGTGGACGGCCGCTCCAACGCGCTTCGGCCGTCGTCGATTTACATCAATCGGATGACGCGGCGCCGCGACCGGCGTGATGAGGTTGAGGCGCAATGGCCCGCGCGAATGCCTCGCGGCGCGATTGTGAGATCGACCACATCGGCCTCAAGTCCCCCCCGTTAGCATTGCGCACATGAAGAAACATATTGCACTCCCCATCGTCCTCGCCGTCCTGCTCGTCGCAACCCAAGGCCTGGCAGCCGAGATCAAAGGAGCCGGCTCAACCTTCGTGGCGCCGGTGATGACGAAATGGACCAACGCATACAAGGCGAAGACCGGGAACGACGTCAGCTATCAAGCGGTCGGCTCGAGCACCGGCCTCAGCCTGATCAAGACCGACGCCGTCGATTTCGGGACCAGCGACATGCCGCTCGGCCCAAAGGAGCTCGACAGGCTCGGCCTGATGCAATTCCCGATCGTGATCGGGGGCGTCGTTCCCGTGGTCAATATCGACGGCGTCAAGCCCGGCCAGATCCGCTTCACCGGGCAGGTCCTCGCTGAGATCTACCTCGGCAAGCTCAAATCCTGGAACGATCCGGCGATCGCGGCGATCAATCCCGACATCAGCTTGCCGAAGGTCCCGATCACGGTGGTCCATCGCATCGACGGCTCCGGCACCACGTTCAACTGGTCGAACTATCTTTCGAAGGTCAGTCCGCAATGGCAGAGAAGCGTGGGCGAAGGCACGTCGGTCGAGTGGCCGCTCGGCCTCGGCGGCCGGGGCAATGACGGCGTCGCCTCGCTCGTCGGTCTCATTCCCGGCGCGATCGGCTATCTCGAATACACCCACGCGCTGCAACGCCTCGACAAGATTTCCTTCGGCATCGTGCAGAACAGCGCCGGCAATTACGTGGTGCCCGACGCCGCATCATTCCAGGCCGCAGCATCGAGCGTGAACTGGAAGGCGGAGCAGGATTTTCACCTGGTCCTCACCGACGCGCCCGGCGAAGACGCCTACCCGATCACGGCCACGACCTTCGTGCTGATGCCGAAGACAGCAAAACATCGGGAGCGCTCCGCGGCCGTCATCGACTTCGTCCGCTGGTCACTCGAGAACGGCAAGTCCGAGGCCCAGACGCTCAACTACGTTCCGCTCCCTCCCGACTTGATTGAGCAGATCGAGCGCTATTGGCGGGAGAGCATTGCGACGGCTTCGACGGTTTCGGCATCGGCCACTGGCAAGCGTTGATGCCGAACAGGCCGCGTCCTCCCGCCCGCGGCGTTGAATTCCAGCCGAATTGGGTTTGCAAACTGCTCCACGTGAGTATTCTGTGATCGGCCTGCTGCGAGGAAAGCCCCTCCTGCCGCAGGCCAAGCACAAGTGCCTGCGGAACGCTATCGCACCACCGCATTGCACTGCGCGCCTCGCAGGAAATCGTCCGTGAAACGCCTCCCCATTCCCGACACCAACGCCCCCGCGGCACTCCGTCTGGCGCCGACGCCCAGGCTCGGATGAACGATTTCACCCAATCCATTGGCGCTGCGTTCTCGCTCATCGGCGAGGCCGATGCCGAGCTGCTCGGCATCGTCGCATTGTCGGTTCGCGTCAGCCTGACCGCGAGCGTCATTGCCCTGATGATCGGCGCACCCATCGGGGCCTTGCTCGCGATCACCCGTTTCCGCGGGCGACAGGTGATCATCGTCCTGACCAATGCGCTGCTCGGGCTTCCACCTGTCGTGGTCGGGCTTGCACTCTATCTTCTGCTGTCGCGGTCGGGCCCGCTCGGGGTGGCCGGACTGTTGTTCACGCCGGCCGCCATGGTGATCGCCCAGACGTTGCTCGCCACCCCGATCGTGGTGGCGCTGGTGCACCGGCCCGCAAGCCTTTTGTGGGCGGAGTACGGCGATCTCGCTCGGATCGACGGCCTGTCGGCCTTCCGCAGCATGGCGCTCCTGTTCGCGCTCGGCCGAACCTCGCTGCTGACGGCGTTTCTCGCGGCATTCGGGCGCGCCATCGCCGAAGTCGGCGCCATCATCATCGTCGGCGGCAACATCCGCGGCTTCACGCGCACGATGACGACCGCGATCGCGCTGGAGACCAGCAAGGGCGACCTGCCACTGGCCCTCGGCCTCGGACTGATCCTGCTCGCCCTCAGCGTGGTGGTGTCGACCGTGGCCTTCGTGCTAGTGGGACGCGTTGGGGAAAAATAGCTGCTCGCCGCCGACCTTGTAGCCGGCGATCGCGTCCTGCCCCTTCGAGGAGACGAGCCAGTCGACGAAGGCCTGCCCGTCCTTCGTCCTCACGTTCGGGTGCTTCTCGGGATTGACCAGCATGACGCCGTACTGGTTGAACAGCCGCTTGTCGCCTTCGGTCAGGATGGCGAGTTCGCCTCGGTTCTTGAATGACAGCCAGGTGCCGCGGTCCGACAGCAGATACGCGTTTGACGACGAGGCCATATTCAGTGCCGGGCCCATGCCCTGACCGATCTCCCGGTACCAATCGTCCTTGCCGGCACTGAGATCGACGCCGGCCTCTTTCCAGAGTCTCAACTCGGCCGCGTGCGTGCCGGACTTGTCGCCGCGCGAAATGAACGGCGCCTTGGCAGCTGCGATCTTGCGCAGCGCATCCGTGACGTCCTTGCCACCGGCGATCCTGGCGGGATCGCTCTTGGGGCCGATGATGACGAAGTCGTTGTACATGACGTCGAAGCGCTTCACGCCCTGCCCTTCCGACATGAACTTGTCCTCGGCGACCCTGTCGTGGACGAACACCACGTCGGCATCGCCCCGCCGTCCGATGTCCAGCGCCTGACCGGTGCCGACGGCGACGACCTTCACGCTCACGCCCGCGGCCTTCTCGAACAGCGGCAGCAGATAGCCGAACAGGCCCGATTGTTCCGTCGACGTGGTGGAGGCCACCGTGATGGTGCGATCCTGCGCCGATGCGATGGTGGACCAGAGCAGAACCGCTCCGATCGCGACTATCCGTTTCATGTCTCGTCCTTGCAGAAGATGCCGGGTGTTCCAAGCTACCCCGCGCGAACGACGCTGGGAACCCTACATTCGGCACAACCCTCTCGGTCTGCAGCCTGGTTGGTCAGGAACGTCCTTTCCGCGCGGAGGTTGTTTTGACGACCAACCCAAGAGGAGAAACGAGATGAAGAAGATCATCTTGGCATCGGCATGCATCGTGGCGCTGGCGACCGGTGGCGCCTTCGCGCAGACACAACCCGCGCCAAGCGCGTCCGGTCAGGGCGACGTCGGCCCCTCATCGCGAGGCCCCGCGACCAAAGGCATGACCACCGGCCGTGCGTCGAACATGCAGAACGAGGCGAGCGACAGCAAGGGAGCGCAGCAACCATCGGCCGGCGGCACCAACATCAACAACATGGGCAGCCAGGCCGGAGGCGGCGCGGGCGCCGGTCCCGGCTCCGGCAAATAGTCGGACGATCGAAAATCACGGGCGGATCATCGTCCCCTTCCGCGGACCGAGAGGCGTCGGTCAACGGCCGGGACAATATCTCATCACGCGGCGAACGCCCTGCGGTTCCGGCTCTTTCATCCACTCGACCTTCCAGGCCAGCCAAAGCTTGTCGTCGTCGATGACATACGCAAAGGACGACGTCGAAAAGCCTCTGTCATTGCGAACCGTGACCTCGCCGCAGACGACCTCGACCACGCGGCCCTCGGGGTCGGACGCCGGGCTGGTCCAGGACACGTGGATCTCCGCATTGGGCGGAATGAGGTGAGCGGCGATCTTCGGTGTCAATTCGTCCGCAAGCGCCGGCGCGCTGATGAACGCGGCAAAGACCGCAGCCAGACAGATCTTGTGGATCACGTTTCCCTCTCCTTCGCTTTCGAAGGCGAGCGTGACTGTTTCGGCACGGCCGTACTGTGGTTGCGATCACATTGACCGGTCATACCGTAGAATCCACGACGATCACCGGCCTCGCGGCGACGGCTGACACGTCACCCGGTCACCACCGCACGCACCAGACGTCGCTGATGTTCTGCAATTGGTCTCACCTGCATTGACAGGGGTGCGACGGGCGGGGCAGTTTTTCACATTGCTGGCGAATCAGCGATTGCCTCACGCCGAGTACCTCTTGGACAACTCCTAGTGCTTTCGAGACTGATATCGTTGCTGCGCCGTATCCCGGCGGTGAAATGGGCATTCACCCGGCTTCGGCCCGTGCCGCATGACGGCAGCCTTGACGCCACGCCGGTCGCCGCAGACGTCTCGCCCGTCATCGCCGAAGATATTGTGGCTGAGAGCATTGCGGCCCAAGACGTGGCGGCTCCGGACGCCACGGCCCAAGACGCGACAGCCCAAGACACGACAGCCCAAGACAGCGCGGCAAAACGCACTGAGGTCGAAGACCTTGCGGAAGCCGGCTCGACCGACACCCGCGAAATCAGCGCGATTTCAGTGCACGACGATGCCGAGATCGCGGCCTCCACTCCCTCCGCCCAGGATGATCCCGCGATCTCCGTCATCGCGGAGAGCCCGCCGGCGGCGCCAACCGATGCCAGCGACGAGTCTTCCCGAGAAGCACCGTCCAGCACCGAGCCGGTTGCGGCCGCCGAGGAGGAGGCTCCGGTCGCGGCCGCCGAGATCGAGACCGTGGCGGAAGATGCTCCCGCCCCGGTCATCAGCACCGATACCGATTCTGTTGTGGGGATCTCGGCAAAGGTCGCGTCGCTCGACGCGGAGCCCGTCGATGTCGTCAGCGAAGCGATCGACGCCGCCGACCTCGTCATCAGCAGCGATCCATTCCCGGCCGAAGCCGAGCCCGTCGTCACGGCGGAGGCATCACCCTCGCCCGTCGAGATCGAGAGTGCGCCGCTTGACGTCCCTGCCCTCGTGGTCGCCGATAGTCATTCCACCGACGTCACGGTGGACGTTGAGCCGACCGCGGACGAGCCGTGCATCGCGTCTGCCGATGGCGAAGTTCTGGCGGAGGCCGCCCTTGAGGATCATCTCGACAGCGATTCCTCACCGGGCGAAGCGGTGGCCGTCGAGCCGGCTGCTGCGGATGTTGCTCCTCCCGTCGCCGCGGTGGTCGTAGAACACGGTTCCATCGATGCAGCCGGCGTCGTCACCGACATCGCGCCGGCTCCGGCCCTCGTGTCGCCGTCCCCGGAGGTCCGCGGCGCATCGAAGGTTCGTGCAAGACCGGTTGAGCCTGCCGATCGTACCGCGTTGATCCGGCAGCGCTGGGCGGAAAGCGGGATCAGGATGTGGAATCCGCGCCTTCACGGCACCGGTGAAGCCACGCTGAACATCCAGGGCAGCGTCGGGCTGCTGCCGCCCGCGCCCGGCGAGACGATGCCGCGCTACGACAAGCTGGAATTCAAGCTGCTCGGCGGACAGATCGTCTGTGAGGGCGTCATCGTCGAGGCCCCCGCGCAGGCGAGCCATCGCAGTTTCACGCGGCTCGCCGAGCCTGGGAAACCCGAGCGCGCCCGCGAGCCGGCGCGCGAACGCCAGGCCGCTCTCGCCTGATCCTTTCTCCTGCGACCACCGTCCGCGATGTGCTAGGCTATTATCCCGACATGGGAGATCGCCTATGCGCGCAAGCCCGTTGCTTCTGGTCGTGATCGCCGCCCTCTGCATCTCACAGCCGGCCATCGCTGCGGGCAAACGGCCGCGTGATGCAGTCGCCGCCGTTCCCGCGACCGATGCAGCCACGCCCTACAAGGCCGATCGGCTCTCGTCCTCGCGCGGAGAGTCGATCCTCAATACGCCCGGCCAGACCACCGTGCTGACGCGGCAGGTCCTGGACGACATGAAGGCGACCAGTCTGCGGGATGCCATGCGCTCGACCGCCGGGGTGACGATCGGGCGCTAGGCTCGCGCGCCGCCGACACCAAACGCGCCGGTACTCCCACGCGGCGCATGATTTCTTTTGCGAACGCAACGTTGTTGCCTTGAACGCCGGCCACGACGTAACTTGAACACCGCTCGGGCCACGATGCCCTTGCCCGATGAAAACGACAAGAACACTGTGGGAGGCAAACTATGAGATGACTGACGGCCGCGCTGTGCGCACTGACCCTGCTCTCGACTGGCACGCAGGCGCAAACCATCAAGGATTTTCTGGCGGCTGCGATGCAGAAATGGACGGCGCCGTTCGAGCCGTTCCAGCTCATCGGCAACATCTACTATGTCGGAACCGAAGGCATTGCCGTCTACGTCATCAAGACATCGCAGGGCCTGATCCTGATGGACACGGCGATGCCCCAGTCGACCGGCATGATCAAGGACAACATCGCCAAGCTCGGCTTCAAGGTCGCCGACATCAAGATCGTCCTCAACTCGCATGCGCATCTCGATCACACCGGCGGTTTCGCCGAGATCAAGAAGGAGACCGGTGCGCAGCTCGTGGCCGGCGAGCGAGACAAGCCGCTGCTCGAAGGCGGCTACTATCCCGGTGACGAGAAGAACGAGGATCTCACTTTCCCGCCGGTGAAGGTCGACCGTGTCGTGAAGGAAGGCGACAAGGTCACGCTCGGCGACACCACGCTCATCGCGCATGCAACGCCCGGCCACTCGCCGGGCTGCACGAGCTGGGAGATGACCGTCAAGGACGGCGACCAGAGCCGCGAGGTGCTGTTCTTCTGCAGCGGCACGGTGGCGCTGAACAGACTGGTCGGCCAGCCGACCTATCCCGGCATCATCGACGACTACCGGTCGACCTATGCCAAGGTGAAAGCGATGAAGATCGACGTGCTGCTCGGGCCACACCCGGAGGTCTATGGCATGCAGGCCAAGCGGGCGCAGATGAGGGACGGCGCGCCGAACCCGTTCGTCAAACCGGGCGAGCTTGCCAGCTATGCGACCGGCCTGTCGGAGGAATTCGACAAGCAACTCGCCAAGCAGACCGCAGCGCTGGAAAAGAAGTAGCCGCCGTCGGATACGGCCTGGCACCTCTTCCCGACAGGGGAGAGGTGCGACATGACGTTGCGCCGGCGCAGATGGTTAGCAAAGCGTAGCGGCGGCTCTGCGGCATCTCGCAACTGATACTGCTCGCGTCCGCA
This sequence comes from Bradyrhizobium nitroreducens, assembly GCF_002776695.1. GTDB lineage: Bacteria > Pseudomonadota > Alphaproteobacteria > Rhizobiales > Xanthobacteraceae > Bradyrhizobium > Bradyrhizobium nitroreducens. The sequence goes on from NZ_LFJC01000003.1 coordinate 1,120,278, forward strand.
GCCTCATATCGTTAACACGGCCTCACCAATGCACGCGGCCGGACCCTGATGCGGCAGCGCGCAACCCGCACTCGTCTTTGCTCACGGAACTCGTCTAACGAGCCCTTTACCCCCGCTGTGCAAGATCCCTCCCGTTTTGAAGGGATCCGGGGCGCGTATTGCAATGCCTGTTGTCAATTTCAAGTCTCATATCGCCGCCGCAATGCGGCTGTTTCGCGTTCCGGCCGACAATCCGGATCTGATGCGCGCGCAGTTCGACGCCTTCTCCAAGCAGGTCCCGCTGCTCTACTTCATCCTGATGAGCAACACGATCGCCGTCGCCTACACCTATGTGAACGTGGCGCCGGACTGGCTGACGATGATCGTGCCGAGCGTGCTGACCGTGCTCGCAGGCCTGCGAACCTATTGGTGGCTGCGCCAGCGTCACCTCGTGCGCAGCGACGCCGACATCCTGCGCAATCTGCGCACCACCAACTGGCTGACCCTGCCGATCGGTGCCGGCTTCACCGCCTGGTCCTTCGCGCTCTACCCCTATGGCGATCCCTTCGCCAAGAGCCAGGTCGCCTTCTACATGGCGGTCACCGTGATCGGCTGCATCTTTTCGCTGATGCATCTGCGCTCCGCGGCGCTGATCGTGACGCTGATCGTCGACGTGCCCTACGTGCTGTTCTTCTTCGCCACGGGCGAGCCGACGCTGAAGGCGATCGCCGTCAACAACCTGCTGGTGTCCGGCGCGATGGTGACGGTGCTGTTCATCTATTACCGCGACTTCGCCGACCTCGTCGCCAGCCGCAAGTCGCTGCTCGCGCAGCAGGCGGCGACGCAGGCGCTCTCGGACGAGAACTTCCGCCTCGCCAATCTCGATTCCCTCACCGAGCTGCCGAACCGCCGCCGCTTCTTCGCCGAATTGTCGAGCGCCTTTGCCGACGCCGAGCGCAGGCACGTTCGCGTTGCCGTCGGCATCATAGACCTCGACGGCTTCAAGCCGATCAACGACAATTACGGCCACTCGGTCGGCGACCGCGTCCTGATCGAGGCGGGCAAGCGCATCCGCGAGGTCTGCGAGGGTTTTGGTCCGCAGCGCGTGGAGTTCGCCCGGCTCGGCGGTGACGAGTTCGGCCTCGTCGTCTGCGGCGACCCCGAGGACACGGACCTGATGCGGCTCGGCGAACGCATCGGCAGCCAGGTCAAGCTGCCCTACCAGCTCGACACCGCCCATACCGGACTGTCCTGCTCGACCGGCTTCGCCTTGTTCCCGGACTCCGCAACGACGTCGGAAGCGCTCTATGAATGCGCCGACTACGCGCTCTACCACGCCAAGCGCCATCAGCGCGGCCGCACCGTGATCTTCTCGAGTGAGCTCGAGGCCGAAATCCGCAGCCGCGGCGTCATCGAGAACCTGCTGCGCACCTCCGATTTTGGCGCCGAGATGGAGCTGGTGTTTCAGCCGATCGTCGATGCCGTGAGCGAGCACACCGCGGGTTTCGAGACCCTGGCACGCTGGAATAGCCCTCGTCTCGGCTGGGTCTCTCCCGCCGACTTCATTCCCGCCGCAGAGCGCATCGGCCTGATCCGCCCCCTGACGCAGGCGCTGCTGGCGCGCGCGCTCGCGACGGCCAGAACCTGGCCCGACCATATCCGCCTGTCGTTCAACCTCTCCGCCCACGACGTCTGCGCTGCCGAAGGCATATTGCCGCTGATCTCGATCATCGAGAAAAGCGGCCTGTCGCCCCGCCGCATCGACTTCGAGATCACCGAGACGGCCGTCACCTTCGATTTTGCGCGCGCGCAGCAGTCGATCGCCACGCTGAAGGCGATGGGCTGCGGCATTTCGCTCGACGATTTCGGCACCGGCTATTCGTCGCTGAGCCACGTGCATCGGCTGCCGCTCGACAAGATCAAGGTCGATCGCAGCTTCGTCGCCGAGATCAACGAGAACCCGGTCAGCCACAAGATCATCAAATCGCTCGCGGGCCTCTGCGACGACATGGAGATCGCCTGCGTCGTCGAAGGCGTCGAGACCAGCGCCCAGCTCGACAGCCTGCGCCGGCTCGGCTGCGAATTCATCCAGGGCTACCATTTCGCAAAGCCCATGCCGGCCGATGCGATCGCCGACTATCTGGCGAACGAACGCCTGCGCCTTGACGATCCCGAGGCCAAGGTGGTGGCTTGACCTCAGACCGCGCAGTAGCGCTCCTGGATGTCCTTGTCCGCCAGCAGCGCCGCAGCGCTGCTCTGGTGCACGACTTCGCCCTGATCGATGATCACCGCGCGGTCGGCCAGCCGCAACGCCCATTCGACGTTCTGCTCCACCAGCAGCAGCGTCCTGCCCTCGTCGCGCAGGCGGCGGAATAGCATACCCATCTCCTCGACGAGCACGGGCATGATGCCTTCCGAGGGCTCGTCGAGCAGGATCATCCTGGGCTTGGCGATCAGCGCGCGGGCGATCGCCAGCATCTGCTGCTCGCCGCCCGAGAGCGTGACGCCTTCCTGGTCGAGGCGCTCCTTCAGGCGCGGGAAGGTTTCGGCGATCTCGTCGATCGCCGCCTGTTCCTCGATGCCGCTGCCAGCCGCGACGAGGCCGAGCCGGAGATTCTCGCGCACCGACAGGCCGGGAACGATGCGCCGCTCTTCGGGCACGTAGGCAAGACCAAGGTGGTAGCGCTGATGGGCGCGCAGCGGCAGCAGCTCCGTGCCCGCAAAGCGCACCCGCCCCTCGGCCTTCGGCATCAGGCCCATCATCGCCCGCAAGGTCGTGGTCTTGCCGGCGCCATTGCGGCCGACCAGGGCGACCACCTCGCCCTCGTTCACGTGCAGCGAGATGCCGTGCAGGATGTGGCTCGCGCCATACCAGGCGTGGAGATTCTCGATTTCGAGCAATGCAGTCTCAGCCATAGCCTTCACTCTGTCCGAGATAGACCCGGCGGACTTCCGGATTGCTCCTGATCTCGTCGGGCGCGCCGTCCGCCAGGAGTCGGCCGTGATGCAGCACCACGACGCGCTTGGACAGGCCCAGCACCATCTTCATCTTGTGCTCCACCAGGAGCACGGTGCGCTTGTCGGCGAGCCGCTCCAGCAGCGCGACCATGTCCTTGGTCTCTTCCGGCCCCATGCCGGCGGTCGGCTCGTCGAGCAGCAGCAGTTCCGGTTCGGAGACCAGTGCGATCGCGATCTCCAGCGCGCGCTGCTGGCCATGGGAGAGGAATTTTGCCAGTTCGCTGCGCCTGGCGAGCAGCCCGACCGCCTCGAGCGCCGCGTCGGCCCGCGCATGCAGCTCGGTCAGCCGCGTGCGGTTACGCCAGATGTCGTAGCTCACGGTCAGCGCCTGCGCCGCGACGCGGACGTTCTCGTGCACCGACAGGTCCGGAAAGATGTTGGTGATCTGGTAGGAGCGCGAGATGCCCTGATGCACGAAGCGGTGCTGCGGCAGGCCGTTCAGCTCGCGTCCCCTGAAGTGCAGCTTGCCCGAGGTCGGGGTCAGCGCGCCCGAGAGGATGTTGAAAAACGTGCTCTTGCCGGCGCCGTTCGGCCCGATGATCGAGGTGAGCTGTCCCGCCGCGAACGACACGGTGATGCCTTCGAGCGCGACGAAGCCGCCGAACCGTTTGCCGATCCCTTCGGCGCGAAGCAGTTCGCCGCTCATGGCCGCGCCTTTCCGACGCCGATGACATCCATCAGCGTGCCCCAGATGCCCTTGGGCAGGAACAGCACGAACAGCACGAAGATCGCGCCGACGACAATCTGCCAATGCGGCGTCCAGAGCGAGATGACGTCCTCCAGGATCAGGAAGCTCGCCGCGCCGACGAAGGGCCCGAAGAAGCTGCGGGCGCCGCCGAGCAGCACCATCATCACGATCATGCCCGAGGTCTGGTAATGCAGGATGTCCAACGGCACGATCGACAGATGCAGCGCCAGCATGCAGCCGCCGAGCGAGGAGATGGCGCCCGACAGCATGAACACGACCAGCTTGCTCCGCTCGACGTCATAGCCGCAGGCCCGCGCACGCTGCTCGTTCTCGCGGATCGCCTCGATGACGGCTCCGAACGGCGAGTTCAGGATGCGCGACTGGAACCACATCGCGAGCGCAGCGAGGGCCATCAGCACGTAATATTTGTTGACGGGATCGAGGAAATTGACCTGGAGGCCGAACAGGCTGATGCGATCGACGGTGAAGCCGCGCAGGCCGTTCTCGCCGCCAGTGAAGGACGCCGCCTGCAGCGCGACATAATAGACCAGCTGGGCCAAAGCGAGCGTCACCATGGAGAAATAGATGCCGCGGGTCCGCGTCGAGACGATGCCGATCGCGGCGGCGAGGCAGGTGCTGAGGGACACTGCGATCGGCACCGCCGCGAACCACGGCACGCCATAGCGGCCGATCGCAATGCCGGTGAAATAGGCCCCTGCGCCGAAGAACGCCGCCTGGCCGAACGACAGCAGCCCGGTGTAGCCGAACAAGAGATTGTAGCCCATCACCACGACGCCGTAGATCAGGACATTGACCGCGAGCGCCTTGGACGGCAGCAGCCACGGCAGCAGGGCCAGCACGACGATCGAGAGCAGCACGCGGTGGTCGAGAATCCGGCCGATCCCGCTTGGCGCAGGCTTGGCGATGACCTCGCCGCTCGATGGTGACGTCACGCCGTCCTCCCTCTCACGCCGAACAGGCCTTGCGGGCGGATCAGAAGCACCACCGCCATCAGTGCGAACATGACGATGGTCGCCATTTCAGGGGCGAAGAGCGCCACCATGCTGATGGAGATGCCGACCATGAGGCCGGCCACAACCGCCCCGACGATCGAGCCGAGGCCGCCGATCACGGTCACCACGAAGGCTTCCGCGAGCACGAGCGAGCCCATCTCCGGATTGACGCTGCGCATGGGCCCCGCGAGCACGCCCCCGAGCGCGGCAAGCCCGACGCCGAGTCCGAAGATCGCAAGCCAGACCCGTCCGATGTCGACACCGAGCACCTGCATGATGGTGGGATCACGCGCACCCGCGCGCACGATCAGGCCGATGCGGGTCTTCTCCAGGGTCAGCCAGAGCACCAGCAACACAACCGCCACCAGCGCGATGACGAACAGGCGATAGCGCGGGAAGAAGCCGATACCAAGATCGAGCACGCCGATCAGCTGCGGCGGGGTCGGAAACGGAATGCCGTCGCTGCCGAACACGATGCGCACGCCCTCGACCAGGATGTAGCTGAGGCCGAAGGTGAGCAGCAACGGATCGTCGATCGAGCGTCCATAGAGCCTGCGGATCAGGACGAACTCGATCAGCATGCCGAAGGCACCGATCAAAACGGGCGCAAGCAGCAGTCCCCACCAGAAGCTTCCAGTGAGGGACGCCAGATACAGCCCCGCATAGGCCCCGATCATGAACAGCGCGCCGTGGGCGAAATTCACCACCCCGAGCATGCCGAACACGATCGTCAGTCCAAGCCCAGTGATCACCAGGACCGCCCCAAGGGCGATCCCGGAGAGAAGCTGCATGATGATCAGCGACAGGTCCATCTCAGCAAAGCTTCAGGTGGCGTGGCCGAGCTCGCTGCAGCTGCGCAGCATGTCGTCCGAGCCGGTGTCGTTGGCGAGAATGGCGAACAGATCGTTGTCGTTCGCCATGGCCGCCTTCTTCTTGGACTCCAGTACCAGCACCGACTGCACCGACTGATGGTCGCATTTGCGGTAGTGCTGCGGGCCCTTGGTCAGATCATATTGCAGCTTCTCCAGCGCATCGATCACCTTGTCGGTGTCGGTGCCGCCGGCGGTCTGCATCGCGGCCAGCAGGGAGCCGACGCCGGAATAGCCGTAGGCACCGTAATCGGTCGGGATCGCGCCGCCATTGGCGGCCTTGAACGCCGCGTTGAACGCGCCTGCCGACTTGCTCTGCGCCTCCAGGCCCCAATAATAATTGGCGCCGCCGACCACGCCCTCGAACACGTCGGGACCGACCGCCAGCCGCTGATTGTGCAGAATGACCGGCACGACGATCTTCATCTGCTGCTTGACGCCGAAATCCACCGCCTGCTTGATCGCATTGGCCTGGTCGCGGCCGAAATTGGAGATGCACAGCACATCCGGCCGCATCGACATCAGGCGCGGCATGAAGGTGGAGTAATCCGCCGCGCCAAACGGATGCAGGATCTCGCCGACATTGTCCGCGCCGATCGCAGCCTGCGCGCGCTTGAAGCCGCGCAGCATCTCATGGCCATAGGCATAGTCGGCGACGAGATGGGCGACCTTCATGCCCTTCTTCAGGGCCTGCCGCGCCACCGCCGCCGTCGTCATGTGCGGGTTCAGGGCTTCGTGGAAGGTATATTTGCTGAAGTCCTTGGCTTCGTTGATGGTGTCGGACTGGCTGATGGATACGTAGATCACGCCGCGGGCGCGGGTGACCTCGTTGACCGCGAGCTGCACGGCGCTGGAGAGCGCGCCGACCACTGCATGAACCTTGTCCTTCTCGATCAGCTCGAGCGTACGGGTCGCGGCCTCGCCGGCATTGAGCTTGTCGTCGCGCACGAGCAGCTCGACCTTGCGGCCGCCGATGCCGCCCTTGTCGTTGACGAGCTTGACGGCGAGCTCGGCGCATTTGACCTGATCGCGTGCCTCCGCGGCGAACGGGCCGGTGAGCGGCGTCGGGAAGCCGATCCGGATCGTCTCGTCTGCGGCGCGGCCCAGGCGAGGCATGGCGAGCAGCGCCGCGCCGGCCGAGAGGCCGGCGAGCGCGGTGCGGCGGGTTATCTTCGACGTTGAGCCGGATGTGGACATGATTTCCTCCAATTGTCTTTTTCTAGAAACGCTTCAGGGCTTTCAGGACTTTGGCGGGCGTGATCGGGATCGAATTGATCGTCGCACCGAACGGCGCGAGCGCATCGTTGACGGCATTGAGCACGCAGGCCGAGGCCGCCGCGGTGCCCGCTTCGCCAACGCCCTTGGCACCGAGCACGGTGTCGGCGGTCGGCGTCTCGACATGGGCGATGACGATGTCGGGCATCTCCACCGACATCGGCACCAGATAGTCGGCGAGCGAGCCGTTCACGAGCTGGCCGGTCTCGCTGTAGCGGCACTCCTCGAACAGCGCTGCGCCCAGCCCTTGCACGATGCCGCCGCGGAGCTGTTCGTCGACCAGCATCGGATTGATGACGCGGCCGCAATCCTCGACGATGAAATGCTTCAGGAGCTTGATGAGCCCGGTCTCGACATCGACCTCCAGCGCGCAGCCCTGGATGCCGTTGGTGAAGGCAAAGGGATAGCCCTGCGGCGCGAAATGATGGCTCACGGTCAGCTGCGCCTGTGTGCCGGGCGGCAAGGTGTCAGAGCGGAAATAGGCGATGCGCGCGATCTCGGCGATCGGCAAACGGGGCTTGCGCGTCGCAGCGTCCACGACCTCGCCGTCGACGATGTCGAGCGCCGCTGGCTGCTCCTGCAGAATGAGTGCGGCGATCTCCAGGATGTTGCGCTTGAGCGCGCGCGTGGCCTGCAGCGCGGTCTCGCCACCGATGCCGGCACCGCGGCAGGCCCAGGTCGCACCGCCATGCGGTGTCACCTCGGTATCTCCAGTGACGACCTTGACGTGCTCCTGCGCGATACCGAGCTGATCGGCCACGATCTGGCTGATGATCGCTTCGGTGCCCTGTCCCTGCTCGGTCACCGAGATCATGCAGCGGACCTCGCCCGACGGAGTCAGGCTCAGTATCGCACCGTCCTGCGAGGAGATGCGCGCGCCCCCGACGCCGTAGAAAGCCGGACTGGGATTGGTGATCTCGACGAAGGTCGCAATGCCGATACCGCGATGGATGCCGCGCTTGCGCAGATCCGCCTGCTCGGCGCGCAGCGTGGGATAATCCATCATCTCGTGCAGGCGCTTCAGGCAGGCCTGGTGCGATAGCGCCTCGAAACGGTAGCCGGTCGGCGAGGTCTGCGGATAGGCGTCATCGGCGATCACGTTCTGCGCACGGATCGCGAAGGGATCGAGACCCAGCTTCGCTGCGGCCATGTCGACCAGACGCTCGGTGACGGCGCAGGCGATGGGATGCCCGACGGCGCGGTACTGGCTGGTCTGGACCTTGTTCTGGAAGATCACCTCGAGCGTGGCGCGATAGTTCTTGAAGCGATAGGGCGCGCCGATCAGGCGGATCACCTGGTTGCCCTCGACCACGCTGGTGCGCGGATAGGTCGAGAAGGCGCCGATCGCAGTCAGGTCCTCAACATCCATCGCCAGAATCCCGCCCTTGGCGTCGAGCGCCATGCGGGCACGGACGCGGTGGTCGCGGGCGTGGATGTCCGAGACGAAGGACTCCATGCGGTCGGCAACGTATTTCACGGGGCGACCGAGCAGGATCGAGAGGCCGACCACCGCCATGTCTTCGTGATAGACATGCAGCTTCATCCCGAAGGAGCCGCCGATATCGGTGGTGATGACGCGGACACGCGCTTCCGGGATGTTGTAGTGCCGCGAATAGAGATCCTGGAACTGATAAGGCGTCTGCGTACCATGATGCACGGTAAGCATGCCGGCAGAAGGATCGTAATCGGCGACGATCGCACGCGGCTCCAGCGTCACCGCGGTGTGGCGGCCGAAGCAAAACTCCTCCTCCACCACATGGGCCGCATGCGCAAAGGCCTCGTCGACGGCGCCGCTGTCAAGCTGGCTGCGGAAGCAGGTGTTATTGGCGCTGTCGGGATTGACCAGCGCCGCGCCGGCCTGTCGCGCGCTATCGATATCGACGACCGCCGGAAGATCAGCGTAATCGACCTCGATCAGCTCCAGTGCATCCTCGGCGATCGCCCGGCTCTCGGCGACGACTGCCACCACCGCCTGCCCGGCCCAGACCACGCGATCCAGCGGCAACGGCCATTGCGGCGCGGAGGTCATGCCCTTGAAATGGTCGAGCGTCCCTGTCCACGGTGTGCAGATTTTTGCAAGATCCGCTCCCGTGGCGACGAGATGCACGCCTTCGACCGCGCGTACCCGCTCGGAGTTGATCGCAACGATCTTCGCATGCGCATGCGGGCTGCGCAGGAACGCGGCGTAGAGCATGCGCGGCAGCTTGAGGTCGCTGACATAGCGCCCGCGACCGGCCAGCAGCCGCTTGGCGTTCGGGCGCGGCACGGAGCGGCCGATATAGGAATTCGGGCGATCGAGCGAGGTCAGCGGCGCGCTCATGCCGCACCTCCGCCTTTGCTGCGCGCTTTCGCCACCGCGTCGATGGCATCGACGATGGTCTCATAGCCGGTGCAGCGGCAGTAATTGCCCGACAGCGCATCGCGGATCTCCTCGCGGTTCGGCTGCGTCACCCGCGACAGCAGCTCCTGCGCGTTGACCAGCATACCCGGCGTGCAGAAGCCGCACTGCAGCGCGTTGCGGCGATGGAATTCGGCCTGGAGGTCCGCGATCACACCGCTCTCCGACAGCCCTTCGATGGTGTCGATGGTCGCGCCGTCGGCCTGCACCGCAAAGACCAGGCAGGAATGCACGGCGCGGCCGTCGATCTGCACCAGGCAGGCACCGCAGGCGCCCATCTCGCAGCCGGCATGCGTACCCGTCAGCTCGAGCTTGTCGCGCAGGCAATCGACCAGCGTGTCACGCGGCGCGACCTCGCAGGTCACCTTGCGGCCGTTGACAATGAGGCGAACGCGCACCGTCTCGTCGGCCTCGTCCAGCAGGGTTTGGTCAAATCCGCTCATGCGCCTTCTCCGAGACGTCCGAGCAGACGGCCAAGCAGCACGCGGGCAAGATGCAGCCGCATCGCCGGCGGCACCTCGTCACTGTCAAGCGGAGCGAGATCGCCTTCGAGCGCTCCTTGTGCTGCGGCAATGCGTTCGGGATCGAGACTCGATCCGATCAAGGTCGCTTCGGCCCCCTTCACCCGCGTCGGCGTATTGCCGACCGAGAAGAACGAGATGCGGATGTCGTCGATGCGCTCGCCGGTGAAGGTTGCAACCATCCCGCAGCCGACCAGCGCATAATCCCCACGCCGCCGCGCCAGCTCGTCGAACGCGAAGCGCTGATCGGCCTTGAACAGCGGAACGTGGATTGCGGTGATCAGCTCGCCGGGCTGCAACGCCGTCTCGAACAGATCGATGAAGAAATCGTCGGCCTTGATCCGTCGACGGCCTGAAGGGGCGGCGATCTCGATTTCGGCATCCAGCGCCAGCGTCATCGCCGGGAATTCGGAGGCGGGATCGGCGAGCGCGACGCTGCCGCCAAAGGTGCCGCGGTTGCGGATCGCGGGATGGGCGACGAACGGCGCCGCCGCATGCAGCAGCGGGGCGAATTCGGCAATCAGCGGCTCGCTCAGCATTTCGCAATGGCGCGTCAGCGCGCCGATGCGCAAATGGCTGCCCTCGCGCCTGACGCCGCGCAGCTCGTCGATGTGGGTGATGTCGATGAGGAGCCGCGGCGCCTGCAGCCGCAGCGACAACGCCGGCACCAGGCTCTGGCCGCCGGCAATGAAGCGCGCGTCGTCGCCGGCGCGCGCGTGAGCGTCCAGCGCCTGGTCGATCGTCGCCGCACGAAAATAGCTGAAAGCCCTCGCCTTCACTGCCGTTTCCTCAGAGATCCATCGGCTCATCAGCCGGGAGGCCAGATTTGTAACCATCTGGTCTCAAAATCCTGACACGGCGTCGGGAGGTGGTCAACAGGAAATGACCATTTGGTCACAAATGCGCCTTGGGCTATGAAGGCTTTGAGACGTGCGATTCAGCGACGAAATGGCCCGAAAGACGCAGAGAACGGCAAAGCGACCGGTCCGGAAGCGGACCGAGACAGGCAGCAGGTCCGCGCCAAAGCGTCGCAACATGCGCGCGGCTGACCGCGAGCGCGCGATCGTGGAGGAAGCCATCCGCTTCTTCGCCGAGCGCGGCTTCGAGGGCCAGACCCGCGAGCTCGCCAAGCGCATGGGCATCACCCATTCGGCGATCTACCGCCACTTTCCGAGCAAGGAGGCGTTGATCGAGCGGGTCTACCAGGAGGTCTATCTCAGCCGCTGGTCGCCCGATTGGGGGGCGATGATCCGCGACCGCTCGCTGTCACTCGAAGCGCGGCTCACGCGCTTCTATCTCGACTATGTCGAACGCGTGTTCGAGTACAATTGGGTGCGGATCTTCGTCTTCTCGGGCATGAAGTCGTTCGGCATCACCAGCCGCTATCTCGACATCGTCCGCCGCGAGATCATCGAGCCGGCGGCGGCCGAGCTGCGCTTTGAGCTGAAGCTGCCCGACGCGAAGGCTCATTCCTTGAGCGAGCGCGAGACCGAGCTGTTCTGGGGCCTGCACGGCCGTATCTTCTATCTCGCCATCCGCAAGTTCATCTATGAGACGCCGATCCCGTCCGATCTCGACGCGATCGTCCGCGACGCCGTCCAGACCTTCATGGACGGTGCCAAGACGACGATGCCGAAGCTGTTGGCGAGCGGCTAGCTACTTTGCAAGGCTCGGCAGGTCGAGCCCCTTGTCGTGGGCGCAGTCGATCGCGATGTCGTAGCCCGCATCCGCATGGCGCATGACGCCGCTGGCCGGATCGTTCCAGAGCACGCGCTCGATGCGCTTCGCCGCCTCCGGCGTGCCGTCGGCCACGATCACCATGCCGGCGTGCTGCGAATAGCCGATGCCGACGCCGCCGCCATGATGCAGCGACACCCAGGTCGCGCCGCTGGCGCAGTTCAGCAGCGCGTTCAGCAAGGGCCAATCGGACACCGCATCCGATCCGTCCTTCATCGCCTCGGTCTCGCGGTTGGGGCTTGCCACTGAGCCGCTGTCGAGATGATCGCGCCCGATCACGATCGGCGCCTTCAGCTCGCCGCGCGCCACCATCTCGTTGAAGGCGAGCCCGAGGCGATGGCGGTCGCCGAGGCCGACCCAGCAGATCCGCGCCGGCAGGCCCTGGAACTTGATCCGCTCCTTGGCCATATCGAGCCAGTTGTGCAGATGCTTGTCGTCGGGCATCAGCTCCTTGACCTTGGCGTCGGTCTTGAAGATGTCCTCGGGATCGCCCGACAGCGCGGCCCAGCGGAACGGCCCGACGCCGCGGCAGAACAAGGGACGGATATAGGCGGGCACGAAGCCGGGGAAATCGAAGGCGTTCTTCAGGCCCATGTCCTGCGCCATCTGGCGGATGTTGTTGCCGTAGTCGAGCGTCGGGATGCCCTGGCCATGGAAATCGAGCATGGCCTTGACGTGCTCGACCATCGAGGTCTTCGAGGCGCGCTCCACCGCCTTCGGATCTGACGCGCGCTTCGCTTCCCATTCGGCGAGGGTCCAGCCCTTCGGCAAGTAGCCGTTGATCGGATCATGCGCGCTGGTCTGGTCGGTGACGATGTCCGGCTTGACGCCGCGCCGTACCAGCTCCGGGAAGATGTCCGCGGCATTGCCGAGCAGGCCGACCGAGACCGCCTTCTTCGTCTTCGCGGCGTCCGCCATGATCGCCAGCGCTTCGTCGAGCGTTGCGGCCTGGCGGTCGAGATAACCGGTGCGCAGGCGCATCTCAATCCGGCTCGGCTGGCACTCGACCGCGAGCATCGAGGCGCCGGCCATGGTCGCCGCGAGCGGCTGCGCGCCGCCCATGCCGCCAAGGCCGGCAGTGAGGATCCACCTGCCGGCAAGGCTGCCGCCATAATGGCGCCGGCCGACCTCGACGAAGGTCTCGTAAGTGCCCTGCACGATGCCCTGGCTACCGATATAGATCCAGGATCCGGCCGTCATCTGGCCGTACATCATCAGGCCCTTGCGATCGAGCTCGTTGAAGTGGTCGAGCGTCGCCCAATGCGGCACGATGTTGGAGTTCGCGATCAGCACGCGCGGCGCATCGGCGTGGGTGCGGAAGACGCCGACCGGCTTGCCGGATTGGACCAGCAGCGTCTCGTCGCCTTCGAGCTTGCGCAGGGCCGCGACGATCCGGTCAAAACTCTCCCAGTCGCGCGCGGCACGGCCGATGCCGCCATAGACCACGAGCTCGCTCGGACGTTCCGCAACATCAGGGTCGAGATTGTTCATCAGCATGCGCAGCGGCGCTTCCGTCAGCCAGCTCTTGGCGCTGATCTCGCTGCCGCGGGGGGCGCGAATGGTGCGGTCGTTATCCAGTCGGCGGTTCATGGGAGCCCCTTTAGTCAAGTCTCGGAAACGGATCGGATGAAAGTGCGGCAATCGCGACGGCCGGCAGCGTGTCGGCTTCGATCAGCGCGGCAGCCTTGGCGAGATCGCCGGCCATGTAGCGGTCGGCGCCGAGCGCGGGGACCTGTTCGCGCAACATTGCGATAACGGCGACCAACGGCACGCTGGTCGCATGCGGCGCGCGCAGCGTGATGCCCTGGGCGGCGACCAGCAGCTCGATGCCGAGGATGGCGGCGAGGTTGTCGGCCATGTCCGACAGTCGCCGCGCGGCATGCGCCGCCATCGAGACGTGATCTTCCTGGTTGGCGCTGGTCGGGGTCGAATCGATCGAGCAGGCGAGCGCGCGCTGCTTGTTCTCGGCATAGAGCGCAGCGGCCGTTACCTCGGCAATCATGAAACCGGAATTGATGCCGGGATCGGGGGTGAGGAACGGCGGCAGGCCGAAATTGAGCGCGGGATCGACCAGCGTCGCGATGCGACGCTCGCTGATCGCGCCGATCTCCGACAGCGCCAGCGCGATGGCATCGGCGGCGAATGCGACAGGCTCGGCGTGGAAATTGCCGCCGGAGACGATCTCCCCGGTCTCGACCAGCACCAGCGGATTGTCCGTGACGGCATTGGCCTCGACGATCAGCGTACGGGCGGCTTGTGTGATCAGGTCGAGCGCGGCGCCCGCGACCTGCGGCTGGCAGCGCAGGCAGTAAGGATCCTGCACGCGCTCGTCGCCTTCCAGATGCGATAGCCTGATGTCGCTGCCGTCGAGCAACGCCATCAATGTCGCGGCCGCGGCGGTCTGCCCGGCATGGCCGCGCAGCGCCTGAATTTCGGGGCGGAACGGCGCCGTCGAGGCCATCGCCGCATCGACCGACAACGCGCCGGTCACGAGTGCAGCGCGCGCCAGGCCAAAAGCGCGCAGCACGCCGGATATGGCATAAGCCGTCGAGAACTGCGTGCCGTTGATCAGCGCGAGACCTTCCTTGGGGCCGAGCGTCAGCGGCGCCAGACCGGCGGCGCTGAGCGCCTCGCTGCCGGACACGGCTCTCCCATCAACGAAAGCCTCTCCCTCGCCGATCATCACCGCCGTCATGTGTGCGAGCGGTGCAAGATCGCCGGAGGCGCCGACCGAGCCCTGCTGCGGCACCAGCGGAGTGACGCCCCGCGCCAGCATGGCCTGCAACTGCTCGATCACCGCGCGGCGCACGCCGGAGGCGCCGCGCCCGAGCGAGACGATCTTCAATGCCATCATCAGCCGCACGATCGGCTCCGGCGTCGCCGGACCGACGCCGCAGCAATGCGACACGATCAGATTGCGCTGGAGCAGCGCGGTCTGGTCCGGCGGAATGCGCTTCGAGGCCAGCTTCCCGAATCCGGTGTTGATGCCATAGACGGGCGCATCCGCCTGGGCGGCCTTCGCGACGATCTCTGCAGCCGCCTCCACGCGCGGCCAGAACGACGGATCGAGGACGACAGCCGCGCCCGCAAGCACGCGCGCGAGATCGTCGAGGCCGACCGTTCCCGGTTTGACGACGATCGCTGCGCCCTGCTCCATCACTGTCCCCTCCACACCCGGCAATGCAGCGGATTGAAGCCGATGCGATAGACGAGCTCGGCAGGCCGCTCGATGTCCCAGATCGCAAAGTCGCACCACTTGCCGGCTTCCAGCGTGCCGGTCTCATCCAGCACGCCAAGCGCACGCGCGCCTTCACGGGTGACGCCGGCCAGGCATTCGGCGACCGTCATCCGGAACAGCGTCGCGCCCATGTTCATCGTGAGCAGCAGCGAGGTCAGCGGCGAGCTGCCGGGATTGCAGTCGGTCGCGAGCGCCAAGTGCACGCCGTGCTTGCGGAACGCCTCGACCGGCGGCTTCTGGGTCTCACGAATGAAGTAGAACGCGCCGGGCAACAGCACGGCGACCGTCCCAGCCTTCGCCATTGCGGCGGCGCCGGCTTCGTCGGTATGCTCGAGGTGATCGGCGGACAATGCCGAGAATTCTGCGGCGAGCGCGGCACCGCCGAGATTCGACAGCTGGTCGGCATGCAGCTTGACCTGTAACCCGAGCCCTCTCGCCGTCTCGAACACCCGGGCCGTCTGCTCGGCAGAGAACGCGATGCCCTCCATGAAAGCATCGACGGCGTCGGCGAGGCCGGCCTTTGCAACAGCCGGCAGCATCTCGTTGCAGACGAGGTCGATGTAGCGATCCTTGTCGCCGTCCGCTTCCAAGGGCAGTGCATGCGCCCCGAGGAAGGAGGTGCGGATCGTAACCGGCCGCTGGCGACTGATGCTTCGCGCAGCTGAGAGCTGCCGCATCTCGGTCTCGGTATCGAGGCCATAGCCGGACTTGATCTCGACCGTGGTCGCGCCCTCGCCGATCAGCGCATCGAGCCGCGGCAGTGCGCCTGCGACCAGCTCGGCCTCGCTCGCCTTGCGCGTCGCGGCCACCGTCGAGACGATGCCACCCCCGGCGCGCGCGATTTCCTCATAGCTCGCGCCCTTCAGGCGCAGCTCGAATTCGTGCGCGCGGTTGCCGCCGTAGACGAGATGAGTGTGGCAGTCGACGAGGCCGGGCGTGATCCAGCGCCCCTCGCAATCGATCCGCTCATTCGCGTCCGCATCAGCAGGAAAATCCGCCTTTGCGCCGGCATAGGCGACACGGCCGCCGCGCGCGGCGATCACACCATGCTCGATCTCGCCGAGATCGGGACGGTCGGCCTGCATCGTTGCAAGGCGGGCATTATGCCAGATCCGGTCGAAGCGCTCTGCCATGCGGGTATCCATTCGCCCTGGGATGCTTGACTTATATGTCTAGACATATAATCGTAACACGGTTCTGTCCAGCCGGCGTGTAATCATGACCCGACTGCATTTCGCCTCCGCGCTCCTGCCCTCGGGCTGGGCCAATGACGTGCAGGTGGTGATCACCGCCGGCGCGATCGCGGCGGTGACAGCGGACGTGCCGCCCGCCGCCGGCGACGAGCGCCACGCCATCGCGCTGCCGGGACTGGCGAGCCTGCACAGCCACGCGTTCCAGCGCGGCATGGCAGGTCTCGCCGAGCAACGCGGCGACAGCACCGATACATTCTGGACCTGGCGCGAGACGATGTATCGCTTCGCTCTCGCGATGACCCCGGACGACGTCGCTTCCGTCGCGACGCTGCTTTATGTCGAGATGCTGGAGCAGGGGTTTACCCGCGTTGGCGAATTCCACTATCTGCATCACGACCGCGACGGCTCGCTCTATGCCGACCCAGCCGAGATGGCCGCACGGATTGCGCAGGCGGCCGAGGCCTCCGGCATTGCGCTCACGCTGCTGCCGAGTTTTTATGCGCACGGCTCATTTGGAGGCGCGGCGCCTCACGATGGTCAGCGCCGCTTCATCTGCTCGCTCGATCAGTTCGCCACCTTGATGGCAGCCTCACGCAAGGCCATCGCAAACTTGCCGGGCGCCAATATCGGTATCGCGCCGCATAGCCTGCGCGCGGTGGCACCGGACGAGTTGACCGCGATCGTTCCGTTGGCCGAAGGCGGACCGGTGCATATCCACGCCGCCGAGCAGGTGAAGGAAGTCGAGGATTGCCTGGCCTGGTCGGGTCGGCGTCCGGTGCAATGGCTGCTGGAGCATGCACCCGTCGACCGGCGCTGGTGCCTCATTCATGCGACCCACATGACGGATGAGGAAGTTGCGGGATTCGCGAAGACCGGTGCGGTGGCGGGTCTCTGCCCCATCACCGAAGCGAGCCTTGGCGACGGTATCTTCGCCGCACGTGAATTCCTCGCCGCCGGCGGCGTCTTCGGCGTCGGCACCGATTCCAATGTCCTGATCGGCGTCGCCGACGAGCTGCGCCAGCTTGAATACGGCCAGCGCCTCAAGCATCGCCAGCGCAACGTGCTCTCCGCTGGTGCAGGCCGCTCGACCGGACGCACGCTGTTCGACCATGCTCTTGCAGGCGGCGCGCAAGCTCTCGGGCAGCCGAATGTTGGCCTCGCACCCGGCGCCCGCGCCGACATCGTCACGCTCGACGCCGCGCATCCGTCGCTGGCAGGACGCCTGCGCGATGACCTCATCGACGGCTGGATCTTCGCCGCCGGTGGCGCTGCGATCGATTGCGTCTGGGCCGGCGGCAACAAGGTGGTCGAGGGCGGGCGGCACGGGCTGCGCCAGATGGCGCGCGAGCGCTTCAACGCCACGGTGCGGAGGCTCGTCGCATGAGCCTTGCCACCGACGCAGCCGACAAGCCCACGCTCTACAAGCGCATTCGCGCCGACATCGAGAAGCGCATCCTCACCGGCGAGTGGCCGCCGGGCCACCGCATTCCGTTCGAGCATGAGCTCGTCGCACGTTACGGCTGCTCGCGCATGACCGTGAACAAGGCGCTGTCGGAGCTCGCACAGGCCGATCTGATCGAGCGGCGGCGGCGCGCGGGCTCCTTCGTGCGCCGGCCGCAGCACATGTCGGCGGTGCTCAAGATTGCCGACATCCGCGCCGAGATCACCGCCCTGGGGCGCGCCTACGGCTACGAGCTGATCCATCGCAAGCTGCGCACGGCCACCACAGCCGACCGCGATCGTCTCGGCGTGAAGAAGGCCGGCAAGGTGGTCGCCATCACCTGCCGGCACAGCGCCGACAACGTGCCGTTCGCCGTCGAGGACAGGCTGATCGACCTGTCGTCCGTGCCTGACGCCGCGAGCGCGGATTTCTCGCGCGAGCCGCCCGGCTCGTGGCTGCTTCACCATGTCCCATGGACGGAGGCCGAGCACACGATCAGCGCCGTCGTCGCGGACGATCATACAGCGGGCGCGCTCGCGATCGCCGTCGGCGCCCCCTGTCTCGTGATAGACCGCTACACCTGGCGCAGCGCCCGCACGATCACCGCCGTGCGCCTGCTCTATCCCGGTGACTCTCACCGCCTTGTCGCGCGATTCAAGGGAGGCTGAGATAATATATGTCGGCACAAATCGTGCAACGCTTCGAGCAACGGCCCACAGGGCCGACATGAAGAGATCAACAGGACGTCAATCCACCGATCGGCAGAGGACGACAATCATGCGTAGTTCGACAGTATTTGCGACAATCATTGCTCTTTCGGCCGCTACTCCCGCGCTCGCCGACGACATCAAGGTCGGCGTCGGCATCTCCGGATGGACCGGCTTCGCGCCGCTGACGTTGGCGAAGGAGGCCGGCATCTTCAAGAAGAACGGGCTCGACGTCACCATCAAGAAGATCCCGCAGAAGGACCGGCATCTCGCCGTCGCGTCCGGCGACATCCAGTGCGCCGCGACCACGGTCGAGACCTGGATCTCCTGGAACGCCAATGGCGTTGCGACCAAGCAGATCTTCCAGCTCGACAAGAGCTATGGCGCCGACGGCATGGCGGTGCGCAACGACGTGGCCGCGATCAAGGACCTCAAGGGCAAGACCGTTGCCGCCTCCGCGCCCGGCACCTCGCCCTATTTCGCACTGGCCTGGATGCTGAAGAAGAACGGCCTCACCGTGAAGGACGTCACCGTCGTCAACCTCGAGCCGGCCGCCGCTGCGCAAGCTTTCGTCTCCGGCCAGAACGATGCCGCGATGACCTATGAGCCCTATCTGTCGACGGTGCGCGCCGCCCCCGACAAGGGCAAGATCATCGCGACCACGCTGGACTATCCCATGGTCATGGACACTTTCGGCTGCACGCCGAAATTCCTCACCGAGAATCCCAAGGCCGCCAAGGCGCTCGCCGACAGCTATTTCGAAGCGCTCGACATGATCGCCAAGGACCAGGCCAAGGCCTACGAGATCATGGGCGCCGACGTGAAGCAGACCGGCGAGCAGTTCGGCAACTCGGCGAAATATCTGCGCTGGCAGGACAAGGCCGCCAACCAGAAGTTCTTCGCGGGCGACTTCCTGACCTTCAACAAGGAGGCCGCCGACCTCCTGCTCGAGATCGGCATCATCAAGGCCGCGCCGAAAGTCGAGGATCTCTTCGACGCGAGCTTCATCAAGTAAGTCACTTCAGGAGCTGCCGGCTCCGCCTCGCGGCGGAGCCGGCACACCTGTTCACCGCCTGGATAAATCGTCGATGCGTCCCCTTGACCCTGTTACATCGAAGCAGCGCGTGGGCTACGGCTTTGCGTTCTTCGTGGTGTTCGTCGCCCTCTGGTCGTGGGCGACCTTTGGCGGTTATGTCTCGAAGACCTTTCTCGCCAACCCGCTGACGATGGTGCAGGAAGGTTATGACCTCTTGGCCAAGCAGGGTTTTGTGTTCGACATCGGCATGACCATCTGGCGCGTCGTCGGTGGTTTTGCGCTGGCCGCCATCATCGCAGTGCCGCTCGGCGTTCTCATGGGCGCCTACAAGCCGGTCGAGGCCTTCCTCGAACCGTTCGTCTCCTTCGCCCGCTATCTGCCCGCCTCCGCCTTCATTCCGCTCCTGATCCTGTGGGCCGGCATCGGCGAATTGCAGAAGCTGCTCGTCATCTTCATCGGCTCGGTATTCCAGGTGATCCTGATGGTCGCCGTGACCGTCGGCGCCACGCGGCGCGATCTGGTCGAGGCCGCCTATACGCTCGGGGCCGGCGACCGCGGCATCATCCGCCGCGTGCTGCTGCCCTCCTCCGCGCCGGAGATCGCGGAAATCCTGCGGCTGGTGCTGGGCTGGGCCTGGACCTACGTCATCGTCGCCGAGCTGATCGGCTCGTCCTCGGGCATCGGTCACATGATCACCGACAGCCAGGCGCTGCTCAACACCGGGCAGATCATCTTCGGCATCATCGTGATCGGGCTCATCGGCCTGCTCTCGGACTTCCTGTTCAAGGCGTTCAACGCCTGGCTGTTTCCGTGGAGGCTCGCATGACGATCCTCAAGGTCGAGCAGGTCTCGCGCACCTTCCCCGCGCGCCACGGCAACGCGCCAACGAGAGCGCTGGAGCCGACCGACCTCGTCATCGGCAACAACGACTTCGTCACCATCCTCGGCCCCTCCGGCTGCGGCAAGTCCACGCTGCTGCGCATCGTCGCGGGCCTCGATCGTCCGACCAGCGGCCGCGTCACGCTCGACGGGCGCGAAGTCACCGGCCCCGGCGCCGATCGCGGCATGGTGTTCCAGTCCTACACGCTGTTTCCCTGGCTCACCGTGCGCGAGAACATCGCCTTCGGCCTGCGTGAGCGCGGCGTGTCCGAGGCGGAGCGTCACAAAGTCGCCGACGCCCTCATCCGCCAGGTTGGGCTGACCGGCTTCGAGAACCACTGGCCGAAGCAGCTCTCCGGCGGCATGCAGCAGCGCACGGCGATTGCGCGCGCGCTCGCCAACGATCCCAAGATCCTGCTGCTCGACGAGCCCTTCGGCGCGCTCGACAACCAGACCCGTGCATTGATGCAGGAAATGCTGCTCGGCATCTGGGAACGCGACCAGAAGACGGTGCTGTTCGTCACCCACGACATCGAGGAGGCGATCTTCCTCGGCAGCCGCGTCATCGTCATGAGCGCGCGTCCCGGCCGCATCAAGGCTGAGATTGCCGTGGACCTGCCGCATCCGCGCTCCTACAAGATCAAGACCACGCCGGAATTCGTCCAGCTCAAGGAACGGCTGGTCGAGGAGATCCGCACCGAGGCGCTGAAGGTTGCCGAACATGCCTGACATCAAGCCGCGCGCCGACGGGAGGCGCGTTCTCGCCGATCTCAATGCACTGCGTGCCATCGGCACCTACAAGACCGGCGTGCACAAGCCGACCTTCTCCGAGCCGCACAAGCTTTCGCTGGACTGGCTGGTGCGGAAGCTGCCCGACGCCGGCCTCTCCGCTGCGATCGACGGCATCGGCAACGTGTTCGGGACCAGCGCCAAGTCCGGGCCGAAGCTGCTGGCCGGCTCGCATCTGGAAAGCCAGAACTATGCCGGCTGGCTCGATGGGCCGCTCGGCGTCGTCTATGCGCTCGAGGCTGCGCGCGTGCTCAATGCCGATCCCTCGGCGAAGGGCGCCGTGGAGGTTGTCGCCTGGTGCGACGAGGAAGGCCATTTTGGGCATTTCCTCGGCTCGCGCTCCTATGTCGGACAGGTCACCGAAGCCGACATCGACGCAGCAAGCGACCGCACCAGCGGCCGCACCATGCGCGATGCGCTCGCCGAGATGGGGCTCTCGGGGCGCCCGCGTATCGCCGTGAAGCCTGGACGGCACGTCGGATATCTGGAGGCGCATATCGAGCAGGGCGACACGCTCGAGAGCGGCAAGCTCGCGATCGGCGTCGTGACGTCCATCGTCGGCATCTGGCAGTACCAGATCAACTTCATCGGCGAGCAGAATCACGCCGGCACGACCCGCATGGCTGCACGCAAGGATGCCGGGCTGGCGCTGGCGAAATTCTGCGTGGCGATCGACCAGCGCTTTCCGGCCGCGTGCGGCCCCCGCACGGTCTGGACCACCGGCCGCATCACGCTCGATCCGGGCGCGCCGAGCATCATTCCCGGCGGCGCCGAGATGCTATTCCAGATCCGCGACGACAATCCCGCCGTCATCGCGCGGCTGGAGGAGCTGCTGCGCACGATGGCCGATGAGGTCAACGCGACGGGCCCCTGCAGCGTCACCGTGGAGAAGATTCGCACCGGCGCGCCCGCGATGATGGACGCCGGCTTTCAGGATGCGATCGAAGCTGCGAGCGAGGCGGTCGCCGGCGGGCGCTCCATCCGCATGCCCAGCGGAGCCGGCCACGACGCACAGATGCTCGCGACCGTCATGCCCGCCGGCATGCTGTTCGTGCCGTCGATCGGCGGCATCAGTCATCACTGGACCGAGAACACTGCGGACGCCGATATCGTCACCGGTGCGCAGGTCTTCGTCGATGCCTGCCGGCGGATTCTCGGCGGCTGATGCCGGCAGCCATGACCGGGAACGAAACCTATACCGAAGCTACGACCGGCTATTGGCAGGAATTGACGCCGGACATCCCCGCGCGCTTCCCGGCGACGCCGCCCTATCGCTTCGGCTATCCCGCCACCCTGCCCTGCGGCCGCGTTCTCGTCCTGCCTCTGCGCCAATTGCCCGATGGCGATCATGCCGTCGCCTCGCTCATCGCCAACCAGGCTTCAAACCTCGTCGTCGGGGCGCTTGCAGACCACATGGCGACGCAAGCACGCGCATTGGATGCCGAGATCGTCGTCGGATTGCCGACGCTTGGTCTTGCCTTCGCATCGCAGGTCGCCGAACGACTCGGGCAACCGCGCTATGTCCCGCTCGGCTATTCGCGCAAATTCTGGTACGACGACGCACTGTCCGAGCCTGTAACTTCAATCACCAGCCCGGAGGCCGGGAAAAAGTTGCGGCTGGATCCGAATATGCTGCCCCTCATCGAACGTCGCCGCGTGGTGCTGGTCGACGATGCGATCTCGACCGGCTCGACCGCAATTGCCGCGGTGCGCCTGTTGCAGACGATCGGCGTCGACATTGCCGGCATGGTCGTCGCGATGAAGCAGACCAATCGCTGGCAGGATGCGGCCGCGGCGCTTCAGGTTCGCGCGGTGTACGGATGCCCGCTCT
Source organism: Bradyrhizobium nitroreducens (assembly GCF_002776695.1). Taxonomy (GTDB): domain Bacteria; phylum Pseudomonadota; class Alphaproteobacteria; order Rhizobiales; family Xanthobacteraceae; genus Bradyrhizobium; species Bradyrhizobium nitroreducens. The sequence goes on from NZ_LFJC01000003.1 coordinate 1,142,890, forward strand.
TCCAGCGTGGCGAGGGCGGCTGGATACCGCTGGCGGAGACGCAACCCAACATTCCCTGACGGGTCGGGCGATTGCGAGCATCGGCCACGTGGCCAGCGCGGGGCACGTATCTTGCGCAGGATCGGGCAAAACCCGAGCGCTTTGGGAAAGACGCCGGCCCGGCCTCTCGCCTAGAACATGGCCCGCACGCGCGAGAAGGTCCGCCATGTCCAAGAGTCCGAACGGCGCCGCAACGCCCGCCTCGATCGTTGACGCCCTGAAGGCCGTCGCCGGCAATCCGCCGAAGGTCCGCGCGAGCTTCGCCAAGGGCTGGTGCGTTCGCGGCACCTACACCCCGTCGGACCGGGCGGGGGAAGTCACGCGATCGCAGAGCTTTACGAAACCATCGCGCGTTCTGGCTCGCTTCTCGGTAGGCGGCGGCAATCCTGCCGTCGCTGACACCAACAATCTGGTGCTGCGCGGCTTCAGCTTCAAGCTCGGCGACGACGATCATCGCTCCGACATTCTCGTGGAGAGCGCGCCCGTGCATTTTGCGCGAACGCTGGACCAGATGCAGGCTTTCCTCGAGGCCCGCATCCCGGGGCCGGACGGCAAGGCTGACATGGCGAAGGTCAAGGCCTTCTCGGCGGCCAACCCCGAGACGCTCAATCAGGCGAGCTATGTCGCCGCACGACGGCTGCCCGGAAGCTTTGCCGGCACGACCTATTGGGGCGTGCATGCCTTTCCGGCAACGAACGAGCAAGGCGAGAGGCGCTTCATCAAGTTCAAAATCGTCCCGACCGGCGGCGAGATCACGCGGGGCGAGGACGAAGCGAGGGGGAAGCCAGCCGACTTCCTGCGCGCCGATCTGGGCACACGCATCGCTGCAGGCCATGTCCGCTTCAACGTGATGGCCCTGCTCGACCGCCCCGGCGATCCCGTCATGGACGTGACCATGCGCTGGCCGGACGAGGACAGCCGCGACGAGGTGCGGCTGGGCACGATCGTGATCACGGGGCTCGAACCGGACCAGGCCTGCGACGGCTCCATCTTCAATCCGGCCAATCTCGCCGACGGCATCGGCTACCCACCGGACGAGATCTTTGCGGCGCGGCGCGCGGCCTACACCGTCTCGCTCGCCAAGCGTCGCTGAGGACGGAAGCCGCCCGGCTTCACGTTTCGCCGCTCGGAGCACCGAGCGCCTCGCGGCGCCAGACGGCCGGGCTGACGCCGGCGATCGACGAAAACACCCGCGTGAAGTGACTCTGGTTGGCGAACCCGGCCGAGATCGCGATCTCCGACAGCGGCAGGTCGCGGACGCTCATCAATTGCTTGGCGGCCTTCACGCGCTGATGCAGCAGCCATTGGTGCGGCGGCAGGCCGACCGAGATTCGAAATGCGCGCGAGAAATGGCTGACCGACAGGTCGAGCTCGGCCGCGACCTTCTGCAACGACAGCTTGCCGCCGAGATCCGACTCCAGCCTCTCGCAGGCGCGCTTCGCCTGCCATGGCGCGAGACCGCCACGCGCGAGCGCGGACGTGCGCTGAAGCCCGCCATAGGCCTGGGCGACATGAGCGGTCAACCCCAGCATCATGTGGTCGATGAAGAGCTGGTTGGCCTCGTCCGGCCTGCGCAGGCCTTCCTGCAGCGATGCACCGATGTGGCGAATGATTCCATCATCATGCCCGACGCCGACCTGGCAGTCGAGCTCGTCGACCCGAGGCACCTTGCTCTGTTCGGCGATGCTGTCGAGCGCCGAGCGCGGAATGTAGAAGAACAGCGAGTGGAACGGCTTGTCGATCACGTAGCGCGGGTCGCGCTTGAGGTCATAGAGATAGGTCGCGCCGGCGCGAACGTCCGCCTTCATGACGGACTTGCCGCGCTCCCAGAGCTCGCAATCCGGGTAGTCGTGCAGCTTCAGGCTGACCAGAAAGGCATCTTCGGCCGCCAGCGAACCGGAGAGGCCGGGCACCGGGCGGTCGTTCCGTGTTTCGGTGACCGCGAGCTCGGCGCTGCGCAGCGAGCGCGCGACCAGCGCGGGCGGCGCATCCTTCAAACGCAGGAACTGCCCAAGCCTCTGCCCGTAGGCGCCTGCCTGTGCCATCGGAATCGTCCTTCTGTGGAAGCTCAAATGCAGGCCACAGGGTCCCGCCATCTGCGGAAACCATTATCGGATATCCGCCAATAGCTGTCCACGCTCACGCGCGGCAAGCTCATCACGGGTTTTCACAAATGCACGATAGATGCCGCGGCGTCCCGCGGCCGCGCCGCCCGCTAGAACGAGGTGCCGCCGCCGAACCTGAACTCCTGGACGATGTCGTACTTGCCCTTCGTGATCGGCACGGCGTAGTCGAAGCGCAGCGGTCCGAACGGGGAGGCCCAGATCAGACCGACGCCGACCGACGAGCGCACCGTGCTGCTGTCGTCATATTGCAGTCCGCAGGTCGGGCACGCCTTGGTGTTGACCTCGCCCGTGGCCGTCCACGACGTCGGCCCCTGATAGCCCCAGAGCGAGCCGGCATCGGCATAGACCGCACCCTTCAGGCCGACCTCCTTGGGCAGGAACCAGAACGGCATCTGCAGCTCCATCGACGCGCCCCAATATTTCGTGCCGCCGAGCGCATCGCCGTTGGAGCCGTAATTGTAGTAGGTGATGTCGCGCGGACCGATCCCGTTCGAAGCGAAGCCGCGCACCAGGTTCGGGCCCATCTGGAAATGATCCAGCATGCGCAGATCCTGGCTGCCGAGCTTGCTGAGAACGCCGCCCTGGAGATGGATCACGCTGACGATGTCGGAGACGAGCGGCGTGTAATATTTGGTGTCCAGCACGGTCTTCAGATAGGTGACGTCGCCGCCGACGCCGGCGAAATCCTGCCGGAAGTCGACCAGCAATCCGTCCGTCGGGTTCTTGGTGTTGTCGAGCGTGTTGTAGCTCAGCGTATAGCCGAGCGCCGACGTCCAGGTCGCGCCGTTCGCCAGCTCCTTGCGGACCGGCAGACTCGACTCGCCATCGCCATAGCAGCCGTAGCCATAGACGCCGGAATCCGTGCCATTGGTCGGGTCCACGCCGCCCAGAACATTCTTGATGTAGGCCGGCGTCGGGTTGAAGGCCAGCGAGGAGTTCGACGCGTTGTTGTTGCAGTTGTTGTAGGCGCTGGCGAGCGTGATGCTCTGCTGATAGAGCGAGTAGCGGAGCTGGAGCGAGAGGTCCTCGCGCAGGGCAAGGCCAATGCGCGGGGAGAAGCCGAGCGTGGTCACGCCGTAGCTCGTATAGCTGTTCGATTTCTGCTGCTTCCAATAGGTATCGAATCCGAGCGCCATCCGATAGTCGAGCAGATAGGGCTCGACGAACGACAGCGATATTCCCCGTGAATACTGGCCGTAACTTACCGACGCCTTGGCGTAGAGCCCCTTGCCGAGCAAATTGCGCTCGGAGATCGAGACTTCGGCCAGCGCGCCGTCGGACGTGGAATAGCCGCCCGAGATCGAGAAGTCGCCGGTCGATTTCTCTTCCATGTCGACGATCAGGATCACGCGGTCGCTGGAGGAACCGGGCTCGGTGACGATCTTGACGCTCTTGAAGTAATCGAGGTTCTTCAGCCGGCGCTCGGCGCGGTCGACCAGCGCGCGGTTGTAGGCATCTCCCTCCGAGAGGTCGAATTCGCGGCGGATCACGTAGTCGCGCGTACGGGTGTTGCCGCGCAAGGTGATGCGCTCGATATAGGTTCGCGGCCCTTCGTCGACATTGAAGACGATGGAGACGGTGTGCGCCTCGAAATTGCGATCGCCGCCGGGACGGACCACGGCGAAGGCATAACCGCGGCGCGAGGCCTCGATCTGCATCTCTTCGGTCGACTTCTCGACCAGCTCGACGTTGTAGAGCGAGCCGGCGCTGACGCGCGAATAGGTGCGAAGCGTGCCCGTGTCGAAATTGGGAATGCTGGAGCGGAACTCGACGGAGCCGACGCGATATTGGGCGCCTTCCTCGATCTTGAAGGTGACGTCGAAGCCTTTCTTCTCCGGATCGTATTCGGTGAGCGCGGCGACGACCTGGACGTCGGCAAAACCATTCTTGAGGTAGAAGCGGCGGATCAGGTCGCGGTCAGCCTCGACGCGATCGGGATCGTAGATGTCGTTGCTGGCGAGGAAGCTGAGCAGGTTGCTCTCGCGCGTCTTGATGACGTCGCGCAGGCGCGAGGCCGAGAAGGCGCTGTTGCCGATGAACTCGACCGACTTGACCGAGGTCTTGGCTCCCTCCTCGACCGTGAAGATGAGATCGACGCGGTTGTTCGGCTGCTCGATGATCTCCGGCGTGACGCGGACGTCGTAGCGGCCGGAGCGCCGGTAGATTTCAGCGATGCGCAGCGTGTCCGACTGCACCAGCGCGCGCGAGAACGTGCCGCGCGGCTTGGACTGGATTTCCGCCGAGAGCTGCTCGTCCTTGATCTTCTTGTTGCCCTCGAAGGCGATGCGGCCGATGACGGCATTCTCGACCACCGACACCACGATGCGGCCGCCGGATTGACTGATCTTGACGTCCTGGAACAGACCGGTCGCGATCAACGCCTTGAGCCCGTCATCGACGGCGGATTGATCCAGGCGCCCGCCCGGGCCGGGCCTGAAATAGGAGCGGACCGTCTCGGCCTCGACGCGGCGGTTACCCTCGACCACGATCGTCTCCACGACTTGCGCGGATGCCGGCTGCGGCAACAGCACGACCGGAATTGAACCCGCAACCGATAAACCACTCATTGCCACCGCGATCAGCAAGGCCCGCAACACCGACATTCCACACCTCAAGAGCACCCTGCTGCTCTGAAACGAAACGGCTGTGGCCGTGGTGTGGCTTTGAGATTGCTGGACTGTTTCCGCTCGTTGAATTTGATTGACGGATCAGCCGTGTGATTGCGGTCGTCATGACGACCGCACGCGCCTTGCAGCACGAATGTCCGGCGTCCCGCCCCCTGACGCGCGGTTCGACCGTGCGAGCGCGCAGCAACATTGCGCAACGCCTGAATTCTTTACAGCCTCTCGAGCCGGTGCGAGAGGCGATGGCATCAGGAATTCGCATGGGTATTTGCCGATGAATGCGCTTGTTACGACCAGCACGGTGCTGGCTGCCCTCCTCGCCTCGACTTTCGGCGCACATGGCGCAACCAGCGGCAAGCGCGATCGACAACTGACGACGCCGAATACGGTCTACGAGTACGGCCCGCGCGGCCCCAACCGGTCCTACCAGTCCGGCCCACGCACGCGCATCTATGTGAGCAAGCGATCGTGGCTGGACGGCGGAACGGAGGTCCTTCCGGGCGAGCGCAAGTTCACCGACTATGCCTTCCCGCCCGGCGCCTCGTTCGCACGCAGCAACAACAACCGGCCGCTCGACCGGCAGCCATTGAGCCCGGATTCGGACCTCGGCGGATTCGCGCAGCGAATTCCGATTTCGTGGTGAGCGGACCTCTCGTGTCCCGGACAAGCCGCGGCGCCTCCTGGCGTTGCGGCGCAGAGCCGGGACCCAGGCGGCACCGGAGGTCGCGGTGAGATGGGCCCCGGCTCTGCAGCGCACCGCACCTGTCGATGCTTTGCATCGCCGAGCGTGCTGCGCTGCGTCCGTGGCACGAGAGCGGAGTGTAGCGCGCTCTTTCCAAGTCATCGTTGCGATGCTCCCCTGCATATTCCGGCGGCGGTGCGGTAGAGTGGGCAAAGGCGCACAGCGCCGTGCCCACGATCTCCATCCATAAGCAACAAAGGCGTGGGCACGCTGCGCTTTGCCCACCTACGAGATCGAGCTCGTGACACGCAGCTCAGCTCGCAGACTGTCATTCCCCGCGAAGGCGGGGAATCCAGTACGCCGCGGCTTATCGGTTCGATCACTGCAGCCTCTGGAATACTGGATCGCCCGATCCTAGTGCGCAATTGCGCACTGGCCGGGCGATGACGCTGAGTGTGTGGTGATAGACACGGCTTCGCAGCCTCGCGGCGCATTTCGCCCGAGCTTTGCTTGGTATCGCTACCCTCTTGAGCCAAGAGGGCGCAGGGAAGGCCGGGTGCCGACTGGCACCCGCGGTCTGCTGCGCGAAAGGCACGCGCAAAAAAGACCGCACAGCAGCATACAGGTGTCGCCGATCACTCGGCC
>NZ_LFJC01000003.1:1149015-1258722 GCF_002776695.1 Bradyrhizobium nitroreducens
AAAATCCTTTGCGCCGATGTGACCCACGTCCACCGCCACCCGGCCCGCGTTCGTGACGATCGCGATACGCCCCTCTTCGTTGGGCCGGGATGCCGCGACACATACGCGATTTCCGAATTTCGGTAAAGTGGAATATTTTTGGTGCGCCGGATGGACCCACAGCCTGCGTGTTTTGCCCGTCGGGCAACGCAAGGTCTGGTAGCCCGGATGAGCGCAGCGATATCCGGGGGCCCTCACCGCGAGCGGTCCCGGGTATCGCTCCGCTCACCCGGGCTACGGGTCGGTGTTGATTTGCGCAATCAGCCATCACGTTGGTATGGTTCCTGCAAGCATCTCAGCCTCCATCCCCTGACAGAACGAGACAATGCAGAGCTCAAGACCCGACCGGATTCGCAAACTCCTCGCCGACCTCGTCGCCTTCGACACCGTCAGCGACCGCACCAACCTGCCGCTGATTGCCCATATCGAGAGCTACCTCGCCGCGTTCGGCATCAAGGGCGAGCGCTTCGTCGACGTAACAGGGCAAAAGGCCTCGCTGTGGGTCACGATCGGCCCCGAGCACCGGCCGGGCTTCGTGCTGTCGGGCCATACCGACGTCGTGCCCGTCGTCGGCCAGGACTGGAGCCACGACCCGTTCAAGCTGGTCGAGCGCGACGGCAAGCTCTACGGCCGCGGCACCACCGACATGAAGGGCTTCGTTGCGGTGTGCCTCGCCATGGTGCCGGAGATGATGGAGGCCAAGCTCGCAACGCCGATTCACCTGGCGATCTCCTACGACGAGGAGATCGGCTGCGTCGGCGTACGGCCGATGCTCGGCGAGGTCGCCAAGAAGATGGTCAAGCCGCTCGGCGCCTTCATCGGCGAGCCGACCGAGATGAAGGTCATCATCGGCCACAAGGGCAAGCACGGCGTGCGCGCGACCTTTCACGGGCTCGCCCGCCATTCCTCGATTGCGCCCGACGGCGTCAACGCGATCGAATACGCCGCCGAGCTGATCGTCGAGATCCGCCGCCGCGCCGAGAAGCTTGCGGCCGCGGCCGAACGCAACAGCCTCTACGACGTGCCGCATTCGACGCTGCTGACCAGCATCGTGCATGGCGGCGCGGCGCTGAACATCGTGCCGGATACCTGCACGGTGGATTTCGAATGCCGCGGCATCGGCATCACCGAGTCGCGCGAGGTGACGGACGCGATCGTCGCCTGGGCGAAGGCCGAGATCGAGCCCGCGATGAAGGCAAGGCATCAGGAGTGCGGCATCGATTTCGAGGAGATCCTCGACTATCCCGCGCTCGACACCGCCGCCGATGCCGCGATCGTCACGCTCGCCAAGAGCCTTGCCGGACGCAACGACCACGCCAAGGTCGCCTTCGGCACCGAAGCGAGCCTGTTTGCCAGCATGGCGGATATCCCATCCGTGGTGATCGGGCCGGGCTCGATCGCGCAGGCGCATACGCCGGACGAGTTCGTGGAGATGGCGGAGCTGGAGAAGTGCGCGGGCTTCGTGGAGAAGCTGATCGCGCATTGCGCGAAGGGATGATTGGAGCTTGCTGGGTCCCGGCTCTGCGGAGCAGCACTACGTGCTGCACCGCGTCCGGGACGCGAGAGAGATCGTAGAAACAGGCGCCGAAGATCTCAGGTCTCGTGTCCCGGACGCAGTGCGGTGCGCAGTACCGCACTGCAGAGCCGGGACCCAGAATACTTTGCGGCGGACTCGAAACGTGCAACTTTAGAGCGCAATACTGTCAGCGCTGATTGCACTATGCCCTACTTCGTTTACATCCTTGCGAGCAAACGGAATGGCACTCTCTACATCGGAGTGACGAACAACCTTGCTCGCCGGATCAGCGAACACAAGGCCAAGCTCATCCCCGGCTTCACACGGCAGTACGATGTCACACTGCTGGTCTATTTCGAGGCCTTCGAGTCGATCCTCGAGGGGCGCTCACGCGAGCACTCGCTGAAGCGCTGGCGGCGTGCGTGGAAGCTCAAGTTGATCGAGGAGCTCAATCCGGATTGGCGCGATCTCACCGACGAGCTGAATACGTTGGCGACGTGACTGGGTCCCGGCTCTGCGGAGCAGCACTTCGTGCTGCACCGCGTCCGGGACACGAGAGCTGGGCAAGAACGCAAACCCACCAGCAAACCAAAAAGCGCAGCCACCGGCCGCGCCTTCGTCATTCCTACACCGCGCCCGCCTTCTGCGCATAGTCCCATGACGCCTTCGACAGCGGCACGGTGCGCTTGGCTGACTCCAGCGCCTTGGCGTTGGCGGCGGTGCCGTCGCGGACGCGGCCGGCGATGCCTTGCGTGATGCCGGCGAGGCGGAACAGATTGTAGGCGAAGTACCAGTTGAGATCGGGCACCGTCATCTTGGTGACGTTGCAATAGATCTGGGCGGCTTCCTCCAGGCTCGGGATGTTGAGCGCCTTGAGGTCGGCGCCCTCGAGGCCCGGCATGATCCACTGCATCAAGAGATAGGTGAAGTCGGCCATGGGATCGCCGAGCGTCGACAGCTCCCAGTCCAGCACGGCCTGCACGCGAGGTTCCGTCGCGTGGAAAATCATGTTATCGAGACGATAGTCGCCATGGACGATCGAGACGCGCGCCTGCTCCGGCACGGTCTTGGGCAGCCATTCGGCGACCTTCTCGAACTCGGGAATGTGCTGGGTCTCGGACGCCCGATACTGCTTGGTCCAGCGGTCGATCTGCCGCGCGAAATAATTGCCGGGCTTGCCGAACTCGCCGAGCCCGATCGCAACCGGATCGAACATGTGGAGCTTCGCCAGCGTCTCGATCTTGCTGGTGAAGATTTTTCGGCGGTCTTCCGGCGCCTGGCTCGGCAGCGTCGGATCCCAGAACACCCGGCCCTCCTCCATCGACATGATGTAGAAGGCCGCGCCAATCACGCCATCGTCCTGGCACAGCGCATAGGCATGCGCGACCGGAAAGCCCTGCTTGCCAAGGGCCGCGATGACGCGGTATTCGCGGTCGACCGCGTGCGCCGACGGCAGCAATTTGCCGAACGGCTTTCTGCGCATCACGTAGGAACGCTTCGGCGTGTTGAGGCGATAGGTCGGGTTGGACTGGCCGCCCTTGAATTGGAGGACGACCAGCGGGCCCTCGAAACCTTCGACGTGATCGCGCATCCACGCCTCGAGGCGCAGTTCGTCGAAACGATGCCGCTCCTCGACCGGCTTGGTGCCCGAGAACTCCTCGTCTTTCCTGACGCCGTCAGCCATGACGCTCCCTCTTCAGTCCTGACCCTTTCAGGCCGAGCATGATCCTAATCGGTAACCGCTGACGCACTTGCGTCAAGCGGTCATTCCGAATGGGACCATGCCCCGTCGTTTCTTCAGATCGGGAGCGCCGCCGGGCTCTCCCTCTCACTTAGTGATTGGGAGAGTTTGCATACTTCCGAACCTCAAGTCTGGCAATGGCGCGATTGTGCACCTCGTCCGGACCGTCGGCGAGACGGAGCGTGCGGATGTGGGCGTAGTCCTTGGCAAGGCCGGCCTCGTCCGAGACACCGGCGCCGCCGAAGGCCTGGATCGCCTCGTCGATGATCTTCAGCGCCATGTTGGGCGCCGCGACCTTGATCATGGCGATCTCGGCCTGCGCGGTCTTGTTGCCGACCTTGTCCATCATGTCGGCCGCCTTGAGGCAGAGCAGGCGCGTCATCTCGATATTGGTGCGGGCCTCACCGATGCGCTGCTCCCACACCGAATGCTCGACGATCTTCTTGCCGAAGGCGGTGCGCGAGGACAGGCGCTTCACCATCTTCTCCAGCGCCTCCTCGGCCTTGCCGATGGTGCGCATGCAGTGATGGATGCGGCCGGGGCCGAGGCGGCCCTGCGCGATCTCGAAGCCGCGGCCTTCGCCGAGCAGGATGTTCTCCTTCGGCACCCGCACATTGTCGAGCAGCACCTGGGCGTGGCCGTGCGGCGCGTCGTCGAAGCCGAACACCGGCAGCATCTTCTCGACCTTGATGCCGGGTGTGTCGAGCGGAACCAGGATTTGCGACTGCTGCTGATGCTTGGCCGCCTTGAAATCGGTCTTGCCCATCAGGATCGCGATCTTGCAGCGGGGATCGCCGACGCCCGACGACCACCATTTGCGGCCGTTGATGACGTAATGATCGCCGTCGCGCTCGATGCGGGTCTCGATGTTGGTGGCATCGGAGGACGCCACGGCCGGTTCCGTCATCAGGAAGGCCGAGCGGATCTCGCCGTCCATCAACGGACGCAGCCATTTGCGCTTCTGCTCCTTGGTGCCATAGCGCATGAACACTTCCATGTTGCCGGTATCGGGCGCGGAACAGTTGAACACTTCCGAGGCCCAGGAGATGCGGCCCATCTCTTCCGACAGCAGCGCGTATTCGAGATTGGTCAGTCCCGCGCCGCGGAATTCATCATCCTCATGCTCATTCGGCGGCATGAACATGTTCCAGAGGCCCTCGGCCTTCGCCTTCTTCTTGAGGTCCTCCAGGACCGGGATCACCTTCCAGCGCTCGCCGCTGTGATCCTGCTGGTCATAGATCGGCACTGCCGGGCGCACGTGCTTGGCCATGAAGGACCGCACGCGGTCGAGCCATTCCTTCTGCTTGGGGGACAGATCGAAATCCATGGGACGCTCCTCGTTTCTCTCTCGCTGGTCGTTTTGCGCCGGACTGTCCTCCCGCATGACGCGGCCCGCAAGCGCCAACACGCGCGCTTTGCGAGGCCGCCCGAGCCGGCCCGCGAGTTGCGAACGAGTCTCGATTGCGGATTGACATTCTCCGGCCTTCAAACGATAGTTTCATACAAGTGTTTGAATTGCAACTCCCCTCCACGGGCGCTCTCATGGCCAGCGATCATACGAGGTCTGCCATTCTCGCCGCCGCCGAACGGCTCTATGCCGATCGCGGCTTCGGCGACGTGACACTGCGCGACATCGTCGCGGAGGCGGGCGTCAACCTTGCCGCGGTGAACTATCATTTTGGCTCGAAGGACGAGCTGATCGCTGAATTATTTGTCACGCGCTCGGTTCAGACCAACCGCGAGCGCCTGCGCGAACTGAAGGCGGCGGAAGAAGATGGTGGCGGTCGCGCGCCGATCGAGGTGATCCTGCGCGCGCTGGTCGGGCCGACGCTGCGCGGCTGCCTCGGCCCCGAGAACCAGCGTTCGACCGCGGCGCGCTTCATGATCCGCGCCTCGATCGAATCCGTGCCCCCGATCCGCCGCATCAAGAACCGCGAGATCGACCATTTGCGGAAATTCGCCGGCGCCATGCGCCGCGCCCTGCCCGAACGCAGCGAGGTCGATATCTATTGGGGCCTGAACTTCGCGCTCGCGATGGCGCACCACACCATCCGCGAGAGCGAGCGGCTGACGAAACTGTCGGAAGGCAAATGCGACCTCGACGACGTCGAGGACGTCGTCGCGCGCGTCGTCAGCGTCGCGACGATGGCGCTGACGGCGGGACGGGCCGAGACGAAGGCGCCGCCGCGGGTCGCAGCGCGCTAGTCCCTCACGTCATCGCGATGCAGTCGATCTCGACGTCGAAGGGGCCGAACCATTCCAGCGTGCAGACGAAGATCCGCGCCGGCGGATCTTGCGGGAAGTAGCGGGCATAGACCGTGTTGAACGCGGCGAAATGCTTGGTCGAGGTGCAGTAGACATTGCACTTCATGACGTTGTCGAGCGAAGCGCCGGCCGCCTCGAGGCACAGCTTCATCTGCTGCATGACGATCTCGCTCTGCCGTTCGATCGGCATGTCCTTGAGCTCACCCGTCTCGGGGTCGAAGGGCGGCAGCCCGGCGACGAAGATCATGTTGCCGGCGCGCGTCACCGGCGAGGTCGGCGCCTTCCAGCGGTCGAGGAACGTCGAGATCGGTTCGACGCGGAGCGCTTCGCGTTTCATGGCGGCCACCTTCGGTTCGAGCGAGACTGAGGCCTGACTACACCATCTCGCAGCCAGCATGCTTCGCTTCTGACCGAAATGTGGGTGGCGGGTCAGGCCTGCTCTCGAACTGGGTGTGGGCCCGATCGATGCAATCCCTTGGCTGCCCCGCTGATTGCGGTAGAATGACCTCTTTCAAAGTCGATTTGCCAAAGACCCCGACCAATGACTAACCCTGAACCAAACTCGCGACGCGCTCCACTTCAGATTGCGCTCTTGGTCATATTCTTTTTGCTAGGGGCAGCGATTGGACCGGCCTTGTTCTTCCTGATCTTCAAGATGGAAGATGTCGGGGGATCGCTAATCGCATTTGGTATTGGAGCCATTGCGGCAGCTTCGGCCACCCTTACACTTTGCTCAATTCTGGCATTTCTCGTTGTGCCACGATGGATCGGGAACGTACGGGGCACAGTAGAAAGTATAGCCGCGGCTATTACGGCTGCTGGACGCGCACATGTGGCGGGAAAGTCTGATGTCGCCGCCACCGAAATGGGGCGCGCCACAATAGAAGCCGCCGCGTGGTATGCGAACGTACGCACACGCCACTTCGTAAGCCAATCGGCAATAGCCCTGGTGGTAGCGTTTGGAGGAATAGTGGGCTCCGCACTGCTTATAACCCAAAACAGCCTGTTGAAAGATCAAAACCTAAAGTTGGATTATCAGACTAAACTCTTGAATCAGCAAAACGTAACGGCTGAAGCACAACGAAGAGCCGCATTGACAGCGGAGCTTTTCGACGTGCTCAAGGATGTCGCTCGCGAAGTTCAAAGCACTCAGAACGGAGTACTTACAGAAGGACTCATAAACCGGATCCTTGTTCTGTCACGTGCAGCACAACCATATTACTATGTGCGCTACAGCAACCCAAAAGATGGTGAGCAAACGCGTGCCGAAATCATCAAACTGCCGCTGAGCCCTGAACGCGGCCAATTGCTTCTCGGCTTGCTCGCCAATCGCGTGACACTAAAGCCCCTTGCAGACGCAGGTGTAGTCTTTGAGTACGCGGACCTAAGGGAGACGAGTCTGAGCTCGGCAGACTTGACGGGTGTTTCCTTGTCTTTTGCGGACTTTAGCTATGCTCACCTAATACGGATTAAGTTCGAGAGAGCATCGCTATTCAATGCGATATTCCGCGGGGCCGAAGTATACAATTGCAGCTTCGGCGGTCACATTCCCTCGGGCTCAATCGATTTCAGAGACGCCAGACTCTTGCGATCAAAATTTGCCAAGAGCATGCCCAAGGCGCTGCTCGACGGAGCTTACATTGGCAAGCTAACGCCGCAGGGCACGACCGACGAGCCCGACGGCATTGATTTCAGCGGCTATGAGCGCCAAAATGAGGGGCTTTGGGTTCGCCTGAGAAAGAAAACGGATAACTGAAGCTTAGAATGGTTATTTGGCGGCGGAAACAATTCCGCCGCTGGCTTAAGCTGCGTTACGCCAAATTCCCTTGAATCTGCGGCTCACGCCCGCTGCGGCATCTCCTCGGCCTCTTCCTTGGCGAGCAGCAGCAGCATCTCGATGCCCATCTCGCCTTCCTGTGGCGAGCGAATGAACTTTATTTCGTCGGCACTCTGCCGCAGCGCGGCAACGATGGCGACGGCCTGATTGGCGGTAGCCGCCTCGGTCGCCAGAACGGACTTCTGGTTCTTGGCCTGGAACCCGATCGTGTAGGACATTCACTTCCCTCCCCGAACTCAAGTGGAGAGATCGAATCAGAGTCGGAGGCGAAGCGGAAGCCTGTGCGACTACGGACCGGGATTATCTGGGGATGGCGCGCAAGCCTCAGGCCAGCCCCAGCATCGCCCGCGCATCTTCCGCGCTCGCAACGCTCGCGCCGAGGCTCTTCAGGATGCCCGCGGCGTGCGCGACCAGTTCGGCATTGGTCTTCGCCAGCACGCCCTTGGACATATAGAGATTGTCCTCCATGCCGACGCGGACGTGGCCGCCGAGCAGAAAGGCCTGCGCGACCATCGGGAATTCGGCGCGACCGATGCCGAAGCCGGACCAGATCGCGCCCGGCGGCAACAGGCTGCGGGCGTAGAACATCGTCTCCGGCGTCGCCGAGAAGCCGTACTTGACCCCGAGCACCAGCGAGAACAGGCCCGGCCCCTTCAGCGTGCCGTCGGTAAACAGGTCGCGCGCGAGATGACAGTCGCCGCTGTCGAACAGCTCGATCTCCGGCAGCACGCCGGCCGCCTTCATCCGCTCGGCCATGATGCGGACGTTGCGCGGCGTGTTGATCACGACCTCGCCGCCGGAGTTCATGGTGTTGAGATCGAGCGTGCAGATGTCGGGCTTGAGCAGCTCGATGTGCGCGACGCGCTTCTCGGGCTGGAGCAGCGTGGTGCCGGGACCGGCGACGCGCGGATCCTCGATCGACGGGACGAAACGGCCGCCAGGGCCGGTGGTGAGGTTGATGACGAGGCTCTTGTTGCGGGCGCGGATGCGGTCCACGACGTCGCGGTAGAGGTCGATCTCCATCGAGGGGCGGCCGGTCTTGGGATCGCGCACATGGATGTGGGCGATGGCGGCGCCCGCTTCGGCCGCCTCCAGCGCGGAAGTGGCGATCTGCTCGGGCGTGATCGGCAGATACGGCGACTGCTCGGGTTTCGTGAGATTGCCGGTGATGGCGCAGGTGATGATGGTTTTGCCTGATGTCATGACTGCCGCCTTCTGATCGCTTGCTCTCGGGTGCCGCCGCCGGCGCGGGATATCGCCACTCTCAGCCAATTGCTCACCATGGGCAAGCACCCTCGGCCATCGCGCCTCGCCCTGCCGCCGGTCAGGCGGATCAGGTCCCGTCGCCCCCGGGGGAAGTGAGCGACACTCGGCGAGGCAAGCCGGGATAGAGCTTCCTGATCCGCGCCGCAGTCGCGCGTCCAACCACGAACGCCTCGGCGCAATCGTCCAGGCTGATGTGCATCGTATCGCGATCGATCGTTTCGATCGCGCGGATCCTGTCCACGTTGACGATCAAGGAGCGATTGATACGCAGGAAAGGAGGCGTCGGCACCTGTGCCTCGAACTTCCCGAGCAGCTGTCCGACCAGGATGGCGGGTCCGTTCGCCACGAATACGCGCGTGTAGTCGCCCTCGGCACGCATCGCGACAATGGTATCGATGCGCTGGATCACCGTCCGCGTGCTGGTCCTGAGACGCAAGGTGGGCGCCTGATGCTTGAGGAGGGCCTGTCGTGCAGCCTGCGCCTTTTCCAGCTTGGTCACCGCCGCGGCCAGTCGTTTCGGATCGATCGGTTTCAGGAGATAGTCCAGCACGGCGAAATCGTAGGCCTTGACCGCATAGCGGTCGTGGGCGGTGACGAAGACGACGTCAGGGCGCTCCTGAAGATCCTGCAAGAGATCGAACCCGCTGCCGCCATGCATTTCGATGTCCAGGAATAGCGCATCGGGCCGCTCGACGCGGATCAACTCCATGGCAGTCTTCAGCGAGGCAGCCTCGCCGACCACCTCGAGCTGAGGGTATTCGCCGAGAAGCCGCTGCATTCCGCGCCTGGCCAGCGCTTCATCATCGACGATCGCTACACGGAGCACGGTTCCCCCCGCAACAGCAGCCCCGCGATCACCATGTCGCCGGTCTGGCGCAGGCTGAACTCATGCCGGCCTGGATAGTGAAGTTGCAGCCGCCGGTTCAGGACCGACAGGCCGACGCCCGGATCGCCTGCGCTCTGCCAGTCGGGCCTCAACTCCCCGGGGCCGGTGACTGATATCTGCAGCCTGGTTTCATCGGCCACCGCCTCGATCGCAATATCGACGTGCGCGCGGCCGGCTTGCAGACCGTGTTTGACGGCATTCTCGACCAGTGGCTGCAGCAGAAAGCTCGGCACGATGCGCCGGCGTGCCGCCTCATTGGACTCGAGCCTGTAGTCGAGCTCGGGACCGAACCGGGCTTTCTGCAATTCGAGATAGGAACGAGCCGCGTCGAGCACCGACGCAAGCGGGGTGACGGTTCGATCCCGCTGGTCGAGCGAATAGCGCAAATAGGCTGCCAGTTCGCGAACCATGCCCACCGCCGCGTCCGGATGATCCGGGATCTCGACGGCGATGCCGTTCAGCGCATTGAACAGGAAATGCGGATCGAGCTGATGACGGAGATGGCGAAGCTCGGCCTTGAGCGCTTCGGCTTCCGCCGCCGCGGCGCGCTGCTTCTCACCATGCACCGCAAGCTCCGCGGCGCTCCAGAACTGCGCGAACCGCCAGCCCGCGAACACGATGCTGTAATAGACCCAAGGCACCGCCCACGACTGGAGCGCTCCCCAATTCGGCACGTGCCAACCCGTCACGCCGGTCACCAGCCTGACCCAGCAGGTCAGCACGAATGCGGCGCCGATGCACAGCAGCGTATTGAGGACAAGTGTCCTCAACACCTGGAAGCTCGACTCGACATGCCTCCTCGGGAACACCGGCCGGAGCGCAAGCACCATCGGCAGCGTCAGGGGATCGACCACAACGCTGATCAGGAAGGCGCGCGGAAAGTTCTGGAAATGGGCCATGCGCACCAGCGTGCCGAGAGCCGTCAACAGGCCCAAACCCAGAATGGCCAAGGGCCATGAGTTCTGGCCAGCCGTCGCATCGAACCGATTGAAGTAGCGCATCCCGGCCATTTACCCCCTTCACGGTCCGGAAGATATCGCCGGCCGGTCACTTTGTCCCAAAGCGCGGCCCGATTCATCGGCTATCCTGCCCGGTTCGTCGAATCCCGATAGCGGCAGTGCAGTCGATGTTGTGTTGTCCCCTCCGATTCAACCGGCCGGCCGCAATCCGTCCGGTGCCATGCGATGACAGGGGTGAGACGCGTTGGAATACAAGAATAGAAATTCGCGCTTCCGGCCCTCCGGCGCTCTGCTGTCGATGACGGCGCTGGCGACGATCTGGAGCGCCAGCCCGGCCGCGGCCAATTGCGACATCACCTCGTCCCCCAACAGCGTGTCGTGCACGGCAGACACCGTGACCGTGCACAACACCAACACCGACGCGGCCACGGCGTCGTCGAACGACGACACCCAGCAATTCACCACCGGCGGCAACATCACCGGCCAGATCGCCAGCGGCGTCACCGTCGGCGGTTATGGTCTCCAGATCAACACGTCCGAGAACGGCTCGGGCATCAATTTCACCAACAACGGCGCCGTCAACCAGACTTCCAACGTCGTCATCGGCGCGCTGTCCCTCTTAACCAGTACCGGTGCGATTACCTACAACAGCGCGAGCGGTGCGACGATCGACGGCACCGGCATTGCCTCACTGACGCTGTCCTCACAGAGTACGTCGGCGACCGGCGATCTCACCGCGCATGTCAACGGCAACGTCACCAACACGGGCTCGATCGGCGCGGGCTACGGCGTCCTGGTGCAGTCCCAGGCAGCCGTCAACATCCTGGTCGACGGGACCGCGGCGATCACGGGCAGCACGGGCATCGGGGTCTTCGGTGGCGGAGATACCACGGTCGGCGGTAGCGGCAACATCGTCTATACCTCCGCCAATGGCTACGGCATTGCGGTCGGCCATGGCACGAACGCCGGCACGGTCACGGTCAACCATAGCGGGTCTATCACAGGTCCCGGCGGGTCGGGCGGCAGCAACGTCGGGATCAGCGTCTCGAGCAACGGCACTGGGGGCGTATTCGTCACGGGAACGGGGGTCATCAGCAACGTTCGAGTTGGCATGTCGATGTACGGCACGGACGATTTCACCATCACCCCCGGTGCCAGCATCAGTTCCACAAGCTCCGGCATTATGGTTCTGGAAAACGGGTCCGGCACCGTAAGCATTACATCCGGCTACGACATCACCGTCAGCAGCGGCTCGGCCATTTCGACCTTCGCCTTCTCGTCCGGCAACCAGACCGTCACCGTGACGGGCGGAAGGATCTCCGCCTACTCGTCGGCGGTTTCGCTCTATGGCGAGGGTTCGAGCAATCTCATCTTCAACATGAGCGGCGGCACCCTGCTCTCGTCGGCCGATTTCGGAAGTGGCGGTCTCAATCTGGACCAGCAGGGCACAGGCAATGCCACCGTGAACCAGACCGGCGGCTCGATCGGGCTTGCCGCCACACCGATCGTCGGCACCGGCGTTTACGTCAGGACCAGCGCCGGCAACATCGATGTCACGACGGCTGACGTCTATTCGGCGTATATCGGCATCCGCACGATCGCAGGCGGCAACGGCAGCGTCACGATCACGAACTACGGCACGGTGCGCTCGACGAACGACGACGCCCTCGGCAGCACCGCCGGCTCCGGGTCCACGACCATCACCAATCATGGCTCGCTGCTCGGCAGCGGTCCTGACCCGGTCATGGGGGCCGTCTCGACGAGCGGAACGATCTCGATCGACAACGCCGCCGGCGCCCTCATCAGCAGCACGCTTGCCGCGCCGGAAACGCGCTGGGCCATCATGACCAGCGGCGGCGCAAGTACCATCACGAACAGCGGCACCCTCTACGGCCGGATCACGCTCGGGAATGCGTCCAATACGATCAGCAATGATGGGACGTGGAGCACGACCGGCGCCAACTCTTTCGGAAGCGGCAGCACCACCCTCTCCAACACCGGCATCCTGAACGCCGGTAACGGCACCACATTCGGCGGCGGCTCACTCACATTCACCAGCACGGGCACCTTCACTCCCACCGGCACCGTCACGGTGAACGGAAGCCTCAGCCTCGGCGGCATCTACCAGGTCAACCTTGCCTCCGGCGGCGCCGACAAGACGGTCGTCAACGGCACGGCGACGCTGACCGGTGGCATCGCGCGCGCGGTCCAGCTCGGCGGCGGCTTCGTGGTCGGACAGAGCCTCGTGATCCTGACGGCGACCGGCGGCCTCAGCGGCACCTTCAGCAGCCTCGACCTCACCGGCTCGATCAAGGCCCATCTCGGCTACGACGCCAACGACGCCTACATCGTCGTCGACCAGGCGGCGCTGGCCGACTCGCTCGTCAACGGCACCATCAACCAGCGTAATGTGGCCAGCGGCATCGACGCCGCGCTGAACGGCGGAGCGGCCTCCGGCAATTTCGCCTCGATCTTCTCGCTGTCCGGTGCCGCGCTCGCATCCGCACTCGACAGCCTCTCCGGTGAGGTGGCGACGGGCGCGGCGACGACCGCGTTCCAGTCCATGAACGGCTTCGTCTCGCTGCTCACCAACACCGGTCACGCCGCCTTCGGCGGCCAGGCCGCGAACGGCGGCGCCATGGGCTATGCTGAAGAATCCCGCGTGCCGCCGGCATTTGCGTCGGCCTATGCGTCAACCTCCCCGGCCCGCGCCGCGCGCGAGCCTCAGTCCGCGCTCGACCGGCGCTGGGGCGTGTGGGGCGGCAGCTATGGCAGCGCCGGCAAGGTCAACGGCGAAAGCGTCGTGCTCGGCTCGCATGACGTGACGCCGCGAACCTATGGCGTCGTGGCCGGCGCCGATTATCGCGCCAGCGCCGATACGGTGCTGGGCTTCGCGCTCGCGGGCGGCGGCACCAACTGGGGCCTGAGCAACGGCCTCGGCAGCGGCCGGAGCGATGTGTTTCAGATCGGCGCCTACGGCACGCACCGGGTGGGCGCCGCCTATCTGTCGGGCGCGCTGGCCTATGCCTGGAACGGCATCAGCACGAGCCGCACCGTCAATCTCGCCGGCGTCGATCAGCTCAATGCGCGCTTTGACGGTCAGACCTTCGCCGGACGCATCGAGGGCGGCTACCGGGTGCCGACGCAGTTCGTCGCCATCACGCCTTATGCGGCCTTGCAAGGACAAAACTTCCATACGCCGGCCTACAGCGAGAGTTCGGCGTCTGGAACGGGCGCCTTCGCGCTTGCCTACGCCTCGCGCAGCACCGCCACGCTTCGGACCGAGCTCGGCAGCCGGTTCGACAAGACCGTCGCTGCCGGCAACGATGCCACGCTGTCCTTCCGTTCGCAGCTTGCCTGGGTGCACGACACCAACACCGACCGGGCGATGAGCGCACTATTCCAGGCCCTGCCCGGATCAAGCTTCACCGTCTACGGCGCGGCAGCTCCGAAGGACTCGGCCCTGCTCTCCTCAGGTGCCGAGCTGCGCTTCGTCAACAATTTGACGCTGGGCGCAAGGGTGACCGGAGAATTGGCCGGCAGCGCGCGCGGCGTCTCGGCCCAGGGATCGCTGCGCTACGCCTGGTAGCGCAGCAGCGACCTTTCACAAAGCCCCCTAGATGATGCCTTGTTTCCGGAGAACTTCGATCTTCCCGGCATCATAGCCGAGCTTGTCGCCGAGCACCTCCTGGGTGTGCTCGCCGAGCAGCGGCGGGGCGCGATATTCGGTGATGGGGGTGCCCGAGAGGGTCAGCGCGTTGCGGATCAGCGACAGTTCCGGCTCGAACTTGTGCTGCGTCTTCACCCGCATGCCGCGCGCCTGCACGTGCGGATCGGAGAACACCTGCTCGAAATTGTTGATGGGCCCCGAGGGCACGCCCGCCTCTTCCAGCTTTTCCAGCCAGTAGGCCACCGGCTGCTTCAGGAACAGGCCGGCAAAGATCGCCATGATCTCCTTGCCGTGCACGACGCGGTCGTTGTTCTTGAGAAAGCGCGGATCGTTTGCCAGCTCCGGCTCGCCGAGCACGGCGCAAGTCTTCCGGAACTGGCCGTCATTGCCGACCACCAGCATCAGCTCGCCATCGGTGCAGCGGAACACGCCGGCCGGCATGCCGCCATTGCCCCAGGTGCCGCGGCGCGGCGGCGTCTTGCCGTTGACGAGGTAGATCTGCAGCCAGTGCGACAGCGAGGCGATGACGGTGTCGAACAGGCAGACGTCGATGTGCTGGCCCTGCCCGTTGTTGGCGTCGCGATGGTAGAGCGCCGAGAGGATGCCGATCGAGGTGTTCATGCCGGTCATGTAGTCGACGATGGACGGGCCGACCTTCATCGGGCCCTCGCCCGGCTCGCCGTCCATGTGGCCGGTGACGCTCATCAGGCCGCCCATCGCCTGCAGGATGGCGTCGTAGCCGGCGCGCGGCGCATACGGGCCGGTCTGGCCGAAGCCGGTCACCGAGCAATAGATGATGCCGGGATTGATCGCCTTGATGGTCTCGTAGTCGAGGCCGTAGCGCTTGAGATCGCCGACCTTGTAGTTCTCCATGAAGACGTCGACGTCCTTGGCGAGCTCGCGGATGATCGCCTGCCCCTCGGGCTTGGCGATGTTCACGGTGACCGACTTCTTGTTGCGGTTGGCGCAGAGGTAGAATGAGTTATTGTTGTTGGCCTTGCCTTCGGGATCGGTCAGGTAAGGCGGGCCGAAGGCGCGCGCGTCGTCGCCGGTGCCCGGCCGCTCGATCTTGATCACCTCCGCGCCGAGATCGCCCAGCATCTGGGCCGACAAAGGCCCGGCAAGGACGCGGGTGAGGTCAAGGATCTTGATGCCTGAGAGCGGCAAGGCCGACATGTCTATTTCCTCCGGGGAACTGAATCTTGGCGCGGCGGCTCCAGCCAAGCCGCGCTCCCTGCGGATACACTATTTTAGGGCTCTGAGCACTGCGCTGGGGGCATACGGCTATCTCCTGCCGGCCCAGAGGCCGTCGCCGCAACCTTCCGCGCCGCGAATATTCCGCCGATCGGCTCAAGCCGCGGCAGGCACCACAAGCGGCCGACGCCGCGCAAGCAGGAGCAAGATCAGCACCGTCGCACAGGAGCAGACGAAGGTGAGACCGAGTGCACCGCGGCTGCCGAATGCGGTGAGCAGACCGACGAGGAGTGGCGGCGAGATCGCGGAGGCGAGATTGAGCGGCAGCGCGATCATCGACATCGCCTTGGCGAACTCGGCCTGGTCGTAGAACACGAGCGGGATGGTGGCCCGCGCCACCGCCATCGCGCCGCTGCCGGCGCCATAGAGCAGGATGAAGGCCGCAACCGCCCAGGTCGCGCCCTCGCTCAGCATCAGGAGCAGCATCGCGACGGGCAGCGCGGTGCCTGCGACGAGCCCGGTCGTGATCCCGTCCCAGCGTCCGCCGCCGAGGAGATCAAGCCCGCGGGCGCTGACCTGGATCACGCCCAGCATGGAGCCGAAGAGGAGTGCCTGCGCCGGCGCCAGTCCCTCGGCCCGGAGCAGCTCGATCATGATGGCGCTGATGCCGAAATTGACGAAGGCGTTGAGCGTGATCGCGGCGACCACGAGGCCGAAGGTGCTCTTTGGAATGACAGGCGTCGGTGACGACTTGGCCGGCTCGCCGGCATCACCCCCGGCGATCTTCCGGCGCGGTGCGAGCGCATAGAGCGGGAGGCTGACGACGAGCATCATCGCGGCATAGACGAGGCACGTTCCCCGCCAGCCGAGGTGACCGCTCAGGAACGACGTCGTCGGCCAGAAGATGCTGCTGGAGAGGCCCGTCACCAGCATCAAGGCCCCGATCGCGTGCTTGGCCTGCCGCCCGGCGATCTCGTTCAACATGATATAGGCGCCGGTTGACAGCGTGGCGCTGCCGGCGATGCCGAGCACGATCCAGGCGGCGAAATAGAGCATCGGCTCGCGCGCAAGCGACAGCAGCACGAAGCCCGGCACGGTCACGACGGTTCCGACCATCATGACCGTCCGTGCGCCATGCCGCGCAAACGATTTGGCTAGCCAGGGCGCACACAGGCCCATCGAGACGTAGAGAACGGATGTGCCGGCGAACACTGCCGGCAGGCTCATGCCGAGGTCAGTGGCGAGATCGCGTCCGACGATGGCAGGAAGCCCGATCGTGCCCCATCCGACCAGCTGCGTGATGGCGAGCACCAGCAGGACACCGATCAGCCTGCTATCAGATTTCAAGAACCGCATTCCAGACGTCGCCTGCCCTGCCGGGCGCAGATCGCGCCTGTGGCGCCTCTCTTAGCGGGAGACGCAGCATACGGGAACGCCGGCCGCCGAATGGCAGAAGGCAGCCGGGAGCATGTCGGCAGGAGGCAGCATCGCTGGCGACCTATGGCGAGCCATCAAGTTGAACTGGCCCGCCGGGCTAACACAATTACCCGGTTATGCGAGAAACCTAACGTGATGTTAGGTATGTCCGGAGCGCGAATTCCGGGCCGCGGCCACGCTCTCAGGCTGGCAGCTCGGCAATCCGCCTAGGGCTATCGCATGTGACAGCTCGGAAACTGCCGAGCGCGTTCGGCCTGGCGCTCGTGACAATTGTTACCTTTTGGGTGTAGTCAAATTTGCAAGCGATACTCTTTGCAAAAACTGCATCGATACTGTCACGGCTTGAGATTTCCCACCGGATGGCCTTGCTGCAAATCATAGAACTAGCTTGGGGCTGGAAGGGCCTTAGGCCTGCTTCCATCATCGCGTGCAACGCCTTTGGCAATCTTATCGTCAAAGACACAGCCGGGGCCTATTGGCGAATAATTCCTGAGGAGCTCTCATGCGCAGTAGTCGCACGAGGAGACGACGATTACGCCGCTCTGAAAGGTGATGCGGATTTTATGGCAGATTGGGCGATGACTAATCTACAACAAGAAGCCCTCGGTAGCCTCGGCAACGTACCCGAGGGGCACTGCTACTGCTTCAAAATTCCTGCAGTGCTCGGCGGTGAGTACGGTGTCAGCAACCTCGGTACGATTGCGTTGGAAGAATTGATAGCGGTCGCCGGTAACCTCTCGTTCCAGATGGATGGGCTACCTGATGGAACGCCCGTGCAATTCGTCATCAAACCTGCTGAATGAGTGCTACGACGCCCTGCCGGCGCAGCGGAGTTGCGCTTCACGATCGGGATCGCTGCGGCACGGGCGGCTGATCGTGCGATGACGCCAATTCACGCGGTATGGCCGGGATCAACGTGCTTCGGCGTCTTCTTCTCGCGCTGCGGGGTCATCTTCGCCGGATCAGGCGCACCGGGCACGCCGCGGGGACCCAGCTGCTCGCGCTGGATGTCGTCCTCGGAGCGCGATGGCTCGACGCCGTTGGGCTCGCGGGGCTTGTCATCGCGTCTTCCTTCTCAAGCGTTGTCTGGGACGCCGAGTGCGTTGCCCCCTGCTTCGCGGCCGGGCACGCTGACCTGGACTTCATGTCCCTCACGAAGCGCGAGGGATGCGGCGGCGACCGCGGATTCGAACGCGGCTTCCTTGGTGGCATAGGTATTCCTGACATCGCCATCGTGCAGCACGCCCCATTGGTCCCGCACCGGCACGATGGCATATTGAGCAAGGCCCATTGTCCCACTCCTGGCTTTGAGTTTCAAAAGAACGTCCGTCAGACAACGCGCGCGCGGGCCTAACGTTGCGTCAGTTGCGGATGCGCGGCGGTGACGCGCCAGACCGTGTTGCCGCTGTCGTCGGCGACCAGCAGTGCGCCTGATTTGTCGATGGCCACGCCGACCGGCCGGCCACGCGCCTTGTTGTCGCTGTTGAGGAAGCCCGTCACGACGTCCTGCGCCGGTCCGCTCGGCTTGCCGTCGGCGAACGGCACGAACACGACCTTGTAGCCGTTGAGCACCTGCCTGTTCCAGCTGCCATGCTCGCCGACAAAGGCGCCGCCGCGATAGGCCGCGGGCAAGCTCGTCCCGGTGTTGAAGGCCATCCCGAGCGGCGCGACGTGCGAGCTCAAGGCATAGTCCGGCGCGATCGCCTTGGCGACGAGATCCGGCCGCTGCGGCTTGACGCGGGGATCGACGTGCTGGCCGTAATAGCTGTAGGGCCAGCCGTAGAAGCCGCCGTCCTTCACTGAGGTCATGTAATCCGGGACCAGATCGGGCCCGAGCTCGTCGCGCTCGTTCACCACGGTCCACAGCGCGCCGGTCTGCGGCTCGAAGCTGAGGCCGTTGGGATTGCGCAGACCGCTCGCGAACACGCGCCAGCGTCCGCTGGCGCGATCGACCTCGAGGATGGCGGCGCGATTGTGCTCGGCCTCCATGCCGTTCTCGGTGATGTTGCTGTTGGAGCCGACGCCGGCATAGAGTTTTGAGCCGTCGGGACTGGCGACCAGGCTCTTGGTCCAGTGATGGTTGATCGGCCCGCCCGGCAACTCCGTCAGCACCGTGCCCGGCGCGGTTATCTTCGTGTCGCCTTCCTTATAGGGATATCGGACGATCGCGTCGGCATTGGCGACATAGAGATCGTTGCCGACCAGCGCGATGCCGAACGGCGAGTTGAGATGGTCGAGAAAGACGCTTTGCGTGTCCGGCACGCCGTCGCCATTGCTGTCACGGAGCAGCGTGATGCGGTTGCCGGGGCCGGTGTCGTCGCTGCCCGAGGTCGCCCAGGACTCGATATATCCCATGACGATCTCCTTGGGCCGCTTGATGCCTGCCCCCTTCGGCGCCTTGGATTCCGCCACCAGCACGTCGCCATTGGGCAGCACGTAGAGGAAGCGCGGATGCTGCAGGCCGGTCGCGAAGGCCTTGATCTGCAGGCCCTCGGCCACAGAAGGGGCTTCGTCCTTCTTCCAGCCGACGATGCGCGCGATGTGCATGGGCGGCAGCAGATATTGCTGGATGTCGGGAAGTTTCGGGTTGGCGCCGATCTGCGCCTTGGGATCGCCGCTGCCGTCATCGCAGCCGGCCAGCAGCAGCAACGAGGAGCACAGCAGCGCGCGGATCATTGGGAATGTCATCGCGCAACTCCGACGCCATGGCGATAGACCAGGGCCCAGCCGAGCCAGCCGGTGACCGGCAGGATCAGCACGGTGACCACGGACAGAACGAGCCCGGTAGGCCAGACCGAGGTCCAGGCATCGCGGGTGTGGATCAGCGCGTTGACGATGGCGAGGACCAGCGCGAGCGCGTTTCCGATCAGATGCGGCCAGGCCGGCGTCTGCGCCCGCACCAGGCGGTTGCCCAGGAAATCAGTGAGGCCCGCGATCGCCGCCAGCACGCCGAAGACGACGCCGACGAGCAGCAGCCAGGCGGAAAAATCCGCCCACATGATCTCGGCGCTGGCGACATAGGCGATGTCGGTGAGAAGCGCCCCGATGAAGCACGCGATCGGGATCGGCACCAGCATCGGATGAATCGGATGACCCGCGATCTGCGCGGTGGTGCGCACGCGCACGTCTTGCTGCACGGTTTGGCCTCGTGGCTATCGGTTCTGCCCGACCGGCCAACTCGTGCGCGGTGTGATGGTTCCTAGCTGCGCGGCAGGCCCAGCCTCTGCCGGACCTCGTCGTCCTCGATCGCCTGATCGCGGCGCGCGCCCTTGCGAACGCCCTTACCGGCCTCAAAATCTTCTGCGACCGCCTCGAGCGTCCGAAACGCATCGCCGGCGCTCGCTGCGGTCTCGATGTGCGCAATCGACCGGCCGTTAACGCTGAGATCGGCCTCGCCCCAAGGCGTGGTGTCGATCACCAAGCGGTCGCCGCCGGCCTTTGCGGCGAAGTGCTGCACGGTGGATTTCGAGGTCGGCAGCGTGAGATCCGGCGTCCAATCGATCGGCTTGTCGGTCATGTCTATGTGTCCCGAAGTTGCGACCAACGGATAGACCATCCGGCGCGCGGAGCATTGACCTGGATCAGGCTTGAATGCGCTTTAGAACTTTGGAGCGGGTGAAGGGAATCGAACCCTCGTATTCAGCTTGGAAGTCTTCGAATTTCTGTTGCACTCTCAACAGGCATTCCGACAAATTGCAGCCTTTTTGTTTGTTGAGATCACTACAGAATTTGCATTTGTCGGAATGATGTTCGAGTTGGCTGTCGACTGGCGGCAAGGTACTCGGACTGCCCCCTTTGGCTCGACAGCCATCACACCTTAGCTTCGATTTCAGAAGTGAGCGCCCGACCTGGCCAACGCTTGATCGATTGCTGCGCGGTCGCGCCGCTCCGTAAATTCCGTCCAATGACAACCAACGTCATCTAACGTGGATCAGTCCAATCCATCATCGGGGCCACAGAAAAGCGATAGTCTTGCGATTTCAATGATTTATCCTATCATCTCAACAGGATGAAACACGGACATGTGCCCTCCAAACTAGACGAAATTGCACACGTTTGTACCCGTTTTGACCTCTCGGTGCACACGTAGCGCACACGAATTGAGGAGTGCACACGGCCATGGCCAGCTTCACTCAGTTGCCGTCCGGGAACTGGCGCGTCCAGGTCCGCCGCAAGAACCGCTATGTGTCAGAGACCTTTCGCCGTCGCAAGGACGGCGAAGACTGGGCGCTCGATATGGAGCGCAATATTGACCGCAGTGGATCGCCAAAGCCCCGCGCCGCTGTCCAAGCCAAAACCTTCGGCGATATCATCGATCTGCACATCGAGGACATGCACGAGGTCGGCCGCCCTCCCCGCCGCTCCAAGGCCGCAGTGTTAGAAGCACTAAAGGAAGCCTTGGGGACGGTAAAATTGCCCAAGCTCAATCGCGAGCGGCTCATCGAATTTGGTCGCCAGCGCGCAAAGGAAGGTGCGGGCCCAGCCACGTTGGCAATCGACTTTTCCTTTATCAGAACCGTCGCTACGCACGCCGCAGCCGTTCACGGCATTGAAGTCTCGGCCGAAGAGGTTCGATTAGCGCGATATGCGATGAAGCATTTGGGCCTTGTGGCGAAGTCGGAAGAGCGAGACCGACGCCCAACTGAAGATGAGCTCGGCGAACTCATCGAATATTTTGAAACCAATCCTCGACAGGTCATTCCGATGGGACGGATCGTTCGGTATGCGGTCGCGACAACGATGCGACAGGAGGAAATTTGTCGTCCGGATTGGCCAGACGTCGACATGAAAACGCGGGTACTCGTCATCCGCGACCGCAAGGATCCGCGAGCAAAGGACGGCAACGACCAGAAAGTGCCGCTTCTCAACTTAACGGGCTTCGATGCGTGGGAGATCTTACTCCAACAGCGCATCATCACGAGAGGTTGGGGTCGCGTATTTCCGTACAACCACCGTTCAGTGAGCGCGGCGTTCACGCGGGCCTGCGACGAGTTGAAGATCGAAGATCTGCATTTTCATGACCTTCGACACGAGGGGACCAGCCGTCTTTTTGAGGCAGGGCTTACGATCGAGAAGGTCGCGCTTGTGACCGGCCACAAAGATTGGCGCACGTTGCGGCGTTACACCAAGCTGAAGCCGGAAGAACTCCACAAGCTACAAACATTGCCGCAACCATCTTTGGAAGAGTTCATCCAAACGCTCACGACAAACGATGTTGTCCTGAGCACTATCCACAAAAATCATAGCAGCATTCCCTCGCGATGAATCCCTAATTCGATTCAGAACGAAAGCTAGACTGCCGCGGCCGTTTGAACTGCTCGACCACAGCTCCTTCAGCCGTTGATGCGTTACTCGCAAACGCCTTGATCTCGTCATGGAAATGCTTGAGCAACTCGCATGTCGTTTCGTGTATCTCTTTCGCTTTTTGATCCTGGCTCGAGAGCCCATCAAAATAGGTCGCATGAGCTCCGATCATCGCGTCGATCAGATCGTTCCGGATCTTCTCGGCCGACGCCTCATTCGCTCCGCCCTCTTTTATCCGCCGCATAGCGACGACGTATCCGGATATGGCGTATCGAAAGAGGAAGGCGTTCGGGAGATGCTTAACTGCGGGCCTCTTTTTGAAATAAGGATGTGCATCGAAGAGCGCCTCGGCGAGATCAACGATGTGACCCTTAATCTTCTTCAGAAGCTCCGGCGTGATAGGCTCATTTTTCCTCAAGATCTTGAGCTCGGCCTCCGAATAACGCTTTACGTGCTCGGCCAGGTTGGCGGCATAGGTCTCCTGGCTCTTCGCCAACTCCGCCAGATCTGCGGACGCACGCTCGCATTTCGCCTCGAACTGTTTGACCAAATCTTTGTCGCCCTTTCTTGCCAGCTCGAGCTTTTCGCACCATGCTGCGAAGCCCTGCGTTTGCTCCCTGTGGATGCGCCTGCGCTGCAAGCCGCGGCGCCTGCGTTTGCGTAAGCCGGCCACGGCATGGGTCGTCTTCAGTACGACGACCTGTTTTGGATGCTGAGTCAGAGGTTCGAGCTGGCAGCAGACAGCCTCGATGTCGCCACCACGGAGCGTCTCCATAATGACCAGATCGGTAATGACAACGTGATTGTCCGGCTTCGACAAGTACTCCCTCAGCTCAAGAGACTTCAGATGATTCGTGTCGATGACCTTGCGCACGTTGCCCCCTACGTCACATTAGTAAATCCTATCAAATAATTTCGAGCGGCCTACGCTAGAGCGGCTCAATTTCTCAAGACCGACGCGCGCCATTTGAAATCAAGATGCATGGCAATCAAGAACGACGGCGCGCACCATGAAGCCAGCCGGAATAGCTGCGGCCTGAGCATCGAGTTGGTCTTGCATCTCCGCGATAGAGCAATTTGGCGTGGCAGCCCTCCGCGCGTCATCGGGATCCCACTTCGCCTTATCAAACCATCCAACGAGATAGATCCCGACCGGCGCAAGCAGACGGACCAGGTAATCTGCATATAATTGATCTTCCAGAGCTGTCTTCAGATCTGGATTCCAGCAACCCTTCGTCTCGATTATCGCAGTGACCGTGTCGTACGCCTTGCCATCGTCGGACTTTCTGATCGCGTCAATGCGTATGTCTGTCCGCTTGCCCAGTGAGGTACCGGCCACGCGACTGACTTCCACCTCGCGGTTGGCAACAATCGCCCTCTCGACGAGCTCCCGCTGAAGGAACAGGCTGACATGATCCGATAACCCGTCTTCCTCTATCGGACGAAATAGCTTGCCGCCGCCTTGCCGGTCCCAGAGACCGCGGATTGGCGTCTGTCCACCGTGCAATTCAACTTCATATTTGCGCAGCGTCTCGACAAGAAGTTCACATAGATCACCGGCTGAAACGACAAGAAGCCGGCTCGGCAAATCCGTAAGCCAGAATACGTCCTTGGACGTCAATGGAGACCAGGTCTTTGCCCGCATCACCTGCTCCGCGTCGCGCAGATGGAAAGATAGCCAAGGATAATCCGGCAGCAGGCTAACGATCCAACGCATCGCACTAACGGCCGCCGGCGTTCCCCTGTTTACGATCACCGGAATGATCCCATCGCGCATATGCGCCAACGACTCGTATGGACCGACGAAATGCGCTTGCCCCGGGCTGTGCTGCGGATCGTTTGATGGAGGAAACAACTGCAGGAGTAATATGTAGGCCTGCGCACACTGTTGTTCCGTCAACTCCGTGAATATCGCCTCTTGGAATCGGTAGGACGCGCCCAGATCCAAGAAAAAGCGCCGCGCAAAATCCGGGTCGGGCGAAACTCGGCTCCAAATGTACGGCCATGCCTCAGGACAATGAACGGCCAATGCGCAGGCCGCGACCAGCGCACGGGGTCCGTCGTCGGCCTGATCGTCTGCCATGATCTCGATGGCAAAGTCACGTGCCGGAATGAAGCCCGCAGTCAGCAGGACGTCCAGGATAGTACGAAACTGATCCTCTGAATTCGCCGTGTCGCACAGTTCGGCTAAGATGCCCTGCTTGAGCTCCTCGCTGTCCCAGCATCCATCAAGATCGCGCAACATGAAGAAACTCGCACCGCGGGACACAGCCGCGCTGGGCTCCGCAGCAGTTCGCGCGCGCTCGATCCTCATCATTTCCAGCGTCGTGCCCACAAATTCGGCTGGGGCTGCCGCTAGAGCGTCAGCAACCGTATCAATATGAAGTTTCGGCCGCTCAGATCCGGTGAGCTTCGGTATGCTCGCAATCGCGGGCGCCCATTTTGACCAAATTAGTGTTGGTATCTGCTCGTATGCGGCACCGTCCAGCTCCTTGAGAAGAACGAAGGCGCGATATGCCGCCAAGTCATTCAAGTTCGCTGACGTTGTTCCGATCCATTCTCTAACGGATGTCTCTCCGATCACGAGATAGCGCCTCGCTGCACTTACGATCCGTTCCTTTGTCGCGGCGTCGGCTGCGATCCAGCCGGGCATTCTGGTTATCGAATATTCGAGGTCATCCCCGTAAACCGTGCTGGTTGGCGTCAGTGTCAGTTCTCGATTGAGCATCCACCACGCACGCCACTCGCCCGCTTCAAATTGGTTGAGCAGATCCGCGACACGTTCTGCCGGCGGCGGTGTGACCGGAGGTGGCTTGCGGCCTTCGAGCTCCTTCATCATTCGTTCGTTTCGGCGGAGCGCCTGCGCATCAGCGGAATCGAGCGCCACTCCTTCGAACACGACTCGAAAGTGATCCCAGAGCGAAGGCCAATTGAGGGCCGCGTCATACAGCGCCTCAAACTGCGCTGGATCATCGCGATCGAGCGCCATTTCGATCATGCTGCAAAGCGTGTCGTTGTTAACGGCACTCTCGCTGGCGGCAGCGCCAGGACACAACGTGAGTAGCCACGGCAGGTCTTCCCGCTGCAGAAGTCCAGCTCGAATGAGATGATAGATATCGATCCGATCAAGGATAAGCGGCGTCACCAGACGAAGAAACGTTCGCCGCCGCATCGCATCGGATTTCAACGTCGCTCGGAATTGTTCCTGCTCTCGCCGCCCAGTTCCGCGTAGCAAATCATGATGGCCGCGCAAGCACGTAAACACGTACTCCAATAGCGACGGGCTGATCTCGTCTCTGTCGACGTACTGCCAAGCCCGTATCAAAATCGAGTCAGCCAATGATTTTCTGTGAAATTCGCCGTTATGACCAACTTCCGCGATAAACGAAGTGGCCCAGCGCAAGGCGATCGGAAAGTCCTCGGGCTTAAGCGTCTCTGGTAGTGTTCCGGTGAGGAACAAGATGTAAGAGCCAACATGCCCTTCGATAGGTCGCGTGATCGACGCAAACAGCTCCGCCGCGGTCAAATGCTGGGGCCAAAGAAGCTGCAGGGCGTGGCCCTTTATCCCGCAAACAGGATCGGGGCCAAGCTCGCTCCGTGCCAGGGGTAGTATTTTTGCCGGGACTGTGTCGTCACCGCACGTTCGGAGAGCCGCCACGGCACGAGCCCGAAGATCCGGATCGCACTTTGTATCAAGCGCAATTTCGAGCAATTCGGGCTGGAGTTCCGCGATTGCGCAGGATTCCGCGATCATGATCGCTGCCCTGCGACAGATAATGTTCTTTGCAGAATCGGTTATGTAGGGCCGCAGCTGCGTAGCGATCTCAGGATGAGCGAGCTTGGCATAGTAGTCAGCGATCCCCGGGAAGTAATCACGGACGTTTTTCTTCTCAAAGGCCGTGAGAAGGGACGCGGTCAGCGCAGCCAAATCGGCTTCACCCCAACTCGCGATGTCACCCTGCAAGAGCACCAGGGGTTCGCTCTCAATCAAGGTTTCGCGCACTTCCCCGCTAAGCGATGCGATCCAGGCGGTTACGCCGGCCAGTTGGGGCACTAGTCCCCCAGCGGGATGAAGCAATATTTTGAGGATATTCGACGTCGAGACCTTCTTCTCGATGAGAAACTTTGCCGCCAGAAATTCGGCGTAACTCTGATGCGCCCAGCCCATCAGCACCCCGCCACGGGAGGTAAAAAGGCCCGTGTCCAGTACCTCGCGGACGTTGTCGTCGCTTACATCAAAGGGGGCAAAGTTGCCCTCCTCGTGCGCCGGCGAAAGGGCCGATAACGGAACGTCTTCCTCGGGGACGCTATCCGCCTCTGGACCGGTCCAGATAGCGTAGCGGTTTGCGAGCATGGTGGCCGCCGCAAGGCGGCCGGCGAGCCGAAGACGCTGGGCAGTATTCAACGTACCCAGCCGACGGGCATCGCGCCGGCTCAGGTTGGACTCTTCGCAAAGTTTCATGCATCCGCGGGTGTAAAGCTCCACAACGCTGCGTGGCAGGCTTCCTTCTCGTTGAAACAGGCCAAGGAGAAGATTCAGCGTCAATGGTTTGATGGCAAAGGGAACAGAATTCGAAGCGTGGAGCTCGCGGATAAAGTCTTTTTCGTCGATGCCGCGCGCTGTAGCCGCGCTCGCCACATCCTTCCGGCGCAGTGGCGCCAGTTCCACCACACGGACCGCCTCCTCGCCCCACAGCCGATTGAGAGTTGGCTCCAGGATTCCCCCCGGCCACAGGGCCGTGCGACATGCAATTCGCAACGACATCCGCGAAACCGGATATCGCGGCAATTCACTTGCGAGAAGATTTGCGATGCTATCGATACGCAGAAGAGCTTCATCCAGGCTATCGAGATGAAGAACGAGATGTGACTCATTCCTCGTCCACGCGATGAACTCTTCGCTTCCAAACACACGCTGATGGAGTAGTGCATCGCTTGAATAGGCACGCAAGTCGGCGTGGATCGAGACGGTTTCGCCTTCGGTCGGTTCGGCCGACACGCGAGTCGCCTCAGCTTCCAGCGTGGTTGATTTGCCGATTCCAGGCTCGCCAAGCAAAACAAGAGCGCGGTATCGACCAAGCTCGGCTAGTGTTGCAGGCGCGTTTGGATGAGCTCGCCGAAGCGGGCTGACTGGATCCACCAAAAAGCCGCCATCCGAGAGGTCGACAACGCCCGAGCGATCAATCCAGAACCGCTCCCAATCGTAGAGTGATTTGGACGGCACCACAGAGGGGCTGCTTGCAGACCGGCCGCTATTTCCGGGTTTTTGGTTCATCTATTGTCACAGCTGATCGGTCGGTCGGATTGCGTCGATCATCTTCCGGCTGCTCGACCCGGGCCCAGTGGCAGGGCATCGGGGTCAGACGGCACAGGCGACGCTTACACTCCAAGGTATCCGGAGCGATTTCAACCGCCCAATACTCAAGTCCATAGCCTCAATTTGAAGTGGAATACTCCACAAAGTGCAGGATTCTTAAGGGCATGCGAGGTAATTTGAGTGCTGAAAATTGCGCCAATTGCAGATGTTCTCTATTTGTTCTAGGATATATCATGGCCTTCCTTACGGAGCAGGAGCTTGAAAGCCTGCGCATTGATCAGAGTGTGTTCCATATCGTTGGCCCGGGTGAGGAGCACTTTCAGCTATTGACGGCCTTCGATGCCGGACGACATGCGGCCTTCTTTTTGGGCCGTGTTCGATCCGTCAACAGCGGAAACCGGTACGAGTTTTTGGAGGATGCGCCGGTCCGGGCCCAGCTCGCTCGCATCAGTCGGGACAAGGCGACTTTCCAAGAAGAGAGTGAGAAGTTGGCGACAGCATTCAACCAGGCCCACGGGGGAAGCACTGCGGTCGGCGCGTTCCTGATTTTTTCGCTCTCTTGTTCGAGCGGTCGCCTGTTTGCGCTTCTGAAATTCGAAGACGAAAAGGTTCTCAGCTACGACTACGATGTCAGCCGTGGACGCGCTGGAAAGCCAAAGCCAACCTTTGGCGAGATCGAGCGAACGTTTGTGCAGAACCGGAACGCTTTGCAGAAGGCAGCACTCATCAAGCTGCATCGAGAGGGAGACCAGATATGCGTTATTGATCGGCAGAACCCGCAGCGGCCTGCTGCCTATTTCGAGCAGTTTCTGTTGGTCCGCCGGCAGCGCACGGAAGAAGAGTTGACCAAGACAATTGTCGATGTCACGCGCAATATCGCCCAAAAGTACAAAGACACGCTTCCGCCGGACACGATGAAGAATTTGGCGCAGCGTCTCTACGATGCAAGCCAGTCGGGCGGTTCTGTCGACGGCGAGAACGCTGAGAACTGGTTGAAGAGTATCTTTGGCCCCCTCCCCGACGACAGTCCCGTAGTGACGGACTTTAAGGCAAAGCTGAAGCGTGAGGGAATGGCCGGAG
The DNA here is from genome assembly GCF_002776695.1 of Bradyrhizobium nitroreducens. Classification (GTDB taxonomy): domain Bacteria; phylum Pseudomonadota; class Alphaproteobacteria; order Rhizobiales; family Xanthobacteraceae; genus Bradyrhizobium; species Bradyrhizobium nitroreducens. Next base: position 1,177,527 of record NZ_LFJC01000003.1, read on the forward strand.
AGTCGTTCGTTCTCCAAAAGAACGCAATTCCTCCACCCAGGAACCGGCGGGTGGAAACAGCAAGCGGCGTCAAACTGACCTTCCCTATCGGTTTGACACCTTCAGTCGTTTCGGTGAATCGCGACAAGGGCGAGATCATTATCAAGGACACGATCACACTCGATGACTTCGAGCTCAGCACATCTGGTCGAACGCGTACGTGAGCTGGTCGCAGGCGGTGCGTTGGCGGACGAACGTGTCGACGCCCTCGTTCTGCGCGGGCGGCTGTCGTCGGCCGATGCGCAGACGGCTTGGCTCGGATTCGCGGACGATGTGCCGTCGCCGTTCACGTCGGTGCAAGTTTATAATCCCGCCCTCGGTGGCGACCTACTCACGGGCGATGTATTCGACTCAGCACGCGAGATCGTGATCACACTTGGAAAACCGGCCGCCGAAGGCTGCGCGTTCTTCATTTTCCAATCCAGCATTCCACAATATTTGACGCGTCGGACGGTCTTGGCGCAAGTTGCGGCCTCCGACTTCAATCCCGCTCAGGCATTCCGCACGCGTGGATTAAACGTCGCTCCATGGAATCTTGAGCTACCGGCCGGGCCTCCGGAAGCGCTGCCTGACGCTATCAATCCTTCTCGATATGTCCGCGATTTTGTTCCGGATCGCGAGGTAGCCACTGATCTCAATCCATGGATCCTAGTAGCGGCGCCAGCAGCGTCATCTGCAGCATATCAAGCTTGGGAGGCCGTTGCGGCCCGACGCTTGTTGGGCGGACTCGTGTCCCGCGTATGGCTTGAGGACGGTCAGGTCTGGTTGCAGGCCGCAGCCACACCTCCAATCTATCGTATCAAAGCTGACGATCATGCCCTGCCCGGCGCACGCCCGCAGCTGACCGAAGCGGCCTCGTGGGTTTTTCTTTCCGGGACCGACATCGAGGCGCGCCACCTGCTCTTCTCCGGAGAGCTGGCTCGCGCTAGCCGTCCTCAGCAAGATCTTGCGACGACACTGGCACAGGCGCTCGAGGCAGCGAAAGCCGCTTATGAGGCTCATGTCCAATCATCGAGCCGTGAAACTCTGAAGGCGCTTGCCGATCTCCGCAAGACCGTCATTGATGAAACCCAGAAAGTCGCACAGCGAGCACAGGATCTCGCCGCTACCCTCTGGCGCGACCTGGCCGTCTCGGCGGCGCCGTTCATATTGAAGATCCTGGGCGATGCGACCAAGACGCCAGGCGTCCTGGTTTCATCTTTATTCTACTTTGCGGCTGCGGCATTCATCGGTCTGTCGTTCGTTTTGCAATGGCGGATCAATGCTTCTTTCTTCGAAAGTCAGGCCTCCTCGCGGCGAAGCTGGATGCAAAGTCTTTACAGTTACATTTCCGTCCGCGAGCGGGAGGAAATAGCCGAGGCGCCAATCGAACAAGCGATGAAAAACTACCGGGAAACCCGTGGGGTCTTGCTAGTAGTCTATGCACTGCTGATCGCGGCTCTCGTTGCGTTTGGCGTGCACACACTAAACGATGTTACGCCCTCGCCTTCAAAACCTACCGCAACCGGAGAGACGATTCCCGCGCAGATTCAAGCACCGCCTTCCAAGCCGCCGCCGTAGACACTCCGAGATTTCCAACAGTGTCCGAGCCATGCAATCCTATTCCCAGCGTGTTCGAGACAGCATCCTGCCTCTTTCGGTGGGAGACACACTGCCGAAAGCGTTCGAGGAATGGTACTTCACCGGAAGCACTGAGGATCACGAAGAGCCCAGCGAGACCTGCGAGCTGTGCGGCCAGGACGGCCTACGATATCATTTCGAAATCAGCAACAGATTCACCGGACGTGCACTGCAGGTCGGATCGCACTGCATTCTGCAGTTTGACGTCGCAGTTTACGATGGAAGCCGCCGCCTCACAGCCAAGGAAGCCAAAAAGCAGCTCGATAGGCTTACTGAGCAGATGCGCCTCGATTCTTGCATCAAATCCCTTGAGGCACTCGCTCGCGCCGAGCATTCGAACATCCTCGACAACGCGCTTGCCTACTATCGGAAGAACAAGAAGCTGACGCCAAAGCAAGCGTTTGTCGTGTTCTGGAGGTTGCGTCGCAATCGCATTGATCACTCGCCTTCGTTTTTTAACGTCACCCTACGCAAGAAACAGCACGTGACGGACCTACGAGAGATGGCAAGCGACAAAGTCCATTTTTTCTGGCGCGCGCTCACGTCTGCGCAGCGCAAGCAAGCCATGAGGCTTGGCCATCAACCACCGAAAGAATAGCCGGCATCCGAACTGACGGGAGGACAATTTGAACGACGTTGCAATTGGCGCCATCGAACTGACCCCTGAAGAGAGCCAAATCCTTGAAGAGATGATACTACGCCAGGAGCTTCTCTTCGGCGACCATAGTCTGGCTGAGTGCAATGGCGAGCTTTCATTGGCGCTCATGAGATCGCTACTACAGCGAAAAGCAATACCCAAGGTACGGCTGAAATACTTCGAGGAACCATCGTTTCGTACCGGGCGCATCAAGGGCTCCTATCGATCCCTTTTCGAGCGAAACAAGACAACAGGCGATGATATCTACCGGCATCCGAACTTTCTCAGACATCTGCGATATTTTATCAACGGCACGGAACTGCCAAAGGAGGCTATCAAGATATTTGCTCAGAAAGCTCACTCTTGTGGTCACGTCGGCCCAAGCGACGCCTTGGAGTTGGGAACGCTGGCGCGAGATCTTACCCGCAAATTTGGCTTGTCGATCGACACGGAGCTAGCCGCCGAGGAGTTTTACAAGCTCGCGCTGGACTGCGGAATCTATCAGGGCCATGCTGCAGTCGTCAGAGACCGTGTGAAGGCCATGAAATAATCAGCAATCGATCGGCGTCGATAATGATTTCCTGGATAACTCCTAGCGAGCCGGGCCGGAAGCAGCACCAGCCTCGAGAGATCGTTCCGCTCGTGAATCTGTCCACGCGGCCAACTAGTCTTTATTCGAGCGCGTCAGATCGGTCGCAGAGCAGCACGAACCAACAAGTCGTTAAGCCGAGCAAGGCAGTCATGGCGACGCCGCTCAAGATCACGGGCCAAACGACGGTCCCGCACGTCGAGATATCCACGCCGCTGTTCCAGGCGACCATCCTTGATCCCGGCGACGAGCAATCCCCGTAGCTCTGTCAATTCATCGTCCAGGTCCTTCAGACTCGCTCTCCAAGCAGGTTCTTCAAGGTACCGCCAACCGCCAATGGCCTTGCGGATGACATGACGGCTCTGTCGGTCGACGAGCTCCCCCGTCCGAAGCGCAGCCTGCGTATCCTTCAAGGCCTGAAGGAAATCGTCGAAGTGTTCCTGCCCGAGCGGATCGGTGAACGCCGGACGATGGAAGGCCGTCGCGATCGTCTCAAGGATTAGGCGATCCTGGTCGCGCGCGTTCCGGACGCCAATGATCTGATCGTAGTACCGCCGCTGGAGATCGGAATACGTGTTCAGCCACGTAACATAGTCGTCCCAAAACCAGATCTGCACCTGGAAGCGGCCCACCCCTCGATATTCCTCGTCGAGCAGCCGGGCCAGGCGTTGTGTCCCCGCGTCCCGTTTTGCCGTCGTTGCCAAGACCCAAACATCCAGTTTCGGCCGAAAGGCGAGCGCTTTATCCACTTCCGATCTGAGCAGCTTTCGGTTGATTGGACCGCCGGGAAGAGGATTGTTGTTCTCGTCCAAGTCATCGAGCCGCTTGCACTGCACGCCGATTGAACCTGCCCGAGTTCTAGCGGCGTAGACATCAACCCCGTCCTGAGCCTGTCCGGGTCGGCCGATTTTGTCCGCCGTCGCGATTCCAAAAACGAGCTCGACGACGGACTGGGTCAGATCCTCGAACTGCTGCCAATAAAGCGGCGGCTGGAAAAACTGGGTCACCTGCCCCATTAGCCAGATGCCTCCGCCCGCTCGAGCGCCATCTCACGGATCCGAATTGGGAGATGCTCGAGCAAATCGTTGACCACCACCCTCATCGCTCCAACCTCACGCGCAGCCTTCGCGCTCGCTCCTGGAAAGCACCCTCACCTCCCTCCAGGATGTCGCAGACCGCCTTCCTGATTTCTCCATTCTCCAGCCCGCCCGACTTGTATGATATTGGCGGCAGCGAACCGTGCGGATGCGGCCCGACATCGGCAATGATGATCTGATCCGCATCGGTGTTGATCACGAGGTTCGCATTGTGCGTAACCATGATCACCTGACGATTGGCCTTCGCCTCGACGAACAGATGAACCAACTCGTCGAAAACCGACTTGGGATCCAGGTTCTCCTCGGGCTGGTCGATCACGAGCGGCCGGTTGTCGCTGTCATCCAGCGCCAGATAGAGCAGCAAGAGCACAATGCCGCGGGTGCCCGGCGACAGTTTACGGATGTCGACACCATCGTAATCGATCCCATACCGGATTGAGATGTGATCGGTACTGAACAGCCATTGCGCAAAGCGCTTCGACCACGCGCGAAATTCTTGCTGGTCGGTGTGCGCGACCGGAGAATGATCCAGCAGGTCCTTTTGATAAAGGCGTCGGAACTCCGCCATGGCCGCGATGACGCCAGCCGAATCACCGGTTTCCCACGCGCCCTTCAACACTTCATTCGCCTTCTGCAGCAGCGTGCCCTTGCCCCGAAATGCGCCGGCTTTCCTGAGGTCGATCAGACCGTCTTCCGCCTCGGAGGCCCATTGCTCCACGTTGGCGACACGCGTGACGGAGAAGGAGAGCTTCTTGAGCGTGCCGGACGCCGCGGCGAGCCGCGCCATAAGCGGCGCGTAGAGGTCCTCGAGCACAGATTGCTCCGCGACCAGCGCGTCGAAGGCTCTGCCATAAGCCTCCTCGCGCTGCGTCTGCAGCTCACGCGCCCGATCTCTGGCGCCCCGCGCGTCTTTCAGCTTATCAGTGAGCGTTTGCAGCGCTGCAGTCTCGGTCGCGATGCTGCCAGAAAGCGCTGTGTATCGCCGCTGCGTCTCCTTGTCGGCGCTGACCAGCTTTTCCAGCCGCGCCATCTCCGCTTCAAGGACGGCTTGTGACAGCGTGCTCAGATCGACGTCGTCTCGAAAGTACGGCGTATTTGGATCGCTCGGCGCCGGCGTCGTTCCCTTGAGCTTGGCAATCTCGCCGTCGACCCATTTCACATAGCCGGCGAGATCGTTGTCGACGGGCCCCTTGTAATCCAGCAGGAACGACGCCCACTGCTCTGCGGACATGCCACTGTGGATATAGCGTGCCTGGGCCTGTCTCAGCGCTTCAGGGGCCTGGTTGCGTCGCAGGTCCTTCACCTCGTCCTGCATCGCCAGAAAGGTCTGCCGCTGCCCGGCGAACTGGCGCAGCTTCGCCCGAATCTGGTTTGCGGCTCCGGCCAATTCGGTGTGACGCTGGGCTCGCTTCTCGCTACCAGCCGAAACGAGCTTCGCACGATCCGCCGTGTAGGCGTCGACGAGCTTCTTCTTTTGCGCAACCTGCCCCTCATAGGTCGCAATCAGCTTTTCCTTCTCCAGCTCGGTGCCGATGCGCTCGGAAATCTGCGACACGGCCTCGGCCTCGCGTTCGCGCGCGAGGCGATGACGCGACGCGCGGTGATCGAGAAGCTCGGCGAAGTCCAAGGTGCCGTCCCGAGCGTCATCTGGATGGGCCTCAAAGATCACCCTTTCGATTTCGCGCAGGAGGCCGTCCGTCAGCCCGCTCGACGAGCACAGCTCTTCCACGAACTGCTGCGACAGATACCGCACGCGCTCATAGCTGAACGGTCCGTTCGCATCCGAGCCATTGAGCGCGCGGATGCTCGGTTCGCCAGACGCCCAACTCACTTTGACCTTCCCATCGCCGACAAGGGGTCGGGCGCGGATGAGAAAAGAGGGATTGGCCCATTCCTCGGCGTTCCACGCCTCGTCCGAGATCGAATCGCAACCCGCCGCGATCATATCGGCCAGCGCGGTCTTGCCTGAGCCGCGGGCGCCGATAATGGCGACCAGTCCTGGATTTAGCGGAATGACCGGCGTCGTCATCCAGGGCGCATCAAGGATCTCGATCCCCGAGATCACCTGCGATGGAGTTGCCGATGCCGGCGGCTCGGCGCCGACGTGCGCGCGGCCGCCCGGATCGATGCACGCCTGGCGTAGAGCATCGAACTCCAACCCACCCTTGATCCAGGAGAACCGGTCTCCGAATGGCGAGGCAACGTCGTCGAGCTTGTGTGCGTCACTCCCGTGCAGACAGGGTTTCAGGCCGCCGTATCGTGTTCGCATTTCATCAGGGGCAAGATCCCTTTGGCCGAGCCAGAACTCGCGTTGCGCCGGGCTGCTGGCAAAGATCACATGCGCGAAGCCTTCGATTTCGCGCCTAATCGTCTGGTCCGCAGCCTCCCGCACACCCGAAGTGCCGTCGGTCGCGCTGCCCGCAACTGCAATCAGGATGTTCTTCTTCGCCCATCCGCTCTCCGAGAACACCTCGCGCAACTTTTGGAAGTTCACCTTGAACTGGTTGGCTCCATAGGCCAACGCCGCGCGGTCGTCGGTGATATCCGGGTCGGCCTTCTTGCCAAGCCTGATGAGGTCCGCGCGCGTGCAGTCGAAGCGGTCCTGCATGACGTTAAACTGCAAGCGCGACAGCAATCGCTGCAGTTCCTCGACGTGCTTCGGATCCTCCGGGCTGACAAACAAATGAAGATTGACGAAACCGCCCTTGGCCGTAGCCACATCAAGCCGGAGTTCAACATTCGGGAAGATCAGCTTGGTGTCAGGCAGCCGGCCGGCGGCCTTGTGCCTGAGCACCTCTTCATAAGTATCCGTGACATAATAATCGGTGACGGCGATCGCCTCGATCACCGGCGAGGCTCTCTCCAGCGCTGTGAGATAGTCGTTCCAGGCCGTGGGGCCTCTGAACTGGTTGTTCATCACCGTGCCCGGTGCATGGATATGCGGCTCCCACCGCCGCCACTCCGATCCCCGACTAAGCATTCGCCTCGCCCCTATGCGCACACGCGATTGGCCCGCACGGTGATATCGGCGCCGCGGGGTCCCGCAACCGGCTATGGACCAGGCCCAGTGTCGTCGTCTGCACTGCAAGGCGCCGGACATTCGTGAGGACAAGTCGTTCGAGATACATAGACCGGCGACCAATTATTTCCTAGAAATGCACAATCAGGAGGCGAAAATTGCCTTCATCTGCTATCAAGGTGGTTCTGGACCGCGTGCATCGTCACAACGACGCCCTGCCGGCGCTGGCGGGCAAGATCGGGGGCAATGGAGCCGGAAGGAGAGCAACCGGGGGAGACTGTGATCGGCGACTTCGATGCCGCCGACGAACTGCTTTTTGCAGCCCAGAACGGGGGCTTGCCCGGTCTCGGGCCCATTCGCGTGCAACGATCGGGACAGATCGGCCCCCTGGTCGAACTTGTACGCGCGCGACGGCGATACCCCGCAGCCTTTGCGTCCGTTGTGCTCGAAGCGCCATTCGTCGCGACAATTGATGCCGCGCTTGACCGTGACACGGTGACCGGCACGGAAAAGAACGCACAGGCCGGCGTCTTCCCGCTCCAGCAGCTCGGCGCGGATGGCAAACGATCGGACCTGTGGCAGCTTTGGGCGAGCCGTGCCGATCAGGCTGCCCTCGCTGCCGGCTTCCCCGCGCGGATCGCGGCCGAGATTGTCGGCGCCCTCGGCGAGCTGCAGGACAATGTCTTCCGCCACAGCGAGAAAGCACGCACAGGCCTTGTCGCGTTCGCGGCGCGGCCGAGCTCGTTCGAGGTCGTCGTCAGCGACTGCGGAATTGGCGTGCTGGCGAGCCTGCGTTCCCATGCCGACTATGCCGGCACTGAGGACGCCGGCATGGCCTTGAAGGTTGCGGTTGCGGACGGTGAATCCCGGTTCGGCCGCGACAGCGGCTGCGGCTTCGGTATGGGACAGATGTTTCGCGCGCTGGCTAATCATGATGGCGATCTACGTTTCCGCAGCGACGATCACGCGCTCGAGATCCGTGGACACAGCCCGAGCCTCCAGGGTCGCGTCCAGCTCCGGCAGAAAGCTCCCCTGCCCGGCTTGACCGTGAGCGTGCTGTGCCGACCGGCGAGTGTTCCGGGCCGATCGCTCTGAGCGCGTCATCGGCGCGAAGTCAGAGAGCAGCAGCGCGGTGCGCTTGGTGACGATGTTGTGGGCCAGCAGGTCGTCTATCGGCGCCCCCCTGGGAGTCGAAATCCGTGGCCAACGCAGGCGGCCGGCTTCTGTGAATTCTGCCCGGCGTCGCTTGAGCGTGCGGGCGAAGGCATCCGTCTCGATCAGGATGACCTGGCCAAAGTGGTGCTTGAGGCGTTGGAGAACCTGGGCGCCTCCGCGCACCACGAGCGTGAGCGGACGTCCCGCCACGTCGGCAACCCGGCAGAGACGATCGACGTGCCAGTCGATCCGGGACGGCACGCCGGCGCCGGTACGGAATTCGAAAGCTACGATCTCGACTTCCGGGCGCTCCCGCACGAAGCGCATCCAGCGTGCATAGTCCTGATCGGTCCGCGCGTTGAGATGCAGCGCCGCCGGAGTCCCGGCCATCATCGTCTCGGCCCAACCCAGCGCGATGCGCTTCATGCTGTGCAAATTGTCAGGGCGCGGCACATTCAGGAACATGCTGAAATTAGGCACGGTCACCAGCGCAATCCCGAGATCGCGCAACGTCGACATGATCAATGCGCGATCAGCAAACGCCCACCAGGCCTCGAGCTTGATGTCCCGATCAACGCCAGAGGCAATGACGGTCGCGGTTTCAGGGATAAGGAAACGCGCGGCGAGCTCAGCAGGGGTGCGAACAAGCGGCTGGCCGCTTCGCATGTGGAACAGCTCATACAAGGGAACGGCAATCACTAGTTCGTTCAGGATCGCCTTGCGGCTGTATTTGTGTCCGATGAGCGGAATGACGGACGGCAGTTCCGGCATCGCAAGTGCGGCAACCCGGGGCGTCGACTCCAGCTCGAAGCCACCGATCTCCAGGTAGCGCTCGAAGAACTGGTCGGGCTTGTTGCGGCAAACGGAGTCGCAGACGGCACGATCCTCGCAAGAACAGAAATCGTTGCAGTCGAACACGCCAGCATCGGTGTGAAGCCCTCCGCAGGTCTTAAAGTCCGGGCAGCCGCCGCAGCCGAGCGACGTCGCATAGAGCGCGGCATCGTCGCGAAGCCGATGAGACGGCCTGAAGTCGCGTGTGGGCTCCTGCGGGGCGCGGCGGGTCATTTGAGCTTGATCTCCGCAGTCGCTCCGAGGATCCCGATGCGCTCGACGACGGCCGGAGCCATGCCCTGTCGCGCATCGACGGCCGCCCGCACCGAGGGTGGTGCGTCGGCGATACTGGCTATCTGACGAAGGCCGTCGAACACAACCAGATCCGAACCTTTCGACTGGACCAGCACCGTGGTGCCACGACTTGCCGCTCCCTTTGCGATCAGCTTCGCTGTAAGCGTCCGGCTCTCCTCGGAGATGCTGACATCCATCAAGGTCGGCGCCTTGATGCGGTCGATCCCCCTCGCCCAACGTTTGGTGTAGGGCTTGCCGCTGGCATTGCGGATGAATTCGATTCCCATCACGCGATCTCCAAGACAGGTGCAAAGGTTTTGGTTTTCCCCGATCGGCGCTCGATCAGAAGACCGCGCGCGGCGAGACTGGACAGGCGGTTGTTCCAGGCCGTTGGCGCCAAGCTCTCCTGGCTCTGCGCCGCAAGGCTCGGCGCGCTTGCCGTACCGAGGCGCACGACGAGATCGAAGGTCGAGCGATGCGCCTCGTCGAGCTCACCCAGAATCTTGGGATCGCGCACCTCGTCTGCCGGCGACAGACGGCAGATCCACATCGCATCCTTGCGATGCCGCAGAAAAAATTCGAGCTCTTCGCTCACCGACGGCGAGGCATTGGCGATAACCGGGTAGAGTTCCGGCAAAGTGGCGCGCACATGATCGCGGAAGGCGATCACACCCTCGCGCAGGAAGGAGGCGGTCGCGACGGTGACGGCATCGAAGTCCAAATAGACTGGCTCCGGCTCGGCTGACGGACGTGCGGCGGCGACCAGCTTCCCCAGCAGCTGACGGCCGGCTTGCGCCCCGCTGAGCACCGGCTCACCGCCGGCCAAAACAACAATCGACAACTTCACTTTTTATCCTCATTGAGTTCAGTGAAGATGGGGAGAATGCCGCTTATTGTCAAGGGCCGCCGATTTTGTCCCCCAGTTTCGCAACCGGGCCGAGGGAAGGTCTGGAATTCGGATTTTATTAACCTCACGACCCTCACTATGAAAAATGTAATCTTCGTGCTACATAATGGACCAATCTGTAGTGCCAAGGTATCAGAACACGAAGGTATTAAATGCCGACCCCCCACAATCCTCCCGCCGCCGTCCGGCGAGCCCTGCGCAAGCTCGGCGCCGACATCCACGACGCCCGTCGGCGCCGGCGGCTGCCAATGGCGGTCGTGGCCGAGCGCGCCTTTACCTCGCGCTCGACCCTGCAAAGGGTCGAGGCCGGCGACACCAATGTCAGCATCGGCATCTATGCCGGCGTCCTTCAGGCGCTAGGTCTGCTCGACGGTCTGAGCCAGATCGCCGACATCGGCAACGACAGTGTCGGACAGGCGCTCGCCAGCGCCTCATTGCCCAAGCATGTCCACCTCCAACGCAAGACCGGAGCCTCACGCGATGGCTGATTTCGAGGTCCATATCGATCTGAGCGGCCGCACACGCCGCATCGGATTGGCCAGGAGCAATCAAGTTCGCGGCTCTGAGACCATTCTCTTCGAGTACGACGCTGCGTGGCTTGGTGACCCAGACCGGTTCTCGCTGGAGCCTGCCCTCGCCCTGACGCGCGGCACCTTCGCTCCCCCTGCTGGCCTCGCGACCTTCGGCTCCATCGGCGACTCCGCGCCCGACACCTGGGGCCGCCGTCTCATGCAGCGCGCCGAACGCCGCCTCGCCGACCGCGAAGGCCGCGCTGTCCGCACACTTGCCGAAAGCGATTATCTGCTCGGCGTCGCCGACGAGACCAGGCTCGGTGCACTCCGATTCCGCTGGGTCGGTGAAGACCCCTTCCAGGCGCCAATCCGCGCCGGGGTACCGGCCCTGATCGAACTTGGCCGGCTGCTCCAGATCACCGAGCGCATTCTCCGGGACGAGGAAACGGACGAAGACCTTCAGCTCATCTTCGCGCCCGGCTCCTCTCTCGGCGGCGCGCGGCCGAAAGCCTCGGTCATCGACCAGCATGGCCATCTCTCCATCGCCAAGTTTCCGAAGGAGACCGACGACTACAGCATGGAGACCTGGGAGGAGATCGCACTGCGACTGGCCGGCCAGGCCGGCATCGCCACCCCGCAACACGAACTCATTGAAGTGGCCGGAAAGGCCGTCATGCTATCGCGTCGCTTCGACCGCGACGGCGCAACCCGCATCCCTTTCCTGTCAGCCATGGCGATGATGGGCGCCAAGGACGGCGAGCGCGGCAGCTATCCCGAGATTGTCGACGCTCTCGCGCAACATGGCGCGCAGGGAAAGACCGATGCTCATGCCCTCTATCGACGCGTCGTCTTCAGCGTCCTGATCTCCAATGTCGACGACCACCTGCGCAACCACGGCTTTCGTTGGCTGGGAAAAGCCGGATGGTCGCTCTCTCCGGCCTATGACCTCAATCCCGTGCCAACCGACGTCAAAGCGCGCGTTTTGACCACGAACATCGATCTCGACGAAGGAACCTGCTCGCTCGACCTGCTTGAGGCGGCGTCGGAATATTTCGGGCTGACGCTGGCGCAGGCTCGTGCAATCGTAAAAGAGGTCGCAACGGTCACCGCCACCTGGCGCAACGTCGCCAAGGCTGTCGGCGCCCGGTCCGCCGAGATCAACCGCATGGCCAGCGCCTTTGAGCATGATGACCTGAAGCGGGCCCTCGCGCTGTGACCAGAACGCTGCTTCATAGCTTCGATCCACCGGCGGAAAGCCCAGTTGCCGGCCCGACCGTCGACCTTGAGGTCTCAAGCATCGAGGATGCCGGCATTCGCGAGGTCTTGCAGACGCCCGGCACGGCCTATGGTGCGTGGTCCCTCCTCGATACGCTGCTGACACCGACCGGCGCGGGAACGCCGTTCATCTTCAAAGAACCGCTCGGACAGGCACGAGAAGTGAAAGTCGCCCTCTCCGGTCTGTTTGGGCGCTTCGTCGCACGCGCTTACCTTGAGCGCTACTTCAATCTCTCGATCTTCGCCCATCTCGGCAGCCGGGTCATCGACCTCGATCGCCGCAGGAAGATCAAGGTCAAGCGCCTTTCCCGCGGCGACCTGCCCGACTGGATCGCCTGCGCCTCCGACCTGTCCTCCCTGACGGTCGCCGAAGCGAAAGGCTGTCACGATGTTGGGGGTCCGGCCAAAGCGCTCGACCGCGCATGGGCGCAAGCAAAGCGAATAGACGTTACTGTGAAGGACCGCAAAGTCAGCGTGAAGCGCATCGCGATCGCGACGCGCTGGGGGATGGCAGCAGCAGGCCCAAGCGACGCCTTTCTCTCGGCTCGCGATCCCGTTGACGAAGGCGATCCCATCGAACCAAAAGATCAGGATTCGCTCTTCATTGGACTCCTTCGCCTGCATATCGCAAACCTCATCAAGCCACTCGGCCACGCCGAACTGGCAGGCGCGCTCCAGCGCCTCACTCATCAGCCATTCCCGCAAAGGCTCCAGGACGACCTCGGGCGCGCCAGGGCGCTGCTGGATGCTGCGCCGGTAAGAGAGGTGGAGAAGGCAACCGCACTGGGTGGGCTGATCGGTGGCGTCGTCACCCGTGCGGGACCGATCACGGAAGCCGACGTTGCACCGGCCGATCAGGAGGCGCTCGCCCGCCTTAATCTCCGCCCGATCTTTGTCGGAATCGATCGCGACCTCATCCGTGCGGCCATCGACGCGGAACCGCAGGCTGTGCGCACCCGCGTGGTCCAAGCGGCGCGACCGGATGAATTTGCTCGGTCGGATCGCGCCGGCGGCTGGATCATTCCCGTTGGTGAGGAGCGGCGCATCAAAGGGAGCACCTGATCCGGTGACGGGCTCATAACCATCAAACTAATGCCAATCGAAAGCAAAATTGCCGCCTTGGAAACGTGCATTTCCGATATCCGGTCGCGGCAGAAGGAATACCGCATAATGATGACGCATCAGGCCACGCGGCCTCGGGTTGGAGGTGCCCTATGGTGAAATGGTCCGAGCTGAAGCGGACATCTGATGTCGTCCTGGCCGTCTGGCCGCACTACCGCCCCCTGTTCGAGCGTTGGTTGATGCAGGAGCTCATCGACAAGGGCGAACTGGCGCCGATCTGGCGCGAGCGCATGGTGCCGGGAGAAAACGACAGCGTCTTTATAGACCGCTATCCCGATCGCGAGGCTGCCATCGCGGCCGCCAATGCACTCAATCCAACCTTGCGGCAGGCACTCTCCGCGCGGACCATGGACCCCGTTGTCAAGCGATCACTCGAACTCAAGATCGACAAGGCCCTACAAGCGAAACAGCGCCTGCAAGACGAAGAAGCTCTGATGCTGGCCGAAGCCTTGCGCCGACACGCTGATGACGAGCGGCCGGACGCCACCGCCCTGAAACTCGCGTCGGACTCCGAGCGCTATCGTCAGGACCTCGCCGAACAACTGGCCACAATGCCGTATCTGAAAGTGGCCAAGGTGGGACGCTCAGGCAACCAATGGCGCTACGTCCTTCTATACTTGGCACCGAATGGCGTTTGGTCGAAACCCTATCCGGCCGGCGAGAGGGCCACGCAGATCGCCGAACGCGCTAAGATCGCCAACGGATTCGGTCTGAGCGCCAGCACCCATTGGGGGAAGACAAAGGCCGAGATCCGGCAGATCCTACTCCCCCGCGCCAATCAATTGCTGAAGCTCGCTAGCGTTCAGCGGATGCTCGCCGAAGCTCGCGCGCGAGGCGAACACGTGCTGGTCTCAAACGGCATTGTATTTTGGTACGAGCCGGATGGTGGCATCGGCTGGCAGGTCAAGGAGACATCGTCGACGCGCGAGTCCGAAGGCGCGACGATCTGGAAGGAAGGGACGATCCTCTCCACCAATCACGGCCGCCTGGTCGTGCTGCCGTACATCAAGGAAAGTGGTGAGCAGATTCGGGGACACACCAAGAACGGTCCCAATGACGGACGCGCCTTGCCTCGCCATCCCGACCACTACGTCGAGATTCCATTTTCCCTTTACGACGGCGATCTCATGATCGGGCTATTTGGGGAACTACCGTACGAATGAAGAAGAATGGAAGAAATGCGCGCAATTCAGACAGGCTCGCGGCTGACAGAGCGCAGTCGGTCTCGTTCTCGAAAACCAGCGGGCTCGACCTTCGGTCACCCGCACCTAATCGGCGCCTGCCCGCTAATCGTGCTCGAAAGTTGTGGTCCGATGTCCCGCGGGACGCCACCGAGAGCGAATTCCTCAAACGTCCGGCTGTGATCCGACGATCTATGCGGCCCTTAACTTGGAAGTTCAACTCCGGGACGAGATCGCGGTCCGCGTGCCGCACCCATTTGTAGCCGGAAATCTCTCGACGCTTTTGGAGAGATTGCTGGATCATCGAAGGTAAAGGCACGCGCCGTCTCGAGAGACCGCAAGTCCGACGTCGTAGACACGAGCCGCAATCCGGCTCGATCTGCGGACCCTCATGCAAGCAAGCATGACATCTGCCCCATCGCTTAGACACTCCCATCCGAAACAGTGGACTAGAGTGCATATAGGCGTCTTACGCGGTTACTCAGCAAGCAACTTCGTCAAATGTACGGAGAGCGATTCGGCTATTCGAGCCAAAACAAGGAGGCTTGGATTGCGTTTTCCACGCTCGATGCCTCCGACATAGGTCAAATCTATCTCAGCTTCGAAGGCGAGCTTCTCCTGGGTCATTCCTCGTTCTTGGCGAATCCTCCGGACGTTTTTGCCGACGATTTTGCGCCAATCCTGCATTGCAGGATCGAATACGGTCGGGCATATAGTCTCTAGGGATTATAGTCCCTATCTATGAAATTCCACAATCAAGGCAACATCAACTCGGAAGATCTTGTCATGTGGCCAGATCAAACGTTGGCTCTTAGCCCCTTCGCCGAAGTTCGAAAGAGCACTTTGACGGTTGGATATAGAGATGTCTCGACTGGGATAGTCGTTGTTTCCGTCGAGCTTCCTGCAGAGCTGATCGAACGCACCATTATGGAGACCGTCTCGGTCGAAATAAGTCTTTCATCTGCGGGAGAAATAAGTTCCACCGCAAGCGGCATCTCGTCCGATTGCAGCTCTTCAAACAGCACCATCTCACTTGATCAACTTGTTCACGCGCTCCTAAGGCGCAACAACCTACATATGGAGGAGGCGAAAGAGGGTGAACTAAGACTGCTGCTTGATAGACTGCAGAAGTCAGTCGGCGCTGTGGAGGGCGCGATTGCTACGATAGAATCGGCCGCGACTTAGCGGACGGATACTAAGCCGGTGCGACGTCTGTGGCTGCCGATCTCCTACTCCTTCGAAAATCTGCATCACCATCAAGAAATGCCTCGAGCATGAACGGTATTAGCTCAACTACCTCTTCCTTGTTGCCGTAGGTCTCTGCATAGAAAGCAGCATACTCACGCAGCCGCTGCGCCAAGCCTGGCGCAAATACGACGTTCATCCTCACCGGAGTCCGATCGGGCAGTTTTGCAAGCTTCATCCGTCACCTGACCTTCGCCGCGGCCTGAACGTCCTGATAAGGCTTCAGCACCAGATCCTTCGAAACAAATACCCGCAACGGCCAGCCCGGCCGCACCGTGATCGTCGGCTGAACGTCGAGCTCGCGCTCTACCAGGCGCTGCCCCGCACGATTGGTCGTTTGCTGTGTGCTTTCCCGCAGGGCCTTTACGAGATCGCTTTCGTCATTGCCGATCGAGAGTTGGGTCCCGACCCCAATCAAGGTCGCCAGCGCTACGCCCTTGAGCAATTGCCAGGTATGGAAGTCCACCTCGTCCTCGAGACCGGCGTAGCCCGCGACGTCGGTGGCCGCAAGGTTCTCGATCACGATCGAATTGCCGTTCGGCAGTATGAGCCGTGTCCAGATAACTAGCGCTCGCTTCTGGCCAAAAGCGACGACACTGTCGTACTTCCCCACAATTCTCGTTCCTTGCGGGATCAGAAGATGCTCACCCGTTACCGTATCGTAGACGTTCTCGGTAACCTGGCCGATAGTCGCCCCAGGCAGGTCCGAATTCAGGCCCGTGACAAGGCTCGCCGGGATGATCGACCCCGCCATCACCGCATAGGTGGATGGTACTGGTTTAAGCGCGTGGGGATTGGTGGTCTCCGTGTCGGCTTTCGCCCCCGCGAAGGCCAGCTTACGCGCCTGCGACGAGGGAATGATTTCGCTGGAGCGGTCGACCATCGCCTGTGCCGTCTTTGCAAGTTCCGCAGCGGACGGCCCTGTTTCGGACGTTGAAGGCCGGAATGCGGATGGGGCAGCAACCGGCGCTTCCGTCGTGCTTGCCTGCTTGCGCTTCTCCTGTTTTTCCGACAGGCGGAAGAACAGTCCCGACTCCTTTGCTTGTTGTGCAATCCGCGTCTGACGGATCCGTTCGGCTCGCTCGGCATCCTCCTCCGGGTTGGTCCGGAAGCCCGCGTCCGATGCCACACCGGCCTTCTTCTCGTTTTCAGCGAAGGCCCGGCCGATGTCCCCGGGGGACGGCGGTCCTAGGCGCGGCGTCGATGGCGGCAACTCCTCATAGGATTTTGGCAGCTTGCTCAAGCCCTCGGCGGTCTGCTTGCGGTCGGTATTGTAAAGCTCTGTCCGTTCCGACTGCTTGAAGGAGTGTGGTCGGAGCGCAATGAGTATCGCTCCGCCAACAAACAGCGCCGCGACGGCGCAGCCGATCATGAGGGCGCGCCTGTTGAGGCGCCGAACGGGACGCGGCCGCGCCCGCAGTTCCAGCGGCTCCGGATCCTGATCCAAGCTCGTCATGAGGCGCTCCCGGTGCTAGAGGCCTGCGATACCGGTCGCGCGTCGATCCGGATGATCCGGACAATGCGCTGAGGATCTTCGCCAAGGCGAAGCTCGGCCGCGCCAAACATCCGATCGACGATGTAATAGGAACCGCGGACCCGGTAATTGACGAGGTTTGGCCGGCCATCGGCGCCGGCGACGAACAAGGGCGGCGCCTCCCCTTGCGACAGGCCGGTCGGCATCTGGATATAGACCTTGCGGCCATCGTCGAAGGCGCGCAGCGGCCGCCACGGCGGATCGTCCCCTTCGATGCGATAGCGAAAATTCAGGCTGTCGAGCCGCACCCCGCGATCAACGATGCGTTCCTCGTTTTCCTGCGCTGCGACGTTCTGCTTGTGGAGCGCAACGAGCGTGTCAGTCGGATACGTCCACGAGATGGACGCCATGTAGGTCTGCTTGGTCGAGACGAGCTCGAGGTGATAGGCCCGCCGGTCAGTCAGGACCACGAGGTTGGTCTGAATATCCGGCAACGTCGGCTTGACCAGGATGTGCACCCGCCGGGCGGTCCCCTGCCCGCTCGAAGTATCACCCACCACCCAGCGGACAGTATCGCCGGTGGAGACGTCGATCAATTCCTCGCCAGGCTGAAGCGCGATGGTCGAGACTTTCTCCGGACTTGCATAGAGCCGGTAGAGCGCGCCTTCAGTCCAAGGATAGACCTGAATGGCGTTGATGTAGCCGGCGCGCGTCGGCTCCATCCTCGCCGCTTTGTTGGCCTTGGCGATCGCCTGCTCCGGCGGCAGCTTTTCCTCCTTGGCGGCCTTTGTTGGAAAGGGCTTTAGCTGGCCTGGCAAAGGCAGGACCTTGGGCGTTTCGACGATCTGCACTGGCGCTGGCGGATCGGCGTCTGGAAGCGCCTTCTCAAAGGTCATCTCATCATAGGGGGCTTCGAGATTGAGCTTGGTGGCGCATCCGGCAAGCCCAAGCGACAAGGCCAGGACGCTGGCCGACGCGAGCTTGGTGAGGACTTTTAAATTCATTTGGCGTCTCCAATGAGGTCGCGCGACCAGTTGAGGGAATGGACGTAGAGCCCGAGGGGGTTCTTCCGCAGCGTTTCGGCATCCGCGGGCGGCTTGAGAACGGTGGTGACGAGACCCGTGAAACGCTCGATCTTTGCGATCGCGCCATTCTCGTAGGTGTTTTCTTTCCAGCGGATCTCGAAGCTGTCACCGGACGCGCGCACCACGGATGTGACCTCAGTGGTCACGGTCCTGGAGCCGATCTTTGTGAACGGATCGGCTTCGCGCGCGTAGTCGTTCAAGGCTTGCGCGCCGCGGTCGGTGACGAAGTCGTAGGCACGCAGCCAGTTCGCCCGGACGATGACCGGATCGATCGACAGCGAGCGGACGTTCTCGATGAACCGTGCAAGGAAATGCGCGATCTGTGCGTCCGACGGTTGATAGGCTTCGAGTGCTGGTCCGACTGCTCGGACTTCCCCGAGCCGATCAACTTCAATCACGTAAGGAACGACACCCGAGCGAGCGATCTGCGCAAAGATCGTCATTCCGAGCACGCCCGACAGGCCGATGGCCGCCAGCGCTGCCAATCGCCAATTGCTCGCCTGAACGCGGGCGGACCCTAGCCGCTCGTCCCAGACTTGGGCCGCCTTCTGATAGGGCGTGACCGGCTCAGGCGTTTCGCCGTATCGAACAGATACGCGTTGAAAGGGATGACCTGCCATATCCTACTCCTCCCCGAGCTTCGGGCCCGAAGAGTGCCCGCCCTTGTCACCCTCTTTCAGAGTGTGAGCAGCAACCTGCGCTGCTTCCCTTGCGTGTCCCCGGCCAGACGATGCAGCCGGGCGCGCCGTACCTGACGCAGCCGCGCCGTTCGATGCGCCGCCAGCGCTCGCACTTGAGAGCTGATCCGCGGTTGCGGCCCGGGCCGACGTGCCTGCGGCCGAAGACGCCCCCGTGAGAGACGCTGCAGAGCGGACGGCAGCCATTGAACCGCCCGCCGCAAGGCGCAAGCCTCCTGCGACCGCAGCTCCGCCGCCGATAACGACCGCTGCCGCGCCCGCCGCTGTCCCTGCGGCCGCACCTGCCCCCAACTGGGGCGCCCCCGAGACCAGTCCTGCCGCGATGCCCGGCCCGAAGATGCCAAGTCCGAACAGAGAAAGAGCCGCAAGCAACAGGCTCATGGCCGACACGATGTCGACTGGCCGCGTCAACGTGCTTGCGAGCTGGCCGAAAATAGTCGAGCCAATCCCAATGATGATCGCGAGAACCATGACCTTCACTCCAGAGGCGACGACATTGCCAAGCGTCTTTTCCGCTAGGAACGAGGTCTTTCCCCATAGAGCGAATGGTACGAGAATGAAGCTTGCGAGCGTCGTCAGCTTGAATTCGATCAGCGTGACGAAGAGCTGAACCGAAAGGATGAAAAAGGCGAGCACGATCAGGATCCAGCAGAAGAGCAGGATCAGGATCGTTGGCAGATTGGTTAGAACGTCGAAGCCTGAGAACTGGCCGGTCTCCTCGAGAAGAGGATGTGCCGCAGTAAATCCCGCTGACGCGACGAAACCCGGCCGCGCCAGGTCGGCGGCGCTCAGGCTTCCGCCTGATGCCTTCAGCCCGATGCTGGAGAACGACGCGAACACGATATCGGCAAGGCTCTTGAAGTTGCCGATGATGAACGCGAAAGCACCGACATAAAGCACCTTCTTGGCGAGCGTGACCATGATGTGGTCGTCCGCCCGCATGCTCCAGGCAAGTCCCGCCAGCGTCAGGTCGATGCCAATCAACGTTGAGCTCAAGAATGAGACGTCGCCGGACAGAAGGCCAAATCCGGAGTCGATGTAGCGCGAGAAGGTGTCGGTGAAGCGGTCGATGACGGAGAGATCAGCCATAGCGCCCTCACCTACTTGCCGGCGGTGTAAGCATGGCCATCGCCGATGAAGCGATTGAATCGCTCCTTCGCGGCGGCGGACGATGCCTGCTGTTCTGCTGCACGCAACGTGTCCGCGCGCGCCTGCGTTGCCATGAGAGCCTGGGTCTGCAACGATTGCTTGATCTGGAGGCCGAGCAATTCATTGCCAGACTGTTGAGCCTGCAGCGAGCCGACTGCAGCGGACGAATTTGCCATCAGCGTTCGAAGCGTCTGGCCGTCCTGATCCAACGAGCCGACAATCGCCGACTGAAGCGTGAGCGACTGCTTCAGTCCGTCGTAGCTGTTGTCCCAGCGAGAGGTCGCGTCCCGAACCATCTTGTCGGACGAAACGGCTGCCGCATATTGGCGAGGATACAGCCGCTCGAAATCCTGTTGGGTTCTCTGAACATCGAATGAAATGTTCTTGGCCTGACCAATCAGAGTGTTCATCTGGTTGATCGTCGACGTGAGTTGGCCGACGACGCTCGTCGGCAAGGCAGCGAGATTTTTTGTCTGATTGCGCAGCGATTGCGCCTGGTTCTCGAGGCTCCTGATCTGATTGTTGATCTGATCAAGCGCTCGTGCGGCAGTCAGGAGATTCTGGCTGTAATTGGTAGGATCGAATACGATATCAAACGCGCCAAGCCGTCGTGAACCATTCACGGCGATGGCAATCGATAGGATCGTTGTCACGATAACTCTAGAAGTTGTACCCAAGAACATGCGGCCGACACTTTCGAGCATGGAAGACTCCAGGAGTTGAGATTGAGGTCAGGCCTTGGCCTGTTCGAAGGTGCTGATCAGGTTCGCTGCCCAGTGCAGGTCTCGCTCTGCGAGATAGCGCTTGGCGAAGTGATGGGGGCCGGAGCGAGACAGGACCGCATCGACGGTCCGTTGATCTTCCGGCGAGGACGCTGCGACCAGCGCAAGCGCCGCCGGTCCGAGGCCGAGTTCGAACAAGCGGTTTCCGGCGCGGGACTGCAGGTAGTAGTCGCGCTTCGGGAACGCTTCCGCGATCAGGCGAATTTGCGTGTCGTTCAGGCCGAACCGGCGATAGGTCTCGGTCTGGGTCGGCTCCAGTGCACGGGGATTCGGAAGGAAGATGCGGCTTGGGCAGGATTCAATGATTGCAGGGGCAATCTGGCTGTCGGCGATATCGGCCAGCGATTGGGTCGCGAAAATCACAGCCACGTTCTTCTTTCGCAGCGTCTTCAGCCATTCGCGAATCCGGCTCGCGAACAGCGGGTCGTCCAGAAACACCCAGGCCTCATCGAGTACCAACAGCGTAGGCCGGCCATCAAACCGCTCTTCAAGAGTGTGGAAGAGATAGGTCAGGACCGGCGCCACCAGCCCCGGCAACGCCATGAGTTCCTCCATCTCGAAGGTGAGCACGTCGGCGCCGGAAAGACGGTCGGCGTCTGCGTCCAGGAAGCGGCCGTAGGGTCCTTCCAGCGTGTAGGGCTGCAGCGCCTGCCGCAGCGCGTCGCGGGCAAGCAGCGCTACGAGCCCGGTCATCGTCCGCTGCGAGACGGGCGCAGACCCGAGGCTCCGGAGCGCCGACCAGAGCGTCTCCTTGACGTCGGGGGTCACTGTCACGCGCTCATGGGCGAGGACGCCACAGAGCCAGTCGAGCGCCCAGAGCCTCGCGCCCTCCTCCGCGACATCCTTGAGCGGCTGGAAGGCGATGCCGCCCTTGGCGCCCAGCTCGTACCAGGCTCCAGATAACGCGAGCGTGGTAACCCGTGCCGACCGGCCCTTGTCAAACGTGATCAACTGCGCATTCGGATATCGACGGAATTGCAGCGCGAGCATCGAAAGCAGGACCGACTTGCCCGCTCCCGTAGGTCCGACAATGATGGTGTGCCCGACGTCGCCGGCGTGGAGCGACAACCGGAACGGGGTCGCCCCCTTGGTCTTGGCGATCAGAAGCGGCGGGCCGTCGAGGTGCTCACACCGTTCGGGTCCAGCCCATACTGCCGACAATGGGCACATATGGGCGAGGTTCAGGGTGTGGACGATCGGCTGGCGGATGTTGGCATAGGCTTGGCCCGGCAGACTGCCGAGCCAGGCTTCCACGGCGTTGACGCTCTCGCGGATGGCCGTGAAGCCCCGGCTATTGATCACCCGCTCGACCGCACGGATCTTCTCGTCAGCTTGATGCGAGTCCTCGTCGCATACAGTAACGGTCGTGGTGATATAGCCGAAGGCGACCAGATCGTCGCCGAGCTCGGAGAGCGCCGCGTCGGCATCAATTGCCTTGTTGCTGGCGTCAGTGTCGAGCAGCGCCGCCTGCTCGTTGAACATGACCTCCTTGAGGATCGCTCCGAGCGACTTCCGCTTGGCAAACCACTGCCGCCGGTATCGCGACAGAGTTGCGTTTGCCTGCGTACGGTCGAGCGGAAGAAACCGGGTTGCCCAGCGATAGGCAATGCCGAGCCGATTCAGTTCATCGAGCAAGCCTGGAAATGTGACGTGCGGAAACCCAAGGACCGTCAACACGCGCAGATGGCTCCGCCCGATCGCCGGCGACAATCCCCCGGTTAATGGCTGATCGCTTAGGAAACAATCTAGATAGGCCGGGATCTTGGGAACGCTGACTGGATGGCGCTTCGTTGAGATACAGCTATGAAGATAGGTGAGCGCCTCCGCATCACTGAGAGGCCAGATCTCGGGCAAGACCGACGAGAGCAGATCGATCGCCCGATCGGTTTCCTGAATGAATCTTTGGAGGTGATCGCGATAGCCTTTGTCGTTGCTGGCAAACCTCTGTTGCTCATCAATCTCACCGTCGATCTCCCCTTGCTTGGGGGTTTTGCTCGACGGGACGCGCCGAATTCGTTGTTCTTTTCGCTCCGCGCGATTCCTCGCCTTGGGGCGCTCCAGAAACAGGCCTTCGAGGCGCGAGACCGTTTCGGCCGGCGGCAAATACATCAACGTCAGATGCAGCACACTCTCGAAGTGCTGCCCGCCCGGGCGTGACGGATCCTCCCACGCCACCCCGGCCGGGCCTTCGAAACCGGCCCGTCGCTCCTCATCCACCAGCCACGACACCGCATCGGGAAATTCCGACCTCGGATACTCTGAGGCCGGGATGCGCGTCGCATCAAAGAAGAGAGCCCAACCTGAGCCAAAGCGCTTCAGAACGTTGTTGACGCGGGATGCGACGCTCATCAGCTCGGCCTCGGTCGCACTATCGAGGTCCGGTCCGCGGTAGCGTATCGTCCGCTGGAAGCTGCCATCCTTGTTCAGGATGACGCCAGGGGCGACCAGGCAGGCCCAGGGCAACCAGTCCGCCAGCCGATAGGCGTTGCCGCGGAATTCTCTCAAGTTCAGCATGCGAGCCGCCCTTTATGCTTGGTGTGACGAATGGCGACTTCGACGAAGGCCGGGTCGCGCTTGGCGAGCCAAACGGCCGCGCTGTGGCCGATGACCCAGAGCAGGAGGCCTGCGAGCCAAAGCCGCAGGCCGAGCGCAAGCACGGCTGAGAGGGTCCCGACCAGGATGGCTGCGGCACGCGGGGCGCCGCCGAGCAGGATCGGTTCAGTCAGCGAACGGTGGAGCACGAGTTCAAATCCGTCGGGGCGCATCAGATCAGTGCTCCACCACCGAAGGAGAAGAACGAAAGGAAGAAGGAACTCGCGGCAAAGGCGATCGAGAGGCCGAATACGACCTGGACCATCTTGCGGAATCCACCGGAGGTATCGCCAAAGGCCAGCGAGATGCCTGTTACCGTGATGATGATGACGGCGACGATCTTGGCGACGGGCCCTTGCACGGATTCCAGGACACGCTGGAGCGGCGCTTCCCAAGGCATGCCGGAACCGGCGGCGTGTGCCGCCGTGACGCTGAGGAGCACGCAAGCCGACGCCGCGCCGAGCGTGACCAGCGGTAACCCGCTGACCAAGCAGAAGCCACGAAGGCGCGAACGCGCGTTTAGACGCAGTCGAATGGACATAGGGCAGTCTCCTTCAGGTCAGGGGCGATGGGAGGTGTTTGGAAGTCCGGGCGGGGTCTCAAGCAGGTAGTCGCCTGACGGATCGAGACCTTTGAGCTCGACGACGGCTTCGATGCGCCGTGCGGGACCCCGTCCCTTGATGAAGACGACCAGGTCGATTGCTTCGGCAATGAGCCGGCGCGGCACGGTTGCGACCGCTTCCTGGATCAGTTGCTCGATCCGGTAGAGCGCAGCTCGTGCCGAATTGGCATGGACCGTGGCAATTCCGCCGGGGTGGCCGGTATTCCAGGCCTTCAGCATGTCGAGGGCTTCGGCGCCCCTGACCTCACCGACGATGATGCGGTCGGGGCGTAGGCGCAGTGTCGAGCGGACGAGATCGGCAAGGCTCGCCACGGCCGGCTTGGTCCGGAGCGTCACGGCATCCTTTGCATCGCAGCGCAGCTCGCGGGTGTCTTCGATGATGACCACCCGCTCTTCGAGGCCGGCGATCTCCGCAAGAAGCGCATTAGCAAGCGTCGTCTTGCCGGACCCGGTGCCGCCGGCAATCAGGATGCTGCGGGCCTCGGTGACCGCGGTGGTCAGCACCTTCGCCATCAATGGCGAGGCAATCTGCGCCTTGACGTAATCGGACAAGCGAAACGTGGTCGTCGCGGGTTTGCGGATGGCAAAGCACGGCGCGAGCGAGACTGGTGGCAGGACGCCTTCGAAGCGTTCGCCGGTTTCGGGCAGCTCGGCCGAGATGATTGGAGACGAACCGTTCGCTTCGGCCCTTACATGGCTTGCAACAAGCCGGATGATCCGCTCCGACTCCTGCGGCGTCAGGACGACGCCGGTGTCCGCGCGGCCGGTCCCGTGCCGATCAAGCCAAAGCCTTCCATCGGGATTAACCATGACCTCGACGACATCAGGCTCTTCGAGCGCCAGCGCGATGGCCGGCCCCATCGCGGTCCGCAGCATGCCGCGGCGTCGTTCGCGGGTTTCCGGCGAGAGGAGATCAGACATTGCCGACCTCCTCTCGCCCTGCCGGAGAATGCTCCGGCGGCTCACCCGTCGCGCTCGGCGCACGGGATCCAGTATCGCTGGGTTGGGCAGCGCCAAGAGGGGCGCCCTCCTCGAGATTCCGCATGAAGAGATCCGGCTTGGAGGCGCTGACGCGATCCATGACGTCGGCAACAAGCCGGCCACCGGAGGCAACGCGTTTGCCGACCTGGGCTACAAACATCTCGAACCGCTCGCGGCCCAGCGCACGCGCTGCGTCCTGGTCTTGCGAAGGCAGCGGCGGGGTGATGGTCAGGTAATAGCGGATGAAAAGCGCGATGGTCTCCGCCAGGACGCTCACGTCGCGGTCGGCTCGTTCCAGTTGCCGGCTCATCCGGTCCAGCCTTCGGATCAGCGCCGCATCGCCGCTCGTGTCGCGCTCAGGATTGAGAAAGCGATCAAGCGCAGCGTCCACGATCGCTGACTTATTGGTTCCCGGCCGCTTGGCCGCGAGTTCGAGCCGTTGCGCCACGCTATCGCTGACGTAGGCCGACAGTTTCGGTTTCATCGGGAATGCTCTTCAGAATGAGGGGAGAAGGTCGTCATCGTCGCGGGTGACGGCGTGGGCTCGACGTACGGCGCTGGACGCGCTTGCGGCTTGCTGCATCTGGTTGCGATCGGCGGCGACGTCAGACTCGTCGTCAAGCAATCGCTCCTCGAAGGCCCGAGCATCGTTCACAGCCGGTGCGGCTTCGTCGAACAACGGCAATTGCTGCTTGAGGCCGCCTTCCTCACCGCCCGTCTGCATGAGCTCGCGATACGGCATGGTCGCAAGTCGAAGGTCGGTGGCGCGCGCCTCGCCGCGCCAATCATTAGTGCGGATCGCTGGCCGATCGGCATACGCGTCGCCCACCAAGGATGGGGGCTTGCGCAGACGACTGACGAAGTTTGCGTCCTCATAGTGCCGCAGCTTCATCGCCCGGACCGGTGCAAGGCCAGAAACCAGGACGATGGCCTGGTCGGGCGGCAGCTGCATCACTTCGCCAGGCGTCAGCAAAGGACGCGCGGTCTCCTGACGGCTGACCATAACGTGGCCGAGCCAGGGAGCTAGCCGATGACCGGCGTAGTTGCGCTGTGCACGTAGCTCTGTCGCGGTGCCAAGGGCATCCGAGATCCGCTTGGCGGTGCGTTCGTCATTGGCGGCGAAAGCAATGCGGACGTGGCAATTGTCCAGGATCGCGTTGTTCTCGCCATACGCCTTTGCGATCTGGTTGAGCGATTGCGCGATCAGATAGGCGCGGATGCCGTAACCGGCCATGAAGGCGAGCGCACTTTCGAAGAAGTCGAGCCTGCCAAGTGCAGGAAACTCATCCAGCATCATGAGGAGCTGGCGGTGCGTGCGGTCACCCGCCTTGGTGTTCAGCGTCTCGGTCAGCCGGCGGCCGATCTGGTTGAGGATCAGTCTGATCAGCGGCTTGGTACGGCTGATGTCCGACGGCGGAACGACCAGATACAGCGTGACCGGCTTGTCGGCACTGACGAGATCGGCGATACGCCAATCGCAGGATTCGGTGTTCCGGCTGACGACGGGATCGCGGTAGAGCCCAAGAAAGCTCACGGCGGTCGACAGAACGCCGGAGCGTTCGTTCTCGGACTTGTTGAGCAGCTCTCGCGCGGTCGCAGCGACGACGGGGTGCACCTTCGGTTCGGTCTGGGTGCCGAGATGATTGGTTGCCAGCATGATCCTGAGCGTCTTCTCAAAGGACTGCGCAGGATCGGCCAGGATCTCGGTGACGCGGGTGAGCGTCTTCTTCTCTTCCGCGTAAAGGACGTGGAGAATGACACCGACCAGGAGCGAATGACTGGTTTTCTCCCAATGGGTTCGGCGTTCGAGCGCCCCTTCAGGGTCGACCAGGATGTCGGCGATGTTCTGCACGTCGCGGACTTCGGCCGCGCCTTTGCGGACCTCGATCAGCGGATTGTAGCGTGCGCTTCTTGAGTCCGTGGGGTTGAACAGCAGGCAGTGCGAAAACGTCGAGCGCCAACCGGAGGTCAGTTCCCAGTTTTCGCCCTTGATGTCATGCACCACCGCCGACGACGTCCATGACAGCAATGTCGGCAACACCAGTCCCACGCCCTTTCCCGACCGGGTCGGCGCAAAGCACATGACGTGTTCCGGTCCGTCGTGGCGCAGATAGTTATTCTCAAGACGGCCCAGAAACACGCCCTTGGCTGCGAAGAGGCCGGCCTGCTTGATCTCTTTGGGCGTCGCCCAGCGGGCGGAGCCGTAAGTGGTCACGAGTTGGTTTTGCCGCGCGCGCCACACCGAGTTGAAGATTGCAAACAGCGCGCCGGCGATGCCGCCCGCGGCAGCAATGGCTCCGCCCTCTTCAAAGATTTCGGGCGCGTACGCCTCGTAGGCAAACCACCATTCGAACAATCGCCAGGGCAGATAGACCGGATAGCCGGCAACCAGGAACCAGGGCACGCCAAGCCGCTCCTGAAAGCCGAGAGCAGCCGCAGTCCATTGCGTTGCTCCCCACGTCGAGGCGATGACGATGCCGAAGACGACAGTGATCTGACCGATGTAGATTTTTGCTGGAAACATTGTCCGCCCCACTCACTCGCGTTGGCGAGCGCGGCGAGATGAAAAGCGCGAGTAACCGGAGCATTCAACCTGAATAAAAATCGCGGTCAGCAACGAGATCCGCTTCGATCAACCTCATCAGTGAGAGATCGATGATGGGCCAGCTTCAGCGTGGTTGAGGAAGCGCCTCAATAGAAGGTGAACGGCCTGATCAAACTGGATCAATCGTCTGGCTCAGCTGATTGCTCAGCTCACCGACGTTGTAAGCAAGGAAGCGAGCGAATCGAACGACCTCGTTTGGGCGTTCGATCTTGAATCTTCAGCATCAGCTGAGAATCCGAAGACGGGCCGGTTATACTCATTCCGCGAAACGAGTATAATTTGCGCGAGAGAACGGTCCCTCGGGGTCGCCCCGCTACACCGTCGCATTCGGGCGCCCTGGCCAAGTGATCGTCGCAACGACATTCGCGCGTCGGCGGATTTTCGGTCCGGGAAGTGTCGGGAGCGAGGTCGTTAGGGAAACCGCAACCATGCACAGGGTCCCACTCGATGCGGAGAATAGCCGCTCTATTCTCCGCATAAATTGCGGTGAATTCCCTTGCGGATGCGGAGAATAGGGGCCATATTCTCCGCAAGGAGTGCGGAGAATGCCAAGATATATTCACCAACTCACTGATTGGCCTCACTTTTCCTGGGATATGGATGCTCTGGCGAAGCTGCTCGCGGCTGTCCGGCTCAGGCAAGGCCAGCTCATAGGCCGAATGCAGACCCTGGGTTTCGCCCAACAGGAAGAGGCTGTCCTGACCACCTTGACGGAGGAAGTCCTCAAGTCCAGCGAAATCGAGGGAGAGAAACTCGACAAGGATGCGGTGCGCTCTTCGCTTGCGCGTCGCCTCGGCATGGACGCGGGCGCCTTGCCGTCGGCAGACCGCAATGTCGAAGGCGTTGTCGAGATGATGCTCGACGCCACGCAGAAGTTCAAAGCTGAGCTCACCTCAGAGAGGCTCTTTGGCTGGCATGCGTCGCTCTTTCCGACGGGTCGCAGCAACCTGAAGAAGATCGCGGTGGGAGCCTGGCGGGATGCGGCAGCGGGACCGATGCAGGTTGTCTCCGGCGATTATGGTCGTGAGCGCATCCATTACGAGGCACCCACCGCCGAAAAGCTCGATGCTGAAATGACCGCGTTTCTGAGCTGGTACAACACCGTGGAGAAGATTGACCCGATCATCAAGGCCGCGATCGCGCATCTTTGGTTCGTGACCATCCACCCTTTCGAGGACGGCAACGGACGCATCGCCCGCGCCATCGCCGACATGTCCCTTGCCCGCTCTGAAGGAATTCCGCAGCGCTTCTACAGCATGTCCGCCCAGATACGCAGCGAGCGGAAGACCTACTACGACATGCTGGAGAGCACCCAGAAGGGCGACCTCAACATCACGCCGTGGCTTGAGTGGTTCCTGGGCTGCCTCGATCGCGCCTTCACTGGAGCTGAGACCATTCTCGCAGCGGTGCTTGCAAAAGCCGACTTCTGGAAACGGCATGCCACAGCGCGGATCAATGAGCGGCAGCGCGACATGCTGAACCGTCTGCTGGACGGGTTCGAGGGCAAGCTGACATCCAGCAAGTGGGCCAGAATCGAGAAGTGCTCGCCCGACACTGCCTTGCGCGACATCCAGGACCTCGTTGATCAGGGCATTCTCGCCAAGGACGAAGGCGGAGGCCGAAGTACAAGTTATTCGCTCGTCGCTTGAATGCCGTTGGTTGCGGCGAGCGCATCCCTTGGACCGTCCAGCTTTCCGACGATCATTGTCCACCCGGGCAGCCGCCGGTCCGCGGGCGCGGAGGCCTCTACCGCGAGTTATACTATTCTCGAGAAGATAGTTAACCATCAAGAGTTTCAGCGCGTTGCGCGCGATTGTGAGAGCTTTGCGCGAACCGCCTCGCCGAAGAAATGAGCTGGCTCCGGCCGGTAGCCAGCCCCTTAGCGCCCGATCCCGCGCTTGATGCCGATCGACCAGGATATGCCCTCGCCGCCCACGCTGCCGGTGACCGACTGCCCGCGCGCTCTCTCCAGCACCGGCCGCCAGGGCACCAGCGTGAAGTCATGGGACCGCTCGATCAGCGCATAGCGGCCGCTGTTCAGCGTCAGCATGCGCCGGTAGACACCCGCGATATTGTCGCCGGCCTTGGCGTCGAGATGCTCAAGTCCCGTTCGCGCCGCAATATCTGCGGCTGCCCGTCCGAGTTCACGCGCCTCAAGGGTCCGCAGCAAATCCCGCGCATAGCGCACCTGCCCATCCTGCTCGCGCGCAAGCCCCTGCTCGATCAGCCATTGCCGTCTCGCCCGCATCGCGGCCTCGACCTCAGCACCCATTCCGCTCGGCCCCAGCGCCTCGTGCGTCTTGGCGACAAGCTGACGATCGAGCCAGGTCGCGCCCACCGCCTGCGGGAGATCCTCAAGCCTCTGCCATGACAGCACGGCAAGCCGCACAGGATGGCGGGCGCGCTGGCGGCTCTCATACTGCAGCGCCCGATCAAGGTGATCGTCGCCCACCGCCCAGCTCCCGTCACTGAGCCTGCTGACCATGCCCTCCTGCCGCATCGATTCCAGACGCCGCACATGGGATGCGACATATTCGCTTGAGGCCTGCGGGTCGAACCGGCGATGAAGGTGGTCGCTGTAACGTCCGTCATTGGCGGCGGCGATCGCCGCGATGGTTCGATCGATCTGGCGCGGCTCCGCGGCGCGAGAGCTGAGCTCGACAATCGTGTTCCGGACCGGTGGCTCATCCTGATTGGAGAGGCTGCCGATCTCCGCATAGTGCGTCCGCCCATCGATGCCATCCACGACCACATAGCGGCGCTCCCTCAGTTCGTCCGCAAACCCCTCACCGACGACACGCCCGACCAGCCGTTGGCTGCTCTGTCCTGGATCGAAGATCGCGTAGCCGCCAGGGGCCCGCGACAGTCCAGCCGCGGCAAGCTCGCGGTGCATGGTCTTGATGATATCGCCCCGCTCGCCCATGCGTCTGAGCTTTGCCTCGAGGGCGGCATCGATCCGCCACTGGCCGGGGCCGGTTTCTTCCGCAAGTCCCATCCGCTCGAGCGCTCGTAGCCGCCCCATCCGAGCGGCCAGCCAGGCTGGATCTCTTGCCGGCGTCGCGCTGAGTTCAAGGGCGCCATCCGGCGCATCGCGCACGATGGCCCGGTCAAGGCGCGTGAACCGCTCGGCCGTCACCTCCTGCTGGAGCTTGCGCATGGCCTCGATCTCCGTCTCTGGACCGAGCTCCCGCGTGATCAGATCGGCGGCCCGCGCCCGCAGGCCGTGAGAGATATAATCGCGTGCGATCACGAGGTCCTGCCCTTGGTCATCCCTTCCACGAAGGACGATGTGGGTGTGCGGATGGCCGGTGTTGAAATGATCAGCTGCGACCCAGTCGAGCCTGGTGCCGAGGTCAGTCTCCATCTGTCGCATCAGGTCGCGGACGAAGGGCTTCAGGTCGGAGAGTTCCGCGCTATCCTCCGGCGCCACAATGAACCGGAACTGGTGGCGATCTCCCTCGCTC
This sequence comes from Bradyrhizobium nitroreducens, assembly GCF_002776695.1. GTDB lineage: Bacteria > Pseudomonadota > Alphaproteobacteria > Rhizobiales > Xanthobacteraceae > Bradyrhizobium > Bradyrhizobium nitroreducens. The sequence goes on from NZ_LFJC01000003.1 coordinate 1,208,502, forward strand.
CGTTCCGTGAAGGCCTTGCCGTCGGCCCGATCGCCTGCGGCATCGTAGAGCTCGCCCGGCTCGCCGTCCCGTGTGACGCCGTCGCGCTGCACATAACGCAGATGGGCCCGAACGGCGCCGGCGTTGCCAGACTTAATGCGCACGATGCGAGCCTTGATCACGACCCGGCGCTGACCCTTAGCTCTCGCCGCCCCGGCCAGCACCGTGCCTTGCGCGTGCCCCCGACCGATCCGGCCACCGGAGAAGTTTGACGCTCGGCGCGAACTGACGCCGGCCTTGTCTGCCGCCTGGCGCACGCGCCGCAAATAGCTGGTTGCTTTCCTGGCTTTGCGATTGCCGATCCGGCCGAGCTTGACTTCGAATTCGTCGTCATCGACGCCGTGCATGATCCGGCCTCTCCGCTAGCGAAGGCCGCGGATATGTGAATCGGACGACCGTTTGCCAAGACGTAGAGGTAATCAACAAACGATAGCATTGCCTTGGGCCCTAACTGCCGACATCGCAGCGTGCGGTGGCGCTAACTCTTGGATGTGCAGACAACGGCTTAGGCGCTCCGTAGCGCCAGTGCTTTTATCTTGCCCTCCCGCTTTTTGCTTTTTTAGCGAAAGAGCCGCCGCGACTTGGCAGTTGACTTGCGAAGCCCCACCGTTTGCGCGCGCTCGCGATAGCGATCGTTACCCGAAGGGCCGAGACACCCGTAGGGTGGCTCGGTGAGGAGCGAAGCGACGAGTAGAGCGCGGGCCGAAGGCATCGCCCCTATTGCCATCAGCACCGCGAATTCTTGCCCCCGTGAGCGAAGATCCGTTAGTAGCAAACTCGAAAGTCTCAACGTCGTGATCGGGTTGCAGCGTTTCGAATGCACACCGAATGTCCGCCATGGGGCGCCCACGAACCTGGAAACTGACGGCTGATATCACGAGCTACCCGGTGTGCAGCCGCCGGACGCTTACAGGCCAAAGGTGGTACACGATGAATGAAAAATGGCTGCGCTCTACAACGGGCCTTTGGGCTGTCCGACGAGCGCGGAAGTTCATCAGCCGCGCGGAGGCCGACCGAGTGAACCAGGCTTGGTAGCCTGGCTCGCTCGGGCAATTTGCGAGACGAAATTAGTCGCAAAGACGGTCAGCGCTTGGGTGCAGAAGGTCCAAGATCAGTGAACAAGTCCGCCTGGAGGGGGCGTTCTTCAAACCGAATTCCGGCCCTTGCTTTGGCCTCGACCTCGCGAATTATCGCCTCCTGCCGCTCTACCGGAACGCCGTTTTTGCTCCAGAGAGCGCGCAGCTCGGCCTCAGGCTCGGCTGAAGATCGAACCTTGTTGCGAGGGATTTCCTCGAAGTTGGCGCAGACGATTTCGACATTGGGCGCGATGCCTTTCCACTCGTCACGATAGTAAGAACAGTCTACGCCGCAGCCCGCTTCGAGCTGAATTCCGGTCTGCTCGGTGAACTTGAGATAGTCCGCGCTCTTGCGTTCGCGGTAGCACTGCACGCCGCTATATTGGAACGGCGCAGACGCCTGGGGGACGATGAACGCGCCATAGTCCGCAATATCGGAAGCGATATCGATCACGTGAAACTCGAAAGACCGCCCGGTGTAGCGCGGTCCGCTTCCGATCCGGGGGGGGGCTCCGAACGGGGGATTTGCGATCGCGCAGCCGAAATGTCCGAGGCCTGGCAAGTCCAGATCGAACACATCAGCACAAATCCATTTCGCTTCCGGCAGCACCTTGCACCCAACCTCGACATAGGCAGGATTACGCTCGATACAGACGATCTCTTTCTGTGGCTCGTCGCGGCCCCGCGCGTAGTGGGCCCTCCAATAGACGTGGAATGCGAGTGCGCCAATTCCGGCGCAAAGGTCGACGGTTCGGCCGCCGTAAGCATCAATCGCGAAGTCTCCGGCAAGGCCGCTAGGGGTAAAGAATGCCCCCGCCGATCCGTTGATGTGGCTTGCGCCCTCGTGCCAATTGTCGAGCACAAACACACGCTCGTCGTAAGTCAGGACGTCCTTCTTGAGCAGTTCGACGGCCTCGGCATGTGCCTTGGCCTCCGCCTTCGTCAATTTTGCCATCGTGATGTCTCGCTTGTCGGCCCTTGCTGGGCGTTTGATCGGCGCGGCGCGCATGGCCTTCGCCATGCCGCCTGCCCGTCGGCGAGACCGGGGTTTCGGGGGGCGAGAGCTTGTTTCGGCGCCGGCTTTGCCGGCGTGCATCCGATGGTGCGCAACGCGGTTGCACCGAGCAGCGTGAGCTGCGACGTGCGACCGACTTGCTGCGCCGGAGGACGAAAGAAGGTCTTGCGGGGGTGACGGGGCAGCGCCCCTCAAGTCCCCCATTCAAGAGAAAAGCGGCTTACGCGTGCCAACCCGCGTGCGAGCTAGCGAAATCGAGGACGTGACTATCAGCGTCTCGATCCGGTCGCTCGTCGTGGAGGTTTGATAGGCCCTGTGCTGGGAGACCTTACCCAACAGGCCCGACGCGGGTGCAGCCGAATGGGCTCGAGCCGAGCAAGAAATGGCGCGCGCCATTGTTTCAGACGCGCGCCCGTAAAACCAACCGCTCACATATCCGGATTCCATGTCCAGAGCGGACGTGCGACGCCCAGGATATCGCAGCGAAGCACCGGCCCGAAGTACCGCGAGTCAAAGGAATTCGGATGGGGCTGCAGCAGGAAATATTCCCCCTCCACGAGCCTCAGGCAGCCTTCCCAGATCGGCAGAGGTCGCCCTTCCCTGTCCTTCTCCAGTACTTCGGCGACGACCTTTCCGTTGATCGCAATGGTCCCGGTCGGCTCCTTGGCGCGGCAAATTTCGTCGCCGCCGATGGCCTCGACCTGCTTCAATAGAGGGACCGGCGTCGGGAGAATTTGGTAGGCGACGATTAAAAGTTCGATCGCGGGAGGCGGCTTGAAGACGGCGAGCTCGCCGCGCGCTGGCAGCCGGGGCTCCAGATAGTAGAAGCCGAGGGGTGCGCTGCCGGTAGCGTTATAGATCAGCACCGGAACCGCGGGGGCGGACGACATCAGGAGCGAGATGATGCCGGCGCACATGGCCGAGAGCGTTGAGGCCTGGCGCCAAAGTCTCGTGCGTTTAATCAGCATCGGAGGTCGACCTCCTCTTGCTCGCATGCGACCATTCGACGAGGTCTTCGATGTGATAGCGGACATAGCGTCCGTGCTTGCGGTAGGCTGGTCCCCTGCCCTGGACCCGCATCTTCTCCAGCGTGTTCTTGGTGAGCCTGAGCCAGGCGGCCGCCTCCACCGTATTGAAGAACGGCCTGTCCGGCTCCTTATCGTCAGCTTTCGTCGTCATTCAGCTTTCCTTCCCACACCTCGTACAACCAAGAGGTGTAAGAAGAAGCGTCGTCAGATCTGAGGGCTTTGTGGAGTGGCGAAAATGGCGCGCGAGCTTTCGCCATCCCGCGCGGGCAAAGTTCGTCAAAGGAGAAGGAAAAAATTCGATCAGGCCAAAAGGTCGCGGTAACCACCCTTCATCAACTCGGTGCCCTTGGCGACCAAGCGTCGCGTGCGATCGCGCAAAAATTGACTATGACTGCGCCATTCCTCAGTGACTTTCTTCTCCCCGAAGATCGCAATTGCGATCTGTCGATACGTCTTGCCTTTCAGGCTCTCGTCGAGCGCGATGAGAGCCTGCTGGAGGCGCTCGTCGGCAGCAAAGGACGGTTTTTGAACCGCTGTAGAGTCGGCGTCGGTGAAGCGCTGCAGACGCCTCAAAAGCTCGGCCTGGGCTGTGAGATCGTCGAGATCGCGCAGCTCGTAGACGGGCGTGAACGCCGCCGTCAGCACCGCAAGGCCGTGAATTTCGAGGGGAACACGGACGCCATTGCGCTTCAGGACGACCAGCGGGACGCCGTCCACGCCGATCACCGCATGCCGCTCACCGTTGAAATCAGCGAGCCGCCGGACGTTCCCTTCGCCCCCGTTTGGCTGCTTCGCATTCAGGTGCACGACCCGCTTCAAAGCATTGGCATGCCAGAATGCAGTTGCGTTGTGAGCGCAGAGTCCTGGATTGGCGAAGGCATAAAGCCCCCACTTCTCTGCTTGCAGAAACCGCCGCCTGAGCCGCAGCAGCTTCGTGCCATCGTTCAGGGTGATGCACGGCAAATGCTGAGGTACGCTGCTTCGCCAGTCGGCGACATAGCCGGCGTTCCGCCGCAAGAACTCCCACGCCCAGTCACCGCCATCATAACCCGCGGTCGAGCAGCAAGCGGCGTGATCGCTGTCTTGGCCTTGCTTGGAACTCACCGAACGGTTCAATAGGCGCCCCTCCAGTCCATTGATACAACTTTGGATGGTTCTGTCCAAATGGGGCAAGAGCACGGCCCCCGCGAGCAGCTCTCGCGGGGGCCGATTAACATCAGTCTGCGGGATTCCAGATCAGTGCGAACACGCTGTCGTCGTCCTGGCCGGCGGCACGGCCGAGATTGGCGTAGAGCTTGCGCGGGCCGAACTCAGGCGCTGCCAGCGACAGGCTCACATAGTCCTTCCGGCTGTTCTCTCCGCGGCGGATCCAGCCTGCCCCGATCTCGACGCCTTGGGTGAAGACGCGGAAGTCGGGATGGGCCTCGGCGGTCTTGTCGCGGTTCGGGATGATGTCGATATCGGCCCGGATAGAGACGGTCTTGAGCTGGCCCTTGTAGCTGCCGTTGTCGTTCTTGGTGACGTATCCGATCGCGGTCATGGTCTTGTCCTCTTCTGTTGTTCCCGCGAGGAGCCGATCCCCTCGCGATGGCGAGACCGTGATGGGATGCGAAACGCCTTCGAACCCGTCTTCGGGGCGCAGCGCATGCGGAGCACCTGAGCTGACGGCTTTTTTGAAAGCGAAGCGGCCGCGAGGAGCCGGACCTTTCGTCCGGCGGGGAAAAAAGCTGGCGGGGAAGGTTTTGACAGGCGGAGCGCTTCCCATAGGTCTCTTCGCCACGCATGAGGGGATCGGCCCCGCCGACAACAGAAGAGGACAAGCCCCGCCCGATCGGGCGGCACAGGATGATCCCCAGCCACAATGGGAAGACGTGACGGTCTTGCTGCCGGTCCACATCTCCACCATCCGAACCCGCGGCAGGAGCCGCCGAGACCCATCCCGATTTCCGCGTCTTCACCCAAGGCGCTGAGATCGGTCGGGCTGGATCCGCCGCGGAGAGGACAGCCGCAAGGACTATGTGAGCCTTTCGCTGGCAGCGGGCTGACTTGGCGCTGAGGCAGGCTCTCTCTCCCCGTCTCGGCGGGGCCTCCAGCCAGAACGATGACAGCGTATTTGCACTGATCTGTGATGCCGGCGGACTAACGCTCATCGGCACATCGGAGCTGCTCGCGGGGACCGGGCCGCCCCTCATTGCTGCTTGATGGCGAAGAGAGGCGCGACTCGAAGGCGCAACACGCCTGGCTACGTGCCGTGATGTCAATCTCGCATGTTCGATGTTACGATCATTTTGTGCATGCCGATTCCCGGTCTGCACCTTTAGCTTCATGCATTGACGGAGGGCACATGGCCAAGAAAGCGAAGAAGGCGAAGAAGACCGCGCCGAAGAAGGCGAAGAAGACCACCGCGAAAAAAACCGCGAAGAAAAAGAAGTAGGTCTTCACCTACCCCGCTTTCAGTCCCAAGGAGCGCGGGGCCAACGCAGCGTTGAGCTTGATGTGAGGTCGACTAGGCGCCCTGGCCGAGAGTGGTTTGAACCACCTAACAAGGCCGGATCGTTGAGCGCGGTATCGCGTGGAACGGTCCGGCTTTTGTTTTTGGATTGCCCCTTCTAAGGGCGGCGCGCCATTGTCACCTACCGGCGATCAGTTGAATCCGTTGATCAGTGTCGGCACGATCTTCGAAAGCAGGATGGCGTTGGAGGTCAGTGCCGAAGCGCAAACGACGACCTGCGCGATACAGATCCGGCTGAGCCTTACCGCTTGCGGCTCGGGAAACAGCTTGAACGGGTTCATCATCGCGAACTCCATGATGCGTGCACTGCCCTCAATTTGATCGAGCTATAGGATGAGTCGTCCCGTTCTCGATTCCCGGAATTTGCTGTTCACCGGATTGACTCAGATGCGACTCGGACGCCGCAAAATTCGGGCGCGGGAGGGCGTTCCGCGCCCGAATCGTCAGGCCTAAATTGAGGTAAACAGAGCGTTAATATTCTCCGACACCCGGGCGATTTCGAGGGTCTTGTTCGGATCGTAATGGCCGATCGGGAAGGTCATGTAGCGTGGCACGAAGCCCTCCGCGCGCTCCCTTCCCTCGCCGTTCAGGCAGTCGTGGATGATCTTTTTCTGCACCTTGCCGGGCTCGGACACGTTGGCGTCCGCGACAGCCTTGCCTGCGATCTCGGACAGCAATGCATTGATCGCAGTCCGATCCTTGAGGAGGTCGAGGAAGACGTCGTCCAGCTTCCACCACCGCGTCACGTCCGGCTTGATCGCGAGCCCTGCGGCCTCGTTGAGGATCGAGCCGGCCGCCAAGGTCTCGGCCATGACAAGGGTCATGATCCGCAGCACGGCCTCGTCGGGCAGCGCCAGCAATCTGGCAAACAGGCTGACTGCCGTAAACCCATCGCCGTTGCCGCGCGTGACGGTCCCGTAATAGCTCTTCGCGACCTGCAAGAGCTCAAGCACGGCATCCCGCTCGGAATTGAGGGCCGATTGGGCGGGGCTTGTTGCTACGCTTTGTCTGGTCGTCTCCTTGTCCGCTCGCTGCGGGTCAGGCTTGACGCTCCAGAGCTGTGAACTTCCGATCATGTGGGCGACGGCCAGGCGCAGGGCAATGTCGGGGTGAGCCAGCAGCTCCGCACGGACGAGCGCATGCCGGTGCAGGGCAAGATAGTTCTCGGCGGCCTTGGTGAGTTCGGGTCGTGCAGCTTGCGGCGCGCCGTCGGTCTCCCCTGCCTTGGCCGCGCTGTAAGTCTCCCCGTAAGGTCGATAGCCTTCGTGAACCTCCACCTCGCCATTGTTGCGGACCTCGATGAAGGCTTCGCCGCCGTCCTCCAACGGGACCTCGTCATATTGCCATGACGGAAAGCGCGTGCCCTTGTCGAGCACGGTGACCTTCCAGCCTTTGGCCACGCGGTCGTCTCTCAAGCCGGCAATGGCAGCGTTCTGCAACGTCCAGAAACCTGCGCTATCTGCAAAATAGCTGGCGTCGCCGAAAAGATCGGTGACGATCTCGCCCTTGTAGGCTTCGAGCGGAAACAGCGCAGCGGTGGTCGCGATCTGCTCGCTCCCGAACAGCCATTGCTTCAACTGGTGGCCCCTTGGGGCTCCATCAACATCGCCATCCGGACCATTTTCCGCTTCAAACGCCGCGACCCAGTCCTTTTGCTGGCTGCGTGTGGCGCTGGCGAGCAGTTGCAGTTCCTCCGGCTCGATATCACCGCTCCGGTAGGCCTCCTTGATGGCGCCGTTCAGATTTGCGAGCGCAAGGCGCTGTATGATGTAGCGTTCGGTCTGCCCGAACGTTTGGGCAATGTCCGCGACGCTCTTTCCCTGCTTCAACAGCTTGGCGAACGCTTCATATTCCTGAAGTTCGTCCATGGGGGCGCGTGCGACGTTCTCGATCAGGGAGGCTTCCAGAGCATCGGCATCGCTTCCCGGGTCCGTAACCGCGCATGGCAGCAGGACATCTTCGGTTGGCAATCCCTGCTCCTCCGCGACCTTGCTTGCGGCAAAGTAGCGACGTCGGCCGGCAACGATCTCGAATGCATCGCCCTGGGGGCGGACCAGCAAAGGCTGAAGCACGCCACGCGCGCGGACCGATGGCAGGATGTCGGAGATATCGGGGGCCTTCCGGCCGTGCCTGACGTTGACATTTGCGATTCTGAGATTGCAAAGAGCGATGTTGCGCAGTTCCATGTCTATAGTCCTTCTTGAGTGTGGGCTCGTCAATTGCGGACGGCCTCGTCGAAGAGCCCGACGTTCGAGAGGCCGTTCACGGGGCGAGCGAAGGCGGGCGCCACCTTCGACCTCTTGCTACCGACCAATTTCGGGCTGTCTCGCAGTTGCGTAGGGCTCGCCGGCTTCTGCGAAGGCAAGCAGAAAGTCGGCAGCCTTGGAGGCCTTGCTGGCGGCGCGGAAGATTGCGCGGCTATCTTCCCGAAGGACCTTGAGCCATGAGCCGAGATAATCGGCATGGCGGACAGTGGGCTCGATCGCCAGAGCGGCGCAGACGAAGGCTGCGGTCAATTCGGCGATCAGTTCCTCGTTGGCGTAGAGCTTTGAGCCGAATGAGCCTGGTTGATCTCTGTTCAACCGCGAGGAGTGGCCGGTCCAATGCCCAAGCTCGTGAAACAGCGTTCGGTAATAGTTGATCTGCTCGTAGAAGGCGGGCTGTGGCGGAACGTGGACGGCGTCCTCCGATGGCGAGTAGAAGGCCTTTGCGCCACCGATGCGAATATTGGCGCGCGTTGCAACAGTGAGCGCTTCGGCCTGCGGCACGATCTCGCGCCCAGGCAAGGCCGGCGCTTCGACGAGGCAGTAATCCGGCAGGTTGTCGCACTGATCGACATTGAAGACGGTGTAGCGCCGCAGGAATGGAATGGCCGCCCCGTCCGCTTCCTGTCCGCCTTGAGGAGAGCGCCCCGCCTCCCCCTGCTCGCGTTTCGGAATGAAGCGATCGGCATAGCAGACGGTGACGCCGTGCTCTCCCTTGCGCACTGACCCGCCGAGGCTTGCGGCTTGGCGAAAGGTGAGCCAGCGCGACGAGGCGAAGCTGCACTCGAACAGCCGTCCCCACAGGATCAGGACGTTGATCCCCGAATAGGTTTTGCCCGTGGCTGCATTTCTGGGCAGGGCGAAAGCCTGACTGCCGCCACCAGTGCCCCAAGGCCGGGCCCACGGGAAGATGCCCGCCTCCAGATCCGCAACGACGCGGGCGGTGATTTCTTCATAGAGACTTGCCTTCGGCTTGGCGGCTCGATGGTGTGTTGAACTGTCGGACATGACGATCTCCGCTCGCTCCTCTTCCGCGCCCTGCCCCCGAAAGGCGGGGTGGGCGGCGAAGAGCGACCGGAAAGCCCCGAACGCGAGAGGCGGACCGCACCGGAACGGCCGGAGCGTTAGCGGAGGACCGCGCCAAGCACACGAGCGACTCAAGAGAGCCCCGGCGAGGTGCGGTTGCGGACCGCCGGTTCGGGGCTATGCGGGAGCGCCGCCCACCCCGCCTTCCGGGGGCTCATCAAAAGCGCCGGCCGCCTGCGGCCGGCTCCTCAAAGCATCGTCTCAAACGATCTCCGGGACATCATCGAGACACTCGTGCGCGATCAACGACGTACACGACACGTGGACGCCAGGATCCGTGCGCGGCGTGTTTGCGCCAGGGATCGAAGCCGCGAGGCCGAGACCGCAAAGCGGGCTCGGTTCACGAGAGCCCGGCCCGCAAGCGGCAGCTTGCGGGAGGCGCCATTTGGCAAGCATCCCAAATCCTCGGTCTGACCGCTTGATCCTCCAGAGACGCGTGCCATTCGAGGAGTGCTTGGCGGATGATCGTGGAGAGGACTTCCAAGCATGGAATGAGATCTCGGCGACCGACGAGTAAAGACACCGAATTTCGCTGCTGCATCCTATTTCAGAAATTTCCGGATTTCCTCGATCAGGCCGCTATCGCCGAGGCAAATAGCCCACTCGAGCAAAGTCTGGCGAACAGTCGTCACAAGCATGCCATGGGCCACCAGACGGTCGAACATCGGCTTCCGTTCCGCTTCGCGCCTCGCGGCCGACAGATCTGACAGGAGGCGTATATCGTAGCCCCGAGCGGCGCCCTCCAGAGCTGCAATAAGCACATCCTCCTCGAGCCAGGCGCCCGCGAGATACAGATAGCGTAGGTCGTCTCGCGTCATCCGTTCGACGAACCGCTCGTCCTTCCACAGAGGGAATCCATCAAGCGGGACCATTTGAAGGACCTGCGGCGTACCCGTGGCCGATGTTTGCAGCTTGCAATCGCCAACGACTAGCGGGGTGACGCCCAATAGTCGACATCCCGCCTCCAGAAGCAACAAATTCACCCTAAAGGCATCTTCCTCCCGAGCGCCGGCGCTCGCCCAATCAGGATTCAAGATGGCGACGACGCTCTGCCTTGGATCTGCCAGCATGTATCACCCTCCGGCCGTATCCGGAAAGCTCCGACCGCAAAACGTCACGCTGCGGCAGGAATAGAGGTGACCGGAATCAAAACCTGCCCAGGAACGCCGGCGGCTTGGTAGAGCGCGTGAAGGGCCGCGTCGGAGGCATGAAGATATCCTGCGAGAGCTTTGGTTTGTCCGACACGGCATGGCGCGCCTAGCCGCTCGAGGGGCCATCCCGCCCGGCGCAGGATCCTCTCCATTCGAACGTCTGTCACTGTCACGATGCTGTCTGCATTTTGCGCTCTAAGATATTCGATCATGGCTGCAAACAACATGATGGTTGCGCGATTGATGCCATTTCCCGCCAATTGGGAGGCTCGCTTTGTATCCACACAGAAGCGCGAGCTTTCGAGGACCTTGTCACTTCGCGGCACTGGACCATCGCCAAGCAAGAACGGAAACGTGTCTGCGAGCATCGTTGGTCCGAGCGTCGGCAACAGCCTCACACTGCCCACCACAGCGCCATCGTCAGCCAGCAACAGAAGATAGGTAGGTGCGAGCGCATCGAAGAGATCTACTTCCATGTCGCCGGAAACCGCGACCGACCAATCAAGCCGATCCTTGAAGATATGCCTGCGCAGCCGATACATGTCGGCAAGCAGATCGACATGCTGTCCGAATGCGTGATGGTTCAAAGCGGTTGCAAGCACGGTGACCTCCGGTTGAATCGACGAGAGATCACCACAGCAGAATTGGGGATTTGCAGCGCCTGTGCTTTTTAACAGGTCCGCACGATAGACCCGAAATTAGAAGCAGTTTAATCTAGTTACATCTTGGTGCGGAGCCAGCCAATGCGAACTGTCTTTGTGTACCCTCAGCCGAACGCCACGGCTGATTCGCCCGCGGCCCACAGCGCAAAGGCGCCTTCCCTAGAGCCGCTTCAAATCTGATCTGCAAGTCTCTGGAGGTGCCAGCTGGAGGGCTCGCTCGCACGCATCTGCGCAGCCTGTTCCAGGTCCTGGCCGTATGAGGCAGTTGGCCACCCAGCCTCTTAAGCATCGCCGCACGCAGATGCATCGATTTAGGTCAAGAGGCGACGACGAATGGCTTCCGCGACGCATTGCGCAATCGATGTTGCATCCAGCTTGCGCTTTGCATTCTCCAGGTGAAAGGCGACGGTTCGGGGCGAGATTCCCAACAGCAGCGCGCTTTCCGAGACCGTCTTGCCTCGAGCAGCCCAGGCGAGGCATTGCCGTTCGCGCTGTCCGAGGACCGGGCTGACCGGCGGCACATCTGCTGTCAACTGCCGCGCCGCCAAATGCGTGTGGAAGTGCAATCCGATCAGACGCAATATGTGCCCGGAGGTTGCAATCAGGCGATCGGGATGCAAACGATCCTCATCGCTGGCCAGCGTAAATGCCGCCATCCGACCAAAACCGCCACGGATCGGTATCGTCACGCCGCTGCGAATGCCAAAGGAGACTGCCTCTTCGAAGAAAGTGCGCTGATCTTTCGTGCCGGCCCGCACCATCGCGCCGCCCGTCCAGCCAAACAGGTCATGGTCGAGCCGGGCCCTACGAATTACCGGGTCGAGCTGCTGGTAGCGCAGATCGAAATACCGGCTTGACCACGACCTCGGGTACGAGGAGATCAGCCGCGGTGTCCCGTCGGCGATCCTCAAATAGGCAAACCAGCGGAAGCCGAGGCGCAATGTCGTGCGCGCCGCTGTACGCTCAAACTCAACGTCGTTATGCGCCAGCTCGATCGAATCCACGAAGTCCTGAAACGCGCGATCCAGCCGCTTCATCGTGACGAATCCCCTGCGCTGGCCGCATCGCCTTCATCGGTTCGATTGCGGCCAACCTGGCGAAACTTCGTGGTGAAATGGTGCCGGTTCATTTGCTCCAGAATACGACTTGGCTCCTAGCCATCAGATGCTTGACCAATTGGAGAATTCGGAGATCGAAAGCTACGATTTCGGTTTTGATGCCGGCGTCCGATATCGTTCGCCCATGAACTCGACCCACGTGACGAGGGCGTCAAGGAGCGACGCCCTCTGTTGAAGCAATTGGCTATTTGTGAAAGCGGGAATTCGCTGGAGAACTGGAGGTGTCGGGCCCCCAGATGCGGTAGTTCAACTGAGCGAACACGGAGAATCCCCTGGTGATCGTGGCCGTGTCGATGCCCGGAGGACCAGCCGTACCACCGGAGGCGGTCGACGATAGCTCTTGTGTGCCCCAGACCGTGATGCTCGCCGGACCGAAGTCGTACCCGATCGTGCCGCCGGCGGCCCAGATGTCGTAGCGGTTGACGTTGATAGCACCGCCATAGAACGCGCTCGACCGGTCATTCGTGATCTGTCCGGCATAATATGCAACCGGCCCAAACGTCCACTTCCCTATGGTCTTCGTTGCCGTGAATTCCGCATGGAGCACGTCCCCGCTGCGATAGTTCGTCCGAGAGTTCGCCGTGTTAATCTCGTCGAACACGTTGACCGTAAGATTCCATCCGTCTTTCAGGTAAGAGACAACCAGGTTCGGTTGGAACGTCCACCACGGCTCTCCGATATTCGCGAGGCCGCTCGGTCCCTGCAGAGTGCCCGTGGGCACATACATGCCGAGGCCGGCCTTTACAAAGAACCCGCTGTCGCCGAGTCTCCAGCTCAGTTCGTTCGCCAGGAACATGTTGTGCATGCCTGAGGGATTGGCATTCAATGGAGAACCGATGCTAGCGGAAATGAACGGCAGCACCGCCACGACGTCGTAAGATGCGCCGAGAAAATTCCAACCCGGCACCCAGAGTAAACCCTGCGCGAAGACGTCGGCTTTAAGGCCGGTGGCCGCTCCGCCGGGATTCGCCGGTGCCCCAGGACCAACTATTTTCGACTGATAGCTGAACACTTGCTCGAAGCCGTAGAGCCCGGGCGGCGGCGCCGCGGCGGCAGCGCCGATAACGAGCCCGGGCTTTTGAGCCCAGCCGGGTGAGCCGAACTCATACGCGTTCGCCGCCGTCGCAGCCGACAATGTCAGCACTCCGGCCACAAAGGCCAAGTTGAGCAACTTCATTATTCCCTCCCACGTTTTCAAAGCGTCCGTTTTGAGCCGGACTGTTCGTCAGTTCGGCGTGTGGACTGCGGGAGCAAGAGCAGTACAAAAAGGGCATTTCAGCAATAGATCGCGCCGCATATTACTTATTTATTTCAAGTAGTTACAGTAATATCACAAGTTTGTATTTCAGATACAAGTAATGGTTCCTCAGACTTCTTTTTACTCACAGCAGCGGCCGCGCATATCGGCTGAGCCCGTACGACTGACATCAAGTCGATCTCAGGGATCGATCATCGGCTGTGCACAAAGCCTCACTCCTGGCCCGGGATTTTCTAGAAACTCGATTCCGGCTGCTTCGAAGGCACGGCGAATCTTTGTGAGGGTCTCGATATGGGCACAGAGCGGCCTGTCCTTGAATCCTTCGAGCCGGCGGATGGTCGAGATGGCCACTCCTGATCGGTTCGCGAGATCATACTGCTCCCAGCCAAGGAGCGCGCGCGCCGCTTTGATCTGACGCGCGATCAACAACATCGGCAAGAGTCTCCCTCAAACGAGCGCTCGGCGACTTCATCATCTCCGGCCCCAGACCTTCAGTGCGGTAGCGCCATTCCCGCCTTATGTCCCGATGGCAGGTGCAGCGTTCCCCGAAGCTTATGAAGACTTTCAAGTTCGCCCGATTGGCAATGGAGCCCGGACTAGCCACTTTGCCAATAGGAGTGCGAGCAGCGGCTTGCGGACCGGTAGCTCCTGTTCTTCCCCCCCTAGGGTGCATGCGATCTTATCGACATGGAACATCGCGCTCGGCACGTGGGCGGCGGAGCCATAGGTGCGGATTTGTGCGGCGATCCGTGCCTTCAACTCATCCGCGAGCACGAGCACGAGCTCCAGCACAACGAGGAGCGCCGTAGGCCGATGTATTCGATATCGACAACGAGGCTCTCGCGGGTTCGGTGCCATGCGCTATCTCCCCCCTCGACGCCGCCATTTCGTTTGGCATTGTTCGATGAAGGTGGGCAAAGCCGGCAGGCTTGGCCTGCACAAACGGGACTGATTTGCGGGAAACTGACACAAACCGTCGGCCTCCAACTGACCTTCACGTCGGTGACGACGACCTCCCCCAAAACGCACGGTCAATGCAGTTCCACGTGCTCTGAAATCCAATTCGCAAGAAAAGCCGCGATCGCGTCGCTATTCTTCTCCTGCATCATCAGATGACCATTGCCGCGCAGCCCGTGATCCTCGAGCCTCAGGTGCACGGCTCTCGCGCCGGCCTGATTCAGAAAATCCACTGTGGCATGGTCGTGCATGGACCAAGCCGACGTTTCGGAGGTTACAATAGCGAGGGGAATCGATGCCAAGTTCGGCAGCTTTCTCGCTGGTTCTCGCTGCACATAGCAGTCGGCGAGCCCGAGCTTCGGAGCCTTGCGCACTTCACGGCCAATCTCAGTTGGACTTGTGATTGGCGGCTCAAAGGTTAGCGGGATCGCAGTAAGCCCATAGGAAAGATCACCTAGTCCCATCGGCAGCGTCGTAAACGGAGGGCCCAGCGGTTCGACGGCAACTATCCCCTTCACGAGGTTTGGACGAGCATCCGCCACGACCCAGCCAAAGGGAGCTCCCATGGAGTGGGTCAATAGAATGGCCGGGCCGATGCGGTCCAGCAGCTCAGCTCCGGCTAGCTGCATCAGCAACTGCGTCTGCGCCAGGCTGCCGAGAAACGGTCCCTGACTCGCAACAAACTGATCAAATGCCGGATCCCCGATCACACCTGTTCCCGGCCATTGATCATGCTTCTGAGCACTCGGCCAGGCATTCGGCTGCCGGCCAGGCGCCGTAAATAGCGCCATGGCAAATTCATAGCTGAAGGGGGGTGTCATCGGACCCAACGCCTCTGGATGCAGGGGCGAGCGCCCGTGGCCCGGCCGATCGACCACGTACACAGCGTAGCCCTGTCTCAGAAAATAGGTCGCCCATCCAGGACGCCCGTCTGCGGTGCCGAGGAAGTCCAACCCTTGCCCGCCACCTCCATGCACCATCACGATTGGATATGGATGCAGCACGGGTTCCGGAATCTGGTATTGGACAAACATCTGTCCTGAGGCGACCGTGCCACTCGCAGTCTGTCGGCGATGAATGCCGGTCCAGAAGAAGCCCTGATCCGCCAGGACCAACGGTGCCGATTTCGACCTAACTTGACTCACGCATCATCTCCCAATTCTCAAAGGTCAAACATGCCCGCCGGCAATCCAAGATTGCTCCGCCCGATATATTTCGCGAAGGTCAGATATTGAGATGATGCGTGCCCACGATACATCTGAGCATCACCCAAGTACCGCGCCATCCTCGACCCCTTGCGGGCTGCGGTCGAGCCAGCCGTTTGAAACAGAAGCTCAACGGCATCACACGCGAGCCGAGCACCAGTCTGCAGCATTCCCCAGAGACGGAAGTTCTCCTCGGGCGTCGATTGCACCCCAGTCTTGGCCCAGCGTTGGCAATAGCCCATGTGTTTGCGCAGGGCTTCCATCAGAACGCCTTCGGCAGCGTCAGTCAGCGCGATCGCGCGTCCGTAGGACACTTGAAAATCAGTTTCAAACGCACGCTTGACGATCGGTGGGACCATCGTGTTTTGCGACAGCAGGATATCACGATACTCATCCAGTGCTGCACGCGCAGCTCCGATAACAGGGGTCGTCAAGGCTGCATGATATGGTCCCATGAGGATCCCAAGATACATCGGATTATCATGGAGCCTTGTGCCTGATGTGCCGTCGCGCAGGTCCTGCTTCACTCCCAGCGCATCGAAGAAAGCGGTCATGTGTTCAGGAACGAACACGTTGTCCAATTTGACCCCGTTCGATCCCGAACCGCGCATTCCCAACGTTCGGTCTCCGCCCCAATCATCCAGAATGGTGTACTGCCCGCGCGGCACTACAAAGTGCAGCATTCTCGGCGGGAACGACGTCTGAAGCAGTGTCGTACCCAAGAAGTGGGTGCTATGTGGGATTCCCGACGAATAAGCCCACACGCCATTGATGATGTATCCACCTTCGACCGGCACACAGGTTCCGCCGGGTACAGCCCGATGAGGGGCCGCGAAATGTCCCGAGGGGCCGAAAATCTCGATTTGAGCTGCCTCTGACCAATGCGACGCAATGACTGGCGCATGCGAAGCCGCCAACGTAAGGCACCATCCTGCAGCAGGGTGACCGCGGGAAATTTCAACCATCACCCTGAAGAACGTTTCATAATCGAACTCATAGCCGCCAAACATTTTTGGCTGCAGGATGCGGTAAAATCCCGCCTCTACAAATTTTTGCTGGATCTCGTCGGAAAAATAGCCGCGCTCGTCCGTCTTGTCTTGGGACTCGCGCAGGATGTCCCGCATGGCGATGGCGCGATTGATCAGGTCCTGAGGCGTCAGCTCAGGTTCTGGAATAGGTAGAGCTTGCCGCACAGCCTGTACTTTCATCGAAATCTCCTGAACTTTCTCTCCTGGGAACGTACCGCTGA
Source organism: Bradyrhizobium nitroreducens (assembly GCF_002776695.1). Lineage (GTDB taxonomy): Bacteria > Pseudomonadota > Alphaproteobacteria > Rhizobiales > Xanthobacteraceae > Bradyrhizobium > Bradyrhizobium nitroreducens. The sequence continues at coordinate 1,225,122 of NZ_LFJC01000003.1, forward strand.
GCTCAGGCAGCCGATCCCGCAATCACACGTTTGGTGCGATCAAGTACCCGCGGCGCCGTCTCTTGCAGCATCAGACAAACGAGACCTGCAGCGGTACACAACGCCGCCGCGATCCACATCGGGCTCGAAGGTCCCAGCGCGTCGGCAGCGATTCCAGCGAGAGCCGGCCCGGCGACGCCTCCCACAAGTTCGCCGATCCCCATGATGAAGCCGAGCGCACTTGCGGCATAGGCCGGCGGAATCGTCTCCGACGGAACAGTCGCCATGAACAACGAGAACGTCCCGGCTGCGAAATAGCCGATACCGAGGGTTACGACCATCAGGGGAAGCGGCCCTTCGAACGTGACGGTCGCAGCAGGTGCGATCGCGCCAACAAAGGCAAACAGTGAGAGCACCGGCCGGCGGCCGAAGCGATCAGACAGCGCGGGGACGACAATCGATGACGCCGCCGTTGCAATTCCAATCGCGGCCAGCGCGATACTCATGGCAGCCGGCGAGAGACCACGAGTCTGCACCAGGTAAAGTGGAAGGAACGTGACCTGGACCAGCAGCCACGGCACCATAAGGCAGCTCACGATCGCGCAAACCCAAATATTCCGGTGCTTCAGCATCGTGGTGAGCCGGATCCGATCGCGCGAGAATCTCTGCGTCACCGACGATGGCTCACGGATGAACATCCCAATCAGCGCAGCCACGACAAGCCCGGGCACAGCAGCGACATAAAAGGCATTGCGCCAACCATAGCTTTCCCCGATGGCGACCAGCGCAAGAGGCGCCGCGAAACTGCTGAGCAATGAACTTAGAAAGTTTTGCACAACACCCTGATTGAAACCGCGGCGGTGTTCCGAGGATTCTGCGGCCATGATCGATTGCGCAATTGGCAGCACCGGCCCTTCGGCCAGACCCATGACGAGACGGGCTGCGAGCAACGCCAGGAACGAATTCGCAAGGCCGGACCCCACCGAGCACACCGAGAAGATCACGATCGCGCAAACCAGCAGCGGCTTCCTGTTTTGCAGATAGTCGGAAAGGCGACCAACGGCATAGCCTGATAATGCCCAGGTTAGAGCCAAGCCAGCTGCAAGCAATCCCACTTGGCTGTTGTTCAAATTCAGCTCGGGAACGAAAAAGGGTGCGAGGAAGTTCAGCGCCAGACGATCGAAGAATACGAAACCGAATGCGGCTCCCATCAGGAGAACGACGAGGTTCTCATAGCTAAAAATACGGGGTTTGTTCATGGCTCCCTCCCAATCGCGTCGGCTTATTGTTCAACCGCGTTTTGCGCTCAGCTTGCGGCTACAGCTTTTGCCTTCTCTGGATGTATGTCGTCCCTTTCGTACAGATGGCGCATCCGTGCGAACTCAACGACCTGCTCGGCCACCAACGCGAGCTGTTTAGCGACGAGCGGATCGCCGCACGCACCGTCGACCGAGAATGGCCGCTGGGTTGAGTTGATCACCGCGGAGAATGGCGTCGGCCAGCCGCGAAGTGCGTGGACGATGCTGCGTGTGGTGGCTAACGTCGATCCCATGGCCTGAACTCCATCTGCGCAGACGATGGCAGCGACGGCACGACCGGTTAAGTAGCTTCGGACGTCTGCTCGAAGATCCTCCGCGTAGTCGAGCGCGTTCTTGAGGAGGCCAGACATCGAACCATGGTAACTTGGAGTGGCAATAATGATCCCGTCCGCCGCGCGTAGCGCATCGACCATGGGTTCCGCCCGCGGATCGCGTTCGACCGGATCGTACGGAGGAAGGTTGAGCAAGGGACCGGCGAATATTTTAGTTGCCGCACCAAGACGCTCGGCTTCAACCAAAGCGAGGCGAAGCGCCCTCTCCGAGGTCGACCCGGAGCGAAGCGTTCCGCCTAATCCGACGATCAGTGGCGTTGCGTCCATCATCGCAGTTGCCCCTTCCCCCGCGCGTCTGCGCTTGAAGGAGCGATCAGCCGGAACGAACGGAACCGCAGTTGAGCGTAGGACCGCCCTCGCTCAGCATTGGACAATGCCATACGCGTCTCTCCCAAGAATTCTGCATCGCTATTGCGATGCGCTTTGCGGAATTCAATCTAGGAGGGCGCGGGACGGCGCAGCCTGCACAAACTGGCCCGGCTTGCAAAAAACTGACATAGATTGCATGTCGCAATGCGGCATGATCGTCGGTCAGCCTGAAAGGACGATTTGTCAGCCCGTTGCGCCGATATGCATCGGGCGAGGATCCAGCCAGCCAACGGACAGTGTTCGTGAAATGCGATTGATGCGCAAACCCGCACTGCCGCGCACCGGCGAGGCTGTTGCGCGACCGGCCAGGAGACGCTTTGCACGTTGACCGGCAATCCAACAACATAGCGATAAGGAGTAACGCCGAGCGACGTGTTGAACATTCGGATGAAGTGCTCGGTGCTCATACCGCAGAGCCGCGAGATCTTCGAGTTTAATGCACCCTACAATATTGGCTTTGCCGAATTCGCAGATGGCATCGACAGTTGCCGGCGCTGAGCCGGCGTTCTACCGACCGCGGTGCAGCTACATCTGCTCTCATGCCTTGGGACGGACAGAGATTCACGCGGATGTCGCAGAGGATCCCCAGGTCAGACCAAAGCTGCTATCGAGGTAGAATCGGCTTGGCGCGTGACGAGATGCAAATGCTTGTCGAGCCACCGGCTCATCGCGTTCAGGTCAGACGCCTTCCTTGCGACCGCGAACACATAGTGGTCGGGGCGCACCAGAGCCGCGATAAGCCCGTGATCGCGCAGCCACGCGGCAAGCAGGCCGTCGGCTTCAACGATCGTCCAAGCCCCAGGTCCGCACGGCCTGGAGGTCTTCTCATCAGCCAGACACAGTATCATTCCGTCGAGTGCGCCAAGCCGTTGACGCAGGTTTGCGGGTACCTCGGCCAAATCGACCCTTGGCACGATGACTAGACGAAACGCGGCTCCGACCTGATCGTCGAGCAAAGCGATGCCTGCCTCGCTGACGATCCTGGGTTGGGGAAAGCGAGAGCCTACCGGAGGCCCTTGCTCGGAACAGAGCGCCCCCTCCATGAGCCCCGGGATCAAGCTTTGGCGATATTGGACTGCCGGCGGATCACCTTTCTCGCTGAGCATCCGCGCGTCACGTTCCGACGCCTTTGCGGGGTCAAGCTCGCAGATGATCCGGCCCAGCGCCTTGGCTGTTTCCGTCGTGGTCCTGACATGCGGACGCCGCTCGTGCTGATAACTATCGAGCAGCTCGACGCCTGAGCGCCCCTTGAGTACCAGCTCGAGCTTCCATGCGAGGTTCGCTGCGTCCCGGATTCCCTGGCACATTCCCTGCGCCATGAACGGAGGCGTCATGTGCGCAGCATCGCCCGCCAGAAGCACTCGGTCGCGGCGCCACCCGTTAGCAACCAGCGCGTGAAACACGTACGTCGCGGCTCGCCACAACTTACCGTCTTCGGGCGTGAGCCACCTCTCAAGCAAGCGCCAGATGGTTTCGTCCCTGTTCATCTCCTCCGCTGTTTCACCGGGAAGGACCATGAACTCCCACCGGCGGTGATTGCCGGAGCCCACGACGTACGTCGCCGGCCGCTGCGGATCACAGTATTGAACAACATTCCGCGGAAGTTTTCCGATGCCGCTTTCGTCAACGAGGACGTCTACGACCAGCCAAGGCTCGTCGAAATCGAGCGACTCGAAATCGCTGCCAATCAGCTTGCGGACCAAGCTTCCTCCACCATCGCACCCGACGACATAACGCGCGCGCAGTGTCTGCCTTTCTTCCGTTCCATCAATAATTGAGAGCTCGACGTGATCGTCATGCTGTGTGAGAGCCTCAAGCGTCTTGCCCAGTTGAATATCGACGGTCGGGATATCGGCGAGCGACAGGCGGATGGCACGCTCAAATGGCGGCTGCTGGAACATGAAACCTGGCTGCCACCCCTGCGCATAGGGCGGTGGCAGGGGCTCGTAGCAAGCGATGAGCTTACCGCCGACACCGTGATATTCGGTACGGGGATAAGGAACGACATAGGCGTGAACAGCGTCGGCCAACCCGAGGTTCTGAACAACCCGCATGATCTCGTGGTCGAACGCGATTGCACGAGGCAGTGGAAAGATATCGTCACTCTTGTCGAAGACGACCGTCGAGATGCCTTTCTGTCCCAACAATGCCGCAAGAATAGCGCCGACGGGTCCCATACCGACCACTGCGACATCGACAACTCCGGACATTCTGGTCTCCGTCTTCGAACGAGCTCGTAATGTAATGAACTATTCAGCGCGCTTCATCGATCAGTTTGCCGCCACCGCGGGCGCCGGCACATTGAGTCTGCTCGCCAGCGCCAACAACCGGGTGAAGGTCCCTTGCGCGAGCGGGATGCCCTCTCTCGATCGCCGGTCCCTCTCCTGGAAGCCTCGCTCGCCGGGCAGGTAAACCTGATCGACGCCTGCGGCCGGCGGCAAGTTCTTGATGGCGACGCGAAGGCGATCTACGTCCGGAATGAAGTCCTCGCCGAAAGCGGCTGGATCGAGCGCGGCGACGAGACCGTTGCCGCCGGGATCTCCGCCCTGCGACAATGCGACCGAGATCAACGGGTTTCCGACCAGGACGCTGGCGAGGACTTCGATCATCAGAGACAGTCCAGACCCTTTGGGACCGGCCATTGGCAGGACGGATTTGACCTTTCGCGGGTCGGTCGTTTCTTCACCATGCTTGTCGACGGCCCAGCCGCTAGGGAGCGACCGGCCCGCATCCTTCGCTGCCATGACCTTTCCGATCGCGACGGACGCTGTCGACATGTCAAAGAGCAAGGGCTGTTGCGGATCGCTGGTCGGTGCAGAAATCGCAATCGGGTTGGTAGACACCCCCTCTGCGCGAGATCCGTAATAGATCATGAGTGGCTTGGAGGCGGTCATCGCGATACCGATCCGCCCTGATTGGGCGACCTGTTGCGCATAATATCCGATCGCCCCCGCATGGCTTATGGAGCGGACTGCGCACCAGGCAAGTCCGTGAACTCCGGCGAGCTCTGCGGCGGAACGAGCCGCAGCATTCATGCCTACCGCACCCGGTGCCCGTTGCGCGTCGATCACGGCTACCGCTCCCTTACCGAAAACCTGCAAGGGGGTAGCAGCGGGATTGATCAGGCCAAGCTCGACCATCTCAACATAGCGAGGAATTCGCAAGACACCGTGCGAATCCGCGCCACGCAGGTTGGCCCAGACGAGCATCTCCGCCGTCTGTTCGGCGTGATCCGCTGTAAAACCACCCGCGTGAAGAAGGCTGGTTGCAAACTGCCGCAGGGCGGCTTCGCCGATCATGCTCGTTTCTGACGCGCCTCCCATCGTCAGGCACCAAGGGGGGACGGAAAGAACTTGTCGAGCCAGCCCTTGATAATGGCCTTTGTGCGCGGCGCATCTTCTTTCGCGAGCGGAAAATGCGAAGTTCCCGTGATCAGGACCAACTCTGCCGGTTGCCCTGCTCTCTCGAACATACGGACCGACTGCTCCGTGGGAGTGATCGTATCATTGGCGGTGTGCAAAAACAGAATCGGACGGGGAGCGATGTTTCCGACGACCTCGTCGGCGCGAAAATTGTACATGCTCCATGCCGTCTCGACCGGGATCTCCATGATCGCCTTCGGCGAGAGGTTCTTGCGCAAATGTTCCGGAATTGGGACGGCATCGAAGCGCGAGATCCACATGCTCTTGCCGGTTTCCTGCTTCTGCTTTCTCCCCTGCTCCAACAGAGACGTGAACTTGGCCCATGCTTCAGGGCCGGGATGCTGACCACGGAACTTGCGCTCGCCATCGCCCCAACCGCACGATGAGATGACGCAGGCGAATCGATCGTCCACACCCGCCGAATAGACCGCGACCGCCGCACCGAAGCTGTGGCCGACGACACCTATCCGCTTCGGATCGACCTCATCCCGCCCGGCCAAAAAAGTCAGCGCATTCTTGGTATCCGCCACCTGGTCGAAGCAGCGCACCTGCGCGCGCTCGCCTTCACTCTCCCCACAGCAACGGAAGTCGAAACGCAGGGCCGCATAACCCATTTGCTCGAGCATGTTGGCCTGAATCTCGGCGTGCGATTCATCCTTTGATCCGACAAAGCCGTGCAGGACGATGAAGGCCGGCAGCCGTTGCCCGGGCTTTCTCCCTTCCGGGACATGCAGGACTGCGGAAAGCTTGAGGCCGTCGGAATAAAATGTCAGCTTCTCTTGCATGTATGATGTCTCTGTTGAGATCTTTCGATCTGCTCGTCGCACGCCGGCGACTGGCGTCGGTCAATTGATGGCGGCAAACGGGAAATAGAACTGACGCCATTCCAAAGGTGCCGGCGTGCCCCAGACGTTCATCGCGCGAACATTGCCCGGGCGCTCGAGATTGGTAATCGTGTTTGGCGTGAAGGCCGCATCGTCTGCGATCAGGGCCATCGAACCTGAACACTCGATCATGGCCCCGCTAGCATCGGTATAGTACGCGTAGGTATTGTCGCCCGGACGATGGCGGCCTGGCCCCCAAAGCATCTGCTTGTCGAAGCGATCGAGCAGGTCGCCGAGCTTAAGATAATCGGTGAAATCCCTGAACTCGAACGAATAGTGGTGCAGGCCTACCTTGCCGCGAACGATGCCAACGATGTGATGCTGGCGGTTGCCGCCATACATCCACGTCAAGCTATCATCAGCCATGCGCTCCGAGACGCGAAGTCCGCAAATCGCCTCCAGTTGCCCGCACGTGACAAGGGGATCCGGCGAAGTCAGATTGAGATGGTCCATGCGGGTCGGACCGACACCATGGGTCGGATAGCGGCGACCATGGATGTTGTCGTGCGCAGGCGTGTGCACCTCGAATCTCAGGCCTTGCGGCGTCGCAAACGAGACGCCGGCAGCGAAGCAGGAGAGGCTCGGTCGGCCCGACAGTATGCGACAGCCGGCGTTCTCGACGCGGAACTCGACCTCGCGAAGAGCATCCGTGGTGAGAACCTCCAGTCCGATCGTGTGAACCGAGTTCTCGTCCGACCTCAGCAGCACCAGTTCCGCGGCGCGGCCGTTGGAACTCAACCAGGTCTCCCGCGCGTCGGAGTGCGTCACATGCAGACCAAGGATCTCGGTCGCGTCCCGCACCACGGCCTCGGTCGCCGTAGTGTTGATCTTGACGTGTCCGACGGCATGCACAATTGGCGGCATTTGGCCACTCCCCGGCTCTTTCATTGAAAATCAGGTATCTCATCAACGGAAGCCAATCAACAATTTTTCGATTAATGAAGCATTTTCGAAATTAAGCGGATATTCGCAGGGCTACCGGCCATCGCTTGGCACAGCGCTCCGGCGGGTCCACCCCTCAATCATTTGATATAATTTCGAAAACCAAGCATACTGACTTCGTCATGCAAATCATCAGGACTGTCCCCGATGCCCGATAGACCCAAGCCAGCAGGTGAAACGCGCGCGGCAGACGTGCTGCATCGGATGCGCGCCGATATCATCGCTTGCACGCTGAAACCGGGCGCGAAACTCCGGTTCGAGTCGCTTCGCGAAATGTATGCCGTGAGCTTCTCGACACTGCGAGAGGCACTTTCCCGCCTCGTCGCCGAAGGGCTGGTCGTTGCGGAAGACCAGCGCGGCTTCATCGTCGCGCCGGTTTCGATCGATGACCTCAACGACCTGACCTACGTCCGGGTCCTGATTGAGCGCGAATGTATCGCCCTCGCCATCAAGCGCGGCGACGACGCCTGGGAAGCGGCCATCATGGGCGCGTTCCACCGCATGGATCGCCTGCAGGCGCGGCTGGGCCTCAAGTACTACCTCTCGGAAGAGTGGAGCAAGCTGCACGGCGATTTTCATTTCTCGCTTGTCGTAGCCTGCCAATCGCCGAACTTGCTCGAGATCCGGCAAAAGCTGTTCGAACGGGCGCACCGATATCGGCGAATGTCGTCCCAGTTCCGCACGAAGTGGCGGGCCAAGGACGTTGAGCACAAGATGATCATGGAAGCGGTCATCGGGCGAGATACCGCGAAGTCCGAGAAATTGATCGAGCGCCACATTCGCGAGACCACGGCCAACGTTATCAAGTTCGCAGGCCATCTCTTCGCAGCTCCCGAAGAAGAACGACGCGGCCGGGCCGAACGCATTTCGGCATAGGCCGAGACCGCCTTTTCTATTCTTCCCGATCTTGCAGCCGCGATTATTGCTGCGGCCAAGTCAGCGCCGTCGAAAATTACGAAAAATCTTGCATTTTCGAAATTCCTCGCTGATGGTCTCCGAAACGGCCAGGCCTTGAGCTCGGCGTCCAAGAACAGACGGAGGAAACCATGGTTGTCCCTGAAACCATGACCGCGGCTCGGCTGCACGAGGTTGGCGGTGAGCTGAAACTTGAAAAGCTGCCGACTCCCAGGCCGGGCGACCTAGACGTCCTCGTGAGAGTGAAGGCTTGCGGCATCGTCCCCAATCTCGGGAACATCCTCGCCAATTGGCCCACATGGTTTCCCCACATGCCGCAGCCGCCCCTGCCGGCCATATTCGGGCTCGATCCGGCCGGCGAAATCGACGCGGTGGGACGACAGGTTCATGCGCTGAAGCCGGGTGATCGCGTGTACGTCAATCCGGGGCGGTCATGCGGCGCATGCCGTCATTGCCGCAGAGGCGATGCCATTTCATGTAAGCATTACGCGTTCCAGGGCTATTTTGGCTTCAGCGACGACGCTATGCTGACCTTCGCGCAGTACCCGAGTGGCGGCCTGAGTGAATACATGGTCGCGCCTGCCTCGGCGGTCGTGAGCATCCCTGATAATATGAGCTATGAGCAGGCCGCCCGCCTCGGCTATCTTGGGACCAATTACTCAGCCTTGAAGAAGGCCAACGCCGGTCCGGGCGACACCATCCTGGTCAACGGCATCAGCGGCACGCTCGGCATCGGCGCCGCGGTCTTTGGACCCGCCATGGGGGTCAAGAAGATCCTCGGGACGGGACGGGATCGCCAGCTGCTCGAAGAGGTCAAGTCACTCGCTCCGTCCCGCATCGAAGTCTTCTCGATCGACGACGGCAGCATCACGGACTTCGTGATGGAGCATACGAATGGCGAGGGAGCCGATGCCTTCATCGACTGCCTGGGGCCTGGTGCCAAGCACGAAACGTTCTTGCAAGGGCTCGCAAGCCTGAGGCGCGGCGGGATTGCCGTCAACATCGGCGCCGTCATGGGCGCGGTCGCCATCGATGTCCACTGGCTCATGGATCACTGCCAGCGTCTTCACGGTTCGCTTTGGTTCACCACCGAGGAAGGTCAGGAGATGGCTGACCTGGTCGCTGCCGGTGCTGCGAATCTGTCGATGTTCAAAACGCAGGGGTATCCGCTGGCGCAAGTCAATCAAGCCATCTCGGGAATTGCCGAGCGGCATGGCGGCTTTTCTAACTTCGTCATCTATCCCTGACCCGACGACGACTTAAAGTGAACTCTCTCAGAGGAGGAGAACGAGCATGACCGTCAGGCGTGTCGTCACGGGAAAGAACGCGAGCGGAAAGTCAGTGGTCGTGAGCGATGGTCCCTCACCTCGCGAAATGGCCCTCAAGCACACTCCGGGTTTTGTTTCGGCGCCAATCTGGATGTCCGAGGCGACCCCGTCGCTCTCGGCGGTCGCCAACGATCCGATGTCGAAGGCGGGCGCGAGCCTGCTGCCCACGGCAGGAGGATCGACATTCATGATCGTGACGTTCCCGCCGGACAGCGTGATGATGTCCCCAGATTTCGATCCGGCCAAGGCCGGCCCGGAGCATCTCGTGGCAACTCCAGGAATTGCCGAAACCTTCGAGATGGAAAATCCGGGCATGCACACGACGCCCACGGTCGACTACGCTGTCGTTCTCGACGGCGAAATCTGGCTCGAGCTCGACGACGGCGAAACGGTAAATCTGAAGCCGCGCGATACGATCGTTCAGCAGGCTGCACGCCACGGCTGGCGCAACAAGGGAAGCAAACCCGCGACGCTCGCGTTCGTCCTTCTGGGCGCCGAAGTGCGATAGTGCGCCGTTATCGGTCGATCCGCCCGATCTTAGCGTCGTCGGCCAACCCACTCCTAATACGTTAACCCGCGCATACGCTGCAGCGACGGACGTACTCTTCTGGTCAGCGAACCTCGATGACCGCTTCGTCCGATTCCTTGCTATGCAGCGCCTTAAGATAGGGGCGAGGCGACGGCATCGGACTCAACTCGAACACGTCAGCTTCCTCCTTCTCGGGGACGTAGAGCTTGTTCGGAAAGCTGCCCGCAAAGCGATTTGTATTCTTGTGGTTCGGCGGCAAATGCACATAGGACATGAAATGCATGGAGTCGAAGCGTACATCGGACATTGTCCCCCTGGTTTGGTGCGCGGGCCGATGAGGGCGCGTTTTTCGCAAGGCTAGGAGACGACCTGAACCCGCACTTGGACAAGACGGACTGGCTGGCACGAAACTGATGAGACTTTATTGCTGAAGTCCAGCTGGAGCGTCCCGGCTATACTTGGGCGGAACGTCGATAAGCGGCCGGCGTCAGGCCCGTGAAGCGACGAAATGCGCTCGTCAGATGCTGCTGGTGCGAAAACCCACATGCTAGAGCGATCTCGGGAAGGCTTCGAATCGACGACCCTGCCAGCAGCCGCCTCGCCTGCTCCACTCGCAATTGCAGGACGTAGCGATGAGGCGGCACGCCTGTCGTGGCCTTGAACCTGCGAATGAAATGCGCCGGACTCATCCCGCACATCCCCGCGAGCTCGTCCAGCCTGATATCGGTTGAAAGGTTTTCTTCAATAAACTCACGTATGACCCGGATCTGGCGCGTATTGAGCTGCCTCGCTCGGCCCCTTCTTTGCGGTCCGGATCCGGGGCTGCGTGTCAGGATCAATCGGCTCGCGATTGCTAGAGCTACGGAGTCGGCGATCAGTGCGTTTGAGGATTCCTCTTCCCGAAGCATCTGCTCGACTACAGACATCAGATGGTAGGTGATGACCTCGGCCTCGCCGAAGAGAGGCTCGAGCTCGATGCGAACGTCGTTCGTCAATTCCTGAAACAGTTCAGAGTGCAGATGAATATGGACGGTGTCGAGCGGCGTATGCAGATCTACCTCGCAGTCGTGCCCCGGGGGCAGAAAGAACACATCTCCTGGACCTGGAAATCGTGGCGTCACCCGCCCGCGCGTCCGATAGACTAGCTTCGCCGGCCCTCGAACGGACATCACGAGAAGAGCATTGCTCCCGACGGCAAGATGAGCTCTGGACGGCTGTTCCCGCTGCAGGGAGGCAAAGATGGTCTTCCAGCCGCGATTCTCGCTTGACGCTTCAATTCGCGCGGCCGATTGGTTCAGCACGGAGTGCACCCGTGGTCGATTTGACTGATCGGATTGGTACATTGCAGACCCGCTGGCTATGCGCGCTATGCCTCGTCCTCTTGCCGGCTCGCAGAGTTGCGATACTGTCCCGGCGTTAGTCCCGTGACCTTCCGAAAGACCCGCGTCAAGTGTTCCTGGTGGCAGAAGCCGCAATGCAACGCAATTTCGGCCAAGCCTAGACGCCGGTCGGCCATCAAGCGTTTCGCCCGCTCAACTCGTGCGGACATGACATATTGATATGGCGATTGTCCGACGGACTTCTTGAATGCGCGGGTGAACCCTTTCGACCCGAGTCCACACGATCCAGCCATCGCATTTACGCCGATCTCGCGCTCGATGTTCTCGCGTACAAACGCCTGAACTTCGCGGAGCTGCTGTCCCGAAAGGCCGCCCGGGCGCCCCAGATCTTTGGCACCAGTTTGGCCTAAGAGCAGCAGCCGCGTAGCTATCGCCCTCGCGATAGCGCCGACAAACGCTGCGGAGCGCGGAAGCCCTTCCAGGTCGGCCTGGACGACGGCTCGGGTCAGATGCTCCAGCACCGGGTCATGAGCAACGAACGGCTCGATCGCGGGCCGGCGCCCGACGAAAGAGAACAGACCCGACCATAGATGGATGTGAGCGGATTCCAAAACCGCGCCTGGATCAATCTCGCAGGCTTGACCTTCCGGCAAAAACAGGATGCCGCCCTTGGTGAGACGGTCGGTCGTTGTTCGGCCGTGGACATCAAACGACACGTTGGCATGGCCGCTACGAAGGAAGATCACGAGGCAATCACCCAGCGCAGTAATCTTGCGCTTCGTCGGCACCTCGTGTTGAAGCGAGACACGAAGATTAGACCACTTCAGCGGCCCGCTTGTCGCCAAGACGCCGCCGCCGGCCATCCGAGGTGCTCTTCGCTCGATTGCCGGCATCGTTCCTACTCAGCTCGTATGATCCCGCACATGGGTGCTTAGGCCTCGTATATCTCCGTAATGTCGCAGATCTCGACGCCTAGATCGACTGCACTTCGATGCTCGAGCGTTAGCAGAGGTTCGGCTGCTTTCACGCGAACGCCAGGATCTGGGTGTGCAATGAAATTCAATTTCGTTATTCAATGCACCACCATCGCTTGACTGTTGCTCGACCCGAGGTAGCTTTCGATAAGCCTCTCGTCATTCATTAGCTGCCGAGCATCTCCCTCCGCCACGAATCGACCCATCTCGAGAACATAGCCGTAGGTTGAGATCCTCAACGCCGCCCGGGCGTTTTGCTCGACCAAAAGCACCGTCAAGCCACGCTCCGACAGTTCGGAAACGGCTCGCATGATGTCTTGTACAATCAACGGAGCGAGACCCAAGCTCGGCTCATCGAGCAACAGCAATTTTGGCCGGCTCATCAGCGCCCGCCCGATGGCCAGCATCTGCCGCTCACCTCCTGACAGGGTACCTGCGCGTTGCGGTCGGCGCTCCTTCAATCGCGGGAACAGTTCAAAGATGGAATCGAGCCCCGCGCGCCACGCGCGAACCCCAAGCTGCCGTGGCCGGTACCCACCGAGCAGCAGATTTTCTTCGACGGTCATGGCGCCGAAGAGTTCTCGTTTCTCAGGAACCAAGGCGATCCCCCGCATGAGCCGCTCTTCAACCGGAATATGCGAGATATCTTCGCCATCGAAACGAACAGTGCCGGTTGATCGGAGTATCCCACCCAGCGCGTTCAAAAGCGTCGACTTGCCGGCTCCGTTCGGCCCCAGCACCGACACGATATTGCCTGCCGCGGCACGCAAGCTCAATTCCTCAAGGACCGGCACCTTGCCATACCCCGACGTCAGACGGTCCACCTGAAGCAGCGCGGGCATCATCTAGGAAGCCTCCAAACCCAGATACGCGGCCCGCACGGCAGGGCTGGCCTGAACCACGGCCGGCGTGCCCTCGATCAGCTTTCGGCCGAATTCCATCACCACGATGCGATCCGCCAATCCCATAACGAAGTTCATGTCGTGCTCCACAAGGAGCAGACCCAATCGCTCCTGCCGAAGTTGTGCTAACACTTGGGCAAGTGCGGCTTTCTCCCCATCGCGCAGTCCTGCGGCGGGCTCGTCGAGCAGAAGCAATAGGGGATCGGCGGCTAAAGCGCGCGCAATTTCGACAAGACGTTGAGCCCCAAGGGAAAGATTGCCCGCTTTCTGGAAGAGAACGTCCTGCAAACCGATCCGGCGCAATTGACGCTCTGCTTCCGCAAACGCCCTTCGCTCTTCGAGTCGATCGGTTCGGAGAAGGGCAGCAATGGGTCCTGACTCCGTCCGTTGATAACAACCGAGTGCCACGTTCTCGATGACGCTCATGTCTGGAACAAGCTTGACGTGCTGGAATGTTCGCGAGAGCCCCAACCGGGCAATGCTTCGTGACGGACTGCCGCCGACTTTTTTGCCCGAGAATACAACCTCGCCCTCGGAAAGCGAGAGCGCGCCGGAGATTAGATTGAACGTCGTCGACTTACCCGCTCCGTTCGGTCCGATAAGACCAACGATCTCGCCAGCTCCTAGCGAAAAGCTGACGTTCTGTACGGCCGCGAGACCACCAAATTGCTTGTGGATTCCTTGTACATCCAAGAGCTGTTCGCCGGCCTGAGGCTTGGACCGGCGCGGGAGCGCATCACGTGCAGACGATTCGATTTCGAAGCGCTTCGCTTCGAAATGGCCGCTGACCCATGACCAGAGCCCTCCAGGCGAAATCTTCAATGCCGCGATAAGTAGCAGCCCGAAGACGATCGTTTCGTAGTTCCCGCTGCCGCCAAAAATTTTTGGCAGCCAATCTTGAAGAAGATCTCTCAAGACGGTGGTAAATGCTGCGCCGACAAACGCTCCCCAAACATAACCGACGCCTCCCAACACGCCCATGAACAAATAGTCCAGGCTACGACCGATGCCGAATGGGGACGGGTTTATGGTCCGCTGCAGATGCGCAAATAGCCAGCCTGCAGCGGATGCCAATAAGGCAGCGATCAGGAAGGCCAAGAGCTTATGCCGGAAGACCGAAGCCCCCATGGCTTCCGGCATGGTGGCGCCCCCGCCGTGGTCCGGATTTATGGTTCGCAAGATGCGTCCGCTTCGCGAGTCGAGCAGGCGCAGTGTCCCAAATGCAGCCAACCCGGCGAATATCCAGACCAAATAGTAATAGTGCCGACCGCTCTGAAGGCTAAGACCGACTATGCTCACCGACGGAATATTGACCATTCCATCATAGCGCCCCAGAGCGTCCACGTTTCCGAGCACGTAATAGAGCGCAACGCACCATGCGATGGTAGCAAGCGGCAAATTGTGCCCGGACATACGCAGTGTGACCATACCCAAGATCAAGGCTATCACGGCGGTCAGCAGCAAACCAAGACCAAGCCCGGCCCACGGCGACCAATTCAGCACCGTCGTCGCATAGGCGGTTGCGTAGGCACCGATGCCGACAAAAGCGGCTTGGCCAAATGAAGTCAGCCCGCAAATTCCCGTCAAAAGGACCAGGCCGACGACCACGAGGGCGTCGATCCCAATGTAGTTCATCTGCGTAATGACGAGCTCCGGAACGGGCAACAACGGGATCAGCAGAATAACGAACGCGGCTGCCCAATACCCCCTATTTCCTATCCGGTCTCCTACCGCTAGCTGCGACCATCGCTTTGAAGGACTTTCACCGATCTGCGCCATCTCAATGCTCTTCTGCGACGCCGAAGAAAACCGATCGCCACAGCAGGATCGGGATGACGGCCGCGAATACGATTGAGTCCTTAAGTGCACTGGACCAGAACGATCCGAAAGACTCGATCAATCCGACCGCGATCGCGCCAGCCAACGCTCCGGGAAAGCTCGCTAACCCGGCAAACACGGCCGCAACGAAGCCCTTCAGGCCTATGAGGAAGCCCGTATCGTAGTAAATCGTTGTGCTCGACGCGATGAGAATGCCGGATAGTGCTCCGATTACAGCAGCCAGCATGAAGCTTGTCTCACCGGCGCGTTGAGCGGAAAGTCCGACGATACGCGCGCCGAGTTCATTGATCGCCACCGCTCGTAGGGCCATCCCGCGAAACGTGAAGGTAAACAGCCAGAAGAGACCGCCTATGAGAGCGCTCGTCGCAACAATCACGAGTATCGCTTGACCAGATACGGGGACGCCGGCGATGTCCCACGAGGTATCGATGAAAGCCGGGGTACGATAACCTTCCGGACCAAAGAGTACGAGCCCCAATCCGACCAGAACGAAGTGGACGCCGACGGACACGATGAGTAGCGTCAGCACGCTCGCTGTCGCCAGCGAGCGATAGACAAGTCGATACAGCAGCGGCCCCATGGGCGCTACCAACGCAAGCGACAATAACGCCTTCATTTCGAGTGGGGGACGCAGGGGAACCGACACCCAGGTTATGGCAATGACGATCAGCGGTACCACCGCCAAACGAGAAATCGACAAAGCAAGACGCCTATTTGGCTTACGCTCACGAATCCCTACCAAAAGCTCCTGTAGTATGGCTGCTACGAGTAGCACCCCGAGCAGCCATACCGTACTGGGAAGCTTGTCCGAAGAAAGTTGGGCCAGGCTCATTGCTCCGAAGACGACGAACTCTCCCTGCGCAATGAATAAGACACGCGTCACGGCGAACACGAGGACGATAGCCATCGCCAACAGCGCATAGAGAGCGCCGTTCGTGACCCCGTCGAGCGCAAGCATCGATGCGACAGTGAAGTCCACAGCGCGCACTCCTTTCAGCTAACGCGTCTGGAGCCCACCAGCACGAACAAAACAGTCGCCGGCTTCGCCCCGGGGTTACGCCAAGCGTGCCTGGTCCCGTTTTGAACGACGACGTCGTGCTTCTCCAGCTTCTTGATTTGCCCATTGTCCAACTCGAGATGGACCTCGCCGTCGAGGACGAGCCCGTAATCGACCGTGTCGGTCCTATGCATGCCCGGTGCATCCATCTCAAATTTCTCCGCCAGACCGGGAAGCTTCTCCACATATTCGCCGCCAGCCGCCACGGGGTCGAAACTTGCGCTTGCCATCACAGAGTCAGGCGGAAAGACAACGATCATGAAGTTAGTTCCACCTGCGGGCGGCACCCAGGACGTGGCTTTCGGCGCCGGATCGTTGACCTCTCCTCCCACCACGGTGGACGCGCTTGTCTCCCAGAGCAACGCGGCGCTCATGCCCGGAACATGCTTGAATTCAACAATCCTGGACGGCGGGCCGTCCGATGCGAATACGGCTTTGCTCTCGTTGTTATGGGTCGTGACGACGCGGCGGACTTTCATTCTTACCCCCTGTTGCGCTCGTATATTCGCCGCTAATGGTTCACGACGATGTTCGTGAACCCACCGGTGCGCTGTTCCACAGCGTCAAGGGCTTCGTTGACGGCCTCAATTCCGAAGCGCTCGTGCTCAAAGACATCGAGGTTCAGGGATCCTGCGTCGGCCATCGTAGCCATCGCCTGTCCTTCTGCAGTCGTGAACCAGAGCGAGCCGACGAACGACTTCTGCTGCACCATCATCATGATTGGATCAATAGGTAGCGTCTCGGCGACGCCACCGACATTCACGATCACCCCACCTTTTCTAAGCGCGTTGATGGAATCCATAATGGTCGCCGCGGGCGCGTTGGCGCCGAGCGCCTGAACGACGACATCAACGCCGAACCTGTCTGTTGCCGACATCACCACTTCCGATGCGGGCTTTTCTCCTAGCGCGATGACCTGGATTCGCTTCTTATCTACGCACTCAAGCTTTTGCAGAAGCGCGGTGTTGCGGCCGGTGGCGAACACCTTTGAAGCACCCATCGCGAGTGCCGAAAGCACCGCCCCGAGCCCCAGAGTCCCGGTCGCACCATCAATCAGGACCGTCTGCCCTGCCTCAAGCTTCGCCTTGCGCAGACCTGAATAGCTCGTACCCAGATAACCGAAGCGGGCCGCCTGTTCGAAACTCACGCTTTCGGGAAGCTCGACGATATTCGCCGCCGGCGCCGTCACGTACTGACCGAAACCTCCGTAGGGATAATCTTCGAAGACTTTTTGAGAGCCAGCTCCAAAGCCGAAATAGCCCATGAACGTGTAGGACGAGCAGTTGATGGTATTGCCACCACGGCACGCGGCGCAGCTCGAACAGGACAGTCCAGGATTGACATAAACCCGATCGCCCGGCTTAACACCGCTGCGAACGCGACTTCCCACTGCTACGACAACCCCCGCGGAATCCAGCCCATAGATTGCGGGCAATTTCGGAAGCGGCAAATAGGGAAACCAAGTTGGATAGTGTGTGATTACGTTGCGTAGGTTCGGCACTATGCCGGCAGCTTTCACCTGTACCAGCACATCCGTGTCGCGCGGTTGCGGCATCGGAACCTGATCGACCTGAAAGCGTTTCCCGATTTGGTGAAGCCGCGCCGCTTGCATGACTGCATTGCTCATCTACTCCTCCCTGCTCTTCTCAATTAGCCGAGTTTTTCTGGCGGGCGCCTGCAGATGACCATCCGCGCCCGGAGACGGGTCTCTACTTGTTCAGAACCCACGCACCATCTTTGATACGCAGGAGCACAACAGCCCGCTTGTCAGAACCGGCGTGATCGGTGGGCGTCATCGTATAGACACCCTGAGCGCCAGCGAGCTCCTTCGTATCCTCGAGCGCATCCCTAAGTGCTTGTCGGAACTCCGCAGTGCCGGGCTTTGTCTTCTGCCGGGCAGCCGTTACAGCTCGATCAGCAATGAGGTACGCGTCCCATGAATAAGCGGAGAAAGAGTTGCGGCTGCCCTGCCCATATTTGGGTTCGTACGCCTTCGTGAACTCTAGACCGGCCCTCCTGACGGGATTGTCGTCCGGCAACTGTTCAGCAACGACCACGGGCCCCGCGGCAACCAAAGCCCCCTCAACCGCCTTCCCACCTATGCGCAGAAAATCAGGATTGACGACGGCTGCCGTATGATAAATCTGACCTTTGTAACCCCGCTCCACGAGAGTTGTGTGGGGAAGCGCACCAGGGGTGCCAGACCCCCCGAGAACGACAACATCGGGCCTGGCGGCGATGACCTTTAGCGCTTGGCTCGTCACACTGGTGTCAAGACGAGCGTATCGCTCGTTGGTCACGACTTCGTAGCCACTCTTGCGCGCATGCTCCATAAGCGCGCCGTAAACCTGGTCTCCCCATCCGTCGCTGAATCCGATATATCCCACTCGCTTTGCGCCTCGCGCGACGATATCGTCGGCAATTGCCCCTAGCTGCAATGTCGTTGGCAGGGACACAGAATACACCCATGGATTCTTTGCCGGCTCTCCGCTCAGTGGCGACAGTGCAATTTGCGGTGTCCTGGTCTCCAACGCGACGTAACTGATCGCGGCGGCTGTCGGGACATTGCCGGATCCAATAATGAGGTCGACCTTGTCCTCCGTTACGAGCTTGCGCGCGAGGCGTGCGGCTGCTGCTGAATCGGTCGCATCATCCAGCACGATATAGTTCACCGGCTCTCCGCCCAGAGTGCTCGGCAACGCCGCGAACATATTCTTGTACGGTATCCCAAGTGACGCTCCAGGTCCGGTACCCGCGGTAATCACGCCGACGGTTACTTGAGCCATGGCTGGCACGGGAACGGTGGCCAGCAAGGCGATTAGCACGGCATGTCGAATACACTTCATGATGACTCCGTTGGATTGCGGCTGAAATGTGAGTTACGTGGCCGTTGACCGGCCGCTCCTCTTCGGATCGCCCTCGCCAAAGACTTGTCGAAGGTCTTTTCGCGAAATCTTGCCCACTCCGTTGCGCGGCAGATCTCGGACGATGAAGATCGCCTTGGGACACTTGTAGGAAGCAAGGTGCTGCCGCGCGAACCTCGCGAGGGTCTCCGGCGTAGCGTCAGAGCCGCCTCGAAGCACAACCGCGGCGACAACCTTCTCAATCCAGCGCGCATCCGCTATTCCGAAGACCGCCGCCTCCGCCACATCGGGAGAACGATAAAGGACCTGTTCCACCTCGGATGGAAAGACATTCTCTCCTCCGGTAACGATCATGTCGTTCTTGCGGTCGACGAGATAAAGGTATCCGTCGGCGTCCAAGCAGCCGATGTCACCTGTGCGCAGATAGTCGCCGGAGAATATCTCCGCGGTCTTTTCGGGCAGATTCCAGTAACCCTTCATTATCCGCCCGCTTCGTACCAGGACCTCGCCCGGCAGACCGGCCTTGCAATTCTCTCCATTCGCGTCGACGAGCCTCAAGTCCGTCTCCGATAGTGCTCGCCCACAGGATTGGAGAAGATGCGCGTGAGTTTCCGATCCAGCGGCGCGTCGATGCTCTTCAGGTCCAAGGGTTGTCACGATCCCGCCTTCGGTGAGACCGTATGACTGCGAAAACGCACATGATGGAAATACCTTCATGACACGTTCGAGCAGAGCGACCGGCATCGTTGATCCCGCATAGACGATGCGCCTGAGGTTGCCGGCTGCGCTTGACGCATGCGGATGGGCGACCAGATCAGAGATCATTGTCGGCACCAGATGCACATTGGTGACCGCCTGAGACGCAAGACTTTCGACGAGGTCATTTACTTCGAACGCTGGCCGCAGGATCGACGTTGCGCCTGCCATAAAGCTTGGCAGCAGATAGTAGCAGAGGCCCCCCACATGAAAGAGCGGCATCACACAGAGCACTCTGTCGTCGGCTGTAACCCCGATCGCCTCACGCGCCGAAGCCACACCATTGGCAACCACTCCGCGGTGGCTGATCATCGCGGCCTTCGGGGTGCCGGTGGTACCACTGGTATAGATGAGGAATGCCGTGTCGTCTCCCTTGGCTTCGGCATGCGCTTCGTCAGCACGCCCCATTGCCACAACGTCTTCGAAGCTAAGCCAGCCTTCGCGCGCTGCGCCCACAACAATGCGCGTTCGAATGGCGACGTGATCTAGCAATTCGGCGCTCGCAACGCTGGCCCATTGCACGTCACAAACAAGCACGTTGGGCGCACAATCACGAAGCAAGGCAATCAGTTCAGACGGCGCCAATCGCCAATTCAGTGGAGCGACAATGAAACCGGCCTTGGCGGTCGCAATGCACTCCATCGCAGCAACGCTGTTCCGGCTCAGAAGCGCGATCCGGTCACCCGGTTTCAACCCCAACCGGTGGAATGAATCAACCAGGCTATCCACGCGCTGACTGAATTCGGCGAACGTGACCGAGCGATCCGCGTCGGCAAAGGCGATCTTCTCGCCAAGGCACCGACGTCGCCCAATGAACGAGCCGAGCGTGTTTTGGTCGTCATCATCACAGAGCGTTCGCCCAATGCTCTCGATCATACGCGCCTCTCGTCAGCCTGCAGACGTTTTGGCCGCATCAGCGACAGCCGGCTTCAGGCGATCCGCCCGCTTCTCCAAGAATTCGCGCAGTCCAGCCTTGGCGTCCGGACCAGCGAGCGTGAGCGCGGCGAGCACGGATTCGAAGAACAAGCCATCGTCATGTGATGCATCGCGAATTCTCGGCAATCCGTTGATGATCGCGTAATTCGACAGTGCTGAGTTCTTGGCAATCCCGCGAGCCAATTCAATCGCCTTGGCGAGCGCTTCGCCGCGCGGGGTGATGAACTGCAGCAGATTGCAGCTAAAGCCTTCGGACGCGGTCAGCGTCCTCGCGGTAAGCATCATTTCCATCATGCGGGCCACACCGACGAGGCGGGCCACGCGAACGGAACCGCCCCCTCCAACGAAGATCCCGCGCTTTCCTTCCGGCAAAGCGAAGTACGTCGTCTCGTCGCCGACCCGCACATGTGCGGACGCAGCTATCTCCAGTCCAGCTCCAATGGTGGCGCCCTGAAGCGCCGCGATGAAGGGTATCCGACCTTGCTCCAGGAGATTGAGGATCGCGTGCTGCGCTCGCGAATCATGCATTGACGAAACTGGATCACGATCCAAGTGCTCCGCCAGATCAAGACCCGCCGAAAAATTATCGCCATGACTAAAGATGACCGCAACCCGCGCTTCTTCCTGGGCTCTTGTCGCGGCGCGGCCGAGCGCCTCAAACATGGCCTGGTTCATTGCGTTCCGTTTGGCTGCGCGGTCGATTCCGATGAGAGCAATGTCATTGCTCAGTTCATACGAAATGTGGTTGTCGTGTTTTGGCATGTTTTCAACCGTTTAGGATTTGATGGAATTGATCCAGCTTCGCCGAGCCGGCAAGGGCATCTCGTTCCAGGAGGGCCGCACGCCCATCTATGTCCGATAGCCAATAGCGTCCCGCAGCAGCGAGCCGCCGGCCTATGCGATCGTTGCCGGCCCTGGATGCAAGTCGAACAGCGATCCAGCCAGTCACGGCGAGAAACGCCAGCTGAAGGAATGCGACCGCTCCTGTTTCCGCATCTCGTGAACGCTCGCGCCAGCCAAGCAGCTGCTGTGCCACACGTTTGAGACGATCGATTACAAGCAGCGCGGGTGCCGCCAGGTCAGCGCTGACGCCTTGGAGCTCCTTCCTCGCGGTGTCGATGAACGCGGCCAACGTTTCGCCGTCGTCACGCCACAGGCGCCGATGCAATAGATCGAGAGCTTGGATGCCGGTCGAACCTTCCGCGATCGACATCATGCGCGCGTCGCGCAGCCATTGCTCGCACGGCCACTCGCGTGTGTATCCGGCACCTCCGAGAACCTGAATTGCGGCGCTCGGGATCTCAAATGCCGCTTCAGCGCAACTCGCCTTGGCAATAGGAAGAAGCCACTGAGTAACCCGAGCGTGGCGTTCGTCCGCGGCAACGCCGTGCCGTTCCAGATCGATTCGGACGGCGAGCTCGTAGAGCATGCCGCGAAGCACTTCGACGCGCCCCGCCATGGCGAGGAGCTGGCGTTGAATGTCCGCATGGTCGTTGATCGCGACGGGCGGCCTCGATGGGTCGCCCCCCTGCTTTCGCTCAGCCGCGTAGCTCAGCGCCGCCTGTTCCGCGCCAAAGGACATGCCGACGCCTTCGGTAGCGACCATCAGGCGCATGCTCTGGATCATCACGAACATCTGGGACAAGCCGCGATGCTGCCGACCGAGCAGGTACGCCTCGGCACCCTCAAAGCCCATAGCGCAGGTCGGCGAGCCATGCAGACCTAGCTTTTCCTCAATGCGGCGAGGGATGACTCCGTTGACGACCCACTCGCCGGATGAGTTCTTGACCTTGTTTGGCACCAGGAAGAGGCTCAGGCCGGCCGTTCCGGGCGGTGCGCCTGGGCTCCTTGCGAGAAGGAGATGACCTATGCGTTCGACAAGGTCGTGGTCCCCGAAAGAAGTCCACATCTTCTCGCCGGTCACGCGCCAGCGGCCCTCGGAATTTTGGACCGCCTGGGAGTGGATCCGCCCCACGTCAGAACCAGCATCGGCTTCCGAGATACAGATCGTAAGGGACCACTTGCCCGCTACAAGCTGAGGAAGCCACTCGTCCTGCACCTGAGGATCCGCGAATTGCAGCAACACCTGCGTCCCGGCCCGCGTTGGACCCGTGAGCATGCCGATAGCCATGCATGCACGATCAAAGAGTTCACGGCACGCCGTGTTGACAAACAACGGCAGGCCCTGACCACCGAAGTTCGCCGGCTGATCGACGCTATTCCAACCGGCAGATGTGAGCTCTTCCCACGCATTCTTGTAACAGTCCGGCGTGAGAACGCGGCCGGCTTCGAACCTGCAACCCTGCAAATCCCCTGCGCGATTAATAGGGACCAGTCGGCTCTCGGCGAACTCCGCCGCTGCTCCCAATATGGCGCGAAGGGTTTCTTCGCCCAGGTCCAATTCGGGTAGCGCGTCACGAATCCCGGGATAGCCCGGCACCAGCTCGATATGCCGTTGTATCAGCTCGGCGTGATAGCCATAGCCACGATCCATTTAGGTGCCCTCAACCGGATCGAGAACATCCGCCAGATACGGATGCTCACCCCGAAATTTTAGGAGCTCGATCAACTCACCATCGCGCCATTGACCCCATTGATCGTTCGACTTTCCGTGTCGCAACTCGCGAACACCCTCGTAGAGCTTGGCGCACACGTCTGGCGTCAGCCGGGGTGCACCGAGCGCGTCCCACCATGTTTCCACGTCGCTCCCAAAGCGGGCGATCAGTTGCTCAATACCCGCTGAACCACCCGCCAGGTTGAACGTCATCAGCGGGCCGAGCAGCGCCCACCGCAGACCCAACCCCCACCTGACAGCGGAATCGATGTCATCCGCTGACGCCATGCCTTCGCTGAGGCAGTAAATCGCTTCGCGCAACATCGCGAACTGCAGACGATTTGTCAGATGGCCAACCATCTCCTTGCGTAACCGGATCGGTCGCTTCCCGAGGGTCTGGTAGAACGCAATTGCCAGATCGACGGCTTCGGAGCTGGTGCGCTGTCCACCGACGACCTCAACCAAAGGGATGACATAGGCGGGGTGAAATGGATGGCCCAAGACCACCCGTTCGGGATGCCGGCAGAATTCCTGCAGTCGACTCGGCGGAACGCCTCCGCTACTCGAGAGGATAAGCCGATCGGATGGCAACGCGGCATCGATTCGGGACATTACTTCGCGTTTAATCTCGAGTGATTCGGCAACATTCTCCTGAATCGCATCACTTCCAGCCGCAAGGGCTTCGAGAGAGCCAACGAACCGCACTTTCTCCATTGGTGGCTTCGTTGGCAGGTCGCTTCGCAGCGATGACAGCACCGGCCATGCCGCACGAACGGCGGAGTCGAGGCTCCGGGCCACCGTAGGATCGTAATCATACGCGACAACATCATAGCCGGATGCGAGCAGTAGCGCAGCCCATGCCGACCCCACCGAGCCGAGACCGGCCAGACCGACAACCCGAATAGCATCCAAAGGAAGCAGGTCGCGCGCCACAGTCATGACCTCAACTCAGGCCCATCATCTGCCTTGCTTCTTCAGGCGTCGCGGGTTCAAAGCCGAGCTCTCGAATGATGCGAACCTGGCGCTCGACCAACATTTCGTTGGTCGCGTGGACACCCTTGGCGTAGTACAGATTGTCCTCGAGGCCGACGCGAACGTGCCCGCCAAGCAAGATGGCATGGGTCGTGGCAGGCACTTGCGCCGTGCCGATCGCCGATACGTTGAAGATGGCGCCCTTTGGAATGAGCCTGACCATCATTTGCAGGATCTCGGGGGTGTAGGGCATCGCCCCCTGGAATCCGCGATCGGCGTTGAGCACGATGTTGATGAAATAAGGTGGCTTATCGTAGCCGGCAGCGATTAGCCGCGTGACGTCCTGCAGGATGTGAGCGGGATTGAAGACTTCCCATTCCGGCTTGATGCCGCGCTGCTTGAAGCGCTCGGCGAGCCGATCGCACTGGCTAGGCGTTGTACTCACCAACATTTCGCGCCTGCCATGTATCGCCGCGACCGTGAAGCAATCGAACGTCGCCATTTCAGCGCCGGCATCCAGCCCCTTCAGGCGCTCCTCAAAATTCACGTCGTAGAGGCCGTCGGGACGCTCAATCAACATGTCGCCGTCGACGCCGCCGCCGGTCGAGTTGTTGATAACGATGTTGCACTTCGCCTTCACAAGCGCATTAACGCGACGGTAGATTTCGGCGTTGCAGGTCGCTTCATCGTCCGGCCGCCGAACATGGAGAGCGGCAACCGAAGCTCCCGCATTGAAGCAGCGATACACGGACTCGGCGATTTCGTCGGGCTGCGTTGGAAGATTTGGGTTCTGCGACTTCTTTGCCATGCCACCCGTCGGGGCAATCGTCACGATGATCTTGTTGCTCGACATGATATCCTCCCGAAAATCTCTGGGGTCTCGCGGACCCGCTTTGCTTTCAACTGGCGTCCGCGTCAGCGACCCCAAAGCAAACGTGTCAACTCACCTCGCCGGCGCCACTACCGATCGGATGAAGACGACACGCCAAACGACGCTTTGCATGGCGACGAAAGCCGGTTCATTTGGAAAATTCTGACGCCGTGCTGGCCGACACCTCAAATCCTCCCCCTACCGGCGTGGCAGGCATAAGCTCGTCGAGCTAGTCGCTCGCCTAATATATTGTTAGCCTGGCTAATGATTTACTCGACTAACGACACATCGTCAAGTTAGACTCGCGAATAGACGGATCGCGTCTCCGCAACCGAAGAGAACTGGCCAATATCGCGATGCAAAAAGCCGCTGCAAAAGATCAACGTCGCCGAGATACTGGGGCACGAACTCACGCTCGTTCCCTTCTGGAACACAACCTGCTGGAGGACTCACTTGCTTACTTCATCAGGCGCGCGCAGGTTCGCTGCGACTCCGAGCTAGCGCGTCATCTGGAGCCTGGAATATCACCCGCCCGTCTCGCCGCCCTGGCAACGATTGGAGCAAACCCAGGAATCAGCCAAAGCGCCTTAGGATCGCTGCTAAACATTGCAAGCCCGAGCGTCGTGAAGGTGGTCGACGATCTCGAGAGTCGGGGACTGCTCGAGCGAGGACCAGGACCAAGCAGCGATCGGCGCGTCTACGCTTTAGGGTTAACGGACAGGGGCACAACCGAACTCCGCCGCTACAATGAATCTGTCAAACGATTTGAAGAGAAGATCGCATCAAACCTGACGAAGACCGAACGTCAACAACTCATATCTCTGCTCAAACGGGTAGCGACCACGAGCAACGCTGGCGAAAGCTGACGTATCAAATTTACTTCTCAACGCACTGCTTTTAGGGATCGATGCGTTCGTCTAACGCGGGCAAGATCAACGGCATAAGAATGCTCGGCACAGACCGGCATCTCGCACTTAGGCGGCGCCGCTGCGGCTCTTCCACTCGTCATACTGCTTGACGAACTGTGGACAGGTTGAAGCAAGTCGGGCGGGATCCACCCGGCCAGAGCGGCTTATATATTCGTGCGCAAACTGCCACGGCGGTAGCTTCATGTTTTCCTCGAAGTGCTCATACCAGCCGGCACTCCGGCTCGCTGCAGCGAGCAACTTCTCGACGATCGGCTTACGCTGCACTTCGTACAATGGTAACGCCGCACGAATATCGCCGTCAGTTGCGGCGATGGCTTTCACGAGGGCCTGAACATCTTCGAGAGCCAATCGCGTTCCAGATCCTATAGAGTAGTGCGCGGTTCTTAGCGCGTCTCCTACCAGGACCATATTCTTGTGCGACCATCGTTCGTTGGTGATCTTCGGAAACTGCCTCCAGATCGAGCGGTTTGAGATGAGACCTGCTCCCTCCAGCACCTCTTGGAATAGTTTCTCACAGAGCGAGCGTGATTGATCTTCAGTCCGTTTCCCAAGACCTTGGCGCTCAAAGTTTTCCGCGGTCGTCTCGACAAGGAACGTGCTGTGGGTAGGCGAATACCGATAATGATGGGCATTGAAGGGGCCTGCCTCAGTCGTCATGAACGTTTGAGTAAGCGCCTCGAAGGGACGCGAAGCTCCAAACCACGCGAACCAATTCGTAAGCATCTCCACTTTGGTCCCGAACTCTTCCGCATATCTGCGGCGCACGATTGAGTTTGCGCCATCGGCGGCCACGATGAGATCGGCATCCGAAAACTCGGAGAGATCAGCAACGGACTTCCCAAAGTTCGGTACGATACCGACGTTTTTCACTTTCTCGTACAAGATGCGCAACAGGTTGATACGGCCAATGGCCGTGAAACCCACACCATCTATCCTGATCCGTTCGCCGCCGATCCGGATTTCGATATCCTGCCAAGACTCCAGACCGACCGAGATCTCTTTGACCAGGTCTGGATCCTCATCAGCCAGGAACTGAAGGCCCTGCGCAGACAAGACCACTCCGAAGCCGAAGGTCACGTCGGGCGGATTCTGCTCCACTACGACGATATCACCGTCCGGGAAGAGACGATTCAGTCTGTAGGACGCATAGAGACCGGCCGGGCCGGCCCCGAGAATTCTGATCTTGGGAGAACGCGAGTTCGACATGGCAGATTACTCCCCGCTTACCGGATCTTTTCGAGTATTCAGGATCGCGAGCACCTCTGGCGGCAGGGCGCTCTTGCGCAGACCACGTTCGCCGTGCACGGCCCAAACGCGGGTATCGAGTACCTCGGCGTAGGAGCGCCCGTCACCGGAGAACAGGTGGCAGAGCGTGAAGGACGACTTGCCAATCCGCCGAACTACAATTTGGTGATCGACCATGGCATTCAAATGCGGAGCATCAAAAAATCGCATGTTAAACTCAACGCACGGAATGCCCTCCGTGCCGCCGTCAGGCAACTTGCCGTTTGGCGTGTAACCGCCGGCCTGGAGCATCTCGTTGAGGCCGTCGACCGCCCACTTGGCATAGTTCGGAAAGAAGACGATTCCTCCGGGATCACACTCACTCCAGTTCAGTCGTCGAGAATATGAGAACGCGGTCAATCGAGCACCTCTCCGACACGCATCTCGAGCCTGCCGATCCGCTCAATCTCCGCCACCAGCGTGTCGCCCGGAGAAACCGGCGACACGCCTTCCGGTGTCCCGGTCATGATCACGTCGCCCGGGTAGAGAGTGTAGAAGGACGAAGCGTATTCGATGAGCCGGGCAACGTCGAAGATCATCATCCGCGTATTTGACTTCTGCCTCGTCTCACCGTTCACACTGAGCGACAGATCGAGCACGCCGGGGTTCAAAAGCTCATCCGCTGTGACCATCCACGGACCAAGCACGCTGTATGTGTCGGCCGATTTCCGAAAGCTAGGGAACTCTTTTCCGCGAACCGTGACGTCCAGCGCCACCGTGTAGCCGAGGACATATTCCAGAGCCTTGTCGCGAGAGACACGATTGGCTGTTTTTCCAATGATCACGGCAAGCTCGACCTCGTGATCCGTCCGCCGATCGCGAAACCGCGGGTGGATCTTGTCCGAGGGGCCGATGAGCGAACTCCCTGCTTTCAGAAATAGACCAAATTCTTCGAGAGAAGTGTAGGTCTTTCCCTGATTGATTTCACGATCGGCGTTCGCTTCTTCGATGTGGGCCTTATAATTGATCGGAGCCCCAATGATCTTGCCTGGATTCGCGACCGGGCTTTCCAATCTTACGTCGGCGATCGAATGTTTCGGGCGGCCAGCGTCCGACCGGCGCTCCGCGAGCGAGGCTAGTTGAGGCACGATCCAGTCCCCCTGCGGCAGGGGCCACTTGGGGCTGGTGTTGAGTGCGTCCGTAACATCGGTAACCGTCTCTCCGTCAACGACACCGAGACGATCCATATTGAATCGGCAGATTCTCATGGCTCTCAACCCTCCCAGAACGAACTAGATCACAGCGGCTTGACTACTGCATTTGCAATTACTGCATTTGCAGCATACTATCAACCCCCACTGGAGCGACCAATCACTGAGAGCCTCATGAATGGGCGCGGCATAGCGTGGAAGTCGATGTTTGGACCGCGATTTTCGCAACGCTCGGAGAAGCAATCGGAATGCGCAGAACGGCGAGCGCCCAGCTGTCAGTCGGATCGTCCCTCTCGGAGGGTGCAATGACAGTACCGGGATCTTTCAAGACACCCGTGCGCCTAGTTCGTGACGGAGAAGCAAAGTGATCAGGCCGCGAGCGCCGATTGAGGCTAGCCAATACGCGGCGCCCAAACTGCCGCTCACCTTTCGCAATGACCACTTTGATCGGCCGCCGAATTGATCGACGATTGAAGGCAAGTTGCTTAAGCGAACGATTTGATGCCGAGGACGTCGAACGCTTGATTGCCCTTCAACCGGACTTCAAACCAACAACAGAAGCATCGCAGCGAAGGACCAACTCATGGACAGTAAGCACCTGTTGAAAAACAGTATAGACCGGAGCGCCTTCTACAAGGAGCTCGATAGCCTCAACTTGGCGCCCCTGTGGGAGGTGCTCAGGGGGCTTGTTCCGGCAGACCCGCGTCCCATCGCTGCCCCCTGCGCCTGGCACTGGACGACGGTTCGTCCGCAGCTATTGGCTGCGGGCGCATCGATTACAGCTGAGGAGGCGGAGCGTCGGGTCCTCGTTCTCGAGAATCCCAACCTGCGCGGAAAGTCGCAGATCACGGACACGCTCTATGCGGGCCTACAGCTGATTTTGCCGGGTGAAGTCGCTCCGGCTCACCGCCATACACAATCCGCGCTTCGCTTCGTGCTCGAGGGCACCGGAGGCTACACGGCCGTCGACGGCGAGCGAACAACTATGCAGCGTGGCGACCTGATCCTCACACCTTTCTGGACTTGGCACGATCACGGACATGACGGAACTGATCCTGTAATTTGGATGGATTGTCTTGATGTGCCGCTGGTAGGATTTCTCAAGACCGGATTTCGAGAAGAGCACGCCGAGACTGCCCAAACGGCGTCTCGACCCGAAGGTTACTCAGAAGCTCGGTATGGAAGTGGACTGCTTCCGGTCGGGTACCGATCAGGATCTCTCACGTCTCCGGTCTTCAACTACCCCTATTCGAGAACAAGAGAGGCCTTGCACCGCCTCGTGAACTCTCAGGATATCGACCCTCATCTCGGCATCTGCCTTCGCTACCTCAATCCCACGAACGGCGACTGGGTTATGCCAACCTTGGGTCCAACTATGCGACTACTCCCCGAGGGCTTTTCGACCTCGTCGTATCGCTCCACTGATAGTGCTGTGTTCGTGCTGATGGAAGGCGAAGCAAGCATAGAGGTCGAGGGCCAACCGTCCGTCAAGCTGAAGGTTAATGACGTCTTTGCGATGCCTGGCTGGTGCAAATACCGGATCCACGCATCGAAGGGTGAGTGCGTCCTCTTCTCTTTCTCGGACCGCCCCGTTCACGAAAAGCTCGGACTATTTCGCGAGGAAAAGGAGTGAAGACGGCCAATGAGGGCACCTTCCCATTGAGAAGAAGCTAGTCGCCGACTTGCGCCAGTACGATAGCAATAGTAGTGTGCGGCTTTGAAAAAAAGCCGCGCATGAAGAAGCTCACCTACTCTCTTGAGGACCGGATACCTTATCTAACGAACCGAGTCGCTTCGGCCATCAATGAGGTTTTTTCGCGGGATTTGGCGGAGCGGGATCTAACGATCGGAAACTGGCGCGTTCTAACTGTGCTGCACGACGCTGGCGAACAGAAGTTGATAGACCTTTCGATGCACACCGGCATCGACGCCTCGACCCTTTCGCGCTTGACCGAAAGCATGCAGCGGCGCCGACTCATCGCCAAGAAGCGATCCAAGCTCAGCAAACGGGAGATTTCGGTTGCACTAGCTGATCGTGGACGAGAGCTCGTCGAAGAGCTAACTCCGCGAGCCCTTCAATATGAAAATATCATGCTCGACGGCCTCTCGGAGAAGGAGGTCGACAACACCCGCAAGCTGTTGCGCACGATGTATCAGCGCATGATCGATTTCAAGAAGTCCAACCTTTGAGACATCCGTCCACTAAAGAACGCCCAATTGCGATAGTAGCGCAAGCGCCGCCGGAATATTCGCTTCGCTTTCGACGATCCGCACGATCCGCACGATCCGAGGCCCGCAACTGTTCCAGAGCAAGGCGCGTCCCTGAACCGATCGAGTAGTCGGCGGTCCTCAAAGCATCGCCGAGTCGCACCATGTTTCGCGTGGCGCCATCGCGCTCATTATTGATTTTGGAAATTGCCATCATATCGATCTGTTGGTCAGCAGCTCGGCCCCTCCTACACATCCGAAGAATGCGCTCGCAAACTTGTCGGGACTGCTCCTTTCCGTATCGCGCGAGCCCAAGCCGGCCGAAATTCACTAAAGCCCCCTTCACCAAAACACTGCATTTGCATCTATTGCATATGCACTATATTATACTCCGTCAAGCCGGCGAGAAACGGCTGGATGGTGGAGACGTTCAAGATGATGAAGAAAGCCTCGATGGCGATCGCCATTTGCGCCGCAATATCGACTTGGCATAACGCCGCCGATGCCGAGATATCGGACAATGTCGTAAGGATCGGAGTGCTGAACGACATGTCCGGCATCTTTCAGGATACGAATGGCCCCGGCTCACTCGAAGCCGCGCGCATGGCGGCCGAGGACTTTGCTGGTGGCGGCAAGAACATTCAGGTCGACATCATTGCGGCCGATCATCAGAACAAGCCCGACGTCGCGACTGCAATCGCGCGACGGTGGCTTGATGTGGAGGCGGTGGATGCAATCGTTGATGTTCCCAACTCCGCCGTCGGTCTAGCGCTGAACTCGCTCCTGCGCGGCACCCGCATGACGCTGCTCGCGTCGAGCACAGCGAGTTCGGACCTGACCGGGCAGTTCTGCTCGCCAAACACCGTTCAGTGGGTCAACGATACGTGGGCCTCGGCCCGTGCCGTGACCGCAGCCATGAAGAAGCGCGGCGTCAGCAGCTGGTACTTTCTGACGGCGAATTTCGCGTTGGGTCAGGCGCTCGAAACCGAGGCGTCGGCATTCGTCGTGGCCGATGGCGGCACCGTCAAGGGCTCCGCCCGTCACCCCTTTTCGACGAGTGACTTCTCCTCCTTCCTGCTCAGCGCGCAGGCTTCTAAGGCGGACGTGATCGGCCTCGCAAATTCCGGCGCCGACACCGTCAACGCCCTTAAACAGGCCGACGAGTTCGGCCTCGGTCGTGGAGGTCAGTCGCTGGTTGCTTTCCTGATTTTCATCAACGACGTCCAATCAATAGGGCTGAAGACCGCCGGCGGCCTCCTGCTCGTGGAATCCTTCTACTGGGACATGAATGAGGAGACGCGGGCCTTCTCCCGACGTTTTGCCGCACGAATGGGAGGCAAGGTCCCGAGCGCGAACCAGGCAGGCGTCTACTCCTCGACCTTAGCCTATTTGCGCGCGGTGGCGGCAGCCGGCTCCGACGAGGCTAAGACCGCCGTGGCGGAAATGAAGCGCGCCCCGATGCATGATCCGCTGTTCGGCGATACGACCGTGCGTGCGGATGGCCGGGTCATCCATCCGATCTACCTGTTTCAGGTGAAACGACCGGAAGAGAGCCGCTATCCCTACGACTATTACACTCTGCTGGACACGATTTCGCCCGAGGCCGCGTTTCGCCCCCTTGGCACCGGAAAATGCCCGATGATCGATGGAGCAACCAAGTGAATGGCCCTTGCCTTCCGTTAGAGGGCGTCGTGTATCCCGCCGCGGAGGAAGCGGCCCGGTACTTTCGCTCGGGCGCCTGGATCGACCGGCGCATCGACCAGCAGCTCAGACACGCAAAGGACCGCTACGGTGATCGTCCCGCTTTCATCTGCGATGGGACGACGATCTCCTTCGCATCACTGGACGATCGTTCCGAGGCGCTTGCGACCCGGCTGCAAGCCCTCGGATTGCGTCAGGGCGACCGCGCACTGTTTCAAATGGGAACAACGATCGAGACCGTGATTTCGTTCTTTGCCTGCCTGAAGGCCGGGCTCGTTCCAGTCTGCACCATTCCGCAATATCGCGAGCTGGAGATGCATAAGCTCGCCGACCTGACCCAACCGAAGGCCTATTTCGTCCAGGCCGGCGAGTCCTCCTTCGACCTCCCGGGCTTTGCCCGCGGGATCGCCTCGAGCAAATCGATACCGCATCTGATCGCGTTCGCCTCGACCGGAAGTGCCGATCCCGAGATCGTTTCCTTGCAGACGAGTCCTTCCTCGGTCCGCCCTGGCGCTGAACTGACCGCCTCGAGCGAAGATGTCGCGGTAATCCAGCTCTCCGGCGGATCAACGGGAGTGCCGAAGCTGATCCCCCGCTTCCATGCCGAATATCTGGGCCACGTACGCGTTTGGTGCGAACGCTTCGGCGTACGTGAAGGAGACGTCGGCATATGGGCCCTGCCACTCATGCACAATGCTGGGATGATGTTCGCGCTGCTCCGGTCCGTGATCTTCGGCAGTTGCACCGTCCTGATGCCGCGCTGGAATCCACGCGAGTTCCTCACATTGATCGAGCGCTGCAGGGTGAGCCATGCCTTCACCATCGGGCCTCACGCGCCCGCGATTGCCTCGTTCGAAGGCTTAGCGAATTTCGATCTCTCGTCGCTACGGTTCTTCTTGACGCTACAGGGCGCCGCTCCGATCGAGCGCGCGACTGGCGTTCCGACGACCAATATGTTCGGAATCACCGAGGGCCTGGTGCTGACAAGCGGACCGGGCGATCCGGAAGCGATCCGGCACGGATCGGTTGGCAGCCCTTGTTCACCCTTCGACAGCATTCGGCTGCTGAGGCCCGGAACCGAGGAGGAGGTCGCCGAAGGCGAGTTGGGGGAACTCTGCTTCAAAGGACCTTCGTCGCTCAGGGGCTATCTCGGGGCACCAGAGCTGTCCGCCGAATGCCTGACCAGTGACGGTTTTTTCAGAACCGCCGATCTGATGCGGCGGGGTCGCTTCGATGGGCGGGCC
>NZ_LFJC01000003.1:1258732-1268625 GCF_002776695.1 Bradyrhizobium nitroreducens
ACCCCGACCCTCTCCCCGCAAGCGGGGAGAGGGAGAAGAAGCAGCCCTACTGGAACTGCGACTTCTTGTAGTAGCCGCTCTCGACCAGGACCTTCTCCCAATTGTCCTTGTAGACCACGACCGGCTTGAGCAGATAGGACGGCACGGTCTTGACGCCGTTCTCATAGGTCTTGGTGTCGTTGACCGTGACCTGCTTGCCGGCGAGCGCAGCGTCGACCATGTCGGCGGTCACCTTGGCGAGGTCGCGGGTGTCCTTGAAGATGGTCGAATACTGATCGCCGCGCAGCATCGCCTTGATCGAGGGCACCTCGGCGTCCTGCCCCGAGATGACCGGCATCGGCTGGTCGGCGCTGCCATAGCCGACGCCCTTCAGCGAGGAGATGATTCCGATCGAGATGCCGTCATAGGGCGACAGCACGGCGTTGATCTTCTTGTTGCCGTAGTAGGCGCTGAGCAGATTGTCCATGCGGGCCTGGGCGGTGGCGCCGTCCCAGCGGAGCGTCGCGACCTTGTCCATGCCCATCTGGCCCGAGGCGACGACGAGCTTGCCGCTGTCGATGTAGGGCTTCAGCACGCTCATCGCACCGTTGTAGAAGAAGTAGGCGTTGTTGTCGTCGGGCGAGCCGCCGAACAGCTCGATGTTGAACGGGCCCTTGCCCTCCTTCAGGCCGAGGCCTTTCTCGATCGATTGCGCCTGGAGCACACCGACCTGGAAATTGTCGAAGGTCGCGTAATAGTCGACGTTCGGCGTACCACGGATCAGGCGGTCATAGGCGATCACGGTGATGCCCTTCGCCTTGGCCTGCTTGAGCACGTCGGACAGCGTGGTGCCATCGATCGCGGCAATGACCAGGGCCTTCGCGCCCTTGGTCACCATGTTCTCGACCTGCGAGAGCTGGTTCGGAATGTCGTCTTCGGCATATTGCAGGTCGGTGTTGTAACCGCGCTCCTTCAGCACCTTCACCATGTTGTTGCCGTCATCGATCCAGCGCGCCGACGATTTGGTCGGCATCGCGATCCCGACGGTCGCCTTGTCCTGGGCAAAGGCGGTGAGGCCTGTGGCCATCGTCGCAGCGCCGGCCAACGCCAGCGCGAGGAATGTCGTCTTCAGTTTCAGCATATTTCACTCCCTTGGGTGTCAGACTGTTTCTTTGCTTCAACGAGAACGTGGTCGTGGGCTGCTTTCTTGTCTCCTATGCGAGCGTGACGTCGGGCTCCGCGCGACCGCGCGCGGATGCCTCCAATAGAAAAGTGTAACCAGCCTGCGGGTCGGCGGCGCGCGCGGTCGCGTCCATATCCTGCCAGGCTGACGTGACGAGGAGGCGCGACAGATCGGAGCCGACGAAAGCGGGGCAGCTCGCCTGTCTTGCCGGCACACTCAGTGAGCGCAGACGCTCGCCTTGCGGAGAATAGACATCGATACGGCTCGCGCCCCAGCAGGCATTCCAGATATTTCCGTCCGCATCGCACACAGAACCGTCGAGGCCGCCGATACCCGTATGGCGCAACAGCACCTCCGGCTCGCCGCGTGGCAGTCCGGTGTCCGGATTGAGCGGCACGGCATAGAGAACGGCGCGCGGGGTGTCGGTGAAATAGCCGGTGGCGCCATCGGGCGAGAAGCAGATGGAATTGGGAATGCTGATGTCGGGAAACAGTGTCGAGATCTTGCCGCGATGGAGCGCGTAGATCGCGCCTGCCTTCGGCTCGGCCTTCTTGCCCATGGTGCCGATCCAGAACGTGCCGGACTGGTGCACGCGGCAATCATTGGAGCGCGTGACGGTATTGCCCGCTTCGAGCGGAAGGAACAGCGTCATCGCACCGTCGGCGAGCTTGCGAATGTAAAGCCCGTCCTCGGCGACGATCAGCTGCCGTTCGGCATCGATGCGCCCGAGCGCGCTCGCCATCCGGCCGAGCGAATGGACGCGTATGCTGCGGCTGCCGAGTTGCGCTTCGAACAGCCGTCCCTCGCGGATGTCGAACCACCAGGCGGTGTCGGTGGTCACGTCATAGGTCGGGCCCTCGCCGAGATGGCAGGGATCATCGGAGAGAACGGAGGTGGTGACCTGTTCCATCATGGCGTCCTCACTGCAAAGCGATAGACCGTGTGATGGCGATAGACCTGGCCCGGATCGAGGCGCGGGCTCGGGAAATCCGGCCGGTTCGGCGCATCGGGCCAGATGTGCGGCTCCAGGCACATCGCGTCCGACTGCCGGATCAGCTTGCCGCCCTTCCCCGAAATCGTGCCGTCGAGATAATTGCCGGAATAGACCTGGAGCCCCGGCTGATTGG
Source organism: Bradyrhizobium nitroreducens (assembly GCF_002776695.1). GTDB lineage: Bacteria > Pseudomonadota > Alphaproteobacteria > Rhizobiales > Xanthobacteraceae > Bradyrhizobium > Bradyrhizobium nitroreducens. The sequence goes on from NZ_LFJC01000003.1 coordinate 1,261,022, forward strand.
TCAGCAGCTCCATGATGCGTCCCGAGCGCGGCGCCTCCAGCCGCGCGGCGAATGCGAGCTTGCCATCACGCCCGAGGCAGTAGGTGTGGTCATAACCCCTGCCATTCTGCAATTGCTGGTCGCCTTGCCGGATGCGCTCGCCAACCGACCGAGGTTCGCGGAAGTCGAACGGCGTGCCGGCTACGGCGCGCGGCGGACCGGGCAACGGGATCGCGGTGGGATCGATGGCAAGGAAATGCTCGGCCGCGACCGTGAGCTCGTGGTCGAGGATCGACGTGCCAGATGTTGCGCCTTCCAGATTGAAGAAGCTGTGGTTGGTCAAGTTGACGATGGTCGGCCGGTCGGTTCGCGCCTCCATCTCGAATGATAGCTCGGACGGGCCGGTGATGCGATAGGTCAGGCGGACATCGAGCTTGCCGGGATAGTTCTCCTCACCATGCGGACTCGTATAGGTGAGCGTCACAGCGGGCTCAGCGCCTTCGTCGACCTCCGCGATCTCCCAGAGCTTGCGATCGAAACCGTCGAGGCCGCCATGGAGCGCATTGGGGCCGTTGTTGACCGGGAGCTGCACGGTTTCGCCGTCGAGCGAGAATTGTCCTTTGGCGATGCGGTTGGCGTAGCGGCCGACGGTGGCACCGAAGAATTTACGTTCTGCGAGATAGCCGGCGAAGCCGTCATGGCCGAGCACGACGTCGTCGTAGCCGCCCCCGGCATCCGGCGCGATCAGCGCCTGGATCACCGCGCCATGGGTGATGATGCGGGCCTCGAAGCCGCCCTCCCCGCGCAGCACGATGCGCTCGACCTTGCGACCGTCAGGCAACGTTCCGAAGACGTCTCTTTCTGTTTTCCTTGAGCCGGCCATGATCAATCCACAAACGGTTCGACGATCGTACGCTTGCCGAGCAGGAAGGCGTCGGCGACGAGACGCAGAGGCGCCAGGTCGACATCGCTTGTGCCCGTCGCCGTGAGCTCGACGAAGCGCCGGTAAAGCTCCCGATATTCTTCATCAGGGGCCTCGGCAAATGTGTTGCCATCGATCGCCATGCGCCTGCCGCCGCCGGACAGCGTCAGGCGCCCCCTGTCGGTTTCGACAAGGATGTTCCAGCTCTGCGGCCCGGTCTGGCGGAAGTCGAATTCGGCCGTTACGGGCAGGCCCTCGATGTCGGTCAGCGTCAGGCTCGCTGCAATCGGCGCCTGGCAATTGGCGGGAAAGGCCAGCTCGGCCGCGGTGACGAACACCGGCTTCGGCAGGATCCTGGTCAGGATCGACAGCGCGTTGATACCGGGGTCGAACACGCCAAGGCCGCCCGGCTCCCAGATCCAACCCTGCCCGGGATGCCAGACGCGAACGTCTTCCTTCCAGTCGATGTGCACCGACCTGATGCGTCGCTCCAGCAACCATCGGCGCGCGGGCTCGACCGCCGGCGCATGGCGCGAATGCCAGGTCGCAAACAGCGTTCGCTTTGCCTCCACCGCCATCGCTACAAGCGGATCGAGCTCGGCAACGCCGGTGCCCGGCGGCTTCTCCAGCATGACATGCTTGCCGGCCGCGAGCGCCGCGGCGGCTTGCGCGCGCCTCACCTGCGGCGGCGTGCAGAGCGAGACCGCATCGATTGGCGGCCCCTTCTCCAACAGCTCCTCGATGGTGGCAAAATGCGGCAGTCCCGGCAGCGAGGCATTGCGGCTGGCGATTGCCGTCAGCGTCGCGCCCGGCACGGCGGCGATCGCACCGAGGTGCTGGTCACGCGCGATCTTGCCGAAGCCGACGATGGCGATGCGAAGTTCGGTCACGATCAATCTCCAGAGTCCGCAGGTGGCAACGCCTCAGCCGAGGCGGCCTCGATCACGGTGCCTTCATGGCGGTGCATGCCGTTGTGAATGACGAAGACCATGGCTTCCGATGCGGCCTCCGCATCGCCCGCCGCGATGGCATCGACGATCCTCTGGTGCCAGAGCAACACGGTGTCGCGGTCCTCGGGCTCCACGGGGGCGCTGAGCAGGAACGAGGCGCGCAGAGCGGCCTCGATGACATGGCCGATCGAGCGCATGAAGAGGTTACCCGAGGCGCGCGCCACGGCGACGTGAAGCGCGAGGTCGGCATCGGCAAAGCAGACGGAATCCGACGCTTCGAACCGCATGCGCTCCATGCTGCGCCGAAGTTCGGCGAGATCCTCTTCCGACCGCTGCTTCGCCGCGAGCGCGGCCGCACGCGGCTCGACCGCGAGACGAATCTCGGCGAGGTCGTTGAGGAAGCGCTTGTCGATGCCGGCATCGAGGTGCCAGGCCAGCACGTCGGCGTCGAACATGTTCCAGGCCGCGCGCTCGCGCACGACGGTGCCGACGCGCGCCTTGGTCGTGAGCAGCCCCTTGGCGACCAGCGTCTTGACGCTCTCCCGCAGCACCGGCCGCGACACGCCGAACATCGCGATCATCTCGGCATCGCCCGGCAGGCGCGTGCCTTCCGCGTAGCGGCCGGCAATGATGTCGACGCCGATCGAGCGCGCGACTTCCGCGTGGTTGGAGTGAGCCCGCCGCGTCGGGATGACGACGATGCGCGAGGTCATATGGCGGCTCCCGCATTTTTCGCCGCCGGCCGCCGCGCCAGTGCGACCAGCCCCTGCTGCAAGGCGATGAAGGCGAACAGCAGGACGCCGGTCGCGATCTTGGTCCACCAGCTCGACAATGTCCCGTCGAAATTGATGTAGGTCTGGATCATGCCCTGGATCAGCACGCCGAGGAAGGTGCCGATCACCGAGCCCTGCCCGCCCGTGAGCAGCGTGCCGCCGATCACGACGGCCGCGATCGTGTCGAGCTCGACGCCGACGGCGGAGAGCGAATAGCCGGCACTGGTGTAGAAGGAGAAGACGATGCCGGCGATACCGGCAAGCAGGCTCGACAGCATGTAGATCTTCACCGTCATCTTGCCGACCGCAACGCCCATCAGGCTCGCGGTCGCACGGCTGCCCCCGAGCGCGTAGACATTGGCGCCAAATCTCGTGAGATGCAGCAGCAAGGCGCCGCCAATGACGATCACCAGCATGATGATGGCAATCGCGGTCAACCGCCCGCCGCCGGGCATCCGCAGTGCGAAGTCGGAGACCGTCGAATAGACCGGCGCCGTGATCGGCACCGATTCGGTGGACAGCAGAAAGCTCGCGCCGCGCGCCAGGAACATACCGGCCAGCGTCACGATGAACGGCGGCAGATCGAAGACATGGATCACCGCGCCCATCGCCGCGCCAAAGGCCGCCGAGAGCACGAGGATGGCGACGAAGGCGACCAGCGGCGGCACGCCCCAGCGTTCGATCGCGAGTGCGACGAAGACGGTGGTGAAGCCGATCACCGAGCCGACGGAGAGATCGATGCCGCCGGAGATGATGACGAACGTCATTCCGGTTGCGACGATGCCGAGGAAGGCGTTGTCGGTGAGGAGGTTGCCGACCACGCGGGTCGAGGCAATGTTGGGGAATTGCATCGCGCAGGCCGCAAAGCCTGCCACGAGCACGATTGCCGTGATGAGGACGGGCGGCAGACCTCTCATGCTTTCGTCCTCTTCAGCCGCGTGGCGATCCCCGCGAAGCCGGACAGCTTCGGCGACTGCAACAGCAGCACTGCGAGCACCACCACCGCCTTGACCAGCAAATTGAACTCCGGCGGATAGCCCGATAGCAGAATGCCGGTGTTCATGGTCTGGATGATCAGCGCGCCGAGCACCGCGAGCACGAGGCTGAAGCGGCCGCCAAACAGCGAGGTGCCGCCGATCACCACGGCGAGGATCGCATCGAGCTCGAGCCAGAGGCCGGCATTGTTGGCATCCGCGCCCATGATGTCGGCCGCCGCAATCACGCCGGCAAGCGCGGCACAGATGCCGCACCAGACATAGACGGCTATGATCATCGCGCGGGTGCCGACGCCGGCAAGCTCGCTGGCGCGCGCATTGCCGCCGGTCGCCTCGATCAGGAGCCCGAGCGCCGAGCCGCGCACCACTGCTCCGGTGAGAATGAGCATGCTCAGGGCAATCACGACCGGCACCGGCAGGCCGAGCACGGAGCCATTGCCGAGCCAGACCAGATCCGGCGAGGAGAAGGTGACGATACGCCCCTCGGTGATGAGCTGGGCGATGCCGCGGCCCGCCACCATCAGGATCAGCGTCGCCACGATCGGCTGCATCCCGAGCACGGCGACGAGGAATCCGTTCCACAAGCCGCAGACGAGACCGGCGCCGAGCGCGGCCGCGAGCACCACGGGTAGGCCATGCGTGTCGGCAAGGCTCGCCGCGATCGCGCCGCAGATGGCCATGACGGCGCCGACCGAGAGATCGATGCCGCGCGTCGCGATCACCAGCACCATGCCGAGCGAGAGCAGCGCCACCGGCGTGCCGCGGTTGAGCACGTCGATCAGGCTGCCGAACAGCCGGCCGTCCTGAAGGCGCAGATCGAAGAATTGCGGCGACACCACGCGATCGACCGCGAGAATGACGATCAGCGCCAGGATCTGGGCAAAGCCGCGGCGCGGCAACAGCGCTGTCATGTGTGGGCCTCAAGCGCAACAGCGACGCTGTCGGCGGCAATGGCCGCCAAGATGCTGCCGACGTCGATCGCCTCGCCCTCGAGTTCCTCGATATGGGCGCGATCGCGCAAGACCACGACCCGATCCGAATAGGTCACGATCTCGTCGAGCTCCGAGGAGATCACGAGCAGCGCGAGCCCGTCGTCACAGAGCTCGCGGATCAGGCGGATGATTTCGGCATGAGCGCCGACGTCGATGCCGCGGGTCGGCTCGTCCAGCACGAGGAGCCGCGGCGCGGTCGCGAGCCAGCGCGCCAGCAGCACTTTCTGCTGATTGCCACCGGAGAGCAGACCGACGGGACGCTCGGGATCGGCAGGACGAATGTCGAGCATCTTGACGTAGCGGCGCGCGATCTCGTCCTGCTCGCGGCGCGACAGCGGCCGATGCAGGCCGCGCTTGGCCTGGAGCGCCAGCACGATGTTCTCACGCACGCTGAGCTCGGCGACGATGCCCTCGGTCTTGCGCTCCTCCGGGCAGTAGCCGAAGCCGTGGCGGACGCCGTCGCGCGGCGAATGGAGCCGCACGGGCGCGCCCTCCACCCTCGCCTGTCCGCAATCGGCGCGCTCGGCGCCGAATACCAGCCGCGCCGTCTCCGTGCGGCCCGAGCCGAGCAGACCGGCGAGACCGACGACCTCGCCATGACGCAGCTCGAGATTGAACGGCGCGACATAGCCGGCCTTGCCGAAATTCTCGAAGCTGGCACAGACCTCGCGGGCCTGATGCTCGCCCGCTGATGCCCGTGGACTGGTCGTCCCGGCCAGTTCGCGGCCGAGCATCATCCTGATCAGCTCGAGCCGGGGCAGCGAGGCGGTCTCGCGCTCGCCCACCAGGCCGCCGTTGCGCAGCACCGTGATGCGGTCGGAGATCTCGTAGACCTGGTCGAGGAAATGGCTGACGAACACGATGCCGATGCCGCGCTTGGCGAGCTGCCGCATGATGCGAAAGAGAATCTCGACCTCGTGGCGGTCGAGGCTCGCGGTCGGCTCGTCCAGGATCAGCACGCGAGCGGAGAGATCCACCGCGCGGGCGATCGCCGTGACGTGCTGAATGGCGACGGAATAGTTGCCGAGCGGTGTGGCGACGTCGATGTCGAGGCCGAAATCCGCAAGCAGGGCCTTGGCGCGGCGACGCATCTCGCCTTCGCGCACGATGCCGAAGCGCATCGGCTGGCGGTCGAGAAACAGGTTCTGCGCCACCGAGAGGTTCGGCAGCAGATTGACCTCTTGATAGACGGTGGCGATGCCCGCTGCCAGCGCAGCCTTGGCCGAGCGCGGCGCGATCTCCTCGCCGCCGATCCTGACGATGCCGGTGTCGCGCGGGAAAACGCCGGTGACGACCTTGATCAGCGTGGACTTGCCGGCGCCGTTCTCGCCGAGCAGCGCGTGGATCTCGCCGGCGCGCAGCGTGAAGTCGACCTCCCGCAGCGCGTGCACGGCGCCGAAGCTCTTGCTGATCCCGCGCACCTCCAACAGGGGGGCAGCAGGATCAAGGCTGTTCTGCATGGCGAAGTCACTCCCACGGGGACCCGCATTGAAGCGGACACCCAGCCTATGCGTTCGCGCGGCGGTTTCGAAGGGGGTGCCGGACCGCAGGCTGCGGTCCGGCGAAGCCCCGGCTCAGTAACCGAGGCCCTTCTTGCTGTCGTAGATCTTCTGCGGATCGTCCGCGGCCGTATAGAGCTTCGACTCGGTCTGGATCCATTTCGGCGGAACCGTGCCCTTGTCCTTGAAGGCCGCGACGGCATCGAGCGCGGGGCCGGCCATGTTCGGCGTCAGCTCGACCGTCGCATTGGCTTCACCGGCGACCATCGCCTTGAAGATATCAGGCACCGCGTCGATCGAGACGGTGAGAATATCCTTGCCGGGCTTGAGGCCGGCTTCCTTCATCGCCTGGATCGCGCCGACCATCATGTCGTCATTGTGCGCGTAGACCGCGCAGATGTTCTTGCCGCCGCCTTCGGCCTTGATGAAGCTCTCCATCACCTCCTTGCCCTTGGCGCGGGTGAAGTCGCCGGTCTGGCTGCGCACCACCTTCAGGTTGGCGTGCTTCGCGACGGCGGTGTCGAATCCCTTCTTGCGGTTGGTGGCGACGCTGGCGCCGACCGTGCCTTGCAGCTCGACGATGTTGCAGGGCTTGGTGCCGACGGTCTTGGCGAGCCAGTCGCCGGCCACCTCGCCTTCATGCACGCTGTCGGAGGTCACGGCGGTGAGATAGAGTTCCTTGCCGGAGGGATCGATGTCACGGTCGAGCAGCACGACCGGGATCTTGGCCTCCTTGGCTTCCTTCAGCACCGAGTCCCAGCCGGTCGAGACGACGGGCGCGAGGAAGATCGCATCGACGTTCTGCGCGATGAAGGAGCGGATCGCCTTGATCTGGTTCTCCTGCTTCTGCTGCGCGTCGGCGATCTTGAGATTGACCTGGCGCTTGGTGGCTTCCTGCTTGGAGACCGAAGTCTCGGCCGCGCGCCAGCCGGACTCCGATCCGATCTGCGAGAAGCCGATGGTGAGCTGGCCGGCATGGGCCGGCAGCGCGAGCAGCAACGCGGCCGTGGCGCTGGCCGCAAAGAGGGCTTTGAGGGTCATCAGGCGTGTCTCCCAAGATGTTATCCGGGGCGCCGATTGGTAGTATGGCACCCACAGGCCGGCCCTTGAGGCGGCGGGAGGCACTATTTCACAGGAGGCTGGTTCCGACTAGTCATATTATTTGACTATTTGGAGTAAAATCCGCGGGAGCGATGGCGGGCGGCTTGATAACACGCTGGGCGCGATTTTGTTCCGGTGATGCAACGATAAGATGAAGGAAATTGTGCGGGTCGGCGGGGCACCACACTCCGTCACGGCCGGGCTTGTCCCGGCCATCCACACATACAGCACGAAGAACGTGGATGCCCGGGACAAGCCCGGGCATGACGACTTCCTGCCAACTCGCTTGTGCGAGCTGAAAACGGAGCGGCGCTAGTGTCCCGAATCTGAAGTTCGACGGACTCCAAATCGACTCGAACCTAGCGGAATCTCTCGATTTTGGGGAGGATCGGT
>NZ_LFJC01000003.1:1268635-1484673 GCF_002776695.1 Bradyrhizobium nitroreducens
TACGTTTAATTTCACACGTTACGGCCTGCTGCACGGCAAGGTCATCAGCGTGTCGCGCGATGCGATCATCAAGGACAAGCCGCCGGGCGGGACGGGCGCTGCCAAGCAGGGCGGCGCACTCTCGGAATCAAGCGAGCCCGCCGGCCAGGAGCTGCTCTACGCCGCGCGCGTGTCGCTCGAAGGCACCAAGATGCAGGTCGACGACAAGATGGTGAACCTCGCGCCCGGCATGGCGGTGACGGTGGAGATCAAGACGGGGCAGCGAAGGATCATCGAGTACGTGATGTCGCCGTTGTTGCGGTATAGGCAAGAAAGCTTGAGGGAAAGATGATGCTTCGCTTGCACCAAGAATGTGGTCCGCCTTTGACGGTTGCTGTTGTTGCGGGGACCTCAAGCTGGCTTTGGAGGTCTAGACCAAGGCGCTCCTGCGTGGTTGCTGTTTCGCGCCTTTAGTGACCTGTTCAAGCCGGAGATGGATCCCCTCGCCAGTTGCGGATCGAAGACGCCAGCAGCACCGACCGCATCACGTACCACGGCAACATTCTTACCGGTGGCGTGCAGTAGGGCACCGAAGGCAAGTACGCCTACGGAAGCCACGGCGAACGTTACGGGCGTAACGCCCAGGGTGCGCATATTCGTCCTGTGGAGGCAAATGGCCCGGACATCCTGAGCAACGGGATCGCGCTGTCGGGTACCGCCCATTGGATGTTTGATCGTGGTTTGATCAGCCTGTCCGATGATCTGGACATATTGATCTCGCGCCAGACAAACGACTTGGAAGGAGTTCGATCGGTCATCAACAAAACCGGTCGTGCGCTTGAGCCAAGAAGACCGTCGGATCGACCTCATCCGCATTTTCTGAAGGGGCACCGCGAGCATTGCTTCAAGCAATGAGCACGTAAGGCTATCGGGACAGGCGCCGCTTCACCCGCACCGGTCCGGCGCGGGCGAAGCACGCGGCGCCGTCAGAACCGCGCGTCGATGTCGACGACGTCGATCAGCTTGTGATTGACGAACTCCTTGAGGCCGAGCCCCAACAGTTCGCGCCCGTAGCCGGAGCGGCGGATGCCGCCGAAGGGCAGGTCGGCCTCGACCTTGGTCGGATGGTTGACGAACACCATGCCGGTCGAGATCTTCCTGGCGACGTCTGCGCCGCGCTTGGTGTCTGCGGTGAACACCGAGCCGCCAAGGCCGAACGGGGAATCGTTGGCGATGCGCACGGCGTCGTTCTCGTCCCTGGCGCGGAACAGCATCGAGACGGGACCGAAGAATTCCCAATAGCGCGCCGGATTGTCCTCACCGACATCGGTCAGGATCGTCGGCTGCACGAAGGCGCCTTGGTTGGGGACGGGCGGGCCGACCTGCTCGGCCTTGGCGCCGTGGGCGACGGCCTGGCGGATCTTCTCCTTGATCTCGTCCGCCGCCGCCTGCGAGGAGAGCGGTGCGAGCGTCGTCTCGGGCGCGAAAGGATCGCCGGCCCTGAGTCCGGCCACGCCTTCGCGGTAGCGCGCCAGAAACTCGTCATAGACGGCATCGACGATGATCATGCGCTTGGAGGAGACGCAGACCTGGCCGCCGTTCCAGTGACGGCCGAACACCGCCCATTTGATCGTCTTGGCCATGTCGGCGTCCGCCAGCACGACGAACGCATCCGCGCCGCCGAGCTCCATGGTCGATTTCTTCAGCGCCTTGCCGGCCTGCGCGGCGACGACAGCGCCGGCGTCCTCGGAGCCTGTTAGCGCCACGCCGTGCACGCGCGGGTCGTTGATGATGGTCTCGACCTGCGAGCGCGTCGCGTAGAGATTGATGAAGGCGCCCTCGGGCAGCCCCGCCTCGCGCATCAGCCGTTCGAACGCCGCCGCACTCTGCGGCACGTTGGAGGCGTGCTTGAGCAGCATGGTGTTGCCCGCCGAAAGCTGCGGCGCGACGATGCGGGCGATCTGGTAGTAGGGGAAGTTCCAGGGTTCGATGGCGAGCAGCACACCGAGCGGCTCGCAGACGATGACGGCCTCGCCCTCGGCGGGATCGGCGACGGTGAGTTTCTCCGGCCGGAGCAGGCGCTCGGCATTGGCGACGTAATATTCGAAGATCTTCGCCGACAATTCGACTTCGGCCTTCGCTTCGGTGAACAGCTTGCCCATTTCGAGCGTCAGCAGCCTAGCGTAGGCGTCGGCGTCCTTGCGCAGCAGGTCGGCCGCCTTCTGCAGGATCGCGCCGCGTGCCGCGTAGGGCGTCTCGCGCCAGGCGAGGAAGGCCGCATGCGCCGCGTCGATCGCGCGGGCGACCTCGGCATCGCTTGCGGTAGGGAACGTCTTGAGGACTTCACCCGTATAGGGGTAGGTGGTCGCGTAGGCCATGTGTCGTTCTCGCTCCAGGCATCATGCAGTGCTTGGTGCCGGCTGCCTTGATGCGCTTCCGACGGGACTGCCGATGAAAGGATGGATCACAGCCCAGTTCGTCACTTTGAGGCAGGTCAATCGAGAAGCCTCGGCGCCGTTCACGAGACTGCGAGCGGGCGGTCGTCGGACCTGTCGTCATCAGGAGGTACCGCACGGCCCCCCGGCACAAACGCGGGATGTGGGTTTCGCTGTCTCATGATACGCGAGTAAAATCGTCCTCTCCGGAGCCTGCCTTCATGTCCGTCGCGACCACCACCAATCATTCCCCCGCAACCGCCGCCGAGACCGATCCCGAAGCCCTCGGCTGGATGCGCGGCTTCCCGCCGGCGCCCGACCGCCTCATCACCTTCCAGGACGGCTCCTTCCGTAATTTCCCCGAGCTCCGCTGGGCGTGGAGCAACATCCGCCAGCTCGTTCCCACCGCGAACGTCTGGCGCGGGGCAGGGCCGGCCTCGCCGCTGCCGCGGGCGGATCACGACATCGGTGCAGTCGCCTCGACCACGATGGACGGGCGGCCGATGACCTTCGCAAAGATGCTGGAGGAGACGTATGCCGACGGCATCGCGGTGCTGCATCGGGGCAGGCTGATCTATGAGCGCTATTTCGGCGCCTTGAAGCCGCACAAGCCGCATATCGGCATGTCCGTGACGAAGTCCTTCACCGGCGTGCTCGCCGGCATTCTGGTCGCCGAGGGCAGGATCGATCCGCAGGCGCCCGTCACCGAGTATGTACCGGAGCTGAGGACAAGCGCGTTTGGCGACGCGCGCGTGCACGAGGTCATGGATATGACCACGGGGCTCGCCTACACCGAGGTTTACACCGACAAGAATTCGGACGTGTGGGGCCTGCGGCGCGCCAACGGCATGGCGCCGATCCCGCCGGACTATGAAGGTGCGACCAACATCTTCGATTTCCTGATCGCGCAGAAGAAGCAGGGCGAGCACGGCAAGGCCTTTGCCTACAAGACCGTCAACACCGACGTGCTCGCGTGGATATGCCGGCGCGTCAGCGGCCTGACGCTGGCGGAACTGCTCTCCGAGCGGATCTGGCAGCCGATGGGGGCGGAAGAGGACGCGCACTACCACGTCGACCGCATCGGCACCGAGAGCGGCGGCGGCGGTCTCTCCACGACTTTGCGCGATCTCGCTCGCTTCGGCGAGACCATGCGCAATCACGGCCGATTCAACGGCCGGCAGATCGTGCCGTCGCAGGTGGTCGAGGACATCGCGCGCGGCGGCGATCCCGAAAAATTCAAGCCGGCCGGCTACACCACGCTGCCGGGCGCGTCCTATCGCAATCAATGGTGGATCACGCACAACGCGCACGGCGCCTACATGGCGCGCGGCGTCTACGGCCAGGGCATCTATGTCGATCCCAAGGCCGAAATGGTGATCGCGCGCTACGCCTCGCACCCCGTCGCCGGCAACGCCGCCAACGATCCCGCGACGCTGCCGGCCTACATGGCGCTGGCGAAGGCGCTGATGGCGAGCGGGTAGGGCGCGCGTCGCACGCTTGCACCACACAATGGCTGTCATGCCCCGGCTTGACCGGGGCATCCGGTATTCCAGATGCGATCGTGAAAGAGCCCAGAGGCCGCGGCGCACTGGCTCGCCCGGTCAAGCCGGGCGACGACGGCGGAGATCGAGGGGCAGGGTGAATTTGCGAACTTTCATGAACGGCTTCCGTCTGCCAGCACTGGTGGGGGACGGATAGACGCTTGAGCGGGTGTTTGGTTCAGGGCGCCTGCGAGGCGGTTTGACGCAGCGGAGTGGCCGAATATAAGAATTGACTTATATTAGTGAAGGTCGATATTCATCGTCGAACAAAACGATCGGGAGGAATCCAATGCAGATCGACGTCGCCCGGGTGTTGGGGCTTGTCACGCGTTCGGTGACGAACTTCGAGAAGGACGGCAAGCCCGCGAGTGTCGTGACGCTGACGCGGCTCTACGACACCAGCGTCGACGATCTCTGGGACGCTGTGACCAGCCGGGAGCGCATTCCGCGCTGGTTTGCCGCGGTCGAGGGTGACCTCCAGCTCGGCGGCAGGTACCAGGTCAAGGGCAATGCGGGCGGCACCATCACGGCGTGTACGCCGCCGACCCATTTCGCTGCGACATGGGAATTCGGCGGCGCGGTGAGCTGGATCGACGTCAGGCTGGCAGCCGAACGCAGCCAGGCGCGTTTGACGCTCGAGCATACGGCGATCATCGAGGATCATTGGAATCAGTTCGGCCCGGGTGCGGTGGGGATCGGCTGGGACCTCGCGCTTGCAGGGCTCGATCGATATGTTGCGAGCGGCGCATCGGTCGATCACGAGACGGCGGAAGCCTGGATGCGCTCGCCGGAAGGCAAGGAATTCATGACGACCAGCGGCGAATATTGGCGCGCGGCGCATGTCGCAAGCGGGGTCGATCCGGAGGCGGCGAAAGCGCGCTCCGATCGCACCATCGCATTCTATCGCGGCGAGATGCCGCCCGACATCGCTCATCCCGGCACAGGAAGCTGATGCACGTTTTCGAGGTCCTCGCCGATCCCGTGCGCCGCCGCATCCTCGAACTGCTGGCGCGCGGCGAGATGGCCTCCGGTGAGGTCGTCGAATTGATCGGAGCCGAGTTCGGGATTACCCAGGCGGCCGTCTCGCAGCATCTCAAGGTGCTGCGAGAGAGCGGCTTTGCAAACGTTCGGGCCGAGGCACAACGGCGGCTCTATTCGGTCGACATTGCCGGGCTCCGCGCGGTGGATGCGTGGATCGGTCAGTTCCGGAATTTCTGGGAGCCGAAGCTCGACGCGCTGGCAACCGAGATCGCCCGCGGCAAACGCGAGCGCCGCAACGCGCCGATCACCAAAAGGGGCGGCAAGCGGGCATGAGGATGGAGAACGCGTAGGGTGAATTAGCGGGCGGCTGCGCGAAGCGTAGTCGCCGGCGTAATCCAACATCTCTCGTTTTGTCGCGCCCAGATTGGTGGATTACGCTTCGCTAATCCACCCTACGAACTCCGCCCCAGCTTCTCGAACTTCTTCACCAGCCGTTCCCGCTTCAGCCGCGACAGCCGCTGGATCCAGAACATCCCGTCGAGCTGGTCGATCTCGTGCTGGTGGCAGACGGCGCGCAAGCCATCCGATTCCTCGGTCTGAATATTGCCGTCGACATCGTGGTAGCTGATCCGCACTTGGGCGTGGCGCTGCACCTCGTCGTTGACCCCGGGCATCGAGACGCTGCCTTCTCGGTGCATGATCATTTCGGGCGAGGCCCATTCGATGACCGGATTGACGTAGGTGAGGGCGCCGTCCCTGGCGTCGAGCTCGAGCACCACGACGCGCAAGGGCACGCCGATATGCGGCGCGGTGATGCCGATGCCGGGCGCGGCGCGCATGGTCTCCAGCAGGTCGGCTGCGAGCTCGCGCAAGCCGTCGTCGAACGCGGTCACAGGCCGTGCCGGCATCGCGAGCCGGCGGTCGGGGTAGCGGACGATGGGGTGGATGGTCATGATGAGATCGGTCCGTGCTACACCCACACCGGCGGCGACCCGATTGAGTCCCGCAGGGCGGCGGTCAGGATCGTCAGTTTGGCAGATGGCTGAGCCAGGGCCCGCAACAAATAGATGCCGGTTTTCGTCTCATTCCACGGTTCGTCGTCGATCGGGATTCGTCTCAACGTGCCGGCGCGTATATCTGCGCCGACCACCCAGTCAGCGAGGAATGCGACACCAATGCCGGCGAGTGCCGCGAGACGCATCGCTTCGAAATCATCGCATCGAAACACGGCTTGCTGCCCGGGCGCTGCGCCCGTGGGGTGACCAAGCACGTCCGTCCAGCCAAGCAGGTCGGCACCGTGCAATTTGTCGATCAGCCGATGGCCGGCGAGGTGTTTCCCTTCGGTCGGCGTACCATGACGATCGAGATAGGACGGAGTGGCGACCAATATCCTGGTCTGCGACGCCAGCTTGGTCGCGATGAGGGTGCTGTCGGCAAGTTCGCCGATCCGGATCACTGCGTCCAGCCGCTCCAGCACGGGGTCGGCGAGCCTTTCGGTGAGATCGAGCTCGATCATGAGGCCGGGATGATCCCGCATGACCGTTTCGAGGGTAGGAATCACGTAACGCTTGCCAAAGGTCGGAAAGCAGGCAAGGCGAAGAACGCCTGCGACCGCACCATCGAAAGCGGCGATCTCGGCGTGCGTGTCCGCCAGATCATCAAGCAATCTCTGCGCGCGTTCGAACAGTCGTTCTCCGGCATCGGTCACTGCGAGCGCGCGGGTCGAGCGCACCAGCAGGGGCACGCCGATACTATGCTCCAGCGCATCGATCTGCCTGACGATGGCCGACGGCGTCACACCGCGATGACGCGCGGCGCTGGAGAAACTGCCGCCACGAACCACGTCGACATAGATTGCCAGATGCTCCGCAAAACGCGGATCTCTCATCTTTGCGCCTTTCGCAAAAGGGTTTCGAGCTCAACGTTCATTATCATCAAACCTCAAAAGCCCTATCTCCTCCCTCGAAGGCGGGCCTACCGGCCTAAGCCATTGATCAAAGGAGATTATCATGAAGGTACTCGATCGCATCCTGTCGCAATCGACTTATACCGCGGTCATCGACGTGCCGCTCGACCGAGTGGACATCGCCGAATGGCTGTTCACGCTCTCCGAAGCCGAATATCTGCGCTGCTGCCCGCCTGATCACGTTGCGGCCGGCGTCAGCTCCACCGACGACGGACGCCGCACGATGATCAACGTCGAGCAGATCGGCACCGGGCTGGTTATCCAGCACTATGTCGCGGAAGAGGCCGGCAAGACCTACTGCCGCATGAATTCCATCTCGGACGTGTTCACGGCGAATGGCAGGACCCAGGTCAACGTGATCTGGGAGCTGAAGGCCGAAACCATCGATGGAGGACGCACCCGCTATTCGAACAGCGTCACGGCACACCCGACCGATGTCTTCATGGCATTCCTGGACAAGCACGGCCTGTCCTTTGAAGACGCTGCCAAAGCGCGCCAGGCAGCCGGAAACGACCACAATCGCCGCGAGACGCCGTTGTTCGCCGCCAGCATCGCGCGACGCGCCATGGCGCGGGCGCAGGAGCAGGCGAAATGAGAGGTGTCGTCTATGACAGCTTCGGTCCGGCGGAGGTTCTTCGCCTGGCCGAAGTGCCGAGGCCGGAGGTCCGCCCCCAGGACCTGCTGGTGCGTGTGAGGGCGGCGGGGGTCAACCGTGCGGATATTCTGCAACGAAACGGTGCTTACGGCAGCCAGAGCTTTGGCGAGAGCAATCTGCTCGGCCTCGAACTGGCCGGTGAAGTCGTTGGCGTCGGCAGCGAAGTCGACGACGTCTCTATCGGGGAACGTATGATGGCGATCGTGGGCGGAGGAGCATATGCGGAGTTCGCCCTGGTCGACCGTCGCATGGCGGTGAGGCTTCCAGGCAATGTCTCGTTCGTCGAGGGCGCGGCGATCATGGAATCGTTCGTCACGGCGGTCGAAGCGGTCTCGCATCTCGCGCGCGTCGGGCATGGTCAAACCGTGCTCATTCACGGCGCCGCGGGCGGAGTGGGCTCCGCTTGCGTGCAGGTCGCCCGTGCGCTGGGCGCCGTCGTCTACGCAACCGCGAACGCTTCGCGGTTGGCGGATGTCGGCAAGATCGGCGCCGCTACCGTGATCGACTACCGGGCTGATGATTTCGAGAGCGCCGTCGCGAGGCTGACGGATCATCGTGGCGTTGACGCCATCATCGATTTCGTCGGCGGCGACTACCTGTCGCGCAACGTTCGCAGCCTTCGGCCCGGCGGAATACTGGTTCAAGTCGGCATTTTGAGCGGACAACAAGTCGCCTCGATTCCGCTCAACCTTCTGCTGCACAACCACTTGCGATTGGTCGGCACCGTCATGAAATCGCGCGGCCTGGATGACAAGCGGGCGATGGTTCGTCGCTTCTCCGAAGATTTCCTGCCGCTGTTTATGTCGCGCGGGCTGGAACCGCTGGTTGACCGGGTATTTCCGCTGGAACATGCAGTCGATGCCCATCGCAGCGTGGAGCGCGGTGGAGGGTTCGGAAAGGTTGTCCTGGCGGTGGATTGATGGCGACTTGACGTTCCCTGCGTGGAGACCAGCAGGCGCGCCGCGCAAGCGCATTCCGATATGCGCGCGGCCGCTCTGGCCGCTCACGGATGGTTGAAGCACCCGAGCTTGATCATCTACCAACTGGAAGGTAGGTTATCGGCATGTCCAATGTTTCCTCGACATCCGACGACATCCTGGCCTGCGCCCGCTCGCTGATCATCGCCGGCGGCTACAACGGCTTCAGCTATGCCGACATCGCCGACGTGGTCGGCATTCGCAAGCCGAGCATCCACCATCATTTCGCCAGCAAGGTCGATCTGGTCCGCACCCTGGTGTCGCGCTATCGCGCGGAGGCGCAGGCGGGATTGGCAGCACTCGAGCGCAACGTCGCGGACCCGCGCGACCAGCTCGAAAACTATGTGGCCTATTGGGAAGCATGCGTCACTGAAGCGACCGCTCCGTTCTGCGTTTGCGCGCTGCTGGCCAGCGAGCTTCCGATCCTCCCCGAGGAAGTGGCGCTGGAAGTCCGCGCGCATTTCCGGGCCCTGGCGTCGTGGCTGACATCGGTGCTGGAGCGGGGCAAGCGGAAGGGACGGCTGCATCTTTCGTCCACTGCGAAGGTCGAGGCTGAAGGATTCATGGCGACCGTCCACGGCGCGATGCTGTCGGCGCGTGCCTATGGCGATCCCAAGATGTTCGGGACGATCACCCGGCCGCTGCTGGACCGGCTGTCCACCAGGCACTGACGGACGCGGCGCGAACCCGGCTGTGCAGCCGGGTCGAAATAACTCTCCGAATAAATCTACCAACTAGTAGGAAGGCATAAACATGATTGATCGCGAAATGACCTCGGACATCGCCGACCGCGCGCAATGGCTGAAGCAGTATTACTTTTTGCGGGCGGCGTTTTCGCTCGCCTGGGTCATCGCGGCCTTGGCCATCGCGCCATCCTCGGCGGTCGTCGCCGCAACGCTGCTCGTCGCATATCCGGCGTGGGATGCCGCCGCCAATTATCTCGACGCGCTCTGCAGCGGCGGATTGAATCAGAATCGAACTCAGGCCCTGAACGTGCTGGTCAGCCTGCTGACCGCGCTCGCAGTCGCGCTGGCCCTGCGGGTGAGCATGAACTGGGTGCTCGGGATCTTCGGCGCCTGGGCGATGCTGTCGGGCTTGCTGCAGCTCGGCACGGCGTTGCGGCGCTGGAAGCATTACGGTGCGCAATGGGCCATGGTGCTCAGCGGCGGCCAATCGGCTCTCGCTGGCGGCTTCTTCATCTTTCAGGCCACGATGCCGTCAATCCCGTCGATTGCGAACGTCGCCGGCTATGCTGCGGTCGGCGCGCTCTACTTCCTGGTCTCGGCGGTCTGGCTCATGGTCGGCGCGTGGCGCCGCAGCCCAGCCATGTGAGACTTTCCTGCGGGCATTCACGCGTCCGGATAGGGCGTGCCGTCCTTGTGCAGGAACCGGCCGTCGGACGCCGGGCTCATCATGTCGATGTCGGAGCAGGTGATGAGGTCGTCCTGCGAGCGCGAGCCGACCTCGAGATAGACTGCCGTCACTTCGGAGCGGTTGATCATGTGATGGCCGTTGCCGGTGCCTTTCTGGAAGGCGGCGCAATCGCCCGCGCGCAGCACGGTTTCGCCGCCGTCCTCGATCAGCGTCACTTCACCTTCGAGGATGTAGACGAACTCGTCCTCGTGCGAGTGCCAGTGCCGCTGGCTCGACCAGCCGCCCGGGGGCAGGCGCATCAGGTTGATGCCGAAATCCTTGAGACCGCCGGCATCGCCGAGCCGCTGGCGGCTGCGTTCGGCGCAAGGTGCGTTGAAGGGAGCCGGATAGCCGGAGCCTTTGCGTGTTGGCACGGCAGCGATGTCGATCTTTGGCATGGATAGTTCCTGCAAGTCCCCAGGGTAATGGTGGAGCACGCCGCAGAGGTCGGCAAGTCCTTCATACGGCGGGGGAACGGCGGCTGTGGGGAACCTTGACGTTGCTGCTACAACGATCCGGGGCGAGCCGCTATGCTGGAAGCTCAAAGGACTGGAATTGCCGCAAGTGCTTTCTGACGTTCTCAAGCGCAAGTCGATCTATACCTACTTCAGCCGATCGGCGATGGAGAAGGCGGTCTCCTATCAGGCGCAGGGCCGCGTCTCGAAGCTGAAGGTGAGCGACGACCTGAAGCATGTCACCGCGGAGGTGCGGGGCAGCGGGTCCAACCGATACCAGGTCGATATCGCTCTGACGTTCAGCGGTGACGACCTAACCAGCCTCGATGGCGATTGCGATTGTCCGATGGACTTCAATTGCAAGCACGTCGCCGCAACGCTTCTGCAGGCCTTGAGCGGGAAGGAGGTCGCGGCGCCGAGCACGCCAGCCGCGCGCGAAATGCCCACGGCACCTCCTGTTCTCTCGTTGGAGCTCACCAACTGGATCGACAGCGTCGGCCGGGCAGCGCGGGGCGGCGCTGGGGATGAGGGCCAATCCTTGCTGTACTGTCTTGAGCCGTCAGAACACACGATGCCGCAGCTGGAATTGTCCTTGCGATCCGTTCGCGTGCTCAAGGCCGGCGGCTTCGCCGGCAATTATACCAGCCCCAGCCTGTACGAGTTCAAGCCCGAGCGGGCGCCGAAATATTTCCGCGATGTCGACATCGAGATCGTGACGCAGGCGGCAGCCGGCAGCCGCAGCTATTACGAGCAGGGACCCTATCCGGAGGAGTTGCTGAAGCGGATTGTCGCGACCGGCCGGGCGTTCTGGCTAGATCACAAGGGCGCGCCGCTGAAGTGGGGGGACGCACGCGAGGGCAGGATCGAATGGCAGTCGGCGGGAAAGCGCGGTCTCACACCTCGTCTCCTGGTAGCCGGAGCAATTGGGCTCAATGCGGAGCCGCCGGTCTATGTCGATGAAGCCTCCGGGCTGATCGGACCGGCGCAGCTCGGCCTGCCGCCACGATTGGCCTTTCAGCTCCTGTCCGCTCCAGCCATCCCGCGCGCGCAGGTGGAGGAAGTGTCGCGCCGCCTCGCCCAGAAGCTGCCCGAGCCTCATCATGGCGTTTTGCCCGCGCCGCCGACCGTTGCGGTGACGATCGAAGAAGATCCTCGCCCCGTGCTGCGGCTCCGGCTCGGACACCTCGCGAGCTTCCACTACTACCGCGACAAAGGCGAAGCGCGCGGACCGGCGGCGGTCGCCAGCCTCGGCTTCCGCTATGGCGGGTTCGACATCGATCCGAACCAGCGACCGAGCCGGGTGGAGTTGTTTCAGGCCGGACAATTGTTCGCGATCACGCGACGCCAGGGCAAGGAGAGGCAGGCGCGCAAGCGTTTGGTCGACGTCGGTCTCGTCGACGCGCGAACCGCTTTTCCGGCGCTGGACTTCCGCCATGCCATGGATCTCACGCTGCGCGACCAGGACCGCTGGTTCGAATTTCTCGCGCATCATGCCGAGCAGCTGAAGTCGGAAGGCTTCGAGATCCTGATCGACGACGATTTTCCCTTCCGGCTTGCGGACTCCTCGGGCGATTTCGATGCCGTGCTGGAATCCAGCGGCATCGACTGGTTCGAGCTGGCGCTCGGCATCGACATCGACGGCGAACGCCAGGACCTCGCCCCGCACGTCGCCGCGCTGGTCTCGGCGCCCGACTTCACGCCAGACCGGCTGCGACAACTCGCGGAGAAGGGCGAGCGGTTTTATCTGCCGTTGGCAGACGGCCGCAAGCTGGCACTGGCTGCCGATCGCTTCCTTCCCTTGGTGCTGGCGCTGCATAGCCTGCATCTGAGCGGCACTCTTGCCGATGGCTCGAAGAAGATCAGGCTGTCGCAAGCGGATGTCGTTCCGCTGCTGGGACTGGAGAACGAGAGTTTCGTCTTTCGCGGTGCCGACAATCTGCGCCGCCTCGCCAATCTGCTTCAGCTGCGGGGCTTGGCGACGCCGGACGTTCCGCCGACTTTCCGCGCGACGCTGCGGCCCTATCAAGCCCTGGGCGTCGCCTGGCTCGACCTGCTCCGCGAGAGCGGATTGGGCGGCGTGCTGGCTGACGACATGGGCCTTGGCAAGACGATCCAGATCCTCGCTCTGATCGCGCTGGAAAAACAGCGGGGGCGGCTGACAAGCCCGGTGCTGGTCGTTGCACCGACCAGCCTGATGACCAACTGGTCGGCCGAAGCGCAGAAATTCGCGCCGGATTTGAACGTGCTCGTTCTCCACGGGCCCGACCGCAAGGAGAGGTTCGGCTCCATTTCCGAGCATGATCTCGTGCTGACGACCTATCCTTTGATCGCGCGGGATCGGGAAGTGCTTCTGATGCGGAACTGGTATATCGCCGTGCTGGACGAAGCGCAGACGATCAAGAATCCCGACGCCGCCACCACCCGCTGGCTGCGGGACATCAAGGCCGAGCATCGCTTCTGTCTCACCGGCACGCCCATGGAAAATCACCTCGGCGAGCTGTGGTCGATCATGAGTTTCGCAAATCCAGGCTATCTCGGCGACAAGACGGCGTTCTCGCGCCAATGGCGCACGCCGATCGAGAAGCGCGGCGACAAGATTCGTGCAGCAGCCCTGGCGCAGCGCGTCAAACCCTTCCTGTTGCGCCGGACCAAGACTGAAGTCGCGACGGAACTGCCGCCCAAGAGCGAGATCATTGAGACGATCGTGCTCGAGGGCCCGCAGCGCGACCTCTACGATTCGGTCCGACTGTCGATGTCGCGCAAGGTCCGCCAGGCGATCGCCGAGCGTGGCCTCGCCAAGAGCCACATCGTGGTGTTGGAAGCTCTGCTGAGAATGCGGCAGGCCTGTTGCGATCCGGAGCTGCTGAAGCTGCGTGACGGCGTGGAACGTCCATCGGCCAAGCTCGAGCGCCTGATCGAGATGGTATCGGAGCTGTTGAGCGAGGGCCGGAAGATCATAGTCTTCTCCCAGTTCACCTCCATGCTCGATCTGATCCGGCGCCGCTTCGAGGCCGACGGCCTGCGCTACAGTCTCCTCACTGGCGACACCAAGGACCGGAAAGCCGCGATCGAGGCCTTTCAGAACGGAGCGGCGCAGGTATTCCTCATCAGCCTGAAGGCAGGCGGCGTGGGCCTCAATCTCACCGCTGCCGACACCGTGATCATCTTCGATCCCTGGTGGAATCCCGCAGTCGAGGAGCAGGCCATCGATCGCGCCTACCGGATCGGGCAGGACAAGGCCGTTTTCGTTTACAGACTGGTCGCGGCCGGCACGATCGAGGAGAAGATGGACGAGCTCAAGGCTCGGAAGCGCGCGCTGGCTGACGGCCTGTTCGAGCGCGAAGGACAGATCGCTTCGGCGCTCAGCGAGGAGGACGTCAAGGCCTTGTTCGAGGTTTGACCGGGAGCGACGCCGGTGTTTTGCCCGACGGGTCAAATCGCGGCGGGCCACCTTCAGCTCATCGACTGCGTTCGCTAAGTCCTTGATCCCGCAGAGGCCGGCTACTGTGCATGGGGTTGTTTTCGCGATTTTTGTTTGGCGGGTGCTGCAAAAACTTGCGTGATCCCCTGTCGGCCGGCGCAGTTCCCATTCGTCTTCCCTTCAGACAAGATCTGATGCGGAGGCCAAAGATGAACTCTTCCACTTATCGCTGGGTGATCGTCGCCGCCGGCGGCCTGCTCGGCTGCGTCGCGATCGGCGGCATGTTTTCGCTGCCGGTGTTCCTGCAGCCGATCACCAAGGACACCGGCTGGTCGGTGACCGGCATCTCCAGCGCGATGACGATCGGCTTTCTGGCGATGGCCCTCACCAGCATGGCCTGGGGCACGCTGTCTGATAGGTTCGGGCCGCGGCCGGTGGTGCTGACGGGATCGACCGTGCTGGCGCTCAGCCTGTTCGCCGCGAGCCACGCCACCTCGCTGCTTGCGTTCCAGTTCGTGTTCGGCCTTCTGGTCGGCGCGTCCTGCGCTGCGATCTTCGCGCCGATGATGGCGACCGTCACCGGCTGGTTCGACACCCATCGCAGCCTCGCCGTGTCGCTGGTGTCGGCCGGCATGGGCATGGCGCCGATGACGATGGCACCGTTCGCGGCCTGGCTCGTCTCCGGCCACGACTGGCGCACCGCGATGCAGATCGTGGCGCTGGTGGTCGGGGCGATCATGATCCCGGTCTCGTTCCTGGTACGCCGTCCGCCGGCGCTCGCACAAGGCCCGGCCGCCCCGATGGGCGAGGGGGCCGGGCAGGGCGAGATGTCGAGAAGCGAGGCGCTGCGCTCGCCGCAATTCCTCATCCTGCTCGCGACCAATTTCTTCTGCTGCGCCACCCATTCCGGCCCGATCATCCACACCGTCAGCTACGCCGTGAGCTGCGGCATTCCGCTGATCGCGGCGGTGACGATCTACAGCATCGAGGGGTTTGCCGGCCTCGGCGGCCGCATCGCGTTCGGTCTGATGGGCGACCGGTTCGGGGCCAAGCGCGTGCTGGTCTCGGGCCTGCTGCTGCAGGCGTTCGGTGCGCTCGCCTACGTGTTCGCGCATCAGCTCGCGACCTTCTACGCGGTCGGCGCCATCTTCGGCTTCATCTATGCCGGCACCATGCCGCTCTATGCGGTGATCATCCGCGAGAACTTTCCGCTCAAGATGATGGGCACGGTGATCGGCGGCGCGGCGATGGCCGGCAGCCTCGGCATGGCCACGGGCCCGCTTGCCGGCGGTCTGATCTACGACGCCTTCTCCAGCTACGCCTGGCTCTACATCGCCTCCTGGGCGATGGGCCTCGGCGCCTTCCTGGTGGCGATGACGTTCAAGCCGTTCGCAAAGCCGCAAGGACAGGTGGTCCCGGCGGCCGCGTGAGCTTCGGATCGAGGCGCGGCGTCAGAGCTGCGCCTCGATCGCGGCCTTGTCGATCACCGACCAGACCTGCCGGATCCTGTCGTTGCCGAATTCGTAGAACACGTTCTCGCTGAACGACACGCGCCTGCCGTTGACGGCAAGCCCCAGGAACGTCCCGACCGGCGTGCAATCGAACTGCAGGCGCGCCGCGATGCAGGGCGGGTCTGCGATCAGCAGCGCGATGTCAAAGCGCAGGTCCGGGATCTCGCGAAAATCCCGCTCCAGCATCGCGCGATAGCCGGAGAGGCCGAGCGACCGGGCGTTGTGCACGACGTCGTCATGCACGAACCGGCCGAGCGAGGGCCAATCCTGCCGGTTCAGGCAGGCGATATAGGCGCGGTAGAGATCGGCGAGGTCATTTCGTGTCATGTCGAAGCTCATCGAAGCCCTCTTGGGCTTCGATCCTAACGCGCGAGGCTTGCGAATAGGTCCCGCCTAGAGGCGCTTTTCGAAGAACAGGTCCGGATAGGGATCGTCGTTGAAGCGCGGAATCTCGCGCCAGCCCGTCGAGCGGTACAGCTGGCCGGCCTCGGGCAGTGCGCTGTTGGTGTCGAGCCGCAACAGCGCGATGCCGAGCTTGCGTGCGGCGTCCTCGGCTGCGTCCATCAGGCGCCGGCCGAGCCGCAATCCGCGCGCGGCGGGGGCGACCCACAGCCGCTTGATCTCGGCGTAGCCGTGATCCGTTCCCTTCAGGCCGACGCAGCCGAGCGGGAGCGTATCCGACATCGCGACGATGAAGGTGCCGCGCGGGCGGCGCATGTCCTTGGCGTCCGGATCCCTCGACAGAGAAACGTCGAAGCCTTGGCTGAAGCGGCGGCCGAGCTCGGCATAGTACTCGGCGAGGCAATAGCGGGCCTCGTCGGATCGCGGATCCATCTCATCCAGAGCAATTCGCTCGCGCGTCAGGGTGGAAGCAATCAGGTCCATCGCCGCCAGCAGCGCCTCGCGTTGTGAATGTTGTGCAAGGAAGCCGTCGGCCTGCGCGTTCGATAGCGCCTCATAGGCTGCGAACTCGCGCCGGCCCGTTCGCGTCAATCTTGCGACACGCCGGCGCGCATCGTCCGGATGGGCTTCGGTCTCGACCAGTCCTTCGTCCTCGAGGCTGCGCAAGAGGCGGCTCATCAATCCGGAATCGAGGCCGAGATAGTCGCGAATCTCCGCCACGTCCGAGCGCCCGTGCCCGATCGCATTGAGCACCCGCGCCGCGCCGAGCGGGCGGCCGCGCCCCAGGAACGAGGTATCGAGGGCCCCGACGGCGGAGGTGACGGCGCGGTTGAAGCGGCGAACGCGCGAGATCGAGTCCAGCATGATACCTGACTTTAGTCAGGTATCGTCCGGAGGTCAATTCAGCCGGTTCAGCCGAGCCCCAGTTCCCGGCGAGCCTTCCGCGTCAGCCTTGCCACGATCAGCGCATGGGCCTGGACGAGATAGCCGGCGAGCTCGGCATCGGGCAGCGAATTGTTGCCGACGAGCTGCACCCATTTGGCGCGTGCGAGGTACGGTGCCGGCCGCGCCACGCCATGCTCGATCAGCATCGCATAGGCCATGTCCGAGACCTTGAACATGTAGCCGCCGGAGCCTGCGGCAAAGCCGCCACCGAGTGCAAACATCTTGCCGCCGACCTTGAACACGGAGGAGCCTTCCCACTGCACCACCTTGGTGGCGCCCGGCAGGCCCAGGCAGCGTGCTTCGAAATTTCTCGGCGTCATGACGCGAGCGATAGCATGCTGCACGCGACTTGCAACGTCTGGGCGGGAACAGCTGAGGGTTGATGCAGTTGCGCGCCTCTTTGTGAGTTGTGCATATGCCACGGACCGTTACCATGTCGTCGTTCCCCGAGCATGGGAGCAGGCAGCAGGCGGAGGCGACATGAGCGGGCAGGAGCGCAAGGTGAAGGGATCGGACCTGTTTGTCGCCGCGCTGGAGAACGAAGGTGTCGACCGTATCTTCGGCGTCCCCGGCGAGGAGAACCTCGATGTGGTGGAATCGCTCCGCACTTCCAAGATCGAGCTGGTCCTGACTCGCCACGAACAGGCTGCCGCCTTCATGGCCGCCACGCATGGCCGGCTGACCGGCAAGCCCGGAGTTTGCCTGTCGACTCTCGGCCCCGGTGCGCTCAATTTATCGACGGGCGCGGCCTATGCGCATCTCGGTGCGATGCCGATGATCCTGATCACCGGCCAGAAGCCGATCATGAGCAGCCGGCAGGCGCGCTTCCAGATCGTGGACGTGGTCGCGACCATGAAGCCGCTGACAAAACTGTCGCGGCAGATCGTCAGCGCCTCCAGCATTCCGACCGTGGTGCGCGATGCCTTTCGCGTCGCCATGGAGGAGCGTCCGGGCCCGGTGCATCTCGAACTGCCCGAGGACATCGCCGGCGACGAGGTGCCTGGCGTCCCCATGATTCCGGTCCATCCGATCGAGATCCCGGTCGCCCATCGCGCCGCGCTCGACCGCGCCGCCGAGATGATTCTGGCCGCAAAGCGTCCGCTGGTGATGATGGGTGCGGCGACCAGCCGGCCGCGCTCGACCCACGGTATCGCAAGCTTCGTGCGGCGCACCGGCATTCCGTTCTTCACGACGCAAATGGGCAAGGGCACCGTGCCCGGCGGCACCAATCTCTATATGGGGACCGCCGCGCTGTCGGAGCGTGACTATGTCCATGACGCCATCGATGCCGCCGACCTGATCGTCGCGATCGGCCACGATCCGATCGAGAAGCCGCCCTTCATCATGGGGCCGTCGGGACCGAAGGTCATTCACGTCAGCTACACCTCGGCCAGTGTCGAGCAGGTCTATTTCCCGGACGCCGAAGTCGTCGGTGACGTCGGCCCGAGCCTGGAGCTGCTCGCCGACCGGCTCGAAGGCAAGCTGCCGCAGGCTGCGGCGCTGCTGCCGCTGCGCGAGGAGATCCTCGCCCACATCGCCGACCGCGCCACCGAGGCGCGCTGGCCGCCGACGCCGCAACGCATCGTGCACGACATCCGCCAGGTGATCCCGGAGAACGGCATCGTCGCGCTCGACAACGGCATGTACAAGATCTGGTTTGCGCGCAACTACCGCACCCGCGTCGCCAACACGCTGCTGCTCGACAATGCGCTGGCGACCATGGGCGCGGGCCTGCCGTCGGCGATGATGGCCGCGATGCTCTATCCCGACCGTCGCGTGCTCGCGGTCGCCGGCGACGGCGGCTTCATGATGAACAGCCAGGAGATGGAGACGGCGGTCCGCCTCAAGCTCAACCTCGTCGTGCTGGTGCTGGAGGACAATGCCTACGGCATGATCCGCTGGAAGCAGGCGGTCGATCATTTCGCCGATTTCGGCATGACGTTCGGCAATCCGGATTTTGTCCAGTACGCGAAGGCCTATGGTGCCAAGGGCCACCGGATCGAGAGCGTCGACAGCTTTGGCCCGACGCTGGACGCTGCGTTCAAGCAGGGCGGCGTGCATCTGGTCGTGATCCCGATCGATTATTCGGAGAACGTGCGGGTGCTCGTCGACGAGCTGCGGGCGCATGAGAAGACGAAAGCGTGATGACAGCGGTCTCGTACCCCGGACGCAGCGCAGTGCCTCTTCTGCGGTGCGCTGCAGAGCCGGGACCCATGCATCAGCAAACTCCATGGCTTCCTGGGTCCCGGCTCTGCGCCGCAACGCCATCAGCGCGTTTACGCGCGTCTTCGACGCGCTATGGCGTTGCAGTGCGTCCGGGACACGAGAAAAACTACAACTTGTGTCGCGCGGCCTGATCGCAGACATTCTTGATCACCACACCAACCACGGGAATAGAAAATGCCTCGCATTCGTTGTGTCACCGAGATGGGCATGGGCGTCGACGTCCACGGCCGGGACGCCACCAAGGCGGCAAAGCGGGCGGTGTCGGACGCGATCCGGCATTCCAGCCTCGGCTTCTTCCGGATGATCGGCAAGACCGCGAACGACATGTTCGTCGACGTCACGATCGGCGTGCCCAACCCGGAGGCCGTGGACAAGGAAGCCGTTGCCAAGGAGCTTCCCTACGGCACCGTGACCGTCACCACGGTCAAGGGCGGGCTGGAGATTCCATCGGCGACGGAAGTCGCCAACGATCCCATCCTGATCGCCAACGCCGCTGTCATCGTCAGCTTCGACAAGGATTAGGCCGGTGTCAGATAGTGATGAGGCGTTGCTGGATCGCCCGATCTGGAGCGCGCTGACGACGAGCCACAAGCATCTGGCCGAAGGCGGACCGCTGGCGTTGCGTTACCCCATCGACATGACGCCGTTTGCCGACATGGTCGACATGTCCCCGGCGAGCTTTGCCGCGCTCCGCGATCTCCTGTCGGGCACGCAGGTCGCCGCACTGTTCACGCCGGAGCCGGTCGAGATGCCCGCCGGCTTCAAGGTCGTGCTGGCCGAGACCGGCGAACAGATGATCGGCTCGCCCGCCGACAGTCCGCTGCGCGATGCCGAGATCGTCACGCTGGGGCCGGCCGACGTGCCTGCCATGACGGCGCTGGTCGAGCTGACCAAGCCCGGGCCGTTCGCATCGCGCACCCACGAGCTCGGCACCTTCCTCGGCATCCGCGCCGGCGGCGAGCTGGTCGCGATGACGGGTGAGCGGATGAAGCCGGGAAAGTTCGTCGAGATGACGGCGGTCTGCGTGCATCCCGACTATCGCGGGCGAGGCTACGCTCAGGCGCTGCTTGCGGCGGTGGCCCGACGGATCGAAGCGCGCGGCGAAATTCCGTTCCTGCACGTGTTTTCGAACAACAATTCGGCGATCGCGCTGTACCAGCGGCAGGGCATGCGGATCCGGCGTCGGCTGTACGTGACGGCGTTCATGAGGGAAGGATAGGCCACCCTCCAGGGCGCCCTTCATTTCCTGCGAATATCCGCTATATCCGTCCCAACCAAAATTTGGGGGAAACACATGGACGCCAGGACGATCGATTTTTCCGCCGTGCGGACGGCAATGCAGCGCTACGTCGATCAGGAGATCATTCCGGGCGCATCCTGGGCCGTGCTGCGCGGACGCGAGGTGGTCGATCAGCAATGCGTCGGCTTGGCTGATCGCGAAGCAAGCACGGCGCTGCGGCCCGACCATGTCTTCCGCGCTTTCTCCAACACCAAGATCTTCGTCACCTGCGCAATCATGCTGCTGGTCGAGGAGGGACGCATCGGGCTCGATGACCTCGTCGAGACGGTTCTGCCGCAGCTGGCCAATCGCAAGGTGCTCAAGCAGGGCGCGTCGAGCCTTGCCGATGTCGAGCCGGCCAAAAGCCCGATCACGATCCGTCAGCTCCTGACCCACACGTCGGGCCTCAGCTACGGCATCTTCGATCCCGGCACGGTGCTGTTCAAAGGCTACAACGACGCGCGCGTGCTCAATCCGCTGACGTCGCTCACTGATATGATCGACAAGCTGGCCGATCTGCCGCTGTCCTATCATCCCGGCACGGGCTGGGAATATTCCGTTGCTACCGACGTGCTCGGCCGCGTCGTGGAAGTCGTCTCGGGCAAGTCCCTCGATGCCTTCCTCAAGGCGCGCATCTTCGATGTCCTCGGCATGACCGACACCGGCTTCGACGTTCCCGAGGCGCAGCAGGGCAGGCTGGTTGCGCTCTACACTGGCGCCGACGTGCTCGATCCCATGAAGCCGGGCCTCACGCGCGCCGACAATCTGCCGTTTCCGCAGGCCTATCGCCGGCCGTTCCCGCGGCTCTCGGGCGGCGGGGGCCTGGTTTCGACCCTGCCGGACATGCTCGCGCTGGTGCGCGCGCTGCTGCCTGGGTCGGATGCGCTACTGAAGCCGGAAACGCTGCGGCAGATGATGACGAACCAGCTGCCCGCGGGGCAGACCATCCGCTTTGCCAATCTCGGCCCGATCCCCGGCAAGGGCTTTGGCCTCGGCGGCGCCGTCACCTTCGCGCCGACGCCGTTCGATCCGCCGAATTCCACCGGCGAATTTCAGTGGGGCGGCCTCGCCGGCACCCATTGGTGGATCTGCCCGGAGGCCAATACCGCGGGCGTCCTGATGGCCCAGCGTTATATGGGCTTCTGGAATCCATTCTTCTTCGAGTTCAAGCGCCTGGCCTATCAGGCCGTCGGAGGCTGAGCGCGCGAAAAAAATTGCGCGCGCCCGCGAATCCTTTTCGGCCGGAGCGTCCTCTTGATAGTCGAGGCACTTGGCCTCGGCTCATGTCGGAGGATGCGATGGCATTTTACAGGAAGAATATCGGCGGCCTGCACCAGACCATGCGAATTGCTCTGGGCGTCGCAGTGGCGATTGCGGCCGTGGTTTATCTGGCCGGCGCGACGGCATGGCTGGTGGCGCTGGGCGGCGCCGGCTTCGCGCTGACCGGCGTCGTCGGCTATTGTCCGATGTGCGCGGTGGCGGGGATCGAGCGAGGGGGCGTGTCGTGAGCGCGGCTGCGATCTCACCAAAGCTGTTCGAGGCCGCGCGGCTCGGCGATCCCCACGCGATCGCCTCGCTGCTCGAGACGGCACAGCCGGACATTCGACGCTATGCACGCGCGACCTGCCGCAGCTCGGCGGATGCCGAGGATGCGACGCAGGAGGCGCTTTGGATCCTGTTCCGTCACGTCGGCACCATCCGTTCGCTGCTGGCATTTTCTGCCTGGCTGTTCAGCGTGGTTCGCCGCGAATGCCTGCGGCTGGCGCGCCGGGCAGGTCTTGCTCCTGCTGTCGATGAGAGTGAGGTGGAAGCAGCGTTGCTGCTGCGGCCTGAAGCCGACCTGCGTCTCGACGTAGCCGCGGCGTTCGAGGCGCTGCCGCCGCATTATCGCGATGTGGCGCTGATGCGTGACGTCAAGGAGATGACCATCGATGAAATAGCCATGGCGCTCGGTGCGACCAGGCAAACCGTCAAGGCTCGTCTGCATCGTGCCCGCGCACTGATGCGCGAATATCTGACGAGGTGAGATATGGCCGATTATCAAAGCTCCGACGATCTGAAATCGATTCCGGCGTTCGTTGCGCTCGCACCGGTCGAGGCCAACGCATTCCTGGCCTTCAACCATGCGGTCGAGCGCAAGGACGGATTGATCCCGCCGAAATATCGCGAGCTGATCTCGCTCGCGGTCGCGCTGACCACGCAATGCGCGTATTGCCTCGACGTGCATACGGGGCAGGCGGCCAAGGCCGGTGCGACGCGCGAGGAAGTGGCGGAAGCCGCATTGATCGCGGCGGCGGTCCGTGCCGGCGGCACGCTCGGTCACGCGTTGCTGGCGCAGCGCTTGTTCGAGCGGCATCTCGGCGACGGAAAATCATAGCAGTTGCGGGCGGGAGGTGAATGCCTCCCGCCCACTGTGTCAGTCCTTCCACGGATCGAACTCGCCTTCGCCGGCCATGGCGACGGCGAACGGCCGCAGCGTGTGCAGCACCTTCACGGTGCCGGCATGCTGCGCCAGCACATCAGGCAGGCGGCGATAGGCCATCGGACTCTCGTCGAGGTCGGCACCGATCAGGGTGACGCCACGCTCGTTGAGCCACCGGTCCATTTCCGCGCGCGAGAAGCGGCGCTTGGCTTCCCTCCGTCCGAACATGCGGCCCGCGCCGTGAACGGTCGAATAGAGCGAAGCCTTGGCTTCCGGACTGTCGACGCCTTCGAGAATGACGGCGTCGTCGCCCATCGAGCCGCCGACGAATCCCTTCTGGCCGGGAAACGCCGGGGTCGCGCCCTTGCGCACCACCCACAGGTCTCGCCCGTCGTGGGTCTCACGCCAGGCGTAGTTGTGGTGGTTGTGCACGCTCTCAGTGACGCTGCCGCCGATGATCTGGCGGGCGCGTTCGACGACCCACTCGCGACCCGCATAGGCGTAACGCCCGGCGAGCTGCATCGCTGCGATGTAGCGGCGGCCGAGCTCGCTGTCCTCGTCGACCACGGCGGGCGGGACGTTCATGCCGTCCTTGCCGCCGGCGGCCTTGAGGTAGCGCGTCGCGGAGGTGTGCCCGAGACCGCGGCTTCCGAAATGGACGCCGATCCAGACATAGCCCTCCTCGTCGCGCATGAGGTCGACATAGTGGTTGCCCGATCCGACCGTGCCGAGCTGGCTCACCGCCTTCTGGCGGTAGGACTCCATGTCGCTCTCGCGCCAGGCATCGCCGTCGTCGAACAGCGCATGCTCGGCCCGTTCGGCGTTGGCGCGGCCGACGCCGAACGAGATCGTCCTGGCGACGTCGCGGATGATCGTGGGCACGCGGACTGCGATGTCGTCGAAGCGCGTGTCGAGCCGGGCCGCCATGTTGCCGCAGCCGATGTCGAAGCCGACGCCGGAGATGCTGATCTGCCTCTCATAGGCGATGACCCCGCCGACCGGCTGGGCGTAACCGAGATGGCCGTCGGCGCAGATCACGCCGGACACGACGTTGCCGACCGCCATGCAATTGCGCATCTGCGCGATCGTCGCATCCTCGTGCGGGCCGAACACCTTCAGCGGCGCATTCTCAAAGCGGGCATCCTGCATCCGGAACTCGGCGATCGAGCTCGCGGTCGCATTGGCCTCGCGGGCAAGATGCTCCTTGCGCGCGGCGTCCTTGTACAGGCACCAAGCGGGCTGGCCGCGTCCTTCGCCGACGCGCGAGTCGGGATCGACGCCGGCGGCGAGGCAGAGCTCGCGGGCGCGTTCCATGTAGGGATCGGGTCGTCGCATGGTCGTACGTCCTTGTCATTCCGTGCGCACCATAGCCGGGGCGGGCGCATCATTTCAGAGAATTTGAAGGCCCCGGGCGCGTGTCGCGTCCGGGGCCGTTGTCGTCGCGCATCAGTTCAATGCCGTCTCCGACGCTGCGATCCACGCGACCACGGCCTCGGAGAAGCCGTTGACGCGGGTCCAGGCGCCGTGACCGACACCGTGCTGATACGAGGCCACGTTCACAATGGTGCCGCGCGCCCTGGGCTCGGGCACATGGTCGTGGCTCTGCTCGTCGGTGAAGACGATCAGGCGATCGCCCTTGCGGTCGATCTCCGTCACGGCCTTGCCGAGATAGGTCCCGCCATGCGCCTGCGAGTTGATGATCGCGTCCCGCAGCGCGAAACCGCGGCGGGGCGGGACCTTCACGACATCATTGCTGAAGGTGAAGATCTCGACCTCGTCGCAGATCTCGCGGGCGAGAATGGCAAGGCCGCACGCCGCCTCCGCGCGCGTCATTTCCGACTGCGCGGAGAGGGTCGCGAACATCGAGCCCGACACGTCGATCAGGAGCCGCGTCCGGCCCGGAAGCCGCACATGGTCCTTGACCGACTTGAGCATCGCAGCCTCGAGCTCGGGCTCGAAGTCCGGCGCATAGCGCGCCGCCGTGATGAAGCGATAGGGCAGGATACGATCCGTCCGCATCGCCTCGATCGCACCTGCGATGGTCTCGCGCGAGACCTGCCCAGTCTGCATCAGCCGCAGATTGCGCAGCAGCGCGAGGCCACCGAGCTTTCGCTCGGCGATCAGCCGCTCGAAGGTCTCGCGCTTGCTCTTGCCGGCCGAGAGCGAGACCTCCCAGGTGTCGGGGGAAGCGAGCTCGCCGTCGACGAGCTGTTTCCACA
Organism: Bradyrhizobium nitroreducens; assembly: GCF_002776695.1. GTDB lineage: Bacteria > Pseudomonadota > Alphaproteobacteria > Rhizobiales > Xanthobacteraceae > Bradyrhizobium > Bradyrhizobium nitroreducens. The sequence goes on from NZ_LFJC01000003.1 coordinate 1,293,463, forward strand.
CCTTGGCCTGGTCGGCGTCCTTCGGCTTGGCGTGCACCAGGAACAGCACGTCCCTGATCCGCACCGCGCCGTCGCGGTCCCATTTGGCAAGCTGGTACGCGTCGAACTTGGTCAAGGCGCGGGCAAGGCCCTTCTTGACCTGCGCCGAGACCGGCTGACGCTTGCGCTGCTGCATGGGGCCGAGTGCATCCGCCCAGTAGATCGCAAGCAGCTCGGTCATCTCGTCGGGTCGCTGGATCACCTGGGCGAGCGTGTCGGCCACGAGGGCGCGGTGCTTCTCGCTGCGGGCCATCTCGCGGATGACGAGCAGCGGCGCGTGCCGCAGCTTCATCACCTCGCGCGCCTCGATCGCAAGCTGCGCCACCTTGGCGGGCGCGACCTTGGGCACGAGCGACTTGATGCGGTCGGCGATCGCGACGCCGTCCTCGTAGAACTGGTCCTCCCACAGGAGGCAGTTCATCAGCGCGCGCTTCAGCTCCATCTCGGGCGTGAAGCGAACGGCGCGCGCGCCCTCCCGCGTGAAGGCGCGAACGATCTTGTTGAGCCTGACCATGATGGCCTCCTCTTGGGTTGATGGGGACAGGAAACGGGTGCCGGGGAACAGGCGAGGCTGCTCTGCCCACGAGGGGCTCCACATGCTCTACCGCTGAGCTACGGACTTTCGCCCGGAAGGAGTCGAACCTTCGACAGTGTGATTCACGAAGTAACAGCGCTCTTCACCACCGGCGGTGGCTAAGGGGACACGATCCGGGAACAGGCGATTCTGAGACCCGGCAAGCGACAGCTTGCCGGAAAGCGCTCTGGCCACTGAGCTACCGGTGCATGGTACACCGGGCGGGATTCGAACCCGCGACCTCTCGCGTGATAGGCGAAGTAACAGAAATCTTCACCACGGACCGTGATGGGGTTGGCGGGGAACGATCGATGCTGTTGCTGCCCTTGCGGGCGATCCGCCTTTCGGCGCGCAGGAGTCGAACCTGCTCGGCGCTTTCGCGCCTTTACCACGAAGTAACAGACATCTTCACCACCGCCAGGCCGGTGCTTTCGCATCGGCCGTTGATGGGTACGCTGGGGAACGGGCGATGTCGGCGTCAGTGACGACAACACAGGATGTTTCCTTGCGGTCAGATCCTGCGCCGGGCCGCGTGCAAGCCTTTTCCGAGGCCGCATCCCGGTGCGTGTGTCAAAGGCGGGAGGCTATCCCCGCTTGGCCGTGGAGGAAGTATCCGGCATCTTCACCACCAGCGTCGGTTGAGCCGCGATCACACGCGGTAAACCGAGTTAGAAAAATTCGATTGCGGCGCTGTCGACGCGCCGCGTGTTGCGAACCATCAGGGTTCGCTCTGCCATCGGTGTCCGGCTGATCGCCTCGTTCCCTCCGGCAGGCCCCGCGCGCTTGGACACGCGCCTTCCCAGCGCGAGCCCCGAGATCCGGGTCTCTCGTTCCGGCCGTGGCCGGGTCGTTCGATGGGGCCGCGCGGCGGGCAACAAAAAACCCTCCGGAGCGGCAGGCTCGGGAGGGTCCGTGAGAAGCGGACTGTCGATCTTGCGGTCAGGCAAGATCGCTCCCATGAGCCGGGCATGCGTAATCGAATAGCTTGGAGCTATTCGGCATGCTGACAATTCTTTCGTAGCGGAGTGACATCGCTCGGTTCATGGTGTTGGTCGCAAACGGAAGTGTCTGCGAGGGCGCGGGACATACGCCCGCAACTTGCGGATGTCAAGCGATGCGCGCGAAGAAATCGAAAACGACGGATGCATGACGTGCCGAACTATCTCGGCCTCGATGGATTTCGTTTCGGCTGGGTTGCGGCCTGGATCGACGAACGCGGCGATCACGGCTTCGACTATTCACCGGGCCTGACACGTCTGCTCGCGATGCCGCATGCGCGTGCGATGATCGATATGCCGATCGGACTACCGACCGAAGGGTACCGTGCGTGTGACAAGCTTGCACGTAAGTTGATTGGCCCCGCTGTCTTTCTCGGCGCGCGCCGTGATCTCTGGACATTCTGCTGTATGGCGACCGCAAACGAGGAATATTGGAAGCGCGGTGACAAAGGTGCATCCTCTCAGCTCTGGAACATCAGAGAAAAACTTAAGGAGATTGATGATTTCATAACTCCGGAGAGGCAGGCGACGATCGGCGAAGCGCATCCGGAATTGGTGTTCTGGAATCTGGCAGGGCAGGTGCGGCTTGAACCGAAGACATCACCGCGCGGCCGCGAGCAGCGCATTGCGCTGCTGAGAGATCGCGGCTTCACCAAGATCGAGCGATGGCTGACGCTTCGCCACGGCACCGGCATCGGCCGCGACGATCTCATCGATGCCTGCGCCTGCGCGGTCGCAGCGCGCGACAGCACGCAGCGCGTCGGCGGGGGCGATCTCGATCCGCGCGGGCTGCGGATGGAGATCAATTACTGAACCGGGGACTGCCCGGCCTCATGTCGGGAAAAAGAGGCAATTTATTCGAAGCTTGCAGGAACTGCCGGCGGCCGATCTGCGTTCCCCGTTCGAACAACAGGACAGAGAAGCTCGTGCGATGAATGATGTCAGTCAGTTCGCGACCGCGATGCTCGCGCTAGTTTTCACCGGAGCACTGCTCATCACGGGCCAGCTCTTTATCGAGCAACGCGCCCAGCGCGATGCGGTGCACGCCACCAACCATGTGCTGAAACGACTGTAATGCGGTGACGGTTCGACCTTGCGCCGTTCGTCCGCTCGCCTAGATTAGGCGGCATCTCACGAACGCAGCCGGAGTCCCGATGTCCGATCTGTCCGCCTTTCCCATCACCAAGCGCTGGCCGGCCAAGCATCCCGAGCTGCTCCAGCTCTATTCGTTGCCGACGCCGAACGGCGTCAAGGTTTCGATCATGCTGGAGGAGACCGGACTTCCCTATGAGGTGCATCTGGTCGATTTCGGCAAGGACGATCAGAAGACGCCCGAGTTTCTCTCGCTCAATCCGAACGGCAAGATCCCGGCGATCCTCGATCCCAACGGTCCCGGCGGCAGGCCGCTGCCGCTGTTCGAGTCCGGCGCGATCCTGCAATATCTCGCGGAGAAGACCGGCAAGCTCTTGCCCGAGGATGCCGCGCGCCGCTACCAGACGCTGCAATGGTTGCACTTCCAGATGGGCGGCGTCGGGCCGATGTTCGGCCAGGTCGGCTTCTTCCACAAATTCGCCGGCAAGGATTTCGAGGACAAGCGGCCCCGTGACCGCTACGTCGCCGAAGCCAGGCGCCTGCTCGGCGTGATGGACGCGCATCTTTCCGGCCGGCAATGGTTCATGGACGACGACTACAGCATTGCCGACATCTCCATGCTCGGCTGGGTGCGCAATCTGATCGGCTTCTATGGTGCCGGCGACCTCGTCGAGTTCACCCAGTTCAAGTCGGTCGGAGCCTGGCTCGAACGGGGGCTTGCGCGACCGGCGGTGCAGCGCGGGCTGAACATTCCGGAGCGGCCGTAGTTCAGGTCAGCGCCTTGTAGGTCATGTAGGCCGCCATCAGCGAGACGAGCGCGATCATGGCCCGGCGGAGCACCGATCGGCTCACGCCGTTGGCCAAGCGTGCGCCGAGGTCGGTGCCGATCCAGAGGCCGGCGAGAATGCCGATGATGGCCGGCCAGCCGACCATGAGCCCCTGGCTCCAATAGATCCAGGCCGGCGGAAGATTCGTCGGGACCACCGAGAAGACGAGGCTGACGAGCTGCGCCTGATGCTGTGGCACGCGAAGTCCGGCGGCGAGGCCGACGGTGATCGCAAGGCCGCCGCCGATGCCCATGAAGCCGGAGGAAAAGCCTGCAATCGTGCCGATCAGGACCAGCGGCAGCCAGTGAAGGTCATCGCGGTTACCCGCTTCAAGGCTGCCGTCCTTGCGGTCGCGGCGCAGGATCAACAGCACGATCAGCGCGACCAGATAGACGACGTAGGTCCATTGCAGGACGACATCGGAGACCGCGGTCGCGGCATAGCCGCCGCCGGCGCCGCCGATCACAAATCCCAAGCCGATCCAGATGATCCACGGCAGGGGGCTGCGATTGCCGCCTTGCCAGTAGCGGCGTATTCCGGCGAGACCCGTCGGCGGAATTTGCGCGATCAGCGAGGTGCCCTGGGCAACGTGTTGCTCGGCCCCGAGCAAGAGCACGGAGAAGATCACGAGGCCGCCGCCCGGGCTCGTACCCGTGAAGCCCGACGCCAGCCCGGCGACCAGGCCGACGCCGCCACCGGCGAGGAGCTCGTGAAGCCACGACATGGCCTACGTCCTGGCTCGTCGCCTGACATCGGGCTTCGTCGTGCGAAACCCTTCGATCACGGTGGCGACAGCCGCCATGCAGGTCTCGACGTCGACATCCTCGCCCCAGCATTTCTGCAGCACGAATCCCTGGAAGATCGCGATCAGCACCCGCGCGATGGCGTCCGCGCCGAGATTAGGCTTGATGAGGCCGTCATGCTGGCCACGCTCGACCAGCGCGACGATCAGCGCGCGCGGCATGTCGATGCCTTCGACGACGCTGTTGCGGACGCGGCGGTTGCGCAGGGCCTCGGCCCAGCCATGAATGCCGACGCGGCGGCGCGCTTCGCCGGCGGGATCGGTGAGCCATTGCGCGTAGACGCGCACCAGCGCGTGAAGTCCCTCGATCGGATCGCCCGATCCCTGCGCGACCGAATTGAGCACGGCTTCGCGGCGATGCCGGTCGTCGGCGAGCGCCTCGATCAGATCGTCCTTGCTCTGGAAATAGAGATAGACCGCGCCGTGGCTCAAGCCGGATCGCTTGACGATGTCGGCCATGCCGGTCTGGTGAAAGCCGTCCTCGGCGAAACAGGCGAGGGCGGCTTCGAGGATCTGCTGGCGCCGGCTTTCCCGCTGCTTGTCGCTGATCTTGGGCATTGGCCGTCCCTAAATAACTGACCGGTCGATCTTTTTAAGGCGTGGCCTAGCTCGGCGCCCCATACGTCACGCAATATAAAAAACGATCGATCAGTCATTTTTATTGCCAGGGAGAGGCTGGGTCAAGTCCGTGCCGCCGAAGCGGCCAGAAGCGAGCAAGGTCATGTCATGGCGAATGCCGGCGATGGCCGCTGCCGCCTGAGCTGCCGGTCGCTAGAACAGCCGTCCGCCGTTCGGCACGGGCTTGCTCGGCTGCACCAGCACGACCTTGCCGTCGGCATCGGGGAAACCGAGCGTCAGCACTTCCGAGACGACCGGCCCGATCTGGCGCGGCGGGAAATTGACGACGGCCGCGACCTGTTGCCCGACCAACGTCTCGAGCGGATGGTTTTCGGTGATCTGGGCCGAGCTCTTGCGCACGCCGATGGCGGGTCCGAAGTCGATCCACAGCCGAAACGCCGGCTTGCGCGCCTCGGGGAACGGCTTGGCGTCGACGATCGTGCCGACGCGGATATCGACCGCGAGGAAGCTGTTGAAGTCGATGGTCGGCGCGGCGGCGGCTGCGGGATCGTGCGTGACGTGCATGGGATGTCCGTTCGGCGAGTCGGTGTCGTTGGCGATATTGTCGCGCGAGGCGGAGTTTCGTACAACGCCGCAGCCGAAGCACCACGCATGCGCGAGGAACTGGTCTTGCCCAACATCATCTACGGCATCAAGAACTGCGACACCATGAAGAAGGCGCGAGCCTGGCTCGACACGCATGACGTCGCGTATGAATTCCACGACTACAAGACGGCGGGCGTGGAGAAGGACAAGCTCAAGCAGTGGAGCGACAAGGTCGGCTGGGAGACGCTGCTCAATCGCGCCGGGACGACGTTCAAGAAGCTGCCAGATGCCGACAAGGAGGGCCTCAGCGAGAAGAAGGCGCTGGCTCTGATGCTAGCGCAACCATCTATGATCAAGCGGCCGGTGCTGGAGATTCGCGGCAAGCTGCTGGTCGGCTTCAAGCCGGATGTCTACGCCAAGGAGGTCGGCGCCAAATCGCGATGACGCTTCATCCAGATCTCGTCGGGCTTTAGTTCAGCTCGATGATCTCGGTGGGGATGCCGGCATCCGGCTGGTCCGCAAACTCGACGACTTCGGCCGCCGCAATGCGGCCAGGCGCTCGATGAAACAGCTCCTGATCGATCACGGCGCGCAGCTTCGGACGCGGTAGCGCGTCATTTCCGCGCATCAGATTCTTGATCTCGAAGCCGCCGTCCTCGCAGAAGGTCTTGACCGAAGCGATGACGTGACAGACCTTGCCGTCGGTCTGGAAAGGCAGCAGCAGCCGTTCATAAGCGACGATGCGCCCGTAGATGTCGTCGACGTCGGCAACGCTGTAGACGGGCAGCCCGCGCGCCACGCATTCGTAATAGATCGGCATCACGTAGGGCGCGAGTCTCGGCCCGAGATAGTCGTCGAGCAGCACGCCCTTGCCGGTATGTCCATAGGCACGCGAGATGCGCGTGTTTTCGCTCTGGATGGTGAGCCGCGGCACCGGCGTCGAAGCGTCCACCGTATAATAGATGAGATCGGACAGCTCTTCCTCGAGCCGCGCAGGCTGATACTCCCAGACCGCGGGTGCGATCCGCTCGCGCGCATAAAGTCGTAGCCACGTGTTCAGGAGATCACGTTGCCTGATCGACTTGACGACGGACGGAGCGGCGCTGGTGAAATCCAAGACAATATTCCAGACCATCAAGACCCGCGCATGATCGCGCTTGCGGGAAAATTTTTGATGAAGGCTGGCGCCCGGAACGAAAGACCGTTAACGACGACTTGACGACCGGCGCCTTTGCGAACCGGGAGGCCGGGCAGGCACGACATCAACGCCTCCGACTAAGGGAGCATTTGTATCCCAGCCGGAGGCCTGATCTGCTCAGCTTTCCGCCTTGCCTAACCCCCGTCACCTCCGGCATATTCCGCGCCCGGAGAGGGCGTTCCGGATGGGCTCCAAGGATTGGCTCCAAGGACTTGATCCAAGGCCTCCGGAAAGTCGAAGCAACAAGCACAGCCACGCAGCTGGCGCGGGCAGGGGGAAATCTGTTTGGCCGATGGGTTTATTCTCGAAACGGAAGGCTTGACCAAGGAGTTCGCGGGCTTCTTCGCTGTCCGCGACGTTGCGCTCAAGGTTCGCCGTGGAAGCATTCATGCGTTGATTGGCCCGAACGGGGCCGGCAAGACCACCTGCTTCAATCTTCTGACCAAGTTCCTCAAACCGTCTGCCGGAAAAATCCTGTACAAGGGGCAGGACATTACCGCGATGGCGCCCGCCGACGTGGCTCGGATGGGGCTTGTCCGCTCGTTCCAGATTTCGGCGGTGTTTCCGCATCTCACCGCGCAGGAGAACGTCCGTGTCGCGCTTCAGCGCCAGCACGGCTCGTCGTTCGATTTCTGGCGCTCCAAGTCGGTGCTCAACCGCTTCAACGATCGCGCACGCGAGCTCTTGAGCGATGTCGGCCTCAGCGAATTCGCCAACACGCCCGCGGTCGAGATGCCCTATGGACGCAAGCGCGCACTTGAGATCGCAACGACGCTCGCGCTCGACCCTGAGATGATGCTGCTGGACGAGCCGATGGCCGGTATGGGCCACGAGGACATCGACAAGATCGCGGCGCTGATCAAGCGCATCTCCGCGAAATATACCATCCTGATGGTCGAGCATAACTTAAGCGTCGTGGCCAACCTCTCTGACATCATCACCGTGCTGACGCGCGGGCAGGTGCTCGCGCAGGGCCACTACTCGGAGCTCACCAAGGACGAGCGCGTCAAGGAAGCCTATCTGGGAGCCGGTCATGCCTGACACTGCGATCGCCGAGGCTCCGGCCAAGGCCGCGACCGGCGGAAACATCCTTCAAGTCCGCAACCTCGAAGCATGGTACGGCGAGTCTCACATCCTGCACGGGATCAACTTCGACGTGAATGCGGGCGAGGTCGTCACCCTGCTCGGGCGCAACGGCGCCGGCAAGACGACCACGCTGAAGTCGATCATGGGCATCATCGGCAAGCGTACCGGGTCGGTGAAGTTCAACAACCAGGAGATCATCCGCGCGACCTCCGACAAGATCGCGCGCAGTGGCATCGCGTTCTGCCCGGAGGAGCGGGGCATATTCTCCAGCCTCGACGTGCGCGAGAATTTGATGCTGCCGCCGGTGGTCCGTGAAGGCGGATTGCCGCTCGAGCAGATCTTCGAGTTGTTCCCGAACCTGAAGGAGCGGCTCAACAGCCAGGGGACCAAGCTGTCCGGCGGCGAGCAGCAGATGCTTGCGATCGCGCGCATCCTGCGCACCGGCGCGAGCTTCCTGATGCTGGACGAGCCGACCGAGGGCCTTGCCCCCGTCATCATCCAGCAGATCGGCCACACCATCGCGCGGCTCAAGAAGGAAGGTTTCACGATCCTCCTGGTCGAGCAGAATTTCCGCTTCGCATCCACCGTCGCCGACCGTTACTACGTGGTCGAGCACGGCAAGATCATTGACGGGTTTTCCAATGCCGAGCTTGCCGCCAACATGGACAAGCTCCACACCTATTTGGGTGTCTAGAGCATGATCTGAAACCGGCGGGCCGCGCTATCATGATCCGTGTGGCGGTTTTCCGGGACAATCGTGCTCAGACAGAAGAACTGCCAACGAGAAAATTCAAAAAGGAAGTTGCATGAAGACGAAGTCGATTGCATCGTTGTTGCTGACCACCGCGCTCACCTTCGCCGTCACAGGCGTCGCGTCCGCGCAGGACAAGACCGTCAAGATCGGCGCGCTGTCCGATCAGTCCGGTCTCTATGCCGATCTCGGCGGTCCCGGCTCGACCCTCGCCGCCCAGATGGCCGTCGAGGATTCCGGCCTGGCTGCGAAGGGCTGGAAGATCGACATCATCTCCGGCGACCACCAGAACAAGCCCGACATCGGCACTGCGATCGCGCGGCAGTGGTTCGACGTCGACAAGGTCGACATCATCGTCGACGTGCCGAATTCCGGCGTGGCGCTCGCCGTCAACAACGTCGTCAAGGAAAAGAACGGCGTCTACATCAATTCGGGTGCGGCGACCTCCGACCTCACCAACGCGCAGTGCTCGCCCAACACCGTGCACTGGACCTACGACACCTACATGCTGGCCCACACCACCGGCCAGGCGCTGGTCAAGGCGGGGGGCGACAGCTGGTTCTTCCTGACCGCGGACTACGCCTTCGGTGCGGCGCTCGAGCGTGACACCACGGCGGTCGTCACCGCCAACGGCGGCAAGGTGATCGGCGGGGTCAAGCATCCGCTGAACACGCCGGACTTTTCGTCCTTCCTGCTCCAGGCGCAGTCCTCCAAGGCAAAGATCATCGGTCTTGCCAATGCCGGCGGCGACACCACCAACACGATCAAGCAGGCGGCCGAGTTCGGCATCGGCAAGGGCGGTCAGAAGCTCGCGGCGCTCTTGCTCTTCCTCACCGACATCAAGGCGATCGGGCTGGAGACGGCGCAGGGCCTCAACTTCACCGAGACGTTCTACTGGGACATGAACGACCAGACCCGGGCGTTCTCGAAGCGCTTCGCCGAGAAGATGAAGAACAACGCGCCGCCCACCATGGTGCAGGCCGGCGTCTATGCGGGCGTGCGTCACTATCTCAAGGCGCTGGACGCGCTCGGCGGCAATCCGCATGACGGCGTCAAGGTCGTGGAGAAGATGAAGTCGATGCCGACGGAGGACGATCTGTTCGGCAAGGGCGAGATTCAGCCCAACGGCCGCACCATCCACAGCGCCTATCTGTTCGAGGTGAAGAAGCCCTCGGAGTCCAAGGGGCCGTGGGACTTCTACAAGCTGGTCGGCACGGTGCCAGGCGACCAGGCCTTCACGCCGCTGTCCGAAAGCAAGTGTGCGCTGTTGAAGAAGTAAGACAACGGCCCGCAGGCCTCTGAGGCTTGCGGGCGACTTTCAAGGGAACGCCGAAGGGATCGGGTGCGGGATCGATGCAGGCTCTATACGCTCAGCTACTGGTGGGATTGATCAACGGCTCGTTCTACGCGCTGCTCAGTCTCGGGCTTGCCGTGATCTTCGGCATGCTCAACATCATCAATTTCGCCCATGGCGCGCTCTACATGATGGGCGCCTTCGTCGCCTATTTCCTCTTGAATCTTGGCGGGATCAACTACTGGTGGGCGCTGCTGTTTGCGCCCATTATCGTCGGCATTTTCGGCATGATCCTCGAACGGACCATGCTGCAATGGCTGACTGGCCTGGATCACCTCTACGGCCTGCTCCTGACCTTCGGCATCGCGCTGATCGTGCAGGGCGTGTTCCAGAACTATTTCGGCTCCTCCGGCCTGCCTTATGCGATTCCGGACCAGCTCAAGGGCGGCATGAATCTCGGCTTCATGTTCCTGCCGATCTATCGCGGCTGGGTCGTCGTGTTCTCGCTGGTCGTGTGTCTGGCGACCTGGTTCCTGATCGAGAAGACGCAGCTCGGCGCCTACCTGCGCGCCGCCACCGAAAACCCGACGCTGGTGCGCGCCTTCGGCATCAACGTCCCGCGCATGATCACGCTCACCTACGGCCTCGGCGTCGGCCTTGCCGCGCTGGCCGGCGTGCTTTCGGCACCGATCAACCAGGTGCGGCCCCTGATGGGCGCCGACCTCATCATCGTCGTGTTCGCGGTGGTTGTGATCGGCGGGATGGGTTCGATCATGGGCTCCATCATCACCGGATTCGCGCTCGGTGTGATCGAGGGCCTGACCAAGTATTTCTACCCCGAGGCCTCCAACACCGTCGTGTTCGTGCTGATGGTGCTGGTGCTCTTGGTGAAGCCAACGGGACTGACGGGAAGGGCGGCCTGATATGACAACCCTGACGGACGATACGCTGCCGGCAACCCCGCGCGCGATGCGCGACGAGATGATCGTTTTCGTCGTGATGGCGCTGCTGCTGGCCTCGGTGCCATTCACGGGCGTCTACCCGTTCTTCGTGATGCAGGCGCTGTGCTTCGCGCTGCTCGCCTGCGCCTTCAATCTCCTGATCGGCTATGGCGGCCTGCTGTCGTTCGGCCACGCGATGTTCTTAGGGACAGCCGGCTATTGCAGCGCGCATGCGCTGAAGGTGTGGGCGCTGCCGCCCGAGCTCGGCATCCTCGTCGGCATCGCCGCGGCTTTCGTGCTCTCGCTCATCACCGGCTACATCTCGATCCGTCGCCAGGGCATCTATTTCTCGATGATCACGCTGGCGCTGTCACAGCTGCTTTACTTCATCTACCTCCAGGCCCCGTTCACCCACGGTGAGGACGGCATCCAGGGCATCCCGCAGGGACACATGTTCGGCGTGTTCGATCTCTCCAAACCGACGGTGCTCTATTACGTCGTGCTGGTCGGGTTCCTCGCCGGCTTCCTCTTGATCTTCCGCATCATCAACTCGCCGTTCGGCGAAGTCCTGAAGGCGATCCGCGAGAACGAGCCGCGCGCGATTTCGCTCGGCTACCGGACCGACCAGTACAAGTTCCTGGCCTTTGTGCTGTCCGGGACGCTGGCCGGCTTCGCCGGCGCACTGAAAGTGTTCGTGGCGCAGAACGCCTCGCTCACCGACGTGCATTGGTCGATGTCGGGCGAGGTCGTGCTGATGACGCTGGTCGGCGGCCTCGGCACCATTTTCGGTCCCGTGGTCGGCGCCTTCGTGATCATCGCCATGCAGCAATACCTCGCCGGCTTCGGCCAGTGGGTGACGGTGATCCAGGGCTCGATCTTCGTGATCTGCGTGCTCACCTTCCGCCGCGGCGTCATCGGCGAAATCGCGCATTACTTCCGGCGATCACTCTAAATCATTGATATCGCGCCAGTTTTACTGGCGCGATAATCCGGTGGATGATCCGGCTCCGCGGGCGTGAGATGACACGCACGCGGATCGAAAATGGTCTATGACAGTTTCATGACGGCCCTGACGGGCCGGGCCATTTCCAACCGGTAGCCTATCCCCATGATGCGATGGTTTCGCGCGTTCCTGCCCAAGGAAGAACGGTTCTTCGACCTGTTCGATCGGCATATCCAGACGGTGATCCAGGGGTCGATCGCGCTGCAGGGCATGCTCAACGGAGGCGAGGAGACGCCGGTCTATTGCCAGCGGGTCAACCAGTTCGAGAACGATGCCGACAACATCACCCGTGAGGTGCTGACGGCGGTGCGCCGCACCTTCATCACCCCGTTCGACCGTGGCGATATCAAGAACCTCATCACGTCGATGGACGACGCCATCGACCAGATGCAGCAGACGGCCAAGGCCGTGATGCTGTTCGAGGTCCGCAGCTTCGAGCCGCCGATGCGCGAGATCGGCGGACTTCTGATCGAATGCGCCAATCTGGTCGGCCGTGCGCTGCCGCTGATGCAGTCGATCGGCCCGAACGTGGCCATGCTGACCGCCATCACGGAAGAGCTCGGCAAGCTGGAGGGCCGCGTCGACGATCTCCATGACATCGGGCTGAAGGAACTGTTCCTCAAGCATCGCGAAGGCAATGCGATGGATTTCATCGTCGGCGTCGAGATCTACGACCACCTCGAGAAGGTGGCCGATCGCTTCGACGACGTCGCGAACGAGATCAACAGCATCGTCATCGAACAAGTTTAGGGCGGGGTTGCCGTGGATGCCGCGTTGGGTCTTCCCGTCCTGGTCGGCTTGATCGCCGTCGCGCTGCTGTTCGATTTCCTGAACGGCCTGCACGACGCGGCCAATTCGATCGCGACCATCGTCTCGACCCGCGTGCTGCGGCCCCAATTCGCGGTATTCTGGGCTGCGTTCTTCAATTTCGTCGCCTTCATGGTGTTCGGGCTGCACGTCGCCCAGACCATCGGCACCGGCATCATCGACCCCGCGATCGTCGATGCCCAGGTGATCTTCGCGGCGCTGGTCGGCGCCATCGTCTGGAACCTCGTGACCTGGGCGCTGGGCATCCCGTCCTCGTCCTCGCATGCGCTGATCGGCGGGCTCGTCGGCGGCGGCATGGCCAAGGCCGGCATCTCCGCGGCGGTGTGGAGCGGCTTGACCAAGACGGTGCTGGCGATCGTGCTGTCGCCGCTGGTCGGCTTCCTGCTCGCGATGATGCTGGTTGCGATCGTGTCCTGGGCCTCGGTGCGCTCGACGCCGTTTGCGGTCGACCGCGCCTTCCGCATCCTGCAATTTGCCTCCGCCTCGCTTTATTCGCTCGGCCATGGCGGCAATGACGCGCAAAAGACCATGGGCATCATCGCGGTGCTGCTGTATTCGCAGGGCCATCTCGGCAGCGACTTTTCGGTGCCTTTCTGGGTGGTGCTGTCCTGCCAGGCGGCGATGGCGCTGGGCACGCTGATGGGAGGCTGGCGCATCGTCCGCACCATGGGACTGCGCATCACGAAATTGACGCCGATGCAGGGCTTTTGCGCCGAGACGGGGGGCGCCGCGACCCTGTTCATGGCGACCTATCTCGGGGTTCCCGTCTCGACCACCCACACCATCACCGGCGCCATCGTCGGCGTCGGCGCGGCGCGGCGCGTCTCGGCCGTGCGCTGGAACGTGGCAAGCTCGATCGTCTATGCCTGGGTGATCACGATCCCGGCCTCGGCCATCGTCGCGGCGCTGACCTGGTGGGTGGTCCAGCTCTTCGTCAGGTAACGAGCTTCAGCCCGACGATCCCGGCCACGATCAGCCCGATGCTGGCGAGGCGGAGCGCCGTGGCCGGCTCCCCGAACAGGATGATGCCCAGCGTCGCGGTACCGACCGCGCCGATGCCGGTCCAGACCGCATAGGCGGTTCCGACGGGCAGCGTTTTGAGGGCGAGGCCGAGCAGGATGACGCTGCCGGCCATGGCCGCGAGCGTGACCACGGAGGGAACGAGCTTGGTAAATCCCTCGGTATATTTCAGGCCGATCGCCCAGGTGATTTCGAGAAGGCCGGCGACGAACAGGATGCTCCAGGCCATGACGACCCTCCATTCACGGCAGGGCCGTCCCCGCAGGCAGATGCTGATGAGCAGGAGGGCCGTCCCTCCCAAGACTATTTTATCAGATCCGATATGGGGCTGGCCGGAAGGCTCCGCAATCACCAAATGAGGCTTGATCAGGCCCAGTTTCCCTGCCAAACGCTCCCGCCATGTCCGACATCGCCGCCACCACCGCCGAATCGCCGGCCCGTTCCCCGCTTGCCGCTGAAGTGGCGCGGCGGCGGACTTTTGCGATCATCTCGCATCCTGACGCCGGCAAGACCACCCTGACCGAGAAGCTGCTGCTGTTCGGCGGCGCCATCAATCTCGCCGGCCAGGTCAAGGCCAAGGGCGAGCGGCGAAACACGCGCTCGGACTGGATGAAGATCGAACGCGAGCGCGGCATCTCGGTCGTGACCTCGGTGATGACCTTCGAGTTCGAAGGCCTCGTGTTCAACCTGCTGGACACGCCGGGCCACGAGGACTTTTCGGAAGACACCTATCGCACCCTGACGGCGGTGGACTCCGCGGTCATGGTGATCGACGCCGCCAAGGGCATCGAGGCGCGCACCCGAAAGCTGTTCGAGGTTTGCCGCCTGCGCGACATCCCGATCATCACGTTCATCAACAAGATGGACCGCGAGAGCCGCGACGTGTTCGAGCTGCTCGACGAGATCGAGAAGACGCTGGCGCTCGACACCACGCCGATGACCTGGCCGGTCGGCCGCGGTCGTGACTTCCTCGGCACCTATGACGTCGTCAATGGCGGCGTGCGCCTGCTCGAAGGCGGCGGCGCCAAGACCGGCGCGGCGCAGCAGATCGAGATCGAGGAACTGGCCAAGCTCAATGCCAATCTCGATGTCTCGGCGGTAAAAGACGAGCTCGAGCTCGTCACCGAGGCCTCCAAACCGTTCGAGCTCGAAGCGTTCCGCGAGGGACATCTGACGCCGGTCTATTTCGGCAGCGCGCTGCGCAATTTCGGCGTCGGCGATTTGCTGGAAGGTCTCGGCAAGTTCGCGCCCGAGCCGCGCGCGCAGGACAGCGACCAGCGCAAGGTCGAGGCGACCGATCCACGCATGAGCGCCTTCGTGTTCAAGATCCAGGCCAACATGGATCCGAACCATCGCGACCGCATCGCCTTCGCGCGCCTCTGCTCGGGCAAGCTCAGCCGCGGCATGAAGGCCAAGCTGGTGCGTACCGGCAAGAGCATGCCGCTGTCGAGCCCGCAGTTCTTCTTCGCCCAGGACCGCTCGGTCGCCGACGAAGCCTTTGCCGGCGACGTCGTCGGCATTCCCAATCACGGCACGCTGCGCATCGGCGACACCCTGACCGAAGGCGAGGATTTCAACTTCGTCGGCGTGCCGAGCTTCGCGCCGGAAATCGTCCGCCGCGTCCGTCTCACCGACGCGATGAAGGCGAAGAAGCTGAAGGAAGCGCTGCAGCAGATGTCGGAAGAGGGGGTGGTGCAGGTGTTCCGCCCGCGCGACGGCGCACCGGCGCTGGTCGGCGTGGTCGGCGCGCTGCAGCTCGACGTGCTGAAGGCGCGGCTGGAGGCGGAATATTCCCTGCCGGTCGAGTTCGAAGTCAGCGAGTTCCAGCTGGCGCGCTGGGTCTCCTCGGAGGACCGCAAGAAGCTCGATGCCTTCATCGCCGCCAACACCTCCAGCATCGCCGACGACGTCGACGGCGATCCCGTTTATCTGGCACGGAACGAGTTCTATCTCGGCTACACCAAGGAGCGCGCCGAGGGCATCGAGTTCACCAACGTCAAGGACGTCAAGAAGAAGGGGTAGGGCGCAACGCGCCCTCTCGCGCGCGAGCATGTGAATGCGCGCGGGGTTGACGCATTCATGGGCAATGCCACTTCTTCTCGTGACATCCCGAGTTCATTCCATGTGGCGCGGCTTCCTTGTTCTCTTCCTGCTGGCGACATCAGCGATCGCCGCGGACGCGCGCCCGCGCCAGATCAATCCGATCCCGTTCGCGCATGAGCCGTGCAGCGTGCTCGACGGCCGACCCTGCACACCGTCCTATTGCAGCCCGCTCGAGCCCGGCCCCTGTATCCCCGAGATAGACTATCCCTATGGGCAAAATCTTCAGCTGACGATCGAAAGCGTGCCGTCCGAGGCCGATCGCGCCAAATACCGGAAGCCGGATCACGATCTCGACACGATCGGCGACCTCTTCGCCGAGTTGCGCACCTGCTGGTCGCCGCCGGCGGACAATGCGAGGGCGGGCATGCAGATGGCGGTGCGCTTCAGCTTCAACAAGGCGGGCGGCCTGATCGGGCCGCCGCGATTGACCTTTGCAACGGCGGGCGTGCCGGCGGATATCCGCACCAGCTATCTCAATGCGATCAATTCATCGTTGAAGGCCTGTCTACCGCTGAAATTCACCAGTAACCTCGGTGGTGCCCTGGCGGGGCGGCCGATCGCGATCCGCTACGTCGACAACCGGCAGATTGGTCAGTAGCGCATCAGTTGCGACCGGCGGTCAATCGATGATACCTCAGAGCCGGGGGCTGCTTTGCGGGGAGGATGTCGTGGGTCTGCTGGTCATGATCCTGGGGCTGGTGCTGTTCTTTGCCACCCATGTTTTCACAACGAAACGAGACGCGCGCGCGCAGGCGATCGCGAAGCTGGGCGAGGGGACTTACAAGATCCTCTACGCGCTGGTCTCGTTCGCGGGGCTCGCGCTGATCATCTGGGGCTTTGCCCATTACCGCAGCTCCGGCTGGATCGACGTCTGGTATCCGCCGAAGGCGATGAAGCACATCACGATCGCCCTGATGCTGCCCGCGGTGATCATGGTGGTCGCCTCCTATTTGCGCGGTCGCATCTACGCGACGCTGAAGCATCCGATGCTGGCCGGTATCAAGCTGTGGGCGGCGGCGCATCTTTTGGCCAATGGCGATCTCGGCTCCATGATCCTGTTCGGCTCGTTCCTGGGCTGGGCGGTCTATGACCGCATCTCGCTGAAGCATCGCACCGACGCCGGCGGACCGCCGATCCCGGTCGGTGGGGTCACCAACGATCTGATCGCCGTCGCAGTTGGCATCGTCGCCTATCTCGCGCTGGCGTTCGCGTTCCATCCGGTCGTGATTGGCGTTCCCGTGATCGGCGTCTAGCCGGTCGGCACAAGACCTGATCGGGATATCCGTGCGCGGAAGGTGAGAACACAACAAGCCGAGGGCGTTTCGATGGACTGGTCGCAATCTCAGATCCCGCCGATGCGGCTCGAGGCGCGGTTCGGCGATCGGGTGGTGCCGGCCTTTTGCGACCGGCCGGCGAGCCTGTGGGCGATGATCGCGGACGCCTGCGCCCGCAATGGCGATGGCGAGGCCTTGATCGCAGGCAATGTCCGGCTGAGCTGGCGGCAGGCCGTGGAGCAGGCGAGGCGGATCGCCGCGGGTTTTCGCAAGTTGGGATTGCAGCGCGGCGATCGCGTCGCGATCCTGCTCGGCAATCGCATCGAATTTCCGCTGCTGCTGTTCGCCGCCGCGCATGAGGGGCTCGTCACGGTGCTGCTCAGCACGCGCCAGCAGAAGCCGGAGATCGCCTATGTGCTGACCGATTGCGGCGCGAAGATCCTGGTCCATGAAGCCTCGCTCGCCGAGCGGCTGCCCGACGCGCAGGATGTGCCTGATCTGATCCGCCGCATCGCCGTCGACGACGATCCGGCGCGCTCGCACTTCGCCGCGCTCGCAGACAACGCCCCGGCGCCGGCGCCGGTCGAGGTGAGCGAGGAGGACACCGCGATGATCCTCTACACGTCGGGCACCACGGGCAAGCCGAAGGGCGCGATGCTGGCCCATTGCAACATCGTCCATTCCTCGATGGTGTTCGTGTCCTGCCTGCGATTGACGCAGGCGGACCGGTCGATCGCCGCAGTGCCGCTCGGCCATGTCACCGGCGTCGTCGCCAACATCACGACCATGATCCGCTGCGCCGGCGCGCTGATCATCATGCCGGAGTTCAAGGCGGCCGATTATCTCAAGCTCGCCGCGCGCGAGCGTGTCACCTACACCGTGATGGTGCCGGCGATGTACAATCTCTGTCTGCTGCAGGCCGATTTCGACAGCTATGATCTGTCGAGCTGGCGCATCGGCGGCTTTGGCGGCGCGCCGATGCCGGTTGCCACCATCGAGAAGCTCAAGGCGAAGATTCCCGGCCTGAAGCTGATGAACTGCTACGGCGCGACCGAGACGACGTCCCCCTCGACGATCATGCCGGGCGAGCTGACCGAGAGCCACATCGACAGCGTCGGACTGCCGTGCCCCGGCGCGCGCATCGTTGCGATGGATCCTGATGGCCGCGAGCTGCCGCGCGGCGAGATCGGCGAGCTCTGGATCCAGGGCGCCTCCGTCATCAAGGGCTATTGGAACAATCCGAAGGCCACCGCCGAAAGCTTCACCAGCGGATTCTGGCACTCGGGCGATCTCGGCTCGGTCGATGCGCAGGGCTTTGTCCGCGTGTTCGACCGGCAGAAGGATATGATCAATCGCGGCGGCCTGAAGATCTATTCGGCCGAGGTCGAATCCGTGCTGGCTGGCCATCCCGCCGTGGTCGAGAGTGCGATCATCGCGAAGGCCTGCCCGGTGCTGGGCGAGCGCGTCCACGCCGTGGTGGTGACGCGCGGACCGGTGGCGGACGCGGACCTGCGGGCGTGGTGCGCCGAGCGTCTGTCCGACTACAAGGTTCCCGAAACCCTGGCGATCACGGCCGACCCGCTGCCGCGCAATGCCAATGGCAAAGTGCTGAAGCGGCAGTTGCGGGAGCTGTTGGGGGCCTGAGCCGGGCAGGTCCATCCGGGCTCTCCCGGGTGGTTAACGCCTTGATCGGGCTCGCTTTGCCTTGCCAGCGCCATATCGTTAGGGTACCTCGCCGCCACGTGGGGGACGGGATTCCTGACGCGGACGCTTCGGCGCGCGCACCCGGCCGGGCATGGGATTAGCATAAGTGTCTGAATTATTTGACGAAGTCGACGAAGAAGTACGTCGCGAACAGCTCAAGAAGCTGTGGGACAAGTATTCGATCTACTTCATCGCCCTGATGGTGCTGATCGTGGCCGCTGTCGGCGGCTGGCGCGGTTATCAATATCTGGAGGCCAAGAAGGCCGCCGAGGCCGGCGCCGTCTTCGAGAAGGCCGCCGAGCTGTCCGAGCAGGGCAAGCACGCCGAGGCGGAAGCTGCCTTCGCCGAGCTCGCCGCCAAGGCGCCGTCGGGTTATCGCACCCTGGCGCGGCTGCGCGCCGCGGCCGAGGCGGCGCCCCGCGATGCCAAGGCTGCCGCGAAAATGTATGACGACATTGCTGCCGATCGCGGCGTGGGCGGTGAGTGGCAGGATCTGGCGAAGATCCGCGCCGCCGGCCTGCTGCTCGACAGCGCGTCCTATGCCGACATGCAGCAGCGGCTGGAGCCCTCTGCAGCGCCCAAGTCCAAGTCCACCTTCCGCCACAGCGCCCGCGAGATGCTTGCACTGTCGGCTTGGCGCAACAGCGACATGACCGCGGCCCGCAAGTGGCTCGACGCGATCGCCGAGGACGGCGAGACACCGCCCGGCCTGCGCTCGCGCGCCGAGGCGCTCCAGGCTCTGCTTCCGCCCGTCGCCAAGAGCTGAGCAAGAACAGCTGACGACGGTTCTCTGACGTAAACGAGACACAAGATGCGCCGCACGCCACGCTTGATCGCAGCCGCCGTCCTGATCGCCTTCACGGGCGTCCTGGGCGGCTGCTCCAGCTTCGATCCAAGCGACATGCTCGACTTCCTCGACACCAAGAAGAAGCTGCCGGGCGACCGCAAGCCGGTCTTCCCGGAAGGTGTCCCCGGCCTCGAGCAGGGCGTGCCGAAGGATCTGTACAAGGGCGCGCAGCAGCAGCCCGACCCGAATGCGCCTGCGGTGGCGGCATTGCCTGCGGAGCCGCCGCCCGAGCCGGCCAAGCCGGCGAAGGGGGCCAAGGCGAAGCACACAAGACAGCCGGCCGCTGCAGCCGTTGCGCCGGCGGAGGCGCCCGCCGGCGAGGTCGACGGCGAGGCCCAGCCGGAGGCGGCGCCGGCCACGGCCGCTCCGCCCCCCAAGCACAAGATCGTCCGCAAGCGCACCACCGCACCGCCGCCGGACCAGCCGGTCCAGCAGGCGCAACCGACCCAGACCACGCAGCAGCAGACGCAGGGCGGCTTCCCGGCGCCGCTGCCGAGCGGCAGCTTCTCGCGCTAGTTTTTCCACTGCATTGACAGGCGCGGCCCTCGCAGCGCACGAATGACCGATGTCCTTCACGATAGCCATTATCGGCCGGCCCAATGTCGGCAAATCGACGCTGTTCAACCGTTTGGTCGGACAGAAGCTCGCGCTCGTCGATGACCTGCCGGGCGTCACCCGCGATCGCCGCGAGGGCGAGGCGAGGCTCGGCGACCTCGAGTTCACCATCATCGATACCGCCGGCCTCGACGAGGGCGCCAAGGGCTCGCTGACTGCGCGCATGCAGGAGCAGACCGAGGCCGCGATTGCGCAGGCCGATGCGCTGTTCTTCGTCATCGACGCCCGCATCGGCCTCACGCCCACCGACCGCGCCTTCGCCGATTTCGCCCGCAAGGCCAACAAGCCGGTGCTGCTGGTCGCCAACAAGAGCGAGGGCAAGCATGGCGATGCCGGCGCGATGGAAGCCTTCGCGCTCGGCCTCGGCGATCCCATCCAGATCTCGGCCGAGCACGGCGAGGGCATGGGCGAGCTCTACGACGCGCTCGCCAAGCTGATGCCGGAGCCCGTCGACGCGGACGAGGACGAGGACGACGAGGGCGCGCCGCTCACGGAGGAGGAGGCCGCGACGCGTCCGATCCGTGTTGCCATCGTCGGCCGGCCCAACGCCGGCAAGTCGACGCTGATCAACCATCTGCTCGGCGAGGAGCGGCTGCTGACGAGCCCGGAGGCCGGGACCACGCGGGATTCCATCGCGGTCGAGATCAACTGGAAGGGCCGCGATTTCCGCGTGTTCGACACCGCAGGTCTCCGCCGACGTTCGCGCATCGAGGAGAAGCTGGAAAAGCTTTCGGTTGCCGACGCGCTCCGCGCGGTGCGCTTTGCCGAAGTCGTCGTGC
Organism: Bradyrhizobium nitroreducens; assembly: GCF_002776695.1. Classification (GTDB taxonomy): domain Bacteria; phylum Pseudomonadota; class Alphaproteobacteria; order Rhizobiales; family Xanthobacteraceae; genus Bradyrhizobium; species Bradyrhizobium nitroreducens. Next base: position 1,314,402 of record NZ_LFJC01000003.1, read on the forward strand.
TGGTGATGGACTCGCAGAACCGCTTCGAGGAGCAGGATCTGCGCATTGCCGATCTGATCGAGCGCGAGGGCCGGGCGGTCGTGCTCGCCGTCAACAAATGGGACCTGATGGAGACCAAGGGTGGCGGTGCAATCTCCGGCCTCCGCCGCGACGCCGACCATTGGCTGCCGCAGGTCAAGGGCGTGCCGATCGTCGCCGTCTCGGGCCTGATGGGCGAGGGCATCGACCGCATGATGCAGGCGATCCAAGACGCCTACGCGGTCTGGAACAGGCGCGTGCCGACCTCGGCGCTCAATCGCTGGTTCGAGCAGGCGATCCAGGCCAATCCGCCGCCCGCGGTGTCCGGCCGCAGGCTGAAGCTGAACTACATCACGCAGAACAAGGCACGCCCGCCGAGCTTCGTGCTGTTCTGCTCGCGCGCCGACGCGGTGCCGCAGTCCTATTTGCGCTACCTCACCAATTCGATGCGCGAGACTTTCGATCTGCCGGGCACGCCGGTGCGCATCACCTTGCGCGAGAAGGCCAATCCCTTCGCGCACAAGCGCAAGCGGCCGTCGTGAGCGAGGGCGCCGGCGAGGTGACAGCGCAGAGCGCTGCGCCCGTCCGGCGTGGTGCCGTCGCCTTCATCTTCATCACCATCCTGCTCGACATGCTCGCGCTCGGCGTGATCATGCCGATCCTGCCCAAGCTGATTGAAAGCTTCGTCGACAACGACACCGCGCATGCGGCCCGCATCTTCGGCCTGTTCGGCACGGCCTGGGCCTTGATGCAGTTCGTGTTCTCGCCGCTGCTCGGGGCGCTGTCGGATCGTTTCGGGCGGCGGCCGGTGGTGCTGCTGTCGAATTTCGGGCTCGCTGCCGACTATGTGCTGATGGCACTGGCGCCGTCGCTGGTCTGGCTGTTCGTCGGCCGCGTCATCTCCGGCATCACCTCGGCGAGCATCTCGACTGCGTTTGCCTATATCGCCGACATCACGCCGCCGGAGCGGCGCGCGGCGGTGTTCGGCCGGATTGGCGCAGCCTTCGGCGCCGGCTTCATCCTCGGGCCAGCGCTGGGTGGCCTGCTCGGCGACATCGATCCGCGGCTGCCGTTCTGGGCGTCGGCCACCCTCAGCTTCGCCAATGCGCTGTATGGGCTATTCGTCCTGCCGGAATCGCTCGCGCCCGACAAGCGCGCGCCGTTCCGCTGGAGGAGCGCCAGTCCGGTCGGTGCGCTCCGCCTGCTGCGCTCCAATGCGATGCTTGCCGCGTTGTCCGTCGTCAATTTCATCGCGCAGGTCGCCCATGTCGTGCTGCCCTCGACCTTCGTACTCTATGCGACCTATCGCTACGGCTGGGATTCCAAGACCGTGGGATTGACGCTGGCGATGGTCGGGATCTGCGCCATGGTGGTGCAGGGGCTCGCGATCGGCCCCATCGTGCGCGTGCTCGGCGAGCGAAACGCGCTGCTGCTCGGCCTGTGTTGTGGCGCGCTCGGCTTCTTGGTCCTCGGCGCTGCGCCGACCGGGCCGCTCTCCTGGATCGGGATTCCCATTCTGGCGCTGTGGGGCATCTCGGGCGCCGCCTCGCAAGCGCTGATGACGCGGCTGGTCGCGCCCGATCAGCAGGGTCAGCTCCAGGGCGCGACTGCGAGCGTGCAGAGCGTCTCGCAGCTCGTCGGCCCGTTCCTGTTCACGCTGACCTTTTCCTATTTCATCGGCGTCAGCGCGCCGCTGCATCTGCCCGGCGCGCCGTTCCTGCTTGCGGCGATGCTGATGGTGGTCTGCGTGGCGATCGCGGTGCGGACGCTGGGTGCGACGAAGACGGCTTCGTAGACGGTCTCGTAGGGTGGCAAAGGCGCGCAAGCGCCGTGCCCACCATCTCTCGCGGATCGCAGGCAAGTCGTGGGCACGCTTCGCTTTGCCCACCCGGCAGCGTTTTTGGAGCCCAGCAACGAAAATGCCCGGGACAAGCCCGGGCATGATGTCGGTGGGTATGCGCGACCGCTATGCGGTCACTTCTTCACCAGCGGACAATCGCTGTCCTTGAGCGGCTTGGCTGCGTCTTCCGCCGAGATCGTGGCGATCTGCTTGTAATAGTCCCACGGTCCCTTCGACTCCTCGGGCTTCTTCACCTCGAACAGGTAAGCGGGGATGAGGCGGCGCCCGTCCTGCCGCAGCGGGCCGTTGCCGAACAGCGGATCGTCGGTCGGCAGCTCCTTCATCTTGGCGACGACCTTGGCGCCATCATGGGGATTGCCGCCGAGCGCGTCCATCGCCTTCAGATAGTGCAGCACCATCGCGTAATTGCCGGCTTGGGTCATCGACGGCATCGCGTTCTTGCTGGCGAGCGCCGAGAAGCGCTTGGACCATACGCGGGTCTTGTCGTTCAGATCCCAGTAGAACGATTCGGTGAAGGTCAGGCCCTGGGCGGTCTTGAGGCCCAGCGAGTGCACGTCGTTGATGAACAGCAGCAGCGCCGCGAGCTTCTGGCCGGCGGAGACGATGCCGAATTCGGCCGCCTGCTTGATCGAGTTCGTGGTGTCGCCGCCGGCATTGGCAAGCCCCACGACCTTGGCCTTGGACGATTGCGCCTGCAGCAGGAAGGACGAGAAGTCCGCGGTGTTGATCGGATGCTTGACGCTGCCGAGCACCTTGCCGCCGTTGGCGGTCACGACCGCCGTGGTGTCGCGTTCGAGCGCGTGGCCGAAAGCGTAATCCGCGGTCAGGAAGAACCAGCTGTCGCCGCCGGCCTTGGTCAACGCCTTGCCGGTGCCGTTGGCCAGCATGTAGGTGTCATAGGTGTAGGAAATCGTGTTCGGCGTGCAGGCCTTGCCGGTCAGGTCGGCGGAGGCGGCGCCGGAATTCAGCAGCACCGCGTTCTTTTCCTTGACGAGGTTGCTGACCGCGAGCGCGACGCCGGAGTTCGGGGTATCCGCGATCGCATCGACCTTCTCGTTGTCGATCCACTGCCGGGCGATGTTGACGCCGACGTCGGGCTTGTTCTGATGGTCGCCGCTGATGACGTCGATCTTCCAGCCCTTCTTGAGCAGGCCGGAATCCTCAACCGCCATCTTGATCGCGACCACGGAGTTCGGGCCGCCGATGTCGGCATAGAGACTCGACATGTCGTTGAGCACGCCGATCTTGACGGTCTTGTCCTGCGCGTAAGCGGATGTTGCAAAACCGAAGGCGGCACAAGCCAGAAGGGCCGCGGAGCGGCGCGCGAACGTCGTCGTCATAAAAGGTTTCCTCCATTGTCAAATATGCGGACGGCTCTCTTGCGGAGTCTTGGTCCTTGTGATGGCTCTAGCCTGTCCCAGCGCCGGCGGCAATGCGCCTAAAGCCGGATGATGCTGCGTCGTAGCGTCATCCGTCGGTTAACTTTTGTGCAAAATGCGTTGAGACGCTATTTGAGCGCGTCCGAGGTCAGCTTGAATTTCTGGATGCGCTTTCCGGTGTCGACCTCGGCGGTATAGACGTTACCCCCGGCGTCGATCGCCATGGCGTGCACCCAGTGGAATTGCCCGGCATTGCGGCCGCTATGCCCGAAGCTGCCGACCACGCTGCCGTCCTCGCGCCTGATCACCCTGATCTCGTTGTTTTCGCCGTCGGCACTGAGCAGCCAGGTCTGCTTCGGATCGGGCCAGATCGCGATGTCCCACACCGCGCCGTTGCCGAGCGTGTTCTTCTCGAAGAAGAACTCCTTCACGAAGCTGCCGTCCTTCCTGAACACCTGGATGCGGTTGTTGATGCGGTCGCAGACATAGACGAGGCCGTCACTCGCGAGCTTCACGCAATGGACGGGAGTGCCGAATTGTTGTGACACGGGGGCCTTGGGGTCGTAGGCCGCCTGCTTGGTGTCATCGGGCTTGTTGCCGTAGGCGCCCCAGTGCCGCTTGTAGGCGAGCGTCGTCGCGTCGAACACGATGACGCGGCGGTTGCCGTAGCCGTCGGCGACGTAGATCTCGTTGGCCTCCCTGTCGATCGCGGTCTCGGCAGGCTTGCCGAGCTGCGTCGTGTCGTTGCTGCCAAGGCTCGGGGCGATCTTGCCGATCTGGGCGACGAACTTGCCGTCGAGCGTGAACTTCAGGATGGCGTTGTCGTTGTCGGCATTGCCGCCGACCCAGACGAAGCCGCGTTCGTCGACCTCGATGCCGTGCTCGCGGCCGACCCACTCGTAGCCCTGGCCCGGACCGCCCCAGGATCGCAGCAGATTGCCGTCGGCGTCGAATTCGAGCACCGGCGGCGCCGATACGCAACATTTCGAGCGCGGCGGAGTGAGGCTTGCGCCCTTCTCGTCGTCGGTGAGCGAGCGCGGGCGATGGATCACCCAGATATGGCCCTGCGCATCGACGGTGATGCCGCCGACCTGGCCGAGGATCCAGTTGTTGGGCAGCTGTTTCGGCCAGGAGGGATCGACCGCGAAGGTCGGGACATCGCCGGCTCTCGCCATGCCTGGGAGCACGAAGGCGAGGGCGGCGATCAGGATGAGGACAGCGCGAGAGATTTTTCCGACCGCACGCGCATGACCTGCGCGACCATGCCATGGCGCCATGGCGACCTCCCTTTTTTGGCTCGCGGCTTGCTGCCGCGTGAGCGCGGGCAGTCAAACGCGGGGAGGTGCCCAAGTCAATCAGGCCGGCGCGCGGAAGCTCATCAGGGTGCGGGTCTTGTAGTCGTAGAACTTGCCGGTCTCGGTCCAGTCGGGTGCGCACATCGGCACGATGAATTCGGCGACCTGCTCGGGTGTGTCGAGCGTCGCCGGGTCTTCGCCCGGCATCAGCGTGGCGCGCATGCGGGTGCGGACCGGGCCGGGGTTGAACAGGTTGACGCGCAGCTTCGTGTTCGCTGTCTCCTGCGCCCAGGCGCGCGCCAGCGTCTCCAGTGCGGCCTTTGAGGCAGCGTAGGGGCTGACATAGGCGGTCGCCTTGTTGGCGGCGCCCGAGGTGATGAACACGGCGCGGCCGGCATCGGACTGCTTTAGCAGCGGCTCCATGCAGCGGATCAGCTGGAAGTTCGCGGAGACGTTGACGGCCATCACGTCGTTGAAGGTCTTCAGCTCGATATGACCGATCGGCGAGGAGGGGCCGAGCACGCCGGCATTGCCGACGAGGATGTCGAGCTTGCCATAGCGCTCGTGCAGGCCGGCGCCGAGACGCGCGATGCCGTCGGTATCGGTGAGGTTGAGCGGCACCAGGGTGGCGCTGCCGCCAAGTTTGCGGATCTCGTCGTCAAGCTCCTCCAGCCCGCCTTGCGTGCGCGCAGTGGCCACGATGTGCGCGCCGGCCTTCGCCAGCGCGAGGGCCGTGGCGAAGCCGATGCCGCGCGAGGCGCCGGTGACGAGAGCGATGCGGTCAGCGAGGGGTTTTGTCATGGCGGGGTTTTACAGGCGTGGATGGCCGGGACAAGTCCCATCACGCCGTCATTCCGGGGCGATGCGAAGCATCGAACCCGGAATCCAGAGGTGACTAAACCATGTCGAGATTCCGGGTTCGCGCTGCGCGCGCCCCGGAATGACAACTCAAGGTCAGCTCGCCTCCGCCAGCAGCGACAATTGCCGCGGCTGCTGCTCGGTCTGGGTCTGGTCGGTGAGGTGGGTCGGATAGGCCCCGGTGAAGCAGTGATCCGAGAATTTCGGATTGGCGGGGTCGCGGCCGGGCTCGCCCATGGCGCGGTACATGCCGTCGATCGACAGGAAGGCGAGCGAGTCGGCGCCGATGATCTCGCGCATTTCTTCCAGCGAGTGCGTCGCCGCCAGAAGACCGCCACGATCGGGCAGGTCGATGCCGTAATAATCAGGATAGAGGATCGGGGGCGAAGCGAGGCGGAAGTGTACTTCCTTGGCGCCGGCATCGCGCATCATGCGCACGATCTTCTTGGAGGTCGTGCCGCGCACCAGCGAGTCGTCGATCAGGATGATGCGCTTGCCTTCGATCGCGGCGCGGTTGGCCGAATGCTTCATGCGCACGCCGGATTCGCGGATCGCCTGCGTCGGCTGGATGAAGGTGCGGCCGACATAGTGGTTGCGGATGATGCCGAGCTCGAACGGCACGCCGGAATGCTGGCTGTAGCCGACCGCGGCGGGCACGCCGGAATCCGGCACCGGCACCACGACGTCGATCGGCACGTGGCTCTCGCGCGCGAGCTGGGCACCGAAGGCCTTGCGGACCTCGTAGACCGAGCGGCCATGCACCACGGAATCGGGACGCGCGAAATAGATGTATTCGAAGATGCAGGGGCGCGGCGCCATCGGCGGGAACGGCTTGTGGATGTCTTGGCCGTTCTCGTCGAACACGATGACTTCGCCGGGCTCGATGTCGCGGATGAAGCGCGCGCCGATGATGTCGAGGGCGCAGGTCTCCGAGGTCAGGATCGGGCAGCCATCGAGCTCGCCAAGCACCAGGGGACGAATGCCGCGCGGATCGCGCGCACCGACCAGCTTCTTGTTAGTCAGCGAGACCAGCGCATAGGCGCCTTCGATCTCGCGCAGCGCGTCGATATAGCGCTCGATGAAGCGGCTGCGCCTGGAGCGCGCGACCAGGTGCAGGATCACCTCGGTGTCGGTGGTCGACTGCATCATCGCGCCGCTCTTCACGAGCTCGCGGCGCAGCGTCAGGCCGTTGGTGAGGTTGCCGTTGTGGGCGACCGCAAGGCCTCCGGCATTGAGCTCGGCGAACAGCGGCTGCACGTTGCGCAGGATGGTGGCGCCGGTGGTGGAGTAGCGGACATGGCCGACGGCCATGTTGCCGGGCAGGCGGTCGATCACCTCGCGGCGGGAGAAGGTGTCGCCGACGAGGCCGAGCCGGCGTTCGCTGTGAAAGCGGCTGCCGTCGTAGGAGACGATGCCTGCGGCTTCCTGGCCGCGGTGTTGAAGGGCGTGCAGACCGAGCGCGGTGATGGCGGCAGCATCAGGATGGCCGTAGATGCCGAAGACGCCGCATTCCTCGCGCAGCGTATCCCCCTCCAGATCGTCCTGAACCTCTAGCGCGGCCGGACCTGGGCCGGCGTTTGGATCGAGATCAAGTTGGGCGTCCTGGTCAGGGTGTCGCATCTCGTCCGCGCCTCTCTCTAAGGGCAATCAACGCGCCGCAGGTTTCTCGATCAGTTTCTTCAAACTGTCACGAGCAGGTTTACTGTATCCGTCGCCACTGCCCGAAGGCTGCTGCTCGGAATCAGCTTGATCATCATCTGGTTTGTTTTTCTTGAATCTCTTCAAGATGGTGTTCTCGGGGTCGTCAGGCAAGAGGGCCATCAGCCAATCCCCGGTTCCCTGGAGCACCACACGGGACTTTGCCCCCGTGACCCAGTCCGGGCGCTGCTTGTCCGGCACCAGCCAGGTGAAGAACAGGAACGCGACCACGACGATCAAAAGCCCGCGAGCCAGGCCGAACAGGAAACCCAGGGTGCGGTCCAGCGCGCCGATGCGCGAATCCAGGATCATGTCGGAGATCCGGACCGTGATCACGGAGACCACGACCAGGGTGCCGACGAACACGCCCGCGACCACGACGACGCTCGCCACCGTGTCGTTGTTGAAATAGGTCTTGGCGGTCGGCAGCAGTTTCGAGAAGGAGTACAGCGTCACGATCGCCGCCGCGCCCCAGGCCGCGATCGACAGGATTTCGCGCATGAAGCCGCGGACCATGGCGAGCAGGCCCGAGATCAGCATCACACCGAGCAGGATCAGGTCGAGGATGGTTACTGGCATCGGCTGGTCTGGTCCGCTCGTACGTCAAAGGTGCTCTAGCGAATCGGTGCTTGGCCGCTGCCCTAAAAGAGGGGCAGACGGCGTTCCCGGCAAGGCCGCAACCACGCAATCCCATGCTGCTTTTGTGACGGCTGTATAGCGGCGGGGGCCTCCGGCGTCACCTCCGGCTAACCCTCTCCACGGCGGAATCTTGCCGGTGTGGCATTTTTCTCCGCTGGCGCATTCGATTCGCCCCGGCGGGAGCCGCGGGCGGCGATCTCGGCGACCAAGGTGGTCAGGCTGTTGACCGCGTTCAACGACAATCCTGCGTCGCCACCGGTCTCGCCTCGGGCCGATTCGGGCAGCACGGCGCGCTGAAAGCCGAGTTTCGCCGCTTCCTTCAGCCGGGCCGGGGTCTGTGCCACCGGGCGCACCACGCCGGACAGCGAGATCTCGCCGAAATAGACCGCATCCGTCGGCAATTGCGCATTAACCAAGGATGACACCAGGGCCGCGGCGGCGGCGAGGTCGGCCGCTGGCTCGTGGATGCGCAGGCCGCCGGCGACATTCAGATAGACGTCGTGACCGGACAGCTTGACCCCGCAATGGGCTTCCAGCACCGCCAGCACCATCGATAGCCGGCTCGGGTCCCAGCCGACCACCGCGCGCCGCGGCGTGCCGAGCGAGGTCGGCGCCACCAGTGCCTGCAATTCGACCAGAACGGGCCGCGTGCCCTCGATACCCGCGAAGACTGCGGTGCCGGGCGTGCCGAGATCGCGCTCGGACAGGAACAGCTCGGAAGGGTTGGTGACCTCGCGCAGGCCCAGGCCCGTCATCTCGAACACGCCGATCTCGTCGGTCGGGCCGAAGCGGTTCTTCACCGCGCGCAGGATGCGGAATTGCTGCGAGCCTTCGCCCTCGAACGACAGCACCGCGTCGACCATGTGCTCGACCACGCGGGGACCTGCGATCTGCCCGTCCTTGGTGACGTGGCCGACCAGGATGATGGCCGCGCCCGTCTTCTTGGCAAAGCGGATCAGCGCCTGCGCCGAGGCGCGCACCTGCGTCACCGTGCCGGGGGCCGATTCCACGGTGTCGGTCCACATGGTCTGGATCGAGTCGATCACGATGAGGCGCGGGACGGCGCCTTCCGACAGCGTCGAGACGATGTCCTCGACCGAGGTCTCGGCCGCAAGCTGCACCGGCGCATCCGACAGGCCGAGCCGCTCGGCGCGCAGCCGCACCTGCGCGACCGCCTCTTCGCCGGAGATGTAGACGATGCGGTGGCCGGCGCGCGCCATCATGCTGGTCGCCTGTGTCAGCAGCGTCGATTTGCCGATGCCGGGATCGCCGCCGACCAGCAGCACCGAGCCGCGGACGAAGCCGCCGCCGGTGACGCGGTCGAGCTCGGTCATGCCTGAGGACAGTCGCGGCGCATCCGGGCTCTTGCCGGCAAGGCTCTCCAGCGCGAACGTTCGCCCCTTGCGCTTGGAGCGGATCGAGACCGGGACGCTGCCGCTGGTGTCTTCTTCCGCGAGCGTATTCCACTCGCCGCAGGACTCGCACTTGCCCTGCCAGCGGTTATAGGCCGCGCCGCAGTTCTGGCAGACGAAGGAAAGCGTGTTCTTGGCCATGGGGGACGCTTGAGTCGCGGTTTCAGCTTGCTGATAGCACGGAATGACGAGGGTGATCGCCGCCGCCTCGAATACCTCAATTCGGCGCGGCAGATATACCTTTCATTAGCTCTATGCCGTTGTGGCCGGGTGGATTTTGCGAAGTGTTAGCGGACGCAGGTCCAACCTTGGAACCATCTGGGGCGGCGAAGTGAAATGACGAGATTCCTGCGACTATTGCTCGCTGTGGGCGCCGCCTGCGGCGTTTTCGCGCCCGCCGGCCCGAGCCTTGCCAATCCTCCTGCGAAGCCCCTCGAGATCGTCTTCATCAATCCCGGCAAGACCGGCGAGGTGTTCTGGGACATGGTCGCGCAGAGCATGCAGGCCGCCGGCCGCAGGCTCGACGCCCATGTCGAGGTGCTGACCAGCGAACGCAATTACCGCACCATGCAGGAGCTCGGCCTCGGCGTGGTGGCGCGTCATGACAAGCCCGACTTCCTCATCCTGTCGAACGAGGAATCCGCGGCCGTCCCGATCCTGGAGGCGGCCGAGGCTGCGGGCGTCAAGACGCTGCTGCTCTCGAACACGCTGATCGGCGAGGATGCGGTACGTCTCGGACCGCCGCGCCAGAAGCTCAAGACCTGGCTCGGCGATATCACGACCGATCTTCAGACCGCGGGCGCGCGGATGGCCAACGCGCTGATCGCGACGGCGCGCGCCGAGAAATGGCAGAGCCCGGATGGCAAGATCCACCTTCTCGGCATCGGCGGCGACGAGATCACGCCCGCCTCGATCGCGCGCAATGCCGGTCTCAAGCTGGCGGTGGATGCCGCGCCCGACGTCGTGGTGGACCGGCTGCTGTTCGCCAACTGGACGCAGTCGGAGGCCGAGCAGGTCACCACGAATTATCTGGGCTGGGCCTCGCGCAAGGAGATCCGGCCCGCCGGCATCTGGGCCGGGAACGATCCGATGGCGCTGGGTGCGCTGCGCGCGGTGGTCGCCGCCGGCCTCGTGCCCGGCCGCGACATCCAGCTGGTCGGCCTCAACTGGTCGGAGGACGCGCTGCGCGAGATCAGGGCAGGCCGCCTGCTGCTGACCGACGGCGGGCATTTCCTGCTCGGCGGCTGGTCGATCGTCCTGCTGCGCGACTATGCCGATGGCTGCGATTTCGCGGCGGTCTCACCCCGGGTCGAGGTCAAGACGTCGGCGATCACCCGCCAGAATCTCGATTCGGTCCGTGACCTCATCAAGACCCGTGCGTTCGGCCGGATCGACTTTGCGCGATTCAGGGCGAAGGCGGGCCGCTGCGGTGACTATGACTTTTCCCTCGACGCGCTTATTTCGTCCCTGCCAGTTCCCGAAGGCGCCGCCGACTGATGCGCAAGGATGAGGCGATGACCGATCCTGAAAGCAACGGGCCGGACGCGCCGCGCCTGCGACCGGTCGTTCGCGCCATGATATGGGCCACCGTGCCCGTTCTGCTGCTGGTGCAATTGCTCGCCTCCGCCGGCGTCGAGGCTTCGAGCTTCTGGTCGCAGATCAGGCAGCTCGACGCCCGCATGGCCCGCGTCGCCGAGAGCCGGGCCGAGCTGATCGCCGAGCCGCTCTGGAAAATGCGCTACGACCAGGTCACGGGCGTGCTCAACGAGATCATGCACGACGAGACCATCGCGGCAGCGGCCGTCTATGACGATACCGGCGCTGCGATTGCCCGCGTGGTGGCGCGCTCGGAGGGCCCGTCGATCGCGGAGGTCTCGCGTCCGATCCATTACAGCAACGGCAACATGGCCGCCGTTCAGGCCGGCCGCATCGCGATCGCCTATTCCCACGCGGCGCTTTACGCGAACGCGGGCAGCCGGCTGGTGCTGCTGCTGGTGGTCGGCCTGCTCGCAACGTTTGCGACCCTGATCGCCATGCGGATCTCCGCCAATATCTTCATCGGCAGGCCGCTGGCGGCCATGATGTCGGCGATACAGCGCAGCAAGCAGGACGGCCGGGCCTATCCGGCGGAGGTCAAATCCTCCAACGAATTCGGCCAGCTCGCGCGCGCCTTCAACGCCATGCAGCACACGACATCGGGTGCGCTCGACCGGCTCGGGCACATGGCCGGGCACGATCCGCTCACGGGGCTGCCCAACCGGCGCTCCCTGACGGAGCGGCTGGCCGTGGCGAGCCGCGATGGAGGCAGGCCGGACGCGCTGGTCGCGTTCTGCTTCATCGATCTCGACGACTTCAAGGGCATCAACGACACGTTCGGCCACGAGGCCGGCGACGAGTTCCTCGTGCAGATTTCCCGGCGTCTTCGCACCTCGGTCGAGGCCGAGGATTGGGTCGCCCGGCTCGGCGGCGACGAATTCGTCGTCATCCGCCCCGAGGTCAGCAACGAAGCGTCGGCGCACGCTTTCGCGCAGCAGGTGCTTACCGCCATTTCCGAGCCGATCCGGCTTCATGACAAGCAGGTCGTGCCGCGTGCCAGCATCGGCCTTGCCGTGCGCCGCGCCGACGATCCGGAGCTGTCGCATCTGCCGACGCTCGCCGACATCGCGCTCTATCATGCCAAGAGCAAGGCGCCCGGCACGGTCGCCGTGCTGGACGAGGCGCTGCAGCGCGACTATCGCCGCCGCAGGGATCTCGAGCTCGCGATTCCCGCGGGCTTTGCCGAGGGGCAGTTCGAGGTCTGGTACCAGAGCCAGGTCGACCTCGAAAGCCAGGAGATCGTCGGCCTGGAAGCGTTGATCCGCTGGCGCCATCCCGACCATGGGGTGATCGGTCCGGCCGAATTCCTGCCGCTGATCGAGCGCAGCGGCAACAATGCACGGCTGACCCGCTACGTGCTCACCGATGCCTGCTGGGCGCTGCAACGCCTGGCGGCTGCCGGCAGGCCGCAGATCCGGATCGCGATCAATCTGCCGCCCTCCGAGCTCGCCGATCATTCGCTCGCCGCCGAGCTGCGCGCGACTTGCGCGCGCTTCGACGTTGCGCCCTCGCTGCTGGAGCTCGAGATCACCGAGGGCTCGCTGATCAACAACATCGCCAGCGCCTCCCAGACGTTGCATCGTCTGCGGCGCCTGGGGGCCACGATCGCGCTCGACGATTTCGGCACCGGCTACAGCTCGCTGGCGCATCTCAGGCGCTTCCCGCTCGACAAGGTCAAGATCGACAAGGCGTTCATCAGCGAAATCCCCGACAGCGCGGAAGACAAGGCGATCGTCGGCGTGATCGCATCGCTCGCGGGCACGCTCGGGCTCACGCTGGTCGCCGAGGGCATCGAGCGCGCCGAACAGGCCGAGGCCATGCGCGAGATGGGCGTGAGGTTCGGGCAGGGCTATTTCTATCAGCGGCCGCAGCCGCTCGATGCCGTGCTGCATGGGCTCGAGAAGCGGCCGGCGGCCGAGACCCGCGTCCTCGCCGACAGCCCGCCGATCGCACCCGAATTCGCCTGATCGCGGCGGCTTATGGCTGCGTCGCGTTCCACAGCATCGAGAGCCCGGCGGCGATCATGATCGCGTCCATCAGCAGGCGGAACACGTCCGGCTTCAGGTGCAGCACGAAGCGTTTTGCGATGAATGCGCCCGACATCAGCGAGGCACCCGCGATCAGGCCCTTCATGAAGACCTCGCCGGTCAACGCGCCGAAACGTTCGAAGGTGACGGACTTCGCGAAATAGAGTCCGAGCGAGCTCGCGGCCTCGGTGGCGAGGAAGGCGCCCTTGGACAGACCGTAGAACAGGAACAGCGGCACGCTGAGCGGACCGGTCGAGACCACGATGCCGGTGAGATAGCCGATCACCGCGCCGCCGATGGCCAGATGCCAGAGATTGGCCTTGAGGTCGTGCTGCGCCAGCCAGTGCCGCACCGGCACCATCGCGATCAGGAAGACGCCGATGGCGAGATCGACGGCATGCGAAGGCAACGCCAGCAGCGTGCGCGCGCCCAGCACCGCGGCCGGAATCCCCGTAACCGAATAGGCCGCGCAGGCCCGCCAGTCGACCTCGCGCCACCAGGCCAGGATGCGCGAGAAATTCGCCATCACGGACGCGACCGCCATGATCGGCACCGCTTCCTTCGGCCCATAGGCATAGACTAGCACCGGCATCAGCATGATCGACGAGCCGGTGCCGACGATGCCTGAGATGGTGCCGGCGACGAGGCCGACGGCGAGGACAAAGAGGAAGGCCAAGGGGACGCTCCGGGAATCGCAGCAGTCTAGCACCGTCATTGCGAGCGCAGCGCCGCAATCCAGATATTCTCCGCGGATGCATTTTTGGATTGCTTCGTCGCTTCGCTCCTCGCAGTGACGGAAGAAGAGCAGCAGCGCGCCGTCAGCCTTGCTCGTCCATGACGCGCGGTTTCTCCACCCTGCGGCGGAAGTCTTCGTCGGTGCAGAATTCAGCGGAGAGATATGAGGACACGAGATCGACGGCGAGCCAGGCGCCGGCGATCCACGCACCGATGCACATGACGTTGACGTCGTCATGCCCGACGCACTAATGGGCCGAATGGACGTCGTGGCCGAGCTTGCGGATGTGGTCGATCACGGTCTGCTCGAGCAGCCAGCCGGCGTGGTCGGATCCGATGACGAGACGCATGGAATGTTCTTCCTGATCTTGCATTGACCGTGACAGCCGCGCACGGCCGTCACGGCTTCATTCGCGGTCAGCCACGCATATCGCGTCAAGGGCCTTGGTTAACGGCTGATGTTGCAGGGGTGCCCAATCCAACCGGTTCCCCGGCCGGATCCTTAGAATTTGACGCGTATTGGTCGGAGCGTCCGCTCAAAGAATTTGAGGCTCGCGATGCCCGACCACCATTCATTCTCCGCCCTCGACCGCCACGCAGTGCTCAGCGGGTCCGACAACGGCTTTCCCTGGGTTGCCGGCACAATGCTGGCGCTGGAGGCGGGCGAGGTGGTGCGGCTGCGCTGCGAGAAGCTCAGCCATGGCGACGAAGCGGCCGGGCGGGAAGCTGTGCTGATGGTCAGCGAGAAGATCGCCGCGGCGTTCGAGGCAACCGTGAGCCTGCTTGCCGGGGCAACGCCGGCAGCCATCGTCCAGCGCTATCGGGAGCACGTCGCCGCCAATGCCAAGCGGCTCTCCGCGAACGAAGTTCCCTAAGGTTGCGCTGCTGACAGCATGTTGGCAGCAGGGGCCGGCTACGACCATCTCCTGACAAACGGGGAGCGCGGGTCATGCCGATCGAGGCAAGCTGTCATTGCGGTGAGACGGTGTTCGAGGTGACGGAGGCGCCTTCGAGCGTGACGCGCTGCACCTGTTCGCTCTGCGCCAAGCGCGGCGCGTTGTGGGCCTATTACACGCCGGCGCAGTTTCGGCTGCTGTCGCCACCGGAGAATGTCGCGACCTATCTCTGGGGAGGCCGCACGGTCAAACACCATTTCTGCGCGACGTGCGGCTGCGGCACCTATTCGGAATCGCCGGACTGGTCGACCGGCAAACCCGATTTCGACAATCCCAAGGTCGCGGTGAACGCGCGCCTGTTCGATGATTTCGATCTCGATGCGGTGCCGGTGAACATGATCGACGGCAAGAATTTGTGGTGAGCCGACGCTCTCGCTGCTCTTGTAGGGGCAAGGCGTAGCGTGTCCATGATTCGACCCTGATGGGGCTAGGCCGTCACCGCAACACCACCCATGCCGGCGCGTGATCGCTGGCGCCATCCTCGCCGCGGACGCGTCTGTCGACGCCGGCCTTGGCGAGGCGCGGGGCGATGGCAGGGCTGAGCAGGAGATGATCGAGCCGCAGGCCCGCATCGCGCGGCCACCGGTTCCGCTTGTAGTCCCAGAACGTGTAGATGCGCTTGTCCGGGTGCAATGCGCGGATCGCGTCGCACCAGCCTTGCTCGACCAGCGAGGCATAGGCCGCGCGGCTCTTCGGCTGGATCAACGCATCCTTGTCCCATGAGCGCGTCGGATAGATGTCGATCTCCGTGGGCGCGACGTTGTAGTCGCCGGCGAGCACGACGGGCAGATCCTGCTTGATGAAGGTCTTGGCGTGGCGCTTGAGGCGCGCGAACCAGTCGAGCTTGGCGTCGAATTTCGGACCCGGCTGCGGATTGCCGTTCGGCAGATAGATGCTGGTGACGATGATGCCGCGTACGGCGGCCTCGATATAGCGGGCTTCGTGATCGCCGGGTCTTCCCGGCAAGCGGTCGCGGGTGAGAATGGGCTCGGCCTTGCGGGCGAGGATGGCGACCCCGTTCCAGGTTCCTTGTCCGTGCCACACCGCGCCATAGCCGGCCTTTTCGATCGCCGCCGCCGGAAATTCGCCATCACTTGCCTTCAACTCCTGAAGTGCGACGACATCGGGTTTCGCCGCGCGCAGCCATGCCAGGAGATTGGGCAGGCGGCGGTTGATGTTGTTGATGTTGAATGTCGCGATCTTCATGTAGAGCTACCGGCTGCTGCCGCCCCATACCGGAGACATCATGTCCAAGTTGAACTTTGCCGCCATCGTCGTCGCCGTCGCGCTCTCCGGGCTTGCGTCGGCACAATCCTCCGACCCGCGCGGCGCCTGCAAGGCAGACTATGACAAATTCTGCGCCGGCATCGCGCCGGGCGGCGGTCGCATCGTCGCCTGCCTCAGCGAGAAGCACGACCAGCTCAGCGCCACCTGCAAGTCGGCGCTGGACAACAGGAAGAAGAAGTAAGCGAACCGGCCTCGTGTCCCGGACGCGCGGAGCGCGAGCCGGGACCCAGAGGGCCGCACGGTCCGATGTTGAGAGATGGGCCCGGGCCCAGCAGCGCACCGTCGAAGTCACGCGGCGCTGCGCCCGGGGGCACGAGAACTCAGCCCGGTAGCGGCGGCGGGGCCGTGGGCTGCTCGATCGGCGGCGGCGAGGGCGGCTGCGCGGCGTTCGGCGCGGGGTCCGGCTTCGCCAGCGATTCCTCGACATTGCCGCCCTTGTAGATGCGGGCGTAGCGGTGGCCGAGGCTGGTCAGCACCTCATAGCCGATGGTGCCAAAATGATGCGCGAGCTCGTCGACGGTGATGCCCTCGCCGAGCAGCGTCACCATATGGCCGCGCCGCACCGCATTCGGCGGCAGATCGGTGATGTCGATCGCGATCAGATCCATGGAGATTCGGCCCGCGACCGGGCAACGCTTGCCGGCGACGATCACCTCGGCACCGCGGGTGCCGTCATTGGAGCTGGCGGCGCGGAAATAGCCGTCGGCATAGCCGACCGCGATGATGGCGAGCTTGGTCGGCCGCCGCGCAGTCCATGTGCCGCCATAACCGACGCTCTCGCCGCGTTCGACGTTGCGGATCTGCACGATGCGTGCCTTGAGGTCCACCACCGGCTGCATCGGATTGTCTGCCTCCGGCGTCGGGTTGACGCCGTAGAGCGCAGCCCCCGGCCGCACCAGGTCGAACTGGAACGGCGCCCCCAGGAAGATGCCGGAGGAATTGGCGAGCGCCGCCGGCACGCCGGAGAACTCGCTGGCGATGCCGCGGAAGGCCGCGAGCTGCTTCGCATTGACCGGGCTGTTGAGCTGCTCGGCCGAGACCAGATGGCTCATCACCAGCGTGATGCCGTGATCGCCGGCGTTGATGCGGGGAATGATGGCCTGCGCCTCCGAAAGCGTGAGGCCCAGCCGGTTCATGCCGGTGTCGATGTGAATAGCCGCGCCTCCGGTCCAGCCGGTGCGGCGGCAGAACACGTCCCATTCGGCGAGCTCGTTGAGGTCGCCGATGACAGGACGGCAATTGATCTTGGCGTAGTGCTCGCCGGTGTTCTGGAAATAGCCGCCGAGCACGTAGATCGTGGGCTCCGGGACGGCCGCGCGCACCTTGCGCGCTTCCTCGATGGTGGCGACGAAGAAGGTCTTGCAGCCGGCCTTGCTCAGGGCACGCGCGACCTGCTCGGCGCCGCAGCCATAGGCGTCGGCCTTGACCACCGCCGAGCACTCGGCCGGCACCGCCGTCTTCTCGAGCTTGCGCCAGTTGGCGATGATGGCGTCGAGATCGACGGTCAGCACGCCGCCATAGGCAGCGAGCGCGGCAGCCTGATTGGCTTCCGCGGAGAGGAGGCCGGATTGCGAGATCGTTTTCGGGTCGGACGCCATTGTCATGGCGTCGTTTTACGCAAGAGGCAGGCTCGGTTCAAGGAACTCAGTAGTCGTTGCCGCTGCGAGCCGGCAGCTGAGCGTCAGGCGCGAGGTCGCCGAACCGCGTGACCGAAGCTTCGAACGCCAGATCGACGGTGCCGGTCGGGCCGTGGCGCTGCTTGCCGATGATGACCTCTGCCTTTCCGTGCGCAAGGCTCATGTCAAGCTGCCACTTCTCGTGTTCGGGCGTGCCCGGGCGGGGCTCCTTCATCGCGAGGTAATATTCCTCGCGGTACACGAACAGCACGACGTCGGCGTCCTGCTCGATCGATCCGGATTCACGCAAGTCGGAGAGCTGCGGCCGCTTGTCGTCGCGGGATTCGACCTGGCGCGAGAGCTGGGACAGCGCGATCACGGGAACGTTGAGTTCCTTCGCCAGCGCCTTCAGGCTGGTCGTGATCTCCGTGATCTCCTGCACGCGGTTATCGCTCCGCTTGCCCGAGCCCGAGAGCAGCTGGATGTAGTCGATCACCAGCAGGTCGAGGCCCTTCTGGCGCTTCAGCCGGCGCGCGCGCGCCATCAGCTGCGCGATCGACAGGCCACCGGTGGCGTCGACATAGAAGGGCAGGGATTGCAGCTCGATCGAGACCTCCCGGATCTTCTCGAAATCGGCCTCCGAGATGCCGCCGCGGCGGATGTGGGAGGAGGGAACGCCGGTGCGCTCGGCCACGATACGCGTGGCGAGCTGGTCGGCCGACATTTCGCAGGAGAAGAAGCCGATCACGCCGCCATTGGCGGCCCTCGTGGTGCCGTCGGCCTGGAGTTCCGGGACGTAGGCGCGTGCGACATTGTAGGCGATGTTGGTCGCAAGCGAGGTCTTGCCCATGCCGGGACGGCCCGCGACGATGATGAGGTCGGAGTGCTGCAGGCCGCCCATCTTGGTATCGAGGTCGCGCATGCCCGTCGAGATGCCCGACAGCTTTCCGTCGCGCTGGAACGCCTTGGCCGCGAGATCGACCGCGACCGCCAGCGCCTGCGAGAATTTCTGGAAGCCGCCGTCATAGCGGCCAGACTCGGCGAGCTCATAAAGCTTTCGCTCGGCGTCCTCGATCTGCGCCCGCGGCTGGAAGTCGACCGGTGCGTCATAGGCGACATTGACCATGTCCTCGCCGATGCCGATCAGGTCGCGCCGCAGCGACAGGTCGTAGACGGTGCGCCCGTAGTCCTGCGCGTTGATGATGGTGGTCGCTTCGGCGGCGAGCCGCGCAAGATACTGCCCGATGGTCATGCCGCCGACATCGGTGTCGGCGGGCAGGAAGGTCTTCAGGGTGACGGGCGTTGCGATCTTGCCCATCCGGATCAGGCTGCCGGCGGTCTCGAAGATGGTCTGGTGCAGCGGCTCGAAGAAATGCTTCGCCTCCAGGAAGTCGGAGACGCGGTAAAAGGCATCGTTGTTGACCAGAATCGCGCCCAGGAGGCTCTGCTCCGCCTCGATGTTATGCGGAGCGCTCCGATAGGCGGGAGTTCCGGCATCGGGCGCGAGTTTGAGGACGTTCGAATCAGTCAGGGCCATGGTCGGACGTGCTTAGCAATTTTCTTGGGCGGATGCGGGGCCGGGATAAAGCGCCGCCGCAGACCAAAGCGGAAGCAAAAGCTGGCCGCTATCAACCGATCTTAAAAGCGGTGGATGATTAGCAGCCGCAGCACGCGCCGCGCTTGACGGATTTTTGCGGAACCTGCGCGGCCCAAAAGCGGCCGCGACCACGCCACGGAAATATCCCGAAACCCTGAACCTAATGAATTGGCGCGCAGACGTATCGAAGAGCGCGCCAAAAAGGCACGCGCCGGGAGCCTTCGGCTCGCTTCAGACCAGCAGGAGATAGACCAGCGCAACCAGAGCCGCCCCGACGCCGGTGACGATCAGGGCAAAATCGGTGCGGAGGTCGTCCTGCACGTCAAATGAGGTTTGGGTCTCTTTGCTCATGGCGACGGTCTAGGACAGGTCCGACCAGACTTATGTGAAGTGGATCACATCTCCCCGGATTCTTTCGGGGGTATGAGCGGAACAGGCGGCCGTGCCGGGGATTGTCTCCCGCGTCCGGCAACAGGGAGCGAGGCAAGCGATGCGGCCAGAACGGCAGCACCAGAATTGGCGAAGCGAGGCAGGTAGCCGGCTTTGGCTGTCGGGGCTGCTTGCGGCCATGGAGCACGCTGAGCGGCCCGAAGTGCGTCGCCAGCCCGTCGCGCCGGAAATCCTGGTGGAGCTCCGGGCGCAACTGGCGTTAACGGCCCTTTTCCGCTCCTCCCCAATTTCGACCCTGCGCCACTAGAGCGTTTTCGAGCGAAGTGGACACCGGTTCGCGTGAAGAAAACGCGTCAAAACGAGAATCTAGAGCTTCGGTTCTGATTCAATCAGAACCGAAAATGCTCTAGTGTCCCGAATCTGAAGTTCGACGGACTCCAAATCGACTCGAACCTAGCGGAATCTCTCGATTTTGGGGAGGATCGGTTATGGGTCGACGCTTTGCCCCGCTGGGGCTCGATGAGATGGAACACGCTGAGTTGACGTCGCTGGCGTCGCGCCGGAGCACGGCGCAGGCGTTGGCGCTGCGGGCTCGGATCATCTTGGCCTGTGCTGAAGGCGAGCAGAGCAAGGTCGTGGCGGCCCGCCTGGCTATTGATCCTGACACGGTTAGCAAATGGCGTCTGCGCTTCGCCGAGCATCGACTTGAAGGTCTCTTGGACAAGCCGCGATCAGGGACGCCGCGCACCATCGAGGATGCCCGGATCGAGGCGGTGATCGTCCGCACCCTTGAGACGAAGCCTGCCGATGCGACGCATTGGAGTTCACGCGGTATGGCACGGGCCAGCGGGCTGTCTGTCTCGACAGTACAGCGGATATGGCGCGCCTTCGGCCTGCAGCCGCATCGGTTGGAGACCTTCAAGCTCTCAACCGACCCAGATTTCGTTGCCAAAGTTCGCGACGTGGTCGGCCTCTATGTGGCCCCGCCCGAGCGCGCCATTGTACTGTGTGTCGATGAGAAATCGCAGATCCAGGCGCTGGACCGCAGCCAGCCCATGTTCCCCATGCGGCCTGGCCAGGCGGCGCGCCGCAGTCACGATTACAAGCGCCACGGGACGACCTCGCTGTTTGCTGCCCTCGACATCGCAACTGGCCGGGTCATCGGCAAGTGTTATGGGCGCCATCGCGCCGTGGAGTTCCGCAAATTTCTCGATGAGATCGAAGCCGCTGTTCCAGACAGTCTGGACGTTCACCTTGTCATGGACAATTACGCAACCCACAAGACGCCGCTGATCCGCAACTGGTTGGCCAAGAGGCCACGCTGGCACGTGCATCTGACGCCAACCAGTTCATCTTGGCTCAATCAGGTCGAACGTTTCTTTGCGCTCATCACCGAGCGCAAAATCAGGCGCGGTATCTATCGCAGCGTGGCTGCGCTGCGCACCGACATTAAGTCCTTCATCGAACTTCACAACGCCAAACCAAAGCCGTTCCGATGGACAAAATCAGCCGACGACATCCTTAGTTCGATCGAGCGCTTCTGCGCTTACAGTTTGCCCGCCAAGGCCTAAAATGCCACGAACTTTTGGTTCAGGACACTAGAGCATTTTCGGTTCTGATTGAATCAGAACCGAAGCTCTAGATTCTTGTTTTGACGCGTTTTCTTCACGCGAACCGGTGTCCACTTCGCTCGAAAACGCTCTAGCGGCCGAAGCTGGCGGATTTGGCCCGGCGGCCAAACCCGGGGGGATTTGGCCTAGCGGCCAAACCCGGGGATACCGAACAGACCCGGCCGCTGCTCTGGCGGCGGAGGCGGCGGCGGCGCCGGTTGCTGCGGCTGGATCGGCGGCAGAGGCTGCGGCGGACGCTGCTGCACCTGCTTGGGCGCGGCCTTCTTCTGTGCGGGCGGCGGCGGAGCCGGCGGCTTGGTCGCAGGATCCGGTGCAGCGGTCGCGATGGTCTGCTGCGGCTCTTTGCAGTCGGTGAGCCAGATGTCGTAGATCGGGTGCTCGACGCCGTGCAGGCCCGGGCTTGCCGCGTACATCCAGCCCGAGAAGATCCGCTTCACCTCCCCTTGCAGGGTGATCTCGTCGACCTCGACGAAGGCGTCGGTATTGGCGGCCTCCGTCGCCGGCCGCGTGTAGCAGGCGTCGGTCTTGACCCTGAGCGCGCCGAACTGGACGGTCTCGCCGATCTCCTCGTCGAAATTGATGATGCGCCCGGTGATCTTGTCGAGGCCGGAGAAGGTCGCCTTCTTGTTCACGATCTTCTGCGCCGGCGGTTCGGTGACCACCTCGTCGCCCGGCTGGAGGCTCGCCGGGGTCTGCGGCACGGCGCCGCCCGGTCCGCCCTTCTGTTGCGGCTGACGCCCCGGCGCGCCCGGCTGGGCGCCACCTGGCGGCGCGACCGCCACGGGCGGCGGCTGGTTGGGTGGGGCGACGGTGGAGCCCGGCGGCGGCGCCAACGGCTGGGTCTCGACCGGCCCCGGCATCACATTGCCCTGCCGTCCCTGAGGCGGCGGAGGCATGGGGCGCGACGGCAGCACGCGGCCCTGCGGCGGCAGCTCCGGCACCTCTTCGTCGTCGTCGGGGATCTGCTGCGGTTGCGGCTGGCCGCGCGGAATATTACCGGGCGGCCGCAGCGGCGGCGGGTCGGAAAAGATCGTGCCGATTTGCGCCTGAGCCGGCGTCGCGGCCGTCAGTGCGGTGGCGGCCAAAAGCGCCGCAAGACCTGTCAGAGTAATGGTTCGAAACATCTCGCGCGGCTTCAACAGCGAATCGGGCTTGCTGGACATTCTACAGGGGATACCGCCGCTCGCAGGCCCTCCGGTTAACACGGCGAATACGGCGGGGGAAGGGCGGCATCCCTGCCCTTCCCGGCCGAGTCTGGCCAGACCGGCTGCCGAATGGGATAGTCGGACGCCCCTCCCAGGGGCGCGAGGCGGGCATCGCCTTCCGAATGCCCCCGACTGGAAACACCCCCGAGGTCACTCCCCATGCCCGTTGTGCTCGATCCCGATGCCGCTGCCGTCTACAAGGCCTTCCAGGATGCCGGCCGCCCGGCCTACGAGACCCTGACGGCGCCCGAGGCCCGCGCCTATTACGCGCAGGCCCGCTTTGCCACCAACCCCGAGCCGCCCGAACTTGCCCGCGTCGCACAGCTTGCGATCCCGGCGCCGCACGGGGAGATTCCGGCCCGCCTCTACGTTCCGAAGGAGCCGCGCCGGCAAGATGGACTGTCGCCGGCGCTGGTATTCTTCCATGGCGGCGGCTGGGTGATCGGCGATCTCGACTCCCACGATGTCGCCTGCCGGCAGCTTGCCGACGCCGGCGCGCTGATCGTGATCTCGGTCGATTACCGCCTCGCCCCCGAGCACAAATTTCCCGCGGCCGCCGATGACGCCATCGCGGCGACCAAATGGGTTGCCGCCAACGCACGCGAGCTCGGCATCGACGCCGCCCGCCTTTCCATCGGCGGCGACAGCGCCGGCGGCAACCTCACCGCGGTCGTCGCGCTCGCCGCGCGCGATGCCGGCGGCCCTGCGCTCGCGGGCCAGGTGCTGATCTATCCCGCCACCGATTTCGCCATGACTCACGGCTCCCACAGCGAGCCCGAGACCAGCGTGCTGCTGACGCATTCGGTGATCCGCTGGTTCCGCGACCACTACCTCAACGGCGCCGCGGACATCCACGATTGGCGCGCGTCGCCGGCACGGGCGCAAGATCTGGCGGGCCTGCCGCCGGCCTACGTGCTGACCGCCGGCGCCGATCCACTGCGTGACGAGGGCAACGAATACGCCGCGCGCCTGAAGCAGGCCGGCGTGCCCGTCACGTTCAAGCATTATCCCGGCCAGTTCCACGGGTTCTTTACGATGGGCAAGCTGCTGCCACAGGCCAATGTCGCTATCGGCGAGATCGGCGCGTGGCTGAAGGGATTGGGATAGCCCGTAGCCCGACACTCATAGATGCCTTCCATCCTCGCAACTGCTCTCGCCCTTCCTTTGCGCGTCCTGACCTGGCTCGGCAGCCAGGGCACCCGCGGCGTCGCCGCTGTCGTGTTCATCGCAGCCGCGGTGCCGCCGCTCGGCGCATTGCTGCGTCCGTATCTCACCGAGGCCATCCTCGGCCTGCTCTGCATCTCCTTCATGCGGGTCGATCTGGCCGCGCTCTACAGCCATCTGCGCCGCCCGGCGCTGGTTGCAACTGCCACGGCCTGGACCACGATCGGCGTGCCGTTGATCGTCGGATTGATCGCGCACGCAACCGGGCTCACGGCCCGCGCGCCCGGGCTTTCGCTCGCGCTGATGCTCCAGAGCATGGCCTCACCGATGATGGCCTCGCCTGCCCTCGCCGCATTGATGGGACTCGATGCCACGCTCGTGCTGATCACGCTGGTGACCTCGACCGCGCTGGTGCCCTTCACTGCCTCGATGTTCGCAGGCCTCTTCCTCGGCGACATGCTCAGCATCACGCCGCTGACGCTGGGCCTGAAACTGCTCGGCATCCTCACAGCATCGCTGCTGGCCGCGACCGCCATCCGCTGGATTGTCGGCGCGGAGGCAATCCAGCGTCACAAGACGCCGATCGACGGCCTCAACATCATCATCCTCTTCATCTTCGCCGCCGCGGTCATGGGCGATGTCGTCAGCGACCTCCTCGCTCAGCCGCTTGTCACCATCAGCCTCGCAGCTTTGTCCTTCGCGATCTACTTCGCCCTGCTCGCCGTCACCACGCTGCTGTTCCGCCGCATCGGCACCGGACGCGCGCTGGCACTCGGGCTGATGGTGTCACAGCGCAATCTCGGCCTGATGCTGGCGGCAACGGCCGGCGCATTGCCGCCCGCCACCTGGCTCTATTTCGCGGTGACGCAGTTTCCAATTCACCTCGCGCCGTACATGCTGATGCCGATCGCGCGGCGGCTGACGGGGCGCGCGGATATGTCGAGCAGTGCTGGCGGAAAGCTGGAGGCTCGGCCGTAACCTATTTTCAGCGCGTGAGGTAAAACAGTCCAAACAACACGGCTGCCAGAAGCACCAGTTCGAGAGAGGACAGGGCTTTATCGATCGTGGTGTAGGTTTTTGGAAAGCGCCGTCGCGCAATCTGCCCAAGGCAAAATGCAGTCATCGCGAGTGTGACGAACAGGACCAAGCCGATCGACTTCGTCCACATGATGCGACGCCCTAACCCGCCCGCGCCGCGCGCCGCAGCGCCTGTGGCGGCTGGCCGAAGGCGCGGATGAAGGCTCGCCGCATCCGCTCGGGATCGCGGAAGCCGGTCGCCTCCGCAACGAGCTCGATGCCCTCGCGCGAGGACTGCACGCGCTCGCGCGCGACTTCGAGGCGGAGCCGCTCGATCGCCTTCGACGGCGTCGTGCCGGTTTCGGCGGCGAAGGCCCGGGCAAAATGCCGCGCGCTCATGCCGGCGCGATCGGCGAGATCTTCAACGGTCAGCCTCGTGTCGAGATTCTCGCGCGCCCAGGACAGCAGCGCGCCGAAGCGGCCGTTCGGCGCCTTCAGTTCCAGCAGCGAGGAGAACTGCGACTGGCCGCCGCTGCGGCGATGATACAGCACGAGGTGACGCGCGGCCTGCTGCGCGATCTCCTCGCCATGATCTTCGGACACCATCGCGAGCGCAAGGTCGATCCCTGCGGTGATGCCCGCCGACGTCCACACATTGCCGTCGCGGGTGAAGATCTGGTCCGGCTCGAACTTCACCTTGGGATAACGCGCGACGAAATCGCGCGTGCGCCCCCAATGCGTGGTGGCGCGGCGGCCATCGAGCAGGCCGGCCTCGGCCAGCACATAAGCGCCCGAGCAGACGCTTGCGACCCGCACGCCGCGCTTGGCCAGCCGCAGCACGAAGGCGCGCGTTGCCTCGCAACGCGCCGCATCCGTTACGCCTACGCCGCCCGCGATGATCAGCGTGGTGATCGCATTCGCCGACTTGAAATCACGCGCCATCATCTCGACGCCCGACGAGCTGCGCACAGGGCCCGCGTTCAGCGCCAGCACTCGTAGCGCCAGCGGCGTGCCGGCGCAGCGCGCCGCGACCTCGAACACCGAGATCGGACCTGCCGCATCGAGCAGCTGAAAGTCCGGGAAGATCAGAATGCCGATCATGGTCAATGTCCGAAATAGTGGGAATTATGCCATTTAAGACGCAAAGGCAGCATGCCATTCTGCGCGCGTCAAGCTCATCTTTGAAAGGATCCGCCGATGTCGTCACCGCTCCAGATCGGTCTCCTGATATTTCCGCGCGTCACCCAGCTCGACTTCACCGGTCCCTTGCAGGTGTTCGCCATGGTGCCCGGTGCGAAGCTGCATTTGATCTGGAAGCGGATCGAGCCGGTGTCGAGCGATTCCGTGCTGACACTGACGCCGACCACGACGTTCGCGGACTGCCCGCAGCTCGACGTGATCTGCGTGCCGGGCGGCGGCGGCACCAACGATCTGCTCAACGACGAGGAGGTGCTCGGCTTCCTGCGCAGGCAGGCCGCGGGCGCACAATACGTGACCTCGGTCTGCACGGGATCGCTGGCGCTCGGCGCCGCCGGCCTGCTGAAGGGCTACCGTGCCGCCACCCATTGGAGCGCGATGGAGATGCTCAGCCAGTTCGGCGCGACGCCAACGAAGACGCGCGTCTGCATCGACCGCAACCGCATCACCGGCGGCGGCGTCACCGCGGGCATCGATTTCGCGCTGACGCTGGTGTCGATCCTGGTCGATCGCACCACGGCGGAAGCGATCCAGCTCCAGATGGAATACAACCCCGCCCCGCCGTTCAACTCCGGCTCGCCGGATACGGCATCGGCCGAAGTGATGGCCTTGCTGAAGGAACGGGGCGCGCAAAACCAGGCGCGGCGCCTCGAGGCCGTGAAGCGCGCGGCGGAACGGGTCGCTTAATCTCCACTCTCGTGTCCTGGGCGCCGCACAAACGCTCTGGACCACCGGACTGCTGACATGACGTTGGCAGGAGCCTGCCGCGACAATCCGCCTCGTGCGCCGCTCCGGCCTCCCGGCCGCGCGCGCAAGGGAGGATCTGACCATGGCGCGGTACCGGCTGCATTGTGTCGGAGCCTCGGGCAATTCATTCAAGGTTGCCCTCTTCCTCAACTGCGCCGGGCTCGACTGGGAGCCGGTCGGTGTCGACTTCGCTGGCGGTGAGACCCGCACTTCTGACTGGCGGGCCGCAGCCAACGTCATGGGCGAAATTCCTGTCCTCGAAGTCGATGGCCGGCATATGAGCCAGTCAGGTGCGATCCTGATGTGGCTCGCCGAGACTCACGGCGTGTTCGCTCCGACCCGCCAGGAGACCTTCGAGACGATGCGCTGGCTGCTGTTCGACAATCACAAATTCACGTCAAGCTTTGCGCAGCACCGGTTTCAGCGATGCTTCGTGCCGGAGCCGTGCCATCCGGCCGTGCTGGCCTACCTGCGTGCGCGCACCGAAAGCGCCTTCTCGATCGTGGAACGTCACCTCTCCGACCGCCGCTTCATGCTGGGCGACCGCCCGACGATCATCGATTTCTCGCTGTTGGGCTACCTCTACTATCCGGCCGAGGAGACAGGCTTCGATCTTGCGGCCGCCTTCCCCGCCATTGACGACTGGCGCCGGCGTGTCACGGAGCTGCCGGGCTGGAAGCCGCCTTATGAGATGATGCCGGCCGGCAACTCGTCACCGCTTCATCTGAATCGCTGCGAAGCGGAAAGCGCCGGCCGTTGATCGCCTCCATGTCCAGGGCGCGCGGTGTGGGAAGTGCTGCGTCCGGGGCACGAGACGTCGCGCAAGTCCCCAACAGAAAAAGGCCGCTCGGTTTCCCAAGCGGCCTTTCCTGTCTTACGGCGGCTGCACATTCCCATCGGGCGATGTCGGAGCTTCCAGACCGGGGGCCTATCTCCCGATCGAGTCCTTCCTCGGCGGCCGCTGCATCTCGGGACAGTCGCGAACTGTTGCCCGAACCGAACGCGATGGTCTCCCATCTCCGTAAGATGGGATCATTGAGCCGCATCGCTCGCGTTGGTGCAACGGCCGCGCATGCGCCGTCCCCGCTGTTCCCGTTGTCCACAGCTGTTGGCGCGGATGCATATGCATCCGCTTCTGACGTCGACGATGGCGGCTGGCGCGTTGGCCTGAAGCTAGCCAGGGGTCCAGGGCTGGTAGTCGCCGGTCGCCTTGGGCCGCTTGCCGCTGGCGAGGGTCGAGCCCGAGGGACGATAGGCCATTGCCGTGCCGGTGAGATTCGGCTGGTGCGGCTTCTCCCACTCGCGCGGCTGGTAGTTGTCCTGCGTCGGCGGCACGTCGACGACGTGATGAATCCAGCCGTGCCAGGACGGCGGAATCCGGCTCGCCTCGGCATAGCCGTTGTAAACCACCCAGCGCCGCTCGAAGCCGAGGGTCGGATCGACCGCCCCGCCGCGGGTGCGATAGTAGAGATTGCCCTGCTCATCCTGGCCGACCAACTCCCCGTACCGCTTGGTCCAGAGCTGGGTGCCAAAAGTCTGGCCATTCCACCAGGTGAAGAACTTCAGGAAGAACTGTTTCATGCGGCAAGGGCCCTGCTTCGTCGGGCCCTGATGCCATCCGGGCGGCGAAATGTCCAGTCGGCGGCGGCAGCGGTGCCTCCGCAGATGTGATGACCGGTCCAGGCGCTGCCGCAAATCGGACGCGATCCATTCATGCCGGGTACAGCGGACGCGAGCGAGGCTCCATCGACGCGCAAACTGGCGTGATCCAAGGAACCCCGGCCTTCTCATAGGGTTTGCTTCCGGGAAAAGGAGTTTTAATCATGAAAAGTCTGAAAGTCTTGAGTGCCGCTGCGGCGGTGGCCTTGGTTCTCCCGCTGGCAACGCCGAGCTTCGCACAGGGCCATGGCGGTCGTGGTGGTGGCGGCGGCGGCGCGCATTTCGGTGGCGGCGCGCGCATGGGCGGCGGCGGCTTCGGCGGCGGTGCGCGAATGGGTGGCGGCGGCGCCGCCTTCCACGGGGGTGGTGGCAATTTCGCGGCCGGCGCAGCGGCCCGTCCGAGCGGCGGCACGTCCTTCACCGGTGGCGCAGCCCGTAACTTCGCAGCCGCCAGCGGCGGCACCTGGCAGGGCCGCAGCGGCAACTGGAACGGCGGAAACAACTGGCACGGTGGAGGCTATCACCACCATCGCCGCGGCGGGTTCTGGCCGGGCTTTGCGGCCGGCGCGGCGATCGGCGGCCTGGGCTCCTACGCCTATTACGGCGGCGGCTATTATGACGACCCCTACTACTATGGCGACAGCTACTACGATGAGCCGTCAGTGGCGGTGGTCCCCGATAGCGGCGGCGATTCCACGGCGTATTGCGCGCAGCGCTACAAGTCGTACGACCCTGCTTCGGGCACCTATCTCGGCTATGACGGCCAGCGGCATCCCTGCCCGTAACTGCTCAGCACACGTTTGAAGGAAGGCGTCGCAGCGCTGCGACGCCTTTTTTCGCGCATTCATCCGTCACGGCGATGGCGCCCATATCGGGCCGCCGCCGGCGATGATGCGTACAAATCGACGTAAACGGACCCGTATTCACCGCACCGTGCATATCTCCCCTGATCCAATCCAAAATTGACCCGACCCACGATTCGCGGATATCACCAGTGACAGTGGGGACTTCGATCTACTGGGAAGTGTCATGCCGCGTATTCTCGTGGTTGATGACGATCCGATGGTCGGCGCGACCATCGAGGTCCTCCTCCAACGTCAGGGCTTCGACGTCACGCTGGCCGACGGTGGTGAAACAGGACTGGCTGCGCTGGAAGCGCAGACGTTCGAGGTGATGCTGGTCGACATCTTCATGCCGCATATGCGCGGCTTCGAGTCGATCCGCATCTTTCATGAACGCGCGCCGGCTACTCCGCTGATCGCGATGTCCGGTTACGCCTTCGCATCATCCGCCTCGCCCTCTCCCGATTTCCTCCGCATGGCGCTCGAGCTGGGCGCAACGCGGTGCCTGCGCAAGCCGTTCACGCCCGAAACGCTGCTGACCACGATCCGGGAATGCCTCACGGGCGAGAGCGCGCAGCCGAAGGACAAGAAAGAAGCCCCTTGATTCCAACGCAGCGCGTCATTCTCGGTGCTGGACTTGCCATCCTCCTGATCATCACCGCAGCCTCGATCGCCCTCGACGTCAAGTCGCGGTCCGATGCGGCCTGGGTCAACCATACCGTCCAGGTGCAGAAGAAGATCTCCGATCTGCGCGTGCTGCTGCGCCGCGCCGAGAGTGCCGCGCGCGGCTTTGAACTCTACCGCAGCCCGGGCTTCAGCGCCGAGTTCGAGGCGGTCCACGCCGAGATCGCGCCGGCCCTTGCCGAGCTCAAGCGCGGCCTGCGCGACAACCCCGATCAGGTCACGCTGCTGGAGAGCATCGAACCGCTCGCGCTGCGTCGCGTCGAGATCGCCGCGACGGCGATGCGCCTGCGTGCCGCGAACGACGAGGCAGGCATTGCCGCGCTCAACGGCAAGGCCGAGGGCCGCGGCCTCATGGACACGGTAATGGCCAATCTCGACCATCTGAGCGCGGAGGAGGAACGCCTGCTCGCCGCGCGGTCCCAGGATTCGCGCCGTACCGGCATCGTGCTGCTCGGCATCGACGTCGCCGGCGCCGTGCTGATCCTGATGCTGGTCGCCCTGGTGATGCGCGAGAGCCGGCGCGCCACAGGGCAGCTGCAGAGCACGCTGAGCGAGACCACGGCCGCCAAGCAGGCGCTCGAAGCGGCGGTGGCCGAGCGCACCGAGCATCTGGTGACCGCGCATGACGAGCTGCGTTTGTCGGTCAACGTGCTCCAGAGCACGTTTCACAGCATGGCCGAGGCGGTGCTGGTGATCGATGCCGAGGGCAATGTCCTGCTGTCCAATCCGGCCGCCGAGCGCATGCTGCTGCATCGCACCGGCATGAACCTGCGCAATCTGCGTGCGATGTCGGAGGTGTTTCACGGCGACGGCGTCACGCCGATGGAGGCCGACGAGCTGCCTTCGGTGCGCGTATTGCGCGGCGAGAAGTTCGAGGACATGGAGATGATCGTCCGCCCGCACAGCGGCAATCCTCCGCGTCATCTCATGATCAGCGGCAGGCCGATGCTGGACGGGCAAGGCGACATTTCCGGAGCGGTGCTGGTCTATCACGACGCGACCATGTCACGCGAGACCGAGCGGCAGTTGTACCAGTCGCAGAAGCTGGATGCGATCGGCAAGCTGACCGGCGGCGTCGCACACGACTTCAACAACATGCTGACCGTGATCTCCGGCAACACCGAGCTGCTGGTGGAGGGCCTGAAGCAGCAGCCCGAGCTGCAGCGCGTGGCGCGGCTGATCGACGACGCCGCCGAGCGCTGCGCCGAGCTGATCCAGCATCTGCTTGCCTTTGCGCGCCGGCAGCCGCTGCAGCCGCGCAACGTCGAGATCAACGCCGCGATCGCCGACATCGCAAAACTCCTGCGCCCCACCCTCGGCGAGCAGATCCAGATCGAGACCGTGCTGGAACAGGGGCTGATGACCGCGCATATCGATCCGTCCCGGCTCACCAATGCCGTGCTCAACATGGCGATCAACGCGCGCGACGCCATGCCGAACGGCGGCAAGCTGCTGCTGGAGACCCACCGCGTCGTGCTGGACGAGGCCTACGCGCAGGCCCATGCGGACGTGGTGGCCGGTCCCTACGTCATGCTCGCCGTCAGCGACACCGGCACCGGCATGTCGCCCGACACCCAGCAGAAGGCATTCGAGCCCTTCTTCACCACCAAGGAGGTCGGCAAGGGAAGCGGCCTCGGCCTTTCCATGGTCTACGGCTTCGTCAAGCAGTCCGGCGGCCACATCAAGATCTACAGCGAGGAAAGCCACGGCACCACGATCAAGCTCTATCTGCCCCCGGGCGAAGGTACCGCGGAGGTTGCCCCCGTCGTCGCGCCGCAGGTCGAGGGCGGCGCCGAGACCATCTTCGTCGTCGAGGACGACAACCTCGTGCGCAACTTCGTCACCGCGCAGCTCCAGAGCCTCGGCTACAAGACCGTGGCCGCGCCCGACGGCAAGGCCGCGCTGGACTTGATCGAGGCCGGCCAGGCCTTCGACCTGCTGTTCACCGACGTCGTCATCCCCGGCGGCATGAGCGGGCGCGAGCTCGCCGAAGAGGTGGCCAGGCGCCGGCCGGGCCTGAAAGTGCTCTACACTTCCGGCTACACCGACAACGCCATCGTCCATCACGGCAAGCTCGACGACGGCGTGCTGCTGCTGACGAAACCGTATCGGAGAAGCCAGCTGGCGGAGATGATCCGGAAGGCGCTGGGCGCCGGAGAGCCGCGCCAGACCTAGAGCGCACCAGGCGTTTGAGTTGCATCAAGGCGCATTGCGCCTTTCGAGCCCAATGTTTTCCGCAAGGAGAACAGTCATGATCATTTCGCCCGACGATTTCCGGATCAAAGCAGACAATTTCGATCCCACGAAGATGGAGAACATCGTCCGCATCGCATGCGGCGCGTTCTATTTTCCGCATGCCGCCTCAAAGTTCATCGGCCTTGGCGTTCTCAATCCGCCCATCGTCAAATTCTTCGCTGCCGCCGGCATGTCGCCGCCGGAAGCATGGGTCTACCTCGCTGCCGCCGCCGAAATCTCGATCGGCATTGCGCTGACACTCGGCATCTGCACGCGCTTCGCGGCGCTCGGCTCGGTCGCGCTGATGGCGGTAGCCGTCTACTCGCTCCAGGTCGTGAAAGGGTTCGGCTGGACCTGGAACACGGGCGGCTACGAATATCCGGTGTTCTGGGGCATCTGCTCGCTGGGGGTCGCCGTCCACGCCTGGAAGACTTGGGCGAGCGCACGCAAGCACGCCGTCGAGGTCGGCGGCCGCGCGGTGCGGATGGCACCTGCGGAGTAGTTCGCTCACCGCGTCGCCAGCACCACCGCCGCCAGCGTGAAGATCAGCGCGGCGATCTGGCCCGGTCCCAGCGGCTCGTGCAGCGCGATCGCCGAGGCGACGACGCCGATGACGGGCACCGCCATGGTGCCGATCGCGGCGACCGAGGCCGGCAGGCGCGCCAGCGCTGCGAACCAGCTGACATAGGCGATGCAGAACTGCACCACGGTCGAATAGACCAGCAGCCACCAGCCGACCGGCGTCACCTTGTCCCAATGCGAGGTCTCGACCAAGAGGCCGATGATCGAGATCGGCAGGCAGCCGATGCCGATCTGCCAGGCCGCAGCCGTGATCGGCGGCAACTTGATCGGATACTTCTTGGAGAACACCGTGCCGACGGCAAAGCCGAGCGCGCCCGCGAGCGCCATGATGATGCCCGGCAGCTTCTCGACGCTGGCGGCGATGCCGTTGCCGCCCATGATCGAGGCGAGCCCGACGAAGGCCATCACCAGCCCCAGCGTGCGCAGCACTGTGGGGCGCTCGCCCAGCACCGGCCAGGCGATGATCGAGGCCCAGACCGGCATCGTATAGGCAATCAGCGCCGCCTCGCTCGCGGGCAGCCAGAGCAGCGCCAGGCCCATCAGCACCATCCAGCCGGTGACGTTGAGCACGGCGGCGGTGAGCAGGCGCGGCCAGATTCCAGGCTCGACCCTCAGGCTCTGCCGGCGAACCAGTGCCAGCAGCGCAAGAAGGATCGCGCCGAGCACCCCCGTCACCCCGCGCAAGGTCAACGGCGGGAGCTCGCCGATCAGGAATTTGGTCACGGGCCAATTGAAACCCCAGCCGATCGAGGTGATCGCGAGGAACATCAGGCCGGCCGGGGCGATGCGCGGTCGCGGCACCGGCCGAGTCGAATCAAGCATGGGGGTATCCGGCAAAATCTTACGGTCAGCTTGGCGCGGATTCGCACCCTTAACCACCACCTCGGCGGGCATGCCTGCCCTCACCTTCCGTAGGGCTACGTGAGTCCTGCTGACGCAATCCCTGCGCCCAAAAATATACCTGCCCTGTGAACAGCGGGATGAAGCGCCCGCAGCATCACGGGATGCAAATATTTCCAGTTGGGAATCCTTCAGGACTCACCGATACTTGCCTCCACAACAGGTGCGGCTAGGCCCCCTGTTATCCCCCACAATCCACCACATTTAGTATTTGATTCAGGAACTCGCACTAGTTCTTGACGGGCGCAACGGAGAGTCCTAGCTTTCGGTCCGTTCGGCGCGAGTGAGTTTGCGTCCCGCCGGCACTCCCCCAAAGGGTCTCGCAAATCGGCACTCCGCCAAGCCAGCCAAAGGCAGCGGATGAGGGCTTGTCTGTCCTCGAAAGGCGGACTCTTCGGGCGCCAGAACGGGCCGGCAACAGGCTCGGATGGCATCGGTAGACGTTGTGACAGTGGGGCGTTGAACGCATGTCGCGCACATCCCCTTGGGGGCGGATGGGTGTGGATATGCCGGCGGGATGGATCGATGCACGCATCGCGCCATCGCGCCGGGAAAAAACAGGGCCGGGTCCACCGGCTGAACTGCGGAGCCCTACGGCCAATGGCCAAAGGGGCACCGCGAAACGAAATGTCGACCCGGCACGCCTGAACGGAGGCGACCGGTCAAAGAATAGGACGGGGCAAGACGATGCGGATTGAGCGGCGCCACACCACTTCGGGACAGTCACCTTACGCCGGGATCGATTTCCGGCTGACCACGTCGGAGATCAGGAATCCCGACGGCTCGGTCGTGTTCAAACTTGACGGCGTCGAGGTCCCGACCGCGTGGTCGCAGGTCGCCTCCGACGTGCTCGCCCAGAAGTATTTCCGCAAAGCCGGCGTTGCCGCGCGCCTGAAGAAGGTCGAGGAGGAATCCGTCCCCTCCTTCCTGTGGCGCTCCGTGCCCGACACCGAGGCCCTCGCCGCGCTTCCCGAGAAGGAACGCTATGTCAGCGAGCTCTCGGCCAAGCAGGTGTTCGACCGCCTCGCCGGCTGTTGGACCTATTGGGGCTGGAAGGGCGGCTACTTCACGAGCGACGACGACGCCCAGGCCTTCTATGACGAGCTCCGCTACATGCTCGCCATGCAGATGGTCGCGCCGAACTCGCCGCAATGGTTCAACACCGGCCTGCACTGGGCCTATGGCATCGACGGCCCCGGCCAGGGCCACTATTACGTCGACCCCTTCACCGGCAAGCTGACCAAGTCCAAGTCGGCCTACGAGCATCCGCAGCCGCACGCCTGCTTCATCCAGGGCGTCGGTGACGACCTCGTCAACGAGGGCGGCATCATGGACCTCTGGGTCCGCGAGGCCCGCCTGTTCAAATACGGCTCCGGCACCGGCTCGAACTTCTCCCGCCTGCGCGGCGAAGGCGAGAAGCTCTCCGGCGGCGGCCGCTCGTCCGGCCTGATGAGCTTCCTCAAGATCGGCGACCGCGCCGCCGGCGCGATCAAGTCGGGCGGCACCACGCGCCGCGCCGCCAAGATGGTCGTGGTCGACGTCGATCACCCCGACATCGAGACCTATATCGACTGGAAGGTGAAGGAGGAGCAGAAGGTTGCTGCGCTGGTCACCGGCTCCAAGATCAACCAGAAGCACCTCAAAGCGGTGCTGAAGGCCTGCGTCAACTGCGAAGGCTCGGGCGACGATTGCTTCGACCCCGAGAAGAACCCTGCCCTCCGCCGCGAGATCAAGCTCGCGCGCCGCAGCCTCGTGCCTGACAATTACATCAAGCGCGTCATCCAGTTCGCCAAGCAGGGCTACAAGGACATCGCGTTCGACACCTACGACACCGACTGGGACAGCGAAGCCTATCTCACCGTCTCCGGCCAGAACTCCAACAACTCGGTCTCGCTGAAGGACGACTTCCTGCGCGCCGTGGAAACCGATGGCGACTGGAATCTGAACGCCCGCACCTCCAAGAAGGTGACGAAGACGCTGAAGGCGCGCGACCTCTGGGAGAAGATCGGCTACGCCGCCTGGGCCTCGGCCGACCCGGGCCTGCACTTCAACACCACCATGAACGACTGGCACACCTGCAAGGCGTCCGGCGACATCCGCGCCTCCAATCCGTGCTCGGAATACATGTTCCTGGACGACACGGCGTGCAACCTCGCCTCGGCGAACCTGCTGACGTTCTACAACACCGAGACCAAGCGGTTCGACGTCGCCGGCTACGAGCACCTCTGCCGGCTCTGGACCGTCGTGCTCGAAATCTCCGTGATGATGGCGCAGTTCCCGTCGAAGGCGATCGCCGAGCTCTCCTACGAGTTCCGCACGCTCGGCCTCGGCTACGCCAATATCGGCGGCCTGCTGATGACCATGGGCCTGCCCTATGACTCCAAGGAAGGCCGCGCGCTCTGCGGCGCGCTGACCGCCGTCATGACCGGCATCACCTACAAGACCTCCGCGGAAATCGCTGCTGAACTGGGCACCTTCCCCGGCTACAAGAAGAACGCGCCGCACATGCTGCGCGTGATCCGCAACCACCGCCGCGCCGCGCACGGCCAGTCCAACGGCTACGAGGCGCTCAGCGTCAACCCGGTGCCGCTCGACCTCGTCTCCTGCCCGCAGCCAGACCTCGTCAGCCACGCTCAGGCGGCCTGGGATGCGGCGCTCGAGCTCGGCGAGAAGCACGGCTATCGCAACGCCCAGACCACGGTGATCGCGCCGACCGGCACGATCGGCCTCGTCATGGATTGCGACACCACCGGCATCGAGCCCGACTTCGCGCTGGTGAAGTTCAAGAAGCTCGCCGGCGGCGGCTACTTCAAGATCATCAACCGGGCGGTGCCGGCCGCGCTTCGTGCGCTCGGCTATCGCGAAGCTGAGATCGCGGAGATCGAGGCCTACGCCGTCGGCCACGGCTCGCTCTCCAACGCCCCCGGCATCAACGCCTCGACGCTGAAGGCCAAGGGCTTCACCGATGAAGCCATCGCCAAGGTCGAGAAGGCCCTGCCGACCGCCTTCGACATCAAGTTCGCCTTCAACAAATGGACCTTTGGCGAGGACTTCATCCGCGACCAGCTCGGCATCGGTGCCGAGGCGATCGCAGCCCCCGGCTTCGACCTGCTCCAGGCCGTCGGCTTCACCAAGCGCGAGATCGAGGCGGCCAACGTCCACATCTGCGGCGCGATGACGGTGGAAGGTGCTCCGCACCTCAAGGCCGAGCACTATCCGGTGTTCGACTGCGCCAATCCCTGCGGCAAGATCGGCAAGCGCTATTTGTCGGTCGAGAGCCACATCCGCATGATGGCGGCGGCGCAGCCCTTCATCTCGGGTGCGATCTCCAAGACCATCAACATGCCGAACGACGCCACGGTGGAGGACTGCAAGTCCGCCTACATGCTGTCGTGGAAGCTCGCGCTGAAGGCCAACGCGCTCTATCGCGACGGCTCCAAGCTCTCGCAGCCGCTGAACTCGCAGCTCATCAGCGACGATGAGGACGAGGACGATGCGGTCGAGGCCTTCCACGACAAGCCGATGGCGGCGCGCACCGCGCAGGTCTCGGAGAAGATCGTCGAGAAGCTGGTCGAGCGCATCATCGTGATGCGCGAGCGCGAGAAGATGCCGGATCGCCGCAAGGGCTACACCCAGAAGGCGGTCGTCGGCGGCCACAAGGTCTACCTGCGCACTGGCGAATATGACGACGGCCGTCTCGGCGAGATCTTCATCGACATGCACAAGGAAGGCGCCGCGCTCCGCTCCTTCATCAACAATTTTGCGATCGCGGTCTCCCTCGGTCTACAATACGGCGTGCCGCTCGACGAGTATGTCGATGCCTTCACCTTCACCCGCTTCGAGCCGGCGGGCCCCGTGCAAGGCAACGACAGCATCAAATACGCGACCTCGATCCTCGACTACGTCTTCCGCGAGCTCGCGGTGAGCTACATGTCGCGCTTCGACCTCGCCCATGTCGATCCCAACGAGACCGGCTTCGACGCGCTCGGCAAGGGCGTCGAGGAAGGCAAGGAGCCGGACGAGGACGGCGGCCACCACGCCACCCGCCTGGTCTCGCGCGGCCTCACCCGCTCGCGGACCGACAACCTCGTGGTGATGCGCGGCGGCAGCGCCGCGGTCGCGCAAGGCAACGACAGCGCTCCGTCAGGCGGCAGCAAGGTCACCGCCCTCGCCTCCCACGGTGCGTCAGCCCGTGTCGGCGACGCCCTCGAAGGCGCCGTCGCCCTGAAGCAGGACGTCCAGCACGACCTCTCCCCCACGGAGAAGCTGGAGCAACTTCAGTGGAGCAAGGCCGGCAGCGCCGCGGTTGCGGCCCCCAGCAAGGCCGAGCGCCGCGCGGAAGCCAAGGCGAAGGGCTACGAGGGCGAGATGTGCAGCGAGTGCGGCAACTTCACGCTGGTGCGGAATGGCACGTGTATGAAGTGCGATACTTGCGGCAGCACGACGGGGTGTTCGTGAGACCATAGGTGCTCTTCATTGCCGACTGGTCTAGAAGGGGCCCGCTATAGCGGGCCCCTTTTTCTTCAGTTAGATCAAACGGCCTATTGCAATCGATAGTTGAGAGGCTTTAGCGTGCTGAGCCCGTTTAATTTTGACGGTACATTATGACTGATCAATCAGAGCGCACAGGCGTCCAGACCAGCTTTCATGCATAGATTGACCATGCCTAGGCAACGTCTAAGAAATCTCATTCAAAAGCAGCCTGCCGCCACGCCCTATCTGCCGCTCGTGCACACGACAGACGTTTATCGAATGACAAACGTTCTCGAAGACGGCGTCTTAGAGCCACGCGAATGCGACGTCTTCAAAGGCGAGCCATTACTTTACTTTTTCTACGGACGTCCGTCGTACCGCATCAACTCCAATGAAGGCGCCACCGGGCTAGATCACTACCTTCCAGTCTGCATACTCTTTCGATCAAACGCTGTTGCTCCCATTAAAAGAATATTTCCGTTCGACAGCGGCGGATTTCACAGAGCTTTATATGCAGACGCGTTTCACAAAGATATGAGACTCGACGATTTCGGCCTTGAGCCGAATACCGACACCCCAGGCCGGGTGATTTCTCTGTTTTTCGAATCTGCTGATGCATATTTGCGAGCTCGATCCGCGCCGGCAGTATCTCTTGATCCATCTGAACTAGAAGCCAAAAGCTATCTTGCCCTGATCAGCCAGCGCCTTAGCAATACGATGGACAACCGGGTCTCGGGCATAGAACTGCAATTCGAGGGACCGCTCGCGATCGACGGCGCCATTGAGGCAATTATTCTGCCCGATACGCTGTACTGTAGTCCGTTCATTCAATCGAAGCTGACACGGTCGAAGATTGAAGCTCTGCCCTACCCGCAAATCGATCGCCAACGACCATCAGAATACGTAACCAAGATCTTCGATCTTTGCTTCGAGTACTATCGCCGATCTGGCTTAATGAAATGAGATCAGGCGATGCCTATCCTTAATGGATGTCTGATTATCGCTCGAGACGTGCCGTCGTTTGTCATTCCGGTTCTGGTCGATCGTCCAGGCAGCAACCACAGCCTCATTCAAAATATTGACGGCGACAACCACGTCATTTCGTTTTCCGAAATAGATGTAGGCAATGACCATGAACACAGTTCTCTAAAGATCGAAATTAACACCGGAGACCAAGCCGTCTGGGGATTTCGGTCTTTGATGGGTGATATTCGTTTTTGCGATTTCGCCACAATGAAGCTGGAACTGCATCAAGAGCTCCAGGCCAACAAATTTTCTGATTTCCCACTAATAGAAAGCGAGATTGCCAGATTTTGCAGTGCTCGCAGCCAGTACATTAAAGCTCTGCTCAAGTCCTATGATCTGATGCGACATCGATCCAAGCTTTCAGCTGCCATCTGGCGCGATTGCAGCGTATTACTGCCGGTGGCAAAGAGGGAGCTTGCGCAAGCTATTCCAAAGCATCTTAGCCAAGAGTTAGAGCACGTTCGGCTAGTCGGCGACGGACATACAATGCTGTTGGAGCTTCCCGAGGAAGTACGTGAGCATGTTTCAAGCCTCGGCGGGAAAGCTCTAACAGATACGATCTCTCTAGGAAGTACTTTTGGGTTTGACGCTTATGCTTTTCGGTTTTTGAGCGCGTCAAAGCCCACATCAAGCCGGGCACCCACTTTCGACGAACCGTATGGTGAGTTGGCGCCCTTCACAGGCATTGGCGAAATGGCTACCAAGTCCGGACGCACCTATCACAGAATTCGACGACTTATCCCACCGTGGGTCAGCAAAGGCAGTCGCCCTTCATCAAAATGGCCCTTAGTGACGTTCTGTGTAGTCAACACCAATCTAGCGACGATTGATAGGGCAACCAAGTTCGTCCGCGCGCGTCCTAGCCAATCGGTGAAGATCGCGATCGTTACGCTGCCAATAACGTTTGGCGTAAGTCGCGGACACAAATTGGACCTACGGCTGCTCGATACACTTCGCCCTGCCTTTGACTACATTTTTGTCATCGGCAATCATGTGCTTCAAATGCCCACGGGGCCAGCGCCACGGCTTGCCGCATCCAGCCGAGCGGCGACCTACGTGAAGGCGTGCGTTGATGGAATAATGCAGGTCGTTTGGGCTTCCGGTGCGCCGACGACGGCCGCCGAATTTTTCTCTGTCTTTCCGCGAGATGGATTTGGCTTGGTGGGACGATCTCACGGAAATAGAGCCACTCCGACTGAGGACTTATTGCGGCGGGCTGTACAAACGTCGTTGAATGAACGACTGCCGCTGCACCTTGGTCAACGCTTGGTAGTAGTTGGCCCACTGTCTGTTGTCGACAATGCACATGTCCTCTCGTTCTTAGACCGGGCCGCCGAGTTTACCCTCAACGAAACAATGTCCGTTGTTTCAACTAATCGAAGGGCCGCAGCGACGCTTCTCGGATTTGGAGTGCGGCTCGTCGCAGCAGATGAACGGAGACACCGAGAATTTTGCCTTGAATTGCTTCATAGCAGAGGTTTCTCAATCCTCCGTGAGATGGAAGCAGTCGTTTATGGTGAGTTTGCCCAAGGTGGGCTTATTGCGATTGGCCTCGCGTCATCCGAGCGCGCTCTCGATCATGCAGCCGATATGGTTCGAAGGAACCTGAGCGCCAAGAAGCGTTTTGTTCTGACGAACTTTGCGACAAGCACGTCGGCGGTCGAGCACTATTGGCGCAGCCGAATTGCAGTATTCCACTACTCTCTTCTTGACACTTTTATCGAGGGACGGATGTCGTCGCCCCCACGCCCTCGTTGGAAATAGGGACCCTTCATTGTGCGGCCGCTGTCATGCCGCAAGCCCTTTCAGCTTCGCCACTGCGCAGCAAACACCTCCTTCGTGGAAAAGCAGGCCGTTGAGTCCGTAATGGATTGAGCCCTTGCGAAATCCATCATGTCGCGACGGCTATTGATGGGTTCGCTATAACTCAACTCATCCTAATGTCCCTTGCGTATTACGGTGCCAGTGCACTAAATCACTCGCTGTCGCCCCTCCACCACGACCGCGGCGGGATGGCGTCGATCCAGTGCACCGTCACCGCAATCGTGGCTACGCCGCGCTGCTGCGCTGCATGTGGCGCCCTTCCTTCACCTCTTCGATGATCTTCGCGCTGAACGCCTTGAGGTCACCGGGGTTGCGCGAGGTGATGACGCCCTGGTCGACGACGACCTCCGAATCCTCCCACTTTGCCCCGGCATTGGCGACGTCGGTCTTGATCGACTTGTACGACGTCATCCGGCGGCCCTTCGCGATCCCTGTCTCGACCAGCAGCCAGGGCGCATGGCAGACCGCGGCGACGACCTTCTTGGCATCGAAGACGCTTCTGATGAATTGAAGCGCCTTGGGCTCGACGCGCAGCAGGTCGGGGTTGATCTGACCGCCGGGCAACACGAGCGCGTCATAGTCGGCAGCAGTGGCCTGATCGAGGGTCTTGTCGACCTTGACGGGGCGGCCCCAGTCCTTCTTGTCCCAACCCTTGATCTCGCCGGGCTGCAGCGAGATGATCTCCACGGTCGCACCGGCCGCCTTGAGCGCGTCGCGCGGCACTTCGAGTTCCGATTGCTCGAAGCCATTGGTGGCCAGAATCGCGATCTTCTTTCCGGACAGTTCCATCCGTGTCTCCTTTGAGCGTGAGGTGATGCCGGTCAATCGAACGCTTCTGCATTCGTTCCTCGCACCCAGCCGCCGAATTGCCTTTGCGGTCGACCTCTTCCCCCCTAAACTCCTGACTCCCCCGGCATGCGTTCCGACGGGCCCGGTAGAAGCGGAGTCACATTATGCCCAAACCGGAAACCTTCCCGATCGAGAAGATCTTCGTTCCCACGAAGCAGAAAAAGGCGCTTAAGCCCGAGACCGTCGCGGAGATCGCGGAGAGCATGCTGGACATCGGGCAACAGACCCCCATTTCCATCAGGCTCGATGGAGACCGGCTCGTTCTGGTCGAGGGACTGCATCGGCTGGAGGCCTGCAAGGCGCTCGGCGAGACGACCATTCTCGGGGTCGTGGTCCCGGCCGAGCTTGCTCAAGCCAAGCCGCTGCTCGCCGAACGCCCCGAAGTCGAGGCGGAGCGCCTCAAGATGGCGCGATTGAAGCAGCTGCGGCTCGAGAAGGAAGCCGCGGAGGCAGCGACGGCGGCCTCGAAGGGCGCAGGCGCATCGCAGGCGACGCGCACCGGCCCGACGAAGGGCGTCCGCGACAATGCGAAGGCATCACCCGTCCGGATGGTGAAAGCGAAACCGAAATCATTGTCGGACTGGATCACCCAGCAGAAGAGCAGCGGCAGCCGCTATTGATGACCGACGCCGTCATTCCGGGGCGCGCCCGCTTGGGCGTGAGCCCGGAATCCATCTGATGGCACGACGCGTGGCGCAATGGATTCCGGGCTCGCGCTTCGCGCGCCCCGGAATGACGGTGCTTTACCTTGGGTCGTTGCCACCGCATGACGGCCGCAATCCCGGGGATCGCGACCGTCTCTTCCTCACCGATCAACCTGACCGTCTCACGCCGCCTTCGCCTGCTCCGGCGCGGCCGTCTCCATTGCGCGCATGTAGAGGTCGAGCAGGCTTTCCCGCTCGTCGCGCTCGTTCTTGTCTTCCTTGCGCAGCTTGATGATCTCCTTGAGGATCTTCACGTCGAAACCGTCGCCCTTAGCTTCCGCGAAGACTTCCTTCTTCTGCTCGCTCAACTCCTGCATCTCCGTGTCGAGGTTCTCGATCCGCTCGACGAAGGAACGGATCTTGCCGCCGGGAATGGTGATGTCGGACATGGTGTCTCCTCGCTGACTGAGGTCGCGAAAATGACCGCAAAGATCTAACCAATGTGTTAACCTCACAGCCCGCGCATCACAGGGCTATCGCAGATGAGAGCGTTCCCTGCGGCCATCCTTCGAGACGCCCGCTTGAGGCGGGCTCCTCAGGATGAGGACTGAATGTGCGGCACCAGTCTCAACAGGCACTGACGTCCATGAGCCTCATCCTGAGGAGGCGCGTTAGCGCCGTCTCGAAGGACGAGGCGTGAGCGCAGGCCGCCGCAACAAGTCATATGCGAAAGCCCCGCCGCGCATGACGGGCTCCATGCCGTTGAGATCTGCTCCCGGCCTTGCGCGGCAATCTCGACGCGACGGTTGCGCTGCCCCTCTTTCTGCGCGTTTTATCATCGCTGCCCCGCCGCAACTTTGTGCGCGGGATGGCTGGAAACGGTCTCGCGCAATGATCTATGTGTTGGCCACGCGGCGCGGTGATCGACACCGCGCGTCGTGATAACGACGCGACATCGCCGGGTCGCGTTCAAGAGCGCGTAGAATGATGCGCGGGGAATGGAGCAAGCGAAAATGCTTGAGCAGGACTACGACACCATCGTCATCGGCGGCGGCTCCGCCGGCGCGACCCTGGCCGCGCGGCTCAGCGAAAACTCCACCCATCGCGTGCTGCTGCTGGAGGCCGGGCAGGATCTGCGCACGGCGACCACGCCGGAGCATATTCGCATCCCGAACCCGATGCGCGCCATCGGCGATGACGATTTCCGCTGGCCGAAGCTGCTCGCGCGGCGCACCGAACGGCAAGAGCCGCTGCTGCTCTGGCGCGGCCGTGCGATGGGCGGCAGCTCGACCATTAACGGCCAGATCGCGATCCGCGCCATCCCCGATGATCTCGACCGCTGGGCGGACGCGGGCTGCACCGGCTGGTCATGGGACGAGATGCTGCCGTTCTTCTGCAAGCTCGAGACCGACAAGAATTTCCCTGATGCGCCCTATCACGGCGACCGCGGTCCGATCCCGGTGTATCGCGCGCCGATCCCGGATTGGGGCAATGTCGACCGGGCGCTGCGGTCGTCGGCGCTGGCGCTGGGCTATGACTGGTGCGAGGACCACAACGCCCCCGAGGGCACCGGCGTCTCGCCCTATGCGATCAACAGCGAAGCGGGCCTGCGCATCTCCACCAATGACGGCTATCTGGAGCCGGTGCGCGGCCGCGCCAACCTCACCATCGTCGGCAACGCGCTGGTCGACACCATCGTGTTCGAGGGCAACCGGCTGCACGCCAGCGGCGTGCGCGTTCGCGTCAGCGGCCAGTCCTATACGCCCCGCGCCGCGCGCGAGGTGATCCTCTGCGCCGGCGCGATCCATTCGTCGGCCATCCTGCAACGCTCCGGCATCGGCCCCGCCGCGCTGCTGGAGCGGCTCGGCATTCCGGTCCGCGCCGACCTGCCGGTCGGCGAGAACCTGCTGGACCATCCGATTGTCAATGCGCTCTTGCATTTGCGCGACGACCGCCAGGTCTCGACGCTGATGCACCGGCACACCAATTGCTGCCTGCGCTATTCGTCGGGGCTTGCGGGCGCCGGCGACAACGACATGATCATGATCGCAGGCAATCTCGCCCGCACGCCGCAGGCGCTGGCCGTGGTCTCGCTGGGACGCATCGCCGTATCGGTCTATCAGGCCTTCAGCCAAGGCCACGTCCGCATCACCACGACCGACCCGGAG
Source organism: Bradyrhizobium nitroreducens (assembly GCF_002776695.1). Classification (GTDB taxonomy): domain Bacteria; phylum Pseudomonadota; class Alphaproteobacteria; order Rhizobiales; family Xanthobacteraceae; genus Bradyrhizobium; species Bradyrhizobium nitroreducens. The sequence goes on from NZ_LFJC01000003.1 coordinate 1,358,613, forward strand.
GCCGACCCTGCGGTCGAGGAACGCATGCTGTCCGATCCGCGCGACCTCGAACGCATGCGCGACGGCGTCCGCCGCCTGCGCGACATCTGCCTGCAACCGGCCGTGACCGAGATCGCATCCCGCGTCGACTACGGCAACAGCGGCCGCTCCATGGCCGAGCCGTTCAGCGATGCCGAGCTGGATGACTGGCTGTTCGCCGAGTGCAGCGATGCCCAGCACGCCAGCGGCACCTGCCGCATGGGCGCAGCCAGCGATCCGCGTTCCGTCGTCGATCCCGACTGCCGGGTGATCGGCTGCACGGGCCTGCGCGTGATCGATGCCTCGATCATGCCGGAAGTGCCGCGCGCAAATACCCACCTGACCACGGTCGCCATCGCCGAGTGCATGGCGGAGCGGTTGAAGAGCGCGTAGCATGGATGGAGCGAAGCGATATGCATCAAGCACAAATCATTGCCAACTATCGCACAGCGACTTCGTCACCGGGTTCGTATTTGGCGCGAGGTTCTTCAGGTCGTTGCTCGAATCCAGGAAAATATCGACGTCGTAGCTGATGCGATGATCCAGGATCTGTGCCAGCGCGGTGCCGCCGCCGAACGTCCACGGTCCGGCGCCGCCCTCCAGACTATCGAGCGCGTCCAGCGCCTTCTGCAGGAGATCTTCCCACCTCGAAGGAAGCCATCTCCCTGACCCATCTTTCATTCTCGGACTCCGTGACCTGCCAGGCGTCGATGGCCTTCAACAACTCGCCGAACGTCACGATACGGTCAACGACGAGATTGTGGATGACGGATACATCGACCTCGTCGAACAACGCCTGCACGTACACGCGCCATTTTTCGCTCGGAAATCTCCCCCTTCAGACATGCCAGCAGAGTTCCTTCGTCGATGCTGGCAGGCATCGGCGTGTTGATCGTCGTGACGGCCGCCGTGAGGTTCTCGAACGCGTCTTTCAACATTCCAGCAATATGGTGCCGTTCGGCGAAAGCCTCAACCGGCGCCTCGGCCCGATTGTTGACCGCCGCCGCCCGCGACTGGATATGCCATTGAGATTACTAGATTTTTTAAGCGATCGCGCCACCGGCCTCGGGGACCAGGAAAGCGCGCCCCTCACGCGGCGGCGGACGGCGGTCAGGGCGCGTCAAGCGTAGCCCGGACAGATCGTTTATCCGGGCTGCGAATGGTCAGTTGTCCCGTCGGAGACGCTCACCACCAATACGGCCAGCGCCAACCCTCGTAGCGGACATAGGACGGCACCAGCGGCGGGCCGTAAGGATCGACCTTGTCGTCCTCAGGGCGATAGCGATAGCGCGGAACGACGTTGTAATCCCACGGCGTCGGCCGCAGCACGGGCGCGGTGACGACGAGGCGCTCCTGTGGCGCGCGAACGACGACGGCTTTGCGCGTGCGGGCGTCGGCAGCGGATGTTGCGAGGCCGCCCAGCACGAGGGCGGTTCCGAGCGCGCAGGCGACGGTCATCTTTGTCATGCGTTGGTCTCCTTCGCAGCGAGAGTGCAAAAGGACGTCAGGCAAGGCAAGCAAATTTCGCGCGAGTTTTTCCGCGGCCATCCTTCGAGACGCCCGCTTTGAAGCGGGCTCCTCAGGATGAGGCGGCGTGCGCGGCAACAGCTTCAACAGGCACGACGCCGCTCAGCCTCATCCTGAGGAGACCGCGAAGCGGTCGTCTCGAAGGACGAGGCGCTCGCTCGGGCGTTTCCGCAAGCGTAGCCCTACGCCGCGTCGACCTCCTCCGGCACGGGCCCTGCCACCAGCCCGTCGAGACCGACCATCAGCAAATCGGCGATGTGCATCAGCTGGTACAGCGGAATGTCCACCTCGCCCTGCTCAGCCTCGCCCACGAAGGCGGGCGTGACGCTGAGGCGTTCGGCGAGCTGGCTTTGCGTGTAGCCGCGCATCTCGCGCGCGCACCTGACGCGCGCGCCGATGCCGAGGCGGTGCCGGGCCTGCTCGTCCGCGGTCATCATGGCGGCCTGCTCGTCCACGCTGGCATAGCCGTCGGCGAACGCAGCTCCGACCAGCCGCTCCTTGCGCCAGGCGACGCGGCAGGCCTTGCGCAGGCCGCTCGCGAAAACGAGCGTGAAATCTTCCGCGATCCATGCCGAGCTGTTGAGCGAAAGCCGCGCGCCGGTGGCGGAGACATCGCGGATCGTGCAGGGCACGCTGACGGTGCTGCCGGCCCCGTTGTCGAATTCGACGATGCCGGTGCGCAAGGTGTTGTGCCTGACGGCGGCGCGATGATCGCTCATGACAGCTCCGTGAAAGCTCGCGGCAACGTTTCCAACCCTGCCGAAATCGGGGCCAGGATAGCGCAGAACTTTCCTGCAACTCCTAACCGGAAGCCGCCTCGGCCGGGACCGGATGGCATGGTAAAGGAAATGCTCCCGCGAGCTCGTCGATCGCAGCGAGGCCCTACGCACGCGCGCGGCGCAGGGCCTGTTCGAGCTTCGCCCGTTGCTTGTCCCAGCGGGCCTGCTCGGCCTCGGCGCGGTCGTCGAGCACGGCGCGCGCGGCTTCGATCTCCTCGGCCTTCGCCTCGTGCTGCCGCCTCGCTTTGTCCATTGCCGCCTCGGCCGCGGCGACGGCCTTGTCGCGACGCGCGCGCGCCCTGGCGCGGGCGGCCTCCTCCCTGGCACGCGCAGCCTCGCGCCGCCGCTCCTCCTTCTCGAATGCCGCGGCGGCCTTGCGGGCGGCCTGAGTGTCGGTCTTGCCGGATGGTGTCTTGGCGGCCTTGGCCGGCCGTATCTTGCTCCGGGTCTTGCGTCTCGGCCTGGCGTCATCATCGGCGAGATCGGTCGGCAGCTCGGCGCTTTCGGTGAACGGGCCGTCCGATCCGACCGGGCGCCTGAGCACGACCCCCGGCCTTGCCAGCGTCGCCGCGACGATATCGGGATCGTCGGTCTCCTTCGCGGCGCCCTGATGGAACAGATTGGAGCTTGCGCCCCAGGCCTGAAGCGCCGCCTTCATCGAGGGCGCGGCCACCGCCTGGTCATAGAAGCCGAGCGAGGTCTGGTAGGTCTTCAGCTTCCGTTTCGGCTTTGCCGGCATGTCGTCCCGTGATCTCGGCTGCGAGCGCAGCGTAGCCCGGATGGAGCGGCTTGTCCGCCGTAGCTCGAAGAGCGAAGGCGGAAGCGGCAATCCGGGTTTTGCCTTGGAGGGGTGAACTCCCGGATTACGCTTGCGCTCCATCCGGGCTACTTGCCAACAGCGCGTCATACCCTTTCTCGCTGAACGCCAGCAGACAAAACCCGTGCCCGAACGGATCGGCCAGCATCGCGATCCGGCCATACGGCGCATCGCGCGCGGGTGCCTCCAGGATCGCGCCGGCGCGCAGCGCGCGCTCGACGGCCGCATCGACATCCTCGACGACGACGTCGACATGCAGCGGCGTCCAGTGCCGCGCATAGCGGCGGTGGTCGCTGCCGGCCCCCAACGTGCCAGCCTGCTTGGTCAGGAGATAGACCGGCGCGGGCCAGCCGAGCAGCTCGACGAAATCGGTGCCGAAGCGGCGGCCGACGGTGAGGCCGAAGGCGGCGGTGTAGAAGCGCGTGGCTTGCGCCACGTCGGGAACATCGATGTTGAGGAGGAAAGACATGGCGGGCCCGTCTGCGGATGGCCGCGACAACCTAGCCCGGACGGCGCACAGCGCAATCCGGGATGATGCCGCACGCCCGCACGGCCATGTGCGCCGGCCCGCCCCTGTTTTGCCCGACGCCGCAAGCTCAATTCTGCTTAATCGAACATTCGACTTAACCGAAATAGACAGCCTTATCAAGGACATGTCTACTGTGCATGGGGTTGTTTTCGCAAAAATGGCCTCGGGGGGCCCTCACCTGCCGCGCAGGCTCAGGATGTAGGCCGACAGCACGTCCGACTGCTCCGGCGAGATCACGAGGTTCGGCATGTTCTGGTGGCTGGTCCGCCAGAACACCTTGAGCGACAGCGCGGTGGTGCCGCTGCGGTCGGCGATGGCCTGGAAGCTCGGGGCTTCATCGAAGAAGCCGGCCATGCGCGGCTCGACGGCGTGACAGGTCTGGCACCACGCCTGCGCCAGGCGATGCCCTTCGGCGACCGCGCGCGGACCGGACCTCGGGGCCCCGGCAGCGGTGTGGACGACGCTGAACAGAAACAGCACCGACAACGCAATGAGGATGGCGAGGCCGATGTAGATACGAGCACTGTGCGACATCGCGCGATTCCCCGTCGTGGCTTGCCGACGGGTAAAGCCTAGAACGGGCCGAGCGGCCGAGGTTGATTTGCATCAACAGCGCGCCGCCGCGCCGTTTCGGTGATATCGCACCTTCGACGGATCGCCCTTCCCGGCTTCCGCAGCTTTCCCTTGCTTTCCTGGTTCCGGCCCCTACGGTCGCGCCGCGAACGAAGCGCTTGATGAGACCTGCCATGACTGACGCGATGAAATGCCCCGCCTGCAACTCCGAGCACGCCTATCAGGACCGCGATCTCTGGGTCTGCCCGGAATGCGGCCATGAATGGAGCGGCACGGTGGAGGCGGCCGCGAATGCCGCGCAGGAGGCTGGCGTGCGCGATGCCAACGGCAACGTGCTCGCCGACGGCGACAGCGTCATCGTGATCAAGGATCTCAAGATCAAGGGCTCCTCCTCGGTCGTGAAGGGCGGCACCAAGGTGCGCAACATCCGCCTCCAGGACGCCAGCGACGGCCACAACATCGCCTGCAAGATCGACGGCATCGGCGCGATGAACTTGAAGTCGGAGTTCGTGCGGAAGGCTTGAGCGCGCGGACGGGGTGGCCCAGCCGCCCGCGGTAAGGCTAACGCCGGTTCCAGCTCCGGAACGCACAATCCCTCTTAACCCGCCGAAAAATCGGTATAAGCTTCGACGTGCCGGGCAGGCGTTTGCAGCGCGTATCGATTTTCACGACCCGGGGCTGGCTTGCAGGGTTACCTGTTCGATTGCATCACGTCTTGAGACTTGAGCGGCCGCCTTCCGGGCGGCCTTCTTGTTTCACCTATCGCTGCCGCTGCGCCAGATAAAACCCGCACAGCACCGTCACGAGGCCCGCGGTCTGCAACATCGTCGGCGCCTCGCCAAGCAGCAGCCAGCCGGTGAGCAGCGTCAGCGCCGGCACGCAGGCTGGAAACACGGCCGCGCGGGCAACGCCGAGGCGCTGCACCGAGACCGCGAACAGATAGAGCGCGGCGGGACCGGCGAGCACGCCCTGCGCCAGCGCCTGGATGGCGTTTTCGGTGACGCCGATCGCCGCAACATGGGCGAGCCCGACAATCGCGATGTAGGCCGGCAACAGCAGCAGCGACAGCACGTTGATGACCAGCGCGGCCGAGACCGCCGAGACGCGCCAGTGCCGCAGGGCCGCACCGAAGCCGGCGAACATCAATCCCGTCAGCACGAAGATCAGATCGCCCTGCACGCCCTCGGCGCCGATATGGCCGATCGATTCCGCGCCGATCACGCCAAGACCGCCGACGATGACGAGGGCGCCCACGAGGCGCGAGGCGGTGATGTGCTCCCCCAGCACGAACGCCGCGAGCAGGAGGCCGCCGAGCGTCGCACAGGAGGGCTGGATCACGCTGCCATGGCCGAGCGGGACGAACAGGAAGCCGGTGTAGGAGATCAGCGACATCACGGGGCCGCCGAGCACCATCAGCACGAGGCCCCTGCTCCAGCCGATGCCGCAGAGATCCTTGATGCCGGCGCGCGCCACCAGCGGCAGGAACGCGATCCCCGACCAGACATAGCGGTGCACCAAAAGATCGACCGGCGTGAATCCGACCTTGAGCCCATGCCGCGTGCCGGCAAAGCCGAGCGCCCAGAACAGCGCCGCGGCAAGGCCGCAAGTGACGCCGAGCAGTGCAGGCCCTGCATCGTTCTTCTGGGAAAGAGCCTCAGCGCCGCTCGTCCGCTGATCCATGGATCAGCCTTACGTCAGCGCGCCAATGGCCTCAACCCATGCAGCCGCAGGGCTGGCACGCGCACAACCTCGCGCGCTGTGGACGATCGCTCAGAAGAATCCGGGGCTGAGATCGAGCCCGTATGTCAGGCTGAGCACGAATACGAACAAGACCGCGGCCGCGAGCAAAGTGGCGTGCTTGAGAATCAACGCGCGCGGCGACCTGGGAGCGGCAACGACTTTCTGCGCAACGGGCATGACGGCCTTCCATTATGATTGCAACATAGGCCGCAGAAGCGCGGCAGCCGCATCAAGCGATGCGGTCTGCAAAGCAACCGTTAAATGGATCACGTCCGTTATGAACGGAGATACATCACCGGCTCATTCACGCGAACTTGTTCGCGGCCGGAGTCTCAATCAGCGCATCGGCATCGATTGATCGCGCCGAGACATCGCGCGACGCGCAAGCAACGTCGACCGCTAAGACGTCACGTGAAGCAGTGGATCCCGCCTCTCCGCGGAACCCACCTGCCATTCACAACATCAGCTTAGCGGGCCACGCCGACGGTCGCGGTCTTCACCTTGCGAGGGCTGAGGACCTTGGCCTGGAGGACCGAGGCGACCGTGGTCGGCGCAGCCGTCTGCTGCTCGACATGCGCGGCGCCGAGGACGCGAACCTGCAAAGGCGAGACCGGAAATCCATTGGCCTCGTAAGTCGGCAGTTCGGCAGCGAAAGCCGCGCTGCTGCCCGCGATCGCCAGGATGGCGGCAGCGATCGACAGAGTCTTCTTGTTCATTGGTGATGCTCCTGAGTGGACGAGTCGGAGCATATTTAGGCCTGATTTGTTGCATTGCGACATGCTTTGCTGCATTGCAATAACGCGCGTAGTGCATGGCGATATGTTTAATGCGTCCAAGGCCTTGGGCGAATCGCGGCGGCCCGCAAGATAGTGCCTCAGGGGTTCGGTGGGCTCGAAGGCGTCCAGGGGGCAAAGCGAGGCCTGCGTCATGGCCGACCAAGCGCGCCCGCCGCAACAAGATTGCGCGTGACGCGGCGGTGAGACACCCTCATGGAACCCGCGTTGCACCTCGGCAACACCCCTCCGAAAAGCCTGTTTTCACGGATTTGCGCCATTGCACTGCCACACGGTCCTCCGAACAATCGACGCGCTGCGTGCCTTTCCGTGCAAGACTGTTTGCGTCAGACTGTTTGCATCATGACTGTCCGGACAAGACGGGTTCGGGCAGAACCGTTTGGAGGCAGGGATCATGAACGATCGGCGGTCTCTTCTGGTAGCGGTCACTTGCCCGTCGGCCGTGCTCGCCGGCTGGCTGGCGCTTTCCCTCTCCGCTTATGCTCCAGCCCTCATCGAGAACAGCGGTGCCAATGCGGCTGCGATCTCGCGCGCCAAGGATCTCGGCCGGCTCGACCTCGCCGACGTGCCGCGCGCTGCGACGATCGAGGACGGCATCGCCTTGACCGCCGACATTGCTGCTGCCGTCGCCGCAGCACCGGCCCCGACGATCGCTGAAGCCGCGCCCGAGACGCCAGCTCCCGCCGTCAAGCTCGCCTCGGCCGATCCGGCGCTGATCCTGCCGGTGGAGGCACCGCCCGCACCGCAGATATCGCCTGAACCGGAGCCCGTCGTGAGTGAGGCTGCTCCCGCCGCGACCGCGGAGCCCGTCAAGCTGGCATCCGCCGATCCCACCGAGATCGTGTCGACGGACGCGCTGTCCGCCGCGGCGATCGCAAGCGGCCCCGTCACGCCTGTGAGCAAGGCATCCCCGCCAGCCGACACCGTCGCCGTGCTCGACGAATGCTTCGTCATGGATGCCTGCATCGACCGCTATCTCTGGGCGCTCTATCAGCGCACCGCAAAGGAAGACTCGATCAAGGTTCAGGAGCGCCGCGCCGTCACCGTCAAGCGCAAGGGCAAGACGGTCACGGTGATGCGCAGCTTCACCAAGCTGGTCGATGAGGATTTTGGCTGGAAGGATCCGAAGGCGGCCGAGCACGCCGGCATGTCGATGATGGACTACGTCATCGGCGGCATGGACAAGAGCTTTAAGCAAAAGCTTTTCCGCACGCTGCTCGCCGCCGAAGCCGCCGGTCTCTCGCCCGGCATTACCAGCGCATTCCGCGACGATTATCGCCAGTCGATCGCGAGCGGCCTGAAGGCCGCCTCCGACCGTTCCTATCATGGCGGCAGCATGCGCGGCGGCTATGGCCACGGCATGGCGGCCGATATCGTCAGCACCCAGGGGAATAACCGCGCACAACGCTGGGTCTCGACCGAAATCCTGTGGAAGTGGGTCGATGCCAATGGCAAGGCGTACGGCATCGGCCGGCCCTATCTCGGCCGCGATCCGCCGCATGTCGGCCCGGTCGACGGCCCCGAGTACATCTCGCGGCGGGGCACCGGCGACGGCAAGCAAGTCGCCAGCGTGAAGTCCAAGAAGGTGGTGCGCGCCGCGGCCCATGCAAAGCCGCCAAAGGCCCAGGCCGCACGCGAGCAGAAGGGTCCCGCGAAGCCGCAGAAATCGGCTCAATCGGCCGGCAAGCGCGCGACCTGACGCCGTTACGCTTTACGCGCCGGGAATCGGCAACGGCACCAGCCGCATCTCGGCCGTGCCGGCCTCCTGCGTGCGCACCAGCACCGCAAAGATCGTCTCGACCGCAAGCCGCACTGCAGCCTCGGTCGCCTCACCCTTGGCCAGATGGGCCGCAATCAGGCCGGTGAGGAGATCGCCGGTGCCGTAGGGGCGGATCGGCAGGCGCGGCGTCGCAAAGCGCGACAACTGCCCGTCGGCGCACAGGATCGTCTCCACCTGCCCTGCCGCCGTGTCGGTGAGCGTGCAGCCGGTGGCGACGACATCGATGCGGCCGGTCGCCGCCAGCGCCGCACACGCCGCGCGCAGGCCTTGGACGTCAGCGATCGTGAGGCCCGAGAGCAGCTCGAGCTCGAACTGGTTGGGCGTCGTCAGGTTTGCTGCCGGCAGCAGCCGGTGCCGGACCACGTCCAAAATGCCGTCTGCGACGTAAACGCGGCCGTCATCACCGATCACGGGATCGCAGAGATAGACGAGCTTCGCATTCCGCGTGAGCGCCCGCTCGACGAAATCGGCGATCACGGCGGCATTTCCGGGCGAGCCGAGATAGCCGGTCACGAGCACGGCCGCCTCGTCGACGAGGCCGCGCTCCTCCACACCCCTCAGAAGATCGGCGACGAGCTCGGTCTCCAGCACCCGCCCGCGCAGGCTCGGGTACCGCGGATGATTGGAGAGCAGCGTCGTCGGCACTGCCGCAACGTTCACGCCCTCCGCCTGGATGGCATAGGCGGCCGCGCTGTTGCCGACATGGCCGTGGATCACCTGGCTTTGAATGGAGATGACGAGCATGAAAGAGGTCCGTAAGGACAATCGCGCCGCGACGCAAGCGCAGCGATCATAGCGCGGCACTTCCAGGCCGGAGTCATGCAGCGCCTGCACCTCAGCGTCGCGCCAACTCTCCGAGATAGGCACAGAACATGTCGGCCAGGCCGCCGGCGTGACGCGCGATCTCGGCCTCGCTGCGCGGTGCTTCCGAAAACCGCTTGCCGATCTCGCTCAGCGTCGTCTTGATCAGCTCGCCGGCTAGCACGCGCGTCGCATTCGGCGCTTTGGGCAGCGCTTCCCGCATGAACGCCGCGATGATGTCCTCACCGGCGGCCCGCGCGGCCTGCGCCTCGGGGGCGTCGCGATAGAGCGGCGCGGCATCGCTCAGCGCAACGCGGATTGCGGCCTCCTCGCACTCGGAGCGGATGAAGGCATGGACCAGCGCGCGCAGCCGCACCAGCGGCGGCTTGCTCCGATCCGCGAGGATATCGCGCAACAGCTCGCTGGTGCGTCGCCACTCGTCGCTCTGGAGACGGAACAGGATCGCGGCCTTGTTGGGAAAATACTGATAGAGCGACCCGACGCTCACCCCGGCCCGCTCCGCCACCCGCGCCGTGGTGAAACGCTGCGCGCCTTCCCTCGCCAGAACCTGAACAGCGGCATCGAGAATGGCCGCCACGAGCTCGCTGGAGCGAACCTGTTGCGGCTGTTTTCGCGAGGAAATTGAACGGCTTCGACGCTCGGCCATCGCGCTCTCCGGCAATGCGAATAGGAAATGCGACGAATTAGTCGTATTTCCGTCGGCACGCAAGCACACGTTCCCTTCCACCTTCCGGAGATATCGAATGACCACCTCGACCATCACATCGCTTGCGCCGCTGCTGGATCGCCTCTTCGACGAGGCCGAGTCAGCAAATGGCGCAATGCGAGCCGCCGTCGCCGATTTGTCCGATGCAGACCGGGCGCGGATGATGCAGAGCAAGACCGATTACCATGACCTGTACGGACGCCTGAAGGACGTCCCGCTCGCGGTCTCGCGCGAGACGGGAACGCTGCTCTACATGCTGACGCGCAGCTCCCGCGCCCGGACGATCGTCGAGTTCGGCACATCGTTCGGCATCTCGACGCTCCACCTTGCCGCGGGCTTGCGCGACAATGGCGGCGGCCACCTCATCACCAGCGAGTTCGAGCCGTCCAAGGCGGCTCGGGCGCGCAAGAACCTCATCGCCGGCGGCCTGATCGATCTCGTCGAAATCCGTGAAGGCGACGCGCTGAAGACGCTCAGCGCCGATCTGCCCGATACGATTGACCTCGTGCTGCTCGACGGCGCCAAGGCGCTCTACCCGGAGATCCTCGATCTGCTCGAAGGCCATCTCGGGACTGGCGCGATCATCGTCGCCGACAATGCCGACGACAGCCCGGACTATCTGGCGCGCGTACGCAAGGCCGGAAGCCGCTACATGTCGACGCCGTTCGCCGAAGACGTCGAGCTCTCCGTACGGGTCAACTGACAGGGATCGAACCACCACGACCAGCTGGAGCCGCCGCGCGATCACGCGGCGGCTTCGTTCCGCTTTTCACCCATGTCGCAGGCCCGTCACTCACATGTGATACCTGGCGCGGGCCGAAGCCAAGAGCGGCGTGTTAAACATACCTACCGCGCGGTATCTTTCTCTTGTCCCGAGCTGACCATGACGCCAACCTTCAATGCCTATGCAGCGCTCGCCCTCGCCATCATTCTCGAGGTCACCGCATCGGCCTTCCTGCAGCAATCCGCGCAGTTCACGCGGCCCTGGCCGACGCTGGCCATGGTGCTGTTCTATGTCGCCTCGTTCTACGCGCTGTCGGTCGCGATCCGCGTCATCCCCTTGAGCATCGCCTATGCGATCTGGGGCGGGGTCGGCATCATCCTGACCGCCACCGTCTCCTTCGTGCTGTTCCGCCAGATGCTGGACGCCGCGGCCTTCGTCGGCATCGCCCTGATCGTATCAGGGGTCGTGATCATCAACCTGTTCTCGCAGACCACGGCGCATTGATGCCGGAAAGCCGCTACACCCGCGCCAAGCAGCCCGAGCAGGTCCGGCGCGCCCTGCTCGACCACGCCGCGGCGATCGCGATGGACCACGGCGTCTCCGGCGTCACGGTGCAGGCGGTCGCCGAGGCGGCCGGTGTCACCAAGGGCGGGCTGTTTCACCATTTTGGCAGCAAGCAAGCACTGATCGAAGGCCTGTTTGCCGATCTCCTCGCCCGCGTCGATGCCGAGATTGACGCCGCCGTCGAAGCCGATCCGAAGCCACGCGGCAGCTTCACGCGGGCCTATGTGAATGCCGTGTTCACCGGCAAGGCGTTCGGTTTCGCGACCCCATGGGCGGCGTTGAGCATGGTCGTCGTCACCGATCCGCCGCTGCGCAAGCTCTGGAACGACTGGATCAAGGCGCGCCTGAAGCGTCATCGCGCGACCGACGGCGCGCCGGATCTGCTAACCGTGCGTCTGGCCGCCGACGGCGCCTGGCTCTCCTATGTCACGACGGGACAGACGCGCATGAGCGCCGAGCTGCGGGCCGTGCACGCGCGGCTACTCGCGCAGACCTATCGGCGCGGTTAGCAGGAGCCGGGCGGCCTACTGGCTCTGCGCCGGCTTGGGCGGACGCGATGGTGCGGATCGCGCGGGTTTCTTGGCAGGCTTGGCTAGGGCACTCGGCGACGGCTCGTCGACCGATTCCAGATAGGCGGCGAGTACCTTGGCCGAGTCCGAGCTGGTCGCGTAATGGTCCTTCAGAAACCAGGACAGCGTCAGGCTGAAGCGCCCCTTGGCGAGGCCCCGCGGACTGCGATGACAGGTCGCGCAGCCGTCGGCGAAGAGCTTCGCAGGCGACTTGCCGGCGTCGAGATTCTGAGCGGCTGCAACCGTCGCCGTCAAAACGCCGGCGGCCGCAAGACCGATCAGGGGCACGATCCGGTCGCGCCCCAATCCACACAGCGGTGTCAAACGTCGTCCCCCGCCCGCCTGTCGGTCACGCCGCCAACAGTTGATCGAACTCGGGCGGCGCGTAGGCCTTGCCGTCCTGGTCGGTGATGACGACCCGCCACCCTTCGCTCGCCCACACCTTCGCCTTCGCCACGATGAGCAGCCGGCTCTCGCGGGCGAAACTATACTTTTCGTTGTCGCGTTCTGCGACCATCTTGTAGGCCAATTCGCATCCCCTTGCGTCGCCCTGCACCCGGCCTCCTCGTGGCAGCGGGCTTTGGCGGCAATTCGCCGGGAGCGTGGCAATTTGGTGCCAACCGCAAAGCATGGCGCTCGCGGCCGGCATCGGCGTGCCCACGGAAGCGCGACTCCAACTGCCGCAGGATCGGCCGCCGGGACCCGGCCCGTCACATCGGCGACGGAACCGATCATCCCACGTCCGGGATCCGCTAATGCACGCGGATGACGTGGGGGCGGCCGAGATCAATCAGCCCCTGCACTGCCGAGAGGCGGTCGTCGAGGGCTGCGATGGTGAGCAGCAGGTTGTTGCGGCGCTCATCGAGCAGACCCATCTCGGCGCCGGTGAGCTTGGCACTCGTCCGTTCCTTGAGGATCCCGTCGAGGGATTCGCGCAATCCGGCAATCAGGCTGGCCAGCTGCTTGGCCTCCTTCGTCATCGAACGCTTCGCGACATTGTGGCGGCGCGTCTCCGCCTGGCTCTGTCTCATGTCATCCTCCCGTGCCCCGCTGCCCCGAGTGGATGCTTACAGCTTTGGGTAGACATGTTACGATCGATGAAATCTGCCCGCGAAGAACTGAGTTAAATTTTCTCGACATCCTCATGACGGAGAAAAGCCCGGCGCGAGGGGCCGGGCTTTTCGAACGACGCTGCGGCTCTTGATGGATTCAGTGCTTTTGCCCGGGGCCGCCGGCCGGTGCACCGCCACCGCGCGACGCCGCATTGATATGGGGGGCGCCACCGCCGCCGGGGTGCGGCATTGCAGGTGCCGCCGCATGCGGCGCCGGCATCTGCGCATGGGCATTCATCGGCGAACCCCGACTCACATTCGGCTGCGCGACATGCGGCATCGCGGGCCGCACGGCAGGTGCGGCGGACACACGCGGTGCTTCATGCGCACGCGCCATCGGCTGGGCATGCGCCGCGGCGGGGCTCGCTTGCCGTTCGTGCATCATGCGTGCCTGGGCATCGCGCGGATTGCGCGTCTGCACATTGCTCCGCTGATGCGCGATACGCTCGCTCCGTCCGGCGCGGGTCCGGTCGACGGCAACCGCAGCATCGCGTTTCCCAGCGTCGCGCGTCGCGATCCCGGCGTCGCGCTTCGCGATCGCCGCGTCGCGCTTTGCGATCGCCGCGTCGCGCTTGCCGATCGCCGCATCGGGCCGTGAGTTCGCAGCGTTACGTCCGGAGATCGCGGCGGCGCCCTTGCCCCGCACGCCTTCCCGTTCCAGAGCGACCGCCGCATCGCGCGTTGCCGCACGTCCGATGCGGGCCGCACGCGGGTCGATCGTCATCCGCGTCGCAACGCGCTGGTGCGAGGTCCAGTAGCTATTCCAGTAGGCGTGGCGGTGGTACCACGGCCGGCCCCCATAATAGCTCGACCAGTACGATGTCAGCACGAACGGAACGACGGGCACGTCGATCTCGTCGACGTAGTCGGGCAGATAGACGTAGTGATTGCGATAGAGATATTCGAGATATTGCGACGACACCCAGCCGCGATCGTCCGAGAAGCTGACGTCGCACCAGGCATTGCCACGCAGGCAGCCATGGATGTTGACGCGAGCGCCCTCGGGGACTCGGTCGACGAGTGGAAAACCCGGCCCCGGCCCGGCGCGCAGGCCGGTCGAGACGGTGACGATGCCCGGCGCGGCCATCGCCGCTGTTGGAGCGAGCAGCAATGCGGCAATCATAATGCTCTTGAATTTCATGACGTGTTCCTCCTCATGCGAGTCGGAACGCGCCAGCGGAACGGGCGTTCCGCACAGAAGGGGCTCATCCGTCAAAAGACTGAACCGCACACCGCGTGCAGTTCAATATTCATCCGCCGTTCATCGGCGTAGCGCGTAAGCGGCGCTGCCGGACCGTCATTTGATCCGCAACATGAACGCATCGAAGTAGGACGCAAGCCCGGCAAAGTCATCGAGCGGCAGCACGCTTGCGACATATTGGTCGGGCCGCACCACGACCATGCAGCCTGACCGCCGGTCGATGCCGCGCATGGCGAAAACGTCGTGACCGCTCTTGAGGTCGGGGCAGAACATCTTCTCGTAATCGTACAAGCCGTAACGGCCCTTGCTCGGGAGCAACATGGGCGGCATTGCCTCGAGCGCAAGCTCGCGATGATCCTGCTGAAACACCGCGCGCAGATCGATCACGCTGTCGACATCGGACGTCCCGGACGTATAGCGCCGGATCGGAGATTCCGGGGACTCCGCGAGAAATTTGCACAAGTGACGTATAGCCGAGTCCGATGCTGCGGGATTCTCGGCGGGAGAAAACGCGTAGATCCGAAAACGTCCGTCAGCCTGCGCGGCATGACCGAGATGCACCGGCTTTGCGTCCGCAAGCCGGATCACGGGCGCCGAGTGGAAGCGCTTGCCGATGATGAAGCCCTCCGCGAGATGCTGGTGCGAGCCTGCGCCGGTGAGGATCGATGGCGTGTAGTGCGTCGCGGTGCCCGCGGTGTAGCGGCCGTGCCGGACGAAATAGTCCTGCGTCCTGGCGGCATCGGCGCCGCCCGCCTTGGCGGCGGAGGCGAGAATGCCGGCCCATTCGCGGTCGAAATCGATCAGCTCCTTTGCAACCGACTGGCGCTCGGCCGAATAGGAATGCAGCAGGGTCGGGGCGCACTGCTTGCGGAGCACGCCGGCGAGCTTCCAGCCGAGATTGAAGGCGTCCTGCATCGAGACGTTCATGCCCTGCCCCGCCTTCGGGCTGTGGGTGTGGCAGGCATCGCCGGCGATGAAGATTCGCGGCAGGCGCGTTGCGATCTCCGCGTCCGGCACGTCGTCGAACTTGTCGGTCAGGCGCTGGCCGATCTCGTAGACCGACCACCAGGCGATCTCCTTCACCTCCAGCGTATGCGGCTTCAGGATCCGCTGCGCTTTCGCAATCACGTCGTCGGCGCTGATGTTGCGATTGGCGACGCGCTCGCCGATGTCGAGCTTGGCGAGCTCGACATAGATGCGGACCATGTAGCCGCCTTCCCTGGGAATGATCAGCAGGCTGCCGTCCTTCGCCGACTGGATCAACGACTTGAAGCGGATGTCCGGAAAATCGGTCACGGCCAGCACGTCCATGACGCCCCAGGCGTGGTTGGCGGAATCGCCGTGCAGCTCGCGGCCGATCGACTTGCGCACCGTGCTGCGGGCGCCGTCACAGCCCACCACGTAGCGCGCCTTGACCGTCTCGACCTTGCCCTCGTTCGCGGCGTCGACGCGTTCGAGGCGGACGGTCACGGCGTGGTCGGCGGGACCGGCAGCCGGATCGACCTGAAGGTCAAGCAAGCGGCGGCTGTAATGGGGCTCGAGCTTGGCCGGCGATTTGCGCATGACGTCGAGAAAGCCGTCATGAATGCGCGCCTGATTGAGGATGACATGCGGGAATTCCGACAGCCCGTCCTCGACGTCCTGCACCCGTCCGCTGCGGATGATCGTCTCGGGCCGCCGCTCGTCCGGCTTCCAGAACGTCGTCTCGTTGACCCAATAGGCCTCCTTCAACACCCGTTCGCTGAAACCGTAGGCGTGGAACATCTCCATGGTGCGGCAGGCGATGCCGTCGGCCTGCCCGACCAGCAGGCGGTCCGGCTTCTGCTCGACGATGCAGGTCTTGATATCGGGAAATTGCGCCAATTGCGCCGCGAGCGTGAGGCCTGCAGGTCCGCAGCCGACGATGAGAACATCCACCTCACGCGGCACGGCGCCTTGCGCACCCGAGACCTGAACGCGCTCGGCAGGATCGGCAATCTCCGGATCGCCCGGCTGAAATCCATTCAGATGAAATTGCATGACACCTCTCCCGGCAACGTCTTCTTCGATATTGATCAGTATGCTGACGATCAGTATACTTGTCAACGATCCGCGCCGTCCTTGTCGCAACGGAGAATTCGGTGAAAGACAACAACGACATGCCCGGGCATCTGGCGCGCCGCTTCCAGCAGATTGCGGTCGCGGTGTTCCTCGCCGAGGTCGAAGACGCCGGCTTCGACCTGACGCCGGTGCAATACGCCGCGCTCGCGACCATCAAGGCCAATCCGGGGCTCGACCAGGTGACGCTTGCGGGATTGATCGCCTATGACCGCACCACCATCACGGGCGTGATCGATCGCCTCGTGCAGAAGGGGCTTGCCGAGCGCCGCGCCTCCAGCCGCGACCGCCGCGCCCGTGAGCTCGTGATCACCGACGAGGGCCGGCGCACGCTGCGCAAGATCACGCCGGCCGTGGAGTCCGCCCAGCGCATCATGCTGCGCGGCCTCAGCGCGAAAGAGGGCGAGGAGTTGATGCGGCTGCTGCGCAAGGCGATTGCCGCCGGCAACGATCTGAGCCGGGCGCCGCTGCGCGATATTCAGGCGTGATCCGGCACTTTGTACGTAATTGTCGCAGGCCCGCGAAACCAGGAACTAACCTTCGGCTGCTACGGTCGGCAACATTCTGCGCTTAACGCGCGATTAACTTTGCAGTTCGGGGGTTCGGATGTTCAGGTGTCTCATCGCGGCCGCGGCCATCGCGCTTTCGACCGCGCCTGCGCTTGCCAACGGCCATGGCGGCGGCGATGCCCCTCCTCCGCCGAAACCCGAGGCGACGACCGCGCCGGCAAAGGTGGTCATCACCAAGCAGGGCCCTAAGCTCGTCGATCTCAAGGGCATGACGCTCTATACTTACGAGCGCGATACCACCGGAAAGACGTCGAACTGCAACGGCAAATGCACCGAGAGCTGGGTACCGCTCGCCGCGACGGCCGACGCCAAGGCTATCGGCGACTTCACCGTGATCAGCCGCAACGACGGCAGCAGGATGTGGGCGTACCGCTATCGCCCGCTCTACACCTCGCCCGCGGACAAGGCGCCGGGCGATGCCAACGGCACTGCGACGACACTGCAATGGCGCGTCGCCCGGCCTGAAAACTAGGGCGAAGTTGTCACCGGTTGTCGTGCCCGGCCAGTGCGGTCGGAACGGGCCTGAAGACCGGCATATCCGCGCTCGGCTGAAGCGGCTTGATCTCGGCATTCACCACCACAGGACCGGTCGCGAACCAGAGCGCCGCCACGGCCGCGATCGCCAATCCCGCGCCGAGCGCCGCAATCTCTTTCATTTCCTTGTCCCCGGCGATCAGTTGCTGAGAATGACGCCATGCTGGTGGCGCGACGGATGATCGGCATCGACCAGCGTGTTCGGATCGGTCGCGATCACGGCCTCCGGTAGCGGCATCGGCTCGAGGCCGGCGAAGCGGCGATAGATCGCGCCCATGACAGCTCCGCAGAATGCCGCCGGCACCACGAGAAGGGCCAGCAGCGGCAACGCAAACGCGAGCAAGAGCGCACAGCCGAATGCCGCCACGCCGCCGATCGCCGCATATTCCCACGCATTGCGACGGCTCGAAGCTCGCGCGAGGTGGTGAACGCAGAGCATGAAGATGCTCGAAGGAATGACAGAGATCACCATCATGACCATGAAGGTCTGCGCCGGGATCACCGCCGCGAAGATATGTGCGGTGCTCTTGTCCCCAAAGCCGTTCATGAGCAGCGGCACCAACGTGTAGGGCAGCAGAGTTGCAAGCACCGTCGGTATCAGCGCGGCGATGACGATGCCCGCGAACGACGTGCGGACGCGGACCGGCCCATTGAACGCCAGCGGCGGGGGCTTCCCCGATGCGTCGGCAGCGGACACTTCCCCGTCTGCGCGCGCAACCGGACTGAGCCCGGCGAACTGACCGTAGAGGAAGCCACCGATCATTCCCGCGATGGCCGGCAGCAGACCAATGGTCATCACCGTGCCGTCGCCGGGCGCCGCTAGCTGAATGTGGTTGCGGATCGCGATGCCATAGCTCAATGCCGCCATGACGCCGCCCATCAGGCCGTAGGCGAGCCGGCTCGAGACAGTCCACTGCCGCAGCACGATATGTCCGGCGAACAGGAAGGCCGCGTTCATCGCCATGCGGCCGGCATACATCACCAGAATCTGATCGGGCGCTGGCACGCCGACAGGATCGGTCAGCTGTCCTCCCGCGAGAGCGAAGACCAGCAGCACGGCTTCGACGATGGCCAGCGGAATCAGCGCGGCGAACAGCGCGCGCGGCGAATTCTTCACGAGATACATGCGAGCACCCCCTTGCTCGCTGCACGCTAGGCGCGAGACGTTAGGGACGGCGCAAAACAATGGCTAAAATTGTCGCAGAACAGGACGCTGGACGGCATGCGCGCCCCGCCCTATCCACGCCAGCTTCCACCCGCCTCGGCCCGCGCGCTCTGTCCGGGCGGAAGCACCACGACCATCGAATTCAGCTTCACCCGGTCATAGAGATCGATCACGTCCTCATTGCGCATCCGGATGCAGCCGGACGAGATCGCCTGCCCGATATATTCGGGCTGATTGGTGCCGTGGATGCGGTAGAGCGTGTCCTTGTTGCCGACATAGAGATAGATGCCGCGCGCGCCGAGCGGATTGGCCGGGCCGCCGGGAACGCGCGCCGGATACGGTCCGAGCCGCGCCTGGATATCTGCCGTCGGCACCCAATCCGGCCATTCTGCCAGGCGGCCGACCCGCGCGACGCCAGAGAACGCCATGGCCTCCTCGCCGACCGCAACGCCGTAGCGGATCGCCTTGCCGTCAGGCAGCACGTAATAGAGGTAGCGGGCGTCGGTATCGACGAGGATGGTACCCGGCTGCTCCTTGCGCTGGTAATCGACGATGTGACGGAGATATTGCTCGGGCACGTTCGCCTGCGCATAGGGCGTATGCGCGAGCAACTGCCGGTCGCGCGGCGTCATGCTCGCGTCGGTCGACGGCGAAAGCGTGGTCTGCATGCAGCCGCCCAGCGGCAGCAAGGCAACAATAAACAGAGCGATGAAAGATCTTGGCACCGCCGGCCCCCGATAGCGGATAGCAGCGCCCCCAGCACCGCGAGATGCTGCCCAAATCGTGCTGAAAACAAGGCAGTGCGGAACAATTGCGCGTGTTCGGCAACCGAGGTTCCATCACCACAAACGGCGGAAGAGCGTCGCATCATCTCCATCCCCTCGCCTTGCTTTGGTCAAACCCGGCTGGACTCGTGCGTCATTGGGCCGGGCTCATCCGTTTGGATGGGCTCACTGCAACAGATCGGCTCGCGCCAATGCGGACGACCAGGACTTAACACCCGGGCTTCGAGCGCCTGGGCCTCAGAGGAGCTGCGATGCTCGCGACGCTGAACCCCAAGCAAATCGTCGATGAGATCGTGAAGGACACGGTCAAGGACAACGATCCGCACGACGCGATTCAGATTTCGCCCGACATTGTGCTGGCCTCGCGCCCGATCAGTGTCGCGCCCGCGCTGGCGCCCGACGTCGCGCCGCGACCGGAGCCGAAATTCGCGCCGGAGCCGAGAGCCTCTCTGGAGCGCAAGATCTCTGTGGAGCCCAAGTTCAGTCCAGTTACGGAGCCGCAGCCGGCGACACCGCCCTCGGTCGACACCGCCATACGCGTCGCGGCGAACGAGGGTCGTGGCCCGCAGAAGCGATCCGCCGTGCGCAAGTGGCTGCGCGGTGCGTTCGTCACGTTCCTGTTTGCCGGATCAAGCGCGGCCGCCACGATCGCCTGGGAGCAGCATGGCGACAAGGCCAGGCAGGCGCTCGCCGAATGGACCCCCGCATTGGCTTCGCTGACGTCGCTGCTGCCTTCCACAGCGCAGACTGCGCCGGTCGCCGTCGCGCAAGCCGCGCCGCCTGCAGAACAAGCCGCTCCGCCAGTGGCGCAAGCGGCCGTCGACCAAACGGCAGCCGCCCCGGCCGCGCCGCCCCCGGTTCAGGTTGCGGCCGCCGCGCCTGCGGCGACAGCGTCAGATGCCGCGCAGTCGGTGCAATCGATGACGCGCGACCTCGCCGCCATGGCGCAGCAGATCGAGCAGCTCAAGGCCAACATCGCCGAGCTGAAAGCCGGACAGGAGCAGATGGCGCGCGAGATGGCGAAACCGCCTGCGCCGAAACCGTCTGCCGATGCGAGGCCGATTGACCCGCGCGCACGCGCCGCTGCGCTGCCGCCGAAACCTGCGTCGGCACCGCCGGTTCACAAGCCGAAGCCGGTCGTGTCGCGCACCTACATGCCGGCCTATTCGCCCGCACCGCTCGCGCCTCCACCGCCGCCTTCACAAGCTGCCGCGATGCCGCCGCCACCGGCCGCACCGGTCACCACGACTCAAGCCGTTGCCGACGACGACGGACCCGTCGTACGTCCGCCGATGCCGCTGCGCTAACCGCGCAACAGCTCTCGCCGACGCTGTCCGAGTCGATGTGGTGCGCTGAGTCCGGGCAATTACGGAAAGCGATGCGCAGGCCATCTTCCGCTCAAGAGAAAAGGCCGTCGGGATCTATGCCGGCGGCCTTCTCTTGCAGCTGCCGGTTCCCGGAGCCCGGTTCTGCTGCAATTCCATGCCTTATGATCGCGCCGACATATTTAATAAAATATTAATGCGCTCACACCCTGCACATCATTTCTGCGCCATAAGCACAGAGATTGCGCGGCCTGTTCACCCTGTAGATATCGACTCAGTGGTACCATCCGATATGCGTTGAGACTTCCACGGAAGCTCAGCTCCTCACATCGGGGAATTCGGATGCCTTACTACTCCTTCGATCTTGTGGTTGGTGAAGAGTTCAGGAACCAGGGCGGAATCATTCTCGAGGACATCGAGGTTGCCTCCGACCGCGCCGATCAACTCGCATGCGAGCTGTCGCAGGTGAAGCCCGAGCTGCAGCAGAAGGGTTGCGCGGTGCGCGTCACCGATCGCGATCACAACGAGCTCTATCGCACGCCGCTCGATCCGGTGCCGGCCTGGCGCCGCTGACTATTCGTCCAGCGCCGGCGGCTCGAACCAGTTGGTCAGTGACAAGCCGCCGTCGACGACGAAGGACGCGCCGGTGACGTAACCGGACAGCTTGTTCGACAGCACCGTGAGCGCCATCGGTGCGAGGTCATTGGCCTCGCCGAGACGCCCGAGCGGAATGTGTTTCGCCAGCGAAGCATCCGCGACGAACCCGCCTGCGGCGATCGCGCCGGGCACCAGCGCATTGACACGAATGCCGGAGCGGCCAAACGTCTTGGCCAGCTCCTTCACCAGCATCGCCATCCCCGCCTTCGCCGTCGAATAATGCGGCAGGTTGCGCGGTGTGCCAGCATGCAGCGACGTGAGAAACAGGAACGAGCCCGGCCGCTTCGCCGCGATCAGCCGCTTGGCGAGCTCTCGGGCCAGGTGGAAGCCGGCATCGAGATTGACGGCATGCATCTGCTGCCAGGTCCTGCGATCGACCGCGAGGGCATGATCGGCCTCGCGCCGCGGCGGCGATGCGCTGTGGACGAAGTGCGTGATCTCGCCCAATGATGCGCTTGCTGCGGCAAGCAACGCCTCGCATGCCTCGAGCTCGGCAAGATCTCCGACCCAGGGCACCGCCAGTTCAGGCTTCGCACAAGCGCCGATCGCGGCCGTCACCCGCTCGGCGCTGACGTCGGCGAACACGGTCCGGACGCCCTCGCCGATCAGAGCCTGCGCAATCGCACGGCCGATGCCGTTGCCCGCGCCGGTCACGAGCGCCGTGTCACGGATGGGATCGAACGGCGTGCTGAACAGGCTCATGTCGCGCTCCAAGGCCGGGATGCTGCCCACGATAGCGCACTGCAGCGGGGAGCGACAAATTCGCACCTGGCACCATTGCGGAGCCGCCCGCCGGACGCTAGCCTCCCAAAAATCGGAGGAGATACCAAGGATGCGCTACGGTTTCCTGATGGCTGGCCTGTTGCTGATCGCCGCTCCCGCGCAGGCCGAGGACCACCCACGCTCGACCTATGTGACCTTGGTCCTGCAGGCCTTCGCCGCCAAGGTTGAATGTCCGGGCACGGACGTCGTCTACCAGGATCTGGTCCAGAAGGCGGAGCAGATGCACCTGCCCGAGGGCACCACCGAGAAGGTGCGCAAGGCGATCGCCTGGATGCACACCGGCGGCAAGATGGGCGAGAAGCAGGACGACGATCTGATGGCCGAGGTTGCGGTGGCGACCCAGGCGACCGATCTCAACCAGCGCCGCCTCGGCATGCCGAGCTGGTGCGAGGCCCAGAAGACCAATCTTGCCGGCCTGATCCGCGCCAAGGGCGGCTAGCGAGCCAGGCTTTCGCGGCATTAAGCACGCGTCACGGAACCCCTCCCCCCGGGCCAACAATCGTCACATTCCTCGCCAGCATGCGGGCTTCTTCGAACAGGAGGAGCCCATGCGGATTGCCCACCTCGTTTTCACTGCTGCGCTCGCCGCCAGCGCAGCGCTGGCCACCCCGGCACTGGCGAAGAACACCGGTGCCCAGAAGGACGAGGACAAATCGGCCTCGTCCTCATCGTGCAGTGCCTATCAACAGGCGCCGGACGGATCCTGGGAGCCGCTCCCTTGCAAGGAGACGGGTGACCGCGCCCAGCCGCAGACGCAGCACAAGACCGGCGTACGTGACACCGATCAGGGCGAGCGTTGAGCCGCCAGCGCTGCGGGAACCCTCAGGTTCCATCCGCGTTGAGCCGGTGGCTTGCCACGGTGCATATGACCGCCCCACACCGTGGACAGGGCCGAGGAGCGGCCCCTTGGAAGTGCCAACCCCGCGAGCGATTGTGGATTCGATCGAGTTTGAGGACCTCCAACGCCGTCTGAAGGCGCTGGAGGAGGAAAACGCCCACCTGAAGGCGCTCGGAGCAGCCGACCAGACCCTGCGCCGCCGGGCGGAATCCGCGCTGGCCGAGAGCGAGGAGCGGTACCGGACGCTGTTCAACTCGATCGACGAAGGCTTTTGCATCATCGAGTTCTTCGACGGGCCGCACGGACCGCTCAGCGATTATGTCCATGTCGAAGCCAATCCCGCTTACACCCAGCACGCCGGCATCCCCAACGTGGTCGGCCAGAAGGTCCGGGAGATGGTTCCGGACGAGGCCGACGGCTGGGTGGAGCTCTACAGCGATGTCCTGCGGACGGGCCGACCGATCCGGTTCGAGCGCGAGCTGATTGCGACCGGCCGCCATCTCGAGCTCGCCGCCTTCCGCGTCGAGCCCGCCAGCCGCAAGCAGGTCGCCGTGCTGTTCCAGGACATCACCGCGCGCAAGCGCGCCGAACGGGAGCTGCAGCAGCTCAACGAGACGCTCGAAGCGCGCGTGGTGGCGGCTCTGGCCGAGCGCAAGCTGATGGCCGACCTCGTCGAGGGCACCGATGCCTTCGTCCAGGTCGTCGATCCGGACTTTCGCTGGCTTGCGATCAACGGTGCGTCGGCGCGCGAATTTCATCGCATCTACGGCATCTTGCCGAAGGTCGGTGACAACATGCTTGAGCTGCTTGAGGGTCAACCCGAGCATCGCGACGCCGTCCGCGCGGTCTGGTCGCGGGCCCTCGCCGGAGAAGCGTTCGTCGAGATCGCCGAGTTTGGTGCGCCCGGGCGGGCCCGCCGGTTCTACGAGATGCGCTTCAATTGCCTGCGCGACGGCAGCGGCCGGCCGCTCGGCGCCTACCAGTTCAGTTATGACGTCACAGATCGTCTGAAGGAGCAGGAGCGGCTGCGCGAGGCGGAGGAAGCGCTGCGGCAGTCGCAGAAGATGGAGGCGGTCGGCCAGCTCACCGGCGGCCTCGCGCACGACTTCAACAATCTGCTCACCGGCATCATTGGATCGCTGGAATTGCTGCAAATCCGCCTCGGCCAGGGCCGTATCAAGGACATCGACCGCTACGTGACGGCGGCGCAAGGCGCCGCAAAGCGTGCTGCCGCGCTGACGCACCGGCTGCTGGCCTTCTCGCGGCGGCAGACGCTCGATCCCAAGCCGACCGACGTGAATCGCCTCGTGATGGGCATGGAGGAGCTGGTCCGCCGCACAGTCGGCCCGGAGATCGCCGTCGAGGTCGTCACATCAGGCGGAATGTGGGCGACGCTGATCGATGCCTCGCAGCTCGAGAATGCCCTGCTCAACCTCTGCCTCAATGCCCGCGACGCGATGCCCGAAGGCGGCCGGCTCACGATCGAGACTGCCAACCGCTGGCTCGACGCGCACGCCGCCGCCGAACTCGATTTAAGTCCCGGGCAGTACGTCTCGCTCTGCGTCACCGATACCGGCGCCGGCATGACGCCGGAGGTGATCGCGCGCGCCTTCGATCCGTTCTTCACGACCAAGCCGATCGGACAGGGCACCGGCCTCGGGCTCTCCATGGTCTACGGCTTCGTCCGCCAGTCCGGTGGCCAGGTCCGGATCTATTCCGAGGTTGGCCAGGGCACGACCATGTGCCTCTATCTGCCGCGCCATTACGGCAAGGAGGCGGACAAGCCTTCACCGCCCCCCACCAGGAATGCGGTGCGCTCGGAGGCAAGCCACACCATCCTGATCGTCGATGACGAGCCTTCGATCCGGATGCTTCTGACCGATGCGCTGGAGGAGATCGGCTTCAACGTCATGGAAGCGCATGACGGGCCGAGCGGCCTGAACATCCTGCAATCGGATGCGAGGATCGACCTGCTCGTCACCGATGTCGGCCTGCCCGGCGGCATGAACGGCCGCCAGCTCGCGGATGCCGCCCGCACCACGCGGCCGGCGTTGAACGTGCTGTTCATCACCGGCTACGCGGAGAACGCCATCATTGGCAACGGCCAGCTCGCCCCGGGTATGCAGGTGCTGACAAAGCCGTTCGTGGTCGAGGCGCTGGCTGCCCGCGTCCTCGAGATGATCAAGGATGGAACCGGCCGGACTTGAAAGATCAGCTCTGGGCAGGCCCGCGCATGATCTTCATGGCGTCGGCGATGTGGCGCCATTCCTTGGCCTCGTCGGCCTCGCCGCGGCCCTCGCAGGCCCGAGCCTGCTCGGCAGCCTTCGCGATCGCAGCAAAACCGTGCTGTTCGAGCATTTGCCGCGCAACGGTGTGGACCTGGACCTCGGACATCATGGGCTTTTCTCCCGCTATGAGGACACCGCGGCGCCCGGCTCGGCGCTCCGCGTCCGAGACAACGATCTCGCCATGATCGCCGTTCCGGCCGAGCCGATCACATCGACACTCGCTGGAGCTCGATCCGCCCGGGACGACGAAGGCGGCCCGCCATGCCCGGCGGACCGCCCTCTCACCCACCCCAAAGCTGGGAGTCGCCGGCCGCGCCCTTACGCGACTGCCACTTTCTTGCGCTCGAAATCGTTGGGCACCTCGATATCGACCTCCAGGGTCGACACCTCGTCGCCGCGCTCGAGCCGGACGATGACCTTGGTCGGGTCCAGCGTGACGTGCCTGGAGACCACGGCGAGAATTTCCTCACGCAGCACACCGAGCAGATCGGGCTGGCCACGCATTCCGCGTTCATGGGCAAGCAGGATCTGCAGCCGCTCACGTGCGACCGGTGCAGAGGCCTTGTTGCCGCGGAGAAGCCGGAGCAAACCCATGCTCATGCAGCCCTCCGTCGCAGCAGACGATCCATGAAGCCCTTGCGCTCGGTCGGTACGTGCATCGCGATGGTCTCGCCGCACAGCCGGCGCGCCGCGTCGATATAGGCCCGCGCCGGTGCGCCGTCCGCGTTCGACAGCGTGACGGGCGTGCCGACATTGGAGGCGCGCAGCACGTCCTGGCTCTCGGGGATGATGCCGAGCAGCGGCGTTGCGAGGATTTCGAGGATGTCGTCGATGGTCAGCATCTCGCCGCGCGCGGCGCGCGAGGGATCGTAGCGGGTGATGAGAATGTGCTTCTCGACGCGTTCGCCCTTCTCGGCCCGCACCGTCTTGGAATCGAGCATGCCGATGATGCGGTCGGAATCGCGCACCGAGGACACTTCCGGATTGGTCACGATGACGGCCTCGTCGGCGAAGCGCATCGCCATGGAGGCGCCGCGCTCGATGCCCGCCGGGCTGTCGCAGATCACCCAGTCGAAGCGGCTGCGCAAATCGGCGATGACCTTGCCGACGCCCTCTTCGGTCAGCGCGTCCTTGTCGCGGGTTTGCGAGGCCGGCAACAGCCAGAGGTTCTCCAGCCGCTTGTCCTTGATCAGCGCCTGCGGGAGTTTCGCAACGCCCTGCACCACGTTGATGAGGTCGAACACGACGCGGCGCTCTGCGCCCATGACGAGGTCGAGATTGCGCAGGCCGACGTCGAAATCGACGACGACGACCTTGTCGCCGCGCTGCGCCAGCGCGGCCCCCAGTGCGGCGGTCGTCGTCGTCTTGCCGACGCCCCCCTTGCCTGACGTCACGACCAGTACCTTGGCCATCTCAAAAATCTCCTTCTGGTCAGTTCAGCGCGGTAATTCGCATGGTGTTGCCCTGCAGCCAGGCCTGGGCAGGCCGGCCGCGAAGAGCGGCATCGATATCGTCGGCGGTCTGGTAAAACCCGTCGATCGCAAGCAACTCGGCTTCGATCTTCTGGCAATAGATGCGCGCGCTGGTGTGACCGTTCACGCCCGCCATGGCGCGGCCGCGCAAGGCGCCATAGATGTGGATCGAGCCGCCGGCGACGACTTCCGCACCGGACCCGACCGAGCCAAGGATGGTGACGTCGCCTTCCGGAAAGATCACGGTCTGGCCCGAGCGCACCGGGTTTTCCAGCAGCAGCGAGGTCGGCTTGGTTTCGGACTTCGATTCAGGCTTCTTCGGCGCGCTCGGCTCGACCACGCAGCTGCGCCCGCCCGACAGCAGCGGGGGCATCATCGGGGTCAGCCTCGCCTCCTCCACGCCCTCGATGCCGAGCACGCGGATGTTGCGATCCTGCAGGCTGGTGAGCAGATGGCCGATGCCGGACTGGCTGAGATCGACCGAGGACAAATCGATCACCACGGGCCGCCCGGCAAAGAAGCCCGGCGAGCGCGCGATGGTGGCGTCGATCTCGTGCAGCCAGTCCTGCACTGGAACCGTCGGCGTAAACACGAAGGCCACATAGGAGCGCCCGCGCAGGCGCACCATTTGGCGTTGAGGTTTGACTGCAGCCTCCATAGCGGCCGACTCGTTCCCTGTTATTGAATGGTTAACGATGCGGCGGATATGGTTAACGGCCGGTTAATTCTCCGTGGGATTACGTGGGAGGATGGGCGGCTGGCGCCTCTCTCGTGTCCCGGACGCGCTGCAGCGTGCAACGCTGCTGCGCAGAGCCGGGACCCAGGCAGCCCGGATCATGCTCTCGGCACAATGGGCCCCGACTCTGCAGCGCACCGTCAAGGGACCCTGCGCTGCGTCCGGGGCACGAGAGGAGCGCGCGGCGCCCCCTACTTCTTCACCTTGCTCGCATCCATCTTGATGCTCGGATCCAGCATCTTCGTCGTAAACGCCGCCGTCACATCGAACGGCTTCTCCATGCCGAGATAGGTCTGGACCAGCTCGTAGTCCTTCTTCATCCGCTCGCCGTCGATCCATCCGAGACCCTTGGTCGTCGTGAACTCGTCCGTCATCAGGAACTTGATGCGCTCCCACTGGCGCTCCTGGTTCTCCTTGTCGAGACCGGAGACCTGGTCGAGCAGCGCCTTCAGGCATGGCGTGGCGTCGGCGACGCAGGCCGCGAAGGCCTTCTGCGTGACGCGCACGAAGTCTTCGACGACCTTCGGATTCTTCTGCAGGTAAGCGCCGTTGACGATCAGCGAGTTGCCGTAGGGGTTGAGCCCGATGTCCTTCCAGTTGACGTAGCCGAGGTCCTGGCCGAACTCGATCAGCTTCAGATCGTGCTCGTTGTAGAAGTCGCTGATGATGTCGACGGTGTGGCTCTTCAGCGCCGCGATCTTCGCGGTCGGCCCGACATTGACGAAACCGACGGCATCGGGCGCTAGGCCTGCGGCCTTGGCGAAGGCCGGCCACATCACGCGCGAGGCGTCCCCGGGCGGATTGCCGATCTTGTGGCCGGCAAAATCCTTGACCCCGTTCACGCCATAGCTCTTCAACCAGTAGAAGGTCTGTCCGGTATTGGCGTAGACGCTCATCACAGCGACCGTGTCGGCGCCCTTGCTCTTGGCCACCAGCATGGTGGCGAGATCGGCGACGCCGAAGGGCGAGCCGCCGGAGCCGACCTTGGCGGCGGAGACGCCGGAGCCTTTGCCCGTCTCGATGGTGAGGTCGATGCCGGCCTTTTCGTACCAGCCTTGCGCCTTGGCGTAGTAATAGGGCGAGTGATCGGCCGTCGGCGTCCAGTTCAGGATCAGGTTGACGGCCTCGCCCGCGCTCGCCGGCACCGCCGGCAAACCGAGCATCAGGGCCACAACAGCCGTTTGCAAACGCTTCATCGCATCTCTCCCATTGCCGCGACCCGGCTTGTCGCTCTCCCCGTGTGAGGATACCAATGCAACAAGCCCGCCCTCCACTTGTCAACTGTTTGGTTGGAAATGCCCGCAAGACGATCTGGCGACACCGTGCCGCAGCGGCGCGACCCCGTCGCCACCCGCAAGAAACTGCTCACCGCGGCCCGCCAGGAATTCGCCCGGCACGGCTTTGCCGGCGCCCGCGTCGACGAGATCGCGATGCGCGCGGGCGTCAACAAGCAGCTCGTCTACCACTATTTCGGCGACAAGGACGCACTCTACCTCGCCGTGCTCGAATGGGTCTATGAGGACATCCGCGAGCAGGAGCGCAAGCTCAATCTCGAGGGCCTGCCGCCGGAGAAGGCGATCCTCCGACTGATCGAGGCCTCGTTCGACCATCTGGCCGCAAACCCTGATTTCATCGTGCTTTTGAACGACGAAAACCGCGGCGGCGCCCGCCATGTCCGGGGCTCGACGCGGCTGGAGGCGATGCACTCCCCCCTGGTGAAGAGCGTCTCCCACATCCTCAACGAAGGCGTGCGCGCGGGCGTGTTCCGCAAGGGGATCGATCCGGTCCAGCTCTATATCTCCATTGCAGGCCTCAGCTATTTCTTCTTCTCCAACACCCCGACGCTGTCGGCGATCTTCGGCAAGGACCTGTCGAGCCGCACCGCACGCCGCGCCCGCCGCCGGCACGTCGCCGATCTGGTGCTGCAGTCGCTCCGGCCCTAATCAACCAAATGGTTGAAACTTCCCCCGAGGGCGGCTAGGCTTGCGACTGCTTGGGCTGAAGATTTGCGGCATCGCCGCCGCGCCGACAGGGAGCAATCGGTGGCAGGAGACAGGGCACGCAGCTGGCGCAGTTTTGCGATCATCCTGGTCGTGCACCTCGCCGTGCTCGTGCTGTGGCAGGTCGCGGTCGACGCCTTCCACGTGCCGAAATTCATCCTGCCCTCCCCGCTCGCGACGATTAAGACGCTGGGCACCGCGAGCTACGCCTGGGGCGCCAACACGCTGGTGACGGCGATCGAGATCCTCGGCGGCTTCGCGCTCGGCGCCTTCGTCGGTGTCGCGCTCGCCGTGATCTTCAGCTGGGCGCCACTGCTCAGCCTCGTGCTGCTGCCGCTGTTCGTGACGCTGAACATGATCCCGAAAGTCGCGCTCGGCCCGCTCTTCATCGTCTGGTTCTCCTACGGCATCGTTCCGAACATCCTGATCGCCTTCAGCATCTGCTTCTTCCCGATCCTGCTCACCACCGCGCGGGGCCTGCGCGAGGTCGAGCCGGACCTGCTCGACCTCGTCAAATCGCTGCGCGGCTCGCGCTGGACGCTGTTCCGCAAGATCCAGCTGCCGGGATCGCTCCCTTACGTCTTCTCCGGCATGAAGGTCGGCGCCATCCTGGCGGTCGCCGGCGCCATCGTCGGCGAGTTCATCGCCTCCGAGCGCGGGCTCGGCTACCTCATGATCCAGGTGCAGTCCTCGCTCGACACGCCCGCCATGGTGATGGCCGTCGTGCTGCTGACGCTGCTTGGGGTCACCCTCTATGGCCTGGTGCTCGCCCTCGAACGCATGTTCGTGGTCGGTGACGCAAGACAAAGCTGACAACGGCAGAACCGAGGGACAAATCCATGTTGCTCACCCGCCAGACACTGCCGAAGACCATCCCCGATATCGCGGCCCTCGACGATCTGCTGTGCCGCCCGACCCAGGCCCTGATCGACGACCTCGCCAAGGTCGAGGGCGACATCATGATCCTCGGCGTCGGCGGCAAGATGGGCCCGACGCTGGCGGGCCTTGCCAAGGCGGCCGTGCCGGATCGCCGAATCATCGGCGTCGCCCGTTTCAGCGAGGCCGGCGTAAAGGACTGGCTGCACGCGCGCGGCGTCGAAACGATCAATTGCGATCTGATGGACGAGAAGGCGATCCAGTCGCTGCCGAAGACGCCGAACATCGTCTTCATGGCCGGCAGGAAATTCGGCGCCGAGGGCGATCTGTCGCTGACCTGGGCGATGAACGCGCATGTGCCGGCGCTGGTGGCGCAGGCCTTCCCGTCTTCGCGCATCGTCGCGTTCTCGACCGGCTGCGTCTATCCGTTCGTCCCCGTCGACGGCACAGGCTCAACCGAGGACATGGCGCCGAATCCGCCCGGCGAATACGCGCAGTCCTGCGTCGGCCGCGAGCGCATGTTCGAATATTTTTCGCGCAAGTTCGGCACGCCGGGACGCCTGTTCCGCCTCAATTACGCGATCGACATGCGCTACGGCGTGCTGCACGACATCGCGACGAAAGTGCTGACGGGCGTGCCGATCGACGTCAGCCTTGGCCACGTCAATTTCATCTGGCAGGGCGATGCGTCGGCGCAGGCGCTGCGCTGTCTCGCCCATTGCACGTCGCCGACCTCGCCGATCAATGTCAGCGGCCACGAGATCCTGGCGGTGCGCGATCTCGCCCAGAAGTTCGGCGCAAGGTTCGGCCGGGCGCCGGTGCTGACGGGCAAGGAGGAGCCGACGGCGTGGCTGACCGACACGTCAAAGGCGGTCGAACTGTTCGGCCTTCCGGTCGTCGACACCGAGCAGTTGATCGCCTGGACCGCGGACTGGGTCTCCCGCGCCATGCCGAGCCTCGGCAAGCCTACCAAATATGAGGTGCGCGATGGCCGTTACTGACGGTGCGCCCATCCTCAAGCTCGGCACCGACGACGCGATCGCGGGGCTCGCGCTGTCGACGGAGGCGCACTGGAACCAGACCGAGGAGGACTGGCGCATCTTCCTGCGCGACGGCGTCGTGTTCGGCATTCGTGACGGCATGCGGCTGATCGCAACCGCAGCACTGCTACCCTATCCCGGCAACAACGCCTGGATCAGCATGGTGCTGGTGTCAGGCACGCATCGCCGCCGCGGCCTTGCCACGCGCCTCGTCGATGCTTGTCTCGAAACCGCACGCCAGAACGGTCTGACGAGCTGGCTCGACGCCACGCCGGACGGCGCTGCCGTCTACGGGCCGCTGGGGTTCACCCCGACGCTGCAATTGCGCCGCCTGAGGCTGGCGCGGCCTGGACAGGCCGATGCGCCGCCATTGTCGTCCGCGACCCTCGAAGCGCTTGCCGAGCGGGACCAGCGAGCCACCGGCTTCGACCGGACTGCCCTCCTCTCGGCCTTCGCCCAGCGCGCAGGCTCGCGCATCGTCGCCGCGAACGGCGCCATCGCGCTGGTGCGTGACGGCCGGACCGCCCGCCATATCGGCCCGTTGTTCGCCGACAATGCCGCTGCGGCTCTGACCATGGTCGACGAGATCGCGCGCTCCGAGACCGGCCCGCTCCTGCTCGACGCCATCGCGTCGCAAGATGCATTCCTGGAAGGACTGACCGCCACCGGCTGGACCATCCAGCGGCCATTCCAGCGCATGCGGTTTGGCCCCGCCACCGTCACCGCCGAGGAACTGCCGTTCGCCGTCGCCGGCCCCGAATTCGGATAGGACATCATGCACCACAGCCAGATCAATGCCGACATCCGCAAGCTGATCGCTGAGGGCACCGTGCTGCCGGCGCATCCCCTCGCGCTCACCGCCGAGCGCCAGCTCGACAAGCAACATCAGCGCGCGCTGACGCGCTACTACATCGACGCCGGCTCGGGCGGCCTTGCCGTCGGCGTCCACACGACGCAGTTCGCGATCCGCGATGTCGGCCTCTACCGTCCCGTGCTCGAGCTCGCGGCCGAGACCGCGGCCGCCTGGACCAAGCGTCCGCTGGCGATGGTCGCGGGCCTTGCGGGTCCGACAGGACAGGCGGTCGCCGAGGCCCGCACCGCACGCGACATCGGTTATCACGCCGGGCTGCTCAGCCTCGCCGCGATGAAGAGCGCTTCCGAGGACGAGATCATCGCCCACTGCACCTCGGTTGCCGCCGAAATTCCGCTGGTCGGTTTCTATCTGCAGCCGGCCGTCGGCGGCGTCATCCTGTCGAGCCGGTTCTGGCAACGCTTTGCCGAGATCGACAATGTCATCGCGATCAAGATCGCGCCGTTCAACCGTTATCGGACGCTCGACGTGCTGCGCGGCGTCGCGGCGGCGGGCGCGCTCGACCGTGTCGCGCTCTACACCGGCAACGACGATCACATCCTGCTCGATCTGATGCTGCCGTTCGATCTGCGCGACAAAGGCGTGACGACGCGCACGTACTTCAAGGGCGGCCTGCTCGGCCATTGGTCGGTGTGGACGGCGAGCGCGATCAAGCAGTTCGAGCGCTGCAAGGCGGCCCGGCACAAGGACAGCGTGCCCGCGGACCTGTTGGCGCTCGATGCCCGCGTCACCGATTGCAACAGTGCCTTCTTCGACGTCGCCAACAATTTCCACGGCTGCATCGCCGGCTGCCATGAGGTGTTGCGGCGGCAAGGCCTGATGAAAGGCCTGTGGTGCCTCGATCCGAACGAGGGCCTCAGCCCCGGCCAGAAGGAGGAGATTGACCGCGTCTATCGCGAGCATGCCGACCTCAGCGACGATACGTTCGTCGCCGCGAACTTGAACAAATGGCTGGCATGAGCTCGCCCCCCTTCATCAGCCTGCAAGGCGTCCGCAAGGTCTATCGCAGCAGAGGCGCTGAATTCCTGGCGGTGTCCGACGTCACCATGGACGTGCAGGAAGGTGAGCTGGTCTCGCTGGTCGGCCCCTCCGGCTGCGGCAAGACCACCGTGATGAAGATCCTGGCCGGCCTGCACGGCGCCGACGGCGGCACGGTGAAGATCGGCAACGCCGGCAGCCCGTTCGATCCGACCCGCGATATCGGCATGGTGTTCCAGCAGGCCCTGCTGCTGAAATGGCGCACCATCCTGGACAACGTGCTGCTGCCGGCCGAGATCGTCGGCCTGCCGATGAAGGCCGCGCGCGAGCGGGCGCGCGATCTGCTCAACCTGGTCGGGCTTGCCGGCTACGAGCAGAAATATCCGCAGCAGCTCTCCGGCGGCATGCAGCAGCGCACCGCGATCGCGCGCGCCTTCATTCACGATCCCAAGCTGATCCTGATGGACGAGCCGTTCGGCGCGCTGGACGCACTGACGCGCGAGCAGATGAACCTGGAGATGCTGCGGATCTGGCGCGAGAGCGGCAAGACCATCATCTTCGTCACGCACTCGATCCAGGAAGCGGTGTTCCTGTCGTCGCATTGCGCCGTGCTGACCGCGGGGCCCGCGAAGATGGCCGACTATTTCCCGATCGACCTGCCCTTCCCGCGTGATCTGCCGCTGAAGACCACGGATGCGTTCGGCGCCTATGCGCGGCGCATCTACGCGAAGCTGGGTTTGGGGCCGGCGTAATTCGCCACACCGCTGTCATTCCGGGGCGCGACGAAGTCGCGAGCTACGATGCGCGATTGCGCATCTGAGAATCCATCGGGCCGCGATACGCGTGGTGAAATGGGATTCCGGGCTCGCGCCAAGAGGCGCGCCCCGGAATGACGCCGTCTCAGCTCTTGTTGCGCGCCTTGCTGAGCAAATAGTTGTCGTAGAAGTTCTCCGCGATCTGCGTATAGAACAGCAATTCCTTCATATACGCGTCGTGGCTTTCCTTGGTCCGCTTGAACAGGTCGCTCTTGGCGGCGAGCTCGTTCAGATGGTCCTGGGTCGCGTTGTAGCAGGCCTCCAGCACGGGCTGCGGGAATGCCTTCAGCTCCGCGCCATTGGCAAGCAGCCGCTTCAGCGCGGCCGGGTTCACGCTGTCGTATTTCTCGAGCATCCAGGCGCCGGCCGCCGCGCCCGCCTGGTTGACGATGGCCTGGTACTGCTTGGGCAGCGAGGCCCATTTCTCGTCGTTGACGATCATGTGCAGCATGGCGCCGCCTTCCCACCAGCCCGGGAAGTAATAGTATTTGGCGACCTTCTGGAAGCCGAGCTTCTCGTCGTCATAGGGGCCGACGAACTCGACCGCGTCGATCGTGCCCTTCTCCAGCGCCGGATAGATGTCGCCACCCGCGATCTGCTGCGGCACGACGCCGAGCCTTGCCAGCACATGGCCGCCCATGCCTGCGATGCGGAATTTCAGCCCCTTGAGGTCGTCGACGGTCTTGATCTCCTTGCGGAACCAGCCGCCCATCTGGGTGCCGGAATTGCCGCACAGAATGGCGTGCGCCTTGAACGGCTTCAGCGCCTCATTGGTGAGGTCGGCGCCGCCGCCGAAGTGCCACCACGATTCCTGGTGGCGATGGTTCATGCCGAACGGCGCGCCGGTGGCATAGGCCAGCGCCGGCTCCTTGCCGATGTAGAAATAGAGCGGCGTCTGCGCCATCTCCACCGAGGCCGTGCTGACGGCATCGAGCGCCTGCAGGCCGGGAACGATCTCGCCGGCGCCGAAGGTCTGGATCTGGAATTTGTTGTCGGTGGCCTCCGCAACATATTTCGCGAAGGTCTGCGCCGTGCCGTAGATGGTGTCGAGCGACTTCGGGAAGCTCGAGGTCAGGCGCCATTTGATCTCGGGCGCGCTTTGCGCGATCGCAGGTGCAGCAACCAGCGTGGCAGCGCCAGCGACCGCGCCACCTCTAAGGAATGTCCGGCGTTCCATGATGAGCTCTCCTGAAAGTAAGTTTCAAACATATGGGCTTGCAGCGACGATCTTCGCGGATCGTTTGCCCGTTCCTGTCCCGGAGTTCAAGCCGTACGGAGAAGGCCCGCAGGCCGTTCAGAGCAGCTTCGCGCTCACGAACAGCGCGCGCACGGCATTGGTGGCCTGCACCGCCAACATCGCGTTACCGGCAGCGCCTTCCAGAGCCGCGACGGCGTCCTCATGCAGGGAACGGAATTCCATCCACTCGACCGACTTGAAGTTGGTGAGGAATTGGTAGGCCTGGCCGACAGTCGCGATCGCCAGCGTGTCACCGTTCAGCTTGATCTTGAACGTCGTACGCAGCGGGGTCGCAGAACTTGATGGATCGCTCATGGGCTGCTTCTGGACGATGACGGCTTAACGAAGGGGAAACGGCAGCCCCGCCGTGACGGGCAAATATCAGGAGTCGGTGCTCGCACGCTGCGAGGCGGTCGCCGCTCCGCTCAGGCTCGGCACCACGACAAGACGGTTGAACTCGCCATTGTCCCAGGCCTTGAGGAAACGATCATAGTCCTTGATCGAGACGCAGCCGTTGGAATCGCCGCGCGGGCCCAGCATGTAGCTGTGGGTCAACAGGCCGACCCGGCCAAGGGCGCTGGTGCCCTCCGTCGGAGTCAAACGCAGCGCCCGGACGCCGTGGAACAGCTTTTCGCGCGGCTTCAGATCGTAGATCGCGGGCGGGGTCGCACCGACCATGCGCTGGTCGACATGGTCGGGGTCGTCCATCAGCGCGCCCATGCCGGAATGGGCCTCCAGCGCGACGCCGCTCGGCAGGTAGAGCGCCTTGGCCTTGATGTCGTAGACCGCCGTCCGCGAATCATAGCCAAGGGCGGCGAGATCCGGCGCCTTGCCGAACAGGCCGTCGCCGGGCGTCAGCGATGCCAGCCTGATCTTGTCGGTGAATTTTTCGAAGAAGTTGCGGTTGTCGACCCTGGGGTTGGTCTCGGCATAAGCCTGGCTCGAGGCGATCTGTGCGGAGAAGTCCGCCTGCGCCGGGCGCGAGCGCGGCATCGGGATGGCGTCGGCACGTTGCGAGGGCCTCCTCTCGTCAACCACGTGCCGGTCGTCGTCGGTCAGGGTCGAACGCCACTCGTCCCCCTGGAGCTTCTGGGCGAGCATCGCCTTGGCGTCGCGGAGCTTGATCTGGACCGCACTCAGGGCGGAACGCTCAAGCGTCCTGAGCCCAAGGTCCCGGGCCGCCGGATTGCCGGACGCCGAAGCGAAACGGTCTTCAAAGGACGGGGTGTTGGCAGGCGGCAACGCGGCGGAGGCCAGCGGGGTCGAAGCGCCCAGCTGCGCCCCCCCGATATCAGCGATCCAGGCAGCAGCGCCCAGCGCCAGCGCGACGGCAGCCAGAGACAGCAAAACGCGCTCGGCCCGCCCGACACGGCGGCGCGACAACAGCCTCTCGGCGTGTGCTGCGTCGGAAACCATCAGATCCCCAAATCGACCCCCGGGGGGCCCAACCCCCACCCGGAGACTCTATACCAGCTACCACATTGGGAGCCAAAAGTTAGGCATAATCGCGGCCGGCAAGGGCCGGCAAGGGCCGACGAGGCACCCCTGGGGTATCCAATGACCGATCCTTTCGACCTGGAGCGCTTCGTTCGAGCCCAAAACCCGGTTTATCGCGACGTCCAGGGGGAGCTGGTCCGGGGGCGGAAGCAGAGCCACTGGATGTGGTTCGTCTTCCCGCAAATCGCTGGCCTCGGCTTCAGCGCCATGTCGCAGCGCTACGCTATTGGTTCCCGTGCCGAGGCAAGGGCCTACCTCGCCCATCCCGTGCTCGGGGCGCGCCTGATCGAATGCACCAGCCTCGTGCTCGCCATCCAGGGCCGGAGCATCAACGCGATCCTCGGGACGCCGGATGACGCCAAATTCCAATCGTCGATGACGCTGTTCGGCGCGGTGTCCGATCAGCCCGTCTTCGGCGAGGCGCTCGACCGGTACTTCGCAGGCGAGCGCGACGCCGCGACGCTGGAGATCCTTGCTACCCTTGGTCGCTAGGCCAGGCCCGCACCCGCGGAGCCCGGCAGCGTAAACCCCCGATTAATACGGGTCTGTCAACTTCCGGAGAATATCTTTCTCCAACGCGTCATTTGCCGGACAGATCATGAAAATTGGTACGCTCCTGACCACCGCGATCGTTTCGCTCTCCACGGTGGGCGGCGGCCTCGCCGTCTACGTCGCCGTGACGAAGTACCAGACGATGGACCGGATCAGCGAGGCTCAGGGCCGGCTCGCGATCGTCCGTGCCGCCAGCGACATCCCGCGTTATCTCAACCCCGAGCGCGGCTTCTCGACCAACATCCTCTACGGACCTGCGACCATCGACCCCGCGCTGCTCGCCGAGCAAGGCAAGCTG
This sequence comes from Bradyrhizobium nitroreducens, assembly GCF_002776695.1. Taxonomy (GTDB): domain Bacteria; phylum Pseudomonadota; class Alphaproteobacteria; order Rhizobiales; family Xanthobacteraceae; genus Bradyrhizobium; species Bradyrhizobium nitroreducens. The sequence goes on from NZ_LFJC01000003.1 coordinate 1,396,281, forward strand.
CGCAAGCAGACCGACGGTGCGCGCGACAAGATGAATGCACTGCGCAAGGAGCTGCCCGGCTCGCTCGACGACGGCAACACCATCGGCAGCAATATCGACGGCATCGACGCGAAATTCACGGCGCTGCGTGAGGCCATCGACAAGGCGCTCGCGGGACCTGCCGAGGCACGCAAGGACGCCGCCAAGAAGATCGTCGCCGACAACGCCGTGCTCAACAGCGGCGTGACCGCGCTGCTCAACGAGCAGGTCCGCCGCATGGCGATTCTGAACGGCGACGCCTACCGGCAGGCGAGCTACGCCAATACGGCCATGACGCTGCGCGACGTCGGCGGCTTCAACTCCAGCCTGCACAAGAATCTCGTCGGCGGAAAGAAGCCGGCGACCGACGCCGAGAAGGCCGACATCGGCCGCTCGCAGGGCCGCAACGACCAGCTCGTGATGGCGCTGCTCGAATTGCGTGGCAATCCGGCGACTCCGGCGAACGTCGCCGCGGCACTCGAGAAGTTCAATTCCATCTATGTCGAGGAATTCGGCCGCGAGCTCAAGCTCGTCAAGGACGGTGCGGTCACCGGCAAGTACGAGCACGACATGGAGACCTATTACGCCGCCACGCAGCGTGGCCTCAGCACCATCATCGAGGTTCGCGACGCGTTCTATGACAACGCCGAGCATATCCTCGCCGGCGCCTCCTCCGCCGCGCGCACCAGCTTCATCATCGCGCTTGCAGGCCTTGCCGCGGTCCTGATCGCGAGCGTCGGCCTCATCGTGGTGGTTCGCCGCCGCGTCTGCGCCCCCATCGTCAACCTGACGGGCCGGATGTCGCGGCTTGCCGAAGGCGAGGTTTCGGACAGCATCCCCGGCGCCGAGCGCTCCGATGAGATCGGGGCGATGGCCGCGGCCGTCCAGGTGTTCAAGGACAACATGATCCGGGCCGACCGGCTCGCGGCCGAGAAGCAGGCCGAGAACGACGGCAAGATGCGCCGTGCGCAGGCGCTCGACGAGCTCACGCGCGCGTTCGAGGCCAAGGTCACCGAGCTCGTCGGCGGTCTGTCCCAGGCGTCCTCGACCATGGAAAGCACTGCGCAGTCGATGACCTCGACGGCGGCCCAGACCAATAGCCAGGCCGCGGTCGTCGCCGCCGCCTCCGAGCAGACCTCGACCAACGTGCAGACCGTCGCCAGCGCCACCGAAGAGCTGACCTCCTCGATCTCCGAGATCGGCCGCCAGGTCGCACAATCCACCGAGATCGCGGCCCGCGCCGTCGAGAACGCCCGCCGCACCGGCGACACCGCACGCACGCTCGCCGAGGGCGCGCAGAAGATCGGCGACGTCGTCACGCTGATCCAGAGCATCGCCGAGCAGACCAATTTGCTGGCGCTGAACGCGACGATCGAGGCCGCCCGCGCCGGCGATGCCGGCCGCGGCTTCGCCGTGGTCGCCTCCGAAGTGAAGTCACTGGCGGGACAGACTGCCAAGGCGACGACCGAAATCTCCGAGCAGATCACGGCGATCCAGACCGCCAGCGACGAGACCGTGGCAGCGATCCGCAACGTCGCCGACGTCATCGGCGAGATCGACCAGATCGGCACGGCGATTGCCGCGGCGATCGAGGAACAGGGCTCGGCCACCAAGGAAATCGCCCGCAGCGTCCAGGAGGCCGCCCGCGGCACCCAGGAGGTCAACACCAACATCTCGGGGGTGCAGCGCGCCGCCGACGACACGGGAGCCGCCGCCAGGGAAGTGCTCGGCGCCGCCGAGCAGCTCTCGACGCAGTCGCGCGATCTCGCCGACCAGTTCGACCGTTTCCTCGGCGAGGTCAGGGCGGCTTAAGCAAGTTAATAAGGCGGCGCTTTCCGCGCCCGCTGGGCTTTTGCCGCCTCGATCCACCAGGCGAGATCATCCGCAAAGCGGGGGAACGAGCGCTCCAGCGCCTTGCCGCCCTCGCCGATCGGCTCGGCGTCTGCCGACAATGTCTGCGCGATCGGGCCGACGCCGATGGTGCTCGACACCACCACCATGCCCATCTCCGACAACGTGCCGTGCCAGGCGGTTGCCGCGCGCGCGCCGGACAGGCGGCCGGCCGAATAGCTCACGATCGCGGCCGGGCGCCAGAACCACTCTTCGAGGAAGTGGTCGGTGAGGTTCTTCAAGCCCGGCTGGATGCCCCAATTGTATTCGCCGGTGACGAAGACGAAACCGTCGGCGCCGCGGATCTGCCCCGCCAGCTTTTCCAGCGCCTCGGGCGCCGCGCCCCTGGGATATTCCTTGTACATCCGGTCGAGCATCGGCAGGCCGACCGCCTTGGCGTCGATGAATTCAACGTCCTCGCCGCGGGCGCGCAGCCGATCGATGACGAAATTCGCAAGGCGGATGCCCATGCGGTCAGAACGGTAGGATCCGTAGAGGACGAGGATGCGATTGCTCATGACGGGACGGTAGCACGAAACCGGCGGCCACCCTACTCGAATTACCGACTATCGGTTGCGGCCGTGCTCCAGCGTTTGCGACGGCGTCTCGCCGAACTGGTCGCGGTAACTTCGAGAGAAGTCGCTGAGATGCCAGAAGCCGAACGCGAGCGCCACGGCCTTGACGCTGTCGGCGCCCGCGAGCAACCGCTGCCGCACCAGCCACAGCCGGCGCAGACGAAGGTATCGGTGCAGGCTCATGCCGCGATAGCGGCGAACGATGTCGTGCATGGTGCGGACGGATAGCCCGAGCTTGCGCGCAAGCTCCTCGCTGTAAATCGGCTGCGAGAGATCATCGGACAACAGCGCGCTGATCTCCCGGAATATCCTGAAATTTCGTCCGTCGTTGGGACGAAGGGTCCAGCGGGCCGAAACAACGTCATGCAGTGCGTGGTCGACGGCTCCGAGCAGAGATTCCTTCATGGCTCTTGCCTTGAGGGGGAGATCCGATGCCTGCACGGGCTCCGAAGCCGCAGCCAGGACCTCACGCACCACAGCGCGCAAACGCTCCAGGCCAGCGGCGCTCGTTTCGAAGATCTTGAAGCTCTGCGCTGGCCTCGGCCAGCCGCGGTCCGTCACTTCCGGCCTGAACACCACCGAGGCGATCTGCCGCTGCACTTCCTCGATGATGGTGTAGGCCGCGCCACCGCTGCCGACGACGACGGCGGGACGCGCACGCTGGGAGCCGTTGAAGCGGATCGGCACGTCAAGGTCGTCCATGGTGAAGCCGACCGCCGTACAATTCTCGACGAGCTGCGCATCGACCACGCGTGGAAAAGCGGTCGTCAGATTCACGTCGCAGCCGGGCAACGACAGTATGATCTGCTCGGCGGAAATCCTCCGCGCGAACGGCGTGAATTCGAAGTTCAGGCCCCGGATGGCATTCCGAAATTCATCGACGTCCGAAAAGCGAAATATCCTGGGTGCCAACCCGGGCACGTCATCAATGTTGTTCATGGTGATATGAAATGGTGCGCCGCAATTGACGGGCGCCCGGCGGGGGTGCCGGCCGTTTGCGCCGGATCAAACAAATCAACCTTAACGAGAACAGATGGCGATCGCCCGATCGAAAGGACAAGCTCCAACGTCAGTTCCCGCCGAATTTCGATAGCGTTTTTCGAGAATTCGTCGCTCAACCGGTACCGGAATACTCGACGCTTCAAATGCCCTTAACGCGCTTAAGGCGCAATGAAGCTCGTTAGATCGTCAAAGTCATTTCAACTCAGGCTCCTGCCAATGACGGCAAATTCGCCTGCCAATATTATGGTCGAGCTGGAGGATGCGGTCGCGGCGTGTCCGCAGGACCGTTGCGCCCGCATCCTCGACGGCATTTTGCAGCTGCTCACAGGCAGCAGCGACCGGTCTCAGGAATTGCTGGCCAATGTGGTCGACGGCATTCTGCTGCGATTGACGGAGCGGGTCGACGCCCGTGCATTGGTTCAGCTCGGCGTGGCGCTTGCCGAACTCAAGGTGGCTCCGCCGGCGACGTTGCGACGTCTCGCCTCCAACGACGACCCCGCCGTGGCTTGCCCCGTTCTGGTCAAATCGCAGGCCCTGTCCACGTCCGATCTCGAAACAATCGCGATTTCAGGCGGCGAACGGCAGCAACTCGCGATCGCCACCCGCGCATGCATTGAATCGCCATTGACCGAGACGCTCATCAGGCGCGGCGGCCGCACCATCCACCTTGCACTGATCAGCAATGCAGGGGCACGGTTCTCCGATGCCGCTTACGTCGCGCTGCTGGAGACATGCGCGAGCGATGACGAACTCACGAAGGCGCTGGCGCTTAGACCGGGCACGCCCGACCCGGTGCTGCGGAAGTTGCTCTCGGCCTCGCCGCCCCCCAACGTAGGCGCCGAGCCGACTTCCCCCCCCGTCCCGCCTTCTCAACAGGCGTCCCAGATGCCCGAACTGCCCGGTCCTGCCGCCTATGCAAGCGCACGACCGGAGATCGTCGCGCTCAACCGGATCGGCAAGCTGAACGATTCCACGGTGAACCGCTTCGCGATCCGCGGCGAGACCGCCAATCTGTTCACCGCGTTGTCGGTGCTTTCGGGGGCGCCCATCGAGATCGTCGAGCGCGTCATGACCGACGAGGATTGCGAAGGCATCGTCATGGCCTGTCGGGCTTCGCGGCTGAACTGGCAGACCACGCTCGCCGTCCTGAGCAACCGGAGCGGGATCAGGCTTTCCTATGCTCAGCGCAAGCGCGCGCAACACCTTTTCGAGACACTGCTCTTGTCGACCAGCCAATGGACGGTGCGATGGGGGGAAATCGCTGCACGTGCAGGTACGGGTGATCCGGCACTTCGCACCGCAAAGTCAGGGGGCAACCGATGAAGTTCGATGGTCGCAAGGCGTCTCGCGTGAAGATGGACCACCGCCAGCCCGTCAATCTGATGGGCTCGGACGGCACATGGCGGCGAAGCTGCGTCCTGCTCGACGTGTCGCAGACGGGTGCGAAGGTTGAGGTCGAGGGCACGCTGGACGTGCTGCAGGCCAAGGAATTCTTCCTGGTGCTGTCGTCGACCGGACTCGCCTATCGGCGCTGCGAGTTGGTCTGGATCGACGGCACCACGGCCGGCGTTCACTTCGTCACAGCCGATGGCAAGAAGAAGCCGGTGAGCGCACCGCAAGCAAAGACCCAAACCGCTCCAGGCTAGCCTGGCCGACAATTCATCCCGTAAGCCAGGACATCGCAGGTCAAGCCGTGCAGAACACGCGAACCATGCTCCGCCCCGCGAACCCGGCCGGCAACAGCGAGAAGCAACCGGCGCGTTCGTTCGTGCACGTTCTCGCCGAGACATCCGACAAGCTGGCCGGCGTCTGCTCGATGCTCGAGGAGCGCTTCGCCGTCGCGGGAGAACGGCTGGATGCCGAAGCCAAGCTGTCGCGGGTGCCCTCCGCCATCGTGATCCGCGCGGACCTTCGCGATATCGACAATATCGCGGCCATCAAGAAACGGGCTGGCCATCTCGCCAAGGCAGGGAAGCGAATATTTCTGCTCGAACACAGCTCTCACGTAAGTATCTCGCAAGCCTACGCGCTCGGGGCGACTCTCGTTCTGCCCGGTACGATCGACCGGTCCAGACTGCTGGCGGCCCTGTCCGATCCGGCGGATCCGTCTTCCGTCTCATCGAGCGGGCCTGCAAGGTCCGACAACGCGGTGGAGGCCGCGGCAACCGCGATCGCCTCGATGTTTACGGCGGTCACCCTTGGTCAGCCCCTCGACGTCGACGGCACCAAGGCAGTCGGCCGCCAGATCGCCGATCGCATCACCGAGCGAGGCCTTTCGGAATGGCTGACGACGGTACGGCGCCACCACGAGGGAACTTACCAGCACTGCCTGCTCGTGACCGGCGTCGTCATCGACTTCGGCTTGAGTCTCGGTGTGGGGAGCACCGATCTGGAGCGTCTCTATTCGGCTGCCATGTTCCACGACGTCGGCAAGGCACGGATCCCGCTCGCCATCCTCGACAAGCCGGGCCGGCTCGATGCGGAGGAACGCGCCCTGATTGAGACCCATCCGGCCGCAGGCTACGAGTTCTTGAAGGGGCACGACCACATTTCGCCGGAAATCCTCGATGCCGTTCGGCATCATCACGAGTATCTCGACGGCAGCGGCTATCCCGATGCTCTCTGTGCCGAGAGCATTGGCGACATCGTGCGGATTCTGACCATCTCGGACATCTTCGCGGCGTTGATCGAGCACCGGCACTACAAGCCGACCATGCCGCGTGCGGAGGCTTACGACGTTTTGTGCGGGATGAATGGCAAGCTGGAAAAGGCTCTGGTCCATTCATTCAAGCAGGTCGCGCTCACGCGGTGAGCGGGACAGACCGGTCTCGCATGCCTCCTAATGCGTGGCGCGATGGCTGGCGCGGCGCGGGATGGACCGGCAGGCCAGCCCTTCGGCCAGCAGCTTCATGTCCTCATGCCGGCCGCTGCGAATCAGCCGGCCGAACTCCTCGGGTGTGAAAGGAAGAGATGGGTCACTATCGATCGGGCGCCGCAGCCGCGGGCCGAAGAACCGCCGAACCAGGCTAGCCAGCCGCCGCATGTCAATTCCCTCGCGCCAGCAACAAACCTCTCACGAGGCATATTGTTCCTGCTAGCGCGATGAGATTGCAAGAGCCAACTGAATGGTCGTCACCGAATTTTGCGCCGGGGCAGATTCTGCGTCCTAGCCGATCCGCTTCAACGTCGCGATGTCGTTCATCGCGCTCGTCAATGCCCCGTTGCGGTCGCGCACGAAGCTTTCGAGGTCCGACAGCACGGTATTGATCATCTGAAGATTCTTGAACATGTCCTCGATCTGGGTCACGATGCTGTTGTAGCCTTCCTGGGTCCGGATCAGCTGGCCCCGGGTATCGTTGATATTGGCGCCAAGCGACTCGATCGAGGTTTCCATGCCTCCGATCGACGCATGGGTGCGCGTGAGGCTGCTCCTGGTGTCCTGCGCGAGCTTCTTCACCTCGGTCGCCACCACCGAGAAGCCGCGTCCCGCTTCGCCGGCGCGCGCCGACTCGATCGTCGCGTTGAGCGCGAGCAGGTTGGTCTGGCCCGCGATCGTGTCGATGATCTTGAGGATGTCGCGCAGCCCGTTCATGGCCTGAGCGAGGCCGGCGAATTCCTGCGACAATGCCGTGGTGTCGGTCGCCTTCGCCGCCGATTGCGCGCTCGCCATGATGACCGAACGGATCTCCTCCACGATCGCGTTGATCGACGCGGTCTGCTGCAACGCGCCCTCCACCTTCCCGCTCAGCGTGGCAGTCGCGCTCAGATACTCCGTCAGGCGCTGGACGATGCCGTCCTTGATCTGGTTCAGCAGCACCATGCGGTTGAGATGGGTGCGCGTGAAATACTCGACGAAATGCGCATAGTGGATCGGGAACAGCTCGATGAACGGATCGTTCAACGGCATTTCACTGACGTCGAAGAACACGATCGCCGTCAGCGTCTGGTTGATGTTGATTCCGAACAGCTCACCGAAGGTCGAAAATCCCGCGACCGGCATCGGCCACATCCCGCCCATGTTGCGGAGCTGGCTCTCGTTGTTGAGGCGGCGCAGGATACAGTCGTTCAGGATCGCGCCGAGCGCCGGCGGCTTGTCGCGCAGGAAGGCTGCGAGGTCGCGCCGCGTCTGGTCGACGAAATCCGTCGCTTCCAGCAGTTCGAGCCTGTCGCCCGAATTGACGTCGCAGAAGAACGAGATGACGCCGGTCTGCGCATCGATGCCGGCGACCGAGCGCACGAACAGGTCGCCGCCGACCTCGATGCCGAAGGAGTGCTTCGTCATCATCGACATCAAATTCGCCGGCGTCGTGTTCAGCGCCTTCGCGACCGCAAACGCCAACGGCCTGATCTCGCCCGCCTCCAGGACGCCCGAGGCGGTGCGCCGATTCGGGTCGGCCCCCATGACGACGAAGGACTTGCCGGTCTTCTTGAAGTTCTGGGTCTTGAAGATGCTGTACGCGCGGCCCGGCGCCAGCTTCATGAAGGCGATGAGGGCATGATTTTCGAGAATCTGCCTGCCGTCGTAGAGATAGGTGTTCTTGAAGTCGAGCTTGCCGCCGGCAGAGCCTCCGACGAAGGCGCACGGAAACTTGCCTCTCCTGTACACGGCCTCCATGAAATAGTTCTCCGAGGCGGAGACGCCGTCCACGAGCGCGAAGGCGATGGTGTCGCGTACGTCGATCACGAAGGGCGTGCGGATCGTTCCGAGCTCCCGGGCGACCGCCTCGATACGCGCATCATGGGCCTTGGACGGCTCTCCCTTGCGAATGTCCTCGTTGTGGAGGCGAACGCTGTGGATGCTGATCGACTGAAAGAGATCGGCGGGGAAGATCTGCACGACGACCGACGACCAGCTTGCGCCCGTCGCCTTGTAGAGCGCTTGGCCCGCCGAGCACAATTCGCCCGCGGTCGACATCGCGATCACCGGCGTCGAACCCGCCAGCCTCTGCAGCGACGACACCACGCGCGCGAAGTCGCAATGCGGCGAGATGAACGCGAGGGCGAGCGGCGCGCGCGCCCCCGCAACGACGAAGTCGCTCTCGGAAATATTCTGCAGCCGGTCATCGCTCTCCAGCACGCGGATCGCGCAAGGCTCGCGGGAGGCCGGCGTCTCGTCAGGAACGTCCGGAACGATCGAGGGCGATGCTTGCTTATGACTTGCCTGGGAAAAGAACGAGAGCATGGCAATATCCTTGTTCGACGCGGGCGACGTCTCAGAGGATTGAACTACGGATTCGAAATTGCCATTCGGTTAGGAACCCCGCCGCATCGCTGCGTTTGTGCGGCGGATCAGCACCGTAGGACTACGGCGCCGCCTGGTCCTACGGGTTCATGATACCGATCACGTCGGCGCGCTTGATCTGGATCAAATTCTTGCATCGCAAGGAATCAGAGCGATGCAAGAGCGCGCTTCCACACGTCCAACGCAGGTCATGGACGCATGTGCGTGTATCAATCGGCGAAGCCGACGAAACGCACGAACTCGTCATTGTGCTCGCGATCCGATCGCACCGCGTTCGCGGCGAAGCCGTCGTCGGGATACCCCATCGCAACGCAGGTCATGATGACTTCGTCTTCTGGAATCTTCGCGACTTCGCGCACGATGTCCGAGCGCATGATGCCCTGCCCGTTGATGACGGAGCCGAGACCGCGATCCCACGCTGCGAGCACGATACCGTAGCAGAGCGCACCGAGATCGAAATGACAGACCGCACCGGGATCGAGCACGCGGTCGTAGGTCAACACCAGCGACACCGGCGCGTCGAACTGGCGGAAGCCGCGCAGCACCCAGTCCTGCCGCATCGGCTTGTCGTCCCGCGCGATCCCCATCGCGCCGAACAGCTTCTTGGCGATGTCGACCTGCCGCGTACGGTGCACGCCCTGGTATTCGCCGTGGCTGACGATGTCGCGCTTGACCTTGGCCCCGCCGATCATCTCTTCCATGTTGCGGCGGCGGACCTCTTCGAGCGGCGTGCCAGTGAGCACGTGGACGTGCCAGGGCTGGGTGTTCATCGACGACGGCGCACGCTTGGCGCTGTCGATGATCGCCTCGATCACCTTGCGCGGCACCGGCTCCTTCTTGAAGCCACGCACGCTGCGGCGCGACTGGACCAGCGTTTCGAATTCCACCTCAAGAACCTCCCTGCCCGTTCATCCGCCGGCGCAACGACACGACGCCGGTTGCCGATGCGGCGCGCAAAATCTATGCTAACCCGCAAGCAAGACCAAGAACCCTGGAGGACCTGCCATGGCCGCGCCACTCGATCCCGTCATCGCCCAGATCATTCCGCTCATGCCGATGCGCGATCCCACGGTGATGACGCCACAGAGCGCCCGCGATTCCTTGCGCGCACTGGCTGCCGCGCGCGCCGCCATCCCGCCGCCGCCCGTCGACAGCGTCACCGACATCAACGTGAAAGGCGGCGCCGGCCCGCTTCCTGCGCGCGTCTATCGGATCGGCACGACACCCGCCCCGACCGTGGTGTTCTTCCATGGCGGCGGCTGGGTTGCGGGCGACCTCGAGACCCACGACAGACAGGCGCGCAATCTCGCGATCGAGACCGGTGCCGTCGTCGTCTCCGTCGATTATCGCCGGCCGCCCGAGACGCGCTTTCCCGGCGCCTTCGAGGACGCGTTCGCAGCGGTGAGCGACGTATTCACCCGTGTCGCGGAATTTGGCGGCGATGCAAGACGCCTCGGCGTTGCCGGCGACAGCGCAGGCGGCAATCTCGCCGCGACCACAGCGATCGCCTGCCGCGATGCCGGCATCAAGCTCGCCGCTCAATTGCTGGTCTATCCCGTCACCGACGTCCTCGGCGCTTACGCCGATGCGCGCGAGAACGCGCGCTATCCTTCGCGCGCCGAGAATGCCGACGGCTACTTCCTGACGCGTGCCACGATGGAATGGTTTTGCGGCCATTATCTCGCCGATCCCGGCCATGCCTTGGACTGGCGCGTCTCGCCGCTACGGGCTGCCTCGCTGGCAGGCCTTGCACCGGCGATCGTGACCACCGCCTGGTTCGATCCCCTGCGCGACGAGGGCGCGGCCTACGCACGGGCGCTGGAGGAGGCCGGCGTGCGGGTCAAGCACCATGAGGGCCCCGGGCTGATCCACGGCTATTTCGGCATGGGCGACGCCTCGGACGTCGCGCGCGCGGAGGCGCAGCGCGCGCGGGCCGATTTCCGGGCCCTGCTGATGCGAGGCGCTTGAGGACGATCAGGCGCTCCGCGCCTGTTGCGCGCCTGTGTGCCCCCAGGTTTCGTCCCAATCATGGCCGGCGGCGTCGACGACGCGACCGTCGGCTTCAAAGAACTTGTTCGGCACCTGGAAGATCGCCAGGATCAGCGCCCCGTCAGGACACCAGGCGGCGTGCCGACTGCCGGCCTCGCGCCAGATGAACTCGCCGGCCTTGCAGGCGATCCCCTTGGCCGGCCCCTCCTTGTCGACCAGCGCGCCCTCGATGACCCAGCTCTGCTCGATGCCGACATGCTCGTGGTCGGGGAGCACCGATCCCGGCGCAAACCGCATCAGGGCGGTCATCAGACCCGTGCGGCGATCGAACAGCAGCGTCTTGGCCTCGCACCCCGGAAAGCGCGTGGTCTGCCATTCCATATCTTGAGGCCGGACCAGGTGAGAATGCTGATCGGCGGCTTCCGGGTGCTTCGGGGTTACGGCGTCCATGACGATGCTCCGTCCAGCTAAGCTGGCCAAGCCTAGCAGGGTTGCCCGCCGGGGTCAGCGAGCAGTGCAACAGACCGCGGGAGGGCCGAACGTCCACCGCAAAAAACGCCACGCGGTCGGGCCCAACGGCCTCATCCAGCTTGATTGCGCCACGATTCCCGGCTCCAATCTCCCCCGCCATTTCTGGTTTACGGAGACACCCATGATGAAGCGGATTTTCCTGGCTGCGATCGTTGCCACCTTTGCTGCAGGTTCGGCCTTCGCGGAGGACACCTGCGAGAGCAAGGCGGTCGGCAAGGACGGCAAGCCGCTGGCCGGCGCAGCCAAAACCTCGTTCCTGAAGAAGTGCAAGGCCGATGCCTGCACCCCCAAAGCCGTCAGCGCCGATGGCAAGCCGCTCGCCGGCGCTGCCAAGAACAGCTTCATGAAGAAGTGCGAAGTCGGCGCCTGATTGCAGCGAGTTCGTTGCAGCTTGGCGATCATCGTTCCGCGAATGCGTCATGCCCGGGCTCGTCCCGGGCATCCACGTTCTTGGTACCGCGCGAAAGATCGTGGATGCCGGGACAAGCCCGGCCATAACGGTGAGATTCACTCCCGTTTGAACCGATAGTCGAACGCCCCCTCCCACGGCCGGATCCTTCCCGCCGTCGGCGCCGGAAAGTGGATCGGCAGGATCAGCGTGTCCGTGTCTGCCACCGACGCAAAGAACTTCCGCCGCGACACCGCCGACTGCTTCGGATCCCAGTCCGGCCGCGCCGACCAGTCAGGCTCGCGGCACTGGATCTGGTGATGCATGAGATCACCCGCGACCACCGCGCGCTGGCCCTTCGAGAAAATGTTCACGCAACAATGGCAGGGCGAATGCCCCGGCGTCGGCGTCAGCGTCACCGTGTCGTCGAGCGCGTAATCGTCGTCCACGAGCAGCGCCTGCCCCGCCTCGACGATTGGCAGGCAATTGTCGCGAAACACGGTGCCCGGCGGATTGTTGCCCTTGGCGTGCTCGGCCTCCCAGGCCGCGTACTCGCCCTTGTGGAAGACGTATTTTGCGTTGGGGAAGGTCGGCACCCAGCGGCCGTCGCGCAGGGTCGTATTCCAGCCGGTGTGGTCGATATGCAGATGGGTGCAGAACACGTAGTCGATCTGCTCGAAAGAGATTCCGAGCGCGAACAATTCGTTGCGCCAGCGCTCCTTGCCAGGAAAGTCGAACGGCGGCGGATGGCCCTTGTCCTCACCGGTGCAGGTATCCACCAGAATGGTGTAACGCGGCGTACGCACCACGAAGGTCTGATAGGTGATCACCATCATGCCGCGCGCGGCGTCGAACACCTCCGGCTCCATCGTCGGCAAATGATGTTTGAAGACCGCGTCGTCATAGGCCGGGAAGAAATCCTGCGGCCGCCGCCACGGCCCTTCCCGCTCGATCACCGCATCGATGGTGATGTCGCCGATCCGGAGTTGCTTCATGGTTTCGCTCCCTTTTTTTTTGCGAAAGCGTAGCGAACACGATCAGGGCCTTCAAGTCGTTCGACGCATCGACCTCCCAGACCCGAAGCGCCGCAAATCAACCTCAAACGCGGAAGAAGATGATCTCGGAATGAGGAATGGCTGGTGGGCAGGAAACTAAGATTTGGCGCGGCCATCACGATTGCCGTCGCGGCCGGAATCTACATCAACAATACCAGTCTTCTGGCGCCGCATCGGGGCGGCAAGCCGGTGCTGCTGGCCCATCGCGGCATAGCGCAACGCTTCGACGAGCGCGACCTGAAGAACGACACCTGCACCGCCGCTCGGATGTTGCCACCGAGCCACGATTATCTTGAGAACACACTGCGCTCGATGCGCGCCAGCTTCGAGGCCGGCGCCGACATGGTCGAACTCGACGTGCACCCGACCACCGACGGCGAGTTCGCCGTGTTCCACGACTGGACGGTCGACTGCCGCACCGATGGCCATGGCGTCACCCGCGAGCAGAGCATGGCGAAGCTGAAAACGCTAGACATCGGTTACGGCTACACCGCCGACGGCGGGAAGACGTTCCCGTTTCGCGGCAAGGCCGTCGGAATGATGCCGACGTTGCCCGAAGTGCTCGCCGCTTTCCCGGACAGGCAACTCCTCGTCAACGTGAAGAGTCGCGACGCGGGCGAAGGCCAGAAGCTCGCCGCCGTGCTGAACGCACTGCCGGCCGCGCGGCGCCATGCCATCATGGTCTATGGCGGCGACGAACCGGTCGACATGGTCCGTCGCCTCACCCCTGACGTCCGCACGATCTCGCGCGCGGCCATCCGAAGCTGCCTGATCGGCTATATCGGCTATGGCTGGACCGGTCTGGTCCCGGCCGCCTGCAACAACGCGATGGTGCTGGTGCCGATCAACGTCGCCCCCTGGCTATGGGGCTGGCCCGACCGCTTCCTCAATCGGATGGCCGACGCCAACAGCGCGGTTTTCGTGCTTGGTCCCTACAGCGGCGGTGAATTCTCCACCGGCATTGATACGCCCGAATTGCTCGCGCGGTTGCCGCAAGGGTATTCCGGCGGAATCTGGACCAACGAGATCGAGGCCATCGCCGAGATCGCGGGCAAGGGCAAAGACTAGCTCCGCAGCCCGGGCGCTTCCTGCCCCGTGCGCGCGACATATTCCGTGTAGCCGCCGCCGAACTGGTGGATACCTTCCGGCGTCAGCTCCAGCACGCGGTTGGAGAGCGTCGCCAGGAAATGCCGGTCGTGCGAGACGAACAGCATGGTGCCCTCGAAATCCGACAGCGCCGTGATCAGCATTTCCTTGGTGGCGAGATCGAGATGGTTGGTCGGCTCGTCCAGCACCAAAAAATTCGGCGGGTCGAACAGCATCTTGGCCATCACGAGGCGAGCCTTTTCGCCGCCCGACAGTACGCGGCAGCGCTTCTCGACGTCGTCGCCGGAGAAGCCGAAGCAGCCCGCAAGCGCGCGCAGGGACCCCTGCCCCGCGGTTGGAAACGCGTATTCGAGCGACTGGAACACCGTCTGCTCGCCGTCGAGCAGGTCCATCGCGTGCTGGGCGAAATAGCCCATCTTGACGCTGCCGCCGACCGCCACCGTGCCCTGGTCCGGCTCGCTCGCGCCCGCAACGAGCTTGAGCAGCGTCGATTTGCCGGCGCCGTTGACGCCCATCACCGCCCAGCGCTCCCGGCGACGGATCATGAAATCGAGCCCGTCATAGATCCGCTTGCTGCCGTAACCCTTGTGGACGCTCTTGAGCGCCACGACATCCTCGCCCGAGCGCGGCGCCGGCGGAAAATCGAATGCCACGCTCTGGCGCCGCCGCGGCGGCTCGACCCGCTCGATCTTGTCGAGCTTCTTCACCCGGCTCTGCACCTGGGCCGCATGCGAGGCGCGCGCCTTGAAGCGCTCGATGAACTTGATCTCCTTGGCGAGCATGGCCTGCTGGCGCTCGAACTGCGCCTGCTGCTGCTTCTCGTTCTGCGCGCGCTGCTGCTCGTAGAACTCGTAATCGCCGCTGTAGGTCGTCAGCGAGCCGCTATCGATCTCGATCACCTTGGAGATGACGCGGTTGATGAACTCGCGGTCATGCGAGGTCATCAGCAGCGTGCCTTCGTAGTCGTGCAGGAACTTCTCCAGCCAGATCAGGCTTTCGAGATCGAGATGGTTGCTCGGCTCGTCGAGCAGCATCACGTCGGGCCGCATCAGGAGAATGCGCGCCAGCGCCACGCGCATCTTCCAGCCGCCGGAGAGCTTGCCGACGTCGCCGTCCATCATCTCCTGGCTGAAGCCGAGGCCCGACAGCGCCTCCCGCGCCCGGCCGTCCAGTGCATAGCCGTCGAGCTCCTCGAAGGCATGCTGCACCTCGCCGTAGCGCGCGATGATCTCGTCCATCTGGTCGGCCTTGTCGGGGTCGGCCATGTCGGCTTCGAGCTGCCGCAGCTCGGCCGCGACCTCGCTGACGGGGCCGGCGCCGTTCATCACCTCGGCCACGGCGCTGCGGCCGGACATCTCGCCGACATCCTGGTTGAAATAGCCGATGGTGATGCCGCGATCGGTCGAGACCTGGCCCTCGTCGGGCAGTTCCTCACCGGCAATCATCCGGAACAGCGTGGTCTTGCCGGCGCCGTTCGGACCGACGAGGCCGATCTTCTCGCCCTTGTTGAGAGCCGCCGAGGCTTCGATGAACAGGATCTGGTGGCCGGCTTGCTTGCTGACGTTGTCGAGGCGGATCATGAGGTCTTTGGGGGAATGTTGCGTTGCAGCGTCATTAGGGCATACAGGCGGCCAGGGGAAGCCCGGGTCACGCCGGGATCCAGCCCCAGCGCGTGCTAATTCCCCCATCATCCCTCAGCTCAAGGGTGAACCTCGACGGCCTTAATGTCGGCTGGCGAGCTACCGGCACGGTAAACCACCCCTCCGCCCGCAAACCCGACGCGTGATGATCGTCACTTCCTCGGATTGCCCGTATCGGCGTTTCCAAGCCGCTGGACCGCAGCGTTTGCGGCCGGCGTGTGTAAGTCGGTCGGGACCCGCCGCCGTCCTGACCAGAAGGCGCCACGCCCCCTTCATTGTCAGCACAGGTCCCAGGCGCGATCTATCGGCTTGAGCGAGGCCTCAACGCGCAGACCGCGCCCCGATCGCAGAGCCTCAGTTGTTGGATTGCTTTGCCGGAAGAGCCTGGCTGTCTTGCGTTCCGCGCGTTCGCTGGTTGATGATGTCAATGGCCGCGCGTGGGAGGGGCACCGAATAGGCGAACTTGCCGCGATCCCCTTTCCAGACGCCGGAGTGAGCAACCCCGATGACTTTTCCACTCTTCAGATCGATGAGAGGACCGCCGCCCGCGCCGCTGGTCGTGCTGATGTCGGTCGTGAGGACCGTCGTGTCTCCGGCCGGATATATCCACATGGAAGAACCTACTGCGAGGACCCGCCCGGGCATCAGCCTCCTCTGTCCATCACTCTCCTTGAGGAGACGCTTGATGAACTCTTCCGGCATACGTGGGTCACGGACAGGATAGCCGATCACATGGACATAGCTCCCGACGACTTCGTTCGGCGCGGGCAGCGCATCGGCAACGCTCAGCGGGGGGTGGAGAACCTGATCATGACCGTGGAGCTCTATCAGCACGAGAGGTGAATCGGCTGCTTCCTTCGGGTAAATGACATCCCCGAGCTCAAGCGATGTGACGCAATTGGCCGCGCTCTGTCCGAGGCAAAGTCTGGGCGACTTCGCGGGCGTCGATGGCTGCGTCTTTGACGTACGAACCGCATTGTGGATGTAGGACGTTGTCATCATGACGCCGGGCGCCACGATGAATCCTGTGCCAGTGGGGTTTCCAGCGGAGTCCAAAATCAACCCAGTGGACTCGGCTGCAGCGCCAATCTCAACAATATGGCGCTTCAGCACACCGGCCCAATTCTCTGGCGGGTTCTTGAGTTTGCCATTGTCGAGCAGAATAGCGGGCCGCGCGATGGCAAGGGCCGCCATGCGCTTCTCTTCCTCCGGCAGGCCCTGCAATTCCGAGCTCAACATGGCGTAGCGAACCCGTGCCTCCTGCGCCTCGATCAATTCGTCTTGGGTCCGCTTTCTTTCAGGAAGAAGCTCCAGCAGATCGGCGCGAAGGCGATAGATTCCCGGCAAGACATGGTTGTCCTCATAATGCGAACGCAGTGTTGCCGCGTGCTTGCGGACGACCTGGAGGCCCTTTTCGTCCAGCCCATCCGGCGTCGAGGCGGCGTCCTCGAGGGCGTAGAGGTCGGTCAGGGCGGCAGCGAAGTCGCAGAACTGGGTGCGGGGAATGGCCGCGAATTTTGCATCGCTGCTCGCCGCTCGCGCCCACGAAATCGAACAGGCGATATAGGCGGCTTCTTCCTGAGCAGACGCTCGGCTGGGTACAAGAAATTTCGTGAGAGCGGGGGCGCCGCCAGCGGGTCTCGGCGCTTGCGGCCATTCGACTGCCGCAAGAAACGACCCCGGACGCTGAGTCACGCGGCCGCTTACTTCATTTGGCTCGAGAAAGCCACGCCGAACCGCTGTCAGGATCTGACGCACATTGATGTTCTGAACGGTGATGTCGACACCAGCCAGCGCCTCGGGTGGCAGGTTTAACGCGGGCATTCCCGGAATCACATAGGTCGGGTCGCTCGGAGTGTCGCCGCTGCGGCGGGACTGATAGTCGATCACCTGTTGCGAAAGGATCGTCTGGGCCGCGACGATCCGCTGAGAAAACGCCTGGCTCGCACCATCGTCCTTCCCGGACTCGGACACGACATCGAAGGTGCCGATATAGACCCGTGTGTCGAGCCACACGGTCCAGAGTTCGCGCGCAGCAACTCCGACGATTCCCAGAAGCAGCGCGCTGTACACGACCTTGAGAAGTAAGCTCACCATAGGCTCATCTTCTCCTTGTTTCCAAGATTGACCTGCTACGGCCCAAGGGGGACGTTAGCAGACGATTGGCCTCGGAGCGAAGATCGTTGTTGCAGATCGCTTCCGGGAAGGCGGTCATGACGCATCCTACCCGTAGCGCCGACGCGCTGCAGGCGCTCCGTCCGTACCTGCCGTGAGAAGGAAGCACCGCCAAACGTCGAAGGGAGTCATCGTGGAATGGCCGGTTCTGGCCCTAGACCAGCATCCGGATGCACGCCATCAACGTCGTCTCGCGACAGCAGGCGCGACGAAATTATCAGCTGCCCTACGCCCTTCGCATCAGCCTGAGCGAAGCCGCCAGGCGCAGGCTGCGCTTGCCGGCGAGCGCGATGCCTTCGAGCTCGCCGCTGTCTTCCGTGCATGTCCCGGAGAAGCCGATCCCGACCTCGTAGCCGCCGAACACGGGGTTTTCGCCCTTCGCGGGCGTGTGCTCCTGGTTCAGCATCTCGCCCTTCCAGCGGCCGTCCGCCGAGGAATAGGAGCCGAGATAATAGAAGAAGGCATCGCCCCCGAGGATGCGGCCGTCGATCAAGAGCACCACGCCGGAGAGGCCGGCATCGACGCCGTCGAGCGCGCGCAGGCTCATCCCGTAGAGCCCGTTGGCGATGCCGCCTTGCCCGATCGTGCCGCGCAGTGGCAGCGCGCCGTCATCGAGCCTTGTGAGATTGGCCCAGAAATTGGCGCCCGGCATGGTGTCCGCGCCGCCCTGGAGACGGATCTGATCGCCGATCAGCCGTCCTCGCGCACCGATCCTGGCGACGTCGGCGCCCATCAGCGGCTTGTAGCTGGGATCGAGGTTGTGCCGCTCGGTGATCACCTCGGCGACGATCTCGCCGTCACGCTCGGCATAGGTGCCGAGATGCGCGAAGCCCGAATTGCCGCCCAGCATCTTGCCATCATGCAGGCACATGATGCTGCGCCCGAACGCATCGTTGACGCCGTATTCAACCTTGTAGAGTCCATCCAGCAACGCAATGAGCCCGCAAAATCGGAAAAGAACCGCCGGCTACCTAGCATTGCCGCCACATCGCGACCATCCGCTTTTTCCGCGCAGGGCCGTTGCGCGATCTCCGGCGACCTTACGTTCCTGTTTTGCCCGACGAGGCAAGACATTTCGCCAGATAACGAGCGGGTTCGATCGACAGGCGATTTCAGCGACCAAGCGATTTCAAGCACTTGGCTACTGTGCATGGGGTTGTTTTCGCACTTTTTGCCTGGCCGGTCGCGAAGGACCCTGCGCGCGCGTCAGTGACGCTTGAAATACTGCACCTCGCGCTCGTGCTTCTCGGCCGCCGCACGGCTCTTGAAGGTCCCGAGGTTGCGACGCTTGCCGGTCTTGGGGTTCACCTTGCGTGAATAGAGGCGGTATTCGCCCGAGGCCAGTTTACGGATCATGATTGCGCTCCGCTGTGATCGGGCATCAACGGCGCACGCGCGAGCCGGGTTCCGTCGGGTCCCGGCTCCGTTCAGAAGCACAGCGTGGTGACGAGCTTGCCCTGCTTGTCCTTGATCGCGTAAGGGCAGCGCAGTCGCTCCAGCGCCTTCTTGGCGTCCTCATCGCCGAGCGCGGCGGCGCGCTCGTAATAGGCTTTCGCGGCGTCCTTGTCCTTCGGCCCGCCGCGGCCTTCCTGCGCGAAGGCCCCCATCCGCTCCAGCGCGCCGGGATGGTTTTGTGCGGCCGCCTTCTCGAACAGCGCACGCGCCGCAACGTCGTCCTTCGCGCCGCCCGTGCCTTCGGACAGCATCAGGCCGAGCTGGTACTGCGCCTCCGGATTGGTTTCGGCAGCCTTGCCGAGCAGCGCGCGCGCCTGCGCGGGATCGGCCGGTGCGGCGCCGCCAGCGCCGCCGAGCGCGGCGAGATTGCTGACGCCGCGGGGGTTGCCGGCCTGCGCCGCCTTCTCGAACAGCTTTCGCGCCTGGGCTTCGTCCTTGGTAACGCCCGAGCCGGTCCCGTAGGCGACGCCGAGCTCGACCATGGCCGCGCTCGATCCCTTGTCGGCCGCTTTGCGCCAGGCGGCGATCGCCTCGCTTGTTTGCCGGTTGGCCGCAAAGGCGCGACCGAGCGCGAACATCGCGCGCCGCGAGGACGGCGCGGCCTGCCTGCAGAACTTGATCGCAGTCGCGACGTCGGAGGATGCGATCTCGCTGACGCCCCGCACGTCAGCCGGCTTGTCGGGATCGCTGGGATCGGCCGCCACACGGTCGCACAGCACGAGATCAGCCGATTGCGCAAGCGCGCCCGAGGGCGCGGCGAGCGCGAGCAGGATGGTAAGCAGACAAATCCGCATGGACACGACGTTGCCTTCCCGCTCCGGCATATCTAGGGCTCCAGTCCCGATTGGCGCAAGGCCGGGGCGACCTCCGGCGATGCCAGATAACGCAACAGCCGCTCCGCGGCCTCGGCATGTTTTGCATCTGCCATGCAGCCGGCGGAGAACACCGCCGGCGTTTGCAGCTCGTGCGGGATCGGTCCGACCACCTCGATGCCTTCGACCTGCTTCAGCTCGCTGAGCTGCTGCACGGCGAGATCGGCCTCGCCGGTCACAAGCCGCTCGGCCGTAAAGCCCTGCTCGACGACGGTGGCCTTGGCGTTGATCTCGGCTGCGATCCCCATCCGCGCGATCAACTGGGCGAAGTAGACGCCGCTCGCGCCCAGCCGCGAATAGGCGACAGACCGCGACGCGAGCAGCGTCGTGCGCAGCGCCGCTTCGCTGCCGATGTCGGGATGCCCCTGCCCTGCCCGCACGGCGATGCCGACATAGGACCGCGCCAGATCGGCCGCGCCATCGGCGAGCACCCGGCCTTCGCCGATCATGTCGTCGAGCCCCTCGCGGGTGAGGATGACGAGATCGGCAGCCTCGCCGGCGCGCAGGCGCTTGAGCAGCGCCAGGGTCGGCGCGAAGTCGGCGTCGACATGGATGCCTGTTTCGGCCTCGAAGGCGGAGGCCAGGCTGCGCATCGCGCCCATCAGGCCGAGCGTCGAAAGCATGCGGATCTTTTCCATGGGTCCTTCCCGTCGCGATCAGGCACGGTGCATCAGCTTGAGCGCGGCGGTCAGGCGCAGGCTGCGCTTGCCGGCGAGCGCGGTTGCCTCCAGCACCGCCTGTTCCGCGTCGTAGCTGCCGGAGAAGCCGATGCCGACCTCGTGGCCGCCGAAGATCGGATCGTCCTTGGCCGGCGTATGTTCCTGGTTGAGGATCTGGCCCTTCCAGCGGCCGTTCGTGGCGATGTAGCTGCCGAGATAGTAGAACGCGGCATCGCCGCCGAGGATGCGGCCCTGGTTGAGCAGCATCACGCCGGTGAGACTGCCGTCGAGACCATCGAGCATCCGCAGATGGATGGAGTAGAGCCCGTCGGCGATGCCCCCTTCGCTCATGCCGCCGAAGGTCGGCGCCTCGTCGTCCGTGATCGGTGTCATCACCGACTGGAACGGAACGCCCGGCAGCTCCTTCAATTCGCCCTTGAAGCGGAAGAGATCGCCGTCGGCCCAGCCCCTGGCGAGCAAGGTGGCATCGTCGGTGCCCGCCATGGCGCGATAATTCGGATCGGGATTGTGGCGGACGGTGCTGATCACCACGTCGACGCCGCTATCGGTCTTCTCGTAAGTGCCGATATGGGCGAAGGCCGAATTGCCGCCGAGCATCTTGCCATTGCCCGCATGCATCACGCTGCGGCCGACGACGTCGCCGAGCTGAAATCGAACCTTGTAGAAGCCCTCAAACACCAGCCGCGTCCCCGGCCCCTGCGCGCATCCGCGCGCACTCTATCCCGCTTTCCAGTGCGAAGGACAAGTATCGCACGGCCTAGGCATCGCATGACCACAGGAACGGCGTCATCCAGATGCAAAAAATCCGCCGGAGCCTTTCAGCTCCGGCGGATTGAAAGCCAACCCGGGCCAGCCCCCCAGCCCGGGCCGGGAGGATCTTAGGCGACCGCCTTCTTCTCGGTCGGCACGGACGCAATCGTCTTCAGGATCTGCGAAGCGATCTGGTATGGGTCGCCCTGCGAGTTCGGACGGCGGTCTTCCAGATAGCCCTTGTAGCCGTTGTTGACGAAGGAGTGCGGAACGCGGATCGAGGCGCCGCGATCGGCAACGCCGTAGCTGAACTTGTTCCACGGCGCGGTCTCGTGCTTGCCGGTCAGACGCTTGTCGTTGTCCGGGCCGTAGACGGCGATGTGGTCCATCAGGTTCTTGTCGAAGGCGGCCATCAGCGCTTCGAAATACTCCTTGCCGCCGACGGTGCGCATGTACTCGGTGGAGAAGTTGGCGTGCATGCCCGAGCCATTCCAGTCGGTGTCGCCGAGCGGCTTGCAGTGGAACTCGATGTCGATGCCGTACTTCTCGGTCAGGCGCAGCATCAGGTAGCGGGCCATCCACATTTCGTCAGCGGCCTTCTTGGAGCCCTTGCCGAAGATCTGGAATTCCCACTGGCCCTTCGCGACTTCCGCGTTGATGCCTTCGTGGTTGATGCCGGCCGCGAGGCAGAGGTCGAGATGCTCTTCGACGATCTTGCGGGCGACGTCGCCGACGAACTTGTAGCCGACGCCGGTGTAGTACGGGCCCTGCGGCGCGGGATAGCCGTATTCGGGGAATCCGAGCGGACGGCCGTCCTTGTAGAAGAAGTACTCCTGCTCGAAGCCGAACCAGGCGCCGGCGTCGTCGAGGATGGTGGCGCGCTTGTTCGACGGATGCGGGGTCTTGCCATCGGGCATCATGACTTCGCACATCACGAGCACGCCGTTGGTGCGCGCGCCATCCGGGAAGACGGCGACCGGCTTCAGCACGCAATCGGAGCTGTGGCCTTCGGCCTGCTGGGTGGAGGAGCCATCGAAGCCCCAGAGCGGAAGCTGCTCGAGCGTCGGGAACGACGCGAATTCCTTGATCTGAGTTTTGCCGCGCAAGTTCGGAGTCGGCGTATATCCGTCGAGCCAGATGTACTCGAGCTTATACTTGGTCATTGAGCCTCTCTGTAGATGATGCGAAAGGTGGGGTTGAGAGCCCCGCACGTTTGTACCCGGCCATCATCGGCCGGCCCCCTACAAGCATTTTGCGTGCCAAAAGGCCGCAGTGCGGAGGGTTTTCCACCGCTGTCCGGGGGCCTTCCGCCGCGAAGAGTCGGGCCCGGTGGTCTGCGTCATAGCCGCGCACCTTCACGTGAAGCTGCAGCGCGAAAACCCCGGAAAAATCGCCCGTTTCTGATGCAGACAACGCAGCGCTGGAAGTTGCCGATGAAACACGCATCAACCGCTGGCAATATTCGCAAAGTCTCCCACCCCTACGCAGCAACCTTTGGAATGGCCCAAGCGTTGGTCACCGAGAGCGTGCCTTAGGGGATGCATACCTTCGACTGCTCATAAATTGGGCGGCAACTGATCTCCTTTTCAGCACTTTCCAATTCGGGAGCCGCGGCCGATATGGGGATTCCGGTAACCACAATCGAACGAGTCGGGCGCACCATGGAGGCTAAGGCGCTTCGACCAAGGAGAATCGTAATGATGAACAATGGTCTGAGTCACGGATCGGCAACGATCTATCAGTTTCCGGTCGGGGGCCGCGCAGCTCTCGCCGGACGCCGCTATGGCGAGACCCGCCTTCCTGCCGATCACGGCTCGCTTCCTGCGAACGTCTCGATCTGCAGCGAGAGCTGGTATCACCAGGACGCTGTCGACGAGGCCAAGCCGAAATGGGATCGCTGATGCCAGGGCTTGGTTTGACATCGCCGCGCTCGCGCAAGCGCATGGCGACAGTTGAGAAAGGGTCGAAACAACGGTGTTTCGACCCTTTTTGATTCCTGCTGCCCCGCGGCTAGATTCCGGGCCTTTCGATCACCGCGCAGGTCGTGACCGGCCGCCCCAGGTGCTTCACCGTGGTGGGCCCCGTTCTGGGAATTTTCAGCGTGACCCCGGCCCCCGAATAGCGCGCCCCGGAGACCGACAGCCGCTTGGCGAGCGTGACCGGCTCGCCGTCGATCTGGAGAAAGGCCCGCTTGTCGGCGTCATAAAATCCAACGATGAACTGCGTACCATCGGCGCAGCGATAGGTCCGGAAGTTCTGCGCATCGGCCTGCGTCACACCGAAAATTCCGCCCGACAGCATGGTGATCGCCAAAACAATGGCCTTGTGCCGGTCCATGATCGCCCCCTGTAATAGACCTCAAGGACGCCCGCCGTGCGCCCGCTGGAACCATAACCCAAGCTGATCCCATGCAAGACTCCTCCCTCAAGGACTCCCCTGCCCGCCACCTCGCCTTGCAGGGCGCCAGCAACTTTCGCGATCTCGGCGGCTATCCGACCGCCGATGGCCGCACCACACGTTGGCGGCACATCTTCCGCTCCAACCATCTCGGCCAGCTCACCGCTGCCGACGTCGAGATCGTCCGTGCGCTGGGCATCAGAAGCGCATTCGATTTCCGCGGGATTGAGGAGCGCGCGGCCGGCATCTGCGTCGTAGACGAGATCACGGTGCATCCGCTGCCGATCGAACCGACCGTGGTCGCCGCGCTGCGCGCCGAACTCGCGGAGGGCACGCTGACCGCGGCGGCCGCCCTCGAGCTCATGCGCGAGTCCTACCGCAACTATGTCCGCCACAACACGCACAGCTTTCGCAACCTGTTCGGCCATCTGCTGGAAGACCGCGCACCGCTGGTGATCCATTGCACCGCGGGCAAGGACCGTACCGGCTTTGCCAGCGCGCTGATCCTGCATGCGCTCGGCGTACCCGATGACGTCATCGCCGAGGACTACCTCTTGACCAACCAGCACTACAGGCGCGATGCGACGGCTGCCATCGACCTGCCGGAGGACGTTCGCAACGCCATCGGCAGCGTCGAGGCCTCGTATCTTGCCGCGGCTTTCGAGGCGATCGGCCATGAATACGGCGATCTCGAAACTTATCTTCGCGACGGGCTCAAGCTCGGCGTGACCGAGCGGGCCGCGCTGAAGGCGCGCTATCTGGAATCGTAGGCCGCAGCGCCGGGAGATCGACAATGCAAGGTAAGATCCTGGTCATCACCGGCGCGCTCGGCGCGCTTGGCAAAGTGGTTGCCGAAATCGCGCAGTCGCGCGGCGCACGCGTCGCCGGCATCGACCACGCGCCTTCGCAACTGTCGGCGACGCCCGAGCGCATCGAAATCGGCGGCGTCGATCTGTCCGACGCGGCCCAGGCAAAGACCGCGATCGACGCGGCGGAAAGACATTTCGGCAAACTCGATGCGCTGATCAACATCGCCGGCGGCTTTGCGTTCGAGACGGTCGGCGACGGCGACACCAAGACCTGGCAGCGCATGCACGCGCTCAACGTCCTGACCGCGCTCAACACCTCGCGCGCGGCGCTGCCGCATCTCGCAGCGTCCAGCGCTGGCCGCATCGTCAATATCGGCGCGATGGGCGCGCTCCAGGCCGGCTCCGGCATGGGCCCCTACGCGGCGTCGAAAGCGGGCGTGCATCGCCTCACCGAGGCGCTGGCCAACGAGTGGAAAGGCAAGGTCACGGTGAATGCAGTGCTGCCGTCGATCATCGACACCCGCGCCAACCGCGCCGACATGCCGAAGGCGGACTTCTCCAAATGGGTGACGCCGCAGGAACTCGCCGAGGTCATCCTGTTCCTCGCCAGCGACGCCGCCAGCGGCGTCACCGGCGCGCTGATCCCGGTAGCCGGACGGGTGTAATCAATCCGGCACCAGCAGCCGCAGATTGCCCTTGAAACGGATGCTCTGCTTGCCGGCGAGCGCAATGCCCTCGCCATACGCGGTTTCGTCGGTGTAAGTGCCGCTGAAGCCGATGGTCACGACCTTGCGGCCCCACACCGGGCGCTCGTCGAATGAGGGCGAATGCTCCTCGTTGGTCAGCTCGCCCTTCCACTTCCCGTTGGCCGAGGTGTAGGTGCCGTAGGCGAAGAAGAATGAATCGCCGCCCCGCATGGTGCCGTCGCGCAGCACCATCACGCCCTGATTGCCGCCCTGCACGGCATCCAGCATCTCGATGCGGATGTGATAGAGCCCGTTCCTGATCGTCATCTTCGCAATGCGCCCGGCTGTCCGGCTGCAGGATAGCCGCACCGCTCTCTCCCCGGCAAATGGCGCAGAGGCCGAGATGCGATCCGGGCTAGACTGCCGCAACTGATTCTCCGATCGGATACCCCGTGGAAACCGCGCTCTACCTGCCCGTCAAACGCTTCCTCGAAGAGCTCGGCTTCACGGTCAAGGGCGAGATCGGCGGCTGCGATCTCGTGGGCCTCAGCGCCGGCGATCCGCCGGTCGTGGTGATCGGCGAACTCAAGCTCGCCTTCAATCTCGAGCTGATCCTGCAGGCGGTCGATCGCGCGTCCGCAGCCGACGAGGTCTGGATCGCGGCGAAGATGTCGATCCGGGGCAAGGGACGCGAGAGCGATGCGCGCTATCGCAATCTCTGCCGCCGCCTCGGCTTCGGAATGCTTGGGGTTACCGACCGCGGCCAGGTCGAGGTGCTGGTGAAGCCGCCGACGGCGGCGCCGCGCCGCGAGCCGAAGGTGCGCTCGCGCCTCGTCGCCGAGCATCAGCGCCGCCAAGGCGATCCCGTGCTCGGCGGCAGCACCCGCGCGCCGATCATGACGGCCTATCGGCAGCAGGCGCTGGCCTGCGCCTCGGCGCTTGCTGAGGGACCGCGGCGCGTGCGCGACTTGCGCGAGCGCTGTCCTGATGCCGGCAAGATCTTGCTTAACAATGTGTATGGCTGGTTCGAACGGGCCGACCGGGGAGTCTACGGGCTCACCGAAGCCGGACACGCGGCCCTGAAACGCTGGCCACAGCAGCGGGTTGAGGTCGCTTCCGGGGTTGCGTCGCTACCATGACACCCGACCGGTGCATAGCTGAGATGCCACACCAATTTCATATTGCAATGCAACATTCGCGGCACTAGGTATCCCGGCATCAAAACGAGGCCGTTATGAGCGCAGACTGGAATACCAAATATGGCACGCGGCGCGTCCGCCATGATCCGCCGACCCTGGACGAGGCGATCTTCGCCGCCATTGGCATCACCGACGATCAGGAGCAGCAGGCCGAGATCGCCGCAGCCTTGATGGGGATGCCGCTCGATGTCGTGCAGGCCGAGGTGAAGAAGCAGGCGCGCACCAACAGCCGCATCACTGCGACGCGCGTGATCGCCGGCGAACAGGGCGCGCAGCGCTCCATCGTGGTCGAACGCCGCGTCGTCCGCCGCTTCGGCACCGGCACGCGCACCGGCACCTAGAGCATTTTCGGTTCTGATTGAATCAGAACCGAAGCTCTATATTCTTGTTCTGACGCGTTTTCTTCACGCGAACCGGTGTCCACTTCGCTCGAAAAACGCTCTAAAGCGTTCACTTCACGACCTGCGGAATAAAGAAGCGGACCGGCGATGCCGGTCCGCTTCTTTTGATTCCATCCGCCTTTTTTGAGGTCAGGCGGCGCGATTGTCGTACATGCTGGAGATGATCTTCCAGCAGGTCGAGTTGAGGCTGAGAAGCGCGCGACCGGCCGCGAATGGCGAAGCCGCGAGATCGGCGAGCTCCGCTTCGGGTGTCCTGGCGAGATCGATCGTACCGGTCGATTCGCCATGGCGGAAAGCCAGATGCGCCCCGAACTTCCTGGCGAGCGCCCGCATCGCGTGATTCTCCGCACCCGTTGTGATGCGCAGCCGCTTGTAGCCTTTCCAGCGGGCCTCCGCGATCAGGCGGCGGAACAGCACGGTGCCGACACCCTGGCGTCGCGCGGAGGCTTCCACGCTGAAGGCGACCTCAGGCAAGGCCTCGCCTTCCGGCGGATGCAGCTCGGCCGCACCGCGGACCACGCCGTCGACAATATAGGCAACGATCACGGTGCCGTCCTCGGCGCAGCGGGCGGCGTAACGCTCGATGAAGCTGTCGTCGAGATAACCGTTGAAACGGTCGTGCCGGCTTCCAGCATCGAGCCGCAGCAGGTGATCACGCAGGAGCGGCAATTCTTCCTGCTGGATCAAAGTCCGCACATAGCCAGGGGCGGTGCGAACGGTCGCTTCAAGTACCACGTCAAAACTCCTCTTGGTGTCCCTCGAGGAGGCGTTCGAATCCCTAGGATCCCTATATTGTGCATCGCACCATATTTTTCAAGACGGGAACCTGCCTAACTTAACGGCATCGGGAGCGACTAATTCGTTAATAAAATCAAAGCTCCGTAGTCTTACAGGACCAACTGGGTCTGGGTCACCACGGCCACCAGCTTGCCGTCCTCGGTTTCCAGCCGGGTGGTCCAGACCTGGGTCCGCCGGCCCCGATGGACCGGGGTCGCGGTGGCTATGACCGTGGTTCCCTCCTTCGCCCCGCCGATGAAATTGGTCTTGCTCTCCAGTGTGGTGGTGCCCTTGGCATCCTCAGGCAGGTTGATCACGGTCGCGGCCGCGCCAACGGAATCGGCCAGCGCCATCACCGCGCCGCCATGGATGGTGTGATGCAGCGTGCAGAGGTCGGGCCGGACCGTCATCCGCGCCACCACGCGGTCCTTCCCGGCCTCGATGAACTCGACGCCCTTGAGCTCGGCGAACGGCATCTTCATCGCTTTAAGTTTCTCCAGCGGCGTCATCAGATCTCCTCCCAATTCCTTGTTGCCTCAACGTGAATTGCTTCGCGCGGCAAGGCAATGACGTCCGAGGTCATGGCCGGGCTGACATCGGCGCGGACATTGTGCATAGGCTCGGTCCATGCGCCATTTCCCGCCCCGCCGCATCATCTGCCTGACCGAGGAGACCGTCGAGACGCTGTATCTGCTCGGTGAGCAGGACCGCGTCGTCGGCGTCTCCGGCTATGCGGTTCGACCGCCGCAGGTGCGGCGCGAGAAGCCGCGCGTCTCCGCGTTCGTCTCGGCGGACATTCCGAAGGTCCTGGCGCTGGAACCCGATCTGGTGCTGGCCTTCTCCGACCTTCAGGCCAACATCGTCGCCGACCTCGTGCGCGCTGGCGTGGATGTCCACGTTTTCAACCAGCGCGACGTCGCCGGCATCCTTGCGATGATCCGCATGCTCGGCGCACTGGTTGGTGCGACGGAGCGCGCGGAGGGCCTCGCGCAAGGCCTGGAGCAGCGCCTGGCGGCGATTGCCGCAATGCCCCGCCCCTCGCCGCGGCCAAGGGTCTATTTCGAGGAGTGGGACGATCCCTTGATCTCCGGGATCGGCTGGGTCTCCGAATTGATCGAGATCGCCGGCGGTACGGATGTCTTTGCCGAGCTGCGACGCCAGCAGGCGGCCAAGGACCGCATCGTCGCGGCAGAGGCGGTGCGCGAAGCCGCGCCCGACGTCATCCTCGCCTCATGTGGTGCGGCAAGAAAGTCGTCCCTGCCCGCATTTGCGCGCGCCATGGATGGGGCGATATCCCCGCCGTGCGCGGCAATCGCATCGTGGAGATCAAGTCGCCGGTCATCCTTCAGCCTGGGCCGGCGGCGTTGACGGATGGGCTGGATGCGATCGTGTCGGCATTGTGGGGGCGGGATTCGAAACTGCCTACCCCGTCATCCTGAGGTGCGAGGCATGGGACGCAACGCGTCGCATGAGGAGCCTCGAAGGATGAACGGCCCCGATGGAGCCGGGCCATCGCCCTTCGAGGCTCGCCCAGCGACGCTTCGCACCGCCAGGCTCGCACCTCAGGGTGACGGTGATAGAAGAGTGACGACGATGTATTTTCACGTCACCGCGTTCACGACCTGATATTCCGGCCGTCGCCACACCTCGCCTGCGATCACCCCCTCGATGATCTCCGCCGCCCGCACGATCTCGCTCTCGCCAATGTACAGCGGCGTGATCCCGAACCTCATGATGTCAGGCGCACGGAAATCGCCGATGACCCCGCGTGCGATCAGCGCCTGCATGGCGGCGTAACCGCCGTCGAAGGCAAAGGAAACCTGCGAGCCGCGGTGCTCATGCGCGCGCGGAGTGACCAGCCTCAAGGACGGGCAGCGGCGCTCGACCTCGGCGATCAGCAAGTCACCGAGCGCCAGCGAGCGGGCGCGGACCTCCGCGATGTCGACGCGGTCCCAGATGTCGAGCGAAGCCTCCAGCGCCGCCATCGCGAGTACCGGAGGCGTACCGACGCGCATGCGCTCGACGCCGCCGGCGGCGGCATAGGCCAGCTCGAACGCAAACGGCTTGGCGTGCCCCATCCAGCCCGACAGCGCCGCCCGCGCCGTGTCGGCGTGGCGCGGGCCGACGTAAAGGAAGGCCGGCGCGCCGGGACCGGCGTTGAGATATTTGTAGGTGCAGCCCGCCGCGAAATCCGCGCCGCACGCGGCAAGAGCGACCGGCAGCGCGCCGGCGGAATGGGCGAGATCCCAGACGGTGACGATGCCGAGCGCATGCGCCTTCGCGGTCAGTTCCGCCATGTCGTGGCGACGGCCGGTGCGATAGTCGACCTCGGTGATGTAGAGCACCGCGACATCCTCCGAGAGCGCGGATTCGATCTCCTCCGGCGCCACCAAGCGCAATTGATGGCCGCGCCCAAGTGTCTCGATCAGGCCTTCGGCCATGTAGAGATCGGTCGGAAAGTTGCCGGTGTCCGACAGGACGATCTTGCGGGATGCGTTCATGTCCAGCGCGGCGGCGAGCGCCTGATAGACCTTCAGTGACAGCGTGTCTCCGACCATCACCGAGCCGGCTTCCGCACCGATCAGCCGTGCGATGCGATCGCCGAGTAGGCGCGGCTGGACATACCAGCCCGCGGTGTTCCAGGCGCGGATCAGCTCATGGCCCCACTCGGTCGTGATCACGCGGTTGACCCGCTCGGCGACGCCGCGGGGCAGCGCACCGAGCGAATTGCCGTCGAGATAGATCACGCCATCGGGCAAGTGGAACAGAGCTTTGGTGTCGTCATAGACGCGATATCTGGTCATGGATATTTCTTGGGCATTTCTACAGAATGGTGCGGACGCGCCAGAGTTCGGGGAAGAGCTCCACCTCCAGCATGCGTTTGAGATAGCTGACCCCGCCGGTGCCGCCGGTGCCGCGCTTGAAGCCGATCACGCGCTCGACCGTCGTCACATGGTTGAAGCGCCAGCGGCGGAAATAATCCTCGAAGTCGACCAGCTTTTCGGCGAGCTCGTAGAGCATCCAATGCGTCTCCGGCGCCTCGTAGACCACGCGCCAGGCCTGCAGCACGCCTTCGTTGAAGCTGTGCGTTTCGCGAACATCGCGCGCCAGCACCGCTGCCGGCATCCTGAGCCCGTTGCGGTCGGCGAGCCTGAGCACCTCGTCATAGAGGCTGGGCGTTGCGAGTTCGGCCTCGAGCAGCTTCGTCGTCTCGACATCGTGCGCGTGCGGCTTCAGCATGGCGTGGTTGCGGTTGCCGAGCAGGAATTCGATCAGCCGGTATTGCCGCGACTGGAAGCCCGAGGATTGTCCGAGTTGCGAGCGGAAGCGCGTATACTCGCTCGGCGTCATCGTGCGCAGCACGTCCCAGGCGTTGTTGAGCTGCTCGAAGATCCGCGACATCCGCGCCAGCATCTTCATGGCGGGCGACACTTCGTCTCTGGCGATGGCGCGGCGCGCAGCACTGAGCTCGTGAATGGCAAGGCGCATCCACAGCTCCGTGGTCTGATGCTGGATGATGAACAGCATCTCGTCATGCGCTTCCGAGAGCGGGTGCTGCGCGCCGAGGATCGCATCCAGCGCCAGGTAGTCGCCATAGGACATACGGCGGGCGAAATCGGTCTCGGCGCCTTCGCTGGTGGGATCGTAGTCGCTGGACGTCATGGACAGGCCCTTTCGATCGATCTTCCCCGGCTTTGCTCAGTCGAGGCCGATCAGGCGCGCGGTGATCGGCGAAGCCGGATCCTTCAGTCCGTCGATCACTGTAAAATGGTTCAGCCCGGGATCGACCACGAGGCGCGTCGGCACATCGAAGCCGGTCCAGATGTTGGCCATCAGGTCTGACTGGCGGATGAATTCGGGCCGCTCGACGCCACCCACCCAGGCGGTCACGGGCGCATGCCCGCGCGGCAAATGCAGCGCCGCACTCTCCAGAGTGGCCTCCTCCATGCTCATGCGCAGCGTCTCGTTCATCCTGGTCTTGAGCAGCGGACGCAGATCATGCAGACCGCTGATCGAGAGCGTGCCGGCAATGCGATTATAGACGGCGGGCTCCAGCCGGCTGTCGTCGCACAGCATGCGCATCACGAGATGGCCGCCGGCGGAGTGGCCGGCAAGCCGGATTGGCCCTGCGACGAGTGAAGCCGCTTTCGCGATCGCGGCGGCGATCTCGGCGGTGATGTCGCTGATGCGGGCGGCCGGCGTCAACGTGTAGCTCGGCAGCGCCACGCTCCAGCCGTGATGACGCGCGCCTTCCGCGAGATCGGTCCAGGTCGACTTGTCGAAGCGCATCCAGTAGCCGCCATGGACGAAGACGACGAGGCCCTTGCTGTGGCCGTCGGGCAGGATCAAGTCCAGCTTCTGGCGCTCACCGGCGCCATAGGCGATGTCGGGTCGAAAATTTGTCAGCCCGGCCCGGTAAGCCGCCGCTTGCTCCGCCCATTGCGCCGGCATCTTGTCCGAGCCCGGGATATGGGCCGAATTGGCATAAGCATCATCCCAATCGCGCATCGTGTCTCCCTGGGACTCGTTCAGCGGGCTGAGCGCCAGTCTGCCACCGGACAGACCGGCATCCTAGTCTTTCTTTTAAGCTTAAAGGATTTGGCGAAGCACGTGTTTCAGGCAGATGGCGCTCCAGCCGAGACGCCGTAGGGCGGGCAAAGCAAAGCGTGCCCACCACCCGCACGAAATCGAGGAAGGTGGTGGGCACGGCACAGGTGCGCCTTTGCCCAACCTAGGAGAGCTGTGCCTGAGGTGACCGCTACGCCTTCTCCACCCCGCACCACTCCGCGATGAACAGCGCCATCGCCTTGGTGGTTTTCTTCAGCGAGTCCAGATCGACATATTCGTTGAAGCCGTGCATCTCGCCGCCGCTGGCGCCGAAGCAGAGGCTCGGGATACCGTGGTTGAGGCCGTAGAAGCGTGTGTCGGTGAGCGCGGTGAAGACGAGGTCTTCGACGGCGCCGCCATAGACCTTGCCGAATGCCTTGCCGAACGCGGCCTCCGGCGCCGCGGCGTCCGTCAGCTCATAGCCTTCCGACAGGAAGCCCGACCATTCGATCTCCGGCGGATTGTTGGCGAGGAAGCGATGGTTGCGCGCGGCGGCCGCGACGCAGGCCATGATCTCTTTCTGGTGATCGGCGATCGACCAGCCCGGCAGCACCGCAATCCGGCAATCGACGTCGCACCAGGCCGGTACGCTGGAGGCCCAGTCGCCGCCCTTGATGATGCCGGGGTTGAAATTGATGGGATGGTTGAGCGTCTTGAAGTGCTTGTCCGCCTTCGCCCGCTCGTTCCATTCGATCTCGAGCTTCTGCAGCGCATGGATCAGATGATAGGCCGCCATGATCGCATTGGCCCCGGAGCCGGCGAAGGCGACATGTGTCGGATGCCCCTTCACGCGCAGGCGAAACCAGATCACGCCGACCTGCGAGCGTACCATCTTGCCGCCGGTCGGCTCCGGAATGAAGCAGGCATCCGCGCGGTAGCCGCGCTGCAGCGTCGAGAGGGCGCCGACGCCGGTGCTCTCCTCCTCGATGACGGACTGGAAGTGAATCCGCGCGGTGGGCTTGAAGCCGGCGGCTTTGATCGCATCCAGCGCATAGAGCGCACCGATGGTGCCTGACTTCATGTCGCAGGCGCCGCGGCCGAACATCTTGCCGTCCTTGATGACGGGCGAGAACGGCGGCGTCTCCCACAATTCCAGGGGACCGGCGGGCACCACGTCGCAGTGGCCCTGCAGGATCAGCGATTTGCCGCCATTCGTTTGCGGACGGTAGGTGCCCACCACCGAGCGCGCCTTGGAGAAATCATGCTCGATCGGGCCGAAGCCGCGCAGATCCTTGAGATCATCGACATCGATATGCCAGTCGTCGACCTCGTAGCCGCGCTGGCGCAAGAGGTCGCCGATCATGTCCTGGCACGGCCCCTCCGCCCCGCGGGTCGAAGGGATCGCGACGAAATCGCGTGTGGTGGCAAGCTGGGCCTCGAAGCCGGCATCGACGGCGTCGAGAATCCTCTGCTGCGTTTCGGCATTCATCAGGCAACTCCAGGCATTCCAACGGTTTCCAAGGAGTGCGCAAGCTAGCCGATTTCAGCCGTTCGGGTACTCCACAAAATATGCATCCCGCAATGCATCTTCGAGCAGTCGGCCTTCCGAATAGCCATTCAGCGTCGCAGGGCGGCCCACCCCGTCGAGCAGGCGCGGACACGGCTCCGGCGCGCCGAGCACGGTGCGCACCGGAATGCGCTCGGCGTAGATCGGCAACGCATAATCCTCGTCGTCGTCAGCGACACCCTTGGCGCGTATCTTGGCCGAGGCCTCCTCGATCTCCATCGCGATGAAGGACGTCGCCTTGATCTCCTGGGTGTTGCTCGCTCTGAGGCCCGCGGTGCGATCCGGGAAGAAGCGGTCGACCATCGCGATCACTGCCCGCTCCTTCTCCTCGGGGTCGGTGACGAGATAGGCTGTGCCGAACGCCATCACCGCGCGATAGTCGGCGGAATGGTTGAAGCCGCAGCGTGCCAGAACGAGGCTGTCGAGATGTGCGACCGTCAGGCACACGCGCTCGCCTTTGGTCTGGTTGCGCAGCATGCGGCTGGCGCTCGAGCCGTGCCAGTACAGCTTCGTGCCCTCGCGCCAGAAGAAGGTCGGCGTGCAATAGGGCTGGCCGTCGATCACGTAGGAGACGTGGCAAAGCATCGAGGAATCCAGGATGCGATGAACGGTCTCGTGATCGTAGAAGCCGCGGTCGTGCCGGCGCTTCACCTGGTTGCGCGCGGATATCGGATAGGAATTCGAAGTCTCGGCCTGGCTCACGGCTGCTCCTGATCGGATTGGAAGATCTGGAGCAGTTGTAGCGACGCATTTGGTCTGCGATAGTTCCAATTCCATGCAAAAGATTCCGACCAATTCCATGCCCCCGCCGGCCAAGACTTCCTTGCCGACAAAGACCGAGCTGCCGCTCGACCTCACCGGCCCACACGTCACGGCCGGCGCCTCCGCCGCGCAACGGCTCTATCAGGCGCTGTGCGAGATGATCGTCTCCGGCCTGGTCAAGCCCGGAGAGCCTCTGCCGCCGTCGCGCACGCTGGCGAAGCAGACCGGCTTTCGGCGCAACGCCGTCGTGATCGCCTATGAACGCCTGATCGCCGACGGCTTTGCCGAGGCCAAAGTCGGCTCCGGCACCTTCGTCGCCGCACGGATCCCTGCGCGCGCGGCCGTGCCGCGCAAGCCGAAGGTCGCGGTCGATGCGCCGCGACAAGGCGCTTTCGCACTCGGCTGCACCCATATCGACGAACGCGCATTGCAGCGTTTTCGCAGCTACGTCGGCCGCCGCATGCGCGCGTTCGGGTCGGAGCATCTGCATTATGGCGATCCGCGCGGCAGCCGAGAGCTGCGTGCGGCCATCGCCGATCATCTGTTGTCGGCGCGCGGGCTGCGCTGCGATCCCGATCAGATCGTGATTACGTCAGGCACACTGCACGCGCTGCGCATCGTGCTGAGCGCGATCCTGAAAGCGGGCGACCAGATCTGGTGCGAGGACCCAGGTTATCCCATCGCGCGAAAGACCATCGCGCATTGCGGCTATCGCGCCGTGCCCGTTCCTGTCGACGAGCACGGCATGCGGGTCGCCAAGGGCCGCTCCGCTGCGCCGTCTGCGCGCGCGGCCTATGTCACGCCGTCACACCAGTTTCCGCTGGGCGTGCAGATGTCGATGTCGCGGCGGCTCGAGCTTCTGGACTGGGCCAAGCAGGCCGGCGCCTTCGTGCTGGAGGACGATTACGACAGCGAGTTTCGCTATGACGGCGCTCCGCTGATGTCGCTCGCCGGCATCGACCGTCTCCAGCGCGTGATCTATCTCGGCACCTTCGCCAAGACGCTGTTTCCGGGCCTGCGCATCGGCTATTGCGCCCTGCCCGAACGCCTGATCGCTGATGTGACGGCTGCGCGCGCGGCGCTCGATCGCTTCCCCGGCACGCTGATGGAAGGCGCGGTGGCCGACATGCTCAATTCGGGCGCGTTCGCCGCAAACCTCAAGCGGGTGCGAAAGCTCTATCGCGAGGCCCGAGACGTGCTGGCCGAGACGCTGGAGGCCGCATCCGATGGCGCGCTGTCGGTGCCGGTGCCGTCACAAGGCCTGCATCTGGTCGCCCGGTTCGATCCCTCGGTAGATCTGTCCGTGGCCGCGCAAGCCAAGCAGGCGGCCGGTGCGGAAGGCTGGCTCCTGGCCGACACCTATTTGCGCGCGCGCCCTCTGCCCGGCTTCGTGCTGGGATTTTCCGGGCATGCGGTTCCACAACTCATCGCCTCCGCGGAACAGTTGGCGCGAGAATCGCGCGCAGCCCTGCGCACTCGGAACAAGTCGGCGCGGCGGGCATAACGAACGTTCACTATGAGAATCGCGGGCCAATGCCTACATTGCGGCATCGCCGCCGAGACCTCACCATGCCGCTACGCCGCACGACCAGCCTCGCGTTCCTGATCTCCATCGCGCTTGCCGCGACGGCGCATGCCACCACGGTCGGACGCGAGCAGGACATCGTCGACCTCAAGCTGGGGCAGCGCGTTCAGGTGGATGACGGAACCTGTCCCGCCGGACAGGTCAAGGAAGTGCGCGGGGCGCGGATGTCCGACAAGGGCGTCGTGCGTACTGCCACTTGCGTGCAGCGCTACGGCCCGAAGACGAAGTAACTACTGCTTCGCCGGATCGAACATGCACTGCAGGGTCGGCTTGGCGATCTTGGTGAAGGTCGGACCGATCTCGCTTTGCTTGGAAGCCGGCACCCAGTCGGTCTCGATCGTGGGCACACCGGTCTCGCTGATACCGCGCAACAGCGCCTCGCGCAGGTCGCGATCCTCGACCGCGGCCGCGGCGTGATCGTGCAGGCAGCCGCAGACTTCCTCGGGATGCTCCCACCGTCCAATCATCCGCGGTGCGCACTGACGCACGAATTCGCTGCGGGGATCCGGTAACCGCGAGGGCGCGCGCACCTGCGCCTCGGCGGCATTGATCGTCAGAACGGTTACGAACGCGGCGGCGCAAAATCGGACGAGCATGACGGCCTTTATCGGCTGATTTTCTTGTTGTCGATCAGAAGCGCGCGGCAACCATGATCGGCTGCGAGCTCGCGGTGGTGATCGGCGAGCCGCTGTACTGGAAGGTGCCGACGCCGGGAAGATTGCCGTCCGGCGCACCCGCGAACGAGGAGCCGACGATCACGAAGCCGAAAGCAAGGATGAAGCTGAGCGCGCGCATGGTCTTGTCTCCGAATTCCGTGGCCGGCGAGGCGCCGTCGTCGTTGTGGAACTGATAACCATGGGCGGTTTCGCGCGTGATGCGCCAGAAGCGCAAAATGGTTTCATCTTGCGTGAGAATTGTTTCGTCCGGTCCGAGGCGACGACACAATTCTCGAAAACTGCCAAACATTTCAATCCGGTCTCGCCGGCGCTCGCGGCGGCCTGCCCGGTTCCGGTTCGGCGGCGCGACCGTATCGCGCGCCGCCGCCGTCACGGTCCCGCCTTGCGTGCTTCACACGCATTTTACGTTTTTCTGCTCAAGAGAGTGACGAACGATGGCTGGGTCCTGTCGAACCGGGGGCGCTGCGGCTGCGACCCAAGCCATCGAATCCGAGACGCCGGAATCACCGGACGCATTCAGTTGAGGGATGGCCATGACGACGCAGGATCGCGCAACGCCGCGCGAGACGGACCAACGGACGGACCGCAGAGTTCAACGACCGCACCACGTCGCCTCGGCCGGCGCGATGTCGCTGCAGTCCGGTCGCGGCTTCGAGGCCGCGCCACAGGCATTCGTGCGGCTGACCGGCTCGCATCTTGTCAAACCGCAGGCCAGCCGCGCTGTTGTCACCGAGTGACGCGCAAACGGGTCACTGCGTGAAGAATTCACCGCACTTCTGGACGTTCGCATCCGCTGGTCCCCACGGCATGATCGGCACGGTCGAGGTCGAGTTCTTCGGCGAGCCCTCGATCAGCCTGTCTGAATAGACCATGTAGACCAGCACGTTGCGCTTGGCGTCACAGCCGCGCACGATCTGCATTTTCTTGAAGAACAGCGAGCGGCGCCGGCGGAACATGTCGTCGCCCTGCTCCATCTTGTTCTTGAACTTGATCGGCCCGACCTGGCGGCAGGCCAGTGAGATGTCCGAGACCTCCTCGGCAAGACCCAGCCAGCCCTTGAAGCCGCCCTTCTCCGGCACCGTGAAATGACAGGCGACGCCCTCGACCTCGGGGTCATCAAGACCATAGGTCGCGAGCTTGTCGTTCGGGCTCATCCATTTGAACACGGTGGAACGGCGGAAGATCAGATCGGGCTCGTCGGCAGCCTGAGCGCACGCCGTCGGCAGGGCCAGAGCCAAGAGGAAGAAAGCAAAGCCTTTCAAGCGGATGCCGGAAAGACCGAGGAAACGAGATGACATGAAGTTCTCCGATAACAAGTCCCCACAATGTAGGCATCGCCCCACCGCTCAGGAAGACGACGGCAGGCAGGCGCGGCCGCCGTTTACCGCTCCGTGAGGCTTTTTTGCTACGAGTTGGACAAAAGTAGCTGACGGCAGAACCGCCCTGCTGGTGAACGCGTATCCCCTCTGCGAGACTAACGTCTGATTTGGATTATGGATTCGAGGATGAACAGCGTGAACGGGTCGGGTTTTGCTGCCAAGCCGGCGCGGCTTTGGCAGGTCGCCATTTTGACGGCGGCGGGTGCGATTGGCGCGACCAGCCAGGCAGACGCAGCATTCTATTATTGGACGGATTATTCTGACGGATCCTACTACGCCCGGCAGGACCGGCATCCCGAGATACCGCGCCAGAAGCCGCAGAAGCGCAGCGCGACCGGCAAGAAAGAGGTCGTCGCCGAGAAGGAAGCAGGCACCAAGCCGCAGGGGCCGCTGGTCATCGTCGTCTCGATCGAACGGCAGAAAGTCACCGTCTACGACAGCAACGGTGTGTTCGCGGAATCGCCGGTGTCGACGGGCATGAAGGGCCATTCGACGCCGATGGGTGTGTTCAGCGTCATCCAGAAGCACAAATTCCACCACTCCAACATCTATAGCGGCGCGCCGATGCCGTATATGCAGCGGATCACCTGGTCCGGCGTCGCCATGCATGCCGGCGTGCTCCCGGGCTATCCGGCCTCGCACGGCTGCATCCGCATGCCGATGTCGTTCGCGATGAAGATGTGGAATTGGACCAAGATGGGCGCGCGCGTCATCGTCGCGCCCGGTGAGATGACGCCGCACAGCTTCTCCCATCCCCTGCTCGCCTCGTCGCGCGTGCCGCCGCAGCCCGCCGTCAGCCTTGAGCCGCAGACCAATGTCGGCGACAAGGCCGACAAGGGCGCCGCGGACACCAAAGCCGCCGACGCCAAGCCGGTCGAAACGAAGACCGCCAGCGCCGACGGCGTGCTCGAGCTGCGCACCTCCGTCGGTCACACCGTGATGTCCGACGTGACCACGGGCAATGCGGCCGCCCACGAGGAAGCCGCAGCTCCAGCCGACAAGGCCAAGACGGCCGAGGCATCCGATGCGGCCAAGCCCCAATCGGACGAAGCCGTCAAGCCGGCGAACGAGGACAAGCCCGCCGACAAGGTCGAGGCCGTCAAATCCGAGCCGGCCAAATCCGAGCCGACCAAGTCTGAACCGGTCAAGGCGGAAGCCGCGGAGTCCGCGAAGACACCCGATGCACGGGCACCTGCGGTCGCCGCCTCGCCCGAGCCGAAGAAAGACGAGAGCCGCGTCGCCGAACCGGCGCCGGCCGCAAAGCCGGACACACCCAAGCGGGCCGGCCAGATCGCCGTCTTCATCAGCCGCAAGGATTCCAAGCTCTACGTGCGGCAGAATTTTGCGCCGCTGTTCGAGGTCCCGATCACGATCGCCACGAGCGACCGGCCGCTCGGCACGCATATCTTCACCGCCGAGCTCGACAAGACCGATACCAACGCCCTGCGTTGGTCGGTGGTGTCGCTGCCCGTCTCCGCCCGCTCCGCAGCACGCGAGGACGACAGCCGCCTTACGCGCCGCAAGGGTGGCGTTGCCGTGATCCCTGTGGCCGCCAAGCCCGCGACTACCAAGCCCGTGGTCACGCCCGACAGTCCGGCCGAAGCCCTCGACCGCATCTCGATCCCCGCCGACACCATGGCGAAGATCAACGAGATGCTGACATCGGGCGGCTCCATCATCATCTCCGACCAGGGCATCAACCAGGGCGAGACCGGCGAAGGCACCGACTTCATCGTCCGCCTGTACTAGCCGCTTGACCGGCGCCCGATAACGCGGTGTTGACGAGGCGCCTCGCAGCCGCGGAGTAACATGCCCCTTGGATCATTTCGGGGGACGCGTCATGATGAATCGCAGGTCCGTGCTCACCGCGATGCTGGCCGGCACGCTGGCGCCGGCAACGCGTGCGTTGGCCGAGAATGGCATGAGCCGGATCCCGGCCTATGCCTTCTCCTTCCCCGCCTTGTCCGGTGACGACATCCGTCTGGCCGCGTTCACCGGCAAGCCGCTGCTGGTAGTCAACACCGCCTCGCTCTGTGGCTACACGCCGCAATATGCCGGCCTGCAGGAGATCTGGAACGAGTTTCGCGAACGCGGGCTCACCGTGATCGGCGTACCCTCGAATGATTTCGGCGGTCAGGAGCCCGGCGGCACCAGCGAGATCACGCAGACGGCGCACCACCAATATGGTGTTACCTTTCCGATCACGGCCAAGGCGGTCGTGGTCGGCGCGAAGGCGCATCCTTTCTACAAATGGGCGGCCGAGGCTCGCCCCCGCGAAGTTCCGCGCTGGAACTTCCACAAATACCTGATCGGCCGCGACGGCTATATCGCCGAGGTCTTTCCATCCGCGATCGAGCCGGCCGACACACGGGTCAAGACGGCCATCGCCAAGGCGCTGGCCGACAGCTGATGCTCGGGGCTCAACGCGGTTGGGCACAATTGTGGCGGGGCGCCAAACAGCCGTTGCAATGGCGAGGGCCCACCATCTAGGCTAGGATCGTTTGGGGCAGGATGGTTTTGCCGGAGGCGAAAAGCCACGGCGGAACAACGGGATCAATCTCGAGGACAACACCATGCGTGTGGCGGCAGGACTGATTTTGGCAAGCGCGATGTCGGTTGCGATGACCGGCGCAGCATGGTCGCAGACCCCGGCGAAGCCCGCAGCTGCGACGCAAGCCGCACCGGCGGCGACGCCGGCCGCAGCAACGCCGGCTGCAGCTCCTGCAGCCGCTCCCGCGGCAGCCGCCGCGCCCGCAGGCTTCGTCAACCCGCCCCCGCCCAAGCAGGCGCCGCAACCGGCGCGCGCGGCCTGCACTACGCAAGGCGCGCTCGGCGTCGCCCGCACCGTCGAGATCGACACCACGGGCGGTCCCGGGTTCGGTTTCGAGCATTTCAAGGAGCTCGACTTCCTGCGCGACAAGGAGGTCGTGCTGACCTTCGACGACGGCCCCTGGCCGAAGAACACGCCCGCGGTGCTGAAGGCGCTCGCCGACGAATGCACCACCGGCATCTTCTTCTCGATCGGCAAGCACGCGACCTACGAGCCGGAGATCCTCAAGCAGGTCTACGCCGCCGGCCATACCGTGGGCACCCACACCTGGTCGCACGCCAACCTCAACAACAAGAAGCTCACCGAGGCACAGCGCAAGGAAGAGATCGAGAAGGGCCTCTCCGCAGTGAAGTGGGCGCTCGGCGGCATCTCGCCCTCACCGTTCTTCCGCTTCCCGGCGCTGCAGCATCCGCCGGAAATGGTCACCTATCTCGGCAACCGCAACACCGCGATCTTCTCCTGCGACATCGACTCCTTCGACTTCAAGGCCTCGAAACCCGAGAAGGTGGTCGAAACCGTGATGAAGAAGCTCGACAGCAAGGGCAAGGGCATCATCCTGATGCACGACTTCCAGAAGCACACTGCTGAAGCCCTGCCCGAACTGCTCAAGCGCCTCAAGGCCGGGGGCTACAAGGTGGTGGCGATGCGCGCCAAATTCCCGGCCTCGTCGCTGCCCGAATACGACCAAGAATTGCTCAAGGACGCCAAGCTGCCGACGGTGAGCCAGCGCCCGGTGAATTCCGTGGTGACGACCGTTTCC
Organism: Bradyrhizobium nitroreducens; assembly: GCF_002776695.1. GTDB lineage: Bacteria > Pseudomonadota > Alphaproteobacteria > Rhizobiales > Xanthobacteraceae > Bradyrhizobium > Bradyrhizobium nitroreducens. The sequence goes on from NZ_LFJC01000003.1 coordinate 1,438,027, forward strand.
GAATAGACGGCAATTGTCTTTCCGTATCGAAGGTTACGTCATCGTCTCGGCGGACGGCATGCTCGCCGACGCCGGCCATGTCATGCCGGACAGCCTGAAGTTCGAGGGCGACAAGCTGTTCTTCGAGCAGGCGCTCGATCGCGCGGCGCTGATCGTGCACGGCCGCAATTCGCATGAGCAGCAGCCGAACTCGCCGAAGCGCAAGCGGCTGATCCTGACCCGCAAGATCAAGGCGCTCACCGTCGATCCGGAGATGCCGAACGCTACGCTGTGGAATCCGGAACATGCGAGCTTCGAGCAGGCCTGCGCCTTTGCCGACGTCGCCTCCGGCATGGTCGCCATCATCGGCGGCCCCGCCGTGTTCGAGATCTTCATGGACCGCTACGATACGTTCTGGCTGTCGGAAGCGCCGCATGTGCGCCTGCCCGGCGGCGAAGGCTGTTTCGTCGGCGTGCCCGAACAGACGCCGCACGAGGTGCTGTCGTCGCACGGGATGAAGCCGGATGCGCCCTATCTGCTCGACGCGGCGCATGGGGTGACCGTGACGCCGTGGCGCCCGGCCGGGGGCTCCACCTAAAAACGCGAAAACAACCCCATGCACAGTACCGGCATTTCGATACCGCTACGTATCCTGCCGTTTCGTTGTGCATAAACCGGCGCGTCGCCGGCCACCGCAGCGCCGGCGGTCGGCGTCTGCCGCGCGTCGGCAAGACGCAAGCAGCGCGCACCAACCCGCCTCCCGCGTCCGGATTGATCGCTACACATCCCCGTAGGCCGCTTCCGCCGGACGCGTGGTGCGGCCGTATCCCATCAGCATGAACAACGCGCCGATGATCGAGAGGTTCTTCAGCGCGTCGACCACCATTTTCGCATTGTCGGGCGGTGCCTGATTCCAGAAATCATCGAACAGCACGGTCGCCACCGCGACGTAGATGATCATCAGCATCGCAAAGAACCGCGCGCCGAAATTCAGTGCGATCATCAGGCCTGCGATGATCTCGAGCCCGCCGACCGCGATCGCCAGCAGTTGCGGCGTGGTCATGGCAGTCGCCGTCTCGATCTGCTTGGCGTAGGGCGCGACAACGTCGGGCACCACGACCTTGGTGGCAATGAAATCGGCCGTCGCCTGGATGGCAAAGAGCTTGGTCGCGCCCGTGTAGATGAACAGCACGGCGAACAGGATCCGCCCGAAAGTCACGAACGCTGGCATGATCGGCCTCTTGGCAAAGCTTAAGGGCGGGACGCTGACGGGATTATGAAGAGTCCGCCTGAGGTTTACAAACGTGTAAATTACGACGTGCAAGCAAATCAACGGGACAAGGCACACGAACCTCCCTCCCCTTGTGGGAGGAGGGCTCGCCGGCAGCGGCGAGACGGCGAGTCGCTGTCTCCACGAATGGCTGTCGCCATGTCGATTCGCGGAGATATCCCCTGGAGCGCCTCATCCTAGTTCGGACTGTCGATCTGGCGCCTGATCTCCCCGATTAACGCCGCCAGAGTCCGATCCTCCGGCGTGATGACCGCGAGCATTTCGGCGTAGCCCAGCGCCGCCTTTGCATCGCCGGCCGCGCGGCTGAATGAAACCAGGGCCGACAGCACGTCCCTGTTGTTGCGATGACTTTTCAGAGCCTCGTTCAGAACCTTCATTGCCTCGTCGGCCCGCCCGCCGGAATGCAGCGCCACGGCGTAGACATAGGCGTAGCGCGGGCGACCCGGCTCCAGTTCGGCTGCTCTGCGCAACTCGGCGAGCGCCTGGTCCGGCCGCTTCAGCCGGGTCAAGGTCAGGCCGAGCGCATGATGCGCGGCCGCGTCGGCGGGTGAAGTTGCAATCGCTCGGCGGAGAACAGCTTCTCCGTCGCCGTCGCGACCGGTCTGGCGATAGAGGTCAGCCAGATTGACCGCGGCCGTCGCATATTGCGGGCTGATCCTGAGGGCTGACTTGTACTCGATCTCCGCATCCCCGGTCTGGCCGCGCAGGGCGAGGAAATTTCCAAGGGCGGTGCGAGCCTCGGGGCGTTCGGCGTTGGCACGCTGCGCCGCGACAAATTCCCCTGCCGCCTTATCAAAGTGGGCGCGATCGCGTGCCGGCTGGCTTGCAGTCGGAACGGGTGCGAGCAGCGAGGCCGCCCTGATCCGCACCCCACGCACGGGATCGACGAGCAGCGGCGAGGCCAGCGGCCAAATCTGGCTGGTGGGCACGGATTCCAGCATGTCCAGAGCTCCGATCCGCACCATGGGATCGGGATCGGCCAAGCCTTCCCGGGCGGTCGCAAGATTCGCAGGAGAGATGCGGGAGGCGAGTTCGTCGAGTGCACTCGCGCGCGCCACGGCCGGTGCGATCTTGTCTGCCGCCAAGACGCTAAGCAGCGCGGCGGCGTCGGCCTGGTCGCTGTGCGCTGCACGGAAGGCCGGCCCATAGGTCTGGAAACCCTTCCGGTCGGGCCCGAACCATTGTTCGACCGCGGCGGCGGCCCATTGGGCCGGCTTGTCGCTATGGCAGTCGTTGCATGCGTTCGGAGTTTCCAGCTTGATCGAAAGATCGGGTCGCGGAACGCGGAAGGCGTGATCGTGACGTGGGTCGATCACCATATAGGTGCGCGACGGCATGTGGCACGACATGCAGGTCGGCGCCCGATCGACGTTGACGTGATGGCGATGCTTCGCATCAGCATATTTTTCGGACGCATGGCATTGCAGGCAGACGCCCTCGCCGGAGACTCGGAGCTTTGCGCTGTGCGGCTCGTGACAATCGCTGCAGGTGACGCCGGCGGCAAACATCTTGCTCTGCTTGAACGGCGTATAGTTATAGGGTTCCTCCCCATCGCGGATCTGGCCATCGACATGATAGGTGGTCCGCGTCAGCGCCTCGACGACATGCGTCTGGGACAGCGACTGACCTGGTACCCAATCCTCGCTGAAGCCGGCGCGGCGCGCGTGGCATAACCCGCATGTCTCGACCTCCTTTCGCAGCGTGGCCGGCGCGGCCGAACGCTTCGCATTTCCGCTTTGCGGATCGATCGGCCAAGTGGCGCTCAGCCGTTCGTCGAACCGAACCAGCAATCCCTTGCTCGAATCCTCACGCTTGCCAAACGGCCACCAGCTCTGCTGGCTCCGCGCCCAGGCTGCGTGAGTGGAGCCCTGTCCATGACAGGCCTCGCAGCCGACGCTGATGTCCGCCCATGTGGTCGCGAAGCGATCCGTCGCGGCGTCGTAGTGCTTGCGCAGACCGGTCGAGTGGCACTCCGCGCACATGAAATTCCAGTTCTGGTTCAGCTTGGTCCAATGCAGGACGTCGTCGTGCTTGATCGCTTCATCGGGATGGAGATGAAACCAGCGTTGGCCGCCCTTCCCTTGCGGTCGGCTATCCCAGGCGAGTGACAAGGCCTGAATTCGCCCATCTGGAAATTCGACCAGGTATTGCTGCAGCGGCTCGACGCCGAAGGTGTATTTCACCTCGAACGTGGCCAGCTCGCCGTCGGAGCCGTCGGTCTCGATCATGAATCTTCCGTCATCGCGGAAAAAGCGCGAATGCACGCCGAAATGGTCGAGGCTCTTGTCGTTGAAATCGCCGAGCACGGTCTTGTCCGTCGCATGCGCCATCGCGGCCTTGTGCTGCGACATGTCCCACAGTTTGGCTTCGGCCTGGTGGCAGCCGGCGCAGGCTTGGCTGCCGACATAGGTTGCGACGGATGTGGCTGGCGCTTCCGACGTTGGCCCACTGATGCCGGGAAGGAGGAAAGCGAGACCTAGACCGAGGATGGCTGCAACTGCGCCGACGGTCACAATCCAGAGATGGCGCTTCGACGAGAGGATGGCTTCTGACGTGCCGCCGGCAGCTCGTGCAGCCCCGGCCAGCGAGGCGCCACCGGCAGCCATTTTCCGTGATCCAGCTTTGGTGCGGGATTTCCGTCGTTTGCCTGCCAACGACAGCCCCCTCAACGCTCGCCAAGTGGCGATCGAGCACCCTGCATCGGGATCGCCGCACGTATGATCGGCCGCCTTATCATCAAGTCAAGGAGCAAATCTCGGATCAAAAGTGTCTCGGCCAGCGCGGCGTCGCGTCCTGCAGCCTCATTTCTTATTCCGGTTCTTGCTGGCGCCTCTGAGAGCGGTCGCGGGGGCGAGCGATTTGGCGAGGTCTGTCATTTGCATGCACGTCAGCAGGTCGACGTAACTATCGCTTCCGCCCGCGGTCGCTTCGCCTACGCACTGATTTCTGATCTGATCGGAATTGGCCAGCCAAACGGAAGCCAGTTGCTGTTGCGCTGCATCCTCATCGCGCATGCAATCGTCGTAGGACTGGGCCAGATCCAGGCCCATCGCCTTGTCGGTTGCGACGGTCGCCTTACAGGTGGCCTCGACATTGAGCTTCGGTACGCGATCGCTTACGGGGGTCACCAATTGACCTCCAAGCATCGCCAAAGACAGCAGTGCAATCTTCATGACGTCTTTCTCCCAACAGCCCTGATGATTGATATCGGAGTCTTGGGGCCCTCAACGCCTGCCGACGCGGTTCACGGGACCGCCACGATTCATCGGCGTTCCGGCCCGCACTCCAACGCCCGGTGCACCGACGCCGGGGGCAACTACGGCTCGTGCAACCGGCCGCGGCCGCAGCACGACGCCGGGCCTGACGATGCAGCCGACGGGATACTCGACATATTGACAGTATACGACCGCAGCGGCCTTTTCGGTGCTCGCGGCCAAGAATCCAGCGGTTGCCAGAACAGCAGCTAACGCAATTGAGGACTTCATATTGGCCTCCCTCGTTTCGGAATGGCCAAGGTGGTCCCTTAAGTCGAGCTGCGTCTTGATGCAGCTCAATCGCAGTTGGACGCCGAGCGCTGACAAGATCGCTCGCAATTGCGGGCGGTCCACTCTGCGAACACGTCAGTGATGCTGATGCAAATGATTCCTGTACTCCTTGCCGCGTTGATGTGAATCAAACCCCAATCCTGCAACGGCTGCAATGCTGTACGATGCGCACGTTTCATGCGGGGAGCATTTCACCATGAATTTGCATCGAACATTCTTCATACTGAGCTTGACGTGCGTCGTTTCGGCCGGGGCGCTCGCGGAGCCGGCGAATGCCCAGCAGCCGGCGCCGGCGAGCGTCGTGCTTCCGACTGATCGCTCGAACTTGCCGATTCCCGAACCTCAATATCCGCACAGCACGGTGCTCGACGCTCGCAACGCAACGCCTCCGGCGCGGTTCGAGGTCAAGGCTCCAGCCAGGGCCCCTAACGTGCTTATCGTATTGATCGACGATATGGGCTTCGGCCAGTCGAGCGCGTTCGGCGGGCCTATCCACATGCCGACGGTGGAGAGCCTTGCCAATGCGGGACTGCGCTACAACGAGTTTCACACGACGGCGCTTTGTTCGCCGACGCGCGCCGCGCTGTTATCGGGCCGCAATCATCACATGAACAACATGGGCTCGATCACGGAAACCGCGACTGCTTTTCCCGGACAGACCGGGCAGCGTCCCGACAGCGTCGCCCCGCTCGCCAAGATGCTGCGACTCAATGGTTACAGCACGGCGGCGTTCGGCAAATCGCACGAAACCGCAGCATGGGAGGTGAGCCCGTCCGGACCGACCGACCGTTGGCCGACCCGCTCTGGATTCGACAAATTCTACGGCTTCCTCGGAGGCGAGACCAACCAGTGGGCGCCGTTGCTCTATGACGGAATGACCCAGGTCGAGCCGTCGACGGATCCGAACTATCATCTGATGACGGACATGACCAACCAGGCGATCGACTGGGTGGGCTACCAGAAATCGCTGACCCCGGATAAGCCGTTCTTCATCTACTTCGCACCGGGCGCGACGCATGCGCCGCATCAAGTCCCGAAGGAATGGATCGCCAAATACAAGGGCAAGTTCGACCAAGGCTGGGATGCGTTGCGCGAGGAAACGCTGGCGCGACAGATCAAGCTTGGCGTGGTACCCGCCGGCACAAGGCTGGCCCCGAAGCCCGAGGCAATCAAGGATTGGGCTACGCTGAACGCGGACGAGAAGAAGCTGTTCGCGCGGCAGATGGAGGTCTTCGCCGGATTTGGCGAGTACGCCGACACGGAGATCGGTCGGCTGGTCGACGCTGTCAAGGCAACCGGTCAACTCGATAATACGCTGATCTTCTATGTCGTCGGCGACAACGGTGCGAGTGCCGAAGGCGGCATGAACGGGCTGTTCAGCGAGATGACCTATTTCAATGGTGTCAGCGAAAGCGTCCGGGACATCCTCAAGCATTACGACGAACTCGGCGGCCCTTCGACCTATGGTCACTACGCGGCCGGATGGGCGGTCGCTGGCGACACGCCCTTTACGTGGACCAAACAAGTTGCGTCCAGCTACGGCGGCACTCGCAACGGGATGGTCATTCATTGGCCCAAGGGAATTGCGGCCAAGGGCGAGGTGCGCTCGCAGTGGCACCACGTCATCGACATTGCACCGACCATTCTTGAAGCAGCCGGTCTGCCCGAGCCAAAGAGCGTCGACGGCACGCCACAGACCCCGATCGAAGGCGTGAGCATGCTCTATAGTTTTGCCGATCCGAAGGCTCCGAGCACGCATCTTACCCAATACTTCGAGATATTCGGCAATCGTGCCATCTATAACGACGGCTGGCTCGCCGGTACGGTTCACAGGGCTGCCTGGGAACGCAAGCCGCGACGACCGCTCGAACAGGATGTCTGGGAACTCTACGACACCCGGTCAGACTTCAGCCTGACCAACGATCTCGCCGCGAAGAACCCCGACAAGCTCAAGGAGATGCAGGGCCTCTTTCTCAAGGAAGCGGTCAAGTACCAGGTGCTGCCGCTTGACGATCGGATGGAGGAGCGCGTCATCGCCTCGATGGTCGGCCGGCCCGACCTGATGGCCGGCCGAACCTCGCTGACCGTTCACCAGGGAATGATCGGCATGTCGGAGAACGTCTTCATCAGTCTGAAGAACCAGTCGCACAGCATTACCGCCGATCTGGACATCCCAAAGGGTGGCGCCAATGGCGTGATCATCGCCCAGGCCGGCCGGTTCGGGGGCTGGAGTCTTTACCTCAAGGACGGCAAGCCGACCTACACCTACAATTTCCTCGGGCTGCAGCGCTATACGGTGGCTGCCAAGCAGGCCCTGCCGGCGGGTAAAGGCACGCTGCGCTTCGAGTTCGCCTATGACGGCGGCGGCATCGGCAAGGGCGGCGTCGGTACGATCCTGTTCAATGGAAAACCAATCGCGACCGGCCGCATCGACAAGACCCAATGCTGCATCTTCTCCGCGGATGAAGGCGCCGATGTCGGTGCCGACGAAGGCACCCCGGTCACGGAGGCCTACAAGGTGCCGTTCAAGTTCACTGGAAAGATCGAGGCCGTGACCATCGAGCAGAAAGAAATGAAGCGAGCCGATCGCGATGACGCCGCACAAGCCCGCAAAGCGGCGGTATTGAAGAAGGGCCTTTCCGATTGAAGAAGCGGTCGGCGCGCGACATCGAAATTGCGCGCCGCCGATTGTGACATGAAAGCTTCAGGCGGAATGGATCGACGCCGTCGGTCACTCTTTGTGTTGTGCCGGGAAGCCTTGGGGAATCAACTGGCATCATGATCGAGCGTGGGGGGCGACCAATGCAACGCGATAGATCGGCACACAGATCCGGATTCCCGCGGCTAAGCGCCGTTCTCGCGACCTCCGCCGTTGCGTTGCTTTCCTCGCAGATCGCCCGTGCCGACGAGAGTGGAATTTCGTTCTGGCTGCCGGGATTGTACGGGAGCCTCGCCGCCACTCCCGCCACACCGGGCTGGTCGATCGCCGCCATCTACTACCATACAAGCGTGAATGCGTCGGGGGCGGCTGCTGCGGCACGGGAATTTCAGGTCGGGAGGTTGTCCCCGACCGTCAACATCAATCTCAATCTGGCCTTGAGTGGCCAGGCCGATCTGATGTTCATCGCGCCGACCTATACGTTTGCGACGCCCGTGCTCGGTGGCCAATTGTCGGCCACGCTGGCGAGCGTCTACGGTAGAAATTCGGCAAGCCTTGCCGGCACGTTGACGGCAGCTGCCGGACCGATCGTCACCACGCGCAATGGATTTCTCGAAGACGCGCTCGTCTCCTACGGCGATCTTTATCCGACCTTTAAGCTGAAATGGAATAACGGCGTTCACAACTATATGGCCTACGCTGCTGGCGACATTCCCGTCGGCGACTACAATCCCAACCGGCTGGCCAATGTCGGCATCGGCCATGGGGCCATCGATTTCGGCGGCGGCTACACTTATCTGAACCCGGCGACGGGCACGGAGCTCTCGGGCGTCGGCGGCTTTACCTATAATTTCAAGAATCCCGACACCCAATACCAGAGCGGTATCGATTTTCATCTGGATTGGGGCGTGTCGCAGTTCCTGTCCAAGCAGGTCTTCGTCGGCTTCGTTGGCTACGCCTATCAGCAGATTACCGACGATTCCGGGCAGCCCGCCGTTCTCGGCGGCTTCCGTTCGCGGGTTTTCGCTGTCGGTCCGCAGGTCGGATATATTTTCCCGATCGGCAGCAATCAGGCATTTCTTGGCCTGAAAGGATACGGCGAGTTCGACGCGGCGAACCGGCCGTCGGGCTGGAACACGTGGCTGACGTTCTCGATCTCGGAGGCCGCTCCCGCCAGCACGGTGACTCCGACCCGACGCAAAGTGTCGAAATAGACGAGTTGCTGCGCTCGAATTCGCCCCCTCCCCGCAAGCGGGGCGAGGTCAAGCACCGATGCCGCCCTTACGTAAACAGCGGCGGCTGCTGCCGGGCCGCGCGCTCCTGCGCTTCGACGACTGCGACCGCCGTCATGTTGAGGATGCCGCGCGCCGTCACCGAGGGCGTGAGGATGTGGGCGGTGCGCGCCGGGCCGATCAGGATCGGGCCGACAGGCAGCGCGTCCGCCAGCGACTTGATCATCTGATAGGCGACGTTGGCAGTGTCCAGCGTCGGCATGATCAGGATGTTGGCCTCGCCCTCCAGCTTGGAATGCGGCAACACCATTTTTCGCGCGGCAGCGGAGAGCGCCGTGTCGCCCTGCATCTCGCCGTCGGCCTCGATCTCCGGATGCTTGTCCTTCAACAGCTGGGTCGCCAGCCGCATCTTGCGCGAGGAATCGGTGTCGTAGCTGCCGAAGTCCGAATGCGAGACGAAGGCGATCTTCGGCTTGATGTTGAAACGCTGGACGTGAACGGCAGCGAGCGATGCGATCTCGGCGAGCTCCTCCGCGCCCGGATTGGGGCGAACTTGCGTGTCGGCGATGAAGAAGGCGCCCTTGCTGGTGATCAGCAGCGCCAGCGCCGCGTAGTCGCTGATCCCGGGCGAGAAGCCGACGATCTCGCGGACATGGCGCAGATGGCTCATGTAGCGGCCCTCGACGCCGCAGAGCATGGCATCCGCCTCACCGCGCGTCACCGCGAGCGCGGCGATCACCGTGTTGTTGGTGCGCACCACCGTGCGCGCCGCGTCCGGCGTCACGCCGCGGCGGCCGGCGACCTCGACATAGGACTGCACGTAGGAGCGGTAGCGCGGATCGTCCTCGGGATTGACGAGATCGAAATCCTTGCCGGCGCGGATCGACAGACCGAAGCGCTTGATGCGCGCCTCGACCACAGAGGGACGGCCGACCAGGATCGGTCGCGCCAAATTCTCCTCCAGTACCACCTGCGTGGCGCGCAGCACGCGCTCGTCCTCGCCTTCGGCGTAGATCACGCGCACCGGCTGGGTCTTGGCCTTGGCGAACATCGGCTTCATGACGAGGCCGGAGCGGAAGGCGAAGCGTTCGAGCAGCGCGGTGTATTCGTCGAAATTGGTGATGGGCCGCGTTGCGACGCCGGACTCCATCGCCGCCTTCGCCACCGCCGGCGCGATCCGCAGGATCAAACGCGGGTCAAACGGACTCGGGATCAGCGAGCCCGGGCCAAAGCCCTGCGTCTCGCCGGTGTCGAAACCCTGCGCCACCGCATCCGACGGCGCCTCGCGCGCGAGTTGGGCGATCGCCTCGACGGCGGCGTGCTTCATCTCCTCATTGATGGCGCTGGCGCCGACGTCGAGCGCGCCGCGGAAGATGAAGGGGAAGCAGAGGACGTTGTTGACCTGGTTCGGATAGTCGGAGCGGCCGGTGCAGATCATCGCGTCGGGACGCACTTTTCGCGCCTCCTCCGGCATGATCTCCGGGGTCGGGTTGGCGAGTGCCATGATCAACGGCTTGTCGGCCATCGCCTTGGCCATCTCGGGCTTGAGCACGCCCGGCGCCGAGAGGCCGATGAAGATGTCGGCGCCGCCGATGACGTCGCCAAGCGTGCGCTTGTCGGTCTTCTGCGCGTAGACTGCCTTCCAGCGGTCCATCGTGGTGTTGCGGCCCTCATGCACGAGGCCGTCGATGTCGCAGACCCAGATGTTCTTGCGCTGCGCGCCCATCGACACCAGCAGATTGAGCGTCGCGATCGCGGCAGCCCCCGCCCCCGACGCCACGATCTTGACGTCGGAGAGCTTCTTTCCGTTGAGTCGCAGGGCGTTGGTGACAGCGGCGGCAACGATGATGGCGGTGCCGTGCTGATCGTCATGGAAGACCGGGATCTTCATGCGCTCCTTCAGCTGCGCCTCGATCTCGAAACATTCGGGTCCGCGGATGTCCTCCAGATTGATGCCGCCGAAGGTCGGCTCGAGCGCCGCCACGGTCTCGACCACGCGCTCGATGGTGTCGGCGGCGATCTCGATATCGAACACGTCGATGCCGGCGAATTTCTTGAACAGGACCGCCTTGCCCTCCATCACCGGCTTGGAGGCCAGCGGGCCGATATTGCCGAGGCCGAGCACGGCGGTGCCGTTGGAGACCACGGCGACCAGATTGGCGCGGGTGGTCAGCGTGGCGGCTTCGGCCGGGTTCTTCGCGATCTCGGTGCAGGCCGCGGCAACGCCCGGCGAATAGGCCAGCGCAAGGTCGCGCTGGTTGGCAAGCGGCTTGCTTGCCTGGATCTCGAGCTTTCCAGGGCGCGGCAGACGATGGTAGGCGAGCGCCGCCTGGTGGAGATCATCAGAATAGGACGACATGCGGTGTTTCGCCTCGCGTTACCGGCCTCAAAATGCACGATCCGAAAGGAGCTGTCCAAGCGGACCGAATTTCCGGGTCATGGAAACGGGATGAAGCACGCCGGGCGCCCCGGTGGCAACATCGGATTGCGCCCCCATCAACAGGGCGCGCGGTCAAATATTTGAAAACCATAGCTTTACCTGGACCGCGCGGCGTTTTGCGAATATGGCAGGTTGCGCGGTGCAAAATCAGCAACTGGAGCTGAGAATGAAGCGGATCATGGTCGGCCTGGTCGCACTCCTCGTGCTCGGCGCGGGCGGATGGTTCGGCTTCAATCTCTATGTCCAGCACCGGGCCACCGCCGACGTCGAGGCGGCTTTCGAACAGGTGCGCTCCGGCGGCGGCAAGGCGAGCCACGGCAAGATCACGTTCGAACTGGCGAGCCGGACGCTGACGATCGAGGACATCAATGTCGAGCCGAGCCAGCCGCGGCTCGCCAACGTCAAGATCGCAAAGGTCACGGCCGTCGGCCTGCGCCAGCCGGATGACGCCCGTTTCTCGGCCGACAGCATTGAAGTGTCCGGGGTCGAGGTCGCCTTCGCGTATACCGAACCGTCGAAGCTGAAGGCGAACTACAAGATCCCGCAGATCAGCGCCCGCGATTTTTCGGGCCCGACCCGCGCGGACGGCACGTCGCTGTCCGGCTCGATCGTCGACATGTACCGCTTCATGCTCACGCAATACGCCACCGTCTCGGCGTCGTCGATCGTGGTGCCGACCGTCGCCGTCAACGTCGATGCGGGCAGCGGCAATCCCGGCAGCGGCGATTATGTCTATTCGGGCCTGTCGGTCCAGAACGTCAACCGCGGCAAGATCGAGACGGCGAAGACGGACCGCGTCGCCTATTCGCTCGACCTGGCGCAGCCGGGCAAGCCCGCGAGAATGACCGGCGAGCTGTCCGGACTTGCCGCCTACGATTTCGACGCAACCGCCGTGAGGGCCGCGCTCGAACAGCAAGGATCGACCGACGACAGTTTCCACAAGGTCTATCGGCGCGTCTCCGCCAATTCATATGTGGTGACGACGGCACCGGGCGTGCGCGTGCAGGTCGACGGCTTCACCTTCGACGACATTGCGATCCGGCCCTCGAAATTCCGCCCGGCCGAGATCATCGCGCTGGTGCCGGCTGACGGCTCGACCCCCACGCAGGCGCAGTCGCGCGACATCATGGCGAAGGTGTCCGACTTCTTCGAGGGCTTTCAGATCGGCAAGGTCGAAATCGGCAAGCAGACGGTCGAGACGCCGCAAGGAACGGGACGGCTCAACGCCGTCAAATACGACCAGGACAGAATCGCGCTGGAAGGCCTCGTCATGCCGCTGCCGCAGGGGCAGATCAAGATGGAGAGCTTCGCTCTGAAGTCCTTCAGCGCGGCGAAACTGATGCGCTGGGCGGCGAGCCTCCGAACGCCCGGTCAGCCGCCCTCGCCCGATCAGATGCTCGGCCTGTTCCGCGTGCTCGAAGGCGCCGAAATCAAGGGTGTGGTGGCGCCCTACAAGAACACGCGCCAGCTCGTCACCATCGACACGATCAGCCTGAACTGGGGCCAGCTGGTCGGATCGATCCCGAGCAAGGCCAATCTGGTTGTGAAAATGGTCACGCCGACCGATCCCGCCAATCCAGCGCAGCAGCCGCTGATCATGGCGGGCGTGGACAAGCTCGCGATCGACCTCGATCTCGGCGCGGCATGGACGGAATCGTCAGGCGCATTTGCGCTCGCGCCGGCCACGATTGATCTCGGCAACCTCGCCACGGCACAGGCCCGCCTCGCGCTCGCCAACGTGCCGCGCGGCCTGTTCACCGCCGATCCGGCGCAGGCAATGGGTCAGGCGGCGCAGGTCGAGACCGGTGCGTTCGAGCTCTCGCTGCGCGACAGCGGCGTCGTCGATCTCGTCGTGGCGCAGTTTTCGCGGATGCAGAATGTCAGCCGCGACGCCGCGCGCGGTGCCATCGTCGAGATGATCCGGGCGCAAGGCGAGAGGATCGCCGCTTCCAATCTCGATGCCAGGACTGCGGTCGATGCGCTCGCCGGCTTCGTCGCGACGTCAGGGCAAACGCTCACGATCAAGCTGACCCCGCTCGGCAAGCTGCCGCTGCTTCAGCTCATGGATGCCCTGAACAGCGAGCCGATCGTCGCGCTGGCGCAGTTCAGGATCGAGGCGTCGACGGGGTTGTAGGCAGAGTCTCGTGTCCCGGACGCGGCGCAGCGCGCAAGCGGCGCGACGCAGAGCCGGGATCCAGAATGCCTACGGTTCACCGCGACATGGCCCCCGGCTCTGCAGCGCACCGCTGAAGAAGCGCTGCGCTGCGTCCGGGGCACGAGCCCCTCACTTCTGCGGCAGGTTCACCCGCACATGCAGCTCACGGAGCTGTTTTGTGGTGGCTTCCGACGGCGCACCCATCAGCAGGTCCATGGCCTGCTGGTTCATCGGGAACAGCGAGATCTCGCGCAGGTTAGTGGTGCCGCAGAGCAGCATCACGATGCGGTCGACGCCCGCGGCCATGCCACCATGCGGCGGAGCGCCGTACTGGAAGGCGCGATACATGCCGCCGAAGCGGTCGACCACTTCCTGCTCGCCATAGCCTGCGATCTCGAACGCCTTCACCATCGCTTCCGGCACGTGGTTGCGGATGCCACCCGAGGCGATCTCGTAGCCGTTGCAGGTGATGTCGTACTGGAACGCCTTGATGGTCAGCGGGTCCTGGCCCTTCAGCGCCTCGAGGCCGCCCTGCGGCATCGAGAACGGGTTGTGCGAGAAGTCGACCTTCTTGTCGTCCTCGTTGTACTCGTACATCGGGAAGTCGACGATCCAGGCGAGCTCGAACCGCTCCTTGTCGGTGAGATTCAACTCCTCGCCGACCTTGTTGCGGGCAAGGCCAGAGAACTTCCAGAACTTGTCGGGGTCGCCGGCGACGAAGAAGGCGGCATCGCCTTCCTTGGTGCCGATCTGGGCGCGGATCGCAGCGGTGCGCTCGGGCCCGATGTTGTTGGCGAGCGGACCCGCACCCTCGCCGCCCTCGCGCCACATGATGTAGCCGAGGCCGGGCTGGCCCTCACCCTGCGCCCACGAGTTCATGCGGTCGCAGAACGCGCGTGAGCCGCCGCCCGGCGCCGGGATCGCCCAGACCTGGTTCTTGGGGTCTTCGAGCATGCGCGCGAACACCTTGAAGCCGGAGCCGCGGAAATGCTCGGAGACGTCCTGCATCTCGATCGGGTTGCGCAAATCCGGCTTGTCGCTGCCGTACTTCCGCAGCGCCTCTGCGAACGGGATGCGGCGCCAGTTCTTGCTCACCGGCTTGCCCTTGGCAAACTCCTCGAACACACCGGTGATGACGGGCTCCATCGCCGCAAAGACATCTTCCTGCGTGACAAAGCTCATCTCGACGTCGAGCTGGTAGAACTCGCCCGGCAGCCGGTCGGCGCGCGGGTCCTCGTCGCGGAAGCAGGGCGCGATCTGGAAGTATCGGTCGAAGCCCGACATCATCAGCAGCTGCTTGTACTGCTGCGGCGCCTGCGGGAGCGCGTAGAACTTGCCGGGATGGATGCGCGAGGGCACCAGGAAGTCGCGCGCGCCTTCCGGCGAGGACGCGGTCAGGATCGGGGTGTTGAACTCGAAGAAGCCCTGCCCCTCCATGCGCCGGCGCATCGACTTGATGATCTCGACGCGCGTCATGATGTTCTGGTGCAGTTTTTCGCGCCGTAGATCCAGGAAGCGATATTTGAGCCTGATGTCCTCAGGGTATTCCTGGTCGCCGAACACCGGCAGCGGCAGGTCGCCGGCCGGGCCCAGCACCTCGATCTCGCTGACATAGACCTCGACCTTGCCGGTCGGCAGATCGTCATTGTCGGTGCCTTCGGGGCGGCGGCGGACCTTGCCGTCCATCTTGACCACGAATTCCGAGCGCAGCTTCTCGGCCAGCGAGAATGCCGGCGAGTCCGGATCGACCACACACTGGGTCAGGCCGTAATGGTCGCGCAGGTCGATAAACAGCACCCCGCCATGGTCGCGCACGCGATGGACCCAGCCCGAGAGGCGGATGGTCTCGCCGATGTTGCTCTCGCGGAGCGCGCCGCATGTATGTGACCGGTAGCGATGCATGGTCGTCCCAAAATCAATGTCGGAGGAAGCGAATCGAACCGCCTGTAACGGCCGGTCCGAGATTGCGGCAGGGTTTACCCGACGAGACCCGAGGCGGCAACCAAGGGAACGGCCTGTTTGGGGCCGGACGCGCCCATTTTTGGCATATCGGGGGCCGAGCCTTTGCCATCGGGCGTTCCAGCCCTATCTTGAGGCCATGACGGTGCATTTCCCCTTCCAGAACTCCTATTCGGCGCTGCCGGACAGCTTCTTCGCCCGCGTCGCGCCGACCCCGGTCGCCGCCCCCCGGCTGATCAAGCTGAACCGGCCGCTGGCGGTCCAGCTCGGGCTCGATCCGGACCTGCTGGACACGCCTGAAGGTGCCGAGATCCTGGCCGGGAAAACGGTTCCCGCCGGCGCCGACCCCATCGCCATGGCCTATGCCGGCCACCAGTTCGGCCATTTCGTGTCCCAGCTCGGCGATGGCCGCGCCATCCTGCTCGGCGAGGTCATCGACAAGGACGGCGTCCGCCGCGACATCCAGCTCAAGGGCTCGGGCCCCACCCCGTTCTCCCGCCGCGGCGACGGCCGCGCCGCGCTCGGCCCCGTTTTGCGCGAGTACATCGTCAGCGAAGCCATGTTCGCGCTCGGCATCCCGACCACGCGCTCGCTCGCCGCCGTCGTCACCGGCGAGCATGTCATCCGCGAGACCGCGCTGCCCGGCGCAGTGCTGACGCGCGTCGCCTCGAGCCATATCCGCGTCGGCACCTTCCAGTTCTTTGCCGCCCGCCGCGACACCGACGCGATCCGCCGGCTCGCCGATCACGTCATCATGAGACACTATCCGGACCTGGTGCAGGCCGAGCGGCCCTATCACGCCCTGCTCGCAGGCGTCGTCGCACGCCAGGCAAAGCTCGTCGCGCGCTGGCTGCTGGTCGGCTTCATCCATGGCGTGATGAACACCGACAACTCGTCGATCTCGGGCGAGACCATCGACTACGGCCCCTGCGCCTTCATGGACGCCTACAACCCCGCGCAGGTGTTTTCGTCGATCGACGAGATGGGCCGCTACGCCTATGCCAACCAGCCGCGCATCGCGCTGTGGAATCTGACGCGCCTCGCCGAATGCCTGCTGCCGCTGTTCTCGGACGAGCAGGAGAAGGCAGTCGCGGAAGCCCAGGACATTCTCGGCGCCTTCTCCGACCTGTTCAGCGACGCCTATCAGGCCGGCCTGCGCAGGAAGGTCGGCCTGTTCACGATGCGTGATGGCGACGAGGCGCTGATCCAGGACCTGCTCGATGCCATGGCCAAGAACCAGGCAGACTTCACGCTCACCTTCCGCAAGCTCGGCGATGCAGTCGCTGACGACGCAACCGACGTCCGCGCGCAATTCATGGAGCCCGCAGCCTTCGACGAATGGGCCGGCCGCTGGCGCGCCCGCATCGCGCTGGAACAGCAAGCCCCTGCCGAACGGCAGGCGGCCATGCACGCCGTCAATCCCACGTTCATCCCGCGCAACCACCGCGTCGAAGCCGTAATCCAGGCCGCGGTGAACGACGACGACTACGCGCCGTTCGAGGAATTGGTGAAGGTGCTGGCAAAGCCATACGAAGACCAGCCGGAGTATGCGGCCTATGCTGATCCGCCGCTGCCGGACCAGCGCGTGTTGCAGACGTTCTGCGGGACGTGAGGCGGATTCGACCGCGCCCCACCATCTCTAATTGATGCACAGCACGGATTGCGCCTTGCGCGATCCATTCCTATCCCGCGGGCCATGTGGACACGTCCCGTCGGCCGGAACCGCTGTCATCAAACTGAAACACACGCGCTCTAACCGCCTGTCAGGGTCGTCTTGCCGGAGACGTCCGTTCTCCAACATCCCTGACAAGCGCCATGCCCTTCAAATTCATCCATCTCACCGACACGCATCTGGCGAATCCCGGCTCGACGCTCTATGGCCTCGACCCGCGCGCCCGGCTGGATGCGGCGATTGCCGACATCAACAAGCATCAGTCCGATGCGGCTTTTGCGGTCGTGACCGGCGACCTCACCCATTGGGGCGAGGCTGAATCCTACGCCAATTTCGCCGACGCGATGTCCGCGCTGAAGATCCCTTACATCGCCATGGTCGGCAATCACGACAAACGCGTGATCTGCCTCGACGCGCTGAAGGCCGCGCCGCGCGATGCCAACGGCTTCGTGCAGGGCACGCGCACCACTGCGCACGGCCTGTTCGTCTTCCTCGACACGCTGGACGAGACCAGCCACGCCGGCGAGATGTGCGCCAAACGCTTCGACTGGCTCACGAGCACGCTCGCCACCGCGCCGGCCGACCAGCAATTCGTCGTGTTCATGCATCACCCACCCTTCCCTGTGGGCGTGCACGCGATGGACGAGATCGGGTTGAAGCAGAGCGCCGAATTTGCCGAGGTGATTGCGCCCTATCGCGCGCGCATCCGCCACCTCTTCTTCGGCCATGTGCACCGGCCGATCTTCGGCAGCTACGGCAAGATCCCGTTCTCGACCCTGCGCGGCACCAACCATCAGGTCTGGTTCGAGCTCGACGCTGGCGCACCGCATCTGGCCAGCCACGAGCCGCCCGCTTATGGCGTGGTGCTGATCGACGACGAGAACCTCGTCGTGCACAGCCACGACTTCCTCGACGAGAGTCTGCGCTTCCCCTTCGAGCCACCGGCGGGAATGGACGGCCGCGACTATGCGCTCAAGTTCGCGGCGCGGTGAGATGAGCCTCGCTGAACCCGCGGCTCTCCCGGTCGCGACCTCGGCGGCACCGCGCATGGACGTCCTGAAGCGGTTCTCGAACCGCTTCAAAGCTTCGCTGCCTGCCTATCTGCTGTTGCTGCCCTCGCTGGTCTTCCTCGCGCTGTTCACCTACGGCGCGATGGGACGCGTGCTCGTCGATGCGCTTTACCAGCGCGCCACGCCGAAGGCGCCCGTCCGCTTCGTCGGCCTCGACAATATCAGCGCGGTGCTGGCCGACCCCGCCTTCACCGGCGCCGTCGTCAACAATCTCGTCTACGCCGTCGGTACCGCCATCCCGAGCATTGGGCTGGCGCTCTTGTTCGCGCTGGCGCTGGCGCGCACCAACGCCGTCAGCAGTGCGCTGCGCGCCGCGCTGTTCCTGCCGGTGCTGATCCCGATGGTCGCGGCCTCCGCGCTGTTCATGTTCATCTTCCTGCCCAATGTCGGCCTGCTCGACTACTACATCGGCCGCCTGCTGCCAGTGCTGCCGAACTGGCTCGGCGACCCCGATGTTGCGCTTTACGCGATCATGATCATCACGATCTGGAAGAACGCCGGCTATTACATGCTGTTCTTCCTGGCCGGCCTCCAGGCCGTGCCCGAGGACGTGATGGAGGCCGCCCATCTCGACGGCGCCGGGCCGTATCGGCGCCTGCGCCACATCATCCTGCCCGAGCTCAAGCCCACCTTCCTGTTCGTCATCGTGATCGCCACGCTCAACGCGGTGACGCAGGTCGACCACGTCTTCGTCATGACCCAGGGCGGGCCGTCCAACTCGACCAACCTCGTGCTGTTCTACATCTACCAGCAGGCGGTCGAGCATTACGACGTCGGCAAGGCCTCGGCCGCGACGCTGCTGACGCTCGCCGCGCTGATGGGTCTCACCGCGCTCTCCTTCCGCACGATGGCGAACCGCGAGGGCGGGCCATGAAACTGTTCGACCGCCTGTTCAGGGATGCCCCGCTCGCCACAAGGGGCGAGATCACGCCAAAGCTCGGCATCCTGCTGACCGTTCTGCTCGCGATCGTCTGGCTCATTCCGTTCCT
This sequence comes from Bradyrhizobium nitroreducens, assembly GCF_002776695.1. GTDB lineage: Bacteria > Pseudomonadota > Alphaproteobacteria > Rhizobiales > Xanthobacteraceae > Bradyrhizobium > Bradyrhizobium nitroreducens. The sequence continues at coordinate 1,457,018 of NZ_LFJC01000003.1, forward strand.
GTGGATGATCGTGGCGACGTTGCGTCCGGCCTCCGACGGCATCAACGCCATGGCCGAGCTGATGCCGAGCCTGAAGCCGACGCTCGACAACGTCAGGGATGCCTGGGAGATCGGCGACTTTCCGCGCTACACGCTCAACACCACGTTCATCTGCGCCGGCATCCTCTTGGTGCAGTTCGTCACGATCACGCTGGCGGGCTTTGCCTTTGCGCGCCTGAACTTCGTCGGCAAGACGCCGATCTTCTACCTGTTCCTGATGCAGCTGATGCTGGTGCCGGTCCTGCTGATCGTGCCGAACCTGTCGCTGGTGGCGCAGCTCGGGCTCTACGACACGCTCACCGGCGTGATGATGCCGTTCTTCGCCTCCGCCTTCGGCACCTTCCTGATGCGCCAGGCCTTCGAGGCGATTCCGACCGAGCTGGAGGACGCGGCTCTGATCGACGGCGCCAGCCTGCTCCAGCGCATCCGCCACATCTACGTGCCGCTGTCGATGCCGAGCTTCTCGGCCTTCGCCATCATCTCCGTGACCAGCCACTGGAACGACTTCCTGTGGCCGCTGATGGTGATCAATTCGCCGGACAAGCGGCCGCTCACGGTCGGCCTCTCGGTGTTCACCAAGACCGCCGAAGGCACCCAGGCCTGGGGCACCATCGCCGCCGGCACGCTGATGGTGATCGCGCCGCTGCTCGTCACCTTCCTGATCTTCCAGAAACGCTTCATCAGCTCTTTCGTCACCTCAGGCATCAAATAGGAGATTTTCCGATGCTGTTTTCCCGCAGGCTCATGCTCGGCCTAGCCATGGCTGGCTCGTTCGCCAGCGCCCTCGCCTTCCCGGCGCTCGCCGGCGAAGGCCCGACCGAGATCGATCTGTTCTTCCCCGTCCCCGTCGACGGCAAGCTCGCGCGCGACATGGGCACCCTGATCAAGGAGTTCAACGAAGGCCACCCTGATATCAAGGCGACCGCCGTCTACACCGGCTCCTATGACGACACGCTGATCAAGACGCGGGCCGCGATCAAGGCCGGCAAGCCGCCGTCCGCCGTGATCATGTCCGCCAACTTCCTGCTCGACATGCAGATCGAGAACGAGCTCACCAATCTCGATGCCCTGATCAAGGCCGACGGCACCACCAAGGAGCAGTTCCTCGGCCAGTTCTTCCCCGCGCTGCAGGGCAACGCGGTGATCAACCGCTCGGTCTACGGCGTGCCGTTCCACAATTCGACGCCGCTGCTCTACATCAACGCCGACAAGGCCAAGGAGGCGGGCCTTGATCCGGAGAAGCCGCCGCAGACCTGGGCCGAGCTCACCGACTGGGCCAAGAAGCTCACCAAGCGCGAGGGTGACAAGGTGACCCAATGGGGCATCGCGATCCCCTGCGCCTACGACTATTGCGGCTGGATGATGGAAACGCTCACCATGAGCAATGGTGGGCGCTACTACAACGAGGAGTTCGGCGGCGAAGTATATTACGACACGCCCTCGATGCTCGGCGCACTGACCTGGTGGAACGACCTCATCTATAAGCACAAGGTGCATACCCCCGGCGCGACGCCCGGACCTGCCGTCAGCACCTCCTTCATCTCAGGCAATGCCGCGATGATGATGCTGTCGACGGGCTCGCTCACCTATGTGCGCGACAACGCCAAGTTCAACTACAAGGTCGCCTTCATCCCGCACAACGTCCGCAACGCCGTGCCGATCGGCGGCGCCTCGCTGATCATGCCGGCCGGTCTCGAAGCCGAGAAGCAGAAGGCCGCCTGGACGCTGATCAAGTGGATGACCTCGCCCGAGAAGAGCGGCTGGTGGAGCCGCGCCACCGGCTATTTCGCGCCCAACATGGCCGCCTACAAGACGCCCGACATGGTCGACTTCCTCAACAAGAACCCGGACGCCAAGACCGCCGTCGAGCAGCTCGACGTCGCCAAGCCGTGGTTCGCGACCTACAAGACCGTCCCCGTCCGCAAGAACCTCGAGGACGAGGTGATGCTGGTCCTCAACGGCAAGAAGCAGCCGAAGGAGGCCCTCGCCGCCGCGCAGAAAGCCGCCGACGAGACGCTCAAGCCGTACAACGCGGAGACGTCGCTGAAGCTGCCGTAAGGCCGGCTGCTCATCACGAACATCATTCGGCGCTCCGCCAAGCGGGGCGCCGAAATCGTTTGGGGCGCCCCGATCCCATTAACCCCCCGTCCACCATGCGGCCGTGCCTGCCGCCGGTAACCATTGCAATTAACAGACCCTCAACGGACCCCCGACAAATCTATCAATGTTTCTGGAGGTTTCGCCGTGGATCTGTTGGTTTTCGAGTTCCTGGGGCTGGCGCTGGTCGCCATGTGTGTGGTCGTGGTGGCGCTGCCCTGCGCCCGCAAATCCTCCCATCGGGTCCGCTACGAATAGGAATTTCGTCGGAAAAAGCGATTCCGGTCCAAATGCAAGGCTCGAATTCGCATCGAGCCCCTTGACATCACAGCACTTTCGGCAGAACGGCTGATATCAAGTGTCATGGGCCGTTCATGGATTTAATTACCACCACCGCTGACCTCGCGGCTGCCTGCAGCCGACTGGCCAAGCACCCCGTCATTACCGTCGATACCGAGTTCCTGCGCGAGACCACCTACTACCCGCTGCTGTGCGTGGTGCAGATGGCCAGCGCCGACGAAGCCGTGGTCATCGACACCCTGGCCGCAGGCATCGACCTCAAGCCGTTCTTCGAGCTGATGGCGAACGAGAGCGTGCTGAAGGTGTTCCACGCCGCCCGCCAGGACATCGAGATCATCTGGCATCAGGCCAACATCATCCCGCATCCGGTGTTCGATACCCAGGTCGCTGCGATGGTGCTCGGCTACGGCGACAGCATCGCCTACGACGCCTTGGTCGAGAAGGTCACCGGCCACCGTCCGGACAAGACCCACCGCTTCACCGACTGGTCGCGCCGGCCGCTGACCAAGGAGCAGATGCATTACGCGGTGTCCGACGTCACGCATTTGCGCGACGTGTTCGCAGCGCTCGATGCCGACCTCAAGAAGCGCCGCCGCAGCGAATGGGTCTCCATCGAGATGGAGGTCCTGACCTCGCCGCGCACCTACGACTTCCACCCCGAGCGCGCCTGGGAGCGGCTGAAGACGCGCGTGCGCAAGCCCAAGGACCTCGCCGTCCTCATGGAGGTCGCCGCCTGGCGCGAGCAGGAAGCGCAGAGCCGCGACGTGCCGCGCGGCCGGGTGCTGCGCGACGAGGCCGTCAGCGACATCGCCACCCATGCGCCGAACACGCTGGAGAAGCTCGCAAACCTGCGCTCGGTGCCGAAGGGCTTCGAGAAATCCAAATGGGGCGCGGACATCGTGGCTGCGGTCGCGCGCGGACTGGCGCGCGATCCTGCCACGCTGCCGAAGCTGGAGAAGCCGCGCAACAACAACAATGGCGCCGCCATTGTCGAGCTGTTGAAGGTGTTGCTGCGCATGACCGCCGAAAAGCATGCGGTCGCCAGCAAGGTGATCGCGACGGTCGACGATCTCGAAGAGATCGCAGCCGACGACGAGGCCGACGTCCCCGCCTTGCGCGGCTGGCGCCGCGAGCTGTTCGGCGATGCCGCCCTGAAGCTCAAGCGCGGCGAGCTGGCGCTGGCGGTCGAGAAGGGCCGCGTGATCGGGGTTCAGCGGGAGTAGGCCTTAGCTGCCAACGCGCAACAACTATGAGACCGTCATCCTGAGGCACGAGCCGCGCGGTGCAACGCACCGCACGGGGAGCCTCGAAGGATGCACGGCCCCGCTGCCGCCGCTCCGAGAGAGCCAGGCCGGCACCCTTCGAGGGCCGCTGAAGAAGCGGCCACCTCAGGGTGACGGTGATAGAGTTCCGCCCAACGATTACGCCGGCGTCAGCTTCGCCACTTCCGCCTTCATGTCGTTCAGTACGCCCGCGATCGCGGCGACCATATCGTCGATCTGCGCCTTGGTGACGATCAGCGGCGGGCAGATGGCGATGGCATCCAGCATGTTGCGCGAGATCACGCCGCGCTCCTGGAGCATGCGGCTGGCGATGCCGCCGACCGCGCCGGGCGTCGCGGCCGCTGTCTTGCGGCCCTTGTCGAGCACGAGCTCGATCGCCGCGATCATGCCGACACCACGGACCTCGCCAACCAGCGGATGGCTGGCGAGCTCGCGCAAGCGGCCCTGCATGTAGCCGCCGAGCTCGGCGGCATGCGCGACCAGCCCGCGCTCCTCGATGATCTTGAGGTTCTCCAGCGCAACCGCCGAGCCGACCGGATGCCCGCCCGCGGTGAAGCCGTGGCCGAGCACGCCGATCTTGTTGCTCTCGTCCGCGATCGGCTCGAACATGCGATCGTTCATGATGATCGCCGAGAACGGAAAATAGCTCGAGGTGATCTGCTTGGAGACCACGAGCACGTCAGGCTTGATGCCGTAGGTCTCGCAGCCGAACATCTTGCCGGTGCGACCGAAGCCGCAGATCACCTCGTCGGCCACCAAGAGGATGTCGTACTTCTTCAAGACCGCCTGGATCTTGTCCCAATAGGTCGCCGGCGGCACGATGACGCCGCCTGCGCCCATCACCGGCTCGCCGAAGAAGGCCGCGATCGTATCCGGCCCCTCCTTCTGGATCAGCGCGTCGAGCTCCTCGGCCCGGCGCGACGCGAACGCCTCCTCGCTCTCGCCGGGGGCGCCGTCCTTGTAGAAGTGCGGCGATCCGGTGTGCAGGATGTTCGGCAGCGGCAGGTCGAACGAGCGGTGGTTGTTCGGCAGGCCCGTAAGGCTGGCCGAGGCAATGGTGACGCCGTGATAGGCGCGCATCCGGCTGATCACCTTCTTGCGCTGCGGCTGGCCGAGCGCGTTGGAGCGATAGGCGATCAACTTCAGCACGGTGTCGTTGGCTTCCGAGCCGGAATTGGTGAAGAACACCTTGCTCATCGGCACGGGCGCGAGCGCGACCAGCTTCTCGGCGAGGTCGATCGAGGGCCCGTGCGATTTGGCCGAGAAGGTGTGATAGAACGGCAGCGCCTGCATCTGCTTGTGCGCGGCCTCGACCAGCCGCTTCTCGTTGAAGCCGAGCCCGACGCTCCACAAGCCCGCCATCGCCTCGAAATAGCGCTTGCCCGACGCGTCGAAGACGTAAGGACCCTCGCCACGTTCGATCACCAGAGGACCGGCCTGCTGATGCGTGCGTGCATTGGTGTAGGGATGGAGCTGATAGGCCACATCCCGGGCCTCTTGCGAATTGGGCAGCATGGACATTTGCGAAGATCCTTGAAAGCGTCACGTCGCAGGCAGAGCCCGCGTCATCACTCGATGATCAAGCTCCCTGGCTATTGCGGCAGCGCGAAGCTTGCAACGCCTATTCGTCGGCAGCAAGCGCTCAGCAGCGTTGCACAAAGCCGCATATCGGGACTGGGCAGCTCTTACGCCGCGTCATCGTCGTGCCCGTCGTCGGCACGGGCAGCGGCTTCCCTCACCTCGACCAGCGCCATCGAGAGCAGATAGACCGTCGTCGGCAGGCCGAGCCTGCGCGCCTTTTCGGCGGCATGCGACAGGTCGCTCGCCAGCTCCTTGAGCTCGTCTCCCCGTGACAATCTTGCACCCCATCCGCCGGTCGCGGTGGCCTACACCGCAACGGCGCCGCTGGTTCTGATCAGTTCGGCGCTGGGGAGAATTGTAGCAAAATTCGCAACGACATTCACTACCGCATGCTTGTAGGCGGCGGCATCAGCCGTGCCGGGTTGCCGGCAAGCCACGGCGTCAGCGACCACCTGGTAGCGATGGCTGCGGTGAAACCCGTCGACAGCGGTCGCCAGAATGGTCTCGTCCAGGGAAAAACCGACGAGAATACAGCGCACAGTGCGGATATTGGACATGTAGTCCACAAACCGCGACGAGCTGTAGGCGGACGGCAGCGGATGCTCGAACGTCATCTCGCCCGGCCGCGGCTTGGCCTCCGCGATCCAATCGGTCAGCCTGGATGCCGGATTGAACCAGGCGGCCTGTGCGATGCGCTTCAGGTGCATCACCGGCCAGAGATTGCCGCGCCACAGCGTCAGCAGTTCCAGGCAGCGTGCGGTTGCAGCGTCGCCATCGAGGATGACGTGGCGACGCCCGGGGGTCAGATACTCGACCTGCAGATCCGCGCAGATCAGGATCGGCGGATCATCTTGGATGGAAGCCAGCATTGTCTTGCGTCGAGCTGCACCAATTTCAACGACTGGCGAGCGCGAGGTCTCGCAGCGGTGAGGTCACGGACCGCCCCGCCGAGGCGTCGAGCACGCCCGGCCGATCCCAATCGCCCTCGGGCCGGATGATCACATAGGGATCGCTGTCCAGCGTGATCGCGTCTGGACCCGGCTCGATCTCCAGCAGCATTTCCGTGTAGGAGAAGTCCGAGAAGGTGATCTTACGATTGTGACCGAGCGGCTTGGCGCCGAAATGGGCCCAGAAATCGACCAGCCGATCCTGTGCCTGACCGTAGATCTTGCGGAATCCCTTGCGCTTCACGTAATCGACGCTCGCCTGCACCAGCTTGAACGAGACGCGCGAGCGCCGGTACTGGTGGCGCACCGCGAGCCGCTCCACCTTGGCGAAATCGCCGAAGAAGCGCACCCGCAGGCAGCCTGCGGGCTCGTTGCCGACGAAGCCGATGAAGTGCGCTGCGACCATGTCGTTGCCGTCGAACTCCTCCTCGAACGGGCAATCCTGCTCGGCGAGATAGACCGCGGAACGAATGGCGGTGACCAGCATGAGATCGCTGGGATCGCGCGCCAGACGAACGGTGATGGCGCGGGAACAGGGCTTGGCGAGAGGAATTCTAGTACCGTGCATCTGCAAAACTCCTTGCTTGGATGATCGCGCCCGGCATGTGCATCGTTTGCCGATGCCAGGGCCGCTCGTAGCGCCAGAGATCGGGCTGGAAGCTCGGGACCGGGACGAAGCCGGTCGCCTTCATGATGTCGCGTCCGGCCACAGTTGACGGCTGCGCATAGCAATCTGCGCCGCGAAACCTTAGCTGTCGCAGATGCGCTGCAGCCTTGCCGAGACCGGCGATCCCGCGCCCCGTCGCGGCAATCGCCCAGATGTAGATCGCCGCGACGTCTTCCTTCGCGGAAGCGAGATAGCGCGTCTCGGGCGCAGTGAGGCAGATCTCGTCGAGCAGCAACGCGTCGTGCCCGCGATCATTGAGAAACAGGAAGGCCATGCCGCCGACCAGGTCGCCCTTCCGGCTGAACGTCAGGATGCTCTGCGGATCGAACGCGAAATATCGCGCAAGCTCGGCCGCCCCGATCCTCACGCCCGGCACCAGGCGGTGCGCCATCGCTGCCAGCGCGGCAATTTCGGAAAATTGCGCGCAGTGGACTTCGACATCCGGACTCAGCGGCAAGGCATCGAAATCATGCCTTGCGGCAAACGAGCCTCTTTCCATACCCATGTCACGCCTCTATCGTTCGAGGCTTTCGTGCCCCGCTACGCCGACGAGCTTAGCGGCTGGGGATCAGGAGTATGCAGCAGTTATTGCACCGGGGTGCTGCGATGACGCAGCACCGTGAAGAAGCCCTGGACGCGTCCTGGGACGATTTGAAACTATTTTTAGCGTGCGCAAAATATAAAAGTTTTCGCAATGCCGCCGAGGAGCTCGGGCTCACCTCCACCACGCTGATGCGCCGGATCGACCGGTTGGAGGAAAGCATCGGCTGCAAGCTGTTCCTGCGCGACCAGAGCGGGCTCACGCTCAGCGACGAAGGCACCGCGATGATCGCGGACGTTGCGCATATGGAGCGTCATGCCTTCAACATCTTCCGCCGCGCCTCGCGATCGTCGAACGACACCTCGGGCACCGTGCGCGTCGCGGTGACGGAGGGCCCCGGCAATTTCTGGATCCTGCCGCGACTGATCGACTTCCAGAAGACCTACCGCAGGATCACCGTCGATCTGCGTTGCGCGATGGAGCAGGCCGACGTCGCGCGGCTCGAATCGGACATCGCGATCCAGCTCGAGCCTCCTACCAATCCCGACCTGATCGTCACCAAGCTCGGCCGCCTCCACATCTATCCCTTCGTCTCCAAGGAGTACGAAAGCCTCTACGGCGTGCCGACGACGCTCGCTGAACTGAAGAACCATCGCATCATCAAGCAGAGCGCACCGCAGGTCGACGACAGCGCCTATGCTCGCGTGCTCGGACTGAAATCGCTCGAGGGCATCGTCGGGATCAAGACCAATTCCTCGGTCGGCGTGCTCTACGCCGTCGAGCGCGGCGCCGGCATCGGCTTCCTGCCGACCGTCTCGATCGCGCTCGGCGCGCCGCTGATCGCCGTCGATCTCGGTGTCAGCCACCATGCCGATCTCTGGCTCACCTACCACAAAGAGTTCCGCGCCTCCGAGCGCCACAAGATCGTGGTCGACTGGCTGAAGAAGATCTTCGATCCCAAGACCTATCCCTGCTTCCGCGACGAGTTCATCCATCCGAACGCGCTGGTGCCGATGATGACGGCGGCGCGAGAGGGATTTGGATTGACGGGATATGTCGCGGCGACGCCGACCTGAACACAGGCGAGCGTCAGCTCACCATTTGTATTCGAAGCCGACCGTGCCCTGGTGCGACGTCAGCTCGTTGCGGAACTTGCCGTCGTAATTGACGTAGAGTCGCGCCACGCTGGTCAGGCTGAGCGAGGCCGACGCGCCGGCATCCATGCCGTAGCGGCTCTCGCCGATGCCGGGGACCACGATGTTCTGGGCGCCGAGGCTGACCTGAACGGATCCCAAATCCTGGTGGAAATTGTCGACGAACTTGCCGTAGGCCGACAGGTCCAGGATCTTCTGATCGATGATGAAGTAACGGCCGATCTCGGCCCCGATCATGATGCGGGCGCGCGAGAGCGCCGTCGAGCCGACGTTGAGCGGATCGAGCCCGCCGGCCTCCTGGAACGCCGCGCTGGTGGCGCGGACATATTCCAGCGCGCCCTTGGGCACGATGCGCATCTGATCCTTGGTCCAGTAATAGCTGATCTCGGTCAGCGCGCCGTCGACCGCGGCACGATAGCCCGCGGTCGCAAGGCCAAGGCCGGTGTCGCGGCTCGAACGAACCTTGCCGAAACCGTGCACCACGGCGAACGCCCAGGTCCAGGGGCCCTTGTCGATCGAGCCGTTGAAGCCGATCTGCGTCAGGTCGAGCGTTGCCGACTGCAGCGCCAGCGGCACGTCGACGTCGGTGTGGCTCTGGTCGACCGAGAAGCCGAGATTGACGCCGGGCGCCACGCGCGCGCCGAAGCCGGCGACGCCGCCCACCGTCTTGCGCCGGTCGCCGACGAAGTCCCCTTGCGGGTCGGTGCGGACGGACATGCCGTAGCCCTCGAACCAGGTGCGGTAGCGCGGATCTTCGGTGCTGGCCGACGCGCCGCCGCCGCCGGGATTGGTCCGGGTCGTCCGGTTGAAACCGTTCGATGCCTGGTTGCCCAGCCGCTCCAGGAAGTTCGAACCAAGATCGAGCGCGCTGTTGCCGGCCGAGCGATCATAGGCGATTGACGTCGACACCGGCGTCGGTGACGGCGTGGGCGTCGGCGACGCGGCCGGTGTCGGGGTCTGGGCGAAGCCGGGCGTCGCCGCCGACATCGTCACGACCAGCACCAGCGCGATCGCGACCGACGCCGCGATCCCGCGAACGCGATCGAACCCGATCATCTGCCGTGTCCTGGAGGGCTGCGAGCTGCAGCGCATGACGACTAATCCCGAAGCAAAAGGGCGACACGCAAAAATACAACATGGGCGCGCCGCCCTGCGGCGATTTGTGCTGAACTGCCACGGAGCGTCAATCGGTTGGAGCGCCGAGACAGGGGTGATTGCCCTCAATTGTGGTTCCACGGCCACAGGTCGCAAATTGCAGACGAACGCATCCGCCTCGGTCTTGAAATTCAAGCGCAGCTTGCTAACGGGCGAATTTCATGTTGCAATATTGGCCACAATCGGAATTGGCCGCTCGACTGTGCGTTTCGCGACATTGAGCCTCAAGACTCGAACAGACTTCGGAAGCCCGTTTGTGGCGTGGCACGCGAAAAAGCGGCCGCGTCGTTTTTATATCTAGTGGAGGAGACGAGCGATGCCGCAAAAGGGCACCGTCAAATGGTTCAACCCGACCAAGGGCTATGGGTTCATCAAGCCGAACGGCAGCGACAAGGACGTGTTCGTCCACATCTCCGCCGTCGAGCGTGCAGGACTTTCGACCCTCAACGAGAACCAGGTGGTTGAATTCGACCTCGTGGAGAACCGCGGCAAATCATCCGCGGAGAACCTCAAGGTCTCCTGATTTCTCTCAAGGTTGACACGCGAGAGATCGTGACGTTGCCCCCGGCTCTGCCGGGGGATTTTGTTTGGTGCGCTGAACCGCAAACGCGCTTCAGCGCACCACCGGCGCAACCAGAAAATTCTCCGACGGCCCGCTGCCGTCCGTCCTGCAGACGTCGCCCTCGATCCGGACCTTGCCGGTCGCAAGCAGCCGCAGCGCCTCGGGATAGATGCGGTGCTCGACTTCGAGGATGCGCTCCGACAGCGTATCGCCGGTGTCGTGATCGCTGACGGGAACCGCGCCCTGCATGACGATCGGACCGGCATCGGTCTCGGGGATCACGAAATGCACCGTCGCGCCGGACAGCTTGACGCCGGCACGCAAGGCCTGGCCGTGCGGGTCGAGGCCGGGGAAAGACGGCAGCAGCGACGGGTGGATGTTGAGCATCCGCCCGTACCAGGCTTGTGTGAACTCGGCCGTAAACAGGCGCATGAAACCGCCGAGACAGATCAGCTCGATGCCGTGCTCATCGAGGGTCGCCTGCAGCACCTTTTCGAAGCCGGCGCGGTCCTTGCCGAAGGGCTTGCTCTCGATCACCAGCGTCTTCACGCCGCCCGCTTTGGCTCGTTCGAGACCGAGCGCATCGGCCTTGTTCGAGATGACGAGCGAAATCTCCGCCGGGAAATCCGGCGCGCTGGCCGCCCTGATCAGCGCGGCCATGTTGGAGCCTCGGCCGGAGATCAGGATGGCGACGCGGCGCTTCGTCACGGCGCCAGCCATCACAGTGCCATGTCGAGATGGCCGTTATAGACGACGCGGTGCTCGCCCTCGGCCGGGATCACGGTGCCGAGCTGCGCCACCGTCTCGCCGGCCTCGGTGAAGACCTGCACGACCTGCTCGACCTTGTCAGGCTCGACGATCACGATCATGCCGATGCCGCAGTTGAAGGTCCTGAGCATCTCGAGCTCGGCGATGCCGGCCTGCGCCGCCAGCCATTTGAAGACCGGCAGCACCGGCAGGCGCGCGAGGTCGATGCCGACGCCGAGGTTCTTTGGCAGCACGCGCGGAATGTTGTCGGTGAAGCCGCCGCCGGTGATGTGGGCAAGGCCCTTCACCGCACCGGTCTCGCGGATCGCGCGCAGGCAGGATTTGACATAGAGCTTCGTCGGCGTCAGCAGCGCGCCGCCGAGCGTCATCACCGGCGCGAACGGCGCCGGCGCCTCGAAGCCGAGGCCGGATTGTTCCACGATCTTGCGCACCAGCGAGAAGCCGTTGGAATGCACGCCCGACGAGGCGAGGCCGATCACGGCATCGCCCGCGGCGATGTCCTTGCGCGGCAATAGCGTACCGCGTTCGGCGGCGCCGACGGCAAAGCCGCCGAGGTCGTAATCGCCGTCCTTGTACAGGCCGGGCATCTCGGCGGTCTCGCCGCCGATCAGGGCGCAGCCGGATTCGCCGCAGCCTTCCGCGACGCCGGCAACGATCGAGGCCGTGGCCTCGGGGTCGAGCTTGCCGCAGGCGAAATAGTCCAGGAAGAACAGCGGCTCGGCGCCCTGCACCACGAGGTCGTTGACGCTCATGGCGACGAGGTCGATGCCGATCCCGCCATGCAGCCCGGTCTCGATCGCGATCTTGACCTTGGTGCCGACCCCGTCGGTCGCAGCCACCAGGACCGGGTCCTTGAAACCGGCCGCCTTGAGGTCGAACAGGCCGCCGAAGCCGCCGATCTCGGCGTCGGCGCCGGGCCGCGCGGTGGCGCGCACCATCGGCTTGATCAGATCGACCAGGCGGTTGCCCGCGTCGATATCGACGCCTGAATCGGCGTAAGTGAGGCCGTTTTTGCGGTCGGTCATGCCCGATTTCCAGTGGGTTTGCGGCTGGTTACGTCGAATTCCGGGGACGCGCAATGGCTCGCATGGCGCTCCTCCCTATACTATGTAGATATCAACCGGTTCAGCCTCCCGAGGGGCCGGATTCGAGGTCAGACCGGGTGCCGGGAAGCGCTTTCGTGAGTATTCCGAACATCATTACCCTGGGCCGCATCATGCTGGTCCCGATCATCGTCTGGGCCATCGTGTCGAGCCAAATGGAGGTCGCGTTCGCCGTCTTCCTGATCGCCGGTATCAGCGATGCCGTGGACGGCTTCCTGGCCAAGCGCTTCAACATGACGAGCGAGCTCGGCGCCCTGCTCGACCCCCTCGCGGACAAGGCCCTGCTGGTCTCGATCTACATGGCGCTGGGCATCTGGGGCGCGATCCCGCGCTGGATCGTGATCCTGGTGGTCTCGCGCGACCTCATGATCGTCGCCGCCGTGATCGTGTCCTGGCTGTTCGACCGGCCCGTCGAGATGAAGCCGTCGAAAGTGTCCAAGCTCAACACGGTGGCACAAGTGGCGTTCGCGGCCCTGGTGCTGGCGGCGCTTGCCTTCGGCTTCAAGCCGGCCCCTTATGATATCATCCTGATGGGCCTCGTCACGGTCTTCACGCTCTCCTCGGTGTCGCTCTATCTCGTCGAGTGGCTGCGGCACATGAGTACGATCGAGGCCAAATGAGAGGGAGCGCGGCCCCGCAAAAGGCCAACTCTCCCTCGATCAAGTCGAATTCTCTTCAAACGGGCCGGCGCGCCGGCATGGAGCAAGACGAGCGTGGCAGGCCGCGTCCATCCCCGACAATTGGCGTTTGCGCTTCCGCATGCGGAAAGCCTCAGCCGGGACAATTTCCTCGAGGGCCCCGCCAACGCGGCCGGTCTCGCCCTGATCGACAGCTGGCCGGAATGGCCGAACCGGATCATGTGGCTGGCCGGACCGGAAGGCAGCGGCAAGAGCCACCTCGCCGCGATCTGGGCCGAGATATCAGGCGCCCGCTCGACCGCGGCCAACGTCCTGACCGCCGCCGGCGTTCCGGGGGCGCTCGCTACCGGCGCGCTGGTGGTCGAGGATATCAGGGCAAGGTATTTTGACGAGCGTGCCCTCTTCCACCTGATGAACCTCGCCCGCGAGGACGGCGCCTACGTGCTCTTCACCGGACGCGAGGTGCCGGCCGCGCTGGAGATCGAGCTCCGTGACCTCCGCTCGCGCCTGCGCGCCGTGCCGGTGGTCGCGCTGCTGCCCCCCGACGACCAGCTGTTCCGCGGCCTGATCGTCAAATTCTGCGCCGACCGCCAGCTCGCCGTGGACGAGAGCGTGGTCAGCTACCTCGCCACCCGCCTGGAGCGGTCCTCGGCCGCCGCCCGCCACGCCGTGGAGCTGCTCGACACCGAGGCCCTGCGGCTCGGCCGCCCCGTCACCCGGGCGCTGGCCGCCGAGCTGCTCCGGGACGCCTGATCCGCTCCGACCGCCCCCCAGGTCGGCGCGAAGCCGGCTTGACGCAGCGAAGCGGCGGAACATCAATGTCATCGAAACGTCATCGCTCTAACACATGCTCCCGCGGGTTTTGCGCGTAGGTCGCAAGCGTAAGGCGAGACAGGATGGACCGACTTCTGATGGACTCTGCGCAAGCTATTGAAACTAAAGAAAAAGCCCCGGAAGCTGAGGGTGTGCCGGCGATCGCGTCGAGCCCCGAGCGCTTCATTAATCGGGAACTCTCCTGGCTGCATTTCAACCGCCGCGTCCTGGAGGAAGCGGTCAATCCCAACCATCCCGTGCTGGAGCGGGTACGATTCCTGTCGATTTCGGCGAATAACCTCGATGAGTTCTTCATGGTCCGCGTCGCCGGCATCAAGGCCCAGGTGCGCGAGGGCATTGCCGAGCGCGCCCCCGATGGCCTGACACCGTCCGAACAGCTGGCGCTGATCAACCGCACCGTCTCGCAGCTCGCCTCGGACCAGCAGGCGATCTGGCGCGACCTGCGCGGCGCGCTGGCCGATGTCGGCATCGTGCTGGTCGACGGCAAGGACGTCACCAAGGCGGAGCGGACCTGGATCGAGGACTACTTCCTCAACAACGTGTTCCCGCTGCTGACGCCGCTGGCGATCGACCCGGCCCACCCCTTCCCGTTCATCCCGAGCCTCGGCTTCACCATCGCGCTCCAGCTCACGCGGGCCGCCGACGGCAGGCAGATGAACGCGCTGATCCGCATGCCCGGCAAGATCGACCGCTTCATCCGACTGCCCGCCGACGGCAAGATCGTTCGGCTGATCTCGCTGGAACAGGCGACCTCCCTGTTCATCAATCGCCTGTTCCCCGGCTACAATCTGCACGGCCAGGGCGCCTTCAGGATCATCCGCGACTCCGAGCTCGAAATCGAGGAAGAGGCGGAAGACCTCGTCCGCCTGTTCGAGACGGCGCTCAAGCGCCGCCGCCGCGGGTCGGTGATCCGGCTCGAGATCGACGCCAAGATGCCGGAGCAGCTGCGCAGCTTCGTGCAGCACGCGCTCTCGGCCGCCGATGACGAGGTCTTCCTGGTCGATGGCGTGCAGGCGATGAACGAGCTCTCGCAGCTCACCCGCCTCGACCGGCCCGACCTCGAATTCACCCCTTATGTGCCGCGCCATCCCGAACGCGTCCGCGAGCACGGCGGCGACATCTTCGCCGCGATCCGGCAGAAGGACCTCGTCGTCCATCACCCCTACGAATCCTTCGACGTCGTGGTGCAGTTCCTGCAGCAGGCCGCACGCGACCCTGATGTCGTCGCGATCAAGCAGACGCTCTACCGCACCTCCAACAACTCGCCGATCGTGCGCACGCTCGCCGAGGCGGCCGAGGCCGGAAAATCCGTCACGGCGCTGATCGAGCTGAAGGCGCGGTTCGACGAGGAGGCCAACATCCGCTGGGCGCGCGATCTCGAACGCGCCGGCGTGCAGGTCGTCTACGGCTTTCTCGAGTTGAAAACGCACGCCAAGCTCTCGATGGTGGTGCGCCGCGAGGGTGGCAGCCTCACCACCTATGTTCATACCGGCACCGGCAACTATCACCCGGTCACCGCGCGCATCTACACCGACCTCTCCTACTTCACCTCCGATCCGACCATCGGCCGCGACGCCGCGCGGGTGTTCAATTTCATCACCGGCTACGCGGCGCCGAGTGATCTGGAAAAGATGGCGGTGTCGCCGCTGACCCTGCGCAAGCGCATCATCGAGCACATCCAGGGCGAGACCGCGCATGCGCGGCACGGCCGGCACGGCGCGGTCTGGATGAAGATGAATGCGCTTGTCGACCCCGACATCATCGACGCGCTCTACGAGGCCTCCCAGGCCGGCGTGCAGGTCGAGCTCGTGGTGCGCGGTATCTGCTGCCTGCGCCCCGGCATTCCCGGCCTGTCCGAGAACATCCGCGTCAAGTCGATCATCGGGCGCTTCCTGGAACATGGCCGAATCTACTGCTTCGGCATGGGCCAAGGCCTGCCGAGCGCCAAGGCGGCTGTGTATATCTCCTCCGCCGACATGATGCCGCGCAACCTCGACCGCCGCGTCGAGGTGCTGTGTCCGCTGCAAAATCCCACGGTGCATCAGCAGGTTCTCGAGCAGATCATGGTCGCGAACCTGAAGGACAATGAGCAGAGCTGGCAATTGTTGCCGGACGGGTCCTCAACGCGTATGAAGGCCGCGAAGGGCGAGGAGCCTTTCAACGTGCACAACTACTTCATGACAAATCCGAGTCTGTCTGGCCGTGGAAAGTCGCTCAAGGAATCCTCGCCGCGTCGTCTCACGCGCCGGAACGAACGCCATCAATCCTGATCGGGGATTTCCGACGTGAAGCGGCCGCGCAAGCGCGGCTCGAGCGTCGCGGTCATCGACATCGGTTCCAACTCCGTCCGTCTCGTCGTCTACGAGGGACTGACGCGGAGCCTCATTCCGATCTTCAACGAGAAGACGCTGTGCGGCCTCGGACGCGAGGTGCAGAGCACGGGCCTGCTCGCGCCCGATGCCGTCGACAAGGCGCTGACCTCGCTCAAGCGCTTTCGCGCATTGTGCCGGGTGATGCAGGTCGGGCGCGTGTTCGCGATCGCGACCGCGGCCTGCCGTGATGCCTCCAACGGCCCCGATTTCATCGCCAAGGCCGAGCGCATCTGCGCCGTGAAGATCGAGATCCTCTCGGGCCCGCGCGAAGCGCGGCTGTCGGCGCTCGGCGTGATCTCCGGCATCCACCACCCCGACGGTATCGTCGGCGACCTCGGCGGCGGCTCGCTCGAATTGATCGACGTGCGCAGGAACAGCGTGCGCAGCGGCGTGACGCTGCCGCTCGGCGGCCTCGCGCTGCAGGATCTCGCGCACAAATCGCTCAAGCGCGCCGACCGCATCGTGCGCGAGGAGCTCGACGAGGTGCCGCAGCTCAAGGCGGGTAGCGGCCGCACCTTCTACGCGGTCGGCGGCACCTGGCGCGCGCTCGCCCGCATCCACATCATCCAGAGCGGTTATCCGCTCCAGGTGATGCACGGCTATTCGCTGTCCGCGGCCGAAGCGCTCGACTTTTCCCGCAGGCTGAGGCGCCTTGCGGCCGCCAACATGCTCGCCGACATCGAGAGCGTTGCGGACGCGCGCCGCCCCCTCCTCACCTATGCGGCGCTCGTGCTCGAGCACATCATCCGCGTGGCGAAGCCGAAGACCATCGTGTTCTCGACCTTCGGCGTGCGCGAGGGCCTGCTGCACGAGAAGCTGTCGGAGACCGAGCGCAACAAGGACGGATTGATCTGCGCCGCCGAGGAGCTCAACCAGCTGCTGTCGCGTTCGGCCAAGCACGCCCGCGAGCTGATCGCCTGGACCGACCGACTGGCCCGCGTGGTCAAGCTTCGCGAGACCGAGGAGGACCGCCGGCTGCGTCACACTGCCTGCCTGCTGTCCGACATCGGTTGGCGCGTGCATCCCGATCACCGCGGCGAGCAGACGCTGAGCCTCGTCGTCAACGGCAATTTCGGTGCGATTACCCACACCGAGCGCGCCTTCGTCGGCCTGTCGGTGTTCTATCGCTATGCGGGGCTGAGCGAGGAAAACCAGCCGCCGACCACCATGCAGGAGCTGCTGACGCCGGCGCAGCTCGAACGCGCGCGCCTCTTGGGCGCTGCGTTCCGCGTCGCGCATCTGATCTCGGCGGCACGCCCGGGCGTTTTGACGGCCACGCATTTCCGCAGCCAGGGCCGCAAGCTGATGCTGGTGTTCGAGCACCGGCTCGGCGACCTCGTCGCCGATCGCGTCGGCAGCCGCTTCCGCCAGCTCGCCCGCCTGATCGGCCGCGCCGGCTCGATCGTGCGGCGCTGACACAGGGACAGTGCCGTCAAGCGAGCGGCTAGAGCGTTTTCGAGCGAAGTGGACACCGGTTCGCGTGAAGAAAACGCGTCAAAACAAGAATCTAGAGCTTCGGTTCTGATTCAATCAGAACCGAAGCTCTAGATCACATCCGCCAGCGAATGGCCGTGCAGCTCTATGTTCAGACCCTGCAGGCCCATGTCGCTGATCTCGCCGCCCATCGCTTTCAAACTCTCCTCGCGGATCAGGGACATCAGCCCGCGGCGGAGTGCCAGGAATTCCGACGACATCATCATCGACTGCTGCCGCGGCCGCTCCAGCGGGATTGGGATCTCAGCCTTGATCGAGCCGGGACGCGCGGTCATGCAATAGACGCGGTCGGAGAGGAAGATCGCCTCGTCGATGTCGTGGGTGACGAACAGCACCGAGATCTTCAGCCGCTGCCACATGTTGGTGAGGATCTGCTGCATGATGACGCGCGTCTGCGCGTCCAGCGCGCCGAACGGCTCGTCCAGCAGCAGCACCTTCGGCCCCGTGGCGAGCGCGCGGACGATGCCGACGCGCTGCTTCATGCCGCCGGAGAGCCTTTCCGGATAGTGCTTTTCGAAGGCCTCCAGACCTGCGAGCCCGAGCAGCGTGCGCGCGGCACGCTCGCGCTGGGAGCGCGGCATGCCGCGCATCTTCAGGCCGAACTCGACGTTCTCGCGCACCGTCTTCCAGGGAAACAGCGAATATTGCTGGAACACCATGCCGCGTTCGGCGCTGGGACCATTCACACGTTCGCCGTCGACGGTGACGATGCCGGTCGTGGGCTTGAGAAAGCCGGCGACCGCATTGAGCAGCGTCGACTTTCCGCAGCCGGACGGGCCCACGATCGAGACGAACTCGCCGGGCTTCACATGGATCTGGGTGTCGGTGACGGCCTGCACCGCGCCCTCGATGGTCTCGTAGGCGAGGGAGAAGTTCTTGACCTCGACATGGCCTTTCGGCGTGTTGACCGAGACCTCACTCATTTTGCGCTCCACGGCATCACCAAACGTCCCGCGCCCCTGATCAGGACGCTCGATCCGAGCCCGAGCACGCCGATCGCGATCATGCCGAGCGCGATGTCGGCATATTGGACCAGCGAATAGGCCTCCCAGGTGAAGTAGCCGATGCCGTACTGGCCCGAGATCATCTCGGCAGCGATCAGCGACACCCATGCGACGCCCATGCCGACCGTGAGCCCGGTGAAGATGTGCGGCAGCGAGGCCGGGAAGTACACCTCGCGGAAGATCGAGCGCTCGCGCGCGCCGAGACATTGCGCCGCCCGCACCAGCACGGGATCGACCAGCGACATTCCGTGCAGCGTGTTGACCAGGATCGGGAAGAACGAGCCCAGAAAGGTGATGAAGACGATGCTCTGCTCGTTGGTCGGCCACAACATGATCGCCATCGGCACCCAGGCGATCGCCGGGATCGGCCGCAGCACTTCCGCGACCGGGAAGATGATCTCGTGCACCAGCTTGAAGCGGCCCATGATCAGGCCGAGCGGCACGCCGACAATAGCGGCGAGCGAGAAGCCGATGAAGATGCGCCGGCAGCTCAAGAGGATGTGCATCAGGAATTTGGGATCGTGGATCGCCTTGCTGAAGCTGGCATAGACCGCGAGCGGCGAGGGCACGTTGGTGAAGCGGACCAAGAACACCACGCGATAGGTGGTGAGCAGGTGCCAGACCAGCAGGAAGGCGAGCAGCGAGATCACGCCGATCGCGGTCGCGCGCAGGCCGGCCCGGTTGAGTCGATACCAGCGCAGCGCGAGCGTGCCGAAGGAAGGCGGCGCCGTGGGCGGGGTGACGACGGCGGGCGCGGAGCCCGCCTCTGCAAGTGCTGTTGCCGGCATGCTGTCCTCGGGATGTCTTGCGAGGGCGGGACTGCTCACGTCTTGCCTCCGCCGACGGCGGCCTTCACCGCGTCGTCGAAGCCGAGCACCTTGCCGCTGATCTTGGCGGCATAGGCTTCGGCGTCCTTCTTCAGCAGGAACGGCGCGACGTCGCCATTGCCGACCGCGAAGAAGGCCTGGTCGGCGAACAGCTTGATGCCGCGCGTGGTGTCGAAGACATAAGCGACGTTGATCTTCTTGCCCTTGGCCTTGTAGTCGGCATAGGCGCCGAGGGTGCAAGCCGCGGACGAGAAAGGCATGATGCCGGCATCATCGACCCAGACCTCGCCGGCCTTGCGGGGATCTGCGATCGGCTTCTTGCAGAAGGCGTCCTCGCCCGAGATCTCGTAGTTCTTGGTGCTCGCGAGCTGCGCGTCGTAGTCGAGCTTCATCTCGGCGTAGGCCTTGCGGATGTAGCTGTCGTCGACCCATTTCTTCGGATCGAATTCCTTCATGCGGCCGAGATTTTGCAGCACCTTGACGTCGGTCGTGGCCGCATCGATCAGCGCCGGCTTGACTGTCGGGTCAGTCGTCATGTTGCCGCTGGGCCCCAGGAAGATGTAGACGACTTCCTTGTTGATGCCGGTCCATTCCTGGATCTTTTCCGCGGCAAGCTTGGGGTCGTCGCGCAGCCACTGGTTGGCGGCGATCAGTGCCTTGAAATAGGCGACGACGACCTCCGGATATTTCTCTGCGAAATCGGTGCGGACGACGATGCCGTGGAAGGTCGGCAGATTGGTCTCGACGCCGTCGAAGATCTTTCGCGCGAAGCCGCGGAACGGCAGCAGCTCGGCGAAGGGGACGAAGTCGGCGTGCGCGTCGATCTTCTTCTCCTGGAGATTGGTCGAGCCGACCTCTGGGCTCTGGCTGACCAGCTGGAAAAAATCCGACGCATAGCCGCGATCCTGCATCGCCTTCAGCACCATGCCGTGCGCGGCGGAGCCGAAGGGCACGCTGACGAGCTTACCCTTGAGATCGGCGAGGTCGTAATAGGACGAATCCTTGTGGACGACGAGGCCGTTGCCCGAGCCGGAGAGGCTGTAGGCGGCGATGCCCATCAGCCGGCTCTTGCTCTCCGGATTGCTCTCGAAGGTGAAGCCGTTCACGATCAGCGGATAGTCGCCCATCATGCCGATCTGCAGCTTGTTCGCCATCATCGCATTGGTGACGGGCGGACCGGAGGTGAAGTTCTGCCACTCCAGCTCGAACTTGATGTTCGCGTATTTGCCGTCCTTCGGCAGATACTTCTCCAGGAGATGAAGCTGTCGGATCACGACGCCGGCGGTCACCGTGTTGGTCGTGGTGTCCTGCGTTCCGATGCCGAGCGTGACGGTTTCCGCGGTGGCCGGCTGCGTGACGAGGAGCGCCAGCGACGTCACCGACATCGCGATCGAGAGCGTGGGAAGATGGCGGACCATTCTCATCCTCATTCGGTTGGATGTGCTGTGGTCGCCATGATTGGGTGAGGGAGGGGACACGGCAAATCCGGAATGACGACGGCAGTCGATTAGTTGCCGGGAAAAGGTGATTGCATACTCCTTGAGCAGTCCTGCACTATAAAGCCGCTTGCCTGTGCATCGGCCTTGGCCGCAAATTCCTCTAATCGGATCCGTGGCCGCGCATCTCCTCCAGCACGTCGGTGCGGCAGACCACGATCTGCGAGCGCTTGGTCAAAACGATTCCCTTCTCCTGCATGCGCTTGAGGCTGATCGTGACCCATTGTCTGGTGGCGCCGACCATGTGGGCGATATCGGCATGGGTGAAAGCCGCGGCGATCACGGTGCCGTCGGCGTCGTCGACGCCGTAGAGTTCGACGAGATGCAGCAACAGGTGCGCAAGGCGCTGGGTGATCGAGCGCGTTCCCAGCATCTGCGCCAGCGCCGAATAGCATTTGCCCTTGAAGGTGAGGCCTTCGATGAGGCCGATCGCAAGGTTCGGGATCTCCGCGGCAAGGGACCGCAGCTCCTTGCCGGGCAGGTGCACCACGCTGCAATTGCTGGATGCGACGCCGGACCATTGATGCACGGTGCCTTCGAACACTTCGGGACCGCCGACGAAATTACCGACATGCCAATAGGCGAGCGTGATCTCGCGCCCGAGCGGCGAGGTGTAGAACACCCGGATGCGCCCGCTCTCGATCAACCAGATGCCGTCATGCTTGCCGCCCTGGCTGAACAGCGTCTGGCCGCGATTGAGCACCTTTCGCCGGCCCTGCTTCAGCACCAACTCCCGCTCGCGCGGCGAGAGCTTGTCCATCAGCGGTGGCGGACCGCCGATCCATTGCTGGTTCTCGGTGAGCAGCAGCGAGGAGCTGCCCGCAGGCCGGACTGCCGCGGGAACGGCCCCGCGAACCACATTCGCCGCCTGCAACATCATCTGCCTCCGGAACGTTCAAACCGTTCTAAAGAGGAGCAATGTCCGTGCCAGATTTACTCCGTTGTCATCGCCCGCGAAGGCGGGCGATCCAGTATTCCAGGGGCAGCAATGGGTTACGGAGAGGCCGCAGCGTACTGGATTCCCCGCCTTCGCGGGGAATGGCAGTGGAGCAAGGACAACGGTCGGGCCTTAGCGCCCCGCCAAACTCAGCAAATAGGTCTTCGGATAGATCCCCCTGTTATGCCCGTCCGAGAACGCGATGTTCAGCCCGTAGCCGAGATCGCCGATCTCGGTGATCGCAATCCCCGGAAATGTCTCCGGGAAGCGGCCGTCGAAGCGGGCGCGGGTGCAGTGAGCACATTTGCAGGAGAGGCGAAGTTTTTCGGCGGGCACGCTCAGCGCGTCGTCCTGCGCGGTGCGGACGAGCAACGTCGCGAGATCATCGCTCGCTTCGTACTCGGACACGGTCGGGGCCACCAGAGTCATGGTCATGCGGAACCTCCGACTTCTCTCTATGTCGGCGCAGGCTTGCGCGAATAGCAACTAATTGCCGGCGCGGGCCTGACCGCGTGCCTCGCCTTCGATCACCGTCCGCGAAATGTGAAACTAATCGACCGGGAATCTCACTTCCGAATTGCCGGAGTCCGCGCTCTCCGTGACCTTGGCCGCATCGACAAGGAGAGATGATGAGCGCATTTCAGAAGGAAACGGTTTTGTCGGTCCGGCACTGGACCGAATCCCTGTTCAGCTTCACCGCGACGCGCGATCCCGGCTTTCGTTTCCAGAACGGCCAGTTTGCCATGATCGGGCTGGAGGTCGAGGGTAAACCGTTGATGCGAGCCTACAGCATGGCCAGCGCCAATCACGAGGAGGCGCTCGAGTTCTTCTCGATCAAGGTGCAGGACGGTCCGCTGACCTCGCGCCTGCAGAAGATCAGGGAGGGCGACATCATCCTGGTCGGCCGCAAGGCCACGGGCACGCTGATCACCGGTAACCTCATTCCGGGAAAACGCCTGCTGCTGCTCTCGACCGGGACGGGCCTTGCTCCATTCGCCAGCCTGATCAAGGACCCTGACGTCTACGAGAATTACGAGACCATCGTGCTGGCTCACGGCTGCCGCCAGGTTTCGGAACTGGCCTATGGTGAGCACGTCGTCGAGGGCCTGCGCGATCACGAGTTCTTCGGCCCGCTGATCCGCGACAAGCTGGTCTACTACCCGACCGTCACTCGCGAGCCGTTCCGGAACCGGGGCCGCATCACCGACCTGATCGCTTCGAACCAGCTGTTCGACGACATCGGGCAACCCGGCCTCGATGTCAGGAACGACCGCATCATGCTGTGCGGCAGCCCGGCAATGCTCGAGGAACTCCCCGCCATGTTCTCTGCACGCGGCTTTGTCGAGGGCAACCATAGCCAGCCTGGCCATTTCGTCATCGAAAAGGCCTTTGTCGAGCGCTGAGGCGCAAATCGCTGTCCGGCGACAACTAATTGCTATCGCCGCGGCGCCCCCTGAACAAGTCTGATGCAAAGGCGCCGAAGATCGGCGAACCAGGAGCAAGTGATGTCACTAGATCAGATCGTCGACGGACTTTCGGAGGTTTCCTGCGATGTGCTGGTGATCGGCGGCGGCACGGCCGGCCCGATGGCGGCGCTGAAAGCGAAGCTGAAGAACCCGAAGGCCAACGTCGTCCTGCTCGAAAAGGCCAACGTCAAGCGCTCCGGCGCGATTTCGATGGGCATGGACGGCTTGAACAACGCCGTCATCCCCGGCTATGCGACGCCGGAGCAGTACACCAAGGAAATCACCATCGCCAACGACGGCATCGTCGACCAGAAGGCGGTCTATAAATATGCGCAGAATTGCTTTGGCATCATCGAGGAGCTCGACAGCTTCGGCATCCGCTTCCTGAAGAACGAGAACGGCGACTACGCCGTCAAGAAGGTGCACCACATCGGCACGTACGTGCTGCCGATGCCGAATGGCGAAACCGTGAAGAAGGCGCTCTATCGCCAGCTCCGCCGTGCCCGCATCCTGATCTCGAACCGCTACATGGCGACGCGGCTCTTGAAGTCCGCCGACGGCCGTATCGCCGGGGCAGTGTCGGTCAACACCCGCACGGCCGAGATGCTGGTGATCAAGGCCAAGGCCGTGATCCTCTGCATGGGTGCCGCCGGTCGCCTCGGCCTGCCGACCTCCGGCTACATGTTCGGCACCTACGAGAACGCCGCCAATTCCGGCGACGGCTACGCCATGGCCTATCACGCCGGTGCCGCGCTCGCGAACCTCGAATGCTTCCAGATCAACCCGTTGATCAAGGACTACAACGGCCCGGCCTGTGCCTATGTCGCCGGTCCCTTCGGCGCCTACACCGCCAACAACGAGGGCTCGCGCTTCATCGAATGCGACTACTGGTCCGGCCAGATGATGCTGGAGTTCTACAACGAGTTGCTGTCGGGCAAGGGCCCTGTATTCCTTCAGCTCAAGCACCTCCACCCCGACACCATCTCGGAGATCGAGTCCACGCTGCACAAGGTCGAGCGTCCGACGCGCGGCCTGTTCCAGCAGGGTCGCGGCGTCGACTACCGCAGCGAGTCCATCGAGATGCACATTTCCGAGATCGGCTTCTGCTCCGGCCACAGCGCCTCCGGCGTGTTCGTCGACGACAACGCCCGTACCACCGTGCCCGGCCTCTACGCTGCCGGCGACATGGCGAGCGTGCCGCACAATTACATGCTCGGCGCCTTCACCAACGGCGCGGTCGCCGGCATCGACGCGATGGAGTTCGCCGACAGCCATGATTTTGCGAAGTTCGACGCCGCCGATGTCGCGATGGAGCGCGACCGCGTGATGGCGCCGACCAAGCGCGAGGACGGCATTCCGCCGAACCAGATCGAGTACAAGACCCGGCGCCTGGTCAACGACTATCTGCAGCCGCCGAAGGTCACGCGCAAATACGAGCTCGGCATGCGTCGTCTCGCCGAAGCGCGCGAGGACATGCAGGAGCGCATGATCGCACGCAACGCGCACGAGCTGCTCCGCGCCCTCGAAGTGCAGTCGATCATGGATTGCGCCGACATGGCCGCGCACGCCTCGCTCTATCGCGAGGAGAGCCGTTGGGGTCTCTATCACTGGCGTACCGACTTCCCGGAGAAGGACAACGAGAACTGGTTCTGCCACACGCTGCTGTCGAAGCAGAACGGCAAGATGACCAGCGAGAAGCGCGCCGTCGAGCCTTACGTCGTGCCGATCGCCGACGACGAGAAGGACCTCTACGACAAGCAGCGCATCCGCGCCACCGCCTGATCCACCGCAACAGAACAACAGGAGACAGCAAATGCCTCTCGCTTCATACCAGACGTCGGTTCCGGTGGTGGTCGACGACGCCAAATGCATCGCCGACAAGGGCTGCACCGTCTGCGTCGACGTCTGTCCGCTCGACGTCCTGCGCATCAGCGACATGACCAACAAGGCCTACATGGCCTATGACGAGTGCTGGTACTGCATGCCCTGCGAAGCCGATTGCCCGACCGGCGCCGTCACCGTCAACATTCCCTATCTGTTGAGGTGAGCATGTCGAGCCCGTTCGAATCCTACGACGATCTCGACGACGCCGACGAGCGTCTTCAGGCCGCCGATCCTGCGGAGCGCCGCGTCGCCATCATTGCGCTCGGTCATTCCGGCGACCCGGCCGCTGTCGCGCACCTCGCCAATATGGTCGCCGATCCCGATGCCGGCGTGCGCCAGCAAGTCGCGATGGCGCTCGGCGAGTTCGACGGGCCGGAGGCCGCGAGCGCGCTGGTGAAGCTGCTGGTCGATCCCGAGAGGATCGTCGCAGCGGCGGCGGCCGACAGCATGGCCGAGTTCAAGGATCCCGCCTGCGCTGAGATCATCCTGCCGCTGGTGAGGCATGCCCACGCTTTCGTTCGCATGGGCGCGCTGCGGGCACTGAAGGAGCTGCGTTGCAAGGATACGCTGAAGCCCGCGCTGGAAGCGCTGCAGGACTCGGACGCCGCCGTGCGCGTGCAGGCGATCGGCGTGATCGGCTTCCTCAAGCTGGAGGAATCCATCCCCGCGCTGACTGCGCTGATCAACGACCCCGACGCGCACGTCCGCCGCGCCGCCGTTAGCGCGCTGGCCTTCTCGCAGCTGAAGCCGGCGGCCGAAACGATCACGCGAGCATTGAAGGATGCCGACTGGATGGTCCGCGAGATGGCGGCGGAAACGCTCGGACTCAACGTCAATGGTTCGCTGGCCGCCGACCCACTGGTCACGTGTCTCGCGGACGAGTTCTGGCAGGTGCGACTGAAGGCGATCCGAAGCCTCGGCCGGATGAAGATCGAGCGCGCGGTGCGCCCGATCGGCAATTGTGTCAATCATGATCAGGCGAACCTGCGGAAGGAGGCCGCTGCGGCACTCGGCGAGATCGCCCATCCCGATGGCGAGGCGTTCCTGGCCGTCATTGCCGATGATCCTGATCCCGATGTGCGCAAGAATGCGCGTTGGGCGCTGCAGCAGATCGCGGCGCGAAAGGCGCGGGCAGGGGCATAGCAGCGGGGCATCCTGCCGCTCTGGACTTCCCCCGCCAGACGTTTATTGGTCTTCGCCAATGGGATCGGTCGCCTATGAACGCGGCCGGTCCTCAAAAGCAGCGAGGACGCGACCATGACGACTTTGACGGTGAAGGACCTTCTCCCCGAGGATGGAACGAAGGGGACCCTGGTCGGACGCGTCTGGCTGCCGCAGGTCAATGGTCCGGCCGTGGTCGCCGTGCGCGGTGATGGCGTGTTTGACGTCACGGCGCAGTTTCCGACCGTCAGCGCGCTGTGCGAGGAAGACAATCCGGCCAAGGCGCTGGCCGCGACCGCGGGCGAGCGCATCGGCGATCTCGAAGCGATCGTGGCCAACACCGCTCCCGACGGACGCGACCCCAAGAAGCCGTGGCTGCTTGCACCGGTCGATCTCCAGACCCTGAAGGCCGCCGGCGTCACCTTTGCGATCTCGATGCTGGAGCGCGTGATCGAGGAGCGCGCCAAAGGCAATCCGGCCTCCGCCGAAGCGATCCGGAAAGAAGTGACGCGGCTGATCGGCGACGATCTGTCAAAGCTCAAGCCGGGCTCGGACCAGGCCATGCATCTGAAGCAGGTGCTGATCGACCAGAACGCCTGGAGTCAGTATCTCGAAGTCGGCATCGGCCCCGATGCCGAGGTCTTCACCAAGGCGCCGACCATGTCGTCGGTCGGCACCGGCATGGATGCGGGCCTGCATCCGAAATCGACCTGGAACAACCCGGAGCCGGAGCTGGTGCTGTTCGTCTCCAGCCGCGGCAGGATCGTCGGCGGCGCGCTCGGCAACGACGTGAATCTGCGCGACTTCGAGGGCCGCTCGGCGCTGCTGCTGTCGAAGGCCAAGGACAACAACGCGTCCTGCGCGATCGGCCCGTTGCTGCGTCTGTTCGACGACACCTTCACGCTCGACGATGCGCGCAGGCTGGACATCAGCCTGAACGTAAAGGGCACCGACGGCTTTGTCCTCGACGGCCATTCCTCGATCAGCAAGATCAGCCGCGATCCGACCGATCTCGTCGCGCAGACCATCGGCAAGATCCATCAATACCCCGACGGTTTTGTCCTCTTCCTCGGCACCATGTTCGCACCCGTCAAGGATCGCGATGCTCCAGGGCAGGGCTTCACCCACAAGCGCGACGACATCGTCACGATCGCAGCGCCGCAACTCGGCAAGCTCGTCAACCGCATGCGCACCAGCGACGAGTGCGAGCCCTGGACCTTCGGCATCGGCGCGCTGATGAAGAATTTGGCGCAGCGGAAGCTGATCTAGTGTCCTGAACCAAAAGTTCGTGGCATTTTAGGCCTTGGCGGGCAAACTGTAAGCGCAGAAGCGCTCGATCGAACTAA
>NZ_LFJC01000003.1:1484683-1600985 GCF_002776695.1 Bradyrhizobium nitroreducens
CGACCCTCTCCCCGCAAGCGGGGAGAGGGAGAAGAGAGACTACCCCCGTCTCACGCTGGCGCCGCCATCGACCGGAAGCGTCACGCCCGTGATGAAGTTCGCCTCGTCCGACGCCAGGAACAGCGCGGCGTTGGCGACGTCCCAGCCCGTGCCCATTTTCCTGCGCAGCGGTACCTTGCTGTCGCGCTCGGCTTCGACCTCGGCGCGGGTCTTGTGCCATTCGCGGGCGCGGGTGTCGACGGCCATCGGTGTGTTCATCAGCCCGGGCAGGATGACGTTGGCGCGGATGCCGTATTCGGCGTTCTGGTAGGCGAGCTGCTCGGTGAAGGCGATCATCGCCGACTTCGTCGCCTTGTAGGCGACGTAAGGATAGGTCGTGATCGCCGCCATCGAGGAGATGTTGATGATCGCGCCGCTGCCTTGCGCGCGCATGATCGGGATGACTTCCTTCGCAGCGAGAATGCAGCTCTTGAGATTGATGGCGACGACGCGGTCGAACGCCTCCTCGGTGAGTTGCAGCAGCTCGGCGTCGCCGCCGGACAGGCTGACGCCGACATTGTTGTGCAGCACGTCGATCCGGCCCCAGCGCGCCTGCGCGTCCGCCACCATTGCCTTGATGTCGGCGGACTTTGTGACGTCAGCCTTGAAAGCCGCGGCAGTGCCGCCTTTCGCGGCGATCATCGCAACCGTCTCCTGTGCCGATTCCAGATGATGGTCGACGCACAGGACCTTCGCGCCCTCGCGCGCGAAAGTCAGCGCGGTGGCGCGGCCGTTGCCCATGCCTTCGCCGGGGCTCTGTCCGGCGCCGACCACGATCGCAACCTTGTCCTTCAAGCGCATCTCAGTTCACTCCCGGGATCGGGTACTGCTGGAGTACCTCTTTGTAATACGGCTCGTTGTCGATCTTCATGGTCGCGAGCACGCGGACCACGCCGCAATAGAAGGCGATGGTGAGCACGAGGTCGACCATGTGCTCGTCGGAGAGGTGCGCCTTGATTTCGGCGAAGGTCGCATCGGACATCGCGAGCTCGCGCACCATCTCGCGGGCGCCCTTCAGGATCGCTCTCGCCAGCGGCTCGAGCTTCGACGGCTTGCCCTCGGTCTCCGCCATCAGGCCGGCGATATCAGCGTCGGTGACGCCGAACTCCTTGCCGATCTTCACGTGGTGGGTGAACTCGTATTCCGACTTCTCCATCCAGCCGATCTGGAGGATCGCGAGCTCGCGCAGGCGCGGGTCGAGCTTGCTCTTGAAGCGGATGTAGCCGCCGATGCCGTTGAAGGCGCGTGCCATCTCCGGCGAGTTGACCAGCAGCTTGTGGAGATTGGTGTTGCGCTTGAGCATGTCGCGATATTCGGGCGCGACCTGGTCGGCCTCGAGGTAAGGCAGGCGGGCCATTTCCATGTTCCTCTAGTGTTCTTGCGACTCGCGTTCGGGGGCTTGCAGCGTCACGCCGCCGTCGACCACCAGCACCTGGCCGGTGATGTAGCGTGCGAAGTTGCTGAGCAGGAATCTGACGGCGTGGCCGACGTCCCTGCCGGTGCCTTCGGTCTTGAGCAGGGAAGCCCTGGCGCGGTTGGCGCGCGCCTGCTCGCTCATGCCACGGGCGTAGACCATCGGCGTGTACATGGGGCCGGGGCAAATGCAGTTGACGCGGATGTTGTCGCGACCGTGGTCGACGGCCATCGCGCGCGTCAGGCCGATGATGGCGGCCTTCGATGTCGAGTAAGTCGTGAGCCCGCGCGGCCGCAACGCCGAGATCGAGGAGATGTTGACGATCGCGCCGCCCCCGGCGGTCCTGATCATGGCGGGGATCGCATGCTTCGACATCAGGAACATGGTCTCGACATTGACCTGCATGACACGGCGGTATTGCTCGGGTGCTTCGTCCACCACGCTGCCGCGGCTGCCGATGCCGACATTGTTGTCGAGGAAATCGAGCCGACCCCAGCGGTCGAGCGCGGCTTCGACGAGCCGCTTGCAATCGGCTTCATCGGTGACATCACCGCCATGCGCAGCGGCGGTGCCGCCTTCGGCGGCGATCATTCCCACGGTGCGTTCGGCAAGCTTGAGGTCGCGATCGGCCACCAGCACTCTTGCACCGGCGCGAGCCAGCAGAATTGCTGCGGCGCGGCCGTTGCCGATGCCGTCGCCTGCGGCGCCGCCGCCGCTGACGAGCGCCACCTTGCCGGCGAGGCCGGCATCGTCCTCTGGGCCCTGCATGTCGTTTCATCCCACGATTTTCGTGCAGACTAGCAATCGTGCCGACGAGAGAGAAGGCCGGTGGTCCCGCGCCGATGTCATTGACATCGCATGGAATTGCATGCCGCCGCACGAGATTGGAGACCGCAGGGATCGCGCGACTTGGAACCGGCTTCACGCGATCGCGTTTGTTGCGGAGCCTGTCCCGCGCTAGGCTGTCTCCCGGGGCTTCCCAACCGCCAGTGGCTTGCCGATGAATCTGCTCGATCCGCAAGGGCCCGTGGCTGCGGCCAACAGCACCATCCTGATCGATTCCGTCTTCATCATGCTCGCGATCGTGGTGCCGACCATTGTCGCGATCCTGGCCTTTGCGTTCTGGTTTCGCGCCTCGAACACCAAAGCGCGCTACCAGCCGGACTTCGTCTATTCCGGCCGGGTCGAGATGGTGGTGTGGTCGATCCCGGCGCTCACCGTCATCCTGCTCGGCGGCGTCGCCTGGATCGGCTCGCACCAGCTCGATCCCGCAGCGCCCGTGCCGGGGACGGGCAGTCCGGTCCGCATCCAGGCCGTCTCGCTCGACTGGAAATGGCTGTTCATCTATCCGGACCAGCGCATTGCCACCGTCAACACGCTGACGGTGCCGGCCGGCGCCGAGCTGAATTTCCAGCTGACGTCGTCGAGCGTCATGAACACGTTCTTCATCCCGCAGCTCGGCAGCATGATCTACACCATGAACGGCATGGTGACGAAGCTGAACCTGCGCGCCGACAATGAAGGCAAGCTGCAAGGACTGTCGGCGCATTTCTCCGGCGACGGCTTTCCCGACATGATGTTCGACGTCAACGTGATCTCGCCGCTCGCCTTTCCGGACTGGGTGGCGACCACGGCGAAGACGGACGCGGTGCTGGACGAGGCCAGCTACAGGAAGCTGATGCAGCAGGGGATCGAGAAGGGCAGGCCGGCCTATCGTCTCGAAGACCCGCGCCTGTTCGACCTGATCGCGAACCAGCACATTCCGCCGGGACCGGGGCCTGAGCTGATCTCCGAGGCCGGCCGTCCGCACAGTGGAGGCCAGGATGCTCGGTAAGCTCGATTGGTCCGCGATCCCCCTCGATCAGCCGATCCCGCTCGTCGCGGGCGCGGTGGTGCTGGTCGCGATTCTGGGCGTGCTGATCTGGGTCGTGGCGAAGGGGCATCTGCCCTATCTCTGGCACGAATGGATCACGAGCGTCGATCACAAGCGCATCGGCGTCATGTACATCCTGCTGGCGTCTGTAATGCTGCTGCGCGGCGGCAGCGACGCCATCATGATGCGGATCCAGCAGGCCGTCGCCTACCAGTCGCAGGGCTATCTGCCGCCGGAGCACTACAACCAGATCTTCTCGGCGCACGGCACCATCATGATCTTCTTCGTGGCGATGCCGTTCGTGATCGGGCTGATGAACCTCGTGGTGCCGCTCCAGCTCGGCGTGCGCGACGTCGCGTTCCCGACGCTCAATTCGGTCGGCTTCTGGCTGACCGCGACCGGCGCGCTGCTGGTCAATCTCTCCCTCGTGATCGGGGAGTTTGCGCGCACCGGCTGGCTCGCCTTTCCGCCGCTGTCGGAATTGTCCTATTCGCCGGGCGTCGGCGTCGATTATTACGCCTGGTCGCTGCAGATCTCGGGCGTCGGCACGCTGGTGGCCGGCATCAATCTCGTCACGACCGTGCTGAAGCTGCGCACCAAGGGCATGAACTATCTGCGTATGCCGATGTTCTGCTGGACCACGCTGGCTTCGAACCTGCTCATCGTCGCGGCCTTTCCGATCCTCACCGCCACGCTCGCGATGCTGCTGCTCGACCGTTATCTCGGCTTCCACTTCTTCACCAACGAAGCCGGCGGCAACGTCATGATGTTCATGAACCTGATCTGGGCCTGGGGCCATCCGGAGGTCTACATCCTGGTGCTGCCGGCCTTCGGCATTTTTTCCGAGGTCGTCTCGACCTTCTCCGGCAAGGCGCTGTTCGGCTATCGCTCGATGGTGCTCGCGACCATGGCGATCTGCGTCATCTCCTTCATGGTCTGGCTGCATCATTTCTTCACGATGGGCGCAGGGCCCGACGTCAACGCCATCTTCGGCATCGCCAGCATGATCATCGCGATACCGACGGGGGTGAAGATCTACAATTGGCTGTTCACGATGTATGGCGGCCGCATCCGCTTCGCGACGCCGATGCTGTGGTCGGTCGGCTTCATGGTCACCTTCATCATCGGCGGCCTGACGGGCGTGCTTCTCGCGGTGCCGCCGGCCGACTTCATGCTTCACAACAGCATGTTCCTGGTGGCGCACTTCCACAACGTCATCATCGGCGGCGTGCTGTTCGGCGCCTTCGCCGGCTTCGAATACTGGTTTCCGAAGGCGTTCGGCTTCCGCCTCGACGAACGCTGGGGCAAGGCTGCGTTCTGGTTCACCTTCCTCGGCTTCTTCATCACCTTCGTCCCGCTCTACATTGCCGGCATGCTCGGCATGACCCGCCGCATGCAGCATTACGACGTTGCGGCCTGGCGGCCTTGGATGATCGTGGCCGCATTCGGCATGGTGGTGCTGACGATCGGGGTGATCTGCCAGATCGTGCAGCTCGTGGTCAGCATCCGCAATCGCGAAGCGCTGCGCGACCGCACCGGCGATCCCTGGGACGGCCGCTCGCTGGAATGGGCGACGTCGTCGCCCCCGCCGGTGTTCAATTTCGCCTTCAATCCCGACGTGCGCGGCGAGGACGCCTATTGGGACATGAAGGTACGCGCCCGGCAGCAATCGCTCGAGCATGACGTGCCCGAGTATCGTGACATCGAGATGCCCAGGAACTCGCCGACCGGCTTCGTCTGCGCGTTCTTCGCCACCGTCATGGGTTTTGCGCTGATCTGGCATATCTGGTGGATGGTGATCCTCGGCGGCCTCGGCGCATTCGCGACCTTCGTCGTGTTCGCCTGGCGCGACCATGACGAATACGTCATTCCGGCCGAGGACGTCGCCCGCATCGACCGCGTCAATATCGAGGAGCGCCGCAGCCTCGTCAGCATGGCGGGAGCGATCTGATGTCGATGACTGCAACCGCCGGCCGTGCGCATGCCGATCCCCATCACATCGGCGTCGTGATCGAGCATCCCGGGCCTGCGTCGAAGCGGATCGTCACCGCCTACGGCTTCTGGGTGTTCCTGCTCTCCGACATCGTGATGTTCTCCTGCTTCTTCGCCGCCTATGCGGTGCTGTCCGGCCAGACCGCCGGTGGCCCGAAAGGCTCGGAGATTTTCGAGCAGGGGAATGTCGCGATCGAGACGGTCTGCCTGCTGCTGTCGAGCTTCACCTGCGGCATGGCCAGCATTGCCGCCGACGTCCGCAACCGCTTCTGGTTCTATCTCGGCATGGCCGCGACCTGCGTGCTCGGGCTGATCTTCCTCGCCATCGAGTTCCGCGAGTTCGCCGATCTCGTCGCCCGCGGCTATGGCCCGTCCCGTAGTGCGTTCCTGACCGCTTTCTTCTCGCTGGTCGGCTGCCACGGCCTGCATGTCTCTGCCGGCGTCCTGTGGCTGCTCACCATGATGGCCCAAGTGTTCGCCAAGGGTTTCCGCGCCGATGTCTTACGCCGGATGATATGCTTTGCGCTGTTCTGGCACGCGCTCGACATCATCTGGGTCGGGGTGTTCTCCGTGGTCTACCTGCTTGGGAGTGGCGTATGAGCGATCAGACGCACATGCATGCCGAACATGACCTCGCACCGGGCGACGAGGAGCAACATAGTGTCGGGGTCCGTATCCTCGGCTACGTCGTCGGGCTCGTGCTTGCGCTGCTTCTCACGGCGACGTCGTTCTTCATCGCCGGCACCGATCTGGTGTGGCAGCCCTCGATTCCGGTCGCCCTGATCGTGCTCGCGATCGCGCAGATGGGCGTGCATCTGGTGTTCTTCCTGCACATCACCACCGGCCCGGACAACACCAACAACGTGCTGGCGCTCGCCTTCGGCCTTCTGGTGGTCTTCCTCGTGGTCGGCGGCACGGTCTGGATCATGGCGCATCTGAACGCCAACATGCCGCCGATGGACCAGATCATGCGGATGCAGTGATAGGACCGGCGCAAAAAAGAAGAGCCGCTTGTTGTGACAAGCGGCCCAAGTCTAGGGAGGAAACGCCCAAGCAAGGCAATCGGCCGAAGCCGGATTGCTGCCAAGGAAACGCATGCGCAAGCGCTTGCGTACGCATACAAATGCAGCAAGTCCCGCCTGAGTTCAATTCCGGATCAATACGGTCCCGGACTACCACTCACGGCTGCGTGAGCGACTTCATTCACTTCGGCCGGCGGCAGTTGTAGGCCTTGCGGAAGCCGGCAGCCTGGGCGTCGTCCTCCGAGCAGAACCAGCGGTCCGGCTTGGTGGTGGCCGGGTAGCTCGGGCAACCCCGCAAATGATAGATGCCGATATTACCGGTGACGCGGGCGCGCACCGCAAGCTTGCCCTTGATGCTGCAGCTCGGCGGCATCGTCAGCTCCTCCGGGAAGAGCACGGCTCGAATTTCCTTGTCGCGGTCCTGGCGGCAGGCAGCGCCCAGGAGGGCGCCGTCCTTCTTGCCACTGCGAAAGTCTTGCGGTGCAACAAAGCAGCCCTTCCAGATTCCGGCCGAGGCCGTCTTGGCTTCGCCCGCCGCCGGCTTGACGTTCGCCTTGATCGGCTCCCGCGCGACGGCAAATCCGAGCTTGACCAGCTGCTCGTTCAAGGTGGCCTTGTCGCCCTCGGCCGTGCAGATGGCGCGATGCCGCTTACCGAAGCTCTTCTCCGGTCCGACATCGTCACAACGCACCGAGCGCTTGTTGATCAGCTTCGCCAGCTGGTCGCGGGCCTCGATACCGCAGGTCCAGGGATCGGCGTGATCGTCGATGCAGACCTGGTCCAGCTCGGGCGCGTCGACACCGTCGAGCCGGTAGGTGACGTCGCCAAGCTGGATGGAGTTGCCGTCACGGACTGTCGCGGCGGCGGTCAGCGCGGAAGCCGGCTCGGAAGACGCCAGAAATCCGGACAAGGCGAAAGTCAAAATGAGCGCAAAAGCGCGGGCGGCGGCAAAGACATTTCGGAAGGACATACGATCTCGCTATCGATTGCTCGTGCACCTCGTTCCTAGCATCCGGATGTGGCGATACCAATGGTCTGCACCCTGCGAAGTGCGACATTCCGGCCCTGCGGCTTTACTCCCCGCCCGCTCTGACCCTATCGTTCGCAGGCCTTGCCGACCATGCAGGCCGAATCGCCCGGTAAGCGGCGAGGGCGGGAGGAAGAGGTTGCGATGAAAGACCCCGTGGACGTCCTGATCATCGGCGCCGGCGCTTCGGGCGCGGCGGTGGCGTGGTCGCTGGCCGACACCAGGATGCACATTCTCTGTCTCGAGCAGGGCGGCTGGATGAACCCGGCGGAATATCCGAGCACGGGCCGGGACTGGGAGGCCAAGTTCTTCGGTGAGTGGTCGTCGAGCCCGAACGTGCGCGGCCGGCCCGAGGACTATCCGATCAACGACGACAATTCGCCGATCAAGGTCGTGAACTACAACGCGGTCGGTGGCTCGACCGTGATGTACACCGCGCATTGGCCGCGGCTGCATCCTTCCGATTTCAAGGTCAAAACGCTCGATGGCGTCGCTGACGACTGGCCGATCGACTACGACGCGCTGACGCCGTTCTTCGAGGAGAACGACCGCATGATGGGCACGTCGGGGCTCTCAGGCGATCCGCTCTCGCCGCTGACGCATCCGCCGATGCCGCAGCAACCGATGGGATTGTCCGGCGCCATCATCGGCAAGGCCATGAACAAGCTCGGCTGGCACTGGTGGCCGTCGGACACGACGGTCGCGACCATGGACTACGAGGGCCGGGCGCGCTGCATCAATCTCGGCCATTGCACGCCGGCCTGCGCGCAAGGCGCGAAATCCTCCACGGACATCACCTATTGGCCGCACGCGATCCGCGCCGGCGTCGAGCTGCGAACCCATTGCCGGGTGCGCGAGATCACCACCGACGAGAACGGCATGGCTTCGGGCGTGGTCTATTACGACAAGGACGGCGTCGAGCAGTTCCAGCCCGCGCATGTCGTCATCATCGCCTGCAACGGCGTCGGCACGCCGCGGCTGCTGCTCAATTCGAAATCCAGCCGCTTTCCGAACGGCCTTGCCAATTCGTCAGGCCTCGTCGGCAAGAACCTGATGTTCCATCCCTATGCGCAGATCTACGGTTATGTGAAGGAGCCGACCGACAGCAACCGCGCGCCGCCGACCTGCCTGTGGAGCAAGGAGTGGTACGACACCGACCTGTCGCGCGGATTCGTGCGTGGCTATGGCGTCCAGTTCGTGCGCGGCGCCGGTCCGGTGTTCGAAGCGGTCGTCAGCGAGCAGAAGGGCATTTTGCCGTGGGGCGAGGATCATCACCGCGTCTTCCGCAAGCTCAACGGCCATCGGCTCGGCTTCTCGGCGATCTGCGAGGATTTGCCGGAGGAGCACAATCAAGTCACGCTCGATCCCGTCCTGAAGGACAGCCACGGCATTCCCGCGCCGAAGATCGACTATACCATCAGCGAGAACAGCCGGAAGATGATGGAGCACGCGCTTGCCCGCGGCCGCGAGTTTCTGGAAACGGCAGGCGCGACCGATATCTGCATCAACTCGCCGATCCCCTGGGGCGGCTGGCACCTGCTCGGCACCGCGCGGATGGGTATCGACCCCGAACGCTCCGTGGTCAACGAATGGGGCCGCAGCCACGACGTGAAGAACCTCTTCATCGTCGATGGCAGCATCTTCGTCACCTCGGGCGGTGTGAACCCGACCTCCACCATCCAGGCCCTCGCGCTCTACATCGCCGACCAGATGAAGCAGCGCCTCGCCAATTTGTTCGATTGAGGCCGTCATGTCCGCAGACAATCAACTGACGCGCACTCAGCGCGACGACCTCCGCACCATAGCCGCGATGATCGTTCCCGCCAGCGACGAGTACAAGGTGCCCGGCGCGGACGATCCCGCGATCCAGGCCGACATGCTGGCAACGCTCGGGCGCGACACCAAATTGGTGGCGGCGGCCCTGGATCATCTGGCCCGGTTGGCAGGAGCGCCGCTCGCCGGGCTCGATGCCGAGAAACGCGAAGCGGTGGCGCAGCAGTTTCGCAAGAGCGGCGGTGCTGCTGCGGCCACGCTCGCCCGTGTCGTGCTGCAATGCTACTATCGCGACGACCGCGTGCTGCGCTCGCTGGGGATCGAGCTGCGCGCGCCGTTCCCCAAGGGCCATGTGCTGCCGGACGGCGACTGGTCGCTGCTCGATCCGGTCAAGGCGAGGGGCGGCTCGCTGAGGCAGGTCCCCTAGCCACCTGGGCAGTCAAGACCCGGCAGTCCAGCCCTGCGCGCCAGGCGGGCATCTTGCGCGGCAGTGAGCAGGCCACCATCTGTGTGTGCCTTCAAGGACTCTTGCCATGCTGGATTTCACCTCAGATATCGTCGATGACACCCCGTCATCGCGAACAGCGGCTGCTGCCCCGGACGACGACCGGGCACTGCTCGACGCCTATTCCAACGCCGTGATCGACGTCACCGACCGTGTCGGCCCTGCGGTCGTGCGCGTCGAGACGGGTCCCAAAGTGCCTGATAGACGCGAGCGCGGCGGGCTCGGCTCGGGCATCGTGATCTCGCCTGACGGCCTCGTCCTCACCAACAGCCATGTGGTCGGCACGTCCAAGGAGATCCGGCTGCGCGACGTCGAGGGCCATGTCGGCGAGGCCCAGGTGCTCGGTGTCGATCCCGACACCGATCTTGCGCTGCTGCGCGCCAATGGCGTGCGGCATCTGCCTTATGCTGCGCTCGGCAATTCCAAGACGTTGCGCCGCGGCCAGCTCGTGATCGCGATCGGCAATCCTCTCGGCTTCGAATCGACCGTGACCGCCGGCGTGGTCTCGGCGCTCGGACGCTCGATCCGCTCGGTCAGCGGGCGCACCATCGAGGACGTGATCCAGACCGATGCCGCGCTCAATCCCGGCAATTCGGGCGGACCGCTGGTGTCGTCGCATGCCGAGGTGATCGGCATCAACACGGCGATCATCAACGGCGCGCAGGGCATCTGCTTCGCGGTCGCCAGCAACACCGCGCAATTCGTGCTGTCGGAGATCATTCGTCACGGCTATGTCCGGCGCGCCTACATCGGCGTCGCCGGGCAGACCGCGCCGGTCCCGCGGCGGCATGCGGTGCTGGCCGGCGTCGAGAACAAGATGGGCGCGCTGATCGCACAGATCGAGCCTGA
This sequence comes from Bradyrhizobium nitroreducens, assembly GCF_002776695.1. Classification (GTDB taxonomy): domain Bacteria; phylum Pseudomonadota; class Alphaproteobacteria; order Rhizobiales; family Xanthobacteraceae; genus Bradyrhizobium; species Bradyrhizobium nitroreducens. The sequence goes on from NZ_LFJC01000003.1 coordinate 1,495,178, forward strand.
CGGCCCTGCGGCGAAGGCGGGCCTGTTGCCCGGCGACGTCGTCATCAGGCTCGACGGTGTCGAGATCAACGGCGTCGACGATCTGATCCGCGTGCTCGACCGCGACCGGATCGGCCGGCGGCTCGCCATGGACGTGCTGCGGCTCGGCCGCCTGCGGGCGATCGACATCGACCCGATCGAGCGGAGGCCGGCGCGCTAGCATTGGCCCCTCCGGGCGAGGTATGACGGTGTCATGCCTCGTCCTCGGACCCTTGCCGCATGATGCCGGCGCATGAGACCTACGACGTCATCGTCATCGGCGCGGGTGCCGGTGGCATGACGGCGGCGGCCGTGGCCGCGGCCGAAGGCCTGCGCGTGCTGGTGATCGAGAAGACCGCGTTCGTCGGCGGCACCACCGCCTGGTCCGGTGGCATGGTCTGGATTCCCGCCAATGCCAAGATGAAGGAAGCGGGGCTGTCGGACAGCGTCACGGATGCCGTTCAATATCTGTCGAGCACCGTGCCGGAGCCGGCCAATGCCGGCCTGCGCGCCGCCTTCCTCGCGCGCGGGCCCGAGGCGGTCACCTGGCTCGAAGCTAACACCGAGGTCCGCCTCCAGCCGGTGAAGGCCTATCCTGACTGTTATCCCGAGCGATTGGGTGCGGCGTCAGGCGGTCGCGTGCTGGAGCCGGTGGCGTTCGACGGCGCGCGGCTCGGCCAGGCTTTTGCGCGGCTGCGGCCGCCGCTGCCGGAGTTCACGCTGTTCGGTGGGATGATGGTCGATCCTCTCGACATCCCGCATTTGCGCCGCGTCGGAAGATCGCTGCGCTCGACCTTGCGCGCGGCGCGGCTGGTGTCGGCATACGCGTTGCAACGGTTGTGCAGCCCGCGCGGGACGACGCTGCATCTCGGCAACGCGCTTGCCGCACGGCTCTATGCTTCGCTGCTGGCGCGGCGGGTTGAGGTTCTCTTCAGCGCCGACGTCGAAGACCTCTCGATGCAGGGCGATCGTGTCGGCGGTGTGGTCATCCGCCATGGCTCGCGCGACCGGCCGATCGCAGCGCGCCGCGGCGTGGTGCTGGCGACCGGCGGCTTCTCGCACGACGCCGTCTTGCGCAAACGCTTCTTCCCTGCGGCAGCGCGACTTGTCTCGGCGACCAACACCGCCAGCACCGGCGACGGACTTCGACTCGCGACCGCGGCCGGTGCCGCACTCACCGCGGAAGCGACAAGTCCGGCCTATTGGGTGCCGGCCTCGCTATTCCGCAGGGCCGACGGCAGCCGTGGCGTGTTCCCGCACACCGTGACCGACCGCGCCAAGCCCGGCGTGATTGCCGTGAATGCGGCCGGACGACGCTTCGTGAATGAGGCGCTATCCCACCACGAATTCGCGCTCGCCATGCTCCGTGACGGCAATGGCGAGCCGGATCGGCCGTTCTTTCTGATCTGCGACCGTCCGTTCCTGTGGGCTTACGGCCTCGGCCGCATCAAGCCGTTCACGTGGAGTGTGCGGCGCTATGTGATGAGCGGCGAACTGATCGAGGCGGCTGACATCGCGCAGTTGGCGACGAAGATCGGCACCAGGCCTTCCGTGCTGACGGCCACGCTCGCGCGCTACAACGAAGGCGCAAAGCAGGGGCGCGATCCCGAGTTCGGCCGCGGCAGCACCATCTATCAGCGGCATCTCGGCGACATCAGCCACAAGCCCAACCCCTGCGTCGCGCCGATCCTCCGCGCCCCGTTCTTCGCGATGCGCATCTACCCAGCCGATCTCGGCACCGCGATCGGCATGCAGGTGGACGCCCAGGCCCGCGTGCTGCGCGCGGACGGCACGCCGGTCGCGGGTCTCCATGCCTGCGGCAACGACATGGGCTCGATCATGAACGGCAATTATCCGGCGCCGGGGATCACGTTAGGGCCGGCGCTGACGTTCGGGTATATCGCGGGGCGGCATCTGGCCGAGGGGAGCATGACATGCAAGACCGCTGCAGGCGTGTCGGCGTCCGTCTAGCCATCTCCACTGCTGTCATGCTCCGCGAAAGCGGGGCATCCAGTACGCCGCGGCCCATCGGTTCAATCACTGCCATCTCGGCGTACTGGATCGCCCGGTCAAGCCGGGCGATGACATCGAGTGTGAGGCAAGTGCGTCCCTTTACTCCGCAGCCGCCGCAAAGCGGCTGTTGTCCAGCTCAGCCTCCAGCCGCGCCTTCTCGGCTGCCGCCAATTTGACATTGGCTTCCTTGACGTGCCCGAAGCCGCGGATCGTCTCCGGCACGCGGGCGAGCCTTGCCAGCAGCGGGATCTGCTCGGCCTTCAGCCCGGTCATCCGCTGATCAATCATCGCCAGATAATCCACAACCAGCTTCCGCTCGGTGCGGCGCTCCTCGGTGCGGCCGAACGGATCGAACGCGCCGCCGCGCAGGAACTTCAACTTGGCGAGAACGCGGAAGGCGTGGATCATCCAGCCGCCGAATTCCTGCTTCTGGAGATGCCCCGTGGTCTTGTCGCGCTTGGCGAAGATCGGAGGGGCCAAGTGGTACTTCAGCGTGAAGTCGCCGTCGAACTTCTCCGACACCTTCCTGGCGAAGCTGCCGTCGGTGTAGAGTCGTGCGACTTCGTACTCGTCCTTGTAGGACATCAGCTTGAACAGGTTCTTCGCGACCGCCTCGGTCAACTCCGTGGATGCGGGCGAAGCCGTGCTCTCGGCCTCGCGCACCTTGGCGACGGCCGCGAGGTAGCGGTCGGCATAGGCCTTGTCCTGATAGCCGGTCAGGAATTCCGCGCGGGTCGCGATGATGTCGTCGAGCGACTTGGTCGGCGCGGCGGCCCTGTTCTTGAACTGCAGCACGCTGCGCACCCGCGACATGTCGTGGGCGGCGAGGCGGCCCCAGGTGAAGGCGAGCTTGTTCATCTCGATCGCGGCGCCGTTGATCTCGATGGCGCGGAGCAGCGCCTCCAGCGACAGCGGGATCGCGCCCTTCTGGAAGGCGAAGCCGAGCATGAAGGGATTGGTCGCGATGCTGTCGCCCATCAATGCGGCGGCAATGCCTGTCGCGTCGATGATGTCGAGGTTCTTGTCGCCGACGGCGTCGCGCAACACGGTCTGCATCGTGCCCATCTCGAAATCGAGGTCGGGGTTCTGCACGAAGCTCGCTGTCGGCTGCAGATCGGCGTTGATGTAGGCCTTGGTCACGCCGCGCTCGGCGCGGCTGAGCGCGGAGGGGCCTGCCGAGACGATCATGTCGCAGCCGAGGATGACGTCGGCGCCGCCGGTGGTGATACGGACCGCCGAGATATCCTCCGGCTTCGGTGCGATGCGCACATGGCTCATCACCGCGCCGTTCTTCTGCGACAGGCCGGTGAAGTCGAGTGCCGAGCAGCCGCGGCCGTCGACATGCGCGGCCATGCCGAGCAGGGCGCCGATGGTGATGACGCCGGTGCCGCCGATGCCGGTGACGAGGATGTTGTAGGGGCCGTCAAGTTCGCGCGCGGGCGGCAGCGGCAGATCGGCGAACAGCCGACCGGAATCCACCGCCGAAGTCTTCATGCGCTTGAGGGTGCCGCCATGCACGGTGACAAAGCTCGGGCAAAAACCTTCGACGCAGGAAAAGTCCTTGTTGCAGTTCGACTGGTCGATCTGGCGCTTGCGGCCGAACTCGGTTTCCAGCGGCTGCACCGAGACGCAGTTGGAGGCCTGCGAGCAATCGCCGCAGCCTTCGCAGACCAGCTCGTTGATGAAGGCGCGCTTGGCGGGATCTGGATAGAGCCCGCGCTTGCGGCGGCGGCGCTTTTCGGCGGCGCAGGTCTGGTCGTAGATCACGACCGTGAGGCCCTTGATGTCGCGCAGCTCGCGCTGCACGGCGTCGAGCTCGCGGCGGTGGTGGATGGTCGCGCCTTGCGGGAAGTAATTGCCTTCAGGATATTTCGTGGGATCGTCGGAGACGATCGCGAGCCGCTTGACGCCCTCGGCCCAGACCTGATGCGCGATCTGTGCGACGTTGAAGGCGCCTTCGGCCGGCTGGCCGCCGGTCATCGCCACGGCGTCGTTGTAGAGGATCTTGTAGGTGATGTTGATGCCGGCGGCCGATGCCGCACGAAGGGCGAGAAGGCCGGAATGGGTGTAGGTGCCGTCGCCCAGATTCTGGAAGATGTGCTTCTCGCTGGTGAAGGGCGACTGGCCGATCCAGTTCACGCCCTCGGCGCCCATATGCGAGATCAGATCGGTGCGGCGGGTCGGCATGCTCAGGGCCATGCCGTGGCAGCCGATGCCGGCCATGGCGCGGCTGCCTTCGGGGACGCGCGTCGAGGTGTTGTGCGGACAGCCCGAGCAGAAGAACGGCGTGCGCGCGAGCTTGATCTGGGTGCTGGTGGTGACGGGATTGTCGAAGGCCTCCAGCCGGGCGAGGCGCTGCTCCAGCACCGGGCTGTGATGACCAAGCTTGCGCAAGCGCGCCACCAGGGCGCCGGCGACGATGGTCGGCGTCAGCTCGCCTTCGCTCGGCAAGAGCGGCGCGCCGCGCTCGTCGCGCTTGCCCGTAATCGTCGGGCGCTTCGAGGCATCGATGTTGTAGAGGATGCGCATGAGCTGGTCTTCGATGAAGCCGCGCTTCTCCTCGACCACCAGCACGTCCTGGAGCCCTTCAGCGAACCGCCTGGCGCCGCTTTCCTCCAGCGGCCAGGTCAGCGCGACCTTGTAGATGCGAAGGCCGAGGTCCTGCGCGTCCTTGTCGGTGATCCCCAAGTCGGCGAGCGCCTGGCGCAGGTCGAGATAGGCCTTGCCGGTCGCGACGATGCCGAGCCGCGCGGGCTTGGAATCGAGCACGATGCGGTCGAGCTGGTTGGCGCGGGCAAAGGCCTGCACGGCGGCCATCTTGGGGCCGAACAGGCGCCGCTCGGCCTCCAAAGGAGGATCGGGCCAGCGTATGTTGAGGCCGCCGGGCGGCATCTCGAAATCATCGGGCAGCTTGATCTGGACGCGTTCCGGATCGCTATCGATCGAGGCCGAGCTTTCCACGGTCTCGCTGATCGCCTTGAAGCCGACCCAGCAGCCGGAGAAGCGCGACAATGCGAAGCCGTAGAGCCCGAGATCGAGATAATCCTGCAGCGTCGCCGGATTGATCACGGGGATCAGCGCCGCCGCGAACACCTGCTCGCTCTGATGCGCCAGCGTCGAGGATTGGCAGCCATGGTCGTCGCCGGCCAGCGCCAGCACGCCGCCGTTGCGTGAGGTGCCGGCCGCATTGGCATGCTTAAGCGCATCGACCGAGCGATCGACGCCCGGACCCTTGCCGTACCAGATGCCGAACACGCCATCGACCTTGGCGCCGGGGAACAGGCCGACCTGCTGGCTGCCCCAGACGGCGGTCGCCGCCAGATCCTCGTTCAGGCCGGGGACGAAGGCGATATCGTGCTGCTGGAGGTGCGACTTCGCGCGCCACAGCGCATGATCGTACATGCCGAGCGGGGAACCGCGGTAGCCCGAGATGAAGCCGCCGGTGTTGAGCCCCTGGAGCCGGTCTCGTTCGCGCTGCAACATGGGCAGACGGACGAGCGCCTGCGTCCCGGACAGGAAGATCCGCTTGGATTCGAGCCGGTATTTGTCGTCCAGCTCGACCTGCAACAGCGTCATTTCGGAGGTCCTTGTTCTTCTTGGTCTGGCGGGGATTTTGCGCCGCGGATGGAGATGCGGCTTGCGAAGCGGATGTTCGCAGTCAAAAGCATGGGTCGCCGAAGTCAATACGGCTAGCCGCATCCGTGGCGCTCCTGCTAGTCATGGCTGTCTGTGGAGGACACCAATGGCTGCAAACGCGTTCGAGACCGAAATCACCGAGACGGCCGAGTCGCTGATCGGCCCGTGGCGGCGGCCGGGCCAGATGCTTCAGGCGCAAACCTACGACGCGCACGCCTCCATCCACGACGACGCCACCGCGCAGAAGCTCGGCTTCAAGGGCGGCACCATCGAAGGCCCCACCCATTTCAGCCAGTTCGCCCCGCTCGGTGCGCGGCTGTGGGGACAGGCCTGGTTCGAGAGCGGCTGTCTCTCCGCGCATTATCGCAGCGTCTGCTACGAGGGTGAGGAGGTGCAGGCGATCCTGTCGAAGCCGCTGCCCGGGACAAGCCAGTGCCAGATCCAGATGGTCAAGCGCGACGGCACGGAGGTGCTGCGCGGCACGGCTTCGGTCGGCGAACCGCACGCCGCGACGGCGCTGGAGGCCCGTCTCGCCGAGCTCAAGCCGCTGGCCGATCCGGTGATCCTGCGCGACGTCAAGGTGGCACGGACCGGCAAGCGCCAGACCGTCCGCATGGCGTTCGATCAGGCCATGGGTGACCTTTATCCCTTCTCGCTGCGGCAGAAGCTCGCCGTCATCACCGAGAACTCGCCATACTATTCCGGCGCCGACAACCCCTGGGGCAGACCGGTCATCCCGATGGAGATGCTGAGCGTGCTGTTCCAGTACCGCTCCAAGGACGATCCACTGCCCGCCAAGGGCCCGGCCGTCGGCCTGTTCGCCGACCAGGAGATCCGGCTCGTGAAGGGGCCGCTCTTCGTCGATGAAGATTACGAGGTCGAGCGCGAGGTGGTCGCGCTCTCGGGCAGCCGCCGCACCGAAAGCGCCTGGGCCAAGACGCGCGTGTTCGACAAGACGGGCGCGGTGGTCGCGACCATGCTGCTGAACATGGCGACGCTGAAGGACTCCTACGCGCCGTACGAGGAGGAGTACCAACGGCTGTATGGAGCGGGGCGCAACTGACAGCCCGTCGTCAGGCCAGCGGTCGAGCTTCTACACGATTGACAACTCCGCCCAAATTCGAAAGATTGCAACCAGAGGGTGGGGGAGAGCGGTCTATTCGAAGGCGCGTGTCTGCTTGGCATCATGAATTTCGTCGAGCGACGAGCCTCCCAAGATTATTGCGTACCAGCGGAGAATGATATTCGAGGTTCGTTCAGTCCTCTTACGAGCCATCTTTTTCAAGTCGGGCGAAAATAGCCCAGCCGTCGCAGGTCATCGTTTTCTAACCGTCAGGCACTCCTGAAGAGCCGCGTTTCGCCGGCCGATGGAATCATCTTATGCGTTTGGTCCCTTGCCATCCGTATGTCCTTGCGTTGTTCGCTGTGGGGCTTGCGCCGGGCCTCGCGATCGCGGGCCCGTGCTCGCTCGAGACTGCCAAGAGCGCCCAGATCCGATCCAAGGCAATGAGCCTGGTGAACATCGAGACCAGAGTACTCCATCCGCTCAATTCTCTTCTTGATAACGGCGCGTCGGCAAGCGGATCGGGGGGCAGCAGGCCGACCTTGCGCTTCGACGACAGCGCGTTGCGTTCGCTTCGCAACCTCAGTGGCGGGCAGATGAACATCGCCCAGCTGAGCGAGCATGACCGCCTTCGGCTGACTGCCGATCCGCTCCGGCTGAATCCGTCATCCAGCGACGCCGTTGCAAGGGTGCACACGAAGCCGTGGTCAACCGACATCATTCGATCCAGCAAGCAGATGGCCTCGCCCTTCTTCGTTGTCGGCGATGACGGAACCAAGCCGTTGCCAAAGCTCCCCGAACGGCCGGCCGGGTCGCCAGCCCCGAACTGCGTCGGCACGATCAGCCGCCCCAAAGACCCGTCATGCGCGTTCGACCTTCCGCCATATCGCGCCTTTCCCGTCGGAGATCCTCCAGAGGATGCCTTCAGGCGGCGCGACGCAATCGCGAATCTCGCGACCGTGACGATCCTGGTGGACAGCACCGATGGCAGAACCCAGATATGCACCGGCGCCCATCTAGGTCACGGGATCGTCCTGTCTGCGCATCACTGTCACCGGCACGACTCCTTTGTGGCCGAGAAGTATCGCGTCTACTTCAACTCCGACGAGCTGAAGTCGCCGTGGCCGGGCGGCCTGTCCGCCAGCCCTCTCAACGGCGATGATCCATCGGCAAGCGAGCTGGACTTCCTGCTGATCAAGATTCAAAGCCTGCCGGACGAATTCGCCGGAGCATTCCTGAAGCTGGCGGTGGGCGATCCGTGGAAGGCGTGCAAGGACGGCGCCGACCTGGAAGCCTATGTGACGTGGCATGAGAGCGAAAAGCGCGTCACCAAAAAGGTGTCTGCTGACTCTCAATGTGTCACGAAGACGAAAGCCACCTGCGTGGGTGAGCGCGGCCGGCGTGTTCACGGTTGCGACACCACGGAAGATTCGAGTGGCGCACCCATCCTGCTGAGAGGTGGCAGCAGCATCGTCGCGGTCCACACCAATGGACGGATCGACGACGATTCCAACTGCGCGCTTCCGAGCTCCGAAATTCGCAGCGCTCTCTACGACGCCTCGGGGTTGCCAAAGATTCCCGAAGCGGCTTCGATACTCTGGGAGGAATGACAATGTGGAAGGGACGACTTGCGGCATTCGCCCTGCTGACGATCGCAGCCACCGGTTCGGCGCGCGGCGATGAGGATCAGCCCGAGGGTCTTCCGCCGACGGTCTCGGCACTTGTTCAGGCCGCCGGCGCCTTGACGAAGTCGGCCGCACCGCCTCTCGATAGCAGGCGGGCCGAGGTCCGGGCCTATCGCATACGCCAGGCACTCTCCCTGTACCTGACGGAGAAGGATCTGGCGCAGCCGCCTTCCTTGCCCAAGATCAGCAACCTGCTATGCGAGCCCCGCGTCAAGCAATTGGCATTGCGCGCATCGATCACCTACCTCGACGCGGTGACTGCGGAGGTCAAGAAGACCGCGAAATCCGCGATCACGGACTCGACCGATTTCAACAACATCATCCTCGCTTTCAAGTCACTGTTTGCGGATTACCAGATCCAGGTCGACGCCAAGGACATGTCCTCGGAGGAGGTGGAGGCCCAGATCAAGAAGAGCTGCGAGGACGACATCAACGGCTTCGCCGGCACCTACTACGGCCTGAAGCCAGTCGACGAGTCCGGAGTGATCGCGGCCTTCACGACCCTGTTCGACTTGTTCAAATCGATCGTCGCGCCGGTGATCGTCGAAGGCGCGAAGTTCATCGATGAACAGAGGCGTCTCGATAGGATCAAGAAGTTCCTCAAGGAGGAGAAGAACCAGAAGCTCATCACGGCGAATGCCGCAAATTTGCGCGACTACCTCGTCAAGGTCGAGCAGATCAAGACGGCCGAAGCCGTTGGGCATTTCGTCGAGGCTCACACGAGGCTGAATGCGAGCTTCAAGCCGGCCAAGGATGTCAAGGAGTGTGCCGACTTCAACAGCCTTGCCCCGGAGAAGCGCGGACTGCCCGCGACCGGATTGCCGTCACGCGAGTTCGTGACGTGCTTCGCGGCGATCTGGGGCGCCATGAAGGACCCCGTGATCGATCTTGCCAAGGCTGCCGCGGACTATGACCAGCATGCCGACGTCGGCACCAGGCAGGAACTGGATGCGTTCGAGAAGATCAACACCAATCTCGCCAAGATCGCGTCGGGTCAGGACGATGCGCCGTCCTTCAACGCGATCTGGCAGGCGGCCATGCGGATCATAGCGATCGGCGAAAAGATCGAGAAAGCAAACTCGAAGGACAACCGCGACAAGGTCGCGAAGGCAATCAAGGATCTCGTGGAAGCGCTTTGAGGAGGGTGGCGATGGTTGGACTGGATCAATATTTCGGAACGCATACGGGGAATCTGAAGATCTATGTGGGGCCGTTCAAGGTCGGATCTGGCAGCTTCACCTCGTTCAACTCCAACTTCGCGGCGTTCACCGGCTCGTACAATGCATTCGGAAGCAGCGGCGCCTTCACCATAGCCATCCAGCTTCTGCATGCTCAGAATGCCTCGTCCGGGACCTGCAAGGTGACACTCAACAACAGCACGGATGCCAGTGCGGCCTACACCGTCGCGGGAGACAAGTTCTCCCTCCAGACCAATCTCAATCCAACACCCATCGACATTTATGTCAGCCAGGGCGGAACACAGTTCGATGGGGTTTCGGGGCATAATCTCTGGATCGGCCAGTGGTCCTGAGCTGCAGGCCGGCCAGGAATTGTCCGGCGCCTTCATAGCCGCGCGCGTCGCGCTGCACCCCTCTGCGCGAGCTTGGCCACCTCGCGAGGAGGGGCCCGCAACGCCTGGCCCGACCCAGGCGCCGCGGTCGAGAAAGCAAACAGTCCGCCCAAGACTTGAGCAAATTGCGTGGGGCGAGGCGGTCGCACAGTGAATAAGCAGACCTGATATCGACTCATAAGATTTTGACTCCGCTGCGAATTTTTCCGCACCTCGGCGCCAATCGCAATTGTACACAATGGCACGGCGCTTGCAGAACTCCTGACAAAGTGAGTTCTCGCGAGGGGCGGGCGTCATGCTGGACTCGAGCAAGCGGACATGGGGCGTCATCGGCGCCGAGCCCGAGCCGATCAAGCTCGACTGGCCCGCCACCGCGCTTCTGATCATCGACATGCAGCGCGACTTCATGGAGCCCGGCGGCTTCGGGGAGACGCTCGGCAACGACGTCAGTCAGCTTGCGCGCGCGGTGAAGCCGATCAGCGCGGTGCTGACGGCGGCACGCGACTCCGGGATGCTGGTGATCCACACCCGCGAGGGTCATCTTCCCGATCTCTCCGATGCGCCGCCGGCGAAGGTCGAGCGCGGCGCGCCGAGCCTTCGCATCGGCGATCCCGGCCCGATGGGGCGCATACTCATCCGCGGCGAGGCCGGCCACGACATCATCCCCGAGCTCTATCCGCTCGACAGCGAGGTCGTGATCGACAAGCCCGGCAAGGGCGCGTTCTACGCCACTGAGCTTGGCGACGTGCTGGAGAAGTACGGCATCGAGAATTTGCTGGTGTGCGGCGTCACCACCGAAGTGTGCGTCAACACCACCGTGCGCGAGGCCAACGACCGCGGCTATCGCTGCGTCGTCATCTCGGACGGCTGCGCGTCCTACTTCCCCGAGTTTCACGAGATGGGCCTGAAGATGATCAAGGCCCAGGGCGGCATCTTCGGCTGGGTCACGGACTCGGCCGCGGTCCTGGAGGCGATGAAGACTTCGAACATTTCAGCTTAGGGGCATCACCATGAGCACAAGCATGACGGGGACGGCCGGCAGATCTGAGAGCAACACGTCCGAGTTCAAGCCGGCACTATGGACATCGGGCGACTGGAACGCGTTTTTCGGCTTCGGCACCAACATCCTCGTCAACATGCTGGTGCTTACGGGCCTGTTGCGCTTCGTCCTGAAGATGCCTGACAGTCTGGTGTTCGGCCGCATCCTGCCCGCGCTCGGGCTGATGATGTGCCTATCCACCTTCTACTATGCATACCTCGCCTATCGGCTCGCGCAGAAGACCGGCCGAAACGACGTCTGCGCGCTGCCCTCGGGCGTCAGCGTGCCGCACATGTTCATCGTCACCTTCGTGATCATGCTGCCGATCACGATCAAGACAGGCGATCCGCTCAAGGGGTGGTCGGCGGGGCTCGTCTGGGTGTTCTTCCAGAGCTTCATCCTGATGATCGGCGGCTTCATCGCGCCGTTCATCCGCAAGATCACGCCGCGTGCGGCGCTGCTCGGCACGCTCGCCGGCGTCTCCGTCACCTTCATCTCGATGCGGCCGGCGCTGGAAATGTTTATGACGCCGCAGATCGGCCTCGTTTGCTTCGCCATCATCCTGGTGAGCTGGTTCGGCGGCGTGAAATATCCGCGCGGCATTCCCGCAGGCCTCGTCGCCATTGCCGCCGGCATGATCATCGCCTGGGGGTCGAACCTGTTCGGGCTCGGCCTCGGCGGATTGAGCATCGCGGGCGTCGGCGCTGCCTTCGCCAATTTCGGCTTCTCGGTGCCGCTTCCCGCCGTGGGTTACGTCTTCTCCGGCTTCGAATTCCTCGGCATCATCCTCGTCACCGCCATTCCGTTCGGCATCTACGACCTCGTCGAGGCCATGGACAATGTCGAGAGCGCGGAAGCCGCCGGCGACGAATATCCGACCACGCGTGTGCTGACGGCCGACGGCGTCGTCAGCCTGATCGGCTGCCTGATGGGCAATCCATTCATCAACGCCGTCTATATCGGTCATCCCGGCTGGAAGGCGATGGGCGGCCGCATCGGATACTCCGCCGCAACTGGCCTCATGGTGATCGTGCTGGCCTGGTTCGGCATCATTTCGGTGCTGCTGGCACTCGTGCCCGTGGTCGCGATCTCGCCGATCCTGCTCTATATCGGCATGCTGATCGGCGCGCAGGCGTTCCAGACCACCCCGGTCAAGCACGCGCCCGCGATCGTGCTGGCGCTGACGCCGCATCTGGCCGCCTGGGCCAAGCTCCAGATCGACACGATGCTCGGCTCGACCATGATGGCCGCGACGTCAGTCGGTGGTCTGGCTGCGGACAAGGCGGACGCGGTCAAGGCTGCCGCGATCGCCGCGCTGCCGCAGCAGGGCGTGTTCTATCACGGCCTTGAGGTGATGGGTGGCGGCTCCATCCTCGGCGGCCTGATCCTGGGGGCGATCGGTGTCTTCATCATCGAGCGCGACTTCGAAAAGGCCTCGGGCTTCGCGCTGGTCGGTGCGGTGCTGACCTATTTCGGCTTCATGCACGGCGAGGCCGTCGGCATCGGCGGTGGCTTCGGCGTGACGCCTGCCGTCGCGCTGGCCTATGCCGTGATGGCCGCCGGCCTGTTTGCGGCCGGCAAGCTCGGTGCCAGCGAGCACTATGCCGCGCATCCGGAAATGTCGGCCGCACCGGCGGAGTAGAAGCGAAGCGGAGATTGCGGCCGGGGACGTGATGTCGCCCGGCCGCTCTCTTTCCGGCCGCACGCGAAGGCAAGTCAACCCAACTGATTGATCCACTCGCGGAATAGCTCCGGGCTGGCGTCGACCGCGGCTGCGAGATCGCGGGAGTCGCGCGCTGCGCGCGGCGAGTAGCCGAAGCGCTGCCGGAAGCTGCGGCTGAAATGCGCCTGGCTCACGAAGCCGAATTCAGCGGCGATCTCCGCATTCCAGCGATCTTCGTCGGCGTCATCGAGCAGCACATGAATGGCCTCAAGGCGTCGCCCGCGAATGTAGTCGGCGACGCCCGCGAGCGGCGCGAAGACCCGATAGAGCACCGAGCGGGAAACGCCGATCTCGCGGCAGATGGTTGCCACCGAGAGATCGGCACGACCGAGGTTCTGATCGATGAAACGGCTGGCGCGATGAAGGATGGCGATGTCACGCCGGGCAAGCCCGCGCGGCCGCGCAGCCATGCCAAAACATCCGCGCAGCAGCCCGAGCGTCGTCTGCACCGCTTCGGGCGCCTCATTCGCGTCCATTGCCGGAAGCCGCCGCCGTAGCAGTCCCATCTGATCGGCAAGCACCCGGCCGGCGGCGCCGTCAAGCACGAGCCCGTGCAGGTCGAGGCCATCGGGCGCAGCGCTGACGATTGGGTCGCGCTCGACGTCGAGGCTGATCGTGTCGGTCGCGGTGGCGATGCCATCGAAAGGTCGGGTCAGGTCGAGCACCAGGACCTGGCCAGGACCGGCGGAGATCGGCTCGCCGTCGACCTCGCCGCTCCAGGCACCGCGACGGAGCAGCAGCAGCGCGAATGAGTTGCGGCCATCGGCCTTTGCCAGCGCGGCGGAGCGGGTGAAGCGCACCGGCCCCATCCGGGTGGATGCGGTCACGAGGCCGCCGAGCAGCCAGGCCTCGGCGAGAACCTCGAAGTCGTCGCTGGCCGTGCCCTCAGGGACCGACACCTCGTAATGCGTGAGAATCGCGCGGTAGCGGTCGAGCCGCTCGGCGGCGGGCAGCTCCGCGGTATCGAAACGCAGATACGGAATTTTCGTCATGCCAGGCCGCTCCCTCCGGCAGTTGGTCTGCAAATTGGGACGATCAGGCAAGTTTCCACGCCGTCGAACCGCAGTCTCCGGACATGAATATTCATATTATCGCGCACGGGCCAGACGTGTGTTTCGCGGCCCGGACAATTTGCAATGACGTGAAGGGTGAGCGATGACGGCGCGGGGGACGGGGTTTGCGACGCGGTTGGCCGATCGGCGGACAGGCGAGATGGCGGCGCGAACGGGGAGGGAAGCGGCGTGGCCGCGAATGCGGCCAGCTTCGATCTGCGTGGCCGCGGCGATCGTGCTCGGCGTCTTGCTCGATGCGCCATCCGCGCAGGCGCAGTTCGTCTGCGTCGACGCCAGTAACAGCGCCGGCGGCGCCGTCGCCGGTGCTGCCGGAAGCACGGCGTGCGGCGCCAGCAGCGCGGCGGGCGGTGCATCCAGCACCGCCTACGGTTATGTGAGCAATGCGGCCGGCAATCAAGCCGTGGCCGTTGGCACCAACAGCAGTGCCGCCGGCTGGTATTCCACGGCGGTGGGCGCCGACTCCCGCGCGTCCACCGACTTCGCAACTGCGACCGGTGGCCGGAGCACCGCGACCGGCCTGTCCAGCTCAGCTTACGGCATGGACAGCTATGCGTATGCCGATAGTTCAGTGGCGGTCGGATCGTGGGCGGTCGTCAATGCAGGCAGCACGAGCGGAACGGCTGTCGGCAACAACACCACGGTGACCGGCGTCAACAGCACCGCGGTCGGTGCGTTCAACAGCGTCACCGGCACCAACAGCGGTGCATTCGGGACCGGTCAGACCGTGCGCGGCAATGGCAGCTACGCCATCGGCGACCCCAATACGCTGAACGGCAATGGCAGCTTCGTGCTCGGCGACAACAACACCATCAACGGCACCAACCAGACCGGCCGGGGCGACAACGTCAATGTGGTCGGCTCCAACAATGCGGTGGCCGGCGCGGCGAGCGCTGCGGGATCCTCCGTGTTCGGCTCTGGCAACACCGTCAATGCGCCCAATGCGCTGGTGATGGCGAACGCGGCGACCGTGACCGGCGCAGGGGGTATCGCAATCGGCAACTCCGTTTCGGTCGCCGGCGCCAATGCCGTCGCCGTCGGCAACAATTCCAGCGCCGGCTTCTCCAATTCCGCCGCCTTCGGCAATGGCGCTACAGTGACCCGCGCCAACCAGCAGACGTTCGGCACCGCCGGCAACACCTACACCATGGCCGGCATCACCTCGTCGGCGAGCAAGGCGGCGCAAGGCGGTACGACGCAGCTCGTCACCTCCGATGGCGCCGGCAATCTCGCGACCACCACGCTTGCCAATCTCGGCATTGCCTCGTCCAGCGATCTCAGCGCCATTAACGGCCAGCTCGCCAGCATCAACGGTCGCCTCGACGACCTCAGCAGCCGGACCAGCAAGGTGACCAGCGGCGTCGCCATGGCCTTCGCCATGGCCGGTGTACCGACGCTGCTACCGAACGAGAGTTTTGCCGTGACCATGAACTACGGAACCTTCGAGCGGGCCAACGGCCTCGCGTTCAACGCGGCGCTGCGCCTCAATCAGAACATGCAGTTCAACGGGGGAATAGGGTACGGACCCGACCAGCGTATCGCCGGCGGGCGCGTCGGCTTACGCCTGGGCTGGTGAAAAGCATGGTCGTATCCCCACGATTGGCCGCATGCCTGATCCTCATGGTTGCGTGCGCGCCCCTGCGAGCAGAGACGCAATCGTCTTCCGGCTTCGCCGATCGTTGGGCGGTTCAGCCGGCGGCAGGCTCCACAGGACAGGGCGGTCCGCAGGTCACCATCGAGCAGGCGCTCTATCTCATCCGCTCCTCGCTCATGAGCCTGAATGACGCGAATCGCTCCGGCAATTATTCGGTGTTGCGCGACCTTGCCGCACCCGAATTCCAGGCCCGGAACAGTGCCGCCGATCTCGCACTTGCGTTCTCCGACCTGCGCGCCCGCAGGTTCGACCTGTTTGGCGCAGCACTTCTCGCCCCGCGATTGTCGATGCCACCCAATGTGAATGCCCGCGGCATGCTGCGGCTCAGCGGCACCATTCCAACGAGGCCGTTGCAGATCGATTTCGATCTGGTGTTTCAAAATGTCGGCGGCAGTTGGAGGCTCCATGGACTGTCGGTCGCGACACCCGCCGCTGCGGCGCAAGCTGCTCCGCCGCAAGCAGAAGCCTCGAAGCACTAGTCTCAGGGCCGGACGGCCGGCGTCTCCATCGCCAGGCCCCGCGCCCGCGACATCAGATAGAGCTCGAGCGCGACCAGCTCGGGTGAGCCGTAATCATAGGCCTGGGCGCGGACGCCACTCATGCAGCTGCGCAGGCGCCGCTCCAGCGAACCCAGCGTCTGCCATTCCAGGCGGTAGAGCGGATAGCCGGTGGGCTGTCCTTGCGTGATCGGCGCGCCCGCGAGGCGTCTGTCGAAATTGTCGTCGTGGCAATTGGTGCAGGCGAGGTTGAGCTGGCCCTTCCGCTGCATGAAGAGGTCGCGGCCCTGATCCACGAAGGACTTTACCTGCGGATCGTCGCCGGCGGTGATCGCGACGCCGCGCGATTGATGGGCGACGAAAGCGGACAGCGCCAGCAGGTCGCGGCTCTCATAGGGCAGCGGCGCTGCCTGCTGATGATTGGCCCGGCAGAGATTGATGCGCTGGTCGAGCGTGACCGGGCGCCCCACCGCCTTGTCGAAGGCCGGGTAGCGTGCGGCGACGCCCTTCATGCTGTTGCGCGCATCGCCATGACAATCCGCGCAGGCTTTCTCCGCGCTGCCGGACTGCTTGCCCCACAGCTGCTCGCCGTCGAGCACGAACAGCATGCCGGGATTGGAGGTGTCGTCGTCCTGCATGGTGCGCGTCTCTGGCCCCATGAAGGAATAGCCTGACCGGCGCGCATCGGGCGGAATTTCGCCGGCGAGCAGGGCCGGGGCCGTGGCGAACAGTGCCGCCGCCGCTATCGCGCGCCAAATGGTCATTCGACGGTGATCGATGCCGATGCGGTGGACGAATAGCCGTTGTCGCCGATCCACTCGAACTCGAACTTGCCGCTCTCCTTGGCGATTGTGAAGAACGACAGGTAGGGATTGGCAGCGATCGCGGGAAAGAGATCGGCACGAAAGATCTCCGCGCCGTTGTAGCGGCAGGTGAAGCCCGTGATGATGTCGCGCGGCACCAGCTTGCCGTCGGCAGTGTGACGGAAGCCCGTTTCCATGATGTGCGAGGTCAGCGTCCGGATCTCGATGACATCGCCGCGTTTGGCCCTGGCGGGAACGTTGACGAGTGCGGCCATCAGTTCATCTCCTCGGTGCAGGCGGCCAATGTCACGACCACGTCCGCGGCGACCTGCCAGAACGTGTCGTCGGACAGGCGCGCGATCGCGATTACCTTCTGGGTGTCGGCAAGGCGGATCCGGGTCGAGATCTGGGCGCGGCCGGAGGCGGGGTTGAGATAGAAATTGCCGATGTTCGGTTGCGGGTTCTTCTCATTGAAGACGTGGATGCTCTTGACGTGGTCGTCAGCCGTCATCGGGCTTGCGACGGTTACCGTCATCGGCACGGTATTGCCGTTCTCGACCAGCGGCGGAATGTCGAGCTTCACCTTGCCCGTGCGGATCTGAGCTTCGCCGACGACGTTGCGGACCGCGGTGTTGAGCATCGCGGGCGTTGCTCGAAGTGGACGCAGGGTGACGATGGGGATCGCCCCGACGACTGTCACGCCTCCGGCAAGGTTCAAGAATTGTCGTCGCGTGGTTGGCATGAAGCTAGTCCCGAAGCGTTGCAAGAAAGGCCACGATGTCCTCGATCTCCGCAGCCGACAAGATCGGCTTGCCGGCGAAGTTGCGGCCCACCCGCACGAGGCCGTCGCTGCGATAATAGGACGGCATGATGGTCTGGGCGTTGAATCGCGACGCATCGACCAGTCGAAGCCGCAACTGGCTCGTCGTCCACCGGTTCCCGGCGCCGGTGAGGTCGGGTGCGAGGTCGCCCTGGAATCGCGTTTCCGGGAACGGGCCGGAATGGCAGAGGATGCAGGTCGTGGTGCGCGCCAGCACCAGCGCGCGGCCGCGCGCCACGTCCCCGGGCGAGCCCGTGAGTGATTGCGGGATGCCGTCGCCGACGATGTTGTAGGCGACGAGTTCGTCCGCCTTGGTGGGCGAGGCGAAGGCGAGGCTCACCACGATGAATGTTGCAATCGCAGCTGTCGAACGGGATGTGCGGCGGCGCCGCGGAGTCCTCTTATCTCTCCCGCCAGCGGGAGAGGTCGAGCCGAAGGCGAGGGTGAGGGCTCTTCCCTCTTGGGGGGGCTCGCGAGTGGAGACACCCTCTCCCCGACCCTTCCCCGAAGGCGGGGGAGGGGGCGCACTGTGGTCGTGGCAATAGGCTCGTCCCATCATCGCATCAGCCGAAAGTATCCGTCGTGATGGTCTGAAACCAGCGCTCCGCCTCCGCCGCCTCGCGGGCCCGCAACTCGCGCGGCGCATCGACCGGGCTCGTCGCGCCGCCCTCGACTTCGGCGAAGATGTCGCCCTTGGGCTGGTAATTGCCCGCGAGCGAGAAGCCGTAGTCGGGCGCGACGGTGTTGTAGCAGACGCCGGTCAGTCGCGGCGGCTCCGGCGTGCGGCCGGCGAGCAAAGCGACGATCGCGGCGGCGCAGGCCTTGCCTTGCGCGCTTGCGGCCGACGCCGATTTGGGAATCCCGCCGCCGAGGCAGGCATCGCCGATGACATGGACGTTCCTGACCCGTTTCGATTCGAAGCTCATGGGGTCGATCGGACACCAGCCGGTTGCGTCCGCAGCGCCCGCGATTTCGGCGATGCGGCCTGCGCGTTGCGGCGGGATGACGTTGGCGACATCGGGCGTGTAGTTGCCGAACTCGGTGACGATAGTCATGGTCGCCGGATCGACCGAGGTGACGCGGCCGCCTTGCGACAAGCCGATCCGCTCGATCATGTCGCCGTACAGCTCCTTCCATGCTTTCTCGAACAGCCGCTGCTGGGAGAAATTGTCCTTGGCGTCGAGGATCAGAACTTTCGAGCGCGGCTTCTTCGTCTTCAGGTAATGCGCAATCAGGCTGGCGCGCTCGTAAGGCGCCGGCGGGCAGCGCGAGGGATTGGCCGGGATTGCAATGACGACCGTGCCGCCATCGGCCATCGCCTCCAGCTGCCTGCGCAGCAGCAATGTCTGCGCGCCGGCCCTCCAGGCGTGCGGCATCTTCTCCGATGCGGCGTCGTCGTAGCCGGGCAGGGCTTCGCCATGGAAGTCGATGCCGGGCGAGAGCACGAGACGATCATAGGTCAACACTGTGCCATCGGTCGTCGTGACGCTTCGCTGCTGCGGCTCGATCTTCGCGGCCGCCTGGCCGATCACGGCGATGCCGTCGGCGGCGAGCTTGTCATAGCCGAAATGTTGCGTCTCCATCTCGCGCAGGCCAGCGATCACCTCGTTGCTGAACGGGCAGGAGGTGAAGATCTTGTTCGGCTCGATCAGCGTAACCTGCAGTTTCGCGTCGGCGCGCTTCAGCGCACGCGCGCAGGCCGCGCCGCCGAAGCCGCCGCCGATCACGACGATGCGGCCTGCCGATTGCGCACGCAGGATCGAAGGTGTGGCGAGCGATGTGGCCGCGGCGGTGATGCCGAGAACGGCAGTCCGCCGTGTCACCGGCACATTCATGAGTCCTGTCCGAAAAAGTGTGCCGCGGCGGCCGTCGTGGCCGCCGCGGCGTTTCTCAGGCGAAGGTGATGTTCTGGTCGCGCAGCGGCACCGAGCGGATGCGTTTGCCGGTCGCGGCGAAATACGCATTGAGCACCGCCGGCGCCGCGACGCCGATGGTGGGCTCGCCGACACCGCCCCAGAACCCGCCGCTCGGCACCATCACCGATTCCACCTTCGGCATCTCGCCGATGCGCATCGAATTGTAGGTGTCGAAGTTGGTTTGCTCGATCTTGCCGTCCTTGACGGTGCAGCCGCCATAGAATAGCGCGGAGAGGCCGTAGACGAAGGAGCCGGCGATCTGCCGCTCCACCTGCGCCGGATTGACGACGTAGCCGGGATCGGTGGAGGCGACGATGCGATGCACCTTGATCTTGCTGCCGTCGGTCACCGAGATCTCGGCGGCGCCGGCAACGTAGCTGCCATAGCCCATGACCTGGGCGATGCCGCGATAGACGCCCTGCGGCGCCGGCTGGTCCCAGCCGATCTTCTCGGCGACCGCATTGAGCACAGCCAGATGCTTGGGATGGTTGCCCATCAGCTTGCGGCGGAATTCGAGCGGGTCCTGGCCTGCGGCCTGGGCCAGCTCGTCCATGAAGCATTCCATGTAGATCGCGTTGTGATTGACGTTGACGCCGCGCCAGAATCCCGGCGGAACGTGCGGGTTGCGCATTGCATGCTCGATCAACAGGTTCGGCACCGAATAGCCGAACGCGGCCTCGCCGGACTGGGCGACGCCCTGGAAGGCCGCCGGGTCCATGCCGTTCTGCAGCGCTTCGGGGCGCAGCGAGAACAGGATCGACTGCCCGGACAGGCGGTAGTGCAGCGCGACCAGATTGTTGTTGGCATCGAATGCGCCGGTCATCTTGCACTGGGTGATCGGGTGATACCGGCCGTGCGCCATGTCCTCTTCACGCGACCACAACAGCTTGATCGGCGTGCCCGGCATCTGCTTGGCGATCATCACGGCCTGGCGGACATAGTCGGTCTGGCCGCGCCGGCCGAAGCCCCCACCTAACATCACCTTTTGGACGTCGCACTTGTCGGCCGGCAGGCCTGAGGCCTCCAGCACCGCGGCGAACGCCGCTTCGCCATTCTGCGTGCCGCACCAGACCTCGCATTTGTCCGCGGTGTAGAGCGCGGTGGCGTTCATCGGCTCCATCGTGGCGTGGTTCTGGTAGGGATAGGAGTAGACGGCTTCGACCTTCTTCGCCGCACTCGCTATCGCCGCCTTGGCGTCGCCGTTCTTGTTGCCGACATAGGCCGGCTGGTCGTTGTCGAGGCCTTCGGCCAACCACTTCGCAATCGATGCGCTGGAGACCTTTGCGTTGTCGCCCTCGTCCCAGACGATCGGCAATGCGTCCAGAGCAGTCTTGGCGTGCCACCAGGTGTCGGCAACGACCGCGACCGCGGTATCGCCGACCTTGACGACCTTCTTGACGCCTTTCATGCCGGCGATCTTGGCTTCGTCAAAGCTCTTCAGCTTGCCGCCGAACACCGGGCAATCCTTGATCGCGGCATTCAGCATGCCCGGCAGCTTGACGTCGACGCCGTAGATCATGGCGCCGTTGGTCTTGTCGACGGTGTCAAGGCGCTTCACGCCCTTGCCGATCAGCTTCCAGTCCTTCGGGTCCTTCAGCTTGACGTCCGCCGGCGGCGTCAGCTTTGCCGCGGCTTCCGCGACCTTGCCGTAGGTCGTGGTCCGGCCCGAGGGCTTATGGGTGATGACGCTGTTCTCGGCCGCGCATTCGGAGGCCGGCACCTTCCATGTGTCGGCGGCGGCCTGGATCAGCATCACGCGCGCGGTTGCGCCGCCCTTGCGGACGTAGTCCTGCGAGGAGCGGATGCCGCGGCTGCCGCCGGTGGAGAAATCGCCCCAGACACGCTTGCGGGCGACGCTCTGGCCGGGTGTCGGATATTCGGTCGTGACCTTGGTCCAGTCGCATTCGAGCTCCTCGGCGACGAGCTGGGCAAGGCCCGTCAGCGAGCCCTGGCCCATCTCGGAGCGGGCGATGCGGATCACCACGGTGTCGTCGGGCCTGATCACGACCCATGCGCCGATCTCGGGCGATCCGTCGGCGGCGCGGACCAATGCGGGGCCGCCGAAGGGGAGGTCGAGGCCGATGGCAAGGCCGGCGCCCAGCGTGGCGCTGCCGATGACGAAGGCGCGGCGGTTCATCTTGGGAGAAACATGCTTGTTCATGGGGCGGCTCCCTTAAGCGCTTGCGATCGTGTGGATCGCTTCGCGCACCTGCTGGAAGGTGCCGCAGCGGCAGATGTTGGTGATGGCTTCGTCGATGTCGGCGTCGGTCGGTTTCGGCTTCTCGCTCAGCAGCGCCGCCACCGCCATGATCATGCCGCTCTGGCAATAGCCGCATTGCGGTACGTCCTGGGCGATCCAGGCCTCCTGCACCTTGTGCAGCGTGTCGCCCGAGGAAAGTCCCTCGATCGTGGTGATCTTCTTGCCCTCGGCTTCGCTGACCGAGACGCCGCAGGAGCGGGTCGCGACGCCTTCGATGTGGACGGTGCAGGCGCCGCATTGTGCAATGCCGCAACCGTATTTGGTGCCGGTCAGGCCGGCATTCTCGCGGATCGCCCAGAGCAGCGGCGTATCCGGCTCGACGTCGAGCGTGAAGGTTTTTCCGTTGATTGTTAGGTTTGCCATCGCAGTCCCCTGATTGGCCCAATCCACCGATTGAACTCCGGGGCGCAATGTGTCCGGCAAATTGGAACTGTTCAAATCAACAGTGCGAGGGGTGGCTGCCGGAAAATTTCACGGCATGGGAAGATAACGGGCCGAGCGGTGTCACGGCCGAGACGTGCCCGGCGCAGACAAGGGTCCTCTCTCGCCGCCAGGATGCGGTCTGGGACGACGCCCCGATTGTTCCGGGCGCATCGATCGGGAGGTTTGCCACCATTGTCGGGATGCAACGCGGCGATGCTTTGCTACACTGGGGCGACGCCTCGAGGAGTTCCATGATGGTGCCGAGCCCCTGCAACGTGCTGATGCTCTATCCGCTGTTCACGGCGGAATCGTTCTGGAGCTTCGGCGAATCCTGCAAGCTGATGGGCGTTCGGCGGCCTGCGGCTCCGCTCGGCCTGATCACGGTCGCTGCGATGCTGCCTTCGAGCTGGATCGTCCGGCTGATCGACTGCAATACGCAGGCCTTCGGTGACGACGATCTCGCCTGGTCCGACGTCGTCTTCACCGGCGGCATGTTGCCGCAGCAAGCCGACACGCTGCGCCTGATCGACACGTGCCGCGCGGCGGGCAAGCCGGTCGTCGTCGGCGGTCCCGATCCGACCTCGAGCCCGCATATCTACGAGAAGGCCGACTTCCAGGTGCTCGGCGAGGCCGAGAGTGTGATCGACGACTTCATCGCGGCCTGGGAGGGCGGAAAGCGGTCCGGCGTCTTCACCGCGCCGAAGTTCCAGGCCGACGTCACCAGGACGCCGGTGCCGCGTTTCGACCTCTTGAAGTTCGAGGACTATCTCTATCTCGGTGTGCAATATTCGCGCGGCTGTCCGTTCACCTGCGAGTTCTGCGACATCATCGAGCTCTACGGCCGCGTGCCCAGGACCAAGACGGCCGAGCAGATGTTCGTCGAGCTCGAGACGCTCTACAAGATGGGCTATCGCGGCCATCTCGATTTCGTCGACGACAATTTCATCGGCAACAAGAAGTCGCTGCGCCAGTTCCTGCCCCAGCTCGCCGAGTGGCAGCGCGCCCACAATTATCCCTTCGAATTGTCGACCGAAGCGTCGGTCAATCTCGCCGACGATCCCGAGCTATTGGAGATGATGGGGGCCGCCAATTTCTTCGGCATCTTCGTCGGCATCGAAAGCCCGGATCCTGCGACGCTGGTCGCGATGCGGAAGAAGCAGAACACGCGGCGCAACATCGCCGAGAGCATCCACAAGATCTATGCGGCCGGCATGCTGGTCACTGCCGGCTTCATTGTCGGCTTCGACAATGAGAAGGTCTCGATGGCGGACGCCATGGTCGATTTCATCGAGGAAGCCGCCATCCCGGTCGCGATGGTCGGGCTGCTCTATGCGTTGCCGAACACGCAGCTGACGCGGCGGCTGGAGAAGGAGGGACGGCTGCATGCCGACCATGATCTGGCATCGACGAAGGGGGGCGACCAGTGCACCAGCGGCATCAATTTCGATCCGGTGCGGCCGTTGCGGGATATCTTGATGGACTACAGGACCGTGCTGGAGCGCATTTATAGCCCGGCCGCTTATGCGGGACGCGTGGACAAGCTGATGACGCTGCTCGACCGTTCGCGGCAGCGTCACGAGCTTGCGGAGGGCGACATCCGGTCGCGGGTCGGAGCGATGGAGACCGTGCATCGCGTGATCACCGCGATCCCCGAGGCACGCGGACCGCTGTGGCAGACTTTCATGAACTGCGCCAAGCGCGATACCTCGTCGGCGCGCATCGCGGTGCAGATGATCGCGGCCTATGCGCATCTCGGGCCGTTCTCGCGCAAGGTCATCGACGCCATCGACGCGCGCCTCGCCGAGCTCGATGACGCGCCGACCATGCTCGCTGCGAGCATCGACGTCACGGCGGCCAGACATCTGGCCTGAGGGGGTTACTTCACCGCCAGCCGCAGGAAGCTCATCACGCTGCCGAGCGCGGCAAAGCCGGCGCCGAGGGCCAGTGCCAGCGTCGCACCCTCGTGACCGGCGAGTGCAAAGCAGGCTGCGGCGAGCGCCGCTCCGGTCGTCTGCCCGGTCAGGCGCGCGGTGGCGACGATGCCGGAGGCGCTGCCGCTGCGATGCGGCGGTGCGCTCGACATCACCGCCTTCATGTTCGGCGCCTGGAAGAAGCCGAAGCCCATGCCGCAGATCACCATTCGCCAGATGATATCAGGAATGGCCGGATTGGACGGCAGCATCGCGAGCAGCGCCATGCCGAGGCCGAGCAGCACGAGACCGATGCCGCCGAGCAGGCCGACCGCGTGGCGGTCGGAGAGGCGGCCGGCGATCGGCGCCATGATGCCGACCACCAGCGGCCAAGGCGTCATGAAGAAGCCGGTCTCGACCTGCGAGCGCCCCAGCACGTCCTCGAAATAGAATGGCAGCGAGACGAAGGCGAGGCCCTGCACGGCGAAGGAGCAGACGGCCGTCGCCGCCGACAGCGCGAACATCGGCCGCGCGAACAGGTCGATCGGCAGCATCGGCGCGGGATGATCGGCGTGCCGACGGGTCAGGACGAAGCCGAGCGCGAGCGCCGCGATCAGCTCGATGCCGACGACAATTGGCGACAGATTGTGCGCGGCGCTGCCGATGCCGGTGATGAACAGGCCGAGGCAGGCCGACGCCAGGAGCGCGCCGAGAAAATCGAAACCGTGATCGGCCCGCGGCGTCTTCGGCAGCATCGCAAAGCCGATGCCGGTGGCGACGAGGCCGAACGGAATGTTGACGGCGAACAGCCACGGCCACGGGCCGAGCGCGAGAATGGCGGAGGCGACCGAAGGTCCGAACGTGAACGCGGTCGCGACCACCAGCGCGTTGTGGCCGAAGCCGCGGCCGAGCATCCTGCCGGGATAGACGAAGCGCACCAGCGCGGTGTTGACGCTCATGATGCCGCTGGCGCCGAGGCCCTGCAGCGTGCGCGCGACGAGGAGGCTGTCCAGCGACCACGCGACCGCGCAGAGCAGCGATGCGATGGTGAACAGGATCAGGCCGCCGAGATAGATGCGCTGGTGCCCGACGATCTCGCCGAGCGCTCCGAGCGGCAGCAGCGTCGCCACCAGCGCGATCTGGTAGACGTTGACGACCCACACCGACTGCTCCGGCGAGACATGCAGATCGGCGGCAATGGCGGGCAGCGCGATGTTGGCGATCGCGGTGTCGAGCGAGGCCATCGCCAGCGCGGTGAAGATCGCCGCGATCGCCCAGCGGCGCTGGGCCGCCGGAAGTCCATCGGCGACAGGATGGTCGGGCTCGCGTGCGGCGGAGGGTAACGTGATTGTCATTGCGTGGACGCGTGGCTCCGGCGGCGCGGCTCAAAAGGGACATTCGGCATGTACTACGGTGGGACCGCCTTCCACAGGCGCATGCTTGCATGCTGTGTATGCGCGAAGGTAAGGCGATGTGGCCGCGTGCCGGCATATGATCGCGGCACGACGGCAAATTCAGGGGATCGCCATGCAAATCGTCGTTCTGCCGGGTGACGGCATCGGACCCGAGATCACGACCGCGACCACGGGCGTGCTGCGCGCGGCCTCCGAGCGCTTCCAGCTCAATCTGCGGCTGGAGGAGCATGCGGTCGGGCATGCCAGCCTGAAGCTGTCAGGCACCACCGTACGGCCCGATCTGCTCGATATCGTCCGTGCCGCCGACGGCCTGATCCTGGGGCCGACCGCGACCTTCGACTTCAAGGACGAGGCACATGGCGAGATCAACCCCTCGCGCCACTTCCGCAAGAACCTCGACCTCTACGCCAATGTCCGGCCCGCGCGCACCTATGCGGGGAAGCCCGGCCGCATCAGTGACTTCGACCTCGTCGTGGTGCGCGAGAACACCGAGGGCTTCTACGCCGACCGCAACCTCGAGCAGGGCAATGGCGAAATGCTGGTCACGCCCGATGTCGTGATCTCGCTGCGACGGATCACGCGGCTGTGCTGCGAGCGCATCGCGCACGCTGCCTGCCGGCTGGCGATGAAGCGGCGCAGGCACCTCACCATCGTGCACAAGGCCAATGTCCTCAAGCTCGGCGACGGCATGTTCCTCGACATCTGCCGCGCGGCGGCGAGGGATTATCCCGGCCTCGCGGTCGACGACATCCTCGTTGATGCCATGATGGCGCATGTGGTGCGCAACCCCGACCGGTTCGACGTCATCGTCGCCACCAACATGTTCGGCGACATCCTGTCCGATCTCACCGCGGAGCTGTCAGGCAGCCTCGGCCTCGGCGGCTCGCTCAATGTCGGCGACCGCTACGCGATGGCGCAGGCCGCGCACGGCTCGGCGCCTGACATCGCAGGGCAGGACGTCGCCAATCCGGTGTCGCTGATCCTGTCGACTGCGCTGCTGCTCGCCTGGCACGGAGAGAAGACCGGCGCTGTCCGCTACGAGGAGGCGGCGCGTGCGATCGAGGCGGCGGTGGCGAAGGCGCTTCGCGAGGGCAGGGCGACGCGCGACGTCGGCGGCAGGCTCGGCACGATCGCGGCGGGGGCGGCGATTGCCGAGACCCTGCAGGCGGGGTGAGGACCTCTCGCAATTTTTTCCGGGGCTCGAACCAAAAAGTCGCAAAACAACCCCATGCACAGTAGAATGCCCTTGATCGATAAGGGGTTTTCCGACCGTGTTGCGGCGACATTCGCGGCGGCGATGACGTTGACCCGTCGGGCAAAACACCAAGGCGCTGGTCGTGAGCGGGGGCTGAGCGCTAGCACGCTGTCGTCACCCGCGATGTCCTCGCCGCATGGCGGCACGCATCTCCCAGCCTCTCATTGAGCCAGATCCGTAGCGCGTCAGCGGACCTTCCCGTGATCGCATCGATGAAGGGAGCCGACATGCAGACTCTGTTCAGGGAAATCCGCGAGAACCCTTTGCTCTGGATGCTGGTGAAGGCTTCAATGAGGTGCGCTGATGGTCTTCATCTACGCGGTGTTCGCACTGACGCTGTATGTGCTCCGCTGGCGGGCCAGGGATGAGGTTCGCACCTGAGACGAACCAGGGTCGCACATTGCCTTGGCCCGAAGTCACGGTTCGACGCTGCGGCCCACCTTGACCTGGTCCTCCCAGTCCTCCCACGCCACGTTGTTGATTTCGAGATAGCTGGCAACGGCCGAGCCAATGGTTGGAAAGAACTGGGATTCGCCGACCTGCGCATACAAACCAAAACGCTTTAGCTTGTCCTTCACCGGATCCTTGAGCTCGGCAAAGCAAAGTTCGATGCCCCTGGCGTGGAGCGCTTCGTCCAGTTCGGCAACGGTGTCGCAGGCGGTGACGTCCACGCTCGTGACCGGTTCGGCGGCGACGACCAGCCAGCGCACAGGTGTTGGCGATGTCTCGATCGCGGCCAGAATGCGCTCCTTGAAAAACTCGGCATTGGCGAAGAACAGCGGCGCATCCCAGCGGAACAGCACGAGCCCGGGGATCAGGCGGGCATCGGGATATCTCGTGATGTCGTGATAGCCCTTGACGCCTTGCGCCCGCCCCAGAATCGCAGAGTGCGGACGCCAGCCGTCCCACAGGAACTCTGCGATGGCGACCGCGATGGCAAGGCCGATTCCCGGAATTGCCCCGAGCACGGCCACGCCCACGAAGCACAGCACCGTCAGCCAGAACTCCCAGCGCTGGATCCGGTAGATCCGTTTGAGGTCGCCAATCTCGATCAAGCCGATTGAGGCTGCGATCACCACCGCGGCCAAGGCAGAGCTTGGCAGGTGCTGCAAGAGATTTGGCGCAGCCATCAGAAGGAACGCGATGGCAAGCGCACCTACCACGCATGTGAGCTGGGTGCGGGCACCGGCCGCCTCGGCAACTGGCGTGCGCGAGGAACTGCTGCTGATCGGGAAGCCTTGAAAGAAGCCGGTCGCCAGGTTGGCGGCGCCGAGACCCACCATCTCCTGGTTCGGATCGACCTTGTCGCCCAGACGAGCAGCATAGGTTCGCGACAACACGCTGGTATCGGCGAAAGAGACCAGAGCGACGGCGCACCCGCCGGCCAGCACGGGGATCAGGTCGCTATAGTCGATCGAGGGTATGGAGAAGGCCGGCAGGCCTTGTGGAAGCGGCCCCAAAACTTTCACACCATAACCCGTTCCGAGGTCGAGGAGCGAGACGACAAGGGTCGCCCCGACGACGGCAATCAGGATTCCCGGCAGTCGCTTGCTGTCCTTGAGCAGCAGGATCACGATCAGCGTGCCAAGTCCGACTGCGAAGGCGGCCCAATTGATCCTGCCAGTGCTGATCCCGACGGCGATTGCCCACAGGTCTCCCAGCGGGCCCTCACTCTGCATCGAGAAGCCGAGCAGCTTCGGCAACTGGCTGATCAAAACGGTCAGTGCGATCCCGTTCATATAGCCGTAGCGTATCGGCTTGGACAGAAGCTCGGTCACAAACCCCAATCGCGCGATGCCGGCGACAATGAGCACAGCTCCTGAAACGAGCGCCATCATCGCGGCGAGCATTGCGGCGCGTACCGGATCGCCGCCGGACAGGGGCGCAATAACACCGAGGATGACCGCAGCCAGCGCCGAGTCGGGCCCGAGCACTATGATGCGGCTCGGACCGAACATCGCGTAGGCCAGAAGAGGGACGATCGTTGCGTAAAGGCCGTGGATGCCCGGCAGACCAGACGCCGCGGAATAGGCAATTCCGACCGGGACGAGCATGGTCGCCAGCACGAGACCTGCGAATACATCGCGCCGAAGCCAATCAGCTTCGTAGTGGCGAAGCGTGTCGATCCCGGGCACCCAACGCGTCCAACCGCTCACTGCGCTCACTCCCAAAGCCTATCGCCATGTGGATTGTGGCGGCGGGGGCGAGAAAACCTATCTGATCTGCCTTGGCAAGGTCCTTGGCAAGGTCCTTGGCAATGTCATCGCAAGGGCTCGATTGGCACGCGCCGGCAGGGCGCAAGGATCCCGCAATGCCTCGACCGCTCCCTTGACGCAAATCAACATTGTCGACGCCTCGACACCTTCGCGACGCGACACGGGACGTTCGAAGTATTGCCACATCATTTGAGGCTGCGATCAAGTTGACCCGTCGGGCAGAACACTGGGGGGGGCCGACGATGTGTGCTCGCACATCGTTCGTAGAGGCGGGGCGCGTGGCACCTCGCGAGCGCCGGCTCGCGATGTCGGGACGATGACCGGCCTTGTGGCAGGAGGCTCCGGCGAAGACGCGAACGGTCGTTTTGGCAGGAGCGGCGGCGCTGTGCTGACCATCAATCTGAAGGCGGTCAAGGCGCTCGGCCTCGTGATCCCCGAGAATTTTCCCGTCGGCGCCGATCACGCGATGGACTGACGCGCCGTTCGCGTTCGAGCATGACGCTCCTCGATGTCTTTTCCAGGCTTCACGGCATGAGCGTCATGAATACATAAGTCACCACGGCGGCGCCGATGCAGCGCCGCCAGGGATTCACGCCGCGGAAGATCTCGTCCGCGCCCCAGATGATGAGGCCGCCTTTCATGACGATGGTCAAGCCGACGCTGGCTTTGTCTGCGGAAGGCCAGATCCAGAGCAGAACGCCCGCAACGATCACGATCCAAAGGAGAAGATTGGGCCATTGCGCGATGGTGATGGCGCCCGTTGCGCGATTGCGGAAGAACCACTGAAGGAATTGCCGCATTGTGATCGTACCGATCAGAGCGCAATCTCGCCCTCTTCACGGCCTTTCCAGTACGTGACGCGGTTGGCTTTCACCTTGATCAGGACGATGCCAGGCGTGTCGATGCCGTTGTCGAACCACTTGTCGAGGTCGCTGGTCCAATGCTGTCGGAGGACGGCCTTGTCCCGGATCAGCTCGGCGGTCCCCTCGACGGCGACATAGATCCCTTTCGAGAAGAGACCCGCTTCTGACGAAAATCCGAGCGCGACTTTCGGATTTCGCTGGATGTCCGATACGGTACGGGTCTGCTCATAGGCAAAGTAATATGACGTGCCATCATAGGCGACATCGCCGTTATTGCTCATCGGACGATTGGCGATCTCGCCGTTGTCGGTGTGGGTCGAGAGAATGGCGATGTCGATGCCGGCCATGTCCTTTGCGATCTCGGCCAGCGGTTTCTTGGACATGAACTTTCCTCAGTCAGGGTTACACAACGGCGGCTTCAGGGTAACGCCCCGTGCGCTCTTTGCTTCCAAAAATAAAACCGCCCCCGACACAGCCGGAGGCGGTTTGAATCAGATCGGATTAGTGGCCGGTGCCCGGCTTCGTGGTCTTTGGGGGCTTGCCGTCTTCCATGCGGCCCTCGTTGCGAAGATCGCGTCCCTCCTGAGCCTTGCGCTGGCTCTCGGGATCCTTGCCGTGCTCGTTCATCTCTTCCTTGATGTAGCCGGCGCCTTCCTTGATCTTGCCTTCAACGCTCATGATGTTCTCCTTCTATATGGGAGACAACGCGTTGGCCGACCGACCGTTCCGGCATCGAACCGACGCCAATTTGCGCGGAACCTACCGGCTCGCGAATGCTGATGATCCGGGCGTTTCCACCATTCGGGCACCCCTTAAAACTGATGTCGCCGCAAGCCGCCATCGCACAGTAGAATGTCCGTTGATCGATCACGTGATTTTCGCGCGGTGCCGGCAGAGGGCTCCGGGCGACCGTGACGTTGACCCGTCGGACAAAACATTGGCAAGATGCGATCATGGCCGAGATCGCGGCGTGAATGTATCGGCGGTGCCCGCCGGTGCTTCCAGTGGATTGACCTATGACGTCTGAGAGCGATGGCATCAACCTCGCAGCTAAACCGAGCGGAACGGGTTGCGCGGACTGTTCAGCGGCAGGCGGGTGGTGGTTTCATCTCCGCAGATGTGCCGAATGCGGCCACATCGGCTGCTGCGATGCGTCGCCCAACCAGCATGCGTCGAAACACAACGCGGCGACAGGTCACCCTGTTATCACGAGCTTCGAGCCGGGCGAGCGATGGTTCTACGACTATCGGACGGGAGAGGCTTTCATCGGCCCGAAGCTTCAGGGCCCTCAATCCCATCCGTCGGATCAGCCGGTGCCCGGGCCGGCTGGGGCCGTGCCTTCAGACTGGCAAACGTTGCTGCATGAATAGGGGGTAGGCTGTAGGATGGGTAGAGCACCTGCGAAACCCATCATCCTTCAAGTTGGATGTTCGTCGATCGGTTTCGCTGCGCCCGATCCATCCTGCTGACTAAGGCTCGCTGGTCATGTCGGCCCTCGGTCTCGGTCATTGTCGTTCTGGCTCGAAATTCTTGCCCGCTCCACTTGCGCGTGCCTCGTGCAATACCTGTGAACCTTGCGGAAGATCCGCAGGAACTCCGTCTCTCTATCGGCGGTGCTGCATTTTACCGAGGCGTAAGTAAAGCTCATAGCTATCGGCGCAAGCCCGCTACCAATGTCGCCCCAGTCGAATTTCATGCTTGTTATAATTGCGGCGCTCGAACTGCCAAGGATGACTCCGCCCAAGCCGGCCATGAACTTGATGTAGCTCCATTCAACTACATTGGTAACCTGAGAAATGAAAACCGGCGGTGAGGCCGACCCTGATATTCCGCTCAGGAGATACGCCATGATCTGAGGTCCTACGACGATGCCGAATAGCGTCGCGAGTAACTTCATCTCCCCGTCGAAGTCGGTCAGAGCGTGATAAACAGGCCGAAAAATCGAACGTGATGATCCGAGCATCTGTTCGACATTCTCGGCGAGCATGTGACGCTCTTGGGTTCCGCTGCCGTAGCCCAAGGCAAGGAAGATCAGGAAGCAGAAAGAGAAGATGTACCAGATGAGATAGATCTCACGCCCATGCTGCTTCCTCATTTCGAAGATTGCGTAGTAGAGCATGGCGAGAAAGATCGGAACGCCGATAAAAGGGAGATCTCGGAACGGATAATTTTCCATGATGCTCTTCTCCGATTGGATCGAGGCGATCGATCCGGGCAGCGCTCCTGTTGCTGCGAGAAGGCGTCAGAACTGATACCTCCGCAGCCCTCCATCCACCGGGATCACCGTCCCCGTGATGTACCGCGCCACCGGCGACGCCAGGAACACCGCAAGCGCGGCGAGATCCTCCGGTTCGCCCCAATAGCCGACCGGAATTTCCTCCTCCGCAAACCGTTCGCGATAATCCGGCGGATAGTTGCGGCGGATCTGTTCGCTCATGATGCGGCCGGGCGGGATGCAGTTGATGGTGATGCCGTGCTCGCCGATCTCGCGCGACAGGCCCTTGGCCCAGGCGTGCACGGCGGCCTTTGCCGCGAAGGCTGCGTTGAGGCCTTCCGGCTCGGACTTGCCGGTGATGTTGACGATGCGGCCCCATTTGCGCGCGATCATCTGGGGCAGCAGCGCGTGCGCGATGCGGCGGTAGCTGGTGAAGTTCAGTGCGATCGCCTCGTCCCATTTGCTGTCGGGCGCATCGACGGGCAGGGGGCGGCTGCCGCCGGCATTGTTGACGAGGATGTCGGCATGGCCGAGCTCCTTCACCGCGAAAGCGGCGATCTTCTCCGCGGCGTCCTTGGCCATCACGTCCTGCTCGAGCGGAATGATCAGTCCACCACCGACCTCCTTCACCAGCTCTGCGAGCAGGTCGGTCCGGCGTGCCACGCCGACGACGCGCACGCCTTCGGCGGCCAGGCCCTTGGCGATGGCGCGGCCGATACCGATGCTTGCGCCCGTCACGACAGCGGTTTTGGATTTGAGCCCGAGATCCATGGTCACACGCTCTCTTGTTTGCTTTTGCCTGTTGCCGTTCGTTTCCTGCCCGTCCCGCCGGCCTTGCGAATTGCCTGAGCGGGACGAGCAGTGGTAACGAAGAGCCACGGTGAAGGAAACACGAAAAAGAAAAGGGCAGAATCGATGGTCTGGGATCCGCAGCAATATCTGAAGTTCTCCGGCCACCGGCTCCGGCCCGCCGTCGACCTCCTGGTGCGGATTCCGGATTTTGGCCCGCGCGAGATTGCCGATCTCGGGGCAGGGGCCGGCAACGTCACCAAGCTGATCAAGGAGCGTTGGCCGGAGGCGAGCGTAACCGGCGTCGAGGGTTCGGCCGAGATGGTCGCCGCCGGCCGCAAGGCCGCGCCCGACGTGGAATGGTCGCATGAAGATCTCGGCCATTGGCGCCCCGCCAGGCAATACGACCTGATCTATTCCAATGCCGCACTGCACTGGTTGCCCAATCATGCGGCACTGTTTCCCTCGGTGATGGAGAAGGTGAAGCCTAGCGGCATGCTTGCGGTACAGATGCCGCGCAACTTCCTGGCGCCTTCGCACGTGCTGATCGGCGAGACCGCGCTCGGTGGTCCGTGGCGCTCCAAGGTCGAGCACCTCGTCACGCCGCCGCCGGTCGAGGGGCCGGCCTACTACCATGATCTTCTCGCGCCGATGTCGGCCAATATCGACATCTGGGAGACCGAATATCTGCAAGTTCTCGAAGGCGAGAACCCGGTCAAGGAATGGACCAAGGGGACCTGGCTGACGCGCTATCTCGACGTGCTCGAGGGCGACGAGAGAAGCGCGTTCGAAGCCGCCTATGGCGCGCGTGTGGCGAAGGCCTATCCCAAGAATGCGGCAGGGCAGACCCTGTTCCCGTTCCGCCGTCTGTTCATGGTCGCCCAGCGCAAGGATTGATGCGCTGCCGCAATGCGACATAAGCGCTCGTTCCCTGGGACGAGCGCGGGAGCGAGGTTGCATTAACTGCGCTCGTCAAGATAGCTTGGCTGCGGCAAATTGGGCTTAGGTCTAGTTGTTCGGCTTGCGGATTGCTGCCACTACTCAAACCGGAAAACAAAAAAGCACCCGGTTTGTCTGGGGTTGTTGGGGAGGTCTTCATGCGCAAACTGCTTCTTGCGGTCGCGGCGGCCGCGCTGATTCTCGCTCCTGCCGTTGCGCAGGCCCAGACGCCGATCGTCATCAAGTTCAGCCACGTCGTCGCCAACGACACCCCGAAAGGCAAAGGCGCGCTGAAGTTCAAGGAGCTTGCGGAGAAATACACCGACGGCAAGGTCAAGGTCGAAGTGTACCCGAACTCCACGCTCTACAAGGACAAGGAGGAGATCGAGGCGCTGCAGCTCGGCTCTGTGCAGATGCTCGCGCCCTCCACCGCGAAGTTCGCGCCGCTCGGCGTCAAGGAGTTCGAAGCGCTCGACCTGCCCTGGCTGTTCAAGGACGACCAGACCTATGCCAACGCGATGAAGGGCACGGTCGGCAAGTGGCTGTTCCAGAAGCTGGAGGCCAAAGGCATCATCGGGCTCGCCTATTGGGACAATGGCTTCCACATGCTCTCGGCCAACCGCCCCTTGCTGAAGCCGACCGATTTCCAGGGTCTCAAGTTCCGCATCTCCGGGTCGAAGATCGCCGACCAATATCTCCGCATCATGGGCTCGATCCCGCAGATCATGGCGTTCTCCGAAGTCTACCAGGCTCTGCAGACCGGCGTGGTCGACGGCTGCGAGAACACTGCGTCCAACTACCTGACGCAGAAGTTCTACGAGGTGCAGAAGGACATCACCGTATCCTATCACGCGCACCTGCAATATGCCGTCATCGTCAACTCGAAGTTCTGGTCGGGTCTGCCGCCTGATATCCGCACCCAGCTCGACAAGGCGATGGCCGAGGCGACCGACTACACCAACTCGATCGCGCGACAGGAGAACGAGGACGCGCTGGCCGAGATCAAGAAGACGGGCAAGACCACGCTTCATTACCTCACCGATGCCGATCGCAAGGCATGGCAGGAGGCGATGCAGCCGACTTACAAATGGGCGAAGGGCCGGGTCGGGCAGGAGGTGCTCGATCTCGTCGCCAAGGAACTCGACGTCAAGATGAACTGACGGCCGCGGCCCAACAAGAACAACAGCAACGGTCGGGGGTGATCGCACTCCCGGCCGTTTCGCTCTTGAAGGGACGAGCCAATGCTGGGGGGACCAAGTTGCTGCGTGTGCTGAATCGTTTTCTCGATCATCTCGAGGAATGGCTGATCGCGACGATGATCGCGGCCGCGACGTCGCTCATTTTCGTCGCCGTGCTGCACCGTTACGGCGCCGGGCTGTCGATCGACATCGCCAAATGGGCGGAAGCCCGCAACCTGACCTTCCTTGCGGTCCCCATGCGAGCCGCGTTCGTCTGGCTCGCTGCGCTGGACCTGTCCTGGGCGCAGGAACTCTGCATCTACATGTTCATCTGGATGGCCAAGTTCGGCGCCGCCTACGGCGTGCGGACCGGCATCCATGTCGGCGTCGACGTGCTGGTCAACATCCTTCCCGGCGGATCGCGCCGGCGCGTCATCACCTTCGGTCTTCTGTGCGGCGCGCTCTTCACCGCCATCGTCGCCTATTTCGGCGCCGCGTTCGTCGGCCAGATGTGGCAGACCGGCCAGCAGTCCAACGATCTGGAAGCACCGATGTGGATGGTGTATCTCACCATCCCGCTCGGCTCCGGCCTGATGTGCTTCCGCTTCCTGCAGGTCGCCTGGTCGTTCTATCGCACCGGCGAGCTGCCGCATCACGACATGGCCGGCGTCGAAGGCGTCGAGGTGGACCCGGTGCATCCGGCGCCGGTGACGCCCACCCAGGTGGTCCGGGACGAGCGCAGCCCGCTCGGCTGGATCCTGATGTTGCTGCCGGTGCTGATCGTCGCCCTGTGCTTCGCTCATTCGGCTCACATCATCACGCTGCCTCAGGGCCTGCGCGTCGTCATCGTGTTCGCGCTGCTGCTGTCCTTGATGCTGACGGGCATGCCGATCTCGATCGCGCTGGGTCTCACCGTGCTCAGCTTCATGTTCACGCTGACCGACGTGCGAACGGAATCGGTGGCGCTGAAGCTGTTCACCGGGATCGAGAATTTCGAGATCATGGCGATCCCGTTCTTCATCCTCGCCGGCAATTTCCTGACCCATGGCGGGGTGGCGCGGCGGATGATCACCTTCGCAACCTCGCTGGTCGGCCATTGGTACGGCGGTCTGGCGCTGTCCGGGGTGGTCGCCTGCGCGCTGTTCGCCGCGATTTCGGGCTCCTCGCCGGCAACCGTGGTGGCGATCGGCTCGGTGATCCTGCCGGCGATGGTCGCGCAAGGCTTCCCGAAGCGGTTCGGCGCCGGTGTGATCACGACGTCGGGCTCGCTCGGAATCCTGATTCCGCCGTCGATCCCGATGGTGCTGTACGCCGTCTCCACCAACAGCTCGGTCGGCAAGCTGTTCATCGCCGGCATCGTACCGGGATTCGTGCTGGCCTCGCTGCTCGGCGCCACGACGTTCTACCGGGCCTGGCGCAACGACTATCCGCGGATGCGGAAGGCCACCTTCCTCGAGCGTCTCGACGCCTTCCGCAAGTCGATCTGGGGCATCCTGCTGATCGTGATCGTGATCGGCGGCATCTATAGCGGCCTGTTCACGCCGACCGAGGCGGCCGCCGTCAGCGCCGTCTACGCCTTCATCGTCGCGGTGTTCATCTACAAGGACCTCAAGCTGCGGGACGTGCCGAGGGTGCTGCTGTCGTCGGCGAACCTGTCGGCGATGCTGCTCTACATCATCACCAACGCCGTGCTGTTCTCGTTCCTGATGACCTACGAGAACGTGCCGCAGGCGCTGGCGCAATGGATGATCGACCAGGGCTTGGGGTGGATCGGCTTCCTGCTGCTCGTCAACCTCCTGCTGCTGGTGGCCGGCAACGTGATGGAGCCGTCCTCGATCATCCTGATCATGGCCCCGATCCTGTTTCCGGTCGCGGTCAAGCTCGGCATCGACCCCATTCACTTCGGCATCCTGATGACGGTCAACATGGAGGTCGGCCTGTGCCATCCGCCTGTCGGCCTCAATCTCTACGTGGCCTCGGGCATCGCCAAGATGGGCATCACCGAGCTCACGGTCGCGGTGTGGCCGTGGCTGCTGACGATGCTGGGATTCCTGGTGGTGGTGACCTACTGGCCGGGCCTGTCGTTGTGGCTGCCGAGGCTGCTCGGGATGTAATGTGGGCGAAGATCACGCATGGCTAACGCGCGGTTAACCCGCGCGCTAAAATGCTGGCGTGGTGCGACGCACCCCTTTTTACGGATATGAGGTAGGACCATGCCAGCAGATGGGAGCTGGCATGTTCTTCGACAGAATGGAATCCGGACGGGCGTCGATTTCCGATGCCGTCTATCTGGAAGTCATCGGGGGCCTTCACGGCACCACGATGCCGAACATTCTCGCGGCCTCCTGCCTTGCAATGGTCGGCGCGATCACGACCTACGAGACCGGAGACATGGTGACGGCGATCCTGACGGTCGCCGGTGTCGTGGTGGCAATCGTCCGTCTGCTCGAGATTCTTGCTTTCCGTCGTCGTCTCACCCGTTCACCGCAACTCGGTCGGGCCGAGGCCGCGACCTGGGAGCGGCGTTACATTGCCGGCACCGTCGCGACGGCGTTGGTGCTTGGCGTGTTCGCGGCGCGCAGCATCGTGCTGGGTGATGCGCTCTGCTCCGTGATGGCGATCGGGATCGGATTCGGCTTCGGCGCCGGCGTGGTGGCGCGGCTGGCGCTGCGTCCCGTCGCGGCGCTGCTCGATCTGGTCGCGATCGCCGGGCCTACCGCGATCGTCACGTTCATGCAGCCGGATCTGCGCCACGTCGGCCTCGGGCTTCTCATTCTGATGTACGTGGTCGCGAGTTTCGAGATGGTGCGGTTGAGCTTCAACGCCTCGATCAGCCAGATCACGCTGAAGCGGAAATTCGAGCAGCTCGCGCGCTCGGATTCGATGACCGGCGTATCCAACCGCTCGGTGCTGGCGGCGGATCTGCCCCTGATGCTGTCAGCCGGGATGGTTGCGGTCCATACGCTCGATCTCGACCGCTTCAAGGAAGCCAATGACAGGTTCGGCCATCCCGCGGGTGATGCGCTGCTGAAGCAGGTCGCCGGGCGGCTCAAGGCGCTCGTCACGCAAGACGACCTGTTGATCCGCATGGGGGGCGATGAATTCGTTCTGGTCCAGAGCGCGGCGGCTGATGCGGAGGCGATGGCGCAGCGCATCGTGCAGTCGATCAGCGCGCCGTACGACGTCGACGGACAGGTGATCGAGCTTGGCGTCAGCGTCGGCGTTGCCGTCGCGCCGGACGACGGGCGCACCGCGGAAGCGCTGCTGTCGCGCTCCGACAAGGCGCTGTACCGGGCCAAGCAACATCGCGGCGGCTATGTGCTGGCGCGGGAATTGCGCGTGGCCGAGGCGGGTGTTGCAACGGCGGTGACCGAAGGATTGACCGCGCAAGCGGCATAGACGGCGCCACCTTCTCCCATAAAGGGAATGGGGAAGAAGAAAAGGCCATTGTCCTTTCACCTCCGCCAGTGATGGCAATCGACCGCGAGATGCGGTTAGATGCCGCGCAACCGGCCGGGAGGGAGAAACATGACCGACGCCAGCAACGAGCCGAAGGACGCGAGCGCGTCCGTCATCGCGCAGCATGAGGCGATGCTGAACGCGCTGCCGTTTTCCGACACGCGGGATTTCGACGACGCCGCGCGCGGCTTCCTCGGCACGATCGAGAACGCGACGATTACCAACCCGCAGGGGCGGACGGTCTGGAGTCTCGAGCCTTACGGCTTCCTGTCCCCCGAGAAGGCGCCGCCGACGGTCAATCCGAGCCTGTGGCGGCAGTCGCGGCTGAACATGCAGCACGGCCTGTTCGAGGTCGTGCCCGGCGTCTACCAGGTGCGCGGGCTCGACATCGCCAACATGACGCTGATCGAGAGTGACAACGGCGTCATCGTCGTCGACACCCTGACCTCGATCGAGGGGGCGCGGGCCGCACTCGATCTCTACTTCAAGCACCGCGGCCTGAAGCCGGTTGCGGCCGTCATCTTCACGCACACCCACACCGACCATTGGGGCGGCGTGCGCGGCGTGCTGGAGGAGGATGCGCTGGCGACAGGCCGCGTGCCCATCATCGCACCGAACCTGTTCATGGAGCATGCCGTCTCCGAGAACATCATCGCGGGACCGGCCATGCTGCGCCGGGCGCAATATCAGTTCGGGCCGCTGCTCGCCAAGGGCGCGCGCGGGCAGGTCGATTGCGGGCTCGGCAAGTCGATGGCGGCAGGATCGGTGGCGCTGCTGCGCCCGACCGATCTGATCATGGCGACCGGCGACAGGCGCGTCATCGACGGCGTCGAATTCGAATTCCAGATGGCGCCGAACAGCGAAGCGCCGGCGGAGATGCACTTCTTCATCCCGCGCTACAAGCTCCTGAACCTCGCCGAGAACTGCACTCACAATTTCCACAATCTGCTGCCGTTCCGCGGCGCCGACGTGCGCGATGCGCTGGCCTGGTCGAAATATCTGGGCGAGGCGCTGCAGCTGTGGGACGGCAAGGCGGAGGCGATGTGCGGTCAGCACCACTGGCCGGTGTGGGGACGCGAGCGCATCGGCACGATGATCCGCCAGCAGCGCGACCTCTACAAATTCGCGCACGACCAGACCATCCGCCTGATGAACCACGGCCTCACCGCGGCCGAGATCGCCGAGACGATCCGGCTGCCGAACAGCCTGGAGGGCGCCTGGCACGGCCGCGGCTATTACGGCCACATCCGGCACAATGTGAAGGCGATCTACCAGAAATATCTCGGCTGGTACGACGCCAACCCGGTCAATCTCGATCCGCTGCCGCCGGTGGAGTCGGGAAGGAAATACGTCGAGTACATGGGCGGCGCCGATGCCATCCTTGTGCGCGCACGAGCGGATTTCGACAAGGGGGAGTTTCGCTTCGTCGCGCAGGCGCTCAGTCATCTGGTCTTCGCCGAGCCTGATCATGCGGCGGCGCGCGCTCTGCTCGCCGACACGCTGGAGCAGCTCGGCTACGCCGCCGAAAGCGCGACCTGGCGCAACGCCTATCTGTTCGGCGCGCAGGAATTGCGCCAGGGAATGCCGAAGGTGCCGGCCCGGCCGCCGATGCCGCGCGAGACGCTGGCGGCGCTGCGCACCTCGCAGCTCTGGGACGTGCTGGGCATTCGCCTCAACGGCCCCAAGGCGGAAGGCAAGCATATCGTCTTGAACTGGCGCTTTTCCGACACCGGGGAGACCTTCGTGCTCAACCTCGAGAACTGCGCGCTCACTTATACCGAGGGCGTGCAGGCGGAGGGCGCCGACGCCAGCTTCACGCTGGCGCGTGCCACGCTCGATGAGGTCATCGCGAAGCTGACGAGCTTCCCGGAAGTCGTCGCCGCCGGCAAGGTCAAGCTGTCGGGCAACCCGATGAAGCTTGCCGAGCTGATGGGCCTGATGGACGAATTCCCGAGGATGTTCGAGATCGTTGAGCCGAAGCGGGCGGTGGTGAGGTAGGGGGAGGCCCGCGTTGACGCGCTGAGGGCGCGTCACACTCCGCTGTCGTCCCCGCGAACGCGGGGAGCCATAGCCACAGGAAGCTGGTAACTCCGAGCCTTCGCAAAACCAATGCTGCGGAGTATGGGTCCCGGATCGGCGCGCGCTCAAGGCGCGCTTGTCCGGGACGACAGTTGCGGTCGCGGCCGCCCTTACTCCGCGCTGCTCACCAGTTTGATCCGCGGGGCCTTTTCCTCGGCGAGGCTGCGGTAGGCTGCGAGATAGTCGAGCGCCATGCGCCGTGCGGTGAAGCGCGTCTCGAACTGCTTGCGGATCGCGGCGCGGTCGAGTTGCGCGAGGCGGCCGACGACGCCGGCCGCGCTGAGCACGTCCTCGACCACGAATCCGGTCAGGCCTTCGTCGATGATCTCAGGCACCGAGCCGCGGTTGAAGGCGACGACGGGCGTTCCGCAGGCCATGGCCTCGATCATCACCAGGCCGAACGGCTCCGGCCAGTCGATCGGCAGCAGAAGCCCGAGCGCACCGCTGAGGAAATCCGACTTCTCGTGATCGCTGATCTCGCCGATGAACTCCACCAGCGGATTGTTCTCGATCATGGGACGGATCAGCTCGTCGTAGTAGTCCTTGTCGGCGCGATCGACCTTGGCCGCAATCTTCAGCGGGATGCCGCAATGGGACGCGATCTTGATGGCGCGGTCGACGCCCTTCTCGGGCGCGATGCGGCCGAGTACGGCGAGATATTCCTGTTTTGCCGGCTTCGGCGTCAGCAGTTTCTCCGGCAAGCCGTGGTAAATCGTCTTCACCCAGTTCGCCTGCGGCACCGGACGGCGCTGCGCATTGGAGATCGAGATGACGGGCATCTTGGAGAAGGTGTTGAAGACCGGCTGATGCTCCGGAAGATCGAGCCGGCCGTGCAGCGTGGTCAAGAACGGCGTCGGCTGCCGATGGAATAGCGACCAGGGATAATAGTCGAGATGGAAGTGGAGGAAGTCGAATTCCTCGTCGTCACATTTCTGCCGCACGCGCTCGAGCAGCACCATGTGCAGCGCATTGGGATCGCGCACGGAACCGTCGAGGCGTAGCGCTCTCGGCCACAGGGCATCCAGCTTGGCCGATGTCTGCGAATCGCCGCTGGCGAACAGCGTCACGTCGTGTCCAAGGGCCACCAGCTCTTCCGTCAACCAATGCACCACCCGCTCGGTGCCGCCATACAGCTTGGGTGGAACAGCCTCCGTCAACGGAGCTACCTGCGCGATGCGCATCTCACCATCTCCTCTGCGATCATGGAGTCAAAGCCCCCGCCGTGTCTTGGCACCGGCACGCCAGACTGGGAACGTTCTCGCATCTGCGAAGTTCCTTCCCCAGACGTTACTTCTTCGACACACTGCAGCGTGGTCGCGATGATGCCATCACCTCATCTCACATCGTCCGCATCTGCATGTCGTGATCGCTCGGCCGGGAACCGGTGGCGAACGGTCGATGTTCAGTCGATCAGTCGCAAAACAAAAATCAGCATAACGGGGCGATAGCCATATGGATCATCTTTCTGGATACGCGCGCAGGCCATTTGCCTTTGTCTTGCGCTATCTTCAGATGCGAATGGCGTCGCATCTGGTGATCCTGACTGCGGTGGTGGGAGCAGTTGCCTGCTCTGTAGGCACGCAATACGGCGTCAAATCTCTCGTCGACGCCTTGTCCGCTGGCCCGTCACAGGGCGGCGGTGTATGGCTGGCATTCATTCTGCTCATGTCGCTGATCGCCGCCGACAACTTTCTCTGGCGGATCGCGAGCTGGACGGCGAGCTTTACCTTTGTCGGGGTCACGGGCGATTTACGACGTGACATATTTCGTCATCTGACCGGTCATGCGCCGAGCTACTTCTCGGACCGGATGCCGGGCATGCTGACGAGCCGCATCACAGCGACGTCAAATGCGGTGTTCACGGTCGAGAACATGTTCGTATGGAATGTGCTGCCGCCGTGCATTGCCACAATTGCGGCAATCGCCTTGATTGGAACCGTCAGTCCCTACATGGCGCTCGGCCTGATCGCGATTGCCGGCGGCATGGTGATCGCGATGTTCCGCCTCGCCGCCGCGGGCAAGCCGCTGCATGACGATTTCGCCGACAAGGCCGCCGTGGTCGACGGCGAGATGATCGACGTCATCAGCAACATGCCGCTGGTCCGCGCGTTCTGCGGCATCAGCCACGAGCACGAGCGGTTCGACGCGACCGTGAACCGGGAGCTCACCGCGCGCGGCCGCAGCCTGCGCTATCTGGAGAAGCTGCGGCTCATCCATGCCGGCGTCACCGTACTGTTGACGGTGGCGCTGATGGCCTGGGCGATCACGCTCTGGCAGAAGGGCGAGGCGACCACAGGCGACGTGGTGCTGGTCTGCACCCTCGGCCTGTCCATTCTCAACGCGACGCGCGATCTCGCGGTGGCGCTGGTCGACGTCACCCAGCATGTCGCGCGGCTGACCGAGGCGATCGCCACCCTGCTGGTGCCGCACGAGCTGCGCGACCACCCCGACGCCGAGCCGCTGGTGAAGAGCGGTGCGGCAATCGCGTTCAACAACGTCACCTTCGGCTATCCCGGCGGAGAGAAGATCTTCGAGCGGTTCAGTCTGCGGCTCCAGCCCGGCCAGCGCGTCGGCCTGGTCGGCCAGTCCGGCGGCGGCAAGTCCACGCTGTTCACGCTGCTGCAACGTTTCTACGACGCCGACGAGGGTAACATCACCATCGATGGCCAGGACATTTCGATGGTCACGCAGCTCAGCTTGCGCGAGGCGATCTCGGTCGTGCCGCAGGACATTTCCCTGTTCCACCGCTCCATCCGCGAGAACATCCGCTATGGCCGGCCGAACGCGACCGACGACGAGGTGCTGCGGGCCGCGATCGCGGCGCGCTGCGATTTCATCGATGGCCTGCCGGATGGTCTCGACACCATGGTCGGCGACCGCGGTGTCAAAATGTCCGGCGGCCAGCGCCAGCGCATCGCCATCGCGCGCGCTTTCCTGAAGGATGCGCCGATCCTGCTGCTGGATGAAGCCACCGCGGCGCTCGACAGCGAGTCCGAGGAGGCCATCCGCGAGGCGCTGTCGCGCCTGATGCGCGGCCGCACCGTGATCGCGATCGCGCACCGGCTGGCGACGCTGCGCAATTTCGACCGCGTGGTGGTGCTGAGGAATGGTAAGATCATCGAGGATGGCTCGCCGGAGCGCCTGATGCAGGGCCACGGGCCATATCGCGAGCTGGTGACGCAGGAAATGAGCCGGCTCGCGCAAGCCGCCGCGTAAACCCACAGTCGCGTTCTCGAGTCGGTTGCGTTTCGAAAACAAGCGCAGGGAAGCAGCTCATGTCGGCCGAAGCCGTAGCTCAATTCGTCTCCGTGACACGGACCTCCGAACAGGTCGCGGAGCAGCCTTTCTACATTCCCATGACCGGGCCTGCCGCCCGACCGCGGCGGTCTCTCAAGCACGACGACATGTTCATCGTGCTCGACAGCCATGGCGACATCGGTGCCTCCGCCGGCGGGCCGGACGGTCTGTTCCACCACGACACGCGCTATCTGGCGCGGCTGGAGCTCGTGCTCGACGATCTCCAGCCGCTGTTGCTCGGCTCCAATCTGCGCGACGACAATTCGGCGCTGACGGTTGACCTCACCAATCCCGACATCTACCGGCAGAACAGCCTCGTTCTGCAAAAGGACCTGCTGCACATCGTGCGCACCATTTTCCTGTGGCGTGGCACCGCGTATCAGCGCATCGGCGTGCAGAATCACGGTGACCGGCGCACCAGCTTCGAGCTGACGCTGCTGTTCGACAACGACTTTGCCGACCTGTTCGAGGTTCGCGGCGAGCGCCGCCCGCGCCGCGGGGTGGGCACGAGCAAGCTGCTCGGGCCGACCGACGTGCTGTTCGAATATCGCGGTCTCGACGACGTCGAGCGCACCACGGGCCTGCATCTCGATCCGCGTCCGACGCGACTGTCGGTCAATGCCGCGACCTGGCAGCTCGAGCTGGATCCGCATGAATCGAAATCGCTGTTCGTGGCCGTGTCCTGCAACCGCCCGATGGCGGAGAAGCCGGCGCGCTTCTTCCGGGGCCTGCTCGCCCATCGCCGCGAGATGCGCCAGTCCACCGTTGGCGCCGCCAGCATCGAGACCTCCAACAACATCTTCAACGAGGTGCTGTGCCAGGCCATGGCCGACCTCAACATGCTGATGACGGAGACGCCGCAGGGGCGTTATCCCTATGCCGGCATTCCCTGGTATTCGACGACGTTCGGCCGCGACGGTCTGATCACCGCGCTCCAGATGCTGTGGGTCGATCCGCGGGTCGCCAAGGGCGTCCTGCGCCGGCTCGCGCATTTCCAGGCCCAGGCGACGGATCCGCTTGCCGATGCCGCGCCGGGCAAGATCCTGCATGAGATGCGCGGCGGAG
Organism: Bradyrhizobium nitroreducens; assembly: GCF_002776695.1. GTDB lineage: Bacteria > Pseudomonadota > Alphaproteobacteria > Rhizobiales > Xanthobacteraceae > Bradyrhizobium > Bradyrhizobium nitroreducens. Next base: position 1,540,048 of record NZ_LFJC01000003.1, read on the forward strand.
AGATGGCGGCGCTGCGCGAGGTGCCATTCGCGCAATATTACGGCAGCGTCGATTCGACCGCGCTGTTCGTGCTGCTCGCCGGAAGCTATTTCGAACGCACCGGCGACGAGAAGACCCTGATCGAGCTGTGGCCGGCGATCGAGGCGGGGCTGGCCTGGATCGACGGTCCCGGCGATCCCGATCAGGACGGCTTCGTCGAATACCAGCGCGCGACCGAAAAGGGGCTGGCCAATCAGGGTTGGAAGGATTCGTATGACGCGATCTTCCACGCCGACGGCCAGCTCGCGGAAGGCAATATCGCACTCGCCGAAGTCCAGGGCTACGTCTACGCCGCCAAGCAGCTCGCTGCGCGTTGCGCCTTGCGGCTCGGCAAGCCGGACCGCGTGCGCAAGCTCGAGGCTGACGCCAGGGCGCTGGCCGAACGCTTCGAGAAGGCGTTCTGGTGTGAGGAGCTCGGCACCTATGCGCTCGCGCTCGACGGCAAGAAGCGGCCGTGCAAGGTGCGGACCTCGAACGCCGGTCAGGTCCTGTTCAGCGGTATGATCCGCGAGGACCGCGCCCGCCTCGTCGCCGCCGACCTGATGCGGCCGCATTTCTTCTCGGGCTGGGGTATCCGCACGGTCGCCGTCGGAGAGGTGCGCTACAACCCGATGTCCTATCATGACGGGTCGATCTGGCCGCACGACAACGCGCTGATCGCGCTCGGGCTCGCGCGCTATGGCCTCAAGCATTCGGTGGCGCACGTCTTCAAGGGACTGTTCGACGCGGCGACCTACATGGATCTGCGCCGGCTGCCCGAATTGTTCTGCGGCTTCCGGCGCGAGAAGCGGCGCGGCCCGACGCTCTATCCGGTCGCCTGCGCGCCGCAGGCCTGGGCCAGCGCGACGCCGTTCACGCTGCTGGAAGCGGCGCTCGGCCTCGAGTTCGACGTCGCACGCGGCGAGATTCGCCTGCGCAACCCGCACCTGCCGGCGTTCCTCAACGAGGTGATCCTGCGCGATCTGCGCCTCGGCGAATCCAGCGTCGATCTTCGCGTCAGCCGCCACGGCGACGACGTGGCGCTGGAGGTGTTGCGCACGCGCGGCCAGATCCAGGTCTCGATCGTGCTGGCGCGCTAGCGGCGCGCAAGGAGGACGTCATGCGTGGGATAGCAGCATTGATCCTTGGTACGGCCGTCGTCGCGAGCCTGGCGGTCGCGACCGTGCGTGCCGCGGACGAGCCGCCCGTAGGCCAGAGTGAGGCCAATGCGCCGGCGACGGCCCAGCCGCCGGCCTCGACCGTCGCCGTGACGCCGAAGGATGCCGCCCCGCCGCCGTCGGTGACCATCATCGGCGCGAGCGAGGCCCATGGCGTGCTAGGCCGCGACGTGCGCAGCGCAGCCGGCGAGGACATGGGCCGCATCGTCGACGTCATCGTCGATCGCACCGGCCATGTGCGCGCGGCGGCGATCGATTTCGGCGGGTTTCTCGGCGTTGGCAGCCGCAAGATCGTGGTGGACTGGAACGCACTGCGCTTCGGCAAGATCGCCAACAAGAAGGACAGCATCACGCTGGAATTGACCAAGGCGCAGGTCGCGGCCGCGCCGGAATACAAGGAGGACACGCCGATCGTCGTGCTCGGTGCGTCCGGCAGCCTTCAACCGCTGCAAGCGATCCAGTGAGGCGCAGGGAGGGATGACCGCCTGTGCTGTTGTCGAGGAAGCCCAACCGTGCAGATCGCGAAGGCCGCGTTGAACAGGACAACGTCGCCGCGCCACCGGCCGCCGGCATTCCGGCGCCGTCGCGCCGGAGCTTGCGCGGTCTCGATTGGTTCATCTTCTTCCTCGCCGACGTGCAGACCGGGTTCGGCCCCTTCATCGCGGTCTATCTGACCACGCAGAAATGGACCCAGGTCGAGATCGGTCTCGTGCTGTCGATCGGCGGCATCGTCGCCCTGATCGGGCAGATGCCGGGCGGCGCGATCATCGACGCCGCCAAATCGGAGCGTCTGGTCGCGGGGCTCGCGATCGCGACCATCGGGGCTTGCGCGCTGGCCTATGCCGCAATGCCGATCTTCCCGGTCGTGGTGGCCGCCGCTACCCTGCATGCGGCGGCGAGCTGTGTGCTCGGGCCGGCGATTGCGGCGATCAGCCTTGGCCTGGTCGGCCCGCTCGCGATCGGCGAGCGGCTCGGCCGCAACGCGCGCTTCGCCTCCCTCGGCAACGGCGTCGCGGCGGCCGTGATGGGCACCGCGGGATATCTGTTGTCGAGCCGCTCGGTGTTCCTGGTCACTTTCCTGCTCGCGATCCCGACCCTGATCGCGCTCTCGTACATCCGCGAGAAGGAGGTCGACATCGCCCGCTGTCACGGCGAGATGCCGCGCGAATCGGCAGATCGCGGCGACACCAACATCTGGCATCTGATCCGGCAGCGTCCGCTCATCGTCTTCGCCCTCAGCGTTCTGCTGTTGCAGCTGGCGAACGCTTCCATGATGCCGCTGATGGCAAGCGCGGTGACGGCGCGGTCCGCCCAATGGGCGACGGTGCTCGTCGCCTTTTGCATCGTGGTTCCCCAGGCGATCGTGGCCCTGCTGTCGCCGACGGTGGGGCGCAAGGCACAGCTCTGGGGCCGGCGGCCGCTGCTGCTGATCGGTTTCGGCGCGCTGGCGATTCGCGGTTTGTTGTTCGCGACCGTGCGCGACCCGTATCTCCTGGTGCTCGTGCAAGTGTTTGACGGCATTACCGCGGCGGTATTCGCGGTCATGATCCCGCTGATCGTCGCCGACGTCGCCTTCGGCAGCGGCCATTTCAACCTGGCGCAGGGCATTGTCGGCACCGCGACCGGCATCGGCGCGTCCCTGAGCACGGTGCTCGGCGGCTATGTCAGCGACAAGTTCGGCAACGCGACCGCCTTCATCGGGCTGTCCGGCGTTGCCGCGACCGGGCTGCTGCTGATTCTCTTGGTGATGCCGGAGACGCGGCGCACCGTGCGATAGCCGCAAAGGAAAAGCCGGCCGAAGCGAGTTCGGCCGGCCAAGTCACGGGGGAGAAACCGATCAGGCGTCGAGATGCTGCAGGCGCTGGCGATTGCGCAGCACGATCTGGCGGGCGCCGGAGAAACCGAGAATGCCCTGGGCGTGAAGCTGCGACAGCGCGCGCGACACGGTTTCGAGCGTGAGGCCGAGATAGTCGCCGATGTCGCGTCGGCACATCGGCAGGGCCATCATGCCGGCAACGGCGAGGCGACGGTCCATTTCGAGCAGGAAGGTCGCAACGCGCTCCATCGCGGTCTTGCGACCCAGCAGCAGCATGTGGTCCTCGGCGTGGCGAAGCTCGCCGGCCGTCATGGCCCAGAGCTTGCGGGCAACCTGGACGTCGGTGGCTGCCGCCTTCTCAAGGCTGGCGCGCTTCACGAGGCGCACGGTGGTGTCGATGATCGCTTCGGCAGCAAGACGGTGCGCGGGACCAGATTCGAGGCCGAACACGTCGCCGGGAAGATGGAAGGCGCCGATCTGGCGGCGGCCGTCGGACAGGAGCTTGTAGCTGCTGACCGCGCCGGTGACGACCTGGTAGACATATTCGGCCGGCTCGTCCTCGCCGTAGATCTCCTCGTCCTTGCGGTAGGAGAATTCCGTGGCGACCAGGCCCACATGGCCGGTGATGGCGCCGAACTGGTCGGCGACGGGATGGGCGGGAGCAATCTTGCCAACGATCTGGGTGTTGATCGCTTGGGTGTTGAGTGTCTGGGTGAGCATCTGCGCCATCTCCGTTGTGATGGCGCTTTGGTACGCGGTATCCGGGGCTTCGAAAATTTAGAGCGATATCTTAAGGGGGTTGCCTTACGTAGAATTCCGGAGGTCGGACCCCGATCCGCACCCGTTCGGCCGCGCGGGCAAGTGCATCCCGCGATATTCAAAAAAAGCTAGATCAAACAGAGGATTAGTTGGAGCGATCCTGGATCGCCCTGCGGATGCGCTTGACCAGATTCTCGTCAAGAAGGGGCTTCAAGACCACGTCCTTGACGCCAACCGCCGCAGCCCGGGCCGAAATGTTCTCGTCCGGATAGCCGGTGATCAAGATTACGGGCGTGCTGCCATAGGTCTCGCGCAGGCGGCCGGCCAGATCGATGCCGTTGATGTCAGGCATCTTGTAGTCGATGACGTAGCAATCCGCCCCGTGCGCGCTGCCCGCATTGAGCAGCGCGGTGCCGCTCCTGAAAGTCCGCACGGCAAAGCCGTCGGTTTCCAGCAGGAACCGCAGAGAGCCCAGAACGGCGGCATCATCATCGACCACATAGACGGTGGGGAGCGCTGACGATGGCGGCCGCTCAATATGTGAACTGACCTCAATCATACTGCATGGCTAGCATGGCGCCGGAATGCGGCCTTGACTTGCCTCAATCCGGCCTGCCTCAGTTGACCAGCCTCAGTCGTTGAGCATGCCGGCGCGCATCGCCAGCCGGACCAGCTCCGACAGGCTGTTGGCCTGCATCTTGGTCATGACGTTGGCCCGGTAGACCTCGATGGTGCGCGGGCTGATGTCGTATTCGCGGGCGATCAGCTTGTTCGACAGGCCCGCGATCAGCCCTTCCATGACCTGGCGCTCCCGGGGGCTCAAGGAGGCCACGCGGGCGGTGATGTCCTGCGCGACGGCTTCGTTCTTGGCGGCGGGCTCTGCCTGGCGGATCGCCGACTCGATCATCGCGGTGAGACGGTCGTCATCGAACGGCTTTTCCAGGAAATCGACCGCCCCGAGCTTCATCGCCTCGACCGCGAGCGGCACGTCGCCATGACCGGTCATGATCAGGATCGGGAATGTGCTTTGCTGCGCCTTCATCCGCTTCAGGAGCTCGATCCCGTCGAGGCCGGGCATGCGCACGTCGGAGACGACGCAGCCGAAGCCGAGGCCGGGCAGGGCATCGAGAAAGGCGAGTGCGTCATCGAACAGCGTGACGCCAAATCCGGCGGACTCCAGCAGGAAATTGAGCGAATCGCGCATCGCTGCGTCGTCGTCGATGACGTAGACATGTCCCTTGGTCGCCATGAATCAGCTTTCGTCGGTTGCCGGCAGGGTGAAGCGGAATGTCGCGCCGCCCGATGCATTGTTCTCGGCCCACATGCGGCCGCCGTGTGCCTCGATGATCGAGCGGCTGATGGAGAGCCCAACGCCCATGCCGGTGTCTTTGGTGGTGAAGAAGGTCTGGAACAGGTTTGGAATGACGTCGTCCCGGAAGCCGGTGCCGGAGTCGGAAACCTCCACCTCGATCATGCCGTCGCCGACGCGGGTGTTGGCGACGACGAGCTCGCGCCGCGGCGACTGCGCCATCGCCTCCAACGCGTTGCGGAACAGATTGACCAGCACCTGCTGAATCTGCACCCGGTCGGCAAGGACGAGATCGGCGTCCGGATCGAGGCTGAAGCGGAGCTGCACGTTCTGCTCGCGTGCGCCGGCGAGCCCGAGCGCGCCGGCCTCCTCGATCAGCTTGGACAGGCTCTCGACCCGCTTCTCCGATTCGCCGCGAGAGACGAAGTCGCGCAGGCGTCGGATGATCTGGCCGGCGCGCAAGGCCTGCTCCGCCGCGCGGTCCAGCGCGCTTTCGACCTTCGGTGAGTTGGGATCGCTGCTCCCGGCGAGCAGGCGCCGCGATCCCTTCATGTAATTGCTGATCGCCGCCAGCGGCTGGTTGAGCTCGTGGGCGAGCGCGGAGGCCATTTCGCCCATCGCGGTCAGCCGCGAGACGTGGACGAGCTCGGCCTGCAATTCCTGCAGCCGGGCCTGGGTCTGCTGGTGCTCGGTGAGGTCGCGGACGAAGCCCGTGAAATAGGGCTCGCCGCCGGATTCCATCTCGCCGATCGACAGGTGCATTGGAAAGGTCGTGCCGTCGCGGCGCTTGCCGGTCACGATGCGGCCGATGCCGATGATGTGCGGATCGTTTGTGGTGCGGTAACGGGCGATGTAGTCGTCGTGGCGGCTGCGATCGGGCTCCGGCATCAGGATGCTGACGTTCTGGCCGATCGCCTCGTGCTCCAACCAGCCGAACAGGCGCTCCGCGGCCGTGCTGAAGAGCTGCATGATGCCGTGACCGTCGATCACGATCATGGCGTCGGGAATGGTGTGGAGAATGGAGCGGAGGTGGGTTTCGCGGGTGCGCAGCGCCTCCTCGACCTGCTTTTCCTCGTCGACGTCGAGAAAGATGCCGCTGAGATGACGGGCCGCGCCGGCTTCGTCCCGAATGACCCCGGCCCGGGCGCGGATCCACTGCCCGTTGCCGGAGGCATTCGCCACCCTGAAAGACACGTCGAAGCTGCCGCCGCGCTCGGAGACGCGCTTGATTGCGCTCTCGACCCGCTCCCTGTCCGCGGGCTGAAGCCGCGACAGGAAGAGCTCGTAGGTCGCTGGCTGATCCCGCTCGATCCCGAGCAGAGCCCTGGTGGTGTCGGACCAGTCCAATGCCCGTGTCGCGAGGTCGAGATCCCAGGTGCCGACGCCAAACCCTTCGATCCGAACGCGAAAACGTTCGCCCCGACCATCGTCGTGCAAGTGCGTTACGCGGGTCGGCGACAAGTGATGCTCCTATTCTGATGCGGCGGCTCCGGACGCGGTTACCGCTCCCTAATGTCGCTCAAGGCGGGGTCGGTGGCAAGTTCCGTCGCTTGCGGATTGACGGCAGGCCGGGCGCCGGCGGCCTCCTTGATCTATCTCATCTCCAAGTGCGGAGGCCGGCGTAGATTTCATCAAGGTTTCTGCACTGGAGAATTCCGATGACATACGCGACGGTGATGGTCAGCCTGGCGCTCGACCAGTCCAACGAAGCGCGTCTTCAGGTCGCGGGCGAGCTCGCCGAACGATTCGAGGCGGCCATCGTCGGGGTCGCCGCGGCACAGTTCGCACCGCCGCTCTATTTCACCGACGGCGCCGAGGCGCAAGCGGTGATCGACGAGGGCGAAGCCTCGGTCAAGCGGCGGCTGGCTGGCCTCGAGGCGCAATTCCGGGCCGCGACCAAGAATCGCGGCGGACATGCCGAGTGGCGCAGCGCCATGGACTTTCCGGCGCGATTCGCCCTGGCGCAGGCGCGCTGCGCCGACATCGTCGTGAGCGGCGGGCAGAGCCCGGCCTTCTCCGATGCGTTCGCGCTTGCAAGCCCCAAGGATCTGGTGATGCAGGCCGGCCGTCCGCTTCTCGTCGTCCCCGACCGGGTCAACTGGCTCGACCTGCGCAGCGTGCTGGTGGCGTGGAAGGACACGCCGGAGGCGCGGCGGGCGGTGGCCGATGCGCTGCCGATGCTGCGCAAGGCGAGGGACGTCACCATCGCCGCAATTCCGGAGCGCGACGACGACCGTTCGGTCGTGACGGCAGGCGTCACCGACGTTGCCGCCTGGCTCGCCCGTCACGGCGTCGCCGCGACGGCGCGAATCTGCGAAGGCGCCCGGAACGAGACCACCGCCGCGCAGCTGGAGAAAGTCGCCGGCGATGTCGATGCCGGCCTGATCGTAGCGGGCGCCTATGGTCATTCGAGATTTCGTGAACTGATCCTGGGAGGCGTCACCCAATATCTGGTCACGCAGACTGCCCGCAGCGTGCTGCTGTCGCATTGACGGCCGGCCGGAATCGAATCGAGGAGGACGCGCCGTGTACAAATTTCTTGAACAGACCGTTGACGGCTACATGACGCGCAACGTCAAGACGGTGCCGCGCGGCCTCGACTTGTTCGAGCTCAGCGAGATGTTCGAGACCGACGACTTCAACTCCTATCCGGTCGAGGACGACGGGCAGGTGGTCGGCATCGTCACCAAATTCGACATCCTGAAGTGCTTCGCCTTCACGCCGACCCAGATGTTGCCGCGCTACGACGATCTGATGAGCCGCAAGATCGGCGACGTCATGACGCCCGAGTTCATCTATGTCAGTCCCGACACGCGCCTGACGCGCGTGCTCCAGATCATGGTCGAGCACCGCATCAGGAGCATCATCGTGCTCGACAGCGCGCAGAAGCTGGTCGGAATCATCGCCCGCGAGGATGTCATCGCGGCACTCAAGGCGACGGCCCGCGACTGATCGACCATCCCTGATCGGAATTCGCTGTCGGCTCCGTGATTATACGGAGGCCGCGCCCCTTCGCGCGTCACGTTCGACCCGCTTTCCCGCATCCGCTGGAAAGAAAGAGCCTTTGGCGTCCTCGAGAACGCCGAAGCGAAGCTTCGGTCGCGGCGCCGGATCAGAGGTCTCCTTCCACGCGAAACATCCCGGCTGCGATGCGGAAATCTGTCGGGAATTAACGGATCTTCGTCAGTTCCGAAGAACTTAAGTGCCGTTCTTGATTTCAATCAATTCCCGGTGAAGGTGAATGTGGTTTTTGGCGCTGTGTTCTTTCAGAGAGAATCCGCATGAGCCAGCCCTCCATCTCCAAATCCATGACCATCGGTGAAAGCGGCTTGGCTGTCGTGTTCGCAGTCACCGCCTTCCTCTGCGTAATCGCCTCGGCCAAGGCGCTCGATGCGCCGTTCGCCTTCCACGCCGCGCTCGGCGCGGCGGCGAGCTTGGCGGCGGTGTTTGTCATCATCAACCGCTACCTCGACCGCCCGGCGGCGCTGCCGCCGCAGGAGATCAACGGTCGCCCGAACTACAACATGGGCCCGATCAAGTTCTCCTCCTTCATGGCGATGTTCTGGGGCATTGCCGGCTTCCTGGTCGGCCTCATCATCGCCTCGCAGCTGGCCTGGCCCGCGCTGAACTTCGATCTGCCCTGGACCAGCTTCGGCCGTTTGAGGCCGCTGCACACCTCCGCGGTGATCTTCGCCTTTGGCGGCAACGTCCTGCTCGCGACCTCCTTCTACGTGGTGCAGAAGTCCTGCCGTGCGCGCCTCGCCGGCGATCTCGCGCCGTGGTTCGTCGTGGTGGGCTACAATTTCTTCATTCTGATCGCCGGCACCGGCTATCTGCTCGGCGTTACCCAGTCGAAGGAATATGCCGAGCCGGAATGGTACGCCGATCTGTGGCTGACCATCGTCTGGGTCGTCTATCTGCTCGTCTTCCTTGTCACCATCATCAAACGCAAGGAACCGCACATCTTCGTCGCGAACTGGTTCTATCTCGCTTTCATCGTGACGATCGCGGTGCTGCATCTCGGCAACAACCCGGCACTTCCGGTCTCGGTGTTCGGCTCCAAGTCCTACGTCGCCTGGGGCGGCATCCAGGACGCCATGTTCCAGTGGTGGTACGGCCACAACGCGGTCGGCTTCTTCCTGACCGCCGGCTTCCTCGCCATCATGTACTACTTCATCCCGAAGCGCGCCGAGCGGCCGATCTATTCCTACCGGCTGTCGATCATCCACTTCTGGGCGCTGATCTTCCTGTATATCTGGGCAGGTCCCCACCATCTGCACTACACGGCGCTGCCTGACTGGACGCAGACGCTCGGCATGACCTTCTCGATCATGCTGTGGATGCCCTCCTGGGGCGGCATGATCAACGGCCTGATGACGCTGTCGGGTGCCTGGGACAAGCTGCGCACCGACCCCGTGCTGCGCATGCTCGTGGTCTCCGTCGCCTTCTACGGCATGTCGACCTTCGAAGGCCCGATGATGTCGATCAAGGTGGTCAACTCGCTCAGCCACTACACCGACTGGACCATCGGCCACGTGCATTCCGGTGCGCTCGGCTGGGTCGGCTTCGTCTCCTTCGGCGCGCTGTACTGCCTGGTGCCGTGGGCCTGGAATCGCAAGGGGCTCTACAGCCTGAAGCTCGTCAACTGGCACTTCTGGGTCGCGACCCTCGGCATCGTCCTCTACATCTCGGCGATGTGGGTGTCCGGCATCCTGCAGGGTCTGATGTGGCGCGCCTACACCTCGCTCGGCTTCCTCGAATACTCCTTCATCGAGACCGTCGAGGCGATGCATCCCTTCTACATCATCCGCGCAGCCGGCGGCGGCCTGTTCCTGATCGGAGCGCTGATCATGGCCTATAATCTCTGGATGACGGTTCGCGTCGGCGAGGCGGAAGTCCAGATGCCCGTCGCTCTTCAGCCGGCGGAATGAGGAGCAAACAATGTCATTCTGGACACGTCATCAAGTCTTCGAAAAGAACTCGATCATCCTGGTCGTCGGCATCCTGCTGGTGATCGCGATCGGCGGCCTCGTCGAGATCACCCCGTTGTTCTACCTCAAGAGCACGATCGAGAAGGTCGATGGGGTCAGGCCCTACACGCCGCTGGAGCTCGCCGGGCGCAACGTCTACGTCCGCGAGGGCTGCTATCTCTGCCACTCGCAGATGATCCGGCCGCTGCGCGACGAGGTCGAGCGCTACGGTCACTTCTCGCTCGCCGCCGAGAGCATGTTCGACCACCCGTTCCAGTGGGGCTCCAAGCGTACCGGTCCCGATCTCGCCCGCGTCGGCGCCAAATATTCCGACGACTGGCACGTGACCCATCTGACCAATCCGCGCGCGATCGTGCCGCAGTCGGTGATGCCGGGCTATCCGTTCCTCAGCCGCAACGAGCTCGATCCGGACTCCATCGCCGATCACATGCGCACGCTGAGAACCGTCGGTGTGCCCTACACCGATGACCAGATCGCCAGCGCCGGTGCCGACATGAAGGCTCAGGCCGATCCGGAGAATGCGGGCACCGACGCCTTCAACAAGCGCTACGCCAAGGCCGTCGTGCGCAATTTCGACGGCAAGGCCGGCACGCCGACCGAGATGGACGCGCTGATCGCGTACCTGCAGATGCTCGGCACCCTGGTCGACTTCAAGATCTACAACGAGAAAGCCAATCTTCGCTGAGAAGGCATGAACGATGAAAGCCATCCTGACAGTCCACAATCTAGCGTCCGAGCTCGTGACGACGATCTGGACCCCGGTGTTCGTCGCGATCTTTCTCGCGATCGTCGCCTACGCTTTTTGGCCCCGTAACAAGGCTGCCTTCGACGAAGCAGCGCACCTGCCGTTGCGGGAGGAGTGAGAGACATGACCGACCATCATAGCGACATCGATTCCGTCTCCGGCAAGTCCACGACCGGGCACGAGTGGGACGGCATCAAGGAGCTCAACACACCGCTGCCACGCTGGTGGGTGATCACCTTCTACCTCACCATCGTCTGGGCAATCGCCTACTGGGTCGTCTATCCGGCCTGGCCGCTGATCTCCAGCAACACCACGGGCATGTTCGGCTACTCCTCGCGCGCCGACGTCGCGGTCGAGCTCGCCAACCTCGAGAAGATCCGCGGTGACAAGATGGCGGCGCTGGGTACCGCTTCGCTCGCCGACATCGAGAAGGACCCGGCCTTGCTGGCGCTCGCCCGTGCCAAGGGCAAGACCGTGTTCGGCGACAATTGCGCGCCGTGCCACGGCTCCGGCGCCGCCGGCGCCAAGGGCTATCCGAACCTGAACGACGACGACTGGCTGTGGGGCGGCACGCTCGACCAGATCATGCAGACCATCCAGTTCGGCGCGCGCTCCGGTCATGCCAAGACGCATGAGGGCCAGATGCTCGCCTTCGGCAAGGACGGCGTGCTGAAGCCGGACGAGATCGTCACGGTCGCCAATTACGTGCGGTCGCTGTCGGGCCTGCCGACCCGCCAGGGCTTCGACAAGGCCAAGGGTGAGAAGATCTTCGCGGAAAACTGCGTTGCCTGCCACGGCGACGGCGGCAAGGGCAACCAGGAGATGGGTGCACCGAACCTGACCGACAAGATCTGGCTCTATGGCTCCGACGAAGCGGCTCTGATCGAGACCATCAGCCAAGGCCGCGCCGGCGTCATGCCGGCCTGGGAAGGGCGGCTCGATCCCGCCACCATCAAGGCGATGGCGGTCTACGTCCACTCGCTCGGCGGCGGAAAGTAGCAGATCCGCGGCTCAAAGGCTTCAAACGGGGGTGAACAAAAGTGCCCCCGTTTGAGCTGGATCAACTGGCGCGGCGGTGTCGGGTCTAGGTTTAATCGCACCTCTTTTTAGAAGTTCCAAGCGATGAACAAGACCGTCAACCCGAACGAGCTCAAGCCTGCCGGCGACGTCGGGCCGCTCTATGCGGCCCGCAAGAAGGTCTATCCCCAGAGCGTCTCCGGCACGTTTCGCCGGATCAAGTGGGGCCTGATGGCGGTCTGCCTCGGCGTCTACTACTTCCTGCCGTTCGTGCGCTGGAACCGCGGCCTCGGTGCCCCCAGCCAGGCGGTGCTGATCGATCTTCCCAACAGTCGCTTCTACTTCTTCTTCATCGAGCTGTGGCCGCAGGAGGTCTACTACTTTACCGGCCTGCTGATCGTGGCCGCGGTGGCGCTGTTCCTGATGAACTCGGTCGGCGGCCGCATCTGGTGCGGCTATCTCTGTCCGCAGACGGTGTGGACCGACGTGTTCTATGCCGTCGAGCGCCTGATCGAGGGTGACCGCCGCGAGCGGATGAAGAAGGACAAATCGTCCGATCCGCTGAAGCTCGAGCGGATATCCGAGATCGTGCTCAAGCATTCGATCTGGCTCATGATCGCCTGGTGGACCGGCGGCGCCTGGGTGCTCTACTTCAACGACGCGCCGACCCTGGTGAAGGAGCTCGTCACCTTCCAGGGGCCGATGATCGCCTATATCTGGATCGGCATCCTCACCGCGACGACCTACGTCCTCGCCGGCTACATGCGCGAGCAGGTCTGCACCTACATGTGCCCGTGGCCGCGCATCCAGGCCGCGCTCACCGACGAATGGGCGCTCAACGTCACCTATCGCTACGACCGCGGCGAGAAGCGCACCTCGGTCAAGAAGGCCGCCGAGCTGCGCGCGCTCGGCCAGCAGGTCGGCGACTGCGTCGATTGCTACCAATGCGTCGCGGTCTGCCCGACCGGCATCGACATCCGCAACGGACCGCAGATGGAATGCATCCAGTGCGGCCTCTGCATCGACGCTTGCGACAACGTGATGGCCAAGATCGGCCGTCCGAAGCGGCTGATCGGCTACGACAACGACATCAACATCCATCGCCGCCAGGAAGGCAAGGCGCCGATCTACCGGATCGTCCGGCCGCGCACCATCGTCTACAGCGCGATCATCGCCGCGATTGGCGGCTTCATGGTCTACATGCTCGCAACCCGCAGCCTGCTCGACGTCAACGTGCTGCATGACCGCAACCCGGTCGCGGTCAAGCTCAGCGACGGCTCGATCCGCAACGCCTACACGGTGCGGCTGCTGAACAAGAGCGGCTACGATCGCGCCATCGCCATCGACGTGGAGGGACCGATCAACCCGACGATGCACGTCGTCGGCGCCGATTCGGTGACGCCGGACCGGCCGATCATCGTGATCCCGCGCGACTCCACCAGCGAGCTGCGGCTGCTCGTCACCGCGCCGGCTGAAAACAATCCGGAGAAGTCGATTCCGGTCCGCTTCCACGTCATGGACATCGGGCTGGGCGTCGCCGCGAGCGCCACCGACAATTTCGTCGCGCCGTAAGTCCAGGAGAGCATCATGTCATCCAAGCCGCTGACCGGAACCAAGGTCTTCCTGATGCTGCTCGCCTTCTTCGGCCTCGTGATCGGCGTCAACGTCACGATGATGAAGCTCGCGATCGCGACGCTGCCCGGCACCGAGGTCGACAGCCCCTATGCCGCCGGCCTGACCTACGACCGCGAGATCTCGGCGGCGCAGGACCAGGCCGCGCGCAAATGGAAGGTCAACGCCCATATCGAGCGCCGCAACGACGGCAGCGCCGTGGTCCAGGTCGAGGCGCGCGATGCCGGCGGCCAGCCGATCTCCGGACTGAAATTCGGCGGACGGCTGGAGCGGCCGACCGACAAGCGCGCCGATCTCGCCGTCGAGCTCACCGAGGCCGGCATCGGCCTCTATCGCGGCGATGCCGCATCCGTCGCGCCGGGCCAGTGGGACCTGGTGATCGAGGGCGAGGCGCGGGGCACGCGCGTGTTCCTGTCGCGCAACCGCGTGATCCTGAACTGAAGGATTTTGTCATGCAGGTCACGCGCGATTTCTCTCACTACGTTCGCGAAGCGGGCGAGGGCGTCCAGCACATCGATCTCGCGGTCGAAGGCGTTCACTGCGCCGGCTGCATGGCCAAGATCGAGCGCGGCCTGTCCGCCATCCCCGACGTCACGCTGGCGCGCGTCAATCTCACCGACCGCCGCGTCGCGCTGGAATGGAAGGCGGGCACACTCGACCCCGGCCGCTTCATCGACCGGCTCGAAGAGCTCGGCTACAAGGCCTATCCGTTCGAAACCGAAAGCGCTGAAGTGGCGGAGGTCGCCGAATCGCGCTTCCTGCTGCGCTGCCTCGGCGTCGCCGCCTTCGCCACTATGAACGTGATGATGCTGTCGATCCCGGTGTGGTCGGGCAACGTCTCGGACATGCTGCCCGAGCAGCGTGACTTCTTTCACTGGCTCTCGGCGCTGATCGCGCTGCCGGCGGCCGCCTATGCCGGCCAGCCGTTCTTCCGCTCGGCCTGGCGCGCGCTGTCGGCCAAGACGACCAACATGGACGTGCCGATCTCGATCGGCGTGATCCTGGCGCTCGGCATGTCGGTGGTCGAGACCATCCACCACGCCGAGCACGCCTATTTCGACGCGGCGATCATGCTGCTGACTTTCCTGCTGGTCGGCCGCTTCCTCGACCAGAACATGCGACGGCGGACCCGCGCGGTCGCCGGCAATCTCGCCGCGCTGAAGGCGGAGACGGCGGCCAAGTTCGTCGGTCCCGACGAGATCTCGCAGGTGCCGGTGGCCGCGATCCATCCCGGCGACATCGTGCTGCTCAGGCCCGGCGAGCGTTGCGCGGTCGACGGCACCGTGATCGAGGGGCGTTCGGAGATCGACCAGAGCCTGATCACCGGCGAGACGCTCTACGTCACGGCCGAGCAGGGTACGCCGGTCTATGCGGGCTCGATGAATATCTCCGGCACGCTACGGGTGCGGGTCTCGGCGGCATCCGAGGCGACCTTGCTGGCTGAGATCACCCGGCTGCTCGACAACGCGTTGCAGGCGCGCTCGCGCTACATGCGGCTGGCCGACCGCGCCTCGCGGCTTTATGCGCCGGTGGTGCATGCGACCGCGCTTCTGACCATCCTTGGCTGGGTCATCGCCGGCGCGAGCTGGCATGATGCGATCGTGACGGGCGTCGCCGTGCTGATCATTACCTGCCCGTGCGCGCTGGGCCTCGCCATTCCGACCGTGCAGACCATCGCCTCCGGCGCGATGTTCAAGTCCGGCGTGCTACTCAATTCCGGCGACGCGATCGAGCGGCTGGCCGAGGCGGACCATGTCATCTTCGACAAGACCGGCACGCTGACGCTGCCCGATCTCGAAGTGATGAATGCCGCCGATATCCCCGCCGACATCTTCGAGGTCGCCGGCCGGCTCGCACTGTCGAGCCATCATCCGGTTGCCGCCGCCGTGGCGCAGGCTGCCGGCGCCAAATCGCCCGTTGTCGGTGCGGTCGAAGAGGCCGGTCAGGGCGTCCGCGCGACCGTGGACGGCGTCGAGCTCCGCCTTGGCCGCCCCTCCTTCTGCGGTGCGGAGGCGCTGATCGGCAGCACTCTCGTCGATCCCGAGGCCTCCATCGTCGCATTCAGCAGAGGCAGTGAGCGGTTCGTCCTCTCGGTCCGCCAGGGCCTGCGGCCGGATGCCAAGGTTGTGATCGCGGCGCTGAAGGCGCGCAATATCGGCATCGAGATCCTCTCCGGCGATCGCGAGCCGGCCGTGAGGGCGGCGGCCGAAGCGCTTGAAATTCCCGAATGGCGCGCCGGCGTCACGCCGGCCGACAAGATCGCGCGGATCGAGGAACTGAAGCAGCGCGGCGCCAAGGTGCTGATGGTCGGCGACGGCATGAACGACGCGCCGTCGCTGGCGGCGGCCCATGTCTCAATGTCGCCGATCTCGGCTGCGCATCTCAGCCAGGCCACCGCCGACCTCGTCTTCCTCGGCCGGCCGCTCGCCCCGGTGGTTGCCGCCATCGACGCTTCGCGCAAGGCGCTGCACCTGATGCGGCAAAACCTTTGGCTCGCCATCGGCTACAATGTGCTCGCGGTGCCGGTTGCGATCAGTGGCATCGTGACGCCGCTGATCGCGGCGGCCGCCATGAGCGGATCCTCGATCCTGGTCATGCTGAATTCGCTGCGTGCGCGCACGTCCTCGCGGGAGATCGTGTGATGGAGATCCTGGTCATCCTGGTCCCGCTGGCCTTGATGCTCGGCGGCGCCGGCCTCGTCGCTTTCCTGTGGTCGCTCAAGAGCGGCCAGTACGACGATCTCGACGGCGCCGCCTGGCGCGCCATTGCCGACGACGAGCCGCCGCAGGAAGTCCCGGCCAAGCGCTAGCAGTCTGCTGAAAAACTATCGTTTTTGTCGGAGTTTCGTGATTCACTGATTTGCATTGGATCTCGGAGGCTGGGGATGCGTGGCAAGTTCGAGGATCAGGGTGGACTGTTCTCGTATGTTTTGCCTGAGGCGCTGGTTCCGAAGGACCACCCGTTGCGCAAGATACGAGATCTTGTACGTGCCGTTCTGAGCGATCTGAACCGGACATTGAGCGGGCTGTATTCGAAGGAAGGTCGTCCTTCGATCCCGCCCGAGCAGTTGTTGAGTGCTCTGCTGCTGCAGGCCTTTTATGGCATCCGCTCGGAACGACAGCTGATGGAACAGCTGGACTATAATTTGCTGTATCGTTGGTTCGTGGGGCTTTCGCCGGATGATCCGGTCTGGGACCCGACAACGTTTACGAAGAACCGTGCCCGGTTGGAGAACGGCGAGGTGTTCGCCAAGTTCATGGCGAAGCTTCTGAACCATCCGGATGTGAAGCCCCTGTTGTCGAGCGAGCACTTCTCGGTGGATGGCACGCTGATCGAGGCCTGGGCTTCACAGAAGAGCTTTCGCCCCAAGGACGGCAGCGGCGACGATGATGACGGCGCCAACTTCCATGGCCAGAAGCGCAAGAACGACACCCATGCGAGCACCAGCGACCCTGACAGCCGGCTCTATCGCAAGGCGGCCGGGCGAGAGGCCAGGCTTTGCTATATGGGCCACGCCACCATGGAGAACCGGCACGGGCTGGCGGTAGCCGGCAAGGTCACGCATGCCAATGGTACCGCCGAACGCCGGGCTTCAGAGGCGATGCTGAAGGCGAGACGCAAAGCCGCAGGCCGCCGCATCACCGCCGGTGAGGACAAGGCGTACGATACGGCCGAGCATGTCGACAATCTTCGTGCCATCGGCGTGACGCCGCATGTGACCCAGAACCAGGCCGTCACCAAAACCGGCAAGACCCGCAACAGCGCCATCGACGAGCGCACAACGCGGCACCCGGGCTACAGCATGTCCCAGTCACGGCGGGCGATGGTCGAGTGCATCTTCGGATGGGGCAAGCAGCATGGCACCATGCGCAAGACCAAACATCGGGGCATCGCTCGCGTCGCCGCCGACTTCCTGCTCAATCTGATTGCCTACAACCTCGTCCGGATACCCAAGCTCGTCGCAGGTTGAGGTCGCCGATCGGAGAGGCAATCGCCGCTCCGACATCAAACTTCCGACCAAGGTCCAACCCAAACGCCAATCAGCAACGAATTTGCCGGTTTTTCAGCAGACTGCTAGCTCGCCCAGTTCTCGCGAAACTCCGGAAACAGCGTCAGGCCTCCGCAGGCATAGAGGGTCTGTCCGGTGATGTAGCTCGCATCGTCCGAAGCGAGGAAGGCGAACACGGCGGCGATCTCCTCCGGCGTGCCGACGCGCCCCATCGGAATGTGGCTGGTGACGACGCCGCGCTTTTCTGGATCGCCGGTCCAGGCCGCGTTGATCGGCGTGTCGATCGCGCCGGGACCCACGGCGTTGACGCGAATGCCCCGGCTGGCGAACTCCAGCGCCAGCGTGCGCGTCAGGTTGGCCATGCCGCCCTTGCTGATCGAATAGGCGAGATAGCCGGGCTTCGGGATGATCTGGTGCACGCTGGAGCAATTGATGATGCTGCCGCCTCCCCCGCGCGCCACGAAATGCGCGAGCGCCTTCTGCGCGCAGAGCACGGCGCCGTTCAGGTTGACGTCGATGATGCGGCGATAGGTTTCGACGTCAAGCGCCTCGCTCGGCGATTCCTGCTGGAAGCCGGCATTGTTGACGAGGCAGTCGAGACGCTTCCAGCGCGCCAGGATGGTCTCGAACATCGCGGCGATGTCCCGCTCATTGCTGACGTCGGCCTTGACGACGATGTGATCGAGTCTGCCGTGGCCGCGGTCGCTCGATGCGGTCCGCGCCAGCGCGAGCGTCTCCTCGGCCCTCCCGGCGTGATCGAAATAGTTGATGGCGACGGTGGCGCCCTCCTCGGCGAGCCTGATAGCGACGGCGCGGCCAATGCCTTGCGAGGCGCCGGTCACCAGCGCGTATCGGCCGACAAGGCGCGAAGGATAGGAAGTCGGGAGGTTGGGTTGCGGCATGGGGTCTCTCCGGAATGCCATGCATCATGGATGGAACGGGGTTTTTGTTCCATCCCTCCAGCGCATCGCTGGGATTCACTCCGCGCGGCTCGCCAGCGGCGAGGTCAGAATCTGGTGGAGGATGATGGCGCCGAAGGTTGCGGTGCCGATGCCGCCGATCGTGAATGCGCCAAATCTGAGCGTGAGGTCGCCCGCGCCCGCGGTCAACGCCACGGCGGCGGTGATCAGGTTTGCAGGATTTGCAAAGTCGACCTTGTTCTCGACCCAGATCCGGCCCGCCATCGCCGCGATCAGTCCGAACAGCACGATCGAGAGACCGCCGATGACCGGCCCCGGGATCGACAGAATCAGCGCGCCGAATTTCGGCGAGAAGCCGAGCAGGATCGACACGATGGCGGCGAAGGCAAACAGCAATGTCGAATAGACCTTCGTCGCCGCCATGACGCCGATGTTCTCGGCATAGGTGGTGACCCCGGTGCCGCCGCCGCAGGCCGCGACGATGGTCGCCAGGCTGTCGGCGAACAGCGCGCGCCCGAGATAGGCGTCCAGGCTCCGGCCCGTCATGGCGCCGACCGCCTTGATGTGACCGAGGTTCTCGGCGACGAGGATGATGGCGACCGGCGCAATCAGGAAGATGGCATTGGCCTCGAACGTCGGCGCGGTGAAGTTCGGCAGGCCGATCCACGGCGCGGCCTTCAGCTGCGCGAAGTCGATCGGCTTGCCGAAGCCGAGGCCGTTCGCAAACAGCAGGTACAAGAGGTATCCACCGATCGCGCCGAGGATGATCGGCAGCCGGCGCCAAAGGCCGGGAGCTGCAACCGCAACCACGCCGATGATCAGAACGGTGGCGAGCCCGATCCCCGTGTCGAAGGCGTTGGCGCTCACCGCCTTGACCGCCACGGGCGCGAGGTTGAGGCCGATCGCCGCGACCACGGCGCCGGTGACGGCCGGCGGCAGCAGCCTCTCGACCCAGCCGACCCCCGACCACATCACGACCAGCGCGATCACCCCGTAGAGCACGCCGGCTCCGACGATGCCGCCGAGCGCGACCGAGATATTGGGGTTCGCCCCATGTCCGGCATAGCCCGTGGCGGCGATGACGACGGCGATGAACGCGAAGCTCGACCCGAGATAGCTTGGCACGCGCCCGGCCACGATCACGAAGAAGATCAGCGTGCCGATGCCGGAGAACAGGACCGCTACATTGGGATCGAACCCCATCAGCAACGGCGCGATGATCGTCGAGCCGGACATCGCGACGCAATGCTGAAGACCGGAGACGACGGTCTGGCCCCATGACAGCCGCTCCTCGGGCATGATCACGCCCGAGGTCTTCAGCGTCCAGCGCGGAAAATAGCTCTGTGCTTGCTCGTCCGAGCCGGTTGCAGTCGACATGTTCCCCCCAGTTGCGGTGCAGCGATCGATCGTCGTGCGATCCGACAAAAATGTGATTGTCGCTTCTGCGGTGACCATCACATGATGCAAAGATTCAAATCTTTGCAAGATCAATGCGTTCCAGGGCCCAGCCTATGACACAAGTCGCGATCCAGCCAGCCATCCACCGCCGGCATCAGCCCTGGTACAAGATCCTTTATGTGCAGGTGCTGATCGCCATCGCGTTCGGGGTGCTGATCGGCTATTTCTATCCTGATCTCGGCAAGGCCCTGAAGCCGCTCGGCGACGGCTTCATCGCGCTGATCAAGATGATGATCGCGCCCGTCATCTTCTGCACCGTCGTACACGGCATCTCCTCGATGGGCGACCTCAAGCGCGTCGGCCGCGTCGGGCTGAAGTCGCTGATCTATTTCGAGACGGTCTCGACCGTCGCGCTCGCCGTCGGCCTCTTGGTCGGCGAAATCCTCCAGCCGGGCCACGGCTTCAACATCGATCCTGCCACCATCGATCCGAAATCGGTGGCGTCATACGTCAACAAGGCCCACGAAGACGGCATCGTCGCCCATCTCATGGCGATCATTCCGGACAGCTATGTCGGCGCGATCGCGCGTGGCGACCTGCTGCAGGTGCTGTTGATCTCGATTCTATCAGGCTTCGCCATCGCCTTCCTCGGCAAGGCCGGCGAGCCCATTGCGGATGCGATCGACAAGGCCGCTAAGATGTTCTTCGGCATCATCCGCATCATCGTGCGCGTAGCGCCGATCGGCGCCTTCGGTGCGATGGCGTTCACGGTAGGCGCCTATGGCCTCGGCTCGCTGCTCAATCTAGCCGCGCTGATCGGCACGTTCTACCTCACCAGCATGCTGTTCGTGCTCGTGGTCCTGGGTGCGATCGCGCGGCTCGCCGGCTTCTCGATCCTGCGCTTCATCGCCTACATCAAGGACGAACTCCTGATCGTGCTCGGCACCTCGTCGTCGGAGACGGTGCTGCCGCAGATGATCCAGAAGATGGAGCATCTCGGCGCCTCGCGCTCGGTGGTCGGCCTCGTGATCCCGACCGGCTACAGCTTCAACCTCGACGGCACCAACATCTACATGACGCTGGCGACGCTGTTCCTGGCGCAGGCGACCAACACCCATCTGACGATCTGGCAGGAGCTCGGCATTTTGGGCATCGCCATGATCACCTCGAAGGGCGCTTCGGGCGTCACCGGCGCCGGCTTCATCACGCTCGCCGCGACGCTGTCGATCGTGCCCGACATTCCGATCCAGTCGATCGCGATCCTGGTCGGGATCGACAAGTTCATGAGCGAATGCCGCGCGCTGACCAACCTGATCGGCAACGGCGTTGCCTGCGTCGTCATCAGCATCTCCGAAGGCGAGCTCGACCGCGAGGCGCTGCACGAGACCATGGCGCATCCGCTGGAGATCGGCGAAGCACTGGAGCCGGGTGGAAGCGCTGCCTCGTAGACACGCGCGGGGAAGGCAAAGCCCGGTTCCAACGCGGTAGTTTCCCGGAGTAGCAAAGTGATGCGGCACGCGTCACAACAATCGGATTGGGATCACCGATTGATACTCATTTTTTCCACCCGACGCGCTGGGGGCAGGGCGTCGGGTTTTTGAAAATCACTGCCATATCCAAATCGCCACGCGGGATCAGAGGATCCCGCCATTGTGCTGCGCCTTGGCGGCAAGATCGATCCGCCGCGCAATCCCGATCGCTTCCAGGAATGCTTCGTCATGGCTGACGACGAGCAGCGCGCCGTCATAGGCCCGCAGGCCCGCTTCGACCGCTTCGATGGACTCGATGTCGAGATGATTGGTCGGCTCGTCCAGGATCAGCAGCGAGGGCGGCGCTGAACCGCCCAGCACACAGGCAAGCCCTGCGCGAAACATCTGTCCGCCGCTCAAGCTCCCGACGATCTGCAAGGCCGCATCTGCGCGAAACATGAACCGCGCCAGCGCCGCATGACATTCATTCGCACCCGCCTTCTGGTTAAGACGCTGGAAGTTCCCGAGGATCGAGATTCCGGGATCGAGCAGGCTGACCTTCTGGTCGAACAGCGCGAAGTCGGGCCGAACCCGCACGATGCCGGCGAGCGGCCGCATGTCGCCCGCGATCAGCTTCAGCAGCGTGGTCTTGCCCGAGCCGTTCGGCCCCGCCAGGGCGACCCGCTCGGGTCCGACGATCGAGAACGACAGATCGCGCAAGATCGGCCGCTCCGGCTGATAGCCGGCGCTGACGCCGTCGAGCGAGACCACCTCCCGGCCCGCCGGCAGGCTCGCCACGGGCAGCTTCACCGACATCGGCTGAAGAATCTCGATGCGGCGGCGCGCGGCGTCAACGGCCTCGCGCGCCTCCGCGCGCTGCCGCTCGGCGATCTGCGCGGTCTTGCCGCCGGTATCTTCGCTGCGATCCTTGCGCGCGCCGGCGAGAATGCGCGGCATGTCGCCCTTGGCTCGCTTCTTCCGCCCGCCGCTGTCCTTGCGCGCTTTCTTCTCCGCGGCCTCCTGCGCCTTGCCGTCGATCTCCGAAAGACGCCTCTCGGCATGCGCGAGATCGTGCCTGACGGCCGCGAGCTCGACGGCCTTCCGCTCGCGGTAGCTCGTCCAATTGCCGCCATATCGGGTTGCGCCCAGCGACGTCACTTCGACGATCGCATCCATGGCTTCGAGCAAGTTCCGGTCGTGGCTGACGACGATCGCGCCGCCGCGCCAGGCGGCGAGGAGATCGGTCACCGCCTTGCGTCCATCCTGGTCGAGATTGTTGGTGGGCTCGTCCAGCAACAGGAAGTCCGGCCGGGCGAAGATCAGCGCAGCGAGCCGAACCCGCGTGATCTGTCCGCCGGACAGGCACGACAGCTCCGTGTCGGGCGACGGATCGAACCCCAGGCGTGCCAGCGCGGCCTCGAGCCGCGCTTCGAGCGTCCAGTCGACCTCCGCGATGTCGTCGACCGAAGCATCGCCCCGCTCGGCCCGGCGCAGCAAGTCCAGCGCCGGCCGTATGCCGAACAGGTCGGCCACGGTCGCACCTGCAGGCAATTGCACGTCCTGGCGCAGCAGGCCGATGCTGCCGTTGACGAGAACGCGTCCTGACTGGGGAAGATGGTGCCCCGAGATCGAGGCAAGCAGCGTGGTTTTGCCGACGCCGTTGCGGCCGACGAGACCGGTCCGCTCGGCCGCGAATGTCAGATCGAGGTTGGAGAGGAGAGAACGGCCGTCAGGCGTGGACAGCGACAGGTTCGACAGGATGATTGAAGCAGGCATGGAATTCCCCGTGAGCAAGGCGGATGGGCATTGCGGTTGGGGTGAAATCCATGGCTGCGAAGATCCTGGTTGAGGAACCCTCCAAGTATTCCCTTCGAAGGGCGAGATCAAGGCGCGGCGCGAGGAGACGACCGCGCGAGAGGCGCTGTCGTCCCTTCGTCGGCAAGCGCGCTCAGCCCTTGAGCGCGGTGACCACCACCTCGATCAGCGCGCCACCGAGATCGGCGACGCCGACGGTGGCGCGGGTCGGCAGGTTGTCGCCAAAGAACTCGGTCCAGACCGGGTCCATCTCGTTCTTCTTGGAGAGGTCGGTCACGAAGATCGAGGCGCTGACGACGCGGCTCTTGTCGGTGCCGGCTTCCTTCAGGTAGCCGGCGATCTTGCCAAGGATGTTGCGGGTCTGGTCGCCCATCGAGCCCGAAATGTCGTCAGCGATGGTGCCGCCGATGAAGACGAAGCCGTTGGCTTCGACGGCGCGGTGCTGAATGGGCGTGCGAATGCTGCGGGTGATGCTCATGATGTCCTCTTGAGTTTAGAGCGTGGAGGGATGGAAGCGATCAATGCCGAGATCGCCGATTCTGGTCTGCGTGCCGCCGTTGACGATCAGCTCCGCCATCACGGCGCCGGCGCCGGGACCGAGCTGGAAGCCGTGCAGCGAGAAGCCGAACTGGTGGTAGAGCCCCCTGTGGCGGCTGCTCGGCCCGAACACGGGAATATCGTCCTTCATCTTGGCCTCGATGCCGGCCCAGGCGCGGACGATCGTCGCGCTACGCATCACCGGGAACAGCTCAAACACGGTCTGCGCGCTGGTCGCAAGGCTCTTCCAGTCGAGCACCGTCTCGTTGCGATCCTGATAGGGTGTCGCCAGATGGCCGCCGCCGATCAGCACGGTGCCGTTCTTGAACTGCTTGAAGGACAGTTTTCGGCCGCGCAGGATCACGACGGGATCGATGAAGTGCGGCACGCGCGAGGTAATCATCAGCATCGGCGCCACGGTCTCGACCGGCACGGGCTCACCGAGATCGGCCGCGATCCTGCCGGCCCAGGCGCCGGCGGCATTGACGAGCACCGGCGCAGCAAAGGTCTCCGTGCCGGCATCGACATGCCAGAGGCCGTCGCTGTAGCGGATGTTGCTGGCGGCGACGCCCTCGCGCACGGCAGCGCCGAGCTGCGCGGCCTTGCGGCGGAACGCCGTCGTCGTCTGTGCCGGATTGGCCGCGCCGTCGCGGCGCGAGACCACGCCGCCGGGACAGGTCTCGGCGACCGCCGGTACCAACCGCCGCAATTCAGCCGCGTCGATCAGCTCCTCATGGGTGAAGCCGAGCGCGTTGAGCTCGGCGACGCGCGCACGGCAAGCCGCGAGCTCCTCCTCGTTCTCGGCGACCAGCACCTGGCCGTAGCTCTCGAAGCTGCAATCGTCGTCGAGGAGATCGTTGATCTTCTCCCAGATCCCCATCGACCGGATCGAGAGCGGAATCTCCGGGATGTGCCGCATGAGCTGACGCACGCCGCCGGCGTTGACGCCGGAGGCGTGGCGGCCCGCATAGTCCTTCTCGATCAGCACCGGCTTCAGGCCGGCGAGACAGAGATGCAGCGTGGTCGAGCAGCCATGGATGCCGCCGCCAATGACGATCGCATCCACATTCACAGTCATCCGCGCACCACGGCCTTGACGTCGGCCTCGCTCTTCGGCACCGCGGCGAGCTCGGCGAGCGTGATGGGCTTCACCGGCGCGCGCAGCCGGTAGTAGCCGATCTCCTGCGGGGTCTTAGCCCGCGCCTGCGCCATCAGCTCGGTGACGGTGAGACCGCAGAGCCGGCCCTGGCACGGGCCCATGCCGGTGCGGCGATAGGCCTTGAGCTGGTTCGGCCCGGTCGCGCCGATCGCGACGGAATCGAGGACGTCCTTGGCCGTCACCTCCTCGCAGCGGCAGACGATGGTATCGCCCGAGGGAATGCGGAACTGCGGCGCGGGCCGGAACAGCGTGTCGAGGAACACGCGGCCGCGTTCGGCCTTGGCGAGATCGGCACGCAGCGCTGCCATTGCAGGGAGCTTCGCCGCAACTGCGGGCGCAAGCGCTTCGACCGCCGCACGCGCGGCGATGCGACCGCGGACCACGGCGGCATTGGCACCACCGATGCCCGCGCCGTCACCGGCGATCGCGATGCCGGCGACCGACGAATTGCCGCTCGCATCCAGCACCGGCGACCAGCAGAGTTGCAGATCATCCCAGCGATGCTCGACACCGGCCGCCATCGCCAGATTGACGTTGGGCACGACGCCCTGATGCAACAGAAGCAAATCCGCAGGAATGGTCTCGCGCTTGCCGCCCGCGACATAGCTGACGCTCGCAAGCTGGCCGTCGCCGGCCGCCGCAAGCTCGGTGACACCGGAGACGACCTGCACCTTGGCCTTGACCTCGCGCATCATCGACAGGCCCTTGGCGAAATAAGGCGAGGTCAGGAACGCGAAGGCGTGCGGCAGCGCCGCGAAATAATTGCCGCGCCCGGTGGTGTCGAGGATGCGGTCGATGCGGCCGCCGAGCCGCAGGATCTGCGCGGCGAGCAGCCAGAGCAGCGGCCCCTGCCCCGCGATCACGGTGCGGCCGTCAGGCACCAGCGCCGATGATTTCAGCATGGTCTGCGCCGCGCCGGCGGTCATCACGCCCGGCACCGTCCAGCCGGGAATCGGGAACGGCCGCTCCAGCGCGCCGGTCGCGAGGATCACGCGCTTCGCCCTAACGAAGGCGGAGGCGCCGCCGATGGAGACGGCGATGTCGAGATTGCGGTCGAGGCTCCAGACCGTGGCGCGATGAATGACCTCGGCATTGCTCGCGCGCAGCGCCTGCACGAGATCAGCACCGACCCAATAATCCGCACCGAGCTGGTTGCGGTCGGTCACGGGCGTCGAGGAAATCGCGCGAAACACCTGACCGCCGGGGCCGATGTTCTCGTCGAGCATCAGCGTCGTCAGACCTGCGCCGGCCGAGGTCGCCGCAGCAGCAAGCCCGGCCGGACCGGCGCCGATCACCACGACGTCGTAGTCTTCACGCTTGGGAGCCACGCTCATCGTCCAATCTCCCGCTTGCCCTTCTGGATTTCGATCTGCATGCCCTCGGCGACGGGCACGAGGCAACCCTGGCGGTTGCCGACGCCGTCGATGGTGACGAGGCAGTCGAAGCACACGCCCATCATGCAGTAAGGCAGACGCGGCGCGCCGCTGACGGCGGTGGACCGCCGCACGTCGCGACCGGACGCCAACAGCGCAGCGGAGACAGTGTCGCCCTGGCGCGCCGCGACGGCCACGCCGTCGACGAAGATCTGGACCTGCGCACGCTTGTCCTGTTCGGATCTCTTGAACATGGGATGCCTCATGGCTCCTTTGGAATCTCTAATAGCCGCTGTTGTTCGCGGCACCCGCGCGGCCGAAGCGGCTGGCGGAGAACGCGCCGACCAGCTCGGGCTCGAGCGCGCCCTGCGCCACCATGCGCGCGATCTCGAAAGCGTGGTTGGAGGCGAGCGTCACGCCGGAATGGCAGCAGGCGACGAAGGCGCCGGGATGGGTCTCCGACTGGTCGTAGATCGGAAAGCCGTCCTCCGGCATCACGCGGATGCCGGCCCAGCTCCTGACCACGTTGAGCCGCGACAGATGCGGGAACATGCGCTGGGCACGATCGGTCATGACGGCACTGATCGAATGTTTCAGCGTGCGGTCGTCGAGCTCGTCTTCCTTGCTGTCGCCGATCATCACCGTGCCCTCGTCGGTCTGGCGGATCGTGGTCAGCGGATGCGGCAGGAACGGCATGGTGCGCTCGGTCACGACGACCTGGCCGCGGGTCGGACCCATCGGCGCATGGAGGCCGACCATCGGCGCGAGCGTCTGGTTGGCATTGCCGGCGGCGAGCACGATCTTGGCAGCGCGCAGCTCGCCCTTCGGCGTGGTCAGGCGGAATTCGCCGCCGCTCTTGCTGATCGCCGAAACCGGCCGCTCCGGAAGATAATCGATACCGAACGCCCCAAAGCCGGTATGGAACGCGCGGAACGTGCGCAGCGAATTGACGTGACCGTCGAGCGGACAATAGCTGCCGCCGGAGACCTCGGGCCCGATCAGCGGCAGCGCCTTCTTGATCTCGGAGGGCCGCAGCATCTCCATCTTGTAATCGGCGGCGCCGACCTGATTGTGCATGCGCTTGACGAGCTCGGTGCGCTGGCCGAATTCGTCCTCGCCGAGCGTCAGGTGAAAGCCGCCATTCTGCTGAAGGGCAACATCGAGCCCGGTCTGCTGCTTCAGCTCGGACGCAAGCCGGGCCCATGCCTGCGATGCCTGGACTGTCCACACCGTATAGGCCGGCATGCCGAGGCCCTTGCTCTGCACCCACACCAGCGCAAAGTTCGCGCGCGAGGCGCGCTTGGTGATGTCGCCTTCGTCGAGCACGGCGACGCGCTTGCCGAGCCGGCCGAGGCCCCAGGCAATGGCGGAGCCGAGCAGTCCGCCGCCGACGACGGCGACGTCGTATTCTCCTGACATGGGTTCTCCTATCGCCCCGTATCGCCGCCCTTGCCTGCGAGCACGCGGTCGAGCCCGTAGAAGCGGTCGAGCAGAATGAGGGCGGTCATGGTCACAGCGATCACGCAGGCCGAGACCGACGTCACCAGCGGATCGATGTTGTCCTGGATATAAAGGAACATGCGCACCGGCAACGTCTCGGTGCCGGGTGCCGCGAGGAAGACGGTCATGGTGAGGTCGTCGAAGGACTGGATGAAGGCGAGCGCCCAGCCGCTGATGACGCCGGGCAGGATCAGCGGCAAGGTCACGCGACGAAACAGCGTCCAGCCGCCGGCGCCGAGCGACACTGCGGCCATCTCGACCGTGCGATCCATGCCGGTCGCCGCCGCCAGCGTCAGCCGCAGCGCGAACGGAAACACGATGATGACATGCGCGATGATCAGCGCGGCAAAGCTGCCGCCGAGGCCGACTGATGTGAAGAAGCGCAGGAAAGCGATGCCGAGCACGACGTGCGGGATCATCAGCGGCGACAGGAACAACGCCGCCAGCGCATCACGGCCGCGGAAGCGATAGCGCGCGATCGCCAGCGCGGCCGGCACCGCGAACAGCAGCGCCACGAAGGACGACAGCGCGCCCAACCCGAGGCTGACCCAGAAGGCGTGGATGAATTCGGGGTAGTTCGCGATCGCCCTGAACCAGCGCAGCGAAAACCCGTTGGTCGGCAGCGACAGAAAGCCTTCGGGCGTGAAGGCGACGAGACAGACCACCAGGATCGGCGCCACCATGACGATGACGAAGATGGTATGGAAGATCAGCGCGAGCGGACCGTTCCGTCTCATCGGAACACCTCCGCGTAACGGCGCTCGATCAGCGCGTTGCTGCCGACGACGATCAAGACCAGCGCGACCAGCAGCAGCGTCGCGACGGCGGCGCCCAGCGGCCAGTTCAGCGTATTGAGGAATTCGTCATAGGCGAGCGTCGCCGCGACCTTGAGCCGGCGGCCGCCGATGATCGCGGGCGTCGCAAAGGCGCTGGCCGAGAGCGAGAACACGATGATCGCGCCCGATAGCACGCCCGGCATGATCTGCGGCATGATGATGCGGCGGATGATGGTGACGGGTCCGGCACCGAGCGACATCGCGGCATTCTCGATCTGCGGATCGAGCCGCTGCAGCGCCGCCCACACCGACAGCACCATGAACGGCATCATCACATGCGCGAGCGCGATGATCATGCCCGTCTCGGTAAACATGAAGGGAATGGGGGAACGCATCACCCCGAGCGACATCAGGAGCTTGTTGACGAGGCCGTTGTTGCCGCCGAACAGCAGCGCCCAGCCGAGCGTGCGCGCGACGACGGAGATCAGCAGCGGGCCGAGGATGACCAGCAGGAAGAAGCTCTTCCAGCGGCCGTCCATGCGGTTGAGGATGTAGGCCTCGGGCGCGCCGAGCAGGGCCGTGAGCAGCGTGGTCAGGATGGCAATGCGGAACGTCCGCCAGAACATTTCGGCGTAATAGGGATCGGTCGCGATCTCGTGCCAGTTCTTGAGGATGAAGACCGGCTCGATGCCCTTGTACTGACCCCAATCGTGGAACGACAGCATCACCGTCATCGCCAGCGGAATCAGCAGCACGCCGACGAACAGCATCAGGGCGGGCGCCGTCAGCGCCCACGGCGCGCGTACGCTGCGCTCCTCGGCGGCCATGCTCATGCGCCGGCCCTCGCGCGTACGCTCATGTCCTCGGGACGCCAGGTGAGGCGAACCGCGTCGCCTTCGGCCGGCTGCGCCTGGCCGTCATTCTGGCGGATCACGATCGCCGGGCCGCATTCGCTGTCGCACTGGAACAGCCAGTGATTGCCCTGGAAGATGCGCGTGATGATCTTTGCGCTGAGGCCGGCATCGCCGAAGCCGATTCGTTCGGGACGAATGCTGACGGTAACAGGGCCGCCGAGCCCGGCCGGCGCCGGTGCGCGCCAGGAGCCCGCCAACAGTTGCGTGGGCGCGACGGTCCGGTCGATCGTTCCGGCAAAATCATTGGTCTTGCCCAAGAACTGCGAGACGAAGGCCGAGGCCGGCCGCTCATAGGTCTCCTGCGGGGTGCCGATCTGCTCGATCTTGCCCTGGCTCATCACCACGATGCGGTCGGACAGCGACATCGCCTCGTTCTGGTCGTGGGTCACGAGGATGGTGGTGGTGCCGATGGTGCGCTGGATCTGGCGCAGCTCGATCTGCATCTCCTCGCGCAGTTTTGCGTCGAGGTTCGACAGCGGCTCGTCGAGCAGCAGCACGCTCGGCTTGATCACCAGCGCCCGCGCCAGCGCCACGCGTTGCTGCTGGCCGCCGGACATGCGGCGGGGGTGGCGGTCCTCGTAACCGGCGAGACCCACCATCGCGAGCGCGGCACGCACGCGCTCGGCGCGCTCATTGCGCGGCACGTTGCGCATCTCGAGGCCGAAGGCGACGTTTTCCGCCGCTGTCATGTGCGGGAACAGCGCGTAGCTCTGGAACACGATGCCAAGACCGCGCTTGGCCGGATGGATCGCGGTCAGGTCCTTGCCCTCGAGGCGGATCGCGCCGCGCGTGGGATCGAGGAAGCCCGCGATCATCTGCAAGGTCGTGGTCTTGCCGCAGCCGGACGGGCCGAGAAAGGAGATGAACTCCCCCTTCCCCACCGACAGGCTGAAGTCTTCGACCACAGTCTGCGCGCCGAACTGCTTTGCGACCCGATCGAGTTCGAGATAGGCCATGACGCTGTCTCCGCCGCGACCGGTCAGCGTTCGACCTCGCGATTCCAGCGCTTGGTCCACTCCTCGCGCTTCTCGTTGATGACGGTCCAGTCCGGATTATAGAGCTTGGCCGCGCGCTCGCCGATCGGCGCCATCTTGCCGAGCTCCGGCGGGATCGCCAGCGATTTCAGCACCGGGCCGTAGCCGTAATCCTTCAGCATCACCAGCTGGATCTTCGGGTCGAGCAGCATCTTGACGAAGCTGGAGGCGAGCGGCGAAGCATTCGGCTTGGCGATCGGGCATGCCGTCGTCAGCAGCGTCGCCGCGCCTTCCTTCGGGTAGACGAAGTCGACGGGGAAGCCGGTATTGGCAAAGCTCTGCACGCGGCCGGTGCCCCACACCGCGATCACAGCCTGGCCGGACTGGAACAGCTCGGTCATCTTGCCCGGCGACGGCTCATAGGCGAGCACGTTCGGATTGATCTCTTCCTTGAAGATCTTGAAGCCGGAATCGACGTTGGTCTCGCCGCCGCCGTTCATCTTCGACAGCATCACCAGCGCTTCCAGCCCGTAGGTGTTGTTGATCGGCGGGATCACCAGCTGCTTGGCGTATTTGGCATCCTTCAGATCGTTCCACGAGGTCGGCGGCGCCCAGCCTTTTTCCTTGAACACCTTGGTGTTGTACATCAGGCCGGTCGCGACGATGCCGATGGCGACGGCCCGGTCGTCCTTGAAGCGCGCGGCGTCGTAGAGATCGGCAGGCAGGCCGTCGAGCTTACCGCAGAAGCCGAGCTGGATCGCCTGATACATCGGGCCGTCATCGACGATGGCGACGTCGATCTGCTGGTTGCCCTTCTGCGCCTGCAGCTTGGCCAGCGTGTCGGTGGAGTTGCCGGCGACGTATTCGACCTTGACGCCGTTTTCCTTCTCGAAGGCCGGGATCACCTCGTCGCGGATGGTCTTCTCGAACGAGCCGCCATAGCCGGCGACGTAGAGCGTTTTCTGCTGGGCCGGGGCGACCGACGGGGCGGCAATGAGCGCTGCGATGCTGACCGCGGTCAGAAGGCGAAAAGTTGTCATGTGGACCGATCTCCATACCGGAATGAGGTGACGTGCCGACAAATCTCCGGCTGGGTCGCCTTCCGCATTTCCTTCCGCGCAAACCCCTCCCCGGCCCAGGGCTCCGGCCCCTGTTCGGTGGGATTTGGCGCGATTTGGAGGTTTGAACCCCTCCAATCTGCCGAAAAAGCGGGCTAGCTCCAGCCCTGATGAAAAAGATCGCAGACCTATACTTCCATCGTCCAATGAATAATGGCACCCTCTGCATGCCAAAATGTTATGATTGGAAGGTGAGATGGCGCGGATCAATTCACGGCAGGTCGAGGCCTTCCGCGCGATGATGCTGACCGGCAGCGTCACGGAGGCTGCGAAGCTGATGGTGGTGACGCAGCCTGCGGTGAGCCGGTTGCTGCGTGACCTCCAGGCCCTGTTGAAGATGGAGCTGTTCGAGCGGCGCGGCACCGGCCTGGTGCCGACCGCCGCGGCGATGGCACTCTATACCGAGGTCGAGCGCTCCTTCGTCGGCCTCGAACGCATCACGGCCGCGGCCGAGGAAATCCGGGGACGCCGCACCGGCTCGCTGCGCATCGCCGCGCTGCCGGCGCTCGCGAATGGCTATCTGCCGCGCCTGGCCGGGCACTTCCTGCAGGAGCGGCCAAACCTCAACCTCGCTTTCTTCGGCGTGATCTCGCCGATCGTGGTCGACTGGGTCCTGAACAATCAATGCGACATCGGCTTTGCCGAGGTACCCATCGCCCATTCCGGGCTGCCGAGCCTGCGGCTGCCGGCGCCCGCGCGCGTCGCGGTGCTGCCAACCGGCCATCGCCTCGCGGAAAAGGACGTGCTGGAGCCGCGCGATTTCGAGGGCGAGACGTTCATCTCGCTGTCGGCGGGATCATCGAGCCGGCATCTCGTCGACCAGGTCTTCAATCGGCATGAGGTTCGCCGCGTGCTCCGGGTCGAGACCACCTTGTCGGAGATCATGTGCGGCATGGTCTCCTCGGGGCTCGGCGTTGCGATCTGCGATCCCTTCACCGCGCGGGAGTTCGCCACCCGCGGCGTGGTCGCCCGCCGCTTCCTGCCGCGCATCGACTTCGAATTCTCCGCCGTCTTCCCGGCACAGCGCAGTCCGTCGCCGGTGGCGCTGGATCTCGTGGAAACCATGCGCAAGGCGCTCGACAGCTTCGAGGATTAGACAGAGCCCGTCCGAAGGCGGTTGACGCGGCCGCCACGGGCGCGGTGTTATAGCGATGCAACCGAAGCAGGGCACATGGCACGCATCACCATCATCGAGACCGGGCTCGTCCCTTCCGAATATCGCGAGCGCCACGGCTCGTTTCCCGACATGTTCGAGCGCATGGTCCGCGCCGAGGATCCGGCGGCCACGGTCGAGATCGTCAGCATCCCCAATGGCGATGCATTGCCCGATCCGAGCAAGCTCGAAGCGGTGCTGATCACCGGCGCGGCCGCCGGCGTCTATGACGGGCTCGACTGGATCGCGCCGCTGGAAGACTTCGTGCGCGCCGCCTATGCCAACAAGACACCGATGGTCGGCGTCTGTTTCGGCCATCAGCTGATCGCGCAGGCGCTCGGCGGCACCGTGCGCAAGTCGGAAAAGGGCTGGAGCATCGGCCGGCACGTCTACCAGGTGCTGCCGGAGAATGGCGTCATTGGCGGCGAGGCAGTCGCGATCGCCGCCTCGCATCAGGACCAGGTGATCGAGCCCCCAAGTGATGCGCTGACGATCCTCTCGTCCGACTTCACCCCGCATGCCGGTCTGCTCTACGCCAACGGCGCGACGCTGACCGTGCAGCCTCACCCCGAGTTCGACGTGGACTTCGCGCAGGTGTGCTGCGATCTGCGCGACGGCAAGGCGCCGGAGGATGTTGTGGCTAAGGCGAGGCAGTCACTGGCGGAGCCGATGGACAACGCGAAGCTGGGTGGGGCGATCACGAGGTTTCTGGCGCGCAAATCCATCTCCTCATCCTGAGGAGCGCGCTCTTCGCGCGCGTCTCGAAGGATCGAGGCCCCGCTGCGGTAGCGGGGCCGGCATGGTTCGAGACGCCGCTTCGCGGCTCCTCACCATGAGGAGAGATAGTTCAGAACGGCTCACTTCCCAATCCCGCCACATCCGCCGGCCGCGGCCCAGGCGCCGCCCAGTGAAACCGGCGATCCTTCTCGGCGATCATGATGTCGTTGATCGACGCCTCGCGCCGCCGCATCAGGCCGTGCTCGTCGAACTCCCACTGCTCGTTGCCGTAGGAGCGATACCACTGGCCGTTTCCATCGTGCCATTCGTACTGGAAGCGCACCGCGATGCGGTTCTCGTCGAAGGCCCAGAGGTCCTTGATCAGGCGGTAGTCGTGCTCCTTCTCCCATTTGCGGGTGAGGAAGGCGACGATGGCCTCGCGGCCCTGGAACACCTCGGAGCGATTGCGCCAGCGGCTGTCCTCGGTATAGGCGAGCGAGACGCGCACCGGGTCGCGTGAATTCCAGGCGTCCTCGGCCATGCGGGCCTTTTGCGCGGCGGTTTCGCGGGTGAAGGGTGGAAGCGGCGGGCGCGACATGATGGCCTCATCGGTTGGTCGGGGCCGCAATCTATCGCCGCAATGGGTGGAGTCGATAGGCCACCGCAAATCGGCTGATCACTTATCGGGCGATCACGAAATCAAATCGGCCTTCATCAATGCGCGGATCGATTTCGGGATCGGCTGGGCGCGGCCGCCGCTGATGAAGGCGACGCGGACCTCGGCTTTCACCAGAACCTCCCCGCCGCGACGGACTTCCTGCGCCAGCATGATCGAGGCGCCCTTCACCGCGACCGGCCAGGTCACGACGTCGAGCACGTCGTCCATCCGCGCGGGCTTGAGGAAATCGAGATGCATCGAGCGCACCACGAAGGCAAAGCCTGTGCCTTCGGTCTCGGCCTGCTCGAACAGCGCCTGCTGCTCGGCGCCCATCAACCGCAAATGATTGGTGCGGCCACGTTCCATGTAGCGCAGATAATTGGCGTGATAGACGATGCCGGAAAAATCCGTGTCCTCGTAATAGACGCGGACCTGCATGTGGTGGCGGCCATCGCGGATCTCGCCGTCGAGATGAGCTGTCACGTCGCGAGCCTCTTCGCTTGTCGGTAACCGGCCCGTTTTGCGCAAAAACGGCCGGCCGCGCAAGCGTGTCGCTTTTTCTTGGTCGCGTTTTCTTTACGCGAACCGGTCTCCACTTCGCTCGAAAACGCTATCGGATACAACCAGCCCTGTCCTTCCCAGCGTCACCTCGACGATCTCGGGCGGCACGCCGACGCGGACCGGCATGATGCTGCAACCGAGGCCGCCGGAGACGATGAGATCGCATTTCAGGCGGAAGTGGCCATAGGCGAGCCGCATGCCGTTCTTGGGCGACACGGCCGGCGACCAGCCGAGCAGGCGGACCTGGCCGCCATGGGTATGGCCGGACAGTTGCAGCGCGACGCGCGCGGGCACGAGCGGCGCGATGTTGGGCTCGTGCGCGAGCAGGATGACCGGCGCATCGTCGGAGATCTTCGCCAGCGTGCCTGCGAGATCGTCGGCGCCCAGCCGGTGCGCGCGGCCATAACGCTTCGAAGGATAATAAGCCAGTTGATCGCCGAGCCCGGCGAGCCAGAACGAACGGCCGTCCTTGGACAGACGCACGACGTCGTTCTCGTAGACGGGAATGCCGGCCGCCTCCAGCGCCCGATGCGCGATGGTCGGCCCGTGCCCCGCCCGCTGCACGGTCCGGTCGTCCCAATAGTCGTGATTACCCATGACGGCATGGACGCCGAGCGGCGCCTTGAGGCCGGCCAGCACCCTCGCCCATTCGCGCGACGGGATCAGCCGCGTGACGTGGTGGAGGCCGGCGACATAGTCGCCGAGCAGCACGATGATATCGGGCTTCAGCGCATTGGTGCGCTCGACGATGCCCTCGATCCGCTCCAGCGACATCCAGGGATCGCAGGCGTGGATGTCGGCGATGGCGGCGATCTTCAGCGGGAAATCCTTCGGCCATTGCCGCGGCGTCGGATGATAGCGGGTGACGCGGAGCCGCAGCACCGGCTCGACGCCGACACCATAGGCGGCGGTCGAGATGCCGAGGGCGGACAGACCGCCGATGGAGCGAATGAAGTGACGGCGCGTGATCATGAAAAACCCGCTTCAGCTACAGCCTCTCGATGCGATCGGATTGGAGCGGAATTGGGGTGCACGCGTGCAGACGGCCAGCATCTGCGTGCAGACGGTCTGCACAGGGATTACCAACGGCTCTCGCCGACCAGCGCGTCGAGCCGCGCCTTCAACTCGTCGGACGCGCGGTAGTACCAGACGCCACCGAGCAGATCACGAAAACGTTCGTTGCTCCGCGCCTCGCGCTCGATGCGGTCGATCGTGGCGGCGCTGATCACGTCTTCGAGGGGACCTGCGGCCAGCAGCGACAGCAGCACCGGGTTGGCTTCGATCTCCAGGATTTCCAGAATGAGATCGATCAACTTGTCGGGATCGTCCTCGCACAGGTCGCGCTCGAAATCCATGATCGCGAACAGATTGTCGTCCTGGTCACGCTCGGATCTGGAATATTGCTCGACCCAGGCGCGCGCCAGCGCGGGCACCGACATGCCGGCGCAATCCAGCGGCGCGCGCGGCGTGCGCTGCGCCTGACGGTCGGCCTGCCAGGCCTTGCTGTCGGCAAGTCCTGCAATGCGCGACATCGAGGGGTCGTCGGGCGCGACATGCACACCACCGAGCAGCCAGCGCAGCCGGTCATTGTGTCCGGCCTCGTGCTCGATACGCGCGATCAGATCAGGATCGCGCGCATGGAGCAGCACCGGAAGGAATTTGTCGTCGAGCTGCATGACCGTCGGCTTGTCAGCCTCGGTCCTGAGCACCTCCAGCACGAGATCGAGCGCGGCTTCAGGCCTGCGATGCGGCAGATGATCGAAATAGAGCTTGAGAGTCCAGACGCTGCTGACCTGGTCGCGGCGGCTGACGCGCTGAAGCGCGCACCACATCGACGCCAACTCGTCGAGGGCCAGGGAATCGAGGAACGCCTCGGTCTCGTCGGGCGTGCGCAGTTGCGGCACGGCCGCGATCACCCCGAGCAATCCAGCGTCTCCCGTCGGCTCCATTCTTCCCACTCCAATCCGTCTGCATCAGCGGCGAAGTCCGCCGCGCGTTCGATTAGTGACGGGATTGGACCTGAGGGTTCACCGGCGGCGGCAGTCAGTCGTCCTCGGCCTGGTCGGTGCCGAACAAGCCGAATTGTGCCGCTGCATCGCGCGAGGGCTCGGCGATGCCGAGATGGCGGAAGGCGTGCGAGGTGAGCAGGCGGCCGCGCGGGGTGCGCTGGAGATAGCCGCACTGGATCAGATAGGGCTCGATGATGTCCTCGATCGCATCGCGCGGCTCGGAAAGGGCCGCGGCCATGGTCTCGACACCCACCGGGCCGCCGCCATAGTTCGTCGCGATGGTCGTGAGGTAGCGGCGGTCCATGGCATCGAGGCCAGCGGCATCGACCTCGAGCGCGCTGAGCGCGTGGTCGGCAATCTTGCGGTCGATCTTGTCGGCATCGGCCGCCGAGGCGAAATCGCGCACCCGGCGCAGGAGGCGGCCGGCGATGCGCGGCGTGCCGCGGGCGCGGCGCGCGATCTCGTTGGCGCCGTCGGCACTCATGCCGACGTTGAGCACGCGGGCGCCGCGGCTGACGATGCTTTCCAACTCCTCGATGGTGTAGAAATTCAGCCGCACCGGAATGCCGAAGCGGTCGCGCAAGGGATTGGTGAGCAGGCCGGCGCGCGTGGTGGCGCCGATGAGGGTGAATTTCGACAGCTCGATCTTCACCGAGCGCGCCGCCGGGCCCTCGCCGATGATGAGGTCGAGCTGAAAATCCTCCATCGCGGGATAGAGCACCTCCTCCACCGCGGGGCTGAGGCGATGAATCTCGTCGATGAAGAGCACGTCGCGCTCTTCGAGATTGGTGAGAAGGGCTGCGAGATCGCCGGCCTTGGCGATGACAGGGCCCGAGGTGGCGCGAAAGCCGACGCCGAGCTCCTTCGCCACGATCTGCGCCAACGTGGTCTTGCCGAGGCC
This sequence comes from Bradyrhizobium nitroreducens, assembly GCF_002776695.1. Lineage (GTDB taxonomy): Bacteria > Pseudomonadota > Alphaproteobacteria > Rhizobiales > Xanthobacteraceae > Bradyrhizobium > Bradyrhizobium nitroreducens. The sequence goes on from NZ_LFJC01000003.1 coordinate 1,577,474, forward strand.
CGGAGGACCTACGAACAGCACATGATCCAGCGCCTCGCCGCGCTTGCGCGCCGCCTCGATGAAGATCGAGAGATTCTTGCGCGCCTGCTGCTGGCCGACGAAGTCGGACAGCGATTGCGGGCGCAAGGCGGTGTCGCCGACATCGTCGCTGCGGCGCTCGGGCGAGACCATGCGGCTGGCCTTGGGATCGCTCACTTCGCCAATTCCTTCAGGCCGAGGCGAATGAGCTGCGCGGTCTCGGCGCCCTCACCCGCACTCCGCGAGGCCGATGCGATGGCGGCGGCTGCCTGCGGCTGGCCGTAGCCGAGATTGACCAGCGCGGAGATCGCGTCCGCCACCGGGCGCGGCGCGCGCTGGTCGTCGACGGCACCGGCGAGATGCACCACGGCCGGGTCCACATTGGCGAAGGCCGGCGCCTTGTCCTTCAACTCGGTGACGATGCGCTCGGCGACCTTGGGGCCGACGCCGGGCGTGCGCGCCACCGCGGCCTTGTCGCGGAGCGCAATGGCATTGGCGAGATCGGCCGGCGCCAGCGTGCCGAGCACCGCGAGCGCGACCTTGGCGCCGACGCCCTGCACGGTCTGGAGCAGGCGAAACCATTCGCGCTCCTGGTCGGTGCGGAAGCCGAACAGCTTTATCGCGTCCTCGCGAACATAGGTCTCGATCGACAGCACCGCCGCTTCACCGGGCGAGGGCAGATGTTGCAAGGTACGCGATGAGCAATGCACCTGGTAACCGACACCGCCGACGTCGAGGATGACAAAATCCTCGCCGTAGGAATCGATCAGGCCCTTGAGCTTGCCGATCATAGGCTCGCCACCTTCAGCCGCAGCGCGGTGCTCTGGCGGTGATGGGCGTGGGTGATGGCGATGGCGAGCGCGTCGGCCGCGTCGGCCGATGGCGGATCGGCCTTCGGCAGAAGAATCTTCAGCATCATCGCGATCTGGGCCTTCTCGGCGTGACCGGCGCCGACGACGGTTTTCTTGACCTGGTTGGGCGCGTATTCGGCGACCGAGATGCCAAACATTGCGGGCGCCAGCATGGCGACGCCGCGGGCCTGGCCGAGCTTCAGCGTCGCAACGCCGTCCTTGTTGACGAAGGTCTGCTCGACCGCGGCTTCCATCGGCTGGTGATCGGACAGGACGGAAGCGAGCCCTTCGTGGATCGCGAGCAGCCGGCTTGCCAGTGGCAGGTCGTTCGGCGGTTCCACCGAGCCGCAGGCCACATAGATCAGGCGGTTGCCGTCAGCCTCGATCACGCCCCAGCCGGTGCGGCGCAGGCCGGGGTCGATGCCGATGATGCGGACGGGGCCACGAATCGGGAGCGCAGTCATGGGCCAGTGATAGCGGCTGGCCGCTGGAAGCGAAACAGAAACAGAACGGAAGTAACAGGGGAAGTGGCGGGCGCGCTGCCGCCCGCGGCAAACTCCGTCGTCATCCCCCGCGAAGGCGGGGTATCCAGTACGCCGCGGCTTATCCGTATCTCTCTGGCGTCTCTGGAATACTGGGTCGCCCGGTCAAGCCGGGCGACGACAGCGGTGGAGGCCTTCACCCGCCCATCTTCGCCATCAGCGCGTCCGACACCTCGAAATTCGCGTAAACCTGCTGGACGTCGTCATGCTCGTTGAGCAAGTCCATCAGCTTGAGCAGCTTCTCGCCGGTCTCGTCGTCGACGGCGACCGTGTTCTGCGGCTTCCAGATCAGCGCGGCCTTGCGCGGCTCGCCGAACTTGGCTTCCAGCGCCTTGGCGACGTCGCGATAGCCTTCGGTCGAGGCGTAGATCTCATGGCCGCCTTCGCCGGACACGACGTCGTCGGCGCCGGCCTCGATCGCGGCATCGAGCACGGCGTCGTCGGAGGCAACCGAGCGATCGTATTCGATGATGCCGGTGCGGTCGAACATGAAGGAGACCGAGCCGGTTTCACCGAGATTGCCGCCCGATTTGGTGAAGAAGGAGCGGATATCGGAGGCGGCGCGGTTGCGGTTGTCGGTCAGCGCCTCGACGATGACAGCGACGCCGCCGGGGCCATAGCCCTCGTAGCGGATCTCGTCGTAGTTCTCCCCGTCGCTGCCGAGCGCCTTCTTGATGGCGCGCTCGATATTGTCCTTGGGCATGTTCTCCTGCCGCGCCGCGATCACGGCGGCGCGCAGGCGGGGGTTCATGTTGGGGTCGGGCGTCCCCAGCTTGGCGGCGACCGTGATTTCCCGCGCCAGCTTGCCGAACAGCTTGGACTTCTGGGCATCCTGCCGCCCCTTGCGGTGCATGATGTTCTTGAATTGGGAATGTCCGGCCATGCGTGGTCTCTCGAGGAATCGTCAGCCAAAGGTGAGCGTGGGAAGCGCGGCCTTATAGGCCGCCGCCCACCGGAATCAAAGGGATCTCCTACTCCTAAGGTAGCACCGTAAAGGTAGCCCTGGGTACGGCCGGGTGCCTAGAGATCGGGCATTGTTAACCCTGATTTCATTCCGGGCTGCGAAAATAGCGTCCGACCGTTTTCCCTGACAAGAGAGAGCTGATGGCGTTCGGACTATTTCGGAAGCGTCTGCCGGACCCGGCTGCGCCGGCGGCCGCCCCGGCGGCTCCGCACCCGGCGGCCCATTCCGAGCCCGCGGCCATGGCCGAAACTGATTCGGCCCGGGAAATCCTGGAGCTGCTGGAACTCGAGCTCGGCGCCATGATCCGCCAACTCGAACGCGCCGCCAATTCGGTGGCCGGCGGGGCCGAGGCGACCGCCGCGACCCTTGCCGCCATCCGCGACCGCACCGACGCCCTGACCGGCCGGACCAACGCGGCGCAATCGACCGCCTCCACCTTCGCCCATGCCGCCGACAAGTTCACCCAGTCCGCCCAGGGCATCGGCGCGCAGGTTCGCGAAGCCGGCAAGCTCGCCGACGAGGCCAGCGCCGCGGCGCAGGAAGCCCGCGCCAATGTCGATCGCCTGCGCGAATCCTCCGCCGCCATCGGCAACGTCGTCAATCTGATCGCGCAGATCGCGCGGCAGACGACGCTGCTCGCGCTCAATTCGACGATCGAGGCCGCGCGCGCGGGCGCAGCCGGCAAGGGCTTTGCGGTCGTCGCCACCGAGGTCAAGGCCCTCGCGGTGCAGACGCAGAGCGCGACCGAAGAGATCACGAAGAAGATCGACGCGCTGCAGCGCGACGCCGCAGGCTCCGCGGATGCCGTGCACCGCATCTCGCAGGCGATCGAGGCGATCCGCCCGGTGTTCGAAACCGTCAACGGCGCGGTCGCGGAACAGAACGCCACCACGAGCGAAGTTTCCGGCAACGCCGCCAGCGCCTCGGAGTTCATCGTCTCGGTCGGCGAGAGCGCGGCCGAGATCGACGCCGCGACCAAGGCGGCCGAATCCCACGGCGAGAACGTCGCCAGCGCCGGCAAGGCCGTCACCACCTTCGCACAGAAGCTGAAATCGCGCTGCGCCGTGCTGCTGCGCCAGAGCGAGCACGACGACCGCCGCAAGACCGAGCGGCTGCCCTGCCATCTCAAGTTCGAGAGCGCGCGCGGCATCATGCCGGTCTATGAAATCTCGATGGACGGTGTGCTGATCGGCGGCACGGACGCAGGCCGGCTCGCAGCGCAAGCCATGATCGAGGGCACGCTGGAAGACGTCGGCGCCTGCCGCCTGCGCGTGATCGAGCAATCCAAGGCGGGCGCCCGCGCGCAATTCGTCGCCCCCAATGCCGAGCTCCGCGAAAAGATCGAGGACAAGCTCTGGTCGATCCACGGGGAGAACACCGAGTTCGTTACCCGCGCCATGGAGGCGGGCAACGCGCTGACTGCGATCTTCGAGCAGGCGGTCGCGCGCGGCGAGATCAAGATCGACGACCTCTTCGACACCGACTATGTCGAAATCGCCGGAACCAATCCGCAGCAATTCCGCACGAAATATCTCGACTGGGCCGACCGCGCCTTGCCGCCGTTCCAGGAGGCCTTTCTGGCGAAGGACCAACGCATGGCGTTCTGCGCCATGGTCGACCGCAACGGCTTCCTGCCGGTGCACAACAAGATCTATTCGCACCCGCAGCGACCGGGCGACGCCGCCTGGAACACGGCCAACAGCCGCAACCGGCGGATATTCAACGATCCGGCGGGGCTCGCTGCCGCGCGCAACCTGCGATCGTACCTGGTCCAGAGCTATGCGCGCGACATGGGCAATGGAAATACGGTGATGATGCGCGAGATCGACGTCCCGATCCGCGTGCAGGGCCGGCACTGGGGTGGATTCCGCACGGCTTACAAGCTCTCGTAGATTTCAAAAGGGTGCCGCATTATTTCGAACGGCCCCCGCTCGAAATAGAGAAATAGGGCGTAGATTTCGTCTGAGTGCACGCTCAGGCAAGACGCCGGCCGCGAATCGTCCTTTTAAGCTGAATCGGAATGGGAATGCCGCCGTGAGCCGGGTTGCGGCTCTGACTGGAGGACTCATCGAACATGTCCGTCGTACAACTTGCAGTCATGGACACCGGCTCCAATCGCACGCTGGCCGAGCGGCTGATCGACCAGCTTGCCGACCGCATCGGCGGTCTCGGCGTGGAACTCGCCGATATTGCCGGCAACGTTCAGGAAGTCGCCAGCCGCGTCGCAAACCAGTCGGAACGGTTCCACCATTTGCAGAAGACGGCCGAGACGATGGTCTCGGCCAACCACGACATCGCCAACGCCTCGCAGGCCGTGCAGACCACGACGTCGGCCGCGGTCGGCGAGATCACGCAGTCGCGCAGCGCCGTCGACACCGCCGTCAGCCATATCTCCGAGCTCGTTGCAGCGGTGGAGCGGATCGAGGCCCGCCTCAGCGCCGTCGGCTCGGCGCTGGCCCAGGTCGCGAAAGTCTCCGGTTCGATCGAGGCGATCGCCAAGCAGACCAATCTGCTCGCGCTCAACGCCACCATCGAAGCCGCGCGCGCCGGCAATGCCGGCCGCGGCTTTGCGGTGGTCGCAAGCGAGGTGAAGAACCTCGCGGAAGCCACCCGTCAGGCCACGCACCAGATCTCCGACACCGTGCGCGATCTCGACGGCCAGATCGAAGGCCTGATCGGCGAGAGCAGCGACGCCTCGCAGCGCGCCAAGACCGCCGGCGAAGGCGCGCAAGCGATCTCCGGCATCATCTCGCGCGTCCAGCAAGGGTTCGCTTCCGTGGAGGCGGAGATCGGCAGCGTCACGCGCGCGGCGACCTCCAATCTCGGACATTGCGACACCGTCATCAGCGAGCTCAGCGAGCTCGCCAAGGGCGTCGATCTCTCCTCGCGCGACCTCAAGAACGCCGACGAGCGGGTGGCGAAGCTGCTCGACACGTCCGAGGGCCTGATCGCGCTGATCGCCGACAGCGGCGTGGAGACGTCGGACACGCCGCTGATCCGCATCGTGGTCGACACCGCGAAGCGGATCTCGGCCGAATTCGAAGCCGCGCTCGATCGTGGCGACATCACACTCGACCAGCTGCTCGACGAGACCTACCGCGAAATTCCGGGCACCGACCCGAAGCAGTATCTCACCAATTACGTCGAGTTCACCGACCGCGTGCTGCCGGCGATCCAGGACCCGATCCAGAAATCGGATCCGCGCATCGTCTATTGCGTGGCCTGGGCGCGGAGCGGCTACCTGCCGACCCACAACCCGAACTACCGCCTGCCGCAGGGCAAGGACCCGGTCTGGAACAACGCCAATTGCCGCAACCGGCGCCTGTTCAACGACCGCACGGTGAAGAAGGTCGCCGGCAGCACCAAGCCGTTCCTGCTCCAGACCTACCGCCGCGACATGGGCGGCGGGCAGTTCGTTCTGATGAAGGATCTGTCCTCGCCGATCATGATCCGCGGCAAGCACTGGGGCGCCTTCCGGATGGGATTCCGGCAGGGCTGACCACCGCTCAACCAAAAATATGAAAAACAACCCCATGCACAGTAGCCGGGGCATGCGAAATCAATGGCTTACGCCGACAGCCTGCGGCCCGTTTTGACTCGCCGGGCAAAACAGGCGCATAATGCTATTATTCCGAAATCATTGTCATCCTCTTCCCTTCTCCCCTTGTGGGAAGGTGGCGCGAAGCGCCGGATGAGGGGTCTGCCTACCGCGGGCCGAGCTGCGTGAGAATGAGAGAGGATCATACGCGGAGACAGACCCCTCACCCGAGTGAGTCTGCATCTACTGACGTCGCCGCCCTCTCCCACAAGGGGAGAGGGCACAGCAATCGGCGTCGCGGATGATCCGTCGGACCACCGCCGACTGACTTTTACAAACGCACGAATTTCATCACCGCATCATTTGCACATTCGCACGACAATTTGCGAAGGACGACGACGCGCGCGATGAAAATGCGCCAAAAAATGACGATTATCATATCATTTAGCCCAAATGGGCTGCAGTGATCGCCGCACAAATTCGTGAACGTCATGGTCTGCCGGCTCAGCTGCGCAAATATGCATTGCTGCGAATTTGGAAGCTTCATCGTTTCGCATCGGTATGATTATGGTCGCGCGCAAATCGCCGAACGCCGCGAGCGTTCGTCGAGCAAGGGGATGCATATGGCAACGACACTCACCGTCAACGGCGAACAGAAGACTTTCGACGCACCACCCGACATGCCGCTGCTGTGGGTGCTGCGCGACATCCTCGGCATGACCGGCACCAAATTCGGCTGCGGCATCGCGCAATGCGGGGCCTGCACGGTGCATGTCGACGGCAAGGCGGTGCGCTCCTGCGTGTTGCCGGTGAGCGCTGTCTCGAACCGCACTGTGACCACCATCGAACATGTCGGCAGCACGCCCGCAGGCGCCAAGGTGCAGAAGGCCTGGTTGGAAGCCGAGGTGATCCAGTGCGGCTATTGCCAGTCCGGCCAGATCATGGCGGCCGCCGCGCTGCTGGCGACAACGCCCAATCCTGACGATTCCGACATCGACGCCGCGATGGCCGGCAACATCTGCCGCTGCGGCACCTATGTGCGCATCCGCGAGGCCATCAAGCAGGCCGCCAACGGCCGGCAGTCGTGAGGTCCGCCATGAATGCACTCGACACCGTCTCGCGCCGCTCGCTTCTGACCGGCGGCATCGCCACCGGCTTCCTGCTCGCCTTCCATCTGCCGCTGCGCGCGGCCGTCAACGAGCCGGTGCAGCCGAAGGATACGACCGACGGCAAGTTCGCACCCAACGCGTTCATCCGGATCGACCCGGAGGGCGTGACCACGCTGGTGATGCCGCAGGTCGAGATGGGACAGGGCATCTACACCGCCGTCTCGATGATCCTGGCGGAAGAACTCGACGCCGACTGGTCGAAGGTCCAGCTGCTGCACGCACCGGCCAACGAGAAACTCTACGGCAATCCGATCTTCATCATTCAGGCCACCGGAGGCTCCACATCGGTCCGGGCCTTCTGGAAGCCGCTGCGCGACGCCGGCGCCAGCGCGCGCGCCATGCTGGTGCAGGCTGCGGCTGCGCAATGGGGCGTCGATCCCGCCAGTTGCACGACATCGAAGGGTGTGGTGACCCACAAGGCGAGCGGCCGGACGCTCGCTTATGGCGCGCTCGCGGCTGCCGCGAGCGGCCAGACGCCACCCAACAACGTCCCGCTCAAGGACCCCAAGGATTTCGTCTATATCGGCCAGCCGTTCAAGCGGCTCGACACCCCCGACAAGGTCAACGGCAAGGCCGTCTATGGCATCGACGCCATCGTGCCGAACATGAAGTTCGCGACGCTGGCGCAGTGCCCGGTGTTCGGCGGCAAAGTCGGCAAGGTCGACGACCGCGCCGCGAAGAAGATCCCGGGCGTGCGGCAGATCGTCGTGCTCGACGATCTCGTCGCCGTCGTCGGCGATCACATGTGGGCGGCCAAGAAAGGCCTCGATGCGCTCGTGATCGAGTGGAACGAGGGACCGAACGCAAAGATCAATTCGAAGGCGATCTGGGACGATCTGCGCGCCGCCAGCGCCAAGGACGGCGTGGTCGCCAAATCCACCGGCGACGTCGCCAAGGGCCTCGCGACCGGTGAAAAATTCGAGGCGTCGTTCGAATTGCCGTTTCTCGCCCACGCGACGATGGAGCCGTTGAACGCCACGGTGCATTGCAAGCCTGATTCCTGCGAGATCTGGACCGGCACGCAGATCATGGCGCGCGTGCAATCGGAGGCGGCCAAGGCCGCCGGGCTTCCGGTCGAGAAGGTGACGGTCAACCAGCACCTGCTGGGCGGCGGCTTCGGCCGCAAGCTCGAGCCCGACATGGTGGTCACGGCCGTTCGCATCGCCAAGCAGGTCGAAGGTCCGGTCAAGGTGGTGTGGACCCGCGAGGAGGACATTCAGCACGACGTCTATCGGCCGGTCTATCGCGACACGATCGCGGCAACCCTGTCGGGCGGCAAGATCGTCGGCTGGAAATACAAGATCACGGGCGCTGCGATCATCGCACGCTGGCTGCCGCCGGCGTTCCAGAAGGGCATCGACATCGACGCGGTCGACAGCGCGGTCAACGTGCCCTACGAGATCCCGAATGTCCACGTCGAGTATGTCAGGGCCGAACCGCCGGCGATCCCGACCGGTTTCTGGCGCGGGGTCGGCCCGAACAACAACGTGTTTGCGGTCGAATGCTTCATCGACGAGTTGGCGCGGAAGGCCGGCAAGGACCCGGTCGAGTTTCGCCGCGGCATGCTGGCCAATTCGCCGCGCTTCCTCTCCGTCCTCAACCTCGCGGCCGAGAAGTCCAATTGGGGGCAGCCCCTGCCGGCCCGCGTCGGGCGCGGCGTGTGCCTGCAGCCGTCGTTCGGAAGTTTCATCGCAACGGTCGTGGAAGCGGAGGTGGACGAGCAAGGCGAGATCAATCTGCGCCGCGCGACCTCGGTGGTGGATACCGGCATTGCCGTCAATCCCGATACGATCGTCGCCCAGGTCGAGGGCGGTCTGGTCTTCGGCCTGACCGCCGCGCTCTACGGCGAGATCACCATCGAGAAGGGCCGCGTCCAGCAATCCAACTTCAACGACTACCGGATGCTGCGGATCAACCAGATGCCCAAGATCGAGGTTCACGTCGTGAGGAGCGGCGAGGCGCCCGGCGGCATCGGCGAGACCGGCACGACCGCGGGACCGCCTGCCCTGCGCAACGCGATCTACGCCGCAACCGGCGTGGCGCTGCGGCGCCTGCCGATCGATCGGAAACTGCTGGCTGCGGGGAAGAAGGCATGAGCGGCAAGATGCGTATCCTCACGAGCGTCGTTGTGATCGGCGTCGTCGCGGCAGGGCTCGGCGCCTGGATCATCCGCGGACCGGGCCCGCTCGACTTCGCCGGCGGCACGAAAGTGGCGCTGGCGGACTATCGCGCCGGCAAGCCCACGGGCGTGCCGGCCAAGCTGGAGAAAGCGAGCCTGGTCGAACGCGGCGAATATCTGGCGAAGGCGGCCGACTGCATGGTCTGCCACACCAAGCCCGGCGAGAAGGACTATTCCGGCGGGCTCGCCTTCAAGCTGCCGTTCGGCACGCTCTATTCCACCAACATCACGCCGGACAAGGACACCGGCATCGGCAATTACAGCGACCAGGATTTTTTGAACGCGGTCCAGCATGGCAAGCGTCGTGACGGCGCGCGGCTCTATCCGGCAATGCCGTACACCTCCTACACGTTCATGACCGACGAGGACGTGCTGGCGGTGAAGGCTTATCTGTTCAGCCTGCCGGCGGTGCGCGCGAAAGCGCCCGACAACACGCTGTCGTTCCCGTTCAACCAGCGCTGGGCGATGATCGTCTGGTCGGCCGTGTTCAATCCTGACACGCGCTTTGCGCCCGACACCTCGAAGAGCCCGGAGTGGAATCGCGGTGCGTATCTTGCTGAAGCGCTGGCGCATTGCGGCGAGTGCCACACCCCGCGCAATCTCGGTCTTGCACTCGACAACCGCAAGAAGTTCGCAGGCGCGATCACGGCGGGCTGGCGCGCCTTCAACATTTCATCCGACAAGGCCACGGGTCTCGGCAATTGGAGCGACCAGGACCTGATCTCGTATCTGTCGCTCGGGCACGCACCTGGCCATGGCTCGGCCTCGGGCCCCATGGGTGAAGCCGTCGACCGCAGCTTCAGCCAGTTCGCGCCGGAAGACATCCGCGCTATCGTTGCTTACTTGCGCAGCGTGCCGCCGCAGCCCTCGCCCGAGCTGCCCGCCACCACGGCCCCGGTCGCGCCCGCCTCGCACAAGGAAGGCATCACGGCAGACGCACGCGGCAAGATGCTGTTCGCCGGCGCCTGCGCCAGCTGCCATGGCTGGAGCGGCGAAAGCCCGGTCTCGCCGATGGCAACACTCACCGGCACCTGGGCCGTCAACGACCCCGCCGCCACCAACGTCGCGCAGATCGTGATCTCGGGCACCAAGCGGCATACGCCTGACGGCGCGCTGTCGATGCCGGCGTTCGGCGAGGCGTATACCGACGACGAGATCGCGGCGGTGGCGAATTACGTGACGGCGCGGTTCGGGACGAAGGGCTCGAAGCTGACGGCGAAGGATGTGGCGGGGCTGCGGCAGCAGACGGCGGAGTGATGCTTCTCTTACCCTCCCCTGGAGGGGGAGGGTCGCTACGCATGCAGCGAAGCGCAATGCGTAGCGGGGTGGGGTGACGGTCTCTCCACATCCAACACTGCCCGAGTGGAGAGATCACCCCACCCCGCTCGCGCTGCGCGCGATCGACCCTCCCCCTCCAGGGGAGGGTGGCGCGGATGCCGCGCCAGCTAACTCAACCAGAACCGCGGCGTCGTCGGCTCCAGTCGGCCGCCGACGCGCACCGGTGCGACCCGTAGCGCGAGTCCCGTTGCGTCATCCGTCTCCACCGCAACACCGCTCAGCGTCGCCGCGCCCGCCGCCGGCTCGAACCGGCCCGACGGAATCCCCGAGGTGAACCGGCGCAGCGGCTCTTCCTTCTGCATGCCGATGATGGAGTCGTAATCGCCGGTCATGCCGGCGTCGGTCATGTAGGCGGTGCCGCCTGCGAGGATCTGGTGGTCGGCGGTCGGCACGTGCGTATGCGTGCCGACGACGAGGCTGGCGCGGCCGTCGCAGAAGAAGCCGATGCCCTGCTTCTCGCTGCTGGCCTCGCAATGGAAATCGACGACGATGGCATCGGCGGCGACGCCGAGCGGACAGGCCCCCAACTCGCGCTCGAGCGCGGCGAAGGGATCGTCGAACGGGGTCATGAAGACGCGGCCCAAAGCGTTGACGACGAGGGCATGCTTGCCGTTCTTGGTCTCGACCAGGGCGGCGCCGCGGCCGGGCGTGCCACGCGGATAGTTCGCGGGGCGCACCAGGCGCTCGGCGCGTTCGATGAAAACGAGGGCCTCGCGCTGGTCCCAGGAGTGGTTGCCGAGCGTCACCGCGTCGGCGCCGGCGTCGAGAAACTCCTGATAGATCGCTTCCGTGATGCCGAAGCCGCCGGCGGAATTCTCGCCGTTGACGACGACGAAATCGAGCGACCAGTCCTTGACCAGGCCGGGCAGATATTCGGCGATGGCGTTTCGCCCCGCGCGCCCGACGACATCACCCACGAACAGAATGCGCAACTTCAGAACTCCGGAAATCGAACACGTCCGATTCCGTTAGCACATAATCCAGCGCGACGTCGTGGGCTAGTGCCGGAACCGCCTTGATCTCCTGCGCCGCGAAAGCGAGCCCGATGCCGAGGATATTCTTGGTCTTGCGCAGATGCGCGAAGGTGAAATCGTAATGCCCGGCACCATAGCCGATGCGATGGCCGAGGCGGTCGAACGCCGCGAGCGGCGTCAGCATGATGTCGGGGATGACCTCGGCGGCGGCCGGCGACGGCTCGGGAATGCCGAGCGGGCCCATCATCAGACGGTCGTTTGGATGAAAGAGGCGGAAGACCAGCGACTGGCCGCGCGCGGTGACGCAAGGCAGCGCCAGCCTTGCGCCTTCCTCCGCGAGCTTCTTCATCAGCGGCATCGGATCGATCTCGCTGCGGATCGGCGAATAGCCGGAGACGATGCTGCCGGGCAGCAGCTTGAACGGCAGCCCGCGCTTGGCGAGCTTTGCAGCGGCGGCGCTGCGCTTCTTCTCGCTCAGCGCGTCGCGCGCGGCGAGGGCTTTGGCACGGAGTTCGGATTTGGTGTTGGGCATGTGCTGGTCCCCCATGTCATCACCCACGCATGCGGGTGATCCAGTATTCCAGAGGCGTTAGTGATTCACACAAATGCCGCGGCGTACTGGATGCCCCGGTCAAGCCGGGGCATGACACCTGTTGAATTGGCCGCCGTCATTCAACAAGCGCGAACCAGAAGAAACAGTGCGAAGCCGCGTACGCCGTTGAAGCACTCGATCCCGGAGTTCCCTACGAAAGTAGGTGGGCACCATATGTCCGGGCCCACGGGCCCGGCCAGGGACAGTTCCCTAAAGGATCGATAAGGCCCCGGGGATATATGGCTCCTGACGCGCGTCGCAGCCTCGCAAAGCCAATGTAACAACGATACTGACGAATCGCCAGCCCGGGCTTTCTTACCCTCCCCTGGAGGGGGCGGGTCGATCGCGCGGAGCGCGAGCGGGGTGGGGTGATCTCTCCACGCGGGCACTGTTCGATGCGGAGAGACCGTCACCCCACCCCGTCTCACATTTCGCTGCGCTCAATGTAAGCCGACCCTCCCCCTCCAGGGGAGGGTAAGAGAAGCGGCCTCGCCAATCTCTACCCGATCGCAATCCCATTCCCGACGGTGCGGTTCAGCACCTGGGTCGATTTCTCGATGCGCTCGGCAGCGGCGTTCAGGGCGTTGACCACGGCGGTCTGCGTCATGCGGGCGCGCTCGACGGCGGCGTTGCGGAAATCCCTGAGCTCGGTCAGCTCCTGCTCCAGGGTGCGGACGCGGTTGCTGGTGTCGACCAGTTCGTCACAGACGGTCAGCGCCGCCATCACCGTGAGGCGCGCATCGCCGATCTCGCCGAATTTTCCGCGCAGCGACTGAATGCGTGTTTCCAGGGTTTCGGCGAGCTTGAGCAGCCGCACCTCCTGGCCCTCCTCGCAGGCCATGCGGTACTGCCGGCCGTTGATGGTGACGTTGATGTGGCTCATCCGTCCTCTCCGGTATCGAGCACCGAGCGTATCGTGACGATGGCGGAATCCAGCCGGTCGGAGATCTCGCGATTGGTGCGCTCGAGCTTGCGCGCCTTCACCAGCGCGCCGTCGAGCTCGTCGGCGAGCCGCGAACGGTCGGCGCCCAGCGCCTGAATCCGCGCCGCCAGCTCGTTCTCGTCGCGATCGGCATCGCGCCGCCGCTCCACCGCGCTTTCGAGCGCGTCGAGTGCTGCCATCAGCCTGCGGGTCGCGATCTCGATCTCGACCGCGGAGGACTCCGTCATGGCGGCACTGTTGGACACGCGATCGTTCATGTAGTCAGCGGTGGAACCTGGCGGCCTTTGCCCAGTGGCCTTTTCCTGGGGCTTGCCGCCCGGCAAAAGACTCGGTTCGGCAAGCGGTTAGAAGCAGAAATTTACGTGGCAAGCTAGCCGAGCGCAACGCCGCCGCGAAACTATGCACCGATCAATCGGACGGAGGCTGCTGCGATCCCTCGGTTCCTCCCGTGCCGCATCTTGCGGAAAACCGATCTCCACAGAGGCAACTTTTGCGGCCAAATCGGCGTTTGATCACCTTGGACTCCCGGAACCGAGGTGCTATCCCAGCCCCGACCTTCAGTGGCCGCCAGGCTCCTCCCGCGCGGGCGCACGTCGCCTCCAAGCGCCTCATTTCAGACGGATTTCAGACATGACGCAGGTCGATCACACCCGTATGGCCAACGCGATCCGCGGCCTTTCGATGGACGCCGTCGAGAAGGCGAAATCGGGCCATCCCGGCCTGCCGATGGGTGCCGCCGACATCGCCACGGTGCTGTTCACGCAGTTCCTGAAATTCGACGCCGCCGCGCCCGCCTGGCCGGACCGCGACCGCTTCGTGCTGTCGGCCGGCCACGGCTCGATGCTGCTCTATTCGCTGCTCTATTTGACCGGCAATGCCGAGATGACGCTGGACCAGATCAAGCAGTTCCGGCAGGTCGACTCGCTGACGCCGGGCCATCCAGAGAACTTCCGCACCAAGGGCATCGAGACCACGACCGGGCCGCTCGGCCAGGGCATCTCGACCGCGGTAGGCATGGCGCTCGCCGAGAAGATGCTCGCTGCCGAGTTCGGCAAGAAGATCGTCGACCACCACACTTTCGTGCTCGCCTCCGACGGCGACCTGATGGAAGGCATCTCGCAGGAAGCGATCGCGATGGCCGGCCACTGGAAGCTCAACAAGCTGATCGTGCTCTACGACGACAACGGCATCTCGATCGACGGCCCGACCTCGATCGCCGATTCCGTCGACCAGGTGAAGCGCTTCAAGTCGGCGGGCTGGGCCGCCGAGAAGATCGACGGCCATGACCAGGCGGCGATTGCAGATGCCATCACGCGCGCCAAGAAATCCAACAAGCCGACGCTGATCGCCTGCCGCACCACCATCGGCTTCGGCTCGCCGCACAAGGCCGGCACCTCGAAGGTGCATGGCGAGGCGCTCGGGGCCGACGAGCTCAAGGCCACCAAGGAAAATCTCGGCATCTCGCTCGAGCCGTTCTCGGTGCCCGACGACGTGTTGAAGGCCTGGCGCGCTGCCGGCAGCCGCGGCGCGGCCGCACGGCAGGAATGGGAAACCCGGCTCGGCGAGCTCGGCAGCCGCAAGCGCGCCGAGTTCGAGCGCCGCCTGCGCCACGAGCGTCCGGCGTCGCTGGCGAAGGCCGTGCGCGCCTACAAGAAGGAGCTGCTGGAAAAGCCGATGAATGCGGCCACCCGGAAATCCTCGGAAGCGGTGATCGAAGTCATCGCCGGCGCCATGCCGATGGAATTTTTGGCCGGCTCGGCCGACCTCACCGGCTCCAACAACAACAAGGCGAAGTCGGCGACCGCCTTCTCGGCCAAGACGCCGAAGGGCCGCTTCATCCATTACGGCATTCGCGAGCACGGCATGGCCGCCGCGATGAACGGCATTTTCCTGCATGGCGGCTTCGCGCCGAACGGCGCGACCTTCCTGGTGTTCACCGACTACGCGCGGCCTGCGATGCGCCTTGCCGCCCTGATGGGCGCCGGCGTCGTCTACGTCATGACCCATGACTCGATCGGGCTCGGCGAAGACGGCCCGACCCATCAGCCGGTCGAGCATCTCGCCGCGCTGCGTGCCATCCCCAACATGCGCGTGTTCCGTCCCTGCGATTCCATCGAGGTCGCCGAGTGCTGGGAGCTCGCGCTCAACCGCGTCGACGGACCGACCGTGCTGGCGCTGACGCGCCAGAACCTGCCGCAGCTGCGTACCACCGCACCGAACGACAATCCCTGCGCGGCCGGCGCCTACGAGCTTGTCGCAGCCCAGGGCGAAGCCAAGGCCACGCTGTTCGCCTCCGGCTCCGAGGTCGAGATGGCGGTCGCGGCCCAGAAACAGCTCGCCGAGCGCGGCATTCCGACACGGGTGGTCTCGGTCCCCTCGCTCGAGCTCTTGTTAGCGCAACCAGAGGCCAAGCGTGCTGCGATCATCGGCAACGCGCCGGTGAAGGTGGCGATCGAGGCCGCGGTGCGCTGGGGCTGGGACGCCGTGATCGGCCAGGATGGCGAATTCATCGGCATGCATTCCTTCGGCGAAAGCGGCCCTGCAAAGGAGCTTTACAAGCACTTCGGTATTACCGCCGAGGCTGCGGTTAACGCTGTGCTGAAGCGCGTTTCCTGAGAGTTGAGCTTGCCGTAAAAAAGGACTACGTAGTCTCTCATATGATCAAGCACCGCCCGGCCGAACCGGGCGTCCGCCCCTAAAAAAACCCTCGCAGGCGCGTAGAGCGCGTTGTGCGGGATGACAACGGTCATTGAAGGAGACGAAACATGGCAGTCCGCGTTGGAATTAACGGTTTTGGCCGCATCGGCCGCAACATCCTGCGGGCTATCGCCGAGTCCGGCCGCAAGGACATCGAGGTCGTCGGCATCAACGACCTCGGCCCGGTCGAGACCAACGCCCATCTGCTCCGTTTCGACTCTGTCCATGGCCGCTTCCCCGGCACCGTGACCGTCGACGGCGACTCCATCAACCTCGGCAGCGGCAAGATCAAGGTGACCGCCGAGCGCGATCCCTCCAAGCTGCCCTGGAAGGATCTCGGCGTCGACATCGCGATGGAATGCACCGGCATCTTCACCTCGAAGGACAAGGCGTCCGCGCATCTGACCGCCGGCGCCAAGCGCGTGCTGGTCTCCGCGCCCGCCGACGGCGCCGATGCCACCATCGTCTACGGCGTCAACCATGAGACGCTGACCAAGGATCACCTCGTCATCTCCAACGGCTCCTGCACCACGAACTGCCTCGCACCGGTCGCCAAGGTGCTGAACGATCTCGTCGGCATCGAGACCGGCTTCATGACCACGATCCACGCCTATACCGGCGACCAGCCGACGCTCGACACGATGCACAAGGATCTCTACCGCGGCCGTGCGGCGGCGATGTCGATGATCCCGACCTCGACGGGCGCCGCGAAGGCGATCGGCCTCGTGCTGCCCGAGCTGAAGGGCAAGCTCGACGGCGTCGCGATCCGCGTGCCGACCCCGAACGTCTCGGTGGTCGACCTCAAGATCGTCGCCAAGCGCGCCACCGACGCCAAGGAGATCAACGCGGCGATGAAGCGCGCCAGCGAGCAGCAGCTCAAGGGCATCCTCGGCTACACCAGCGCGCCGAACGTTTCGATCGACTTCAACCACGACCCGCACTCCTCGACCTTCCACGAGGACCAGACCAAGGTGCAGAACGGCACGCTGGTGCGCGTGATGTCCTGGTACGACAACGAGTGGGGCTTCTCGAACCGCATGGCGGACACCGCCGCCGCGATTGCGAAGGTGATCTGAGAACGTAGGTCTCGTGTCCCGGACGCGGTGCAGCGCCTCGGCGCTGCTCCGCAGAGCCGGGACCCATTCAACCGCGGGACTCGCTGTCATGTGGGTCCCGGTTCTGCAGCGCACCGCTTGCGCGCTGCGCAGCGCCCGGGACAAGACAGATGACCAACAAATTCCGCACCCTCGACGACGTCGAATTGAAGGGCAAGCGCGTGCTGCTGCGCGTGGACCTCAACGTGCCCATGGACAATGGGCGTGTCAGCGACACGACCCGGCTGGAGCGCGTCGCGCCGACCATCACCGAGATCTCGGACAAGGGCGGCAAGGTCATCCTGCTCGCGCATTTCGGCCGGCCGAAGGGGCGCGACGCCAAGGACTCGCTGAAGCCCGTCGCCGAGGCGCTGTCGAAGGTCGTGAAGAAACCCGTCGCGTTTGCCGAGGATTGCATCGGTGAGCCCGCGGCCAAGGCGGTCGCGGCCCTGAGCGATGGCGACATCCTCTGCCTCGAAAACACCCGCTTCCACAAAGAGGAAGAAAAGAACGATCCCGCTTTCGTCGCCGAACTCGCAAAGCTCGGCGACATCTGGGTCAATGACGCGTTCTCGGCCGCGCACCGCGCCCACGCCTCGACCGAAGGGCTCGGCCACAAGCTGCCGGCCTATGCCGGCCGCACCATGCAGGCCGAGCTCGATGCGCTGGAGAAGGCGCTGGGCTCGCCGACCAAGCCCGTCATCGCCATCATCGGCGGCGCAAAGGTCTCGACCAAGATCGACCTCCTGGAAAATCTCGTCACCAAGGTCGACGCGCTCGTGATCGGCGGCGGCATGGCCAACACCTTCCTGCACGCCCAGGGCGTCGCCGTCGGCAAGTCGCTGGCCGAGAAGGACCTCGCGCCGACCGCGCTGCGCATCATGGAGAAGGCGGACGCCGCCAACTGCGCCATCATCCTCCCGGTCGACGCCACGGTCGCGTATCACTTCGCGGCGAACGCGCCGTCGCACGCCTATGGCCTCGACGCGATCCCCGCCGACGGCATGATCCTCGACGTCGGCCCGCAATCGATCGCCCGCGTTCATGCGGCGATCGACGACGCGGCGACGCTGGTCTGGAACGGGCCGCTCGGCGCGTTCGAGATGCAGCCGTTCGACCGTGGCACGGTGGCGGCCGCCAAGCACGCCGCCGAGCGCACCAAGGCCAAGAAGCTGATCTCGATCGCGGGCGGCGGCGACACCGTCGCGGCCCTCAACCAGGCCCACGTGGCCGGCGACTTCACCTATGTCTCGACCGCCGGTGGCGCATTCCTCGAATGGATGGAAGGCAAGCCCCTGCCCGGCGTTGAAGTTCTGCGCATCAAGTAAGCAAGCGGCCCGAGAGGCCCCAACGGGAGAACAAGACAGATGGCTCGGATCACGTTACGTCAATTGCTCGACCACGCGGCGGAGAACGATTACGGCGTACCGGCCTTCAACATCAACAATATGGAGCAGGCGCTGGCGATCATGGACGCGGCCAACCAGGTCGACGCGCCCGTCATCATCCAGGCCTCGCGAGGTGCGCGCTCCTACGCCAACGACATCATGCTCAAGCACATGATGGACGCCGTCACCGAAATCTACCCGCACATCCCGGTCTGCGTGCATCTCGACCACGGCAACGAGGCCGCGACCTGCATGACCGCGATCCAGGCCGGCTTCACCTCCGTCATGATGGACGGCTCGCTCAAGGCCGACGGCAAGACGCCCGGCGATTGGAGCTACAATGTCGGCGTCACCAAGACCGTGACCGACATGGCCCATCTCGGCGGCATCTCGGTGGAAGGCGAGCTCGGCGTGCTCGGCTCGCTCGAGACCGGCATGGGCGACAAGGAAGACGGCCACGGCGCCGAGGGCAAGCTCAGCCACGACCAGCTCCTGACCAATCCGGACGAGGCCGTGAAGTTCGTGCAGGAGACCAAGGTCGACGCGCTCGCGATCGCGATGGGCACCTCGCATGGCGCCTACAAGTTCACCCGCAAGCCCGACGGCGACATCCTCGCCATGAACGTGATCGAGGAGATTCACCGCAAGCTGCCGAACACGCATCTGGTCATGCACGGCTCCTCGTCGGTGCCGCAGGACCTCCAGGACATCATCAACGCCTATGGCGGCAAGATGAAGCCGACCTGGGGCGTGCCGGTGGCCGAGATCCAGCGCGGCATCAAGAACGGCGTGCGCAAGATCAACATCGACACCGACAACCGCATGGCGATGACCGGTCAGATCCGCAAGGTGTTGAAGGACAGCCCGGAAGAGTTCGATCCGCGCAAGTACCTGAAGCCGGCGATGGAAGCCATGACCAAGCTGTGCAAACAGCGGCTGCAGGAGTTCAACACCGCCGGCCATGCCTCCAAGATCAAGCGCGTCCTGACCACCGCCGAGATGGCCAAGCGCTACGCCAAGGGCGAGCTCGATCCGAAGGTGGCGTAAGCGATCGCGCGGCGGCGTGAGGCTGGCTGCGCCCTATCCTCTCCCTCTCTCCGCTTGCGGAGAGAGGGTTGGGGTGAGGGGGACTCTCCCCGGGGACGCTGGCAATTGGACCCGCGGAGAGTCCCCCTCACCCGGAATACGCGCTTTCAGCGCGCATTCCGGCCTCTCCCCGCAAGCGGGGAGAGGCGAACAACCCTGACCTCCCGCCCCTTTACCCTGCGACCAACGTTAACTCGGCAATTGCCCGAGAACGGTCTATTTTCACAGGCAAGGGCAGAATCGTTTTGGGAGGACCTCTCGATGAATCTGACTGAGCTCAACAGAATCGCGACCGCCATGGTCGCATCCGGCAAGGGTATCCTCGCCGCCGACGAATCCTCCGGCACCATCAAGAAGCGCTTCGACGCGATCGGCGTGGAATCGACTGAAGAGAACCGCCGCGACTATCGCGAGATGCTGTTCCGGTCGAAGGAGGCCATGAGCCAGTATATCTCCGGCGTGATCCTCTATGACGAGACGATCTGGCAGAATGCTGCGGACGGCACGCCGCTGGTGAAGCTGATCGAACAGAGCGGCGCCATTCCCGGCATCAAGGTCGACGAGGGCACGCAGGCCCTGCCGATGTGCCCGGGTGAAACGGTGACCGTCGGGCTCGACAAGCTCGCCGAGCGGCTGAAGAAATATTACGAGCGCGGCGCGCGCTTCGCCAAATGGCGCGCGGTGATCGACATCGGCAGCGGCACTGACGGCCGGGGCATCCCCTCGATGACCGCGATCAGCGTCAACGCCCATGCGCTGGCGCGCTATGCCGCACTGTGCCAGGCCGCGCAGATCGTGCCGATCGTCGAGCCGGAGGTGCTGATGGACGGCGACCACGACATCGACCGCTGCTATGACGTCACGAGCCGCGTGCTCAACAAGACGTTCCAGGAATTGCGCGTGCAGCGCGTCGCGCTCGAAGGCATGGTGCTGAAGCCGAACATGGCGATATCGGGCAAGAAATGCGTGAAGCAGGCTTCCGTCGAGGAGGTCGCGGAGAAGACCATCCGGATGCTGAAGGCCTGCGTGCCGGCGGCGGTGCCCGGCATCGCCTTCCTCTCCGGCGGCCAGTCGGATGAAGAAGCGACCGCGCATCTCAACGCCATGCACAAGCTCGGTCCGCTACCCTGGGGCCTGACCTTCTCCTACGGCCGCGCGCTGCAGGCCGCGCCGCAGAAGGCCTGGTCCGGCAGGCCTGAGAACATCGCGGCCGGCCAAGCCGCCTTCAGCCATCGTGCACGCATGAACGGCCTCGCCTCCAAGGGCGAATGGCAAAGTAGCCTGGAAAAGAAAGCGGCCTAGACCTTGTCGAACAAATCGCCTCCGCCGCGTCCCGCGCCGCGCCTCTATCTCGCGACGCCCGTCGTCGATGATCCCGCTACTCTGGTCGCCGAGCTGCCGGGCCTGCTCGCCGCCGCCGATATCGCCGCCGTGCTGCTGCGCCTGAAGGAGACCGATCAGCGCAGCATGATCTCGCGCATCAAGGCGCTGGCGCCGCCGGTGCAGAAGGCGGGCGCCGCGCTGCTGGTCGAGGGCCATGCCGAGCTGGTGGCGCGCGGCGGCGCCGACGGTGCACACCTGCCCGGCCTCGCCGCGCTGAAAGAGGCGCTGCCATCGCTCAAGCCCGATCGCATCGCCGGTGTCGGCGGGTTGACGACACGGCACCATTCCATGGACGCGGGCGAGATGGGCGCGGATTATTTGCTGTTCGGCGAGCCCGATGCGAAGGGACAGCGCCCCTCGGCGCAGGCGATCGCGGAGCGGCTGGACTGGTGGGCCGAGCTGTTCGAGCCGCCCTGCGTCGGCTTTGCCATGTCACTGCAGGAAGCCCACGACTTCGCTCTCAGCGGCGCCGATTTCGTGCTGGTCGGCGACTTCATCTGGGCCGATCCGCGCGGGCCCAAGGCGGCGCTGGTCGAGGTCGATGCTGCGATCAAGAAGGCCCATGCGACGGCGACGGCTGATCCAGATCCCGCGGGCAGCGAGCCCGGTTAGCGCCCGACATGAAGCTCCCCTGCATCACCGCTCTGGCCACGCTGCTGCTCACAGGGCCTGCGGCCGCGCAGCTCCAGATCACGCCGCCGGCGACGATCCCGAGCGCGACGCCCGAGAAGCCAAAGCCCAAGCCGCCCGCCAAGAAGGAAGCAGCTCCGGCGCCGAAGCCTTCGGCCTCGCCCAAGGCATCCCCTTCGCCCAAGCCGTCTGCCTCGCCCAAACCGGCCGCGACCGTGATCCCGGCACCGCCGACGGACAATTCCAACGCTGATCTGGTGTACGGGGCCTATCAACGCGGCCAGTACAAGACGGCGTTCGAGCTTGCCACCGCCCGTGCGCAGGCCGGCGACCCCAAGGCCATGACCATGCTGGGCGAGCTCTATTCCAACGCCATGGGCATCCGCCGCGACTACGCCAAGGCGGCCGAATGGTACAAGCGCGCGGCCGACGCCGGCGACCGCGAGGCGATGTTCGCGCTCGCGATGCTGCGCATCTCCGGCCGCGGCGGCGCGGTCGACAAGGGCGAGGCGGTCAAGCTGATGGCGTCCGCCGCCAAGCTCGGCGAGCCCAAGGCGGCCTATAACCTCGCTCTGCTCTATCTGGACGGCCAGACCCTGCCGCAGGACGTCAGGCGTTCCGCCGAGCTGCTGCGCCAGGCCGCCGATGCCGGCCTGCCCGAGGCGCAATACGCGCTCGCGACCTTCTACAAGGAAGGCACCGGCGTGGCGAAGGATCCGGAACGCGCCGTGCGGCTGCTGCAGGCGGCCTCGCTCGCCGACAATGTCGACGCCGAGGTCGAATATGCCATCGCCATGTTCAACGGCACCGGCACGCCGAAGAACCAGCCGGCCGCGGTCGCCCTGCTCCGCAAGGCCTCCCGCCAGGGCAGCGCGATCGCGCAGAACCGGCTGGCCTGGGTGCTGATCAACGGCGCCGGCACGCCCATGGACAAGGTCGAGGGCTTCAAATGGCACCTGGTGGCCAAGACCGCCGGCAAGGGCGATCCGGAGCTCGACAAGCAATTGTCCGACCTGCCGCCCGACGACCGGGCCAAGGCGGAGGCAGCCGCCAGGAAATGGCTCGGGAGCAAATAACTTGACGCGGGGCCCCTCACGGGGCACCCAGTCCCTCAAACAGGCGTGTTTCTGCGCCAATTCCCCCGATCAAGACCTAGAGCACATGCTGTATTCCGCCACTATCAACGTCATGGTCAAGGCCGCGCGCCGCGCCGGCCGCAGCCTCAAGCGCGATCTCGGCGAGATCGAGCATCTCCAGGTCTCGCTGAAGGGGCCGGCGAATTTCGTCTCGCTCGCCGACAAGCGCGCCGAGGAGATCGTGTATCAGGATCTCGCCAAGGCCCGCCCCGGCTACGGCTTCATCGGCGAGGAAGGCGGCACGCGCGAAGGTACCGACAAGAGCCACACCTGGATCGTCGATCCGCTCGACGGCACCACCAACTTCCTGCACGGCATCCCGCAATTCGCGATCTCGATCGGCCTCGTGCGCGAGGGCACGGTGATCGCAGGCGTGATCTACAATCCCGCCAATGACGAGCTCTACATCGCCGAGCGCGGCAAGGGTGCCTTCCTCAACGACCAGCGCCTGCGCGTCGCCGGCCGCCGCCAGCTCAACGAATGCGTGGTGGCCTGCGGCCTGCCCCATATCGGCCGCGGCGACCACGAGGAATTCCGCCGCGAGATGACCGCGATCCAGGACCGCGTCGCAGGCCTCCGCCGCTTCGGCGCCGCCTCGTTAGACTTGGCCTTCGTCGCGGCAGGGCGCCTCGACGGCTACTGGGAGCGCGACCTGCAATCCTGGGACATCGCCGCCGGCATGCTGATGGTGCGCGAAGCCGGCGGGACCGTGACCGATATCGCCACGCCGGGGGATCCGCTGGTGACAGGGCACGTCGTGTGCGGGAATGAGTACGTGCACGGGGAGCTGGTGAAGATTTTGCGGAGGTAGGGGACCGCGAAAAGCCTCGGCCACCAAAGCCCCAATCCTCAGCGGAGCATCAATAGCCCCTTCCAAGCGAGGGCTATTTTAATGGCTTGGCAATCTACCGTTTTCAGATACAATCAATCGCTTAAATTTTTCAAACTTCTATTTTTGCGAGCGTTTTTTCCAACATAACCCTGGATTAT
>NZ_LFJC01000003.1:1600995-1624331 GCF_002776695.1 Bradyrhizobium nitroreducens
GTGGCCGATGAACCAGAGGACCAGACCCGCGATCCAGAGCCGCAGCCCCAGACCCAGGGCTGCCGCAAGCGTGCCATTAACGATCGCAACCGATCGCGGGGCGCCACCCATCAGGATGGGCTCGGTGAGTGCGCGATGAACAGGCACAACAAAGCCTGTGACAGGTTCATTCATCAGATCACCACGCCACCGCCGAAGGAGAAGAACGACAGGAAGAAGCTCGAGGCGGCAAACGCGATCGACAGACCGAACACGATCTGGATCAGCCTGCGGAAACCGCCTGACGAATCCCCGAACGCGAGCGTGAGGCCCGTCACCACGATGATGATGACAGCGATGATCTTGGCGACCGGCCCCTCAACCGACTGCAGAATCTGATTGAGTGGCTGCTCCCACGGCATGTTCGAGCCAGCCGCGCATGCTGGCTGAACTGCCAAATGCACCGTGCCGAAGGCGGCCAACAATGCACCTCGAAGAAAGCGAAATTCCTGACGCATGTCAGTCTCCTGCTGTTGAAAGGCTGTAATCGCCGGCGGCGCCAAGCCCCGAGACGAGGGCGAGTTCAGCGAGGCGACGGTCGGCGCCGCGCCCCGCCAGTACGGCGATAATGTTAATGGTCTCGGCGATCAGGGCCCGCGGAACCGTGATGACGGCTTCCTGGATGAGCTGCTCGAGCCGCCGCAGTGCACCGAGCGCGCTACCAGCGTGAATAGTGCCGATGCCACCGGGATGACCGGTGCCCCACGCCTTGAGTAGATCGAGCGCTTCGGCACCGCGGACCTCTCCGATCGGGATACGATCCGGACGCAGTCGCAGCGAGGAGCGAACAAGATCCGACAGCGTGGCCACGCCATCCTTTGTCCGCAAAGCCACGAGATTTGGCGCTTTGCACTGGAGTTCGCGTGTATCTTCGATCAGCACGACCCGATCGGATGTTTTTGCTACCTCGGCCAAGAGCGCGTTCGTCAATGTTGTCTTGCCGCTCGATGTCCCACCGGCGACGAGGATGTTCTTCCGTTCGGCGACCGCGTTCTTCAGCACCTTGGCCTGCTCCGAGGTCATGATCTCGCTGGCGACGTAGTCGTCGAGCGTAAACACGGCGACGGCGGGCTTGCGGATCGCAAAGGCCGGCGCAGCAACTACCGGAGGCAAGAGACCTTCGAAGCGCTCACCTGTCCCGGGCAGTTCGGCCGAAACCCGTGGCGCGCCGGCATGCACCTCGGCACCTACATGGTGCGCGACCAGGCGAACAATGCGCTCGCCATCGGCAGCCGACAGTGTCTCGCCTGTGTCGATCAGACCATTCGACAACCGGTCGATCCACAGCCGCCCATCCGGGTTAAGCATCACCTCGATGATCGCTTCATCCTCGAGGTAGCCGGCAATCGCCGAGCCAAGCGCGCTGCGCAGCATTCGCGCACCGCGCAAACTCGCTTCCGATTGAATAGAATGGATTGCCACCGTTCGCCCCACGAATGAGGACGCACAAAGAGCGCCCTCAGATGGGGACAATTACAAAAGTCACCAATGGACTTGGCGCAACAAGCGCTTTCGGTGATCGTAGGCTGGCGTAGGAAAAGAAAGACTGAGAACTGATATTTGACGGCTACTTAATCGTATTCGTTCGCCGCGAGTTGCTGCTCACCACTCCGCATCGTCATCCGCAGGCAGGAGGATGACCGAATCCTCATACAACCCAACTGACTCGACAGCGTAGGAAACATCAGCCGGCTTGAAGACGAGGATTGAACTCATCCATGGAACGACGGATCGGCGCCAAGGCAGCGCGAGCCAGACCAACGCCGCGATCTGCAGCGCTACGTTGACGCCGAACGCGACCTGATAGGCCTGGACGGGCTTATGACCATCGTTCGCGGACCATTGCTCCAGGATCAGACCTGTCGCGTATTGTGCCAGAAATGCCCAACCAAAGTGCAAGACGTTCAAGGCACCATTGGCACGACCGGCAAGCTCCGGCGGGAAATAGTCCGCTATCACCGCGAAGCTGGCCACGGTTGCCGTTCCGACGATTGCGATAAGAGACCAGGGCAAGATGGACGGCAGAGGCGCTCGCAGGATCAAGGCTAACTCAGCTGCGATGAACAGAACTGCAACCATCGCTAATATCGTCTCTGCCCCAATTCCTCTTCGCTTGATGTGATGGACGGCCACACCGAACAGCCAGGCACCGCCGCTCAGTACGACGGACATCATGAAAAGCTGTCGGACGAGACTTGTGCGATCAAGCCCCTCTACGTCTGTCAGCCACGGTGATGCCCACAGGCCCTGCAGAGACCAAGCAGATCCAACGCAAGTCGCCGACAACGGGGCCATTCGCCAGAAGCGCCGATCTCCAAAAACAGAGCTTAGGGTCGTGGGGGTTGACGCTATCGATGGGACATTGCCTCGTTCGGGCACCACGACATAGATCAAAATGGCCGTGGCACCGGTAGCGGCCGCCAGTATCTCAAAGAGCTGCCGCCAGCCCATCCAAGCGAGTAGGTGTTCAAGGGGAGCCGTAGCGGTCACCGCTCCGAGCGATCCCAGCATGATCATGTAGCCGTTAAGCAAGGCGACTCGTTCCCTGGGGAACCAAAGGATGATGGACTTCAGCCCTGCCGTCAGCGCCGCCGCGACGCCAAGCCCAACCATTCCACACGCGATCAAGAATGACAGGAAGCTGGTCGATACCGCGAACAGTCCGGCGCCCGCCGCGGCAATCAAGAGCAGAACACTCTGGACGCGACGTGGACCAAAGCGGTCCAGCAAAATGCCGATGGGGATCTGAGCCGCCGCGAAGACAAGGAAATAGACTGACGTAAGCAATCCGAGGTCGGCAGTCCCAAGCCCAGTATCCGAGCTGAGACGACTGGCGATCAAAGCGTTGATCGTTCGAAACAGATACGAAAGATAGTATCCAGCAGCGAAAGGGAGAAAAACGCACGCGATTCGACGCCACGCTGTTGAGATTTGCATGCTGGCCCCTTTTGCTCTCAGCTCGTGCGAGCCGATAGCGCGTCCAGCTTTTTGTCAGATCGGCTGAATTGCTGCAGTCGTAGGCTGGCGTAGAAAAAGAAGGACCGGCGAAAGGGTCTTTCTACATGGTCAATCAGGTTTCTTCGGCCGGTTCCTGACGGCGGATATCTTCTGGGATCTCGCGCAGAAAGCTTTGCCCTTTTTGCAAACGGCGCCCGAGCGCCTCGACAAATCCTTCAAAGCGCTCCCGGCCCTTTGCTTGCGCGGCCGCCTGCGCGTCGTTTGGCAACGGTGGTGTGATCGTCAACCAGAACCGGATGAAGAGGGCCAAGGTCTCCGCCGTCAGACCGACGTCGCGCTCTAACCTCTGCATTTGACGCGACAGCCGATCCAGGCGCCGAGTAAACGCTGCCTCCCGCCTGTCCGCTCCGTCTGGTGACAGAAACGAAGCAACCGCCGCCTCCACGATCGCAGACCGAGATAGTCTCTTGCGATCCGCAAGCTCGGAGATCTGTTTCAGAAGCTCTGGCGGGAAGTAGACGTTCATCCGGTCGCGCATATTGCCTCAGAGCTCCATACCGTCGTTCGGATCCATGGCGACTTGACGGGCGATACCGCGCACCTGTTGGCGTATGAGCCGGGCCTGACGGACCGCCTCGTCGTCATCGTCAAGAACGGCGGCAAATTCTTCTGCCGGGGTCGGTTCGGTTGTCTCCTTGGCGATCGCGACGTGATCGGGGAGTTCAGGCTCACGACGGAGCCCGCTGTTCGCCGTGTCTTCCTCGGCCTCCGTGGCTCTGTCAGTTGAACCTGCCGTCGGCTTCAACTGTCCGAGCGCTGACCATCCGTCCGTTCGCGGCGAGCGGCCGGCGCTCGCCGGATCGGGCGGTGACAAAACCCGCTCGGTGAATCGCCTATCCTCGTAATAGCGGACCTTCTTCGCCCGGATCGGCGCCGTCCCTGCCACCATGACGATCTCGTCTATCGGCGGAAGCTGCATGACCTCCCCCGGCGTCAGCAGCGGCCTTGCCGTCTCCTGGCGCGAGACCATCAGGTGTCCCAGCCACGGGTTAAGCCTGTGCCCGGCGTAGTTCTTCATGGCCCTCATCTCCGTCGCCGTCCCCAGCGCGTCGGACACCCGCTTGGCCGTCCGCTCGTCATTGGTAGCGAAGCTGACGCGGACATGGCAGTTGTCGAGGATCGCGTTGTTCGGCCCGTAGGCCTTCTCGATCTGATTGAGCGACTGCGCGATCAAGAAACTTTTGATGCCATATCCCGCCATGAAGGCGAGCGCGGACTCGAAGAAATCAAGCCGGCCCAACGCCGGGAACTCGTCGAGCATCATCAAGACTCGCTGTCGGCGATCGCTGGCGTGGAGGTCCTCGGTCAGGCGCCGGCCGATCTGGTTCAGCACCAGGCGGATCAGCGGCTTCGTCCGTGAGATATCCGAGGGTGGCACCACGAGATAAAGCGTCGCGGGGCGGCAATCTGCGGTCAGATCGGCGATCCGCCAGTCGCAACGGCAGGTCACCTGAGCCACGACGGGATCGCGATAGAGCCCAAGGAACGACATCGCGGTGGACAGGACGCCGGAACGTTCATTCTCGGACTTGTTGAGCAGTTCTCTCGCGGTTGAAGCGACCACGGGATGCGCGCCCTGCTCGCCAAGGTGCGGTGTGGTCATCATCGCCTTCAAAGTTGTCTCGATCGGCCGCTTCGGGTCGGACAGAAAGGCGGCCACGCCAGCCAAGGTCTTGTCCGCCTCGGCATAGAGGACGTGGAGGATGGCACCGACCAGTAGCGAATGACTGGTCTTCTCCCAATGGTTCCGCTTGTCGAGTGAGCCTTCGGGATCGACCAGGACGTCGGCAACGTTCTGCACATCGCGAACCTCCCATTCCCCGCGCCGGACCTCGAGCAGCGGATTGTAAGCCGAGGATTTCGGGTTGGTCGGGTCGAACAACAGGACGCGGCCATGCCGCGAGCGAAAGCCCGCGGTCAGTTGCCAGTTCTCACCCTTGATGTCGTGCACGATGGCCGAACCCGGCCAGGCCAGCAACGAGGGAACGACCAGACCAACACCCTTACCGGACCGTGTGGGAGCAAAACACAACACGTGCTCCGGTCCATCATGACGGAGGTAGTCGCGGTCGAGCTTGCCGAGCACCACGCCATCCGGACCAAGAAGTCCGGCCGCCCGGACCTCTTCGGCATCGGCCCAGCGCGCCGAGCCATAGGTCTCGACATTCTTGGCTTCACGCGCGCGCCACACCGACATGCCGATCGCCGCCGCGATCGAAACGACAGTCCCTGACGCTGCGATGAAGGCGCCCTCGACAAAGACCTGCGGCGCATAGGCATCGTAGACGAACCACCACCAGAAGAAGATCGGCGGATAATAGATCTTGAAGCCCAACAGTTCGAACCAGGGCCGCCCAAGCTCGGGCTGGTAGGCAAGTCGCCAGGCCGTCCACTCGGTTGCTCCCCAGATGGCCAGCAAGACGATCAGGCCCACAACGATCACCTGCCCCCAGAGTATTTTGGTTCCGGACATTCCGAGCGTCCTTCCGCAACTGAATTGGTGAGATAGCTAGAGGCCGAGGTCGCGCTTCCGGCCAAAGCCCCATTCGATGCCACCGCCGTCCTTCACGACGCCGGCCACGTGCTGGCCGAACTTCTTTTCGAGTTCGCGGGACCAGGGCACGAGCTGGAAGCCGAGCCCACTATCGATCATGGCGAAGCGTCCCGAAGTGAGCGTCAGGCGCTGGCGATACGTGCCCGCCACATGCTCCCCGGAGGCGGCATTCACGCGGGGCAGGCCAGTGTCGGCCGAGATTCTTGCGGCCACTTCGTCCAGTTCGCGTCTGCGCAGCGTGTCCAGAAGATCGCGCTGCAGGATGATGCGTTGGCCCTGCCGCCGCGCAAGACCCTGCTGGATCAGATGCTCGGTACGGGCTTCCATGGCGTCGCGGGTCTCGCGGCCAAATCCACCCATGGCGAGCGGCATCGGATCGCGTTCGACCAGCCTGTAGTCGAGCCAGGTGGCGCCCTTCGCGATGACCTGCTCGGTAAGATCGAGATCGGAACGGGTTGCGAGTACCATGGTTGGCCGCGGATCGCCGGCTTCACCGAAGCGGCGGACTTCGACGATGCCGCCGACCGGCGGTGCATGTTCGAAAGCCTCGAGCCCTCGAAAGCGCACATGGTGCGCCCGTCCGTCTGTTCCGTCGATCAGAGCGTAGGCCTCGCCAGTCAGCTCGTCATGCAGTCCACGGTCGACCAGTCGTCCGATAATCTGGGACGTCGGCTGTCCGCCCTCGATAGCGAAATCGGCAACGCCGCGCGCTTCCCCACGCTCGGTGAAGGCGCGGTGCATGGTCTTGATGATGTCGCCGCGCATCCCGAGATCGCGCAAGCTACGCTCGGCCTCGAGCCCGACCATCCATTCGCCTGGTGCGGCGGGTGCGGCAAGACCCATCTTCTCCAAGTGTTGAAGGCGACCGACCATCAGGCGCCGGATCTCGGGGTCGGACTTGCCGGGATTCTCCGGGCGAAGATCGATCGAGCCAGTTTCATCTGCCGCCAACCGGATCTCCCGGTCGAGTCGCGTCCATCGTTCCGCCGTAACTTCCTTCTCCAGCGAGTTGCGGATTTCGTGCTCCGGCTTCGGACCCAGTTCGATGGCAACCAGCTCCTCTGCGCGTGAGCGCAAGCCCTGGCTGATGTAGTCGCGGGAGATCACGAGATCCGACCCTTCCTCACCTACTCCCCGAACGAGAAGATGGACGTGAGGGTTGTCGGTGTTCCAATGATCGACAGCAACCCAATCGAGCCGCGTGCCGAGATCGGTCTCCATCTGCCTGGCAAGGTCGCGGGTAAAGGCCTTCAGATCGGTAATGTCGCCGGCATCCTCGGGCGAGACGATGAACCTGAAATGGTGGCGATCGTCCTGGCACCGTTCCGCGAAAGCTGCGCTATCGGCGCGGTCGCTGCCGGCATCGAACATCTCGGCCCGCTCACCGCTTCGGGTCACGCCGTCGCGCTTCAGATATGAGAGGTGGGCGGTCAGTGGTGCTGAACGGAAGACTCGCCCCTTATGACGAACCACGCGCGCCTTCACCACAACGCGCCGCGCCGGACTGAACAATCTGGCGCGGCTAAAAGCGAGGCGTCCGCGGCCAAACGTCGAGCGCCCATAGGCCGCCGAACGCCTACCCGACCCTATCCGACCCGTGGTGTGTCCTGCTTTCTTCGCGGCCCGCAGCACCTGGTTGATGAAGCTCTTCGGCTTATGCGCTCGGGTACTGCGGATGCGCCCAGGCCGAATACGCAGGTCGCTGTCGCCCACGCTCACGGCAGGACCTCCCAACTGTCGAAAACGTACACAGTGCCGAAAAAGCCTTTGATTGCATTCGTCAAAACGCAAGGCGCGGCACGCGCCCCGACCGACCGGCACGGTAGAACCCAAGCCATGCCAATGGCTTGCGGTTCGACCGGCGAGCCCCTTTTATCTCGCCGTCCTGCTGTCGTGGCTTTCCACTGCCCTCGCCGTTCCGCCCATTGTTCGCCAGAGCACACCAATGCATGCGAGCTTGCGCGTTCCCTCATCGCAGACCTCCCGCATCTGATCTCAGAACCAACAACCCTGTTGTCTGTGGCGCAATGGCCGAAATGTCGTGGACGGAGAGGGCCGTCGAAGCTCGGTTCGTTGGGCGCCCAGGCTGCAGCCGGGCCGCGGTCGTTGAACTTCCCGACCGCACAACGAAGAGCGCTCCCCCCGATGGCCGCAGACTCGCAACTGCACTGGAATCTGCAATGTCGCTACCGATGATCGGCACAAGCTTCTGCAGATAGATCTGGGTTTCAGCCGGCAATGGACGGCCGGCGAGATATTCTTCGTAGCGAGCAGGTCCAGCGTTGTAGGCCGCAAGGAAGCCCGGTGAACCGTAGCGGTCGCGCAGTTCGCGAAGGTACGCTGTCCCCGCAATAATATTGTCATGGAGATCGTAGGGATCGCTGCCGAGCTCGTACCGCAGACGTAGCTCTGACCACGTCTCTGGCATGATCTGCATCAACCCCATAGCGCCTTTTGGTGACCTAGCACGTACATTGCCGGCGCTTTCGACGTCTATGACTGCACGTATCGAGCGCACCGGGACGCCGAAGCGACGCGCGGCCTGCTCGACGAAATCCGCAGATGGATCGAGAGTTCGATAATTCGCTGAAGGCTCCGCGGATCGGGTCTCGGCAACAGCAGGAAGGTTGCTCACACTCAGGGCAACGAGCAACGATACGACAGTGCGCAAGCTCCCCACGAACGAATGCAAGCCTGCCGCCGTGCTCGCGCCCGTCCAGGGTAAAGCCGCTTCGCGCCAGCCGTTCGGCCGCCCTGGACCGCCGCTGCGCGCGACGGCTTTCCAATCGTTGGTCGGGACGGAGGAATGGCGCAGCACTCGGCCGAACAAAGGAATAGCGGGGCAGAAAGGCAGACTACGCACGATCACTCCTCCCAAGTCCACAAAGGGAGCGCACGGCCGATGACGGCCGACGACGGCAGGAATCCAAAGTATCGGCCGTCCAGCGAATCGTTCGACTGCCAGTTCATGAGAAAGAGTTGGCCGTCGCCGACCACGCGGCAGCCCTGCCATCTCGGAAGGGGTCGACCGCGCCCGTCGCGATCTCGGGCCTCGCCCATCTCGATCGCGTCGACGGAAAGTGTGCGCCCGCTTCTGCAGACGGTCTGCCCGGGAAGCGCTAGCACGCGTTTGAGCATCGGAACCCCCGCTGGCAGATAGCCGTTCAGATCGAGGAAGGTCGCAAGCGGCTCCGGCGGCTGGACGGCAACGAGCTCGGTGACGAACAGGTTGTTCGACGGCCGCAAACGATAGAGCCCGATCGGTATGCTCTCGGACGCATTCCAAATGTAGGACGGCGTAATCTCCAGAACGATTGGCGCGACCAGAGCCGCGGCACCGCCGAGCATTGCGGTCAGCGTCTTGAATCGGCTGGTCATCGCATGACCCTCTGGCGGTGAAGCCACGCCTGGTGGCGCGCTTTCGTATAAGGACGCGGGTTTTCGTTGACTGACAGACGATTATGGACGTGATGCCAATGATCAGGAGCGACGTCAGCGGGATCGATGCCGAGCGCGTCGATGGCGTCGACCATTTGCAGCACTCGTTCGACCTTCGGCCAACCGGAGAGCCGCAGCAAAATCTCTCCGCCGGGCTGCACATACGGCACGGTCGAGCAGCGCTGTCCCGGCGCGACCGCGCGCAAGATGTCAATCCGCGAGATGATCGTGCCGAAGTCGTTGGAGGTCCAACGGACGAAGGCAAAGATGCTGCCTGGCGCGAATGACAAGACGCGCCGGTGACGATCGATCTTTTTCTCCTCAGCGATGCGCCCGAACCGAATACGGTTTTCAATCCGCTTCTCGAGCCACAACACTTCCACTTCGGTGAGGTCGCTCATGCTGCCGCTCCTTGAAGCTGGCACTGGCAGCCGTGAGCTCGGGGTTCGGTGGAGGGCTTGTGCGTCTTGCAAGCAGGACTGGCGGTGCGTCCTTTCCGGTCGCCTCCAACGCGTCTCTCGGCCTGGTTCGTTAGAAGAAATCCGAAGGATTTCTGGTTAGTAAAGTTAGAGGGGCTGGAAAGCGCGGAGAAACAAGCTCTTAAGCTCGATTTCAGTCCCCGATAGCACGAGGATTGGGTCCCCGATAGCACGAGGGTTGCAGTCCTCAATAGCACGAGCTGATTCACAGATTGTCCTCCGAATTTGGAATGAGACCGCGCCGGCGCAGACGTGCCGTTAAGGGATCAACAAGCGTTGGCGCGAAGTTCAGTCGCTCGGCGCCGTTCGGATCACGCGTAAGCACGAGCTGATAGCCAGGCAATGTCTGGCGCTGGACGATCTGACGTACGTCGTACGCAAAGTGCTTGAGCGGCGAGAGGATGCCGGACTTGGCATGGAGGTGAACAAGGTCAAAACTCCAGCCGCCGTCCTGTCGCCCACCGTGCTTGCGCACGAGCCGATAAAGCCAGCGCTCAAGCCCACCCGTCAGATCGAAGTAAGCGCGATCAATCGTCAGCACGAGCGCGTCATCGATCACGCCCGCGTAGAACCAGTCCGGCAGGATCAGCTCGAGCCCAAATGGTCGACCATTTGTATCGGCGGTCTCCTTCCACTCGTTGATCCAGGAGAAGCGATGCCGTCGCCGCTCTGCCGGCTGGCGGATCGACGTCAGCACGGTCGTTGACTGGAGTCTGTCGAGACCAGCCTTCAACCGCTCGTAGTCGCGCGCGCTGGTGCCGCGGCCGACAAACGTCAGAATCTCGTAAGGAGTCGCAGCCATCAGGCGCGATGTCTTCAAGCCGGCGTCACGTGCTTCGACGATCTGGGATGCAGCCCAGATCAGAACGTCTGCATCCCAGATGGTCGCCATGCCGTGTTCCGGCACAGCTTCGACACGAATTGCGATCGCACCCGCACGGAAATCGATCGGCACGATCCGCTTCGTTTTCGCGAGCGAGAAGAACGGATAAGCCATCAGATCCTGCGTGTCGCGGGGCGCGAGATCGCCGGGCAACGCCCTAAAAAGCTCAAGCTGATCGCGCTCGGAATGGTGTTTGCGCCGCATGGTCACTGCTCTCGCGCGGCGATCAGCGACGTTCCTGGCCCGCATACGGGCGCAGCACCGGGTGCTTCTTGGCCGGCAGCACGGTCCCCTTCCCGGGATCGGACGTCGACGTTTTGGCGCCGAGATCAGCCCAGGCCTTCAGGTCATCCAAAGCGTAGACGACCCGCCCGCCGATCTTCCGATAGGTTGGCCCGGTGCCGTACGTCCGATGCTTCTCAAGCGTGCGACCCGAGAGGCCAAGATAACGCGCGGCCTCCGGTGTACGCAGGAATCGCGGGGGTAGACCGGCCATCGGATCGGGCATTTGAGAACTCCAGGATGACAGCGCACCGCGGATGGCGGCGTCGGCGTGTGTGCGGTCATCATGGAGAAGTGCGATGTCGGAGGGGGATGCCGAATATTAGGGGGCCGATTTTCGGCACCCCTGGAGGACGGCGCTACTCGTCCCTGCGCTCAAGCCGCAGAAGTTTGCGATAGCCGCCGCGCACGAACGCGAGACCGCTTTGGACGAGACGGATGGTTCGACTGCGCAAATCGTGCGTTTTCCAGACGCGATCCGACATGCGCTTTTTGCCGAACAGAGCCTCTGCAATGCTGCGATACGTGGCGCCGGCGAAATAAGCGGCGGCCGCGCGAAGGGCCGCGCATAATCGTTCGCGCCGCTGTTTGGGCAAGCGATGAAAGACAGGTCCTGGTGCGCGCCCATTCATCGCGCGCCACAGCCGCGCGGCCGCGTGAGCACGTGCTTCGAAATCGCGGTCAAGGGGCAACCTGGCTGTGTAGTGGGC
Source organism: Bradyrhizobium nitroreducens (assembly GCF_002776695.1). Taxonomy (GTDB): domain Bacteria; phylum Pseudomonadota; class Alphaproteobacteria; order Rhizobiales; family Xanthobacteraceae; genus Bradyrhizobium; species Bradyrhizobium nitroreducens. The sequence continues at coordinate 1,612,399 of NZ_LFJC01000003.1, forward strand.
GCCTGCGGTCAGCGGCTGTTTCGACCAGATGCGATGCTCCACCGAGCCGATGTGCAGCACCGCGTGCCAACCGTCGGTGGCGCGGCACACCTGTCCAACAGTAAAGTCGAGCAGTGGCTGAGACGCTGACTTGTGAGCAACAGCCGGGGCGGTTGTCACCGGGACAACAGACGCTAGGACCTCAGGCGTCCAAAAGATTGCCTGTTCTTTGGAGGACCTTTGCGGGTCATGGGCGAAAGCAGATGCCCCACCTCCTCCTGAATTCCTCGGTCACTTCGCCATCGGGGCTGTTCGCAATCATCGTTTCGTAATCGCGTTGATAGTCCACGTTCATGCGAAGTCCTTCCCAGGCGATGTGAGTGATCTCAGCGTTCTCTAGGCTCTTAAACGAATCTGGCGATCGCCAGTCGAATTCAGGCATTGTTTCCGCCCCATTGCACGCAGCTAACAAGGATTGCGGCGCAATAGTTATGAACGAAGCGGTTGTAGGAAGCCCCTAGTTTGGCACCACGTGGTGCATGAGAATGACCACCGGTTAGCGGGAGAAAATAGTTCTGACTGCAAGTCTCCAGTCAGCGATTTTCTTCTATTTTGAGCCTGCGCCGCGCAAGAGGCGCCCCTGCTCGGTCACCCATTTGGCGCGCGCAAGATGACTCTGATATGCAGTCCGCGCACGTTCCGGCTCTCGCTCCGGATCGATATGTAGGACGATACGAGCCACCTCCCGCCAGTCCGCTCCCTCACCCTCCGCCTGCAGAAGGCGAATGTACGTGACGACATGCTGTTCGTCGTAGGTCGTCATCGCCGATTCATTTGGCGCCGCATCTGCAACGTCGGGGTCCACTGGCGGTCTATTCATGTAGCATACGGCGCTTCATTGAAGCCTGAGCCTATCTTATGGACTAAACTATCGAAATAGATCGGTTATAGCCAGTGGTTTAATGGCCTGCCAAATGGCTGCTTTTGCGCATGAAAGCTCGTGCGCTTGTGGCCTGGAATGTCCGCCGGATTCGCGTCGATCGCGGCATTCCGCAAGAGCAATTGGCATACGATGCCGGAATCGATCGCTCATACATGAGCGGTCTTGAACGGCAATCGGAGAACCCGACGATTGATCTGCTCGACCGATTGGCGGAAACGCTTGGTGTCCAGTTATCGGAGTTCTTCCTTCAGCCGCCTAAGGGAGCGACGACGCCCAAGACATTACCCAAGGGTCGCAAGCCGATCCGACCGAATCGCAAGAAGAAGTAACTGTTCCGGCTCTTCCACCTTGGGAGTGGCTGGATGCCAACTGTCTCACTTTCTAGTTTGTTCCTTTGTTTCGCGAGCCGGGCCGGAGGCCTGGCGAGCGCCGGACGCGGACACGCGTCATCGCCGCCGGTCCGGCTTGCCGGACCGGCGGCGATGCATAGGCTTTAGGGAGGTAGCCGCGCAACCGACCCGATTGCGCGGCTAGCCTCTCAGATCGCGCGTTCCATCAAGCGCTTTGCCTTCCCTTCCAGTTCAAGCCTCGCGTCCTGATGCGCCTTGCCACGCGCCAGCGCCGTAATCCCCTGCACAAAATCAAAGATGCTTTCTGGCTTGCGGTTTTCCTCTCCTAGAACCGTCTCGATGATCTTCGCCGTCTCCGACTTGGAAAACCCGCCCCTGCGGAGGAAGCTTTCGCGGTCCTCGTCGGTGCGGGCAACGATCCGCTCCCGCGCGGCCTTGATGCCCGCAACGAATGGCGCGGGCGATGAATTTGCGAAGCTCGTCAGCGCAGGGGCCGCCTCATGCGCAAAACGTTGTGCCGCGAATTTCGAATGCCGGATCGTGATTTGCTCGAAGTTCTCCACGCCCCACAGATTGCGGTTCATGCAGACGGCGCGAAGGTAGAAACTCGCAATGCCAAGCGTCTTGCTGCCGACCTCGCTGTTCCAGCAGTAAAATCCCCGGAAATACAGATCCGGCGAACCATCCGGCAACCGCCCCGCCTCGATCGGGTTGGTATCGTCGACCAGAAACAGGAACACATCCCGGTCGCTGGCGTAGAGCGTCGTCGTGTCCTTGGTCACGTCTACAAAGGGATTGTGGGTCATGGTTGACCAATCCAGCACGCCCGGCACCTTCCACCGCGTATCGCCGATGCCGTTGCCCGCGATCTTCATTACGGCGGCGACAAGCTCATGGTCCCAGATACGGCCGTAGTCAGGGCCGGTGACGGCACGAAGCTCGACGCGGCCGTTATCGACTTCGAGGGTTTTCACGAGCTCGGCGCGGTGCGAGAGCAAGCCATGTTGCAGGTTGATGCCTGACAGGGCTGCGGGAAGCTGCCGCAGATACGACGTTGGCGCGCCGACCAGCGTGCACAACTGGCCAAAGCTCCAATGGGTCGGCGCCACCAGTTCGTCACGTCCGGGCACCATCAAAGCCAGTCTCTCCGGATTGTTGCTGTTGGCCTCCACCCGGATGGCCCGGCTCTCCACCGTCCGCGCCTGCGCACGCTCGGCCCGGCCGCGCACCGACTCATAGAGGTCCGGCAGATTCAAATAGCGCTCGTCATCGGGCCGTGAAAACCATTCCGACGATACACGGCCAACACGCTGGCCGCGCGATACATCGACGCGAAAGCCGCCGGAAACAGGCTGCTCGTTCTGGGTCAGGGTCATCATCGTCATCGCTAATTCTCCTTTGGGGCTGGGTTAAAGCGCAGCGCTGCGCTGCAACCCTGCCCGTCGGCGAGACCGGGGTAGCAAGAGCAAGGGCGGCCGGAGTGGAGGGGGATCACCCGCCCAAGGGGCGAGCGGTACGCGCGCGTCTGCACGCGCCTGGCGCTCATGTCTTCATGAAAATTCTGCGACGGCGCGGAAGACCGGGGAGACCACTCCGGCCGGCACCGGGACGGTGCTTTACCCTTGCGCGCGCGAGGGCGGAGCCCTTAGCGACCAATATGCGAACAAGTAGGCCGAAGGCCTTCCTCGCCTTCCTTCTATGCCGTTGCGGTCATGAGCGCAGAAAAACCCCGCCTCCGAGGAGGCGGGGCGCTTCGATCCGGTTGGATCAGTCGCCGTTGCGGCGGGACCAGATCAGCGTGAAGCTGTCGTCGCCCTCACCCTTCACCAGCGAGGCGTAGATCGGGGCCGGGAAGCTCGGATCGTCGAGCTTGACCGAGAGATATTCGCGATCCGTCTCCCGCGCGGTCTTCTTCCAGGCGGCGCCGAATTCGGTGGCGCCGGCGAAGATGCGATAGTCGGGCGCCTTGTCGTTGTCCTTCTCGGTCGCGACGAACTTGGCCTTGACGTTGAGCGTGAGCGTCTTGACCGATCCGGTGTAGCCGTTGTCCGCTGCGGTGAAGGTTCCGATGGTAGCCATGGTGGTCTCCGTTCTGCTTTCGGGCCGCGACCATCGCAGCCTCGATGGCGGTCCTTGGCCCGGGGAGCGATCGGCCCGCAGCAGTCAGGCCCGCAGCGCAGCGGAGGACGGCGGTAGACGGCTTTTTTGCCTCGCGAGGAATGCCGCCACTTCGCGGCAGGGGAAAAAAGCCGGCGTAGCCGTTGCGGGAAGGCGATCGAGGCGAAGCCGTCCCTCGGGCCTGATCCGTCCATTCGAGGTTGCGTTGGTGCGCGCCGATCAAACAGACTGATGGAGACCACCATGACTACCATCGGAACCGTCACCGCACAAGGATAGGGATCACCGGTCGCACAAAGACGTGCGCGTGCGCATCAACGAAAGGCGAAGGCGCGACCCAGCTAACGACAGCGAACGATTTCCCATGGCGGCGCGGCCGACCGCGCCGTCGTCGCTCAGAACCCGCGGAGTCCAGCCTGCGATCTCGATGTCAGAGACGACCGATCGGTCCGCCCCGATTTATGCCTCGCTGGTGAAGGGACAGGGCGACGACAGCTTCACGCTGATCTGGTCCCGCCGCAACAGCGACTGGTCCAACTGGACCGACGCGGCGTACCGTCTTTCGGGGCGGGTTGACGGGCGTTGACGACAACGCACCCCACCCCACCGGCTTCAGCCATCTCTTGAGAAATGAGCCCGATCGAGAGTGTGGGTATCATGAGATTGGCCGCGCGCCTTGAGGCGCGCGGCCAAAAATTTCGGCAGTCGCACGATGACTGGCCGGGACCGTGTTGACGGTCCCGGCCATGCCGATCACTCGGCAGCATCGGCATAAGCACTTGCATGCGCTTCCGTAGCATCCGTCGGCGTTTGCTTTACGAGCTCTTGGACGGCTTTCGGTGTCCGCATCAGCGCCGGCAGCCAATCCGTCGCGGCCAGCAGCTGCTCGGCGGCTTCTGCCATGTCCGGCTTCTTCATGTCGGCTATACGGTCGGCCGCTTCGTGACTTACGCCTTCCCGCACGGCCTCCAGGATGCGCGCCTTGGTAATGCGCCCAAGATAAGTCCGCACGGTCGGCCGCCAGTACCCGTTCATATCAAGCGAGACGGCTTCCGCCAAACGGTCTGCTGTCGCCTGCGTTCGCGGTTTCCGCTCCCAAGGCAACTTGACCGCGTTGACCGTCAGCGCGACGCAGTGCGCGAGCAACGCCATACGGCTGTCGTGATCAAGTTCGGACACGAACGTCCAGAGGTGGGTCACGTCACGGGGCATCTGCCTTGCCCAGTTGGCATGACGATCCGCCCATGCCTTGCCAGCTGGGGTATCCTCGATCCCATCCGCATGCGACGCCAGCGCCATGTTGACCGGATGAATACCGACAACGTGCGCCTCCGCCCCGAGATAGAAGATTTGCGCGGCGAGTGCATGGGTGACGGTCACCACGGCGACGTCCGGCTGTTCGCTCAGATTGAGCCGCAGCCCCAAGGTGCGATGGGCGGAGAGGTCACGAACAAGGATATCCGACAAACTACTGTCGTTTTCTTCCTCCTCCGAGGACTGATCCGCCTCCCCGTCCCCCTCCTCGCCTGACCGGCCGTCACTGCTCTCGGCGTCGGCGCTCTCCGAAGCATCGCCCGCCTGCTCGGTTTCGCCTTGGGGCCTCTCATCCTCGGTTCGGATGAACCCACGTTCGACGCGCACGGTGCCATCATGGTTGAGGATGACGAAAGCCCCGCTCCGGGCGATGTAGTCCGGGTCATAGGCCTGTCGCTTGGCCTCCAACCGCTCGATCTCGGTCTCAAGTTCGCCAAACCGCGCGTCCACTTCGTCAGGAAGTTCCTCGGCCGTCTCCTGCTGCTCGGTCAGGCTGTTGAATTCGGCCTGCGCAGCATCGAGGGCGGCCTGATCGTCCGCCGAAAGCTCCACCGGATGCGGATAGGTCCGACGCAAACCATGGGCGTGCGGAAAGTCGAGATGGGCTTGGGTCCATTTCCAACCCTCGGCCTCCCGCAGGGCATCCGCCGCGCGCCCAAGCTTTCCGGTCACCAACAGATCGAGCAGCGCCACGTCCTCGAAATAGCCGCCGCGATCTTCCGTGAATAAATCACGCAGGATCGTACCGCCCGCCTCCGTGTAGGCCTCCGCACCAACAAAGATCGCCCGGCGATCCGTTGCGGCCACATGTGTCTCCGTCAACAAGCGGCGGATGGTACTGGCATCGCGGTTATACGACAATCGCTCGTACACCGCTTCCTGCCGGGCATGATCCTCCGCAATAGCAAAGGCCATCAACTGGTCCAGCGCCAGATCGCCGTCGCGGTAGATTTGTATCAGCTTGGGCGAGACCGCGCCCAACCGCAGGCGCTGCCGCACAACATGCGGTGTCACGCCGAACCGGGCGGCAATTTCTTCCGCGCCTAACCCGCGTTCGTCGGCCAGCTTCTTGAACGCTTCGAATTGGTCCGCGGGATGCATGTTCTCGCGCGTGACGTTCTCGTCGAGGCTGATTTCGTGAGGATCGTTCGCCGTGTCGATGACGCAGCGGATCGGTTCGGTCTTCTTGATCTCCTTGCGCTTAACGCGCAGAAGCTGCGCCAGCCTGCGGCCTTCGCCGATGGTGACGAAATAGAACCCCGTGGCCGCCCCGTCCCCATCCAGTTCCGGTTCGACGACAAGGTTTTGCAGGATGCCTTTCGCAGCGATGCTGGCCGCGTAGGCCTCAATCGACGCCTCGCTGTGCGGCGTCTTGCGGGCGTTCTTGGGGGACTTCTTGAGCTTGTTGAGCGGAATGAAGCTCTCGGTCCCGCTTGCCGTGGCGATTTCAACGTTCTTGGCAGACATGATCAATCTCCTTTAGGGCCTGGGTGCAGAGCGCACCTCGCGCCTGCACCCCTGCCCGTCGGCGAGACCGGGGTAGCAAGGGCAAGGGCGGCCGGGGCGGAGGGGGATCACCCGGCCTGCACAAGCGGATTCCCATGGTGGCAGCTGTCCGGTCTTGACGACCGCGCGGAAGGTCGGGGAGACCGCCCCGGCCGGTCCCGGATCTTCCGGGACTTCACCCTTGCCCGCGCGAGGGCGGAGCCCTTAGCTCCAAACAGAAAGAGGGCGTCTGCGCCGGAGCGAAGCGAAGGCCAGTCGGCAGTCGCGAGACCGGTTAAAAAGGCACCCGAAAGAAGGGCAGTGATAGCGACGCCGGAATGAAATGACGGCGGGACCGAGGGCGAGTGCCTCCGGCGAGCGACACAGTATCGCGCAAGGGATCGAAGCCGAAGGCCGAGACGACCTCGCGGCTCGGTTCACGAGAGCCCGGTGCGGCAGCAGCCGCGTGCGCAAAAACGGAGAAGCAGCGACGACTTAAGCTCAAGGAATCCAGACTTCCTCGTGAACGTTTGTCGACGCGTTATAGATTTGGATCTGAAGCATCGGAAAATGTTTCTTTTGTTCTTCTTCACCTGCTCTAGCACTTTCCCGGGTAGCAAATTCGGCCTTCAGGTCGGCCATCAGCTGGCGAATTGCGGAACAAGGTTCGTCGCCGGCGCTCGCTGAATCGAGCGTGGCGGCTCGAAGCTAACTCGGCGCTACTCCTTGAGTGGTGGACAAGCAGAAGCGTCGCGGGCCCATTGGCCGAGCGTGTTTGCACGAAGTTCTTCCCAGTCCCTGTAGACGTGCTGCAATTCGTCAACCATCAGGCCGAAGCTTCCTTCGTCGGGAGCGCCGAGTTGACGGAAGCGCAGCATCAGCTGAACGGCCTTTTCGAGCCAGAGCATCGCGAGCTGCATGGTCCCGCGCCTCGTACCATCCGGATCGACCATTCTCTTGGGATTAAGCGGCAGGACATCTTGGATGAACAAGGTGTACAACGATCGCATGAAATGCCAATCGGTGTTGTCCTTGGCACGTCCGAACCGAAGCTTCTGACGCGAGTTCGGGTGATACCGGAAGTTGCCGGCGGCGTTCGAGATCAGGTGCGTCCGAACGAACTGTTCGAGGTCTGCGCGCTTCCGAATCCGCGGGATCCGTCTAAAGCGGGGAATGGTGGTCCCGTTGATGTACATGGCGAACGTTTCGTCATCCGTGCAGTTGGCTAACCAGAAGCTCGACTGCGCGATGACCGTCGCGCCTGGGACGTCGAATGCCTTCCAGTCCTGCTTCACGCGGTAATCTGTCTTCTCCATCAACGCCATCGACGCCTCGGGATTTTCGCTGAGCGCCAGCAACTCCTTCGGGAAGGGCATGCCGGCATAGCGTGAAACGATGCCATCAAACGAGACCGAAAGGATCCGAACATTGTTGATCTTCAGGTACATCCCGGCCTGGCTGGTCCGGAAGATCTGATTGTCCATTCCGCCCAGACCGAAGCCCTTCGTGCGGTCGTCGGGATCGACGCTCACAATCGCGACCCGGTCCTTGATCCCGATCCGCTGATCGATTCTGAATTTGGGCGCGAACTCCTCCTTGTGCAGCATGTTGTAGCCAAGCCAGAGTCCAACTCTCACCTTGTCGAGCCAATCGAGCAGCCAATAGCAATGGGACACCGCAAGCGACTTGCCGGCCATCAAGGATTCGATCGCGTTCTTCGCCCGCGCTTCCAGTGTCTTTCCATATCTCTCGTTGCACGGTTTGCAGGCCGGGAAGTGGAACGTCGACGCCGGCCGTACGACGTCAGCGCCCGTTATGGGATCGCTTTCGATCTTGATGACGCGATTCGGATCCCCGGTCGCGCGCAACATCCACATGGGGATGACATGTTCACGTGATCTCGCGGCCTTGCCGACCGGTTGCCCGCAGAAGACGCAATTCGTCCAACCCGGATCGTTCGGGGCGCTTCCCCGCCTGGAGCTTTGGGGCATTAGCGGGGGAAACCCCAGGTCTTTCTCAAATTCGGGAAATGGAAAGCCAAGGCGCTCTCTATCATTTGAAGAGATTTCGGACCCTTAAACCGGTGTTTTTGGCTTTGTATATCAAGAAGTGCCAGCGCCCGACGAGTGCGTTCTTGTCGGGCGGCCGCCGATACGGCGGCGCCAACGTTCCGTCTTGCGCCGCATGGTCAACCGCGTGGTCGATGCGATACTGCCAGTTCTTCGCGACGACGAACAAACGAGTGTAATGATGCTCGATCACGGAGAGGTTGATGCTGGGCCAATCCTTCAAATGCTGATCGTATTTAATCGACTCGGGGTACCTGAACGTTTGACCGGTCGGATCGACCTCTTCGATGTATTTGACCACTTCCTCGAAGAGCGCGGCGTCCTCGGCGGCATGGTCGATGGCACTCAAAAGCTTTTTGGCCTTCTTCCAGTTTCGGAGAAGCGTGTGGCCAGCTTGGTACTGCTGACCCGTGCCCCTTACTCGGCCCAGGTCGGCGATGATGTATTTGATGTAGAGCTCGACAGCGTGTCGGAAGTTGAAGCAAATCGGATAGACCAAGACGTCGATGGTGGCGCCCGGCACTTTCGCATCGATCAGAAGCAATCGGGTGCCTTCGAAATATCCCCAAGAGTAATCGTAGAGATCGTAAGGGCCGCCGTTGTTGCCGATGCATGCGTTGAAGCGTGAAAGGTCATTCTGGAGGCCTCTGAAAAGGTCATTCTGCTTGAAAGCCGCAACCATGGGGCACCCCGGGACCGAAACGCCACCATAGCAACTTTGGCGGATTGTGCTCTACTGTTTGCCGGCTTGGACTCACGGTGGCCGACGTGGGGATTTGCTGCGCCCCGACGGAAGCCCCGCTGCGGGAAGCCGGCGGGTATCATGTTTCGCTGGAATGCGGCCAGCCCTCGACATCGCCCGTGAGAGTCCGCCGCCCGGTGTCTCGCCGCAGGCAGCCGCCACGGCAATGACGGACGTGCTCGCTTCCATGGGTGACACCTGCCCGGAATGCATCGACGGCGTTGGCTAAATTCGCCGGTTGGGAGCCCCATTTCGTGGCGAACGGCGGAAGGCAACCTTATATCGGGACACAGGCGCTCCGTGGTTACACGCCCGCCGCAGTGTCGCGTCCATGGAGCCTTTGTGAAACCGCCAGGCCTGATCCTTCCGAGACCTATCCCCCGACAGTCTTCAAAACTCACCTCGCGCGAGATTGGCGTTTTCGTGCCCCCTGAGGCATTGTTTCCGGGCATCGAAGCAACCGAGGCGACGATGGAAGGGCTGTTGGGCTCGCTCAGTCGGGACGCCGTCTTGGTCACGTGCGCCCGCCTGAACACTGTCGTGAGCGGCACTGGCGATCCCGACACCAAGGTGCGGCAGGAGCGTGCCATCGGCCTGATCTGCAGCAACGAGGACCTGCAACGGATCAATGCTTTCGCCCAGACCCGCCCTCCCGGCGATCTTCCGATAGTCTTCTTTCGGGGCCAGCTCCTCGAATTGATGCGTTGGGCCGTTCGCTGCTGCCCTGCGTCTCCCGATATCAAGGCACTGGACGATCCGGCGGCGCGAAGCCGGTTACTGCAAGCCGCGCTCATCGCGAGCACGTTTTGGAGCAACCGCGTATTTGGTAGCCGGCTATCCGGGACGCTTCCGGTGGACGAAGCCCGCGAGCAGGCGCTTGGCGCGTTCCGCCGTGGGCTAGAAGAGTCGATGATCGCGCCTCACCTCGGCACGACGCTCGGGCGCGGATGGGCGTTGTTCTCGAAGCATTTTCCGCAACACTATCCAACGTTTTCGGCCGACTTCTTCGAGGCGACCGGGCTCACGGTCGAGCAATATTTCACCTGCGTCACCGGACTTGCGCTGTACCTGCCTTTCGATCGCCCGGACGGGGCGGTATTCAACGCGCACACGGTCGCCGACGCGACCGCATACCGGGACATTTTTTCCGCGTACATGGCGTCAGAGTCCCAGACGCCCGAGGAGTTGGCGGTCACGCTCTGGGACGGCTTTACCGAGCGCGAGTACCGCGATCTACGCGAGCGACCGATTTTGGCCCTGGCCGATGGTCGCGCCGTCATCATCGATCCCGTCTTCTTCAGCGAGAAGATATCGGTCGGTACCCTATTCCACTTGCTGAAAGTACGTGGCGGCAAGGCCAACAAGATCTTCGGGGCGTTTGGCATGGCCTTCGAGGATTACGCCAACGGCATCCTGCGCCGCATGTATCCGGACCGACCCGGTCTCGCCTCTCGCCTGCGGTGCAGCTTGACCGCACGCGACCGCGAGGGCCGCGACTTCGAGATCGACGCCGTCCTCAACTACATTCCGGAGAGCCTCGTATTCGAAGAGAAGGCGGCGTGGCTGAAGGACGAGGTGGTGCTCGGCGATGTCGACGTGTGGATCAAGCAGATACGCTCACGCTACGGCATCGTAGCCGCGCCGGCCAACGGGAAGAAGGAGCGACCGAAGGGCGTCGCGCAACTGGCGCAGATCGTGCGCCGTATCCTCGACGGGAATTGTGGGGCGGCGCAGCCGGACTTCGCGGACGTCGCGGTGATCCATCCGGTCCTGCTCGTTCACGACACGCGTCTCAACGCGCCGGCCTACGGGACCTTCCTCGATGCGGAGTTTCGCGGCTTGCTTGGCGACGCGCCGCAAGGCAAGCGCGTGATGCCGCTGGCGATCATGACGATCGCCGACCTCGAAAATCTCGAATCGTCGGTCGTCGAATTCGGCATGCGCCAACTGCTTGCCGACTACGCGGAGGCGCATCCGGATGGGCTCGTCTCACTGCACAACTTCATGGTTTATGATGAGCGCTATGCGGACAAGATAAAGCCCAGCGCGCAACTCATCGCGGATTCCGAACGCTTGATCCGCCTCGCGCAACGCGAATTGTTTCCCGGCTCTCCGGACCTGGAAACCGAGGAGCGCGCATCGGGCGTCTGAGTTTCGGCACGGCCGTCACGCCGATCTGCGTTGCGGCTTAGCGGCCGGCTTCTTCGCCGCCGTCTCCTTTGCCTGCTTCTTGCCGGTGATGGGCATCAGCATTTCTTTCTGGCCGGCCGCCGCCTTGCGCGCCTTCTTGGTTGGTTTCTTTAGCGCCATCGTCTCTGCTACTGTCCCACCGATGCTCTTGCGCAGCGCGTCCATTAAATCGACGACGTTCTCGCCACGAGGTCGCTCTTTCGCAGTAATGGGTTTGCCGGCGCGCTTCCGGTTGATGAGATCGATGAGGGCGGTTTCGTACTGGTCTTCGAACTTATCCGGCTGGAAGTGCCCCGCCTTCTGGTTGACGATGTGCCTGGCGAGATCAAGCATGTCCTTGGTGACTTTGACGTCCTGAATATCGTCGAAATATTCGTCCGCAGAACGCACTTCGTAAGGATAGCGCAGCAGCGTTCCCATCAGGCCTTTGTCCATGGGCTCGAGTGCGATGATGTGCTCGCGGTTGGTGAGCACGACCCGTCCGATGGCGACCTTGTTCATCTCACGGATCGTTTCGCGGACGACGGCGAAGGCGTCGTGGCCGACCTTTCCGTCCGGCACCAGGTAGTAGGGACGGATCAGATACCGCGGGTCGATCTCGCTGCGGTCGACGAACTCGTCGATCTCGATGGTTCGCGTCGATTCCAGCGCGACGTTCTCAAGCTCCTCCTTCGTCACCTCGATGAAGGTGTCGGTGTCGACCTTGTAGCCCTTGACGATGTCCTCGTTGGCGACCTCCTCGC
>NZ_LFJC01000003.1:1624341-1748572 GCF_002776695.1 Bradyrhizobium nitroreducens
CCGCTCCCTTCCCTCCCCGGAGCGTAGCGAAAATGCACCTTCCAATTGCCGCCATCGCCTTCATTCAATTCTGTGTTGTCGAGCGGAGGCTGTCGCCGCACACGTGTGCGGCATACCGGTTCGACCTCTCTGATTTCGGGAAGTGGGTGACGGTCGATCTCGCCGAGATCACGACCGCACATCTGAAGGCGTACATGGAAGACATGGCGGCACGAAAGCTGTCGACGTCGACGGTGCGGCGGCGGCTTGCGTGCCTGAAGGCGTTCTTCCGCTACACCAGCGAGGCGAACGGCCTCGCCAATCCGTTCGACGGCTGGCGCATCAGGATCGCGCGGCGCAAGCAGCTGCCGCGGTCGTTGTCGCGCGGCGAGACGTCAACGCTGTTGTCGACGTCGGGACTTGCCGCGCCGCGGCTCAATCGGGGCCATCAGGCGATCGAGATCGCGATCCGGCTGATGGTCTCGACGGGTTTGCGCGTCGGCGAATTGTGCGCGTTGCAGCGGGATGATGTGCTCTCGCAGGGTACGGCGCTGCGGGTTCGCGGCAAGGGTTCGCGCGACCGCATCGCCTATGTGTCCGATCCAAAGCTCGCCCAGGATCTGGTCGCGTTGAGCACGCGCTCCGCGGCAAACTCAGCGCTCTTCCTCAATCGCGCGGGGCGCCCGCTGCGACCGCATTCGGTGCGCAGCCGGCTCCGCACATTGGCCGAACAGGCCGGCTTCCGGCGCAAGCTGACGCCGCACATGCTGCGGCACACGGCGGCGACGCTGCTGATCGAGACCGGGGTCGATATTCGCTTCGTGCAGCGGCTATTGGGGCATTCCTCGATCTCCACGACCGAGATCTACACGCATGTGTCAGACGAGGCCCTGCGCACGACGCTGGCGCGCGCGAACGTGCTGAGTTCGCTGGGGTAGCTGAATAGCCCACAAAGAGCGTGTCATTCCGGGGCGCGCCTTTTGGCGCGAACCCGGAATCCATTCATCGACCGTGATCGTGGCGCGATAGATTCCGGGCTCGCGCTACGCGCGCCCCGGAATGACGGCGTCGCTTACGGCTTCACCTGCGCGGGCGGGCCGTATGCTTCGGCCTCCGACTGGGCCTTCGGCTCCCTGTCCCCCGCCAGCACCCGCTGCACGGAGACGAAGAACACCGGCACCATCAGCAGCGCCAAAATGACGACCGCGATCATGCCGCCCATTACGATGCTGCCGAGCGCCTGCTGGCTGGCGCCGCCGGCGCCGTGGGCGATGGCCATGGGGAGCACGCCGCAGATGAAGGCGAGGCCCGTCATCAGGATCGGGCGGAAGCGCAGGCGGCAGGCTTCGATGGTGGCCTCCACCAGCGGCTTGCCTTCCTTGCGCAGGTCCTTGGCGAACTCGATGATCAGGATCGCGTCCTTGGCGGCGAGACCGATGATGGTGATCAGGCCGACGGTGAAATAGACGTCGTTGGGCAGGCCGCGCAGCATCGCGGCAATCACGGCGCCGACGATGCCGAGCGGCACCGTGAGCAGCACCGCGAGCGGGATGGTCCAGCTCTCGTAGAGCGCGGCGAGGCACAGGAACACCACGAAGATCGAGAGCGCCAGCAGGAACGGCGCCTGCGAGCCCGACAGCTTTTCCTGCAGCGACTGGCCGGTCCACTCATAGCCGAAGCCGCGCGGCAGCCTGCCCGCGAGCCGCTCCATCTCGGCGATCGCATCGCCCGAGGTGAAGCCGGGCCTGGCTTCGCCGGAGATGCGCACCGCCGGATAATAGTTGAAGCCGGCGATCTGGGTCGGGCCGCGCGCCCATTCCACCGTGGCAAAGGACGAGAACGGCACCAGCTGGCCGCGGCTGTTCTTGACGTTGTAGTTGAGGATGTCCTCGGTCCGCATGCGGTCGCGGGCGTCGGCCTGCACCACGACACGCTGCATGCGGCCGCGGTTCGGGAAGTCGTTGATGTAGTTCGAGCCGAGATTGGTCGAGATCGTGCTGTTGATGTCCTCGAAGGTGACGCCGAAGGCGCCGGCCTTCTCGCGGTCGATCACGAGGTTGACCACGCCCGCTTCCGGCAGGCCTTCGACATAGACCTTCTGCAGCACCGGGCTCGCATTGGCCTCCGCGATCAACTGATCGGCGGCGCGCATCAGGGCCGGATAGCCCTTCTGCCCGCGGTCCTGCAGGCGGAACGAGAAGCCCGAGGAATTGCCGAGATTGTCGATCGGCGGCGGCTGCAGCGCGGAGATCTTTGCGTCGCGGATCGACGCGCCGAGATCGCGGTTGATGTCGTTGACGATCGCCGCGGCCGACTCGCTCGGCCCGCGCTCCGACCAATCCTTCAGCGTGATGAAGGCCTGCGCGGTGTTCATGCCCTGGCCGGAGAAGCTGAAGCCGGTGAGGAAGGTGACGTTGTCGACGCCCGGCCGCTGCGCCAAATACTTCTCGACCTTCTCGATCACCGCCTCGGTGCGGCCGTAGGACGAATCCGACGGCGTCTGCACGTCGGTGGTGATGAAGCCCTGGTCGTCGACGGGCAGGAAGCCGCCGGGCAGATTGACGAAGGCCCAGGACAGGCCGACCAGCAGCGCGACATAGACCAGCATCAGGCGGCCGGTGCGCTTCAGCGAGAAGCCGACGGTGCGCGCGTAGCGGAAGCGAGCGCCCTCGAGCAGATGATTGAAACGGCTGAAGACGAAATTGGTCGAGTGGCCGTGCCCCTTGGGAATCGGCTTGAGCAGCGTCGCGCACAGCGCCGGCGTCAGCGACAGCGCGAGGAAGGCGGAGAAGCCGATCGCCGCGACCATGGTGACCGAGAACTGGCGGTAGATGATGCCGACCGAACCCGGGAAGAACGCCATCGGCACGAACACCGCCATCAGCACCAGCGTAATGCCGATGATGGCACCCGTGATCTGCGACATGGCCTTCCGGGTCGCTTCCTTCGGCGACAGGCCTTCCTCGGCCATGATGCGCTCGACGTTCTCGACCACGACGATGGCGTCGTCGACGAGGATGCCGACCGCGAGCACCATGCCGAACATCGAGAGCATGTTGATGGAATAGCCGGCGAGCAGCAGCGTGGTGCAGGCGCCGAGAAGCGCCACGGGCACCACGATGGTCGGGATGATGGTGTAGCGGATGTTCTGCAGGAACAGGAACATCACCACGAACACCAGCACCACGGCTTCGACCAGCGTCGTCAGCACCTTCTTGATCGAGGCCTCGACCACGGGCGTGATGTTGTAGGGAATTTCGTAGGTGATGTTGGCCGGGAAGAAGCGCGACAGCTCCTTCATCTTCTCCTCGACCGCGCTCGCGGTCGCCAGCGCGTTGCCGGTCGGCGACATCAGCACGGAGAGACCCGCGGTCGGCTTGCCGTCGAGGCGGGTGTTGAACTGGTAGCTGAGACCGCCGACCTCGACGCGCGCGACGTCGCGCAGGCGCACGGTCGAGCCGTCGGCGTTGGCGCGCAGGATGATGGCACCGAACTCGTCCGGCGAGGAGAGCTGGCCCTTGACCAGCACGAGCGCTGAGGTGCGCTGGCTCGACGTCGAGGGCTCGGCGCCGATGCTGCCCGAGGCGACCTGGGCGTTCTGCGCGGCAATGGCCTTGTTGACGTCGTCGGCGGTGAGCCCATAACCGACCAGCTTGGCCGGATCGACCCAGACGCGAAGCGACCGCTCGGTCGAATAGAGCGTGGCACGGCCGACGCCCGGGATGCGGCGGACCTCGCCGAGCACGTTGCGGATCATGAAGTCGCCGAGGCCGACCTCATCCAGGCTGCCGTCCGTCGAGCTCAGCGTGATGATCTGAAGCACCGCGCTCGAGGCTTCCTCGATCAGGATGCCCTGTTGCATCACCGCGCGCGGCAGGCGCGCCTCGACGCGCTTGATGCGGTTCTGCACCTCCACCGAGGCGTCGTTGGTGTTCGTGCCCGGCTGGAAATTGGCAATGATCTCGACTTGGCCGAGCGAGTCGCTGGTCGATTCGAAATTGAGGATGCCGGAGGCGCCGTTGAGCTCCTCCTCGATCAGGCGCGTGACGCTGTTGTAGAGGTTTTCCGGCGAAGCGCCGGGATAGCTGGTCGAGATCGAGATCGAGGGCGGCGCGATGATCGGATATTGCGCGATCGGCAGCAACGGCACGGCGATTGCGCCGATCAAGCAGATGAACAGCGCGACCACCCAGGCGAAGATCGGCCTGTCGATGAAGAAGCTCGCCATGGCGCGTTACCGCGTGAGCTTCTGAGCGTGCCGGTTGTCCGCGGTCGCGTCCGCTTCCGACCAGGATTGCGGCTTGACCTTGTCGCCGGCGGCGAACTTCTGGAAGCCTTCGACCACGACCTTGTCGCCGGCCTTCAGGCCTTCGGTGACGAACCAGAGTCCGTCCTGCACCGAACCGGTGCGCACCGGCTGCACCGCGATGTGGTTGTCGTCCTTGACGACGAACACTTCGCTGCCGCCGCCGCCATTGCGCTGGATCGCCTGCTGCGGCACCGCGATCGCATCGCTGTCGAGACCCTGGTCGATGCGGACGCGGACATACATGCCCGGCAACAGCTCGCGCTTGGGGTTGGGGAACTCGCCGCGCAACGTCACCTGCCCGGTATGGGCGTCGACCTTGGCGTCGGAGAACAGCAATTTGCCGTCGAGCGAATAGAGCGTGTTGTCGTCGAGCACCAGATGCACCTTGGCGGCATCGGAGGCGATGCGCTCGAGGTCGCCGGTCTCGAAGGCGCGGCGCAGCTGGTTGAGCTCGTTCACCGACTGGGTGAAGTCGGCATAGATCGGGTCGAGCTGCTGGATGGTCGCCAGATTGGTCTCGTTCTGCACCGCGAGCGCGCCCTCGCTGACCAGGGCCGCGCCGACCACGCCGTCGATCGGCGCGCGCACGGTGGCATAGTCGAGATTGAGCTTGGCCCGCGCGAGCTCGGCCTTGCGGCCCTCGACCTCGGCATGGGCCTGGCGCTCGGCTGCCACCGCCTTCTCGTTCTCGGCCTCGGGCGCGGCGCGCTGGCTGGTCAGCGTGGCGATACGGTGGGCCTGCTGCTTCGCCTGCATCAAGGCAGCCTCCGCCTTGGCGAGCGCGGCCTCGTTGGCCATCACCTCGACCTCGAACGGGCGCGGATCGATACGGTAGAGCGGATCGCCGGCCTTCACCTCGCTGCCCTGGCGGAACAGGCGCTCGACCACGATGCCGGAGACACGCGGCCGGACATCCGAGACGCGCGTCGGCGCGATGCGGCCGGGCAGCTCGCGCACCACGGCGCGGGCTTGCGGCTTCACGATGACGACGCTGACGTCAGGATAGGCCGGCGGGGCGGCGGACACGGCGGAGCTGGATTCGTCGCAAGCGCCGAGCAGCGGCGCTAGGGCCGCGAGCATCATTGCAACGCATGCCGATCGCGCGCGAAGTCCTGACATGAAGTGGGGTGCCCCGATGTTGTTGATACTGAATCGCGCACGATGCGGCGCCCGTTCTGGACAAAGACCGCGCGGCTGATGACGTCAAAATAGAATGGACTTGCTGCGACGCAACGCGTGTGGCGGGCGGCTCAATGTCACACAGGCTATATCGCTGATTTCAGGGGCGTTTTCCCGGCTCACCAGATCGTGAGTCCGGTTCCATTAGGGCGTGCTGCGACAGAAGATCGCAATTACTCCGCAACTTTCATCCGGTAGTGGCTGACGCCCCATTCGGTTCCATCGGCATAGCCGAACAGGCCCGAGGTCGCGAGCAGGGACCAGCGCCAGCGCCGCATCCAGGCCAATCAGTTTGCTCATTCGGAACTTGCCCGCCTGTGAACCATGGATTACAACAACAATCGTGATCAATGTCCTCCAGACAGAAGCATTTCGCGGCTGGCTTGCTGGATTGCGCGACCGTCGTGCCGTTGCGCGCATTGCGAGCCGACTCGCATTGATCGAACGCGGTACGCTCGGCGATGTGAAGTCATTAGGCGCGGGCCTGTCTGAGTTCAGAATCGACTATGGCCCGGGATACCGTCTCTATGCGGCGCAACGCGGCACAGAAATCATCATCCTGCTTTGCGGCGGAGATAAGCGAAAGCAGCACGCAGACATCAAGCGGGCACGAGCGATGCTTGCCGAACTGGAGTAGTGCAATGGCACTCAAAACCACACCATTTGATGCAGCGGAATATTTGGACACGGCGGAAGCACAAGCCGAGTTCATTACGGCCGCGCTGGAGACTGGCGACACGGCATTCATTCGGGACGCTGTGAATACGGTGGCGCGTGCCCGCGGCATGAGCGAGATAGCGAGGTCTACGGGGCTGAGCCGCGAAGGGCTGTACAAGGCGCTCGGCGAAGCCGGAAATCCGGAGTTCTCGACAATGCTGGGGGTGTTGCGTGCGCTTGGCTTGGGTTTGACTGCGCGTCCCTTGCCCAAAAAGCCAGGCAAACCCCGCAGGTCAGCGAAAACGCGAGCCCGCAAGGCCGCCTAGACTCAGGAATCAGCGGGCTTCATCCGATACTGGCTGACGCCCCATTCGGTTCCATCGGCATAGCCGAACAGGCCCGATGTCGCGAGCAGGTACCAGCGCCAGCGCCGCATCCACATGGCAGCCTGTTCGCCGTGGACCTTGCGCAAGGAGGCCTCGATCGCGTCCCGGTGCGCGTCGAAATTGGCGAGCCAGTCATTGGCGGTGCGTTGATAGTGGGTGCCGCTCCAGCACCATTCCTTCTCGACCTCGAAGATGTCGTCGAATTGCCTGACGAGGTGATGGCTCGGCATCATCCCGCCCGTGAAGACGTGCTGCGCGATCCAGTCCTCGCGATCGGACCGGTCGAACAGGTAGGATCCGGTGCGATGCGTGGCGACGTGCATGAAGCAGCGCCCCTCGGGCGCGAGCCACGACCGCAGCCGCGTCATCAGCTTGCGCCAGTTCACGATGTGCTCGAACGTCTCGACCGAGACGATGCGGTCGAACTGGCCATCCGGCGCGAACACGTTCATGTCGGCGCAGATCACGCGCAGGTTCAGCAAGCCGCGTCGCTCCGCCTGCTCCTCGACATGGGCGCGCTGCGCCTGCGAGGTCGACACCGCCGTCACCTCTGCGTGCGGAAACTGCCGCGCCATCCACAGCGCCAGCGAGCCCCAGCCGCAGCCGAGCTCGAGGATGGCCTGGCCGTCGGCGAGGCCGGCATGCTCGACGGTCTGGCGCAGCGCCTCCTCCTCCGCCTCCTGCAGGGTGGTCGCATCGGTCTTGTAGAAGCAGCAGGAATATTTGCGGCTGGGGCCGAGCAGGTCCGCGAAGAACGCGGCGGGTACCTCATCACGCCCGGGTTCGGCGTCCTCGGCGATCGGCCGCAGCATCATCCGGCCGGCGAAGGCGGCATCGGCCGCAGCGTCGTGGGGGGCGAGGCGCGTTGCAGTGCGGGAGCACAGGCGCTGGATCGCGGCGCGGATCACGACGTCCGGCAGCGGCACGCGTTCGGCAGTCCCGATGATCGCGGAAACGACGCTCATGCGCACCCCGAATGGCGAACTTTCTGCGGATACCTGTCTATCAAAGCGCCGCTTCCGGTCCGGGTTCCCGGAGCCCACCCCGAAATCGGCGTATCCGGCGCTTTTTTTGGGCCGGCGCTGTGCCATAGTGCGCACTGCAAACAAGCTTTTGGAATGGATGATACTGGCCATGCCGTCAGGCAACTCGCCCCGCTCCACCATGGATATCGAGTACACCAAACTGTCCTCGCCCAGCGTCTTCCTGGTGCGGATGCTGGTTTTCCTGGTGCTGTGCACGCTGGTGGGCGTGGTGCTCTACAAGCAGATCATCCAGGCCTTCTTCGCCAATCCCGGCCTCAATGCTCTGATCGGCGGCGTGCTGTTCATCGGCATCATCCTGGCCTTCCGGCAGGTGATCCGGCTCTACCCGGAGGTCTCCTGGGTCAACAATTTCCGCATCGCCGATCCCGGCCTCGCCCCGGCCCGCCACCCCAAGCTGCTGGCGCCGATGGCGGCGATCCTCGGCGGCGAGCGCTCGGGACGGATGACCATCACCCAGACCACGATGCGGCATCTGCTCGATTCGATCGCGACACGCCTCGATGAAGCCCGCGACATCTCCCGCTACATGACCGGCCTTTTGGTCTTCCTCGGCCTGCTCGGCACCTTCTGGGGCCTGATCGAAACGGTCGGCTCGGTCGGCAAGGTGATCGACGGGCTCAAGGTCGGCGGCGATTCCGGGGCGCTGTTCGACACGTTGAAGGAGGGTCTCGCCGCCCCGCTCGGCGGCATGGGCATCTCGTTCTCGAGCTCCCTGTTCGGCCTCGCCGGCTCGCTGATCCTCGGCTTCCTCGATCTGCAGTCGAGCCAGGCGCAGAACCGCTTCTACACCGACCTCGAAGACTGGCTCGCCACCACCGTGCGCGAATATGGCAGCGGCGAGGTCGCGGTCGCTTCCGGTGGCGGCGGGGTCGCCAGCGGCGAGCTGCAGGCCGCGGTCGAACGGCTCCGCTCCGTGCTCGAGGAAGGCAGCGCCAGCCGCGGCACCACGGCGGCAATGGCGAGCCTTGCCGAAGCCATCCAGGCGCTGGTCTCGCACATGCGCACCGAGCAGCAGATGATCCGCGAATGGGCCGACGGGCAGGGCGAGCAGAACCGCGAGATCCGGCGCCTGCTGGAGCGCATCGCCCGCCAGCCCGAGAAGAGTTAGCGACATGGCACTGGCGCGCGGCCGCCGCGGCGATACGTCCTTCAACTACTGGCCCGGCTTCGTCGACGCGCTGTCGACGCTGGTGCTGTCGATCGTGTTCCTGCTGTCGGTGTTCCTGGTGGTGCAGTTCTTCCTGTCGCAGGAGGTCACCGGCAAGGACAAGGCGCTGGAGCAGCTCAACGCCAAGATCGCCCAGCTCAACGAGCTGCTGTCGCTTGAGAAGCTCGGCAAGCTCACGCTCGACGACCAGGTCTCGCAACTGAAGGCCGGCCTCGCCTCGGCCGAGAGCGAGCGCGACCGTATCAAGGGCCTCTATGACGGCCTGGCTGCCGCCGGCAACGACGCGCAGGGCAAGACCTCCGAGCTCGGCAAGGCGCTGGATTCGGAGAAGGCGGTCTCGGCGCGGGCGCTGGCCCAGATCGAGGTGCTGAACCAGCAGATCAGCGCTTTGCGCCGGCAATTGGCCGCGCTGGAAGAGGCGCTCGATGCCTCCGAGAAGCGCGACAAGGAATCGCAGAACCGGATCGCCGATCTCGGCTCCCGCCTGAACGTGGCGCTGGCGCAGCGCGTGCAGGAATTGTCGCGCTACCGCTCGGAGTTCTTCGGCCGCCTGCGCGCGATCCTCGGCAACCGGCCCGACATCCGCATCGTCGGCGACCGCTTCGTGTTCCAGTCCGAAGTGTTCTTCGACACCGGCCAGGCGACGCTGCTGCCCGAGGGCCGCGCCGAGCTCGACACCTTGGCGACCGCGCTGATCGAGCTCGACAAGAAGATTCCGAGCGAGATCCCCTGGGTGTTGCGTGTCGACGGCCACACGGACGTGCGCCCGGTCAACGGCCCGAACTTCAAGTCGAACTGGGACCTGTCCGCGGCACGCTCGATCTCGGTGGTGCAATATCTGATCTCGCTCGGCGTGCCCGCCCAGCGCCTCGTCGCCGCCGGCTTCGGCGAATTCCAGCCGCTCGATCCCGGCAACACCGAGGAAGCCTACAAGCGCAATCGCCGCATCGAGCTCAAGCTGACGGAGCGGTAGTGAGCGCGATCCACCTCCGCCCCTATGCGACCTCCGACGAAGCCGCCGCGATCGACCTCTGGCATCGCACCTGGCAGCAGGCCTATCCGCAGATCGACTTCGCCGCGCGGCTGGACTGGTGGCGCGAGCGCTGGCGCAAGGATCTGGTTCCGAAAGCCCAGATCGTGGTCGCCGAGCAGGACGGCGCGCTGACCGGCTTCGTCACGATCGACGGCGAGGGCTATCTCGACCAGCTCGTGGTCGATCCCGCGCACTGGGGATCGGACGCGGCGCGGTTGCTGGTCGATGAAGCCAAGCGGCTGTCGCCCTCGGGCGTGACGCTGCTCGTCAACAAGGACAATGCCCGCGCCATCCGCTTCTACGAGCGCAACGGCTTTGCCCATGCCGGCGACGATGTGAACCCGACCTCGGGCCGGCCGGTGCTGAAGATGGTGTGGCGGGCGTGAGGCCTGTCACGGTTGGATCCAGGGGCGTCTGCTAGTCGTTGTCTCAACGATGGCAACGGACGGAGACGATCGATGAAGCTGCGCGATCTGGCCCAGGGGGCCTCGGTCTTTCTCGGCGTCATCGTCGCCGGCTATGTGTCGACAAGCTATGTCGACAAGCGCTTCGCGCTGCGCGAGACGACGCCCGCGCCTGCGCAAACGAGCGGCCCTGCCCCATCGGCCTGCGTCGGCGAGGACGGCAGCTGGAAGAACTGGCCATGGCCGAATGTACCGGCGCTCTCGCCGAAATGCCGGTGAAGACGGCGCCTCACGCGCCTTCGAACTGCAGCCTCGCCAGCCGGGCATAAAGCCCGTTCGCGGCGACGAGCTCGGCATGCGTGCCCTGCTCGACGATCTTGCCCTGGTCCATCACCAGGATGCGGTCGCATGACAGCACGGTCGCGAGGCGATGGGCGATGACGAGCGTGGTGCGGTGGCGCATCAGCTCCTCCAGCGCGGTCTGCACCAAGGTCTCGCTTTCGGCATCGAGCGCGGAGGTGGCTTCATCGAGCAGCAGCAGCGGCGCATCGCGCAGGATGGCGCGGGCGATCGCGATACGCTGGCGCTGTCCGCCGGACAGCGTCACGCCGCGCTCGCCGAGCGGAGTCTCGAAACCTTCGGGCAGGCGGCGAATGAATTCGGCGGCATGGGCGAGCTCGGCGGCGCGTTCGACCTCGGCATCGGTCGCGTCGGGCCGGCCGAAGCGGATGTTCTCGCGGGCGCTTGCGGCGAACACCACGGATTCCTGCGGCACCAGCGCGATGCGCGAGCGGAAGTCGCGGGGATCGGCGGATTTGACCGGCACGCCGTCGAGCGAGATCGCGCCGCTGCGCGGGTCGTAGAAGCGCAGCAGCAGATGAAAGATCGTGCTCTTGCCCGCGCCGGACGGACCGACGATCGCGACCTTCTCGCCGGGGCGCACCGTGAACGACACGGCATCGAGCACCTTGACGTCGCGCCGCGCCGGATAGGCGAAGCTGACCTGATCGAAGCCGACCTCGCCGCGTGCCGGTACCGGCAGAGCGCGCGCAGACGCAGGCGCCTCGATGTCGGGCTTCACATGCAGGATCTCGAACAGCCGCTCGGCCGCGCCGGATGCGGCCGAGACCTCGCCCCAGACTTCGCTGAGCTGGCCGAGGCCGGCCGCGGCGAACACCGCATAGAGCACGAACTGGCCGAGCCGGCCCGGCGAGATCGCGCCTGACAGCACGTCATGCGAGCCGATCCAGAGGATCGCGACCACGCTTGCGAACACGATGAAGATGATGATGGCCGTGAGAACGGATCGCGCCTGGGTCGAGGTGCGCGCCGCCTCATAGGCCTGCTCGACCTCGCCGCCGAAACGCTTCTCGGCAAATTGCTCGCTGGTATAGGCCTGCACGGTGCGGATCGCGCCGACCAGTTCGCCCGCATAGGCCGACGCCTCGGCCAGCGTGTCCTGCGCATTGCGCGACAGCCGCCGCACCCAGCGCCCGAAGGCGACCAGCGGCAGCACGATCAAGGGAATGGCGAGCAGCACGAAGCCGGACAGTTTGGGGCTCGTGATCACCATCATCGCCGTGGCGCCGAGGAACATCATCAGATTGCGCAGCGCGATCGACACGGAGGCGCCGACGGCCGATTTGAGCTGGGTGGTGTCGGCGGTGAGCCGCGAGATCAATTCGCCGCTGCGCGCGGAATCGAAGAAGGCCGGCGACAGCGAGAGCAGATGCGCGAAGACGTCGCGCCTGAGGTCGGCAACGATGCGCTCGCCGATCGTCATCACGAGGTAGTAGCGCGCGGCACTGGCGAGCGCGAGCACGCCGACCACCGCGAGCATCACCGAGAAATAGCTGTTGATCAGCTCGATGCCCTCGGGCGTCAGGCCGAAATCGATCATCCGGCGTACCGCGACGGGCACCAGCAGCGTGGTCAGGGCCGCGACCGTGAGCGCGACGAAGGCGAGCGCCGCCCGGCCGCGATAGCGGCTGACATAGGGCGCCAGCGCAAGCAGCGGGCGGAGCTTGGCGCGACCCTTGGCCGGCTCTTCGATCAGCTCGGCCTCGATCGAGGGAGTGTCCGCGGCGTTCATTCCGGGCTGATCGACATATTGGTCATCAAGCCGTTCCACTGCGCTCATGAGATCCGACCCATTGTATTCGTTTGCTCCCAATAGGCCGGTGCAAGGGTAGTGGCAAATCCGGGATGTCCCTTAGGGGCAACCCCCCGGTTCGCGACCGGGATGGCTTGTTTTGCGGGGTTTCGTGAGGTATAGAGCCGCCCAAATCCGTCATTCGCTAGCCACCCAACAAGGCGCCGGGCGCCGAGGAATTTGTCATGAAAGCCGAAATTCATCCGGATTATCATACGATTAAGGTCGTGATGACCGACGGTACCGAGTACCTGACCCGCTCGACCTGGGGCAAGGAAGGCGACACTCTGAACCTCGACATCGACCCGAAGTCGCACCCGGCCTGGACCGGCGGCTCCCAGCAGCTGATGGACCGCGGCGGCCGCGTCTCGCGCTTCCAGAAGAAGTTTTCGGGCTTCCTCAAAAAGGATTGATCCGGCCCGCAAGGGTTGGAGACGAAAAACGCCCCCGGCAGACCGGGGGCGTTTTTGTTTTTGGAGACTGCCGTCGCGTTGCTACCGGACCCGTCATCCTGAGGTGCGAGTGGCGCGATGCAAAGCATCGCGCCGGGAGCCTCGAGGGATGAACGGCCGAGATGCAGCCGGGCCGTCGCCCTTCGAGGGCCGCTGAAGAAGCGGCCACCTCAGGGTGACGGTGTCGGAGTTGCTTGAACCTTACCGCTCGAACGCGGCTTTCAGCGCGTTGAGGTGAGGCACCAGCGGATTGCCGATCGCGATGTGCTCGGCCGGCGGGGTGTGGATGGTGGTGTCGAGACGGCGGACGCGGGTCTGCAGGCTCATCGAGCGATGGATCAGGTCCTGGAGCTGCGAAGGCAGCTTCTCGATGGTGTCGGCGGGGCCGGGATCGGCGGCGCTGAGCTTGACCTTGGTCTTCTCGCGATTGGCCTGGACCAGCGTCATCTCGCCTTCCTTCACCGCACGGTGCAACAGCAGCCACGAGGCGAGCTGCATCAGGCGGGTGGTGAGGCGCATGCTCTCGGTCGCGTAGGTGAGGCTGACGGCACGGTCGAGGGCCTTGGCCTCGGTGCGGCCGGCGCCGTCGAGATAGGCCGCGGTCTCTTCGACGAGGTCCATGCCCTCGCGGAACAGGACGCCGAACGCCGCAGAATTGGTGAACCGCTCACTGAGTTGAACGAGAGCGCCGTCGGCCTGCAAACGTTCCATGGTTAACGCCTCTTACGCAACTGTTTGACTGTCCGGCTTTGGCGCCGGCTTATGATGAACAAATCATTGCGCGGGCGGGACGCGGAGTCCAGTGACAAGCGCGGATATGGTTTCCGCGGGTCATTCCTCGGAATGCAACTCGGGATGAGACGCACAAAAGCGAGGAGCGGACGCAAAAAAAGAGCCGCCGGAGACCGGCGGCTTTGAAAGTTGATAACAGGGAGGCGTCAAACAGAGTGGACAGGAGCCACTCGGTGTCCAAACGAGGACAGTTCCAGTCATAAACTCGAAAGCTTAATCGACCGTAAACGAACGGTTTTTTTGAAGGTTCGTTAGCCATATCGGCCAGTGGCCGAGTGGGGGTGGAACATAATCGGCAGTCCGCCGGTGCAACGACACATTCAGCCGTCGTCCCGGACAAGCGTCAGCGCAGATCCGGACCCATAGCCACAGGCGGACGTGGTGACAGGGACTCGGAGTGGCCGACCTCGCGACAAACTTCATCCTTTGGGTATGGGTCCCGGATCTGCGCGCGCCTATGGCGCGCTTGTCCGGGACGACAGCCGGTATGCGGCGCCCCTACGACTTGAAAAAACTGTTCGCCGCATCGCGCGAGGCGCGCTTCTTCGTGGCTGCTTCTTCCAGCCTTGCGATCTCGGAATTGAGCAACGTGACGCGCTCGGTCAATTCCTCGACGGACAAGAGTGAGAGATCCTGTCCGATTTCATGGCTGATCTTCTTGCGCGGGCGGTCGTCGTCTTCGGTCGCCATCCTCGTTCCTCCTCTCGTCCGCGGACCGGACCACACGGCTGAGGCAGTTGCCAGTCCGGACCGTGCTGGCTAAGCAAGGGCCTCGTTCATCCCGCACCTTTGCTCAAGGACACATCATGGACAAGCTGCCCGCGCAAATGACCGTGGTCGCCATCTCCAAGCCCGGCGGACCGGAGGTGCTGATCCCGGAACAGCGCAGCATTCCGCAGCCTGGCCCCGACGAGATCCTGGTCAAGGTGATGGCTGCCGGCGTCAACCGGCCCGACGTCGCACAGCGCTCCGGCGCCTATCCGCCGCCACCCGGCGCCAGCGACCTGCCCGGCCTCGAAATCGCCGGCGAGGTGGTCGCGGTCGGCAGCAACGCCAAGCGGCACAAGATCGGCGACAAGGTGATGTCGCTGGTCGCCGGCGGCGGCTATGCGCAGTACTGCATCGCCCAGGATGCCCAGGCGATGAGCGTGCCGCCTGCCCTCTCGATCAAGGAAGCCGGCGCGCTGCCGGAGACCCTGATGACGGTCTGGCACAATGTGTTCGAGCGCGGCGGCCTCAAGGCCGGCGAGACGCTGCTGATCCATGGCGGCTCCTCGGGCATCGGCACCATGGCGATCCAGCTCGCAAAGGCATTCGGCGCGAAGGTGTTCGTCACCGTCGGATCGCAGGACAAGTGTGATGCCTGCCTCAAGCTCGGGGCCGATCGCGCCATCAACTACAAGACCGAAGACTTCGTCGCCGTGGTCAAGGAAGCGACGAACAAGGAAGGCGTCAACCTGATCCTCGACATGGTCGCCGGCGAGTATGTCGACCGCAATTATGATGCCGCCGCGGTCGATGGCCGGATCGTGCAGATCGCGACCCTCAACGGCCCCAAGGTCACCGTCAACATCGCCAAGGTGATGGTGAAGCGCCTGACCCATACCGGCTCGACCCTGCGCCCCCGTACTAATGCGGACAAGGCGGCGATGGTGGCCGCAATCGAGGCGAAAGTGATGCCACTTTTGCGTGAAGGCCGCGTCAAACCGCTGATGGACAGCACTTTCCCGCTGGAAAAGGCGGCGGACGCGCACCGGCGCATGGAGACGAGCGCACATATTGGCAAAATTGTGTTGGAGGTCTAGGCCGCTGACCCACAGGGCGAGCCGGAAACCCTTTGATTTTCCTCGCTTTCGTGGCATCTATCGCGACGCACCGAACCACTTCCGTTCGGTCTGAAATCGTCTTCACCGAAGAGTTTGCGTCGAACGCGGAGAACTGACCTTGCGTCTGATCAGGTGCCTCGCGCCCATCGCGCTGGGCCTCATGATTCTCGTCGCCGCGTATCCCGCGCGCGCGCTCGACGCCGTCAGCGTCCGCAGTGACGCGCCCGCGATCGACCTCACCGGCGTGCTCGAGCATCAGCGCAGCGATGCCGACCGCATCCAGGTCTCCACCGCGCCCGGCACCGACGGCATCGTTCGCAGGATCGAGGTGCGCGCCCGCGAAGGCGGCCAGAACTGGGTGGTGTTTGCGCTCGCCAACAACACCGACGACCAGCTCGACCGCCTGATCGTCGCCCCGCATTACCGCATCGTCTCCTCGGGGCTGTTGTGGCCCGACCTCGGCCTGTCGCGCATCGCCACCATCACGCCCTCGACCGGCGACCGGCCGGAGCGGCAGGAAAGCCCGACCGCCGACGTATTCCGCGTCACGCTCGACCCCGGCGCCGTCATCACCTTCGTCGCGGAGCTGCGCACCGACAAGCTGCCGCAGCTCTATCTGTGGGAGCCGGAAGCCTACAAGGACAAGGTCAACTCGTTCACGCTGTACCAGGGCATCGTGATCGGCATCTCCGGCTTGCTGGCTCTCGTCCTCACCATTCTGTTCGTGGTCAAGGGCAGCATCATGTTCCCGGCCGCCGCGGCGCTGGCCTGGGCGGTGCTGGTCTATATCGGCGTCGATTTCGGCTTCTGGGGCAAGGTGCTCGACATGTCGAACAACGCCGAGCGCATCTGGCGCGCGGCGGGTGAGGCGATCCTGGCGGCAACGCTGCTGGTGTTCCTGTTCGCCTATCTCAACCTCAGCCGATGGCACGTGCGCTATTCGCACATCACGGTGGGCTGGCTCGCCTTCCTGGGTTCGCTGGTGGCGCTCGCACTCTTCGATCCCGCGGTGGCCTCCGGCATCGCGCGCATCTCGCTGGTGCTGATCGCCTTCGCCGGCTTTGCGCTGATCGTCTATCTCTCCACCCACGGCTTCGACCGCGCGGTGCTGTTGATCCCGACCTGGTTCCTCCTCGTGGTGTGGGTGGTCGCGGCCGGCATGACGGTTGCGGGTTCCGTCACCAATGACATCGTCGGCCCCGCCCTGCTCGGCGGCCTCGTGCTGATCGTGATGCTGATCGGCTTCACGGTGATGCAGCACGCCTTTGCCGGCGGCGGTGCCACCACCGGCGTCGTCTCCGACATCGAACGGCGTGCCCTGGCGCTGGCCGGTTCCGGCGACCTGATCTGGGACTGGGACGTCTCCGCCGACAAGGTCTTCACCAGCCCCGAGACGGAAGCCCTGCTCGGCCTCAAGCGCGGCACGCTCGAAGGACCCGCGGCCTCCTGGCTCGAAGTGCTGCATCCGCTCGACCAGGACCGCTTCCGCGCCGCGCTCGACAGCGTGCTCGATCAGCGCCGCGGCCGCCTCGTGCAGGATTTCCGCCTGCGCACCCCCGACGGCCATTTCATGTGGTTCGCGCTGAAGGCGCGGCCCGTGGTCGGCTCCGACGGCGAAGTCTCGCGCGTGGTCGGCACGCTCACCGACGTCACCGAGCTGCGCAATGCCGAGGAGCGCCTGCTGCACGATTCCGTGCACGACAATCTCACCGGCCTGCCCAACCGCAAACTGTTCATGGACCGGCTGGGCGCGGTCGCGCATTTCGCGAAGACCATGCCGACGCTGCGGCCGACGCTGATGGTGATCGACCTCGACCGCTTCAAGCAGGTCAACGATTCCGTCGGCATCGCGGTCGGCGATTCCATCCTGCTGACGCTGGCCCGCCGCCTCACCCGCATCCTGAAGCCGCAGGACACGCTGGCGCGGCTGGCCGGCGACCAGTTCGGCCTGATCCTGCTGTCCGAACAGGACCCGGCCCGCATCACCGCCTTCGCCGAGACCATCCGCAAGACCATCCGCGCGCCGATCGCCTTCAACGACCGCGAGATCTTCCTCACAGCCTCGATCGGTCTCGCACTGTCTGATCCGCAAACCCAGCTCACGGACGAGATCATCAAGGACGCCGAGCTTGCGATGTATCACTCCAAGCGCATCGGCGGCGACCGCATCGACGTCTACAAGCCCGCGATGCGGGCGCGGAAGACCGACCGCCTGACGCTGGAGAGCGAGCTGCGCCGCGCCATCGAGCGCCAGGAGCTCACCATCCTGTACCAGCCGATCGTGCGGCTGGAGGATCGCTCCGTCGCCGGCTTCGAAGCGCTGGTGCGCTGGGATCACCCGAAGCTCGGCCGCATGGCGCCGTCGGAATTCATCTCCATCGCAGAAGAGACCGGCCTGATCGTCGATCTCGGCATGTTCGTGCTCGACCAGACCGCAAAGCAGCTCTCGGTGTGGCAGCGCGCGATGCGCTCGCGCGAACCGATCTTCGCCTCCGTCAACGTCTCGTCGCGGCAGCTGCTGCGCCACGATTTGATCCACGACATCCGTACCGTGCTGTCACGTTCCTCGGTGGCGCGCGGCACGCTCAAGCTCGAACTGACGGAATCCCTGGTGATGGAGAATCCGGAGCACGCCGCGCAGATGCTGACGCGGATCCGCGAGCTCGGCACCGGGCTCTCGCTCGACGATTTCGGCACCGGCCATTCATCGCTGGCCTATCTGCAGCGCTTCCCGTTCGACACCATCAAGATCGACCAGTCCTTCGTGCGCACCACCAACCGCGGCACCCGCCCGGTGATCCTGAAGTCGATCATCGCGCTCGCCCACGACCTCGGCATGGACGTGGTGGCCGAAGGCGCCGAGACCGATTCCGATGCGGTCGAGCTCTACCAGATGGGCTGCGAATACGCGCAAGGCTTCGCCTTCGGCGAGCCGATGGATGCAGATGCGGCGATGCGTCTGCTGACCGAAGTGCGGCTGGAAGCGGCGAGCTAGCCTCTTACCCTCCCCTGGAGGGCGGCAGGGTGCCGCTGCGCTACCGCCGCCGGTCCTTCTTCATCTTCGTGAACCGCACGCTCTGGCCGTCGGGCATCCGCACGGCCTTGAACCCCGCGGCGAGGCAGGCCTCGCGTTGCGGCATCTGGATGTCGGGGCTGCGCAGGCTGTCCCACCACGAGGCACGATTGGCCGCGCGCGGCAGGGCCGCGCCGATGATCTCCTCGATCTGCTCGAAGGTCAGGACGAATTCGGCCTGCTTCTGCCGCAGCAGATAGTCGCGCAACGCGTCGTAGTCGTTCACATCAATCCTCTCGTCCGAAACCGGGTCTGCTCACGCCGGGGCTGCCCAAAACCGTGAGCTCCGTATACCGATTCTTAACTCACTGCGGCAGCGCCGTCCTGCCTTAAACACTGCTCAAGCTTTCGGGCGCATCCACTTATGTCGGGAGCAAACGATGCTGTCTGGATGGCGCGACGTCACGGCCCGCCGGCCGTGGCGGATTTCGGCGAAGCTGCTGATCATCTCGTCCGTGGTGACGGTGATCGGCTTTTCCGCCATTTGCGTCAACGTGATGCTCGACATGCGCCGCGGCGAGGAGGCGCTCGCCCGCCAGACGCTGGAGAACCTGGCGACGACCATCGAGTCCGACATCAGCCGCAACATCGAGATCTACGATCTGTCGCTGAAGGCGGTCGCGAACAATTTGCTGCTGCCTGAGCTCGCCACTGTCTCCAAGCCGGTCCGTCACCTGATCCTGTTCGATCACGCGATGACCGCCAAGCATTTCGGCGCGATCCAGGTGTTCAATGCCGAGGGCAAGCTGACGATCGATGCCTCGACGCTCGATCCCGCGCCGGAGAACCGGAGCGAAGAGGACTACTTCAGTGTCCATCGCGACAATCCCGGAGCCGGGCTCTTCATCAGCCGTCCCATGCTGTTCCGCGGCGCCTATTCGATCGTGCTGAGCCGGCGCGTCAGCGACACCGACGGCGGCTTCATGGGCGTCGTCGCCGGTTCGATCCGCTTCAGCTATTTTCATGAACTGTTCGATCGGCTGAACCTCGGCCCCGAAGACAGCATCACCGTGCTCAGGCGCGACCGCACCATCATGATGCGGCGGCCGTTCGACCTCGACGTGATCGGCAAGAACCTCGGCACACGGCAGGACTGGAAGGCGGACAATTTGCGCGCCGGCGGCGCCTATGCGGGCCAAGGCCCCGTCGACACGACCCCGAGGCTGTATGTTCGCAGCAGTGGCACAAGCCCGCTGTTCGTCGTTGCAGGCAAGCCTCTGAGCGCAGTGTTCGAGCTGTGGCGAAAGGAAGCTTACCGGATCGGGGCCGTGGTGGTTGCGCTCATCCTGTTCGTGCTGGGATCGACGCTCGTGCTCGCGCGCGAGATCGGCCGGCGCGCCGAGGCCGAGCGCAAGCTCGAGGAGATGGCGACGACCGACGCGCTCACCGGTCTGAAGAACCGCCGCAAATTCGATTCCGTCATCGACGTAGAGTGGCGCCGCGCGATGCGCCAGAAGGCGCCGGTCGCGCTGCTCATGATCGATGCCGATCACTTCAAGGCTTACAACGACACGTTCGGCCACCAGGCCGGCGACCAGGTGCTGGTCGGCATCGCCATCTGCATCTCCGATTCGGTGAGCCGGGCCGGCGACTGCGCCGCGCGCTATGGCGGCGAGGAATTCGCCGTGCTGCTGCCAAGCACATCGGCCCCCGACGCCTTCAAGGTCGCCGAGACGATCCGCGCCAAGGTGCAGGGCTGGTCCGACGACGAGGTGATCTCGACGGTGTCCTGCGGCGTCGCCAGCCTCGTTCCCTCAGCCGGCATGGACTGGGCGGTCCTGGTCGCCGCCGCCGACAAGGCGCTCTACGCGGCGAAAGCGGGTGGGCGCAATCAGTCGGTGGTTGCGAGCCTGCCGAAGCTGTCACTGGTGGCGTGAGTTTGGGGTGTCATTCCGGGGCGGCTCGAAGAGCCGAACCCGGAATCTCGAGATCCCCCGATGCGCAATTGCGCATCTGAGGTCTGGTCCTTCGGACCATCCCGGGATGACATCGAAGGCGTTCGCCTTCGATGTCACTGCCCCAGATACTTCTTCATCTCCGCGATCAAGCCCTCGCGCAGCTCGGGCCGCTTCAGGCCGTAGGCAATGTTGGCGCGCAGGAAGCCGGGCTTGGAGCCGCAATCATGGCGCTCGCCCTCGAACTCGACGCCGTAGAATTTCTGCGACTTGGCGAGGCCGATCATGGCGTCGGTGAGCTGAATCTCGCCGCCGGCGCCGCGTTCCTGGGTCTCCAGGATCTTGAAGATCTCGGGCTGCAGGATGTAGCGGCCGGTGATCGAGAGATTGGAGGGCGCGGTGCCCTTGGCCGGCTTCTCGACCATGCCGTCGACCTCGAACATCTTGCCGTTGCGTTTTCCCACGCCGCAGATGCCGTATTGATGGGTGAGATGATCGGGCACCGCCTCGACCGCGACCAGATTGGATTTCTCGCCGAGCGAGGATGCCATCTCGATCATCTGCTTGAGGCAGCCCGGCGTGTTGAGCACGAGCTCGTCGGGCAGCACGACGGCGAACGGCTCGTTGCCGACGATGTCGCGCGCGCACCAGACGGCGTGGCCGAGGCCGAGCGGCGCCTGCTGGCGGGTGAAGCTGACGGCGCCGGCTTCGGGCTGGTTCTGCGCCAGGATCTCCTGCTCGGCCTTCTTGCCGCGCTGGCTGAGCGTCGCATCGAGCTCGTACATCCGGTCGAAATGATCTTCGATGACGCTCTTGTTGCGGCCGGTGACGAAGATGAAGTGCTCGATGCCGGCCTCCCTCGCCTCGTCATAGACGTACTGGATCAGCGGCTTGTCGACGATGGTCAGCATTTCCTTCGGCATCGCCTTGGTGGCGGGCAGGACACGGGTGCCGAGGCCGGCGACGGGGAATACGGCTTTGCGAATTTTCATGGCAGCGATCGAATACCTGAGGAGATACGTGAAGGGAGCAATGACATCTTGCTAGCCTGTTTGCAGCCGCCAACAAAGGCGGATGTGGGGCCTCATCCGCGCAGAGTTAAGAAAAAGGCCGCCACCAAAATTTCACCTTTGTTAAGCTATTGGCAACCGTAACCAGGCCTCCTGATGGCGGATTTTCACGGCCGACGGGTGGGACATGATGCAATCGGTGACAGGGCAGGCAAGACGGGCGGTATCCGTGACCGGCGCGATCATGATCGCGGCCGCTCTGCTGCTGCCTGTCGGCGCGCACGCCCAGGCGCAGAACGGCCTGTCCAACCTGTTCGGCGGCATCTTCTCCGGCCCCAACGCCGCGCCGTCGCAAGCCTCGCCGGCACCCGGCGGCGCCCTGCCCTGGAGCGGCGAAGACGGCGCCTCCGGCCATCCGCTGATGACGGCCGCCGCGATCCGCGAGGCCGCTGGCAATTTCAACAATTGCGTCGCCGGGATGTGGCCCGATGCCGCACGGCGCGGTGTCACGCAGGAGAACTTCCAGCGCTTCACGGCCGGACTCTCGCCCGACCTACGCATCATGGACCTGATGGATTCGCAGCCGGAGTTCACAAAATCGATCTGGGACTATCTGGACATCCTCGTGAACGACAACCGCCTCGCCAAGGGGCGCGAGGTGCTCGCCAAAGACAAGGCGCAGTTCGACGCCACCGAGAAGGCCACCGGCGTCGACCGCTACATCATCGCCTCGATCTGGGGCATCGAGTCCAATTACTCGACGCAGATGGGCGACCGCAGCGTGCTGCAATCGACCGCGACGCTCGCCTGCATCGGCCGCCGCCAGGCCTATTTCAAGGACGAGTTTCTGTCGGCGCTGGAGATCCTCAACCGCGGCGATCTCAGGCCGGAGCAGATGCGCGGCTCCTGGGCCGGCGCATTCGGCCCGACCCAGTTCATGCCGACCGCGTTCAAGCGCTTTGCCGTCGACGGCGACGGTGACGGACGACGCGACGTCGTCGACAATCCCACCGATCTGATCGCCTCGACCGCCAACAACCTGAAGAAGGACGGCTGGCAGGCCGGCCAGACCTGGGGCTTTGAGGTCGTCGTGCCCCAGGGCTTCAACTACATGCTGGCCGACCGCGCCAAGGCGATGCCGATCGCGCAATGGGAGAAGCTCGGGCTGAAGCGGGCGACCGGCCAGCCGTTCCCCCATCCGGGCGAGAAAGCCTATCTGCTGGCCCCCGCCGGCGCGCAGGGGCCCGGCTTCCTGATGCTGCAGAATTACCGCGTCATCATGAAGTACAATCCGGCCGAGGCCTATGCGCTCGCGATCGGCCATTTCGCCGACCGCCTGCGCGGCGGACAGCCCTTCGTGCAGCCCTGGCCGCGCCAGGAGCGCGAGCTGTCGCGCAGCGAGCGACTGGAACTGCAGCAGCTCCTGGCCCAGCGCGGCTTCTACAAGGGCACCCCGGACGGCCAGTTCGGCGGCCAGACCCGGGAGGCGCTGCGCAATTTCCAGGCCTCGATCGGGGTCCCCGCCGACGGCTTTGCGTCGTCCGACGTGCTGGACCGGCTGCGCGGGCGGTAAAATCGCCCCGAAAGTAACCCTGAACGTGGATTTTGCCTGATAGCCTTGACGGGGACGGCTGTTCCCCGGTGTATGGGGCAAGAATCTGCAACGGAATTTGCCCGTTTGGCGCCCGATTCCGTTATTATGTTGAGCCATTCCCGATCCCCGTTGCGCGTGCCCGAGATCGCATGTCGAAGAAGTCCCTGTTCAAGGCGCTGACCGAGACCGGCCCGTTGATCGCGCTGGGGACGGCGCTTGCGATTCTGGTCTCGGTCGCGGGACCCGCTTCGGCGCAGTTCTTCAACTTCCCCGGCTTTGGTGGACCGCCACAACGCTCGGCTCCGCCACCACAGCGGGGCGGCGGCGGAGGCGGAGGCGGTTGGTTCGGCGGCGACTTCTTTGCCCCCTTCCAGCAGCAACAGCCGCAGGCGCCGCGCCAGGATTTTTCGCGCGCGCCGGCGCCGGCCAAGCGCGACACCGTCCCTGAGAAGAACGTGCTGGTGCTCGGCGACGCCATGGCCGACTGGCTCGCTTACGGCCTGGAAGACGCCTACGCCGAGCAGCCCGACATGGGCGTGATCCGCAAGCACAAGACCGTTTCAGGCCTGATCAAGTACCAGCCGAAGGGTGAGCCTTCGGACTGGGCGGCGGCGGCAAGGGGCATCCTCGAAACCGAAAAGCCCGACGTCATCGTCGTCATGCTCGGCCTCAACGACCGCGCCGCGATCCGCGAGCCCGCCCCTGAGAAGACGGACAAGGCGGCAACCGACAAGGACAAGAAGAACGACAAGGGCGCGCGCGGCAAGCCACCGGCCAAGCCGGGCGAGACGAAGCCCGGCACCGACAGCGCCGCCAAGCCCGACGACAAGCCTGCCGATGCCGACCTGCCGCAGGACGACGCCGACAATGCCGACACGCCGGCGGCCGTGCCGGAAAAGACGGCCCGCAATCCCAACGGCCTCTACGAATTCCGCGACGAGCGCTGGATCGAGCTCTATGGCAAGAAGATCGAGGAGCTCGCCAATATCCTGAAGTCCAAGGGCGTGCCGGTGCTCTGGGTCGGCCTGCCCGCGGTGCGCGGACCCAAGGGCACCGCGGACACGCTGTTCCTGGACTCGCTCTATCGCGAGGGCGCGGCCAAGGCCGGCATCACCTATGTCGACGTCTGGGACGGCTTTGTCGACGAAGCCGGCCGCTTCCTGCAGAAGGGCCCGGACTTCGAAGGCCAGATCCGCCAGCTCCGCAGTTCTGACGGCGTCTATTTCACCAAGCCCGGCGCGCGCAAGCTGGCGCATTATGTCGAGCGCGAGATCACGCGCCTCCTGGCCGGCCGCTCCGGCCCGATCGCGCTGCCGAGCGAGCCTGCGACCCCCGATACCAGCGCCGAGCCGGGCAAGCCCGCGCCGCGGCCGCTGGCGGGACCGATCGTGCCGCTGATCGCGGCCTCGATCTCGACCGATCAATTGCTGGGCGGCCCGGGCTCGCGGCCCGCCGCCGTCGATGCACTCGCCGCAAAGACGATGGTGAAGGGCGAGCCTCTGGCCGCTCCGGCCGGCCGCGCCGACGACTATGCCTGGCCGCGCCGCGAAGTCGGCCGCGAGCAGGCCAAGGGTGATACCCCGATGGCCGCGACGACGCCTGAGGGCAATGTCGCGTCTCCCGGAGCACCGGGAGGGGCCGCAGCCGTCGCACCGCCGAAGCTCGCGCCGAAGAAGCCGCCGGCGCCGCAGCAACCGGCCCAGGCGACGCCTTCAATCCGTGATTTCTTCGGCTTCGGCTCTCCGCAGCCACCCCCGCGTCAACTGACGCCCGCGCCCGGGCCGCGCAATCCGGCACAGAATAATCCCGCGATGCCGCGTCCGCCGGGTAATGTCGGGCGAGCGGCGGAAGTGATCAGGTGATTTTTTGAACTGCGGTTTTGCGTCCCGCCCATGAGGACTCTCATGGCGTTGCTCGCCCCGCATGGATGACGTCAGCAAAGAACGGTCCCGGCTCAGCAGCGCACCACAATGTGATGCGCTGCGTCCGGGGCACCCAGAATGCGTTTTGTCGCCTGGCCCTTAAAGCATGATCCGGAAAAGTGCGAAGCGGTTTTCCGGAAAGATCATGCGCAAACAACAACCTAAAGCGCGATGACGATTCATCCAAATCTCATCGCGCTTTAGAGCTTCGGTTCTGATCGAATCAGAACCGAAGCTCTAGATTCTTGTTTTGACGCGTTTTCTTCACGCGAACCGGTGTCCACTTCGCTCAACGCTCTAGGATTTCGGCTCGTAACCCGGCACCCATTTTTCATGCTGGGGCAGATCATCCTCGATCGTCCACCACGGCGCGCGTGACGAGGTGAAGACGTGCAGGCGGGGCCTGACTTGCGGATCATCGTCGAGCAGGCCGGCGGGAATGCTGACGGTCGGAAGATAGCTCGCCTTGCCCGGCGTCAGGCAGCCGCAAATCTTGCAGCGATGGCGGAAACTGCCCGGCGCGGATTCGTAAGCCACGGTCGCGTCCTCGCCCGCCACGAAGCGAAACTTGTCGGCATCGACATGGGCGTAGGTTGCGAAGGCCGCGCCGGTCAGCTTGCGGCAATTGGTGCAGTGGCAGTGCGTCAGCGCGCGCACCCGATCGATCTCGAAACGCACGGCGCCGCACAGACAGCTTCCACGAATCATCAAGACCTCCCCCCGCGCGACCTCTCCTGGGCCGATTGCGCTCCGAGCCTCATTCGTTCGAATGAGACTACCGCGTCTCCAGCATGGCGACGCGGATGCCGAGATAGATGAAGAGACCGCCCAGCGCGCGATTGACCCAGGCGATCGCGCCTTCGGACTGGCGCAGCCGGTGAGCGGCTTTCGCCGCGAACGCCGCCAGCACCAGGCACCACAGCGTTCCCGTGAAGATGAAGATCAGGCCCAGCGTCAGGAAGGCGATCGGCTTGTGCGGCGAATCGGCTGCGACGAATTGCGGCAGGAAGGCCAGGAAGAACAGCGCGACCTTGGGATTGAGTGCGTTGGTGAAGACGCCCTGGAGGAAGACCCGCCGCAGCGAGCTCCGCTCGGCTTCATCCTTCACCGCCGTCAGCACCGGCTGCGACCACAGCATCTGCAATCCCGTGACGACCAGATAGGCCGCGCCGACCAGCTTCAGGATCGAGAAGGCGGTGGATGAAGCCATCAACAAAGCCGAAAGGCCGATCGCTGCGCCAGCAACGTGAACAAAGCAGCCGCAACTGATGCCGAATGCGGCGGCGGCCCCGCCCCGCCAGCCCATCTGCATGCTGCGGCCGATGACGTAGACCGAGTCCGGCCCCGGCGTGATGTTGAGCAGCACGCCCGACAGGATGAACAGCCAGATTTCGTGAATGCCCAACATATGTGACGTGCCCTCACCGTCGGCCCCGGCGCACGGCTTAGTCGGTTCGTCCCTCTCCGTCCACCACCGGGATTGCGGAGGATTTACCTCGAATTTGCAGTGCGGATCCTACTATCGCTCGGCCGCATCTGCTCTATAAAGGCAAGGTTCTTGAAATGCGGGATTCGAGGCGACCGCCACGTCGTGGCCGGTCTGTCCTCCCTTGGAGCTCCGAGAATATGGAAAGACGTCTGGCTGCCATCGTCTGCGCCGATGTCGCCGGCTATTCGCGCATGATGGGCAACGACGAGGCCGGCACCCATGCCGCCTTCAAGGCTCATCGTGCCGCGATCCACCCCATCATCCTCAATCACGGCGGCCGCGTCGTGAAGAACACCGGCGACGGCTTCCTGCTGGAGTTCCCCTCCATCGTCGGCGCCACCGAGGCCGCGATCGCGATGCAGACGCTGATGGCGGAGCGCAATCACCATCTTCCCGCCGACCGCGCCATGCAGTTCCGCCTCGGCATCCACATGGGCGACGTCATCGCCGACGAGGACGAGGTGTTCGGTGACGATGTCAACATTGCCGTCCGGCTGGAATCGGTGGCGAGCCCCGGCGGTTTCGCGATCTCGGCCAAGGCCTATCGCGAAGCCAGCAAGCATCTCGCCGTGCCGCTGGTCGATGCCGGCAACCATCGCTTCAAGAACATCAAGGATCCGCTCGGGGTCTTTACCTGGACGCCCGAGGGCGCACCGGCGCTCGCGCCCGAGCTCCGGGAGGCATCCACCCTCTCGCAACAATACCGCACCGCGATCGTCGGCGTGCTGCCCTTCGCCAATCTCAGCGACGCCCAGGACGAATATTTCTCCGACGGCCTCACCGAGGATCTGATCCACGCGCTGTCGCTGCAATCATTCTATCGCGTGCTGAGTCGCAACTCGACCTTCGCCTTCAAGGGCAAGAACACCAGCACGCGCCTGATCGCGCGCGAGATCGACGCCACCTATCTGATCCAGGGCTCGGTGCGGCGCGCCGGCGCCAAGATCCGCGTCACCGCCGAGCTGATCGCCCCGGAGACCGGCGAGCAGCTCTGGACCGGCCGCTACGACCGCGACATCGGCGATCTCTTCGCGATGCAGGACGAGATCACCACCAATTTGTCCGCCGCCATCGCCACCGAGATCGTCCGGGCGGAAGCCTCGGCGCCGGCGCGGCTCTCGACCGACGTGACCGCCTGGGACCGCTTCCTCAAGGGCCTGTCGCATTATTACAGGCAGACCAAGGAAGACCTGGCCGCCGCGGTCGACCTATTCCGGCAGGCCATCAGGCTCGATCCAAAACTGTCGATTGCGCACGCCTATCTCGCCACGATCCAGATCCAGAGCATCCAGTTCGGCTGGGTCAAGGGCACGCGCGAGATGTGGGCCGAGGCGATGAGCCTCGCCGAAACCAGCGTCCGGCTCGACCCGCGCTCCTCCTTCGCGTTCTCGATCCTGTCATGGGCGCATGCCATGGAGGGGCATTACGAGGCCGCGATGGACGCCGCCAAGCGGGCAGTCGCGCTCAACCCTTATGACAACGGCGCACGCGGCGTGCTCGGCATCTGCCATTTCGTCATCGGCGAGCACCGCGAGGCGATCGAGCTGTTTTCGATGGCCGCGCAGCGCGACAACAGCGACCCGCGCTATCAATGGGCGGCGCTGAACGCCTTCAGCCATTATTTGTTGCGCCAATATGACGCGACCCTGTCATGGGCGCGCGAGCAGCTTTACGTCAACCCCAACCACATGCAGGCGCTGGCGATCCGCGCCGCGGCCCTGGCCCAATTGGGGCGGACCGCCGAGGCGAGCGAGGCAACCTCGGTGCTGATGCGCAATTACCCGACCCTCAATCTCGATCGTCACTTGCGCAACTTCCATTGGAAGAAGCCCGAGAATCTCGCCCATTATCGCGAGGGGCTGCTGAAGGCCGGCGTGCCGCTCGGCAAGCTGACCCTGGTCCAGAGCGACGTCAAACGCGCCGCCGAATCCTGACGGGCGGGCCGCGAGGCCCCCGGTCGGTCCCGCATTCTTGGCCGGAACACGCCCGCTTTTGTTGACAGGACAGTGAATTCGGCCACACTTCGCCACACGCTCAAGTAGTATAGCTTGCTGTCGGTTTGTTAGGACTTTCCGCGCTTGATCGGCGCGCCATTTCACGATTCGCCGTTTTCAGGATTTTGGGCCATGCACGACCCCGCTTCAAAACCGCCATTCGCCCCGTCGATCCAGGTCTCGCCGAACAATCCCTGCCCGTTCCTGCGCGGCCTCGTCGGCGAAGGCTTCGTCGAGGGCGGCACTGTCCCGCTCGGCAAGCTGTCCGAGACCATCGCGAATGCGACCGGCGAGACCGGGCTGAAAAAGGCCTCTGCTCGCTTCCAGGTCCGCGGCGTTGCGCTGATCGCCAACGGTCTCGGTCACATCCTCAAGAGCATCTTCTCGGGCGCACAGCTCGACGCGCTGCGCGGCGGTCCGCTGGACAAGCGCGGCGCCGGCTCGCGCATCCTCGGCGTCGACGGCAAGGTCAACGAAGACGAGATCGCGCGGTTCGCCAGTTTCGGCCGGACTTACACCGACCCGAACGGCGGCTCCGAACCGGGCCTCAACGCCTCGGAAATCGACGTCTTCATGCGCGACAACCTCAAGCGCGCCGGCAGCGCCGCGCGCTGGTACTACCCGCTGCTGATGAAGTTCGAATGGCCGATCCTCCTGAAGATCATCGGCAAGGGTACGGGCGAGGATCGCTATCTCAGCGTCGCCGACGTGCGCACGCTGTTCAACGAGCGCCAATTCCCCGCGCGGATCAACCAGCTTCTGGTGCCGCCGGCGCTGTCGACCTGCCAGCGCGTGGTGCGCGGCGCCCTCAAGCTTGCCGCCCTGCTGGTTGCCATTGGCCTCGTTGCGCTTGTCGCGGTGGCCGAATTCCCCAACCAGGTCCGCGCCATGCTGCCGCAAAAGGGCATCCTGGTGAACCTTCTGCCGCCGCCCTTGCCCACGGTCCCCGCGACGAAGGCAGCTTTCTGGCTCGACCAGAACTGGTCGCTGAAGGACCGGCACTGGTTCCATCATGCCAGCCAGGGTACCGCGACCTTCCCGGTGCCCTATGAATGGTTCATGGCGCTGGAGCAGCCGCGCCTGCATCTGCTCTCGAAGCCGGGCATGATGAAGGACAGCGCCTATCTCGAACGCTTCGGTTTCATCCCGAGCCCGCAGTCGATCCAGACCGACACGACGACGTTGCGCCGCTTCGGTTACGCCAACGTCTATGAGACGACGCAGGTGCCGGACTGGTCGACCAGGTGGACGCCGGCGGAGAACGTCGACGGCCTGCCGGTCGGCTTCGCGCGGATGACCGGCGTCGTCGATCCCGCGACCGGCCGTCGCGAGGAGGACAAGATCGGACTGACCTGCTCGGCCTGCCACACCGGCCAGATCCATTACCAGGGCGTGGATGTCCGCTTCGACGGCGGCCCGGCGATGACCGACCTCAAGAAGCTGGAGCTCTCCACCGGCCTGTCGATCGCCTACACGCTGTACGTTCCGTTCCGCTTCAACCGCTTTGCCGACCGCGTGCTCGGCCCTGACGCCAGCAAGGCGGACCGCGCCGCGCTCAAGCAGAAGCTCAGCGCGATCGGCACATTCCTGATCGACTGGGCGAAGACCCAGCAGAAGACGGTTGAAGGCAAGAAGACCTGGAACGGCAGGCAGCAGCAGGACACCGAGGAAGGGTTCGGCCGCCTCGACGCTCTCAATCGCATCGGAAACCAAGTCTTCTCGCAGGACCTCGCGCTCAGCGGGGTCAAGGGATTCGAGAAGAACCTGCACGCCCAGGACGCGCCGGTCAGCTACCCCGCGATCTGGACCGTGCCCTGGTTCAAGTTCGCCCAATATGACGCCTCGATCGAGCAGCCGCTGATCCGCAATGCCGGCGAAGCGCTCGGCGTCACCGCGCTGCTCAATCTGTCCGACGCCTATCCGGAGGACCGGCTGTGGCGCTCTTCGGTGAACATCAGGACGCTCGGCTGGATCGAGGACATGCTCCGAGGCCCCGATCCGTTCAAGTCGCCCGATCCCAAGAAGACGTTCGGCGGCCTGCGTTCGCCGCAATGGCCGTCGCAGATCCTCGGTGACGCCTGGAGGATCGATCAGAAGAAGGCCGAAAATGGCCGCAAGATCTACGAGGAGATGTGCTCGGGATGTCACCTGCCAGCCGTCAACACCGACGCGTTCTGGTCCTCGTCGCATTGGGAGCCGAGCGGCGACAGCAAGGTGCTGAACGCCGTCACGATCCCGCTCAAGGAGATCAGCACCGATCCCGAGCAGTCGCTCGTGCTCAGCAACAGGATCGTCGATGTGCCCAGCTTCCTGAAGGTGAATACGGCCGACCTCCAGACATGGTGGCAATGCGACATCCCGACCGCGAGCAAGTCGCCCAATGAGATGGTCTATGCGCTCGGCCTCATGACGGTGGTCGATCTGGTCGCCCGCAAATGGATGGACGACGAGAAGGTCCCGGAGGCGGAACGCGCGAAAATGTGGAATCTGGCGCGCAAGAACTGTCTTAATCCGGCGCCTGATCCGCGCTATCGCGCGCGGCCCCTGAACGGCATCTGGGCCACGGCGCCCTACTTGCACAACGGCTCGGTGCCTTCGCTATATTGGCTGCTGAAGCCGGCCAGCGAGCGCCCCACCAAATTCTGCATGGGCCGCCGCGATTATGATCCCGTGACCGTCGGCTTTGCCGTCACCGCAAACGAGAAATGCAAGACGGGCGAAACCGAGTTCTCGGCAATGGGATCCGACGGCCAGCCGATCCAGGGCAACAGCGTGCTCGGCCATTCCTTCGAACGCAAGCCCGGCGAGCCGAAGCGCGACGGCGTCATCGGCCGCGAGTTCAAGGACGATGCCGAGCGCTACGATCTGATCGAGTATCTGAAGACGCTGTAGGGCGACCAGAGATCTTCGTCGCCGTCATGGCCGGGCTTGTCCCGGCCATCCACGTCTTGCTCCGCGGCACAAAGACCGTGGATGCCCGGGACAAG
Organism: Bradyrhizobium nitroreducens; assembly: GCF_002776695.1. GTDB lineage: Bacteria > Pseudomonadota > Alphaproteobacteria > Rhizobiales > Xanthobacteraceae > Bradyrhizobium > Bradyrhizobium nitroreducens. The sequence continues at coordinate 1,655,689 of NZ_LFJC01000003.1, forward strand.
CCCGGGCATGACGGAGTTTGCAGCACCTGACGCGCCCCCTCACTTGAACAGCGGCGTGCCCGGCACGAAGGCGTCGAAGGCGGCCCAGAACTGGGAGCGATAGCGGTCCTGCTCCTGGAGGATCTCGTGCTTTGAGCCGGCGATCACCAGATGGGAGCCGGCGCGCAAATGATAGGCGAACTCCTCGATCGCCGCGGTCGAGACCACGGTGTCGTTGGAGGCCGCCAGCATCAGGATCGGCTGGCGGATCTGCGAGGGATAGTTCACGCCCTTGAAGGTGTGCATCGCCCGGAAGGCGGTATCGGCCCAGGCAACCGTCGGCGATGCCAGCCCGAGGGTCGGATCCTCCTCCAGGATCGCGGCATTGCGGGCATAGCGGACGGGATCGCTGGTCACGGGATTGTTGATGAAGGGATCGAGCCCGGTGATGCGGTCGCTGCCGCCGGGGACGTAACGGCCGCCCTGCCCGAGCAGGCGCATCGTCTTCAGCAACGCACGCACCGGAAACGAGGTGGTGCGGCCGGGGAGGTCGATCATCGGCGCCGACAGCACCATGCGGTCGAACCAGCGCTTGCCCGCATGCGCCACCCGCAGCATGACCGTGCCGCCCATGGAGTGCGCCAGCGCGAAGAACGGTGGCGGGCAATCCGGCAGCACCACCTGCTGCACGAAGGCCTCGACGTCGATCTCGAAATCGGAGAAATCGCGCACATAGCCCTTGCGCGGGTCGCGCAGGCGGCGCGAGGAGTGACCCTGCCCGCGCCAGTCGATCATCGCCACCGCAAAGCCGCGGTCGCGCAGGTCGCGCACGGTCTCGAAATATTTCTCGATCTGCTCGCTGCGCCCGGTGAAGACGCAGACCGTGCCCTTGCGGCCAGCCGGCGGCGCCCAGCGCGCAAAGCGCAGCTCGACGCCATCGGGGGTCTTGATGGTGCCGCTGACGACGTTTTCGGGAACGGGGTTGGACGGGATCGAGACCAGCGTCATATTGGAGGTGCTTGGGCGGCAAGTGCTGCAAATCAAGGGGCCAAAGCGCCGAAAAGGCGCAAATGCCGCCCTCTTGAACGCCGTCTCGCTCCACCCATATCACCTTCGTGCAGGCCGCTACCAGTGTTTCGGAACCGGAACATCAGGCTGCACACAGACGAAAGCCCGGCCCGATTGGCGGGCGGGTTGCCAAACAGTCGCTCAATGGAGGACTTGACCATGCGTAGCTACGATCTCACCCCGTTTTATCGTTCCACCGTCGGCTTCGACCGCCTCTTCAACCTGCTCGACCAGGCCAGCTCGGACGGAAGCCCCGGTTATCCCCCCTATAACATCGAGCGTACCGGCGAGAACACCTACCGCATCACCGTTGCGGTTTCGGGCTTTGCCAAGGACGAGCTCTCCATCGTCGCGAAGGAAAATACGCTGACGATCAAGGGCGAGAAGGTCGCCAACGAGAACTCGAAGTCCGAAGTGCTGTATCGCGGCATCGCCGCCCGCGCCTTCGAGCGTGCCTTCCAGCTTGCCGACTTCGTGCAGGTGAAGGACGCCTCGCTCGAGAACGGTCTGCTTCACGTCGATCTCGTTCGCGAGATTCCCGAGGCGAAGAAACCGCGCCAGATCGCGATCAATACCAGCGCGCCGAAAGCGCAGGTGATCGAGAACTCGGCCGCGCAAGCCGCCGCGTAAATCCCGCGTCACTTCCAGGTTTGAGAAAACGCCCCGGTGCCCCGGGGCGTTTTTTTCGTGCGCGGAAGGAATACCGAACGACGGACATTCCATACCTTGCCGGAGCTCAACGATTGCGAACGGCGTAGCCGAATTATTGCGCCGCATCACAGAGCGGTGAACCGGCGTAACCACACCGCCCTGCGCCTCGTCATTTGGATATCGAACCCAAAACAAGACGGAGAACGACCATGACTTTCTGGCGCAGCCTTTTCGTCGCCGCGAGCCTTTTGGCAGCCCCCCTCAGCCTCGCTCACGCACAGACGCCGCAAACGGTGAAGGCGAAGAACGTCGTGCTGGTGCACGGCGCCTGGGCCGACGGCTCGAGCTGGTCGGAGGTGATCCCGATCCTCCAGGCCGCAGGCCTGCATGTCACGTCCGTACAGAACCCGCTGTCCTCGCTCTCCGACTCCGTCGAGGCGACGAAGCGCGCACTGGCCGAGCAGGATGGGCCGACCGTGCTGGTCGCCCATTCCTGGGGCGGCACCGTGATCAGCCAAGTGGGTACCGATCCGAAGGTGACCGGACTCGTCTATGTCGCCGCCCGCGCGCCCGATGCGGACGAGGATTTCGTCGCGCTGTCGAAGCAGTTTCCGACCGGCCCGGTGCGCGCCGGCATTGTCGAGCGCGATGGTTACACCAAGCTCTCGGAGGATTCGTTCCTGAAGTATTTCGCCAATGGCGTGAAGCCGGAGCAGGCCAGGGAGCTCTACGCGGTGCAATGGCCGACGGCCGCCTCGATCTTCGCCGGCCGCACCACGGAGGCGGCATGGCGCGCCAAGCCGAGCTGGTACGCCGTGTCGAAGAACGACTACACCATCAATCCCGATCTCGAACGCTTCCTTGCCAAGCGCATGAACGCCACCACGGTCGAGCTCGACGCCGGCCACCTCTCGCTGGTGTCGCACCCGAAGGAAGTCGCGAATCTGATCCTGGAGGCTGCGGGGTATCCGCGGAGCTGAGGAACGATCGCCTCATGCAACAAAGGCGCCTGCGCATTCTCAGGCGCCTTTTGTTTTGTTCAGCTTCCTCCCCGATGTCGTTCCTGCGAACGCAGGGACGACAGCGTGGGTGGGGCCAGCACCGTCGCACCACACCCGCAGGACTAATCCAGCCCCTGTGCAGCCGGCATCTCCTGCGTCGGCAGGATCGTCGGGGCCGGCTTGGCCTGGCCGACGGTAGGAGCCGGGGCCTGCGGGGCCGCCTCCGCGGGCTTTGCCTGCGCGGCTGCGGTCTGCTGTGGGGCCTGAGGCGCTTGCACCTGCTGCGGCGCGGGTTCCACCGCCTTGGTGGCGGCAACCGGCGTCTCGCCGCGTCGCGGGGCGGCCTTGGGCAGCGGCACGGTGCGGCTCGCGACATGCGGGATCGCGGCCGGCGGCCGCGGCGGACCGCTGCGGATCACGGTCGGCGGCGGCAGCGCGGTCTGCGGCCCATACGGCGCGACCGCACGCTCCTCGTAGGGCGGCGCCATGCCGTAGGCGTCGGCGGCGGGCATGAAACGCAAAATCCGCCCGTCGCGGGCATCGATCACCAGCCGACCGTCGTCGCCGCGGCGGTCGATCACCGCGATGGTGTAGACATTGCCGCGCAGGCGCGGGATGCCGAGCGGCGAGAAGCCGTTGTCGCGCAGCACGGCATAGACCTCGGTGGCCGGCAGCAGCGCCGGCCCCGGGCCGCCCTCCTCGTAGCCATAGCTGTAGCCTTGGCCGTAACCATAGCCTTGGCCGTAACGAGGCGGCGGGGGCGGCGCGGCTTCGGCCGGCGCATAGGGACCGTCGAAATCCGACACCGCGATCACCGCCCCTCTCGCGATACCGCTTGCGGGAACTTGGGCCGAAACCTGCCGCTGCCCGGCGCTCATGGCGAATGCCAGCGTGGCGGCAGCCACACATCCTGTGAAAAACTTCATCGATCGACACGCTCCTGTCAGGCCCCCGAAGCCTCGCGCTCTTTCGCTTCTTGCGGCGTGGCGCGCCTTTCGAAGGGCTGATCCGAAGCTTCACTGGGGATTCCGGCGTCCACAGGGCCGGATCGGGGCGCGTTTACTTCAAAACCGCGGCTGCGCAACTTTTGGAAAGCGATCGATTGACTTATCGGGAATCGGGACTTCCGCGCGCTTGTGTGATAGACAAAAATTTGGCAAGGTGATGGTTAGGACAGGAAGACTGTCTCATTTTGCTTGCGGTTCCCGGCATAGGGATTGCAGCGAAAACCGGTGCTTTCGAGCACCATAAGGCAACGGGCAAAGCCGTTCTCGGGGACGAAGAACGCCTTGGCCCGAATTTAAGAAAATGCGGCTCGCGAGTGGACGAGCGGTGACCCAGAGGCGGGTGCCGCGGAACGCCCAAGGTGCGCCGCTGATGGCGGTGAGACAGCTTGCCGCACGGAGAGGACAGGAACAATGAACGGGTCGCAATTCGAGCGCGCAAACATCGTGGCAGAAGAACTGTCGGCGACGGTCGCCTCGAAAACGACCGATCCGATCACCTCACCGATTCAAGAGCATAATTCGCGCCCCACAGCCGAAGGCCTGTACGATCCGAGCCTGGAGAAGGACTCCTGCGGCGTCGGCTTCATCGCCAACATCAAGGGCCAGAAGTCGCACGCGATCGTCTCGGACGCGCTGAGCATCCTCTGCAATCTCGAGCACCGCGGCGCCGTCGGCGCCGACCCGCGCGCCGGTGACGGCGCCGGCATCCTGGTGCAGATCCCGCACGCCTTCTTCAGTCGCAAGGCTGGGGAAATCGGCTTCGCGCTGCCGGCGCCCGGCGAATACGCCATCGGCGCGCTGTTCATGCCGCGCGACACCGCCTGGCGCAACGTCATCAAGAGCATCATCGCCGACCAGATCAAGGAAGAGGGCCTGACCCTGCTCGGCTGGCGCGACGTGCCGACCGACAATTCCTCGCTCGGCGTCACCGTGAAGCCGACCGAGCCCGCCTGCATGCAGGTGTTCATCGGTCGCAACGGCACCGCCAAGACCGAGGACGAGTTCGAGCGCCGGCTCTACATCCTGCGCAAGTCGATCTCGCAGGCGATCTACCAGCGCCGCGACCGCGGCCTCGCCGGCTATTACCCCTGCTCGATGTCCTGCCGCACCGTGATCTACAAGGGCATGTTCCTGGCCGACCAGCTCGGCAAGTACTATCCCGATCTGCACGAGAAGGATTTCGAGAGCGCGCTCGCGCTGGTTCACCAGCGCTTCTCGACCAACACTTTCCCGGCCTGGTCGCTGGCGCATCCCTACCGCATGATCGCGCACAACGGCGAGATCAACACGCTGCGCGGCAACACCAACTGGATGGCGGCACGCCAGGCCTCGGTGAGCTCCGAGCTCTACGGCAAGGACATCAACCGGCTCTGGCCCATCTCCTATGAGGGACAGTCGGACACCGCCTGTTTCGACAACGCGCTCGAATTCCTGGTGCAGGGCGGCTACTCGCTGCCGCACGCCGTCATGATGATGATTCCGGAGGCGTGGGCCGGCAATCCCTTGATGGATGAGAAGCGCCGCGCCTTCTACGAATATCACGCCGCGCTGATGGAGCCGTGGGACGGTCCCGCCGCGATCGCCTTCACCGACGGCCGCCAGATCGGCGCCACGCTCGACCGCAACGGCCTCAGGCCCGCGCGCTATCTCGTCACCAAGGACGACCGCATCGTGATGGCGTCCGAGATGGGCGTGCTGACGATCCCCGAGGACCAGATCATCACCAAGTGGCGCCTGCAGCCCGGCAAGATGCTGCTGGTCGACCTCGAGCAGGGTCGTCTCATTCCCGACGACGAGATCAAGGCCGAGCTTGCCAAGAGCCACCCCTACAAGGAGTGGCTGGAGCGGACCCAGATCGTGCTGGAGGAGCTGCCGAAGGTCCCGACCACAGGCGCGCGCTCCAATCTGTCGCTGCTCGATCGCCAGCAGGCGTTCGGCTACAGCCAGGAAGACATCACCATCCTGATGACGCCGATGGCGGCCACGGGCGAAGAAGCCGCGGGCTCGATGGGCAACGACACGCCGATCTCGGCTCTGTCGGACAAGGCCAAGCCGCTCTTCACCTACTTCAAGCAGAACTTCGCGCAGGTCACCAACCCGCCGATCGACCCGATCCGCGAGGAGTTGGTGATGAGCCTCGTCTCCATCATCGGACCGCGGCCGAACCTTTTCGACCTGCAGGGCATGGCCACGACCAAGCGTCTCGAAGTGCGCCAGCCGATCCTGACCGACGCGGACCTGGAGAAGATCCGCTCGATCTCCGACGTCGCCGACACCCACTTCAAGTCACGCACGCTGGACACCACCTTCCACGCCGGCCTCGGCGCGGCCGGCATGGACCAGGTGCTCGACGAGCTTTGCGCGCGCGCGGAAAGCGCGGTGCGCGAGGGCGTCAACATCATCATCCTGTCCGACCGCATGGTCGGCACCGATCGTGTGCCGATCCCGTCGCTGCTGGCCTGCGCCGCCGTGCATCATCATTTGATCCGCACTGGCTTGCGCACCTCGGTCGGCCTCGTCGTCGAATCCGGCGAGCCGCGCGAAGTGCATCATTTCGCCTGCCTGGCCGGCTACGGCGCCGAGGCGATCAATCCGTACCTGGCGTTCGAGACCATCATCGCGATGAAGGACCGCCTGCCCGGCTCGCTCGACGACTACGAGATCGTCAAGCGCTACATCAAGTCGATCGGCAAGGGCCTTCTCAAGGTGATGTCCAAGATGGGCATCTCGACCTACCAGTCCTATTGCGGCGCGCAGATCTTTGACGCGGTCGGCCTGAAGGCTGATTTCGTCGCAAAGTTCTTCGCGGGAACGCATACCCGCGTCGAGGGCGTCGGCCTTGGCGAGATCGCCGAGGAAGCCGTGCGCCGTCATGCCGACGCGTTCGGCGAGGCGCAGGTCTACAAGACTTCGCTCGACGTCGGCGGCGAATATGCCTATCGCAGCCGCGGCGAGGACCACGCCTGGACCGCCGAATCGGTGTCGCTGCTGCAGCACGCCGCGCGCGGTAATTCGCAGGAGCGCTATCGCGCCTTCGCCAAGATCCTCAACGAGCAGTCGGAGCGCCTTTTAACGCTGCGCGGCCTGTTCCGGATCAAGAACGCGGAGGAGGAGAAGCGCAAGCCGATCCCGATCGACCAGGTCGAGCCGGCCAAGGACATCGTCAAGCGTTTCGCCACCGGTGCGATGAGCTTCGGCTCGATCTCGCGCGAGGCGCACACCACGCTCGCGATTGCCATGAACCGGATCGGCGGCAAGTCGAACACCGGTGAAGGCGGCGAGGAAGCCGACCGCTTCAAGCCGATGCCGAACGGCGATTCCATGCGCTCGGCGATCAAGCAGGTCGCCTCCGGCCGCTTCGGCGTCACCACGGAGTATCTCGTCAACTCCGACATGATGCAGATCAAGATGGCGCAGGGTGCCAAGCCCGGCGAAGGCGGCCAGCTGCCCGGCCACAAGGTCGACGCGACCATCGCCAAGGTGCGTCACTCGACCCCGGGCGTCGGCCTGATCTCGCCGCCGCCGCACCACGACATCTACTCGATCGAGGATCTGGCGCAGCTGATCTACGACCTCAAGAACGTCAACCCGACGGGCGACGTTTCGGTCAAGCTCGTCTCCGAGATCGGCGTCGGCACGGTCGCCGCGGGCGTCGCCAAGGCCCGCGCCGACCATGTCACCATCGCGGGCTTCGAGGGCGGCACCGGTGCATCGCCCCTGACTTCGATCAAGCATGCCGGCTCTCCGTGGGAGATCGGCCTTGCCGAAACCCACCAGACCCTGGTGCGCGAGCGGCTGCGCAGCCGCATCGTGGTCCAGGTCGACGGCGGCTTCCGCACCGGCCGTGACGTCGTGATCGGCGCGCTGCTCGGGGCCGACGAGTTCGGCTTCGCTACCGCGCCCTTGATTGCGGCCGGCTGCATCATGATGCGCAAGTGCCATCTCAACACCTGCCCGGTCGGCGTCGCGACCCAGGATCCCGTGCTGCGCAAGCGCTTCACCGGCCAACCCGAGCACGTCATCAACTACTTCTTCTTCGTCGCGGAAGAAGTCCGCGAGATCATGGCCTCGCTCGGCTTCCGCAGCTTCAACGAGATGGTCGGCCAGGTTCAGCTGCTCGACCAGACCAAGCTGGTCGCGCACTGGAAGGCCAAGGGCCTCGACTTCTCCAAGCTGTTCGTCAAGCAGAAGGAAGAGAAGGGCCAGAAGATCTATCACTCCGAGCGCCAGAACCATCATCTGGAAGCCGTGCTCGACCGCACGCTGATCGAGCAGGCCAAGCCTGCGCTCGACCGCGGCGCGCCGGTGAAGATCGAGGCTGCGATCAACAGCACCAACCGCTCCGCCGGTGCGATGCTGTCGGGCGCGGTCGCCAAGATCTACGGCCACGCCGGCCTGCCGCATGACACCATCCATGTCAGCCTCAAGGGCACCGCCGGCCAGGCCTTCGGCGCCTGGCTCGCCCACGGCGTCACCTTCGAGCTCGAGGGTGAAGGCAACGACTATGTCGGCAAGGGCCTCTCGGGCGGCAAGATCATCGTCAAGCCGCCGAAGAACTCCGCGATCGTGCCGGAAGAGAGCATCATCGTCGGCAACACCGTGATGTACGGCGCCATTCAGGGCGAGTGCTACTTCCGCGGCATTGCCGGCGAACGTTTTGCGGTGCGCAATTCGGGCGCCGTCGCGGTGGTCGAGGGCGCGGGCGATCATTGCTGCGAATACATGACCGGCGGCATCGTGGTCGTGCTCGGCAAGACCGGGCGCAATTTCGCGGCCGGCATGTCCGGCGGCATCGCCTATGTGCTCGACGAGACCGGTGACTTCGACAAGCTGTGCAACATGGCGATGGTCGAGCTCGAGCCGGTGCTGTCGGAAGAACTGATCAACGCCGGCACCTATCACGCCAGCGGCGATCTCGAGGCCCATGGCCGGGTCGACGTGTTCAAGGATCTGCTCGCCTCCGACGTCGAGCGGCTGCACGTCCTGATCACGCGCCATGCGAAAGCCACCGGCTCCAAGCGCGCCGCCGACATTCTCGCCAATTGGAAGGACTGGCTGCCCAAATTCCGCAAGGTGATGCCGGTCGAGTACCGGCGCGCGCTGCGCGAAATGGCCGCCAACGCGGACGCCGAGCCGAAAATCGCGATCGGGGCGTAAGAAAAAGGCCCTCATGGTGAGGAGCGCAAGGCGCGTCTCGAACCATGAGGTCACCATCCGGGCCTCTATCCTTCGAGACGCGGCGCGAAACGCGCGCCGCTCCTCAGGATGAGGAGTGAGAGAACAAAGAACTTAAGCGGCAGGGACTTCGGGTTTAATGGGCAAGATCACGGGTTTTCTGGAAATCGAACGGCATGACCGCAAGTACACCCCGGTCGCCGAGCGCGTGAAGCACTACAAGGAATTCGTCGTTCCCCTCTCCGAGAAAGAGGTGCGCGACCAGGCGGCGCGCTGCATGAACTGCGGCATTCCCTATTGCCACGGCACCGGCTCGGTCGCGCCCGGCACGCCCGGCTGCCCGGTCAACAACCAGATCCCCGACTGGAACGACCTCGTCTACCAGGGCAATTGGGAAGAGGCCTCGCGCAATCTGCACTCGACCAACAATTTCCCGGAGTTCACGGGGCGCATCTGCCCGGCACCGTGCGAAGCCTCCTGCACGCTGAACATCGACGACAACCCGGTCACCATCAAGACCATCGAATGCGCGATCGTCGACCGCGCCTGGGACAATGGCTGGCTGAAGCCTGAAGTCGCTGCGGTGAAGACCGGCAAGAAGGTCGCCGTGATCGGCTCGGGTCCGGCCGGCATGGCCTGCGCGCAGCAGCTCGCCCGCGCCGGCCACGACGTGCACCTGTTCGAGAAGTACGCCAAGGCCGGCGGCCTGCTGCGCTACGGCATCCCCGACTTCAAGATGGAGAAGGGCGTCATCGACCGCCGCGTCAAGCAGATGGAAGGCGAAGGCGTCACCTTCCACTACAACAGCCATGTCGGCGCTGACGGCAATGTCGATCCGCGCGAGATGCTCAACGAGTACGACGCCGTGGCGCTGACCGGCGGCGCGGAAGCGCCGCGCGACCTGCCGATCCCCGGCCGCGACCTCGCCGGCATCCACTACGCCATGGACTTCCTGCCGCAGCAGAACCGCCGCGTCTCCGAGGAGCCGCTCGGCGGCGTCCAGGAGATTCTTGCGGGCGGCAAGCACGTCGTCGTCATCGGCGGCGGCGATACCGGATCCGACTGCATCGGCACCTCGCTGCGCCAGGGCGCGCTCTCGGTGACCCAGCTCGAGATCATGCCCGCTCCTCCTGAGCGCGAGAACAAGGGCCTGACCTGGCCGAACTGGCCACTGAAGATGCGGACGTCCTCCAGCCAGGCCGAAGGCGCGGTGCGCGAGTTCGCCGTGCTGACCCAGAAGTTTTCCGGCGAGGACGGAAAGGTCAAGAAGCTGCACTGCGTGCACGTCGACGACAAGTTCAAGCCGATTGCCGGCACCGAGTTCGAGCTCGAGGCCGAGCTCGTCCTGCTCGCCATGGGCTTCGTCCATCCCGTGCACGAGGGTCTGCTCAAGCTGCTCTCGGTCGAGCTCGACCCGCGCGGCAACGTCAAGGCCAACACGCTGGACTACCAGACCTCGCGCCCGAACGTGTTCACCGCCGGCGACATGCGCCGCGGCCAGTCGCTGGTGGTCTGGGCCATCCGCGAGGGCCGGCTGTGTGCGCGGTCGATCGACACGTTCCTGATGGGGAAGACGGATCTGCCGCGGTAGGGTCTGTCATTCCGGGGCGCGCCACTTGGCGCGAGCCCGGAATCCATCAGGCCCCAGCACTCATGGATGAATGGATTCCGGGCTCACGCTTCGCGCGCCCCGGAATGACGATCGGAGAGAGAGCCGTGCCTTCGGCTTTGTCTCATGAGACGCGCAAGCGTACCGCTCTCAATTCTGCAGCCTCACCCCCACCAACACCACCGTCCCCTGCGAGCTCGATCCCGGCTGGTTCGAATCCAGGATGTCGTGGCGCAGCGTGCCCTTGACCCAGATGTTGCGGTTGAGCTTGTAGATCAGATTGCCTTCGAGCGAGTAAGTCTTGTCGTTGCGGTTCTGGCCCTGGTAGTCGAGCGTGCCGTAGGTGAACTTGCCGACAGCGGTGAGCCAGCGGCGGAAATCGTGATCGACTTCGGCCGCGTAGGTGCGCACCAGCACGCCCGAGGAGCCGGGGACCGTGGTCTCGGCGATCTGCGTGTCGGTGACGAATTTCACCGTGGTGAGGCCGCTCGCGTTCCAGATCAGCGAGCCCGAGGTCAGGAAGCCCGACAGCTGGCTGAGACGCGGATCGGTGTAATTGCGCGCGGAATAGCCGACCGAGATCTCGCCGGTGAGGATGCGCGAGAACTCGAAGGACGAGCCGACCTTGGCGTAGCCGCCGTTCGAATCGCGCAAATAGCCGTTGCGGTCGGCGGCCTGGTCGTGGACGCGGGTGTCGCCCTGGATCTCGACGAACGGCTTCAGGCCCGGCTTGAGGTCGTAGGAGAAGCGCCCGATGCCGCCATACTGGTTGAAGTCGCGATCGTTGTTGCTGAAGGTCGAGCCGTCAGTGAGCTTGGAGTCCGTGTAGGCGGTGCGATCGACCGTGGCGCCGGCGGCGACCTGGAAGCGGTTGAAGGTCTGGTCGAAGCCGACAGTGGTGCCGTAGGCGGCGTAGACAGGATATTTCTGCAGGCCGGCCTGCACGTTCGGGCTGCCGGGATTGTCCGTGGCGAGCCGCAGGCGCGCCTGCCCGGTCAGCTTGAGATCGCGGCTGACGTCGAGGCGGCCGTCGACATGGCCGGTGAAGTCGGGGCGATCGGCTTCGACCGGCGAAGGCGAGGCAAAGCCGTCGATCGTCGCCGGCATGTTGTTGGTGTAGCCGGAGAACGAGCCGCGCAAATCAGCCACCAGCGCGTGGCGCTCCCAGTCCGATGCCACCAGCAGATCCGGAGCGACGACATAGACCGGGGAGCCGACCGGCTTGTTCAGGCGCGTGGGATTGGTGTCGTAGCCGGTTGAGAGCTCGAGCCCACCCTTGATCAGGAAACTGCCGGCGTAGTCGCCGACGGCGCCGAACGGATCGTCATCCGCCTTGAGGCGGCGGCGCAGCGGCTGGCCGGGCACGGTGCCCGCCATCGCTGCCGGCACCGGCGCCTTGTTCGCGGAGGCCGATGGCGGCGGCGCGATCTTGGGGAGGCCGAGCGTCGACGGCGGCGGCGCTGTGGTCGGCGCCGGCGAGCCGGGACCGGCGGCGCGCTTCGGCTTCGGCTGACCCGGATAGAGCTTGGGTTGCTGTCGCTTGCGGTTGAGCGAATCGTAGCCGGAGCTGCTCGCGCCGGTGGCGGCCGGCAGGCCGTAAGTCGGGACCTGACCGATGCGCGAGGCCGCCGGCTTCTCGCGGGCCTTGCGCGGATCGGCACTGGGATCGGGCAGCGCCGGCAACGCATCCGACGGCGCCTGCGGCACGCCCGCCGTGCGGCGCGTCGGCAGCGTCTCGGGCGAGGCGAAGCCGCCGCGGTTGGGATTGAACAGGTCGGGCGTGAGGCTCTGGGCGGCTGCGGGAGCGCTTGTGAGGGCCGTCAGCGCAAGACCCGGCACAAGGCACGGCAGAACAGCGCGCAGAACTTGCGCGCGTTTGCTCCGGCCGGTGCCTGGAGACGACCCCACGATGGAATAACTCCAACGAAATCAAACACTTTCACGATCATCCCCACGACGACGCGGGAACCATCGTTAATGGAGTTAAAACAATTATGGTTAATGACCCGTTGAGGGCCCCGGCGGGCTCGTCGCGTCCGGAGGCGCGGCGTGCTAAGCAGGCGCCGACCGGGCGAATGCCCCCTCCTCCCTGGACCAGAACATGCCGAGTTCGAAACCGCTGATGACCGCATCATCCGGACCCATTCCCGACAGCGTCGAATCCGCGCTCCGCACCCTGGAGACGGAGAGCGGCGGCATCAACGCGCTCGCAGCCGCACTGCGCGGTCCGCTTGGCGAGGCGTTTGCCAAGACCGTCGACCTGATCCGCAACGCCAAGGGCCGCGTCATCGTCACCGGGCTCGGCAAGTCGGGCCATATGGGGCGCAAGATCGCCGCGACGCTGGCCTCGACCGGCACGCCCGCCTTCTTCGTGCACGCCGCCGAAGCCGGTCATGGCGACCTCGGCATGATCACCACCGACGACGTCATCATGGCGCTGTCCTGGTCCGGCGAGCAGCCGGAGATGAAGAACGTCGTGAATTATTCCGCGCGGTTCGCGATTCCCATGATCGCGGTGACGTCGAACGCGGCGTCCTCGCTGGGACAAGCCGCCGACATCGTGATCGAGCTGCCGAAGGCGCGCGAGGCCTGCCCGCACAATCTGGCGCCGACCACCTCGACCATGATGCAGGTCGCGGTCGGCGACGCCATCGCGATCGCGCTGCTCGAAGGCCGCGGTTTCACGGCACTCGAGTTCGCGCATTTCCATCCCGGCGGCAAGCTGGGCGCGATGCTGAAATTCGTCCGCGACTACATGCGTACGGGCGCCGAGATCCCGGTCAAGCCGCTCGGCACCATGATGTCGGAGGCCGTGGTCGAGATGTCGGCCAAGGGTCTCGGCTGCGTCTGCATCGTCAACGACGCGAGCGAGGTCGCGGGCATCATCACCGACGGCGATCTGCGCCGCCACATGCGCCCGGACCTCCTGACGGCATCAGTCGACGAGATCATGACGAAGCAGCCGAAGACGGTGCCGCCCTCGATGCTCGCCACCGAGATGATCGAGGTGCTGAACACCCGCAAGATCACGACGCTGGTCGTGACCGAGGCGGGCAAGGTGGTGGGCATCGTGCATCTGCACGACCTGCTGCGGGCCGGCGTGGCGTAAGGTTTACCCGTCATCCCGGGGCAGCGCGAAGCGATGAGCCCGGGATCCATCGGGCCGCGGGGTTTCTGTCGCTATGGCTTCCGGGCTCGCGCCAAGTGCGCGCCCCGGAATGACGGTGTGCGTGTGGCCTGCAACTGCCTCCCCATCGTCGGTTAGAGCGCAACCGGAAACCGCGCCGCATTCTCCTCCAGCGGCAGCTGCAACCCATTCGCCAGATACGACACCGTGCGGTAGAAACCGCACAAGAGCATGATCTCCAGGATCTGCGCCTCGTCGTAGTTCACCGACAGAGCGGCAAACTCCTCGTCGCTCAACGTCGCGCGGCGATGCAACGCGTCGACCACCGCGATCAGCGCCTGCTCGGCCGGCGACCAACACGGTGAGGTCGCATCGCCCTGCACGGTGGCCCTGACCTCTTCCTCAGTCAGTTTCGCCGGCGCGGCAAAGATCGCGACATGGACGCCCCACTCGTACTCGCATCGGTTCAGCGCGCAGGTGCGATCGATGACGATCTCGCGCTGACGCAGGGAGAGCGGGCCGGGATCGAGCAGGCCGCCGGCCCGAAACTTGTCCCAGGCACGGCCGTGGCCCGCCATCACACGGAACAGCATCAGCGGCGGCGCGCCGCGCATGATGCGATCGAACTGCGCCTGGATCTCCGGGGGATAAGGCGGCGCGAGCGGGGCGATGCGCGGTATGGCTTCGGACATGGGCCAATTCCCTTGCTACATTTATCGTAGCACAACGCTACACTATCTGTAGCGACACGCAAGGGACCGCCGATGGCGAAACAGGCCGACTCCAAGACACGTAGCGTCCGCGGCTCGCGCACGGGCCGCCCGATCATGGTGCTGCTCGACCTGCTCGGCCGGCGCTGGAGCCTGCGAATACTCTGGGAGTTGCGCGGCGAGCCCCTCACCTCCCGCGCCTTGCGCACCGCCTGCGACGACGCCTCGCCCACGGTGCTGCAGGCGCGGCTGACGGAGCTGCGCGAGGCGGGCTTCGTGGAGCTTGAAGAGGGCGGAGGTTATGGGCTGACGGCGCTGGGGCGGGAGCTGTGCGAGACGTTTATGCCGCTACACCGGTTTGCAGAGCGGTGGAGGAGCTCGTCCCCCTCTCCCCGCTTGCGGGGAGAGGGTCGGGGTGAGGGGGGGCCTCCGCGCAGACGGTGAGAGACGGACTCGCGGAGACTCCCCCTCACCCGGATTGCATCTGCGATGCAATCCGGCCTCTCCCCGCAAGCGGGGAGAGACGAAGAATCCTCACGCCGCCGCCACCGTCAGATTCGCACCGTCCACCTGCACCACCTTCACCCGCGTTCCGGCCGGCGTATCCGGACCTGCGACGCGCCAGACGGTGTCGCCGATGCGCATGGTGCCGCTGCCGTCGACGATCGGCTTCTCCAGCGTGAACTCGCGCCCGAGCAGCGCATCGGCGCGCTTGTTGAGGAACGGACTGGCGCTCGCATCCGGCTTCGGCCGCGCAAGCCGACGCCACACCGGCACGGCGGCAGCGGCAAACACTGCGAACATCACGAGCTGGATCTGCCACGACAGGACGACCGTGAACGAGATCAGGCCGACGAGCAGCGCAGCGAGCCCGAGCCAGAACAGGAAGACACCCGGCGCGAGCACCTCCAGCGCCATCAGGATGAAGCCGAAGATCAGCCAGTTCCAGGTGCCGAGCGATACGAACATGTCGGTCATGACACGACCTTCTATCATAGCGCATGCCCCTGCCTGAAGGGACATGCGCAAGTGACTATCCCTGCCGCGGCGGCACCGCCGGCGGCGTGCTGCCGGTCGGCGGCACCGAGCCCGGGCGGCGCGCGGCGGCGGCCGCGCTTTCGCCGAACGTCGCCTTGGCGATCTCGCCGATGCCGGCGAGCGAGCCCAGCATGCTGGTCGCTTCGATCGGCAGCATGATGATCTTCTGGTTCGGCGCGTCGGCGAACTGGCCGAACGCCTTGATGTACTTGTCGGCGATGAAATAGTTCAACGCCGCGACGTCCCCCTTGGAGATGGCTTCACTGACCATCTGCGTCGCCTTGGCTTCGGCCTCCGCGGACCGTTCGCGGGCCTCGGCGTCGCGGAACGCAGCTTCCTTGCGGCCTTCGGCCTGCAGGATCTGGCCCTGCTTGGCGCCCTCGGCGCGCAGGATCTCGGACTGACGCTGGCCTTCGGCGGCGAGAATGTCGGCGCGCTTGACGCGCTCGGCCTTCATCTGCCGGCCCATGGCCTCGACGAGGTCGGCCGGCGGCACGATGTCCTTGATCTCGATGCGGTTGACCTTGAGGCCCCAGGGCGAGACCGCGGCATCGACCACGCGCAGGAGGCGCTCGTTGATCTCGTCGCGATGCGACAGCACCTGGTCCAGATCCATGGCGCCCATCACCGAGCGGATGTTGGTCATGGTCAGGACCGTGATGGCTTGCGTCAGGTTGGAGACCTCGTAGCTCGCTTTCGCCGCATCGAACACCTGGTAGAAGGCAACGCCGTCCACCGTCACGGTGGCATTGTCCTTGGTGATGACCTCCTGCTCGGGGATGTCGATCACCTGCTCCATCATGTTGATCTTGCGCCCGACGCGATCGAAATAGGGCACGATCAAATTGAGCCCGGGGCTCAGCGTCTGCGTGTACTTGCCGAACCGCTCGATGGTCCAGTCATAGCCCTGCGGCACCGTCTTCACGCCGGCAACCAGCGTGACGATGACGAGTAACACCAGAACAATCGCGAAAATGTCGAAACCGCTCATAGCTCCTCCAAGGCAGGAAAGAAGCCGGGAAAAGCCCTTTCCCGCGCTGTCATTGGTCGGGATCACGACCTTACCGGTTCAGCGGTCGCAAGTAACGTCGGTATCGGCGCAATTCTGCACAAGGCGCCGCGAGAGGAAACGGTCACGAATATGTATTTTGCACAAGGCTCTTGAAAGCGAGCAGACGCAGACCTAACGGCAAGGATCAAGAATTGCGCCGTCACCGCGAGCTCTATTCAATGACGTCGTTCGCGATTGCAAGCAGACCCGGGGCAAGCGTGATGCCAAGCGCCTTGGCCGTTTTCAGGTTAACCGTGAGCTCGAACTTGGTGGGGTTCTGCACTGGCAGGTCGGCTGGCCGCGCCCCCTTCAGGATGCGATCGACATAGTCCGCGGCACGGCGGAGCTGCTCGGCGCTGTCGGTGCTGTAGGACATCAGACCGCCCTCGTCGACGAAGGTGCGGCTCCAGAACACCGCCGGCGCGCGCGCCTGCGCGATCGCCGCCAGAAGCTGGCCGCGATTGGCCATGGTGAAGAAGTCCGGCAGAATCAGAAAGCCACCGTCCCTTCGCGAAGCCAGCACTGCGATGGAGGCCGCGTCATTCACCGGCGCGGGCTCGACCGTCATCCGGAGCGTCCGCGCGGCGTCCTCGATGGTGCGCAGCATCAGGGGCGCGAACGGCGCAGTGGCGGGATTGTAGACGACGAAGGCACGGGAGACCTTCGGCGTGACCTGCGTCAGCATCTCCAGCCATTTGCCGGCCAGCGGGCCGTCGTAATCGGTGAAACCGGTGACGTTGCCGCCGGGATGGGCGAGGTTTTCGACAAAGCCCTGACTGACGGGATCGGTGACGACGGCGAACACGATCGGGATGGTCCTGGTGCGACGGCGCAGCTCCTCGACCGAGGGCGTTCCGAGCGCGAGCAGGACGTCTGGCTTGAGCGCGATCAACTCGTCGGCGAGCCGCGCGATGCGGGCGCGGTCGCCGCCGCCGCTGCGCCAGTCGATCTCGAGGTTGTCGCGCTTTTTCCAGCCGAGGCCGGCGAGCGCCTCGGCCAGGCGAGCCTGGCCGATCACATCATCGGAGGCGATGACCGAGAGCACACCGAGCCGGCGCACCGCGCGCGGCTGCTGCGCCAGGACCGGGACCGGCTGCACCGCGATCGTCCCAAGAAGCGCCAGACACTCACGGCGGTTCACGGGGCGCCCATCAGATCCAGCCCTGAAGCTCGCGCAGCACCAGGGTGCGGATCACGTCCATGCCGGGCCCGCTGTCGTTGAGGCAGGGGATCGCGGAAAACTCTTCGCCGCCATTGTGCTTGAAGATCTCGGCATTCTCCTGCGCGATCTCCTCCAGCGTCTCCAGGCAATCGGCGGAAAAGCCCGGCGTCACCACTGCGATACGGCGCACGCCTTCCTTCGCAAGCCGCTCCATGGTCTTGTCGGTATAGGGCTGAAGCCACTCGGCATTGCCGAAGCGCGACTGGAAGGTCAGCAGCAGTTTCGTCTCGTCCATGCCGAGCCGGCGACGCAGCGCCGCGGTGGTGGCGATGCAGTGCTGCTGATAGGGATCGCCTTTCTCGACATAGGATTTCGGCATGCCGTGGAAGGACGCCACGATCAGCTCGGGCTTGAAGGACAGCGTCGCCAGATGCGTCTCGATCGAGACGGCGAGCGCCTCGATATAGGCGGCGTCCTCGTAATAAGGCGGCGTCACCCGCAGCGTCGGCTGGTTGCGCAATTGGGCAAGCACGCGGAACACTTCGTCGCAGACGGTCGCCGAGGTGGAGGCGGAGTATTGCGGATAGAGCGGAACGGCCAGGATGCGCTCGCAGCCTTTCGCGATCAGCGCATCGATGCCCGACTTGATCGAGGGATTGCCGTAACGCATCGCCCAGTCGACCACGACGTGGGCGTGGTCGGACAGCGAGGCCGCGAGCTTGTCGGCTTGCGACCGCGTGATGGTCTTCAGCGGCGACTCGTTCCTCTCCGTGTTCCAGATCTTCTGGTAGTCCAGCGCCTTGGTGCGGGGGCGGCTGCGCAGGATGATCCCGTTCAGCACGGCCTTCCAGATCAGTCCCTGGTCCTCGATGACGCGGGCATCACTGAGGAACTCCTTCAGATAGACCCGCACGCCCGGCGCATCCGCCGTGTCGGGTGTTCCGAGATTGATCAGGAGCACGCCAACGCGCGGCAAGGCGGATTGGGCGACCGGTCTTCCGGTCTCGATGGGGACGACGCTGGTCATGGCTCTGTGGGTCGCGCGTTGGTCCGAACTTGTCAAGATGAGGCCGGTTTCGCTAGGGTCGCAGCCAGGCCGGGGAGCGACGATGACACTCGCGGAATGGTGCGTCCTAGGAGCGCTGCTGCTCTATCTGTCAACGATCGCCGCGATCAAATGGATCAGGTTTGGCCGCTTCGACAATTCCCGGCCGCGCGATCCCGCCTTCTATGAGGACGCCCTGTCGCAGCGCGCGCTCGGCGCCCACCAGAACGGCATCGAGACCTTCCCGTTCTTCGCCTTCGCGGTCCTGCTCGCCGAATACCGGGATTCGCCGCAGCGGCTGATCGACGAGCTCGCGGCACTGTTCCTGATCGTGCGGATCGCCTATGTGCTGACCTATCTCGGCAACCGCCCGACGCTGCGCTCGATCCTCTGGAGCATCGGCTTTGCGATCAATCTCGGGATCTTCTTCATGCCGGCGTTGAAGCAATTTCTGCCTGTGTGAGGTTTGTGACCGTAGCCCGGATGGAGCAAAGCGTAATCCGGGGGTCTTTTCACGGCGACTCTGTCCCGGATTGCGCTTCGCTCCATCCGGGCTACGAGACCTTCGCCTAGAGCGTATCCGGTTCTGATTGAATCAGAACCGAAGCTCTAGATTGTTGTTTTGACGCGTTTTCTTCACGCGAACCGGTGTCCACTTCGCTCGAAAACGCTCTAGAAACACGTCGTCCGCTCGGCCGCGACATAGCCGAGCAACAGGCCCGCGCCGAACAGCAGCACGACGGCAGCCGCCGCGAATTCGATGCCGCGCATGAACAGCGCACCGCCGCCGTCGCGCCCGGCGCTGAGGCGAGCGGCGATGTCCTTGGCGGAGACGGCGACGACCGCGATGGCCGCGACCGTGATCGCGGTGCCGAGCCCCATCAGGAAGGTCGCGGCAATGCCGGCCCAGAACAGGCCCTGGGCGAGCGCGAACACCAGCACCAGGATGGCGCCCGAGCAGGGGCGGATGCCGACGGTGAGGATCGCGGCGAAGCCGCGCCGCCAGCCGCCGGGTCCGGCGAGCTCGCTCGGCGTGGGACCGTGGGAATGGCCGCAATGCTCGTCATGGACGTGGTCGTGTCCGTGGTGGGCATGGGCGTGCGCGTGGTCATGACCGTGATCGTGCTGATGATGATCATGGCCATGATGATCGTGGGCATCATGATGATGGTGATGATCATGATGGTGCGGCACGCCGGCGATCGCCGGCACCGGCTGGACCGCCTGCAGCGCGCGGATGAACGTGCGGCCCTTGACCCAGACCAGCCGCAGGCCGAACAACGCAATCAGGGCGTAGCTCGCGATCTCGATCACCCCTTCCGCCTTGCACATGGTCTTGGCGGTCGCATTCAGGATCCAGGCCGAGATGCCGACGATCAGGATCGCCACCAGCGACTGCATCAGCGCGGACGCAAACGACAGCGCGATGCCGCGCCGCGCGGTCTCGCGGTTGGCGACGAGATAGGAGGCGATCACCGCCTTGCCGTGGCCGGGACCGGCGGCATGGAAGATGCCGTAGGCAAACGAGATGAACAGCAATGTCCACACCGCCGAGCCGTCGGACTTCGCGGCGCGGATAGTCGCCGACATCTGGCGATAGAATTCCGACTGTTTTGCCAGGAGCCAGCCGATGATCCCGCTGGCCTCGGGCTCGGGCGCTTGCGCCTGCTTCGGCGCGCCGAACGGATTCTGCGCGAAGACATCGTGAAGCGCGGCATCGGCCACACCGATGATGAAGAGAACGGCGGCGCAGGCCACAAGCCCGCGCGCGAGCGGGGAGAGCTTTGGCGTCAAGGGCAATCCACCGTGATCTTGTTGGCGAACATCATGCCGAAATTCGAGTTCTCGCCGTTCAGGAAGGTCTGCTCGTTGAGCTTCTGGGCCGTGGCGGAGCCGTCGTTCGGCCGGTCCAGCTTCATCTGGCAGCCGGCGGGCGCGCCGACCAGCTTGACCGGATTGTCCTTGGCCATCTGGAAGTCGATGAAGAAGGAGCGGTCGAACACTTCGAGCACCAATTGCTTGGGCTTGACCGGGTTCTTCAGCGGCAGCGTGAAGTGCAGGGTCAGCACCGTGTCCTTGTAGTCGAGGAAATAGTCGACCGGCTCCTGGAATCGCTCCTTCTTGCCGTCGGCTCGCGCAAAGGTGAAGTAGGCGTATTCCTTCAGCGACTCGACATTGGTCTGCGCCAGCGGCCCGAGCTCCTCGCGGGTATAGGTGCCCTTGGTCTTGCTCTCGAGCCCCTGCACCGCATAGGCCGAGAACATGTCGTCGAAGGTCCAGGCGTGGCGCACGCCGGTGATGCTGCCGTCCTCGGCGTAGAGCAGCTCGCTGGTCGCGGTGATCCAGACATGCGGATGCGCGCTCGCCGCGCCCGCTGCGAGCATGAGACTGGCGGCCAGCAGCAGTCCAAACAGGCGGCGCATCGTGTCCATCAGGCCGCCTTGGTGTCGTCGAGCAAACCGCGCCGGCGCAGCAGTGCGTCGGGCTCCGGAGGACGACCGCGGAAAGCCTCATAGGCGGCCTCCGGATCGACCGAGCCGCCGCTCGAATAGATGTCGTCGTGCAGGCGCTTGGCCACGGCGGGATCGAAGATGTTGCCGGCCTCCTCGAACGCGCCGAAGGCGTCGGCGTCCATCACCTCGGACCACATGTAGCTGTAATAACCGGCCGCATAGTGATCGCCGGTGAAGATGTGGCCGAACTGGGTGGGACGGTGACGCAGCGCGATCTCCTCGGGCATGCCGATCTTCTCGAGCTCGCGTCGCTCGAAGGCGCGGACATCCTGCGCGGCGGCGGCCGGCTGGGTGTGGAATTCGAGGTCGACCAGCGCCGAGGAGACGAATTCGACCGTGGCAAAGCCCTGGTTGAATTTTCGCGCGGCCAGGAACCGTTGCAGCAGATCGTCCGGCAGCGGCTCGCCGGTCTGGTAGTGACGGGCGAACTTCTGCAGCACCTCGGGGCGCTCCTGCCAGTGCTCGTAGAGCTGCGATGGCAGCTCGACGAAATCGGTGAACACGGAGGTGCCCGACAGCGAGGGATAGGTCACGTTCGAGAGCATGCCGTGCAGGCCGTGGCCAAACTCGTGGAACAGGGTGCGGGCATCGTCGGGCGACAGCAGCGAGGGCTCGCCATCGGCCCCCTTGGCGAAATTGCAGATGTTGAGAACGAGCGGCGCGACGTCGCCGTCGAGCTTCTGCTGGTCGCGCAGCGAGGTCATCCAGGCGCCGGAGCGCTTCGACGGCCGGGCGAAGTAGTCGCCATAGAACAGCGCCTTGTGCTTGCCGTCCCTGTCCTTCATCTCCCAGACCCGGACGTCGGGGTGCCAGACCGGAACGTCCTTGCGCTCCTCGAAGGTGACGCCGAACAGGCGCGTGGCGCAGTCGAAGGCGGCAGCGATCATGTTGTCGAGCGACAGATACGGCTTGATCGCGGAATCGTCGAAATTGGCGCGCTGAAGCCGCAGCTTTTCGGCGTAGAAGCGCCAGTCCCAGGGAGCGAGCTTGAAATTGCCGCCTTCTGTCGTGATCAGCGCCTGCATCTCGTCGCGGTCGGCGAGCGCCCGGGCGCGCGCCGGCTTCCAGACCCGCTCCAGCAGGCTCCGCACCGCATCCGGCGTCTTGGCCATGGAATCCTCGAGCCGGTAGGCGGCGTAGGTCGGATAGCCCAGGAGATTGGCGCTCTCCTCACGCAGCTTCAGGACCTCGACGATGGTTCCGTTGTTGTCGTTGGCGTTGCCGTTGTCGCCGCGCGCGATGAAGGCCTTGTAGACCTTCTCGCGCAGGTCACGCCGCGCCGAGCTCTTCAGGAACTGTTCGACCGAGGAGCGCGACAGCGTGACGATGGCCTTGCCTGCCATGCCGCGCTCTTCCGCCGCAGCCTTGGCGCTGGCGACGAAGCTATCCGGCAGGCCCTGGCGGTCGGCCTCGCCAAGCTCCATGAACCAGTCCTGCTCGTCGCCGAGCAGATGATGGCTGAAGCCGGTGCCGAGCTGGGCCAGCCGCTCGTTGATCTCAGCCATCCGTGTCTTGGCCTGCTCGGAGAGGCCGGCGCCGGCGCGGTGGAAGCGGGTGTAGGTGCGCTCCAGCAGGCGAAGCTGCTCGGGCGAAAGACCGAGATTGGCGCGGTTCTCGTGCAGCTGGGCGATGCGACCAAACAGCACGGCATTCATCATGATCGGATTCCAGTGCCGCGCCATCCGCAAGGAGATCTCCTTGTCGATCTCCAGGATGGCCGGGTTGGAATTCGCCGAAACGAGGTCGTAGAACACCGCCGCGACCTTGCTCAAGAGCTTGCCGGAGCGCTCCAGCGCCGTGACCGTGTTGGCAAAGTCGGGCGCAGCCGGATCATTGGTGATCGCCGCGATCTCGGCGGAGTGGTCGGCGAAGGCCTGCTCGAAGGCCGGGAGGAAGTGCTCCGGCTTGATCTCGTCGAAGGGCGGGGTGGCAAACGGCGTCACCCAGGCCTTCAGCAGCGGATTGGCCTCGGAGTCCGTAGTTCGGCGGGGTTCTGACATCACAAGTCCCGATTTTCATGGGTCGATTGTTGCGGCCAGCTATAGCACGCGATGGGGCTTTTTTGAGCCATTTGGCCTTGCTCCCGGCCGCCTTTTCGGGGAGATTGCGGCCCTCGATAGACCACGGACCCCAGAGCTCATGAACGCGTCTTCCACGTCCTCCCGCCGGATCGTCTGGCCCAGCGTCATCACCGTCATCAGCGCCGCCATCCTGATCGGCGCAGAGGTGTTCGGCGCGGCGTTCGCCGGCGGCTGGGCGCTCGCGATCCTGTTCGGGCTCGGCGATCAGGGCACGCACATCCTGCAGGCCGTGCTGTTCGCGCTCGGCGTGCTCGTGATGACCGCGTTCATCCGCGCGGCTCAGCGCGTCGAGCCTTTCACGAAGCGCGGCTGAAGTTGCTCGCGCGCGTGACGCGCACACTGGTCTCAAAAACTTAACGCCCGTTCATCTTCCGCGTCGCTCGCGCAACACTGCGCAAGCAGATGTTAGGCAATTCTGTTCGCAGCCTAAAAAAATTCTTGCGAAGCAGAGTCAAAACGCTTATGTGCGCTCTTGCCCAATTTCGCACGTGCCTGTGGTCGTGTGTCAGTCGGTAGGTATCCGGACAAGAGGCCGGACAGCCGCCAAGGGGTGAAGAAGCCGAGGGGCTCTTCGGAAGTGCGGAAGTCGCGAGACCGAGAGGTCGAACGAAGAAGCAAACCCGGAGCGTCCAGCATCTCTCTCAAGAGATGCCATGTCGAAGGTGACTTCACTCTTTGCAACCGTGACTGGCAGCCGGAGGCGAACCGGCGCACCCCGCTCTCAACGGGGGACGCGACTTAAAGCAACGACGGATCGGGCTTTTTTGGTCTCTACCGGCATTCCAACGCCGGCGCGGGCTACTGAAAAGGCTTGTCCTTCATTGCCAGGTGTGCGGGCGGGAACACTCCCAACCAATCCACGGCAGCACAGTCTGGTTTGAGTCTTGTGGCTTCGTCGCGCCTCCATCGCGCGATCCGGCCAGAGCACTCTTATCCGACGTCATGTTTTGAACGGGCCCGTCGCTGGGCCGTTTGGGAGAGTGCCATGACCGAACGTATCCAGGAATTCCTGCGCAACCGCCGCCAGGATGGCCTCGACACCGAGCCTTGCCTCGTCGTCGACCTCGAGGTCGTGCGCGACAATTATCAGAGCTTCGCCAAGGCGCTGCCCGACAGCCGCGTGTTCTATGCCGTGAAGGCGAACCCGGCGCCGGAAGTGCTGGCGCTGCTGGCGTCCATGGGCTCCTGTTTCGACACCGCGACCGTCGCCGAGATCGAGATGGCGCTGGCCGCCGGTGCGACGCCCGACCGCATCTCCTTCGGCAACACGATCAAGAAGGAGCGCGACATCGCGCGCGCCTTCGCGCTCGGCATCCGGCTGTTCGCGGTCGACTGCGCCGCCGAGGTCGAGAAGGTCGCCCGTGCCGCTCCCGGCGCGAAGGTGTTCTGCCGCATCCTCTATGACTGCGCCGGCGCCGAATGGCCGCTATCGCGCAAGTTCGGCTGCGACCCGGAGATGGCGGTCGAGGTGCTCGACCTCGCCAAGCGCCTCCGGCTGGAGCCGTGCGGCATCTCGTTCCATGTCGGCTCGCAGCAGCGCAAGGTGAAGGCGTGGGACCGTGCGCTGGCGATGGCCTCGCAGGTGTTCCGCGACTGCGCCGAGCGCGGCATCAACCTGACCATGGTCAACATGGGCGGCGGCTTTCCGACCAAGTACCTGAAGGACGTGCCGCCGGTCGTGACCTACGGCCGCTCGATCTTCCGCGCGCTGCGCAAGCACTTCGGCAACCAGATTCCGGAGACCATCATCGAGCCGGGCCGCGGCATGGTGGGCAATGCCGGCATCATCGAATCCGAGGTCGTGCTCATCTCGAAGAAGAGCGACGAGGACGAGGTACGCTGGGTGTACCTGGACATCGGCAAGTTCGGCGGTCTCGCCGAGACCATGGACGAGTCGATCCGTTACGCCATCCGCACCCGTCACGACGGCGCGGACATGACCCCGTGCGTGCTCGCCGGCCCGACCTGCGACAGCGCCGACGTGCTGTACGAGAAGAACCCGTATCCGCTTCCCGTGACGCTGGAGATCGGTGACAAGGTTCTGATCGAAGGCACCGGGGCCTACACGTCGACCTACTCGTCGGTGGCCTTCAACGGCATCCCGCCGCTGAAGACCTACCACATCTGATCCGCCTCTCGTTTCCAGAGGCCTGACGAACCCGGGAGCCGGCTTGCCGGCTCCCTTCCCAACATCTCGATGTCTGACGACGCCTTGAACAGGCGTGCCTTGCGCACGCCGGTTCAAGCGGGGACTGATGCGCCATGACTGCTTTTCGGAAGCCACAGATCGCCCTCACCTCGAAAGCCGCTCTGTTCGTGATCCGTGCGGAGCGTGCTGCCGACGCCGTCGCCCGTGAAGCGCTGCTGGATGCCAGCTTCGGCGAAGACCGCCATGGCCGCACCTGCCAGCGCCTGCGCGACGGACGTGCGCCTGCCGCAGGCCTTGCCCTGTCGGCCGTGCGCGAGGGCAAGCTCGTGGGAACCGTGCGGCTGTGGCACGTCAGCGCCGGAGGCAGGCCCGCCCTGGTCCTCGGACCACTGGCGGTGGACCCTGCCTGCCGCGAGCTCGGGATCGGCGCCGCGCTGATGCAACAAGCGCTGGCCGCCGCCCGGGCGCGCGGGCATGGCGCCGTGATCCTGCTCGGCGATGCCCCCTATTACGCCCGGTTCGGCTTCTCGGCGGAGAAGACCGGCACATTGACGCTGCCCGGCCCGTTCGAGCGCGACCGCCTGCTGGCGGTTGAATTCCAGGCGGGCGTGCTGGATGGCGCCTGTGGGATGATCGTCCCAACCGGCGCGGCCCTGTCCAAACGGAGGGTAGTTCGCCCCCTCGAGGCGCACGCGGCCTAAGACATCGCCATGATGGCGACGACCGGAGCCGCGCCCGCGGCGACGGTCGGCTGCGGCCGTTGCTTTGGGGTTGCACCGCACCCGGAAACGCCCTTTAACCCCACGAAATTCCCGTTCAGTCGAGGCCCAAACCATGTCCCGTCGCCTGATCTCCACCGGCTCTCCGCTCGAGAAGACCGTCGGCTACAGCCGCGCCGTGATCGACGGCGACTTCGCCTTCGTCGCGGGAACCACCGGCTATGACTACACCACGATGACCATGCCGGCCGACGTCACGAGCCAGTCACGCAACTGCTTCAAGACCATCGCGGCCGCCCTGAAGGAGGGCGGATTCGAGATGGCCGACATCGTCCGTGCGACCTATTACGTCACCGACACGAGTTACATCGACGCCCACTTCGCCGTCTGCGGCGAGGTTCTCGGCGACATCAGGCCGGCCGCGACCTTGCTGGTCGTCAGCGCCCTCGCCAAGCCCGAGATGAAGGTCGAGATCGAAGTCACCGCCAAGCGCCGCAGCGTCTGACGAGCGCCGCAGCGCCAGATCCACCCACCCTTTGCCTGCCAGCCCGTTCCGGAGAAACCATCCCATGAGCCCTCCCTCGCAGATTTACGCGAAAATCACCGGTCCCATCGTCATGGTCGGTTTCGGCTCCATCGGCAAAGGCACGCTGCCGCTGATCGAGCGGCATCTCGACTACGACAAGTCGCGCGTCACCGTGATCGATCCCAAGGACGAGGGCCGCAAGGCGCATTGCGAGAAGCACAATGTCCGCTTCATCCAGAAGGCCGTGACCAGGGACAATTATCGCGAATTGCTGTCCCCGCTGCTCACCGAAGGCGGCGGCCAGGGTTTTTGCGTCAATCTCTCGGTCGACACCGGCTCCACCGACATCATGGAGCTCTGCAACGAGCTCGGCGCGCTCTATATCGACACCGTCAACGAGCCCTGGCTCGGCTTCTATTTCGATTCCTCGAAGGGCCCGGAAGCGCGCTCCAACTACGCCCTGCGCGAAGTGACGCTGGCCGCCAAGAAGGCGCGCCCGGCGGGCTCGACCACGGCCGTCTCCTGCTGCGGCGCCAATCCCGGCATGGTCTCCTTCTTCGTCAAGCAGGCGCTGCTCAACGTCGCCGCAGACCTGAAGCTCAATGCCCCCAAGCCGAAGACGAGAGCCGAATGGGCGGATTTGATGCGGCAGGCCGGCATCAAGGGCATCCACATCGCCGAGCGCGACACCCAGCGCTCCAAGAAGCCGAAAGAGCCCGACGTCTTCGTCAACACCTGGTCGGTGGAAGGTTTCCTCTCGGAGGGGATGCAGCCGTCGGAGCTCGGCTGGGGCACCCATGAGAAATGGATGCCCGAGAATGCGCATACCCACGAAGCCGGCTGCGGCGCCGCCATCTATCTGATGCAGCCTGGCGCCAATACGCGCGTGCGCACCTGGTGCCCGACCCGCGGCGCGCAATACGGCTTCCTCGTCACCCACAACGAGTCGATCTCGATCGCCGATTACTTCACGGTACGTGATGCTTCGGGTAACGCAATCTACCGGCCGACCTGCCACTACGCCTATCACCCGGCCGACGACGCCGTGCTGTCGCTGCATGAGCTGTTCGGCCGCGCCGGCAAGATGCAGGAAAAGCACCACATTCTCGAAGAGGACGAAATCGTCGACGGCATCGACGAGCTCGGCGTGCTGCTGTTCGGCCACGACAACAATGCGTACTGGTACGGCTCGCAGCTATCCATCGAAGAGACCCGCGAACTCGCCCCCTACCAGAACGCCACCGCCCTGCAGGTGACCTCCGCCGTGCTCGGCGGCATGGTATGGGCGCTGGAAAACCCGAACGAAGGCATCGTCGAAGCCGACGAGATGGATTTCGAGCGCCTGCTGGAAATCCAGCTGCCGTATCTGGGCCCGGTCAAGGGCTTCTACACCGACTGGACGCCGCTGACGGATCGCCCGGGACTGTTTCCGGAGGACATCGACACGTCTGATCCGTGGCAGTTCAGGAATATTTTGGTGCGGTGAGGCGCGCGTCTCTCCGCCCATCATTCCGGGGCGCGCCGTCTCATTCCGCTGTCATGCCCCGGCTTGACCGGGGCATCCAGTACGCCGCGACGTCTCCGTATCCACGCATGGTCTCTGGAATACTGGATTCCCCCGCCCTCGCGGGGAATGACCCCGAGGACGCGGCGGCCGCCTACTTCTTTTCGATCGGCGGCGCGATTTTCTCGGCCGGAGCCGGCGGCAAGGCCGGCTTGGTCGCCGCGCCCTGCGTCTGAGAATCCGGACGCGCCGGCTCCGGGGCCGGCGTGGTGGGCCGGTCGCCGCCGGGCTTGGCCTCGGCCGGCACCTTGCTCTGATCATTGGACGGCGTGCCTTGGAGCGGCGGCGTTGCCTGCGCCAGTTCCATCCGGCTCTCGGCGCGGATTTGTGCCAGCGACATCACCGACACCACAACGCCTGCCGCGAACAGCACACCGGCAATCGTCAGGTCGAGCTTCAGGTTTCGCTTATCGTTCTGGCCGGGCATGTCGATCACCGCCTTTGTCCGCGGGATCAACGAAATGAGAGGGCACGGGTTCCGCAACCGAATGGGCGGGAACCAGCCCTTCACGCGCCAAAACGACGCGCTTACTCCGTGGTGCTGGCTTCCCAGGTGGCGTGGCGCACGCCCGGCAGATGCTGCAGATCCGTCGCGACCGCGTTCAGCTCGTTCGGATCGACCGCCGTCGCGACCAGCTTGGCGACGATCTCCATGATATCCTCGCCGATCTCGACCGCCTCGATATCCGCCACCGGATAGTTCGCCGCTTCGAGCTTGTCGACGAGGCGGTCGCGCATATCGGGCAGAGCGTCGGTGGCCACCGCCAGCTTGAAGTAGTAGGTCGCCTCCAGCGCCTTCTCGTTCAGCGGGATGCGGTTGATGGCGTTGACCAGCGGGCGCAGCATGGTGTTGCCGGCGATGACGAAGACGGTCAGCGCGACCGCCTGCGCGACCATGTCGGCGCCGGCGCAGGAGCCGACCGCGGCCGAGGCCCACAGTGTCGCCGCGGTGTTGAGCCCGCGCACGTCCATGCCCTGCTTCATGATGACGCCGGCCCCTAAGAAGCCGATGCCGGAGACGACGTAGGAGATCACACGCACGGCGCCGTCGGCACCGGTCAGATGCATGGCGAGATCCACGAAGGCGGCAGCACCGACCGCAACCAGCACATTGGTGCGCAGGCCCGCGGTGCGCTGGCGGTACTGCCGCTCTGCGCCGATCAGCGTGCCCAGCACGAAAGCCGTGATCAGGCTGACCAGCGTGTCGGCGAAG
The DNA here is from genome assembly GCF_002776695.1 of Bradyrhizobium nitroreducens. Classification (GTDB taxonomy): domain Bacteria; phylum Pseudomonadota; class Alphaproteobacteria; order Rhizobiales; family Xanthobacteraceae; genus Bradyrhizobium; species Bradyrhizobium nitroreducens. Next base: position 1,685,077 of record NZ_LFJC01000003.1, read on the forward strand.
TCGGCGAACTGGAAGGTCGTTAGAAATCGCATGGTCCCCTATACGGCCGGAACCATGACAGATCAAAGCTCGAGCAGGCCGCCGTCGCCATTTTCGTCGGCAAAAGCCAGCAGCGTCCCCTTCGCATTCCAGCCGATCGCGGCGACGGGGGGCGTGCCGTTGCGGCGGACCAGGATCTCCGCACCATCCTCCAGCCGCACCATCAGCACGGTGCCGTCGCTGTAGCCGGCGGCGAGGATGTCGTTCTTCGGATGGCAGGCGACGACCGCCACGCGCGCCTGCAGCGGCGCGAGCATCGCGGGCTCCTTGCCCATCGGACCGTCCTTGCTGCCGAACGGCCAGATGATGACGGTGTCGGCGCCCGAGGTCGCCAAGCCCTTGCCGCCCGCGCTCCAGGACATCGAACGGACGCGGCCGGGATAGCCGGTCATGCGCATGTGCCTGTTGTCGGCGAGCCGCCAGCCGTGCAGCGCCGGCTCGTGCATCGCGGTGACCAGGAATTTGTTGTCGGGGCTGAAGGTGACGGCGTGATGCGAGCCGGCCCAGGGCAGGAACTCGGCTGACCCTTCCATGTTCGGAAACCACAGCGTCGCGCCATTGTAATGCGCGATCGCAAGCCGCAGGCCCTTCGGCGCGAAAGCAAGCCCGCCGACGGTCGAGGGCACCTCGAGCGACTTCTCCTCGGCCTTGCCACTCTTGACCGTCGCGGTCTTGCCGGCGGACCAGGCGAACGCGCCGCCGTCGGCCTGCAGCGCCACCGCGTCGATCCAGCGCCGCTTGGGATCGGTGGCGAGCAGCGTCACCTCGCCCTTGGCATCGAGCGAGACGACCTTGCCGTCGTCGCCGCCCATCAGGATGCGTTTGCCGTCGGAGGCCGTGGAGAGAATGCCGCCGCTGTGAACGGCGACATTGGTGATCTCACCCTTGGCATCGACGAAGGCGACGTTCTCCTCGCCGCCGACGAAAGCGGCGCGGTCGCCCAGGAAGTGCACCGCGGTCACGCCCATGCCGAGCGCAACAGGCTTGACGCGGTCGGTGACGGAGACGATCGAGGCGGAATCGGGGGCGGGCGTAAACTCTTTCATCACGAGACGATGCAGCTCTCGAAACCCTTGCGGATCGCCTCCTCGGGCAATTCGCGGCCGATGAAGACGAGGCGGCTCTCGCGCTTCTCGCCCTCCTTCCACTTCCGCTGGTGGTTGCCCTCCAGCATCATGTGGACGCCCTGGAAGACGTAGCGGTCGTCGTCGTCGTGGAAGGCGAGGATACCCTTGGAGCGCAGGATCTTGCCGCCCTCGACCTGCACCAGATTCTGCAGCCAGGGCATGAACACGTTGGGATCGAGCGGCTTGTCGGTCTTGAGCGACAGCGACTGCATGTCCTCGTCGTGATAGTGCTTCAGGCCGTGGCCGTGATCATGGTGATGATCGTGGCCGTGGTGGTGATGATCATGGTCGTGGTCATGATCGTCGGCCTCCAGGAAATCCGGCTCGATGTCGAGGATGCGGTCGAGGTCGAACGCGCCGCGATCGAGCACGTCGGCCAGCGCCACCGAGCAGCGCTCGGTGCGATGGAGTTTCGCATAGGGGTTGATGGCGCGAATGCGGGCCTCGACCTCGGCGAGCTCGCCCTTGCTCACGAGATCGGTCTTGTTCAGCACGATGACGTCGGCGAAGGCGATCTGGTTCTTGGCCTCGGGCGCATCCTTGAGCCGGTCGGACAGCCATTTGGCGTCGGCAACCGTAACCACCGCGTCTAACCGCGCGTTCTTCTGCACGTCCTCGTCGACGAAGAAGGTCTGGGCGACCGGCGCGGGATCGGCAAGGCCGGTGGTCTCGACGATGATGGCGTCGAACTTGCCCTTGCGCTTCATCAACCCGTCCATGATGCGCACGAGGTCGCCGCGCACCGTGCAGCAGATGCAGCCGTTGTTCATCTCGAACACTTCCTCATCGGCGCCGATGATGAGGTCGTTGTCGATGCCGATCTCGCCGAACTCGTTGACGATGACGGCGTATTTCTTGCCGTGGTTTTCCGACAGGATGCGGTTCAAGAGCGTGGTCTTGCCGGCGCCGAGATAGCCGGTCAGGACGGTCACGGGAATTTTCTGGGAGGTCTCAGACATAACAACTCCGGCTTCGGGCTTTTCCGCGCGACGCGAGGCGGGGTGGCCCCCTGCCCTAATGGTCAAGCGCGCTGGTCAGGGCCTTTATATTGTGCCTGACCATATCAATGTAAGTGGGTGCAAGCCCCTTTTCGCCGGTCAAACCGTCCGAAATCAGGGTCCCGCCGACTTTTGAGCCGGTCTCTGCTGCGATCCGCCGGATCAGCCGGTCGTCGCTGATATTCTCCAGGAATACGGCCGGGATTTTCTGGGCCTTGATCTGGCCGATGATGGCCGCAATGTCGCGTGCGCTCGGCTCGGTTTCGGTGGAGACGCCCAGGGGGGCGATGAACCGGATACCGTACTCGGCGGAAAAATAGCCGAAGGCGTCGTGTGTCGAGATCACCTTCCGCCGGTCCGGCGGAATCCTGGCCACGGCCTCGCGGACCTCGCGGTCGAGCGTTTCGAGCTTTTCCAGATAGGCCTGGGCCTGGGCACCGAAGAACGCCGCGTCATCCGGATTGGCGGCAGCGAGCGCCTTGGCGATATCAGCCACATAGATTTTGGCGTTGGGGATGGACTGCCAGGCGTGCGGATCGGCGACCGAGCCAAGCTTGAGCGGCGCGATGCCGGCGCTGGCGGTGACGACGATTGCCTTGCTGCCGGCAGACTGCACGAGGCGCGGCATCCAGCCCTCCAGCCCAAGCCCGTTGACGATGACGAGCTTCGCCTCCGCGACCCGCTTCGCATCGCCAGGCGCCGGCGTGTAGACATGCACGTCGCTGTCGGGGCCGACCAGCGTCGTGACGTTGACCCGGTCGCCGCCGACATTGCGGACGAAATCGCCGAGGATCGAGAAGCTCGCGACCACATTGAGCCGCTCGGCCGCGTGCAGTGGCGAGGCGATCAGCAGGAGCACGCAAAGCAGGAGCCGCCGCATCGTCACGCTTCCAGATGCCGGCCGGGAAACATTTGCCTGACAATGCCGCCGACACGCCCGAACAGGACCGAGACGATGTAGAGCACCGTCGCTACCAGAATGATTGCGGGGCCCGAGGGCACGCGGGTCTGGAACGACAGCACGAGGCCGGCATAGCCCGAGACCGCGGCGGCGACCACCGCGATGCAGATCATCGTAGTGAGATCGCGCGACCAGAACCGGGCGATGCCCGCCGGCAGGATCATCAGCCCGACCGCGAGCAGCGTGCCGAGGGCCTGAAAGCCGTTGACGAGGTTGATCACGACAAGCGCGAGGAAGGCGAGATGCGCGGGTCCTCCGGCGCGGCTGACCGTGCGCAGAAACAGGGGATCGACGCTCTCGATCACCAGCGGGCGATAGATCACCGCGAGCACCAGCAGCGTCACGGTGGCGTTGAAGGCGACCACCAGCAGCGTCTGGTCGTCCATCGCGAGGATGTTGCCGAACAGCACGTGCAGCAGATCGATATTGGTGCCCTTGATCGAGACGATGGTGACGCCGAGCGCCAGCGAGGCCAGGTAGAAGGTGGCGAGCGAAGCGTCCTCCTTCAGGCCGGTCGAGCGCGCCACCACGCCGGCGAGGATCGCGACCGCAAAGCCGGCGATGAGACCGCCGGCCGTCATCGCGAACAGATTGAGGCCTGAGAGCAGGAAGCCGACCGCAGCGCCCGGCAGGATCGCATGCGCCATGGCGTCGCCGACGAGGCTCATCCGCCGCAGCATCAGAAACACGCCGATCGGCGCGCCCGCGAGCGACAGCGCGATCACGGCGGCGAGCGCGCGCCGCATGAACTCGAATTCGGTGAACGGGCCGATCAGCGCGTCATAGGCCATCTGTGGTCACGCGGCGCGCGAGTTGATGTCATCGGCCGCGCAGGCCGCGGCGGTGTCGTCGAAGGCCTCGCACATCCGCATCGCGACCAGCAGGTTTTCGGGCGTCAGCACCTCCGCCGTCGGCCCCCACGCCACCGGGCCGCGCGCCAGCACCAGCGTCTCGTTGAAATGGTTACGCACCATCTCCATGTCGTGCAGCGCGGCGAGCACGGTGCGGCCCTCGCCGTGCCATTGCTTGACCAGCGCGAGCAGGTCGGCGGTGGTCTTCGCATCGATGGCGTTGAAGGGCTCATCGAGCACGATGAGCGCAGCGTCCTGGAGCAACACGCGTGCGAACAGCACGCGCTGCATCTGGCCGCCCGAGAGCGTACCGATCGGGCGGTTCTCGAAGCCGTTGAGACCGACGGACGCGATCGCGCGGAGGATCTTTTCGCGGGCCGCCTTGCCGATACCCCCGAACAGGCCGGCGACGCGCCACAAGCCGGTGCTGACGAAATCGAAAACCGAGATCGGGAAACTGCGGTCGATCTCCGCGCTCTGCGGCAGATAGGCGATATCCCTGGCATCGAGCCCGCCGAGATGGATGCTGCCGTCGAGCGGCCGGAGGATGCCGACGATGCCGCGCAGCAGGGTCGACTTGCCGGCGCCGTTCGGGCCGATCACGGCAACCAGCGCGCCTCGCGCAACCTCGCCGTTGAGATGGTGCACGGCCGGATGCCGGTCATAGCCGAGCGTGACGTTATGGAAGTGCACGGCCGCCATCATCACCTCATCGCCAGGAAGACCACGCCCCAGAGCACGGCACAGACGGCAAGGGCGGCTGCGAGGCGGCCCGCCACGGTCATGCGCAGAATCGACCAGGGCGCCGCCTGGGCGGGGTGCGGCGAGGCCGCATCATGGACGTGGGCGTGGCTGTGGTCGTGCCCGTGGGAATGGCCATGAGAGTGGCCATGGGCATGGTCGTGTTGGTGGGCGTGGGAGGCAGCGGGAACCATTGGCAGATGTTATAATATAACATTACGTCTGTCCACGGCCGGGCTTGTCATTCAGGGGCGGCTCACGGCTTCCCGATCACCATGGCAATCGCCGCGGCCACGAAGGGAAACGGCACCGAGACGGCACAGCGGAACCAGACGAAACGGGCCGGCATGAACGGGATTTCCCACAGGATCACCCGTTGGAAGGCAAACAGGGCCCAGGCCACGACATAGGCCACCACCTGGGGCACCCCGCCGCCCGATTTCAGCGCCACCGTCCCAATGGAGAAGCCGATCACGGGGCCGCCGGGCGTGGCTGCGCCCGCGACCACGGCGCTGGCAACCCCGAGCCAGCCGCTGTCCGGTCCGAGCCAGCCGGTGATCACCTCCTGCGGGATGATGGCGGCGATGTAGCCGGAGCCGATCACCCCGAGCGCGATCCGCGGCACGATGTTGATGAAGTCCATCGCGCCCTCGCGCAGCGAGGCCTTGAACACCGTTGGACCACGCCGGAAGGCGATCAGGCCGACGCCGAGCACCGAGCCCCACAGCAGGATGTCGATGAGAAGCGCCGCGCTCAAGTCTCGTCGTCCTCAGCGGCGGGCTTCGGATAAAGCCGGACATAGACGAAGCGGCCGAGGGCGCCGGCGAGCACCGGCAGCGGCAGCGAGATGAGGATCCGCCACAACGTGAAGTCGGTGCCCATGATCGGGATTTCCCAAGCCACCGCCCGGCCGTAGCCGATCAGCGTCCAGCTCACGACCATGGCGATGGTGGCGCCGAAATCGGCGCCGACCGCGAGCAGCGCGCTCGCCACCGGATAGGCGGTGAAGGGACCGCCAGGCAGGATCGCGCCGAAGGCGGTGCCGATCAGAAGGCCCATCAGGCCGGATTTCGGCCCGAGCGAGCGCGAGACCTTCTCATGCGGCAGGATTTCCGAGATCAAGGCGCCGAGCAGGCAGCCGGCAAGCACGCGCGGCAGGATGCCCGAGAACAGCGAGAGATCATGGGTCAGAATGTCGAGAACGCCCTCGGTGCCGTCACGCCGCCAGACCAACGCCGCACTCACCGCGACCAGAACCGCGATGATGATCGTGGACCAGCCGATCGGCTTGCGCACGCGTCCCGGCCGCGGCTCGGATTCCGCGTCCTCGGCGGGCGCCGGGTTGTTCGGGGAGGGTTCTGACAATTGGCGTGGAGCGGCTCGAGGGTGATGCCCTTCCTGATTAAGGGCGGTGTCCCCCCGATGCAAACGGCGTGATGACAGACCTGTGCGCACGCCGCGCAGGGCAATTCCGCACAGCAAAAAGGCGGCCGCGTGAGCGACCGCCCTTGTTGTCATTCCGGGGCGGCGCGTCAGCGCCGAGCCCGGAATCCATCGGGCGTCAGCCCGAGTGGATGAATGGATTCCGGGCTCGCGCTACGCGCGCCCGGAATGACGCTTACGCCTTGTCGAACAGGGACTCGACGTATTCCCAGTTCACGAGGTTCTCGACGAACGCCTTGAGATAGTCGGGGCGGCGGTTGCGGTAGTCGATGTAGTAGGAATGCTCCCAGACGTCGCAGCCGAGGATCGGGGTGGCGCCGTGCACCAGCGGATTCTCGCCGTTCGGGGTCTTGGAGATCTCGAGCTTGCCGTTCTTGACCTGGAGCCAGCACCAGCCGGAGCCGAACTGGCCGACGCCGGCCGCCTGGAAGTCGGTCTTGAACTTCTCGAAGCCGCCGAGGTCCTCGTTGATCTTCTTCTCGAGCTTGCCCGGCAGCTTGGTGCCGCCGCCATTGGGCTTCATCCAGCTCCAGAAGTGGATGTGGTTGTAGTGCTGGCCGGCGTTGTTGAACACGGCGGGGTTCTTGCCGAACGAGCCCTTGACGATCTCCTCAAGGGACTTGCCTTCCCATTCGGTCCCTTTGAGCGCGTTGTTGCCGTTGGTGACATAGGCCTGATGATGCTTGTCGTGGTGGAATTCCAGCGTCTCCTTCGACATGAACTGGCCGAGGGCGTCATAGGCGTAAGGGAGTGGGGGCAGCGTAAAGGTCATGGGTTCTTGTCCGCGACTGATGGGGAACTGGCTTAACGGGGACTCTTATAGAAGGTTCCCCGGCCGTTAAATACCTCAGAATTTGCGAAAACGCGTGATGCGACCACTGGGCCGGATTGCACAAAATCGGCGCAGTACGAACATTCGCTGCAGGCCAGGTCGGTCGACGCAAAATATCATTGCCTTTGAAGCGCTTATGACAGAACGAATGCATCGACAAGTGGAGCTCCGAAGGACCGAGCCATGAGTATCGAAATCGACATCCTGAACGGCGACGCCTCGTGGCCGATCGCAGAGCCGCTGCATCAGGCGGTCTGGGGACCGCAACAGGCCGCGGACAAGCCCTGGTCCCACGTCAAATGGGCCAATGCCGATCTTCGCGTGCTGATCGAGACGCCCGAGGACGGCCTCATCTGCCATGTCGGCATCTATTTCCGCACGATCACGTGGAACGGGCAGAAGACGCATATCGGGGGCATCGGCGGCGTCTGCACGCGGGAAGACCAGCGCGGCCGAGGCTATGCAACCATGGCAATCGACGCAGCGGTGCATACGATCCGCGCCAACGAGGCGGCCCGCTTCGCCTTGCTGTTCTGCGAGCCGCACAACGCCGCCTTTTACGCGGCGCGGAGCTGGCTGCCCTTCAACGGCGAGGTCTATTGCGAGCAGCCGGAGGGGCGGATCCGGTTCGGCTATATGGCGCCCTATGTCTTCCACATCGTCCGCGCGCCGACCCTGGGCACCATCGACCTCTGCGGCCTGCCCTGGTGAGACCTGCATGGCGAGGGGTGGCGCCGACATCGCGCGCCCGTTAATATGTCGATCATCATCCAATATTCCGCCCGGTGACAGATGACGATCGACGCTTCCCTAGACGCCGTCCCGCCGCGCGCACCGGTCGCCTCCCCCATTGCGAGCCTGCTGACCGCGCCGATCCTGCCGACGCTGCTCCGGCTCGCGATCCCCAACATGATCGCGATGGTCGGCAGCACGCTGGTCGCGATCGCCGAGACCTCCTATATCGGCCGGCTCGGCACCATCCCGCTGGCCGCGATCGCGCTGGTGTTTCCGTTCGCGATGCTGACGCAGATGATGAGCGCGGGTGCGATGGGCGGCGGCGTGTCGTCCGCGATCAGCCGCGCGCTCGGCGCGGGGAATCGCGACCGCGCCGCGACGCTGGCGCTGCATGCCGCCATCATCGGCCTCTGCGGCGGGCTGTTCTTCACGGTGATGATGCTCGTCTTCGGCCGCACGTTCTTCACGCTGCTTGGCGGCCGCGAGCGCGTGCTCGAGGAAGCCAGCGGCTATTCACAGGTGCTGTTCTCCGGCGCGGTCGCGATCTGGCTCGTCAACACGCTGGCCTCGGTGATCCGCGGCACCGGCGACATGCGCCTGCCCTCGATGACGCTGATTGGCGCGAGCGTGCTGCAGATTGCGCTCGGCGGCACGCTTGGGCTCGGCCTGTTCGGCGTCAAGCAATTCGGCATGCCGGGTGTCGCGGCCGGCCAGCTGATCGCGTTCAGTTGCGCGGCGATCTTCTTCCTCTGGTATCTATCGTCCGGCCGCAGCCGGCTGCAGCTCGATTTCCGCGCCTTCCATTTCGAGCGCGCGATGTTCCTGGACATTCTGAAAGTGGGCGCGGTCGCCTGCCTGTCGCCGCTCCAAACCGTGCTCACGATCTTGATCTTCACAAGAATACTCGCGACCTTCGGCACCGAAATGCTGGCCGGCTACGGCATCGGCTCGCGGCTCGAATTCCTGCTGATCCCGATCACCTTCGCCTTCGGCATCGCCTCGGTGCCGATGGTCGGCATGGCGATGGGCGCGGGACAGGTGAAACGCGCGCGGCGTGTGGCCTGGACTGCGGCGGCGGCCTCCGCGCTGACCGTCGGCCTGATCGGGCTCGTCATCGCACTCGATCCGGCGCTGTGGGTGTCGCTGTTCACTGGGGATCCCGGCGTCACCGCCGCCGCACACAGCTATTTCCACTGGGCCGGTCCGGCCTTCGCGTTCTTCGGCATGGGCGTGTCGCTGTATTTCTCCTCGCAAGGCGCGGCGCGTGTCGGCGGTCCCGTGCTGGCCTCCACCGCGCGGCTTCTGATCGTCGCGATCGGCGGGATCGGTCTGATGACGGCGCAAGCGCCGGCCTGGACGCTGTTCGCGCTGGTCGGCGGTGCCATGGTCGTGTTCGGCCTGTCGACTGCGGCCTCGGTCGCCTTCGCGCGCTGGGGCAAATGAGCGCAGGTATGTAAACGCACATCGATAAACGCAGGAATGTGATTCCGGCCGGCGTTGCACTATCTCGCCGGGCTGCTATGGAGGCGCTCCATTTTCGGGGCCCTTTCCATGACTTCCAGATTCGCCGCTCTCATCCTCCTCCTCGCCGCGCTGCTTGGGACGTCTGCCGCTCATGCGCAGAACGTCGACGGGACGTGGCTGACCCAGGCGGGCGATGCGCGCGTCAAGATCACCAAATGCGGCGGCGGCATCTGCGGCCACATCGTCTGGCTGCGCGAGCCCTACGACACGGCGACCGGCCAGCCTGCTACCGACAGCAAGAATCCCAATCCTGCGCTCGCCAAGCGGTCCATGATCGGCCTGCCGCTGTTCAGCGGCATGGAGCCCGCGGGGCCGAACAAATGGTCCGGCCAGATCTACAACGCCGACGACGGCAGCACCTATGCCAGCAGCATCAGCGTCACCGGCGCGGATTCGCTGCGGGTCGAAGGCTGCGTCGGCGCGCTCTGCGGCGGCGAGACCTGGACGCGCGCGGGACGGTGAGGTCGACGAACTCTCGTGCCCCGGCTCTGTGCAGCACCGCTACGCATTGCAGCGCGTCCGGGACACAAGAATACTTCACGCCATCATCGCCTTCAGCGCCGTCGCCGCCGAGGCGTAGCCGCCTCGTGCGCCATCGATGAAGTGCACGTGATCGCTGCGCAACGCCGACGGCGTGAAGCAGGTCATCATGGCGGCGTCCTGCGGATGGAGGCCGTAGCGCACGACGCCTTCGCGTGCGGCCGCCGCCAGGCGATCGCACAGCGCGCGTTCGAGCTCCGGCGTACAGTCGAGGATCATGCGCAGACCGTCGTCATATTTCCTGAAGTCGGAATTCTCGACGACCTGACGCCTGTAGAGGTTGGGCACGAAGCCGCCGACCTTGAGGTCGAAGCGCATGACCAGATAGACGAACAGCGTGTAGGCCAGCACGGTGGCGCGGCGCGCGATCAGCGGGCCGCCGCGCCTGGTCCGGGCCTCGTAGTCCAGCCCCTGCGGCGGCCATTTCAGCGGCGGCCCCTGCGGCGGCACCGGGCGCGCACCATCCGGGCTGCGCTCGACGAGGTGGATGATGTCCTCGATCACCTTGCGAAACAGATGCGGATCGGCGTCCCGTGCCGGCATCACCAGCACCGAAAGGATCAGCCCACGCGAGGCCGGCATCACCTCGAAGCGGCAGGACAGGCCCGAGAGATCGGGCTGCGTGCCCGCCGGGGCTTCCGGCACGGCAAACTCGCCACGCTTCATCGCAGCGTCGGCGAAGGCGAGCCCGCCGCCGGAGAACATCGCATAGGACAAATTGGCCGACGGACCGAAGCGCGCGACACGCACATCGAGGCCCTGCGCGCGAATGGCGCTCACCGGCACCAGTGCAACGCGCATGGTCAGATCGAGGTCTTCCCGCACCCAGGTGGCGGTCGCGGCCAGCGCCTCGCGCGCGGCAGTCAGGTCGGACGGCGCGACGGCAAAACTTGCGCCGTCGCCGCCGAACACGAAGGGGAATTCGCGTCCCTCCAACGCGTTCGTCACTGCCGCGATCACGGCGGCGCCGGCCATGTTGACCGCCTTGTAGCGCTGCGCCGCGATCGCCTTGGTGGAATCGACGATATCGGCAACGCCGATGCTCCAGTCATCCGGGAGCGGCGCGTAAAGCGCGGGGTCCATCAGGCTGGTGAAGCCGCGAAAGACGGGAATGCCGTCATAGAAGGATTCGCCTGAGGTCATCGGGGATGCCGGATGGTTGGAATGCGCAACAAATACGTGGCAGGATCGATCCGGGTTCGCCGGTCGGCGGCCCCTTCCGATCATTGGCCGAAACAGGCCAAGACAACAAGATGCCGCAACAAGATGCGGCGGCAACAAGATGGGGCCGCGCTGCGATGCCGCAGCAGGTCATTGATCGGCATCAAACGACCGGCCGGCGAGTGCGGCTATCGTCGTCCAGCTCCACGGGTTTCATGGGATGATCGAGGTGTCCGACTTCGGCAGCAAGGACTCCACCTCTCCGGTCCGCCGGCGCACGGGCATCGACCCGATCAGCGCGGTGAAGATGCCCGAAAGATTGACGGAAGCCGTCGATGCCTGGGCTGAAGCCCATCGCCTGACCCGTTCGGATGCCATCTGCAAGCTGATCGAGCTGGGCCTGAAGATCGCGCCCCCGGTGCTCCCGTCGGAACACCCGGTCGCCTCGGAGGCCACCAGGAGCGAGGAGATCGCCATCCACGAGATCGAGACGCTGCTCGATCCGGCCCTGCCGGCCGACGAACGTGAGCGACGCATCCGCCGCCTCACCGAAGGGCCGCCGGAATTTTCCCACGAACGGATCGACCTGCCGAAGGATTCCCCGAAGCACGGGACGTGAGCAGCTAATGCAGCTTCTCGTCCTGGCGCTTGCGCAAGGCATCGAGGGACGCGTCATGGCAGCCGACCAGGCGCACGAATTGCTGCGGGTACATTTCATAGCCGTGACTGCCGGAATTCTGGTGCGTCATCGGCGGGCAGCGGACGTCGTCCAGCCTGGCGCGGGATTGCTCCGTCGGGCCCTGATGTGAAGCGGTCATGTTTGGCATGGCCATGGACTGCTCCCTGTCGATTAGGGCAGATCGATTGACGTAACCCAATCGATTGCGGGGCATCTTACGACCAAATCCGGCTGAATGTCATTGTGCCGGATCAACGCAATCATGACGGCCGGGTTCCGCCTATGCCGTATTCCCGGCATCGACGGTGAACACGGATCCGGTGACGTTGCGGCCGCCTTCGCCGAGCAGATATTCCACCATGCGTGCGACGTCGTCCGTCTCCGGCAGGCGGCGCAGCGCGCTGCGGCCAGCGATGCGCTTGCGCCCTTCTTCGGACAGATTGTGCGTGAGCTCCGTGTCGATGAAGCCCGGTGCAATCGCGTTCACGGTGATGCCGACCTTGCCCACCTCGCGCGCCAGCGAGCGGGTGAAGCCGGTGGCAGCCGCCTTGGTCGCGCCATAGACGGACAGGCCGTTATAGCCGGTCGTCGCAATGATCGAGGAGATGTTGATGATGCGGCCCGCGCCGTCCGCCATCATCTGCCGCGCCACATATTTGGTGAGGATGATCGGCGACAGCACGTTGAGCTGCACCAGCGCCTGGATCTCGGAATTATGCATGGTGGCGAGCAGGCCTTCGGTGCCGAGACCGGCATTGTTGACGAGGCCGTAGACCGGGCCGAATTCGTCGCGCACCAGCTTTGCGAAAGCCGGAATGGCGTCGATCACGGCAAGGTCGCAGGCGCGGAAATGCAGTCGCCCATCCGACTCCACGATCGCAGCCTTGAGCTCGTCGCTCTCGCGCCGCGCCGCCGCGATCACGTTATAGCCGGCGCCGGCCAGGCGCTTGCCGATCGCGAGGCCGATGCCGCGACTGCCGCCGGTGACGAGGACATTATGCATCGGTGCGCGCCAATTTTCCGGCCGGGGTGACGTCGAGCGCCTCGACGAAGCGGATCACCGCCGGCACCTTGTGGGACGCGAGCTGTGCCCGGCATCGCTCCAGGATCTGGTCGCGGATCTCCTTCGCGCGCGTGGGATCGGTGCCCTCGGTCAGGATCACGTCCGCGACCACGATGCCGCCGGTGATGGGGCTCTTCCGCGACTTCGCCCGCGACATCCGCACGTCGGGATGGCGGTTGATGACCGCCTCGATCTCCTCAGGATGGACCTTCAGCCCGCCGATATTGATGATGCCGCCGCGGCGACCGACGAAATAATAGCGATCACCGCGCCGTTCGACGATGTCGCCGCTGTCGACGAACCCGTCGTCATCGGTGAGCGCCGCGGCGCTGCGGCCGACATAGGCATGTGCAGTGCGCGTCGAACGGATCCGCAGCGAGCCGTCCACCACCTTCATCTCGACGCCATTGCGATTGCCGAGATAGTCGGCCGGAAAGCCTTCCAGCCCGTCGTTCACGGCGAAGCCGACGCCGGCTTCGGTCGAGGCATAGGCATGACCGACGGAAGAATTGGGAAATGCCGCCTTCAGCCCGTCGAGCACAGCCTGGTCGGCGATTTCACCGGAGAGGCGGACATAGGCCGGGGCGAATTGCGCGGCCGAACCGCTCATCAGGAGCTTGCGCCAATGCGACGGCGTGCCGGAAATGTGCGAGACGCCGCGCGCCTTCAGCCGCGCGACGTGATCGCCGAGCGCCTCATGCGGATCGGACAACACCATCGAGCCGCCGGAGAGGATGGCGCGAAGGAAGATCTGCAGGCCGCCATAGCGCCGGATGTCGTAGAACGTCGCCCAGACCGGCGCAGGTCCGCGCGCGGAGCCTTCGGCAACGATCGCGCCGGTCAACGCTTCCAGCGTGTGGCCGACGATTTTCGGCACGCCCGAGGTACCCGAGGTGAGCATCAGCCATTCCGTGGCGCGCTCGGTCCTGGCCGGCGCGGTGACTGTTGGCGGCAATTGCGCGGTGACGACGAGCGACACGCCCGAATCGGCCCAGTGATCGGGCTCGTCAGTGACGACGGCATCGATCCCGGCATCCGCGATCAGCGCGTCGAGATGCGCCGGGTTGAGATCGGGCGGACACAGCAGCATGCGACGCGCGATGCCGTCGAGCTCGATCATGGCGAGGCCCGACCGGAGCTGGTCGGACAATTTGAGCAGCACGGCGCGACCCGACAATTCGCGCAAGCGGCCGCCGAGGACCGTCTGCGACAGGATGTCGGTCAGCGAGACGACATCATGCGCATCGGAGATCGTGCGTCCCTTCAGCTCCGCGCCGAGATGGTCGCGGAGGGCGAAAATCTCACGCGGGGACATTTTCGTAGGCCCGCACGAAATCGCCCACCGTGGCGGGGAACGCTGCGTCCTCGGAAATGGTGAAGGGATCGACGCCGGTGTCGTCCTCGAGGCGCGCGACGAGAATGGCGAAGGCGAGTGAATCGAAACCCGTCTCGTGCAGCGACAGATCGTCCGACAGCTCCGGAAGCGCGACCTTCTGCTCCTTGGCGATCTGCCGGATCGCCTCAATGACCTTAGACCTTACCGACATGGCTGGCTCGCTTTGTTATCGTTGGCGTTGCGGCGGCTCTTGCTGGCCGCCTCCCCATGGCGGCTTGTTTACCCGAGAGAAGTAAATGCCTTCTTGGACAATTCAGATAAAATTGGACCTATCTGTCGATTTTGGCGGGGCTACAGCCTGATCGAGCCATCCAGGATGGCGGCATAAGCCTCGGCATCCAGCGGGACGTACGCTCCGGATTTCGGCTCTGCCATGAACAGCGGATCGGAGATGGTGGAAGGATCGAATCCTTCCCGCGACAGATCGCCCTTCTTCTGCTTGAACGTTTCGGTCGCATCGATCTCGCCGGAGATGCGGATGAACACGGGCCGCGCATAGGCCGGCAGGCGCTGCGCGAGATGCGCAGGCAGTGCCGTCATGTCAAAGCCCTCGTTGACGACGATCGCACTCATGCCGGCGCGGCCGTCGGCACCGGGGATGCTGACGCCGTAGGTGGTGGCGTCGACCACGCCGGTGAAATCGCGCATCATCTCGTTCACCTCCGAGGTCGCGACGTTCTCGCCCTTCCAGCGGAACGTATCCCCGATGCGATCGACGAAATGAAAGAAGCCCTTGTCGTCGATCCGCATCAGGTCGCCGGTGCGAAACCAGGCGTCGCCCTTGGCAAAGACATCGCGCAGGACCTTCTTCTCGGTCTCGCCGGCGTCGGTGTAGCCCTCGAAGCGGCCGCCGCCCTCGTCGGCGGTGCCGATGCGGCCGATCGCCTCGCCCGCCTCGCCGCGGGCACAGGCGATGCAGAAGCCCTCGTCGTTGCGCAGCGGCGAACCGCTGTCGGGGTCGAGCCTGACGAGATTGGCGGGGAAGCGGTGCGCGAGCAGCGGCGGGATGCGGCCGATCGCGCCCGGCTGGCCCTCGACGTTGAACAGCGAGAAATTGCCTTCCGTCGCCGCATAGAATTCGAGGATGCGGGGAATGGCGAAACGATCCTGAAAATCTTCCCAGATGTCGCCGCGCAGGCCGTTGCCGCAGACGAGGCGCAAGCGATGGCGGTTCTCGTATTCCGACGGCGGTGCCTTGAGCAGGTAACGGCAGAGCTCGCCGATATATTGAAACAGCGTGCAGTCGTGGCGGACGATGTCGGGCCAGAAATGCGAGGCAGAAAACTTCTCGGCGATCACCACCGAGCCGCCGGCGGCGAGCATGCTGCACGGCGCAACGATGCCACCGACGGAGTGAAACAGCGGCAGGCAATCATAGAGCCGGTCCTGCGGCGTGGCGCCGGTGAGTCCGGCGAACCAAAAACCCCAATTGAGAATGCGTCGGTGGCTGATGCTGGCGGCCTTCGGCAGGCCCGTCGTGCCCGAGGTGTAGATCAGCAGCGCACGGTCGTTGATGGTGACCTCGCCGCGCTCCTCCTGCGACAGGGGAGCATCGTCCAGCACCGCAAGTGCGACATCGATGGCGCGATCGCCGCGGGCATCGCCGTGGGTCCACACCTTGGCCTCTGTCTTCAGGTGCGGTGCGGCGCCATCCAACATCTCCGTCAGCTCATGCGCCACGATGATATGAGCGGGCCTGGCGACGTCGATGCAGTGCGCGAGCGACGGCCCGACCAGCTTGGTGTTGAGGAGCGCGACCACACCGCCGACCCGGCTGATGCCGAGCCACGCCGCGACATAGTCGATGCCGTTCGGCATGATCAAGGCGACGGTATCACCCTTGGCGACGCCGACCGAGCGCGCCCAGCGCGCGTAGCGATTGATGCGCCTCGACAGGCCCGCGTAGGCGAGACTTGCGTCGTCCGTGACCAGCGCGACGCGGTCGGGCTGCCGCTGCGCCCAATCGTCGACCACGTCGGCGAACAGACGTCCCGGCAGCGTCTCGATCCGCGCGGTGAGCTCGATGGCCTTCAGCCAGATCTTTGAAGCCGAAGGCGGGCGTGCGACTTTCGGGCGCTCGATGATACCGGTCGTCATCCCGTCCATGCTTTCGGGGCTGTCTGCTATTTTCCCAAGCTTAGCCCGTGCGCTTTGCCCAGGTGTTAAGAGACAAGGTAAAACGCGGTTAGGACGCGATTAACTCTAGCGATCCTTTACCAAGCCGGCGGGATCGGCGTGCGCGGTTGCACGATTCTTGCGATAGCAAAGCGAGAATGGGATGCAGACCATGATCACCAGACGACATTTCCTTCAGACCGCCGCCTGTGCCGCAGCCGCGCTCGCCGCGCCTCGCGCTTTTGCCCTCGGCAACCCCTCCTATCCCTCGCACAGCGTAAAATGGGTGGTGCCTTATGCTCCGGGCGGTGCGACCGACGTGCTGTCGCGGCTAATTTGCCAGCGGCTGTCCGACCGGCTCGGCCAGACCTTCGTGGTCGAGAACAAGCCCGGTGCCGGCAGCAATATCGGGACGCAGGCCGTGATCTCCTCGGCGCCCGACGGCTACACCCTGCTGCTGACCTCGACCGCGAACGCGATCAACGCCTCGTTCGATCCGGCGCTGCCGTATGATTTCGCCAAGAGCATCGCGCCGGTCGCCGGCGTCGCGCGAATTCCGCTGGTGCTGGTCGTTAACAACGACCTTCCTGTGAAGACCGTCGCCGACTTCATCGCCTACGCCAAGGCCAATCCCGGCAAGATATCGATCGCTTCCTCCGGCATCGGCACCTCGCTGCATCTGTCCGGCGAATTGTTCAAGTCGCTGGCCGGCGTGCAGTTCACCCATGTGCCCTATCGCGGCTCGGCGCCGGGCCTGACCGACGTGATGAGCGGCCATATCCACGGCATGTTCGACAACGTCACCTCGTCGTTCGAGCTGGTGCGAGCGGGAAAGCTGCGCGCGCTCGGCGTCACCACGCGCGAGCGCTCGGAGATTTTGCCGGACGTGCCGCCGATCGCGGACACGCTGCCCGGCTACGAGACGTCATCGTTCTACGGCGTCGGCGCCCCGCACGACACGCCGCGCGAAATCATTGACCTGCTCAATCGCGAGATCGACGCTGCGCTGT
Organism: Bradyrhizobium nitroreducens; assembly: GCF_002776695.1. Classification (GTDB taxonomy): domain Bacteria; phylum Pseudomonadota; class Alphaproteobacteria; order Rhizobiales; family Xanthobacteraceae; genus Bradyrhizobium; species Bradyrhizobium nitroreducens. Next base: position 1,702,292 of record NZ_LFJC01000003.1, read on the forward strand.
CCGATTCCGGCATCAAGGCCCGCGTCGCCGAGCTCGGCGCAATCCCTCTGCACGGCAACGCCGGTGAGTTCGGCGGCCTGCTGACCGCCGAGACCGATCGCTGGCGCAAGGTGGTCGAGCTGTCGGGGATCAGGAAAGATTAGCGGCAACACCGCACGCGAAACACGGAAGCGCCGGTCCGTCCGGTGCTAACCGCGATGCACGTGACGCAAGCGCTGCGGCGGCGCCTGGACCGGATAATACGGATTGGGATCGCAGATCGCGGAACGGCCGGAGGCCGTGGCGCGACATTGCGGCAGAGAGGTGAAGGAGCAGTCGTACCACTCCCCGCCACCGCCGTTCGCACCGGAATAGACGTGCATGCAGACAGGATAACGCGGATCGAAGGTCTGCGCCTGCGACGGCGCGCTCGCGAGCAATCCGGCCACAAGGATCAGGCCGGACGAGAGGCGGAGGGACAGTATTCCGGTACGCCGCATCGGAAGTCTAATGCACCTTCTTGTGACGCTTGCGCGGGGGCGGCGGCGGCTCGTCGAAGGCGTAATAGGGGTTGACGTCACAGCTGGCCGAGCGGCCCGAGGCGGTCGCGCGGCACTGCGGCAGCGAGGTGAAGGAGCAATCGAAATAGTCGCCGCCGCCGCCACCGAAGCCGCCGGGCATATAGACGTGCATGCACACCGGGTAGCGCGGATCATAGGTCTGGGCGCTGGCACCGCTCGCAACGAACAGCGTGGCAATCGCGGTGAGGGTCAAAATCGGCAAGCGCATGGACGTAATCCTCGAATCGACGGCGTCGTCGGGTCTGATGCCGACGGCCTGCTATGGCATAACATCAGGCCGGAGGCGACTGTTCCAAGGGACAGATGACGGCAAGGTGAGAGCAGCAGGCAGCGGCGCTAGGCGCCGAGCCCTTGCAGCACCAGCCGGTTCAGCCGCGCCGCAAACGCCGCCGGGTCTTCCGGCAGCTCGCCGTCCAGGATCTGCGCCTGCTCGAGCAGGAGCAGGCTGAGGTCGTCGACCGTGTTCGAGCCGGCCTGCGCCCTGGTGACCGCCGTGACCAGCGGATGGCGCAGATTGATCTCGAGGATCGGCTTGGTGCGCATGCCGCGGTTCTGCTGCGACAGGATGCGCTCGAGCTCACGGCTCGGGCCCTGGCTGTCGGCGACGAGGCAGGAGGCGGAGCTGGTCAGGCGCGTCGAAGCCTTGACGTCGCTGACGCGCTCGCCGAGCGCAGCCTTGATCACGGCGATGGTGGCCGCTTCGTCGGCCGCGGGCTCGTCCTTCTTGGCCTCGTCCTTGTCGTCGACGCGCGGGATCAGGTCGAGATTGAGATCGCCCTGGCTCAGCGACTTCAGCGGCTTGCCCTCGAACTCCGAGGGCATGGAGGTCCAGAAGGCGTCGACCGGATCGGACAGCAGCAGCACCTCGATGCCGCGCGCGGTCGCGGCCTCCAGCCGCGGATTGGATTTCAGCCGCTCGATGCTGTCGCCGACGAGGTAATAGATCTCGGTCTGGTTCGGCTTGAAGTCGGCGATGACCTGCTTCAGCGACCGCTTCTCGCCCGACGTCGTGGTGAAACGCGACAGCGCCAGCAGCTTTTCGCGCCGCTCGAAATCCTCGTAAATGCCTTCCTTGAGCACCGCACCGAAGGCATCCCAGATCTTGGCGAAATTCTCCGGATCCTTCTCCGCGAGGCTTTCGAGCTCCGACACGACCCGGGTCGCCACGGCCTTGCGGATCTGCGCCAGCTGCGGATTGTTCTGCAGCATCTCGCGCGAAATGTTGAGCGGGAGATCCTCGCTGTCGACGACGCCGCGGATGAAGCGAAGATAGCCCGGCAGCAGGTCGGCATCGTCGGTGATGAAGACACGGCGGACGTAGAGCTTCACCCGGCCCTTGCGGTTCGGCTCGAACAGGTCGAACGGCTTGGTCGAGGGCGCGAACAGCAGCACGGCGTAGGAATAGCGGCCCTCGGCGCGATAATGCAGCGTCATCGCGGGATCGTCGAAGGCGGAGGCGATCTGCTGATAGGCCTTCTTGTAGTCGTCCGCCGTCAGCTCGGATTTCGAGCGCTGCCACAGCGCGCTCGCCGAATTGATCTGGCGCGGCTCGCCCTCTTCCGGCACCAGCTCGATGGGAAACAGGATGTTGTCGGAATAGGCCCCGACGATGCGCTCGATCTCGAAAGTCTCGAGATATTTCTTGGCATCGTCCTTCAGGTGCAGGACGATCTCGGTGCCACGCGCTACGCGCGCTGCTTCCTCGTCGCTGGCACGGGCGATCTCGAAGCCGGAGCCGCCTTGGGACGCCCAGGTCCAGACGTCGCTCTCGCCGGCGCGGCGGCTGATCACGACGATCTTCTCGGCGACCATGAAGGCGGAATAGAAGCCGACGCCGAACTGGCCGATCAGGCCGAGGCCGTCCTTGGCCTCCTTCAGCTTCGACACGAACGCCTTGGTGCCGGAGCGGGCAATGGTGCCGAGATGGTCGATCAGCTCCTGCCGCTCCATGCCGATGCCGTTGTCGGCGATCGTGAGCGTATTGGCCGTCTTGTTCGGGATGATACGGATCTTGAGCGCGTCGCCCTCGCCGAGCAGCGAAGGGGTGGCGATCGCCTCGTAGCGCAGCTTGTCGCAGGCGTCAGAGGCGTTGGAGACGAGCTCGCGCAGGAAGATATCGGTCTCCGAATAGACGGAGTGCACCATCAGGTGCAGAAGCTCGGAAACCTCGGCCTGGAAGGGCTGCGTATGCACAGCCGTGTCTGACGTCGTCATGCGTTTACCCGGTCAAAACGAAGGGGAAGAAACCCGGGATATAACGCGAGCGGACGAAGGATCAAGTGGACGTGAACAGTAGTCCTTCGGCGGAAGGAGGCCTGGCCCGGCGGGGCCCGCAGATCAGGTCACGCAACGGCCGGGTTGGAGCAGCTTTGCGACCTCGGTCAGCGAGCTGACCATCGGCTCACAGGCGATGGTCGGTCTGGTGCGCACCTTGTTCTGGTTCTGGAGCAGGACCGGCGGCTTGGCGTTGCCGGTCTCGATCACCGCGGGGACCCGCAGCAGCACCGAGGTGTCGGCGAGGTCGTTCAGCCGCATCGAGACGGTGCGAGTGGGAACCGCGGCCTGCTTGAGCTCGGCAAGGCGGTCAGCCTTGCCGGCACGATTGACGTTATGGCTTGGCGCGTAGCTCAAGCTGTGACTGGGCACATCGGCGACCGCCTGCCAGCGGTCGGCCAGATCGTGGCCGGAGGCCAATTGCACCGCACCGAGCGTTGCCGCAATCGCGGCGGCGCCTAAAAATGCCTTGTGAATCTGTGACATGGCTGTCGGTCCCTCGCCCCATGGCGATCGCGGGAACAACGCGGGCGGAGGACCGGGGGTTCTCGGCCGTTACGATCACTTAACCGTGTGTGGCAAGGGCGGCAGCCCCCAAAAATATTTCGCAGGCCGCGGAACGACTCGCGCAGACAGGAGTCGTCTCAACAGCCGGCTATTCCCCCCTGCCCCATAAGCCGGCGACGTAGGGCGCGACTGTGGTGATGCCAGTCGCGCCTTACTTTTTTCTGCGGTTTTCTCACGGTTTTAGGTTTCCGCCCCACCATCCGCCCCACCTTGGTGCTTGTGCGTAAGGTGGCCAGCACCGAAAGACGCACGCGCCTCACACTCCTGTGACACCACCTAGCATGCGTGGACGTATTCTTGGGTCGACAGCCCCCCGATTCGAGCGTCCGACATGTTGATCAGAAAGCTATGTGGAACCCCGTGCACTGGCGTCATTCTTAGTGCAGCCTTTAGCGCTTACGCTGCTGGTAGCCATCTGGACCACCTTCCTGTGCCTGTGCAGAAGGTGGCTCAGGTCGCCATCACAGCCGGCAGTTCTCTCTCAACCAGCGCCGGCAGCATCGCGCTCAGCATGAACACGGTAACCTTCACGCCGACCGAACCGCAGCCGCCAATGGTACCGCCCAGCAATCGAAGAGAGGACGTCTAAGTCTGAGGAGCTACCCCAAATGGAAGCCTATGGCGTTATCCTGCATCCTGAGACCGGTGAAGCAATTGCATCGGTAAAAGACGGCAAGTTGATCGGTGCGACCGGCGAAGTTTACCGCATCGATGGCGATAGAATCCTTTCGGAAGATGGCAAGGTGCGCGGCTACTTGTCCGTCTTTGCCGGCCAAGCCAGTAGGTCGACTGATCTGGCGAACAGGCTCTTCGGTCGAAAGTCCGGCTAGATCAAAATGAACATGCGCGAGGACTGGATTGCCGCGCTAAAGACCTGGGCCACCAGCAACGAAAGCATTCACGAGCTTTGGCTCTTTGGCAGTCGTGCAAAAGAGACCGCTCGCCCAGATAGCGACATCGATATCGCACTCAAGATGACGCCGCCCTCTGGTAAGGACAACTGGGCGCTCGCAAATTTCGTTGAGTCTTTCGATGATTGGAAAGAGCAGCTCCGAAGCGCAGTTGATTGGCCGGTTAGCCTGGTGGCGACCGGCACCGGCTTCGAGATGGAGGCGGAGATTCGCGCGACGGGAATTTGCTTGTGGCGGAGAGAGGAAGTCTAGCTCGCCCCGTGTCGCCCAACGCATGGACCGAATTCGCAAGTTAACGTCATGCCGAACTACTTGTGTCCACCAGTTCGAGAAGGGATCGCACGGTCACCAGGCGTCGGCGCCCGACTGTTGTCGTGACAAGCCGGCCAGATCCTATCAATTCATAAACCTTTGTGCGTCCTAAGCCGGTTACCACGCAAGCTTCGTCCACCGTGCAGCTGAGTCGCTCGCGAAAAGGGACTACCTTCCCTCTGTGATCGTTCACAGACGACAAGAGGCTTCTACGCGGTGTCCGTCCATCGCCAAGTGCGTCATCCGTCATCGGTTCTCCTGGACACGAAAGCAGCCGCTTGGTTACAGCGCGCTGGGGGACAGATCAGATGATACAAAGCGCAACAGTGACGCGACTTCAACGGCCCTGAAATTTCCGCGGACAGATGTACGGCAATTTCCAGCGAGTTCCGCCATGTGTAAGTCAAGCTCTGGCAAGTTTCGACGCGTGTGGTGAAACAGTTCAATAAGGCGTGAGCAGCGTTATAAACCGCCTGCCTGCTCTCCAATCCGCGAGTGCGAGAGAGGCACGGATTTTGTTAGGTCGCATCAACCAGACCGCTCATAACGGTCTGGTTGCAGGTTCGAGTCCTGCCGGGCCCACCAACGTGATCAATAGCTTACGTCGTTCTCGTTGCCGGCTGCGCAGCCGCTGCACCAGAAACCGCACCAGATACGTGCGCTTTTCGTTCAAGCAGTTCACTCGCGTTTTTCTCTAAGTCTCTTCAATCCGGCATCCAAGAACGCCTGAACGAGTTCACTGCCTGCTGCCACCGGATCGTCGGGCATCTCCACGCGCTTCTGCTTTGCTGCATCCATGAATTGGACGAGTAGGTCCTGCAGGTCCGCCGGAGACTTATCTAGACGCTGGAGCATCTTCAGACCGTTTTGCGCGATTCCCAGGAACATCTGATTGCGGGTGACGATCTCCCCCAACATTTCCTGTGTGATCCGCTCGCTCGGCGATATGAACTCACCTTCCACCCAGTCTACGTAGAGAGATGCGTTCTTCGCGTCGTTAGACATCTCGTGGAAGGCCTTCTGAAACTTCTTGAACTCGTCGTGCATGGCCTCCCAGTCGCCATTCGCCTTGGCATCCTTCTCCGCTTGCGAGCCTTCCATCATGTATGCATTGGTCCTGTTCTTTGAGGCGTGCTGTCGCAAAGCATTGAGGACTCCCTTCTGGTCGACGTCGGCGCCAGATACCAACGCGGTCGCCCAGGCGCCCATGCTCTCAATCTTCGAGCACTCTTCAAGCGATATCTGGTGCAGACAGAGCGCTCTCGCCGTCGCCCCGACCTTCGCCAAGAGCTCGGCCTCGAAGTAGAGCCTTTCCGCGTTGTCGAACGTTTTTTCGGCGCCGCGGGCGATAACGCTCGACAGCTCACGGTCGATCTCAGGAAGTGCATCGGCCATTTTGGGAAGCTACCCGGGCGTTGAATACCGCGATCCACGATTCATGTTCGGCTTTGAGGTTTTCGACAAGGGCCTGCACCGTCGCATCGTTGATCGCCTGCGGCTTTCCATGAGCGAATTCGTTTCTACGCTCGTGGATGTCGATAAGTAGCTCGGCCACTGCGGGGAATCCTCGCGCGCGGAGATCGTCGAAGTAGGTCGTACCGAAAAATATCTTGTACAGGCCGTGGAGGCGCGATCCGATTCCGTTGTAGCGGCGAAGTCCATCTTCCAGGACGCGCTGCGGAAGTTTGCGCATTGCAGTTCGGTGAAGTCGCTCGATCCGCGTCTCGAAGTACCCCCAGAACAGCAGAACGAGCGCAGCCCGGGCCGACGGGCGTTCCGCATCGGCGAAATGGCCGAACATTTCGAACTCGCCGGCCGGGCGTTCCCACTCGCGCTGGAGCATCTGCAGATAAATGTAGTCCTCAAAGCGCCCCTCCGCGCCGGCGAAGGCACACGGCAAGGTAATATCGACGCCCTCTATCGTCAGTGTCTGAGGCGAGACGTCGAATGGAGGAGCTCCGCATGCCGGACACGGGGTATCGACCCCTCGAATGCCCAGACACTCTCCTCCGCACACGACGTAACCCGACCAAAGCCCAGCCCATGACTTTCCCGACAGTTGGTCGAACCACATTATTGCCCCCTCTAGACGCTTGGAGCTCGCCGACGCTTGAGTGCCGTACAATAACACGGTTATGTTTACTACTGCCGCCTAGCCGACGAAACGCATAAGGATCGATAGGAAGCCGCAGATGATACATGTATCGGTCGCTGGATGGCTGGTCGCGTCATTGCTCGCCTTCGGCGGCACAGCTTGGGCTCAGCAGCCTTCTCCCGACATCGCGCATTTCGCCTTCCGACAGATCGCCCCCAACAAGGAGGTGAAGCACTTCACCTTCGAAGTCCGCGGCCGCGCCGCCATTGACGAAATGCGTGCCGCGCTCGCCAATCGGTCGAGCCCGAAGCGGCACGTGTCCGGCGTCGTCGATCCGCACAAGGCTGCGTATAATCCGGAATGGTCGTTTCACCTCGTACCGGAAACGGTCGGACTGTTCGAGATGCAGATCGAAGTCTGCGACGCCAATGTCACCTACGTAGAACAGCATCTAGACGAGGTCGGAGGAAGCTTCTTGCCGAAGTCATTCTGGTGCCCATGGTCTTCGGAATTGGAATCGGAGATTCCCGTTCGCCCCTAAACGAACGCTCTCACTGCCGTGTCGACCTTGACCGACCGGCCTCGCTTCCGCCGCTCATCGCTCATCGCGGCTATCCCGTCCAGCACCGACACCTGGAGGTCGGCCCCTTCGGAGGTCCGTGGGTTTATGGTGCGCTCAGAGGGCGTTCGCATCTGCTGTGATTTCAAAGGGTTACGAGATGAAATGAAGGGTCGGGGAGCATTTCGCCTCTATTGGTGCCTTTCGGACCGAGCATCAGCCCGGGCGGACAGAATTGTTCCCTCGGCTTGCACCTTAGCTATTCCAGCTCACGCTCAAGCTGGTCGTGTCGTCGTCATGATGGTGAAGTCGAGACCCTGCCCAATTGGCGCAAGGAGCCATTTGAAGCCACATTATCAATCATTCACAACGATTAGATGCCGATTTGAAGAAGATTCAGATGATCGCGTCTCCACAATTACCTAGTTTTTGCTGCCGGCCACCTTGCCGGGCTCAATATGAAAGACCATCGGCACATTTGGCAGATGGTTCTCTGAACTGGACATCAAGAGCAGACGATTGACGGTGTTGTCCTGAATTCCACCCTCGAACAGCATCCCGATCATTCGTGCTTGCTCAAGCGGAATATTCGCTTTCTGCAAAACCTGCTGCGCGCGGGCCTGCATGCGCGTAAAGCGGCTCGCGAGCCCCTGCTCCACATTCGGCTTGCGGCTCTGATCGGAGAGTTTCGTCACATATTTGAACGTGTCGCGCATGATTTGCCGATAGGTGGCAAACGTATCGTCGAATGATAATCGGGCAATGTCAGAAGAGGTTTGCGGAAACGCGAAGCTGGACTGACGCATGGCGCGGGCGAGCTCTGGTAGCGCCACTGTTGGTATTCGTCCAGTCCGAGCGGCAGCCATGAGCATCTCTTGCCAACGCGCAGGGCTATCGGTGACGATACTGGCGCCTGTGGCCTGGGCCAGATACATGGCCATCTCGAAATTCGGTGCCAACTTTGCCGTACCGAGGCTGCCGCCAACTTTGCCGCTCTCAAACGGCTCTTGCTGGAGAACAGCGAGCGGATCCTGTTCCTGAAGCCGAAGCATTGCCTGCAAAAGGTCCTCGCGTTCGGCTTCGCTCTTGTCAGGAAAGGCCTTCTTCATCTGCGACAGCAGAACACGCTGCGGCATCGACATAAGGCCACGCTGGGTGTCTTCCCTCATTAAAGCCCTGGTCCGATCGTCTTCATAGATCTTGGGGTCGACGCCGGCGGATCGGGATCGCGCCATGTACAACATCTGCTGGCGCAGATGCATATCAAAGTCACACGGATCGGGGATCAGATTGACCAAACCGAGATCAACCAACGGCATGACCGTGTAAAGGAAAGCGATCGATTTCAGCACCTCTTGGCGATAGGCGCTCGGGGTTTTGACCGGGTTATATTTGGGCTGTAGCGTGCGCGCATTCACGAAGGGGTGCTGGATGATCAACTCTCCAAAATAAAGCGACGCGCCAAGCGCATACTCCCCTATGGCATCGGGGTGTATTGCTCCGGTGTAGACCGCGCGAGGCATACCGTCGGGCTTCGGCAGGAGTTTCAGAAGGTCGGTCTCTTCCGGCCACAGGCCTTCGTACATCGAATAAATCTTCGCGATCTTCTCATCGGTCATCTCACGTCGGATCGTGACCCAGTCTTTCTCGTTTTTTGCGGTACCGAGCACTTTCTGAAGCGCGTTGGAAAACATGATGTTGCGTTCGCGAATGCTGCGCTCTGTCCAGGTCGGTCGCAGCGTAGGCGGTTTGGACGCACAACAATCCTTGAAGCGTCGCCCAGAGCCGCACCCGCAGATATCGTTGGGCCGCAACGGCTTGGCCGATACAGGCTTCTTCAGGTAGTCGCGTTCCTGTTCGGTCCTGCCAAACGCATCCTGATAGTGGACATGACCGCCTTCGTACTTCACGTACATCTCGCCACCATAGTGGAAGAGCTCGTTTTCTGGCGGCAAAAGCGTATGGCGGCACTCACGCCAATCTTCGGTCTCGTCCGGGTGCAGCCACTCTTTACGACCGGCGGCAATAAAGCGGCGGGCTCTCGCCCGGATGATGCGGTTGATGCGCGCAACGTCGGACGCGGCGAGCTTACGCGAATGGATGAAGGCGTCGGTCCGCACCATTGATTGGCGGTAGTTGCGAGCAAAGGTCCGCTTCTCCAGCGGATTTACATCTGGTTTCTGCGCATATTCGAGATTTGTGAGGATCAGACAGAAATCGCGCGAGAGAGGGAAGATGGTTTGCGACGCCTTCAAGGCCGTCGACGGATCGAGCGGATAGGCGCAGAGCGCGCCTGCCGGCGGGACGGCGTGATTGTAAATGGTGACCGGATGATCGCTGATAATGAACTTGATATCAGAGTCTTCTGCGGACGCGATTTCGCGCACCCCTTCGGCCCAGATCGTGCAGTGCATCGAACGAATGCCCTGCATCTCAAACATTAGATCATTCTGTGTGAGCGCGGGATACTGCGCCTGCAGCCAATCCAAGCCTTTCGGCGTACGGATTTTCTGCGCGTCGATATACTGGAACAGCGTTTGGAAATGCTGATGCCATCCGCCCTGATCATCCTTGCAAAACGCACGCACAGCCTGCGCGCCTTTGGCATCGAGATCACCAAACAATTTGCGCTCGATCTCGTCACTGACGATGGTGCCGAAGAAGGTCGAATAGAGATCTTTCTGTTGAAAGCACCGGGAGGTTGGCCAATGGATCAGGGAATTGCCGGTGATGACTCGGCCATCATCGAGTGTCTTCTGAGGCGGCTTAAGATCGAGATAGGCGAGCGTGTTGCGGCCTGGCTCGAAGAAGCCGGCCTGATACCAACGCGGGACATAGTGATTGTCTCTGGTAGGCAACATTTTTAGCGTTTGCTGGGTACAAGCAGCGACCTGGCTGGTCCTTTTGCCCTACCCAATCAACTTCAGGGACGTCATTGGAAAGACGCCGTGTTCTTGTTTCCACGGCGGCTTGTCTTGAACGAACCAGTCGCACCAAGCGCTAACGTAATCATCATATTGCCCCTGACCGATTTGACTTACCGTCATGTGCGGGCCACCAGACTTCAGTTGGACGACGCTGCCCACCTTAATTTCTTCATCGGCCATCAAACCAGCACTCCAGCTGCAGTCCAAATTTGCTCATAGGCTGCTATCTTCAGTGCAGCGATATCACTTGCGCGCACAATTTCTGCAGGCGATCTTTTCGCCAGATCTTTGAGAGACTGGGTGACAGTCCAAGCATCTTTCCGATCGATCAGGATAGCGCGATCGTGCAGCGTCCTGGCTGGAGCCAAGCGGACCTGGAGTCCGCGGGTTGGGTACTGCGCCTTCCATCGCTTTGCAGCTGGCTCAAGGGACGGTTTTGCCGTCGCTTGATCAGACAGCAATCTAAGCGTCGCCGTCTCCGGCACTGCGCCGCCGAACTCGAGAAGGACAGAGTCGTCCATGTACGGATCGACGAGCAGAATATCAGAGGTGGCGTGCGAGAACACCTTCGACAGTGCGGCGTAAGAATCGAAGCTGCCACCGACCGGAATGAATGCACCCTGAGCCGAAGCAGGCGCCGCTAACTCCGCCTTGGCCAAGGCTCGATAGAGCGCCATCATTAAGTTTTGAAAACCGGATCGGCGCATCGTCGAACGAGAGAGGGATGACCTAGCGGTGGCAAATTCGGCTTGGATAAGCATATCGCCACTCGCAGCTATTAGCGCTTCGGCGCGACCAAGCCACGTCAATTGCTCGGGTGATAAATCCTCGATGCCTACGAATGAAGGACACTCTTCGATAATTCGACCGATGCGGCGATAGAGCTCTTCAGTCGATAGTTCGGAGGCCATGCTGCTCTCTGACACGAATCGGTGGATCACCAACGGTGACATATCGATCGCGGCCCTACTGGAGATAGTGGAACTTCGTACCGCTATTCACAGGTCACGAACTTCGTATGCGGCGCTGCATCAAAAAAAATTGCAGCATAGCGCCACTCTTGAATCCAGTGTCGAGCTCGGAGCGGCATATGTCGAGCGTTCCTATGACGCTTTCCCTGAGCCTGCGGATACGCCGTCAGGGCAGAAGGACGGCCGTCTCCCTACCGCACGCTTTGGTGCTCCGGCGAGGACGTCTGGGCTGGTTGGCTATGTCGCGGGCATCCTAGAGCGATATAGGGTAACCAGGATACAACTCGATGCCCTCCGCCTCGACCTTTATGGGTCCGATACGCCAACGCGAGGATCGTCAGCGCGCACGGAAGTCTGGAACTGAGCCGGATCAACTTTCTTGCGCTGCGCCCACTCAACAAGATTGGCCGGACGATACGTGGGGTCGGCGCGCCACCGCTTGAACACGTTGGCATCTATCGTCTCATTTACATTAACGTGACTTCCATCGTCTCGAATGTCGGGCTCTTGGCCAATGGTGCGATAAAGCGGCGGAAAAATCCAAGCGTAGACTCCCGATCCAAACGACTTATACGAATCAGCAATTTTTCCTGTCATATCATCGCCATCAAGGTCCACCTCGGAACGGAACGAAAGCCCTTGGGATTCGGCCTTCTTCATCATCCAGTGCAGCGGTGCTTGCGCAAGCAGATCTGTCTCGTAGCCTCCCCCAACGTTTGCGTGAGCGCCCACGAACCACCGCTGCTCCACACCCGAGAGCGGGCGGACCTGCGAAAGATTCTTCGGGTCTTTATGATGAACGTCCCATAGCGTCGGGGCAAAGTCTTTGCGGTGCTCATCGATAGCAAGAGCATGATAGCCGTTCAGGATGTGGATGCGAAGTCCGGTTTGCAGATAGTCAAACGAAGAACGGCTAATGCCGGGAATATCCCCAGCGGCCAATCCCACTGACCCTACCGTGTCCCAAACTCCGACGACCTTTATTTTTGTCGGCAATGAGTATTTGAGCAGCCATCTCTCCTGCTGCGTCATCTTGCTTGCTTCCCCAGCCGCCTCCTTGTCCCTTAAATCCCAGATGCTTTCTTCGTTTCCTTTCTTATAGCGCTCAAACAACTCAGCCACGCCAATCGGCGCTCCAGCTTTCAGAATGCCATCAATGGCGATCAATCCCGCAAAGCTTCTAGCCGTGAAGGCTCCCCGGCTAAATCCGAAAATGAAGATTTCATCCCCGTCGTTGTAGTTTTCAATGAGCCATTCGTAAGCGAGACGAATGTTATCATCGAGCCCTTGGCCGAATACTCCGCCTAAGAACCCGTTGACACCAACGGAATAGTAAACGAGCTGGGATTTTCCATCTTTGCTCTTCGCTGCGCACAGCGCCCGCATGCGCCATACATTTGTGTTGCTATCGACGCTGTTCCAGGTGCCGTCGAAGAAGACCACGAGGCGCTTTTGCTGCTGCTCTAAGTTTGCAAAGTTTGGCTGGTAGCCACTCTTCTCTGCGGGTCGACCAATGATCACCCCAACCGCGACAATGGCCACGATGGCTATCAATAGGCCAATCCAGTGCGCGAAACGCTCGAATATCCGCCAAGCTGTTTTCATGATGATGCCCCCGCGATATCCGCCCCGAGCAGAAGCGAATCGACCCAAGCCGCGAAGGTAGTCTGTTTGATGGCAATATGCACGTGATGCGTTTATTTGGATTCCACGCTACTTTTGCGAGCTGGATCCCTTATCGGCCCATGGGACCGTTCGGACATCGATGGCGATGCTGTTTCGAGACCCTCGGGTTGAAGGCCGCCGCAACCGCCAACCTTACGGCCGCAGTTCTGAGCCGAAGGAGGGAGAGGAAGAACCGCAAATTAGCTGCCAGGGACCGGAACACTCTTGGTCGTCCTAGGGGTCTCAGCGTGGCTTTCAAAGCCGAGTGGCCGGCTTCATGAAACACCAAATCCTGACGTCTATCAAACCGGCAGCAGCTCACTTCAAGTTCATCTTCACCAAGACTTACCAAGCGGAGCTGATTAGCTCGGCGATGGAGCTCGATCGCCAAGCCGATGGGGCTTTCTTTTGGCGAGGATGCGATAGGAGGTCGCTACTCGACTGCACACCCGCCGTACTTTGACTCTTCATCCTGAACATAGCGAGCCAACGTTTCTCTTACAACGCTTGTCGCTTCTTCCAGTCTTTGAAGCATAGTTCTCAAATTCGAGATAGTTGCTTCCTCCATATGTAGATTTTGAGGGGCAAGAGTTGCTCGGATGAGTTGGTCGAGCGGCATTGGGGAAATCGACATTGCGGCCGAAGCGTTACCGTATTCAAACAATGACTCAGAAATCAGATTGCCGTCCGGGGTAAGTCTGCACGACGACGTCAAGTTGGATGAAATTGCTTCTTCTAGCAGCCCAGCAGGAATTTCAATCGCGGCGACAACGGTCCTGGTCTCACTGTCTCTGTATCCAAACCGATAAAGATCATCCGCCGTTCGCGCATTTCCGAGGCACACGCGTTCGGCAAAGGGTTCAATTGCTTGTCGAGCAGCAAGAGCCAATACCTTAACTCCGTCAACGTCCCCTTCCCACAAATACCTAATTTATCGGTATCTGAAAAGTCGTTCTATGTGTCTGGCCCCCTTTCGGAGGCTAGATGCCCAAGACGGTTACTTCGCCCATTCAAAAGAAGCTCGCCGCGATGTTGGTCGAGCTAAGAAAGGGTGCGGGACTCCGTCAGATTGATCTCGCCAACAAACTTGGGGTCTACCAATCCTGGGTAACCCATCTTGAATCTGGCCAACGTCGAATAGACGTCGTTGAGCTGATCGAGTTGGGGCGAGCCATTGGCTTTGACCCCGCCGAGGTCGTTCGGAAACTCAATAAGCGTTAGGGGCAAGCTAGGCAGACCGACGCTGCGACCTTGCCGGTTGCTTTTTTGCACCTGCCTCCTTTGCCTGCTTCTTGCCGGCAAATGGCATCAGCATTTCCTTCTGACCGCTTGCGGCCTTGCGCGGCTTCTTAGTCGACTTCTTCGGAGTATTTGCAGTCTCCGTCGACTTCTCTCTCCCGACGCTCTGTCGTAGCGCCTCCATCAGATCAACGACGTTCTCACCCTTTGGCCGCTCCTTGGGGCGGATCATCTTGCCGGCGCGTTTCTGGTTGATCAGTTCTACCAGGGCGCTTTCGTAATGGTCCTCAAACTTCTCGGGATCGAATGTACCTGCCTTCTGGTTCACGATGTGCCTGGCGAGATCCAGCATGTCTTTGGTGACTTTGATGTCCTGGATTTCGTCGAAGTACTCCTGCTCGCTGCGGACCTCATAGGGGTAACGCAGCAACGTTCCCACCAGCCCTTTGTCCATTGGCTCAAGCGCAATGATGTGCTCGCGATTGGTCAGGACGACGCGGCCGATGGCGACCTTGTTCATTTCGCGGATGGTCTCGCGGATCACCGCGAAGGCGTCGTGGCCGACCTTGCCGTCCGGACGAAGGTAATAGGGTCGGATCAGGTAGCGCGGGTCGATCTCTGACTTGTCGACGAACTCATCGATTTCGATCGTTCGGGTCGATTCCAACGCGATCTCTTCGAGCTCCTCCTTCGTCACCTCGATGAACTGCCCTTTCTCCAGCTCATATCCCTTGACGATGTCTTCGTTGGGCACCTCATCGCCCGTGTCTTGATCCACCTTGATGTACTTGATGCGGTGGCCCGTCTGCCGATTGAGCTGATTGAAGGAGATCTTCTCGGACTCAGAAGTCGCTGGGTAAAGCGCCACGGGACAAGTCACGAGGGACAGACGCAGGAAGCCTTTCCAGTTGGCGCGGGGGGCCATGTACGCAGAACTCCATGTTGGACGGCTCGGACTCAAGACGATCGAAAGCTGCTGGTTCCGACAATGTCGGGGCAAATAAACCTGCCTGCCTCCTTTAGTCGGACTCGACTTGTGTTCTCCTTATGTTCTGATTCCATCATGAACGATCGACCTGCGAGTTGGCGAATGCCCACCCCGAAACAGATGGAAAAGCTAGCCGCCTCAACGGGGAAGGAAGCCGCGAGGGAGCGTTCGCTCGCCCCCAAGGCGACATGCCGGATGAATACTGGCGTGCCCTCCTCGACGCCCAAGACCAGACAGCGGCCTCGGGAATTTCGAGCCCCGTCCAGCGCCTCTGCGAGATGCCGCAGCACGTCCTGCGAGTTTCCTGCCGCAGGTGCGAGCGCATTGTTGAGATCCAGAAAGTGGACGCCGTCCATCTCTACGGACAGCAGGCGAGCTGGAAGGAGGTCGGGCAACGATTGTTGGACAACACATGCCAGAACCGAACCGGCCGCCACGAGGAGGACGGTTGCTGGCCGGCCTTCGGGCCCGTTTGAACGATCACCTGCGTCACCCCGAATGGCTCCGAAGCATCACCCGACGCCGCTCTCCGGCGGCGACCGGAAGGCGCTTGGCAAGGAGCTCGGCAAGGCACGCGCGATGACCACCATCCTGGCCGAGCAGTCCACAGCGGCTCGCGCCAAGGGTGAAGCACTGATCGAACAGGCGGATCGCCTCCTGTGTGAGAGCTGGAACGAGCGCATGTGGGCGAATGGCGAGCCGGTCGATCCTTCGCCGGCGATCGATCAGGCGATCAACGGTGGCTATCCTTGGGTGGAGATCCAATGCTCCCGCTGCAAGACCCGGCGTGACGTCGATCTCGCTATTTTGCCGCACGCCTCCACAACCTTTGTCCATGACCTGGCCGGCAGGCTCCGGTGCAACAAATGTGCTAAGGCGGGACGCCGTCCTCTGGCGACGCTGCTTCAGCTCGTGCGCCGACCCCGCCCTGCTGTTTCAGAGACGTGACGATGTGCAATCTCTACTCGATGACCAAGAACGTCGATGCAATACGTCAGTTGTTCGGAGCCTTGAACAGCCGCGTCGGCAACTTGCCAAGCATGCCGGGCATCTTTCCCGACTATCCCGCGCCCATCGTCCGCAACGCCGCAGACGGACGCGAGGTCGTGATGGCGCGGTGGGGAATGCCTTCGTCCTCGAAGGCTTTGATGGACGCCACGAAGAAGCGAGCGGAAAAGCTCGAGGCCAAGGGCAAGCAGGTCGACTTCAAGGAGCTGCTCCGAATGGAGCCAGACTCCGGGACAACAAACATCCGCAATACGAAGAGCAGCCACTGGAAGCGGTGGCTCGAGCCGGACAATCGCTGCCTGGTCCCCTTCACCAGCTTCAGCGAGTACGACACCATCGATGGAAAGAAGGTCCCTGTATGGTTCTCCCCAGATGAGAGCCGCCCCCTGCTGGCCTTTGGTGGAATCTGGACGAACTGGACGTCTGTGCGAAAGGCAAAGGAAGGCGAGGTCACGGCCGATGTATTTGGGTTCCTGACCTGTGATCCCAACGCGGAAGTGAAACGCGTCCACCCGAAGGCGATGCCGGTCATCCTCACAACGGCCGAAGAACACGACACCTGGATGCGCGCGCCTTGGGACGAGGCAAAGGCGCTGCAGCGGCCGCTCCCGGACGGCGCGCTGAAGATCGTGGCGACCGGCGAGAAGGAAGACCCGGCCGCGGCCTAGTGTTGTGCACAAGAGGGCGGAACACGTGGACAAGATCCAGTGCCGGCGATTTCGAATCCCTGCCCTGTGGTAACCGCCCGGAACGAGGGCGAGAGACGAGGATTCGTCTCGGTGGAGCGAATTCATGCTGACGTTTAGGGAAAGACGACCTGCGATCCGCACGCTGCGCGGCTGGGCCGTTTCGGTCCTCAACGAGGCCGGAGCCATCAGGGAGTGCGGGGAGCACGGCTGGATGCAGGATCGCGGTGACCCGCATGCCCACGTGCGTGCGTTCGATGTGGCGCGGCAGGATCCACCGGAGGGGTATTCTCCGGAGGCCGCCGCGGTTGCGATCGCCGAAGTTCTGGAATCGATCGGCGATACATGCCCGGAGTGCCCGACGGAGGAGATCGTCTAAGGTTGCGACAAGCCGACCGCAAATCTTAGGACATGACAGCTCGGCACGGTCTTCCCGCGCGATTGTACGCTCAGCAAGCTCCGGCGCCGATGCGATCGGCCTTGGCGTATAGTTCGCGCGGCGTGTTCTCACGCATGCCCCGGAGCGGCGAACATAGCGCAGTGCAGACAACGCGCGCCCCCCTCTAAATCGGATTCGTCGTTGATCGCTAGCGCGGCTCGCATCGGGCGTGCAAAGTGCCGGCAATATGTGAAGCCGAGGAAACGCAGACGCAATTGCGCAAGTCCGCCATCGCGTTAGGTCGAATTTGGCGACATCGAGTACGCTCAGAGCGCCAAATCTTGGATGTGCAGACAACGACTTAGGCACGTTTGGGCGACAGTGCTTTTATCTTGCCCTCACTCCCACTACTCTTTTTGCTTTGCGCTCGTTTGCGATAGCGATCGTTACCCGAAGGGCCGAGACACCCGTAGGGTGGCTCGGTGAGGAGCGAAGCGACGAGTAGAGCGCGGGCCGAAGGCATCGCCCGTATGCGATCAGCGCGCTATTGTCGCACTAAAATCGAGCGCTCGGCACGCGTCCAAGCCATCAATTCAAGCCTCTCAGGTGTCCATGGATTGGCACAAATTCCAATGCCGATGGAGCGATTTTCTTCATCGGAATGCTTAGAAAAGACCATCGAACAACCGTCCGTCTCAAGACACAATTTCACTCCGAGCGAGTGGATTTTCTTCGACCAGAATGAGACGTCTCGCAGGCTGCTCAACCAGCCCGCACTCCCACAGGGAGCCCAGTTGAGGGCTCTCCCGTACCCATCGGCGATATTCCAAGCATGCTATCCCGAAGACGAAAAATGGCTCCCACGCAATGCGCGGGAGCCCGAACATTTTGACCTAGTCGACAGGATTCCAGATCAGGAAGAAGCTGCCTTCACCGCCGAGACCTACCGTCCGACCAAGGTTGGCGCAGAGCTTGCGGCCCCCGAGGCCAGGTGATGCAAGCGACAGGCTGACGTAGTCTGTCCCGCGGCTCTCTCCACGCAAAATCCGACCGGATCCGACCTCGAGCCCTTGGGCGAAGATGCGGAAGTCCGGCGAAGTATCGGCGGACTTGTCGCGGTTCGGCACGATGTCGATGTCGGCGCAGACTGGCAGCAATTTGAGCTGGCCCCTGAAGCCGCCCTAAGTTGTGCGGGTCACGAATCCGATCGCGGTCATGGTC
Organism: Bradyrhizobium nitroreducens; assembly: GCF_002776695.1. GTDB lineage: Bacteria > Pseudomonadota > Alphaproteobacteria > Rhizobiales > Xanthobacteraceae > Bradyrhizobium > Bradyrhizobium nitroreducens. The sequence goes on from NZ_LFJC01000003.1 coordinate 1,720,654, forward strand.
TGTCTCCTTCGTTGCCACAAGGCGCCGATGCCCTGCGATGGCGAGACCGTCATGGCAGCCGGCCCGCATCCGAACCCCTGGGGCGAAGCGCAGCGGCGCACCCGAGCCCGCTCCTTTCTTGCAGCGAAGCGGCCGCGAGGAGCCGGCCTGCCGGCGGGGAAAAAAGGCAGCGTGCGAGGGTTTCGGATGGGGGACGGCTGCCATAGGTCGTAGCGCCACAAGCAGGGAATCGCCCCTTCGGGCGGAGGAGCTACGCCTTGCCGCAAGGCACCGGTCACCGTGCAAAGCAGCGCTTTGGGCAACGCTTCGACGTAAGCATCACCTCGAGCTTCTCGCGACCAGACCAGATTACTTTGCTTCGACAGCGGCCCGGTTTCACATCTGAGACCTGGTCCTGGTGCCGGCCAATAAGTCGAATGCACCGCACTCAGTCGGCCGCTCACACGGCTATTGAGCTCGCGAACCGCCCAACGAAAATGAAGCCAAAAAGCTTGTCGAAATCCGCACCTCTAACCGCAAAACGTGCGTGAAGTGGACCGCAAATCCCCAGGGGCGCGCCTGTCTTTGAAGAAGAAAATGCCCGTTCTGCCATTCTTCAAAGCGGCGCAGAAATCGCAAAAAAACCCCGCCTCCGAGGAGGCGGGGCCGTTGATCCGAAGCGATCAGTCGCCGCTGCGGCGCGACCAGATCAGGCTGAAATCCGCCTCGCCTTCGACCTTGACCAGCGAGGCGTAGATCGGAGCCGGGAAGCTCGGATCGTCGAGCTTGACCGAGAGATATTCGCGGTCGCTGTCGCGAACCGTCTTCTTCCAGGCGGCGCCGAACTCGATGCTCCCTGCGAGAATCCGGTAGTCGGGAGCCTTGTCATTGTCCTTTTCGGACATCGTGAACTTGGCCTTGATGTTCAGCGTCAGCGTCTTGATCGAGCCGGTGTAGCCGTTGTCCGAAGCGGTGAAAGTGCCGATGGTCGCCATGGTCATCTCCGTCTGTCTGTTGTTCGGGCCGCGCCTATCGCAACCTCGATAGCGATCCTTGGCCCGGGGAGCGATCGGCCCGCAGCCGGAAGGCCCGCAGCGCCAGCGGAGGACGGCGAAAGCCTGCTTTTTTGTCTTGCGCGAGGAATGCCGCCGCTTGGCGGCAGGGGAAAAAAGCAGGCGTGAGCTGTTGCGGGAAGGCGATCGAGGCTCTTGCCGTCCCTCGGGCCTGATCAGCCAATCGAGGGGGCGTTGGACGCGAGCCCATGACCGAACTGACGGCGATGATCATGGCTGCCACCGCCCATCACAGCATTGGAAAACGGCGGGATCGATCAGAAAGAAAGCCAACGTCTGCCCATCAAGCGCAAGAACGACGACCGGACAAACCAAGCGAACCCGACCGCATTTTCGCATCAGCAAACGACGGCTCCGGCCAGAATTGATCGCCCGATTGCGCTGCCGCAACATGCAGTCCGGACACGATCAAAGCCCCCGGCCTGATCGCTTCGTCCCTGCAAAAGAAGATGCAAGACATCCACCCCGGGTGCGGCAAACGGCGCGGATCGATCGGATCATGGCCCTCATTTGAGAAAGGAACTAGCGCGGGTGGTCGCCACTTTGCTTCGACCGAACCGGCCGCAAGCCGTCAGGGGCGCGGCCGGAATTTGATGCGTGCCGGGGCCGACGTTGCGACCCCGGCTCACCTCTTACTCAGCAGCTTGTGAACAAAAATCATATCCCTGCGCCCCGTCTGGCGCACCGACCTGAGCTGCCGTCCAGGCCGTCCGCAGCAAAGACGGCAGCCAGCCGGTTGGCGCCAGCAGCTGCTCGGCGGCAGCTGCCATCTCGGCCTTCTTCATACCCGAGATGCGTTCGGCGGCTTCCGCGCTGACGCCTTCGCGGACGGCCTCAAGGATGCCCGCCTTGGTGACCCGGCCGAGATAGCTCTGCACCGTCGGCCGCCAGTATCCGGTCATGTCGAGGGCGACGGCTCCGGCCAAACGGCTGGCCGCCGCCAAGGCGCGCGGCCGGAGGTCAAATGGCAATTTGACCGCATTGACCGTCAATGCTGTGCAATGTGCGAACAGCGCCATGCGACTATCGTGATCGAGTTCGGCCACGAATTCCCACAGCCCGGCGACGTCCCGGGGGATTTGCCTCACCCAATTGGCATGGCGATCCGACCATTCTTTTCCAGCCGGGGTGTCCTCGATTCCGGGCGCATGCGTGGCCAAATCCATCTTGACCGGTTGAATGCCGGCCACATGGGCGTTGGCCCCGATATAGAAGATTTGCGCGGCGAGCGCGTGGGTGGCCGCCACGATGGCGACGTCTGGCTGCTCACTCAGATTGAGACGCAGCCCCAAGGTGCGATGCGCGGTGAGGTCACGAATGAGCGTATCGGACAGCCGTTGTTCCTCCTCTTCTTCCTCGTTTTCTTCCTCCTCTGCTTCACCATCACGCGTGGCTTGATCGTCCCCGCCACCCTCCTCATCCGATGCTTGTCCGTCGCCTTCCTGCCCCGCTTCCGCGTGGGATTTCTCGTCCTCGGGGCGGATGAAGCCGCGTTCGATCCGGACAGTGCCGTCGTGATTAAGGATCACGAACGCGCCGCCGCGCACGACATCACCGGGATCGTAAGCCAGCCGTTTCGCCTCAAACTGCTCGATCTGAGTCTCCAGTTCACCGAAACGGGCATCCACCTCGTCAGGCAGTTCCTCGGCCGTTTGATGCTGTTCGGTCAGCTCGTCGAACTCGGTTTGAACGGCCTGAAGGGCGGTCTGATCTTCCGCCGAAAGCTCGACCGGATGCGGGTAGGCCCGACGCATGCCGTGAGCATGCGGGAAGTCGAGGTGGGGCTCCGTCCACTTCCATCCCTCGGCCGCCCGCAACCCATCCGCCTCCCGGCCAAGCCGTGCCGTCACCAGCAAATCGAGCAGTGCCACGTCCTCCAGATAGCCGCCGCGATCCTCGGTGAAGAGGTCGCGCAGGACCGTACCGCCTGCCTCGATATAGGCCTCGAGTCCGACAAATCGTGCGCGTCGATCCGTTGCCGCGACATGAGTTTCGGTGAGCAGACGGCGGATGGTGCTGGCATCGCGGTCGTAGGACAGGCGCTCATAGACGCCTTCCTGCCGCGCCTGATCGTCGGTGATGGCAAAGGCCATCAACTGCTCAAGGGTCAGATCGCCCTCGCGATACAGTTGGATCAGTTTGGGAGAAACCGCACCCAACCGAAGGCGTTGCCGCACCACATGCGGCGTCACCCCGAAGCGCGCGGCGATCTCCTCCGCACCGAAACCCCGCTCGTCTGCGAGCTTCCGGAACGCCTCGAACTGGTCGGCGGGATGCATGTTTTCCCGGGTGACGTTCTCGTCCAGGCTGATCTCGTGGGGGTCATTCGCGGTGTCGATAACGCAGCGGATCGGCTCGGTCTTCCTGATCTCCTTCCGCTTGACCCGCAAAAGCTGGGCAAGCCGCCTGCCCTCGCCGACGGTCACGAGATAGAACCCCGTGGCCGTTCCCTCTCCGTCCAATTCCGGCTGTACCACCAGATTTTGCAAGATGCCTTTCGTGGCGATACTCGCCGCGCAGGCCTCGATCGCCGCCTCGCTATGTGGCGTCTTGCGCGCATTGTTCGGGGACTTCTTCAGCTTGTTGAGCGGAATGAGAACCTCCGTCCCGCTCGCAGGAACGATTTCAACTGATTTAGCCGACATGATCATTCTTCCTTTTGCTTCCATGGGTGCAGCGCGCACTCCGCGCCTGCACCCCTGCCCGTCGGCGAGACCGGGGGTAGCAAGTGCCAGGGCGACCCGAGCGGAGGGGGATCACCCGCCCGAAAGGGCCGCTCGCAAGAGCGGGTCTGCACGGGCGCATGTCAGCCGTTCGAGAGAGTGAAGGACCAGCGAAAGCGCGGAAGACCGGGGAGACCGCTCGGGGCGGCGCCGGCGACAGCCGGCGCTTTACCCTGGCGCGCGCGAGGGGCGGAGCCCATTAGATCCGGTTGAGCAAATCAGCGCGGGTGAGAACAAGGGAAGAGTGAGAAAATCAAAGGAGGCACCCGCAGGAGGGTCAGCATAGCGCCGACGCGTAGCGGCGGGACCCGGGACCGAGTGCAGTCGCGAGACCGGTTAACAAGGCACCCGAACGCGGGACAGTGATAGCGACGCCGGCATGGAATGCCGGCGGGGCCCGCGAGCGAGTGCCTCCGGCGAGCGACACATTATATGTGCTTGCGCGAGGGATCGAAGCCGAAGGCCGAGACGCGACGCGGCTCGGTTCACGAGAGCCCGGTGCGGCCATTGCCGCACGCGCCAGCCGCCGACGATGACGAGGTCGAAGTGCGCTGGATTGCTCTGCAGGGGCAATAACGCTCACCGTGCGAAGCACTATAGCCGCATCAGATTCCGTCAACTTTCAAACAAGCGGACAACGCGGCTGCGCCGGATAGTGTGTTTTCCTATTGCTATCAAGCACGCATGGATCGCCAAATAGGCATTGGGAATGCTGCGATAATTGTTGCCCGTCAGCACCTGCTTCCTATGCAATGCGTCATGCCCTCGCAACAAGCGCAATCTTGTTAGCTAGCCGTGCGTAACAAGCGGCTAACACCAGCCCGCGAACTATGAAAAACAGGATGAAGGCGATCCACAAGCCCTCGTTGCCCAATGGGGGAACGAGCAACCATTGCGCCACAACAAAGACCGAGGCTCCCGCACCGGCGCCCCATACCATTGGTTTGGCGGAGGTTGCTCCGATGAATATCCCATCCAACTGATAGCTCCACACCGCCAGCACCGGCCATAAGGCGACCAGGTGAAGCTGTTGGTCAGCAGCAGCACGCACGCCCTCGACATTGGTAAATGCTGCAATGATCGCTCCACCACCTATACCGTAGGCAAGCGTCATGGCCATTGCGACTACGAAGGACCAGAGTGCCGTCCGTGCCGACCAGAAGTGAAAAAGGGCGCGGTTACCCGCTCCTTTGGCCTCACCGACCAATGTCTGGGTCGCGCTGCTCATACCTACGATCGCTAATGTCGCAACAAAGACGAGCTGAAGCAGAACGTGGTTGGCGGCCAACACTTCGTCACCCAAGCGCGCACCAGACACTGACATCATCGCAAACACGGTCTGGACAAACAGGGTTCGCATAAACAGGAAAGTATTGACTGATGCCTGCTCACGGAAGAGACCGACGCGCCAAAATCCGACGCGTCGAACCGTGGCCATCACGCGGGCTGGGCGAATCAGGTAGCCCAGCCACACGACCGCTGCGACTGCGGCGCCCCATTCGGCAATTAGATTACCGGTTGCCGCCCCAGCAACGCCCCATCCCAGCCCCATGACAAATGTCACGGTCAGCAAGGTATTTAGAGCATTCAGGAAAAGATCGAGGCATAGAGAAATGCGGGCTCGTTGGGTGCCGATCAGGAATCCTTTAGCCGTCATGCTAACGAAGATTGCCGGCGCGCTAAGCATCCTAATCCGGAGATAGGTGGAAGCAGCCTCGGCCGCTTCTGGCGAGGGATTCCAAACTCTGACAGTCACTTCCCGAATAACAGGCGACAGGAGCACGAAAAGTAAACCTAACCCAGCAGCCATGACGGCGGCGCGCATCGTCACTTCTATGATTTTTCGGCGTAGACCCAATCCGAAGGATTGAGCAACAAATCCGACGGTGCTCATATAGAGAAAGCTGAACAACACATAGAGGTTGATCATAAAGAACGCGCCGACTGCCAAGCCAGCCAGCGGCGCTTCACTACCGAGGTGGCCGATGGCCCAGATATCAACGATGCTGACCAACGCGCCCGATATGTTGGCCAGCATGGCAGGGCCGGCAACGCGCCAGATCCGCCGATTGGCATCTCGCTTCAGCTTGGACTGAATCAACACAAGTCCATCGACCATGCCCCAACACTTTCCCACCTAGCCGTCCAAATCTGTGTTCCGTTCGTCACGCTGATCAACCTCCCGCCCGATCCTTGCGCGAGGGATGCAGCGGCAGCACCCAGCGCTCCCCGGGCCTGCCGTGGCACACCGGAAGCATGAGCAGAACCTATGGCCTCAGCACTCCGTGCCCCCGAGGTCCGATGCTCGACCTGGCTGAATTTCGGCGAGGATCGATTCCCATGGCATTTAACCGCCAAACCGGGGCTCCAGGAATCGGCGCCACGCGGCCGTTGGTTTCGACGGCGTCGTATTGATCGGGCTGGATGTCCCGGATTTTCTGGAATGCGCCCAACACATCACATGACAGCGAACCGTCCTCCCGACCCGCCATGGGATCTATCGACGTAACATCCGCCCGTGTGATCACCGGCACCGCAAAAGCAGCTGCTCGCGCGCCGCACCACCAACATCATGTATCTCGGCACCCCAACGAAGTAGACGTCGTCCCCTCCGTCTTGCGCCGACCGTCTAGTGCGCAGCGTCACCATCCAAGCAACATTCGCAAGATTCTTTCTCTGATCACAGGTCCAACCATAGTCTGCAACCGATAAGCGTCGAAAGAGCTCCCATCCAAGCTCTTGTCCAGTTCAGCGAACCGAGGAAAAGGATGCATGAGGCGCGCTGTGGGCTTCAGTACCTTTTGCGCACGAGCAAGATCGAACCCGTAAGCAGGGGAATAGTCAATATCTGCTGCCCCCCAATATCCGAGTGGCGGCATGTAGACGAAGTCCGCGTCGCGGACGAGCTCGTCCACCTCCGGCCGCTTCTCCGTGTGGACGATCTCCACGTCTCCTTTGACATATTGATCCGGCAGCCGCAGTTCGGTGGGGCTGACCAGCCGCAACTTGATTCCAAGCCGTTGGAGTGCGATCGCGAGAGAATGTGTCGTTCGCTGGTTCCTAAGATTGCCTATCAGGGCGACAGTCGCTCCTTCAAGGCCGATTTGCCGCATCACGGCGATGTCGTTCATCGTCTGTGTCGGGTGCTCATTTCGTCCGTCGCCGGCATTGACTACGGGCGCCTTACAACTCGACAGAGCATCACGCTCAAGCGCCTTGGAAGCCCGTACAACGACGCACGTTGACGTCAGGCTCAGTTGAACAATCTCGTCGTGGAAGTCCGTGTTATCCTTCAGCGCATCTCCGGTCGCTGTCACTTGTATGGGCGCCAATCCAATCCTGGTACCTGCAGCTGCAAAGCTCGACATTGTTCGCAGGCTCGGCTGGGCAAACAGAAATGCCAGAGTTCCGCGCAATCTTTCGTCCGGAGGACTGGTGTTGTCGATCGGATTCGTAAGCGCCATGATCTCGTCAATAGAGAGATCGTGGACGGACAAAAGATGTCGCATTGTGCCTCTTTCTCGCTGCTATCGATTCAGTCGAACGTCGACAATTCCGTACGAAATATCAGGATTTCCCATCTCTTCGTGCTGAAGGGCGAGCCTTTCGTAGGCTGCGCGTTGTTCGCTTCGTTCGGCATCCTTCACGTAAAGGGTACATTCCGTAATGCGCGGCAAGGCCCCCCTGAGAGGAACCGGATTGTCCAGCTCGCGGATGCCATTGACCCGAAATACCTTCTCGCCCTTGAGAAGCGTCCAAGTTACGCGATCGGCACCGAAACATTCGCGTGCCTTCTCTACGATTTCCCAACGGTCCGTCCTGTGATCCCCCACGGTCAACCCCATGAGGCAAGCGCGAATATCGAGCGTTGGCTTGGCGGCAGCCAGATCTCGGACGGCGAGGAACGTGGCGATCTGCAAGCTGGCGCCGGAAGGGCCGCCGTTGGAGGTCAGTGGCAAGGCATCGCGATCCGGCGCCAGGCCAAAAGGCATGTTCGCAAGTATCAGCACACGACCGTCAAGCCCGTTTCCAATGCAGGCGGGTATCCCGTCGCAAATATCGTTGAGACCGAACCCCTGTCGCTTCGCATCTATCCCGTTGAGCGATCGATTAATGACTGCATAAGCAAGCGCACGCGGATTTACATCGAACCCAATCCGACGATCGGCGCCGTCAAAGCCAAGCATATTGTGACCACACCCCGCGGCAAGGTCCAACGTCCAGTCGGGCCAGCCTATGTTTGGCGAGGCGTGAGCCAGTAACGTTTCGCTCTCGTCGCAGAACGGAAATACTCGCCAGCGTGGGTCGACCCAAACGCCATCCGTCACAAACAGACGGTCATGCATGCGGTTGACTCTGACGCGCAGCCGGCCATCAACAACGAGCCCGATTGCCTCCAGCGCGTTCGTGTGGAGCGGGTCTTCGATGCGAAATGGTGCAGCTTGTTGGGCAGAACCTGCCCAGCGCGAATACGCCTCCGTACTCTCGATTTCAGAAAGCCTTTTGGCTACGTCACCCGCAAGCCGAGGCGCGGATTTCAGTCTCATTCCCGCCAGAAACAACTCTTCGGTTAGGATCACAGCATGCCCTTCCATCGACCAACTTAACTCGACATCCGAGAGGACACTGGCCTAACCTGAATTCGCAATCGCGACCGCAGGCCCGGAGCGCGATCGCGACCGAGAGCTAGCAGAAGGGCCAATGAACGACGAGCCACTCAAAAGGACCGCAGCACCAAGAAGCACATCAGGCACACTCGCGATTGCGACGGCTTCGATCAGGGACGTGCCATCTTCATTTGGAGCATTTCGCGCCCGCGACCTGAATTGGCCAACCCACCGCTTGAATGCAAACACCGACGACGACGGCAGACCCATAATCAGCACGTTCCTTCTCTCGCATCGGAGCAACTAAGAAACGTCGCCGACAGGGTGTGACAGTAAATAACACCTTCTTTGGTTGCAAACGAATTTTTTGCGACGCGCCGAACGCAAAGAGACTGGTGTTCTTGAGCGCTCGATAATCGGCACATCAAGCTCGTCAAAATTCCGCAAAATCTGTTTGCGCACTTTCAGTGCGCCATACGGACCTGCATATTGTTGCGCAGATTTCCGTCTGTTGCCAAGCGCCAACTGAGAAATATGCAACCTCCCCTTGAAAGTCATCTAAGGTTGTGTTTGAACTCGTGAGATCAAGTTCTGGAAGTGAGTTCTGCCGTGCTCTCTCATAGTCAGTGCATGCGACCAAGACGGCACGTCGTTGCAGTGCCATCGATCTCGAAGGGGCCATTCCGAGAAATTCACGTGAGCTGATCCGTTCTGTTGCGCGAACGCATCGTTTCGAATCTGGATCAGGCGCCCGCTATGTCGAGAGTTCTAGTCGATACAGACCTCAACTTCGCAAGCGACGATTTTCAAGCGCTTCTGCTTCTGCTTTCGGATGAGCGGCTTCAAATATCCGGTTTGTCTTGTGCTGCGGGGAATACCTTTGCCGAGGAAGTGCTCGTCAATATTTTAGCGGTTGCAGGTCTCTGTGGTTTGCAGGCGGTACCAATAGCCGCGGGGATTGGCCACGAATACTTTCAGCCGCGGCGGGTCGACGCGCAGCAACGGCTTGCTGACGGACGCACAAATTTTATCGGATCTCACGGGAAGGCCTCGCGGCCCCGGCTGGTCCCCAGAGATCACCAGCTCTCAGGCAACGTCCACTCAAATCTGAGCGAGATTCTGTTGCAGGACGCAGCCATAACAACGATTGTCTGCCTCGCTCCTTTGACAAATCTGGCGACAGCGCTGGACAGCCTGAGCGAAGACAGACGTCGATCGCTCACCCTTTGGATCATGGGCGGCAACATCGAGCTCAATTCTGCGGATCCAAAGATCGACTTCAATTTCTGGTACGATCCGGTTGCCGCATCAAGCATTATGCAATCGGGCTGCAACGCCCTGCTCTTTCCCTATGAAACCTGCCGGAAGCTGAGATCCGACCCGGAATTGGCGAGCAACGTCCAATCACCACGACAGCGACTGTCTCGCGTCTTCTCCGAAGACTTTGGCCGCCTCATCCGACAGCATGGGCCCACAATGCCCCTATGTGACCATCTCGTCGCACTGGCGCTGATGGATAACGATATTATGGTCGATGCCAAGCCAGCGACTGTCGACGTCGTCCAGTCTGGGTCATATGCAGGAGGCTGCGTCACGTCCTGGAATTCACGATCATCGATCAATATCGTGACCGATATCGACGCCAAACGAGCCGCTACGGCCCTGCTTTCGAAACTGGACGGTCTGGAGGGCAGAGCCACCGGCGACGTGAGCCATTTCCTTGAATCTCTCCCATATACGTTAGACGCCGTACAAGGCGGCTTTTGAAGCAACCATAGCCGACGAAATCAGGTGGGCAGAGTGATGACAGATTCGAAGGCTCTGAAGCAGCAGTACGTCGCCGGCTCACTGGGGCGAAGGCCGCAGGGTACGGGCCCACAACCAACCCGGAGCGCATTGCACGAACTGCTGCTTGAGCGCTTTGGTCCAACGACGCTTTCCATTCTGCTCCCACCCCTGGGAGACGCGAGTTCGTATCTGAGCCTAGCAGAAGCGGGACATCTCCTGAGCGCAGTCGGCGCCAGTCATACCGCGGTTGCTGCCGCCTACCTCGAAGCCTACAAAAGAGGGGTCTATGACCGTTGCCAATTCACCGCAGTCAAGGAAGGGGAGCCGCTGCCCTACTTTCCAGCCGAATTTGACGTGATCGTCTTGACGGAGCGAGGCGCGTCCAACCTCCCCGCGGCTGACAAACTGGAGCGTTTGCTCAAGGAGGGTGGTCTCTTCATTCGTCCAGATAACAGGACCGGCTTTATTGCCAAGCAATGATTGGCGCTGCGCGAGATCCCACCGAGCTTCGAGTCAGGAGACCATCAGTGCACGGCAAGACAACAAGAGATACTTCCAAGGCCTCGAATTCGTCCCTGGGCGGCCGCACAGAGAACGCGGCCGAATTCAAGGTTACGGCTGCCTCCTTCGACGACGCGGAAACTGGGGATGAAATGCTCTCCCTCGCGAGTTTGTCGTCCTACATCGAGGCGGCCTGCAAGGCGACCGCCGGGGGCGTTCTCGACAGCGCCGAGGAAAGCGTAGGGGTCAGTTTGTCGGTCCGGCAGCTGTCCTGTGTGCGACACGGTGATCAAGTTCGAATCCGCGCACAATGTGTCCGCGACCCGACGTCGCTTATGATCCATCTGCACGTGGCCGTTGACTTGGGAACGCAGCTCGCTGTGGTTGCCGACCAAAGCCGCCTCATCGTTGAGCGCGGCGCGTTGCGCGACAGGCAACAGGCAAGAAGCGCGCTCACAATCTAGGCTTTGGCGGGGAAGATAAAGATGTCTGCTCTCAACTCTCGAAAACCGCGCGTGCTGTTTGTGCTCGGAACGCAAACCTGGTTGTCCTGGATCCTCCCCTCACTCGAGTCGGCGGCGTACGAGCCATTTGTGTGCACGTGGGACATCGATGTCGCAATGCCAGAAGAGCTGCAGGATGGGCAGTTCGACGGGATCATCTTTGTCAGTCATCATCTCACGACACAGCGCGACGCTGAAATCGCTCCCAGATGGCGCAACTCGATCGCACAGAGTTTAAGCGCTGCCAGCTTGGCTTTCGACAAGAGGAAGATGGCATCCATCGCCGAAGGCGTTTCCGGAGTTGAGCCGCTTCCGGAGTTTGACGCCCATGAGGCGCAAATGTGGATTCGGCGCAGGCCGGGGCGGGCTATAATTGCCAAGAAGATTGGCGAAACAGAGGGCAGAGGCATAGCTGTGTTCGAGTCTGAAGAAGGGCTCGGCGCTTTTGTCGAGAGTGAATACGACACAAGCTATATTCTTCAACCATTCGTCATCGGGCATGAGCTGTCCGTCAACGTTGTCGGCGCGGGAGGGCGGGCTCATTTCTATCCAACGGTCTACAAAGGTGTGAACGCCCGCCCCCTGGTTCACGCCGCTGCGCGCCGGAGGGTGTGTCCTGGCCATCGCTTCGCAAATGTCGACGTTGGCAGGATTGAGCGAGTCAGCAGAGATATCGTTGACGCCATAGATGGGAAATGCCTGGTCGAGATCGAGTATATAGACACCGGGGAGGATTTGTTTCTGGTTGAAATCAATCCGCGACTTGCGGCGTCTCTCCGAATGTCGATGGCAGCTGACGGAGTGAATGCCTTCGAGTTTCTTGCGGCCGAATGCCTCGGGCTCCGCTACCCCCATGATCTAGGCTCCGTGAAGGAATGCGTGTCGATAGAGTACCCTCTAAGGAGCTACATCTCTGCTTCGCAAAAGCATCGGTTGCTACGAATCGGCGACGTGCAGGTGTCATCTAGAATCACGGTTACGAACAGCTCCCTCGCGGGATTGCGAGAACACGCGAATGCTGTGCTGGACGTGTTGGAGCATCGCTAAGGCCCACCGAAAGAACGCGCCCCTCTTCACCAGGATCTGACGAATGTATTTTGGGCGCACCCAGAGCCATCCGGCGGCGTCTGTAGACTGTGGGAGAAATCGTTTGGACTGAAATGTACCCCGAGGATTGCCCGAACCGGTTCTGCCGCAGCTTCTTGATCAAGAATTCTGGCTTCTCGATGAGGAATATCCGCGCCGCCCGCTCGGCACGCAGCGTCGTCACCGGGCCGATCCGCAACGGCAGTCTCGTAGACCCGGCGTCACCGACCTCTTACGCAAGCGCGCCGTTGCGCAAACCGCAACACGGTAACGGCACTTTCCCACCGCCGTCGCAACGAGCGCAATCAGCGAGCGTCGCGCACCACGGTCTTGAGATAGTTGTATGCCTTGATGATTTCGATCAGGCGATCCTCGGAGGAGCGGTCACCGCCATTGGCGTCGGGATGATGCTGCTTCACCAGCGCCTTGTACTTCGCCTTGACGTCTCGCAGCGTCGCCTCGGCACCGAGCCCCATCACTTGCAGCGCCTTGCGCTCGGCATTGAAGATTTTTCGGGCTTCGAGCTTGGCCCGACCGGCATGGACGCCGGGACCCGGCCGCCAGCGACCACGGCCATTGAGTTCGCTGAACAGATCGAACGCGGCATCCAGATCGGCCTGGGCGCTGCCCTCGCCGTTCGTCGCATTCGAGTTAACGCCGGTCTTCCAGGTCGGCCGGTGCCCCGTCAGCGCATCCTTCTGATAGCGCGCGACCGCGTCGTCATCCATGCCCTGGAAGAAATTATACGACTGGTTGTACTCACGGACATGATCAAGACAGAAGTGCCAGTATTCCTTGCCGTTGCCGCGGCCCTTGGGCGCTCGATGCGGCCCCTTGTTCTGGCACTCGGGCCGTTCGCACATCGTGGATTCTTCCCTGGTCTGCACCCGGGGCTTATTGCGCGTGATGCGAATGGAGTCGAAGAACTTTGAGTTATTAATCGGCATGGCTGACCTTGGTTGCGCAAGGAGCTTCACGTGCGGACATCGCGACTGCCTCGCTTTCCCGACGCGCGGGCGACGAACTACATTGCCATCGAATAGGCACCGATACATTAACACCACAGGTAGCATCAAGGCCGGAATCGGTAGCGTCAAAGTTTCTTGCAGGAAGGCCTCGACGCGCTGTGCGACCGCCTCTGTGTGCGATCGGCCCAAGCGGTGGCCGATATCATGCTGGGGCTCGCGACCTGAGGCTTCCGGCAGGGAAGAAGACACTTGGCCGATAAGGCTTGATAACGTTATCCTTTTGGCGATAGCTCTCGTCGACATCAACCCACCAGTTCAGGACGCGCGACGGTGAAATCCTACGACTTAAACTTGCTGGCAGCGCTCGACGCTCTCCTCAGCACAGCCAGCGTGACGGACGCCGCGCAACGTATGCATCTCAGCACTCCTGCGATGAGCCATACCCTGGCGAGAATCCGCAAGCTGATCGACGATCCAATTCTGGTCCGTGCGGGCCGCCAGCTCGTGCCCACCCCTCGCGCACTCGAGCTCAAAGACCCCGTTCATAGATTGCTAGCGCAAGCGAACGTTATATTTGCGCCGAAAATCGACGCTGGGCTTGCGCGAGTCAATCGCCTGTTTACTGTTCGTGCACCCGACGGTGTTTCGGTTGCATTTGGGGCTCAGTTCAGCATCGCGCTTCAGGAGGTCATGCCGGCGGCGAGCATACAGTTTCTTTCCGAAGGTTACGGTGGTGTTAGTGCGCTGCGAGAGGGGCGGGTCGATCTTGATATCGGATCTATCCAGAAGAAGGATCCGGAGGTCGAGACGGAACTGTTGACTGAACAGAATCTCGTGGGCGCGGTCTCGATTGGGCATCCACTTCTCAAAGGAAAGATGACCGCCAAACGCTTCGCTGCTGAAAGGCACGTTGGAGTTACAACTCCTCATCCCGAATTGGCCCCTGTCGATTTGGCGTTGGCTAAATTGAAGCTCCCTCGGTTCGTCGCCATGACGGTGCACAGCTCACATGGAGCGCTCGTCGTCGCGGCACGAACCCAGTTGGTTGCCACAGCGGTCGAACCCATGGCTACTTCGATGCAGGCTTTCATTGGTCTGGAAGTGTTTGATCTGCCGCTCAAATTGCCGAAGGTGCCGATGCTGCTGGCGTGGCATCCACGCAACACGGCCGATCCAGCTCACGCAGCATTGCGGAACTGCTTTCGGTCGGTGTTGGGAGATGCCAACTGGCAGCGACGTCCCGGGCCTGCGTTGTAAGGGCGGTCTGCAATGAAGAGGCAATCGCGATTGCAGCGATTTGCCTCTGCAACCCATCTCTGGCACAGAAAAATGCGCCGGTCGCGCGTGCCTAATCCTAGCAGCTTTCGCGGCGCCGCCGGCCAAATAACCCTCTGCTTGGATTAGACTTTCTCGTGCGCCTGAGTTGTTGCAGCTAATGCAACTTCTTGTTCCAAAGATTGCAATTTACAAAATCCACTACTCCCGGCATGAGAGCGCTCTTGGCGACTCCCGGGAAAGCGAAAAGTGGAAAATATGCGATCTTCATCCTCCCTGCTGCTTGCGACTTTCATGTTGATCTTGGTGCTGGGTGCGCTCGATCAGACCATTCTGGGGTCGGCGCTCCCGGTGATCGCGCGTGATCTATCGGGAGGCGGACAACTCTCCTGGATTTTCTCTTCGTACCTCATCGCCTCTGTCGTGGTGATCCCGCTCTATGGCAAGGCTGCGGACGTCTATGGCCGAAAGCCCATTCTCGTGACAGCCGTGACCTTCTTCCTTGTCGGTTCGCTGCTGTGCGGTTTCAGCGCCACCATGGGTCAACTCATCCTGGCGAGAGCGGTTCAGGGCGCTGGCGCTGGCGGCCTGCTTACCCTCACGATGCTCGGCCTCGTGGATCTCTATCCAGCCGATACGCGTCCAAAGTACCAGGCCCTGCTCGCCGCGTCATACGGTCTTGCAACGATGTTTGGTCCGCTGATCGGCGGCGCGCTGGTACAGACTCTTTCGTGGCGTTGGGCATTCTTCATCAACGTCCCCGGAGCTGCGATCGCGATCGCGATACTCGCGAGGCGCTTTCCCCGTTCAACTGCGGAAAGCGCGAAGCGTATCGACTTCCTCGGGGCAGCCCTTCTGGCCAGCGGCCTGGCTTGCACGTTGCTAGCGACCCGCTATGACCCGACCGGAGCCACGAGCATCGTCAGCACACCCATCCTGGTCGCGTTGTCTGCAATTCTTCTGCTGACGTTCTTGTTCATCGAAGCCAGGGCTAAGAATCCGATTTTGCCGCTGGTCCTTTTTTCCGACCGTGTTTTCTGCGCTGCGACGGTTGTCAGCTTGGTCGGCGGGGTGGCTCTTTTTGCAGCTGTAGTGTTTTTGCCGCTGTACCTGCAAACGGCACTACAGGAGACGCCGCTTGGATCGGCTTTGCACCTTTTCCCACTGATGTTGGGAATTACGCTTGCTGCAGTGATTGGCGGACGAGCGCTCCGGGCCTCGGGCAGGATCAGGGGGACCGCGCTCGCAGGTGGTGGCCTTGTGGTGTTGGGATCTTGTGGCGTTGCTCTCTTCTTTGGCCATTTCGCGACCGAGCCCTACGTCCTGTCAATCTGCACCTTCCCGGTGGGTTTGGGGATCGGTCTCCTTCTTCCTCTTGTCACGGTTGTCTCTCAACGCACCGCGCCTCGGGAGCATATCGGCATTGGGACGGCCACACCGATCATGGTGCGAGCGTTGGGCGGAGCAATCGGCGTTGCCATCATCGGGTACTTCCTGAAGCTGCAACTTGACAGTGTCGCCGCATTGCAGGGCTCCGGAATCAATGATGTCAAATCCAGCTTGCTCGGCCTCTACCAATCGGTCTTTGCCTCCTCTGCGGAACGAATTTTCTGGGGCACGACGCTGTTCGGATCGCTGGCGATTCTCGCTTCCCTGGTCATGCCAAATCGTTTCCCGGCTTCTCAGTCGGAGGCGACCATCAAGCTGTCGAGCGAGGTGGGCGACGTCCCGGTAGCAGCGGTTGCGGACTGACGGTCGATCGGCTGGCGGCGTTGATGACTGTCACGGAGCCAGCCTTTTGGTAATCGATCGTGGTCATCGCAACAGCGTGAGTGCGGGCAGTCAGATGCATTTACTTGACGACGAGACTCGCGAGATACCGGTATTCACCGCCTGCGGTTTCCACCGGAGATTAGCGGGTGGCTTACCGGCTCCAGTCGGGCGAGACCAACGCTAACGTCCCGGCCAGTCGTTGAAATGGCCGGGGCGTTGTCGGGGTGAGCTCGGTATTCGCCACCGGCACCGTCTCGCAACGACGGCGGATCAACGCGGCAAACGCCCCCTATCCGATGTAGGGCGTTCGATCGCATCCGGCTTGTCCACGTACAGCGTGGATGACCTCGAATAGGACACGAAACTGCGACGGCTGCATCTCGCCCGCAAAACGCCACCGAATTTCCGGCAGCTCGTAGCCTCGGAAAGGGCATCATATGAACATCGTGAATGAGGCCAACATCTCCGGACAGGCGATTAACGAGAAGCCGCACGTCCGTCCGGTCCGGATGGCGCGCTGGTTCATCATCGTCAGCCTGTTGCTGGTGCTGCTGGTCGGAGGCCTAGTCGGTTTCAATGCCTTCCGAAGCAAAATGATCGCAAGTTTCTTCGCCAATAACAAGCCGCCGCCATCGATGGTGAGCATCGCCGAGGCCAAGTCCGAAGTCATTCCGAACCTCCTAACCGCGGTGGGCGATCTATCCGCCGTGCATCAGGTCAACGTTACCTCGGACGTGAATGGCCGCATCACTGATATCATGTTCACCGCGGGCGCCAGCATGAAAGAGGGCACGCCCCTGTTGCAGTTGTTCGACGGCCCCGAGCAGGCCGACCTGGCCAACTTCAAAGCGCAGGCAACGGTGGCGCAGCTCTCACTCGATCGCGCCAAGCAACTCGCAGCGCGCCAGTTTGGCCCGCAGGTTACCGTTGATCAGGCACAGGGCGCGTTTGATCAAGCCAACGCCGGCATCGCCAAGACCGAAGCGATCATCTCGCAGAAGCTGGTGCGCGCGCCGTTCGACGGCGAGCTCGGCGTCCGCAAGGTGGAGGTCGGCCAGTATCTCACGGCCGGCAGTCAGATCGTGTCGCTGACCGATCTGTCGATGCTCTATATCAACTTCACCGTGACGGAAAAGGACAGCGCCGCGCTCCAGGTCGGGCAGATCGTACGCATCAGGGTCGACGCCTATCCTGGCCGCGACTTCGAGGGCAAGATAACGACCATCGAGCCGCAGATCGCCACCGACACACGCAACATTCGCGTGCAGGCGATGATTGCCAATCCGGATAAGATCCTCAAGCCTGGCATGTTCGCGACCACCACAGTGGTACTGCCTGACAAGGCGGCGGTGGTCACCGTTCCAGAGACCGCGATCGACTATACGCTCTACGGTGACTCTGTCTTCCTGATCAAGGAGAAGACGGCAGAGGACGGCAAAACTACGCTCTCTGCAGAACGCACCTTCGTGCAGACAGGTAACCGTGTCGGCGGCCGGGTCGAAATCATCCGCGGCCTGACCGCGGGCGACCGTGTCGTCGCCGTCGGTCAGCTCAAACTGCAGTCGGGCACGGCGGTCGCGATCTCGACCGATCCGGCCCCGGCCATCCCGGCACAAGCGCCGCGTTACTAAGACTATGGCCGCGCTTCGTAATGAAAGCGAACAGCGACCCGCCTCGCCGCACATGCGGGAGGGGGTCGAGATTCGACCGCCGCTTGATTTCTGGATGAGAGATCGCCTCCGCGAGCGCGCCTCTTGCGGCATGTTAGCAGAGAGGCCCCTTACCCCAACCCTCTCTCCGTAGACCGCGGAGAAGGCAAGAGGCCGTCACGCGCGGCAGCCTGAAAAATATTGCGCTCTAGCTCGATAGGATACTTGTGATGAACCTTACCGATATCTTCATCAAGCGCCCGGTCCTGTCGGTCGTCGTCAGCCTACTGATCCTCCTGATCGGCTTGCGCGCGGCGATGGTGCTGCCGATTCGGCAATATCCGAAACTGTCGAACACGGTCGTCAACGTTACGACCGTTTATCCCGGTGCATCTGCCAGCCTGATCCAGGGCTTTATCACCACCCCGATCGAACAGGCGGTCGCCTCGGCCGAAGGTGTCGACTACATCACGTCGTCCTCAGTGCAGGGCACCTCCACGATCCAGATCTACATCAAGCTGAACTTCGACCCAAACCAGGCGCTCACCGAGGTCCTCGCCAAGGTGAACTCTGTTAAGTATCTGATCCCGAAGGAATCGAACGATCCGATCGTCACCAAGACCACCGGCCAGACCACGGCTGTGATGTATCTCGGCTTCTCCTCGGAGGAGCTGTCGGGTTCGGCCATCTCGGATTATCTGACGCGCGTGGTGCAGCCGGTGCTGTCGACCGTCGACGGAGTCGCGTCAGCCGATATCCTCGGCGGGCAGACCTTTGCGATGCGGCTGTGGCTCGATCCGGTCAAGATGGCCGGACGCGGCGTATCACCGCCCGATGTCGCGGCCGCAATCGCGGCCAATAATTTCCAGTCGGCCGCCGGTCAGACCAAGGGCTATTTTGTTGTTTCAAACATCTCGACCAATACCGACCTGACTAACGTCCAGCAATTCAAGAAGTTGATCGTCAAGTCCAAGGACGGCGGCTTCGTGCGGATGGAGGACATCGCAACCATAGAGCTGGCCGCACAAAGCACGGACGCAAGTGTTGCCTTCAATGGCGAGCGCGCGATCTTCATCGGCATACAGGCGACCCCGCAAGGCAACCCGCTGACGCTGGTGAAGGGCGTGCGCGCCCTGTTCCCGGAAATCGAGCGCAACTTGCCGCCGTCGATCAAGATGAAGGTGGCCTACGACTCTACAAAATTCATTCAGTCCTCGATCGACGAGGTCGAGAAGACGCTAGCCGAGGCAGTGCTGATCGTTGTTGTGGTGATTTTTCTCTTCCTAGCGTCCCTCCGCTCTGTCGTCATTCCTGTGGTGACCATCCCGCTGTCGCTGGTCGGCGTCTGCAGCCTGATGCTGATGATGGGATTCAGCTTCAATCTGCTGACGTTGCTCGCGATGGTGCTGGCGATCGGTCTCGTGGTCGATGACGCAATCGTGGTTGTCGAGAACATCCACCGTCATCTCGAAGAGGGCAAGCCGCCGATACAGGCCTCGCTGCAAGGCGCCCGCGAGATCGTGGGTCCGGTCGTCTCGATGACCATCACGCTCGCGGCAGTGTATGCTCCGATCGGCTTTCTCGGTGGTCTGACCGGCTCGCTGTTCCGCGAATTCGCCTTCACGCTCGCGGGCTCTGTGATCGTGTCGGGCGTAATCGCGCTAACGCTCTCTCCGATGATGTGCTCGGTGCTCTTGAAGAGCTCCGACGAGCGCCGGTTTGCCAGATTCGTGAACCAAGTGTTCGGCGCAACTACACGCTGGTACGGCCGCAAGCTCGACCGCTCGCTCGACTATTACCCGATCACCTTGCTGTTCGCCCTAACTATGCTCGGGCTCTCGGGCTTCCTATTCTGGAACACGAAGGCAGAACTGGCACCCGAAGAGGATCAAGGCATTGTATTCGCGGTGACGAAAGCGCCAAAATACGCAAACATCGATTATCTGAATTTTTACGGCGAGAAGCTCGACAAGGCGTTCCAGGAATTCCCGGAGACCGACCTGCGCTTCGTGCTAAACGGTATCAATGGCGCGCAGAACGGCATCGCCGGCATGCTGCTGTCAGCCTGGGACGAGCGCACGCGCTCCTCGATCAAGCTGAAGCCGCTGGTACAAAAGGAACTGTCCAAGATCGAAGGTGTCAATGTGTTCGCCTTCAATTTACCCCCGCTGCCAGGCGGACCCGGCGGGCTACCCGTTCAGATGGTCATCAACACCACCGCAGGCTTCCAGGCTGTTTACGAGCAAATGGAGAAATTGAAGGATGCCGCGCGAAAAAGCGGCCTGTTCATCGTGTCCGACAGCGACCTCAACTTCAATCAGCCCGTCGTTCGGCTCACGGTCGACCGCTCAAAGGCGAGCGACCTCGGCATCGGCATGCAACAGGTCGGCAGTACGCTTTCGACCCTACTGGGCGGCAATTACGTAAATCGCTTCAATCTCGAGGGGCGATCATACCAAGTGATTCCGCAGGTGCCACGCACTGTACGGCTGTCGCCGGAATCGCTCCGTGGCTACTATGTACCAACCAACACGGGGCAACTGGTGCCGCTGTCGACCATCGTGTCGATCGAAACCGCCACCGACCCTAACGCGCTGACCCACTATAACCAGCTCAACTCAGCGACCTTCCAGGCGGTACCGATGCCGGGCGTCACGGTCGGTCAGGCCGTCGACTTCCTCGAAGGTGAGGCAAAGAAGTTACCGGCCGGCTTCAGCCATGACTACCTCGCCGATTCCCGGCAATATGTGCAGGAAGGAAACCAGCTCACAATCACATTCGGTTTCGCATTGATCATTATCTTCCTGGTGCTTGCCGCACAGTTCGAAAGTCTGCGCGATCCATGGGTCATCATGGTGAGCGTTCCGATGGCGATCGTCGGCGCCTTGATTCCATTGTTCTTCGGCGCTGCGACCATGAATATCTACACCAAAGTCGGGTTGCTGACGTTGGTCGGGCTGATCACCAAGCACGGCATCCTGATGGTAGAATTCGCCAACGAGCTGCAGTTCAACGAGGGACTGGACCGTCGTTCAGCGATCGAAATGGCAGCGCGCATCCGGCTGCGTCCAATCCTGATGACGACCGCCGCGATGGTGACCGGCCTGATACCGCTTTTGACGGCGACTGGCGCAGGCGCCGCCAGCCGTTTCTCGATTGGGCTCGTGGTCGTGGCCGGGATGTCGATCGGCACACTGTTCACCCTATTCGTCTTGCCGGCCGTCTACGTCGTGCTTGCCACCGACCATCGTGCCGCTGCCGACTCCGATCGAACTAGGCAGATCGAAGATTTCGACGTCGAGCAGGTATCGCCCTCCCTGAAACCGACCTAAGCAACTGCCAACGACGAATGCACGACGGCGACGTCATACGCCGCCACGATCAGCGCCTCCCGGCTTCCGGCGGCGCCGACCTTCGGCTATCGTTCATCCAACTCCTAATTCTCGTTGAAAGACATGCAACTTCAAAACGTCTTCATGTTTTCCGGTCAGGGCTCTCAGTACTACCAGATGGGCCGCGCCCTTTACGAGGCTGGTGGCACATTCAGGTCGAGCATGGACAATCTCGATCATTGGATGGTCGAAAACGCCGGCCGCTCGGTGCTACGGGAGCTCTACGGAGACAGCTCCAAGGCCGAGACTTTCGACGATATTCGCGTCACGCATCCGGCGATCTTCATGGTGGAGGTCTCCATGGCATATCAGTTGATCGCATCGGGGATTCTCCCGTCCGTGACGTTGGGGGCGAGCTTGGGATCTTATGCCGCGGCCGTGGTGTCAGGCTGCATCTCAGCGGAGGCGGCTTTGGGCCTAGTGATCCGCAATGCCGACTGCATTGCCACCTATTGCGAGTACGGCACCATGCTTGCCGTGATTGGAGAAGCGGGCATCCAGACTTACGATCACGAAGAGATTGCAATTGCCGCGCTGAATTTCCCTGGTCACCGCGTGATTTCCGGCGGAAGCAAGGCCATTTCTGAAGTCGAGGCGGCTCTTCGGGCCGGCGGAGCCATCAGCCAACGCCTCCCGGTCAAATACGCTTTTCATTCAAAATGGATCGATGCCGCGCGATCTCCCTTTCTGGAACGCGCAGCGGCCGTTGCGACGGGTGACGCAGAGATTCCGCTGGCATGCTGTGCTCACACGAAGATACTATCCGAGCTCCCGCAAGACTATTTTTGGGACGTCGCTCGTCGACCGATCAATTTCGCCGAAACCGTCAAGCAGGTCCAGGCACTCGGGATATTTCGATACATTGACGCCGGACCGTCGGGTACTCTTGCGACTTTCTTGAAGTACACACTTCCGAAGCCGTCAGCCGAAGCCATCGCCTCCGTTATGAGCCCCTATGGCAGTGACGTGAGGAACCTAGCTGCGCTCTGTAGCCACCCAAGCTAACTCTCTTGCGACCATGCGCGTATTTGCAACATCCGATCTGCATGTGGACTACGAAGCCAATTTGCGTTGGGTTGAGGACCTTTCGGCTCACGAATATGCCGACGACATCCTGATCGTCGCGGGGGACATATCTCACAAACTCGACCTGGTGCGCGCGTGCTTGCAGAGCCTGGTGCGGAAATTCAAGCGAGTGATGTTCGTGCCGGGCAATCACGATCTCTGGACGATCCAAGCCTCACCACCGGTCGACTCCCTAAGCAAATTTCAGCAATTGTGTCACATCGCAAGAGATTCAGGCGCTTCGGTGGAAACGGAACGCTTTGCAGATGTAACGATCGTGCCCCTGTTCAGCTGGTACGATTACTCATTTGGCACTCCTAGCGCTGATCTCCTGCAGAAATGGACCGACTACCACGCATGCAAGTGGCCGGCCGGCATGTCAGTGAAGGCCGTCACCGACCATTTCCTAGGTATGAATAGCAAGGTGCCAATTGCGCCCGAGAATACGATCATCTCGTTCTCGCATTTCCTTCCA
Organism: Bradyrhizobium nitroreducens; assembly: GCF_002776695.1. GTDB lineage: Bacteria > Pseudomonadota > Alphaproteobacteria > Rhizobiales > Xanthobacteraceae > Bradyrhizobium > Bradyrhizobium nitroreducens. The sequence continues at coordinate 1,743,511 of NZ_LFJC01000003.1, forward strand.
AGAATCGATTTGATGCCGAACTACATCCCTCCAGCACATCGCTTTATCTATCCTGTATTGGGCGCCGAGAGGCTGGATAGTCAGGTTCGCGCTTTGCGTTCGAAGATACATGTTTATGGGCACAGCCACATCAATCGCAAAACAGAGCTGGACGGCCTAACATATGTGAACTGTGCTTTGGCGTATCCTCATGAAGCGCGCCTCGCGTCCCGAACGCTACACTGCATTCACGAGAGTGCATAGTCGTCATGTATCCCTCGGATCTCGGATTGCACCCTGGCGAAGTCCAGCTTTGGCTTTCTCCACTTCCCATAATCCACGATGCAAAGCTTCTGGAGGGCTACGCCGCGCTACTTTCTAAAGACGAAACGTCGCGACTTCATCGATTCCATTTCCCGAGAGACAAGCACCGCTATCTGGTGACACGCGCGCTCATCCGTACAGTTCTTTCGTTTTATGCCGACGTCTCGCCGTCCGACTGGCAATTTGCCGCAAATTATTACGGCCGACCGTCCATTTCGAACAAGGGTGGCGCCGTTCAGGACCTTCACTTCAATATCTCGCACTCGAGCGAACTCGTCGTCTGCGCCGTGCGAAAAAGCGGCTCAATCGGCGTCGATACGGAAAACCTCGACCGGAACATTCCAAGTGAAGGCCTGAACCGCTATTTTTCCGACTTCGAGCAAGCCGCTCTTCGAGCGCTGCCCCCGAACCGGAGGAATCATCAGTTTCTCGAGTTGTGGACCCTCAAGGAATCCTACATTAAAGCCCGCGAAATGGGCCTTTCGCTGCCGCTGAGTGAGTTCGGCTTCGAATTTCCTTCGGAAAATGAGATTGCAGCCATCTTCCGGAATGGCGACCGCGCAGATCGATGGGCGTTCTGGCAGCTACGGTTCGGACGCAGAGACCTCGTGGCAATATGTTCAGAGCAGAACTGTGCGCCGTCGCTCACCGCCCGCGTTCTGATCCCCCTGCAGGGAACGCACCCGGCGGATATTCACCTCCTCAGATCTACAGCATGATCGCCCTCGGCGGGACCCTACGCCAGCTACAACTTGGCCCGCTCAGGCATTCAGCATTCGAGCGAACCGTACCATTAACCCTTGCGACCACGGCGCGACGTAACGGAGCTTCGGGCGTTTTGCCTCCGTCGCCCGTACAATCTTGGCGACGACAGATTTCGTGCTGCGACGTTCCAACAGCTGGAGCGCGCGCGCTCCTTTGGCTTTCAGGTTGCTTTCTTGAGCACTGAAGTAGGAACTTCTCGCTGGATCGAACTGGCGATCAACCATTGACTGATTAAAGCCCGTCTGAAAGGCCCCCGGCTCGATTAGCGTAATCTGAACGTTCTTTCCCAGCTGATCCATTTCCGCGCGCAGTCCCGCGCCGGCCGCCGACAACGCAAACTTGGTCATCGAGTACGGCATCAAGAACGGCATTGGAACCCGCCCCGCGAGAGAGCTGACGAACACGACCGTTCCGCTTTCCCTGGCAATCATGCCGCGAAGAACCTCCTGCGTCAGTGCAATGGTCGAGAAGACATTAACTTCGAACGCCGCCCGGATCCGTTCAACATCTACTTCAGCTAGCGAGCCAGCCTCGCCCACGGCGGCGTTATTGACCAGAACGTCCGGTTCAAGTTTCGTCAGCAGCCGTCGGTCGTCGGGTAGAGAGATGTCCAACTTGAAGACTTCGAGCGCTTGCCCCCGGAGCTTGCACTCGGCTAACAGCGCACGCGCCTGCTCCTCGCTGAACGTTGTCGCAATGACGTGATGGCCGCGCTGCGCCAGCGCAAATGCCGCGTCCCGGCCGATGCCGGTACCAGCTCCAGTAATAAGTATTTTTCTTTTCACCAAAGTCCCCCTGAGATTGGTTTGTTAGCGTTTATGGATCGGCGCGAACCGGTGTCGACTCCCGACCGAACCGTCCATGACATTGTGTCACCCCTGCACTCTGTCGCCGAACCGCGCAGACATCTCACCCGGAAGGTGACGAAAGAAGAACGCCTCGACGTCATCGTGAAGGCGAGCGTGGAACGCCTGTCGATCGAATCCGTCGGGATCTCGCCAAAGATCGCCACCGCCATTGTGGGCCTCAGCCGGAACGCTAGCAGGCGCCATGAAGGAGAAATGGCCGGCGTTTTCCACTTCCTCAAATTCGGCATGCGGAATGTGATCGTAAAGCCACTCACCATGGTATTTGTGGCTGAGATAATCGTCGCGCTCAGCCGTATAGATGCGCAAGGGCTTGGTGATCGTCTGCAGGGACTCAGGCTCAAACACAACACCCATTGGCGCCATGATGATGGCTGCTCTGACGCGGTCGTCGATGGCATCGAAGTCGTGCCCCTCTGCCTCCCTCGCCACTTCTCCAGTTTCAATTCTGGCGACCTTGGGCAGCAGTTCACAGAAATTCTGGTCGTCCGCCGCGCTGGAACAGTGCCTAACTATTCTCGACGGATTGGGATATCCGCCCAGCAACGTAAGCACGCTCGCGCCTCCCCCGGAGTGTCCTATCGCGCCGATGCAATCCAATGGAATTCTAGGCCCCCAATATGGGTCCTCGAGCGTCTCCGTCAGAACTCGGCTCAACTGTCGCGGGCGTTCGAAGAAGCGGAACGGCGACGCGAGCGAACTATCATAGAGTTGATCCAGAGGGTGTTGGGGGGCCACCACGAGATAGCCTTTGGAAGCGAGATGCTGAGCGATGCTGTGATGCGCAAGGCCGTTGCCTCCGTATCCATGAGATATGACGATAAGTCCTCTAACGGAGTCCGGACGCTTTCCATTGAGCGCCACATGTGGCGTGAAGACGCCCATACGAATCTCGCGCGATGGAGAAGAAGTCGGATAGTAGAGAGTGACCGGGATTGGATGCTTGTCCGGTATGGTGATGGTTTGCAGCCCGACCGAATTGCATTGGCCAGTTGCCTCGATATTCTGTTCAGCTGGCGATGCGAGCCGAATAGGTACTATCCGGGTCTCGTCGGATGATTGGGACATCTTCTCCAGATCGACCTGTAGCGGCGCGGCTAGCGTGCCACCTCCTTGCTGTTGCTTGCCGTGTTGCTTCGTGAGCGGCTTGATTGCCCGACTCCGGGCAATTTCTGCGCCGTGCTGACGCGATATATATCCACTGAGTGCCTCGATGGTCGTGTACTTAAACAGGCTCGTCGGATTCAGGTCGATTTCCAACGCCTGATTGATTGCGCTCAGAAGACTGACGGCAAGAATCGAGTCCAGCCCATAACTCGAGAACTCCGCCTCGGTGTCGATCGACGCAGGTGCGACCTTCATGGAGTTCGAGAATTTCTCCATAATGATTTGCTTTACATACGAGTCGAGCGATCCTTCAATCGCATCGATCGGCAACGACGCGAGCGATCTACGGGAAACGTCGATGTTGCGTTCGGCTGCTGCATCAGGTGATTTGGCAACGACTCCGTCGCTTTCAGCAACGATGATTTGTTGCCCACGACCATGAGCGACCGCGGCTGGAAAGAAGACTGATTTATATCCTTCTTTCTGAAGCACCATCTCCCAAGCCTCGGATGAGAGACCGGGACAGCCGGGTAAGCGCAGCGCGTCGTCATCGTAGAGCCACCAACCCGGCAGCAGGCCGAAGGTCAAATGCGTGAAGAGGTTGTTTGTGCTAATTTCGTTCAATACGATGAGACCATTGGCTCGAAGGGCCCTCTTCGCATTTGCTAGGGTCTGACGGATGTCCCTGGTCGCATGCAAGACATTGGCTGCAATCACCAGATCATACGATCCCGGTTGAATATCTTGCGAGTGAATGGATTCAGAAACATCGAAAAGGCGGTAGGTCAGGTACGGATTCGCCTCTCCATACTCCCGCTGTGCATGGAAAAGGAATGCCTTTGACAAATCCGTATAGCAATATTCCTCGACATTGGATTGGTAGGAGCGCAGACGCTCAAACAAGTGCGCGCTGGTACCACCTGTTCCCGCACCGATCTCGAGTATTCTGATCTTCGCGGCGGGGTCCTGGCTTATCCTGCTTTCAACGAATGCGATGACAGCATCGCCCACCACCGCGTTAAAGTAATCGGCAATCGGATTGTTCTTGTACATGCCCTCGATGAGCGCCATCGAGGAATTTGGAAAGAGAACGTCTGTCGCTCTTTTGCCTCCCTGCAACACCTGGGATAGTTGCTGCAAAGTGATTTCCGCCAATTGGACGAGCGAGGCGACGTGGCCGCTTTCGTTCCATGCAGACTTCTTCTCGTCCCATTCCTGTTGGACGACCGCGAGGTCGAAGACTGGCATATCAGCCGTCGAGCAGACCCCGCCGTTAAACTCGAGGTGCCCCGCGTTACTGAGCACTCTCAAACTTTCTTTCAGCCAACGGCTGTACAAATCTACAACTCCGAGAGCGGACTGGAGCTGCTCCACCTTGATCGTTAAGCCCCGGCGCAAGCCCATCGATTGTAGTTCCGCGCATAGGAATTTGCATAAGGCTACGTCGATCTCATTCTTTATCCGCTTCTCGTCGGAAACAGGTTGATCTACCGTTGTTTCCGTTCGCTCGTTGAGCGATCGGGCCAGCCCCGCAATCGTAAGCTGATCAGTCAAAACTTGAGGCGTGAGTTTCGACGAATAGTTCAGGTTAATCTGGTCTACGAATTCGGTGGACTTGAGCAAATCGAGCCCGAACTCGGTAAGTTCAGCCTGTGCGTCGAGATCTGATTCCTGCACATTCAGAACGTCGGCGAGCATTCGTAATAGATGCGCTTGAATCTGTTCAACGGTGTGCCCTTTGGCTCGAACTTGACGCGGTCTTTCGGTTCGCGTCGCCATTGAGTTGGCAATAACCTTTGGCAGTTGGGCCACGACCGAGGGATACTCGGATGGATAGACTTGAATTCCATCAGCGCCTGAGGGCGGCGCTTCTTCGGCGGCCTGCGGCGACGCTATATTGAAGCCACTCTGGTGAGCTTGAACCCAGTATCGTTCCTTGGCGAAGGGGTAGGTCGGCAGGCTGACGCGCCGGGGCGTGCGCTGGGCATAGAGTTTGTGCCAGTCCAGCGTCAGCCCCTTGA
>NZ_LFJC01000003.1:1748582-1752343 GCF_002776695.1 Bradyrhizobium nitroreducens
AACGCGCGCCGGTGGATTGCACGCGCGCACCATCGAAATCCTTGATCAGCGTGGCATCGCCGATCGCTTCCTGCGCGAGGGTCAGATCGTCCAGCTTGCGGGCTTTGCCTGGACCAGGCTCGACATCAGCGATCTCCCCACGCGGCACCCTTACGGGCTCGCGCTGCGGCAGAGCCAGATCGAGCGTATCCTGGCCGATTGGGCTGAAGAGCTAGGGGTCACGTTCCATCGCAATCGCGAGGTCACGGGCTTCGTGCAGGACGAGACCGGCGTCGATGTCTCGCTGTCCGGCGGCGAGCGGTTGCGCACAAACTATCTCGTCGGCTGCGACGGCGGCCGCAGCCTGGTGCGCAAGACGGCCGGCATCGATTTCCCGGGCTCCTCACCGACGCTCAGCAACCTCATGGCCGAGGTCGAACTGAGCGAGGCGCCGGCATGGGGCCTGCGCCACGATGCGCTTGGCTTTCACGGGCTTAGCAAGAGCGAGAGCGGCCGCGTGCTGGCCGTGTTGACGGAAGCAACGATCACGACCGGCGAGCCTGACATGCGCGATCTCAGCGCAACCCTCGTCGCCGTCTATGGAACCGATTTCGGCGCGACGAATCCCGCCTGGATCTCCCGCTTCACCGATGCGGCGCGGCAGGCTGAATCCTATCGCAAGGGCCGCGTGCTGCTCGCCGGCGATGCTGCGCATATCCATCACTCCGTCGGCGGGCAAGGCCTCAACCTCGGTGTGCAGGACGCCGTCAATCTGGGCTGGAAGCTGGCGCAGGTGGTCAAGGGCATCTCGCCCGACAGCCTGCTCGACAGTTACCATGCCGAGCGACATCCGGTGGCCGCGCGCGTGCTGAAAAACACCGTGGCGCAGATCGCCCTGCTCCGCCGCGGCGACGACGGCCTCAAGGCCGCGCGTGACACCATCGCGGAGCTGCTCGCGATGGACGAGCCGCGCAAACGTTTCAGCGCCATGATGAGTGGCCTCGACATCCGCTACGATCTTGGCGAAGGCCACGCGCTGCTGGGGCGGCGCATGCCCGATCTCGAGCTGACGGTCGAAGGGCGGACGATGACACTGTTCACGCTGCTGCATGGCGCGCGCGGCGTGCTGCTCCATTCCGGTAGGCGCGGCGGCATCGACGTCGCTCCGTGGGCCGATCGCGTCAACGTCGTCAATGCCAGCACTGACGGCGTGTGGGCGCTGCCGGCCATCGGCCAGGTCACCGCCCCAGGCGCAGTTCTCGTGCGGCCCGACGGCCACGTGGCCTGGCTGGGAGACGGAAGCGAACCGGAGCTCGCTGATGCGCTAACGACGTGGCTCGGGCCGCCCACTACGCAGTAGTCGGCGTGCCTCGCTCAAGGTCCGAAGGCGTCGAGCTGACCAGGAAGCCGAGATTGCTCAAACGCCGCTTGATCGTGTCGATGATTCCAAGGACCTTTCCATATCGCCGCAAGCCAAGTCGCTCGCGATTCCTCTCACTAAATCTCAAGTCACGCCCAACCAACTGGGATGCTGGCATCAGGAGATAATCCCTGATTTCTTTATTGTCTTCGTTTAATCGAATCACGACGACGAGGCCGCCTGGAAGGCGCCGGCCACGTATGATGTACCAACTGGGATGTGTTGCCCCATGAGCGAGCCGACTACGCGCGACGCGGAAAGATATCGCAACTCTACGCACCCTTATGATCTGATGAACTTGATCGATCCTGACATCCTCGCCGGATTTTGCCAGGCCTGCAGCAATCTTCAGGACTAAGGATTCAATCATATCCCGTCGGACCGTCCGAGACTCAATGTGTTCGTAGTTCCGCTTCGGGGTGTAACCAATGAGTCGATATGCAGCCATCAGACTGCCAAACCTCGTGAGGTATGACACGGAACTGGGGATACCCTCCGTCTCATTGATAATGTCTCTGCTTAGCCTCCCTCTTCGGTGAAGCAACACCCTTAATCGCTTGAGCATTTCTTCGTCTGACAAGCCCCAGCATCTTCGTCGATCCTCCAGAATTTGCTGCGCCTTCGCGAAGATCTCTTTATCCACTATCGGCTCGAATGCGCCCTCCTTCTTGATCCATTGTTCCGGCGGATTCACCTTTCGAACCGTTCGCAGCTTGCAACTGTGGCGATTGTAACGATTGGTACCGATGTAGTTTTCGTTTTGCAGCAGATAGCGAATCTTGCCAAAGGACCATGGTCTCCCCCGGTTTAGCTCGCCCGCAAGATTTAGCTCTCGGGCGATTTTTGTTTCGGTGAGATGACCACTCACAAAACGATCAAAAATTAGCCTTACCGTCTCTACTTCGTGTGGCGGGCCTCGACGGAGCACAACGCGATCGGTTTGAAGCGACTTCCGTTCCCCGCTCTCCAGTATCCCTCTCGATCGTCCGCTTTCCTCGATCAGTTCCCTTCGCAGCCCGAAGCAAGGGTGGCCACCCTGTCGGAAGCCAAGCCTTGAGAGATGACACGCGCCAGCGTGTACCTTTACTCCCAGTTCTCGGCTGTATTCGGCTGCCATCACTCGCTTTATATTCTTGACGATGCCCGAAATGACGCTTCCATCATTCTCGAATTGCTCGGCGCAATAACAAACCGTCATGCCCGCGTCCCTGCAGACAAATTCCAAGTGAGCGCTTTCGTCAATGTCTTGAAATCGACCCCACCGGCTGACGTCGTAAATTAGGATGTGATCAAAATTCACGCGACGTTGGCAAACGTCCGCAATCAACCCGGTTAGACCTGGCCGATTCCTTATGCCGAGACCGCTCTCACCTTCGTCCCGATAGGTTCGAACAATCTCCAGTCCGCGGGTTTGTGCGTATGCGGCGATGACGGCAGCTTGATTCTCGATTGAGTAGCGCTGGTGATCAGTGGACATACGGACGTACTGCGCGGCGCGACGCGCTCGCTGATCTTTGGGTAAAAAGATTTGGTGCGGAACGAGTGAATTTGCCAACGGACCGAACCTCGAACGCATGGGAATCTAACGATTTACAACCGCGCGCCAGGGGGCGAAATCTACTTCTTCAAGAAGGATCGGTCCACGGCCACCCGGTTCTTGCCGCCCAGGTCAGGATGGCTGTCGCAAAGGCCAGGATCAAACCACCCCAGGGCGAGCTCCGACGCGCTGCACTGATGGATCGCAAAAAGAGAAGGGCTCCGAGTATTGTTCCGTAGTTTCTTTTGAAATCTCCGTTCAACTTGGAGATCTTGAACAGATCGGAAGTTTCGACTTCGTCGGCCATTGCGCTGGTCCCTCTTGATTAGAGCCAGCGTCCTATAAACTCCTGTTTTGCCCGACAGAGCAAGCGTCACTTCGTTCTTTCGGAATGTTCTGCAGGCTGCTGCTTTCGATCCTTGACCAACCTCTTGGCAAGAGCACCCGGGAGCCCTCTAGCAGGCTGTTGAAGAACTCGGTAGCGAAGCTTTTTGGATCGTGATTCTCTAGGACCAGGATTTGACTGGGGGGCGCGATGCGGGGGAGTGACGAGCGGTCCGGCTCGCTTTGCTTCTGGTCCCCGGTGTGTCGCAGGATTTTCTTGAGAAGTTGATAGTCGTCAATTGAACGCGACGCACAAAACTCGAGTGAGTTGCACAAATTACCAGCGTTGCCCCTGCGTTTGTTTTGCGCAGTCCCCGCCTGCCCGCAGATGGCCGGCTCTCGAAATTTTGTGGTCCGCCATGTCTGGGGCCAAACAAGCGTACAAGTCGGAGGCTGTGCCGCAGGCCGCGCTAGTTAGGGATCGGCCTGCACGCGGTTGTG
>NZ_LFJC01000003.1:1752353-1834285 GCF_002776695.1 Bradyrhizobium nitroreducens
GCGATACTGATCGACGTCGATACCGCGGACCCGCTCGATCGTTTCCTGAACCGCCGCCATCGACCTGCCCTCAGGCCGGGATGCAAGTGTCGGGCACCGGACAAACGGCCGCGCATTGCGCCGTGTCGAAATGCCCCTCGCACTCGGTGCACTTCTTCGGATCGATTACGTACATGTCGCGCTTGAGACTGATGGCGGCGTTCGGACACTCGAACTCACATGCGCCACAAACCGTACATTGCGAGGCGACAATCTTGTAGGACATGTGTTCCGGCTCCTTGAGTAGACGATGTCGTCGGACATCTCCTTTCAAGCGCCGTGCCAATCGGGAAACGTTGGAAATTCAACGACTATTTGCCGAGGGCGACTTGTCGTGGCCCCGACAGCATGTCGCATCTGCGACAGCTGCCGTCAGAGCCGCTTGACCTCGATGCCGTGCTTCTTCAACGCGTAGCCGATCTGCCGTGGCGTGAGGCCGAGCAGGCGCGCGGCCTTGGCCTGAACCCAGCCGGACTTCTCCATGGCGGCGACGACGCTGTCGCGGTCGGTCACGTTGCCGGCCAGCGACGCGGCCGCGCTGCCCGACCCCGCCGGCTCGGCCGCCGGCGGAGATCCGCCGGCAACCCTCTCGCGCGGAACATTCGTAGGAAGCACAGTCAGCGGCACGATCGGCAGCGAGCGCTGCTGCGTGCTCTCCGATGTCCCGTTCCACAACATCGCGGACAGGCACTGGCTGTGACAGCACGCGAAATCATTCCGGACGATTTCCGGGCCCGGCGCCAGCGTCGCCGTGCGCTGTACGCAATTCTCGAGCTCGCGCACGTTGCCGGGGAAGCCGCAGCTCATCAGAACCTCGATCGCGTGCCGGTCGAAGCTCAGCGCACGGCCGTTCTCGCTGTTGAAGTTCTTCAGGAACTCGTTGGCCAGCAGCGGGATGTCGCTGCGCCGCTCGCGCAGCGGCGGCAGCATCATCGGCACCACGCTGATGCGGTAATAGAGATCGGCGCGGAATTCGTTGCGCGCAACCGCTTCTTCGAGGTTGCGATTGGTCGCGGCGATGACGCGGACATCGACCTTGATGGTCTGGTTGCCGCCGACCCGTTCGAATTCCTGCTCCTGCAGCACCCGAAGGAGCTTGGCCTGGAACGAGGCTGAGATCTCTCCGATCTCGTCAAGGAACAAGGTGCCCTTGTCGGCGAGCTCGAACCTGCCCTTGCGGGAATTCAGTGCGCCCGTGAAGGCGCCCTTCTCGTGGCCGAACAGCTCGGACTCCAGCACGGATTCCGGCAGAGCCGCGCAATTGATCTTGATGAAGGGGCGTTTTGCCCGCGGCGACAACTCGTGAATGGCCTTTGCGATCAACTCCTTGCCGGTGCCGGATTCGCCGCGCAGCAGCACCGTCGAGTTCGACTTCGCCACCACCGCAATCTTTTCCAGCAACCCGCGCAGGGCCGGGCTGTCACCGATGATGCCTTCGACGTGAACCCTGCGGCGGTCACGCGTCGGCTTGAGCTCGGACAGCTCCTTTTGGAGCCGATAGCTCTCGTGCATCAGCCGCTCGCGGTCCTGCGCGACGATGCGGTGCAGCTTCACGGTCTGGCCGACCAGATTGGCGATCATGGTCAGCAGGCGGACATCGGAATCCAGCCGGTACAGCGGCCGCTCGTCCCAGACCCGGTCGATCGTCAGCGTGCCGACGACCTTGGAATCGATGCGGATCGGCACGCCGATGAACGATACGCGCGTGGTGTCCGACGCCCCCAGGGTCTCCACGTCCGTCGGACTGAAGGCAGGATGGGTCGCGATGTTTTCCGCGACCAGCGGCATGGCCGTCGCGACGATCTGATCGACCGCCTTCTGCGGCAGTCGCCCGCGATAGCGCTCGTCGCTGCCCTCGCTCCAGCCGGCCCCCACCGCAAGATCGGGGATGCCATCGTCGGAGAGGAGCGCGACGACGCCGTGGCGCATCTGCAGAAACGATTGCAGGAGATTGATCACGTTGGCGAGTGTCGTCTCCAGGCGCGTCGGCGCCGTTAATATCTTGGAAATCTCGAAAATACCGGTCAGCGCGATCTCGTTCAGCGGCACGAGTGGCGCGGTGTGATCGGCGGGCGAACGTTCAACCAAAGGAGCAGCATGCAGCATGACGGACTCTCCGTTGCCTGTTACTTCCTCCCGGCCGCGTTCTCTGGAATTGGTATTATTCTCATTCATGTGACGTCGAGAGTCGCGCTCAACTTGTCGGCACTGCTGCAAAAAGATTCCGTCGCGCTTGCATGCTTTGTCATCCGTTTCGCGGAATTTACCGTCGGAATGGGCGTCACGCGCGAAAGCGGGATCGCCGCATTGATCTAGCGCAAATCGGCAAGCTTTCTTTGGCGATCCGCGCCGGCCGCTCGCTCACACGTGCTGCCCTCCGTTGATCGGTACTTCCGCACCTGTGACGTAGCTGGCCGCATCCGAGCACAGGAAGAAGATCACCTTGGCGACCTCGTCGGGCGTGCCGACGCGGTGCAGCGGGATGATCGGCGCCAGTTGGGCCTCGGTCTCCGGCGAGAGGATGTCGGTCTTGATCTCGCCGGGCGCAATCGCATTGACGCGGATTCCGAACGGCGCGTAGTCGTGGGCCATCTCGCGGGTGAGGCACGCGAGAGCGGCTTTCGACGTCGCATAGGCCGTGCCGGCAAATGGATGCACCCGCGAGCCCACGATCGAAGTGACGTTGACGATCGAACCGGCTGACCGCTTCAATTCCTCCACGAGGCCCTGCGCAAACAGGATCGGCGCGAGCAGGTTGACGTGGAACACGCTCATCCAGGTCTCCACCGGCGTCGTCATCGAATTCAGCCGGGAGCCGTCGGCGGCCTTCGGCGAAATCCCGGCATTGTTGACCAACGCATGCAACGGTCCGCCGTCGAGCCGCTCCTTGATCTCGGCGACCGCGAGCGTCAGGGCGCGGTGGTCGCTCAGTTCGACCTGCACATGATTGTCGGTCCCGGAATCCCAGGGACACCGCTCGCCGTCGAAGGGCTGCCTGGAGCAGGTGATGATCCGCCAGCCGGCCTCGTAGAATAATTTTCCCGTCGCATGGCCGATGCCGCGCGAGGCGCCGGTCAGCACCAGCGTCTTCCGTTCGCCGGCTTGCGCGCGCGACCTGTCGCCGTGAAACGGGCACAAGGCGACATCGGGCGCGGGCGCGGGCGCGCCACTCGGCGCAACATCGCGATCCAGCAAATCGAGCGTCACGTCAGCTCCTCACCGCGTCCGATCGGACGCCCGACAATTACGACACGACCAACTTTGCAGGATTTGGGCCACGTCCGATCGCTGCGGTTTTCCCGGCTTGATGTCGACTCTTCGACACGATGGAAGGTTTGCAACACGCTCGCGTGTGCTTTCGGACCAGACGGGCGCGCGACGGCTTCGTGAACATTGACCGGCAGTTGAGAGCTCTTTTTCAATCGTTCCAAATGGCCCGGCTCTTGCTCTTCGGGTTCCAGGCCAGCTCACACCTTGCTGCACATCTCTCTGCAACCCTGGTTTCACATGTCCCAGCCGAACGACCAACGACTCTTCGCTGTTATCCTCGGCACCAACGAGATCGCCTCCGCGATCGGCATCCAGCTCGTCCGCGCAGGATATTGTGTGGTGCTGTCGCACGATCCCGATCCGCCGGTGATCCGGCGCAAGATGGCCTTTCATGACGCGCTCTACACCGACACCGCGCAGCTCGAGGAATTCGTGGCGGAACGCGTGGACGACGGCGTGCAGGTCTATCAGGCACTGGGCCGGCCTCCGCGGATCCTGATCACCTGGCTCGGCCTGCTCGACCTGCTTCCGGTTCGCCATATCGACGTGCTGATCGACGCGCGTCTGCAGAAGCGCCGGATCACGCCCGACCTCAGGCGGCTCGCCCGGCTGACGATCGGGCTCGGCCCCGGCTTCTCCTCGACCTTCAATTGCGACGTTGCGGTCGAGACCCGGCCCGGCAAGATCGGGCTCGTCACCGACACGCGCTGGACCGACGCGGCCGACGGCGTCGCAAGTTCGCTGGGCGACGTCGGCGCAGAGCGCTTTGTCTACTCGCAGTTTTCGGGACGCTGGCACACGCCGATCGAGATCGGCACCCGAGTCTACCGGGATCTCGTTCTCGGCCATCTCTCCGGCGTTCCGGTGCTAGCGCCCCGCGACGGCATCCTGCGCGGCGTCGCCCGCGACGGCAGCGAGGTCCCGGCAGGCGTCAAGCTTCTGGAGGTCGACCCGCGCGGCCGCGATGCGCAGTGGACCGGAACGGACCGGCGGGGGCGCGCCATCGCAAATGCAACGACCGCCGCCATCCGGCTCCAGACCGCTCGCTCCTCGACACATTGGAATTCCGCATGATCATCTGTTCCTGCAACGTCATCAGCGATCACGACATTAGGGGAGTCGTGTCGACCGACGATGCGCTTTGCTCGGCTGCCCAGGTCTACGACTGTCTGGGCTGCGCGGTCAGATGCGGCCGATGCTCGCAATCGGTGAGGCGGATTCTCGAGGAGCGGCCGGCTCGCGACATGCGATGTTCGCGGGACCGGCGCCGTAGCGGCCCTCACCGAGTTAAGGCCGGAACGAACGGATTTGAAAGTATTGGCGTACAATGAAAAATGGCGCAGCAATCTGGAAGTGACGTCTGACTTCAATGCGTCGCACGCTACCCGCCCTGCTCGCGGGCGCAAGCCGGTGAAACGGCCTTTCAACGAGACGGATTGGAGCGACTTGACCGGCGAAGTGGCTACCCAAAGGTCAATACGTGCGTGGTCGACGTCCGCGACGTCGCGGACCTGTACTTTCGCGCCATGACCGCGCGTGGTCGGGATCTCCTTGGCTTGAATTGTCAGAACGGCGTCACGACGATGCATTCAAGAGGACCGGCTGTCACCGCGACCGGCTAGACCGCTTTCGGTCGCCGACGATCAAGCTTCAATCTCCTCCGCCCTGCGCCGCCGACCACGCAAGATCGCACGATCGATCCTGACACCCGCGACAGGATCCATGCGACGATGCACAACCTATTCGTCGATAGAGTGGGTCCCATGTGCTGCACTCGGCCATTGTCTCGCAACGGTGATGCGCCTGCACGCGCTTTGCCGATCAGGCTGCCTACATATCCTGCGTAGGGATGATTTTCGGAAACGCCACCAGCCGAGCAGCGGCTCTCGCGAAGCGAATCTCCGCACGAGAACGCAATGGAGAATTGCTATGAATGCACTCAAGATCTTGATCGCTGGCGCGCTGATCTCAACGGCGACGCTATCGTCGGCCTCCGCCTCATGGTCCTTCGCCGACCAGGAGCCCGCAGCTTTTGCTGCAATGTATCCCAACCGGGATGTCCTGAACGGCGGTGCGTTGGCCCCGGCAGGACGAATGGGACTCGAGCGCGCCGGTGGTGCGGCCCCCGTGTTTGATGCGGGCCAAGTTCGCGCTCCTCACTGGGGTCGGCCAGCGGCCGAAGGAGCGAACATGATGTCGCCTGCCAGGCACCGTTGATCGTCTCGCCCCGAACGGAGTGCGGCCGCGCGATGCGGCGCACTCCGCGGCGAGGATGTGCATGCATCACGTCAAGCAACGATGAAAATGATCGCTCGATCGATGCTGCCGGCCCGGCGCTCGCATGAACAAGGCGATGCGGCATCGAAGAATATGTGCCAGGCGGATGAGACTTCTGCAAGCTGCGTCGTCAGCAGCCCGACGGCAGGACCGGAGAAACTCCGGGCGTCGGCGCCGCACCTGAGGCGTTGGCCGGCAGAACCGTGGCAGCGGCCCCGAGGTTCATCGTCATTCCTTCCGTACAGGCCGAGGTGTTGGGGCTCGGCGCGACGGCGTTCGGATCAATGCCCGTGCCGACATCATCGCTGATGGCGGCCGGAATCGTACCCGGTGGCGGTCCCGCCGGCACTTGCGGAATCGAGAGCGGCAAGCTTGTCGCGCTAGCTACCGCGCTACCAGGCGTAGAGCTGCAGGCGGCCGCCACCCCCGTCCCCGACGGCGCAACCGCAACAATGGTCCCGATCGAACTCCCGCTCTGTCCCTGGGCCGGGATGACCGAAGGCACGCCACCCGGCGCCGACAGTCCAGTGCTCATGACGATCGGTGTCGCCGGCACCGGCGAGGGAGACGTCGTTGGTGGGGCGCAGACGACGACCGTGCCTGGCGTCGTCGGGTCCATCGCAAGCGGAACGGGTGCCAGCGTGGTGTCGGGCGCCCCCGGCACGGTGGTTGAGGAAAACGGACCCGGGCTGTTCAGCGGTGAGGTGACGATCGCGCCCGGTACGGTCGGCAGACTCATCGTCGTGCTGCCGGTCGTCACGACCTGGGCCTGACCGGGAGAGCACCCCAACAGCAGGACGGCAAATGCCCCGAACGCAATGCGGATCATGTCTGCGCCCTCTGGGTCTCGTCATTCTTGCGGATAGCGACCCGACTGCCCTCTGTCAGATTGACCGCCGGATTGAGCACGACCTGATCGCCGGGCCGTATCCCGTCACGTACTTCGATCGAGGTGCCGAAATCCCGTGCGATCGAAACCGCCTGCAAATGAACGACGCCGTTGTGCACGACTGCGAGGTGAAGGCCATTCTGATCGAACACCAGCGCATCGGCCGGAACCGACATCGACGGAGTCCTGCGCGGGATCAACAGCTCGACCGTGCAATAAATGCCGGGATTCAAGGCGCCGTCTGCATTGGGGACGTCGATCTCGGTCAGCAGCGTACGGCTGCCCGGCTGCAACGCGGTCGCGATGCGCGTGACTTTTCCCGGAAACGTCCGGCCCGGAATTTCCGGGACGCGAACCTCGGCATCGATACCCGGCGCGACGCCGAAGGCCTCGTCCTGCGGCACGAACACCTGGGTCCTGATGACGTTTGAATGCATCAGCGTGAACATGAAGGTCGAGCCGGCCTGAACGAGGCTGCCATTGTCGACGTTACGCTGAGTGATCACGCCGTCGAACGGGGCGACCACGCGTTGATAGGCCTTCTCCTGCTGAAGAACGCGGATCTGCGCCTCCTGGGCCGTGATGTTCGACTGGGCAACGCTCACGGCGGCCTGTTGCGCGCGCAGGGTGAGCCGATCGTTGTCGCCCTGCTGGGCAGTCAGCCAGCCCTGCTTGACGAGATTGCTGTCCCGCGAATTGGTGGTCTCGGCAAGCTCCCGGCTCGCCTCGGCCTGCTGCAACGCGGCCTGGTTCTGTGCCAGCGTCGCCTGCGCCTGCGCGATCTGCTGGTCGAGCTCGGGCGCGGTAATCTCGGCGAGAAGGTCGCCCTTCTTCACGCGATCCCCGATATCGACGTAGCGCTTCTCGATGTAGCCACTGGCCCGAGCGAAGATGTTCGCTGCCTCGAATGCCGTCGTCGTCGCCGGCAGGGTGACTTTGATGAGGTCGCCGCCGGCGCGAACGGTCGCCACCCGAACCTCGGGAACGGCGGTCCTGCTCTGCTCGACCGACGCTGCCAGATCGCGCGCGGCCTGATAGTGCCGCCAGCCGCCGACGCCGAGACCGCCCGCCAGGAGCACAAGCACGGCGCCGCCGAGCCAGGCGCCGCCGGAGCGGCGTCGCGGCTGCACCTCCTTGCCCGGCATATCCACGATGCGGCAGGTGTCCGCGTCAGGCCGCTCGTTCATGCCGTCGCTGTTGATCCGCGCGCGAACATCGCTCATTCCGGTTGCTCCTCGAATACGCCGTGGTGCGGCTTGCCGTCATTGCCCTTGCGCAGCCAGGCGAAGAGGTAGGGCACGATCAGCAATGTGGTCGGCGTCGCGAACAGCAGCCCGCCAATGACGGCACGCGCGAGCGCTGCGTTCTGCTCCTCGCCCGGGCCTCCGATCGCCATTGGGATCATGCCGACGATCATAGCGGCGGCCGTCATCAGCACGGGACGCATTCGGGTGCGGCCCGCACTCAATGCTGCCTCGAACGCGGAGTGCCCGTTCAACTGCGCGTCGCGCGCAAAGGTCACGAGCAGGATCGAATTTGCCGACGCAACCCCGACCGCCATGATCGCGCCCATCAGCGAAGGCACGTTGAGGGTCGTTCCCGTGATGAACAGCATCGTCACGATGCCGCAAAGGGTCGCTGGCAGCGCCAAGATGACGACAAATGGGTCGCCGAAGTTCTGGTAGTTCACGACCATCAGCAGATAGACAAGGATGGCGGCAAACAGCAGCCCGATCCCGAGGTCGCGGAACGATTGACGCATGCTCTGAATCTGCCCGAGGACCTGGATCGAGCTTCCCGGCTGGAGCTGCTTCTGAAGCGTCGACGTGACCTTGTCGATATCGACCGAGACGCTGCCGAGATCGCGCCCTTGCACGCTCGCATAGACGTCGAACACCGGTTGGACGTTGGCCTGGTTCAAATTGGTCGGCACGGTCCCCCGTTTGAAGGTCGCGACGTTGCTGAGCAGGCCCGGGACCGTCTGCCCGCTTGCAGCCATCGAAGCCGACACCGGCGTGTTCTCCAGCGCGTTGAGTGAGTTAGCCCTGTACTCCGGCGTCTGAACGGCCAGATAATACGGGATGCCCGACGCCGGGTCGGTCCAGAAATTCGGCGAGACCTGAGCAGACGAACTGAGGCTGACATTTATGTTTGTCGCCACCGTGCTGGCATTGAGTCCCAGCTGCGCGGCCCTTGTGCGGTCGATATCGGCGTAGAATGCGGGAGCGTCGACCTCCTGCTGAAGATGTGCATCGACGATTCCAGGAATTGCCGCCAGGCTCTTCTGCAGCTCCTTCGCCACCGACAGATTGTTGGCGCCGTAACCGACGGTACGGACGTCGATCTGCGCCGGCAGGCCAAAATTAAGGATCTGGGTGACGATATCCGCAGACTGGAAATAGAAGACGTCTTCCGGGAATGCCGCCGGCAGAACCTGGCGCAGCTTTTTGACGTAGTCCGCGGTTGGCCTGTGGCCTTCCTTGAGCGATACGAGGATCGTGCCGTCGTTCACCCCGATCGTCGAGCCGTCGGTGAACGCCAGATTGTACGGACGCGCCGGCAGTCCGATATTGTCGACGATCAGTCCGCGATCGCGATCCGGAATGACTTCGCGGATCTTGTCCTCGACCGCCTGGAAGATCGCCTCGGTGCGCTCGATGCGGGTCCCGGCGGGCGCACGAACATGCAGCTGGATCTGGCCGCCGTCGATCAGGGGGTAGAAGTCCCTGCCCACGTAGACAAATATCACGGCTCCGAGCACCAGCACCAGGGCGGCGACGGCCGGCACGATGCTCCGACGCCGGAGCACCGTCGTCAGGAGCGCAGAATAGCCGTCGCGCGCGCGCTCGAAGCCGCGCTCGAACGCCGCCGAAGCGCGCGAGAACATGCCGGACGGGCTTTCGCCCAAGCCGTGACGGCGCTCGCTCTTCAGCAGCAGACCGATCGTGATCGGAGTGAGCGTCCGCGACAGGGCGTACGAGGCCAGCATGGCAAACACCACCGCGAGGCCGAGCGGCGTGAAGAGGTACTTGGCCGGTCCTTCGAGGAATACGACGGAGGTGAACACACAACTGATGGCGAGCGTCGAGACCAGCGTCGGAACGGCGATCTCGGCCGCGCCGTGCAGGGTCGCCTCCGACAGCGGCATCCCCTCCTCGGTCCAGAGCCGATGCGTATTCTCGATCGTCACCGTCGAATCGTCGACCAGGATGCCCACCGCAAGCGCCAGCCCGCCCAGCGTCATCGTGTTGAGGGTCTCGCCCAGGAAATGCAGAACGATGAGCGAGGACAACATCGCAAGCGGGATCGAGATCAGGACCACGAGCGTCGACCGCCACGATCCCAGGAACACCAGGATCATCAGCGCCGTGAGGCCCGCCGCGATCGCGCCTTCGCGCAGCACGCCGTCGACCGAATGCGTTACGAAGACCGACTGATCGAACAGCTCGGTGATCTTCAGCCCGGCTGGCGCCGACGCCCGAATCGACTTCAGGGCCTGCTTGACCCCATTGACCACGGCAAGCGTCGAAGCGTTGCCGTTCTTGATCACGCTGAGCAGAACCGAGCGGTGACCGTCTTCGCGCACGATATTCTGCTGGACCTGAGATCCGTCCCGAACCTGGGCGACGTCCCTCAACAGGATGGTCGCGCCGTTCGCAAACTTGACCGGGATCATGTTGAGATCCTTGACCGAGGCCGGCGTCGCATTGGTTCGCACGGTGTACTGGGTGTCGCCGATCTTCGCCGTTCCGGTCGGCAGCGTCAGGTTCTGGGTATTCACCGCATTGACGATGTCGAGCGGCGTCAATCCGCGCGCCAACAATTTGTTCGGATCGATGTCGACCATGATCTGGCGATACTTGCCGCCCGCAGGCGTCGGCAGTGTCACGCCCGGAACGGGAGCCAGTTGCTGCCGGATCCGATAGATGCCAAAGTCGTACAACTGTTGCTCGTTCAACTTGTCGGACTCGAGGCTGAGCTGCAGGACCGGCACACTCGACGCGTTGAACTGCACGATGACGGGCGGCTGAATGCCCGGCGGCATCAGGGCACGGATCGCGTTCGTCGCCGACACGATCTGTGAGATCGCGAGATCGAGATTGACGTCCGGCTGGAAATAGATCTTCTGAATCGACAGGCCATTGAGCGTCTGCGCCTCGATGTTCTTGATCCCGCTGACATTGGCGCTGATCGAATATTGGCTGTACGTGCTGACGCGCTGTTCCATCTCGGGCGTCGAGAGGCCGGTATAGCTCCAGATGACCGTGACGACGGGGATGCGAATCTCCGGAAAGATATCCGTCGGCATCGACCAGACCGCGATGCCGCCGAGAAACAGGACCAGCGCCGCAAGCACATAGAACGTGTGCGGAAAGCGGAGCGCAAAGCGGACAATTCCCATGATGACGACTGCCTGGAGCAGGTTGCGCGAGATCTCTGGGGCAAGTGGCGATCGATGCGCTGCGCTGCAAATGAAAACGAGTTCAGATATCCCGACGTCAGTGCGGACGAACAGCCGCTCGATTCATCGCGGTGTCTTGGCTGTTCAGGGCGCGACAAGCAGCTCGGGCCGCGAACGCAGGACCCGGCCGGTACGGTTGCCCGGCGTCAGGGACCGCGATGCACTCCGCTGCCGTCCGCGAGCGAGCGCGGGATCCTGCGTGGCACGGATCGCGGCCTGCTTCACCTTCGCAAACGCGCGGATCTCGATCTGGCGGACGCGTTCGCTGGAGATCGAAAGCTCGCGCGCGAGTTGATCGAGAGTCGGGGGACACTCCGCCAATCGCCTTGCCTCGAGCACCCTCCGCTCGCGCCTCGTGAGGCCATTCAGCGCAATGCGCAGGGCGTCGGTCCGACGTTCCATCTGATCCTGATCGACGAGGATGGTCTCGGCGTCACTCGCCTCGTCGACCAGCAGGGCCTCCCACTCAGTGCCTTGCTCGTCCCCACCAACCCGCGCGTTCAGCGACAGGTCGCCATGCAGGCGTCTATCCATTTCGATCACCTCACGCGCCGAAACTTCAAGGTTGCTCGCGATTGCCTCGGCCACATCAGGCGTAAGCCTCTCCATCCCGCCCCTGTTGGCTTTTCTCATTTCGCCGCGAAGCCGGAAAAACAGCTTCTTCTGGGCAGAAGTCGTTCCGATCTTGACCAGCGACCAGGAGCGCAGGAGATATTCGTGAATGGCGGCCTTGATCCACCATGTCGCATAGGTGGAAAATCGCGAGTTTCTGTCCGGCTCGAACCGGGCCGCGGCGATCACCAGCCCGAGATTGGCCTCGGCCATGAGATCGGCGAACAGCATGCCGTATCCCTTGTAGCTTCGCGCGACCTTTGCTGCGAGCCGGAAGTGGCTGGTCACGAGCGCGTTCGCGGCCTCGCCGTCCCTCCTCTCCTGCCAGCGACGCGCGAGCTCCTGCTCCTGCTCGCGTTCGAGCAGCTCGTACCGGCCAATGATCGCGGAATATGGATTGAACACACCGGCCGTCGTCTGCCGGCCCGACACGTGCATATTGATCTTGCTCGAACTCGCGTGGCGCGTTGACATGCTGTGCTCCTGATTTCTGACCGTCGAACGGACAGTAAGAGGCCTCCGAATGCCGGCACCAGTAAATTGGACTTAACAAGCCTGAATTTGCTTTCAGAGATCGAGGCACGATTTCCGTTTCGCACGCATCCCGGTTGGCTCGGCAGTCACATCGACGCGAGGCTGGCGTGAAGCACGCGACCGGTTTCAGATGCGGTGGCTTCTCGTGGCGCCTCGCCCTTCTCGGCGAATATCTCCACCCGTCCGCCGGGTGCCGGGCAGATGGTCAGGCAGAAGCCGTGCAGCTTGACGATGGCAGCAACGAGGCTCAGTCCCAGTCCCACTCCCGGCGTGTTGCGCATCTTGTCGGAGCGATAGAATCGACGCAGCACGGCCTCTCGCTCCCACTCGCCGATGCCGGGTCCGGTATCGCTCACGCGCACGAGCACGGCCCTGTCGTCCGACACCAGCTCGAGCGTCACCGTTCCGCCCGCGGGAGTGAACTTGACGGCATTGTCCACGAGATTGGCAATCGCTTCGAACAGCAGGTCCCGATCGCCCCGCACCTGCACTTTGCGGTCGATCTCGACGTCGATCTCGATATCCTTGTCTTCGGCGATGGGTTCGTAGACGTCGCATACTTGTCGCAGTATCTCGTCGAGCGCGACGTCACCGAAACCGGCCTTACGGCTGCTGCTCTCGATTTCGGCCAGGCGCAGCAGCGCAGTCACGATTGCGAGCGATTGGTCGATTCCGACCATCGCCTTTTCCACGATGTCCTGAAGATCCTCCAACGTGGCGGCGTGCGTGCGCCCGCGCTCCAGCGCCAGGCGGACCCGCGTGAGCGGCGTCCTGAGATCGTGAGCGATATCGTTGCCGACGCCGGCCAGAGCGTTGATCGTGGTCTCCATCTCGTCGAGCATGCCGTTGACGATAGTGGCCAGCCGCGCGAACGGATCGTCCGCATTGCTCTTTGGCAGCCGCTCGCGGAGATCGCCGGCCACGATACGCTGAACCGTCTCGTTCACCTGCTCTACACGTCTCTGGGCGCGGACGCTCAGCCAGGCCCCGGCCAGCAGGCAGAGGCAGAACGCCGGCAGCAGCCCCAGCACCAGCGCCTGCCCGACGACGCTCGATATCTCGCCCGTCTCGTCGACGTTCCTCCCAAGCACGAGGATATGGCCATTGCTCAGCCGCCTGGCGCCGGCCTTGACAACGGCATCGCGAACCGCCGACGACCCGACCTGGGCGAGCCGGACGCTCCGGACCCGCCCGCCGAGATCGAGATGCGGCGGCAATCGTTCGATGTTGCCGGCGAGCCGGGTCCCCGCCGCATCGAACAGGCCTGCATATTGCACGCCCCTGGAGTCCTGCTTGAGATGATCGTAAATCGCGTCATTCAGGCGACCGGGCGGCAGCTCGGCCATGAAGTTGAGCTGGGTTGCGATCATGCGGTCGGATCGCACGACAAGGTAGTCGTCGATCTTCCAGTAGATGAAGGCGAACAGTCCCGCGACGAACAGCGCCAATGCGGCCGCCGCGGCGGCCGCCCAGAGGAACGTATTCGAACGAATGAACTCAACCTGTCGCATTGATCCGCCGACCTGTCAGCGAACCCGCAGGACGAATCCCGAGCCGCGAACGTTGTGGATGAGTTGCGTCTCACCGGGGCCGTCGACCTTATGGCGGAGACGGCCCATATGCACGTCGATGAGATTGGTGGTCGCCGGGACGAACTTGTAGTTCCAGACCTCCTCGAGCAGCATCGCGCGCGTCAGCAGCTGATCGCTCCGGCGCATCATGTATTCGAGCAGGCGGAATTCGCGCGGCAACAGATCGATCTCGCGCTCGCCGCGCCGCGCCGTGCGCTCGATGAGGTCGAGTTCGAGCGGCCCGGCATGCAGCGTGGTCTCTCGGCTGTCGGTCGGACGGCGCAACAGCGCCTCCACCCGCGCGACGAGCTCGATCAGTGCGAACGGCTTGGTGAGATAATCGTCTCCGCCGGCGCGCAATCCGCGCACCCTGTCATCGACTGCGCCGAGCGCGCTCAGCACCAGCACTGGCGTTCTGACCTGGTCCTTGCGCAAGGCCTCGATCACGGTGAGTCCGTCCATTCCAGGCAGCATGCGGTCGACGATCAGAGCGTCGGGAGACGATTCGCGCGCACAGTCGAGTCCCCCGATGCCGTCGGGCGCCCACCGCACTTCGAAGCCGCGCTCCGTAAGCTCGGACACGATCACGTCGGCGGTCTCGGCGTCGTCCTCGATCAGGAGAATTTGCGTCATTGTATTGGCCCAACGCGCTGCGAGACGTTGACGCTTGTGGCGAAGCACGGGTTCGCTGGTGCGCGCCGACATGTTCAATGCCTTCCCGGCCGGAACACGCGGAGCAGCACCGTCATGCGATGCGCCACAGGCTCGTAATCCAGATAATCCCCCGCGAGATCGAACTCCATTAAATAGCGTGTCAGGGAATCCGGACGCCCCGCCGCCGGCAAGGTCGCGCGGGCGATCGAACGTGCCGTCGCAATCATCATCTCTCATCTCCATGCGGCACCACACCCGGATATATGTGCTTTGTGAGCCCGGCGTTACGCGCCGGCATCGCGAACATTGCCAATTTGCACGATCGTGCTTGTCGGCAAGGCCGCGATCACGGGCCGTTGAAGGCGAGTGAGCCATTTGTGCGTTTCGTTCGCGCCGGACCGTCCGCACCTCATATGCAGGCCGGCCTGGACTGCCTGCTGTTACATAAGGAGAATCCCAATGACCACTCTCAAGCTGTTGTCGACCGGACTGATCGCGGTCGCGATGCTCGGCGGACCTGTCGCGGCGCATACGAGCCATGCCGTCGCGCGATCGTCCGCCATGCAAGCCAATTCGGTCGCATCGGAGGGGCTCGTCTACCAGGGCGGCCGCGTCTGCGTTCCCGCGCCGCGGGTCGGCGCGTTCGCGACGGCACCGTGGACCGGCGACAACGTTCCCTGTGAGCCGGGCACCGCCGGTCTCCAGTTCTGATGACAACGCGGTCGGCCGGGCACCTCGCCGGCCCGCAGCCGTTCAACGATGCAGGCGGGCCGGTCTCGGGCCCGCCTGTCGCCATGAGGAACACGCCTGCCTTTGTCCGGATCATTTGCTGATGCGCCGCCCTCCGCGCCTGACATCGAATTCAGTGGGATTGTCGCGCGGGCTCTCCAACTCTCCTCACGATGGCGCTTGCCGACGGCACAACGCTGCAGCGATGGCAATCGGCCGGCCGGCATACGGACACGAAAGGAGTCTCCCATGAAAGCGGTATTGACGATCCTGGCAACGGTGGCGCTTGCCTCAGCGCTGACGGTTGGAACGGCTGAGGCACATGGCGGTGGCGGCGGCCACGGCGGGTTTGGTGGTGGCGGCTTCGGCGGCGGACACGCGGGCTTTGGCGGCGGCGCGCATTTCGGCGGCATGGGACATGCCGGCAGATTTGGCGACGGAGCCCGGTTCGGTGGCGAACGCCTTGGCTTCGGCGGCCACGCCGGTGGCCTGCGCCAGCACGCGTTTCGTCGCTATGGCGGCGTCGGGACCGGATATGGTTTCTATGGCGTCTATCCGGATTGCCATGACTGGTATGAGCTGCATCCGGCCCAACCGCGCCCCCTGAGCTGCGGGTAGGCCCGCGTGCATAGTGCCGATCGGCCTGGACACAAAAAGGCGCAGTGCCAGCCGATCGCACATGCTGTCGATGTTCCGCCCTCGCTCTAGGCGATCTCTCCGCCCTCTTAAGCCAAAGGGCGCTGCGAGGCCATGGGTGGAGCCCTCATGAGAAGGCTCCGCCGGTGCGGGCCAGCTTGTCGAACACCATAACCCTGCGAGCCAGATCTTGTCGGTTGCGTCGGTCAAAGCGAGATCGGCTGTCCACGACGCCCGCTGCGGAACCTCGCCCTCGTGCGTTTTCACTGCGGCACGTGCATTCCGGAAATACCGGCGCTCCCGCAACTTTCTATCTTCCTGCGAAGATCAGTTTCAGCCGGAGAACGCAGATGCGCGCACAACTCCATCCGGAACCCAGCGCCTCCTCGCACTTGGCCCTGCGCACCGTTGCAGTCGCCGTTCTCCTTGCATCCCTGATGATCGAGACTGCATGGCCGACGTCCTCCGGACAAGCGTAGCTGCGCCGGCCCCGGACCGAGTGCACCAATCAACACCGATCCGGCCGGTACGCCGAAGCCAGGCTTCGAAAAGGAAACATATCAGTGAAACGATTTGCCATCGCCGCGCTTGCCACCCTCGTCGTCGCTTCGCTGGCAGGCGGCGCCATCCTCTATCTCAAGCGATTGTCTCCGGCCGAGGCTGCAATGCCGGTGTCCGAGGCCGCCGTGCCGGTCGTCGCGAGTGCCGTAAGTGGAAAGGATGTTCCGATCTATCTGCACGGCATCGGCACGGTAGCCGCCTACAACACTGACGTTGTGCGCAGCCAGATCCAGGGCCAGCTGATCAGGATCACGTTCAAGGAAGGGCAGACCGTCAAGGCCGGCGATCTGCTGGCGGAGATCGATCCCCGTCCCTATCAGGCACAGATCGAGCAGTTCACGGCCAACCGCGCGCGCGATCAGGCCCAACTCACAAATGCCGAAGCCAATCTGTCGCGGGACACCCAGCTCGGAGACAAGGGCTATGCGACGCCGCAACTGGTCGACACGCAGAAGGCGCAGGTCGCGCAATTGCAAGCAGCCGTCCAGGCGGACCAGGCCCAGATCGATCAGGCCAATGTCCAGCTCAGCTATACCCGGCTGACCTCGGCCATTTCCGGCATCACCGGTGTCCGGCAAGTCGACATCGGCAACGTGATTCATCCGACCGATCCGAATGGCCTCGTCGTGGTCACCCAGATCGAGCCGATCTCGCTGCTGTTCACGTTGCCGCAAGCTGATCTGACCGCCATCCAGGACCGGATGGCGAAAGGGCCCATGAAAGTCATCGCCTACAGCCAGGACAACGGGATGAAGCTGGATGAAGGCGACCTGCTGCTCGTCGACAACGAGATCGCGGGTACCACGGGCACCATTCAGCTCAAGGCCACATTTCCCAATCATCAGCACCGGTTGTGGCCGGGACAGCTGGTGAATGCGCGTCTTCTGCTGGAGACGCGCAAGGACGCCATCAGCATCGCCGGCTCGGCCGTGCAGCAGGGCCAGAGCGGCACGTATGTCTATGTCGTGAAGCCGGACCAGACTGCTGAATTGCGGACCATTCACGTCGCCCAGATCACCGACGGGCAGGCGCTTGTCGATCAAGGCCTCAAACCGGGTGAGGTCGTCGTGATAGACGGCCAGTACCGTCTCAAGGAGGGCAGCCGCGTCAAGCAACTGCATGGCAAGGCCGCGCAGGAAGCCGACCTGCAAAGCGCGGTGCAGGACGCCATCCCATGAACCTCTCCGCACCCTTCATCCTGCGCCCGATCGCGACCGCTCTGCTCATGGCAGGGCTGCTGCTGTGCGGACTTGCGACCTATCCGCTGCTGCCGGTCGGAGCGCTGCCGAACGTCAATTACCCGACCATCCAGATCTCAGCTCAATTGCCCGGAGCCGATCCGCAGACCGTCGCGTCCTCGATAGCCACGCCGCTGGAACAGCAGTTGAGCCAGATTCCCGGCATCACCCAGCTCACCTCCTCCAGCGCGCTCGGCGTAGCGCAACTCACGGTGCAGTTCGAGTTGTCGCGCACCGTCGACAGCGCGGCCACCGACGTGCTCGCGGCGATCAATGCCGCAAGCCCCTTTCTTCCGCCGAACATCCCCTACCCGCCGACGATCAGGAAAGTGAATCCAGCCGAGACGCCGATCATGCTGATCGCACTGTCTTCGGATTCGCTGCCACTGACGACGGTCGATGCCTACGCCGAAAACATCCTGCTGCCGAAGATTTCGCAAATCCCGGGCGTGGGTCTCGTCGGAATCGGTGGGCAGCAAAAGCCTGCCATCCGCATCCGGGTCAACCCGCAGGCGCTGGCCGCACGCGGCATCAGCCTAGAGGACGTCCGCAGCGTGATCTCTGCGGCCAATGTCGATCAGCCCAAGGGCACGCTCAACAGCCCGCGTGTCACCTACACGCTCAACACCAACGACCAGCTGCTCAAGCCGTCGGCCTATGAAGATCTCGTCATCGCTTACCGCAATGGCTCGCCGGTGCGCATTCGCGATATCGGCTATGCCATCGACGCGTCCGAAAACGACCTGTTGGCGGGCTGGTATGACAGGCAGCCCGCGATCATCCTGGCGGTGCAGCGGGTGCCCGGCGCCAATGTCATCGAGACCGTTGACCGCATCAAAGCATTGCTGCCGACGCTGCAGGCTTCCGTGCCGCCGGCAGTCAAGGTGGCAATCGCCGCCGACCGCACCCAAACCATCCGCGCTTCCGTCGAGGACGTCCAGTTCACGCTGATGCTGACGGTAGCGCTGGTGGTGATGGTCATCTTCGTTTTCTTGCGCAACTTCTGGGCCACGGTCATTCCAGCGGTCACCGTCCCATTGTCGCTGGTCGGCACATTCGCAGTGCTCTATGGGCTCGGCTACAGCCTCGATAACCTGTCTTTGATGGCGCTTTCGATCGCGGTCGGGTTCGTGGTCGACGACGCCGTGGTGGTGATCGAGAATATCGTGCGTCACCTCGAGGAGGGCATGACGCCGATGCAAGCAGCGCTGAAGGGCTCGGAGGAAATCGGCTTCACCATCGTTTCCATCACGCTGTCTCTGATCGCGGTATTCATTCCGCTGTTCCTGATGGGCGGTTACGTCGGAAAGCTATTCCAGGAGTTTGCCATCACCATTACGGCCTCGCTGCTGCTGTCGCTGGTGATATCACTGACATTGACCCCGATGATGTGCGCGCGCCTGCTCAAGGACGAATCGCGCAAGAAGCACAACCGGATCTATCTCGCGTTCGAACGCGGCTTCGACGCCCTGCTCGCGCTGTATGCACGTGGCCTGCGGATCGTGCTGCGTCACCGCTCCGCCACGCTGATGGTGATGCTCGGCACCATCGCACTGACCGGCTACCTCTACGTGATCATCCCGAAGGGATTTTTCCCGCAGCAGGACACCGGCCAGATCGTGGGCATCACCGAGGCCTCGCAGGACATCTCGTTCCCGGCGATGTCCGAGCGCCAGCAAGCGCTGGTCAATGTGCTGCTGCAGGATGCAGCGATCCAGTCCGTAGCGAGCTATATCGGCCCGGGTGGCCCAACGGCGACCCTCAACCAGGGGCGTGTCTTCGTCATCCTGAAACCCAAACCGGAACGAAAGGCGAGCGCGGACGAGATCATCAATCGGCTCAAGCCGAAGCTCGCCCGTATCCAGGGCATCACCCTCTACATGCAGGCGGCGCAGGACATCACCATCGGCGCGAGGCTGTCGAAGACACAGTATCAATTCACGCTGACGGACGCCGATTCCAACGAGCTGACTCACTGGGCAAACATCTTCCTGGAACGGATCCGCAAGATCGACGGCGTCACCGATGTTGCCAGCGACGAGGCCAATGCCGGCCCGAAACTGGACGTCACAGTCGATCGCGAGGTCGCTTCGAGCTTCGGCGTCCTGCCCTCGACGATCGACAACACGCTCGACGACGCCTACGGCCAGCGCATCGTCTCCACCATGTTCACCTCGTTGAACCAGTATCACGTGATTCTGGAGGTCGATCCGCGCTTCCAGTACGGCCCGGACGCACTGAAGGACATCTACGTGAATTCATCGAGCGGCAAGCAGGTCCCCTTGAGTGACCTCGTCCACACTGCGATCAGGCCGGCGCCGATTCTGATCAACCACCAGAGCATGTTTCCGTCCGTTACGATCTCGTTCAATCTCAGGCCCCGCGTGGCCCTGGGCGATGCGGTAGCCGCGATCCAGAAGATGGAGAAGGACACCGGCAAGCCGGCGTCGCTCGCGACCTCGTTCCAGGGCAACGCGCAGGCCTTCCAATCTTCGTTGAAGGGGACGCCGCTCTTGATCGGGCTCGCACTGGTCGTGATCTACATCATCCTCGGCGTGCTCTATGAGAGCCTGATCCACCCCATCACGATTCTGTCGACCCTGCCGTCGGCCGGCATCGGCGCGCTATTGCTTCTGATGGCCGCGCATATGGACCTCAGCGTGATCGCCATCATCGGCATCATCCTCCTGATTGGCATCGTCAAGAAGAACGGCATCATGCTGGTGGATTTCGCGCTCGAAGTGCAACGACAACGTGGCCTGAGCCCTGCGGATGCAATCTACCAGGCCTGCACGCTGCGCTTCCGGCCGATCCTCATGACGACGATGGCTGCCCTGCTCGGCGGCGTACCGTTGATGATCGGCACCGGCGCCGGATCGGAGCTGCGCCAGCCACTCGGCTATACCATCGTCGGCGGCCTCATGCTGTCGCAGGTCCTGACGCTCTACACGACGCCCGTGGTCTATCTCTATCTCGACCAGCTCGGCGCGTGGTTCTCAAGAGCAAAGTCCCCAGCGCCGGGGCGTCCCCCTCAGCCCTCGGCCGAACACGATCCGAGGTTGACTCATGAGTCTGCTTGACAAGGTGGCGCGTCGCGGAAAAGGTCGTAGTTCCCGACAAAGGCGTCCCATTCGACGCCCATGCGGTCACCGAGCGTGGCCTTGGCGACGCCGGCGATGATCGCAACCTCGCTTTACAAATGCTCGGAGGCCGGTTTGTTGCGGCCGCCCGAAGCGTGCATCATTGACATCGAATCTTCCACTGTGATCGACTCCGGGCCGCCAGCTGGGATATCGATCTCGGTGCGGCCAAGGCAAGGCAGGATCAATACGTTCTTGCCGTGGATGAGGTGGCTGCGGTTCAATTTGGTCGAGAATCCTCCAGCAGCACGGTGCCCTTGCCGACGCCGATCGATTGCGGCAGGCCGACACTCGTCCTCAACCGGCGAAGGCCGCCTGCGCCTCCGGCAGATCCCAGATCTTGCCGATCGCAGCCGAGCCGGCCGCCGCGATCGCGGCCTCGTCGCCGTGAACATAATGGCCCGCGTCGATCAGCACGCGCCCGTCGACGATGACCTGATCGATGTTGGCGCGGTTGGCGAGCGCGACCAGCGCGCGCCTTGGATCATAGAGCGGCTGCAGATGGGGATGAGTGAGGTCGACAATGGTGAGATCGGCGGTCGCGCCGGGCGCGATCGTGCCAAGGTCCGGTCGGTTGATGACGGCGGCCGCGGTCGCCGTGACCGACTCGATCAATTCGGGGGAGTTCGCCACTTCGGGCCGCTGCGACACGATCTTGGAGATCAGCGAGGCGGCGTTAAGCTCGCCGAGCAAATCCATGTTGTAGCCGTCGGTACCGACGACGGTGCACACGCCATGCTCGGCAAAGCGGCTGAACGCGGCCGTGACGCCGGCACGCGCAAAGACGCGCGGGCAGTTCAGCACGGTGGCGCCGCGCGCCGCCATCAATTTCAGATCGTCGTCGGTCGAGGCGATGCAGTGCGCCGCTAGCAAATCCGGAGCCAGGAGACCAAGCCAGTCGAGATATTGCGCCGGCGTGCGGTCGCCGTAGCGCTTGCCGATGGTCTCGACCTCGGCGCGGCTCTGCGCCAGATGCGTCGTGACGGGAACGCCAAGCTCGCGCGCCCGTGCGGCGCAGGCGCGCAGCAGATCCGGGCCACAGGTGTCGGTAGCATGCGGACTCATGGCGAGGCCGATGCGGCCGTTGCCCCGGCCGTTCCAGCGCTGATAGAGCGTGTCCCAGGTCGCCATATCGGCCGCGCCGTCGTCGCCGGCATAGCGGACCAAGCCGTCCGCGCCGGCCTTGGCGTCGGAGGTGGAGAACAGATAGGGCGCCCCGTAGAAACGGATGCCCATCTCCTCCGCCGCGTCGAACATTTCCGGAATCGTGTTGCGGAAAGGCTCCATCACCGTGGTAGCGCCCCCCTTCAGGAGCTGGAGGATGCCAAGCCGCGCCACCGCAAGCCGCTCCTCCTTCGTCAACAGGTCAGCGCCGCGCTTGGTAAGCGGCAAGAGCACCGTGTACACAATGCTCTGATTGTTGCGGCGGCCGTTGCCGTCCTCGGTGTGGCTGCGCGCTACCGCCTCGCTGAAGCAGTGGTTGTGCAGGTTCAACAGGCCTGGCAACACGAAGCGGCCGGGCTTGTCATAAACTTGCTCCGCGGCGGGTCGGTCGCGCGTAACCGCAGCGATCTTCCTGTCCTCGATCAACACCCAATGGTCGCGCAGGACATCCTGCGCACCCTCCTTGCGTGACAGCACATAGCTGCCG
Organism: Bradyrhizobium nitroreducens; assembly: GCF_002776695.1. Classification (GTDB taxonomy): domain Bacteria; phylum Pseudomonadota; class Alphaproteobacteria; order Rhizobiales; family Xanthobacteraceae; genus Bradyrhizobium; species Bradyrhizobium nitroreducens. Next base: position 1,774,617 of record NZ_LFJC01000003.1, read on the forward strand.
AAGATCGCGATCGTGCTCATGCGGGGCGTACGTTCCAGAAGACGGCGGTGCCGTCGAGAATGCCGGTGATGCTCTTGCGATAGGCGGTCGGCTGCTTGTACTGGCCGATCGGAATATACGGGATCTCCTCAAAGGCCAGCGCCTGGATCTCGCGGCAGATACGCTGCTGCTCGGCGAGGTCGGAGGCCGCCAGCCATTGGCTGCGCAGCGCGCCCATCTTGTCGCTCTTGTACCAGCCGGCCACCTTGCCTTCGCCGCGCAGATTGGTATTGCCTGCCGGATTGAGCCAGTCGATGCCCTGCCAGTTGGCGACCGCCGCGCTCCAGCCGCCCTGCCCGATCGGATCCTTCTTGAGCTGCCGTTGCAGTACCACGGCGAAATCGAGGCCGGCATATTCGGCGTTCATGCCGGCCTTTCGCAAGCTGTCGACCGCGATCTCGCCGAGCGGCTTTTGCGCCAGCGAATTGGTCGGGACGAGCAGCACGATCTTCTCGCCCTTGTAGCCGGCGGCCGCCAGGTCCGCCCTGACCTTGGCGTAGTCGCGCAGCCCGCGGAAGACATCGAGCCCGACGTCACTCGCCATCGGCGTATCCGGCGCGAAGAAACCGATCGGCGAATACTGATGGGCGGGATCGCTGCCCGCGACAGCCGTCATGAAGTTCGACTGATCGATCGCGCCCAAGAGCGCGCGGCGGACGGCGGGATTGTCGAACGGCGGCTGCAGATGATTGAGGCGCAGCATGCAAGTGTAGCCTCTGGGATCGAGGATCCGCGTCTCGATATCCTCGGCCGCGCGCAACACCGGCAACAGATCATGCGGCGTGGTTTCCTGCCAGTCCTGCTCGCCGGTCTGCAGCGCGGCGACGCCGGTGCCGGCGTCGGGCGTGGTCGTCCACACCACGCGGTCGTAGTGAACGATCTTGGGACCCGCGGTCCAGTCCGGCTTGCCGTCGCTGCGCGGCTGATAGCGGTCGAACTTCGCATAGGCGTTGCGCGCGCCCTGCACGCGCTCGTCGGCGAGGTAGCGGAACGGACCGCTGCCGATCACTTCGGTCAATGGCTTGAACGGATCCTGGCTCGCCAGCCGCTCCGGCATCATGAAGCAGGCGTTGATGGCGGCCTTGCCGAGTGCCTGCGGCAGGAGCGGAAACGGTCGCTTGAGGCGGAAGCGGATGGTGCGGTCGTCCGCCGCCGAGAGCTCGTCGGTCGCCTCCATGAGCTCGCCGCCAAAGCCGTCGCGCACCGCCCAGCGGCGGATGCTCGCGACGCAATCGCGCGCCAGCACCTTTTCGCCGTCGTGCCAGAACAACCCATCGCGCAGGGTGAGATCCCATTGGCGGCCGTCGCCGGAGACGACATGGCCGGACAGCATCTGCGGCGAAACTTCGAGCGATGAGCCCATGCCATAGAGCGTGTCGTAGACCATGAAACCATGGTTTCGAGACACCTGTGCGGTGGAGTAGATCGGATCGACGAAGGCGAGATCGATCACCGGAATGAAGCGCAGCGTGGTCTGCGCTTCAGCGCGCAAAATCCCCGGCAGCGACAGCGCCGGCACGGCGGCCGCGGCCTTGAGCAGCGAACGACGGGACAAGGGCATCGAAACAAGACTCCTAGGACGCGAAGCGGGCGAGGCGGCCGATCGGCGCGCCCAGCACCTCGTCGTCACGCATGACGGTGTGGCCGCGCACGATGGTGGCGAGCGGCCAGCCGGTGATCGGCTTGCCGGCGAACGGCGTCCAGCCGCAGGGCGAAACGATCCAGGACTCTTCGATGGTGCGCTTTGCCTTCATGTCGACCAGCGTGAAGTCGGCGTCATAGCCGGCCGCGAGCCGCCCCTTGCCGACGAGGCCGTAGACCCGGGCAGGACCGGCCGCCATGAGATCGACGAGCCGTGACAGAGACAGCCGTCCGGCATTGACGTGGTCGAGCATCACGGGAACCAGCGTCTGCACGCCGGTCAGCCCAGCCGGGCAATCCGGCCACGGCAGTTCCTTAGCGGCACGCGAATGCGGCGCATGATCGCTGCCGATCGTGTCGACGACGCCGTCGCGCAGCGCGGCCCAGCTCGCCTCGCGATGCCGCTCGCCCCGGATCGGCGGGTTCATCACGCCAAAGCCCTTGAGTGTGTCGTAGCAGTCTGGGGCGACCTGCGTGAGGTGATTGACCAGCACCTCGACCGTCGCGACGTCGCGGTGGTCGCGCAGATAACCCAGCTCCTCCGCGGTCGAGACGTGGAGAATATGCGCGGGGCGGCCGGTCTTGCGCGCCAACGCCATCAGGCGGCGGGTGCCGAGGAAGGCGCATTCTTCGTCGCGCCACTCCATATGCGAGCGATGCGGCATGCCGCGCGAAAACATGGGCTTGCGCGCCTGGAGACGGTATTCGTCCTCGCTGTGGAAGGCGATGCGGCGGCGGCCAGCGCGCATGAGCTTTTCGAGGTGCTCGTCGTCTTCCACGAGCAGTGACGCGGTCGAGGAGCCGGCGAACACCTTGATGGCGCAGACTCCCGCCTCGCTTTCGAGATGGGCAAGCTCGCCGATATTGGTCTTGGCGCCGGCAATGTACAGGCCGATGTCGCACCAGCTCTGCTGCTCGGCGTAGCCGCGCTTCCAGTCGAGCCGCTCCTGATCGACGATGGGCGGATTGGTGTTGGGCATGTCGAATAGGGTGGCGATGCCGCCGAGCACCGCGGCGCGAGTGCCCGTGCCGAGCGTCTCCACCTTGGCATCGCCGGGATCGCGCAGATGGACATGGCTGTCGATCAGTCCGGGCAGCACGTGAAGTCCGCTGGCATCGATCACATGATCGGCAGTGTCGGCCGATGTCGCCGACAGCGTCGTGATCAGGCCGCCGGTGATGCCGACATGGGCTGCCTCCTCGCCCCAGGGCGTGACGCAGGTGCCGTTCCGGATCAGGAGATTAAAATGCATCATTTGCCTTTCATTGTCTCAACAGGACCGCGCCGATGGCTGCGGCGACGGCCTGCTGCGACGGCTCGACCACGGGCACGCCGATCGCCTGCTCGATCGCGGCGCGATGCGAGGCCATGCCGGCGCAACCCATCACCACGACGTCGGCGCCGCGCTGAGCGACCAGCGCGCGGCCCGCTTCGATAAGGCGCTCACGGATATCTGCACTTGCGGTTTCCACGGCGCTCGCGCCCACCGACCAGCTTTCGGCATAGCGGGCCTCTACGCCCATCTGCCGCACCATGCGCTGCTGGCGGCGGATGCTCTGCGCTGACAGTGCGATGATGCCGAACCGCTCGCCGAGCGTCAGCGCGCGCAGAATGCCCCACTCGGCGATGCCCATGACGGGACGTCCGCCGGCGGCTTCGCGCACCGCATGCAGGCCGGGATCGCTGAAGCAGGCGATCACGAACGCATCCGCATCGTCCCTCGCGACGCGGTTCACCAGCGGCATGACGACACTGTCGGCATCGCGCTGCGAGGCGATGCCGGGCGGACCTTCGGCAAGACCAACAACCGTGATCTCGGGCCCGCCCACAATCCGCAACGGTGCCACCGCTTCATCGATCGCCGCCGTGACCGACGCCGAGGAGTTCGGATTGATGGTCAGGATGCGGCGAAAGGACGATGTCATGGCTCGGTTCACCTGACTTGGCTCAATGATTGCCCGACTCGTGGCGCTGGAAGTTTGCGGCGATCTCGCGGCCGGTGGTGATCCAGAGATCGGGACAGGATTTTGAGTAGGTCAGGAATTCGCGCAACAGACGAAGCCGCATGGGACGTCCGCTGCATTGCGGATGCAGCACCGTCGTCACCATCGCTCCCCAGTCCCTGACCTCGTCGAGCTCGTCCTTCCAGAGCGAGAGCACGTGCTCCCTGGGGAAGATCGAGCGCGGGCTGAAGCGCGCGGAGAGACCATGCATCCAGTCGTCATAGCTCGCAGTGACCGGCAACTCGATCGTACCCGGCTTACCGTCGGCGAGACGATGGCGATAGGGCCGCACGTCGTCGCGGAACGACGAAGTGTAGACGATGCCGTGGCGCACCAGCGCCTTGCGCAACTCCTCGGTGAACTCGCCATAAGGCGCACGGTAGCCGATCGGCTTGACGCCGAGCCGGCGCTTCAGCACCTCAAAACCGCGCTCGAGCTCTTCCTCGATCCAGGGGTCGCCGGGATCAGGCAGAAGATGATGGTAGCCATGATGGCCGATCTCGTGGCCGGCCTTGAGGATCGACTCGGCCATTGCCGGATGCGCATCCACCGACCAGCCCGTAACGAAGAACGTCGCCTTGAGATCGAGCTGGCCGAGCAGCTCCAAGAGCTTCGGCGTGCCGACGCGCGCTTCATAGCCGCCATAGCTCATGGTGATCAGGCGCTGGGCGTGGACCGCGTCCTTGCTGGTCCAGGCGCTCTCCGCGTCCACGTCGAACGACAGGAACATCGCCGACGTATAGGGTTTTGGCCAGGGATAATCCGGTGCAGGGTCCGCCGTATTGGCCGGGACGAGCGGGATGCTCGCGAGTGCCTTACTGTCCAGCATTGATGGTCGCCTTCTCGATTCCGTTGTCGGTCAACTTCCATTTTGCAAGCAGAGCACGATAGGTGCCATCCGCAATCAGCGCATCGACCGCCTGCGCCATCGCCTCTTGCAATGTCTTCTCCTTGACCGGCAGGGCGATCCCGGTGAACTGCTGCGCGATGGTCTCGCCGACTGGCGCGTAGACGCCAGGTTCGAGATCCATGAGATAGGGCAACGTCTCGTTGCCCTGCACGGCGGCGTCGATGCGGCCCTGCCTGAGCTGGTTGCGGGCGTCGCCCGAGCCGTCGGTGCCGACGAAGACGATCGGGTTGCTGACGCAATTCTTCTCGCTCCATGCCGCGATCTGCGCCGGAAATGAGGTGCGGCGGCTGGCGCCGACCTTCTTGCCGCAGAGCGCGGCCATGTCCTTGAACTCAGCTGCGCGGGACTGCTGCACGAAGAAACGCGGGCCGCTGCGCAGGTAATCGACGAAAGTCGCCGTCTCGTGCCGGCTCGCATAGTCGGTGAAGCCCGACAGCACCGCATCCACCCGGCCGGTCGAAATCGACGGCATGAATTCGGCAAAGCTGGTCTCCTGCCATTCGATCTTGACGCCGAGCTTGCGGCCGAGCGCCTCGCCGAGTTCGACGTCGAAGCCGGACAGCGCATTGGTGGCGGGATCGCGGAACTCCATCGGCGGATAGTTCGGCACGACTGCGACCTTGAGGCTGCCGCGCTTGACGATCTCCGCCGGCAGCTCGCCCGCCACCGCCGATACACCCGTGGCCAGCAGCAGCACCGCCACAACAACAGCAACCCTCTTCATCAAAACGCCCCCATGTCAGATCACCGCCGAGAGAAAAGCCTTGGTGCGCGCCTCGCGCGGCGCGCCGAGAACTTCCGACGCCCGCCCCTGCTCGACGATCGCGCCATGGTCCATGTAGACGACGCGGTCGGCGACTTCCCGCGCGAAGCCGAGCTCATGCGTCACCACCATCATGGTCATGCCGCTCCGCGCGAGCTCCTTCATGACCGCCAGCACCTCGCCGACGAGCTCGGGGTCGAGCGCGCTGGTCGGCTCGTCGAACAGCATCAGCATCGGCTTCATGGCGAGTGCGCGGGCAATCGCCACGCGCTGCTGCTGGCCGCCGGAAAGCTGCGCCGGATAGGACTCCGCCTTCGCCGACAGGCCGACGCGCCTGAGCAGCTCGATCGCTTCAGCGCGCACCTCGTCCGGCTTGCGGCCCTGCACCTGCACCGGGCCTTCGGTGATGTTCTCGATCGCCGTCTTGTGCGGGAACAGGTTGAAGCGCTGAAACACCATGCCGGTCTTCAGCCGCTGCTGCGCGAGCTGCCGTTCGGTCAGGCGATGTAACCGCCCGCCCTCTTCCCGCACGCCGAGCAATTCGCCGTCGAGCCAAATGCCGCCGCTGTCGATCGCGGTAAGCTGATTGATGCAGCGAAGCAGCGTGGTCTTGCCCGAACCGGAGGCGCCGATCAGGCACATCACCTCGCCGGCCCACACATCCAGCGAAACACCCTTGAGAGCCTGAAACTCCCCGAAGGCCTTGCTGACGGATCGGATCGCGACGAGGGGCTTTGTCATCGGGCGAACTGCAGCGTACCGCGGGCAAAGCGTCGCTCGAGCAGCATCTGGAGCGGCGTCAGGATCGACACCACGAGAAGGTACCAGATACCGGCGACGATCAGGAGCTCGATCACGCGCGAATTGGCGTAATAGATGTTCTCGGCGTTGTGCAGCACCTCCGGATACTGGATGACGCTGGCGAGCGAGGTGGCTTTGACCAGGCCGATGAATTCGTTGCCGATCGGCGGGATCACCACCCGCATCGCCTGCGGCAGGATGATCCGGCGCAGCGCACGCAGCCGCCCCATGCCGATCGCCTGCGCGGCCTCATATTGTCCAATGTCGACCGACAGCATGCCTGCGCGCATGACTTCGGATGTGTAGGCGCCCTGATTGATGCCGAGGCCGAGCAGCGCCGAGAGGAATGGCGTCATGACGTCAACGGCGCGCGCCGACCACAAGCCGGGAATGCCGATCGTCGGAAACACCAGTGCAAGGTTAAACCACAACAGCAATTGCAGGATCAGCGGCGTGCCGCGGAACAGCCAAGTATAGCCCGTAGCGACCGATTTCAGCACCGGATTAGGCGATAACCGCATGATCGCGACCACGACCCCGAGGAAAATGCCGAGCGCCATGGCGAGCACCGCCATCACCATGGTGTTGACGATGCCTTCCAGGATGACCTTGGCGGTCAGGAAGCGGCTGACATAGGACCATTCGATCTGGCCGTTGGCGAAGGCGCGCGCGACGGCGGCGAGCACCAGAACGATCAGAGCCGCGCTGAACCAGCGGAACCAGTGCGGTTCACGCGCGACATGCATCCCGGAGAGATCGGGAAATCCTTCCGCGAGTGCGGGTGCCGCCTTCATTGCGGCGCCGCGTTCATCAGGGGCTCGGCGACCGCGTTCGAACCCAAGCCCCATTTGTCGAGGATGGCCTTGTACGAGCCATCGGCGATCATGGCCTTGAGCTTCTCCGCTACTGCCTCGCGCAAGGCCGCGTCATCCTTGCGAAACATGATGCCCTGATAGCCTTTCGCGAAGGGCTCGCCGACGATACGGTATTTGCCGGCCTCCTGCGATTGCGCATAGGGCAAGGTCTCGCTGCCCTGCACCGCGGCGTCGATCCGTCCCTGCTTGAGCTGGTTGCGCACGTCGATCGAGTTCTCGCCGGGAACGTATTGGATCGCAGGATTGCCGACCGCCTCGCAGTTCTGCTTGCTCCACTTGTCGATCTCGAGGGGGAAGCTGGTGCTGCGCGTCGTGCCGACCTTCTTGCCGCAGAGATCGGTGGCAGCCTTCGCCTCGCTCCCGGCCATGACGAAGAACTGCGGCCCTGTGGTCAGGTAATCGATGAAGTCGGCCGTCTCGCGCCGCGAGCTGCGGTCGGAAATGCCCGAGATGATGAAATCGGCCCGCTTGGTCTGGAGCGAGGGGATCAGCTCGGCGAAAGGCGTCTCGCTCCAGACGATCTTGAGGCCCCCGAGCCGCTTGGCGAGCTCGCCCGCGAGATCGATGTCGAGCCCCACGAGCTCGTTGGTCGCGGGATCGCGATACTCCATCGGCGCGTAAGTCGAGTTGACCGTGAGCCGCAACGTGCCGGCCTGCTTGATCTCTGCCGGCAGCTCGGCCGCCTGTGCCGAACCGACGGCGAGAAGCGCCGCGAAACCGGAGAACATCGAGAGGCGTGTCATGTCAGCTCCTTGCCCGCACCGTGCCCGGCGTTTCAAATCAATCCGCATCGAGAACGGCCGGCTCGATGACGCCGGCACGCTCCGTGATCACTCTGTATTGCTCCGGCCGCCGGTGAGCGGCGAAGTTGAACATCTTGTCCTTGCCCTGGCGGCAGAGATCGAGATCGATGTCGGCGACTATCACCTCGTCCGCCAGGCTCGTGGCCTGCGCCACGATGCGACCGTTCGGGTCGACGATGCAGGAACCTCCGATCAGCCCGGAGCCGTCCTCCTCGCCCGCCTTGGCTACCGAGATCGCCCAGGTCGCATTCATGTAGGCGTTGGCTTGGGTGACCAGCGTCGAATGGAAGGTGCGCAAGGACGCATCTTCCGTGCTACCGCCATTGGGATCATAGGCCGCGGAATTGTAGCCGATGCAGACGAGCTCGACGCCCTGAAGGCCGAGCACGCGCCAGGCTTCCGGCCAGCGGCGATCGTTGCAGATCATCATGCCCATGATCGCATTACCCCAGGCCGAGCCGGCGCGAAACGCGGGAAAGCCGAGGTCGCCATATTCGAAGTAGCGCTTCTCGAGCTGCTGGTAGCGCGCGCCCGGCCGCGGCTCGACCGAACCCGGCAGGTGCACCTTGCGATAGCGGCCGAGAATCTCGCCGGCGCGATCGACCAGGATCGCGCAATTGTAGCGCCGGCCATCTGCGGTCTGCTCGGCATAACCGACATAAAAGCCAACCCGTAGCGCGCGGGCACGATCGAACAGCGCTGCGACGGCCGGGTTGGGCATGCCCCGCTCGAAATACGCGTCGAGCGCGGCGCCTTCGAGCAACCAGCGCGGAAAGAAGGTCGTGAAGGCGAGTTCGGGAAACACCACGAGGTTCGCGCCACGACCGGCGGCCTCCTCCAGCAACGCCAGCATCCGGGACAGCGTATGCGCGCGCGTATCGGCTCTTTGCGTCGGCCCCATCTGGGCGGCGGCGGCGCGAAGGACACGAACCAAGATTGCCTCCAATCTGTGCGCGCTGCTGCCTCAATAGGCGAAGGAACTCTTTGATCCAGCGAGCAAATCCATCGCCATTACGCGGAAACCAAGCAGCAAAAGCAATCATTCGTGCTATGATTTTTTGGCCTACAGTATAATTGGTAATTATATGAATCTGCGCCAACTCGAGATCCTGCGAGCGGTCATTCGCCACCGGACCACGGTCGCGGCCGCCGATGAACTCGCGCTCTCGCAACCTGCGGTCAGCAATGCGCTCAAGACGATGGAAGCGCAGGCCGGCTTTGCGCTGTTCGAGCGCGTCAACAACCGGCTGTTTCCGACCATGGAGGCGATGGCGCTCTACAAGGAGAGCGAGGCGATCTTCGCGCTGCACGCCAAGCTCGAAAATCGCGTGCGGGACTTGCGCGACAACCGATCCGGACATTTGTCGATCGTGGCGACGCCGCCGCTCGCCTACAGCATCATTCCCTCCGCATTGTCGGGCTTTCTGCATCGCCGGCCGGAGACACGCGTGTTCTTCGACGTGCGCCGCTATGAAGGTATCATCGAGGGCGTCCTTAGCCGCGTTGCCGAACTCGGTTTCGCACTCGGCCTAAGTCACCATCCCGGCATTGCGCATGAGGTGGCCCATACCGGCGAGATGGTCTGCGTGCTGCCGCCGCAGCACCCGCTTGCCGCGCAACCCGTCATCTCGGCGTCCGACCTGGTCGGCCTGCCCTTCATCGGGCTCGAGCGCGGCACGCGCCTTGGCGAGGCTGTGCGGGCCAGTTTCGCACAGGCCGGCGCGTCCTTTCAGCCGACCGTCGAGGTTCGCTACTGCAATACGGCCTGCGTGCTGGCGGCTGCGGGTGTTGGCGTTGCGGTCGTCGATCCATTCTCTCCGCGCCAGAACAGCGGCAATGGCCTGATCGTCAAACCCTTCGCGCCCACGACACTTGCGGTCGCCTATATGCTGTGGTCCGAGGCCGCCCCTCTCTCGCGTTTGGCAAAGGCCTTCCTGGACGAGGTCCGCGCGGCGAGCCAAATGCTCACCAAGGGGTAAGTCGTCCTTGATGGTCTTGGGCGCTTCGATCCCTGAAGTGAGACCTTGCCGATGACTTCGAATTTTTCTCTTGCTGCCGGCTTCCACGCCGTCGTGATCGGCGGCGCCGGCGACATTGGCGCGGCGATCAGCAACCAGTTCTGCGATCTCGGGGCGACTGTCACGGCGACCGGCACCAACGATGCCGACCTTGCCCGGACGCAGCTGAAGCCGCGCGCGGGCCTCACGCTGGCGACGCCGGACGTCACAGATGATGCGGCCGTCACGTCCTTCGCCGGAAGACACACGCGCGTCGACGCGCTGGTCAATTGCGCCGGCATCCTGGCGCGCGACTAGGAATTCGAGGATATCGCCGGCGCGGTTGCGCTCCTCTGCATGCCGGCGTCGCAATATGCGACCGGCACTGTCGTTGCTGTCGATGGCGGGTTTCTCACCGGCTGACGTCGCGCGAGCATCCGCGGCCGCAAGTCGGCTGACGTCAGGCGACGCATCGCACAATGTCGCCGGAGATGTCTGGGAATGGTGCCATGACCATTTTCGCCGAGCTATCACCGCCTCACGCCATCGAGACCCGTTGAACCGCGAGCCAGCGCCCAACCGATCGATGCGTGGCGGATCCTCTCTCTGCCACGAATCCTTCTGCAATCGCTACCGCGTCGCGGCGAGAAGCTCCAATACGCCCGATTCCGCGTCGAGCAATATCGGCTTCCGCGTCGTGCGCACCGAGCCGCTGCGGGATCCTTCATAGGATGGAGCCGGCACTACATCCCGCGAGGCCTGCCGCTGCCCCCGGCATCCGGCTGCTACCGCTGTTCCTGCGCAATTTCGCGCGCAATCGCGAGACCGGCCTCGTGCTGGTCGCCATCGTCGTCGGACTGCTCAGCGGCGCGCTCGCTGCTGCGATCCCGAGCCTGAGCCAGGTCTCTCACGCGCTGACGTTGGACATTCCTTTCGACGCCCCACCTCAGTGCCACCGGCGTGATCTCGTGGCAGCCCTTCAGGCGGACGATCAGCCGGGCCTGATAATGGTCCTGTAGATCGGCGCCGACATCAGGAGAATCGGCAATGACGGGAATGCCGAGCTTGCGCAGCAGCTCGGCCGGACCGACGCCGGAAAGCTGAAGGGATCTGCGGCGACTGCAGCGCGCCATCTGACAGGATGACCTCACGATCAGCCGTCGCTTTGTGGACTTGTCCCTTGCTGATCCACTCGACGCCGGTGGCGACGCGACCGTCGAAAGCCACCTTGCTGGCTTGCGCGTGGGTGACAATGGTGGGCGCACCAGGGCTCGAACCTGGGACCCGCTGATTAAGAGTCAGCGACCGGTAGAGAACAATCAATGACTTACTGGTCGCACCACTGGGCTTATCTGGCCGAAACTGGGCATTCGTCGCACGATCATTGTCGCTGCACTGCCTGATATCTGAACACGCACTACTCCGACTTTGCTGGGCCAACTGGGACTACAAGGCCATGGATCGATAGGGTCGAGTAGAGGCGTCGATCGCTCGACGCCCCCCTCACAGATCCGGACGTGCAGCTTTCCCGCATCCGGCTCCTCTGACGAGTAACTTGATTTCGCCATTTGGTGACGCCAGTCGCGTACATGCCCGATCGGTATCGGGAAGACCTTCAGGATCGCGTTGAACCGCTCCCACGACAGCTTCGGCCGTTGGCTTCGCCGTAGCAGGACCCGCCGCCATGCCTTCATTACCTGAAGACGGAAGCGACCGAGGCAGGTGCTATTGCCAGAGATGCCGAAGTAGGCGTAGTGCCCGCTCAGCACCGCAGCCAGCCACCTGTGCTGGTCGCGGAGCCGTTGGTGCATCCGTCGCCTCATCTCCTGACGCAGCTCCTTCAGCTTGCGGATCATCCGCTTCCTTTGGGTCTTCTGGCAGAGGAGAAAGCGTCCGTCTCTGGTCTTGCCGCAGTAATGCGTAAAGCCCAAGAAGTCGAACACCTCCGGCCGTGCCCTGCCCTTGCGCCGACGGTTTTCTTCAGCAAACCGTCCGAACTCGATCAGCCGCGTCTTGTCCTCATGGAGATGAAGACCGAACTTGGCCAGTCGCTCCGCCAAGGCCGCCGTCATCGTCTCCGCATCCTGCCGTCGCTGGAACAGGAGCAAGTAGTCGTCGGCATACCGGACCAGCCGTACCTGACCGGTCGCATGCCTCCGCTTCCACTGCTCCACCCAGAGATCGAGCACATAATGCAGGAAGATGTTGGCGAGCAGCGGGCTGATGCCCGCGCCCTGGGGCGTTCCTTCCACCGTATCGGCGTACACGCCACCCTCCAGGATGCCGGCGCGGAGCCATTGGCCAATCAGCCGCAGCACTCTCCGGTCGGCAATCCTGTGCGCCAGCATCCGCAGCAGCCAGTCGTGGTCAACGCTGTCAAAGTATCTACGGATGTCGGCATCGAGAACCCAGTTCACTGGCTCCGTTGTGATGGCTTCGCGCACCACCCGCAGCGCCTGATGAGCACTGCGCCTGGGTCGGAAGCCAAAGGAGCAATCGAGGAAGTCGGCTTCATAGATGGCGCTCAGGACCTCCGCCACCGCGCCCTGGACGATTTTATCTTCCAGCGCGAGGATGCCGAGAGGCCGCTGACCGCCGTCAGCCTTTGGGATGTACGTCCGGCGAACCGGCAACGGCCGATAACGGCCGCCATGGACCCTGTCGGCTAGATCGCGAAGATTACCTTCGAGGTCTTGCCCGTAGGATTCCACTGTCACCCCGTCTACCCCGGGCGCCGCCTGCCGCCGCAGCCGTCGATACGCCCTCTCGAGCGCAGCGACGTCAACGTGGTGCAGCAGCGCCGTGAACCTGGTCTGGCGCGACCGTTTGGCCGCCTCATTCACCCTGGTGAGATTGGCTGACAGGATGACCCGGCCCTGTGTCCGGTCCCGTGCCTGCTCACCGGAGTTTCCCATCAGTCGGGGCCTTCCCTCCGGTCGACTCGTTGCCTTCGCCGCCATCAACAGTACTACGCCCCGATCCGCCACCCTGCCGTGCCTGAGGAACAGCCTCTGCTTTTCGCTCGGCCAATTCCCCCTCCAGTGACGAGCCGGAGCACACGACAGGGTTTCCCAGGTTCCCATGATTTCTGTGCGCGCGTGATGTGGTCTCCGACCCCGGCGGCCCAGAACCTGCTCGCCTTTAGCGCAGATCCCGGTGTTGCCTTCGACTTTTGAAGCAGCCTCGGCGACCGCGACGATCCCATTACGTGGCCCAATACACACCCTGCACGCTTGCTGTCTACGCTTAGTCCTGCCGTTACCGGTTCGGACCCAAGACTCGCTACGAGGCGTCTGGCTAAGACCTACCTCGGCAGAACTTTCATCCGCTAGACATCATGAGCTTCTCCTGACGCACTTCAAATCGGGGAGGCGCAACCACCGACACCGACATTCCGTTCGGGTGGCGATCTGACCGAGGGCAAACAACCGTGAACAAGTTCCCTGCGTCCCGAACTCAATAAGAATCTTCTGAGTTATTGATATTTCTTGGTGTAGCAGTCGCTCCCATCCCCCTTTGTTCACGGTCGCTTCACCCAATTCGTTGCGATTTCGTTGCGGTTGTTCTCTGGAGAACAGCGCTCAATGGGACCATGGTTACACGTCGAGATCGAGCCACACGGCCGCATGCTCGGACCCAGCATCTCCGGGCGGCGGAGTGTCAATCGGCGTTGGACTGGGACCCCCGATCGGCACCCAAAGGGCGCCTATTCACAATAGATCAAGCTGAGGTGTTTTTCGGCCGTGTTACACCGACACAGAATAGGCTCCTTGCCTCGCGAAGACTGGCAGGAGTGCGCTTGTCGCGCGCTCGGGATGTCGCTTGCGTTGACACCATACATGATAACCAGATCGAACTCCCTACCCTTCGCGCTGTGGAGCGTTCTGAGGCTGACGCGCCCCGCCCCCTCGATGCGGCCGGGGGAATGAGCGAGCGGCGGATCGAGGTTTTGCGCCGGATCTGTGTTGGCGGCCATCGTCGCGCAGACGTCCCATTCTGGTTCGGAGTTACGGACGATAGCTCTCTATGGCGTGATGAGGTCGTGGGAAACGCGCTGTGACCAAGCACGAGTGGTCTCGGCGCTGCCAATCGAGGCGTTCAGAAATGCCATAAGCGTGGCGGACAAATCGCGTTCCTCGCGCTCGCTGGCATAGCGTCCGAAGTTTCACCAAACTCAAAGGCGGATGGTCCGACGTTGCGATCGCGCCGCGGTTCGCATCGAACAAAACTGAGGCAAGCGAGCAACTATTGCGGAATTCGATGAGATACGTCCGTATCGTACAGAGCTCTCGCTTTCCCGCGCCTTGTCGATACTGTTAACTGCGCGGGCGTGCGGCGGAAACAGTGTTGTAGCGACTAATCTGAAATCTGCATCGCAGTGCGATAGCGACTTCGTGTGGTGGCGTTACTACTGTTGCTAACGACGCTCCTCCTTTGACTTGGCCGCCGGACCACCGGCGGCCTTTTTGTTGCACCAGCTCATCTGCTGTCGGCCGATATTCGCATCAGCAGTAGCAATGTTCGCCGCAGGCCATCGGCGTCTTCCAAGCCAAGACTTAGGACAGGAAAGAGCGAGCCAAGTGCACCCAAAGACTTGCTGCCGGTGCGATGAGCGCATCATTGAAGTTATAGGCCGCGTTGTGAAGCGGCGCACTGTCGCCATTGCCGGCGAAAACGAAGCTGCCTGGGCGTGCCATGAGATAGTGAGCGAAGTCTTCGCTTGCCATGCGTGCGCTGAAGTCGCTTGCGACGCATTCCTTGCCGAATTTAGCAAGAGCGATATCGTGAACTAAAGCTGTTTCAGTTGGATGATTGACCACAGCCGGAAAGCCGCGGGTATATTCGATCTCGGCCTTCGCACCGTAGCTTTCGGCCTGCGACGACACCAGCTCACGTATGCGCTCCTCCAACCGTTCGCGAACTTTTGGATTGAAGCTGCGAATGGTGAGCTTGAGTTCAACCGCGTCGGGTATGACATTGGATGCCTCGCCCCCTTGTATGGATCCAACGCTCACGACAGCCGCTTCCCTAGGATCAATATTCCTGGAAACGATACTTTGTAACGCGAGCACGACGCTGGAAGCAGCAACGATCGGATCGATGACTTCGTGCGGAGAGGCGCCATGTCCACCTCGACCGATTATCCGCACGATGGCCCGGTCAATGGCGGCCATGGCGGGCCCGGCCACGAAGCCGAAATGTCCCAGTGTTTCTCCGGGCCAATTATGAAGCCCGAAGATTGCGTCTACCGGAAAACGATCGAACAATCCTTCGGAGAGAAGTTTGTGAGCACCAGCTCCGATCTCTTCTGCAGGCTGAAAGATCAGCGTCAAAACACCAGAGAACTCGAGACGAGAGAGCGCTTTCGCCGCAGCAAGTAGAATGACCGTATGTCCGTCGTGACCGCATGCATGCATTACACCTGCATTTTGACTTGCGTAGTCCAAGCCGGTTCGCTCACTAATCGGTAGCGCGTCGATGTCCGCTCGCAATGCCAGCTTTCTCTCACCTCCGCCCTTGCGCAGGACGCCGACGACGCCAGTTTCGGCCATTCCCCTCGTGACTTCGTAGCCATAGTCTGCCAGTCGTTGAGCTATGATTGCGCTCGTACGATGCTCGCGAAATGCCAGTTCGGGGTGCCGATGCAGATCACGCCTAATGGCGACGAATTCGTCGAGTGATTCCGCAACTTGGGCGTCGATTCCGATAGCGCTGGTATTCATTGCAAACTTCGATTCGCTTCTGAGACATAGGAATGAAGAACAGGTTGGTGAACTGCTTGTGTCCTGCGTTCAAGCTATTGCCACATATCCTTCGCGACGCGGGTCAGCACCTCCGACAAAGACACCCGTGTCGGGGTTCAGTGAAATTGCCTGCATCCCGCCAACCAACAATGTCCAAGGCGGGGTTTCTTGGATGATATGCCCTCTGCGAGCGAGTTCATTGAATGTCGAAGCGGATATACGGCTCTCGGGGTTCACCATCCGACCGTCAAACAATCGGGCCCGAGGCTCTTCGATAGCCCGTTGGAGGCTACGATTGAAGTCTACGTACTGAACCAGCGCCTGTGGCTGCGTCTGCAGAATCCCGTGACTGCCGGGCGTGCCGAGAGCTAGAACAGGCTTTTCATTCAGGGTGCTTATGGTCGGCGCCGTGGGAAACGCCAATTTATTGCCGGGACGAAGAGGGTTCCCTCCACGTAGATCAGTCTCAGCCCAGTGGAGAAAGTCATTCATACATATACCGGTCTGGCCGATCACTACGCCGCATCCAAAGAGATCTCCCAAGCTCTGAGTTACGCAGACCATATTTCCTTGGACGTCGGCCACAGAGAAAGACGTGGTGTTCTCTTTATTATGATTTGGCGGACGTGGCAGCCACTGCTCGGTGGGCCCTTCGATAATTCCTGGTTTCTTCACAAGCGCCCGAAGGCGCTCGACGTTGTTAGCAGCGAGCAGCTCACGCAATCTGGCAGGATCTGGCTTGTTGTTATGGATGCGTTCGGCAGCCGCAACGCGAATCGCACGCCAGACCGTGTCTAGATGTTCAACACCGTTCGGCTCCATGCCCGCGATGTCGAAGCCCTCTAGGATTCCCATGGTCAAAAGAAGCTGAAATGCCTCGCTTGGAGGAGGAAGGGTGTGAATTGTCAAGTGACGATAGCGCCCGGAAATTGGATCGCTCCACTCAGGCTGCACTTCATCGAGGTCCTCCATGGTGAGGTAGCCTCCGTAAGAGCCAAGATACCTGACGACACGTTCGCCAAGCACACCGCGATAGAAGTGGTCAGGGCCCTTCACGGCGATTGACTCTAGCGTATCGGCCAGATGAGGGAGGCGCAAAACCTGATGCAGGCCGACCTCCCCCCTTCCCTCGGTGAATGTGTCATTCCAATCACCGAAAAACGAACAATCGCGGAGCTTGAGCACTGCTCGGTTGATGTGAAAGACGCTCATCTCGATGAGAGGATAGCCATTACGTGCGAGCCGAATGGCAGGTTTGAACGCCTCCGCGATCGAGACCGTGCCGTACGCCTTGAGCAGTTCACACCAACCTGCAAGATTTCCCGGCACCCCCGGCGCATGAGCGCCTTTTAGGAATTCGTCGCGGTGTTTGTAGACGCCCTCAGGAAACCTCTTCGGGATATGCGTCACAAAATTCAACGTCCTGACGCGCCGCTCCGCGGCCACAAAACAGGTCGCAACACCCTGTCCCGCTAGTCCGGACATTCCCGGTTCGACCACGTTAAGTGCCGCCGCAGTTGCAACGGCCGCATCAAATGCATTTCCACCGCGGGACAGTACTTCCGCGCCGGCTTGCGCGGCCAATGGATGGGCAGCAGCTACCATGCCATTCATGGATGCGATAATCGGTTGTCTTCCGTCCATTTCAATCCTCAAACAACTCTCAGTTGGTAGGCCGGCCAGTTCCGATTAGATTCTGTGAATGTTCCAGGGGAGAGGACTGGTCACGGGAATACGACCGGCAAGATCTGCCCTCAGGGCGGTGGTCGGAAAGTACTGACCGAGTAGAATTGTCGGAGGGGCCTCCCATGTTTGCGTCTGAATGGCATCGAAAACGGACTGACGCGCCTGATCAGTAACTGCTGTCATCCAATCGCCGACCAGCTTCTCGATTTCGGCATTTTCATACCAACCAAAATACCCACCAGCGCCAAGCCCTCGGGTGTAGTCGTTTAGAACAGGATTCATCATGTTCACGGCAGGTGCCCAGCTATGAAAGATGCTCCATCCCCCAGATTCGACCGGAGCCTTGGAAGTACGTCTCTGAACCAGGGTGCCCCAATCCATAACCTGCAGATCAACATTGAGCCCTACCTTCGAGAAGGCGTCCGCCGTAACGTCCGCCAGCGGCCCAATAGATGGAAAATCGCTGGGGCTCATAATTACCACTCGTTCACCCGCGTATCCGGAAGCCTTGACGGCCTCGCGCGCCTTGTTCAGATCCGGGGGAGATCGTAGAAATTGCGCGCCGAGTTCGTTCGAGAACGGCATTCCACATGGGAACATCGAAGCACAAGCACGCCACTTAAGATTGCCGCCCGTGACCGCTTCCATGTACGCGGTCTGATCGATGGCTCCAAGCAGAGCGTGTCGAAGCTTCCCGTTGTTGAACGGGGCCGTAAGCGTATTGAACCTCAGAAATGAAATCAGGCCGTACTGATCCAACTGCTCAACATAAACGTTTCTATTCCTCGCTAGAACCGGATTTAGATCCGGCAAAGTCTGTTCGACCCAGTCGACTTCACCTTTCGCGAGCGCGGCTACCGCCGTAGACGCATCAGGGATAATTTGCCACTCGATACGTTCGAATGCGGCACGCTTCCCGCCCGACAGAAGACTGGCCGGCTCGTCGCGCGGGATATACCCCTCAAAGCGCGCATACGCAGCGCGGTTCCCAACCGACCATTCGTCTCTCAGGAAACGATAGGGTCCGGAACCAACCATCTCCGTAACCTGCTTGTTGGGATCAGTCAGCGCCAACCGTTCGGGCATAATGAAGGGGGTGTACAGGGCCCGCTTTCCTATCCCGTCGAGCAAACGCGGAAATGGTTTCGCAAGCTTTATACGGACGGTGCGGTCATCAGAATGCTCCCATGCATCGACGCATTTTGAGAGCATCTGGCCAAAGGCATCTCGCTTGCTCCATCTGATGAGGCTGGCCACACAATCCCGCGCACGCACGGGTTCGCCGTCGTGAAACTTCAGCCCCGGACGTAGCCGAATTGTCCACGTGAGCTGATCATCTGAAACTTCGTGGCCTTCCGCCATCTGCGGCTTGATCTGCAAGCGCTCATCAAATGCATAGAGCGTATCAAAGATCGTATACCCATGTGTATTGGTGACCGCAGCCGGTGTCCAGATTGGATCGAGATTGGCCAGATCAGCTTGTGGCACCAGGCGCAGCGTGCGCGAATCCGCCGATCGACTAAGCGCCGGCCGCGCCAAGAGCGTCGCGGCAGCACTCGCCACAAATGACCGGCGGCTTATTGAACTCATGGATTTCTTGTCACGACTGTTCATCTTGTTGCTCATTGAAATTGGCCGTCAGACACTTCGGATTGGTGCACGTCTTCCGCTGGGCGCTCGAGGGGAGCATATGCGTCAGCGATGATTCCATAACAACTACAGGCCTTCTGCCGTAGCCCGATGTGGTCATCGATGTGTAGCACCCCCCTCCTCTTTCGGATTAGGCCCTGATCCTCAAAGCGGATGAGCGCTTCTGTTACGCCCGGTCGACGCAGGCCCAAGGCATGTGAAAGATAGTCATGGGTAACGGGGAGAATATGATTATCAAGTGCGTCGCTCGCCAAGCAAAGCCAACATGCCAGGCGCTGTTCGTGACGGTGGCGAACGCCACAAAGTCCGGCTTGAGCGTTGTGCAAATCAAGCGCTCTTGCATATCTCCCGATATATTCTTGGACCTGCGCACATTCGTTCATAACGCGACGCAAATTGTCGAAATGAATGCGGAGTGCGGTTCCTGGAAGAAGCACGATCGACTGACGCGTAGGGAAGTATTCGCCCAAGAGGATCGAAGCTCCTACAGCGCCTCTGTACCCCACAACCGCGGTTTCCAGGATGGTCCCTGCAGCAACGGTTCTCAACGAAACAAGGCCCGACTCTACGAAGTAGACGTGTTCCATTCGCCTCTTCGGCTCTTGCAACACCATGCGCTCTCGTAGATCGACAGGCTCTAGAAACGCACTCAAGGATGCCAGCTCAGATAAACCGAGACCGGCCAATATTCTATTTCGCGCCCTGGTCTTTTTGGAATACGCAAGCATCTAACGGTCTCCGATTGATCGGAAGCATAAGTTGGACAGCCAACGGCGAGCTCCTCTCAAACTAGCAATACCGCCGCTTCTGTCCGTTGGCAGCTCGCATCGCGTGCCTCAAGAACCACACCGCAATCATCAAACCTCGATTACCAGCGCTTTCGTCCACGATAGACTTTAGGCGCCATATTTCTGGATGCAAGTGTAATTTTCTAGTTAGGAAAACCCTTTCTGACGCGAGATTAAGCCGACCGCGGTAGTTGCATCGAACGCGGACAAACACCGGCGCCCACTCGGCACTGCACACTAAGGGTCTTTCCGCCTTAGCTTGATCTGCTCGGCATGCATCACACCCGTGCCCAGGCATTAAGCTCCTCGTGCCGACAAGGTCGCTTAAAGCAGACCGGATAGATGGACCTACGACTAAAGGGACGAGGGCTCGAACCTTCACCATATCCTCCGAGCCATCGCCTCCACGCCGCGTAACTGGCTTTCGGAAACGGGCTGATCATTTAAATGGCAGGCTGCGAGATGGCCCTCCTCCACCGGACGAAGCTCCGGCTCTTCGGACCGGCATCGATCGAAAACAAAGGGGCAGCGCGTGTTGAATCGGCAGCCCTTCGGCGGATTGATTGGGCTTGGTACGTCACCCTTCAAGATGATCCGACTTCGCTTGGCTTTAGGGTCAGGAATTGGAACGGCCGAAAGGAGAGCGACCGTGTATGGATGCCGCGGACGCGCGAAGAGTTCGTGCCGCGGGGCTAGTTCTACAATCTTCCCGAGATACATAACCGCGACCCTGTGAGTCATGTGCTCCACAACCGCGAGGTCATGACTGATAAACAGAAGAGCGAGACCGAGCTCCCTCTGCAGGTCCTGCAAGAGGTTGACGATCTGGGCCTTGACCGAAACATCCAGCGCAGACACTGCTTCATCGCAGACAATCAACTCAGGATCTGCCGCCAGCGCCCTGGCAATGCCGATTCGCTGACGCTGACCACCTGAGAACTCGTGCGGCCAGCGATTTAAGGCGTCCGCTGGCAACCCGACCTTCTTCATCAAGTCATCTAAGCGCGCATTGAGACCCGCGCGGCTCCTGACAAGGCCAAAATTCTTGATAGGCTCCGCGAGAATATTTCGTACGCGCATTCGCGGATTTAGACTGGAAACGGGATCCTGAAATACGACCTGAACCTTGCGGCGCATATTCCGTAAACGTCCCGCGGAGAGATTGTCGATACGTTCACCGCCAAGGCGTACTTCGCCTGCCGTAATTGGGAATAAGCGCAAGACCGCCCGGCCCACCGTAGACTTGCCACAGCCAGACTCTCCGACTAGCGACAGCGTCTCGGCCTTGTCGATATGAAACGATACGCCGTCAACTGCGTGCACATATTCGCGCGAGTGACCGAAAAGGGGCCGTCCGAGACTGTAATGCTTCTTTAGACCATTCACCTCGAGCAAAGGGCTCATGCCGGGACCATCTCCTTACTCGCGTAATGGCAGGCTGCCACATGGCCTGGCGCCTTTTCCTCAAGCCCGGGCGCGATTTTCCGACAGATGTCCGTCGCCTTGTAACAACGCTCGGAGAACAAGCAGCCATCGATTTGTTTCTTGAGATTCGGAACCATCCCCGGAATTTCGGACAAACGGGCAGTCGCTCCACGCAAGGAGGACCCAAGCCTCGGAATGGCTCCAAGCAGACCTTCAGTGTACGGGTGCTTCGGATTCGCGAAAAGTTCAGGGACGGAGGCCTCCTCCATTTTTCGCCCCGCGTACATGACGATCACTCGATCGGCTACTTCAGCAACCACCCCAAGATCATGTGTGATCAACAGGATCGCGGCACCGATATCGGTCTTGAGATCGCGCACCAGGTCAAGAATCTGAGCCTGAATTGTCACATCGAGGGCGGTCGTCGGTTCGTCCGCAATCAATAGTTTAGGGTTGCAAGCCAGTGCGATGGCAATCATCACCCGCTGCCGCATGCCCCCCGACAGCTGGTGGGGATATTCGCCCACGCGTCGGGTCGGCTCGGGAATGCCAACCCTCGAAAGCATGTCCACTGCGCGCTGCTCGGCTTCTTTCTGGCTAAGTCCCTGGTGGAGCCGCAACGTCTCTCCGATCTGGCGGCCAATAGTAAGCACCGGGTTCAAACTATTCATTGGCTCCTGGAAGATCATCGAAATATCGTTGCCGCGGATGCCCCGCATTTCCTTGTCGGAAAGATCAAGGAGGTTTCTGCCCATGAAGCGGATTTTGCCTGCCATCTTTCCCGGCGGCTCTGGAATCAAACGCAGGATGGACATGGCTGTTACCGACTTGCCGCAGCCAGATTCTCCGACGAGAGCAAGCGTCTGGCCAGACTCAATCGAGAAGGTCACACCGTCGACCGATCGATTTATCCCGTCGGGTGTACGGAAGTGCGTCTGTAGATCTTCAACTTCAAGAAGCGCCATTGCCGATCAAACCCTTTTGGCCAAGCGTGGATCAAGCGCATCGCGTAGCCCGTCCCCGAGGAGGTTTACGGCCAGGACTGTGAGAGACAGGAAGAAGGCAGGAAACATCACGATGTATGGCTTGACCTGCCAGAGGGATCGGCCTTCCGCCATGATATTGCCCCAAGATGGAGTGACGGGCGGCACGCCAGCCCCGATAAAGGATAATATCGCCTCGATGATCATCGCACTTGCGCAGATATAAGTTGCCTGGACGGTCATCGGCGCGAGCGTGTTGGGTAGGACGTGCCGGATGATGATCAGCGGCATATTGGTTCCGGCAGTGATCGCCGCCTCGACGAATGGTTGCTCGCGCAATTGAAGCACGACCCCGCGCACCAGACGGGCAACACGCGGCATCTCCGCGATCGTAATCGCGAGCACAACGTTGCCCACACTGCCCCGAGTGAGCGCCATCAATGTTATCGCCAGCAGGATCGGTGGAACGGACATCATACCGTCGATAGCTCGCATGATAATGCCGTCGGTCCATCGTACCATTCCCGAAACCAATCCGACTGCCAACCCCACTACGGAAGCGCAAAACGCAACTGAGAACCCAACAACTAGTGAGATCCGCGCACCGTAGAGAACACGCGAGTAGATATCCCGGCCAAGCATATCGGTACCGAACCAGTTTACCGCCGAAGGCGGTCGGGTCCGCTTCCAAGTCGCAAGCTGCGTAGGATCCATCGTGCCGAGATAAGGCGAAAGAATCGCAATGCAGAACATGAGAAGCAGAAGTAACGCTCCGACAGCAATGGCGGGATGACCCATGAAGAAGCCGATTAGGAGTCGACGGCTCTTTCGCGGCTCCAGGACATCCGGCAACGGATGGACGACTGCCAGCTTGCTTGGGTCGATCGGCGAATGCACTTCGATGGTACTCAATAGCGGATCCTCGGGTCGAGCAGAGTGTACGCAAGGTCGATGAGCAGGTTGATCAGCACGTAAACGAAACTAAAAAGCAGAACGACCCCTTGAATGACCGGATAGTCGCGTCGCATTATCGCATCGACAGTCAGGCGACCTAACCCCGGGATCGCAAAAACGCTCTCCGTGACGACTGCACCGCCAATCAGCAAAGCGATGCCAATGCCAACAATCGTGATGATTGGCACCGCGGCGTTCTTCAAGGCGTGAACAAAAAGGATATCCAGTTCTGCGGCTCCCTTCGAGCGAGCCGTCCGGATGTACTCTTGCTGCAGGACCTCAAGCATTGAGGCGCGCGTGATGCGAGCGATTAATGCCATGTAGACGCAGCCGAGCGTGATCGAAGGCAAGACAAGACTCTGAAACCAAGGCCAAACACCGTCCGCCAAGGCCGTGTATCCCTGCACCGGGAACCATTCCAACTGAAGCGCGAAGACATATGCCAACACATATCCGATCACGAAGACGGGCACCGAGAAGCCGAATACGGCAAGGCTCATGAAGCAGTTATCGACCCAGGTTCCTGCCTTCGATGCGGCGAATACGCCGGCCGGAACGGCGATTGCGACGGCGAAGGCAACGGTCAGAACCATCAGCGAAATGGTCGGTCCGAGGCGCTGACCGATCAGTTCGCTCACGGGCGATCCCGTAAAGATCGATCTACCGAGGTCTCCCTGAAGAATGCGCCAGAACCATTCACCGAACCGAATGAAGAACGGTCGATCTAGGCCGAGGCTCTGTCGAATGCGCGCGATGTCGGCGGGCGTCGCTTGATCGCCAGCGATGACGGCGGCCGGATCCCCTGGCGCAAGGTAGAGGAGACTGAAGACGAACAACGCAACAACCGCCATGACAATGACAGTGGCGATAATGCGCCTGGCAGCAAGTGCAAGCATTCCAGCAACCTCAGTCAAATGCGCCACTTAAAGACGCTCTATGTTGAGCTCGGATCGTGAGAGCAGTTGGCCTGAGCCCACGGCCCAAATGTTTGAAGCTAGATTGTGACGTCTCAACTTTGATTATGCGGGTTGCCATCACCATAGATGACGATTCTTCCATTGCAAGAATATTTTTCTGACTAGAAAATTGCTGACAGGATGATTTTATAGGCGACGTCGTGAGCGTGAACCGCCCATCGTCACCGCGAAGCTGGGATGAACCCGAGCCATCTGTTCGGTTGAGGAGCGTTCATGGCTCGGAGTGAAGAGCGGAGCGTTGGAACTGAGCGGTTCCCGGCGGCCAGTCCTTTTCGAGGTGACGATTAGCCACGATTCGCTTGAGAACAAGATCGACAACACGTCTGTCATCGAGGGCCCCATCAACGCGTATCGACAGCCATCTCGCGCCAGTGACCGCGCACACGTCGCGACGTTACTTGCCTGCGAATTGGCATCGCACCGCAAAATCTTTAACCGCGCGACCGTAACGGCCGATTGCCTCTTGCCGACGCCCCTTCTACCAGGCGCCAAACGGCGCACTTTGACGTGGCCCTCGCTACCACGTTGTGCTTGTGAGCAGGAGCAACATTGTTCAGAACAGAACGACCGTAGTCGAAGAGGATGCGCCTGTTGTTGCGGCCCCGGCTAACGCAAACCGGAAGCACCGGCTCGTTAGTGGTGGCGCCAACGCGCCACACTAATAGATCGCCCTCTAGTTAATCCTTCTGTCATCGGATTTGCGGGTCTCCGCAAAGCGGTATGCGAAGCGTTCACCGCTAGGTTTCTATCGCCACTTTCAATCGAGCCTTATCGAGGCGGACCTTCAGTGATTGGAGTTGACCCGTGAGTTCCGCAATTTGAGTTTCATCGAAGTCGATAAAAATGAACTCGTTCAGCCTCTCCCGTTGCGACGCCAAGCTCGCGATCCGCTTATACGCTCGATCCGTCAATGACATCCGCACAAATCTAGCGTCCTTCTCAGAGATATCTCTGCGCACCAAGCCATGCTTCTCGAGAATCTTTGTTTGGGTTGTCACGAATGACGGATCAACGTGAAGCATATTTGATACAGACTTTACCGAGACCCCTTCGCCTTTGTCCATGTTGATCAATGCCATCAGGATGAGCCATTGGGGACTACTGACTCCGCAGGCTTTGGCCCAGATATGCCGAATCTTCTCTAGATGGAACTCTATCGAGATGACCTCCCAAGTGAACTGTTCAAAAATCGCCTGATCTTTTGGCACGCGCATAGTATTGATCGACTTACGGCGATGAACATTCGATGGGACGGACGATAAGCGGGATTGATCCAACTCCATATCGTGAGGCGTGTCGCTGTAGACTGTCACTCGTTTTCCTCATCCTATGCTGATCGGTTACCGCAAGATAACTCACACCGAACTTGCGATTCCATTTGCCGCCGTCGTCAATGAACCCTCGTTTCGTTCGGCGACGCTGTCCACAATAAGAAAAGCCTCCGGCGGGCATGCCGGAGGCCTCCTTGGAGGTTATAAATGATGTTCTGAGCTCTCTCCTTTGCTTACCATGATGTTGGTTGAAGTCGCCGGCGGGTTCACCAGTTGCGCTGGGCTCGCAGCATCAGAGTGACGGTGTTCTGATCCTTCAGCTCATAGGTGGCACCGGGTTTGGCGATGCTCGCCTGTGCCGGCAGGATGACCGTGCTACCGCCCGCGTATTTCTGATCGAGCATCACGTAGGCAAGGTCCGCTGAGAACGTCAGATTCTTGACCGGGCTCCACCTCGTGATCAAACCAACCACGCCATAGTTGAAGTCTGGATTGCAGCCAGTGGCGCCGGATGAGAGCGCCAACGCTGTCACAAAGGCACCGCAGACGTAGCCTTTGGCCGTGCTGTTGTACCGGACGGCGCCCCACGCTCCGTAGACACCCGTATTCCACTGGGGATCCCAGTTGTGAGTATAGCCGCCACGGAAGCCGTAAGTCGTCGTCAGTTGCTGCCCCGATCCTGCAACGAAGACCGAGTCAGACAACCCACCAATACCGAGGCTCTGGTACGCACCAGCGACACCTGTGCCGCCGTACATCGCGTAAGTGGTGCTCATCAGGTCGTTGAAGTTGTAGCGGCTGGCACCGTTCGTATAGACGCCTTGGACGTTGACGGTATCGCCCGCTCCGGTCGGGATGTTTTTGATCGACAGGGCCAACTGGCCGGCCCAGCCCCACTTGTCCGCCGGATGGCCGGTATCCTCGGTGGCGCCGTAGTAGCCAGCATGATTATCATGAGCAGCAAACGACGCCTGGAAGAGACCCCAAGCCTGATCAACGCGGACCATCGCGACCAGGTCGGGGGACCGCGAACCGCCGATGTCGCTCGCTCCATACGAACCGGTAGCAAGACCAGCGGCGGTCGCGCCGCTCACGTTCCACACATTCGTCGTACCGTACGCCACCTGATCCTGCGCCGAAAACGCGGCCGTCACGCCTTGGCCAAAGTCAGCGGTGTAGGTGAATTGATTCACTCCGGTGACGAAGCCACCACCACCGGGCAAGCCGTCAAAGTTATTTGCGGGATAGTTAGTCCAAGGCGCGGAGAACTGGGAGATGGCTTTGCCCATGGTGAAGCCGGCAAACTGAATGAAGGCCAGGTAGACACCAAGCGAACCACCAGCTACCGCGCCTGAGCCGTTCGTTCCCGCCGGCGCCCCGCTGTAGGCCGTTGCGCCATTCGTGGCGGTGGTACCCGCACCGGCGTAGCCGCCGGACGTCCAAGAGTACACCACGTCCGCATACGTACGCAGCACACCGTACTCGGTCGCAGTGCGAGTGTCGACGTTCAAGTCCGCACGAGAGCGTGTCGTATAGTAGTTGCCAAGGCGGTTACGCGCTCCAACAACTCCATTGTTACCCGCGTCGTAGTCGCTGTTCGAATTCAAGATCAGATCAGCGCGTACATAACCGCCAAGCTTGATGCAGGTGTCGGTACCTGGAATGTAGTAAAAGCCGGCACCATATAGAGAGCAGATCTTCACATATTCGACGGCCTTTGCCTTCAAAGGAAGATCCGCTGCATGCGCCGAGCTTCCAGCGACCAAGGCTGCTGCAGTAGCTAAGAACACACGCTTTGAATAATTCATTGAACTCTCTCCGTTTGCTTGCAGGATCAATCCGCATATCGTTGCGAGATGAAGCTGGTCCCCAGAAGCCCACTCAATCGATCAACCCACGAACTATGCAGTCGCGCTTTGAGAGAAAGTAAGTATGACGATTGGGTCTTCCGTCCTCACGAAGGCAACTTCGCAGGTTCAGTGGAATTTGCTCGCGTCAACTTGGTACGATCCGTACGAAGTAGCGATCGGCGTGATGGCCTGTGTCTTCGGCGCGGCAAAACCGTTCGTTTCGTACAAAGTAAAGGCCTCATATCTCACGCCGACCATCGTCCCCCACTCCGAAAGAGGGACAGACCTTTGTCATTTTTGAATGGGGAGCGGAGATCCGCTGACGCCGATTGTCGAACAAATCCGCCGGAGGATGTCAGGCGGACCACCGAGATTCATGACTCGCTGTAGCTTGATCGAACGAAATGACCGCCGAACTTTGATTGGTCGTGGTCACTAGCTGTCGGGACCGTATTGAGCGGTCATCTAAATGCTTCCGAGCGGCCGGGTGGGATTCCACCGGCAATCTCTTTTGATCTCGTTTGGAGATGACTTCGTCCAGGACGTCGGCTGTATCACCGGATCTCGAAGTTACTCAAAGCTCGCGACTATCAAGTTCGAATGCTTGAACTCTCTGACGCGAGACATTCAACAGCACCGACATCGGCGCCTGATGATCGATGATTGGACGAAACGGAAGGCACCGAGAGCCGAGTCTTGCTCGCATCACCCTTGACCCTTCGCGTCGCGCTGGTTCTTCGCGATCGAATGGGTCGGTCGGCACGTGCCATGATTACGACTGAGCTGCCCCATCCCAACCATCTAATCGTAACCGGCTAATCCGCCATGCGTGTCCGGAGATATACGAATTCACTTACTTGCGGAGTGGCCTGCGCGCTCAACCCCATGCGCGGCCGGAGCTAACGTACTCTCGTCCTTGAGCGGATGTACCAAACCGTCGATCGCTGGACAGCGGCTCGATTCGGGCTGAAGTTGTCAACGCTCGGAAGAAGGAGCCGCAATTTCTGCGATGGACGACCGGGCCCGCGACCATTCCCGATTCTTGCAGAAGGAGGACACCTGGTCATCGTGCAAGTCCATGATTCTGCGGTAGAGCTCGGGATCTGTATCGCTTTCGGTGCCGATCACCATAATCCGGCTTGAACGATCGATCTCCAGGCGGGCACGCATTTCTGGACTTCTGTTCGCAAGCAGAAATCCAGCGAGGCCAGCCGCTCCGGTCTCGCCAGATACGATCGATACGGTTCCGGTCTCGCCGGATGCGAGCAATCGCATGGCTCGAACCGCTTCAGCGTCCGGCACGGACATAAAACCGAACGCACCCCGAGACAGTATCTCCCATGCGAGCATCGACGGACGTCCGCAGGCGAGGCCAGCCATGACGGTGCTGATGTCACCCGTGACCTCGGTAAGGGCTCCCGCTCGAGCTGAAGCAAGCAGACAAGCGGCATTAACGGGCTCTACGACGATAATCTTCGGAGCTTCAGCCCCGTAAATCGCCCTATAGTACGCACATAGTGCCGCCGGCAAGGCGCCGACTCCGCATTGTAGGAATACGTGAGTCGGCAGCTCACTACGTTGGCGGGCCGCTTCCGCAGGCATCACAGTGTAGCCTTGCATCACGAGCGACGGGATTTCCGTGTAGCCCGGATAGGACGTGTCTGAAACAATGGTCCAACCGAAGCGCTCCCCATCCAGCTTAACTTGCCTGACGGCATCGTCATAAACGCCATCGACCCGGTGGACTCTGGCTCCATAACGTTCAATTTCCGACTTGCGACGTTCACTAACCTCGGAGTGAATATAGATCACGGCGTTCAGGCCGAAGCGTGACGCCGCCCAAGCAACTGATCGACCATGATTGCCGTCCGTCGCACATGCAACGGTCATACTGCTAGGAGAGCCCTCGCGCTCCCTGTCCTGGGCACGCAAGGCGAGAGAACGAACCGCATAGGCGCCACCCAGAGCTTTGAAACTGCCAAGAAGGAAGCGATTTCCCTCATCCTTGTAATCAATGGCGCCGACTTCGCACGCCCTTGCTAATTCTGTTAAACTGTGAAGCGGGGTGGGAGTATAATACAGCCAACTGCTGATCTCTTTCTCCGCCGCCGCAGCGGCCGCCGGGTTTATGACGTTGGCCTCCGTTGCTCCGAGGAGTTCTACCGGAGACGACCGCGTCCAAAGATGATCGAGCATTGATGTTCCTGAACTGAAGGGTGGGGACTTTGATATACGAAAAAAACTTTTCTCGAAAGAAAAATCTCGCAGAAAATCTTCGAGAGAGTTTCTCAGAACTGACCAGTTGTCCTCCGCTGAAAACGCGGCGCAGATTGAACGAACGCCCGAATGTGAGGCAGCTTATGCTGACTTTCCGCAGGGCACTCATAAGGTAGCTTCCGGGGAGAGAAGTGCTCAGCTTATGTTGCCCTCGGTCGCGGGCGCGGCCTAACCAGGACCCGACACTCAATCGTCGCGTTCGCGGCTTGCTATCTTACGGAAGATATCCGCGATCATCGGCGCGCTGTCCGCGCTTATGCCACGATGAAAGACCAAGCGAACGTGACGCGGACCGAAGGCGAGGCAGCCTAAGCCGGCCCGGCCGAGAGATGCGCAAAGTTCGGCTCCGTCTAAACCTAGCTTATCTCCCGATATAAGGACGATATTTGTTTGCGGGTTCGTTACAGAGTAGCCGGGAAGCAGAGCGACGGCTGCTGCGGCCTCTTGTGCGAGAGCATGATCTTTGCCCAAGAGTGAAATATCATCCAATACGGCCAACGCTCCAGCGGCAAGGACATGGCTAGGTCGGCAAATGCCCCCCAAGAGACGCCAAGCCTCAACGGCACTTTTTATTGTCCTCTCGTCTCCGGCCAAGGCGGCACCATTCGGCGCCCCTAAGCCCTTGTTGAAACTCACGCTGACGAGGTCTACTGGACTGGCAAGCGCCGCTGGCGAATCCCCTGACGCTACCGAGGCATTCCAGAGCCTCGACCCATCGAGAAACACACTCCACCCTCTTTCTTTAGCTTGTTGCGCGATAGCATTGGTTTGTTGTGCATTCAGCACCGTCCCGCCTCGCCTGTTATGCGTATTCTCAAGGCAAAAAATCGCGTCGGACTGGCCAAGGCACTTGGTGAGATCGAGTGCACCACCCTGTTGGGAGTAGGAGAGAACCTGAGGGCTTGAAAGCCAATCCAATCCAGCCATCTCAACCGTCATAAGATGGCACATGTCCTCCAGAACGAGGGCCCGCTCGCGAGCCCCGAGGGCCACAAGGCCCGCGATATTCGCAGCAGTACATGTGGGAAAGAGCGCAGCCGCAGACTTTCCCAATATCTCGCAGACACGATGTTCGAGAGCCCTCTCGATCGGATCCTCCCGCCAAAGAAACTCACCCGGCCGCCGAGCCGCCGCCGCGATAGCGCTCGCGACGATATCCGATGCGGGTGCCAGGATGTCGCTGCGGAGATCGAAGTCGAACTTTGAGATGGTGTCCATGAGACTTTTGATGATCCTGGGTTGACTGAAACAGGCCGATAACGGATTATACAACTTGAACAATCTTTTTCTAGTTGGAAAACTCGCAAGTGCAAGCACCCAATTCTCGTCGCCCCTCGAAATCAACGGCTCGTGAAGTCACGATGGGAGATCGATTGCGATCGATCCGTTTCGAAAGGAAGCTCACCCTCCAGGCTGCCGCGAAACTCTGCGGCGTGGGATTGTCTACCCTTTCAAAGATTGAAACCGGACAGGCCGCCCCCGCGTACGGCACGTTGAAACGAATTGCCGAAGGCCTAGAACTTAGCTTCGAGGAATTGATCTCCGGCGACCGCCCCGAGGCAACCTCGGCTCGCCGCACGATCACGCGGGAGCGTCAGATCCTGAAGTTCAAGAGCAACCGCTATGACTACCGTGTTCACGCCAGCGATTTGGCGAGCAAGGTGATGGTTCCGTTGGAAATGGAAATAAGGGCGCGAGGCCTGCCCAATCCTTCCGATTGGAGCCAGCATGACGGCGAAGAGTTCATCTTCGTCCTCGAAGGCGAGATCGAAGTTCTCCTCTCCGATTACGCTCCGTTTCGCTTGAAGCAGGGGCAAAGCGCCTACATAGATAGCCGTATGCGCCATGCCTTCGTGGCTTGCAGCCCGGGGCCGGCGCGCATGCTCTCTATCTGCTATGATCCGAAGCACAAGCTTCGCACTGCCGGGGAATTTCTAGATGCCGCACTCCCTGCTCGCCGCTCGGAGCGCAGTCGATAAGGAGGTTTACCGGAACTTCTTATCGAAAATTTTTTCCTGACTAGAAAATTACGATTGACTTGCCTTTTCCTCCGGCCCTAGGCTTGTAAGCTTTAAAGGGGAGAAAAAAATGCGAGTCTTCGCGATCGCGCTTGCGCTTGTCACCGCGTGCCTTGTTACCGACGCAAAGGCGGAATCCACGCTAAGCGCAGTGCGTGAGAGGGGCGTCTTGAACTGCGGTGTGACGTCGGCCCTCCTGGGCTTTTCTGCGCCGGATGCTCAAGGTGTATTTCGCGGCATGGACGCTGACATGTGCCGGGCAATCGCGACGGCCGTCTTTGGTGACCCCGGAAAGGTCCGCTTTGTGACCACTTCTCCCACCCAGCGCTTCGTCGCACTGCAATCCGGTACGATAGACGTTCTCATCTACACCGTAACGCAGAACTTCTCGCGCGATACGGGGCTGGGGCTGATTTTCGCGAATACCTATTTTTATGATGGCCAAGGTTTCATCGTATCTAAGAAGCTAAACGTCAAGTCAGCAAAAGAGTTAGAAGGAGCAAGTGTTTGCTTGCAACCAGCATCTGATGCTGCGCCAGGAGCCACGGACTATTTCCGGAGGAATGGCATTCAATTCAAGGCGGTGATGATCGAGGCGATACAGGAGGTGGTGTCTGCGCTCAATGCGGGCCGATGCGATGTATATACCACAGACGTAACAGGCCTTGCTTCGATCAAGGCGCGCAGCTTTCAGTCACCGGATGACTGGATCATCCTGCCCGAGATTATCTCGAAATCGCCGTTTGCGCCGATGGTCCGCCAGGGTGATGATCAATGGCTGACGCTCGTGCGTTGGGTCGAGAACGCCATAATTGACGCTGATGAACTCGGCGTCGACAGTCGCACGATCAAAGACGCGAGCGTAGCGACCAACAACCCGGAAGTTCGGCGAATGCGGGGGCTTGAGGGGGAAGCTGGTAAGGCGTTCGGTTTGCCAAATGACTGGCCTGCCCAGGTCGTCGCCGCTATCGGAAACTATAGCGAACTCTATGATCGTAATCTTAGCGCACTCGGTCTACCTCGTGGCCCAAACCGCAGCTGGCGTGAAGGCGGCCTGATCTTTGCTCCATCGTTCCGCTGAGAATAAGATGCAGTATCTAAGCCGATTCTTGCTGCGGAACTTACGAGCGGAGCGAGTCGCTCCGCTCGTAATATTCATCGTATTCGTGGGCGGCGTTGCGCTTGTGTTCGCAAATCTTTTTGCAAACCTGAGGTCTCGAAACATTGCGAGTGGCTTCGGCTACCTGTCGCAAGCCGCGGGGTTTGAAATCGGCGACACGTGGATCCACTACTCATCTCAAATGACGATTGGTCGCGCACTTATCGTAGGCTTGGTCAACACGCTTGTTGCTAGTACGGCGATTGCAGTCTTGATAACAATGATCGGAATCTGCGTCGGCTTGGTTCTCGCCTTCGGAGGTGAACTTGGGCGGGCATCGATAAAGCGGTATGTCTATCTGACGCGCAATATACCGGTGCTCCTCCATCTCGTGGTCTGGTACTCGGTATTTCGGGAAGGCCTGCCGCCGCCGCGTGGCGCATTCACGATTGGACCCATTGTTCTCAGCAATCGTGGCCTGATCCTTCCAATTCCCCAGAGCTATGGTGGCTTGTTCGAACTAGCGGTCGGACTCGCGATGGGAGCCGGCGTGATTGCAATCTCTCGCTCGATTGTAGGACGTTGGTCGAAGCTGTGGCTTATTGTCTCCACCCTCAGTGGCATCCTCGTCTGGTTCATCCTTTTGCCGACGAATGGGCCTGTCCTACGGGGCTTTAACTACGTTGGTGGCTGGGTCGTCACGCCGGAATTTTGTGCCCTTGTGCTTGCGCTCGCGTTCTACACCGGAGGCTACGTGACCGAAATTGTGCGCGGTGCAATCGAATCGTTTCCGCAGGGGCAGGTGGAAGGCGCCTTCGCGCTGGGTCTTTCCCGTACACAGTTCTTCTTTCTCATCATGATCCCACAAATCACGCGTACTATCGCGCCGGCGATGGTGAACCAGTATGTCAATGTCACCAAGGCCACTTCCCTTGGCATAATCGTGGGCTATCCCGATCTCGTATCAGTATCTAACACAGCATTGAACCAGACCGGCCAGGCCGTAGAATCGATCGCTCTACTCCTCGCCACTTATCTGACCATTTCTCTTGCCGTGTCGTTCGCCTCGCAGCGCTGTTTCGGTGAGACGACGGAGCGCGCCGCGTGATGAGCGCTATTCAGAAAGTGTATCGAAGCCGAGGCCGAAAGAGCTCCGTGTTACGTCGCTGGGTTGGACTCGTCGTTCTTGCAGTGATCATTGCATTTGTGACGCGATGGGGGCTCCTGAACGCGGTTTTTGTGTCTCCGAATCCGGATGACTGCCGGGCGGCCCAAGGAGCCTGTTGGGCAGTTGTCACGAGCCAGTGGAAGCTCGTGCTATTCGGTACCTATCCGTTCGGCGAAATTTGGCGTCCCTCGATCGCTGCGGTAGTGCTTTTGGGAGCATTCTTTATTCCATTAGCGCGCCCCAGATTGCTGATCTTGGCAAGCAGTTGGACGGTCGCTCTGGTGATAGCAACCGGCCTGTTCGATGGTCGGCCCTTTGGCCTGCAGTATGTGGAACCACACGAGTGGGGCGGGTTGCCGCTTACGCTCCTCTTGTCCGAAGCCGCAATTTTGCTGGCATTTCCCCTTGGCCTTGCGCTTGCCCTTGCACGGTGTAGCGGGACCGTGATCTTGCGGTCCCTGGCCTTGGTTCTGGTGGAGTCGATCCGTGGCGTGCCGCTCGTCTCGCTACTCTTTTTTGCCACCTTGGTTCTACCGCTGTTCCTCTCTGGCTTGTCTGGTCTGGACAAGCTCTATGGCGCTGCAGCGGCGATCATTCTGTTCAATGCCGCTTACATATCGGAAGTCTTTCGTGGCGGCTTAACGACGGTGCC
Source organism: Bradyrhizobium nitroreducens (assembly GCF_002776695.1). Taxonomy (GTDB): domain Bacteria; phylum Pseudomonadota; class Alphaproteobacteria; order Rhizobiales; family Xanthobacteraceae; genus Bradyrhizobium; species Bradyrhizobium nitroreducens. The sequence continues at coordinate 1,808,992 of NZ_LFJC01000003.1, forward strand.
GATTGGTCAGCTGGACGCCGCAAAATCACTTGGATTCCGATGGACAAGCATGCAGCGTTTTATCGTCCTACCCCAAGCCTTCAGGGCTTGCGCCCCCTCTTTGGTAAATCAAGCTGTGGGGATCGTTAAGGACACATCGCTCTTGGCCGTTCTCGGCCTCTTTGACTTCATGAACTCGGCAAAATTGGCACTTGTCGACGCTCGTTGGCGCGGAAATTTCGTCGAGGTCTATGTCGTAGTCGGCCTCGCCTACTTTTTGATGTGCTTTGCAGTGTCCGTTCTAGGACAACGGCTGTCATCGAGCCTGGAAAGACCTTCGAAGGGGGATGAGGCGGTCACACGCGCTCCGCTCCCTTCGATCGTCGTGGCGGAAAGCCAATCGTAGTGTTGCTACTTGAAGGCTGCTTCGCGGAATGCAGCTTTGAACGGCAGGTTAGTCAGGATGTCATCATGCTAGAGATCGCGCCCTCAGTTACCAATCATCAGATTGGCGACGTGATTATCGAGATGCGTAAAGTCGAAAAATCCTACGGCAGCTACAAAGTGTTGCGAGGCATCAACCTGTCCGTTTCACGTGGTGAGCGCATCGTCATTTGCGGCCCATCAGGATCCGGAAAGTCAACGCTGATTCGGTGCTTAAATCAGCTCGAAGAACACCAGGCTGGCGAGATCATTATCGACGGCACGCCGATGTCCGCAGGAGCCAGAGGTATCGACAGCATACGCCGTGAAGTTGGCATGGTATTTCAGAGTTTCAATCTCTTCCCGCATCTTACGGTTCTTGAGAACTGCACCTTGGCGCCGATTAGAGTGCGTGGCATATCGAAGGCTGAGGCCGAGGCGACCGCTCGAACAATTCTCAAGCGCGTCCATATTCCAGAGCAGGCTCAGAAGTATCCTATCCAGCTCTCTGGCGGACAGCAGCAAAGGGTTGCCATTGCTAGATCGCTTTGCATGAGTCCGAAGATCATGCTGTTCGATGAGCCGACCTCAGCACTAGATCCTGAGATGGTCAACGAGGTGCTCGATGTCATGGTAGAACTAGCAGAAAGCGGCATGACGATGCTGGTCGTTACGCATGAAATGGGCTTCGCCAGCAAAGTTGCAGACCGTGTCATCTTCATGGATGCTGGAGAGATCGTCGAGGTCGCGCCCCCTACAGAATTCTTCAACGCCCCGCAAAGCCAGCGCACCAAGAAATTCCTAGGTCAGGTTTTGCGCACGCAAGCGGGCTAGTTCGGACGAACAACGCTTGCAGCTTCTGCTTCATACAACTCATGTTGCAAGCATGGCGCGGCTTCTCGCTTGGACGATTCCCGGGCTGCACTGGTACGCATTCGTCGTAGATCCGAGGCTGACGGAGACAACGTTCCGCAGAATCTCGTGGGAAAATGAACTATCGCTAAATGTGATCCTCAATCATCAACATGACAGCTAGCCGCACTGAAATCGATTTTCGACGCGCCCTTCGACTGCAGAGAATCAAAAATACGAGCCATGCACCGCATCTTTCAAGATTTTATTGACTCATTGGCGAGTGCCCATGACCTAGCCAGTTTTTCGGAGGCGATGGCAGCTGCCTCCAGCGCTCTCGAACTATCATGTTTCGCCTATCTTGCACTTCCAGGCGGATTAGAGCGAAAACCGCGCCTAATCTCAACATATCCGGGGGAGTGGACCTCCCACTATTTGCGGAGCCGCTATGAGCTCATAGACCCCGTGATCACTCGAGCCCTTCAAACAGCTGAACCTTTTCAGTGGGGAATTGGTATGTCGTCGATTCGAGGCTCCTCCGTCCAACAACAGCTTCTTGACGAAGCGGCTCAGTTCGGAATTCGACTTGGCTTTACAGTCCCTATTCATGATGGTCATGGCCCGATCGCGGCGCTCACCTTCGCGACTTACCAGCGTAACCCCATCTTCGAAAACTTCGTAAAATCACAGGCGCGAGTACTTCAGCTTATGGCGATGTATTTCCATGCTCACGTCCGCCGTAAGCTGGCGAACGGACGTGATGTAGATGGAATACGCTTGTCTCCCCGAGAACTAGAATGCTTGGAATGGGCTTCACGAGGTAAAAGCGCCTGGGAAATCGGATGCATCCTTGGCATCTCGCGTAACACCGTCGCATACTACCTGCAGAACACGAAGGAAAAGCTGGGTGTTCGGACGGTTGTGCAAGCAGTGACGCTCCTAGCGGCTGCGAACAAAGGAAAGCAAAATTAGGACTCGCGCCCCCTGCAACTACAGGTGATGAATCAGGTCGATAAAACCGCTTTAAAGGGGGTGCAGTACACCTTTGGAGGAATTTATGATTCAACTGATCGCACCACCTTCGTATGGGGAGTTTTCCGGCACTCTCGTCGAAATGCACCGATTGCGGCATCGTGTTTTCAGGCTTCGCATGGCATGGGACGTTCAAAGTGCCGGGGACATGGAGGTTGATGATTTCGACGCGTTGAGTCCCATCTACCTGGTGCAGATGTCTTCTGGCGGCCAAGTTCAAGGTTCCGTTCGCCTTCTCCCCACCCTCGGCCCGACTATGCTTCGCGACACCTTTCCCGCGCTTCTTGATGGTCAGCCTGCGCCGTCAGTTCGTGAGGTTTGGGAAAGTAGTAGGTTCGCAATCGATGTTGTAGACGCCCCGAAAGGAGATCACGGAATCACTCGCGCCGCTTATGAACTATTTGCAGGAATGGTCGAGTTTGGGCTTTCGCGGCAACTCACTGACATCGTTACCGTGACGGATGTCCGAATGGAAAGAGTTCTTCGAAGAGCCGGTTGGCCCCTGCGACGCATTGGCAGTCCTGCCAAGATCGGCAATACCCTGGCCGTGGCGGGTTGCCTCGCGATCTCAAGTGAGATCCTCGCAGGGCTCCGCAAGGCCGGTAGTCTTTCGACACCAGTTCTCTGGTCGCCGGTCCTGTTTGTCGCCGCCTAGAAAGCCCTACACACCGAAAGAGATAAAGGTCGCCGCCTCTAGCGGGGAGTCACTGTCTTGCAGTTTGCTACCGAGCTAAGAAAATGACAGAAACCAGCATCAGGAGCGATCGGCGGAGCGCTGCAAGAGCCATTGACCTCCAGCAGCTTCGCCTGGCTGTTGTCGCTTGTGACTTTGGCAGCTTTCGGCGGGCCGCAGAAGCGCTTTCGATCAAGCACAACGTCCTCAGCCGTTCTATCAGTCAACTTGAGTATCTGGTCGGCGCGTCACTGTTTGAGCGCTCAAGCGGCGGGATCAAGCCTACACTTGCCGGCCGGGCGGTTCTGCGAATCGCGCGGCTGATCCTTGAGCAGGTAGACATGCTCGTTGACACCGGGAGATCTCGTGGTCGCGGCGACACCGGCCATCTCGTCATTGGCTTCAACACGTCCATGTCCACAGGCAATTTGCGAGCGACGATAGCTGAGCTCAAAAAGCTGCTGCCACAGCTTGAATTGGCGACGATGGAGCGCTCTCGCTCTCGTCTGATGACTGCTCTCCGTAGTGGTGCTGTCGATGTTGTCGTCAGCCCTGGACGCCTGCCATCAAATGACATTGGATCACAGTTGCTATGGAGCGAACGCATCCTGATCTCGCTGCCTCAGGACCACCCTCTGGCAGCACGCGAAACCGTCTTTTGGACCGACTTACGTAACGAAAAGATCCTTCTAAGTGAGTACGACCCTGGACGAGAGCTGCAGGACCTGCTGATCTCGAAGCTCGTATTACCCGACGACCGCCCCACCGTAGAGCGCCACGAGGTTAGCCGTGGCATTATCAAAAGTCTGACGAGTATGGGCATGGGGCTCAGTCTGGCGATGGAATCGGATATTGGTGCAAGCTTCGCTGGCCTCGTGTACCGTGAGTTGCAGGACGGAGCGGGACCAAGTCGAGTGGACTTCTATGCGCATTGGCGCGACGACAACGAAAACCCGGCGCTGAAGCGTTTCCTTAATCTGTTGGCAAAACGCTATCCCTCGGCCCCGGCGGCAGTTGGGGAATGACCAGTTCTTCTCGCCTTTGCAAATCCGCGGTCCGTGGCCATGAAGCGCGCCAGCATGGGCGCGATCAGCTTTGCCGGATCGATACGCTGCCCGTTTTCGCGTGCCACGGCCTCCGCATAGGCGACGAGATCCCGGTGGACGGACGCAGGAAGCTCAGCGGTGACCTTGACCGGCTTGTCGTCTGGCAGCGCTCCTATTCTCAGCTTGACCATCCTCTATCCTCCGTAAGGCGCAAGTATCAGGTCACGATTGACGACAACGCGAACCGGGTAGCCAGGCCGCACTGTCAGTGTGGGCTGGATGTTGAGACTGCGCCTAACTACCTGCTGTCCAGTCTGGTTCAGTGAGTCCGAGGCGCCGTGTCGCAATGCTTGGATGATTGCACTGTCGTTGCTGTTGGTGTCCGAGCCGGCACCTAGCTCCGTCCCGACCGCCAGAAACGTCGATAGTGCCGCAGCCTTGAACACCTCACCCCAATGATTGTCGACCTGATCTTCGAGGCCTGCATACCCGGCAGCGTCAGCGCCAGGCTGCCTTCCAAGAACGATAGAGCGTCCATTCGGCATGATCAGCCGGGTCCAGACGAGCAGGACACGTGACTGGCCGAAAGTGACCTGACTATCGTAGATCCCGATCAGACGCGCTCCCTGAGGCACTAATAAGAACCGACCGGTCGGCGTGTCGTATACGTTTTCGGTCACCTGCGCGGTAATTTGGCCTGGCAGGTCCGATCTGATCCCCGTGATCAGGGCTCCCGGAATCACTGTCCCAGCCTGCAAGATATACGGAGAAGCCGGCCTGGTGACGCGGTCAGGGCTGACCGTGCGACGATCCACAGAAGCGTTCACGAACGCAAGCTTGCGGTCCTGGCCGTTCTGCGCAGATCCATCGTCGCCAGTGCTCGTTGCGTTCGGTGGCAAGACACGGTCGCTCCCAGCAGCCGCAGCTGAGGACGGACGCACTTCTCGTCCATTGGTCGCGGCAAATAAATGGCTGACGCGGGCTGCCTCGGTCTCTTGATCCCGGCGCTGCTGTTCCGGATCAGTGCCGATCGCCGGCGACTGACCTTGAGCGGCGAGTATCGGCCGACCGAGGTCCCCCGGGAGCGGCGGACCAAGCTGCGGGATTGGCTGGCGCAGGACGCCAGCATAGTCCTTCGGCAGCGCCGTAATACCGTCGGCAACATTGTGGTGGTCGGTACTGTAAAGCTCATCGGCCGCTGGATTACGAGAGCGATTGCTCTGCAGCGACCACAGTACCGCCCCGCCGATGACAAGCAGGGCAACTGCACTCCCGCCGGCCAAAACTTTCCGCGACAACCGTGTCACACGCGGATGCTCTGCTCTCAAGCGGAAGCCTTCGGACTGCTCCCCTTGTGTCTCCGGCGGAACTGCTTTCTCGTGATCGTTTGTATTCAGGATGCTCATGACGACGGCCTCCCGTCGGTCCTGACAATCCGCACCTTCTGCTGGTGCTCACCGCCGAGCCGGAGTTCGGCGGCCGCAAACAGCCGATCGACAATCAGCACGTTTCCGTAGGCGCGGTAGTTGACGAGTTCAGTCTTGCCGTCTGGACCGATGACGAAGAGCGGAGGCATCTCACCTTGCACGATGCCCCGCGGGAATTCGACATAGACCTTGCGGCCATCGTCATATGCTGCGAGCGGCCGCCAGGGAGCGTTGTCCCCTTCGATGGCATAGCGGGAGATGCGCTGCGCCGGTTCCGGAAGAACGGGCTTCAGAACCGCCGAACGCGATCGTCCCTGTGCAGTTTCAGGATAGTACCAGGCAACAGAAGGCATATATGGCCGTTCGCGGGAGCGGAGCTCGATCAGGTAGGTGCGCCGGTCAGTATTGACCACCAGGTTGGTCTCGATCGAAGCTCGGGTCGGCTTGACCAAGATATGGACTCGGCGCGTGTCGCCGCTCCCGCTTTCGGTATCGCCCACGACCCACCGTACGGTATCTCCGGCCGCGATCGGCCCCGATCCCGTCAACTGCTCTCCTTCCTCGAGCGCGATATCTGTGATCTGCCCCGGTGCGGCGTAGATCTGATAAAGCGCGCCGGGACTGTAGGCGTAGATTTGTGCCGCGTTGAAATACCCTCGCTTGCGCGGTTCGACCCGGGCTGCGCTATTTGCTGTTTCAATCCGGCTCACGGGTTCAGCATCTTCCTTCCCTCCCGACTTTCCGCCGAGAGCCGGCTTCCAGAGGGGTGGAACGTGAAGCGGTCGCGATCTGTCGTCGAGAGCCACCGGCGTCGCCGGTAACGGAGGCACTTCAGCGTCATAGCTGATCTCCGGCGGTATATAAGTCGCGCACCCGCCGAGCGCCGATGAACAGAGCAAGAGCACGGACAGAAGCGCTCGCTTTGAGCCCACGAACTCGGACCAAGGCGAATTGAGCTTGCTGCGCGGGAGGGAACGCTTCGAATGAACGTCAGATGGCGTCTTGGTCACTGACTCAACTCCTTTGACCAGTTGATGGCGCGGACGTAAACGCCAAGCGGATTCTTGCGCAGGCGTTCGGCGTCGCGGGGCGTCTCGATGACGATCGAGAGAATTGCAGTCCAACGCTCAGTCGAGCTCAACGAACCGTTGTCGTAGGTGCGCTGGGTCCACGCGACGCGAAAGCTTTCCGATGATGCGCGGATGACGCTCGAGACCTCGACGGAGATCTGCGCCTTGCCCAACTTGGCAAAGGGGTCATTGTTGCGCGCGTAATCGTTGAGCGCAGCGGCGCCGCGATCAGTCGTAAAATCATAGGCCCGGAGCCAGTTTTGGCGCAAAACGATGCCGTCGGCCGGCAGACCTCTGACATCCTCAATGAAGCGCGCAAGATGGTAGGCGATCTGCGCATCAGTGGGTTGATAGTCGATGTTGGCCGGCGCAACCCTCTGGGCTTGGCCAAGATGGTCGACTTCGACCACCCAGGGCGTGATCGAGCCTTGGCTCGACTGCCAAACAAGGCTACCGGCGAGACCGGTCGATAACATCAAGGAGCCGAACGCCATTAAGCGCCAGTTCTTGGCCTGAACGCGGGCGGATCCAATGCGTTCGTCCCAAACTTGCGCCGCCTTTTGGTAAGGCGTGATCGGCTCGGGCATGCGCCCGTAGTGTACGGAAGGTCGTTTGAACATCGATAGTTGCCCCTGAGATAAAGTGAATGGTCTTAAGTGGTGCGGTGTCTGGGTTTGAGGCGCTGCCGAGCAGCGGGTGGCGAAAGCGCGATGGCCGCGTGTCAGCGCTCTCCTTCAGACAAATCGACGGAGGAGCCGCTGCCACCATGATCGCCCGAGCGAACGGCCTGGCTAGCGGCCGAAGCACCATTCCGAATAGTCTCGGCGCGCTTCATGCGTCGCGCCCAATCGGGCTGCCCCTCGGCCGAAGTGTTCGCGGTCTGCGCGCTGGTTTGCCCACCTCCACCGAGCGCAGCCGCTGCACGACGCAATGGGCTCATGGCAGCCGAGGCGCCAGCCTCCGCAACGCCAGCCATGCCTCCGCTTCGATAGGCGGCGGACGCACCGCTCAAGACGGCCCCCCCACCGCGCGCGGCACCTGCAATCGCACCACCAGCGAGACCGGCGCCGCCGGCGGCGAGGCCTGCGCCCGCCGCAACGATGCCGCCAGCAGCAAGACCTGTTCCGATCGCGGCACCGGCGCCGAGTTGCGGTCCGCCCGACACCAGGCCATTTGCAATACCCGGACCGAACATGCCGAGGCCCAGCAACGCGAGCGCCGCAAGCACCAATGTCATCGCGTCTTCGATGGTCGGCTGATTGCCACCAAAGCCGGCGGTGAACTGCGAGAACAGGGTCGATCCAATCCCGACGATGACGGCCAGGACCAGGACCTTAATCCCTGAAGAGATGACGTTGCCCAAGACCCGCTCGGCCGCGAAGGCGGTCTTGCCAAACAAGCCAAAGGGAATGAGCACAAAGCCGGCCAGGGTAGTGAGCTTGAATTCGATCAGGGTGACGAAGAGCTGGATCGCCAGAATGAAAAAGGCGAGCAACACCACGACCCAGGCGAACAGGAGGACGACGATCTGGACGAAATTCTCAAAGAAGCTGATGTAGCCCATCAGGTTGGAAATCGAGTCGAGCAACGGTCGGCCGGCATCGAGTCCGACTTGAGCGATCTTTCCAGGTCTCAGGAAGTCGGATGCGGACAGGCTTGCGCCCGATGCTTTCAGTCCAAGACCGGCAAAGCTCTCGAAGACGATGCGCGCCAGGCTGTTCCAGTTCCCGATGAGGTAGGCGAAAACCCCGACGAAGAGCGTTTTCTTGACGAGGCGCGCGATGATGTCCTCGTCCGTTCCCCAACTCCAGAACAAGGCTGCGAGTGTGATGTCGATCGCTGCAAGGGTCGTTGCGAGATAACCGACATCGCTGCCGAGCAGCCCAAAACCGTTATCGATATAACGCGTGAACGTTTCCAGGAACTGATCGATGATCCCCGTACCCGTCATTGCTTGGTCGCCTCAGGTGTCGCCAAGTTCGGATATCCCTGCGGGATCCGGCTTTGATCCTTTAGGACAGATATCGAGCTGGTTGAGTCATCGTGGCCGAAAGCTACAACGCCGTCTTTTTTGCCAAGGAAGCGACGCCGGTTTTCGGCCCAAACTTGCTGGCAATGGCGATAACCCGCTGTTTCCTTCGGAGTGACGCCGCGGCAGCGTGCGAGGTCGGAGCTGGTTGCATCGGTCGCCTGCTCCGCCTTCGGCGCCGATGGAGAATCGTTTCCGCCACGCAATTGAATCGTGCAGGCAGCGACAGCCATCAGGCCGATTGTCGTAAGCAGCGATAGCGCCTTGAATGTCCTTATGTCGGTCATTAGTGGAACATCTGCACATTGGATGATTGATAGCCCTGCCCAGGTGTCAGGAAGCGCCGAAGCTGTTCTCGCCCCTGATCCTGGGCCGAGGCCCGCTGAGCCGCTTCAAGACTCTGCGCCCTGCCCTGCGCCGTCACGACAGCGGTGAGGTCGGCGAGTTGCTGCGCGTTCAGCGCGAGAATCTGATTACCGGCTTGCGTCGCCTGCAGCGCGCCACTGGCGCCTTGCGAAGACGTTACGAGCGCCGAGGTCTGGATGCGATTGGTGTCGAGGTTGCCAACGATGCCCGCCTGGACGCGCAGGGCGTCTTGCGTTGCGGCATACGTATTTTGCCAACGCGATTGAGCGTTGGAGATCAGCAACGGGTTCGATTGGTTGCTAGTGGCCGGCGCGTAGCTGGTTGAGAAAGCACGGTCGATCTGTTGGACGTCATAAGCGATACGCTGGGCCTGGGTCAGCAATTGCTGGGTCCGCTGGATCGATGACTGCAGTTGCTGCAACGACGAATACGGCAGGTTTGCCAGATTCCTGGCCTGATTGATCAGCATCTGTGCCTCGTTCTGCAGCGAGGTGATCTGATTGTTGATCTGCTGGAGCTCCCGCGCCGCCGTTAGAACGTTCTGGACGTAATTGTTGGGGTCAAAGACGATCAGCGCCCGCGCGGGCAAGGTGACGCTAAGCAAGAGTGCGGCCGTGCCAGCGGCCGCCAATAGGCCAAGGCGCCTCATAGCGAGTTCTCCAGGTTTGCAAGATTGGGGATCAGCTCTACCGCCCAGGCGATACCGCGATGCTGGAGCCACGCCGGCACGAATCCGGCAGGTCCGTGTTCGGCGAAGAGCTGGGCGATGGCAGCCTGGTCTGTCTTGGAAGAGGCCGCGGTGAAAGCGAGCGCGACCTCACCGAGCCCAAGTTCGAACATCCGGTTGCCCCGACGCGACTGGCAGTAGTAGTCGCGCTTTGGCGTTGCCCGACTCAGAAGCTCGATCTGGCGATCGTTGAGTCCGAAACGGCGGTAGATGGCAGTGATCTGCGGTTCGATCGCCCGTTCGTTCGGGAGCAACAAGCGTGTTGGGCAGCTTTCGATGATCGCCGGTGCGATCGCGGAACCATCGATGTCCGAGAGCGACTGGGTGGCGAAGATGACGGATGCATTCTTTTTCCGTAGCGTCTTCAGCCATTCCCGGAGCTGGCCAGCAAAATCCTCGTCGTCGAGGGCCAACCATCCCTCATCGACAATCAGGAGCGTCGGCCGGCCATCGAGACGGTCCCCAATACGATGGAAGAGATACGCCAGCACGGCCGGCGCAGCACTCGTTCCGATCAAGCCTTCGGTCTCAAACGCCTGGACCGACGCCTCGCCAAGGCGCTCCAATTCGGCATCGAGCAAGCGCCCGGATGGACCGCCGAGGCAGTATGGTTGCAGGGCCCGCTTTAGGGAGTTCAATTGAAGAAGGGCTGACAGGCCTGTGAGGGTGCGTTCCTCCCTCGGCGCCGAAGCGAGAGATGTCAGCGCCGACCACAGATGATCCTTGACTTCCGGGGTGATCTCGACCTTTTCCCGTGCGAGGATCGCGCCAATCCATTCAGTGGCCCATCCCCGCTCGGCGGAATCGTCGATCCAGGCCAACGGCTGCAGGGCAACGGCGTTTTCGTCCCCGTCAGACAATGCACCGCCGAGATCATGCCAATCCCCGTCCATCGCGAGCGCCGTTGCCCGGATCGAACCACCGAAGTCGAAAGCAAAGACCTGAGAGTTCGGATAACGCCTGAACTGTAGCGCCATCAGAGCGAGCAGGACTGACTTCCCTGCGCCTGTCGGTCCCACCACAAGAGTATGACCGACGTCGCCGACGTGGAGCGAGAATCGGAACGGGGTTGATCCCTCGGTCTTGCCGAACAGAAGCGGCGGACCCTTGAAGTGGAGGTCCCTCGCTTCGCCCGCCCACACGGCCGACATCGGTATCAAGTGGGCGAGGTTGAGGGTCGAAACCGGTGGCTGCCGCACATTGGCGTAGACGTGCCCGGGCAGACCGCCGAGCCAGGCTTCAACAGCGTTCACCGTCTCGATCATGCAGGTGAAATCGCGCCCCTGAATGACCTTCTCGACCAGCCGCAGCTTTTCATCGGCCGCGTTTGGATCGCGGTCCCAGACTGTGATGGTCGCCGTGACAAAGGCTTGCCCGATCTGATCCGACCCCAGTTCCTGCAAAGCCGCATCGGCATCGAGTGCCTTGTTGTGGGCGTCGGTATCGAGCAGCGTCGATGCCTCGTTGGTCATGACCTCCTTGAGGATGGCACCGATGGATTTTCTCTTCGCGAACCACTGACGGCGGATTTTGGTCAGCAGCTTGGTGGCGTCGGTCTTGTCGAGCATGATTGCGCGGGTCGACCAACGATACGAGAATGCCAGGCGATTCAGGTCGTCCAGGATGCCCGGCGTCGTCGCACCCGGAAAGCCAACAATCGTCAGGACTCGAAGATTAGCTGAGCCCAACATCGGCTCCAGCCCGCCAGTCAACGGCTGGTCGGCCAACAGCGCATCGATGTACATGGGAATTTCGGGTACTCGAACGCGATGACGCTTGGTCGAGATCGTCGAGTGTAGGTAGGTCAGCGTGTCCTGATCATCGAGCCAGGCGCATTCCGGCATGAACCCTTCGACGAGTTGAAGCACGCGGTTGGTTTGGTCGATAAATCCGCGGAGAACCTCGCGCGCGTCTGCGCCAACGGTGCGATCCCGGCCCTCATAGAGAAGTCGTTCTGCCTTGGCAGCCCCCTCCTCCGGTGGCAAATAGAGGAAGGTCAGGAAATAGCTGGACTCATAGTGGGTGCCCGCCTCTTCAAATTGAGCTCTGCGCTCCGCGTCGACCAGCGCGGATGCGACATCCCGAAAGGTGCTCGGAGGATAGGCTCCGGCAAAATGGCGCTGCGCCTCGACGAACACGGCCCAGCCGGATCTCAGGCGGCGCAGGGCGTTGTTCAGACGGCCGGCGACGGCGACGAGTTCAGCCGGCACGGCGCTGTCGAGGTCGGGTCCCCGGAACTTTGCCGTCCGCTGGAACGAGCCGTCCTTGTTCAGGATGATTCCCTCGTCGACCAGGGCTGCCCAGGGCAGGAAGTCGGCGAGCCGCGCGTTGGAATGGCGATATTCGGCAAGGTTCATCATGACCGAGAACTCAGGTGTTGAGATGACCGGGGATGCGCAGATGTCGGCGCACCACATCGACAAAAGCGGGGTCGCGCTTGGCGGCCCAGACGGCGGCCATATGGCCGATGAACCAGAGGACCAGACCTGCGATCCAGAGCCGCAGCCCCAGACCAAGGGCTGCCGCAAGCGTGCCGTTGATGATCGCGACCGATCGCGGCGCACCTCCCATCAGGATCGGCTCGGTGAGTGCGCGGTGAACGGGCACGACAAAACCTGCGACCGGGTCATCCATCAGATCAACACGCCGCCGCCGAAGGAGAAGAACGACAGGAAGAAGCTCGAGGCCGCAAACGCGATCGACAGACCGAACACGATCTGGATCAGTCTGCGGAAACCGCCCGAGGAATCCCCGAACGCGAGCGTTAGGCCGGTCACGACGATGATGATGACCGCGATGATCTTTGCGACCGGCCCCTCCACTGACTGCAAGATCTGATTGAGTGGCTGCTCCCACGGCATGTTCGAGCCAGCCGCCCATGCGGGCCGAACTGCCAAAAGCATGGTGCCGTAGGCGGCCAACGATGCACCTCGAAGAAAGCGAAATTGCTGACGCATGTCAGTCTCCTGCTGTTGAAAGGCTGTAGTCGCCGGTGGCACCCAGCCCTGAGACGGTGGCGAGCTCAGCGAGGCGGCGGTCAGCACCGCGTCCCACCAGCACGGCGACGAGGTCGATGGTCTCGGCGATCAGGGCGCGCGGAACCGTGATGACAGCTTCCTGGATGAGTTGCTCGAGCCGCCGCAGCGCGCCGAGCGCAGTCCCGGCATGGATGGTACCAATGCCGCCGGGATGGCCGGTGCCCCAGGCCTTGAGGAGGTCGAGTGCTTCGGCACCTCGGACTTCGCCGATCGGGATGCGATCAGGACGCAGTCGGAGGGACGAGCGGACGAGATCCGACAGCGTCGCCACACCGTCCTTGGTCCGCAGCGCAACGAGATTGGGCGCCCTGCACTGTAGCTCGCGGGTGTCTTCGATCAGCACGACCCGATCGGAGGTCTTCGCCACCTCGGCCAGAAGCGCATTCGTCAACGTGGTCTTGCCCGTCGATGTCCCTCCAGCGACGAGGATGTTCTTCCGTGCGGCAACCGCGTTCTGCAGGGTCTTGGCCTGCTCCAAGGTCATGATGCGCCTGGCGACGTAATCGTCGAGCGTAAACACGGCGACGGCGGGCTTGCGGATAGCAAAGGCCGGTGCTGCAACGACCGGAGGCAAGAGACCTTCGAAGCGCTCGCCTGTCCCGGGCAGTTCGGCCGAAACCCGTGGCGCGCCGGCGTGCACCTCGGCGCCCACATGATGCGCAACCAGACGAACGATGCGTTCGCCATCCGCGGCCGACAGAGTTTCGCCTGTGTCGATCAGGCCGTTCGACAACCGGTCGATCCACAGCCGCCCATCCGGATTGAGCATCACCTCGATGATCGCTTCATCTTCGAGGTAGCCGGCAATCGCGGAGCCGAGCGCGCTACGCAACATTCGCGCACCGCGCGAACTCGCTTCCGATTGAATGGAATGGATTACCACTGTTCGCCCCCACCGAATGAGGACGTCCAACGAGCGTCCTCATGTGGGGATGATTAGAAAAGGCACCGACGGACTTGGCGCAACAAGCGGGTTCGGTGATCGTAGACTGGCGTAGAAAAAGAAAGACTGAGGACTGATCTTTGAAGCCTACTTAGTCGTATTCGTTCGCTGTGAGATACTGCTCACCACTCCGCACCATCATCCACGGGTATGAGGATCACTGAATTCTCATACATCCCCACTGTCTCGAGAGCGTAGGAACCATCGGTCGGCTTGAATATCCATGATGCGACGGATCGGCGCCAAGGCAACGCGAACCAGACCAAGGCCGCGATCTGCAGGGCTACATTGACGGCGAACGCGACTTGATAGGCTTGGACGGGCCTATGGCCATCATTCGCAGACCATTGCTCCAGGATAAGACCCGTCGCGTATTGTGCCAGAAACGCCCAACCAAAGTGCAAAACGTTCAAGGCGCCGTTGGCACGACCGGCAAGCTCCGGCGGAAAGTAATCCGCTATCACCGCGAAGCTGACCACCGTTGCCGTTCCGACAATTGCGACAACAGACCAGGGCAAGATGGATGGCAGAGGCGCTCGCAGGATCAAGGCAAACTCAGCTGCGATAAATAGTACTGCAATCAGCGCCAATACTGTCTCCGCCCCGATTCCCCTTCGCTTGATGCAATGGACCGTCATACCGAACAACCAGGCACCACCGCTAAGTACGATCGACATCATGAAGAGCTGTCTGACGAGACTTACGCGATCAAACCCTTCTACGTCCATCAACCACGGCGACGCCCACAAACCTTGCAGAGACCAGGATGATCCAATGCAAGTCGCCGATAACGGGGCCATTCGCCAGAACCTTCCATCGCTGAAAACAGAGCTCAGGCTGGTGGACGCTGTTGACAGGGCGATGCCTCGTTCAGGCACCACAACATAGATGAGAGCGGCCGTCGCACCGGTGGCGGCCGCCAGAATCTCAAAGAGCTGCCGCCACCCCATCCAAGCGAGTAGGTGTTCGACGGGAGCCGTAGCAGTCACCGCTCCAAGTGATCCCAGCATGATCATGTAGCCGTTCAGCAAGGCAACTCGTTCCCTGGGGAACCAAAGGACGATGGACTTCAGCCCTGCCGTCAGCGCCGCGGCCACGCCAAGCCCGATCATTGCACGCGCGATCAGAAGCGACAGGAAACCGGTCGATACCGCGAACAGTCCGGCGCCCAATGCTGCGAGCAAGAGCAGAACACTCTGGACGCGGCGCGGACCAAAGTGGTCCAGCAAGATGCCGACGGGGATCTGAGCCGCCGCGAACACAAGGAAATAGACTGACGTAAGCAACCCGAGGTCGGCAGTCCCAAGCCCGGTGTCGGAGCTGAGATGACTGGCGATCAAAGCATTAATCGTTCGAAACAGGTACGAAAGATAGTATCCAACCGCAAACGGGAGAAATATGCGCGCGGTGAGGCGCCATGCCCCTGAAATCTGCATGCTGGCCCCTGTTGCTGTCAGCTCGCGCAAGCCGATAGCGTGACCAGCTTTTCGTCAGTTCAGCTAAATCGCTGCGGGCGTAGGCTAGCGAAGAAAAAGAAGGACCGGCGAAAGGGTCTTTCTATGGGTTCAATTAAGCATCTTCGGCCGGCTCCTGACGGCGGATATCTTCTGGAATCTCGCGCAGGAAGCTCTGTCCCTTTTGCAAGCGACGCCCGAGCGCCTCGACAAATCCTTCAAAGCGCTCCCGACCCTTTGCCTGCGCGGCCGCCTGCGCGTCGTTGGGTAGCGGCGGCGTGATAGTCAGCCAGAACCGAATGAACAGAGCCAAGGTCTCCGCCGTCAACCCAACGTCGCGCTCGAGCCTCTGCATCTGACGCGACAGCCGGTCGAGGCGCCGGGTGAACGCTGCCTCCCGCCTGTCCGCTCCATCCGGCGACAGAAACGAAGCGACCGCAGCTTCCACGATCGCAGACCGAGAAAGCTTCTTGCGATCGGCAAGCTCCGAGATCTGTTTCAGAAGCTCTGGCGGGAAATAGACATTCATCCGGTCGCGCATATCGCCTCAGAGCTCCATACCGTCATTTGGGTCCAGGGCGACTTGACGGGCAACACCGCGCATCTGTTGGCGGATGAGCCGGGACTGACGGACTGCATCGCCGTCATCATCGAGAACGGCAGCAAATTCTTCTGCCGGTGTCGGTTCGGTCGCCTCTTTGACGATTGCGACGTGATCGGGGAGTTCGGGCTCACGTCGGAGCCCGCTGTTCGCCGCGTCCTCCTCGGCCTCCGCCGGCTTGCCAGTTGGACTTCCCGTCGGCATCGGCATTCCGAGCGCTGACCATCCGTCCGTTCGCAATGATCGGCCGGCCGTCGCCGGATCAGGCGGCGGCAGAACCCGTTCGGTGAACCGCAAATCCTCGTAGTAGCGGACCTTCTTCGCCCGGATCGGCGCCGTCCCTGCCACCATGATGATCTCGTCCATCGGTGAAAGCTGCATGACCTCGCCCGGGGTCAGCAGCGGCCTCGCCGTCTCCTGCCGTGAGACCATCAGGTGCCCCAGCCATGGGTTCAACCTGTGACCGGCGTAGTTCTTCATCGCCCGCATCTCGGTCGCCGTGCCCAACGCGTCGGAAACCCGCTTGGCCGTCCGCTCGTCGTTGGTCGCGAAGCTGACGCGGACGTGACAGTTGTCGAGGATGGCGTTGTTGGGCCCGTAGGCCTTCTCGATCTGATTGAGCGACTGAGCGATCAGGAAACTCTTGATGCCGTAGCCTGCCATGAAGGCGAGCGCGGACTCGAAGAAATCGAGCCGCCCCAGTGCCGGGAACTCGTCAAGCATCATCAGGATTCGATGCCGGCGATCGCGGGCGTGCAAATCCTCGGTCAGACGTCGGCCGATCTGATTCAGCACCAGGCGGATCAACGGCTTGGTTCGTGAGATATCGGAGGGCGGCACGACGAGATAGAGCGTCGTAGGGCAGCTATCGGCGATCAGATCGGCGATCCGCCAATCGCAGCGGCGGGTCACCTGGGCCACCACGGGATCGCGGTAAAGCCCGAGGAACGACATCGCGGTGGAGAGGACGCCGGAGCGTTCGTTATCGGACTTATTGAGGAGTTCGCGCGCGGTCGAGGCGACCACGGGATGAGCGCCCTGCTCGCCAAGGTGCGGCGTGGTCATCATAGCCTTCAGCGTGATCTCGATCGGCCGCTTCGGATCGGACAAGAAGGCGGCGACGCCGGCCAACGTCTTGTCTGCCTCGGCATAGAGAACGTGGAGGATGGTGCCGACCAGGAGCGAATGACTGGTCTTCTCCCAGTGGTTCCGCTTGTCGAGCGAGCCCTCGGGGTCGACCAGGACGTCGGCCACGTTCTGGACGTCGCGGACCTCCCATTCCCCGCGCCGGACCTCGAGCAGCGGATTGTAGGCCGACGACTTCGAATTGGTGGGGTCGAACAACAGGACGCGGCCATGCCGCGAGCGGAAGCCCGCGGTCAGTTGCCAATTCTCGCCCTTGATGTCGTGGACGATGGCCGAGCCGGGCCAAGCCAGCAACGAAGGAACGACGAGGCCGACACCCTTTCCGGACCGGGTGGGCGCAAAACACAATACGTGTTCCGGTCCGTCATGGCGGAGGTAGTCGCGGTCCAGCTTGCCCAGCACCACACCATCCGGACCGAGAAGTCCGGCCGCTCGAACCTCTTCCGCATCGGCCCAGCGCGCCGAACCATAGGTCTCAACGTTCTTGGCTTCGCGCGCCCGCCAGACCGACATGCCGATCGCCGCCGCGATCGAAACGACGGTTCCCGATGCTGCGATAAAGGCGCCTTCGACAAAGACCTGCGGCGCATAGGCATCGTAGACGAACCACCACCAGAAGAAGATCGGCGGATAGTAGATCTTGAAGCCCAACAGTTCGAACCAAGGCCGCCCAAGCTCGGGCTGGTAGGCGAGTCGCCAGGCCGTCCACTCGGTTGCTCCCCAGATGGCCAGCAAGACGATAAGGCCGACAACGATCACCTGCCCCCAGAGTATTTTGGTTCCGGACATTCCGAGCGTCCTTCCGCAACTGAATTGGCGAGGTACCTACAGGCCGAGGTCGCGCTTCCGACCAAAACCCCATTCGATGCCACCGCCGTCCTTCACGACACCGGTGACGTGTTGGCCGAGCCTCTTCTCGAGTTCGCGCGACCAGGGCACGAGTTGGAAGCCGAGCCCATTTTCGATCATGGCGAAGCGTCCCGAGGCGAGCGTCAGACGCTGGCGATAGGTGCCCGCCACATGCTCCCCGGAGTCAGGCTTCACATGAGGCAAGCCGGTGTCGGCCGAGACCTTTGCGGCCACCTCGTCCAGTTCACGTCGGCGCAACGTGTTCAGGAGGTCGCGCTGCAAAATGATGCGTTGGCCCTGCCGCCGCGCCAAGCCTTCCTGGATCAGATGCTCGGTACGGGCTTCCATGGCGTCGCGGGTCTCGCGGCCGAATCCCCCCATGGCGAGCGGCATGGGGTCGCGTTCAACCAGCCTGTGGTCTAGCCAGGTCGCTCCTTTAGCCGTGACCTGCCCACCCAGATCGAGATCGGAACGGGTTGTGAGCACCACGGTCGGTCGCGGATCGCCGCCCGAACCGAAGCGTCGAACCTCGACGATGCCGCCGACCGGCGGTGCATGTTCGAAAGCCTCGAGCCCTCGAAAGCGCACATGGTGCGCCCGTCCGTCTGTTCCGTCGATCAAAGCGTAGGCCTCGCCGGTCAGTTCGTCATGCAATCCGCGGTCGACCAGCCGTCCGATAATCTGAGCCGTCGGCTGCCCTCCCTCGATGATGAAATCGGCAACGCCGCGCTCATCTCCACGCTCGATGAAGGCGCGGTGCATGGTCTTGATGATGTCGCCGCGCATACCGAGGTCACGCAAGCTGCGCTCGGCCTCGAGCCCGACCATCCATTCCCCTGGCGCGGCGGGTGCGGCAAGGCCCATCTTCTCCAAGTGCTGAAGGCGGCCGACCATCAGGCGCCTGATCTCCGGATCGGACTTGCCGGGATTCTCCGGGCGAAGATCGATGTAGCCGGTCTCATCAGCCGCCAGTCGGATTTCCCTGTCGAGCCGCGTCCATCGTTCCGCGGTGACCTCCCTCTCCAGCGAATTGCGGATCTCGTGCTCCGGCTTTGGACCGAGTTCAATGCCGACCAGTTCCTCGGCGCGCGAGCGCAGGCCCCGGCTGATATAGTCGCGGGAGATCACGAGGTCCGCCCCGTCCTCATCTACGCCCCGAACGAGAAGGTGGACGTGAGGATTGTCGGTATTCCAATGATCGACAGCCACCCAGTCGAGCCGCGTGCCGAGATCGGTCTCCATCTGCCTGGCGAGATCGCGGGTGAAGGCTTTCAGATCGGTCATCTCGCCGGCATCCTCCGGCGAGACGATGAACCTGAAATGATGCCGGTCGTCCTTGCACCGTTCGGCGAAAGCCGCGCTATCGGCGCGGTCGCGGTCCTCACCGAACATCTCGGCCCGCTCACCACTCCGCGTCACGCCGTCGCGCTTAAGATATGAGATGTGGGCCGTGAGTGGCGCTGAACGGAAGGCTCGCCCCTTATGACGAACCAACCGCGCCTTCACCACGACGCGCCGCGTCGGGCTGAACAATCTGGCGCGGCTAAAGGCGAGGCGCCCGCGGCCGAACGTCGAACGTCCATAAGCAGTCGAACGTCTGCCCGACCCTGTCTGACCCGACGTGTGTCCGGCTTTCTTCGCCGCCCGCAGCACCTGGTTGATGAAGCTCTTCGGCTTAGGCGCGCGTGTGCTGCGGATGCGGCCCGGCCGAATACGCAGGTCGCTGTCGCCCACGCTCACGGCAGGGCCTCCCAACGATCGAAAACGCACACAGTGCCGAAAACGCCTTTGATTGCATTCATCAAAATGCAGGGCGCGGCACGCGCCCCGACCGACCGGCACGCCAGAACCCAAGCCATGCCAATGGCTTGCGGTTCGACAGGCGAGCCCCTTTTATCTCGCCGTCCTGCCGTCGTCCTCCCCCGGCCGCCCCCGACTGCTTCCGAGCACTTGCGATAGCGATCGTTACCCGAAGGGCCGAGACACCCGCAGGGTGGCTCGGTGAGGAGCGAAGCGACGAGTAGAGCGCGGGCCGAAGGCATCGCCCATACGCCATCAGCACGTGTTACTTGCTTGATCGAGCACGCCAAGATCTGCAAACCCCTACACCAGGTCATTGCGATCCCCCCGAATCCGATCGAGGGACGAACACGCCAACAGGCCGGGGAACCATGGGGGAAGCACCGGGCGCCGAGATTGCGGTCGTCACACCGCCCGGCGGCATGAGAGCAAGCGATCGATCGCGCGTTTTCATGAGATCGGATCGCGTGACGAATAGCGCCGCGGCTGCTGATGATCGCCCGCTGGACGTCCACCTCGACGGCAATTCGATGGCAAGAAGATCTGCAAGCCTTGCGACGTATGCGCGCGTCTCGTCCGGCAGAGAACCACCGGCGAGATACTCTTCGTAGCGAGTTGGTCCCGCGTTGTACGCTGCAAACACGCCAGGCGAGCCGTACCGATCGAGCAGTTCGCGCAAGTACGCCGTGCCAGCCAGAATGTTGTCGTGGGGGTCGTAGGGATCGTTCCCGAGATTGTAGCGCTCGCGCAGTTCCGCCCAGGTCGCCGGCATGATTTGCATTAGGCCCATTGCGCCTTTTCGCGATCTGGCGTGCACGTCACCGGCACTCTCGATGCCTTGGACTGATCGGATCCAGTTCGGCGCAATCGCAAAGCGTTGAGAGGCTTCATTGATGAAGCCGGCAAGTGAGTGAGCGGTCTGACTGATCGTCGGCTGAGCGGCTGAACCGCTCTGGGCCCAAGCACCACCGCCAAACGCGGTTAGAAGAAGCACCAGGGGCACGACAGCACAAACGCGCGTGCCCAACCGACCCAAGCACGCGGTCGGGCCCGGGCCAGCCTTGACATCGATCGAGACGGAGGAATGATCCCGCAATCGATCGAACAAGGGAACGGCGAGGAGAACAGGTCGAACACGCACGATCACTCCTCCCACGTCCACACCGGCATAGCGCGGCCGATGACGCTGGATGCCGGAAGACATCCAAAATACCGGCCATCAAGAGAGTCGTCCGACTGCCAGTTCATCAGAAACAGTTCGCCATCGCCGACGACGCGGCAGCCCTGCCATTTCGGCAGCGGCTTGCCGCGTCCGTCGTAATCCCTCGCCTCGCCCACCGCGACGTCGTCGACCGAAATCGTGGGGCCGGTTCTGCAAACACTCTGCCCGGGAAGGGCAAGTACACGCTTCAGCATGGGGACGCCGCCGGGCAAATAGCCGTTAAGGGCGAGGAAGGTCGCGAGCGGCTCCGGCGGCTGCACGGCGACCAATTCAGTGACTTCGAATTGGTCCGCCGGTCGCAGGCGATAGAGACCGATCGGCACGCTCGCCGATGCGTTCCAGATGTAGAGCGGAAGCGGCTCCAGGACGATCGTCGCGACGAGCGCAGCAGCAACCCCAATCGTCACGCTCAGCGTCTTCATGCGGCCCGTCATCGCATCACCTTCTGGCGATGGAGCCAGGCCTGATGCCGTGCTTTCGTGTAGGGACGCGGGTTTTCGTTGACGGACAGGCGGTTATGAACGTGATGCCAATGATCAGGCGCGACATCAGCCGGATCGATGCCGAGGGCCTCAACGGCATCGATCATCTGCAGCACGCGCTCGACCTTCGGCCAGCCGGACAGACGCAGCAGGATTTCGCCACCCGGCGTCACATAAGGAACGGTCGAGCAGCGATGACCCGATGCAACCGCGCGCAGGATGTCGATGCGCGAAATGACGGTCCCAAAATCATTGGACGTCCAGCGAACGAACCCAAAGATGCTGCCGGGCGCAAATGACAGGACACGCCGGTGGCGATCAAGGTTCCGTTCCCCGGCAATCCGACCGAACCGAATCCGATTTTCAATCCGCTTGTCGAGCCACAGCACTTCCACTTCGGTGGGATCGCTCATGCTGCCGCTCCCCTATGTTCGAACCGGGAGCCGAGCGCTTGAGCGGCGGGGACGTGCCGGTACGACTTGCGAATGCCCGCGGGACGGCCGGACCGGCTTTGCCGGCCACTTCGCACGCGCTTTGCGGCCTGGTCCGTTAGAAGAAATCCGAAGGATTTCTGGTTAGTAGAGTTAGAGCGGCTGGAAAGCGCGGAGAAACAAGCTCTTAAGCTCGATTCCGGTCCCCGATGGCACGAGGATCGCGTCCCCGATGGCACGAGGGTTGCGGTCCCCGATAGCACGAGCGGATTCACAGGCTGTCCTCCGAACTTGGAACGAGACCGCGCCGGCGCAAGCGGGCCGTTAAGGGATCAACAGCTAAGGGCGCGAAATTCAGTCGCTCGGCACC
The DNA here is from genome assembly GCF_002776695.1 of Bradyrhizobium nitroreducens. Classification (GTDB taxonomy): domain Bacteria; phylum Pseudomonadota; class Alphaproteobacteria; order Rhizobiales; family Xanthobacteraceae; genus Bradyrhizobium; species Bradyrhizobium nitroreducens. The sequence continues at coordinate 1,830,952 of NZ_LFJC01000003.1, forward strand.
GTTCGGGTCGCGCGTGAGCACGAGCTCGTAGCCGGGCAATGTCTGTCGGCCGACAATCTGGCGCACGTCATAGGCAAAATGCTTGAGCGGCGAGAGGCTGCCGGACTTGGCATGGAGATGCACGAGATCAAAGCTCCAGCCGCCCTCCTGCCGGCCGCCATGCTTGCGCACGAGGCGGTAAAGCCAGCGCTCGAGGCCGCCCGTCAGATCGAAATAGGAGCGGTCGATCGTCAGCACGAGCGCGTCATCGATGACGCCCGCATAGAACCAATCCGGCAGGATCAGCTCGAGGCCGAACGGACGTCCGTTCGCGTCGGCCGTTTCCTTCCATTCATTGATCCAGGAGAAACGATGCCGCCGCCGCTCTGCAGGTTGACGGATCGAGGTCAGCACCGTGGTTGACTGCAACCTGTCGAGGCCGGCCTTCAGCCGATCATAGTCCCGTACGCTTGTTCCGCGTCCGACAAACGTCAGAATCTCGTATGGCGTTGCAGCCATCAGGCGCGACGTCTTCAAGCCGGCGTCACGGGCCTCGACAATCTGGGAGGCAGCCCAGATCAGGACATCTGCATCCCAGATGGTGGCCATGCCATGCTCTGGCACGGCCTCGACGCGAATTGCGATCGCACCCGCCCGGAAATCGATGGGCACGGTCCGCTTGGTCTTTGCCAGCGAAAAGAACGGATAAGTCATAAGATCCTGCGCGTCGCGCGGCGCGAGGTCGCCTGGCAGCGCCCGAAAGAGCTCAAGCTGTTCGCGCTCGGAATGGTGCTTGCGCCGCATGGTCAATACTCTCACGCAGCAATCAGCGACGTTCCTGGCCCGCATAGGGGCGCAGCGCGGGGTGCTTCTTGGCCGGCAGCACAGTCCCCTTGCCGGGGTCAGACGTCGACGTTTTGGCGCCAAGATCGGCCCAGGCTTTCAGATCGTCCAGCGCATAGACGACGCGGCCGCCGATCTTCCGATATGTCGGTCCCGTGCCGTAAGTCCGGTGCTTCTCGAGCGTCCGACCGGAGAGGCCGAGGTAACGCGCAGCCTCCGGGGTGCGCAGGAATCGCGGTGGCAGACCGGCCGTCGGATCGGGCATTTGAAAGCTCCAGGATGACAGCGCACCACGAATGGCGGCGCCGGCGGGTATGCGGTCATCATGGAGAAGCGCGGTGTCGGAGGGGGATGCCGAAGATCCAGGGGGTGATTTTCGACACCCCGGGCCGAAGCGCTATTCGTCCCTGCGCCCGGATCGCAGAAGCCGGCGATAGCCACCGCGCACCAATGCGAGACCGCTCTGCACGAGACGGATGGTCCTGTTGCGCAGATCGTGCGTCTTCCATGCACGCTCGGGGATGCGCGTTCTGCCGAACAAAGCCTCGGCTATGATGCGGTAGGATCCGCCAGCACTGTGCGCATCGAGAGCACGAAGAGCCTTGCTCAGGCGCTCGCGCCTCTGCCCGGACAGTTCACGAAATGCAGGCCCCGCCCTGCGCCCGTTCATCGCGCGCGACAGCCGTCGCGCAGCATAGGCGCGCTCCTCGAAATCACCGTCAAACGGCAGCTCGGCAACATAGCAAGCGCCGACAGCCGGAGGATCTCTCGACCACACCCGATGCTCCACCGCGCCGATCCGCAGCACCGCATGCCAGCCGTCAGCTGCCCGGCGCACTTGGCCAACCTCGAGATCGAGCAACGGCCCAACCACTGCGTCAATGCCGACAGGGGTCGCGGTCACGGCGACGGGCACGACAGCCGGCAGAACCTCGGGCGCCCAGAAGATCGTCTGTTTTTGGAAAGACCTCAGCGAATCATGGGCGAAAGCAGATGCCCCATTTCCTCCTGAACTCGGCGGTCACATCGCCATCCGGACTACGAGAGATCATCGCTTCGTATTCGCGTCGATAGTCTGCGTTGCGACGAAGACATTCCCAGGCGATGTCGGTGATCTCAGCGTCTTGAAGGCTCCTGTAGGATTCCGGCGATCGCCAGTCGAACTCAGGCATTGCTTCCGCCCCATTGCACGCAGCTAACCAAGATTGCGGCGCAATAATTATGATCGAAGCGGTTGTGGGAAGACCCTAATTTGGCACCACGTGGTGCTCTAGAGTGTCCACCTATCGCCCGGAGAACATTCTTTCCCTGATAGTTGTCCCTGGACGGCGATCTACTAAGCCGACCCTGCGCCGCGGAGAAGACGGCCCTGTTCGGTCATCCACTTGGCGCGCAAGAGATGACTCTGGTGTGCATTGCGCGCACGGTCCGGCTCGCGATCCGGATCGATATGCAGGACTATTCGTGCGACTTCCCGCCAGTCGGCTCCCTCGTTATCAGCCTGCAAGAGCCGCAAGTACGTCACAACGTGCTGCTCATCATAAGGTGTCAGCGCTGGCTCTGCAGGAGCCAAGTCAGCCAAAGGAGGATCGAGCTGCGGGGTTTGCATGATCGTACAGTCGCGGAATCTCTCGTCTAACGGTTCATAGAAGCGCACTTTGTTAAGTATATCGAGGTGCAATATACTGAACAAGCGGCATCTTTGCCCGCATGGATTTGCGGGAGACATTCGCCACCAATTTGCGTCGTCTACGCAATGCGAGGGGATTGTCTCAGGACGAACTTGCTCTAGAAGCTGAGATAAGCAGAAGCTATCTGAGCCAGCTAGAAAAGGGCGTATATTACGTAAGCATAAAGGTCATTGGCCGCCTTGCCGACAAGCTAGATGTCGAGCCTGATGAATTCCTAAAGCGGATGCCTAAGAGAGTTCGCGCCAAATAGGCGCAGCCAACCGGCGAGCGCCAGACACAGCCGCCACCAAAAAGTAGGCCACAAGCGGGTCCAAGTGTCCACGCGCCGGCCCGAGACGCCGCACGAGCATCATGGGTGACTCCGGGGCGGCCAGGGATTTGATTGGGTTTAGATGTGCCCCGCCCGAGCGGATCGGACGGGGCCTTTGTAAGGAGTCACTCGCCGCTCTTGCGGGGCCGCGACCAGAGCAGGGTGTAGCCCTCGCCGCCTTCGTCGTCGAACAGGTTCGCGTAGATCGGTGCGTTGAACGAGGGATCGTCGAGCTTGAGCGAGAGGTAATCACGGCCCTCCTCCGAGCGCTTCGACCAGGCGGCCCCGATCTCGGCTCGACCCACGTAGATGCGGTGACTGGGGGCGTTGTCGTTGGAGCGGTTGGTCTCGGCGACGATGCGGACGCCCTTGGCTTGCAGGCTCAGGGTGACGATCTCGCCCTGGAAATCATTGCCGACCTTCTTGAAGGAACCGATGTTAGCCATGTCACTTCTCCTGTTGTGTTTCGAGCCCGCGACCACCGCGGCCTCGATGGCGATCTAGGGCCGAG
>NZ_LFJC01000003.1:1834295-1933360 GCF_002776695.1 Bradyrhizobium nitroreducens
TTCGGCGACCGGCGCTTGCGCGCTTTGGCTGCGCTCCGGTGCGCCGGTCCGTCCACTGCGGGGCGGCGCTCATAGGCGGCGAGAAAGACGTTGATGCCGTTCTCGATGAGCGCGCGGTGGTGGGCCGGGCTCGGCGTTTTCATGGACAGCGCCCATTTGAGGATCTCCTTGCCTTGGACGAGGCTGAGGAATTGCGTGGCCGCCATGCCGATATCCGGAATGTCGACGAGGCCCTGGGCCTGCGCCGCGCGCAGGAAGGCGGCCACCTCGGCATCGCACCGCTCCGGTCCGCTCGTCATGAAGACTTCGGCCGCGCGGGGATAGCGCGAGGCGCAGGACATAATGAGCCGATGCACGGCAAGTCCGCGCGGGTCGAGAAAGGCCTCGAGGAATTTGGTGCCGATGGCGTGCAGCTCGGTCCTGAGGTCGATCTTGCCGCCGTGATTGCGCCACAGCGTCTTGGGGCCGTAGCGCTTGCATTCCTCGTTGATCAGCGCCAGCAGCAGGTCGTCCTTGTCGTCGAAATGCACGTAGAGGGTGGCCTTCGAGACGCCGGCATCGCGCGCGATCGCGTCCATGCTGGTGGTGTCGAAGCCCTGGTCAAGGAAGAGTGCGCGGGCGCTGTCGAGAATCTGATAGTATTTGGCCCGGGCGCGTTGTTGCTGGATTGTTTCCGTCGAATTCTTGGTCTCTCGCATCTGCGCCTTGTGCACTGTCATCGCCATTTACCCCGTAGCTCCACGGCTTGACTTTTGGTTCCTGTCTGCAACATACAGCTGATCGGGGAAAAACTAAACGGTTTAGTTCTTTGACAGCTCCTCTCTCGGCCGCTCAATCGGGCGCTCCTTCCGCCGCATGCCGCAGATCGGCGCGGATCGTGCCCTGGACCGGCGTCTCGCTCGCGGGGCTTCTGCTCGCCTCCTGCGCGCTCGGTCCGGACTTCGTGTCGCCATCGGGGCCGGCGGTCGATGGCTATTCGCGCGAGCGGCGTCCGTCCGCCACCGAGAGCGCGCCGACGCCGGGCGGCAATTCGCAGGGCTTCGAGACCGGCAGGGACATTCCCGGCGCCTGGTGGGCGCTGTTCCGCTCGCGACAGCTCAATGCGTTCGTGGAAGAGGCAATCCGCAATCACCCCGACGTCCAGGCAGCGCAATTCGCTTTGCGCTATGCGCGCGAGAACGCGCTGGCGCAGCAGGGCAGCCTGTTTCCGCAAGTGACCGGGAGCGCCTCGGCCGAGCGCGATCGGGTCAGCACGTCGCAATCTGGACAATGGCCGGCGCAGGCCTCGACCTACACGCTCTACAACGCATCCGTCAGCGTCTCCTACGCGCTCGACATCTGGGGCGGCACGCGCCGTTCCGTCGAGGCACTTCAGGCCCAGGCCGATTACCAGGGCTTCAAGCTCGAAGCGACCTATCTGACGCTGACCGCCAATGTGGTGACCGCCGCGATCACGGACGCTTCGCTGCGCGATCAAATCCTCGCGACCGAGGAGATCATCAAGGCCGAGACGGACCAGCTCACGCGCATTCAGCGTCAGTTCGACATCGGCGCGATCTCGAAGTCCGACGTGCTGTCGCAGGAGGCGACGCTGGCGCAGGCCAAGGCGACGCTGGCGCCGCTCCAGAAGCAACTCGCGCAGCAGCGCAACCAGCTGATGGCCTATCTCGGCCGGTTGCCGAGCCAGGACCGCGGTGAGCATGTGACGCTCGCCGATCTCAGGCTTCCGGGGCGGCTACCGCTGTCGCTGCCCTCGAGGCTGGTGCGGCAGCGCCCCGACATCCGTCAGGCCGAGGCCACCCTGCATCAGGCCACCGCAACCGTCGGCGTCGGCATCGCCAATCTGCTGCCGCAGCTCACGCTGTCCGGCAGCTACGGCTCCACCGCGCCGGAGCGGCTGTTCTCGCCGGAGACGATCGTGTGGAGCGCGGCGTCCAGCGTCAGCCAGAAGATCTTCGACGGCGGCACGCTGTACCACACCAAGGAAGCCGACGTGGCGGCCTTCGAGCAGGATCTGGCGCTGTACAAGAGCACGGTCGTCACCGCCTTCCAGAACGTCGCGGATTCCCTGCGCGCCATCCAGTACGACGCGGCGACGCTGAAGGCGCAGGCCGCCGCCGAAAAGGCGACGGCGGACAGCCTCGCCATGGCGATCGAGCAGTTCAAGACCGGCGCGGTGCCCTACGCCAACATCATCAACGCGCAGCAATCCTATCTGAATTCGCGGGTCTCGCGCATCAAGGCGCAGGCGACCCGCTTCACCGACACCGCCGCGCTGTTCCAGTCGCTCGGCGGCGGCTGGTGGAATCGCGTGGATGAGACGCCGGACGCGCTGCCGCGCGCCAATGCCGGATACTTCGCCGGCACCGACAAGAAGACCGAGGACGCGTTGCGATGATCAAGCGGATGACAATCATGCTGTGCGGGATGGCGATCCTGTTCGGCGGCCTGTACGGATTCCAGACCTTCAAGGAGATGATGATCCGCAAGGCGATCGGCGCGATGGCCAATCCGCCGCAGACCGTCTCCACCGTGGTCGCCGCCAATGCGCCCTGGCAGTCCAGCCTGAGCGCCGTCGGTTCGCTGCGCGCGGTGAACGGCGCCGACCTCGCGCTCCAGGTCGCCGGCATCGTGCAGAGCATCGACTTCTCCTCCGGCGACAACGTTGCGGCCGGGCAGACCCTGCTGACGCTGGTGGCGACCGACGACGCCGCCAAGCTGCGGTCGCTGCAGGCGACGGCCGAGAACTACGCCATCGTGCTCAAGCGCGACGAGGAGCAGATCAAGTTCAACGCGGTGAGCCAGGCCACAGTCGACAGCGACAAGGCCAATCTGAAGAATGCCCAGGCGCTGGTCGAGCAGCAGAGGGCGCTTTTGGAGCAGAAGACGCTGAAGGCGCCGTTCGCCGGCAGGCTCGGCATCCGCGCCGTCGATCTCGGCCAGTATCTCTCGGCCGGCACCAGCATCGTGACGCTCCAGAGCCTCGACCCGATCTACGCCGACTTCTACCTGCCGCAGCAGGCGCTGGCCTCGATCCGCATCGGACAGGACATCTCGGTCGCGGTCGACGCCATCGCCGGCGAGCGCTTCACCGGGCAGATCACGGCGATCAACGCCAAGGTCGATTCGACCAGCCGCAACGTCCAGGTGCGGGCCACCCTGCGAAACGGCGAGGCGCGGCTGCTGCCCGGCATGTTCGCAAAGATCGAGATCGCGATCGGCAAGCCCGAGCAGGTCGTCACAATCCCGCTCACCGCGATCGTCAACAATTCCTACGGCGACCTCGTCTATCTCGTGGACGATCTGCGCGACGGTCAGGGCACCGCCCGGCAGATGTTCGTCAAGACGAGATCCCCGAAGGGCGATCAGGTCGCCGTCAACGACGGCGTCAAGCCGGGCGAGACCGTGGTCATCGCCGGCCAGCTCAAGCTGCGCAACGGCAGCCCGGTCAAGATCGACAATTCGCACGTGCCGCAGACCGAAGCCGCGCCGAATATCGTCGATCAGTAAGGCTTCGCGTCGACGCCGGTTTCTCAAGACAACGAGTACCACGACATCATGCGTTTCACCGATATCTTCATCCGCCGGCCGGTGCTGGCGCTCGTGGTCAGCGCCCTGATCCTCGTGCTCGGCCTGCGCTCGATGACGACGCTGTCGATCCTGCAATACCCGCGCACGCAGAACGCCATCGTCACGGTGAGCACCGCCTATGCCGGCGCGGATTCCGACATCATCGCGGGCTTCATTACGACGCCGCTCGAAAACGCCGTCGCCCAGGCGAACGGCATCGACTACATGACGTCGAGCAGCGTCACCGGCTCCAGCACCATCACGATCAATCTGCGGCTGAACTACGATTCCGGCAAGGCGATGACGGAGATCAACGCCAAGGTCAACTCGGTGCTCAACCAGTTTCCGTCGGGCACGCAGCAGCCGACGCTCACACTCAAGGTCGGCCAGACCATCGACGCGATGTATATCGGTTTCGCCAGCGAAGTGCTGGCGCCGAACCAGATCACCGACTATCTGACGCGCGTGGTGCAGCCGCGGCTCCAAGCCGTCGCCGGCGTGCAGACCGCCGAGCTCCTCGGCGCCAAGAAGTTCGCGCTCCGCGCCTGGCTCGATCCCGACAAGCTGGCGGCTTACGGTCTCACCGCAAGCGACGTCTCGACGGCGCTCTCGGGCAACGATTACATCTCCGGCCTCGGCACCACCAAGGGCCGGCTGGTGCAGGTCGACCTGGCGGCCTCGACCAACCTCCATTCGCTGGAGCAGTACCGCAACCTCGTGGTCAAGACGGTTAACGGCGCCATCATCCGCCTGCGCGACGTCGCAAACGTCACGCTCGGCAACGACGACTACGACAGCGAAACGAAATTCAACGGCAAGACGGCGGTCTATGTCGGCATCCAGACGGCGCCCACGGCCAATCTGCTCGACGTCGTCAACGGTGTGAAGGCGGTCCTGCCCGACATCAAGGCGCAGCTTCCGAACGGTCTGGTCGGCGAGGTGCTCTACGACTCCACCGACTTCGTCAATTCCTCGATCGACGAAGTTGTCCACTCGCTGGTGGAAGCGGTGCTGATCGTGATCGCGGTGGTGTTCCTGTTCCTGGGCTCGTGGCGATCGGTCCTGATTCCGGTCATCGCGATCCCGCTGTCGCTGATCGGAACATTCGGGCTGATGCTGTTGATGGGCTTCTCCATCAATCTGCTGACCCTGCTTGCACTCGTGCTCGCCATCGGGCTCGTGGTGGATGATGCCATCATCGTGGTGGAGAGCGTGCACCGGCTCATCGACGAAGGTGTCGCGCCGGTCGAGGCCGCGATCCAGTCCGCACGCGCGCTGGCAAGCCCGATCATCGCCATGACCGTGGTTCTGATCGCAGTCTACGTGCCCGTGGGATTCCAGGGCGGCCTCACCGGCGCGCTCTTCACCGAGTTCGCCTTCACGCTCGCAGGCGCGGTCACGGTATCTGCGGTGATCGCGCTGACGCTGTCGCCGATGAACTGCGCCTGGCTGTTGCGCAAGACCGAGCGCGATGCGACGACCTGGGAGGCGCGCCTGGTCCGGACCATCGACCACGTGCTGGAGCGGCTCTCGGGTGCCTATCGCCGTCGGCTGGAGGCCGTCTTTGCGATGAAGCCGGTCGTGGCCGTGTTCGCGCTACTGTTGCTGGCCGGCATTCCCTGGCTCTACGCGACCTCGACCAGCGAGCTCGCGCCCGACGAGGACCAGGGTGTCGTGCTCTCGCTGACCACCTCGGCGCCCTCAGCGACACTTCAGCAGCGGCAGTTCTACAGCCAGCAGATCTACGATCTCGTGGCCAAGCGCCCGGAAACGAAGACCCTCTTCCAGATCGACACGCCCACCCAGGCGATCGGAGGCTGGGTGCTCAAGCCCTGGGACCAGCGCAGCCTGACCACGAAGACCCTCCAGCCGGATTTCCAGAACCTGCTCAATACCATCGCCGGCACGCGCTCGGTCGCCTTCCAGCCGTCGCCGCTGCCCGGCAGCAACGGCCTTCCGATCCAGTTCGTGATCGGTACGACCGGCTCGTACGACGAACTCGACCAGGTCTCGCGCAACTTCATGGTGCAGGCGCTGAAGAGCGGCCAATTCATCTTCCTCGATACCGACCTGAAGATCGACAGGCCCCAGACGCTGGTCTCCTTCGACCGCGACAAGGCCGGTGATCTCGGCTTGAAGATGAGTGATCTCGGCGGCGCGCTCGCGACCATGCTCGGGGGAAACTACCTCGATTATTTCAGCCTGGACGGCCGCTCCTACAAGGTGATTCCTCAGGCCAAGCAGAACGATCGGCTGGCGGCAGACCAGCTGCTCGGCTACTACATCAAGGCGAGCGACAATTCGATGGTGCCGCTGTCGACCGTCGCCCATCTGGAGAACAGGACCGTTCCGCAGTCGCGCAACCATTTCCAGCAGATCAATGCGGCGACGATCTCCGGAGTTGCGATGCCGACGGTGTCGATGGGCAGCGCGCTCGCCACGCTCAAGGATCTCGCGAAGACCCTGCCGGCCGGCTACACGGTGGATTTCGGCGGCGCCTCGCGGCAGCTCGAGCAGGAGTCGGGCGGCTTCGTCACGACGTTCGCGTTTGCCGTCATCATCATCTTCCTGGCGCTCGCCGCGCTGTTCAACAGCTTCCTCGATCCCATCGTCATCCTGGTTTCGGTGCCGATGTCGCTGGCCGGCGCCCTGATCTTCATCAGCCTCGGCATCGGCGGCGCCAGCCTCAACATCTACACCCAGGTCGGGCTGCTCACCCTGATGGGCCTCGTCAGCAAGCACGGCATCCTGATGGTCGAGGTGGCCAACGAACTGCGCCTCGAGGGCAAGACGGCGACGGACGCGATCATCGAGGCCGCGGCGATCCGGCTGCGGCCGATCCTGATGACGACTGCGGCGATGGTGCTCGGCGTCGTTCCGCTGATCACCGCGAGCGGCGCGGGCGCGGTGTCGCGCTACAACATGGGCCTCGTGATCGCGACCGGATTGTCGATCGGCACGCTGTTCACGCTGTTCGTGGTGCCGGTCGCCTATGCCCTGATCGCTCGGCCGGCCGCGATGCCGGCCGGGACGGCGGAGGCCGCGGCCCAACAGGTTGCTGCGAGCCACTAGGCCGGCCATTTGGAGGAACATTCCGCGCGCGAAGCGAAGAACGTTTCTAGCTCTGATCGTGGGGAACCGGTGGCCTTCGCGGCGCCCGACCTGCGGGCTCCGGGATCGCGCTGCGGCTCGCAGCGCTCGTCACAAGCTCGGGTCTGTCATCGGAGGCGTGACTTCTAAGCGTCTTCAAAGCCAGAGAGAATTTCTCGGCTAGCATGAGTTGGGTTCGCTGATGCGTTCATCTTGGTTTCGAGAGCAGCGAGATTCGCTATCAATTCGATCGCTCGCGAATCTCTGCAGCAATTTAGTTCGCAACGTCGCGACGAATTATGACAGTCGACGATCACGCCGCGCGACGTAACGTGACTATTCCTCGCGGGCCGGACAGGCTATATGCTGGCGCTCTGTCATCGAACTGTCATGTCTCCGGAAATGCTGAAATCAGACGCTACGCCGGCGCGCAAAGCTGTGAGCGCGCCGGACGGGATTCCTGTCCCGAAAGACAACAAGAGAACGCAAGTTATCGCGGGCTTCCTCAGGCAGGTTGAACCGGCCGGGCCCGGCGCGGAACCTGCGGTCGTCGAGGGCGCTGTGATCGATCAGACGCCATCGCAAGGCACAACGCCCACGCCGCAACCAGCTCCATCGACCGTTGCCGCGCGCCCCGCCGGCGAGATCGAGCTCAAGCTTCTCGTCGATGCCCATCGCATCGCGGATTTCGACGCCGCGCCCGTCATCGCGGCCAACGCGCGCAACAAGGGCGTGCGCAAGCATCTCAAGTCCGTCTATTACGACACGCCGGAGCGGGCGCTTCGGCGCAACGGCCTGAGCCTGCGCGTTCGCCAGATTGGTGCGCGCTTCGTGCAGACCGTGAAGACCGAGGTTGCCGACGATCCGCTGCGCCGTGGCGAGTGGGAGGCGAGCGTGCCGTCGCTTGCGCCCGATCTCGCTCTGGCGATGCCTTTCATTCCGGAGAAGCTTCGCGGCGCTCTCCAAGCGCATCCGCTCGAAGCCGTCTTCACCGCCGACATCCATCGGCATGCACGGATGATCGACCTGCCGACCGGCGCGGTTGAAGTCGCATTCGACCAGGGCCAGCTGACGGCCGGCGACCGCTCGCTGCCGGTGAGCGAGATCGAGCTCGAACTCAAGAGCGGCAGCGCGAGCACGATCTACGAGGTCGCCTTGCTGCTTGCGGAGCAGGGGGCGGTGAAGCCGTCGATTCGCAGCAAGTCGGCGCGCGGCTTCGACCTTGCCGCCGACCTGCCGCCGGCGGCGCGACGGCCGCGCAAACTTCGCCTCGATCCGTCGGTGACGCTCGACGAAGCCTTCGCGACGATCCTGCGCTCCTGCTTCCTTCACTTGCTGCAGTCGCTGCCGGCGGCCGAGGATGGCCGCGATGCGGAAGGCGTGCATCAGCTGCGCGTCTCGCTGCGCCGGCTGCGATCGGCGCTGGATCTGATGCGATCGGTCGGCGCGCTCAGCAATCTCGACGCGCTGCGCTCGGAAGCCAAATGGCTGGCGCAAGCGCTGTCCGCTGCGCGCGACTGGGATGTGTTCCGGCTGGAGACCTTGCCGGCGGTCGCAACGGCCTGTCCTGCGGTCGCAGGCTTCGATGCGCTCGGCCGGGCTGCTGCCAGGCGCCAGTCCGACGCCTATCGCGGGGCGCATCATGCGCTCGACGACCGCCGCTGCGCCGTATTCCTGATCGGCCTCGGTCACTGGATCGAGACGCGGGGATGGCGCAACGACGTGGCCGCCGAAGACCTCGGCCTGCTCGCCGAGCCCGCCATCAATTTCGCGCAGCGCATCCTGTCGGAGCAGCACGCGAAGGTGCTGAGGCGCGGCCGCCGCTTCAAGTCGCTCACCATCGAGCAGCTGCACAGGGTCCGGCTCGCGACCAAGCGGCTGCGCTATCTCGGCGAATTCCTGCTGCCGCTGTATGAAGACCGCAAGTCCGCCAGACGCTTCTCGCGCCGGCTTGCCGGGCTGCAGGAGCAGCTCGGTGCCTTCAACGACATGGCGGTCACGGCCTCATTGCTGGAGGGGCTCGTTGCCGAGCCCGACAGCGCCATTGCCGCGGCGGCCATTGCCGGCTGGCAGGCGCGCGCATCGGTCGGCGTGCAGCCCGTCCTGCAAGGCAGCTGGCGCGATTTCACCCGCGCGCGTGTGCCGTGGTCGTCACAGGGCTGAGCACAGCCCTCAAAAAAGTTGCGGCCAGGCTTTGGGGGAAGCCTGGCCGCGCGCGAACCGGTCTGGGACGGGGAGGGGTGGGGATGTGACCGGGTCGCGTAACCTGTTGTCTCGTTTCTAGTCTCGTGCGCTGGCGGTGGACACCGCCGGCCTGGTATCGCCGAGCGAGACCCAGACGTTGGGATCGCTCTGCGACTGGCGCTTGACGAAGCGGTAGCCGGTCTCCGTCCAGGCGACGACGTTCTCGTTCTGATTGTCGAGAACGAACTCGCCCTTGTCGGTCTTCACCGTCAGCACCGCGTGTCCTTCGCCCTTCTTGTCGCGCACGACGGTGATGAGCAGGGCCTCACGCGGCCATCCGGCATCGATCAGCATCTTGCGCTTCAACAGCACGTAGTCTTCACAGTCGCCGTAACCGTCGGTCGGCAGCGACCACTTCTCGATCACGCCCCAGTGCTCCTGGTCGGTCAAAGGCTTGACGGTCTCGTTGACCCAGCGATTGACCTTGACGAGGTCGCGCCATGCAGCCTGCGACATCACGATGTCGCGCGGCTGCGTCGGTGCGCCCTGGCACTGGGCGGCATTGTCCGCGCAGAACTCGACCCAGCCGATCGGTGCACGCGTGGTGTCACCGAGGCTCGCGTAGAGCAGACGGCCTTCGCCGGCCTGCGCTGCCGCGCTGATCCCGAAGAGCATGGCGGCCAGCGCCAGCCCTTTCCCCTGTCCCCTGAAGTCAAACATTGCGGCCCCCGTTTCTTGTTGGGACCACATTTCGCACGGAGCTTTTGAGTTGCCGCTAAGTCAGCCAAGTCAAGTCGAGACGAATACAAGTAAAAGCTGGAGCGAATTCGATCTATACTTGAATCGAATTCTCGTAAAATTTGAAACAACTGCAATTGATTCAAATTTTATCGATTAACGCGGAAATGCTGGCGGAACCGCCGTTTCCATCCGCAAACGGTGCGCGCGTTAACCCGCGCCGGAGCCGTCGCGGGGCACGAAAAAGGCGGCGTCCGCATTGCGGAGGCCGCCTTCGGGCTGGAAATACAGGGGTTTTCGCGTGCTCGCGCTTTACCGCGCGGTAACGCTCTCTTCGAGAGTCTCGATCGGCTGCTCGTGCAAGAACTCCAGCGCGAAGCCGTCTTCGAGGTTTCGGACCACGCGGCCCTGGACCCGGCCGAGCAGAACCGTCGATTTGAGCGGCGGCCGGTTCTCCGCGGCAATGGCCGCGCCCGACAGCGAGAGGTCGATGATGCGGCAGGTCATCTTGGTGCCGTCCTCGAGCGTCAGCACCGCGATCGGGTTGCGCGGCACGATACGGTCGTGACGGCGGTCTTCCGGCAGATTGAGGATGTCGCGGTTGGCGAGCCAGGTCAGCTGCGCCGCGAGCTTGTCGCGCTTCCTCGGCGTCGCCCCGATCGTCATGGCAAAGCCGTTGTCGATGATGCGGGTGATCTTGCCCTCGACGCGGCCGATATGGTCGAGATAGGCGACCACGCGGTCGCCGACATTGCCGATGCCGGGGGCGAGCAGGGCGAGCCCGCCCGGTGACATGTTGATCACCTGGCAGGGGAATTCCCGGCGGTCGGGCAGCATGTAGCGGCCGAGCAGGTGCACCTTCACCCGCTGGAAACGCCGACGTTCCTCGGCGGCCGGAAGAAATTTTTTGTTCGCCAACGCCATTTTCAACACCCGACCCCCCGCCCGGGCGGAGTCCGGGACGACCCTAAGGTGCACAGGGTTAATGCCGCGTTAGGATTGGGCGCGGCGGACACGGACGGACACAATGCGCCCGAAAAGCCACACCCGGTGGCGGCGCTCAAGCCGGCCTCGTCGCCCGACGCTGCAGCACGACCAGCAGCGCCAGCAGCAGCGCGGCCGACAGGCCGAGCGACCAGTGAATGCCGATCGCCGCGCCAAACAGCCCGACCGTGATGCCGCTGAAGGCCCGCATCCCGAGCCCCGCCATATTATAAAGACCGACGACGCGGCCGCGGATGTCGTGCGGCGCGTTCAGCTGCACCAGCGCCTGCGCCATGGTGTTGAACGACAGCTCGAAAAAGCCGGCGCAGAACAACAGCACGATCGCGACCGGATAGACCCGCACCACGGCAAAGCCGAGCAGTGCCAGGCTCCAGAGCATCGCGAGCAGGATCGCGGCGCGCGGCGTGCCTTTCAGGCGTCCCCAGGATTCCAGCGCGATTGCGGCGAGCACTGCACCGGCCGCATCGGCCGCGAGCAGCACGCTGTAGGAGACGCCGGGATCGCCATGGCCGAGGTCGCCGGCAAAGCCCGGCATCTGGGCGTGGTAGGCATTGCCGATCATGAAGGAGGTGAGGCCGGCGAGCCAGGTCATCGCCGTCAGCACCGGCTGGGTGGCGATGGCGCGGATGGTCAGCACGATGTCGGCGAAGCCGCGGACCGCAAAGCGCCGCGCCGCCACGCTTCTGTCGCGCACCGGCGCCCAGAACAGCCAGAGCAGCATCGGCAGATAGAACAGCGTGTTGAAGATGATGCCGTGTGAGGAGCCGAGCGTCAGCATGATGATCCCGCCAACCGCAGGCCCGACCAGGATGCCGAGATAGCGCGCCATCGCGTTGAGCCGCACCGCGCTCGGCAGGTCGGCAGGCGCCACGAGGTCGTAGAGCAGCAGCTGGTTCGGCGTCTGCCAGAGCACGCCGGCGCAGCCATGGATCACCAGCAGCAGCATCGCGTGCCACATCTGGATCGTATCGGTGAGGAAGAAGAATCCCCATCCGCTCGATGCCACGATGAACAGCAGCATGCCGCACTGGATGATGCGGCGCGGATCGACCCGGTCGGCAAGCCCGCCGACCGCGACCGAGAACAGCAGGAACGGCAGCCAGTGCGACAGCACCGCAAAACCCGCCAGCGCCGGCGAATGGAATTTCTGGAACACCACCCAATAGCTGATCACATGCTCGATATTGTCGGCCATCATCGCCAGCACGTAGGAGGCGAACTGGAGCCGGTACGGCCCCGACTTCATCGCCGCGAACGAGCCGGACGCGGCGGCTGGATTTTGGGGCAGGGGGTTCAAGGGATTACCTGGGGCGGGATCTCATCCGGCCATACACGTTCGCTGGTGCAGGCTCAAGACACTAGGGTGTGCTTGGACATCAGCCATGCACTGCCACCACACACTCCACCGTCATCCTGAGGTGCGCGCCCTTGCGCGCCTCGAAGGATGGGCCGCAAGCGCCTGTAGCCCATCCTTCGAGGCTCCCCTCGCGATGCTGGCGCATCGCAAGGCTCGCACCTCAGGATGACGGCGGTGTGTGGGGCGGCGCTGTAGCCCGGATGGAGCGCAGCGACATCCGGGCTCTTTGTCTCATCGCATATCGCTTCGCTCATGCGGGCTATGAGGACCAGCAGCTTGGCACGACCGCGCATCTCACATACGCTTCGCCTCAGCCCGCACCCATCAATCATAACAGACGGGCACCGAGGAAACAGCCATGCAACAGATCCGCGTCTGCACTCACGCCGGTCCCGGCTCGGAGCCCGTCATCCGCACCGTGCCGTGGCCGAAGGTCGGCAGGAAGGCCGCGCTGATCAAGGTCGGCGCTTGCGGGGTCTGCGGCACCGACCTGCATATCCTCAAGGGGCATTGGCCGAAACCGCTGCCCTGGCCGTTCACGCTGGGCCACGAGCTCGGCGGCGTCATCGTCGAATGCGGCGAGGAGTTCACCGAGGACTTCATGAGCAAGCCGCTCAAGGTCGGATCGAAGGTGATGATCCCGCCCTTGATGCCCTGCGGCCATTGCTATTACTGCATCCACTATCCGCAAACGGCCAACAAGTGTCTGACGCCGGTCTATTACGGCCGCTATCTCGGCTTCGACAAGGCGCCGCACATGTGGGGCGGCTGGGCCGAATATGTCTATGTCGATCTCGAGATGCTGCCGGGCACCAAGATCTACAAATTGCCCGACGACATGTCGCTGCGGCTCGGCGCATTGTCCGAGCCGCTGACCTCCTGCATCCGTGCCTTCAACCGCGCGAGCCGCGCCGGCGGATTTTCCTGGGGCGATACGGTGGTGATCCAGGGCTCGGGCCCGATCGGCATTCTGGCGGTCGCGGCCGCCAAGGAGATGGGGGCGGGGCGCGTGATCTGCGTCGGTGCGCCGGAGGAGCCGCGGCTCAAGCTCGCCCGCGAGTTCGGCGCGGAGGCAACGGTCAACATCGAAGAGCTCAAGTCACCGCAGGAGCGCATCGCGCGCGTCCGCGAGATCGTCGGCGGCTTCGGCGCCGATCTCGTGATGGACTGCTCGGGTCATCCGACCGCGGGCCCCGAGGGCATCGAGATGCTGCGCGACGGCGGCACCTATGTCGAGATGGGCCAGTTCACCGACGCCGGCTCGATCGACACCTCCTGGCACCGCATCTGCACCAAGGACCTCAACGTGCTCGGCTCCTGGGGCTTCACCGGCAACGACCTGCCGCTCGGCGTCGACATGCTCTACCGTACGCGAGGCAAATATCCGTGGCTCAAGATGCAGACGATCTATCCGTTCACGGAAGCGGGCGTTTCGCAAGCGGTGAAGGACGCGATGGCGATGAAGACGGTGAAGTCGACCATCGTGCCGTGGCCGGAACTGGTGGAGTAGCTGATGCCGTCGATCCCGCACGATCTCGCGGCCTTCCTGGTCGAGGCCAAACGGCGCACCTATGCCGGCCTCGACGACGACGCGACGGTGGCAACCCCGCTGCTCGCCGGCTCCAAGCAGCTCGAGCATCGCGCTGCGCCATACGCCTATCGCGACATCTATTTCGGGATGGGGTTTTTCGTCGGGCAGGAGACCGTCTCGCGGGACGAGCGCGTCATCTGGTCGATGAGCTACAGTGGCGGCGTCCGCGGGGACATTGCGGATCGCGACACTTTCCTCTCGATCTACCAATTCCTGCGCCAGGCGCTGCTGGCCGTGCCGGCCGAGGAGCCGTACCGCGGACCGCGCCGGTTCGAGCAGGATGGCATGGTCTATCGCAATGAGGCCGAAGGCGCGCTCGATCGGTTTCATGGGGTCGAGACGATTGCGGGGCAGGACGGCACGTCGTTCTACCAGCTACGTTATGGTGGCGGCATGCTGCGGTAAGGCCGCCGCTTCGCGATCCCGGCTTCAATTCTCCGCGAAAGCATTAGCGTGCCGCTTCCATCTGAAGTTGATGCATTTATAGTGCGCGTCTCGCAAATAGCCCCATGTGCCATGAACGCATCTGCCGATATTCAAAGTTCCAAAATCGCGTCTCTCATTCCCGATCTCGATCGGCTTGCTGCGGAGGCGATGGCGGTCTGGAAGGTGCCGGGCGCCGCGCTCGCCATCGTGCAGGGCGGCGAGGTCGTGCTCACGCGCGCCTACGGGCAGCGCGACGTCGAGGCGGATTTGCCGGTCACGCCGCATACGCATTTCGTGATCTGCTCGATCACCAAGTCGTTCACCGCCACCGCCATCGCGTTGCTGCACAACGAAGGGGCGCTCGACTGGAGCAAACCGGTCCGCGACAATTTGCCTGAGTTTCGGCTCTGCGATGCTGTCGCGACGGAGCGCGTCACGGTGCGCGATCTACTCAGCCACCAGTCGGGGCTGCCGCGTCACGACTGGATTCATCTGCCTGGCGACCTTGCGCCGGCGGAGATGCTGCCTCTGATGCAACATCTCGAACTGAGTCGCGATATCCGCGCGGCCTGGCAATACAACAATCTCTGCTACAACGCTGTCGGGCTCATGATCGAGCGGCTGAGCGGGAAGAGCTTTGAGTCCTTCATTCGCGAACGCCTGACGGATCGGCTCGGCATGACGGTAAGCTTCTCGCTGGACGAGCTCGAAGCCGGGCCCGAACCTGCGCGTCCTTACAAGATCGACGTCGATACGCGATTGCCGGGGTTGCGGCTGCCGATCCGTACGACGGCCGCCGGCGCGATCAACACGTCGGTGGCCGACCTCGGCAACTGGATGCGGCTTCATCTTGGCATGGGCGAGTTCGAGGGGGAGAGGCTGCTGCCGGCGGCACTTGTGGAGCAACTTCATGCGCCACTGGTGCATGTCGGCAAGTCCGAGTTTTCGGAGTTCGGCCAGGCGCACTATGGATTGGGCTTTCAGTCCAACGCCTATCGGGGCGATCGCGTCGTCTCGCACAGCGGTGGCTGGAACGGTTGGGGTTCGCTGATGACGCTGGTGCCGGAGGCCGGCATCGGTGTCGCCGTGCTGACGAACCGCAGCCCGAGCGAGATCCCGCCCATCCTGACCTGGTACATCCTCGATCGACTGCGGGAGCGCGAGCCAGTGGACTGGTTTGCGCGATTCCGCAAGATGCGCGAGGAATTCATCGCTCACATCCCGGCTGACAAGGAGGCGCGCGACAACACCCGTCACAAGGACACCAGGCCTGCGCACGCACTATCCGCCTATGTCGCCGATTACGCCCATCCCGCCTATGGCGTTATCTCGATTGCCGAGCGGGAGGACGCGCTGCATTGGTCATGGCGCGGCATGGGAGCGGCGCTGTCGCATTGGCATTTCGAGACCTTCGTCACGCCGGAGATCGTCGACCAGCTCCATCCGGATCATCTGTTCATCACCTTCCAGACCGACCGTCACGGCAACATCGTGCATTTGTCGGCGCCGCTGGAGCCGACGGTGAAGGACATCATATTCGAACGACGCGCCGCGGGCGATTGCGTCGATCCCGCGTTCCGCGCGCGCTGCGTCGGGCAGTTCAGGAGCGGCGCCATGACCCATCGCGTGACCTTGGACGGAGAAGGCAGGCTCGTCCTGAAGCCGGACTACCAGCCTGCGTATCGTCTCGAGCCGGAACAGGGCCGTCGGTTTCGCATCGTTGAGCTGGAGGGTTTCGCCGTCGAGTTTCGCGGAGAGCGCGAAGGGATCAGCCAGCTCGTCTTCCATCAGCCGAACGGCACCTTCGTCGCCGATCGCTCGTCTGACCAGAAGTAGGACAGCCGATGACGCCCCAGCCGCTCTCGCCACGCTCCCCCTTCAGCGCCATCCGCGCGATCGACTACACCGTCATCTTCGTGCGCGACATGGCCGCGATGCGCCGCTTCTACGAAGACGTGCTCGCGTTCCCGCTGCTGCGCGAGCTGTCGCCGAACTGGATCGAGTATGGCCTCGGCAGCAACACGCTGGCGCTGGCACGACCGAGCCGCACGGCTGGTGATGCGCCGCTGCCGGCGGGCAGCGCGGCGCTGCAGCTGGCGTTCAAGGTCTCCGCGGCAGAGGTCGATGCCTGCGCCGAGGAGCTCGTCCGGCAGAACGTGGCGCTGGTGTCGCCGCCGACGAACCAGTCCTTCGGCCACCGCACGCTGTTCTTCCGCGACCCCGACGGCAATTTGCTGGAGGTCTACGCGGAGATCTGAGCGGCCGTTCCGCAAAAGTTCCCTCCGGCTGCGTCGAACTGTGCACGCACAGGTGAAACTTAGGCCCAGGTTCCGGCTTTCACTCTGCGGGAGTGATGGCGTGAAGCGAATCCTGAAACCGGTCACTTATATCCTGGCGGCGATCTACTTCCTGGTGGACGCGGTCTTCATGGCCGTGGCCGCACCCGTCGCCCGCTGGATCGGGCGGTATGTCCAATTCAAGCGGTTGCGCGCCTGGATCGAATCACTTTCGCCATATGCGTCACTCGCCCTGTTCTTGGTGCCCGTCATCATTCTGGAGCCGGTCAAGCCGGTTGCTGCGTACTTCACCGCAACCGGTCAGGTGCTGAGCGGAGCCGTGGTCTTGATCGTGGGCGAGCTGCTCAAGCTGGTGCTGGTCGAACGCCTGTTTCATCTGACGCGCGACAAGCTGATGCGCATTCCCGCCTTTGCCTGGGCTTACGGAAAATACGCCGCGGCGAAGGCGTGGCTGCAGGAGACGGACGCTTGGCGCTTCGTCCGGGCCGTGAGCCGCACGGTGAGGGACAGTGTTGCGCGGGCAAGAGCAAGGCTGGTCAGCGGTTTCAGCAGGCTGGCGACCTCCCGGGACTGAAAGGGTCGCGCGAATTTGTCTTACATCGCGCGCGATCCTCGCTAAGACAATCCAAGTGCGCCCGGAGCGGCGGGGACATGATCTGGATCAGGGAACACAGGGACCATGACGAGTGACGCGAACCTTCGAGCCGGCCAGTGCCATTGTGGCGCGGTACGCTTCGAGGTGACACTCAGCGACGGCTTCAAATCGATCCGCCGCTGCACCTGCTCCTATTGTCGAATGCGAGGCGCCGTCGTTGCCATGGCGGCGATGGGCGGGATCAAGTTCCTGCGGGGCGAGGAGGCGCTGACGACGTACCGCTTCCATACCGGATCGGCGCAGCACTTCTTCTGCTCCCGCTGCGGAATCTACACCCACCACCAGCGCCGGTCCGACCAATCCCTTTATGCCGTCAATGTCGCCTGCCTGGATGGGGTGAGCCCGTTCGATTTCGCCGAGGTGCCGGTCATGGACGGCGTCAATCACACCAATGACACCGGCAAGCCGACGCGTCAGGCAGGCACCCTTCGCTTCGTCCCTGCCGACTAGAGCTCCGTCAGCCCGCGATACCTACGCGAGCTTGCGCTTCGCCGCGGTTGCCTTGTCGCCGGTGTTCGGCGTGCCGGTCGGCTCGATCAGCATCAGGTGAACCTCCTCGCGGGCCACCGGGCGGTGCTCGACCCCTTTGGGCACGACATAGAGCTCCCCGGGGCCGAGCGTCACCGTGCGGTCCCGCAACTCGATGTCCAGGCGGCCCTTCAGAACCAGAAAGAAATCGTCGGTGTCGTCGTGCTTGTGCCAGGTGAACTCGCCCTTCACCTTCACCACCATCACGTCGCAATCGTTGAAGGTGGTGACCGTGCGCGGCGACCAATGCTCCTCGAAGGTCGCGAGCTTGTCGGCCAGCGATATGCTATCTGCCATGTTTCCCCCGTAGCTCCCGCGTGAGGCACGATGTGGGATCGCGTGGCCGGCGCGGCAAGACCATCGTCATTGACCGGTCGACCTTGCCATGCCGATGCTCCCCCCGGAAATCGCGTCGAAGCCGGCTATTCGACGTACCCGGTCAACATGGCGTGCGCCCATTCGGGGCGGTTGTTGGCGAGCGCACGCGCCGATGCGGCGTCCCAATCATATTCCAGGGCCAGGAGCTCGACCTGCCAGCCCCGCTGTTTCCTGGTGAGGATCGCATAGCGGGCGTGAGGCGAGCGATGTTCCAGCTTTGCGGCAAAGGGAATGTCCGCGAAGACGGGGCAGCCGACGCTTCCGGGATTGAGAACCAGGCAGTCGCGAGGTCCCTGAACCGCGGCCTGGCGGTGGCTATGGCCGCACAACACCACGCGCGCCGTCGGCTCGCTTGCGAGGCGCGTCGCCAGCACCTCGCGGCGTGCCGGGACGAAGCGGCCGTCGTCGAGCGATTCCTCCAGCAGGCACGCCGTATCGTTGTCGGGCGTGCCGTGGCAGGCGAAGATCCCGTCGTCCAGCTGCAGGTGGGACGGCAGGCTATGGAGCGCGCGCCGCTGCTCCGCAGTCAATGCGTTGCGGGCAAACAGGCCTGCCGGCGACAGCTTGTCGTCCGGAAACTCCTCGATCCAGCGGTCGTGGTTTCCGCGCACCGTCGGCAACGCCAGCGCTTGCAGGGCCTCGAAGGTCTCTTTCGGCCACAACGGGCTGGTGACGCAATCGCCGAGGTTCACGGTGCGATCGACGCCACGCGCCTTGATGTCGGCCAGCACGGCCTCCAGCGCAGCAAGGTTGCCGTGAATATCGGAAATGACTGCCAATCGCATCGTTTTGCGCCCCGTTCATCTCGGCCGGTTACTGCCGGCTCCGGTTGCGCTGATCTTAGAGCGTTTTCGAGCGAAGTGGACACCGGTTCGCGTGAAGAAAACGGGCGCAAAAATCCGCCGCAACCTTCAGGCGCGGTGCTTTTCGTCAAGCCATGCATCAAAGGCATGGTGATTCCCGGACACTTGGCGTAAAGAGCGGCCAGAACAATCCAGCGTGCGGCCGGGCCGATTGCCGCGCACGCCAGCCTCAGGCGCCCCGGCTTGCTGTGCCGCGCCTGAATTAACCAAGGTTTCCCATCTCGTGTCTCTTCCGGCCCTGACCCCGCCGCTCGCCCACGCTTTGGCCGAGCGGAACTATGATTCACTGACCCCCGTCCAACTCGCCGTGCTCGCCCACGAAGCGACCAGCCGCGACCTGCTGGTCTCGGCGCAGACCGGCTCCGGCAAGACCGTAGCCTATGGCCTTGCGATCGCCAAAAATCTCCTCGGCGACGACGAGCGGTTCGAGCAGGCCGGCGCGCCGCTCGCCCTGATCGTGGCGCCCACCCGCGAGCTGGCGCTTCAGGTCCAGCGCGAGCTTGCCTGGCTCTATGGACATGCCGGCGGGCGCGTCGTCTCCTGCGTCGGCGGCATGGACCCGCGCCGCGAGCAGCGCGAGCTTGCGGCCGGCGCTCACATCGTCGTCGGCACGCCTGGCCGCTTGTGCGATCATTTGCGCCGCAACCGTCTCGACATCTCCGAATTGAAGGCCGTCGTTCTCGACGAGGCCGACGAGATGCTCAATCTCGGCTTTCGCGAGGACATGGAGTTCATCCTCGAGACGACGCCCGAGACGCGCCGCACCTTGATGTTCTCCGCGACGTTCCCGCGCGGCATCGTCGCGCTGGCCAAGCAGTATCAGCATGATGCATTCCGCATCGAGGTCGCAGGCGACGAAGGCGGCCACGCCGACATCGAGTACCGCGCCATCCGGATCGCGCCCGCCGACGTCGAGCATGCCGTCGTCAACGTGCTGCGCTTCTACGAGGCGCCGAGCGCGCTCGTCTTCTGCAGCACGCGCGACAACGTCAGGCACTTGCAGGCGGCACTGCTGGAGCGCGGTTTTGCCGTGGTCGCGCTCTCGGGCGAATTGACGCAGAACGAGCGGACCATGGCGCTGCAGTCGCTGCGGGACGGCCGCGCCCGCGTCTGCGTCGCGACCGACGTTGCCGCGCGCGGCATCGACCTGCCGAGCCTTGACCTCGTTATTCACGCCGACCTGCCCAACGACGCCGAGGTGATGCAGCATCGTTCGGGGCGCACAGGGCGCGCGGGCCGCAAGGGCACGAGCGTCCTGCTGGTGCCGCCGGCACGGCGTCGTCGCGCCGAGCTGCTGCTCAATCTCTCCGGGATCGATGCGGCCTGGGCCACCGCGCCGCAGGCGGAGGAGATCCGCAAGCTCGACCACGATCGCATGAAGGACGTGCTGTTCACCGAGGAGACCACGCCCGACGATCTGGCGCTGGCGCAGGCCTTGCTCGCCGAGCGGTCGGCCGAGGACATCGCCGCTGCGCTGGCGCGGCTCTATCGCGCGCGCCTGCCGTCGCCGGAGGACATCATCGATCCCGGCGAGCGACCCGCCCGGTCACGTGACGATCGCGGTCGCGACAATGTTCGCACGCCGCGCGACGACGGCCGCAGCTCACGCGGCGACGATCGCCCGGCGGGGCCGCGATCGAAGCCAGGCAAATCCTCGCCGCGTCACGGCATGGGAGAGGCCACCGTCTGGTTCCGCGCCAATATCGGACGACGCAAGAACGCTGAAGCGCGCTGGCTGCTGCCGATGATTTGCCGTCGTGGCGGCATCGACAAGGGCGATATCGGCGCCATCAAGATCATGGACACCACCACCGAGTTTGAAATTTCCGAGCGGGTCGCGGAGTCCTTCGCCGTCAAGATCAAGCGTCCGGACAAGGAGGACAATATCCGCCTCGAGCCGATGGCGGGCGCGCCACAGCAACAGGCGCCTGCCGAAGAGCGGTCCCACGCGCCCCGGCGCGAGCGGGACGATGGCGATCATCGCGAACGCCGCGACGAGCGCCCGCGCGAGGCACGTGAATTCAAGCCGCGCGAATTCAAGCCACGCGGCAAACCGCCCGGCGAGCGCGCACCTCGTTTCGACGATGCGCCGTCCTTTGCAAAGAAGAAGAAGAATCGCGACAAGCAGGCCCGCGCGGAGCCGTCGGTCACGCCGTGGCCGGTGAAGGGTGCGCCGGGAAAAAAGCCGAAGAAGAAAAAGCATCGCGGCTGAACCGCCGTCGCTCAGTGCAGACGGCAATGATGCCGTCGGATCGCACCGGCGGCATCATCTGAAAGGTCAGGTGTGCGTTCAGCGACCGCCGCCGCCACCACCGCCACCTCCGCCGCCACCACCACCGCCACCGCCTCCGCCGCCGTCGCGCATCGACGAGCTGTAGCGCGGGTCAGTCTGCTTCATGTAGATCGGCGAGGTGTCGTGATGGGTGACGCTCGGGCGGTTTCTGCCAGGCGCGTTGGGCATCTCGACCACGATGCCGCAGCCTTCGAAGAAGGCGGTGTCGCAGCCATAGGTGCGGTATTGCGCGGCGTTGGCGCTGGTCGCGGTGAATGCGGCCGTCGCCACGCACGCGACGAAAGCAAGTTTCGACAATGTGAGTTTCATGGATGGTCTCCAGCCTCGGTTCGGCGAGACCGGAAGGGCTCGCACACACCTTCGACGGGGGCTGATCCAATCGGGTTCGAGGCTGCGGTTCACGCCCGCGTGAGGCCGGGGAGGGACGTTACGTCGCAGTGAGGTTGCGCAGCATATAGGTCGCGCCTTCGCCGTAGGAGGCGAGCTTCGCACGCAGCGCCGCATCTGCCGTAACGGCGCGAAAGCCGAGATGCTCCCATAGCGGCCGGGTGGCGTAGACCGAGACCAGTGCGAGCGTCGCGATGCCGGAGGCACGCGCCAGCTCCGCAATCCCGGCAATGTAATCGCGTGCAACGCCGCCGCGCCGGTCCGGCAGCACGGCGACATCATGGACGTAGAGGCAGTCCGCATTCTCGGGCAGCCGTTCGAGGAAACCGTCGAGCGGCGGGATCTGATGTTGCGTCCAGGGATGTGCGAGGCCGTAGCCGGCGACCGCATTCTCCGCAACGAGCACGCGGCAGCCGGGAGGATAGAGCTGCATCTTCTCCATGAACACTTCGGGGCGTTCCGGCAGATCGGGATGGATCTGTGTGGCGATCGCAACGATCGCGCGGAAGTCGGATACCCGCGCCGGGCGCCAATGCAGCTTGCTCATCTTGATCTGTCGTTCCGTTACGTCATCCAGTTTATTCCACTGCGCAGTCGCGCGCAGCGAAAAATATCTTCGTCGCCGTCTTGGGAATACGACGCTTCGCGCGGCGTCCTACCCCATGCAAGCCAATTGCATGACAGGAGATATCATGACGTCCCCGATCCGCCTCGCGCTCACGCTCGCAATCTCGCTCGCGATCGTTCCGGCCGCCTTCGCCGCACCGCCGACCAAGACCGGCAAGACCGACAAGGGCAACGTCCTCACCGATGCCAAGGGCATGACGCTCTACACCTTCGACAAGGACGCGGACGGCAAGTCCGCCTGCAACGGCCCATGCGCGACCAACTGGCCGGTGCTGAAGGCCGAGGCGAGCGACGCCGCCGGCGACGGCTACACCATCATCACCCGCGACGACGGCTCCAGGCAGTGGGCCTACAAGGGCAAGCCGCTCTACACTTTCGCCAAGGACACCAAGCCCGGCGACGTCACCGGCGACGGTTTCCTGAACGGCGCCTGGCACCTGGCGATGCCGTAAATGCGCATCGCGCGCCGGCTGTCGTTCGCGACGTCAGGCGCGCGGTCGCGGCGCTATCTCGGATATTCAAGCTGCATCGCGACGAAGTCGGCCGTGCGCGCCCCGTAGCGCGCGTCGATGTCGTGCAGCGTCTGGTCCAGCGCACGCGCCGGCGGCAAGTCGAATGCGGCCGGCGGCGTCAGCTTTGCCGGCCACTCGGCCGCGACCTTGTCGGGCAGGATGCGAAGACCGCCGCGGCTGATCTGGGCCTCGGCCGCGGCGGCGAAGGTGAGGGCACGCGAGCGATAGGTGCGCGACCACGCATCAGCGACGAGCGCAAGCGAGACCTCGTCGACGCCAGATGTCAGCGCAATTCCGAGCTGCTCGCGGTTCCAGAATGAGAGCGTGTTGGCGATCGCCGTCAGCGCGAAGGGGCGTGTGAATTGGAAGGGCTCGCTGCGATGGCGCGCATCCCAGTGCGCAAGACCGATCTCGCGGGCGACCGCCTCCGCCTTGGCGCGGCCGGCGATGGCCTCGACCAGGGTCAGGGCCATCGGCATGGATGCGGTGATACCGGTCGTGGTCGCGACGCCGCGGTCGACCACGAGCCGGCGATCCGCGACATAGCGGATCGCCGGATGCTTCCGCAGGTCGCGCACGGAATACCAGTGCGTGGTGGCCTGCCGGCCGTCCAGCAGCCCGGTGCTGGCAACGACCATGGCACCGACGCAGACGCCGACGACGATCGCGCCCTTGCCGGCCTGGCTTCTGATCCACTGCAAGGCCGCGGCATCGTCTTCGCGGCTCATCGCGGGCACGATCACGTAATCGGCGCCGTCGGGATGGGCCGCATCGAACTCGGCAATGGTTGCGTGCGGCTGCACTTTCAGCGCGGGAAAGAGCGTGACGGGGCCAGGCTGCGTCGACAATGTGAGGACGTCGGCGACATCGGCCCGCGCGAGGATGCCGTATGGCATCAGATAGTCGGTCGTCTCGGTCATGTCGTTGATGCCGACGATGGCGATCACGGGACGCTTGCGCCTGGGCGGCTTCAGCGCCGCAAGCGTCGCCTCGGTTTCGTCTTTGGATATCGCAGGCGCGGTTCCCTGAGCCGGCACGCCGGGCAGCAGCAACAGCCAGGTTCCGCCGATGACTGCGAGCAGCGCCACGCAGCCGAGCGCGCTCCATGCCAGAATGCGCCAGCTCATGAGATGTCACCCGATCGTCGTTGCTTCACGCAGCGCGGAAGCTACCCGTTCGCGGCACGATCAGGAATGACGCAGATCCCGCAAAAACGGTCGCGCGCATCGGCGCGATCAATTGTCACGCAGTGGGACCTACCGCAGTCCCTCATACACCATCAGCCCACGTGCGATCTGCAGCTTGCGGATCGCGCGCGGCAGCAGCTTCTCCGGCTGGTGCAGATAACGCCAGGAGGTGAGGGTGAAGGCCGAAAGCGCGCCGCACTCGTCGTCGAACGGCGCGAGCACGCCGGTCACGCTCACCGGCGTGTGCGGGCGGGCGTTGAAGGGCAGCAGCAACAGCTCGAGATAGGCCTTGCTGCCGTCCTCGCGCGCGGCCGTGACGCCGGCGATCGCACCCAGCGTCTCGTCGGCGACGATGGTCGTGATCTCCTCGATCTCGCTGCGGCTGGCTTCGGCGAACAGCGCCGCAAAGCTCTGGTCCTTGAGGTCGCGCCCCGCCAGCGCGCAGACGCGCGTGCCGGCGACGCGGAAGGGAAAGCCGAGATTGGGCTCGCAGGAGAGGACGAAAATGTCGCCGAGCAGGCCGCGGACGGCGGCCGGATCGATGTCGGCCCTGTCGGGGGCCCGCGCAGCGCCGCGCTTCTTGTCCCAGTACGCGAAGAACGCACGGCTCGACGAATGTTTCATGTCTGAACGCTTATCCCGGGGTGCAACCTCGAAGGGACAGAGCTGTCCCGCTTCAGTGCACCCGCGATCCCCTGTGTTGTTGTGCAGGAGGGGATTTGCAGCGTCCATGCCGCGGGGGCGTTTTCGCCTCCGTTAAGCCGGTCTTTGCGGTGTTAACGTTAAATTAACTATCGGCTTTCCGTTCGCCGCGCCGCTGCTATGGTGATCGCAGTCGCAAGCCTCGCCGCTTTCTCCAGGTTCTCGGCGGGGTCTGTACACAGGGCGTCAAACAGTTTGGCCACGGGCCGGGGAGGGGTGGGGATACACCTTCATTCCTCCGGCACCAGAAGGCCGACACGGACAGGCAGGGCTTCCCAGGGCCCTGCCTTTTCCTTTTCAGCCATCAGCTCTCGTGCCCGGCATTTCTGGGTCCCGGCTCTGCGGCGCGTCACTTCGTGCCGCGCCTTGTCCGGGACACGCGCTCTCCGTGTCCCGGACGCGCTGCGGCGCGTAGCGCTGCTGCGCAGAGCCGGGATCCAGTCAGCCTGCCAGCGAGTTCAGTTCATCCGTCAGATCGCGCCAGTCCGGATTGAGGTCTTCGATCAGCTTGAGCTTCCAGGCCCGCCGCCATCGCTTCAGTGAATGCTCGCGAGCCCTGGCTTCAAGGATGGATCCGTAGGTCTCGAAATAGACGAGCAGGGTCACCCCGTACTGCTTCGTAAAGCCGGGCATGAGCTTGGCCTTGTGGGCGGTCATCCGGCGAGCGAGGTCGTTGGTGACGCCGACATACAGGGTGCCGTTTCGTTTGCTCGCAAGGATGTAAACGAAGAAGGCAGTTTGCATCGGCCAGGTCCGGATATGGTAACTACTTAAAATTGCACAATTCGAGCTTGCGGCCAATCTGGGTCCCGGCTCTGCAGCGCGTCACTTCGTGCCGCGCCTTGTCCGGGACACGGGCTGGGCTGGCTTCGTGCCCCGGACGCAGTGCAGCGCTCCTGAAGCGCTGCACTGCTGAGCCGGGGCCCAGCGTTCCCTCCGGCATTGAAATGGGCCATCCTGCACGATTTCCTTTTGTGCACTTGCGCAAGGCCGGGAAAGGCGACTATCTGCAAGGGGATCGCTCCGATCGCGCCTGAAAGCGAAGCTGCCTTGGATTCCCCGCCGCACGATTCCTCGCAAGATTCCCAGCCGGGCCTGCCGGCCGCACATCAGGCCGTCCGTGAGGAGGCCCCCCGCGAGCCGATTCTGACGCTGCCTGTGGCGCTGACCGCCTATGTCCTCCTCCTGGCGGTGATCCATCTGCGGGTGCTGCTGCCGCCGGAGCTGGAGAACTGGACCATCGACGTCTTCGGCTTCATCCCGAAGCGCTACGATTCCTCGCTGCTCAATCTTCAGATCCCCGGCGGCGCCGGCGCGAAGGTCTGGACCTTCGTCACCTATTCGCTGCTGCACGCCAATCTGACGCATCTCGGCTTCAACGTACTCTGGCTGCTGCCGTTCGGCAGCGCGCTGGCGCGGCGCTTTGGCGCCGTCAGGTTCTTCCTGTTTCTCGCGGTGACGGCGGCGGCCGGCGCGCTCGCCCATCTCGTCACCCACGAGCATGCGGTGGCGCCGATGATCGGCGCCTCGGCCTCGGTGTCGGGCGCGATGGCCGCCGCGATCCGCTTCGCCTTCGTCCGCGGCAGTTTTCTGTCCTTCAACCGATCGGATGCCGATACCGCCGCGAGGGTTCCGGCGCTGCCGCTGTCGCGCGCGCTGCGCGACGGGCGCGTGGTCGGCTTCCTCGCCGTGTGGTTCGGCGTCAACATCATCTTCGGCGTCGGTGCGATCGGCGTCGATTCCGAAACCACGAGCGTCGCCTGGCAGGCGCATATCGGCGGCTTCTTCGCCGGCCTGCTGCTGTTCACCCTGTTCGATCCCGTGCCGCGCGTGCGAAGCGATGCTGCGGATGCGTCATCACAGGACGTTTCAGACCGTATCTGAAGCGGCGCTTGCGGCGCGGCCCGAATTCATCCATCATTTGCGCGAAGAATGTTCCGAAGCGACGGCCCTAGCCGCGCCTCGCAAAGCGCGCGAGCGTGAAACCCGCGCCAAGCAAGACTGTTAGTTGAAGACTCGAAGAACAGGTCCGGACCGCCCACGGGTGGACGGCTCGGATTCAGGGAGGCGACAATGACGGTACGTTCCATTCTCAATACCAAGGGCCACCAGATCATGAGCGTCGAGCCCGACGCGAAGCTGGCTGTCGCGGTCAAACTGCTCGGCGAGAAGAAGATCGGCGCGGTGCTGGTGATGAACCAGAGCCGGCTCGAGGGCATCCTGTCCGAGCGCGACATCGTGCGCGTGCTCGGCGAGCGCGGCGCGGCGGTGCTGGACGAGCCGGTCTCCCAGGTCATGACCCGCAAGGTCGTCACCTGCAAGGAGACCGACACGGTCGCCGAGCTCATGGAGACGATGACGACTGGCAAGTTCCGCCATCTGCCCGTGGTCGACAACGGCAAGGTGGTCGGCCTGATCTCGATCGGCGACATCGTCAAGCGCCGCGTCCAGGAATACGAGAACGAGCAGGAAGCCCTGCGCGACTACATCAAGACGGCCTGATCAGGCCTGCTCGTCCGCCTTCGGCGCGTGGCCCGCGGGCGCCGGCGCCAGCACGTCGATCGCCTCCTGGATCGAGTCCAGCGCGCGCTCGGCTGCGCGCGCGCCGTGGGCGATCAGGTCCTCGGAGCGATGGAAGTCGAACCAGCCGAAATGGCCGACCCGGGGCGAGATCAAGAGATCCGGCGGATCGCCTGCGAGGCGGGCGCGGGTGATGCGGTCCTGCATGATGTTGAAGGCATCGACCATCACCGAAGAGATGCCCGGGCGCCCGGCGCTGCCGAAGAACTCGCGCTTCATGGTCTTCTCGGGTGAGAACAAGCGCGGAAAGCGCCGCTTGGCGGTCGGCTCCTCGGCCTCCGGCGTAACAGGCGCAGGCATCGCGCCGTGCGAATAGATCGTCGTGGAATGGGTGAAGATGTCGCTGGAAAGATTTGCAGCGATGACGATTTCGGCGCCGAGCGCACGGGCCGCCGAGACCGGCACGGGATTCACCAGCGCGCCGTCCACCAGCCAGCGATCGCCGATCAGGACGGGCGAGAAGATGCCGGGCAGGGCGTAGGACGCGCGCATCGCATCGACCACGCGGCCACGCGTCAGCCAGATCTCGTGGCCGGTGCGGACCTCGGTTGCCACGCTCGCGAACTTGACCGGCAGGTCCTCGACCAGGGTCTGCCCGACCGCCTCTTCGAGGCGGGTCGCCAGCTTCTCGCCGCCAAGCAGGCCGGAGCCGTTGAGGCGGATGTCGAGATAGCCGATGATGTTGCGCATGCCTTGCAGGCTGCGCCCCCATTCCTCGAACGTCTCGAGCCGGCCGGCGGCATGGAGGCCGCCGACCACGGCGCCGATGGACGTGCCGACCACGACATCGGGCACGATGCCGTTGGCGAGCAGGGTCCGGAGGATACCGATATGAGCAAAACCGCGGGCCGCGCCGCCACCGAGGGCGAGGCCGATGACGGGACGGCGGGTGGGGCCAAGGCCAATCTTCTCACCGCTCGAGCCGTTTGCGCCGCGCCCCTTCAAGATGTCCAGCACCGAAACTCTCCTACGCCGGGGCCAGGCCCGTATCGTCAGACTAGGCACCGCACTCGCACTCCGCCATCCCGGGCGCGAAGCATGGTTTATGCCGCTTTGGAGAGGGCACCGGGCAGGAGTATGGCGAGGGGCGGTTGCCTCAGGACTAATCACGCAGGCGTCAACTGGGTTCCATCGATCCGGGGACCCGTATTTCCTGGGGTTTCAGAGGCTTGAATTTGCCGCGTTTTCAGTGAAAAGCAGGAGGCATGACACGCGGGGGTGACGGCATCATCGGATGGCGGCGCAGCGGCAGGCTGCTGCCGGCGCTGATCCTTGTTGCGTGCCTCGTTACCTCGGGCCAAAACACTGCGCAGGCGCAGCTTTTCTCCGATCGTCCGCCGCCGGTACCCCCCGCATCGGTGCCCGACCCCGGCGGCGCCATCAATCTGGCACCGCCCGGCGGTCCGGGCGCCGGTCCCCCCAGCCTGCCGCCGACCCTGATGCAGCCGGCGACCCCCAGCATGCCGCCGCCCGCGGTCTCCACCGTGCCGCCGGCCGCGCCGCTCAATGCCGCCGTGCCCGGACAGGGCGTGCTGTCGCTGACCGCCAAATACGGCAAGGACACGCCGCCGATCACCAGCGGCCTGGTCTGGCGCGTGTTCGCCGACCGTCCCGACGAGAACGGCACCTTCAAGCTGATCCGCGAAGACCGCAACGCCACGCCGAACATCGTGCTGCCGCCCGGCAATTACGTGGTGCACGTCGCCTTCGGCCTCGTCAGCGCGGTGCGCACCGTCAGCCTGAAGGCCGAGACCGACCGCGAATCCTTCGTGCTGCCGGCGGGGGGCCTGCGCATCGAAGGCCGCGTCGGCACCAGCCGCATCCCGCAGAACCAGATCTCGTTCGCGATCTACAAGGGCAGCCAGTTCGAATCCGGCGAGCGCGCCTCCCTGGTGCCGAACGTCGCCGCCGGCGACGTCGTGCTGATCCCGGAAGGCACCTACTACATCATCTCCAACTATGGCGACGCCAACTCGGTGGTGCGCTCGGACATTCGCGTCCAGGCCGGCAAGCTCACCGACGTCACCATCACCCACCGCGCCGCCGTGATCACGCTCAAGCTGGTCAGCGACAAGGGCGGCGAGGCGCTCGCCAACACCGCCTGGTCGGTGCTGACACCCGGCGGCGACGTCATCAAGGAATCGATCGGCGCCTTCCCGCGCGTCGTGCTCTCCGAAGGCGAATACCGCGCCATCGCCAAGAACGAGGGCAAGGTCTACGAGCGCGGCTTCAACGTCGTGAACGGCGTCGACGGCGAAGTGGAAGTCGTCGCGCGGTAGGGCGTTTTCGAGCGAAGTGGACACCGGTTCGCGTGAAGAAAACGCGTCAAGACAAGAATCTAGAGCTTCGGTTCTGATTCAATCAGAACCGAAAATGCTCTGGTGCCGGGCGGCGCGGCTGCCTGCTGGATCAAGTCCGGCTCGACGTCGAACGGCGGCTTCTCGCTGCGCGCATCATCGTGCATCTCCTGTTACCGCTTGCCGCCAATTGCGGGGCCGAGAGCCGATCTTCGTGCTCCGTGTACGGTATTGAATACCGGTAGCGGCGAAGCAATTTGCCGTTCGGGGCTGAGCAAACACCGCTGATCAACGCTTATTCCCCGCGCTCCGCGCGTTCATCACAGTCGGTGCAAGATACTTATTTCCGATCATCAATTTTATTCTCTTTCCATCCCGCTGCGTTATATGTCGGGCATCCGTCTAATGGAGGAGGCCGGAGCAGGCTTGTGCGTCTGCGAGACCGGCGGGAGCAGGGGACCAACTCGCCGGCATGTTCGAAGTGATCCTCACCAGGCGCAAGCGGTTTGGTTGGCGATGGCAGGTGTGCGACCAGTCCGGCAAGATCTTTGCCGACGGCTTCGAGCGCACTCGGCCGTCCGCCAAATATCATGGCGAGCGCGCATTGTTCTTCCTGTTGTCGCAGGCCCATCTGCGCAATCGCTCCGCAGCGTCCAGCGAGGACTAGAGCGTTTTCGAGCGAAGTGGACACCGGTTCGCGTGAAGAAAACGCGTCAAAACAAGAATCTAGAGCTTCGGTTCTGATTCAATCAGAACACAAAATGCTCTAGAGCCGCTTGATCGCGACGACCTCGCTGCCGGCCTTCCTGATCCGGACGATGGCCGGCTCGATCGGTTCGATTACCGTCGCCATGTGATGCGCATTGGCGTGAACCATGGTGCTGGCATCGCGGACGATGGCGACATGTCCCTTCCAGAAAATCAGATCGCCGCGCTGCAAGCTGCCCCGTTCATGCGGCTCCAGGGCGCGGCCGAGCCCGGCCAGCTGCATGTCGCTGTCGCGCGGGCAGCCGATCCCAGCCGATGTCAGCGAGACCTGGACGAGACCGGAGCAATCGATGCCAAGACTGCTCTTGCCGCCCCAGAGATAGGGCGTGCCGACGAAGCGCTCGGCGACCGCGACGAAATCAGGCTCGCGATGATCGAGCGGGACGAGATGCGTCTTCGGCAGATATCGTCCCTCGTGCGTCACGGCGAAGCTGCCATCTTCGCGTGCGACGGCGAGCCTGGATCCCATCACCAGCGTCTCGGCCGGCGGCAGCTTGATCGAGGGGCCGGGGAAGGCGAATGTCCGCAGCGCGCTGACCACATGGGTTGGCGTGGCCAAGGGTTTCACGAGCGCGGCTTCCGGCAGCCAGCCGACATAGCCATCGCCATTGAGCTGGCCCCACGCCCAGCCTTCGCCATTGCGGTCGTAGACCGTGACGCGTTCGCCGCGCAGGGCCTCCGTCATCAGCATCGCGTTCGACGAGGGCTGCTCGCGCACCGGCGCGACCGGCTCGGCCACCTCGAATTCCTCGCCGGTGACGTAGCGATCCGCCTCGACCTTGCCTTCGAGATATTTCGCGGCGAGGTCGCCTCGGGCCGGAGTTATTCGCGGATCATGCATAGCGCTCGCTCAGCAAGGTGTAGATGGCGCGCGCGGCCTGGCACTCGCCGCCTTCGGGTCGCGCCGGCTTGGCCGACGGCGTCCAGCCGTAGATGTCGACATGAAGCCAGCTGCCGGCATGCTCGACGAAGCGTTGCAGGAACAGTGCGCAGGTGATCGAGCCGGCAAAGCCGCCTGACGGCGCGTTGGTGATGGTGGCCGCCTTGGAATCCAGCCACGCATCGTAGGGCGGCCACAGCGGCATGCGCCACAACGGATCGTTCTCCTTCGCCGCGCAGCGCGCGACATCGGCGGCGAGGGCCTCGTCATTGGTGTAAAAGGGCGGCAGATCCGGTCCCAGCGCGACGCGCGCGGCGCCGGTGAGCGTGCCCAGATCGATCAGCAACTCGGGCTTCTCCTCGTCGGCCAGCGCCAGCGCGTCGGCGAGCACCAGGCGGCCCTCCGCATCGGTATTGCCGATCTCCACCGTGATGCCCTTGCGCGAGGTGAAGATATCGAGCGGGCGGAAGGCATTGCCGGCGACGGCGTTCTCGACGGCCGGGATCAGCACGCGCAGCCGCACCTTCAGCTTCGCGTCCATCACCATGCGCGCCAGCGCCAGCACATTGGCGGCGCCGCCCATGTCCTTCTTCATGATCAGCATGCCGCTCGACGGCTTCAGGTCGAGCCCGCCGGTGTCGAAGCAGACGCCCTTGCCGACCAGCGTCACCTTGGGATGAGCAGGATCGCCCCAGCCGATGTCGATCAGCCGCGGCGCGCGGCTGGAGGCCATGCCGACGGCGTGGATCAGCGGGAAATGCTTCTCCAGCTCAGCGCCGATGGTGCAGGCAAAGCTCGCCCCGAATTCGGCGGCCAGCGCTTGCGCGGCAGCGGCGAGCTCGTCCGGGCCCATGTCGTTGGACGGCGTGTTGATGAGGTCGCGCGCGAACATCGCGGCGTCGGCGATCCGCTCGATCCCGGCGGCATCGACGCCGTCGGGCGGCACCAGCCGGACGTCGGGCCTGTCAGCCTTGCGGTAGCGCGCGAAGCGGTAGCACCCCAGTGCAAAGGCGAGCGCCGCCAGCCGTACATCGTGAGGTGCATTGGCAAAGCGATAGGTGCCCGGTGGCAGAAGCCCGGGCAGGGCGCCGGGCCGGAACAGATCACGCGACCTCGCACCCTCGTCTTCGAGGCCGAACAGCACCTGCGCCACCGCGCCGTCGGGCGCAGGCAGCGCCAGATAGGCGCCCGGCTTGGCGGTAAAGGCACATGCCGTGACGAACTGCCGCTGCTGCGGCGGCAGCTGCTCGGCGACCTGATCCCAGCTCGATTTGGTGACGAAGAGGATCGGGATGGCGGTGGATGAGGTCTCGAAGACAGAAGGCATTGGCGGGTCCGGATCGTCGGATCAAACGGGGCATGCGAACGGACGAGACTTCGCAGAGTTTCGCCGCGGCCGCAATCGGCTTTGCTGTCACCGTTCAGCGAGCCGCTACTCGCAGCAAGGCGCTCATGCTAGGTTCCGGCAACGGTCGCCGGGGATGAGAATTCGGGCGGCCGACGACAAAGCGCGCCGGGAGGACATGCAATGGAATTTGTGTGGAGCGTGGTCACATTCATCGGCCAGGCCATCGAGGTGATCTTCGGCTATGTCGAGCATCACCACTGGATCTTCGCGTTCCTTGCCGGTGGCTACGTGTTCTATCTCCACGACCGATCCGTCCACGCGCGGTTCGATGCGCTCGACAGGCGTATCGACGAAATCCGCAAGCGGCTCGCCATCGAGTATTGAGGTCGGAGCTGCCGAGGCATCCGAATGAGCAGGTGAGGGCGCCCGCCTCGATCGCGGCTTCGGCGGCGGGCATCGCAAGCCTCGCCGCGAGACGTGCGGCTCGGGGGCGTTAACCGGCCGTTAGGGTTAACAGTCTATTGCTGGCGCGTTCGGCTCGATCAATCGGCTCGAGAGTCAAAGCGTCATGCGTCAACGGTTCAGTCTTGCCCGGCTTCTTGCGTCCACGTCGATGGTCGCTGCGGTGGCCATGGGCCTCGGCGGCTGCACGGCCATGTCGAAACTCTCCGACGTGACGGGCTCGATCGGCGGACCCCGCGCGGAGGCGCCTCCGGCCGACCGCGCGCCCACCGATCCGGTGCGCGCCGTCGAGGTCTATGGCGAGCGCTACCGCGCCAATCCCAAGGATGCCGACACCGCACTCGCCTACGGTCAGGCGCTGCGCGCCAACGGCCAGCGCGCCCAAGCCGTCGCCGTGCTCGAACAGGCGACGATCGCCAATCCGGGCAACAAGGCGCTGCTCGCCCAGTACGGCCGCGCCCTCGCCGACAACGGCAGTTTCCAGCAGGCCTACGACGTCCTGTCGAAGGCGCATTCGCCTGACAATCCGGACTGGCGCCTGCTCTCGGTGCAGGGCACCGCGCTGGACCAGATGGGCCGTCACGAGGAGGCGCGCTCCTATTACACGACTGCCCTCAAGATCGCGCCGGGTGATCCTGGCGTGCTCTCCAATCTTGGCCTGTCCTACATGCTCTCGAGAGACCTGCCGAAGGCCGAAGAAGCGCTGCGGCAGGCCTATGCCTCACCGCGTGCGAGCGGCCGGGTGCGGCAGAATCTCGGCCTGGTCGTCGGTCTCCAGGGCCGCTTCGCGGAAGCCGAGACCATCGTCAAGGCGGATCTGCCGCCGGATCAGGCTGCGGCCAATGTCGCCTACCTCAAGGAAATGCTGAACCGCAACGACGGTCAGCGCGGCGCACCGAAGCGCACGCCGGTTGCCGCGCTCAGCCAGGGCGACTGATCAAATCCGATTTTGCCGTCTTGCAGCCGCGCGGTTCCCGCGCGGCGCGCCTGCGTTCCCGTCACTGCATCTCGCTGATCTTGATGCCGGTCGGCCCGAGAATGACCACGAACAGCACGGGCAGAAAGAACAGGATCATCGGCACCGTCAGCTTCGGCGGCAAGGCGGCAGCCTTCTTTTCGGCCTCCGTCATGCGCATGTCGCGGTTCTCCTGCGCCATGACGCGCAAGGAATGACCGAGTGGGGTGCCGTAGCGTTCCGCCTGCTGAAGTGCCAGACACACCGACTTGACGCCCTCGAGCCCGGTGCGCCGGGCCAGATTCTCGTAGGCGACCTTGCGATCCTGCAGATAGGACAATTCGGCCGTGGTGAGCGTGAACTCCTCCGACAGCGCGATCGACTGGCCGACGATTTCGGTGGCGACCTTCCGGAACGCCATCTCGACCGACATGCCTGACTCGATGCAGATCAGCAGCAGGTCGAGCGCGTCCGGAAAGGCGCGCTTGATCGAGAGCTGGCGCTTGGAGATCGCGTTCCGCAGGAACAGCATCGGCGCCTGGAGGCCGAGATAGGCCGCGCCGATGCAGATGCCGATCTTGATCGGCATCGACTGCTCCATATGCGCGATCAGGAACACATACACGATCGAGCCGATGAACAGCACGATCGGAGCGACCATGCGGGCAAACAGGAAGGTGATGTAGGGCGCCTGACCGCGGTAGCCCGCCATGATGAGCTTGTCGCGCGCGGCTTCCTGCGCGAGCCATTTGGTGAGGTTGAAGTCCTCGACGACCTTGGAGACGATCTGTTTCGGCGTCTGGCGCAGCGTGACCTTTTCGTTCTTGTGCAGGCGCTCACGCTCGCGCTGCCGGATGCGCTCGCGCTCGCTCGCCACCGCCTTCATGCGCTTGGAGAGTCCCTCGCCGGCGAACAGCGGCATCACCAGCGTATAGACGGTGGCGCTGGCGGCAATGGCCGCCAGCAGCATGGTCATGAAGCGGACGTCATGTAGCTTCGCAACGAGAAATTCGACCATACGGCACCGTCAGAAATCGAAATTGATCATCTTCTTCATCACCATGATGCCGATCGACATCCAGACGACGCAGCCGACCAGCATCAGCTGGCCGGTGGGGTGAGTCCAAAGCAGCGAGATATATTGCGGTGTCGTGAGGTAGACGAGGAACATCACGATCGGCGGCAACGAGCCGATGATGCCGGCCGAGGCCTTGGCTTCCATCGACATCGCCTGGATCTTCTCTCTCATCTTCTTGCGGTCGCGCAGCACCTTGGAGAGGTTGCCGAGCGCTTCGGAGAGGTTGCCGCCCGACTTCTGCTGGATCGAGACCACGATGCCGAAGAAATTGGCCTCCGGCAGCGGCATGCGTTCGTAGAGCCGCGAGCAGGCCTCGCCGAGCGGCATGCCGATCGCCTGCGTCTCGATGATCGCCAGGAATTCGCTGCGCAGCGGTTCGGGCGAATCGGCTGCGACGACCTTGATCGATTCGAACAGCGGCAGGCCCGCCTTGATGCCGCGGACGATCACGTCGACCGCGTCCGGCAGTGCCGCCAGGAACTTAGTCTCGCGCCGCTTCTTCAGGAAGCTCAGCGCCCAGCGCGGAAGGCCGAAACCGCCGGCAAAGGCGAGGCCGACAGCGCCAATCAGGCCGCCGCCGGCGAACAGGGCGACCGCGAAGAATGCGGCGGCGACGACAGCCGACACGATCCAGAATTTCTGCGGCGTCCAGTCGAGCCCCGCCTGCGACAGGCGGACGGTGAGCGGCACGCTCTTCTCCTGCAGGCGTCGCGCCTCCAGATCCTTCAGCGTGGTCTCGACCTGCTCGCGGCGCGAGCGCTGGGTCTTCTCGGCTTGACGGGTCGTGGGCGCCTCGGCGCGCGAGATCGAGGCGCGGCGGCTTTCGGCCTTTCGTTCCCCCGACAGCAGCGGATAGAGGAAGACCCAGGCGATGCCGCCGACCGCTGCCGTGGCGAGGAATGCGAGGGCGAGAACTTGCATGTTCATGGCGACCTGCTCACGTCTTCGGCGTGACTTCCGCCGCGTCCAGCGCAGCGGCAAGGCGTTTTTCGTCGCCGTAATAGCGGGCGCGTTCCCAGAATTTCGGCCGGCCAATGCCGGTCGAGCGGTGACGGCCGATGATCTTGCCGTTGGCGTCCTCTCCGACCATGTCGTAGAGGAAGATGTCCTGGGTGATGATGGTGTCGCCTTCCATGCCCATCACCTCGGTGATGTGGGTGATGCGGCGGGAGCCGTCGCGCAGGCGCGCCGCCTGGACGATGACGTCGATCGAGGCGCAGATCATCTCGCGGATGGTCCGCGAGGGAAGCGAAAAGCCTCCCATCGTGATCATGGATTCGCAGCGCGACAGGGCTTCGCGCGGGTTGTTGGCATGCAGGGTGCCCATCGAGCCGTCATGGCCGGTGTTCATGGCCTGGAGCAGGTCGAACGCCTCGGGTCCGCGGACTTCGCCGACGATGATGCGTTCGGGGCGCATACGCAGGCAGTTGCGCACCAGTTCGCGCATGGTGACCTGACCCTCGCCCTCGATATTGGGCGGGCGGGTTTCCAGCCGCACCACGTGGGGCTGCTGGAGCTGGAGCTCGGCAGCGTCCTCGCAGGTGATGATGCGCTCGTCGTGCTCGATGTAATTGGTCAGACAGTTGAGCAGCGTGGTCTTGCCCGAGCCGGTACCGCCGGAGATCAGCACGTTGCA
Organism: Bradyrhizobium nitroreducens; assembly: GCF_002776695.1. Classification (GTDB taxonomy): domain Bacteria; phylum Pseudomonadota; class Alphaproteobacteria; order Rhizobiales; family Xanthobacteraceae; genus Bradyrhizobium; species Bradyrhizobium nitroreducens. The sequence goes on from NZ_LFJC01000003.1 coordinate 1,870,690, forward strand.
GCGGACGCGGCCGATGATCTGGAGGATCTCGGCGCCTTCTGGCGAGATCGCGCCGAACTTGACGAGCTGATCAAGCGTCAGCTTGTCTTTTTTGAACTTGCGGATGGTGAGCGTCGGGCCGTCGATCGACAGCGGCGGCACGATGGCGTTGACGCGGGAGCCGTCGGCGAGGCGCGCGTCGCAGATTGGAGAGGATTCGTCGACGCGCCGGCCGACCTGGCTGACGATGCGTTGACAGATGTTGAGCAGCTGCTGGTTGTCGCGGAAGCGGATGCCGGTGCGCTGGATCTTGCCCGCGACTTCGATATAGACGGTGTTGGCGCCGTTGACCATGATGTCGGCGATATCGTCGCGCGACAGCAGCGGCTCGAGCGGACCGTAACCCAGAACGTCGTTGCAGATGTCGTCGAGCAGCTCTTCCTGCTCGGCGATCGACATCACGATGTTCTTGATCGCGATGATCTCGTTGACGATGTCGCGGATTTCCTCGCGCGCGGATTCCGAGTCCAGCTTGGCGAGCTGGGCGAGGTCGATCGCCTCGATCAGCGCGCCGAAGATGGTGGCCTTGACCTCGTAGTAATTGTCCGAACGCCGGCTCTCCATCGGCGGAGGCGGCGGAGCCTTGGCAGGGGCAAGCGGCGGTGAGGCGACGGCCGGCGCCGGGGCGCGCGACACCGTCGGCGCCGGAGCCTGGGCAGGCTCGGGCGACACGGCGCCGGGCTTGGGCGCCCGAAGGTCGGTGTCTGTTCCGCTACGCTTACCGAACACTTAACAACTCCACGCGGGCTATTTTCCCCGCAACTTGTCAATCAGGGGTGAAAGCAGGGACGACTTTTGCTTCTTGGTCTCGCTGCGGCCGGTCAGGCGCTGGGCGATCTGAAGGAACATCTCTATCGACTTGTGGTTGGCGGAAATCTCCGCGATCATCTGGCCGTTGTTGGCGGCCGAGCCGAAGATCTGGGGCTCGAACGGGATCGAGACGATCGGCTGGCTCTCGATCGCCTTGGCGAACTCCGTGGCGGCGATTTCGGGCCGCTTCGGCACGCCGACCTGGTTCAGGCAGTAGAGCGGCGGCCGGTCGTTGGGGCGCGCGGCCTTCAACAGATCGAACAGGTTCTTGGCATTGCGCAGATTGGCGAGGTCTGGGGCGGCCACGATCAGGATGTCGTCCGCTCCGATCAGGGCGCGCTTGGTCCAGCCCGACCATTGATGCGGAATGTCGAGCACGATGCAGGGCATGGTGGAGCGCAGCGTATCGAACACGGAATCGAAGGCGTCGGTACCGAAATCATAGACGCGGTCGAGGGTTGCCGGCGCCGCCAGCAGGCTGAGATGGTCGGTGCATTTCGACAGCAGGCGGTCGATGAAGGCGGTGTCGACGCGATCGGGCGAGAACACGGCGTCGGCGATGCCCTGCGGCGGATCCTGGTTGTAGTCGAGACCGGCGGTGCCGAAGGCGAGGTCGAGATCGGCGACGACGGCATCCATCGCAAGGTCACGGGCGATCGCCCAGGCGACATTGTGGGCGATGGTGGAGGCCCCGACGCCGCCCTTGGCGCCGACCACGGCGATGATGCGGCCGACCGCCTTGGCTTCCGGTGCCGAGAACAGGTTGCAGATCGAGCGCACGACGTCGATCGCGCCGACCGGCGCGAGCACGTAGTCGCTGACGCCGCGGCGCACCAGCTCGCGGTAGAGCATGACGTCGTTGATGCGGCCGATCACGACCACGCGGGTGCCGGCATCGCAGACGGTGGCGAGCTGGTCGAGCCCGCTCAAGAGATCGTTGCGGCCGTCGCTCTCGAGCACGATGACGTTCGGCGTCGGAGCCGAGCGGTAGGCTTCGATCGCGGCCGCCATGCCGCCCATCTGGATCTTCAGATGGGCCTTGCCGAGGCGGCGATCCTCGCCGGCCGACTGGACCGCGGCCGCGGTTTCCACGGTCTCGCAGAAAGCCTGGACCGAGACGCGCGGCGCGGGCGCAATATGCTCCTCGACCGGCGGAGGAGTTGCATCCGGCTGCTCTTCGTGTGTCTGGCGGGCGTAGCTGATCATTTGCCGGTGTCGCTGAGTTTGGCCTTGTCGGCCTCAGGATAGGTGACTGCCGTCGACGTTCCCTTGCGATACTTCTCGAAGGCCGCCGTGCGCCGTATCGTGTAGGAAGGCGTCTCGGGCCGCGGTTGCTCGAGGTCCGACGGATTGTCGACCATGGCGGCGAGATTGCGCTGATACGCGCAGCCGTAATTGTAATAGTCCTTGTTCTCGAACCAGCTCTTGTTCTTCATCGAAGGACCGATGTCCTCCGGCCACAGGCCGCAGGGACCCGCGACCGCGGCGATCTTGGAATAAGTGAGCCGGATCGGCGGCAGGAAGCGCTTGTCGTCGGGCTGGTAGGGGCGAACGTTGACGCCGCGCGGCGGAACGCCTGCGCCCGCCAGCATCGCCTGGATTTCTCGCATCGTATCTGCGACCGGACGCGCATTGGGCGTGCCGGACGGTACGTCGATGCGGATGGCGCCCGTGCCTTCGTGCAACCATGCCGACGCGACGCCCATCACGTCCGCGCGCTGGGCGGCGGTCAATCCGCCGCGCGCATGGCCGACGAAGACGACGATCGAACGGTTCTGCTCCTCGATCGCGATCGGATGGCGCTGCTTGTAGTCGTCGGGAATGGAGGCGGTGACGACTTCGTTGTGCTGGCAGCCGCCAAGCGCGAGCGTCAGGCCGACGAGCGCGCCACCGAGGCGGACGGCGCCTTTGCGAAGCTGGGGTGGTCTTGTGATCATCGTGAAGTCCCCGTTCCGCCTCAATCGGTGATGAAGCCGTAGGTGCCGCGGTAGTTCTTGGCCGGTTCGGTCCGGCCGGGCACGCCGTAGAGGCGGTTGATGTTGCCGATCAGCTGGGCCTGCGGATCCGGTGGCGGGGCGAAGCCGTCATCCGGCCGCGACAGGTCCTTCGGCGCCACCGCGCGAACGACATACGGCGTCACGATCACGACCAGCTCGGTCGCGTTGTTGACGAAGTCGCGGCTGCGGAACAGCGTGCCGAGGATCGGAAGCTGCATCAGTCCGGGCAGTCCGCTGACGGCCTGCTTGGTCTGCTGCTGGATCAGTCCGGCCATCGCCATCGCGCCGCCGGAGGGAATTTCCAGCGAGGTCTCCGCGCGGCGGGTTCTGATCGAGGGCACTGTCAGCGAGTTCACCGACGTCGAGGTCACGGCCTGCGACAGCGTGATTGCGTTCTCGTTCGACAGCTCGGAGACTTCGGTCATCACGCGCAGGCTGATCTTGCCCTCGCTCAGCACCACGGGGGTGAAGTTGAGCGAGATGCCGAACTTCTTGAAGCTGATCTGGGTGGTACAGACATGCGTGGTGGGGTCGCACGCATAGCCTGCCGGGACCGGGAATTCACCGCCGGCAATGAACGTCGCCGATTCGCCGGAGATCGCGGTCAGGTTCGGTTCGGCCAGAGTGCGGATCACCCCCGCGGTTTCCATCGCGCGCAGGGTGGCCTGCACCGTCGGCGCGCCGCCGAACTTCGTCGTCAGGTTGTTGCCGTCGACGAGATTCTTGCCGAGCGCCGTGAACGGATTGGAATTGGTGAAGCTCACCACCGACGTGCCGTAATTGAGGTTGGCGGTGAGGTCGATGCCGAGCTGCTTGACGATGCTGCGCTGGACTTCCGCCACCGTCACCTTGAGCATGACCTGATCGCGGCCACGCACGACGATCGAATTCAGCACCTTGTCGGAGCCGCCGGCCAGGCGCGCCGCGAGATCGTTGGCCTGCTGTGCCTCGAGCGGATTCGCCGCCGTACCGGTCAGGACGACGCCTTCTCCCAGTCCGTCGATCTGGATGTCCGAATTGGGCAGGACCTGCTTCAGCGCGGCCCGCACGCCGTTGAGGTCGCGCTTGACCGCGATGTCATAGGCCGCAATCTGCTGACCGGCGGAATCGAAGAACACGATGTTGGTTTGGCCGACCGTGGCGCCGATGATGTAGGCGCGCTGGGCCGAGCGGACCACGGCATTGGCGATCTTGGGATCGGCGACGAGCACGTCCTTGATGTCGCGCGGCAGGTCGATCACGATGGACTTGCCGACGCCGAGCGAGAGGAAGCGCGCGTTCATCTGGCCGTCCGCCGCGGCCGGCGCCACGGGACGGTAATCGGCGGCGACCACGGGGGTCAGCACCGGGTTGAGCGCCAGCGCGAGAGCGGCCGAAAACGACAGGGCGCGAACCATGGAGGTTCGCAACGTCGCCAAATTCACCCTGTTTTTCATATCGACTGTCTTCATCGTGCTTTCGCCGTCTGACTTGGAATGCCGTAGCGAATGATCGAAATGCCGTCCCGCTTCTGTGCGGAATCGTCGAGCGTGATTTCGCTCATCTTGATGTCCACGATGCTGCGCAGTGCCAGCGACAGCGTGCCGCTCTGGCGGGCCGCGGAAAGCGTCGCGGTCTGCGCGGGATTGAGCTCGAGGGTGACGGTCTTGCCGACCACCGCGTTCTGGCCGTCCTTCTCCTTCGGCGCCTGGTCGATGGCCAGGACTCGGATATTGGACAGGATGATCTCGGAGGTGACGATGTCGGGAGCGCCGTTGGCCTGGTCCGGATTCTTCAGCCGGCGCGTGAGCAGGACGTCGACGCGATCGTTGGGCAGGATGAAGCCGCCCGCACCGGTCTCCGGCGAGATCTCGGTCGAGATCGCCCGCATGCCGGTAGGCAGGATCGCCGCCATGAAGCCTGAGCCTTCGGGCTTGACCAGCTTCTGGTCGCGGATCGGCTCACCCTGAATGAAGGGAGATCGCGCGATCGAACCGGTGACCTGGGTCGCGCCCTCGGGACGCTCGTTGCGGCGGATAAAGGTGGCGCTGGCGGTCGCAGCCGGCCAGGTCTGCCATTGCACGTCTTCCGGCTTCACGGTCTGGCCGAGGCCGATGTCGTTCTTGGCCACGAGAACGTCGACGGTGGGAAGCTGCGCGACCGGAGCCACTGGGGGCGGCGCAGAATTGTCCGAGCCGCTCGCCAGGTACGCGGCGACGCCGCCGGCGCAGATGGCGACCGTCAGGACGACAATGCGTGCCCTATTCATACGCTTCACTTTCCACAAGACGCCGCGACGCTGCCGCCGCCGTAATCGGCAGTTGACCAGCTATTCGTCAAAGCATGGTTAATGAGGCGTATCTAAATCGCCTTAACGCAGGGTTACCCGTGCGTTCAGCGCAGTGCGAGGTGGGCGAGGTCGATCGCCTTCACCCATTCGGTCTCCGGGTAGACCATCAGCGCGCTCAGCGCGAGCGCGATGCCATAGGGGATGCCGCTCTCCTTGGCGTGCAGCCGTGCGAGCCAGGCCTGACCCGCCAGCCCGTAGGGCAGCGGCCATTGCCGGAACTGGAGCAGGAGCAGCGTCAGCGCGCCGCCGAACAGCGAAGCGTAGAGCAGGAAGTTCACCAGTTGCGCGAAGCCGAACCAGAGCGCGACGGAGGCGGCAACCTTGGCATCGCCGCCGCCGACCCAGCCCATCGCGAAGCAGGCGAAGGCCACGACCAGCAGAAGCGCCCCGGCACCGACGTGGGCAAGCACCTCGTAAGGTGCCATGCCACCGGCAAGGGCAAGCGCGAAGAAGCCTGCGACCAGCGCCAGCGACACCCGATTCGAGATCGTCATGGTGAAGAGATCGCTCGCGGCGGCGAACGCCATCAGGGCCGGGAAGAGCAGAAGGCGCGCAAGGTCGAGGATCATGGGCTGCGTCTTGAGGCCTGGTTTTGCCGCGGGAACTGGCGTCGCCGGATGCTAGCCCGCAGTGCTAAACAAACCGACAACGGCCCGAAGGGACGTGCGGGACCGAAGCCGGCGGAACGCGTGTTCACCAGAGGCTGGCAATGCGTGCGGCGAGCGCGACCGTTGCAAGCAGCAAGGCAAGGCAGACCCAATAGACCGGCGATGCGGCCTGCGCCCCTGCCTCGTTCGCCGCGACCGCGGCATCGGTACTGTACTTGCGCAACGCCACTGGAACTCGCCGTCTTCAGAAAAGCAAAGGCCCCGGAGGTCCGGGGCTTTTGCCGTCGTCCGGTGACCTGCTTACTTCAGCGAAGAGCTGATCGAGGTGAACTTGGTGTTCAGCGTGGTGCCGAGATTGTTGACGACGGTGATGATGGCCAGCGCGATGCCGGCGGCGATCAGACCGTATTCGATGGCGGTGGCGCCGGATTCATCCTTCGCGAAACGCGCAATCAAGTTCTTCATGAACAAAACTCCATCTGGGGTGGGATCGCCTCGTTCGGCGCCGTCTTTGACCCGATGACCATGATAGCCGAGCTCTTTCGGCGCGGTTAATTCGATCGAGCAAACCCGGCTCTGGCGCGATGCTTTGGCGCAGAGTGAATTTCGCCTTAAGACGGCGCCTGCAAACCGTTCCGGTTCCGGATGCACCGCCGGCGCGGCGGTCGCTTCATCCTCCCTTAAATTTCGCGGAGTACGCCTAAGGGCACGGAATCCGCGGAGAGAGGCGACGATGTCGAGCCTGCCCATGCTAGTCGCCCTGATGATTGGCGAGACCATCATCAAGGTGATCCCCGTCACCTTCGTGCTCGCGGCAGTCTTCACCGTGCTCGAGCATTTCTGGGCCTGCAATCCCGGCGCGCCGTGGTGGCGCAAGCGCGAGATCATCACAGACATCTGCTATTGGTTCTTCGTTCCGGTCTTCGCCCGAACGATGCGGATCGGACTTCTGATCGTCGGCGCCGGCGTCGTCTTCAACATCCATGACGCCGACGGGCTCATCGCCTTCTACGACAACGGCCACGGTCCGCTGTCGGAGCTGCCGCTGTGGGTGCAGGGCGCGCTGTTCCTGGTGCTGTCTGATTTCATGCTCTATTGGGTGCACCGGCTGTTTCACGGCGGTGGCTTCTGGAAGTATCACGCCGTCCATCATTCGTCGGTGGAGATCGGCTGGATTTCGGCGGCCCGCTTCCATCCCGTCAATCTCGTGCTCGGCACGATCAGCGTCGACGTCGTGCTGCTGATGGCCGGTATCTCCCCGAACGTCATGATCTGGGTCGGCCCTTTCACCACCTTCCATTCGGCCTTCGTGCACGCCAACCTGAACTGGACGTTCGGACCATTCAAATACCTGCTGGCGACGCCGGTGTTCCACCGGTGGCACCACACCTCGCTCCAGGAGGGCGGCGATACCAATTTTGCCGGAACGTTCCCGATCTGGGACGTGCTGTTCGGCACCTTCCGCATGCCGGAAGGGCAACTGCCGCAGGATTACGGCAAGGACGAAGCGACCATGCCGAGGGAGTTCGGCGGCCAGCTGGCCTATCCATTCCGCCAATAGGGCGGAAATTCGGGGGCGCAAATATCCAGTCCGTTCAAACAATCGCCGGCGAATTTGCGGAACGTTCATGAATTAAAGGCAGGTTAGCCGGGTCGGGCACCGGCTCCGCTGTCATCTGTTCGCTTCTGCCGGTTTGTGACGTCCCGGGGGTAAGAGTATGCGTAAAGAGTTGCTGCGCCGTCAGGCGCGCGTCTGTCTTCTGGTTGCCGCCGCCGTGTTGGCATCGCCGGCGGCCGGTCTGGCCGAACCCACAGCCGATACCATTGCCGTCAGCGTCGACCAGGCCAAGCTGGTGCGACTGCCCGGCAAGGTGGCGACCATCGTGGTCGGCAATCCCCTGATCGCCGACGTCACGCTCCAGCCCGGCGGCATGATCGTCGTGACCGGCAAGGGCTACGGGGCCACCAATTTCATCGCGCTGGACCGGGCCGGCGAGATCCTGGTCGACCGCCAGATCCAGGTCGAAGGTCCAAGCGACCGGCTCGTCACGGTCTATCGCGGGGTCGAGCGCGAGTCCTACAGCTGCATGCCGCTTTGCCAGCGTCGGGTGACGCTCGGCGACAGCGACGCCTACTTCAACAACACGATGAGCCAGGCCGGTTCGCTGAGCAACAATGCCAGCGGCAACGCCGGTGCGGGCGCCAAGACCAATTGACCGGATCGGCTGCGCCTGAACAGGCCTTGGCGTTTCCGCGTCAGGGCGACGTCTCTCTGCGCGTCGTCTTCTCCCGCCAGCGTGTGCGGTTAACGCATCCTTAACGGTGCGGTTGGAGGAGCGTGAATCGCCTGCAACACTTAAACAATCAGTTTTAGCTAATGATCGCAGATAATCGCCGCTGCTTCAGGAATTTGACGCGATGCCTCCACCTACCAGGTTCACGCTCCGCAAAGCGCTATGCCGGTTTCGTGGCAGCCGCCGCGGCTCCGCGGCGGTCGAGTTCGCGCTGGTCGCTCCGATCTTCTTCGGGCTGCTGTTCGCCATCATCGAGACGGCAATGGTGTTCTTCGCCGGCCAGGTGCTCGAAACCGTCACGCAGACTTCCGCGCGCGCCATTCTGACCGGCCAGGCGCAGGCGCAAGGAGGCTCGGTGGCGGCCTGCCAGACGAAGCCCAACGTGGTCTCGGCGTGCGACCAGACGACGTTCAAGGCCTATGTCTGCACCCAGATCCCGGCGCTGTTCGATTGCAGCAAGCTTTACGTCGACGTGGTGAGCACAACCTCCTTCACGACGCTGAGCCTTCCCGATTACGGCGATTCCTGCAGCTTCAACCCGAGCGGCGTGCAATACAATCCCGGCAGCGCCAGCCAGGTCGTCGTAGTGCGGATGTTCTATCAATGGCCGCTCTTCGTCACCGGCCTCGGCTACAACATCGGTTGCAGCAGCAAGCGGCTGCTGGTGGCGACCGCGGCCTTCAAGAACGAACCCTTCTGATGCAGATGGATCTGGGCGGACCAATGCAGGCGATTGCGAATTTCTCGAGGAATGCCCGCGAGGCGGTGCGCGACTTCCTCGCCGACAAGCGCGCGCTCGCGGCGACCGAATTCGCGGTCATCGTCCCGCTGATGCTGGTGATGTTCTTCGGCACGGTCGAATTCTCGTCGGCCATTGCGATCGATCGCAAGGTCACGCTGATTGCGCGAACGCTGTCCGATCTGACATCGCAGTCGACGACGCTTGCCGATTCCGACATGCAGAACTCGTTCACGGCAAGCATCTCGATCATCATGCCTTACGACGCTTCTCTCGTGAAGAGCTCGATCTCCCAGATCTATATCGATGCCAACAGCATTGCCACGGTGCAGTGGAGCAAGGCCGGCACCATCGCGAACGGCGCCACGCAAGCGACGCTGGCAACTTCGGCTCGCAAGGCCGGCGACAAGGTGACCAGCCAGATACCCTCGACCCTGCTCGTTCCGTCGACCTACCTGATCCTCAGCGAGGCGAGCTACACTTACAAGCCGACCGTGGGCTACGTGTTGAAGTCGAGCATCCCGCTGAGCGATCTGTCCTACACGCGGCCGCGTCAGGTCACCTGCGTTCCCTACAACGGCGTGCCGTCCTCGTGCTGACATCCTTGCGCAGGACCTGAAATGAAAAAGGCCGTGCGTTGCGCACGGCCTTCCTGCTTTCTCGCGAGCCGATCGGGCCAGGGGCCCGACGGGTTCAGCCTGCGGCGCGGAGGTTGTCCGCTGCCGACTTGCCGGAGCGGCGGTCGGCCACGACCTCGTAGGAGATCTTCTGACCTTCACGCAGCGTGCCGAGGCCAGCACGTTCCACGGCGCTGATGTGGACGAACACGTCCTGGCCGCCATCGTCGGGCTGAATGAAGCCGAAGCCTTTGGTCGCGTTAAACCACTTCACGGTTCCCATGCTCACGGGGGTAGTCCCTTCTCAGATAACACAATGTCAGAGCCCGCTCGCGCGGGCCGGTTGGATCGAATTTTGGAAGGGTCGTCAGCGTGTCTGAACCGGCTGTACCGGTGGATGCTAATGTCGTCCGGCCGAAAATCGATAATTTCATTTTATCGGAATTGGGGCCTCAAAACAATCCGGGCGCACACGATTTTTTGATCCACCGTGGCGTCCACGGCGGATCATCATACAGGTTGGAATTCCGCTTCTTCCGCGCCGGCAATCGATCAGCGGCGGCGGAACTGGCCGCCACGCTGTCCGGGGCGAGGGGGGCCGCCCGCGGTGCTCGGACGTTCGTCCTTGTGGCGGAAAATCAGGCGGCCCTTCTCGAGGTCGTAGGGCGACATCTCCACCGTCACGCGGTCGCCCGCCAGCGTCTTGATGCGGTTCTTCTTCATCTTGCCGGCGGTATAGGCAACGATCTCGTGTCCGGCATCGAGCTGCACGCGGTAGCGGGCGTCGGGGAGGATTTCGGTGACCAGTCCTTCGAACTGGATCAGCTCTTCCTTAGCCATGTGGGTGTCTCCAGTCGTGGACTGCTAGTTCGAATGAGGATTGCGGTTCGGTCGGCCGGTGGGGCGACTCTCGCGACGCAAAAAGGCAACGCCTTGTATTCCATCAGGCTTGCCGGCGCTATGCGCGGGACGCTGTTCCGACCGATCGGCTGGTGAGGAGTTCACCTTACCACCGTTACCGCGGCGGCGGCGAGACCCCTTGGAGGCCTTGTGGCCTTCACCGGGCCTGCCATCAACAGATCTGCCCTCGAATTGGCGTCCTTCGACGGGCCTGCCGTCAACATGCCGGCTGTCGCCCTGCCTGCCGGCGCTATGGTGACGTCCGTCCTGCCTGTCGTCGCGCCGCCCGTCGCCGTGCCGGGCGCCCTGCGGGCGCTGGCCCGGGCGGCCGCCCGGTCGTCCCTGTCGTTGCTGCTGCGGGGGCGGACCGGCGTCGCGGCGGCCGGCATCGGTGCGGAGGTCTTCGCGCGGCAGCGTCACCTTGATCAGCCGCTCGATGTCGCGGAGGTAGCTGAGTTCTTCGCCGCCTGCGACCAGCGAGATCGCGGTGCCCTCGGCGCCGGCGCGCGCGGTGCGGCCGATGCGGTGGACGTAGGTTTCCGGCACGTTGGGCAGGTCGAAATTGATGACATGGCTGATGCCGTCGACGTCGATGCCGCGGGCGGCGATGTCGGTGGCAACCAGGGTGCGGATCTCGCCCGAGCGGAACTGGGCGAGGGTGCGCTCGCGATGGTTCTGCGACTTGTTGCCGTGGATGGCGGAGGCAGGGATGCCGGCCTTCTCAAGGGTTTTCACCACCTTGTCGGCGCCGTGCTTGGTGCGGGTGAAAACCAGGGCGCGGTTGACCTGCTCCTGTTTCAACAGCTTGGCGAGGAAAGCCGGCTTCGCGGAGAAATCGACCTGGATGATGCGCTGCTGGATGCGCTCCACGGTCGAGGAGACCGGGGTCACCGCGACGCGGGCGGGGTCACGCAGCATGGCGTCGGCGAGCTCGGCGATATCTTTCGGCATGGTGGCCGAGAAGAACAGCGTCTGCCGCTTGATCGGCAGCTTGGCGACGATTTTGCGGATGTCGTTGATGAAGCCCATGTCGAGCATGCGGTCGGCCTCGTCGAGCACGAGGAACTCGACGCTGCCAAGCTTCAGCCCGTTGCTCTGCACGAGGTCGAGCAGGCGGCCCGGGGTGGCGACCAGCACATCGACGCCCTGCATCAGGGCGCGGACCTGGCGGCCCATCGGCACGCCGCCGATGGCCAAGGTCGAGGACAGGCGGATGTGGCGGCCATAGGCGTTGAAGCTGTCGAGGATCTGCCCCGACAGCTCGCGGGTCGGCGACAGCACCAGGACGCGGGCCGTCTTGGGCTGCGGCTTGATGCGGTTCTCGAGCAGGCGGTGCAGGATCGGCAGCGCGAAGGACGCGGTCTTGCCGGTTCCGGTCTGGGCGATGCCGACGACGTCGCGGCCGGTCAATGCCAGCGGAATGGTCTGGGCCTGGATCGGGGTGGGGGTGACGTAATTCTCTTCCTGAAGAGCGCGCGCGATGGGTTCGGCGAGGCCGAAGTCCTGAAACGAAGTCAAAAGAGGGGTTCTTTCCATGTCGAAAGCGAACGCCCGGCGCATCTAGCGCGGCGCGCGCAAAAGGGTGTCGAGGAGACACCTGCGTGTTTGGGGTGTCGGATGGCTTGGGAGATATGGGGCAAGCCAGACGCCCGTAGAGGGCTTAAGAACACGCGGCTCGCAACGACCCCTTGATTCGCAAGAAGTCTCGGCTGTTCATATGGAACATTGAGGGGGCGCTTTCAAGGCAGCACGGCCCTAAACGGCGATTGCAGTGCAGAAATAGTTATGCCGGAAATTTAGCCAGAATAGGCAATTTGCTCAAAAAATAGACCGCATGCCGCTTTGGCATACATTTGAATTGCCTGAGATTTAGGCTGTGCGTCCATTTCGAAACTTTGTTTTCGGGTAATTCTTCCAGCAAAATCAAAGAGTTGATGGGTGCTCAGTCCATGGCACAGTTCTTGCGAATCCGTTAATCGCAGGCGGCCGTGGGGCCGTTTCGCAGCGTTTTAACGTCTGCGTCAGGGAGATGAGAAACTCATGCTTAGCAAATCTACTCACGATATAGCGGCGTCATTTAGCCGCCGCGGCGTGCTCGCCGCGACCGCCGGATTGATGCTCGGTCTGGCTTCATTGACCGGCGCGAAGGCCGCCGATGACACCATCAAGGTCGGCGTGCTGCACTCCCTCTCCGGCACCATGGCCATCAGCGAAACCACGCTGAAGGACACCATCCTCTTCCTGATCGACGAGCAGAACAAGAAGGGCGGCGTGAACGGCAAGAAGCTCGAAGCCGTCGTCGTCGATCCCGCCTCGAACTGGCCGCTGTTCGCCGAAAAGGCGCGTGAGCTGATCACCAAGGACAAGGTCTCGGTCGTGTTCGGCTGCTGGACCTCTGTGTCGCGCAAATCGGTGCTGCCGGTGTTCAAGGAGCTGAACAGCATCCTGTTCTATCCCGTGCAGTACGAGGGTGAGGAGAGCGAGCGCAACGTGTTCTACACGGGTGCTGCGCCGAACCAGCAGGCGATCCCCGCCGTCGACTATCTGATGAAGGAAGAGAAGGTGAAGCGCTGGGTGCTCGCCGGCACCGACTACGTCTATCCGCGCACCACCAACAAGATCCTGGAAGCCTATCTGAAGTCGAAGGGTGTCGCCCAGGAAGACATCATGATCAACTACACGCCGTTCGGTCACTCCGACTGGCAGACGATCGTGGCCGACATCAAGAAGTTCGGCTCGGCCGGCAAGAAGACTGCGGTGGTCTCGACCATCAATGGCGACGCCAACGTTCCCTTCTACAAGGAGCTCGGCAACCAGGGCATCAAGGCGAAGGACACCCCGGTGGTGGCGTTCTCGGTCGGCGAAGAAGAGCTCGCCGGCATCGACACCAAGCCGCTGGTCGGCCATCTCGCCGCCTGGAACTACTTCGAGTCGATCAAGAACCCGGCGAACGAGAAGTTCATCAAGGACTGGCAGGCCTACACCAAGAACCCGAAGCGCGTGACCAACGACCCCATGGAAGCGCACGTGATCGGCTTCAACATGTGGGTGAAGGCCGTCGAGAAGGTGAAGTCGACCGATGCGGACAAGGTGATCGACGCGCTTCCCGGCATCGAGGCGCCGAACTTGACCGGCGGCGTGTCGAAGATGCTGCCGAACCACCATATCACCAAGCCGGTGTTCATCGGCGAGATCAAGGGCAACGGCCAGTTCGATGTGGTCTGGAAGACCCCGAGCCTCGTTCCGGGCGACGCCTGGTCGAAGGAGCTCGACGGCTCCAAGGACCTGATCGGCGACTGGGTCGGCAAGAAGTGCGGCAACTTCAACACCAAGACCAACAAGTGCCTCGGTTCGGGCTCCTGATCCGGATCTGACGCTCCATTGCGAGATCGGAGAAGGCGGCGATCCCGCCGCCTTCTCCACCCATTTCTGCCGGGGTCTTTCACAGTGCCAGCCCATTTGTCCGCGCGTCTCCGCGCATTTGCGCTCTCGTTACTGCTGATCGCGTTCGCGCTGCCGGCCTTTGCCGGTCCGTTCGAGGACGGGGTCGCCAAGTTCGCCAATGACGATTTCTCCGACACGGAAGAGGCGATCGGCGTGGTCGCGAGCAGCGGCAACAAGCTGGCCTTTCCCATCATCAGCGCGCTTCAGGACGGCCGCCTCATGGCCGATCCTGACAGCAAGAAGGTTTACGTTACCGGTACCGACGGCAAGTCGATCGATGCCGCGACCGGCGAGCCGGTTGCCAGCGTCCCCGATAGTGCGAGCGCGGTCCGCCTCAACAACCGTCTGCGCCGCAGCGTCGATGCCGCGATCGGCGGCCTGACGCTGCAGTCTCCGGATATCGGGACGCGCCTCCAGGCTGCGCAATCCGTCTTCAAGTCGCACGAGGAGACCGCGCTCGAGGCGGTCGATGGCGCGCTCGCCAAGGAAACCAACAAATCCGTCAAGGCCGCGCTGGGCGATGCGCGTGCGGCCATCCTGCTGTTCAAGTCTGATGCCACCGAAGTCGAGAAGCTCGAGGCAGTCGCCACCCTCAAGGTGCGCGGCGACCAGGAAGCGCTGGCGCTGCTCACGGGCATGGGCGATCAGCCGGCCTCGGTGACCAAGGCGGCGGCCAGTGCCATCAGCTCGATCCAGTCCTCGCTCGCGGTCTGGTCCGGCGTGCAGAATGCCTGGTACGGCCTCTCGCTCGGCTCGGTGCTGCTGCTCGCCGCGATCGGGCTCGCCATCACCTTCGGCGTGATGGGCGTCATCAACATGGCGCATGGCGAGATGGTGATGATCGGGGCCTACACCACCTTCGTGGTGCAGGAGGTGATCCGCACCCGCTATCCCGGCCTGTTCGACTATTCGCTGCTGATCGCCGTGCCGCTCGCCTTCCTCGTCGCCGGCGCCATCGGCGTCCTGATCGAGCGCAGCATCATCCGCTTCCTCTACGGCCGTCCGCTGGAGACGCTGCTGGCGACCTGGGGCCTGTCGCTGGTGCTGCAGCAGGCGGTGCGCACCATGTTCGGCCCGACCAATCGCGAGGTCGGCAATCCCTCCTGGATGAGCGGCGCGTTCGAGCTCGGCCAGATCACCATCACCTATAACCGACTCTGGATCCTTGTCTTCACGCTCGCCGTGTTCGCGATCCTGCTCGCGATGCTGCGCTACACCGCGCTCGGTCTCGAGATGCGCGCGGTGACGCAGAACCGCCGCATGGCGGCCTCGATGGGCATCGCCACCTCGCGCGTCGACGCGCTGACCTTTGGCCTCGGCTCGGGCATTGCCGGCATCGCCGGCGTGGCGCTGTCGCAGATCGATAATGTCAGCCCCAATCTCGGCCAGAGCTACATCATCGACAGCTTCATGGTCGTGGTGTTCGGCGGGGTCGGTAACCTCTGGGGCACGCTGGTCGGCGCCTTCACGCTCGGTATCGCCAACAAGTTCCTGGAGCCGGTTGCGGGCGCCGTGCTCGGCAAGATCGCGATCCTCGTTCTCATCATCCTGTTCATTCAAAAACGCCCGCGCGGATTGTTCGCGCTCAAGGGCCGTGCGGTGGAAGCATGACCCCTCACATGCTGACACGATCGCTGGACCGCAGCGCGACGATCTTCCTTGCCGTCGTCGCGGCCTGCGGCATCCTCATCCCGCTCTCCAACCTGCTGCTGCCCGCGGGCTCGTTCCTGCAGGTGCCGACCTATCTGGTCGCGCTCTGGGGCAAATATGTCTGCTACGCCATCCTGGCGCTCGCGATCGACCTGATCTGGGGCTATTGCGGCATCCTCTCGCTCGGCCACGGCGCCTTCTTCGCGCTCGGCGGCTACGCCATGGGCATGTATCTGATGCGGCAGATCGGCACCCGCGGCGTCTATGGCAACCCGATCCTGCCCGACTTCATGGTGTTCCTGAATTACTCGAAGCTGCCCTGGTACTGGTACGGCTTCGACATGTTCTGGTTCGCCGCGCTGATGGTGCTGGTCGTGCCGGGCCTGCTCGCCTTCTGTTTCGGCTGGCTCGCCTTCCGCTCCCGCGTCACCGGCGTGTACCTCTCGATCATCACGCAGGCGATGACCTATGCGCTGCTGCTCGCCTTCTTCCGCAACGATTTCGGCTTCGGCGGCAACAACGGCCTGACCGACTTCAAGGATATCCTCGGCTTCAACGTGCAGGCTGAAGGAACCCGCGCTGCGCTGTTTGCGCTGAGTTGCCTGGCGCTGATCCTCGGTTTCCTGATCTGCCGCGCGATCGTCTCGTCCAAGCTCGGCAAGGTGCTGATCGCGGTACGCGATGCGGAATCGCGTACGCGCTTCCTCGGCTACCGCGTCGAATCCTACAAGCTGTTCGTGTTCACGGTGTCGGCCTGCATGGCCGGCGTTGCCGGCGCGCTCTACGTGCCGCAGGTCGGCATCATCAATCCAAGCGAATTCGCGCCGGGCAATTCGATCGAAGCGGTGATCTGGGTCGCGGTCGGCGGTCGCGGCACGCTGGTCGGCGCTGCGCTCGGCGCCGTCGTGGTCAACTACGCCAAGACCTTCTTCACCTCGGGCGTGCTGGCGCCGTACTGGCTGTTCATGCTGGGCGCGCTGTTCATCCTGGTGACGCTGTTGCTGCCGAAGGGCATCGTCGGCACCTTCAATGCCTGGTGGGACTCCTCGAAGGAAAAGCGCAATGCGGCCTCTGCGAGTGCCGCCGCCGAAGACGGTGTCACCCAACCGAAGATGGCGGAGTAGGCACACATGAACGTCATGGACAACCGCGCCACCTCCGCGATGCTCTATCTCGACGGCGTGCACGTCTCGTTCGACGGCTTCCACGCCATCAACAATCTGTCACTGACGCTCGAGCCCGGCGAGATGCGCGCCATCATCGGTCCGAACGGTGCCGGCAAGACCACGATGATGGACATCATCACCGGCAAGACCAAGCCGGACGAGGGCACCGTGCTGTTCGACGGCGTCACCGATTTGACGCGGCTGGACGAGACCCGCATTGCCGAGCTCGGCATCGGCCGCAAATTCCAGAAGCCGACCGTGTTCGAGAGCCAGACCGTGCAGGACAATCTGCTGCTGGCGCTCAACGTCGATCACTCGGTCCGTGGCACGCTGTTCTGGCGCGGCAGCAAGGCGGAGTCCGAGCGCATCGACAAGGTGCTGGAGACGATCCGACTCACGGAGGCCCGCAACCGCCTCGCCGGCAGCCTCAGCCACGGCCAGAAGCAGTGGCTCGAGATCGGCATGCTGTTGGCGCAGGATCCGAAGCTGCTGCTGGTCGACGAGCCCGTCGCGGGGATGACCGACGTCGAGACGCATCTCACCGCCGAGCTGCTGAAAGAGATCAACAAGACCCACACCGTCATGGTCGTCGAGCACGACATGACGTTCGTGCGCGAGCTCGGCGTCAAGGTCACCTGCCTGCATGAAGGCACCGTGCTCGCGGAAGGGACCATCGACCAGGTCTCGTCAAACGAGCGGGTCATCGAAGTCTATCTGGGACGCTGAGCCATGCTTGAGGTCAAGGACATCAACCTGTTCTACGGCGCGGCGCAGGCGCTGCGCGGCGTCTCGATTGCGGCCGAGCCGGGCAAGGTCACCTGCGTGCTTGGACGCAACGGCGTCGGCAAGACCTCGCTCCTGCGCGCCATGGTCGGGCAATATCCAATTTCGTCGGGCGCGATCGTGTTCGATGGCAGCGATATCACCGGCCTGAAGCCTTATGAGCGGGCGCGCAAAGGCATCGGCTTCGTGCCGCAGGGCCGCGAGATCTTTCCGCTGCTGACGGTCGAGGAGAACCTCAAGACCGGCTTCGGTCCGCTCAAGCGCCAGGACAAGAACATTCCGGACGACGTGTTCTCGCTGTTTCCGGTGCTGCAATCCATGCTCGGCCGGCGCGGCGGCGATCTCTCCGGCGGCCAGCAGCAGCAGCTCGCGATCGGCCGCGCGCTGGTGATGCGGCCGAAGCTTCTCTTGCTCGACGAGCCGACCGAGGGCATCCAGCCCTCGATCATCAAGGACATCGGCCGCGCCATCTCCTATTTGCGCAACCTCGGCAACATCGCCATCGTGCTGGTCGAACAATATCTCGACTTTGCCTGCGAACTCGGCGACAGTTTTGCCGTGATGGATCGCGGCGCGGTGAAGTTCACCTGCGATCGCGCCAATTTGGACGCGAGCGAGATCAGCCGCCAGATGGCGCTGTAAGCATTCTGCCGCGACCGGCTGGGGGAGGCGGATGCGCAGCGACGTTTCGGTCACGTCAGGGGTTTTCGAGGCGAACCGTGCCCGCGGCGCGGTGCGCTTCGACGTCCATGCGTGTGACGGCGTGACGCGGCGCGGCGTCTTGCATGAATCCGGCTCGTTGCGCGTGCGCTTTCCCTCGCCGGAAGGCGAGGGGTTGTCCGGCGTGTTCGTCAACACGGCCGGCGGCGTCGCGGGAGGGGACAGTTTCGAGATCGACATCGCAGGGGGCGAGCGCTCGCGCCTGACCTTGACGACGGCGGCGGCCGAAAAGGTCTATCGCGCGCCGGGAGCGGCAGCGCAGCTCAATATTTCCTTGAAAATCGCCGCGGGCGCGCATCTCGGCTGGCTGCCGCAGGAGACGATCCTGTTCGATCGCGCCCGGGTCCATCGCCGCTTCGACATCGAGCTCGACGAGACCGCCTCGCTTCTGCTGTGCGAGATCGTGGTGTTCGGCCGCACCGCCATGGGCGAGCGGATGGAGCAGGGGGAATTCGTCGACCGCTGGCGACTGCGGCGGGGTGGCAGGCTGGTGTTCGCCGAGACCGTCAGGCTCGACGGCAATATCGGCGCAAGACTTGGGCGATCGGCGGTGGCGAAGGGCGGCGCGGCGATCGGCACGGCGCTGATCGTTCCCGGCGACGAGGCCCTCGTCGAGCGCATCCGCGAAGCCGCGGACTCGTTCTCCGGCGAGGTGGGAATCTCCGCCTGGAATGGATTTGCAATGGCGCGGTTCTGTGCCCAAGATGCGGCGCGCTTGCGCGCCGACATGATGGCCGTGCTGGCGCGTACCGGTGCCGCGCTGCCGCGACTCTGGTTGAACTGACTGGCTGAATTGACTTGTTGAACGGAAGAGATGCTTCATGAACCTGTCTCCCCGCGAAAAGGACAAGCTTCTGATCTCGATGGCGGCGATCGTGGCCCGCCGCAGGCTGGACCGCGGCGTCAAGCTCAACCATCCCGAGGCGATCGCGATCATCTCCGATTTCATCCTTGAAGGCGCGCGCGACGGCCGAACCGTTGCCGAGCTGATGCAATCCGGCGCGCAGGTCCTGACCCGCGATCAGGTGATGCCTGGTATCCCCGAGATGATCCACGACATCCAGGTCGAGGCGACCTTTCCGGACGGCACCAAGCTCGTCACCGTGCACGAGCCGATCAGGTAGTTTGAATTCGTCATTCCGGGGCGCCCAAAGGGCGAACCCGGAATCCAGAGGTTGTTGATCGAGATTCCGGGTTCTCGCTCCGCGAGCCCCGGAATGACATAGGAAGTCAAACATGATCCCCGGCGAACTCTTCATCCAGGACGGCGAGATCGAGCTCAATGCCGGCCGCAAGACCGTGACGCTGACTGTGGCCAACACCGGCGACCGCCCGATCCAGGTCGGCTCGCACTATCATTTCTTCGAGACCAACCCCGCGCTGAAATTCGACCGCAAGAAATCCCGCGGCATGCGCCTCGACATCGCCGCCGGCACCGCCGTCCGCTTCGAACCCGGCCAGACCCGCGACGTGCAGCTTGTCGCCATGGCGGGGAAGAGGACGATCTACGGTTTTCGTGGCGACGTGATGGGGAAGTTGTGAGCTTCCAGCGCGCGTTCGCCCAGAAATTCAATCGCAAACGGGGCTTGTGATGTCCGTCAAGATAAAGCGTTCCGTCTATGCCGACATGTTCGGCCCGACCACCGGCGACAGGGTGCGGCTGGCCGACACGGACCTCATCATTGAGGTCGAGAAGGATTTCACCACCTATGGTGAGGAGGTGAAGTTCGGCGGCGGCAAGGTGATCCGCGACGGCATGGGGCAGTCGCAGGTCACCAACAAGCAGGGCGCGGCCGACACGGTCATCACCAATGCGCTGATCGTCGACCATTGGGGCATCGTCAAGGCCGACGTCGCCATCAAGGACGGCATGATCTCCGCGATCGGCAAGGCCGGCAATCCCGACATCCAGCCAGGTGTCACCATCATCATCGGCCCCGGCACCGACGTGATCGCTGGCGAAGGCAAGATCCTCACCGCGGGCGGCTTCGACAGCCACATCCATTTCATCTGCCCGCAGCAGATCGAGCACGCGCTGATGTCAGGTGTCACCTCGATGCTCGGCGGCGGCACCGGTCCCTCGCACGGCACCTTCGCCACCACCTGCACGCCGGGGCCGTGGCACATGGGGCGGATGATCCAGTCGTTCGACGCCTTCCCGGTCAATCTCGGTATTTCCGGCAAGGGTAACGCCTCGCGGCCCGCAGCCCTGGTCGAGATGATCAAGGCCGGCGCCTGCGCGCTGAAGCTGCACGAGGACTGGGGCACGACGCCGGCGGCGATTGACAACTGTCTGTCGGTCGCCGACGCTCACGACATCCAGGTGATGATCCACACCGACACGCTGAACGAATCCGGCTTCGTCGAGGATACGATCAAAGCGTTCAAGGGCCGCACCATCCACGCCTTCCACACCGAAGGCGCCGGCGGCGGTCACGCGCCTGACATCATCAAGGTCGCCGGCCTGAAGAACGTGCTGCCGTCCTCGACCAATCCGACGCGGCCCTTCACGCGCAACACCATCGACGAGCATCTGGACATGCTGATGGTGTGCCATCACCTCGATCCCTCGATCGCGGAAGATTTGGCGTTCGCCGAGAGCCGCATCCGCAAGGAGACCATCGCGGCCGAAGACATCCTGCACGATCTCGGCGCGCTCTCGATGATGTCGTCAGATTCTCAGGCGATGGGTCGCCTCGGCGAGGTCATCATCCGGACCTGGCAGACCGCGGACAAGATGAAGAAGCAGCGCGGCTCGCTGCCGCAGGACAAGGGCAAGGACAACGACAATTTCCGCGTGAAGCGCTACATCGCCAAATACACGATCAACCCCGCGATCGCGCACGGCGTGTCGAAGCTGATCGGCTCGGTCGAGAAGGGCAAGCTCGCCGATCTCGTGCTGTGGTCGCCGGCCTTCTTCGGCGTCAAGCCGGACTGCATCGTCAAGGGCGGCACCATCGTCGCGGCGCCCATGGGCGATCCCAATGCCTCGATCCCGACGCCGCAGCCGGTGCACTACCAGCCGATGTTCGGTGCCTTCGGCAAGGCGCGCACGGCATCGTCCGTGGTGTTCACCTCCAAGGCGGCGATCACCGGCGGCCTGGCGCGAAAGCTCGGCATCGAGAAGAAGCTCTATGCGGTCCAGAACACCCGTAGCAAGATCTCCAAGAAGAGCATGATCCACAACGACGCCACGCCCAATATCGAGGTCGATCCGGAGACCTACGAGGTGCGCGCCGATGGTGAGCTGCTGACCTGCGCCCCCGCCGAGGTGCTGCCCATGGCGCAGCGATATTTCATGTACTGAAATAGCGCCTCAACGCATGTCCCCGGCGGGTATCCGGGAACGGCTTTTTGCGGTTTTGCGTTCGATGCCGGCTGGTCTAATGTCCCGCCCGGTATTGACCCCCTCAGAAGAAAAGCCGGGAGGATTTCTCGTGATCTACGTCGTTGCCACCCTGACCATCAAGCCCGAGACGCGCGCCGAATTCATTGCAGCCGCCACCGCCTGCATCAAGGAGACGCGGAAGGAGCCCGGCAATATCGCCTATGACCTGCATGAGAGCGTCACCGATCCCGCCAAGATGGTGTTCGTCGAGCAGTGGGAGAACATGGAGGCGCTGGGGCCACATCGCGCCGCCGAGCACATGAAGACCTTCGGCCGGGTCGCGGTGAAGTGTTTCACGGCGCCGCCGAAGATCGAATACATCACGCCCGAGAAGGTCGAGACACGGTAACGAGGTAGAAGCATGATCCGGGCGACGCAGGTCAGGGGACAACACCGTTTCACGGAAGCGCCGGTGGATACGGTCGTGCTCGATTTCGACGATCGGCACCGCCGCCGCATGGCGATGACGGGCACGCGGGGTCTCGAATTCCTGCTCGACCTGGAGAATGCCGTCGCGCTGCGCGGCGGCGATGCGCTGGTGCTGGAGGACGGCCGGCTGGTCGAGGTGGTCGCGGCGCCCGAGCCGCTGCTGGAAATCCGCGGCCGTGATCCGCACCACCTCGTCCGCGTCGGCTGGCATCTCGGCAACCGCCATCTGCCGACGCAGATCATGGCCAAGGCCCTGCGCATTCGCCGCGACCACGTCATCGAGGCCATGGTGAAGGGCCTCGGCGCGCGCGTGATCGAGATCGAGGCGCCGTTCGATCCCGAAGGCGGTGCCTATGCCGATGCCGGCCATGGACAAGGTCACGACGACCATGTCCAGCACGATCACGGGCATCATCATGATCATGGTCACGATCACCATGATCATGATCACCACGGCCACGATCATCACCACCATGACCATGCCTCGCACGGCCATGGGCACGATCATCACCACGACGAGCATTGCGACCATCCCGACCATCACCACGGCCACAAGCATGCTCATGACCACAAATGAGCCGGTCGGCGCCGGTGACCTCGACAAGGGCGAGGCGGCGGCGCTGTACCGGCTGATGACCTGGCTGTCGCCGGCATTCCCGGTCGGCGGCTTCTCCTATTCCAGCGGCATCGAATGGGCGGTCGAGGCGGGCGACATCGTCGATACGGCAACGCTGGCCGACTGGCTCGACGCCATGCTCAGTGACGGCTCCGGCTTCTGCGATGCGACGTTCCTGGTCCACGCCTATCGCGCCGCGGAGGTGGCCGAGGAGACAGCATTGAGCGATGTCGCCGAGCTCGCCGCCGCGTTCGTGCCGTCGCGTGAGCGGCAGCTGGAGACGACCTCGCAGGGCCGCGCCTTCATCGACATCGCCCGCGCCGCGTGGGACGCCGACGGACTGGACGCCATGGTTTCGGCATGCCGCGCGCCACTGGTCTATCCGGTCGCGGTCGGTGTGGTCGCGGCCATGCACGGCGTGCCGCTGGCGCCGACGCTGCACGCCTTCCTGCATGCGCTGGTCTCCAACTGGATTTCCGCAGCCAGCCGCCTCATTCCGCTGGGTCAGACCGACAGCCAGCGCGTGCTTGTGAGGCTGGAGGCCGCTGTGGCCGCCACCGCCGACCGTGCGCTGCATGCGACATTGGACGATCTCGGCAGTGCGACCTTCCGCGCCGATCTCGCCAGTCTACGGCACGAGACGCAATATACGCGGCTGTTCCGCTCGTGAGAGCGAAGCAGCCTTTCACCCATCGAGAGAGAGCGAATTACATGTCGAAATCCCACGGCCCCTTGCGTGTCGGCGTCGGCGGCCCGGTCGGATCGGGCAAGACCGCGCTGATGGACCTGCTCTGCAAGACCATGCGCGAACGCTATGATATCGCCGCGATCACCAACGACATCTACACCAAATGGGATGCGGAATTCCTGGTGCGGTCGGGCTCGCTGACGCCGGACCGCATTGCCGGCGTCGAGACCGGCGGCTGTCCGCACACCGCCATCCGCGAGGATGCCTCGATGAACCTCGCCGCGGTCGCGGACATGCGCGCCAAATTTCCTGGGCTCGATCTCGTGCTGATCGAGTCCGGCGGCGACAATCTCGCTGCCACTTTTTCCCCGGAGCTGGCCGACCTCACCATCTATGTGATCGACGTGGCCGCCGGCGACAAGATCCCGTCCAAGGGCGGTCCCGGCATCACCCGGTCCGATCTTCTGGTCATCAACAAGATTGACCTCGCGCCCCATGTCGGCGCCTCCCTGGAGAAGATGGACACGGACGCCCGGCGCATGCGCGGCGAGCGTCCTTTCGTCATGACCAACCTGAAGAAGAGCGAGGGGCTCGAGCGCATCGTCGGCTTCATCGAGGCCAAGGGCGGCTTGAAACGGGCGGGTTGACGACGCGACGAACTGGCGCATGCGTTTTTCGCCGTTAACCTTGGGGTCCGGGCCGCGACGACGGAACAAATTTCGGACACGGCGATTGATTACCTCCGGTGCCCGGGCAAATCATCCCGGCCAGACCATCGGCCGGTCGGATTAAGCTTTTCAGGCGACCCAAGTTGCGTACTGATGCCTCCTCCTCCATTATCTCTGCCACTGGGGTCCACCTTGTTTCGGCACATGGCCGTTCGAGCGGCGTTCATATGCTCCCTGTTTATTGCCGACCTCCTGCCTTCGCCTGAGTAGTCGCGTGGTCCGGCTGGGTTTCATCATCGGTTTCATCGCTCTGCTCGGGGCCTTGCTCTCCGGGCTTGCGGCCTATCGCGTCCACGACCAGGAGCTGGCACTGGACCGGATCGCGCTCGCGCGTGCGATCGACGTTCACGCCAGCCTGGTCCAGGATCGGCTCACCGAACGCGAACTGCTCGCCCGTGTCGCCTCAGGCCTGTTCCGCGCGCCATCCGTGATCAAGCCGAACATGCTGGAGCCGCTGCGCTCGGCCATCTACGCGTTCAAGACGGATTTCGTGGTGGCCGGCTGGATCGCCCGGCTGAAGCCGAACGAGCTGACCGCGGCGCAGGCTGCCATCGGGGGCGCCGGCTTCCCGAACCCGAAGATCCGCAGCTTTGACGACAAGCCGATCAATCCGGTGGAGATCACCGAGCCGATCGACGTGCTGTTGGATCTCGAGCCGCGCAGCGACGAGACCAAGGCTCTGCCGGGACGAAGTTACGACCAGGACCCGGTTCGCAGCGCCATGCTGACGCGCGCCCGAGTCGAGAAGAGATCGGTTGCCTCGGACCCGATTCCGCTGTTGCGCGGGAACGGGCCCATCGGCGTCATCGTGGCTGCGCCCGTCATTCCCGAGGGGGCAACCGAGCCGGCCGGGTTCGTCACGTTTTCCTACGAGCTCGCTTCGCTGATGTTGACCAATGACGACATGTCGCTGTTCTCGGTCGCGCTCAGGGATCCACGCAAGGAAGGCGGCGAGCTGATCGCCAACGACCAGGGCGTGGTCTCGACGCGCAGCGTGGCGGCGGACGGGCCGGCGCCATCGGCGACGCGCACGGTGAGCTTCGGTGCGCGAGATTGGCAGCTCGGCTACTACGCCAAGACCAACTCGGTGCGCCGTGCGGAACAGACCGCGATCATCGTTGCGGCGATCGGCCTTGCGATCACGGCGATGGTGTGCGGCCTGTTCGGCTATGTCGCGTACAACAATCTGCGGCTCAGCCGGGAAATCCAGGTCCGAATCGGCTTCGAGCGCCGCTTGACCGCCGTGATCGACGAGCTCAACCACCGGGTCAAGAACATCCTTGCGGTGATCCAGTCGATCGTGACGCGCACCTTGCGCCACGGCTCGGACATCGACGTCGCCCGCGAGCTCCTGATCGGGCGCATCCACGCGATGTCCAACGTGGTCTCGCTGCTCAGCGAGAGCCAGTGGCAGGGCGTCAAGTTGAAAGGCCTGTTCGAGGCGCGGGCCATCCCGCATGCCGACCGCATCGCCGTCACCGGGCCCGATATCGCGGTCAGTGCACGCGCCGCGCAGAGCCTCTCGCTGCTGTTTTTCGAGCTCGCCTCGCATTCCGATGAGGGACTGTCGCTGGTCGGAAAGCATCCGCACATCACCGCCAGCTGGACGGTGACGGGCCGGGAGCCCGACGAGGTCTTTCAGTTTCGCTGGGAGGAGTTCAACACCAGCGAGGCGACGCGCCGCCCCGATTCCGATTTCGGCCTGATTCTGCTCGACCGTGTCGCGCCTGAGGCGTTAGGGGGCACCGCCAAGCGCTATTTCACCGACGTCTCCTACGTCTATGAGCTCACGGCACCGATGGAGACTGTGGTCGACATGACCGAACGCGATCGCACGGATAAGATCTCGGCTCCGGTGCGGCCTGCGCGATAGCTATCCCTTCGGCCGCAACACCAGGTCGACCAGGTTGCGGGCGTAGCCAGGCGTGATCGGCGCGATGCCGAAGACGTAGCGATAGAACAGGCCGCCATAGATCGCGTCGTAGAGATCCTCAGCCGGCCCTTCGGCCAGGATGCTGCCGTCGTTCTGGCCTGCCGCAATCATTCTCACAAGCGCGTCGCGACGGAACTGCAGATAGCGGGCATAGAACAGTTCGGCGGAGCCCGTCTTGGAGATGCATTCGGAGATGACGGCGAGCTGGACCTTGCCGAACTCGCCCTGCAATGCCTCGGCATAGGCCGTGGCGTGGCGGCGGGCGCGTGCCGCGGGGCTGCCGGAGCTTTCCGGCGGCAGCGGCAGCATCTGCGCCGCATGCTGAAGAAAGGCGTCGATCAAGAGCGCCTCGCGCGACGGCCACCATTTGTAGATCGTCATCTTGGAGACGCCGCTGTGGCGAGCGACCGCGTCGATGGTGGTGGCGGCAAGGCCGGTGGACGCCATCAGCGCGTAGGCGCTTTCGAGAATGGCGTTGCTGGTCTCGATCGATCGGGGCCGGCCGCGCCGGGGGGCATTGTCGGCCCCGTCACCCCCGCCATTGGCCGTCACCACGCCCGGTCTCCTCGCGCAACCCGCTCCTGCTCCGGGATAGCGCAGCCGCAGCGGCCGGCCTAGGGAAATCGGTCGTGCGTTAGGCCTGCTGTCGCAAGGCCGCGGGCAGATCCTGCCACTTCGACCAGGCGACGTAGTAGGCCACCGCGGTCATCGCGGCGAAGCCGGTGAGGCTCACCACGATCTGCATCACCACCAGATTGGCGCTGGTGATCAGGATGAGATGGCCGGCGAAAGACAGGAACACGCCGACGCAGAACACCGCGAGCCATTCCTCACCACACCTGATGACCGCCTGGAGCGGCTTCAACCGCAGGCCGGGGTGATCGGCCGGAATGAGATGGGTCGCCAGCAGGGCGAGTGCGAGGAAGTGAACCACGCGGTAGGGCGCGAGGTTTTCCTTGTCGGTCGGCGCGATGCTGTCGAGCAGGAAGTCCGGCAGGTAAGCGGACAATGCCGGCGAATGGCGCAGCAAGGTGACCGCCATCGCGAAGATGAGATAGCTCGCGGCGAGGATCCGCAGCCAACCCATCTCGCGCAGCACGCGCCCCGATGCGCCTGTCACGGCGAACCAGCCCCCGAGCACCATCAGCATCTGCCAGCACAGCGGATTGAAGGTCCATTCCTGGTCCGGGTAGACCCGGAAATTCCAGTCGAACCAGCGCGCGGCCAGATAGAGCGCGACCGACGCCGCCAGGGTCACGTTCGGCCGCCGCAACAGGCCCCACAGCGCGAATGGAAAGAAAGCCATCAGCGGGATCATCAATTGCAGGAGATCGAGATTCAGCGGCTCCTCCTGGAGCACGAGTCCGCGGACGAGGATGCGCAGCGGATGCTCGAGAATCCCCGAAATGTTGTATTCGTGGATGATCTCCGGCGCCATCGATTGCGACGCCACGTAGGCGATGGTGTCGATATAGATCACGAACAGCACGACATAGGCGGCATAAAGCCGCCAGACGCGGCGGAAGATGCGCGTCGCGGCGACGAGATAGCCGCGCTCCAGTGCGATCCGGCCGTGGATGATCGCGACGCCGTAACCCACCACGAACACGAACAGGTCGGCGGCGCCGCTGAAGCCGAAATTGCGCAGCGTCAGCAGGTTGACGACGTTGTTCGGGATGTGGTCGACGAAAACCGACCAATTGGCGATGCCGAGCGTCAAATACAGCCTGGCGTCGTGACGGAATGCGGCAAGATTCGCCTGGACGGACGGTTTCATCGGGAAAAATGACTTTTGGAATCAGGGGCGACGCTTTTAGCGGCAACCGCCTGCCCATCCGAGTAGCGTTTGCGTGAGCGAAGGCCGGGTGCTCAAAGAAAATTGCGCAGAACGGACAAATGATTGCCGCCGTGCGCCCGCGCTCCTCTTGCGACGAAATTTTCTTAACGTCGTCCCGTCCTTATTCGGCCGGTTCGGCCGAGACCTCGTCGGATGCGCCGGCGCGGCTCGCCATGATGCCGAGGGCAACGCCGCCGATCGCCAGGATCGGTAGCAGCCGCTTGACGCCGATGGCACGAACGATCTGGAGCCCGGTGGCGAGCAGCATGGGGTCCGCGAGCATGCTCGAGGCCGCCGACTTCGCGGCACGCTCGGCCGCGATCTGGGCGCGCTTCTGAACCTCGCGCTTGTAGCCCCAATAGGAGCCCGCCGCAGTCAGCGTCAGCAGGAAGAAGATGCCTGCGCCGGCAAGACAGGCTTGCACCGGGCCATATTTCTCCAGGACCGAGATGAAGGCGGCGGCACAAAGGAAACAGGTCGTGACGAACAGCGCGAGGGCCGCGCCTGCAGCGAGCGAGGTCAGCCGCACAGTCGTGCCGGCGGATGCATTGATCCCGTCGATGATGCGCTGAAACATGGCCTCGCTCCTCAAATCCCCACAAGCCAAACCGTCACGGGTCGAGAGCGGCGGCGCGCCGGCGCCGCCACTTCGAGCTACCTCCGCGATCTCACCGGCGCCAGGCGGCGCCGATCAGGAAGCCGATCCCGAGCGCGAGGCCGACGGTCGCGAGCGGCCGTTGCGTGATCGCGTCTTCGAGCGTCTCCTCGATCGATCCGTAAGCCTCTTGGGCCGCATCCATCATGGCGCCGCCCCGCTCCGACACGTCGTCGATCGCGGTATCCATGTTCTCGCGCGCCTGGCGGTAGCCGCGACGGGCCTGCCTGCTCGTGGAATTGGCAAAACTGTTGAGCGCGTCGGTGATCTGGTCGGTGAGGGCGGCGATATCGCTTTTCACGGCTGCTACATCCTTTTCGAGGCGTTCTCTGGTGGCTTTGTCGGTCCAGTCACTCATCCCGGCTTCGGTACTGGTCGCGGACATCGGGAGCTCCAAACTGTTGACGGCTGAGATAGCCGGAAAACGTTTCGTCACCGGGGAAGTTCCGTTTGCGGAAACCGGTCAGGCCTGCGGCAATTGCGGCGAATCCGACGGCAACAGATGCTCCTTGAGGATCAGCGCGACGATCAGCAGCGGAGACGACAGGAACGCGCCCATCGGGCCCCAGAGCCAGGTCCAGAACGCCAGCGCAAGCAGGACTGCGAGTGCATTCAGCGCGAGCCGCCTGCCGATGATCGCCGGGGTGATGAAGTGCCCTTCCAGAAAGGTAAGACCGCCGAAGGCAAGTGCCGCCATCAGGCCGCCGCCGATGGTCGGAAAGGCAACCAACCCTACCACGACCAGCACCGCGAACATCGCGACCGGCCCGATGATCGGGATGAAGTTGAGCGCTGCTGCGAGCGCGCCGAGCCCGGCCGGATTGGGCATCCCGGTGAGCGCGCAGATGAGACCGGTGCCGACACCGACGCCGACGTTGATGAGCGTCACGGTCAGGAGATAATTGCCGAGATGCACCTCGATCTCGTTGAGAATCCGGAGTGTGCGAAGCCGCGCGTCATGATCGCTGAAGATCATGATCATGGCGCGCCGCAGGTCGCGCCAGCTGGCGATGAACAGGATCAGGGTGACGAAGAACAGCAGGAATTCGGTAAAGGTCGGTGACAGGAATTCCAGGGTCGGCTGCACCCACTCGACCTTCGGCATCTGGAAGCTCGGCAACCCTTCCGAGCCGCCGATCATGGCTTGCGTCTCGCGCCACAGCGCAAGCGGCCGGTCGAACACGTGCATCTTGTCCTTGAGTTGCGCGCCGAGCTCCGGCAAGCGCGTGCTCCACTCCATCACCGGGGAGGCGATCAGCGCTACCACGAAAGCGACCACGGTGGTCCCCGCGGCCACGATCAGAGCGGCGCCCAGTCCGCGCGGGACCTTGTACCGCTCCAGAAAGCCCGCCGCCGGCGACAGCATGGTGCCGGTGACGAAGGCCATCACCACGGGCAGGAAGAAAGCCCTGCCAACGTAGAGCACGGTGACGAAGGCAATCAGCAGCAAGCCTGCAAGCGCAAAGGCGACGAACTCCGTGCGGCGGATGACCGGCGGCAGCTCACTGCGGCTGTCGGGAAGCGGATCGCCTTCGCTGTTGCCGGGACTCGGACGTTCACTCGGAAGGACGCGCACAATCTCTCTCCCGCACGGAAGCCTCGTCCGCGCGCCCATTTGACGACCGATAATGCGCCAGAAGCGCGGCGGTTCCATCGCGGCATCGTGAAGCCGGGCTCGCTTGACTGTGACATGGCTGCCGCTCGCTGCACCGGAACTTGGGGCGCCCTCGCGGAGTTCATTGGACAGCGCATCACCCTGATGCACACACTTCACGGGGCAGCACATGACAAAGTTCTCTGCAGTCCGTCGCAGCTTTTCGCCGCGCGTCGTCACCGCATTCGCTCTTGCAACCGCTCTTCTCGCGGTGCCGTTCGGCGGCGCGAGCGCGCAGACGTTCGGCTATGCGCCGATACAGCCACAGGCCTACCCGCCGGACCAGGCGTATTCGCAGGGCGCGGTCAACGAGGCACCGCAGGCGGCCGATGAGGATGCCCAGCTGCCCGATCGCCTGCGCAAGCAAATTGTCGGCTTCGACCGCAGCGAGCCGGCCGGCACCATCGTGATCGACACCAACAACACCTATCTCTACTACGTGCTCGGCAACGGCCGCGCCATCCGCTATGGCGTCGGCGTCGGCCGTGAAGGCTTCACCTGGTCCGGCGTGCAGAGCGTCAGCCGCAAGGCGGAGTGGCCGGACTGGCATCCGCCGGCCGAGATGATTGCGCGCCAGCCTTATCTGCCGCGCTTCGTCGCCGGCGGTCCCGGCAATCCGCTCGGTGCGCGTGCGATGTATCTCGGCTCCAGCGAGTACCGCATCCACGGCACCAACGATCCCTCCACGATCGGCAAGTTCGTCTCCTCCGGTTGCATCCGCATGACCAACGAGGACGTCATCGACCTGTTCGGTCGCGTCAATGTCGGTGCCAAGGTCGTGGTGCTGCCGAAGAACGCTCCGCTGATGGCCAGAGGCGGCGACCCCGTGCGCAAGCGTCCGGCCGTGACGACGCTGCCCTCGGGGCGGCAGGCGCTGAATATTTCGGCGCCATCGGCCGTCAACTAAGTCGGATTGAGTGAGGTCACATGAGCAGACGCCTGATTGGCAAAGTGGCTGGCGGTGCGGCGATCCTGATCGTCGTCTCCGCCGGGCTGGCATTGTCGCCAGCGGCACATGCGGAGGATTTCTTCTCGGCTCTGTTTGGCGGCTTCCGGATGCGGCCGCCGCCGGAGATCCGGGTGCCGTTCCCCAATGACGACATGCCGCGATACGACGCGCCGCGCCAACGGGCCTCCTATGGCGGCGGCACCGCCTATTGCGTGCGTGGCTGCGATGGCCGCTACTTCCCGGCGCAAGGCAATGATGCCGAGAGCAAGGCGCAATCCTGCAAGAGCTTCTGCCCGGCTTCCGAAACCTCGCTGGTCTATGGCGGCGACATCGACGACGCCACCTCGGATAAGGGAAAACCCTATTCCGAAATGCCGAACGCGTATCGCTATCGCAATGAGATCGTCGCGGGCTGCACCTGCAACGGCAAGGATCCGGTCGGGCTCGCTCAGGTCAAGGTCGAGGACGATCCCACCCTGCGCAGGGGTGACATCGTCGCCAGTGCCGACGGCCTCGTGGTCGCCAACCGCAATGCCAACGACCGCCGCGGCGTCGCGATGAATTTCTCGCCGCTGCCGGACTCGGTGCGCGCCAAATTCCGCCAGGTGCCGGTGGTGGCGAAGGAATAGGCGCGCGGGTGTCGGCTGATTTGCCGGCGCTGGCCGCCCCACAAACACCGTCATCCCGGACGAGCGAAACGCAGATCCGGGATCCCAGCGCGAGCGCTTGCGCTCGTCGCGATAGCCACAGGATTGGATTTGGCGAAGACTCGTGGTTGCCGGCTCGTGCCAAACCACTCCCCGGGGTTAGGATCCCCGCGTTCGCGGGGATGACACGGGAGCTTGTGGCGCGAGCCGAAGGCCGCCCCCGGCCTTACGCCGCGCGGATCTTGCCCAGGAAGTCGCTGACCTCGTGGCCGAGCTGGCGGCTCTGGGTCTCCAGCATTTCGGATGCCTGCTTCACATTGTCGGCGGCCGCGGCGGCAGCATCCGCATCGGCTTTGACGCCGGTAATGTTGTCCGACACGTTCTTGGTGCCCTGAGCCGCATATTGGGTGCTGCGGGTGATCTCCTGGGTCGCCGCGCCCTGCTCCTGCACGGCGGCGGCAATCGCGGTCGCAACTTCGTTCACTTCGCCGATGATGCCGCCGATGGTCTGGATCGCGTTGATGGCATCGCCGGCGACCTTCTGGATGTCGGCGATCTGCTCGGAGATTTCCTCGGTCGCCTTCGCCGTCTGGCTAGCCAGCGATTTCACCTCGGAGGCCACCACGGCAAAGCCGCGGCCGGCCTCGCCGGCGCGCGCGGCTTCGATGGTGGCGTTGAGCGCGAGCAGGTTGGTCTGTGCCGCGATGGTGTTGATGAGCCCGACGACCTCGCCGATGCGGCCCGCCGACTTTGCCAGCCCCTGCACGGTGCCGTCGGTCTCGCGCGCCTGCGCGACGGCGCGGCCGGCGATGCCCGCGGCATGGGCTGCCTGCTGGCTGATGTCGT
This sequence comes from Bradyrhizobium nitroreducens, assembly GCF_002776695.1. Taxonomy (GTDB): domain Bacteria; phylum Pseudomonadota; class Alphaproteobacteria; order Rhizobiales; family Xanthobacteraceae; genus Bradyrhizobium; species Bradyrhizobium nitroreducens. Next base: position 1,903,156 of record NZ_LFJC01000003.1, read on the forward strand.
TGATCGAGGCCGAGAGCTCTTCGGCGGCCGCGGCCACGCTGTCGACGCTCATCGAGGCGTCGTTGGAAGCCTTGCCGGCGACCTGCACGCGGTCGTTGGTCTGGCGCGACACGGCGGAGAGGTCACCGGATGTCTTGCGCATCTCGCCGGAGGCATCGCTCAATTCGCCGAGCGTCTTGCGCACGGCGCCCTCGAACTCGCCGACATAGGCTTCGACGGCGCGCTGGCGTGCGATCGCGCCGGCATTGCGCTCGCGCTCCTGCTGTTCGATCCTCAACTTGTCGGTGGCCTGCTGCTTGAAGGTTTCCAGCGCGCCGGCAAGCGCGCCGATCTCGTCCTGCCGATCGAGATAGCCACTGTCGACGGCAAGATCGCCGCCCGCAACTTTCAGCATGGCGTCGCGGATCGTGTTGAGAGGACGGATCACGCGGCGGCTGACCAGCATGATCGCGCCTGCGGCAAGTCCGATGGCGAGCGCAAGCAGCACGAGCTGCACGAGCAGCGCGCGCAATGCGGCGCCGCGCTGCTCCAGCGTATGGACCTTGGCGGCGTCGAGAGCGGCTTCCGCCACCGCGACCGCGCTGGACAGGCGGCCGACGGTGAGCGGGCTCCACTGATTGGCCGTCATCTCGGCCTTCTCGCCCTTGACCAGCGTGTCAGCGAGGCGGTCCCGCAGGGTCAGATATTGCGGCTCGAAATAGGCGGTCTTGGCAGAGGCCAGGGCGGAGGCGAGCGCGGGCGGCAACTGCATTCCCGAAGTCGACAACTCCAGCGCCTTCCACATCGCCGACGTGCCGCCGACATGCTGGGTGTAGTTGTTGCGGGCTTCGGGTGTGATCTTGCCGGCGGCAAGACCGGTCGAGACGATCAGCGAAGCTTCTCCCGCGGTGTTGCGGAGCAGCCAGGCATTCTGCTTGATCGACAGCAGCTGGTCGATCGTGGCGTCCTGGTGGTTGACGGTGGCGGCGAGGGCGTTCGAAAGCTTGTCGAGCGTGTCGAGCAGGCCCTGCGTCGTCTCCATATAGGCCTTCGGCAGGCCGGCGCGACGCTGGTCCTTCGGTTTGACGACGTCCTCCCAGAACTGCTTCTGCTGCTCGCTCGCCGATTTGTAGAGGCGCGCGAACTCCGGCACCAGCGCGACGGATTGCGGAAAGTCCATCGCCGGCAGCAGCTCCAGCGCGTGCGCCATCGCCGGCATCTCGGCGTCGCGGATCGCCCGCAGATATTTCTCGATCTCCGCGTCCATTGGCTCGGTCGAGTTGAGGAGCCGGTTGGTGGTCGAACGGTCGGTGCGCAGATTGTGCATCGCCTTGAACAGGTCCGCGGACGCATCCGTAATCTGGGAGATGCGGGTGGCGGTCCTCAACCGATCCCAGGACTCGTGGGCGGTGAGCGAGAGCGCGATCACCACGCAGGCCGACGTGATTGCGATTACCGCCTTCAGCAACGCGGATACGGTCAGACGATTGAGCATCGAAATCCCCCCAAGTCCCATGTCCAAAATCAGAAGACGCCCGGCAACATCGAGACATTGGGCGCAGCAGGTCGACAATCGCATGCCATTCGGGGTGCAACACCCGCATGGTTTCTGCATCTGAGAGCAAAAGGGTAAAGTTTTAGGCGCCCGGCGGCCCTGTAGAAATACGGAATTACTAGAAGTTGCAACGGGTTGCCTGTGCGGAACCAGGGCGCGTGACAGGAGTTAGAGCAGGGATCGCAATTTTGCCTGAGGGGGTATCCCGATGCTGGTGGGCGTGCTCGTCACTTTTCTCGTCGTTATTCTCGTCCTCTATCTCATCAACATGTTGCCGATGGACGGCCGCGCCAAGCAGATCGCGCGCGTGATCGTCATCATCATCGGCATCGTGTCGTTGTTGAAATATCTCGCGGTGTTCTAGCGACGGTCACGTAGCCCGGATGAGCGAGCCGTCCGGGCTATCTGCAACAAAAAGCCCCGGCTTTCGCCGGGGCTTCGTTCGTGCCGCTCAGTGCAGCCCCTTGAGCCAGTCGTCGACGTCCTGACGAACCTGGTCCTTGGCCTTGCCGTAGCGTTCCTGGAGCCGGCCCTCGAGCTGCTCGCGGCGTCCCTCGATCAGTGTGAGGTCGTCGTCGGTGAGCTTGGCCCACTTCTCCTTCGCCGATCCCTTGAACTGCTTCCAGTTTCCTTCGATCCGATTCCAGTCCATGACCATCTCCCACGGGTTGATGGCCGGACAACGCGAGGCGCGCTCAGCCGTTCCGCGGCGCGCCGCGACGTTTCGTCAACAAAAAAGCCCCGGCTCGCGCCGGGGCTTTTGACATTGCCGTGACTTCCCTCAGCCGAGCGCCTTGGCCTCGCGGCGGCGGGCGGTGAGGATGTATTCGGTGTAGCCGTTCGGCTGCTCGCGGCCCTTGAAGATGAGATCGCAGGCGGCCTTGAAGGCGACGCCGTCGAAGGCCGGCGCCATCGGCTTGTAGATGGCATCGCCGGCATTCTGCTTGTCGACGACGACGGCCATGCGCTTCAGCGATTCCATCACCTGCGCTTCCGTGATCACGCCCTGATGCAGCCAGTTGGCGAGATGCTGGCTGGAGATGCGCAAGGTCGCGCGGTCTTCCATCAGGCCGACATCGTGGATGTCGGGCACCTTGGAGCAGCCGACGCCCTGGTCGATCCAGCGCACGACGTAGCCCAGAATGCCCTGGCAGTTGTTGTCGATCTCCTGCTTGACGTCGTCGGGCGCCCAGTTCGACTTCGACACCGGAATGGTGAGGATGTCTTCGAGCTTGGCGCGCGGTCCGCCCTTGGTCAGCTCCTGCTGGCGCGCGGTCACGTTGACCTGGTGATAGTGCAGCGCGTGCAGCGTCGCCGCGGTCGGCGAGGGAACCCAGGCGGTGGTGGCGCCGGCCTGCGGATGGCCGAGCTTCTGGGCAAGCATGTCCGCCATCTTGTCGGGCGCGGCCCACATGCCCTTGCCGATCTGGGCGTGGCCCGGAAGGCCACAGGTCAGGCCCATGTCGACGTTCCAGTCCTCATAGGCCTTGATCCAGGCCTGCGCCTTCATCTCGTTCTTGCGGATCATCGGGCCCGCTTCCATCGAGGTGTGGATCTCGTCGCCGGTACGGTCGAGGAAGCCGGTGTTGATGAACATGATGCGCATGGAGGCGCGCTGGATGCAGGCCTTGAGGTTGACGGTGGTGCGCCGCTCCTCGTCCATGATGCCGACCTTGAGCGTGTTCTCGGGCAGCGAGAGCATCTTCTCGACGCGGTCGAACAGCTCGCAGGTCAGCGACACCTCGTCCGGACCATGCATCTTCGGCTTGACGATATAGGCCGATCCGGTGCGGCTGTTCTTGACCTTCGAGTTGCCCTTGAGGTCGTGGATCGCCAGCAGGCCCGAGACCGCGGCGTCGAGCAGGCCCTCGGGGACCTCTTCGCCCTTCTCGTCCAGCACCGCGTCGGTGAACATGTGGTGACCGCAATTGCGCATCAAGAGCAGGCTGCGGCCGTGCAGCTTGAGCTCGCCCTTGCCGTCGGGGGTCTTGTAGGAGCGGTCGGCGTTGAGCGAGCGCGTCAGCGTCTTGCCGCCCTTCTCGAAGTCGGCCGACAGCGTGCCGTTCATCAGGCCGAGCGTGTTGCGGTAGACCAGCACCTTGTCTTCGGCATCGACCGCGGCGACCGAGTCCTCCATGTCGAGGATGGTGGAGACCGCGGACTCCATGATCATGTCGGCGACGCCGGCCGGATCGTCCTTGCCGATCGCGCTGCTGCGGTCGATCCTGACCTCGACATGCAGGCCGTTGTTGACGAGCAGCACTGCGCTCGGGGAAGCCGCATCGCCCTGGAAGCCCGCGAATTGCGCGGCGTTCTTCAGCGCGGTGGCATTGCCGCTCTTCAGTTTCACCGCGAGCTGGCCTGCGACGACGCTATAGGCGGTGACGTCGGTGTGGCTGCCGGTCGCCAGCGGCACGGCGGCATCGAGGAACGCCTTGGCCTTGGCGATCACCTTGTCGCCGCGCGCCTTGTTGTAGCCCTTGCCACTCTCGGACGGATCATGCGGGATTGCGTCGGTGCCGTAGAAGGCGTCATAGAGCGAGCCCCAGCGCGCGTTCGCCGCGTTCAGCGCATAGCGCGCGTTGGTGAGGGGCACGACGAGCTGCGGGCCGCAGATCTTGCCGATTTCCTCGTCCACATTCGCAGTCTCGACCTTCTGCGTCGCCGGCTCCGGCACGAGATAGCCGATCTCCTTCAGGAAGGCGGTATAGGCGTTGAGGTCGAACGCCTTACCCTTGTTGGCACGGTGCCAGTCGTCGATCTTGGCCTGCAGCGTGTCGCGCACGGCCAGCAGCGCGCGGTTCTTCGGCCCGAGGTCCTTGATGATGGCGGCAACCCCGGCCCAGAACGCGTCCGGCGTGATCCCCGTCTTCGGGGCCGCTTCCTTGGCGATGAAGTCAAACAGGACGGGGGCGATCTTCAATCCGTGGGCGTCGACGCGTTTCATGATGGGCTTTCTTGTTGGAAATGGCTGTTTTTGGCTGCTTTTGACCCGACAGCAGCAAAATGCGCCCATCGAGGGCGGCTTTCGGGGCCCTATTAGCCCCAAAATCGGGGCGGTGAGAAGACCCACATAAGTTGTCAAAATGTCAAGGAGGTGTCCGGCACACAGCCGTCATTCCCCGCGAAAGCGGGGAATCCAGTACGCCGCGGCTTCTCAATATCCCAACGCCGTCTCTGGAATACTGGGTCGCCCGGTCAAGCCGGGCGACGACAGCGGAGGGCGGGCGGCCTCAAATATTCGCGGCGAGGTCCACGACTTCGTCGAACAAGACGCCTGATGTCTTCAGCATGCGCTCGATCTCGTTGGCGGCCTCGGCGACCGTCCGCGTCGAGGTGTCGATCACGAGCTCGGCCGCCTGCGGCGCCTCGTAGTCGTTGCCGATGCCGGTGAACGAGGCCAAGGTGCCGGCACGGGCCTTCTTGTAGTGGCCCTTGGGATCACGCTCCTCGCACACTTCGGCAGGGGTTGCGACGTGGATCTCGCGGAAGGCGGTGTCGGCGATGCGGCGCGCGGTGGCGCGGTCTTCGCGGGAGGGCGAGACCGCGGCGACGATCGCGATGTGGCCGTTGCGCGCCAGATGCGTGGCGACTTCGGCGAGGCGGCGGATGTTCTCGCTGCGATCGGCGGCGGCGAAGCCGAGATCGCTGTTGAGGCCCGCGCGCAGCGTGTCGCCGTCGAGCAGGATCGGCGAGCCGCCATTGGTGAAGAGACGCCGCTCCAGCGCCTTGGCCAGCGTCGACTTGCCCGAAGCGGGCAGGCCGGTGAGCCAGACCACGGCGCCGTTGTGCTGATAGCGCGCGGAACGTTCGTCGGGACGCAGCGCGGATTCCACCGGCACGATGTCGACAGGCACGGCACGCTGGCCGGCATCGACCGACAGCACGAGGCCGCCGCCGGCGATACGCCCGGACACTTCGATCACGAGACGTCCAGTACGGGGGTTGTCGGTGTAGGGATCGGTGGCAATCGGATTCGAAAGCGAGATGTCGATCTCGCCGACATGGTTGCGGCCGATCGCCTTGTTCTCGCTGCTCGAGAGCTCGCCGGGATCGACCGCCTTCTCGATGGCGACGACGGTCGCGCGGCTTTCCTTCGGCCCGCAGCGCACCAGCAACTGGTCGCCCTTGGCGAGCGGCTTGTCGTGCAGCCAGAAGATGCGCGCGCGCAGCCGGCGCGTCTCGCGCGGCGCGGTGCCGGCATGGGCGACGATGTCACCGCGCTCGATGAACAATTCGCGGTCGAGCGTGATGCCGACCGAGCGTCCGGCTCCTTGCCGTCCCGCGACCGGCGTCACCGGCCAGCTCTCGACCGTCTTGATCTTGGCGATCTTGCCGGCCGGCATGATCACGATCTCGTCGCCGGCAGTGAGGCTGCCGGATTCGATGCGGCCCGCCACGATGCGGCGATCGTCGAACTTGTAGATCGCCTGCACCGGCAGGCGCAGCGCCAGAGATTCCAGCGGCCGCGCCGGTTCGAGGGCGTCGAGTGCCTCGACCACGGTCGGTCCCTTGTACCAGCCGATCCGATCGGTGTGCTCGGCGACGCCATCGCCATCGCGCGCCGAAATCGGAATGACCGCCGTGGGCGTCACGCCGAGGCCGTTGAGATGGGCGGAAATCTCGTCGCTGATCGCCTTGAAGCGCAGGTCCGAGAAATCGACGCGATCCATCTTGTTGACGACGACGGCAACCTGCTTCACGCCAAGCAGATGCAGCAGATAGCCGTGCCGCCTGGTCTGGTCACGCACGCCCTCGAGCGCGTCGATGATCAGCACCGCGCCGTCGGCCTGCGAAGCGCCGGTGATCATGTTGCGCAGGAATTCCGCGTGGCCCGGCGCGTCGATCAGGACGATGTCGCGCGAATTGGTACGGAAGCGGATCTGCGTGGTGTCGATGGTGATGCCCTGATCGCGCTCGGTCTGCAGCGCGTCGAGCAGGAACGACCATTCGAACGGCATGCCGCGCCGCGCGCTGACGGCCTTCAGCATTTCCAGCTTGCCGTCGGGCAGGCTGCCGGTCTCATGCAGGAGGCGGCCGACCAGCGTCGACTTGCCGTGGTCGACATGGCCGACGATGACGATGCGGACCTGCGGACGGGTGGTGCCGTTCGGCGTGGCGGGCGAGGTTGGGGTGACGATCATGTTCATGTCGCGCTCGCGTCGTTGAATCAGAGATAGCCGGCGACGCGAAGGCGCTCGAAGGCGTCCTCGGTCTCGTGGTCGAGCGCGCGACCGGCGCGCTCCGGCACCTTGGTCTGTTCGAGCTCGATCAGGATTTCGTCGATGGTCGACGCCGTCGAATTCACGGGATTGGTGATGTCCTGATCTCCCAGCGAACGGTAGCGCTTGCCGTCTTTCGACAGATAGAGCGGGATGATCGGGATGTTCTCGCGCTTGGTGTAGGCCCAGATGTCGGCCTCGGTCCAATGCAGGATCGGATGGATGCGCAAATGCGCGCCCTGCGGCGGCGAGGCGTTGAAATGATCCCAGAACTCCGGCGGCTGGTCGCGCACGTCCCAATTGCCCTCGAGACCGCGCGGCGAGAACACGCGCTCCTTGGCGCGCGTCGCCTCCTCGTCGCGGCGGATGCCGGCGATCAGGCCGTCGAAGCCATACTTGGCGAGCGCCATCTTGAGACCTTCGGTCTTGCGCGCGGCGGAGCGGGCGGCCGGCGGCAGCGTCGGATCGACGGCATCGATGGGCGGGCAGGGCTCGACGCGCAGATCGAGATCCCACTCCTTTCCGTAGTGGTCGCGGAAGCGATACATCTCCGGAAACTTCTTGCCGGTGTCGACATGGAGAGCCGGAAACGGCATGCGGCCGAAGAACGCCTTGCGCGCCAGCCAGATCATGACGTTGGAATCCTTGCCGAGCGACCACAGCAGGGCGATCTTCTTCAGGCGAGCGAAGGCCTCGCGGAAAATGTAGATGCTCTGCGCCTCGAGCTGGTCGAGATGGTCCATGCTCGGTGCAACATCGACAGAATATTCTTGCGAGCCCGCGCGTGCGAGCGGGGCTTTGCTGCTCATTCCGATAGCTGCGGAATCGTCCCTGAGAAGATGCATCTCTGCCACTTTGCGTTTGGAGGCGAAAATTCTATAGTCGCGGCGAGGAAGAGAAGAAAAAATTTCTCTTTGCGCGCTAGAAACGACACATATATAGAAAATAATTCCAGTCAACCCCGGATGTGGGGGAAGCGAGTATCGCATGCGGTTCTTGCCGGTGTTTCTTGATCTCAAGGCCGGTCCGGTGGTTCTCATCGGCGCGGGCGAGCTCTTGCGCGCAAAATTGCGCGTGCTCGCCGCTGCCGGAGCGCGCATCCGTGTGCATGCGATCGACGGCAATCAGGATTTCAATCCCGGCGCGGACGCCGCCGCTCGTATCGAAATCGCGACAAGCGATCCGCTGACCGCCGATCTCGCAGGCGTCATCGCCATCGTCTGCGCGGGCGCGGGTGATCTCGGCGTTGCCATGTCGGCGCGCGTCAAGTCGCTCGGCCTTCCCGTCAACGTCATGGACGATCTCGAACATTCCAGCTTCATCTTCCCGGCGATCGTCGATCGCGGCGATGTCGTGGTCGCGGTCGGCACCGGCGGCTCCTCGCCGGTGGTGGCGCGGCGCGTGCGCGAGAAGATCGAGGCGCTGCTGCCTGCGCGCATCGGCGAACTCGCCGAGTTCATCGGCGGCTTCCGCAAATCCATCAACGAGCGCATCGCCGAGTTTCCGCTGCGCCGCCGTTTCTGGGAGCGCGTGATCGACGGTCCGATCGGCGCATCCGTGCTCGCCGGCCGCAAGAGCGAGGCGGGCGCTGCGCTCGAGGCGATTGCCGATCCCTCGGCATTCGCGCGCGCGGACAAGCCGGAAGGCTCGGTCGCGCTGGTCGGCGCCGGTCCGGGCGATCCCGATCTCCTCACCATCAAGGCGCTGCGCGCGCTGCAGGATGCCGACATCGTCTTCCACGACGAGCTGGTCTCGCCCGAGATTCTCGACCGCATCCGCCGCGACACCACGCGCGTTGCCGTCGGCCGCCGCATCGGCAAGCCCGGCATCGGCCAGGACGCCATCAACCAGCGCATGATCGAAGCCGCTCAGGCCGGCCAGCGCGTCGTGCGGTTGAAAGGCGGCGATCCCTTCGTGTTCGGCCGCGGCGGCGAAGAGGTCGAAGCGCTGCGCGCCGCAGGCGTCGCCTATTCGATCATTCCCGGCATCACCGCGGGACTCGGCGGCGCCGCCGATTTCGAAGTGCCGCTGACCTACCGCCACGAAGCGACCCGCATCACCTTCCTCACCGCGCACAAGGCGCGAGACGCGGAAGCCGTGGACTGGTCGACGCTGACCGACACGCGGATGACCATCGTCGTCTACATGGGCGTGTCCGCTGCACCTGCCGTGCGTGCGGGCCTGCTCGCCGCCGGCCGCTCGCCGGAGACGCCGGTCGGCGTGTTCGCCCGCGTCACGCGCCCCGACGCGCAAGGCGCGATCGGCACGCTGGGCAATCTGCCCGAGCTCGCGCAGCGGACCGACGGCGGTCCCGCCATTCTCATCATCGGCGAGGTGATCCGGCATGCCGGTTCGCTTCGCCGCCAGACACCCACCCAAATCATCTCTGACCTATTGGATGCAGCCGAATGACCTCCCCGCTCGAACAGAAGAAGATCAAGATCGCCGGCCCCTCGATCGTGACTGCCAACCGGACCTGGGACGGCATCGTCGTCTATCGCACCGCCACCAAGAGCTGGTCTGCGGACCTGTCGGAGGCCGCGATCGTACGCAATTCCGACGAAGCCAAGGCGTTGCTTGCGGAGTCCGTCGCCGATGACGTCGGCGCGATCGGACCCTATATCGCCCCGGTGCAGGTCGGCGCGGACGGCAAGATCGAGCCCGGCAATCTGCGCGAACAGATCCGCCGTACCGGTGTCACCATCGGACAGTCGGCCCAGGTGTAAGGCATTCTCTGATGTACGCTTACGACGAAATCGACCGCACGCTCGTCAACGAGCGCGTCTCGGAGTTCCGCGACCAGGTGAAGCGACGCCTTTCCGGCGAGCTCACCGAGGACGAGTTCAAGATCCTGCGTCTGCAGAACGGCGTCTATCTGCAGCTGCACGCCTACATGTTCCGCGTCGCCATCCCCTACGGCACGCTGGCGACGAACCAGTTGCGGGCACTGGCCCATGTCGCGCGAAAGTACGATCGCGGCTACGGACATTTCACCACGCGGCAGAACATCCAGTTCAACTGGATCAAGCTCGCCGAGCTGCCGGACGCGCTGGAGGATCTCGCCAAGGTCGGCATCCATGCGATGCAGACCTCCGGCAACAACATGCGCAACGTCACCTCGGACCAGTGGGCCGGCGTCGCGCCGGGCGAGATCGAGGATCCCCGCATCTGGTCGGAGTTGATCCGCCAGCACACCACGCTGCACCCGGAATTCTCGTTCCTGCCGCGCAAGTTCAAGATCGCGATCACCGCTTCGGATCACGACCGCGCCGCGATCAAGATCCACGACATCGGCCTCCGCCTGATCAAGAACGAGAAGGGCGAGACCGGCTTCGAGGTGCTGGTCGGCGGTGGGCTCGGCCGCACGCCGTTCATCGCCAAGACCATCAAGCACTTCGTGCACGGCCGCGACATCCTCAGCTACATCGAGGCGATCCTGCGCGTCTACAACCAGTACGGCCGCCGCGACAACATCTACAAGGCGCGCATCAAGATCCTGGTGCATGAGCTCGGCATCGAGAAATTCTCGCGCGAGGTCGAGGCGGAGTGGCAGCACATCCGCAACTCTTCGCTCCAGATCGACGACGAGGTGATCGAGGACATCCGCTCGCGCTTCACCTATCCGGCTTACGAGAAGCTGCCGCACATGCCCGACGAGCTGCGGCAGGCCGCGGCCGATCCCGATTTCGAGGCATGGCGCAAGAACTCGGTGGCTCCGCACAAGGTGCCGGGCTACTCCATCGTCACGATCTCGCTGAAGCCGACCGGCGGGCCCCCGGGCGATGCCACCGCCGAGCAGATGGATGCGCTCGCCGATCTCGCCGACAAATTTTCCTTCGGCGAGATACGTGTCGGCCACGAGCAGAATTTGGCGCTGCCGCACGTCGCCAAGCGCGATCTGCCGGCGCTGTGGAAGGCGCTCGACAAGCTCGGGCTCGCGACGCCGAACGTCAACCTGATCACCGACATCATCGCCTGCCCGGGTCTCGACTATTGCTCGCTGGCGAATGCGCGCTCGATCCCGATCGCGCAGGAGCTGACGCGGCGCTTTGCCAATCACGAGCTCGCCAATTTGATCGGCCGGCTGCACATCAACATCTCCGGCTGCATCAACGCCTGCGGCCATCACCATGTCGGCCATATCGGCATTCTCGGCGTCGAGAAGAACGGCGAGGAGGTCTACCAGATCACCATCGGCGGCCGCGCCGACGAGAACGCCGCGCTCGGCACCCTGATCGGGCCGGGCGTCAAGTTCGACGAGGTCGCCGACGTCATCGAGGACATCGTGGAAGCCTATCTGGCGCTGCGCGAGCGGCCCGAAGAGCTGTTCATGGACACCGTGAAGCGTCTCGGCGTCGAACCCTTCAAGGAGCGCGTCTATGCCACTCGTTAAAGGCGGAAAGATCACCGACGACAGCTTCGCCAAGCTGGCCGTCGACACGCCGCTGCCCGAGGGCGGCGACATCCTGGTGCCGGCCGAGCGCTTCATCGGCGAAGCCGATGCGCTGCTCAATCGTTCGGGCAAGGTCGGCGTGATCTGGCCCAACAGCCGCGACATCTCCGAGCTCGTGCCTTATCTCGGCAGGATCGCCGCCGTCGCACTGGTGTTCCCGACCTTCCGCGACGGGCGCGCCTACAGCCAGGCCCGCCTGCTGCGCGAGCGTTACAATTACCGCGGCGAATTGCGCGCCACCGGACAGATCCTGCGTGATCAGTTCGTGTTCATGCTGCGTGCCGGCTTCGATTCCTTCGAGGTCAAGAAGCAGGCCGACGCGGAAGCCTTCATGCAGACCGCCAAGCGCTATTCGGTGTTCTACCAGCCGACTGGCGACGGCCGCATCACGGCCCTGCACCGGCGCATGCAGCTGCGTCACTCCGAGGGTGTCGGCACGTGAACGTCATTGCGTCCCAGCTTACGCCGGTATCTGCTTCTGCACTGCCTTCGGCGAAGGAGCTCGATCGGAGCTTGCGCGATGCCTCGCCCGCCGAGATCGTCGCTGCGGCGCTGAAGACGGTCGGGCGCGAGAAGTTGGCGCTGGTGTCGTCCTTCGGCACGGAATCGGCGACGTTGCTGAAGGTGATGGCGGACGTCGACCCGGCGATCCCCGTGATCTTCCTCGATACCGGATGGCTGTTCGAGGAGACGCTGGCCTACCGCGATACTTTGATCGCGACACTCGGCCTGAAGGACGTTCGCTCGATCAAGCCGGCCGAGGAAGCCTTGTCGCGCGAAGATCCCGACCGCGAGCTCTGGTTCACCGATCCCGACGCCTGCTGCCGCATCCGCAAGGTGGAACCGCTGGCGCGTGCGCTCGAGCCGTTCTCGGCCTGGCTGAACGGCCGCAAGCGCTTCCAGGGCAACGCGCGTGCCGACATTGCCGTCGTCGAGGACGACGGTGCGCGATTGAAGTTCAATCCCTTCGCCAACGTCTCGCGCGAGGAACTCGAGGCGATCTTCGTCCGCGCCAAATTGCCGCGTCACCCCTTGGTCGCCTCCGGATTCCGGTCGGTCGGGTGTATGCCTTGCACGAGCAGAACGGCCGACGACGAGGATGAGCGCGCCGGTCGCTGGCGCGGCCGGGCCAAGACAGAATGCGGCATCCACACGATGAAGACTTCGTAGTACAGCCGCACTGCGAGTTCGCGAACAAGAAAATCCGGTTTCGTTGACTTGAGCACGTTTCGCCGCGAGTTTCGCCTGCCTTCGCTGACACCGATGTCAGTGAAGTGAATGGAGATGGACATGATGCGCCGTATCGTTCCGCTCGCTGCAGGATTGCTCGCAACGGGTTTTTTGGCAAGCGCGGCTCTCGCTGCTGACATCAATCTGCTGAACGTGTCGTATGATCCGACACGCGAGCTTTATGCCGAATTCAACAAGGCGTTCGCGAGCGCCTATCAGAAGGAAACCGGCAAGAGCGTCGAGATCAAGCAATCGCATGGCGGTAGCGGGTCGCAGGCGCGCGCGGTGATCGACGGCTTGCAGGCCGATGTGGTGACGCTCGCGCTCGCCTACGACATCGACGCGATCGCGAACAAGGGCCTCACGGCGACGGATTGGCAGAAGCGGTTGCCGCAGAACGCGTCGCCCTACACCTCCACCATCGTGTTCCTGGTGCGCAAGGGCAATCCCAAGGCGATCAAGGACTGGGACGATCTGATCAAGCCGGGCGTCGCCGTGATCACGCCGAACCCGAAGACGTCGGGCGGCGCGCGCTGGAATTATCTTGCCGCCTGGGGCTTCGCGCAGAAGAAATACGGCTCGGCCGACAAGGCCAAGCAATTCATCGGAAAACTTTACCAGCAGGTGCCGGTGCTCGATACCGGCGCACGCGGCGCGACCGTGACCTTCGTCGAGCGCGGCGTGGGCGACGTGCTGCTCGCTTGGGAAAATGAGGCGTTCCTCGCGCTGAAGGAGTTCGGCGCGAACAGGTTCGAGGTCGTGGCGCCGCCGCAATCCATCCTCGCCGAGCCGCCGGTCGCGATCGTCGACAAGGTTGCCGACAAAAAGGGCACTCGCAACGCCGCCGATGCCTACCTCCAGTACTGGTACACCAAGGAGGGGCAGGAGATCGCCGCACGCAACTTCTACCGACCGCGCGATGCCGAAATCGCGAAAAAATACGAAAATTCCTTCGCCAAGGTCGAACTATTTACGATCGACGACGTTTTCGGTGGTTGGACCAGGGCGCAGAAGGAACATTTCGCCGACGGCGGCATCTTTGACCAGATCTACAAGAACTGATCTGGCGCTGTCTTAAGGGGCTTTAGCAGGGGGCCTGGTGAGCGCAGTCACAGCACGACACCGGACATTGCCGGGCTTCGGTCTCACGATGGGACTGACGCTGTCCTGGCTGTCCGTCATCATCCTCATTCCGCTCGCCGGGCTGTTCCTGAAGTCGCTCGAGCTCAGTCCCGAGCAGTTCTGGAACATCCTCTCCAGCCGCCGCACCCTGAACGCCTTGCGTGTCTCCTTCGGCCTCGCCTTCGCGGCGGCCTGCGTCAATCTCGTCATGGGCAGCATCATCGTCTGGGCGCTGGTGCGCTACCGCTTTCCCGGCCGCCGGCTGTTCGACGCCATCGTCGACGTGCCCTTCGCCCTGCCGACGGCGGTCGCGGGCGTCGCGCTGACCGCGCTGTTCGCCGAGAAGGGCTGGCTGGGGGCGCCGCTTGCGGCGCTCGGCATCAAGGTGGCGTTCACGCCGGTCGGCATCTTCGTCGCCATGATCTTCATCGGTATTCCGTTCGTGGTGCGCACGGTGCAGCCCGTGCTGCAGGATCTCGACCCTGAAATCGAGGAAGCGGCGGGCAGCCTCGGCGCCAGCCGCTGGCAGACCATCATCCGCGTGATCCTGCCCTCGTTGGCGCCGGCGCTGCTCACCGGGCTCGCGCTCGCCTTCGCCCGCGCGGTCGGCGAATACGGCTCGGTGATTTTCATCGCCGGCAATCTGCCCAACGTCTCCGAGATTGCCCCGCTTCTGATCGTGATCCGCCTCTCCGAGTTCCGCTACGCCGATGCGACCGCCATCGCGGTGGTCATGCTCGTCGTGTCCTTCGTCATCATCTTCGCCGTCAACCGGCTCCAGCGCTGGGCGCAGAGCCGGATCCCGGCGCGCTGAGGGCGGACCATGACGATGCAGATTGTCCATTCAGGCCCGGTCACCTCGTCCGACGAGACGGTCCGGGCGCGAGAAGCGCTCGCGCGGGACAATCTCCGCACCGAGCCGAAGGCCGTGCGCATCGCCATCATCACGATCGCGATCGCGTTTCTCACAATCTTCGTCGTGCTGCCGCTGGTCGTGGTGTTCGCGCATGCCTTCTCGAAAGGGATCGCCGCCTATTTCGCCGCGCTCGCCGAGCCCGAGGCGCTGGCTGCGATCAGGCTGACGCTGCTGGTCGCCGCGATCTCGGTCGGCCTCAACCTCGTGTTCGGCCTCGTCGCCGCCTGGGCGATCGCCAAGTTCGACTTCCCCGGCAAGACCTTCCTGATCACGCTGATCGATCTGCCGTTCTCGGTGAGCCCGGTAATCTCCGGCCTCGTCTTCGTGCTGCTGTTCGGCGCGCAGGGCTATTTCGGCGGCTGGCTGCGCGACCACGACATCCAGATCCTGTTCGCGGTGCCCGGCATCGCGCTCGCCACCACCTTCGTGACCTTCCCCTTCGTGGCGCGCGCGCTGATCCCCTTGATGCAGGAGCAGGGCACCCAGGAGGAGGAGGCCGCGATCTCGCTCGGCGCCTCGGGTCTTCAAACCTTCTTCCGCGTCACGCTGCCCAACATCAAATGGGGCGTGCTCTACGGCGTCCTGCTCTGCAACGCGCGGGCGATGGGCGAGTTCGGCGCGGTCTCCGTCGTCTCCGGCCACATCCGCGGCGAGACCAACACGATGCCGCTCCTGGTCGAGATCCTCTACAACGAATACCAGTTCGTCGCCGCCTTCGCGATCGCCTCGCTGCTGGCGATGCTGGCGCTGATCACGTTGATCGCCAAGACCGTTCTTGAACGTCACCTGGATGAGGGACAAGACGCAAGTGACCATTGAAGTCAAAGATCTCGTCAAGACGTTCGGCAGCTTCAAAGCCCTCGACGGCGTCGACCTCAAGGTCGACAGCGGCGAGCTCGTGGCACTGCTCGGACCATCCGGGTCGGGAAAGACCACGCTGCTGCGGATCGTCGCCGGCCTCGACTGGCCCGACGCCGGCGAAGTGCTCATCAACGGTGAGGACGCGCTGGCGCAGGGCGCGCGCGAGCGGCATGTCGGCTTCGTGTTCCAGCACTACGCGCTGTTCCGCCACATGAGCGTGTTCGAGAACGTCGCCTTCGGCCTGCGCGTGCAGCCGCGCGCAATCCGCAAGGACGAGGCGGCCATCCGCGCGCGCGTCAAGGAGCTGCTCGATCTCGTGCAGCTCGACTGGCTTTCCGACCGCTATCCGAGCCAGCTCTCCGGCGGTCAGCGCCAGCGCATCGCGCTCGCCCGCGCGCTCGCGATCGAGCCGCGCATCCTGCTGCTCGACGAGCCGTTCGGCGCACTCGATGCCAAGGTCCGGAAAGAGCTGCGCCGATGGCTGCGCTCGCTGCATCACGAGATCAACGTGACCTCGATCTTCGTCACCCACGACCAGGAGGAGGCGCTCGAAGTCGCCAACCGCGTCGTGGTGATGGACAAGGGTCGGATCGAGCAGGTCGGCTCCCCCGACGACGTCTACGAGAGCCCGGCAAGCGCGTTCGTTCACGGCTTCATCGGCGAATCCATCGAATTGCCGGTTCAGGTCGAAGGGGGCGTGGTCAGGCTCGGCGACCGGCCGCTCGCGCTTGCGGCAGGCGGGGCTGCGCCTGGTGCGTCAAAGCTGTTCGTGCGGCGACATGATATGCTGGTCGGCCCGCCCGGCAGCGGCGCCTTCGAGGGCGCCGTGCAGCACGTCCGCAATTTCGGTCCCGTGCAGCGGGCCGAGATCGTCCTGTCAGGCGGCAAGACCATCGAGATCGACGCTCCCCGTGACAAGGAACTGCGCGTCGGCGAGACCGTCGGCCTCGAACCGCGCCGTTACCGGATATTTGCGGGGTAGGTCCCCGTCATTCCGGGGCGCGCGTCAGCGCGAACCCGGAATCCCGAGGTTATTGAGCGAGATTCCGGGTTCAGCGCTCCGCGCTGCCCCGGAACGACTTGCGTCGATTTTCTTCAAAATTCACCTTTCAGCCATTGTTGATATGCAACAACGGCCCCTCATTCGGGGGCCTCCAAACATGCGCGCTGCGGCCGCAATTCTCGTTACTTTGCTGCTTGCCGGCTGCGCCGGCAACGAAGCGCCGGTCCAGCAGCCGTCGATGTATACCGACATGGCCGCCCCGGGCTCCAAGCTCGATGCGCAGGCGGCCGCGATCATGATCTCGCAATACCGCCAGAACAACATGCTCGGCACCGTCGTGGTCGACCCCGATCTCATGCGGCTCGCCGAATCCCAGTCCAATGCCATGGCGGCGGCCAACAAGATGGACCATGACGTCCGCGCGCCCCTGGCCAAGCGCCTTGCCGCCGGCGGCTATCCGGCGACCGTGGCGGTCGAGAACATCTCGGCCGGCTATCATACGCTGGCGGAAGCGTTTTCCGGCTGGCGCGACTCGCCCCCGCACCGCGCCAACATGCTCAAGAGCGGTGTCACAAAATTGGGCATCGCGGCGAGCTATGCTCCTGGCACCAAATACAAGGTGTTCTGGACCATGATCCTGGCCTCGACGGAGCGATAAGCCAGACTTGATCCCGGCATGCATTGACGCTGCGGCGGAGGGTCGCCACGGTGATGCGCCATTGCTATTGTTCCCCCATGACCGATCGTAGTCCGGAAACCGCCAGCATCCCCGCGAATGCGCAACGCGTCCTGGTCCTGCAGGGCGGCGGTGCGCTCGGCTCCTATCAGGCCGGCGCCTATCAGGCGCTGTGCGGCCACGGCTTCGAGCCGGAATGGGTCGCCGGCATCTCGATCGGCGCAGTCAACGCCGCCATCATCGCCGGCAACGAGGGGCAGACCCGGGTCAAGCGGCTGAAAGAATTCTGGGAGATGGTGTCGGCGCCGGTGCCATGGAAACCGATCGGCAAAAGCGACCACAGCCGTGAACTGTTCAACTCGACCAGTGCCGCGCTGATCGCCACCTTCGGTGTGCCCGGCTTCTTCGTCCCGCGCGTCCCGCCGGCGCCGCTGTGGCCGCCGGGGCATCCCGAAGCCGAGAGCTATTACGACACCGCACCGCTGAAGAAGACGCTGGAGCGTCTGGTCGATTTCGACCGCATCAACGACCTGAAGACCCGCCTGTCGGTCGGCGCGGTCGGCGTCACCTCGGGCAACTTCAAATATTTCGACAATTACGAGTTCAAGAAGCTCGGCAAGAAAATCGGCCCCGAGCACGTCATGGCCTCCGGCGCGCTGCCGCCCGGCTTTCCCTCGGTGATGATCGACGGCGAGCATTATTGGGACGGCGGCATCGCCTCCAACACCCCGCTCGATTACGTGCTCGATGCCGAGGTCGATCGCGACATGCTGATCTTCCAGGTCGATCTGTTCAGTGCCCGCGGCGACCTGCCGAATTCGCTGCTGGAGGCCACCGAGCGCGAGAAGGATATCCGCTTCTCCAGCCGCACGCGGATGAACACCGACAAGAACAAGCAGCTGCACAACGCCCGCAGGGCGGTGCGCGACCTGATTTCCAAACTGCCCGATTATCTGAAGAACGACCCTTCCGTCGAATTCCTCGCGAAGGTATCGCGTGAAAGCACCGTCACCGTGGTGCATCTGATCTACCGCAGCAAGAACTACGAATCCTCGTCCAAGGATTACGACTTCTCGCACGTCGCCATGGTCGAGCATTGGGAGGCCGGCGTGAAGGACGTGCATCTGTCGATGCGCCACAAGGACTGGCTCGAGCGGCCGCAGTCCGGCGAGACCATGGTGACCTACGATCTCACGGGGGACGTCGTCGCGCCCCCGGCAAACAGGAGCGAATAGAATGGGTAGTCTGTCAGGCAAGAACGCCGTCGTGACCGGGTCCACCAGCGGCATCGGGCTCGCCTATGCGCGTGCGTTCGCCGGCGCCGGCGCAAACGTCGTCATCAACGGCTTCGGCTCGCCGGACGACATCGAGAAGGAGCGCGCCAAGATCGAACAGGACTTCAAGGTGAAAGCGATCTATTCGCCCGCCGACATGACCAAGCCCGCCGAGATCGCCGGCATGATCGCGCTGGGCGAGACGACGTTTGGCTCGGTCGACATCCTCGTCAACAATGCCGGCATCCAGTTCGTCTCGCCGGTCGAGGAGTTTCCGATCGAGAAGTGGGACCAGATCATCGCGATCAACCTGTCCTCCGCCTTCCACGGCATCCGCGCCGCCGTGCCCGGCATGAAGAAGAAGGGTTGGGGCCGCATCATCAACACGGCGTCTGCGCACTCGCTGGTCGCCTCGCCCTTCAAGTCGGCCTACGTTTCGGCCAAGCACGGCATCGCCGGTCTCACCAAGACCGTGGCGCTGGAGGTCGCGACCCACAAGATCACCTGCAACTGCATCAGCCCCGGCTATGTCTGGACGCCGCTGGTGGAGAAGCAGATCCCCGACACCATGAAGGCGCGCAATCTGACGCGCGAGCAGGTCATCAACGACGTGCTGCTCGATGCGCAGCCGACCAAGGAGTTTGTGACATCGGAGCAGGTCGCGGCCCTCGCGCTCTTCCTGTGCGGCGACGATGCGGCCCAGATCACCGGCACCAACCTGTCGATCGACGGCGGCTGGACGGCGGAGTAGGGGCCGGGGACGAGGTGCCGTAGGGTGGGTTACGCCTTCGGCTAACCCACCCTGGGAAAGCGAGACCAAGGCGGCAGCTTTCCGTTCAATGCGTCCAGGCCAACGCCGTCACGAACGCCGACGACAGTTTCAGCTCCGCAAACATGATCTTGCCGGCGACCACGAACAGCACGCTGGCAAGCGTCAGCCGCAACACCGTCTCGGGGACGCGGGTCGCGCTGTAGCTGCCGACGATGATGCCGGGGAGCGAACCCATCAGCAGCACGCCCATCAGCGCCCAGTCGACGTCGCCGAGCGCCCAGTGCCCGATGCCGGCGACCAGCGTCAGTGGGACCGCGTGGGCGATATCGGAGCCGACAATGGTCACCATCGGCAGACGCGGATAGAGCAGCAGCAGCACGGTGACGCCGACCGCACCGGCGCCGACCGACGAGATCGACACCAGCACGCCGAGCACGATCCCGGTGATCACGGTTGCAATCGCGGTGGTGCGGTCGTCGACACGCTCCAGCCTGCCGCGGTAACGCTCCATGATCGACTTGCGGAAGATCAGCGAGGTCGCGGTCAGCAACAGCGCGAAGCACAGCACCAGATTGACCAGGCTGCGCTCGGAATCGCTCTTGAGGTCGAGCTTCCACAGCACCAGCAGAGTCACTGCGCTCGCGGGAATGCTGCCGCAGGCCAGCCGCAGCACCGCCGGCCAGTGCACGCTGCGCGACCAGCCATGCACCAGGCTGCCGCCGGTCTTGGTGGCGGCGGCATAGAGCAGGTCGGTTCCGACCGCGGTCGAGGGATGCACGCCGAACAGCAGGATCAGGAGCGGCGTCATCAACGAGCCGCCGCCCACGCCGGTCATTCCGACAAGCAGGCCGACGCCAAATCCGGAGGCGACGTAGAGTGGATCAAACATGTCGAGGGAATCTTAGGTTGATCTCGGCGGTTAGGCAATACGACGTAGAATACAGTTCCCCTAATGCGCAACCACTTGGGCAGAATAAGAAAAATTTTATCGCGGGTTGAAGGAGGGGAGGCGTTTTGCCTCGTTCCCGTGGCTGCGCTGACAGAGCCGTTCCCCAACGGCAGCAAGCATCGAGGGTGCACTGCGCCTATTTGCCAAATGCCAGCACGTGCAGGCCGAGACGCTGCCGCACGATCCAGAACAACAGCACCGTCTCGAAGGTGAGGGAGATCGAGGTCGCGGCTGCGGCGCCGTGGCCGCCGTAGCGCGGTACCAGCGCGATGCAGAGCACGACGTTCATCACGAAGGCCAGTGCATAGGCGAGCGCGCAGATCTTCTGCTGACCGAGCATGTTGAGCAGCCGCTCGACCGGCCCGATCGCGGCGCGCACCACGAGCCCGATCGCGGCGACGAACATGATGTCGTAGCCGACCACGAATTGCGGCCCGAACAGCCAGAGCAGTGGCTTGCCGAGCGCGAGCAGCACGATCGTCGCCGCCAGCGACGGCCAGAACGTCCAGCTGATGGCGTGCGCGACATAGGCCGACAGCCGCGCCTTGTCGCCGCTGGCGTTGTATTCGGCGAAGCGATGCGCGGTCGTCGCCGACATCGCGTAGTGGATGAACGAGACCAGCGCCAGCGTCTTCACGACAGCGAAATAGACGCCGACCTCGTCGGAGGGGCGGAACTGCTGCAGCACCAGCACGTCGGTATAGGACAAGAGCAGGTAGAAGCTCTCGACCAGCAGGATCGGCAGTGAGACCGCGAGCCAGCCGCGGATGTCGTACGTCTTGGGGCCGGACGGAATGTGATCGGCGAGCTTGCGGTTGAGCACCGCCATCTGTCCCGTCATCGCGATCCAGACCGCGCCCGCGCTCGCGGCCATCGCGGCGACCGCGCCGAGATGATAGCCGAGCAGGAAGGCAGCGCCCGTGATGCCGATGATCAGCGCCTGGCGGATGATGAATTGCGGCATCAAGCCGAGCTGCATCCAGTCATGCGAGCGCGCGATGCCGTCCTGGGTGTTGGCGACGACGAAGGCGGGCAGTGTTATGCAGCCGATATAGAGCGGCAGCACCTCGGCCGGATCGATCCAGGGCGACAGCAGCCTGACGATGCCGGCAAGAGCGAGTGAGACCAGCGTGGAGACGGCAAGGGTCAGCCAGCGGCTGCCGGAGAGGAAGCCGCGCAGCAGCGCCTGCTCGCCCCCGGCGCGGTACTCGGGAATGATCTTCTGCGCGGAGGCCGAGATGCCGAAATCCATCATGCTGCCGAGCAGCAGCACCCAGGTCCAGACATAGACATAGATGCCGTAGTCGGAGGTGCCCATCCAGCGCGCCAGCAGCACCTGCGAGACATAGGCAAGGCCTGCGCTGATCACGCGGATGATGAAGATGGTGCCGGCCAGCCGCCGCGTCAGCGATGCCTCGCTCGGGCCGCCCGTCAGCCTGGCCCGCAGCCGCGCGATCAGCCCGGCCGGTCCGGTCGTTGCGGGTTGTGCATCCATCACGGCCAATTCGAAGATCCCTCAGGTCGCCCGGCATGCTGCGGCAGATGAGGAATTAGCAACCATTCGTTAAGATTGGGTTGGGCGGGGCGCTGTCTCGCCACCATACGCTTGTCAGGGACGACGTCTGAAACCAGGGCGCGAGTCGAGCAACTCACTCGCGATACCGACGATCACTCCAAATTCGTATTGAACTCGTACGACTTCTCAGGCCCGACCAGCGTGAATTTCAGCGCAGCACCGTCGGGCTTGGCGCCGGGCGGCAGGCCGTCGAGCTCGAAGGAAAAGCGCTTCACGCCGGCCGGGCTGTCTTTGACCGGCTCCGGAATCGGCAGCGCCCAATCGGGCGTTGGCCCTTCCACGTACAGATTGACGTTGCGGCTGTCGGGCGTGACCACGTCGACCACCACGTTCTTGGTTCCGTCGCGCTTGACGTCGCGGATGGTGAGCGGATTGGGATCGCCGATATTGGCGGGCTTCGGCACGGTGTCGAGCGCGGCACGCAAATTGGCGTCCTCGGTCGAGGCGACGTTGTTGAAGCCGAGCTCGATCTTGGCTTCGACCGGAATGCAGAGCTTCTCGCACACCGCGTAATTGATCTCGGCGCGCAACGTCACGGGCTTGTCGGCCGCCTTGGCGACGATGCGCAACGGCAGCACGATCTGGTCGTGATAGCCGATCGAATGGCCGCCCGCGCCGTCGTCGAATTTCAGCGGCGCAGGCCACATCACCGTCACCGCCTCGACGTTGTCCGACTTCGAGAAGTCGAACCGCGGCGGAACGCCGGAGTCGCCGGGGATGCGCCAATAGGTCTTCCAACCCTGCTGGAGCTGGAAGGCGATACCGCCGAGCAGCACGGCGCCACTTCGCGATCCCGCCAACAGCCGCACTGCGGAATGTCCGTCGCGCTGCCATGGCGACGCGTCATCGGCATGGGCTGCGACGGCCAGAGACGACGCAAGCATGGTTGTCGCGACGCCGATCGCCGCACGCAGGGGAACTCTTGTCAGCATGGCACGTCTTTACAGGGGCGCACCCCGGCAAACCATTGAATTGCTTGTGATGGATGCACTTGAATCGAGTCTCTGCAAGCCTTGATTTGACAGCGGCTAGGTCCGACATCAGGATAGGAATTGAAACCGGAGTGCTTCACCGATGGCTCCCACAGGAAAGAGAACGGGCGAAAGCACCCGCCGGGGGGGGGCCGCGCTGCCCAATTCGGCCGGCTATCTCGACGGCCGGCTGCTGATCGCGATGCCTGTGATGGGCGATTCCCGCTTTGAGCGTTCGGTGATCTATCTCTGTGCCCATTCGGCAGAGGGAGCCATGGGTATCATCGTGAACCATCCGGCTGGCAGCATTGACTTCCCCGAGCTGTTGCAGCAGCTCGGCATCATCAAGAAGGGCGAGCACATCAAGCTGCCGGAGAATGCCGAAAGCATGAAGGTGCTGCGCGGGGGCCCGGTCGACACCGGCCGCGGTTTCGTGCTGCATTCCAGCGACTTCTACATCGAGAACGCGACGCTGCGGATCGATGACGGCGTCTGCCTCACGGCGACCGTCGATATCCTGCGCGCCATCGCCAACGGCTCCGGCCCCAAGCATGCCATCCTCGCGCTCGGCTATGCCGGCTGGGCGCCGGGCCAGCTCGAGACCGAGATCCAGAGCAACGGCTGGCTGCATTGCGATGCGGATGCGGATCTGATTTTCGGCGACGACGTCGACGACAAATACAACCGCGCCCTGCAGAAGATCGGTATTGATCCCGGCATGCTCTCCAACGAGGCCGGGCACGCGTAGTTGCTCAGACGCTCGCGCCACAGTCTCGCTGTCGTCCCGGATCTGCGCTCTGCTCCGCTGCGCTTGTCCGGGACGACGGCGGAGTTTGTAACTGCTACTCCGCCGCCTGCTGCTGCACCGTCGGCTCCGTCCCCGCCACCGTCGCCCTGCGCATGTCGCGCGGCTGGGACTGGTCGTAGCGGCGGACGCGGTGCATGGTCTGGCGATTGTCCCACATCACGAGGTCATGCAGCTTCCATTTGTGGACGTAGACGAACTCCGGCTGCGTCGCGTGCTCGTTCAGGTCCCGCAGCAGCAGCCGGCCTTCGGGCATGCTCATGCCGACAATCTTGCCGGCATGCGATGAGAGATAGAGCGACTTACGGCGATGCACGGGGTGCGTCCGCACCAGCCGCTGCAGCACCGGCTTGAACATCGCCTTCTCCTCGTCGGTGTACTCGGTGAAGCCGAGCGATCCGCGCGAATACATCAGCGAGTGCTCGCAGACGAGGTCCTCGATCTCCGCCTTGGTTTCGTCGTCGAGCGCGTCATAGGCTGCGCGCATGTCGGCGAATTCGGTGTTGCCGCCCTTCGGGTTCACCACGCGCGCCGACAGCAGCGAGAATTTCGCGGGGATCGGCCGGAAAGAGCTGTCGGAGTGCCACAGGCAATTGCCGAGGTTGAACAGATTGGCGCGGCTGTCTCTCGGCAGCGGCTTGCCGTCCTTGCCGAGGTTGGAGACGTCGTTCAGGCCCGAGGTGAGACGGTATTCATCTGCCTTGGTGATGTTGCCGCCGCGCGCGTCCTCGCGCTGACCGAAGTTCAGTGCGAAGGCCATCTGCTGCTCGTCGGTGATGTCCTGGTCGTGGAAGACCAGCACCGCATATTTGTCCATGGCGGCCTCGACCTCGCGCGCCTCGGCCTCGGTGAGGGGCTTTCGCAAGTCGAGGCCGGAGACCTCGCCGACAAAATGCTTCTGAAGCTGCCGGATGGCGATCGTCATGGCGTTTCTCCCACAGGTCGCGAGCGGTTGGTCCCGCTCTGTCGGCGAAAAAGCTACTCCCGCGCTCGTGCTTGTCAACGCTTCGAGCGCATGCCTCTCACGCGTTCCGCGCCATCAGCCCGCCGTCGACCGGGATGACTGCGCCGGTGAGGAAGGACGCGGCCGGCAGGCACAGGCTCAGCGTCATATGCGCGACCTCTTCGGGGGCGCCGTAGCGGCCGAGGGCGGTGCGACGCTTGGCGTAGATCGTCTTGTGCTCCTCCGAGATGCGGTCGGTGATACCAGTGCGGATCGGACCGGGGCAGATGCAGTTGACCGTAATGCCCTCGCGGCCGAGCTCCACGGCGAGCGAGCGGGTGAGGCTGGCAACGCCACCCTTCGCGGCCGAATAGGGGCTGTGCAATGCGGTGGCGCCGAGCGCCTCGGTCGAGGCGATGTTGACGATGCGCGGGCTCTTCGACTTGCGCAGATGCGGCAGCGCGGCGCGGATGATGCGCGGATGGGCCGTCAGCATCACGGCAATGCCCCTGGCCCAGGCGTCCTCGTAAGTCTCGTCGTCGATCGCGACGCGCACGGAGATGCCGGCATTGTTGACGACGATGTCGAGTCCGCCGAAATGCGCGGCAACGTCAGCCACGACACGCTTGATCTCGCCGCCGTCGGCAACGTCAAGCTTCCACGCCTTCGCCGCTCCGCCGCTCGCCGCGATCTCCTTCGCAACCGCATGCGCGCCCTGCTCGTCGTAATCGGTGACGGCAACGTTCGCGCCCTCGTTTGCGAACACGCGCGCGGTCGCTCGCCCCATGCCGCTCGCCGCGCCGGTGACGAGAACGGTCAGGCCCTTGACGGACCGGCTGAGCTGCTTGAACTCGGACATGCTGTTTCCTCGGGAAGCTGCTTGTTCTTGTTATGATTGACAAGGCTGGCACCGATCCGCAGACAGGTCAAACAAGCAAGACAAAAGGGGAGGCCGCGATGGCGAACGAGCTCGATTTCTCAGGCAGGCAGGTGCTGGTCGTCGGCGGCTCGAGCGGGATCGGCAACGGCATCGCGCAGGCGTTTCGCACCAGGGGCGCCCAGGTCGCGGTGTGCGGCACGCGTGCTCGCGCAACGGAATATTCTGCGGAGGAAGGCTCCGATCTCACGGGCCTCTCTTATGCGCAGCTCGACGTTGGCAGTCCCGGCGCGATCGAAGCGTTCAAGCCGGCCTTCGACAGGCTCGACATCCTCGTGCTGGCGCAAGGCGCGGTGCTCTATCGGCGCGGCGAGTTCGAGATGGCTGGCTTCCGCAAGGTGGTCGAGGTCAATCTGATGAGCCTGATGGCCTGCGCCACGCGGTTTCATTCCATGTTGCGGGATTCCAGGGGCGCGCTGATCATGGTGTCCTCGACCGCAGCATATCATTCCACCATGGGCAATCCCGCCTACAACGCCTCGAAGACCGGTGCGGTCGGATTGACGCGGACGCTGGGTGAGGCCTGGGCCGAGGACGGCATCCGCGTCAACGGCATCGCGCCGGGGCTCGTCGACACCAAGATGACGAAGGTGACGACCGACAATCCGAAGCGGCTTGAAGGCGCGCTCGCGCGCATCCCGCTGCGACGATTGGGCACGCCGGCCGACATGGCGGGCGCCGCGCTGTTCCTGGCCTCGCCGCTGTCGTCCTACATCATCGGGCAAACCCTCGTTGTCGATGGTGGGCTGATTCTGTAGGGCAACACTTTCGTCCTGACTTGGAACTGCGCCGCTCCTGATCTGTTACTTGGGCTGACCCCCGAGGAGGAGCTTCATGGACACGGATCGGATTGTTGGATCGGCCAAGGAATATGCCGGACGCGCGGAAGGCGCGATCGGAGACACGGCAGGCGATGCCAAGACGCAGGCATCGGGCAAGGCGCGCGAAGCTGCAGGCACGGTGCAGAATCTCTACGGCCAGGCCAAGGATGCCGTGCGTGACGCCACGGATACCGCAGCGAACTACGCCAAGGACGCCTACGACAACAGTGGCGAGACCTTCCGCGACGGCACGCAGGCGCTGTCGAAGAAGGTGCAGGACAATCCGCTCGGCGCGCTGCTGGTGGCGGGCGGCATCGGCTTTGCGCTCGCGCTGTTGATGTCGCGCCCCGCGCGGCGTCCTCCGCCGTCGCGCTGGCGCTACTAAAGCGCGATGAGATTTGGATGAATCGTCATCGCGCTTTAGGTTGTTGTTTGCGCATGATCTTTCCGGAAAACCGCTTCGCACTTTTCCGGATCATGCTTTAGGACTGATCCGACCATGGATCTAAGTCTGCCAGATCGGCCTCTCCCGCACGCCATCCGCCGCTCGGCAATGACGATCATGTGGGCGTGCACCGCCGTTCTCATGATCGGCCTGTTCGTGGTCATGGCCCGCGAGCCGTTCGAATACGTGGACGATCTTGCGTGGCTTTACCGGCTCGGCAATCAACGATTCGCCGAAATCCCCTTTAGCCCGGCTTGGATGGACGGCAGCCCGTTCTATCGGCCAGGTGCGGAGCTCTTGCTGAAACTGCTTCATTCCGCCTTTGGCTGGCATCTTTTGCCCTATCGGATCGTCCAATTTGGCGCTTTGCTCTTACTGTTGTGGACGACATCCGTCGCGGCGGCGCGGCTAAACCTGCCGGGTTCAACGGTTCCACTGCTTGCCGTTTTTCTGATCGGATCTCCGTTCATATCGGGGTCGGTCATATGGCTGAGCGAATTGCCTCACGTTGTCGTTTTGATCTGCTTTGCGGCGGGTCTGGCTGTTGTCTTCTCTTCGCGGAGCGAAGGCATGAAGCTGACTCTGTGCGCCATCCTGTTTGTGGCGGCTCTCTCGATGAAGGAGAACGGCCTGGCTCTGCTGGTTTTCTACCCTTTTCTTGCGGCGTCTTTGCCGGTTAGGGCAACGCTGGTTTTCGGAGCCATCACGCTCGGATATTTCGCGATGAGAGCCGCGACCATCGGCCACGGAATGGGTCTGGCCAACGCCAGCCCGGTCGACATTCATTCCTATGTCGTCAACATCGCGTCACAGGTCATCGCGCTTTGGACTCGCCTGACCAAATGGGGAGAGCCGATACACGAACTTCGCTACGAGACTCCTCTGCAATTGGCATCGACTGCCTTGATCGCATTGCTATTGCCGAAATGGCGAAGCAGACCGGCGATATTGCTCCTCATTGTCGCTCTTGGCTGCGCGGTTTTCTCCTACGCCTATGCGAGGGATCGTCATTTGGCGCTGCCGGCGCTTGCCTACGGCCTGCTGCTCGCCATGGCGACGTCTAGTCAGCGGATTCGCTGGTTACCCGTTCTTGTCTGGATGGCCTGGTCCGTGCAGGCAGCACTTACGGTCCGGGATGTGCACAGAGCCTCCGTTGACCTGATCGAGCGAGTCTATCGCCCGAACGTCACGCCACCGATGCCGGCCCTTCCCGTGCATGTATGGGAAATAGCAAGGTCAACAGCACTCTCCCTGAGAAACTAGGCACCGAAGCATAGCGAATGCGAGGCTTCAGGCGAATTCGTGTCAGCATCCGCTCTTGAGCCGTGTTTGGTTATTGTCACATAGTTCGACGGCGTTCCGATCTCGATAGCCATGGAATTCGTCGCCGGGCCCAGACCGATAGCCACGTCACTTTAGGCGGAGACGTGCCGGCCCCGCCGACCGAGATGCACTCAGACAATGGAAATCTGATAAGAATTCCCGAGAACGGATACGATCCTGCAAGGACAAATGGCGCGCGAGCGCGTGCGGCGAGGAGCCCAATGCAACAGACCAGCGGAAACGAGCAAAATGCCGATCAAATCGCCTATTGGAACGGCCCGAGCGGGCAGCGCTGGGCCGATCGCCATGCGGCGCAGGAGCGCCTGCTCGGCCCCATTGCCGAGGTGCTGATCGACCGCGCCAAGCCGAAGCCGGGCGAGCGTATCCTCGATGTCGGCTGCGGTTCGGGGGCGACGACTTTCGCATTTGCGAAGGCAGTGGCGCCTGACGGTTTTGCACTCGGCCTCGACGTGTCCGAGCCGATGCTGTCGCAGGCACGCGCGTTTGCGCCCAAGGGGCTGCCGCTCGATTTCGTGCTGGCGGATGCCACCGTCTACCCATTCGAGCCGGCGAGCTTCGATCTGCTCGCCTCGCGCTTCGGCGTGATGTTCTTTGCCGATCCCATCGCGTCCTTCGCCAACCTGCGCCGCGCGCTGAAGCCCACAGGGCGGCTCGCCTTTGCCTGCTGGCGCGAGCCGAAGGAAAACCCGTGGATGATGGCGCCGTTGATGGCGGTCTACAAGCATGTGCCGAAGATGCCGCCGGTGGGACCGGAAGAGCCGGGCCCGTTCGCCTTCGCCTCGGAAGAGCGCGTGACGCGCATCCTGAAAGGCGCGGGATTCGTGGACGTGGCGATGGAGCCGCACGATCTGCCGATGGATGTCGCGATCGGCGGCGGTCTCGACGCGGCGGTCGACGGCGCCCTCCAGATCGGTCCGGCCAGCCGCGCGCTGCAGGGGCACCCGCCGGAGACATATGAGGCCGCAAAAGCCTCGATCCGCGAGATGCTCACGCCGTTCCTGAAGGAGCAGAGCGTGGCGCTGCAGGGCGCGATCTGGATCGTGACGGCGAAGGCGACGTAAAGCGCGATGAGATTCGGAGGAACCGTCATCGCCCTTCAGGTTGTTGTTTGCGCCTGATCTTTCCGGAAAACCGCTTCGCACTTTTCCGGATCATGCTTTAGGATGCGTCATCCGAACTGCGCGTGAGCGGACATGCCGAGTGACGCAAGGCCGGGTGCGCTCGCAGGCGTGGACCGGAGGGGAGACGCTCAACGTCATGGCCGACTGCCGGGCGTGCAGCTCGGGCGCGCGGTGGCCGCTCTGGCCGTATTCTACTTTCACACGCATCTCGCGCTGATCTATTTCGACAAGTCGCAGCTCGTCACCTGGAAATTTCTGGCCGATCACGGAGCCGACGGGGTCGATCTGTTCTTTGCCATATCCGGCTTCATTGTCTGCTACGTCTCGACGGCGCCGGGTTACACGCCCCTAAGTTTCCTCGCCAAGCGCTTTTTCCGCATCTACCCCCTCAACGCGCTGGCCACGCTGGTGATGATCGTTCTCTTCAGCCGCAGCATCGGGGGGCCGCCTCAAGAGATCGAGCTGGGGCGGATATTGCGGTCGCTCCTGATCGTTCCGCAAGCCACACCGATGAACTCGGTCGGCTGGACACTCGAATACGAGGTGATTTTCTACCTCGTCTCCGCAGTGCTCATCCCGCTCGGCGGAGTCCGGCTGTTGCTCGTCTGGTGCGTCGCGGCTGCCTGGGTCGGGCGCGCGATCGAGCCTCAACCTCCGATCATCGCCCGTTTCGCTGACGGCCATTATGCCGACTTCGCCGCGGGCGTGTTCGCCTACATGATGATCGGACGGCTCTCCCCGCGCTGGAGCTCCAGTCTGGGGCTTCTGGCGCTCGCGGCCGGTGCGTATGTTTTCGGTCCGCGATTGACGGTATGGGCAACCCCCATGGCGTGCTGCCTGGCCGTCGCCGGCCTGGCGCTTCTGCCGGCGGCGCCGCGCTTGCTGGTCAAGCTTGGCGATGTCTCCTATGGCCTTTATGTGTGGCACTGGCCGGCATTCATGTTCTTGCCGTGGCTGGCGGCCTGGCTGCACTTCGACAAGGCGAATGGCGAGATCTGGCGCTGGATCATGCTCGTGGTGGTCATCGCGATCGCGTCGGCGTCCTGGATCTTGCTCGAGCGTCCGATCAATCGCTGGGCGGCGCGTTGGCTGGCGCGACGTTCAAAGAACGGCGTCATTGCGGGCGCGGCCAGCTCCGACGTGACAGCTTAGAGCGTTTTCGAGCGAAGTGGACACCGGTTCGCGTGAAGAAAACGCGTCAAAACAAGAATCTAGAGCTTCGGTTCTGAT
>NZ_LFJC01000003.1:1933370-1962476 GCF_002776695.1 Bradyrhizobium nitroreducens
TATCATCCAAATTCGCGGGGCGAGGGAGGCCAGAAGGAATGGTCGGCTCCCGGGAGATCACGGCATAAGCCGTGCAGCCACTGCGCAGGGAAGGCCGAGTGATCGGCGACACCTGTATGCTGCTGTGCGGTCTTTTTGCGCGTGCCTTTCGCGCAGCGGACCGCGGGTGCCAGCCGGCACCCGGCCTTCCCTGCGCCCTCTTGGCTTTCGAGGGTTGCGAGACGAAGCAAAGCTCGGGTGAATTCAGCCGCGAGGCCGCGAAGCCATGTCTGCGAGTTGTTGCCGCAGGATGGGTTTCGCTGCAGCGAAACCCATCCTACAAGTGCATTTCGGAGAATCGCGCTGCGTCCGGAATACGAGAGTGCGGCGGAAGCGCCGACTCACTTGCGTGCATCTTGTCGCGGGAGCGAAGGGTGGCGCGTCTCGCGGATCACAAAATCAGAGGTTGTGCCTCGCCCTTCTGCGAAGGTATCGACGTACGCAACCCCGTGTCTTCCCGGTAACGATTGTGCTGTCTACGCAACAGTCGGTTCCGATTTAACCGTCATCACCGGCGGTTCGCATCACCGCCGCTTTTTGGCCACACCCGAACATGAATAAAATCGCTCTAATGTTTTGGAGGCAGTGGGCAGTCCTCGACGCCACGAGAAAATCCCCAAGGTCGATTCAAATCTTGGCTCTGATTTTTCGGGTCTGAAAGGGTTGACCGGGGAAACTGGTTTGCGATGGACGCGAAGATTGACAAGCAGAGGCTGCCGAGCCGTCACGTGACGGAAGGCCCTACGCGCGCGCCCCACCGGTCCTATTTCTACGCCATGGGTCTGACCACCGAGCAGATCCACCAGCCCTTCGTCGGCGTCGCCTCGTGCTGGAACGAGGCCGCTCCCTGCAACATCTCCCTGATGCGCCAGGCGCAGGCGGTGAAGAAGGGCGTGGCGTCCGCCGGCGGCACGCCGCGCGAATTCTGCACCATCACCGTGACCGACGGCATCGCCATGGGCCATGACGGCATGCGCTCCTCGCTGCCGTCGCGCGAATGCATTGCCGATTCCGTCGAGCTCACCGTGCGCGGACATGCCTATGACGCGCTCGTCGGGCTCGCCGGCTGCGACAAGTCGCTGCCGGGCATGATGATGGCGATGGTCCGTCTCAACGTGCCCTCGATCTTCATCTACGGCGGCTCGATCCTGCCCGGCAATTTCCGGGGCCAGCAGGTCACCGTGCAGGACATGTTCGAGGCCGTCGGCAAGCACTCGGTCGGCGCCATGTCGGACGAGGACCTCGACGAGATCGAGCGCGTGGCGTGCCCCTCGGCGGGCGCCTGCGGCGCGCAGTTCACCGCCAACACCATGGCGACCGTCTCCGAGGCGATTGGTCTGGCGCTGCCTTACTCGGCCGGTGCCCCGGCACCGTACGAAATCCGCGACGCCTTTTGCATGACCGCGGGCGAGAAGGTGATGGACCTGATCGCCCAGAACATCCGGCCGCGCGACATCGTCACCCGCAAGGCGCTGGAGAACGCGGCTGCCGTGGTCGCGGCCTCCGGCGGCTCGACCAATGCTGCACTGCACCTGCCGGCGATCGCGCACGAGTGCGGCATCAAGTTCGACCTGTTCGACGTCGCCGAAATCTTCAAAAAGACACCATATGTCGCGGATTTGAAGCCGGGTGGCCGTTATGTCGCCAAAGACATGTTTGAAGTAGGTGGCATACCGCTTCTGATGAAGACGCTGCTCGACAATGGCTTCCTGCACGGTGATTGCCTTACCGTCACGGGCCGCACGATCGCCGAAAACCTCAAGAGCGTGAAATGGAATCCGCACCAGGACGTGGTGCACCCGGCAGACAAACCCATCACCGTGACCGGCGGTGTGGTCGGTCTGAAGGGCAATTTGGCGCCAGAAGGTGCGATCGTGAAAGTCGCGGGAATGTCCAACCTCAGGTTTACCGGTCCGGCCAGGTGCTTCGACCGCGAGGAGGATGCTTTCGAGGCGGTCCAGAAGCGCACCTACCGCGAAGGCGAAGTCATCGTGATCCGCTACGAGGGGCCCAAGGGCGGCCCCGGCATGCGGGAAATGCTCCAGACCACCGCGGCGCTGACCGGCCAGGGCATGGGCGGCAAGATCGCGCTCATCACCGATGGCCGCTTCTCCGGCGCCACCCGCGGCTTCTGCATCGGCCATGTCGGGCCTGAGGCGGCGGTCGGCGGCCCGATCGGGCTGCTCGAGGACGGCGACATCATCGAGATCGACGCGGTCGCCGGTACCCTTAACGTAAAATTGAGCGACACCGAGCTCGCTCAACGCAAGACCAAATGGAGCGCTCGCGCGACTAACCACACGTCGGGTGCGCTCTGGAAGTATGCTCAGCAGGTTGGACCAGCGGTCGGGGGGGCAGTGACCCATCCGGGCGGCGCGCACGAGAAACAGTGCTATGCGGACATCTAGGCGTGCCATTGTTGCGTTCGTGTTGGGGGCCAGTGCGCTGGCCGCGCCGGCGCTCGCCTTCGACGGCGCGCCGGTCAACCCGAAGGACGCGACCATTCCGGTCGTGACCGCGTTGCCGGGGACCGCGGCGAACGTGCGCGGCAAGGTCGCGCCGGTGACCCAGGAGACTTCGCTCAGCGCCCTGCAATATGCCGCCGAGGGCGGTCATCCCATTGCGCAATGGAAGCTCGGCCGCATGTACGCCAACGGCGACGGGGTCGCCCAGGATGATCTGCGCGCCTTCGAATATTTCAGCCGGATCGCCAACGCGCATGCCGAGGACAGCCCGTCGGCGCCGCAGGCGCAGATCGTGGCCAATGCCTTTGTCGCGCTCGGCCGCTACTATCTCAGCGGCATCCCGAATTCGAAGGTCAAGTCGGACCCGGAGCGGGCTCGGGAGATGTTCTCCTATGCGGCCTCCTATTTCGGCAATGCCGACGCCCAATACGATCTCGCCCGGCTCTACCTGAAGACTCCGGACGCCTCGCGTGAGGATTTCCGCTATGGCGCGCGCTGGCTGGGCCTCGCCGCCCAGAAGGGCCAGCACGAGGCGCAGGCGCTGCTCGGCCAAATGCTGTTCAACGGCGACCGCCTGCCGCGGCAGGCCGCGCGCGGCCTGATGTGGCTGACCTTGGCGCGCGACAGCGCCGGCACTGAAGAGACCTGGATCAAGGAAAGCTACAACCGCGCCTTCGCCAAGGCCTCCGACGACGACCGCGCCATGTGCCTGCAATTGCTGGAGCAGTGGGTGAAGGACCGCCGCGAGTAGCTGCGGTAACCTCGGTGCCGGGTGGGCAAAGGCGCCTTGGCGCCGTGCCCACGATCTCTCCCCGCAATTGCGAGTGCCGCTCGCTCCCACCAACTCTGCGAACGTTACGCCGCTTCCAGATCCAGATCCGCCCAAACCGGAACGTGGTCCGACGGCTTCTCCCAGCCGCGCACGTAGCTGTCGATCCCGACATTGGCGAGCTTGTCGCTGGCCTGCGGCGACAGCAGCAGGTGGTCGATCCGCAGGCCCTGGTTCTTCTGCCAGGCCCCGGCCTGGTAGTCCCAGAAGGTGTAGAGCCCGGGCTCGTCGGTGACCGCCCGAAGTGCGTCGGTCAAGCCGAGGCCGAGCAGGGACTGAAAGCTCTCCCGCGTCTCGGGCTTGAACAGGGCGTCCTCGGTCCAGGCCGCGGGGTTGTGAACGTCGCGGGCATGCGGAATGACGTTGAAGTCGCCTGCGAGGATCAGCGGCTCCTCGGTCTTGAGCCGCTCCTTCGAATATTCAAGAAGCCGTGACATCCATTTGAGTTTGTAAGGATATTTTTCAGTCCCGACCGGATTGCCGTTGGGCAGATAGAGGCAGGCGATGCGCAGCACGCCGCGCTTGAGCGTCACCACGCCCTCGAGGAAGCGGGCATGGGCGTCCTCGTCGTCGCCCGCGAGCCCCGACTTGGTCTCGTCGAAGCGGAGCTTGGAGAGCAGGGCGACGCCGTTGAACGTCTTCTGCCCGTGCGTGACCACGTTGTAGCCCAGCGCCTCGATCTCCAGCCGTGGGAAGGCCTCGTCGACGCATTTGATCTCCTGGAGGCAGACGATGTCAGGCTGGCACTCCTTCAGCCAGGTCAGCAGCAGGTCGATCCGCTGCCGGACCGAGTTCACGTTCCAGGTGGCAACTCTGATGGGCATGGGGAGGGCTCCGGGCAGGGGCTTTGGTTAGAACAAAATGCAAACGCGCCCGTCAAGGATGCCGCGAAATCTCCCACAAAATTAACCCGGCTTAAGCGGGCCGCAGGTCATTGATACGGAAAAGGTTCTGCGGAATGGGATGGCGGGTCAAAACTTCACATCGAGCTGAGCCGCGTGACGGCCTGATCGGCGCGTTCCTGTACTGGCTCGGCGGCTTCGAGATCGAGGACAGCCTGACCGCCGGCCTCAGCGAGCGCGAGATCCGCCGCATCCGCGCCAAGCAGATCGACGCCGTGACGCGGCTGATCCCGGTGACGATGGCGGTGACGATGCTCAACGTCGCCATCGTGCTGATCCTGTTCTGGGGCAGGGGCTGGAACGACTTCCTCGCGATCTGGGGCCTGACGCTCGCCGCCACGGCCTCGCTCGCGGTGCGCTCATGGCGGCGATCGCATCGAAACCCGCCGCAGGAGGCCTCGCCCCGCGCCGCGCGTCAGATGCTGCGGCAGGCGGTTTTCCTCGCCGCGATCTGGGGCACGCTGCCGCTCGCTCTGTTCAGCCGCATCGAGCCGACCAGCCAGCTGATTCTGGCCTGCCTGATGGTCGGCATGATGTCCGGCGGCGCCTTCACGTTCTCGACCTTCCCGCGCGCCGGGCTGGTCTATCTCGCCACCATGACGGTCGGCTGCGCGGGCGCGCTGCTGCTGTGCGGCACCGGGCCTTACCTCGTGACCGCGGTGTTCCTGCTGCTGTTCGCGTTCTTCATGGCGCGCAACATCGTCTCGCAAGGCAATTTGTTCCTCGGCAATCTCAAGGCCCAGCTCGAGCTCGAGCGGCAGACCGAGATCATCTCGCTGCTGCTGAAGGATTTTCAGGAGAACGCCAGCGACTGGCTGTGGCAGACCGACGCCGAAGGGCATCTGGTCGACGTGCCGCAACGCTTCGCCGACGTCGCGCAATTGCCGCTGCCCCTGCTGAAAGGATCGCACTTCTCCGACGTGCTCGACATGCTCTGCCCCGAGGACAAGAGCGCGGCCTACAACGTGGTCGGCCTGATGGAGCATGCCGAGCCGCTGCACGAGATGAACCTCAAGGTCGTCGCCGGCGGCGAGGCGCGGCTGTGGTCGCTGACGGCGAAGCCCGCCTATGATCGCGAGGGACAGTTCCTCGGCTATCGTGGCTTCGGGCGCGACGTGACCGAGCGCTGGCGCGCGGAGAAGGCCGAGGCCGAGAGCCGCGCCAAGTCCGACTTCCTCGCCGTGATGAGCCACGAGATCCGCACGCCCATGAACGGCGTGCTCGGGCTTGCCAGCATGCTGCTCGAAACCAAGCTCGATCCGGAACAGCGTGAGGCGGTCACCACGATCCGCGAGTCCGGCGACAATCTCCAGCGTATCCTCAACGACATCCTCGACCTGTCCAAGCTCGAGGCCGGACGCTTCACCTTCGAGGCGATCGACTTCGCGCCGCAGGCATTGGTCGAGGCGGTCGCGACCGTGGTGCGCGCGAGCGCCAAGGGCAAGGGGCTGACGGTCAAGCTGGAGCTCGACCCGAACCTGCCGCCGACACTGCGCGGCGACGTCGCGCGTATCAGGCAGGTGCTGCTCAACCTCGCATCCAACGCGGTGAAGTTCACCGACCAGGGCGAAGTGACGATCGCCGCGACCTGCCAGGCGCGCCGCGACCTGCTGGCGACCGTCGAGTGGACCGTCACCGACAGCGGCATCGGCATCGCCCCCGAAAAGCTCGGCCAGCTCTTCAGCGACTTCGCGCAGGCCGATGCCTCGATCAGCCGCCGCTTCGGCGGCACAGGCCTTGGCCTTGCGATCAGCAGGCGCATCATCGAGCAGATGGGCGGCACGATCGGCGTCACCTCGACGCCGGGCGAGGGGTCGACCTTCCGCTTCACGCTGGTGCTGCCCTGGAGCCAGGCGCAGGCCTCCGAGCAGGCGTCGAACCGCGACGAGGCCGACGAGCTCAAGGTGCGCATCGCCGAACGCGATCGGCCGTTGAAGGTGCTGGTCGCCGAGGACGATGCCGTCAACCGCATGGTCGTCAGCAAGATGCTCGGGACCTTCGACGTCGAGCTGCGCGTCGTCACCGACGGTACCGAGGCCGTCGCGGCAGCGTCCGAAGGCAATTACGATGTCGTGCTGATGGACGTGCGCATGCCCGACATGGATGGGCTCGCCGCCACCCGCGCCATCCGCGCGCAAGGCGGGCCCTTTGCGGCATTGCCGATCATCGCGCTGACGGCCAACGCTTTCCCCGAAGACGTCAAGATCTGCCGCGAGGCCGGCATGTCGGATTTTCTGGCCAAGCCGCTGCGCAAGCCGGCGCTGGTCGCAGCCCTGCTGCGTGCGCTCGACGGGTTCACCATGGCGGAGGACGCGCCGCTCCAGCCGGAGCTGATGCCTGGTGACGTCGAGTGGACGGACGAGGAAAGGCAGATCACCGGCGCGTAAGCGCTCAGATCGAGAAGCTGGTGCCGCAGCCGCAGGACGCCGTCGCGGTGGGATTGTTGACGTGGAGCGAGGCGCCGATCACATCGTCGACAAAATCGACCTCGTACTCCATCCGGCTTGTCGCTGCCGAAGATTCCTCGTGATATTGTACGTTTGACAAGCGTTGGGGGGAGGCGCGATGAATGGGAGGGGGGCAGCGGAAGCTATCGATAGAAGGCTCAGATCAGAAAGAATCCTTCAAGCCGAGGGCGTACCTTTCCTTGCCGCATTACCCGTTATTGAGACCGCGGCTGAGGCGCTGAAGCGGTCAAAAGAAGAGGTCGCGCTACGCACTCTTTGTGTCCTTTTCGTCGCTGCAAAGGGCGAGGGACTTGGGGAAGATCTAGTTGAACAACTTCTGGGATCGTACGAGCTGCGGCCACATCTGACTCCCGTGGAACTCGCCTTCGTGCTCGATAAGTCCCCCTCGCAGCACGACCGGATTCAATTCACGTGGAGGCACGAAGCCGCTTGGACTCTGCTTTGGGCATTGGGCTTCGTGGCCCAGCTCGGCAAGCCAGCGCAGTTTTGCGATGTGGGCTTCGCCGCAAGCACAATGGCCGAAAGGACAACCTCTCAGTTCATCGAAGACTCCGAACTTCGTCCGATCGCCGACATTCTCGATCAGGCCGATCTGATCTACAGGTACCATTGGGCTGTCAGAAACGCCCTTGCGCGAGGGCAGCAGATACCGGCAGCCCTAGATCCTGGCGTGACGGAAGAAAGGCACCACGCTTTGAACTGGCTTATCGGATACCAGGACCAAGCGTGGCATCATGTCACGACTGACACCTAACACTCGGCTGCGGCATGGGCCGCTTCGGCGTTGGGCTATATCGAACCCACCGCGTGTGTGTCCCGTCGAGCTCCCCCGTGGGGATCCTGCGATGCTCATGCATTACCCCTGTCTTGCCCGATGCGTCAATCGCTATTCGTAAAAGCCGAAAGGCATCGCGCCGGCTGCCCGGCTACTGTGCATGGGGTTGTTTTTCAGATTTTGAGTCGGGCTAGATCGAGAAGCTGGTCCCGCAGCCGCAGGATGCCGTCGCGTTCGGATTGTTGACGCGGAACGAGGCGCCGATCAGATCGTCGACGAAATCGACCTGCGAGCCCGCCAGGAACGGCTGCGAGGCGGAATCGACCAGCACCACCGCATTTTCCTGCTCGATCACGAGATCGTCGTCGGTGCGCGCGCGATCGATGTCGAACTTGTACTGAAAGCCGGAGCAGCCGCCGCCCTCGACCGAGATGCGCAGCATCGCGCCGGCACCTTCGCCCTTGAGGATTTCCCCAATCCGGCGTGCGGCGCGGTCACTGATGGTCACGTCAGTCGTCATCTCAGGTCTCCGATAGTCCCGCGGTCATATCCAATTCATTTGGTATCCCGCGTCCGGCATAGTTAAGTGCAAGGATACGGAGAATCAAATGGATAGGGACTAAATTCGTCGTGTCCGTCGGAATGGCAGCCCCCCGCGCGCCCTATGCCTGCGACCCCGATCGCAGCCGCGGCCGGCTGGTCGCCGAGCCGCCGAGCCGGACCCGCAGCCCGTTCCGGCGGGATTGCGACCGGGTAATCCATTCCACCGCGTTCCGCCGCCTGAAGTACAAGACCCAGGTGTTCGTGTTCCACGAGGGCGATCACTACCGCACCCGGCTGACCCACTCGCTGGAGGTGGCGCAGATCGCCCGTGCGCTGGCCCGGCAGCTCGGACTGGACGAGGATCTCACCGAAACCCTGGCGCTGGCCCACGATCTCGGTCATCCGCCGTTCGGCCATGCCGGCGAGCGGGCGCTGGACGCCTGCCTGAAGGACTTTGGCGGCTTCGACCACAACGCCCAGACGCTCCGCGTCGTCGCTTCGCTGGAGCATCGTTATCCCGAGTTCGACGGGCTGAACCTGACCTGGGAGTCGCTGGAGGGCATCGTCAAGCACAACGGGCCGCTGACCGATCGGGGCGGCGCGCCGGTCGGGCGCTATCGCGAGCACGGCATTCCCGTCGGAATCGCCGACTACATCAAGACCTACGACCTCGAATTGTGGAGCTTCGCCTCGCTGGAGGCGCAGGTCGCGGCCCTCGCCGACGACATCGCCTACGACGCCCACGACATCGACGACGGCCTGCGCGCCGGCCTGTTCCATCTCGACGATCTCAAGGTGATGCCGCTCACGGCCGAGATCATCGCCGAGACCTCGGCGCATTATCCTGAGCTCGAAGACCTCAGGCGCGGTGCCGAGCTGGTGCGCGAGCTGATCTCGCATTTGATCGGCGCAGTGTTCGCGGAGGCGCAGAAGAACCTCGCTGCGGTGAAGCCGCAGTCGGCCCAGGATGTGCGCCAGCAGAGCCGGGCCCTGGTCGCGTTCCCGCCCGAGGTCGCCGAGGAGGAGGCCGCCATCAAGACCTTCCTCTACCAGCACATGTA
Organism: Bradyrhizobium nitroreducens; assembly: GCF_002776695.1. GTDB lineage: Bacteria > Pseudomonadota > Alphaproteobacteria > Rhizobiales > Xanthobacteraceae > Bradyrhizobium > Bradyrhizobium nitroreducens. Next base: position 1,942,453 of record NZ_LFJC01000003.1, read on the forward strand.
CCGCCACAAGCGGGTGATGCGTGTGATGGGGGAGGCCGAGCAGATCCTGTTCGACCTGTTCGCGAAATACCTGAAGGTGCCGGCGGAATTGCCGCCGGAATGGCTGGTGGGGGCGCAAGGCGACGACGAGGGCGACCGGGCCCGCCGGATCGGCAATTTCATTGCCGGAATGACCGACCGTTTCGCCTTGACCGAGCACCAGCGGCTCTTTGACTCGACCCCGGATTTGCGTTAGGCGGCGGCCATGCCCCAGACCTCCTCATCCCTGCATTTGTTCGCCGATGTGCTCGCACGCGTGCATGCCGCCTGCCGCGCGCTTGCAGCGGACGCCGGCTGGCCCGAGGGCATCGATTTCTCCCGCGTGGTGGTCGAGCCGCCGCGCGATCCCTCTCATGGCGACATGGCCACCAACGCCGCCATGGTGCTGGCCAAGGAGGCAAAGGCCAAGCCGCGCGATCTCGCCGATCAGATCGCTGAACGGCTGCGTGCCGATGCGCTGATCGCCAAGGTCGACGTCGCCGGTCCCGGCTTCATCAATCTGACCTTGAAGCCGGCCGCCTGGGCCGAGGCGCTGCGCACCGTGCTTCGTGAGGCCGCCGATTACGGCCGCGTCCGCGGCGGCTCCAAGGTCAATGTCGAATACGTCTCGGCCAATCCGACCGGGCCGATGCATGTCGGCCATTGCCGTGGCGCCGTGTTCGGCGATGCGCTGGCGAGCCTGCTGCAGTTCGGCGGCCACGACGTCACGCGCGAATATTACATCAACGACGCCGGCGCCCAGGTCGACGTGCTCGCGCGCTCCGCGTTTCTCCGGTACCGCGAGGCGCTCGGCGAGGACATCGGCGCGATCCCGGAAGGCCTCTATCCCGGCGACTATCTGAAGCCGGTCGGGCAGGCGCTCGTGAACGAGCACGGCGACAAGCTCCGCGCCATGAGCGAGGCCGAGTGGCTGCCGACCGTGCGCGCCAAGGCGATCGCGATGATGATGGACGAGATCAAGGACGATCTCGCCGCCCTCAACATCCGCCACGACGTGTTTTTCTCGGAGCGCTCGCTGATCGAGACCGGCAACAACAAGGTGGCCGAGACCATCGATTTCCTCAAGGCCAAGGGCGACATTTACGAAGGCCGCCTGCCGCCGCCCAAGGGCGCGCCGGTCGAGGACTGGGAAGACCGCGAGCAGCTGCTGTTCAAGGCGACGGCCTACGGCGACGATGTCGATCGTCCGCTGATCAAGTCCGACAATTCCTACACCTATTTCGCCTCCGACATCGCCTACCACAAGAACAAGTTTGACCGTGGTTTTGCGGAGATGATCGACGTCTGGGGCGCCGACCATGGCGGCTACATCAAGCGCATGCAGGCGGCGGTGAAGGCGACGACCTCGGGCAAGGGGGCGCTCGACGTCAAGATCGTCCAGCTCGTCAAGCTCTTGCGCAATGGCGAGCCGGTGAAAATGTCGAAGCGGAGCGGGGACTTCGTCACCTTGCGTGAGGTGGTGGATGAGGTCGGCCAGGATGCCGTCCGCTTCATGATGCTGTACCGCAAGAACGACGCGGTGCTCGACTTCGACCTTGCCAAGGTCATGGAACAGTCGCGCGACAACCCGGTGTTCTACGTCCAGTACGGCCACGCCCGCGGCCACTCGATCTTCCGCAACGCGCGGGCGGAGGTGTTCCCGGAACTGCCCGAGGATACCGACAAGCGCATTGCGTGGCTGGCTGAGTCGGCGGTGGAGCGGTTGTCAGACCCGGTCGAGCTTGAACTTCTCAAGCGGCTCGCAATATATCCTCGTATGCTCGAAGCCGCCGCCGCGGCCCATGAGCCGCACCGAATTGCCTTTTACCTCTATGACTTAGCGAGCGAATTTCACGCGCTTTGGACGAAGGGGCGGGATTTGCCCTATTTACGCTTCATTATCAATAATGATGCAGATCTAACAAAGGCGCGACTGGCCATGGTCCAGGGCGTCGTCTCGGTTCTGGCATCGGGCCTCGCCATCCTCGGCGTCCATGCCCCGAACGAGATGCGGTAGTTTGGGGCGAACTACTTAAGGGGATAATTGGGGGTACCGGCAGAAGCCGGATCGCTTAGACTTGGTTGAAAGCCTTGTGGGTCGAAAGCCGTGCCTTGGTCGAGGGGCGCGCGGCTTTCCCGAAGGGACGCATCATCACGATGGCCGAACGATATCAGGACAGACCGTTTCCTTCCGATGACTTTGGTCGCGGTGGCGATCAGCGTGGGAAGGCGGACAGCGATCCCCTGGCCGAGCTCGCCCGCCTGATCGGACAGACCGATCCGTTTGCCGCGCAGTCGCGGCCAGCTGCCCATCCGCCGGCCGCTCCTGCGCCCGCACAGAGCTATCAAGACGACGATTATGGGCAGGACGAGTATCAGCAGGACTATGCCGAGCAGGCTCCGCCGCCTCCGCCCGGGCCGCCCTCATGGATGCGGCGCGCCAACGTGCAGCCGGCGCCGGCTCCAGTCTCCGAGCCTGACTATCCAGTGTCGGTCAGCCCGGTCCATCCGCTGCATCGCTATTCGGCCGAGCCGGCCGCGCCCGCACCTGATCTTCATCAACCGCAGGCCTATCCGGATCACACCTATCAGGATCACGCCTATCAGGGGCAGGCTCATCAGCAGCAGGCTTACCCGCAGCAGGATCAGGCCTACCAGCAGCCGGCCTATCAGGAGCCGTATCAGCAGCCGGATCCGTCGCGCTATGACGATGCGCTCTATGGCCGGCTCGAGGCTGGCGAGCAGGATTATCAGCGCGATCCGGCCTACCCGGACGATCCCTACGCGTATCAGAGCGACTATCCCGATGCGGAGGTCGACGAGCCCAGGAAGCAGCGCGGCGGCATGATGACGGTCGCGGCGATCCTGGCGCTGGCCGTGGTCGGCACTGGGGCGGCGTTCGCCTACAAGACCTATATCGGCTCGCCCCGCAGCGGCGAGCCGCCGATCATCAAGGCCGACAACACGCCGACCAAGATCGTGCCCGCGCCGTCGGACTCCGCGTCCAAGGTGCCGGATCGCATGGTGAGCGGCGATGGCACCGAGAAGATCGTGCCGCGCGAAGAGGCGCCGGTCGACGTCAACGCCAAGGCGGGCGGCCCCCGCGTCGTGTTCCCGCCGCTGAACCAGAACGCGAACCCGCCGTCGGTCGCGAGCGTATCGCCGTCCACAGTGCCGCCACCGGGCGCAAGCAACGGCACGCTGCCGAACAATTCGCCGCGCCCGATCAGGACTGTCGCCGTGAAGGGCGATCAGACCGACAGCGCCACGCCGCAGTCGGCTGCGGCCTCCAAGCCGGCAGCTCCGCCGAAGCCAGTCGCAGCGCCAGCCGCGCCGCGCAATCCGCCGACATCGGCCAATGCCAGCGCCAACCAGCCGCTCTCGCTGGCGCCACAATCGGCACCTGCCGCCGAATCGCCGCAGCGCATGGCTGCGACCACGCCGACCCAGATCGCGCCGAACGCTGCTCCCGAGAGCCATGGCGTCATGGTGTCGGTTTCGTCCCAGGACACCGAAGCGGCGGCCAGGGAGTCGTACCGCGTGACGCAGGGGAAGTATCCGTCGGTCCTGGGCTCCCGCTCGGCGGTGATCAGGCGCACCGAATTGTCCGATGGAAAGGTGAAGTACCGTGCATTGGTCGGTCCCTACCGGACGCGCCAGGAGGCCTCGCAGTTCTGCAAGGAGCTGATGGCGGCCGGCGGGCAGTGCTTTATCCCGTAGTATTATCCGCCGATTCCTTGACCCTCTGACGGGGCAGGGTTAATCGGCCGTTATGAGCACGCGGGCCTTCATTACCGGCGTTTCCGGAACGGAACTGACCGCCGCCGAGCGGGAGTTTATCCGCAGCGAACGCCCGTGGGGCTTCATCCTCTTCAAGCGCAATGTCGCAACCCCAGCTCAAGTTGCTGCATTGGTTGCGGAATTGCGGACGGCGGCCGGTGCCCCCGACGCGCCTGTGCTGATCGATCAGGAAGGCGGGCGGGTGCAGCGGCTGGGGCCGCCGCACTGGCCGGTGTATCCGCCGGGCGCAGTTTTCTCGACCCTGTACGACACTGATTCGGCGCTGGGACTCACCGCGGCGCGCCTGTCCGCCCGGCTGATCGCGGCCGATCTCGCCGATCTCGGCATTACCGTGGATTGCTTGCCGCTTGCTGACGTGCCGGTGCCGGGCGCCGATGCCGTGATCGGCAACCGGGCTTACGGCACGGAGCCCGCCAAGGTCGCGGCGATCGCGCGGGCCGTCACGGAAGGGCTGGAGCAGGGCGGCGTGCTCCCGGTCCTCAAACACATTCCAGGCCATGGCCGCGCCACCGCGGACACCCATTTCAAGTTGCCGACGGTGGATACGCCGAAGGATGAGCTGGAGCGGACCGACTTCGCCGCGTTCAAGCCGTTGTCGGATCTGCCGATGGCGATGACTGCACATGTTGTGTTTAGCGCGGTCGACCCCGCCCATCCGGCGACGACATCTGCGACAATGATTGCTGACGTGATTCGCGGCGCAATCGGGTTCCAGGGTTTGTTAATGAGTGATGACGTGTCGATGAACGCGCTGTCGGGGAATATCGCCGAGCGGACCCGCGCCATCTTCGCGGCCGGCTGCGACGTGGCGCTGCATTGCAACGGCAACATCGAGGAAATGCGCGCGGTTGCCGGTCAGACACCTGAGCTGTCGGGCCGGGCGCTGGAGCGGGCGAATGCCGCGCTCGCCGCCCGCAAGGCACCGCAGCCGTTCGACCGGGTCGCCGCACGCACTGAGCTGGACGCATTGATCGCACGGGCAAACACGGCATCCGCATGACCGCAGAAATCCTATCGTTTGAAACCGGGCGGCCCGCAGAGCTCGCAGAGGGTGAGCCGGCGTTGGTGGTGGACGTCGAGGGCTATGAGGGGCCGCTCGACCTGCTGCTCGCGCTGGCCCGGCAGCAGAAGGTCGACCTCGCCAAGATCTCGATTCTGGCGCTGGCCGACCAATATCTCCACTTCATCGAGGCCGCGCGAAAGATCCGGCTCGAGCTTGCCGCCGACTATCTCGTCATGGCCGCATGGCTCGCCTTCCTGAAGTCGCGCCTCTTGCTGCCCGAGCCGCCGAGCGCGGAAGGCCCGAGCGCCGAGCAGATGGCTACCGCGCTCGCCAACCGTCTGCGCCGGCTGGAGGCCATTCGCGAGGCCGCCAACCGCCTGATGAACAGGCCGCAATTGCAGCGTGACATCTTCCCGCGCGGTGAGCCCGAGCAGATCGCCGAGATCAAGCATCCGAAATACACGGCGACACTGTACGATCTGCTCACCGCCTATGCCTCGCAGCGTCAGTCGCGCGTGCTGGCAAGCGTGCATCTGGCCAAGCGCACGGTGTGGTCGCTTGCGGAAGCGCGCGCCACGCTGGAGCGGCTGGTCGGCAGCATCACCGAGCAGGATGACTGGGGCGTGCTCGACGACTTCCTGATCCGCCACGTCGCCGATCCGACGCAGCGCGCGACGGTGTTCGCCTCGAGCTTTGCCGCCGCGCTCGAATTGGTGCGCGAAGGTCAGCTGGAGCTGAACCAGAAAGAGGCATTCGCGCCCATCTATTTCCGGAAAGGGCGCCCGAAACCGGTCCCGGACGCAGCTCCCGCGCCTGATGCGCCGGTCGCTTAAGTGCAAGAAGGAGAATCTGCCATGGCAAGCCTGGCTGAAGTGCGGGTAGAAGAGGCCGAGCCGATGGAGAACGAAACCCAGGCGCGTCCCGAGGAATTGCGGCTGCTGGAAGCGCTGCTGTTCGCATCGAGTGAACCGCTTGATACCGCGACGCTGGCCAAGCGTATGCCCGAGGGAGTCGACGTCAAGGCCGCGCTCGAGCAGCTGCAGGCCGACTACGCCATGCGCGGGGTGAACCTCGTCCGCGTGGCCAACAAATGGACCTTCCGCACGGCCGGCGATCTCGCCTGGCTGATGACGCGGGAGAGCACCGAAACCCGCCGCCTGTCGCGCGCGGCGATCGAGGTGCTGGCGATCATCGCCTATCACCAACCCGTGACGCGCGCCGAGATCGAGGAGATCCGCGGTGTCGTCACCTCGAAGGGCACGCTCGACGTGCTGCTGGAAACCGGCTGGATCAAGCCGCGCGGCCGGCGCAAGACGCCGGGCCGTCCGCTGACCTTCGGAACCACCGAGGACTTCCTGTCGCAGTTCACCCTGGAACAACTCGGCGATCTGCCGGGCCTGGAGGAGCTGAAGGGCACGGGCCTGCTGGATTCGCGCCTGCCGACCGGCTTCAGCGTGCCGACCCCGTCGGACGATCCGCAGCTCCGCGAGGACGAGGACCCCTTGGAACCGGGCGAGGATCTCGATCTGGCGCTGGCGCCTGCGGTCGAGCCCGAGACGTCGGAGGGGGCACCGGACGGCGGCAATGAGGGCGGCGGCGAAGGCGGCGCCGAAGAGTGAGGCTCCGGCCTTTCACCGGTGCCCTGCGACCGGTTAACACTAGCAAGATTACGTAGCGCCTACAGCGAATTGGCGCTGCCTTGGTCCTTGTTTTTGAGACCTGCCAAGCCTAGGTTTCGGTGAAGATCGGCCGGGTCCCCCGGCCATGCGCGTTTGGAGGGTTGCAGGATGGGTTCACTCAGCATTTGGCACTGGATCCTGGTGATCGCAGTGGTCCTGCTGCTGTTCGGCCGCGGCAAGATTTCGGATCTGATGGGCGACGTGGCGCAGGGCATCAAGGCATTCAAGAAGGGCATGCAGGACGACGACAAGCCCGCCGAGAAGCCGGAGCCGGCCAAGTCCATCGAGCACAACAATGCGCCGACCGCGGCGCGGTCCGACGTCGGCAGCAAGGCCGTCTGAGCCAGAGCACGCGAGACGCGGGTAGCGGCCCGATCCTGCGCGCAAGGGATTGGGCCAGTTGCGGCTTCGCGTGAACGGAAGACCTCATGTTCGACATCGGGTGGAGTGAACTGGTCCTCATCGGGGTCGTGGCCCTGATCGCCATCGGCCCGAAAGAGCTGCCGGGCGTGCTGCGCATGGTCGGACAGTGGATGGGCAAGGCGCGCAAGATGGCCGCCGAATTCCAGGGCCAGTTCCAGGAAGCGATGCGCGAGGCCGAGATGGCCGACCTCAAGAAGAGTTTTGACGAGGTCAAGGAAGCCGCCACCGGATTCAATCCGCTGACTTCGCTGCAGAAGGACGTCAGCGACGCGCTCCGCGTCGATGCGCTCGACAAGCCCGCGGAGACATCCACGACGACTACCGTTGAACCTCCGACAACGCCCACCACGCCGGAGGCCCCGACGCCCGCGACCTTCATGGAAGCCGAGGCGCATGCAGCTGCGAACGAGCCGCTTGCGATCACCCGTGAAGTCGAGCAGGCACAGGTGGCGCAGGACACCGCGCCCTCCGAAGCGATCAAGGACGCCAAAGCGTCATGACCGACGCCGATATCGAGGCCAGCAAAGCCCCGCTGATGGACCATCTGATCGAGCTGCGCTCGCGGCTGATCAAGGCACTGCTCGGCTTTGGCGTGGCTTTCATCTTCTGCTTCTTCTTCGCCAAGCAGATCTACAACGTGCTGGTCTGGCCGTTCGTGTGGGTCGCGGGCCCCGAGAACTCCAAGTTCATCTACACGGCGCTGCTGGAATATTTCATCACCCAGCTCAAGCTCGCGCTGTTCGGCGCCGGCTTCATCTCGTTTCCGATCGTCGCGACGCAGATCTACAAATTCGTCGCGCCCGGCCTGTACAAGCACGAGAAGCAGGCCTTCCTGCCGTATCTGGTCGCGACCCCGTTCTTCTTCGTGCTCGGCGCGGCGCTGGTCTATTTCGTCGTGCTGCCGATGCTGGTCCGCTTCTCGCTCGGCATGCAGCAGGCCGGAAGCGACGAGACCGCGCAGATCCAGCTCCTGCCCAAGGTCGGCGAATATCTGTCGCTGATGATGTCGCTGATCTTCGCCTTCGGCATCGCCTTCCAGCTTCCGGTGATCCTGACGCTGCTCGGCCGGATCGGAATCGTGACGTCGAAGATGCTGCGCGAGAAGCGCCGCTATTTCATCGTCATCGCCTTCGTCATCGCGGCCGTGTTGACGCCACCGGACGTGCTCAGCCAGTGCTCGCTCGCGATCCCCTTGCTGGCGCTCTACGAGGGCTCGATCATCGCGGTCGGCATGGTGGAGAGGAAGGCGGCGGCTGCCGCGCAGGCCACCACCGGCACCGACGTCTCGACGCCGGCCAATCCGGCGGAGTAGGGCGCTTTCGCTCTATGTTAGCGCTGCTCAGCCCATGATTCGTCATGCCCGGGCTTGACCCGGGCATCCACGACTTGGTCTAAGGCTGCAGACACGTGGATGGCCGGGATGAACCCGGCCATGACGGGAAGACAGCCATGCACGACATCAAATCGATCCGCGACAATCCGCAAGCCTTCGATGCCGGCCTCGCCCGGCGCGGCCTGAAGCCGATGGCGGCCTCGCTGCTTGCGATCGACGAGACGCGGCGCGCGGCGATCCTGGCGTCCGAGCAGGCGCAGGCGCGGCGCAATGCGGCCTCGAAGGAGATCGGCGACGCCAAGAAGGCCAAGGACGAGGCGCGCGCGGCCAAGCTGATGGCTGAAGTCGCCGAGCTCAAGACCACGATGCCTGAGCTCGAAGCGGCCGCGAAGGCCGCCGACGAGGAGCTGACCAAAGAGCTGTCCGCGATCCCGAACATTCCGCTCGACGAGGTGCCCGATGGTGTCGACGAGCACGGCAACGTGCAGCGCCATGTGTTCGGCAACAAGCGCAACTATGATTTCGCGCCGAAGCTGCATGACGATCTCGGTACGGCGCTGGGCTATATGGATTTCGAGGCGGCGGCAAAACTCTCCGGCGCGCGCTTCGTCGTGCTGAAGAAGGCGCTGGCGCGGCTCGAGCGCGCACTCGGACAGTTCATGCTCAATCTGCACGTCGACGAGCACGGCTATACCGAGATCAATCCGCCGCTGCTGGTGCGCAACGAGATCATGTTCGGCACCGGACAGCTGCCGAAATTCGAGGACGACCAGTTCTGGGCGATCAAGGGCGAGCTGCTTGCATCGCCCGATCAGGAACGGCTGAGAACAGAACGCCTCGGCCTGATCCCGACTGCCGAGGTCTCGCTCACCAATCTTGCGCGTGAATCCATCCTCGACGAGAAGCAGTTGCCGATGCGGCTCACGGCGCTGACGCCGTGCTTCCGCGCCGAGGCGGGCGCTGCGGGGCGCGACACGCGCGGCATGATCCGCCAGCATCAGTTCACCAAGGTCGAGCTGGTCTCCGTCACGACTCCCGAGACCAGCAAGGACGAGCTGGAGCGGATGCTGTCCTGCGCCGAGCAGGTGTTGCAGAAGCTCGACCTGCATTATCGCGTGATGACGCTCTGCGCAGGAGATATGGGTTTTTCGTCGCAAAAAACCTACGACATCGAGGTCTGGATGCCGGGCCAGGGCGAGGGCGGGGCGTTCCGCGAGATCTCGAGCTGCTCGGTCTGCGGTGACTTCCAGGCCCGCCGCATGGATGCGCGCTCGCGCGGCCCCGATGGCAAGCCGCGCTTCGTGCACACGCTGAATGGCTCCGGCACCGCGCTCGGCCGCGCGCTGATCGCCGTGATGGAGACCTATCAGCAGGAGGACGGCTCGATCGCGGTCCCCGACGTGCTGCAGCCCTATATGGGCGGCGTGAAGGTGATCGGGCGGGAGTAAATCCTGCTGCCTGCCTGAAACGCAAAAAACGTTTGGTTGCGAAGATCGGGCGGCCGGCTATCCTGCCGGCCCCGCAACGCGAACCCTCCGTTCATGGCCTTGCACCGCGACATCTTCTGGGTCGGCAGACAATGGGCGGTGACGGGGGCCGGCATTCAGGCCGTCGACCAGCGCCTGCGCGGCGTGCTCGACATCGAGATCGCGCGGCTCTGGGACGACGATCTCGTGCGGAGCCGGCGCGCCAAGCCCGGCGTGAATGCAGCAGACTTCGACAAGGCGCTGACGGTGGCGCGCGAACGCTTTCCGCAGGCGCCAGAGTCGAATCCGCTCGTTGCGCAATTGGAGGCGCTCGGCGTGATCGGAGCGCCGGTCGTCAGTCCGGCCGTGCCGGCGATGAAGCTGCGCGCGGAGGGGCGGCTCGCGCGCTTCCTGCCGCAATGGCGCATCCGCCGGTAGAGAAAGCAGGCCAGGGAACCTGACCGACCCCGAAATCTGCCCGGTTTGCCTGATCGGCCGGAGCCGGATAAGACGGCTCAGATCCCCTTCAGGAATCGAACCTTCGCATGCGCATTCTCTGCACCAATGACGACGGCATCCACGCCCCCGGCCTCAAGGTGGTCGAGGAGATCGCGCGTGCGCTGTCCGACGACGTCTGGGTGGTGGCACCCGAGCTCGACCAGTCCGGCGTGTCGCATTCGCTGTCGCTGAACGATCCCTTGCGCCTGCGCGAGGTCGGGCCGCGGCACTTTGCCGTGCGCGGCACGCCGACCGACTGCGTCATCATGGGGGCGCGCCACATCCTCGGGGCCAAGCTCCCGGACGTCGTGCTGTCCGGGGTCAACAAGGGCCGCAACGTCGCCGAGGACGTGGTCTATTCCGGTACCATCGCCGGCGCGCTGGAGGGCACCATTCTCGGCCTGCCGTCGTTCGCGCTGTCGCAGGAGTTCAGCGTCGAGACCCGCGAGCGGCCGCCGTGGGATACCGCGCGCAAGCTCGGGCCCGACATCCTGCGCAAGGTGATCGCCGCAGGCATCCCGAAGGACACCGTCATCAACGTCAACTTCCCCTCCTGCGCGCCGGAGGAGGTGCTCGGCATCCGCGTCACCCGCCAGGGCAAGCGCAATCTCGGTTTCCTCAGGGTCGACGAGCGCAGGGACGGCCGGGGCAATCCCTATTTCTGGATCGGTTTCGAGCGCAGCGCGATGCTGGACACGCCGGCCGACGGCACCGATCTGGCCGCGCTGCGCGAGCGCTACGTCTCGGTGACGCCGCTCAGGCTCGACCGCACCAATGAAGCGTTTTCGGAAGAGCTCAGCGCGACGTTGAAGTAAGAAGATCTGGAAATAGCGTCTACTCGCCGCGCAGCGCGGCTTCGATGGTCCTGCCGAGCGCGTCGAGCTGAAACGGCTTTTGCAGCGCCGGCCGGTCGCGGTACTGCTCGGGCAGGCCGGAGGAGCCGTAGCCGGTGGCGAAGATGAAGGGGCGGCCCTTGGCCTTGATCACGTCGGCGACCGGCGAGATCACCTTGCCGTTGACGTTGACGTCGAGAATGGCGATGTCGAATTCGGTCGCCTGGGCGAGCCGCATGGCCTCGGTGATGTCGCCGGCCTCGGCTGCGACCTTGTAGCCGAGCTCTTCCAGCATGTCCGCGACCATCATCCTGATCATCACCTCGTCCTCGACGAGGAATACAGAGCGGCCGGAAAGCCCTGTCGCGGTCATAGTGGAGTCCTTGCCCTTTGCCAAAAACGTTCGCAGATAACACGAATCGACGCAATGCGCGTTTCGACGAACGGATGCCCGAAAATGGTCATCGCAGCTCGCCCGTGGCAAGCCAATTTGTGGTCAAATGCTCCACGCGAAGGCTATCATGAGTTCCTGAGCAGGAACAGATTCTGCGTCCGGGCTTGAATGATGTCCCACCGGGCCGGGCAAGACAGCGTAAGCAGGCAATGACCTCCCATCAGCACCCGCCGGAAAAGATGATGTTTCAGCTCACGCTGAGGCGTCGGGGCATCAGCGATCAGGCGGTGCTGCGAACCATGGAGGAGGTGCCGCGCGATCTCTTCGTCGACGAGGCCGATCGCGACGGTGCCTATCGGGACAGTGCGCTGCCGATCGCCTGCGGGCAGACCATCAGCCAGCCCTTCGTGGTCGCCTACATGACCGAGCAGCTTCAACTCCGGAAGCAGCATCGTGTGCTCGAGATCGGAACAGGTTCCGGCTATCAGGCGGCCGTGCTGTCGCGGCTCGCCGGCCAGGTCCTGACGGTCGAGCGCTATCGCAAGCTTGCCGATGCGGCACGTGCCAGGCTCGAAAAGCTCGACTGTCACAATGTCGAGGTGATGCTTGGCGACGGGCTTAACCTGCCGCCCAATATCGGCCCGTTCGATCGCATCATCGTCACCGCCGCGATGGAGCAGATCCCCGAGAACCTGGTCGAGCGGCTCGAAGTCGGGGGTATCCTGATCGCGCCGGTCGGCCCGCATCAGGGCGTGCAGACGCTGGTCCGGCTGACCCGGACCGAAGGGGGGATCGAGCGCAGGGAACTCGTCGAGGTCCGGTTCGTGCCGGCACTGCCCGGCGTGGCGCGGGAGCTGTAGAATTCCGGATCGGCTGTGCCGCCAACATCTTATTGGGAGGGTTAAGCCGTTATTTACTCGACGCGTGTTTACTTAAAACACCAGTTCTGTTGCGTACGAGTGAGTAACCATGTCCGCTGTCGCCGAGTTGCTTTACTCGCGCCGCGTGCCGCAGGTCGCGGTGCTGGCGCTGATCTCCTTCAGCTTCGCAGGGTGCAGCGCCGACATGTCGTCGCGACTGTCCCAGTCGAACTTCTCCAATCCCTTCGCCTCTGACCAGACCGGTTCGGTGCAGCAGGCACCGCCGCAGCAGCCGCGTGAGCTGCCGCAATATGCGCGGCCGCAGACGCAGCCCGGTTATTATCAGTCGCAGCCCTTGCCGCCGCCGGCGGTGTCCGCTCCGCAATCCTATCCCGTCGCGGGTGGTGGCGGCGTGTCCGGAGGCGGGCGCGGCGTCAGCTCCTACGCGCCCCCGGCGCAGCCGCATCTGGAGACCACGGCCACCGTGCCGCCGCGCTCCGTTGCGGCCGCCCAGCCGGCTGGCGGGACCAAGATCATCGTCGGCACCAGCGACACGCTCGACGTGCTCGCCAAGCGCTATCACGTCACGCCGCAGGCGATCCTCGCCGCCAACGGCTACAAGGGCCCGCGCGCGCTCTCGCCCGGCCAGCAGCTGATCATTCCGCATCCGGCCACGGCCGCTGCGCCCGCACCTGCGTTGGCTCCCGTTGCGGCAGCTCCGGCCGCGAAGCCGGTTGCCGCCTTGGCTGCGCCGCCGAGCACGCACTTCGTCAACCACGGCGACACGCTCGCCAGCATCGCCCGCAAGAACCATATTTCGTCGGCCGAGCTCGCCCGTGCCAACGGGCTCGATCCCTCGGCCAAGCTCAAGCTCGGCACCAAGCTGACCGTGCCCGGAGCGAAGACCGCTGCCGTCGCGGCGCCGGTTGCTGCGGCCCCCGTCGGGGCTGCTCCGGTTGCGGGGACGCTGCAGCCCGTTGCGGCTGCGCCCGCGCCAGCCACGAGGATGGCCGCCGCCGCGCCCGTGCAGAGCGCGCGCCTCGCTCAGGCCACCGCCAATGTCGAAGAGAAGCCCACTGAGGCTCCCGCGAAAGCCGCGGAGACCACCAGCGCGCTTCCGACCTTCCGCTGGCCGGTCCGCGGCAAGGTGGTCACCAGCTACGGCGCCAAGACCAACGGCAAGTCCAATGACGGCATCAATCTCGCGGTGCCCGAGGGGACGCCGGTCAAGGCGGCCGAAGACGGCGTCGTCGCTTACTCCGGCAACGAGCTGAAGGGTTACGGCAATCTGGTCCTGGTTCGGCACTCCAACGGCTACGTCACCGCATATGCCCATGCGAGTGAGCTGTTGGTGAAGCGCGGCGATACCATCAAGCGCGGTCAGGTCATTGCCAAGTCGGGTCAATCCGGGGAGGTGGCGTCGCCGCAGCTCCACTTCGAGATCCGCAAGGGATCGAGCCCGGTTGACCCGCTTCAATTCCTGAACGGGGCGTGAGGCGAGGTTTGGCGGACCCCGATGGGCCGGAGTCTTCTGGTTCTAGCTAGGTCAATGAATGCGAGGCACGTCCCTGTGCACCCGGGACGTGCCTTTCTCTGTCAAAGGGTTCAAGAACAGGACGCGAGCGCTCGGTCTGATCGTCGCGCCTAAACGGCGACTTCCCACATGGCTGATTTTCGCGCCAGAAAGCCGATGACCTCCCTAACTGCCCGACTTTGAAATCGGCCGCTTCGGATCAGGACATGAACCCTCATTCCGTTGAGGACCCGACTTGTCGTCGGAAGCACGACGAGGCGTCCCGCGGCGACGTCCGCTGCCGCCGATTGTGCCGACATGAAGCTCACGCCAAGTCCCAGGGCTGCGAACTCGCGAAGCGACGTGAGAGAATTGGTGACGAGGCGATCGGCGATGACAACCTTCGCCGCCGCGGCGGCACGACTGACGGCCTGCTGAAGACCGAAGCCGGCCGCCATCTGGGCGATCGGATAGCGGGCAGCGTCCTGGAGGCTGACCGGCTGCTTGGCCCTCGCCAATGGATGGTTTGGAGCGACGATCATGCAGACCGGCTTTCGCCGGCTCACGACGGCTTCGACGGGTGGCGAAGGCTCGATGCAATAGGCGATGCCGACGTGAGCCTTGTCCTGCGCAACCATTGCGACGAGATCGCGAACGCCGGCCTGCTCCAGAGTGATATCGACTCCCGGGTGCTGCCTGCCGAATTCACACAATGCCCAGGTCATGAGATCGGGTATGAACCCTTCGCCGCCGACGATGTGCACCCGGCCGCGCAAGGTCTTCCCCATATCGCCGAGGCGGACGAGCAGTTGCTCTTCTTGCGCTTTACGCGTTTCGCAGAATTCCAGGAGCAACGCTGCAGCTTCGGTGGGTTTAACGCCCCTGCCGCGGCGTTCCAAAAGGCGAACGCCGAGCTGTAGCTGCAGGCGTTGAATATGTCGGCTGACGACGGAAGGTTCGACGTCGAGCCGATCCGCCGCGCCGCGCACGGATCCGACGGTCACCGCCATCCAGAAGCTTCGCAGATGGCGCTCGCTCAAATCTGCCCAGTCCATGACTCCGCCGCAATTGTTGTCGCTACGGCAACGATCATACGCACATGCGATCATTGTTCGCCACTGCGACCCGGTAGATTTTCAAGATCAATGATGCGGACGCTGAATCACAATTGAAGCGCCGCCGCCTCTCAAATTAGACGGCCGGACGCTGTCGTGAAGGTTATGAAGTGAAAGTCCTGATCGCTGGATTCAAGCACGAAACGAACACGTTTGCGCCCAATCGCGCCGATTGGAAGGCGTTTGAGAGCGGCGAGATGTTCCCGCGCCCAACGCATGGCCGGGCGATGCTGGACCTGATCTCCAGCGTCAACGTGCCCGCCACGGGATTCATCAGGTCTGCTCGGGCCCGAGGCTGGGACCTTCTGCCCAGCCTTTGGTGCGGCGCGGTTCCGTCGTCGTACATCACCGACGATGCGTTCAATCAGATCTGCGACACGATCGTTGGAGATGCGAGACAGGGAGGCTTCGAGGCCGTTTATCTCGACCTTCATGGCGCCGCCATGTCCGTGAGCCACGATGACGCGGAAGGCGAGTTGATCGCGCGAGTGAGAGCGACTGTCGGAGATGATATTCCGATCGTCTGCAGCTTGGATCTGCACGCGAATGTAACGACGCGGATGTTGAGTCTGGCCGACGGACTGGTGTCTTACAGGACCTATCCTCATATCGACTACGTCGAGACGGGCGAACTCGCCGCCGAGCTGCTGGCGCGCCGGGGCCAGCGCAGCGGCCGGGAAAAGCTCACTTTCGTCCGGCTGCCCTTCCTTATCCCGCTGAATGCGCAAAGTACCACGATCGATCCCGCGCGAGCGGTCTACAATGAGCTTCTCCGTCTGGAGCGGCAATACGACGCCATGCTGAGCTTCTGCATGGGCTTCCCGGCATCGGATTTCGAAGAATGCGCGCCGATGATCTGGGGGTATGGGGAACGGTCGGCACCTGCCGTGGATCAACTGGCCAGGAGTGCCGGGCAGCCTCAGAAATGGCGGCAACACGTCTACGAGGCGCGCGAAGCGATCGCGCTCGCGCTTGAACGGACGGCGGATACGGGCAGACCGATCGTGATCGCCGACACGCAAGACAATCCAGGTGTGGGTGGAACGGGCAGCACCACGGGCCTGCTTCACGCGCTCCTCGCCGAGGGAGCGGGGCGGGCATATCCGGGCCGTGTGTGTTTCGGCATGCTGTTCGACCCCGACGCTGCGGCCGCAGCGGTCGCGGCAGGCGTTGGCGCAGAACTAACGTTTGAGATCGGTGCGATGATTCCAACCTGGGACGGCTGGAGCGATCGGCCGGTATCCGGCACGTTCAAGGTTCGTGCCGTCGCCAGTGGCAGGGTCACCTTCAAGGGTCCCAAGATGACGGGATTCGTCGCGGAGCTCGGACCGTCGGCCTGTCTCGAGATCGAGGGTGTGCTCGTCGCAGTCATCAGCGCAAAGGTCGGTACTCAAGACCGCGAGTTGTTCCGATCGCTCGGTATCGCGCCCGAGGACATGCGCCTGATCGTGGTCAAGAGCTCCAACCATTTTCGCGCAGACTTCGAACCTCTGGTTGCCGATCCGGAGCGGGACGTCCTGATCGCCAAGGCGGCGGGGGCGATGGCGATCGATCCAGGTGATCTGCCGTGGAAGAAATTGCCTGACACCATTCTTAGGCGACCATAGCCAGTCAGACTTGCTCGGCCCCGTCCGAGCCAAATCGAAGCAATCTCGCCAAGCCGAACCCGGAGATCGACGATGTCGCAGGCCACTCAACAGGAACCTTGGCAGTGGGAGGAGGCGCATTGGCGCCGCCTTGTCAACCAGGTGCGCGCGGGGCGTTCCTATCGTCCAAAGACCTGGAAAGGCGGAGCGCGTTGCGCCGTCGCCTTATCCTTCGATTCGGACCACGAGACGAACGAGCTGCGCGACGGCGGCAAGTCGATCGGTCGCATGTCCTGGGGGCAGTATGGCAACCGGGTCGGCGTCCCGCGCATCCGCAAGCTGCTGGATCGTCACGGGGTGAAGGCGACCTTTTTCGTGCCCGCCGTGGCCGCACTGCTTTATCCGGACGAGCAGCGAAGTCTCGTCGCGGATGGCCACGAGATCGGTGTGCACGGCTGGATTCACGAGCTGAACTCGGTTCTGCCCTACGAGGCGGAACGTGACCTGATGTTCCGCTCGATCGATGCGCTGGAAGAGCTGTCCGGCGTGCGGCCGGTTGGCCTGCGAACACCGTCCTGGGATTTCAGCCCGAACACCCTGCGCATCGAGCAGGAGCTTGGTCTGCTCTACGATTCCTCGCTGATGGCGGACGAGGACTGCTACGAGCTTGAACTCGACGGGACGCCGAGCGGCATCACGGAGCTTCCCGTGGAATGGGTGCGCGACGACGCTGTCTATTTCATGATGAACCGCTTCTCGGCGCTACGACCCTACACCCCGCCTGACGCTGTCCTCGACATCTTCCGCCGCGAGTTCGAGGCGGCCTACGCGGACGGCGGCCTGTTCCAGCTGACGATGCACCCGCACATCATCACCCAGCGCTCGCGCATATGGATACTCGAAGAGATCGTCCGGCTCGCCAGAGCAAAGGGCGACGTTTGGTTCGCGACCCACGCCGAAATCGCCACCTACGCCAAGGCGAACGCTGAGTCAGGCGCTCCATCACCAGGAAAATCCGAGTGAGTCCCGCCCTCGCAAAGAGCGTGGGTCGTGAAGGCGCACAACAACTGGGGAAGATGTCGAATGATCTCATCGGCTGATCTTGCCGCCACGTCGAATGGCGAACGTTCAACGACCTCCGTCGAGGCCAATTCGGGCGAGGGAAGGGGCGAGCAAATCGCCATTCGACGGGCGATCCTATCCTGCGGCCTCGGCCAGATGTTCGAGATTTACGATTTTCTGATCTACGCCTTCATGGCAGCGCCACTCGCGCGGGCCTTTTTTCCATCGACCGACCCGATGGCGGGGTTGCTCTCGACGTTCGCGACCTTTGCGGTCGGCTTCTTCATGCGGCCGGTCGGTGCTGTCGTCATCGGGTCGTACGGCGACAGGTTCGGACGCCGAGCCGCGCTGGTGATGACGATCGGCCTCATGGCAGCGGGCACCGGCGCGATCGGTTTGCTGCCGACCTATGCGACCTGGGGCGTCGCGGCGCCCATCCTGCTCATCGCCTGCCGGATGGCGCAAGGCTTTTCGACAGGCGGCGAGTGGGGCGGCGCGGCTGCCTTCCTGGTCGAATATGCCCCGGCAGGGAAGCGCGGTTGGATCAGCAGCTTCCAGCAGGCTGCGACGGCGCTCGGTCTCCTACTGGCAACGGCCGTCTCTTATCTGCTGACGACGTTCTTCGAGCCCGAGGTGTTCAACGCCTGGGGGTGGCGTCTGGCCTTTCTGCTCGGCTTCGTGCTCGGTCCGGTCGGTCACTACCTGCGAACCCATGTTCACGAAACTCCCTCTTTCGAGCGGGCTGCCGAGAAGCAGGAGGTCATCGAATCGCCGGTCCGCTTGGCGATCAGCCGCTACCGCAAGCCTCTGCTGATCGGCTTCGGCGTCAGCATCTGTGCTTGCGCGATCAACTACATCTTCCTGGTTTTCTTTCCGAGCTTCGCACAGCAACAGCTCAAGATTCCAGCTTCCACGACTTTTCTATCGACGGCCGTGTCGGGTGTCGTCTATCTCGTGCTCGCGCCGGTGATGGGCGCGGTGTCAGACCGCGTCGGACGCCGACCGGTCTTTCTGGCCGCCTCGGCGTTCTCGGCGGTCGGCGCCTACCCGCTGTTCATGCTTGTCGTGTCGATGCCGAGCGCAACGGGTCTGATCCTGACCCAGGCTCTCGCCAGCGTCCTTCTCTCGATGTATTGCGGGCCGCTCTGCGCGATTCTGTCGGAGCAATTCCCGACGCGCATTCGCTACAGCGCTCTTTCGATCTCCTATGGGCTCGCGGTCACGATTTTCGGCGGTCTCGCGCCGTACATCAGCGCGCACCTGGTGCAGATGACGGCCAATCCCCTTGCTCCGGCCTTCTACGTCACGATCACGGCAGCGCTCACCTTCGTCGCGACACTCTTCGCGCAAGAGCGCGCGAGGCTGCCGCTTCCGGAGGAAAGCGTGTCCACATGAAGATTGACGACGACAAGCATGCCGGAAGTGACAGTTCCGGGCGGGCGGTGACTCCGGCTAGCTCGCGGCCAACTTCACGCCCAGCCGTCCCGCCAGTTCCTGCACGAACTGCCAGGCGACGCGGCCCGAGCGCGAGCCGCGGGTGGTCGACCATTCCAGCGCCTCGCGCTCCAATGCCTCGTCGTCCATCTTGACGCCGAAATGGCTGCAATAGCCGCGCACCATCGCGAGGTATTCGTCCTGGCTGCAGCGGTGGAAGCCGAGCCAGAGGCCGAAGCGATCCGACAGCGACACCTTCTCCTCGACCGCTTCGCCGGGATTGATCGCAGTCGAGCGCTCGTTCTCGATCATGTCGCGCGCCAGCAGATGGCGGCGGTTGGAGGTGGCGTAGAGGATGACGTTTTCGGGCCGGCCCTCGATGCCGCCTTCGAGCACCGCCTTGAGCGATTTGTAGGACGCGTCATTGCCGTCGAAGGAGAGGTCGTCGATGAACACGATGAAGTGGAAGCTGGCGTCCCGCAGCTTCTCCATCAGCATCGGCAGGCTCTCGATGTCCTCGCGGTGGATCTCGATCAGCTTCAGCCTGTCGGCCGGCTTGCGCTCGGCATTGATGCTGGCATGCGCCGCCTTCACCAGCGACGATTTGCCCATGCCACGCGCGCCCCAGAGCAGGGCGTTGTTGGCGGGCAGGCCATTGGCGAAACGCTCGGTGTTCTCCATCAGGATGTCGCGCATCCGGTCGACCCCCTTCAGCAGGAACAGCTCGACGCGGCTGACCCGGGGCACCGCGGCGAGGCGTCCGTCGGGGTGCCAGACATAGGCATCGGCCTCTTTGAACGATTCGCGTTCGAGCGCCGGCTTGCCCTGGGCGGACAGGAGCGCCGCAATGGTCTCCAGCGCGCGGACGATGCGCTCCTGCGAGAGGTCCGGGGAGGCCGTGACGGCCCCCTTTGGAGACCGCTTGGAAGCCCCCTTGGGGCGTTTTGCCGCGACGGGGGCGGGCGGGCGGGCAGGGGTGCGGGGGCCTTTGCCGGCCGGGCTTTTG
>NZ_LFJC01000003.1:1962486-2392316 GCF_002776695.1 Bradyrhizobium nitroreducens
TCAAGTCGCCCCTCTTGGGTGAGCCGGGATGAGCGACACATACGCCGAAACCGAATTTCGGTAAAGTGGAATATTTTTGCGCGCGTGGATTGACAGCGGCCGACACAGGCTCGGTCCCGTAGCCCGGATGGAGCGGAGCGCAATCCGGGACGGAGCGGCCGGCACGAAGGCCCCGGATTACGCTCCGCTCCATCCGGGCTACAAACGTTCACAACACCGCCGTGCCATCCGCCATCGTCGTCACGCCCTTCCGCTCCACGATCATCCCATAGGCGTGGGGCTGGCGGTGGACGTCGAAATTGAAGGTGGTGCGCTTGTAGGAATTGCAGAGATCGAGATCGCAACGAGCGAGCGCGAGCTCGTCGCCCTTGGTGGTGCATCGCGCGATGATCTCGCCGGAGGGCGCGATGATGCAGCTGCCGCCGATGTGGTCCACGCCCTCCTCGACGCCGGCCTTGGCGACGCCGACCACGAAGGTGCCGTTCTGATAGGCGCCGGACTGCATGACGAGATGATTGTGGAACAGCGAGAGATCGTCATGCTCCGGCGCGGGCGGATTGTGCACCGGCGTGTTGTAGCCGATCATCACCATCTCGACGCCCTGCAGGCCCATCACCCGATAGGTCTCGCTCCAGCGGCGGTCGTTGCAGATCGCCATGCCCATCACGCCGCCGAAGGCGCTGGTGACGCCGAAGCCGCGGCCCGGCTCGAAATAGCGCTTTTCCAGGTGCTGAAATTTCCGCCAGGGCTCATGCTCGGCATGACCGGGCAGATGAACCTTGCGATATTTCGAGACGATCGCCCCGCTCTTGTCCACGAGAATGGACGTATTGTAGCGACGGACAATTCCGGCCTCGACCGTCAGCTCGGCATAGCCGAGACAGAACCCGATCCCAAGCTGGCGGCCGAGATCGAACAGGGCCTGCGTCTCCTCGCCCGGCATCTCGCGCTCGAAGAAGCTGTCGATCTCGGCCTGATCCTCGAAATACCAGCGCGGGAAAAACGTCGTCAGCGCAAGCTCGGGATAGACGATCAGGTCGCAGCCGCACGCCTTCGCCTCGCGCATCAGGCCCATCAGGCGGGCCACCACGTCAGTCCTGCTCTCGGTCCTCGCAATCGGGCCAAGCTGGCCGGCTGCGACAGTCACAAATCTTGCCACGCGTCATTCCCTCATTGTCCGGAGTGCGCTCCGGCCCAGAGCCTATCGAGCGGCGCACCGCGCGCCCAGGGCCACTTCGCCCCATCGTCGTGGCGGGACACAATCAAGTTTCGTGCCCGAAATTCCTGCGATGGGTATCATCGTGCAGGGTCTCATGCTCGCTCGCGAAAGATCCCGGGGAACTTCGTTGCGGATATGCAACGGTTCCCCACGGTCTGAAGCCGGACAAAACAAACTCCCATTCCGGCCACGAACCCCTCTCACAAGGCCGTGAGACTATCAGGGGAACGACGATGCGTGCACAACGCGTTTGGAAAGTGAATGGGGATGCCAGCATCGGGCACCTCCAATCGAGACTGGACGACCTCAACAAGCGTCTCGGTCAGCTCGAAAGCCAGCATCCTTCGAGCTGGAAGCTCGAAGAGCTCAAGGCCAGCGCGCTCAGCCTGTCGCGCGAGATCGACGACATCCGCTGCGCCGAGGCGACGGCGGCGTTGAGCGAGTTGCTGCGGAAATAATCAGCACACGGCGAGCCGATGGGTGGCTCGTAGGATGGGTAGAGCAAGCGAAACCCATCGATCCGTCTCGCGGAGACGATGGTGATGGGTTTCGCAAGGGCTCTACCCATCCGATGAACTCGTCGATTCGCGTCCCGCGCTGGAACCAAGATCCACCGACGCCATTTCCATGCAGAGCATGGAGCACGATCATGACCAGGCACCTGACGCGAACCGATCTCGCACGCGGCGTGGCCGGCGCGGTGTCCACGCTGGTCCTGTGCGCGACGGCCGCCTTCGCCCTCGCGCGCCATTTCGCGCTGTGAGGGATTTTGCATGACGTCCGATCCGGAGGAGCAGGTACGGCTGCAAGGCTTTGGCGAGATGACGTTGCGCACCGCGGTCGCGACGCTGATGCAGCTCGCGCCGCGCGAACGATCCGAGTCGGCCATCTTCCGCGTCCGCGATGGGGTGCGCCTGGCATCGAGCGAAGTCGCCGAGCTCGCCTCACACTGGGGCATCGAACCGGCGCCGAAGGTGCGATCACCGAGACTGGTGCCGGAACAGCATTGGCCGGACATCGTGCGCGGCATGGTGCGCGAGGCCCCGCTGCCGGCGCTGCTGGTGGCGTTTTTGGTGGGGATGGTGGTGGCGCGGCGGTAGGCTCGCGACGATCGTCGCGGCCTGCGGAGGATCGATCATTTCTGATCGCTTGCCCGCATCTGCTCGGCGAACGGACGCAAGGCATCGGACATGGCATCGAGGCGCTTCTGCCACTCCGCGCCCGGCAGGAATGCGATGACCGGCTCGTCGCCGGGCGAACCCGCCAGATATTCGGGATTGCGCAGGCCTTCGGCGATGCCGGCTTCCAGCTTCCTGACGATCTCGTCCGAGACGCCCTTCGGGACCGCGAAGCCGCGTTCGGCCGTCGAAATGACGGGGAAGCCCGCTTCCTCCGCCGTCGGAACGTTGGGCAGTGCGGGAAAGCGTTGCTTCGAGAGGATCGCGATGACCCGAAGCGGTCCCTTGTTGGTGCCATGCAGTTCGGGAATCTCGCTCAGACTGATCATCCCGACCTGGAGATGGCCGCCAAGCAGATCAGTGCGCTGGGCAGCAGTCCCTCTGTAGGAGATTTCATTGGGCTCGACCTTCGCAGCGGCCGCGAGCATGCGAATGGCCAGATGACCGTTGGTGCCGGCGCCGTTGTGACCGAAGGTCACCGAGCCCGGCTTGCTGCGAAGCGCGGCAACGACATCCGGCAGATTCTGGAATTGGCTATCGGCGGGCACCACGACCACGTTGGGATCCTCGACGGCGCGGGCGACCAGCCGGATGTCGTCCGTGCTGTATTGGGTCTTGCGGGTCATCGGCAGGAAGTTATAGCCGGGTACGTTGACCACGCCGATCAAATAGGCGTCGGGCGCGGCACGCGCGATCGAGGCAAAGGCGATCTCGCCACCCGCGCCGGGCTTGTTCAGGACGACGAACTTGGCCTTGCCGTCCAACGTGCGCTCGACGAACGGGAGCAGCTTCCGGGCCATGACGTCGGTCCCGCCGCCCGGCGCGAAACCGACCACGACTTCGATCGGCTTGTCCTCAGGCCACCCCGCCCATGCCGGGCCGCAATCAGCAAAGCCCAACGCTGCAACGAGCGCGACGATTGTCCTGTTCATGATTTCCGACCCTGCTTCTTGTTATTGGCCGATCGCGCCCTCGAACGCGCAACCGTCTAGGCGCTCATCTAGCCGTCGGCCTGAGCGGATGGCAACCGATCATCTCGAGTACAGGGATTGGGTCACGCGCAAGGCCTCGACGATGCCCCCGCCGCGGAGATGCACCGTCATCGAAATCCCGATAGCCTGCGCACCGGATCTGGGCGCGAGATATCCTCGATGGCGAAGGCAGCGATTGACGAACTGGAAGGCGGTGCAGCGCTGTGCGCCTGGTTCGAGGGTGTCCCCTCGTTCCACGATGCGACATTGCGGGAGCTGGAGCTTCGCCAAGGAGCGCCCGGCCGACTTGTCGCCCAAGCATTTGAGATGACGTCAGAGGTCGATGCGCGCGGCTATTTCGTGCTGACCAAGCATGTCGATGTCACGTTTACGATTTTTGAGCTGATCGAGGTCCAGCTGTCCGACTTCATGGAAGCCGGCATCATGTTCGGGCTCGACATCGAGATCGATCCCGGCGGCACGACGCTCAGCTTTGAGTCAAGCTATGGCGTGCACGGCCGGATCAGGGCCAAGCGGGTGGTGATTTCGTTCGAACCCCGGCCGGGCAGATCCTCCTGACCAAGAGCCATGCCCCCGGAACAGGCCGCCCTGCCCCGCCAAATCGGTCGTGGACCCGATGGTGAAATCGTTGCAAAAAGGCGTTCCGAGGCGCTGGCGGCCGGTCTGCCAAGCCTCTGGAAAACGTCGACTTTTGGAAGAATGGTCGGAGTGGCAGGATTCGAACCTGCGACCCCTGCGTCCCGAACGTAAGTAGCAAACGAAAAGATCAATAAAAACAGTGATGTTCGCTCGTAATTGACCACCTTTATCGCCCTTTGTTCACGGGGTTTCGGTGGTCAATCGGTGGTCAGCTTCGCCCTTTGATGAAAGTCAGAAGAGCCGCTGATTAAGAGACATGCTATGGCCGTTGATTCTTCCAGGGAATTTTTCCAACTGGGCCAAAATCCGATCATTAGAGATCAATGGCTTACAATGAGAAATCCAACTGCAAAGTTCGTCGTGGTTGGCAGATCGACATATTCGAAATATCGGGGGCTCGAGCCACTGGAGCGCTACCGCCTTTTCGCACACCAACCAAACCTACGATACTTCATACAATCTTGCGCATAGGGCAGTTCATGAGGCCTAAGGGCAAGGGCGGCTTTAATCTCATGCGGGAAATGCTGAAAGGCTTCGGGCTAACGATCGGGCGAAAGCGGCCTCAGGAGCGAAAAATCGCATTTTCGATGCCACCCTGAGAAGCAGTGCGGCGGAGAGAGTGTCAGTCAAGCCCCGTTGATAGATAAGGCATTTTTGGCTTAGACCGAAACGACCATTCGAGCTACAGCCGAAAACTGGCGGTTCGCCTCCGCATTTGGATGAAATCGTTGTCGCACACCGCCTCGAGCTTCCCAAGTTTTCGTAATCGCTTTGTCAATGAGCCCGCAAACTTTGGGCGCCGATCCCCCAGTTGGCTTAGGGGGCAATATTTTAGGCCGAATGACACCGCGTCTTTCGGTGCTCCAACACTTAGTCGGCGACCCGAATCCGCCGCGCGCGATTACCTCGTCGGTATTTGATCTAAGCTGGTCCTTAACCGTCGCTTCATTGATGCCTCGGAAAAACTCTCCAGGATCGACAATCACGTTCTTGCAGATGTCCGTCAACACCGCATCCTGGGAGATTTCATCTGGGATCGAAGTCGATATTGCCAGCGCATTGAAACCTCATCGCGTGGCGAACAGGTAATCGACACTTCATGAAAGTGGGGATCTGACGCGGGTCGCTTCTCCTCCAGCGCGATAGCGCCTATGTCATTAATTACCGAAACGTCCCTCGATCCATTCAAGTCCAGACATCCGGTCCGGAGGAGTTACGTTGTCGGGCGCAAACCGCTCAATATTCGTCAAATCTATCTCTTTGCTACCTGCTGGTCGTCGTACGGTCCCGTAGACCGCTTCGGCAACAGCCTGGCGACCGTTCGCGCGAGTCATCGAAATTGTCGATCCGATACCTTCAAACGTCGAGCCGGCCAGGGCCGATGCAACGTCCATCGTCGCCGCCCCTGCCCCGGCGCTATCCCAAGCGGCTTTCAAACCTAGCAGCGCATTGGCAATCCCATAGGATGGATAGATCGGCGCAATTTCATATCGATCACGATAGTTGGAGCAGAACCAGCGGTTCAACTCAGTGTCATGCGCCAGCAGTCCGTGCGAACCACGGCCCCCAATGATAGTGCCATCGGGAATTATCCCCGCCAACCGATGAAGACCGCTCTCTCCGGACACCAATAGCAAGCGTGCATCCGGTATCGTTGTTCGTGCGACTTCGACCAGACGGAACAGATCAACTCCCCAATTCCCGGAATGAATCAGTTGAGCCCCCTGCTCTTTCAGAAATTGGATCGGGTTTACAACGGCGCCGGAATAGAGCGGCGCAAAGTGACCTCCGACCTCCTGCGCATCAGGCAGGAGGACCTGCAAGGCGGCGCGAAATTCTTTCCAGCTATCCGTCCCCCAGAGATATTTTTGGTTGATACCACCAAAAGCCAGGCCGCAGATCCCGAGTTGGGCAGCCACGTAGCGCGCTGCGCCGACAGAATCAGCCGTTGTCGTCGTCTGGGTACGAAAGACCCAATCCCACTGACGTGCAAACAACTGACTTGCGCCGCCGCCGGAAACTACCGTTAGCAGGCCAAGTTCCTCGGCAACGGGAGCAATGGCCATCGCGACTGCGCTGCCCGCGTACCCGACCACGATATCCGCACCGTCAGCATGTATGCGCCGCAACAGCGCGATCTGTTCGTCTTCCGAGCCACTCTCGTCGTAGACCCTCAGTGACAGCTTGCGACCAGCGAAGCCCGAAGCAGCGTAAGGTTCCGGAAGCTCGCCTCCGGAATTGATGGTTTCGACCATGAGCTCCGCAGCGTTGCGTGCTGGAAAGCCAAAAGGCGCTGCTGCGCGCCCGGACAGATAAGTCACTACGGCGACATTCACTGGCCTGTTTGTATCCGTCACCATCTGTGCATCCCTGGTTAAAGGAATTCTTATTTTTGGACCATTCAGTCTTCATTTGCAAGCCCCTGTCCGTTGAGCTGCAGGGCCCGGAATGGCGTGTCGCCTTGGCAAACCCGTTCGTGCTGCCCAACACTTCCGCAATACCCCGGAAAACGGACTTGATATTCACGACCGCTTAGTCTAGATATGAATGATGATACGAGAGACTTCGCAGCGGATGCGCGGCCGTCCGAGAGAGTTCGATCCCGATGACGCTGTCGAAAGCGCCATGGGCGTGTTCTGGACATCAGGTTATCATGCGACGTCGCTTCCGGAGTTGCTTGAGGCGACGAATCTTTCTCGCGGAAGCCTCTACGCCGCCTTCGGCGACAAGCACGGGCTGTTCTTGCGTGCGCTCGACCGATACATCGCAGACTCCTTGACACGCCTGGATGCCGACCTTGATCCGCGCAAAGACGTGTTGGACGGCATCCGGGCGTGCCTTGCAAGATACGTTGAGCGAACCAGCGGGGCTGGCGCCAAGCGCGGATGCCTGATTGTGGCAACCGCCATGGAATTGGGAAGTCAGGACGTCGAAGTGGAACAGCGCATTCGACGCTTCTTCAAGGCGATGGAAGCGCGGCTGACAACGGCATTGGAACGCGCGAAGTCCGAGCGACGATTGGCTGACGAGGTCGAGCCCTCGACCGTCGCGCGTCTCATTATGTGCCTGCTCGAAGGCATGCGCGTCGTCAGCAAGACAAACGCCGACCGCAGCTCATCACAAGCCGTCGTCCAAACCCTTCTTGACCGCTTCGTAAGGTGACACTTTCCATGGTTTTGTCGCCAACGCGCTGGCATATTTTTGGACCAAATGGTCGTCAATATGCTTCCGAAGAGGCAATGGATGTTTCGAAAGGCGGAAGCTGGTACTTCGGCTTCAACATGGCCGGTGACATCTCGGAGGAATTGGTCCGGGGACGAGAGAAATTGTTCGTCGATCACTTCATGAGACGCGAGAAGGTCGGTCTGTTCGAATCCAATTCAGTGAGCGACGCGGACATCGAATTCTACGCGCGCGCGCTTCAGCGGCCTGGAACACTGAGATCGTCGTTCAGCTATTACCGTACGTTGCCGATCGTCCGAAGCGACAATTCGGTCTGGGGACAAACGCCGCTTCCGATGCCGGCTCTCGCGATCGGGGCTGATTGGGGTTACGGAGCCGCGTCCGAGCAGACGTTACGTCGGGTGGCCAAAGATGTTCAAGGAGCCATCATCGAACGCTGCGGACACTATCCCGCGGAGGAACGTCCGAACGAACTGGCTCGCTGGATCGCCGATTTTCTGGCGAACACGCCATCCGCCACGCATCCAGCGCAACGCAAAGTTCAATAAAGGGGTCAACAATGAATTCTGAACTGGACGGCTTCCATCACAAATTGCTGCGTGTGGGCGACGTAAAGATTCATGCCGTCGTAGGGGGTGATGGACCGCCGCTCGTACTGCTCCATGGGTGGCCACAGACCTGGTGGGAGTGGCGTAGGGTCATGCCGGTACTTGCCGAGCATCATACCGTGGTTGCCCTCGATCTACGCGGAGCGGGGCACTCCGACTGCCCCCAGAGCGGCTATGACAAGGCAAGCCTGGCCGAAGACGTGCACGGGGCGATGGTCGCGCTTGGTTTTAGCCGCTACGCCGTCTGCGGCCATGACATCGGGGCAATGGTTGCCATGGCATTGGCTTTCACACACCGCGAATCCGTGACCCGCGTTGCCATCCTCGATGCGCCGATGCCCGGATGGAGTCAGTGGGAGGCCAATTTCGCCGATCCGATGGTCTGGCATTTCGCATTCCATATGAAGCGTGATTTGCCGGAACGCCTGATCTATGGGCGCGAATTCGACTACGTCTCGACTTTCTTCGCCGATCGTACTTTCAACCACGGTGCACTGCCGGCCGAGGAAGTGGAAACCTATGCGCGAGCTATGGCTCATCCTGGCAACACGCGTGGTGGCCTCGAATGGTATCGCGCATTCCCAATCGACCATGCCAACGCACTCGACTGGAAGCGATCTCCCTTGACGATACCTGTTCTTGCATTGGGAGGCGATCACAGGTGGGGACCTAAAATCGTCGGCATGCTGGAGGAATTCGCCGACAACGTCTCAGGCGGCAGTATCCCGGACTGCGGCCACTGGATGGCGGAAGAGCGGCCTGCTGAGACGGCCGATGCGCTTCTCAAATTCTTCGCGAAATGACGCCTTGGGCGATCGGCTCCCGTCGAAGCTAAGGCTATCGGCGTCGGCGTGCCAGAATTCGACTACTGCGTCCAAGATCGGCTTTCCATCGATACCGCCGAGCTTGCCCTCGACCAGAAGCGGCGCGCCGCGTCATGCGTCCGGAGATGTCGTCGCCGAGTGCGAACTCCCGGTGCGGAGCCTTGCCAAGGCCGATGGTCGATCCACCGCCGATGGCGACCAGACTGTCACACTCTGCCGCACGCAATTGGGGAGAGCGCTGTTTCGGTAACACCGAGCGGAGTGTGCATCGCCGCTTCCGCGAACACCGCCCGGGCTGCGCAATCCGATACAGCACGCAGCGCGAGAGCCTTTTGGTCCGCAGTGCAAACGACAAAGGCCCGGCGACAGCCCAACCGCTCCAACTCTGGTGCGACCTCGCGTACCCTTCCGGAACCGAACAGCACACGTGCCGGATTGGAGACGTAGGCGAAAGGAGAGGCTAGAGCCTTGCCCCGCGAAGCCATGCGGCACCGCGACGATAGAGCTGCTCTACCTCTTCGCCCTTGAGGCCGGGCATATCCGGTTTAACGGTGTAACCAATGCGGGTCTGCATATAGGC
This sequence comes from Bradyrhizobium nitroreducens, assembly GCF_002776695.1. GTDB lineage: Bacteria > Pseudomonadota > Alphaproteobacteria > Rhizobiales > Xanthobacteraceae > Bradyrhizobium > Bradyrhizobium nitroreducens. The sequence continues at coordinate 1,971,710 of NZ_LFJC01000003.1, forward strand.
GAGATGACGGTAGCCTTCGGGAAAGCGAGCGAGCAAGGCGGCGTCGAGTTCCAGCTTCGCCGCTGGCGAGACCGGATCGATTCTATCCTTCTCATAGATCGGCTGCCTCAGCACGATGCCCCAGCGATTGTTCCGCTTTTCCAGGAAATCATAAAAGCGGCCGGTGCAGACGACATCGCAGGTGACACCTTCAACATCGCCGCGCTGAGAGATTGTCATTTTGGTCTGCGAAATCGCGCGGCTTCCGCTGACCTCAATCGATATTCCTCCGAGAAAATGCAGGATGCTGACGCCACGCGCCCAGCCCTCCTGGCTGACGCGGATGAACTCGTCGCCGCTCCCCTGAAACCAGGTCGCCATCATGCGTCCGTCAGGGTGCCATACCTGACGAAATCGCTCCCAATCGCCAGCGTCGCGCCAAACGACCCAGTTCTCGAGCAAATCACGGATCTGTCGGCGATCTGCCAACTGGTCGTCTGATTTCACTGCCGCATCCATGCCAAGTCACCACGTTCTTAAATGTGAACATGTTCTTGTACATGTACAAAGCAGCGAATGTCAATCTTAGCGGACGTCGGGTTCTGATCGCGCCGTCCGCGGGTTTACGAGGAGTTGCCGCAGCAGATCATCCCGGGTCTGGATCAGTGCCTGTTCTGCCCTACGCTGCATTTCGGGATTAAACCGGGAGGCCGGAATTGCGACGTTGATTGCGCCCAGTGGTTCTCCACCCGGGTCGAGCACCGGAACTCCTATGCCGACGATTCCCGGGGTCCACTCCTCGAGCGAATATGCGATGCCCTTGGCGCGGATCTTCTCGATCTCCTGACGCAGGACCTTGACCGAGTGAATTGTTTTTGGGGTCGCCCGCTCAAACTGCACGCGGCCAAGATATTCTTTCTGAAAGCTGCTCGGCATGTGGGCCAAAATTGCCTTCCCCCCGGAGGTCGCATAAAGCGGCGCCAAATCACCTAGTCGCATATGGGTGACCAACCTGTGCGGTCCGAGAACGGTCGCCGCGACCTCGGCCTCATCGCCCCTCAGAAGGTTTAGCGCGCTGCTTTCGCCGGTCTTGTTCGTTAGCTCCGCCAGGAACGCTTCGGACTGGGTCGCCAGGTCACGCATCCGGCCCGCGCCCTGCGCCAGACGAAGCAATGCTTCGCCTAAGCGGTATCCACGCCCGTTCGCCGTGACTTCGACATACCCGCGCGCAATCAGATTCTTCAGTAGCTGAGAAAGGCTGCTTTTCGGAATCCGCAACATGTCCGCAATTTCACTGTGCGACATTTCGCGTCCCGCGTGGGATAACAACTCGAAGAGATCGAGCACGCGATCGGCAGACTTGACTGCCGCCAGTCCCGTATCAGACATCAGAGACATCTCCAGTTCACATATATGAACCAATCTGTCATTCTGCCTTGTATGTCAACGCGATGCTGCCGGCGCCAAGATGGGAATGGTAGGAGCACCCGCCCACCGACGACCCGGACCTGCTAACGATCCAACGGGTCAAGATATGCGCCAGCCCCTATTCTCCGCGGTCAGGCGGCGGTTGACCATGATGCTCTCCATCGACGGCTGCCGCCTGCCTTAGCGAGCCGCCGACGCTCCGACAACCAGGTTCTCCCGAAAGAACTCAATTTGGGCGTCGAGCTGATAGAGCATCACGGCTTCACCGAGCTGGATCTCGCATCCCCGCGCCCTCGCCTGCTCCAAAAATGACGTCACCCGCGGCTTCATGACTACATCGGCAACCAACATCTCCGGTGACAGCAGCGCCGGATCCAACGGCAGAGCGTCGTCGGGTCGCATACCGAGAGGCGTGGCATTCACCACCAGCCTAGACCCGCGGGGATCAGGCGTATCGGCCGCGGTCACAGGGTAATCGGCCCGGCTCAACCGCTTGACGAGCGCGCTGGCACGGTCGGGGGAGACATCGAAGATGCGTACCACTGCGCCAGCCATAGCCAGTTCCGCGGCGACCGCGCAGCCAGCGCCGCCAGCCCCGATCACGAAGGCGCTCTGGCCTTCTGGATTAAAACCACGCTGTTTTAGCCCCCGCACGAAGCCTACGCCATCGAGAATGTCGCCACTCCAGGAGCTATCCGCTTCGCGACGCGCGACATTGATAGCACCGACCAAGCGCGCGCGCTCGGAGCAGTGGTCAACCAGCTCAGCCATCGGAATCTTGTGCGGCACCGTGATGACCAAACCGTCGAGGTTTCTGATCAGCTTCAGGCAGCCGAACGCGATTGGCAAGACGACGGCCGGCACATGCAGTGGTACCAGGGCTGCGTTGAGGCCCGCGTGGCGCAGACGCTGCGTCATTGGAGCAGGAGCGCGCACCTGCGACACGGGATCGCCGATCAGCCCCAAGATGCGCATCTCACCGTTGGGAAACTCGTTGGCCGGATCTATTTCTCCCGATGCCATGGCCGAGGATTCAATGCCAGTCATAGCGGTGCAACTCTCGCAGAGCGTCGGCCATATCGGCATCTGGTGTTTCGGAGATCAATTCCACGATGCTCGTCCCCGAGAAATTGATCTCGCGAAGTGCCCGCGCGACCGCGCCGAAATCAACGGCAGATCGTCCGATCGGAGCGTGGTCCCATTTGCTGCGGCTCGCGTCGGAAAGATGGACTTGGCACAACCAGCGGCCAGCAGTCCGGATGGCTTGGGTCTGGTCTTCGCCGACAAACTCTCCATTGGCGACGTCATAGGCGATTCCAAGATGATCGCTGCCAAACGCATCCAGGAACGTCACCATCTGCTTCACGGTTGGCATCGAGCTCATATGGTGATTTTCAAGGATCAGGCGCACGCCCGCGCGCTCGGCGTGCGGAAGAAGTATTTCGAGACCGGCCTTCAACCAGCCATGCGCCGCTTCGAGTGGCGGCGGCACGAAGTTGGCGCGTCTGCCCGGAACTACAACGATCATCGGCACGCCGATCTCTTCGCAAAGGTCAATGACGTCGAGAAACTGCTGAACCGAGTATTCGCGCATCTGTGGTGTAACACTGCACAGATTTTGATCGGTGCTCGGTAAATTCAGAGAATCAAAGCTCAGGCCTTCGCTGGCGAGGAAAGTACGAAGCGCGCGACGCTGAGCAAGATCGATATCATATGGCCAAAGATGTGGTGGGATCGTGAGGACGTCAAAGCGACTGTAACCCAGGGCCTTCAGCCGCCGAAGAGCTGCTTCCAGATCAAATGTCTGCAGATAGGTCCATGTACTGGCCCCAAGACGAAGAGTTTCCACGTAAGCTGACCTTTCAAAGTGTCGGGGCGCATTGCGCCCGCGGAATCGACGAAGTCCATCATCTATCGACAGAGGCCCAATCACGCGGTGTTGCGCTTCAAAGAAGCCTCGAGAAACGGCACGATCTTTTCAATGACCTCTCCAGGCGCCTGCTCCGGCAAAAGATGTCCGCAGGAGATATCGAATCCGCTCACGTCGTCCGCCCAGCGGCGCCAGACATCGGCGGCCGTCAACACCCCGGTTTCCATTCCACTGGCAACGAGGCGTTCGTCGGCCCAAAGCACCATGACAGGACAGGCGATCTTGCGTCCCGCTGCGCGATCAGCTGCATCATGATCTAGATCGCTTTCATAGGCGGAACGATAGTCCTCGATCATAGCTCGACGCACGGAGCTATCGCGAAATGCTTCGCGATAAGCAGCTACGGCAGCGGGATGCAGCCTCTCGATTCCACCTGCCATCTGGTTCAATGTGGCCTCAAGAAAAGCATCAGGATCAGCCGCCAGCATCCGCTCGGGCAAATCGCCCGGTTGAAGAAACAGAAACCAGTGAAACGCACCTTTGGCGAACTGCCGGTCGACCGCAGACCAAACATCCAGCGTCGGTACGACGGCGAGCGAACAATAGGCACTCACACGGTCCGGATGGTCGAGCGCAAGCCGATAACCGACACGCGCGCCCCGATCGTGTCCAACAACGGCAAAGCGATCGTGCCCCAAGGACCGCATCATCGCGACGAGCTCCGCGCCCACTGCTCGCTTGTCCCATGGCCCCGCATCCAGAACTCGGCTCTTCCCGTAGCCCGGGAGATCGGGCGCCACGACGGTATAACGCTTCGCCAACGCTGGGGCGACATCGTGCCAGGTGGCGTGGCTTTCAGGGTAACCATGGAGCAGAAGGAGCGGTGGTCCCTCTCCGCCTGTTACGCCCGCAAAGCGCACGCGCGAGGTTGGGCGATCGAGCGGTGAAAAACCTTCGAACAGATGCGGGGCTCGGCTCATCTTGATCAGTCTCACTTGGAACAGGTTTTCGCTTTGGCTTGCCTCAGCCGAGAAAATCATCGAAATGCACGAACGAAGGCCAGAAGGTCATCGGCTAGCAGTTCTGGTTCTTCGGTCGCCATGAAGTGGCCGCCACGCGGCAGGACGCTCCAGCGCGAGATCTCGAATTGCCGGCGGGCAAAAGATTCGGGCGGAATGCCACCGATCTCCGCGGCCGACAGGTAGAAACCAACGGGCACCTTGACCTGAGGCCCTTCTACCCTTGCGCCGGGCGGCCAGTCGTAGACAAAATATGGCAGGAACGAAGTGGCGATCGTATTGGTGATCCAGTAGAGCGTGGCATGGCCGAGGATGACGTCCATGACTTCAGGGCTCGCGAGATTCAGTTTATCGCTCCAGGAAGACCATTTCTCACCCAACCATGCGATGAGCCCTGCGGGGGAATCGCTCAGGCCATAGGCAAGACTGAGCGGTTTGGTTTGCTGAACATGCATGTAGCCGCCTTCCATGGCGGCCCATTGGTTGCGTGCGTCGAGGTACGCCTGTTCGTCCGGCGTCGCGGCGGCTTCGCCCGGCAGCGCCACCCGGAGCGCGTTCGAACTGACATGAATAGCCAGCACGCGTTGCGCATGCCGCACGCCCAGCCAGGACGTCACCCGCGCCCCGATATCGCCACCACTGGCGAAGAACCGCTCATACCCAAGCCAGGTCATCACACGCGCCCACAGGTCGGCAATCGCGGCGCCGGTATATCCGCCAAGAGCGCTGGGTGGGGACGAGAATCCGAACCCGGGCAGCGAGGGAATGACCAGATGGCAGGCATCTTCGGCTCGCCCTCCAAACCGCTCTGGTTGGGTCAGGCGCTCAATTAACGGGACGATCTCCAGGAAGGTACTGGGCCAGCCGTGGGTTATGATGACGGGCACTGCTTGGGGATGCGGACTTCGAACATGGACAAGATGGACGCTCACATCGTCTATGGTGAGGAACTCATGAGGCAAAGCGTCGATGCGCTGCCGCCAGGCGGCGAAGTCAAACTCATTCGCCCAATACTGGACCAGGCGCCTGACATCATCTGAGCTTGCGCCGAGCGAGCGATCGTCTCCCGCATCGTAAGACGGCCAGCGCGTAGCGCGAAGCCGAGCACGCAGATCGGCGATCTTCTCGGCGACCTCTGAAGGAGTGGCGATGCCGGTCACTTGACACCCAACTCTTCCAGCAACCGCCTTGTCCCCGCGATTGCCAGGCTTGCGCGTGCAGCCGGAGCCAGACCACTCCGTCGCTCGTTAGGCGCCTCGATGGCGATCGGTGTGTCCCGAGGGAAGGCTCTAATAAACTCACCGAGCCAAAGGCTGCCTTCACCCGGATAAAGTCGCCCTCCCCGCGCCTCGGAACGCACTCCTTCAGGCGCCGGGGGGACGGCGGGCGCATCGCACAGATGCATGTACGAGAACAGCGCCGGATCATATTGCGCCAGATCCGCCGGGGTTCCGCCTGAACGGCTCAGATGCAGGGCATCCACCAACACTCCGGCATTTGCGGGCCCAACGTCTTTCAGCAAGGCAACTGCTTCCGCCAGTGAGCGGATTTCCGAGTACGGGAGGAATTCCAGCATTACCCGTATTCCCCTGATGTTGGCCGCTGCGCACAACCGGGAAAGGTTATCCGCAAGACGACCGCGATCAGGATCGCGCCCGGCCACAACGACGTACTTGGCGTTCAGTTCGACTGCGACATCGAGAGCGGGCTCCAGCGCGGTGACATCGCTTTCAGCCGAAAGCCAGATCGCCTCCACATCGAATATCCTGAGACCCGTGTCCGCGAGCCGGCTTTTGATGCGTCGCATCATGTCGGGATCGCCGATGACCGGGACGATATGATCGGTCGGGAACGGCGCCACGATGCGTAGCCCGACCGCGTCATACCCCCCGATCTGCGCGGCCTCGATCAGCGTGATAGGGTCAGCGTCAATGACCGTGAAGTGAGCTAGGGAAAGAAGTGGCATACTTGATCCTTGAGGATGGGAGCCGACCAGGTACGGCTTCGCTCACTGTTCGCTCAGAACAATCGTCCGGCCTGACGCTGCCGCGTCCTTCACGGCCAGCGTCGCCTGGAGCGTACGGACCCCATCGAGACCCGACACAAGCGGAGCTTCCTCGCGGCGTATCACTCGGGCGAAATGTTCGATCTGGCGGACATAAGTGTCACCGCCTTCAGCCATCAGCGTCTCTGCATTGAGATCGCTCCGCCAGCCGGGCTCGACCGTGCCGTGATAATTGTAGTACTGGAGCGTCGGAAGCGTCACGGAGCCTTCCGTCCCGGCAAATACATGCGAACTGACCTTCTGCCGCTTCATCCGGTCCGAAGTTCCTAGCATCAGGTCGAATTCGCCCGAGGCCAGATCCCACGAGAACGGGGTAACGGCGGTATCTGAAACGCTAATGGTTGCTATGGCGCCGCTGTGGAACTGCAAAAGCACCGCGGCAGTGTCCTCAACGGGGAACCCGCGCACCGCATTCGAACTCAGGGCCTGAAGCGAACGGATCTCACCAAATAAAAAACGGATCAGGTCAATCTCGTGAATGAGATTGATCAGGATGGGTCCGCCACCGGCCTGCCGCCGCCAATCAAGATCAAAATAGCTCGCCGTCTTCAGTTGATTGTACATGACTGTCGCTGTGACCGGCCGTCCAATGAGCCCGTCACGAATGGCCTGACGCACACGCTGCACGGCGGTATTGTGACGGCGATGGTGGCCGACCAGAACTGGCACATTCTGCGCCTCCGCTGCCCTGCACATTCCGCGGGCGGCCTCGACTTCATCGGCCACAGGCTTCTCGACCAAAACCGGAATGCCTCGCTCGATACAGGCGAGCGAAACCGGCACATGCTGCGCGTTCGGCACAGCCACAACCACGCCGTCCAGCTTTTCCTTCTCCAGCATTTCGCGGTAGTCCGCATAGGCAGGCACGCTTTCGGCGCGAGCGAACTCCAGCGCCGAGGGCGTCGGGTCAGAAATGGCAACCAGTGTCGTTTCCGATGACTCCCGGATTACCTTCCAATGTGCTTTTCCGATCGTGCCAAGGCCGACGATTCCAATACGCATTGAAGCCATTTAACTTCTCCTTACCTAGTTACGCGATTGCTTGCCTGGCGACCGCAGCTGACGCATCGTCCTGGACGACGCCGAGCAGCCTCGCTTGAAGCGCATGGTCTTCCGCCAACGTCCGGGCCGCTCCTTCGAATGCGACCGCGCCGTTGACGAGCACGTACGCCCTGTCGACGATGGTCAGGACGGTCTCGGCATGATGCTCCACCACGATCATCGCAATCTTCCCGCGTAGCTTGACGAGCGCCTCCATCACTTCACTCACGACCGCCGGTGCGAGGCCCTCGAACGGCTCGTCGAGCAAGATCAGCTTGCTGGGAACAACGAGCGCGCGCGCAATGGCGACCATCTGCCGCTCGCCTCCAGACAGGTTCTCCGCCCTCGCCTTTTGACGGGTCCGAAGGCGCGGAAATAGCTCGAACACCTCCGCGATACCGATGCCACCCGGCCGCATCGCGAGTTGAAGATTCTCCAAAACAGTCAGGTTTGGAAACAGACGGCGCCCTTCCGGAACGAGCGAAATACCAAGCCGGTTGATCTGATACGGCTTCAGCCCGTTGAGTGTCGTACCGTTGAACGTGACCGTACCTGCGGTCGGCGGTAAGCTACCCGTGAGCGCGCGAAGCAGGGTCGTCTTGCCGACACCATTGCGGCCAAGAAGCGCGACCGCTTCACCTTCATGGATCGCGAGGTTCACGCCGGAGAGCACCGTGCTTCCAAAATAGCCGGCAGCTACGCCTTGGGCATCCAGCAGCCTGGACTCCGGGACGCGAGAGAGCCGCTCGACCGTTGGACGCACTTGCGCCTCGCTCCCCCTGCTAGCGCCCAGATAGGCTGCGACCACTTCCGGATTTTTGGCCACGTCTGCCGGCTTACCATCCGCGATAATGCGTCCCTGATGCAGGACCGAGATACGGTCCGAGATGGCCAATACTCTGTCGATGTCATGTTCGATGAGCAGCACCGCATGTTTTTCCGAGAGCTTCTTGATCAAGTCGGCGACAACGACCCGATCGGCTTCCGCCAGACCAGCGAGCGGCTCGTCAAGCAAGAGCAGCTTCGAGTCGATTGCGAGGGTCACGGCAATCTCAAGCAGCCGCTTCGCTCCGTGGGGGAGTTCCGCTCCTAGATCCGCCGCCCGCTCGACCAAACCCACGGCATCAAGAATGGACCACGTTCTGTCGTTCAGAGCCGTGATACCGTGAGCGTCGAAGAACAATCCACCCAGGCCGTGACGCTGAGCCTGCACGGCTACTCGCACGTTCTCAAAGACACTCAGGTTCGGGAAGATTGATAGAATCTGGAACGAACGACTGATTCCGAGACGCGCGCGGGCGTGGATCGGCAGGTTCGTGATATCCCTGTCCTCGAACAATATCTGGCCGCCACTTACCGGCAACACCCCTGTGAGCATGTTGTAAAGGGTCGTCTTTCCAGCTCCGTTTGGGCCGATGATGCTGTGAAGCACAAAGGGTCGAATCTGGAGATCGATCTCCCTGGCGGTAACGAGGCTACCGAAATTCTTCGAGAGTTTCCGCGTTTCGAGGAGCGGCCTGGTCGCGTCGATTGCCAACGCAGCGCTTTCGTAGGGTTCAATTGCGTGAGGTCTGGGCGGAATTGCGTTGTCCGTGAGCGTCCAACGCTGACGACGCGTCATCCGTTGCGCCAAACCGTGGATGCCTTCGGGCGATAGCAACGCGAACAGGATCAGCACTGGCGCAAACATCAGCCACCAGTTCTCGGTAAGCGCCGACAGCCTGTTCTCCAAAATGATAAAGGCGATCGCGCCCCAGAGCGGGCCGAGGAAATGATGCACGCCACCGAGAACCGTCATCAGCAAGCTGTCGCCCGCATGCTGCCAACTTAGATTGTCGGCATAGACTCCTTGCAGCATAACAGTCAGAAGAGCACCGGCGTAGCCAACGACCGCGGCCATGAGTGAAAACGCGCCGAGACGGACAAGGTAGACGTTATAGCCCAGACTGCTGGCCCGCTGCTCGTTGTCGCGCACGGCCTGGAGTACGCGTCCAAAGGGCGCATGCGCCAGTCGCCATATGAGCCACATGGCGACAACCACGGTCACAACCACAAAGACATGGAACGAGGTATCCTTGGCAAAATTGATGCGCGGGATGCCCTGAATGCCATTCTCACCGCCGGTTACCGAGGTCCATTTAAACGCGATTTCGAATGCGATCTGCGAGAACGCCAGCGTCAGCAAGGAAAAATAGAGACCCTTGCGACGCAGGATGATCGCGCCGATAGCAAGCCCGAGCAGGATCGAGAACAGGACTGACAACGCCAGCGCGGCAAACTCGTTACCCACGCCGGAGAGCAGAAGAAATGCCGCCGCGTAGCTGGCACCGCCGAAGAAGACGGATGCGCCGAACGGAACAAGGCCCGTATAACCGACGAGCAGATTCACGCCAACTCCGTAGAGCGCATATATCGCTATTTGCGTGACGAGAGACACCGGAGCGCCGAGCCCGAGCCACAGGACAGTCAAAGCACTGAGAACGGCGGCAACCCACAGAACCGGATGTCGCGAGAGCGAGCGGACTTTCATTCGAACCTTTCCCACTTTTCGCCGAAGAGGCCGCGCGGACGAACCAGCAGGATGACTGCCATCAGGACGTACATCGCTGCACTGGACCAATCGGGATAAAACTGAATGGTCATCGCCGTCACTACGCCGACAAGGACGCCGGCAATGATCGCTCCGGCATACGATCCCAGACCGCCGATAGTGACTATGACGAAGGCAGGCATGATCGCGCCCGCGGCCATCGACGGATTGACGGTCCACAGCGGACCGGAAAGCATGCCCGCGAGACCGGCAAGGAGGCAGCCGATGCCGAAAACGCTGCTCAGTACGATCGGAAGATTGATTCCGAGGAGTCCAACCATCTCCGCATCGCGCGAGCCGGCGCGAATAATCCGCCCGAACGGTGTGTATTCAAGAAAACTCCAGAACGCGACCAGCGCGAAGACCGTCACCGCCAGGACGACGATACGGTATTTGGTGATCAATACCGGACCATATTCGACGAACCCCGCAAGGAATCTGGGTGGATTGAAAGGCAGAGGAGCGGCGCCGAACACAAGGCGAAGGATCGCTTCGAAGAACAAGGCCAGCGCAAACGTCAGAATCAGACCGAGAAGCGGCTCCTTTCCGTAGAGTCGTCGTATCAGCACAAATTCGACGAGCATGCCGATAAGACCGGTAAGCAACGGCGCCAGCAACGCCGCTCCCCATCCGAAATCCCGGTTCAGCATCAAGGCAAGATAGGCGCCGATGGCAAAGAAGGCGCCATGCGCAAAGTTCACGATGCCGAGCATTCCAAAAATGACTGAGAGTCCTACGGCGATAAGAACGTAGAGGAAGCCCAGAACCAGGCCGTTTACGGCCTGAGACAAGATCAAGTCAAACATAGAGTGCTCCTATTGAAGGAGCCGCATCTTTCCAGCCGGAATTGCGGCGTCGCCTCACCCGAGGTCTAGAGCGTGTCCATCTTGCACGCGCTTTGGGCCTGCGCGCCGAAGACCTTCTCGATCTCGGCGTCGTTCGAAGGCGTCTCGGCGAGAATGTCGAAGTAGTCCCATTTGTCGGTGATTTTGGGTTTGATACCGACGACGAGCAGACGATTGACCATCTGATGATCAAATGCGCGGTAACCCGCCTTTACGCCACCGCGCTGAACGCCCCAATTTTCGAGCGCGTCTACAATTGCTCCGGGCTCGGTCGCTTTCGCAGTCTCAACCGAATCGAGCAATGCGTTCATTGCCATCCATCCCATCCAGGTCTTGTCGGCTGCGGGACGCTTGTATTTTTTCTCATATGTTGCCGCCATCATCTGCTCTTCGGGCGGATTGTTGGGGTTCTTGTGGTACCAGTTGATCGTGAACAGGCCGTCCGCCGCTTCTGGACCCACGCCCCAGAGATCCGTGGCGCCGACGGCAATTTCGGCGAACGGAATCTTGCCTTTCATACCCAGTTCGTTCCACTGCTTCAGAAACGTGGAGATATCGTTGCCCGGCACCCCACCCACAACGACGTCCGGCTTGGCGGCGCGGATCTTGAGAATAAATGAGCTGTAGTCAGCTGTGTTGACCGGGACCTCGTCGGCGCCCACGAGCGTGATTCCATTCGCCGCACTGAATTCGGTGAAGGAACGCTTGATGTCTTGCCCGAAAGCAAAAGCTGCAGTCAGCAGATACCACTTCTTGCCAAGCCCCGCACAATAGGGCGCGAGAACGCGGGTATGAACGTCTGCCGGGGGCTGCAGGCGGAAAGTGTATTTGTTGCAAAGCCGCCCGGTTAGATCGATCGCCCCCGCGTTGGCGGCGACGAACGGGATCTTCGCCTTTTTAGCGACCGCGGATATTGCGAGCGCGCTCGAACTTAAGGAGCCGCCAACAATGCCGACTACGTTATGTTCGCCGACCAGGCGCTCGGCGTTTTGCTGCGCCGCTTGTGACGTCGGCTCATCGAGCCAAATGACCTCCGCCTGACGACCCAAAAGGGTGTTGTTGCGGGTCTCAAGAGCCAACAAGCTACCTTGCGCCATGTATTCCGCCTGATCAGCCACGGCTCCGGTCTTGGCGTAGATCATTCCAATCCTGATCGGATCCGCAGCGGCGGCACTCCCAATGTAGGGCATCCCAAGCTTCGAAGCCGCAGCGTGAGCCAGCGCGAAGCCGCCCGCACCTCCAATCAAGGTTCGGCGATTAATCTTGGTCAAATGGCGCAACGAATTGGACGACATAACTACCTCCCTCACTGGTTTCCGCTTACGGCTCTCTGGAGCTCTTGGACGGTCGCGCTAGTTGTACCTGTATATGAACATGTTTTGCTATATGTACAACTAGGCAAGAAGTCAACGTGGCACGAACTGCCGACCCGACAAACATTGCATTTAACGACCAATTGGTCTATATGTTTGTAAAGCATGGGCGCAGCTAGCTCGCGGATAAGCCCCCCAAGAGGCGCTAGTGCGCTGCACTGCAATTCATCGCTGTTTTCTTGCGGCGGCGGACGATTGACCTCGCCTGTTTGCTGCCGAGAGAAGAAGCACGCTCAAGCTGCGATCCAGGCAAATCTGTTTTCAAACGCGTCGCGAAGATCACTTTTGAGCGTCGACGTGTGCAAGCAATTGAGATTGCGGCAGACCATCGTACATGTATAAGAACTAGTTCTCTTATGAGAACTTCATTCAGTCAGAAGGTGAACGCGCATGAATCGTAGACAGTTGATCGGCAACGCTGTAGCTGGAGCCGTTGTCACTGGCTCCCTGCTCACGAGCTCAAACAGCGCGAAGAGCGCAGAGACCAGAGCGCCGCTTACCTTTGTACTCGTGCACGGAGCGTGGCACGGGGGCTGGTGTTATCGTGACGTTGCCAGTGAACTTCGCTCCATGGGACACACGGTATTTACCCCTACCCTCACGGGCTTGGGAGAACGCGCGCACCTCAACGGTCAGGACGTCACGCTCGAGACCCACATTCGTGATGTCTGTGGGGTCATCGAGGCGGAGGAACTCTCCGACGTGATCCTTTGTGGCCACTCTTACGGAGGGATGGTGATAACGGCGGTCGCCGACCGGATGGCTTCGCGAATCCGGACATTGGTGTACCTGGACGCCTTCATTCCCGAGCATGAGCAGTCACTGAATAAGTGCCTCGAAGTTGCTTTATCACGCGAGAACTTCAAGGCGTTCATTGAGGGATTTCGGGGAAGTGCCATCAAGAACAACAGCGGTCTGATGGCACCTGTTCCGGCCGAAGGCTTCAATGTCATCGAGCAGAAGCGCGCGTGGGTTGATCGGCGGTGCGTACCTCAAGCGCTGGCGACCTTCGAAATGCCAGTGCTGCTAACCGGCGCCAGCTCCACCATAAAGGAGCGTGTCTTCATTTTGGCCGAGGGTTGGGATCCAAGCCCGTTCCGCTATTACGCAGCGAAGGTGGCCGGGTTGCCGGGCTGGCGTGTTACCAAAATGCCTTGTGGACACGACGTCATGGTGGACATGCCGGTCGAACTCGCCCGCGAACTTGTGAAGCCGGCCTAGAGGCGTCGGTCTACACGCAAAAACTAAATCTTAGCATATCCTTGCACATATTTTGGTGCTGCCCGATAAAACCTGGCTGTCCGGGGAAAGCTACCTGCATTCAACTTCCCAGACTGGTCGGCTTCATAGCCGACCGCTTTTTTGGGACTTCGATCTCACAAAGCTTCAGCTTCTTGAAAGGCAGATTGTCTAGGGCACCAGATGCCCCGATGATTCGGCCAAAATGTTGGACGGAACCGGCTGGGTCATGGCACCGAGATATGCAAAGCCAGCCTTCACCCTGCCATCGCCAGAAACTCATTGATCCCCGCGTTGAGCCGTTGAGCGCGTCGACGAGGGGTTGAGCAATGTTCCCCAAACGCCCAGAAGCCGCAGCATCCGCTGGCTTCGTAGCCGGAAAGAAACTCGGCTAGTGCGGGGCCGCGTCGTCGATCAGTCGGTTATCTCATGACATATTGCCCGACTGCTGCGGGCACGTAGGTGACCTTGGTGGACACAAAGCGTTACAAATCCGCGAGACACGTATCGAAGGAGCGTGATGACCAACGACTTTGAAAAACTCTCCCGGGATTACATCGCGTTTCTGAACAGCCAAGACTGACAAATCTCGGCGGTTTCGTTCAAGATAGCGTTCGTCGAAACAGCGAGGCACTGGGCCTAGTCGGATACCGACGGATGCTGAAGGCAACTTTGAGCAGGTACTGTGAATCGGCGTGGGGTCTCGACGCCGATCGGCACGATAAGTCTCTGATTCACATGACATCGAAGGGGGCGTGCTTCGGTGCCGATTCACAGTCTAATTCTGACTGATCCAACTTGTGCAGCGCCCGCACTCGCATGCAGAAGACCATCATGTGCTGGCGCTTCAGGCGTTTCGTTCTCGCGACCGCGCAATCGCCCATTCGATTCTCTACCCGCGGATCGCGGCATCAGCGATGACGTAACCTCCTCTCCGAAGCGACACTGACGTGCAAGCGCGCTCCGTGGACCATTTTGCATGGACTATTGTTCGCCGCGACCCGCCGCAAGTCCCGATAGTCGTTTGAACCCGCATTTTGCGAGGTTGAGCAATTGGTCGATTCTGCTTCTGCTGCCGAAGATCTCGTCTATGCCCGGTTCTCGGTGGTGCATGGGTCGATGAGCAATGTCTGTTTTGGTTGGGCGCTGAAAACGTCCAACCAAACGTCCCGTTCTGATGCTCATTCGCTGCAAGCTATTGAAAAGCTTGGTGGGCGCACCAGGGCTCGAACCTGGGACCCGCTGATTAAGAGGCGTATGATTTTGGCGTCAAATCAAGGCCTATTCCAACAAGTAGACGGTTTATCGTGCATTGGACCCGCAATAGGATTCCCCATTGTCGGAACGACGCATTCTTGCCCCGAAGCAACGAACTGACATTGGCCGTCACTGCAGACTATGCAAACGATGTCGATCATGAGGAAGCAAACCCGCCGAGGCAGCCTGTCTGCCACGAACTTGGCCCGAGCGGCGCCGCGAGCTTCTCCGCGACCTCCTCAGTGGGCGCCACGGGCTGCGCGTAGAAGCGGCGCATGTCGCGACGGGCGAGCGGCAGCTTCAGCTCTTTGGTGCAGGGCCGATCGTACCACGCGGTTTCAGCTTCGTATCACGGACGCTACCCGGGCTATGGCCGAGGCGAACGAGGAATTTGCATGATCATCCAGTAGTCATGCGTAAGCATGCAGCCCTTCGGAAAGCCCGTGGTGCCGGACGTATATTGTAGGTTCAGAAGGTCGTTCCGACCAACCGCAGACGGCGCATCGCCGAGGCGCATTGGGCCGCGCTTCACGTCGTTTTCGCCGTCAATCCGATTACTTCAGGGACTCGCTGATCAGGTCCGTGGTCTTTTGGACGACCTCGATCAGCGCCTCTTCGCGCAGCATTGCCATGCGTCCGAGATCACCGATCAACGTCAGACTGCCAATCACGTCGCGATCGCCGCCGAAGATCGGCGCCGAGATGCCTTCGATGCCGCTATTCAACTCGCCCTTGGTCAGACTGTACCCGGCTTTGCGGGTGCTCAGCATCGCCTCGTAGAACGTTGGCCAATCCTGCGCCAGCGCATCCTTGTCGCCGTTCGCTCGCGCCTCCTCGTGAAGCTTCCGCAATCGCGCGGCGGGCAGGAATGCGACGATGGACTTCGAGCTGGAGCCGCGAAACAGGGGAAGCGGCCGGCCGCGGCCGAACTTCAGCGTTCGGCCAGAGCCGCCGGTCTCGATGTGGACGGTGATGATCGTCCGTCCATAGAGCTTGCTGAGGAGAACCTCGAGGCCGGTCTGCCTGGAGAGCTCGGCCATCGGCCCGGCCGCGGCGACGATGACGGGATCGCACTCCCTGATCTGCAGATCCAGCTCCATGATCCGCGGCCCCAGGGCGAATCCCCCCTTCCAGCGGATGAGCAGACCTGCATTCGTGAGTTGCTTGACGTAGCGATAGGCGGTGCTGGTGGGAACGCCGGCCCTTTCGGCGATTGCCTCGGCAGACAGCACCGGCTCGGCTCTGCTGAAGAACTGGAGGGTCCCCAGCATGCGGGACAGGCTCGAACCGCCCTCGTCGCTCTTCTCGCCTCGGGTGGCGACGGGCTTGCGAGCACTGATCTGGCTCTTGGCCGGTTTCCTGGCAGGCCTTTGCGCTTGCCCGATGACCTGGTTTCTGGGGCGGGCCTTCGCCTTCGACAGCTTTGACACCTTCTTGATCATGCTCAACCTCCCCTGCGGGAGGTACCCAATAATGCCCATTCTGTCGAGCCTCAGGCGCCTGGTGTCCCGACGAGCAGACGGCCGAGTGATGGCACGGCGTGCCGCTCAGTTGAGACTGATTCCCGTCTGCTTCAATATGTCGACGGTGCCGGCCCAGGAATCGTTCCAGACGTCCATCTCCTTGCCCGGAGCGATCGCCACCTCCTGAAGCCCCAACTCGCGCAGCTTGTCGCGCATCTCCGGCTGCCGCATGATTACGCCGATCTTCTCGCGCAGATCTGCGGTGACCGCGTCGGGAAGATTGGCCGGCGCGAAGATGGCGAACCAGCCGGGATTCTCGAGCCCTGTAATCCCACGCTCTTGGAAGGTCGGGACGTCAGGAAGACTGGCCAATCGTTCCTTGCCCGTGATCGCCAGCGCTCGGAGCTGCTTTCCTTCGACGAAGCTGCTGATCCCGGCCACCGTCAGGAACACACTGTTGATGGTGCCGCTGAGCAGATCCGTGACTGCCGGCGCCGAGCCCTTGTAAGGCACGTGGACGAGCCGTAGCCCGGTGCGGGCGGCGAGCAGCGCGCCCATCAAATGCGGCGACGAATGGACGCCGAAAGTGCCGAAGGTCAGATCGACGTCCTTCTTCTTCAGGAACTGCTCCAACGTCTTGAACTCGGAGGTCTCGTTGACCGCGAGCACCAACGGCGTGCCGGCGAGGATCGCCACCAGTTTGAACTTGCTTCTCATCGCGTCCGCGGCGCTGCGATCCGGCAGCAGCAACGGTGCGATCACGTGCGTTGAATTGCTTCCGAGCATCAGGGTCTGACCATCAGCCTTGGCTTTCTCGACGAACTGACTGGCGACCAGTCCGTTGGCGCCGGGCCGGTTGTCGACGATGACCGTCTGCTTCACCGCGGCTCCGAGCTTGTCGGCGACCAGCCGGGCGAGAACGTCGGTGCCGCCGCCGGCTGCGAACGGCACGACCAGGTTGACGGGACGGCTCGGCGCAAAGCCGGGCGCGGCGGCCTGGGCGCGCGCCCGTCCATGAAGGCCGCAAACCAACAGTGCGGCAAGCGCCATGACCGCAAGGCCCTTATGGCGGCGCATGGTGCGAGATCTCGTCTTGCGGAGACTGGACTGCAACGACGACGAACGCAGATCGACACACGGCTCCATCTTTGCCCTGCCGCCAGGACAGGCGACCGGCCGCGCTGCCTCTCGCGGTGCCGGGACTCTCAGTATCGGTTTCAAGTCTCGCATCATGACATCACCGCCTCGATGAGAAATGGTCCGCCCTGCGACAGCGCGGTACGGACCAGCCCGGCCAAATCGCCCGCCGTATGAGCGCGTGCCGCCGGCACGCCGAAGCCGCGAGCGAGTCCAACCCAGTCGAGCGCGGGATCATCCAGACTTGTCATGCGGTGCGGGACCGGCGCATCCGGATTCATGCCGGCCCGTCCGAGCTCGACCCGCAGAACGCCATAGCTCTTGTTGGCGCAAAGGATCGTGACGACGTTCAGCCCCTCGCGCGCTTGTGTCCACAAGGCTTGAATGGTGTAGGCCGCGCTTCCGTCCCCCTGGAGGCTGAGGACCGGCCGATCGGGACAGGCCAGTGCGGCGCCCGTGGCGACCGGCATGCCCTGCCCGATCGCGCCCCCCGTATTTGTCAACACCGTATGTGGCCTTGCAGCAGCGGCCGCCGTGAAGAAGACGGGCGTCGTGGTCGCGCCTTCCACCGCAACGATGGCCCGCCCCGGCATCAAGGCAGCGACGGTCTGCGCCATCACCGATGCGTCCAGGCGATGCCCGTGCTCCGGAAGCGGAGGGACGGACACGGCGCATGGCGGAAGCGGCGCAGCGCCGAGCGCCCGGGCCAGCGACATGATAGCCTGCTCCGCATCATCGCCAGGCCCAGCAAGGGTCTCGACGTGCGTCCCCGGACGCACGAGCTCGCTGGGCAGGCCGGTCTTGCCGAAATAGGCAATTGGCGCTCTGGCGCCGACGAGCAGCACGCATTCGGCATCCTTCAACGTCGCCATTCCCATTTCGGGAAAATAGGGAAAGCGGGGGATCACCGGCGTATCACCGCCACGGTCCCAGCGTGCGGGGAAGGTTTCCGCAAACACGCGGGCTCCGATCAGGGCCGCAACGGCTGCAGCAGCCTTCTGGCCCGACGACGTCATCGCCCGTGCTCCAAGCAGGATGATCGCAGGTTTGCGATCCCTGAGCACGCGCGCGGCCGCTTCGACCCGCTCACCATCGCATGTTGCGACCCCAGGGTGCGGCAGCTGTGGAACCTCCGGCTGCTCGCCAAACACATGTTCCTGCACGTCGGTCGGGATGACGACGGTACTGATCTTTCCACCTTTCGACGCGCCGAGAGCCCTCATGGTGTCTTCGACACAGAGCTGCGCAGTCCCCAGATAGGCGTAGTGACCCGATACCGGCATCGCCAACGACCTGATGTCGCTGGTCAAGGGGGCATCGAACGGAAGGTGCCAGGTGGCATGATCGCCGATCAGGTTGAGGATGGGCGACCGGGCGCGACGTGCGTTGTGCAGATTGGCGACGCCATTGGCGAAGCCCGGTCCGAGATGCAGCAAGGTGGCGGCCGGCCGCCCCAACATGCGCGCATAGCCGTCGGCAGCGCCGGTGCAGACGCCCTCGAAGAGTCCCAGAACGCTCCGGATCCCGGCGGTCCGATCGAGCGCATCGACGAGCGCGAGTTCGGTCGTGCCTGGATTGGCGAAGCACATATCGATACCGTTCTTCGCCAGCGAGGCAACGATGGCATCAGCGCCGTTCACGACGGTTTTCCCTGATGGCGATTGCATGTCAGACCGTCGCGATCGGACTTACGGGCGAGCCGACCGCACCAGGAAGTGCCAGCGGTGGCGCGGTGAGGAGAAAGCGGCTGCGTCCTTCCGTTCGAAGCCAGAGTGCGAGCTCGTCGAGCCGCCAGAGTTCGCCGAGATGGATGCCGTTCTTGAACAGACAATGATGGTGAAGCGGCAGCATCGCGTGCCGGCCGCTTGCCCGTGACGATTTCGGCATGAGTTCAACAGCGAAATTGTCGGAAATCAGCGCCGCCATCCCCGTCTCGCTGATCCAGTTCAGCAACTGCTCGTCGCTGCCGTCCAGACCGGCGCAGGAATTCAGGAGGATTTCGGCGACCGGCTGCTTGTTCATGCCGAGAATAAGCGTGTCGAGACCGGTGTAGAAGCACACCATGTCGCCCCGTTCGATCACCACGCGATCCTGTTTCAGGATGTTCATCAGTTCGGCAAACGTCACGGCATGGTTGTCCTGTCCGTAATGGCGGTGGAGATCGACCATGACGGCGCGCCCCTGCACGCCGTGACGGGCAAGATTCTCAATTCCGAGGGCCTCGGCGCGTGGATCTTCGTAGCTGTCCCACCGGATCTGGCCTGTCGCCGCAGGGGCGGGCTTGATGTCGGTGCCGGCCCGGAAACCGTTGTAGAAGACGATCTCCTCGGTTCCGTCGTCATCGGCGTCGAACTCGGCTCCGACATGCGCAAGGCCGTCCCATTGGGTCGAGTACTGCGTGTGGATCAGCGCGACGTCGTCACTGAACACGTCGCAATACAGCGGGTTGTCGCGCGAGGCGGCATGGCAGAAGCACTGCGCGCCTTCGTTCTTGCCGCCGCGCAACGTCGCGAAACGACGCGGCGGGTGCCGACGGGGATGTAGCGCGGTCCCACCCGGATGGTCGAGCGGCAGCGACAGGCAGAACGTGCGGCCGTGGCACACCTCGGCCAGACCCTTCCTGACTTGCTCGGGGCCGACCAGATTCATCGCCCCCAATTGATCGTCGGCGCCGAAGGCACCCCAGTTCGAGCCGTCAGGCCGCTTTTTCCAGCGCATCGCCATCACCCACCTCGCCCTTTCAGCTGCCGCGACGGCGAAGTTCTTCCGCCTCCGCTTCGCGCGCCGCCCTGACGCTCGGCCGGCTCTCGATACGGTCGATGTATGCGACGAGGTGCGGCCAGGGCGACAGGTCGAGCTTGTGGATCCGGCTCCAGCTGATGATCGTGTAGCCATAGGCGTCGGCGACCGTGAAGTCGTCGCCGGTCAGGAACGGCCGCGTCGACAGCTCCTCGTTCAGCCACGCGAATCGCTTGGCGAGGTTTTCGATCGCGATGTCGCGATAGGCCGGCGGCGTGGTCGGCCGGAACAACGGCGTGAAGCCCTTGTGCAACTCCGAACTGATGAAGCTCAGCCATTCCAGCACACGGTAGCGGGCGATGTTCGTACCGGACGGCAGCAGACGGTTGCCCGGCCTGGAATCCGCCAGGCACTGCACGATCACGGTGCCTTCGGTCAGCAGCCCTCCGTCTTCCAGGCCAAGCGTGGGCACTTGCCCTTTCGGGTTGATCTTGAAGTAGTCGCTGCCATCCTTGAGCTTCTTGGCACGGACATCGATCCATTCCAGTGCAAGGGGTAGCTCCAGCTCGCGCGCGACGATGTCGACGGCGAGCGAACAGGCGTGAGGAGCGAGATAGAGCTTCATTGTTCTTCCAGTTCGAAACGGGGTGAAGGCGATCAGTCGATCTTGATGTTGCGACGCGCGACGATGTCGCCATATTGCTTGCGGCCCTTCTCGATGAGCCGCGCCAGATCCTCCGGCGCGCTGTAGGCGGCATCGAAGCCGCGCAGGTCGAGCGACGCGCGCAGCTCCTTGGAATCCAGCGCCTTCTTCATCGCGGCATTGAGGACCTCGACGACGTCCGGCGGCAGGCGGGCCGGTCCGAGCAGGGCGAAGAAGCCGACGATTGCAAGGTCCGGCAATCCGACCTCGCTCGCGGTTGGGACATCGGGAAACAGCGGATGACGCGTGGCGCCGGTCACGAAGAGCGGCTGGAGCTGGTGCGCCTGGATGGCGCCGACCAGAGGTGAGAGAACCTCGTCCATCAGCTGGGCTTCGTTCTTGGTGACGGCGTCGCGCGCCGACGCCCCGCCCCGATAGGGCACATGCGTGAGTTGAGTGTCGGTGGAGGCCATGAAGATCTCGCCGAGCAGATGATTGCTGGAGCCGACGCCGGCGGAAGCAAAGTTGAGCTTGCGGGGCTGCTGCTTCGCCAGTGCCACGAAATCCCCAACCGACTTCGCACCGAGCGTGGTGGAGGCGACGAAGATGAACGGCTGCGTCACGCCGAGACTGATCGGCGTGAGATTGCCGACATATTTCTGGTCGGCATAAAGCACCGGCGACACCGTCAGCGTGCTGCCGCTGCCCCACAGCAGCGTGTAACCGTCCGGCGCCGCCTCCGCGAGCCGCCGCGTCCCCGGCCGCCCGCCTGCGCCCGGACGATTCTCGATGATCACCTGCTGACCCAGGATGGTGGTCAATTCCTGCGCGACGAGCCTCGCTGAAATGTCCGACGAGCCGCCGGGTTCGAACGCGACGATGATGGTGACAGGCCGATTGGGGTACGTGCTGGCGGCTGCGGCCGGATGCGACGCCAGGCCAAGACCCACGAGCAAGGCCACGAACAGGTGCGGCACGACGATTGCTCGCAAGTACCGACGGCGACGATCTCGCGTCTCGCCGCATAAGGACTTCATCTGCATGATCCACCGATCCATTGACCGATTATGAATTTTATTACATTATGAGAAATAATTCATGAGTCAATCGTCATCATGCCGACAGGAGCGATGTTCATGCGGAAACTGGGATGGGTTGCACTGCTGACGTCGCTGCTTGTTTCGACGGCGCAGGCGGAGCCGAACTATCCATCGAAGCCCATCACGCTGGTCGTCGCGTTCGCGCCCGGCGGCGGCACGGACACTGCGGCGCGGCTCGTCGCGAAAGATCTTGCGGCCGAGCTTGGCCAACCCATCATTGTGGAGAACCGGCCTGGCGCCGGCGGCGCGATCGGCGCCGTCGGCGTGACCCGCGCAGCGGCCGACGGCTACACGCTGCTGTTCGGCTCGGGCTCGGAGCTAGATGTCCTGACCGCGGTCAAGGTCAAGGCGCCGTACGATCCGCTGAAGGATTTCACTCCCGTCACCGAGGTCGGCACCGTGTCCTTCGTGCTGGCGACGAACCCGTCCCTGAATACGAATAGCGTCGGCGAATTGATTGCGTATGCGCGGGCCAATCCCGGCAAGCTGAATTTTGCGTCCTTCGGGATCGGTTCGACGAACCACCTGATCGGCGAAGCGTTCGCCCGAAAGAACCACTTGTCGCTCGTCCACGTGCCCTACAAGGGCAGCGCCGCCGCGGTGACCGATCTGCTCGCCGGACAGGTTCAGCTCGCCTTCGACACCGCCTCGGTGATGATCCCCCTGGTGCGCAGCGGCAGCCTGAAGGGATTGGCGACCCTTTCGCCGGAGCGATCGCTCCTCGCGCCGGAATTGCCGACCATGGCCGAAAGCGGCCTCCCAGATTTCACCTTCGAGGGGTGGCTCGGCGTGCTCGCGCCGCGCGGCACGCCCAGGCCGATCGTCGATCGCCTCCACGCGGCGCTGGCGAAAGTCCTCAGCCTTCCGGCTCTGGTCGAGGCCCTGCAGCAACGTGGCGTGAAGGTGGTGGCGAGCACGCCCGACGAATTCGACGCCTTCATGAAAGCCGACGTCGCCAGATGGAGCGAGATCGCCCGTGCCGCCGAGATCAGGATCGAGTGAGACCTGATATGCCGGGACGAAGACCTTCGTCCCGGCAATGCGCGCCGGCAGGATGACGCGGCGTCACGACCGCGACGTGAAGGACCCCGCAAGCCGCGAAAGGAAATCCTGCAGCACGGCGTTGAAGCCCGCCAGATTGTCATCGTGGACGTAGTGAGTAGCGCCCTGGACATCGGTGCGTCGAATCCGCGTGTTGCGACGGCACATCTCCTCGGCGGTTGCTGCCGACAGGAAGTCGGAATTCGCGCCGCGGACCAGCAGCGTCGGCATCTGTAGCGCTTCGACATGCGGCCACAGATCGACGATCTTGTCAGGGGCGGCGGATAGGCGCGACCTCGCGATTCCCAGGGCGTCGTGACACCAGGTCACACGGCCCTCCTCGCCCGGCTTGAGGGAATGCGTGACCCGCGACTGCAACGCCTCGGCCGAGATGTCAGGCCTGATACGCCGCCAGAAAGCCGTGGCCTCGGCCCAGGTCGCGAACGAGGACGGGGTTTCGTTCAATTCCCGCCGGATGCGATCGGCTCCTCCCGAACTTGCCGAAGCGCCAGGTCCCATGTCCTCCACGACGAGCGCCGCCACCAGGTCGGGATGACGCGCGGCGTAGACGAACGCGTTGGCGCCGCCCATCGAGTGTCCCACCAGCACGAACCGCCGCAGCGCCAGATGGTCGGCAAGCGCTTCGAGATCGCGGACATAGTCTTCCGTGTAGTAGTTGCCCTTCGGGTCCCAATCGCTGCGGCCGCGGCCACGCTGGTCGAGCGCGATGACGCGCCAGTTGTCGAGCAGCGGCAGGGCCACCGGCTCCCAGGTATGGGCGTAGCTGCGGAGCCCGTGCAGCATGACGATCGCGGGCTTGTCGGGAAAGCCCCACTCCACGAAACGCAGATTGAGGCCTTCGCTGGTGAACCATCCTTCGGTGGGCGATGCGAATCCCGGGTTTGCAGAGGCCCCCATCAATGCAGCCCGTCTTCGCCCTTGACGTCATCGGCCCGCAACCCGCCGAGCCGCGCATGCAGGCGGCCCCGGCTTGCGAAGGCAAACGCGATGACGACTTCGTCCGGCGATGGCGCGTCCGCGAACAGAGCCGTGACGGTGTCGTAGTGAGATCGCACGTAGAGCGCATCCTTGTGCGCCAGCGGGATGTCGATCGACGTTCCCGGCCCGCCACGCTTGCCGCTGGAGGGAATCCAGGCCTTGCCGCCGCCCACGGCGTCGCGAACCGGGTCGGCGAAGATGCTGGTCAGGAAGGCATTGCCGTGCTCATATTCGCCGGCCGAACCGACAATTGCCGCCTTGCCGTAGCTCTGGATGCCGTCCCCGCCGAGCAACGCCGCTGCGCGCCGCGCGAACTCGTGTCCGAGCGCGACGGAATTGCCGACGATCAGGTCCAGCGTCTGACTGAACTGACCCGCGTAGGGGTTGGCGATGGCGGCCGCCAGCACGTACTTCCGCAGCGGCGGTCCGTCCGCGAGCTGGCCGCTCTCATTGGCGAGGCTTTCGTCGATCTGCGTGTACCATTTGCGGATGTGGAATCCGGCAAAATTGACCGCTTTGCGGGAAGCTTGGTTACTCAAGATCCGCCCCTCTCAAACGTCCGACTTAGCGTGCGCCTTCAAGGGCGCGGCGACCGGCGTCCAGGCGACGGCGGTGATTTCGCTGAAGTCGCGCCATTCCTTCTCCCAGCTCTTGCCGGCGTCTTTCGACGTGAACAGGTGGCCGTATTTTGTGCCCGCATAGATCAGCTGCGGATCCGCCGGATGAGCGCCGAAGGCCCAGACAGTCGAATTCGGCGTTTGTTTGAGTTCCGCCGTGCTCCAGGTTTCGCCTCTGTCATTCGACCGGTAGATGCGGGTCTTGATCCCGGGCGTGCCGTCGCCGATGGCGAGCAGCAGAGCATTCTCGTCGGCCGAAACGGGCTGGATCGTTCGGGTGTAATACATCCCGTCGAACCGCTCTTTCGACGGCTTTCCGCTCCAGGTCTTGCCGTCATCGACGCTACGGTAAACCGTGTTCACCGTCAGCACGAACGTCGTCTTCGGCGACGAGGGCGTTGCCGGCAGAATAGCGATTGAATGAATGTCCGAGTGCCGTATCGTCCGGTCCTCGCCGTCGAGGCGCTCCCAGGTGCCGCCGGCATCGCGGCTACGCCAGACGCCACCCTCCTC
Organism: Bradyrhizobium nitroreducens; assembly: GCF_002776695.1. Classification (GTDB taxonomy): domain Bacteria; phylum Pseudomonadota; class Alphaproteobacteria; order Rhizobiales; family Xanthobacteraceae; genus Bradyrhizobium; species Bradyrhizobium nitroreducens. The sequence continues at coordinate 1,996,668 of NZ_LFJC01000003.1, forward strand.
AAGCCCGAACCAGACCTGGTTGCCATCATCAGGATCGACGCAGGCTGTCAGCAGCCGCGGCCGGTTCACGCCCGCGCAGAACTCCGGAAAGTCCTCGACGATCTGGCTGAACGTCTCGCCCGAATCCGTCGATTTGAAGAAGCCGGCACGCGACGGCGCTCCCGTTCCGGCGTAGATCACGGACGGATTGCTCGGGTCGACGGCGAGCGACCACACCGTCCGTCCTTCAATCGCGCCGCGGGCCCGCCGCCAATGTGCGCCCGCATCGTCGCTGAGACAAACGCCGCAATCGGCGCCGGCATAGACGCGCTCCGGACGCACCGGATCCACCGCGAGCGAACGGACGATTCCGTCGAACTCGATGGGCTCGCCCAAGCCCAGGCGATGCCAGCTCTTTCCTTTGTCGTTGCTGCGCAACATGCCCTGGCCGGCGGTCGCGACGATGATCGTGGAGTCCATGAGAGTTCAACCTCTTTGTTTTATCATATTGTGATAATTATCACTTGATGCGCGGTTGTAAAGTGGGGTGAATGCAGGCTCACGGCCCCGTTTCGGCCCTGTGGGGTCCGACCGCGCGCTATTCGATCCTGATCCCCGATGCTTTCACCACCTGCGACCAGCGCTCGATGTCGGCCTGCATGAAGTCACGGAATTGCTCCGGCGTGGTCTGACCGACGGTGATGTCCCGGCGGCCGAACTCCGTCTTTATCGAGGGGTCTGCCAGCACCTTGTTGATCGCCGCATTGAGCCGCGCCACCACCGCAGGCGGCATGCCGCGCGGTCCCACCACGCCGGTCCAGCCGACGGTTTCGAGTGCGACGCCGCTCTCCGCGAGGGTCGGGACGCCGGGCGCTGCGTCCGAGCGCGATGGCGACAGCACGGCCAGCGCCTTCAACTTGCCGCCCTGCACCAGCGGCATGACGACGGTCGTGGTATCGAAGGTGAGCTGAACGGCGCCGCCGATCAGGTCCGTCACCGCGGCAGCACTCCCCTTGTAGGGCACGTGAAGCAGCTTCGTGCCCGACTTGCTCATGAAGAGTTCGGCCAGAAGCTGATTCTGCGATCCCACGCCGAAAGAGGAGAAGGACAGCTTGCCCGGCTCCGCCTTGGCCAGCGCGATCAGCTCGGCGACGTTGTTGGCTGAGACCGAGGGATGCGCCGCGAGAACGAAGGCAACCGTTCCCACCCGGGCGATCGGCTCGAAGTCCTTCATCGTGTCGTAGGGCGGCGTGATCTTGACCACGGGCAGCACCGTCAACTCCGACACCGTGCCCAATAGAAGCGTGTATCCATCGGGGGCCGCCTTCGCCACGAAGGTCGCGCCGATCGCGCCGCCGGCCCCTGCCCGGTTCTCCACGACGACGGGCTGTCCCAGTTCTTCCGAAAGCCCCTTGGCCACGAGGCGGGCGGAGATGTCGGTGACGCCGCCGGGCGCAAAGGCCGCCACCAGCACGATCGGTTTGGACGGGTACGGCGCTTCGGCATGCGCCGTTCCGATGACGATGCACAACGCGAAAAGAACGCGGATCAACTGCAAGGCAACCTCCAACGTGGTGTTTCAGCCTGGACGGCGGGACGGACGTAGGAAAACCGGTGGGCCGGCCCCCGCGGCGACGTTCGCTTACGAAGCGGTGGCCTTTGCGGAGCGTTCCGCCTCGGCGCGCTCCGCGGCCTTCGCGGCGATGACGCTGTCGCGCCGACTGATACGCTGCAGATAGGCCTGCAAATGCGGCCATGGCGACACGTCGATGTTCTGATATTCGGTCCACATCACGATCGTGTAGCAATGCGCGTCGGCGATCGTGAATGTCGGCCCGGTCAGATAATCCCGCTCGGCCAGATGGTCGTTCAGCCATTTCAGGCGTGTCATCACGAGCTGTCGCGCGATCGGGCGGTAGTCATCCGGCGTGACTTTCTTGATCAGCGGCATGAAGCCGCCCTTGTGGAGATCGGACGCGACGAAACTCATCCATTCCATGATGCGGTACCTCGCCAGCGTGCCGGCCGTTGCGCAGAGCTCGCTGTTCGGCCGCATGTCCGCCAGGTACTGCATGATGACCGCGCCCTCGGACAGAAACTCGCCGTTCGGCAGTTCCAGGGACGGCACCTGTCCTTTCGGATTGATCTTGTAATAGTCCGTGCCGTCCGGAAGAAGCTTGCGCGGGACATCGACCCAGATCAGTTCGAGGGGAATGCCGAGCTCGCGCGCGACGATATCGACGGCCAGCGAACAGCCTCTGACTTCGTGATAGAGCTTCATGCGGAATCCTCGTTGATTGAGCCGTTGCAATCCAGTTTTCAGATGACCATGGCCGATGGCGGGGTGTTGGTCTCGCAATCAGGCGGTGGCGGGGGGTGTCTCTCGGCAAGGCCGCCGCGCCGGCCCGCCCTCAGGGCGCCGACCACTCCGACCAGGGTCAGGGCCACCACCAGAGCCAGCAAGGTCGCACTGATCGGACGTGTGACGAAGACCTCGAAGCTGCCGCGACTCAGCAGCATCGCCCGGCGGAAATTCTCCTCGAGCATCGGCCCCAGGATGAAGCCCAGCATCAGCGGGGACGGGTCCAGCGAGAGCCGCATCAGGATATAGCCGACGAAACCGAAGGCCACTGTCACGAAAATATCGTTCAGATTGTTGTTGATGCTGAACGTCCCGATGCAGCAGAAAAAAAGAATGCTGGGGAACAGCACACCGTAGGGGATCTTGAAGACCGACAGCCAGATCCGAACCAGGGGCACGTTGAGGAGCAGCAGGAAGCAGTTGCCGATCCACATGCTGGCGACCAGTCCCCAGAACAGATCGGGATTCTTCTCGATCATGTTGGGACCGGGCTGAACGCCCTTGATGATGAAGGCGGCCATCATCAGCGCGGTGACCGCGTTCTCGGGAATGCCGATGCTCATCAGGGGGATGAAGCTGGTGCGGGCGGCCGCCTCGTCGGCGGCAGCGGGACCCGCGACCCCTTCGATGGCGCCGCTGCCGATTTCCCGTCTGTACTTGCTGGTCTTCTTCTCGAACGCATAGGACACGAACTGGGCGACCGTGGCTCCGCCGCCCGGCAGCACGCCGAGGATGGAGCCGACCAGGCTGCCGCGCAGCGCGCTCGGCATGATGCGCTTGAAGTTGGCCCAGCTTGGAATGAGGTGGATCTCGCCGTTGAAGGGCGAACGCTCCTCGCCCTCGTCGAGATTCTTGGTGATCTCCGCGATGCCGAAGCATCCCAGCGCTACGCTGACCAGGTTGATGCCGTCGTAGAGCGTATCGAGGTTGAAGGTAAAGCGCTGGACGCCAGACTGGACGTCGGTGCCGACCTGCGCCAGAAGCACGCCGACGAAGCACATCGCGAGCCCGTTCAGGACGCTTCCCGTCGTGACGACGCTCACACACATGAATCCGAACAGCATCAGCATGCAGTAGTCGGCGGGTCCGAGCATGAAGGCGACCCGGCCGAGCAGCGGGGTCAGCCAGGCGAGCACGACGATGGCGACGGTGCCGCCGATGAAGCTCGATATGCCGGCCGTGAACAGCGCAAGACCGGTCTGACGTTTCAGCGTGAGCTGGTAACCATCGATGCAGGTCACGATGCTGCTCGCGTGGGGGATCTTCATCGTGATGGCGCTGACGCTGTCGCCGTATTGTGCGCCGTAATAGATCCCGGCGAGCATGATCAGCGCGCCATTGACGGGGATGGAATAAGTGAGCGGCAGGAGCAGGCTGATCGTGGCGAGCGGTCCGAGGCCCGGCAGCAGCCCGACCAGGGTTCCCACCACGCAGCCGATGGCGCAGTACATCAGGTTTTGCAGGGTGAGCGCATGCTCGAAGCCCATGGCGAGGTTTTGCAGGACGTCCATCAGTAGAGCCCAATGTTGAGGCCGAGCAGGGACTGCAAGGCGAAAGCGACCGCGATCAACGCGATCGAAACCTGGAGATTGCGCCGCCAGGAGTAGGATCTGCCGGCCAGCGCGGTGACGAAGACCAGCGCGACGATGCCGCCGATCACGCCGACGGCTTTCGACACCAGGACGAAACCGATCAGGCCGCCCAATACGAGCGAGATGCGCTTCATTCCGATCTCGATTGGGACGGCGCTCTCGTAGCGCGATCTGGCGATCATCATGAGCGAGACGGCCAGCAACAGCGCACTGATCATCAGCGGAAACAGGCCTGGACCGGCATCGCTCAGGTCGCCGATCGAGTAGCGAAACGACCCTGCCCCGAAGCTGAGGGCAAGCCCGGCAATGAGCAGTGCGCGGACCAGATTTCTATTCAAGGCGTGGCCTCTCCAGGCATGAGTTGTCCGCCGGAGGAGAGCATCGCGCACGTGTGTTGCGCGCACGCGGCCCGTTCCGTCGAGGTGTCGCAGATGATCACGACGCGCTCAGCGAGAGCGCGTCACGAATGTTCGTTGAACAAAGGCGGCTGCTGCAAACAGATCCCCTCCACGTCCTCGCGTCCGCATTGGCGCAGTCGAAGAACGCGATCATCGGTCGACGAGGGGATCGACGAGCACAGGCAGATCACGGGCTTCAGTCCCGTCCGAAAGGTCCTCCTCCGGCGACGTCCGATGCCGCCATGAATTATATTTTTATCAAAATGTAATAATTTTCTCATGTCAAGGCGCAAATAGCAGGCGCCGTGCTGCCCTTCGCGGCAACGGAGAATGGCGGCCCCCGATAGGTGACGCCCAGACCGCAATGCCGATGCCGCGGGTCAACCGTCCCAAAAGCGGGTGCTGCAGGCCACTGAAAGAGTTGCGGAGCAACAAGGCTTGTGCTGAACCCTTGCGACGAGTGCGGAGGTTTCGCATCCCGCAAGCAAGGACCGATCGAGCAGTCACGAACACATGTCCCATTCGGAACGCATCAAGCAACTCGCGACCAGACGCTCGCCGGCGTGGACCCTTCTGGGGGTCGGAGCCATCGCTTACGACAAGATACTGAACCGCGTCGTTATCGAATGGAATGCCGAACAACGCCACTGTCATTCCGTTGAAGGGCATCCAAGAGGTGGGATCGTCCAGGGCGGAGTAGTGACGGGCTGGCTCGACGTCGCAATGGCGACCGCATGTCTCGTAAGCGATGAGCGTACGATTGCGGTCGCCAGTCTCGAGATCAAGGTCTCATTCCTGCTACCAGCACATCCAGGCCTGCACCGCTCATATGGGACGGTGATCCGGCATGGACGCAGCATCGGCTTTATGGAAGCTGAGCTGCGGGATTCGAGCGATGTGCTCGTCGCGAGAGCAAGTTCGACGGCGGCATTGCGGGTTCAGAACGGCGTCGCAACAAGCCCGGTGTGACCCGCGACAAGCTGCGCTCCCATCGCCGCTCCGCCGTGACCGGCCGCCTATTCGATCGGAGGCGGCCGCACCAGCTGGAAGAGGTCGCGAGGCCTCGCATACCAGCCCGCCCCGTGCATGCGGGCGATGAGGTCGAGGCCAGTCGTATCGATATAGCCTCTCCGGGCATCGATCACGAACTGCTCCGCCACATGAGCGCAAACGATCTCGCCGATCACGGCGAGTTGCCGGGGCCCGGTTTCCAGAACCGAGAGGGAGCGACATTCGAACGCAACCGGGCACCCCTTGATGAGCGGAGGCGCAACCATCTGCGAAGGAAGCGTCTGAAGCCCCGCAATCTCCATCTCGTCGACTCCGGTCGGAGCATCGACGGCCGTCGCATTCATGGCTTCGGCCATCTGATGCGACACCAGGTGAACGACGAACTCACGCATCTCGACGATATTCCGCGCAGTGTCTTTCAGGCCTTTGTCCGGATGACGCAGCAAGCCGAGCACAACCGTCGGCGGTTCATGCCCAAGGACGTTGAAGAAGCTGAAGGGCGCGGCATTGGCGGCGCCGTCCCGGGAGCGGGTCGTCACCCACGCGATGGGGCGCGGCGTAACGGTCGCGGTGAGAATCTTGTAGCGGATATCCGCCGGAAGCTGGCCCATATCGAAGAGCATCGGTCCCTCAATTGCGCGCGCGAACGGCGCTGACGGCGGATACCGCCTGCTTCGGTCGATCGTCGACGACGAGCTGGAAAACGTCCGGACGCGAATAATGCCCAGCGGCGTCGAAATCGAACTTGCCGCGGGTCACTTCATCGAGCGCAATGTCGGCATACAGGATGGTCTCGCCCTCGAAGCATGGCCCCGCCAGCACCTTACCAAGCGGATTGACGATTGCGCTGCCGCCGCGCATGAGGACGGTCTCGGGATCGGCACCCAGCGCACACTCATAGTCCTCCGGGAAGGCGCCGCGCTTGAGATGCTGACAGGCCGTCAGGACAAAACACCGTCCCTCCAGGGCGATATGCTGCATGGTCGGAAGCCAGGTCTCGCGATCATCCGCGGTTGGGGCGCAGTAGATGCTGATGCCCTGGCTGTACATGTGCATGCGCAGCATCGGCATGTAGTTTTCCCAGCAGATCACCGCGCCGATATTGCCGAGCGAAGTCTCGAACACCGGCATGGTCGAGCCGTCACCGAAACCCCAGATCAGCCGCTCGCCCGCGGTCGGCATCAGCTTGCGGTGCTTGCCGACGAGCCCGCGAGCCCCATCGAAGAACAGCGCCGTGCAGTAGAGCGTGCCCTGCTCCCGCTCGATGCAGCCGATGACCGTGAAAGCACCGGTTGCGGCCGCCGCCGCGGCGATCGTCTCGACCTCCACGCCATCGAGATCGATGGCCGCCTCCCAATACAAACGGAACGCCTCACGTCCTTCGGGCTTGCGCATGCCGACGGGAGCGCCGAACGAATTCCCCTTGGGATAACCGCCAATGAAGGCTTCAGGGAAAACGACCAGCCTGGCGCCGGCGCCAGCGGCCTTCTCGATCAGGGCCGCCGCCTTTTGCGCCGACACCAGCGAGCTCGTCGGATCTGACGCGGCCTGAACGACGGCCGCCTTGTAGGTGTTCGGTCGGTTGCTATCCATCATGTCATCCCGGGCACGGAAGCGGAGAGCGGGCCGCGGCTGCGGCCCGCCAGCATGGCACACTCAGTGATCCGTCTCGATTTGCGGCCTGTTCGGCAGCATGATCGATCCGATCACGGCGACGACCGTGCAAATGACGACCGGATACCACAGCCCCGCAAACACATCGCCGACCGCGAGCGAAAGATAGGTTGCAAAGAACGGCAGGAAGCCGCCGAAGATGCCGGCGCCGATGTGGTAGGGAAACGAAAGCGCGGTGTATCGGATGTTGGCCGGGAACACCTCGACCAGGAACGATGCCACCGGCCCATAGACCATCGCGACGATGATGGTCATGACGACCAGCAGAAAGACGATGTAGGCCGACGACACCTTTGCGGGATCGGCCTTGGCGGGGTAACCCGCCTCGGACAAGGCCTTGCGGTAAGCCGCCGCATCGTATCCGGCAATCGTTTTGCCGTTGACCGTCATGGCTACGGCCTGGCCGTCGACCGGAGCGGTATAGCTGAAGTTGATGCCGCTTCCGATCAGCAGCTTCTTGGCCTGGACGCAAGGCTTGCCGTGATCGCCATGCGAGCTCAGCAATGCGGCCGCAAGGCCGAACCGGCACGCTTCGCTGGTGGTGTCCGCATGCACGGTCACCGGCGCACTGCGGGTCGCGGCCACGAGTTGCGGATTTGCCGCCTCCAGCAGCGACGAAAACATCGGCCGGTAGCACAGCGCCGACAGGACGAGCCCCGTCATCATCAGCCATTTGCGTCCGACCCGATCGGACAGCCAGCCGAAGAAAACGAAAGCCGGCGCACCGATGACGAGGCCGATGGCCATCAGGGTATAGGATGTTTGCAGGTCGATCCTTGCGATCTGCTGCATGAAGATCATCACGTAGAACTGGCCGGTGAAGTAGGTGGACCCCATGCCCGCGGTCACACCGAACAGCGCGATCAACACCAGGCGAAGGCTGGACCACCGGGCGAAGGTGTCTCTCACCGGGCTCCTGGACAGGCGGCGCTCCGCCTTGAGACGCGTGAAGACAGGCGATTCATGTAGCCTGGCCCTGACGTAGATCGAGAACGCCAGCATCGCAATCGAGAGAATGAAGGGAGCGCGCCATCCCCAAGCCTTGAAATCGGCCTCGCTCATCACGCTCTGCGTCCCGATGATGACCGCGATGGAGAGCGCCAGCCCGATCGACGATGTGATCTGGATCCAGCCGGTCAGAAGCCCGCGCCGGTCAGGACGCGAATGCTCCGCAACGTAGATGACGGCACCGCCATATTCACCGCCGACCGCGAGGCCCTGGATCAATCGCAGCATGACAAGCGAGATCCATGCCGCGTGCCCCACGCTGGCATAGGTGGGCAGGAAGCCGATCAAGGCCGTGCCGCCGCCCATCATCACGATGGTGATGAGGAAGGTGTATTTTCGACCGACCAGATCGCCGATGCGGCCGAAGACCACTGCGCCGATCGGCCGGATCACGAAGCCGGCCGCAAGAGCACCGAGCGAAGCAAGCACGGCGGCGGTCGGGTTGTCCGGCGGAAACAATACCGAGCTCATGAACACGGCCAGCGAGCCGTAGATGAAGAAGTCGTACCACTCGAACACGGTGCCGAGGGTCGAGGCGAGAACGACCTGCCGCTCCTCGCTGCGCGTCAGATTCTGGTCGGCGGGTACCGCCGTCGCTCGTGCATCCATCGTCATTCCCCTGTTTGCGCCCGCGGCCAACCCAGCCCCGCTTCACGCGATTTTATTTAGTCATATACATATGACGTCGTCAAATACAGCAAGCTTGAATATCCGGCGCGACGCGCCCAATAATGCGCCAGCACGACACCCGCCATAACACCCTGATCTATAAGGATTTTAAGTGAAGAAGCCGCGCCGACCCCGCCCGCCGGATCCGGCGCCCGCATCCGCACGAGGAGCCAAACCCGGCAAAATCACCACGACCGAACGGACCGGACGGCGCGGGATTCAGTCGATCGAGATCGGCTTCAAGATCCTCGACTACCTCAGGACAGAAATGCGGCCCGTGCCGCTGAAGATGATCGCCGCCAACACCGGAATGTCCGCGGCCAACGTCCACTATTATCTCGTGAGCTTTCAGGCGGTCGGCATCGTCCGACAGGAGAGCGACACCGGCTGCTATGCCCTCGGCCCCTACGCATTGAAGCTCGGCATGGCGGCCATCGAGCAATTCGACGTCTTCGCCGTCGCACGGCCCGCCATGACCGAACTCGCAACGACGATCGGCCACACCGTATTTCTCGGCGTGTGGGGCAATCGTGGCCCGACCATCATCTATCGTGTCGAGGGCGGTGCCAGCCGGCCCATTATCGAGCTGCGTGTCGGAAGCGTCCTGAGCCTGCTGCGGTCCGCGCTGGGCCGAAACTTTCTTGCACATCTGCCGCGCTCGCTGACGGGCGAGATGCTGGATCAGGAGCTCAAGGAGGAACGCTCGCGCGAGACGCGGGTGGATGACGCGCCAACCACCAAGGCCGAGGTGGAGGAGATGATGGACACGATCCGGCGCGACGGCATCAGCCGTTGTCGGGACGCGCTGCTGCCGAACTTCACCTCCCTATCCGCACCGATCTTCGACCAGGCCGGATTCATGATCGCAGCCATCACGATGATGGGGCCCATCGGCATTCTCGATGATGACCTGAAAGGGCCGACGGCGACGGCGCTGATCGCGCATGCGCGCGCCCTTTCCGAGACCGCCGGTTGGCAATTCGAAGGATGACGTGCTCGACCACGTCAGCGGTATGGAACCGACATCGTCAACGCCGCCCAGGATCACGCCGTGGCTGTCTTCAAACCGCATCTGTCCGCGTGCATTGCCCCACACGGCACCGAATGAGCCTTTGCCCGGCGGAATTCCGTCACGTGTTCGCTTCCGCATGCCCCCGCTCATCCAGCTCAACCGCTGCGCACGCGAGCCGCCCGACAGATCTGCTGCGTTTCATCATACCTCCGGCAACTCCCACGCAGATGACGTACGTCCACCCCTGCGTGAAATCCGAAACATGCGAATTGATCAATGAACCAAGAACGTTCTGCGCGAGCGCAGTGAGGCCGAACCAAGCCGCAGGACCGGGGCCAGTGAACATCCTCGCATGTACGAGCCACATTCCCCAGAGTATGGCCGCGCCCGTCGCTCCCAGTTGCAAGGCGATCCTGAAGGTCTCATTGTGCGGATTGGCGACGTGATTGACGTCCGAATTTGTCCCTGCCGCCGTGTAATGCCGGAACATATTTGGAATGGATCCTGTGCCATGACCAATCAAAGGCGCTCGCTTGATGAGATCGATCGATGCTTCCCAGTAAGCAATTCGCTGCCGGTTCGAAAGCGCGTTAAGCTGTTGGTCGTCCATCCTAACACTGAAGGCGGATTGCAGACGGCGCTCCAGATAAGCCGATGAATGCCAGGCTGCCAGGAAGACAACCATCCATATGGCGCATGCGCCAACGGCTATTTTCCAGCTATGTCGTATGCCGAAGAGAAACAGCAGCACCGGAATCACGAGCAGCGCGGCCCGTGACGTTGCCACAAAGCTCAGGTTAATAAGGAAGGCCGCAACCAAACACAGCGCGGCGGCCAGCAACCATGCTCTCTTTTCTACCCACGCCTCGACTGCCAGCTCGAGAAGCAGAAAGGCTGAAAGCACGAAGAACCCGCTTTGGCTTATGTAGTCTTTTGCGACGATGCCAGGCAGCTTGCCGCTGATTAAACTCCGATCAAGCAGGATGGAGATGAACGAGGCGGTCAACACCAAAACGCAGCCCGCCATAAGGCCGCACACCACGATCCAGCCGCGGTCAGAACGCTCAAACTGGGCAAGGAGCAAGGGAATTGCCGCCAACTTCAGAAACGGCCGAAGACCGGCGAATCGCTCGCTCCACGCCATGTCGGCCCACAGCATGCCGATGACCGCAAGCATGACCAGCAGAGCCGGCAGGGCACCCTCAAGCCTCGTCACCTGCCGCCCCACGTCATGGACGCTAAGTGTCGGCAGAACGGCGCATAGCCACAAGATCGTTAGGATCGATGTCGCAGATGTCGACAGCGGCAAAGAAAAGGCCACGGCAACGGCCAAGTGATCGGCGGTGTCTCGCAAACGTCGGCCGTCCAATCGAAGCCAGCTCGCGCATGATTTACCGTCGTTCGTCACGAGCCCACATCATGCCCGGATTGCCTTTGTGCAGTTGCTTGCGTGCCGAAACGCGACGCGTTCGGCCAACTCACGCGCTGTTCAATACTCGCCTCAGATACCAACCGACCCGCTTGCAGCGCCCGGCCCTCCAAGTCGCACTATGCTCCGCGTCAGTGCTTATGCCAGACGGTCCTGTTGACGTAGTCGACATGGCTCAGCACGATACGAAGCACCTGCTTTGAGACCGGCCCAGCTTCGTAATCGGGCACTACGCTGAATGTTCGAAGATCTGCGCCATGGTGCTTGATTACGACCCGCACCGCCTCCAGGACGCGCTGACTTTTCAAACCGCTCATGATCAACGTTCCGACGTCCATGCCTTCCGGCCGCTCATGCGCGTTACGTATTGTGATGGCCGGAAGGTTCAGTAGCGACGCTTCCTCGGTGATCGTACCGCTATCGGAGAGAACGCAAAGCGCCGACATTTGCAAACGAACGTAGTCGATGAATCCAAATGGCTTCGCGAAAACGATCCTGTCGTGCGCTCCCGCCCTACCGAGCGCATCGAGCCGCTTACGCGTCCGCGGATGCGTCGAAACCAGGACAGGATGCCCATATTCGTCCGCCAGTTCCGTCAACGTATCCAAGATGTCGCGCAGGTTTCCCGCGGTGTCGACGTTCTCTTCGCGATGGATGCTGACCAGGAAGAACTTCCCTTCGTTCAGATCAAGCCTCGCGACGGCGTCAGAGGCTTCGATCTTCGGCATGTAGTACTGCAACACCTCCTGCATGTGTGAACCCGTCTTTATGATCGTCTCGGGACGGATGCCTTCGGCAAGTAGATAGCGGCGTGCGTGCTCGGTGAGTACCAGATTGACGTCGCTAAGATGATCCAGCACCTTTCTATTCAATTCCTCCGGCACGCGCTGATCAAAGCACCTGTTCCCCGCCTCCATATGGAAGATCGGAATCTTCCTCCGTTTCGCGGCAATCACCGCCAGAGACGTATTCGTATCGCCGTAAAGCAGCAAAGCGTCCGGTCTTTCCGCGTTCATGATATCGTCCGCCTTGACGATGACGTCACCTATCGCCTTTGCCGGGGTTTCGTTGTTTACGCCGAGAAAGTGATCCGGTTTGCGGATCCCGAGATCATCAAAGAAGATCTGATTCAGTTCGTAGTCATAGTTCTGTCCGGAGTGCACCAGCACGTGATCGACCTGAGAATCGAATTCTGCAATAACGCGGCTCATTTTGATGAGCTCCGGCCGGGTTCCGACCAATGTCATCACCTTCATGGCGACGCTGCCTGCTCAAGAGGGACTTGCCGATCCGATCATCGGCCAAGCTCGGTACGTACGAAGTCGAGGGCCAGCAGCTGGCCTTTAAGACCTTCGAGAGTCAGGCGCTCCGTGTTGTGCGACGTGTAGTCATCGGCTCCCGACAGCCCCACCTCACCTTCCACGAAAAACTTGTCGTAGTTCAAGTCCCTATTGTCTGCTGGGATCTGAAAATATCGGCTCGACTGCCGCGCCCTGATGATTTCCTCCCGGGCAATGAGCGTCTCGAACAGCTTCTCTCCGTGCCGGGTGCCGATCACCTCAATCGGATTTCTCACCTCGAAGAGCTCCCTCAGTGCAATTGCCAGATCAGACATCGTGGCCGCGGGCGCCTTTTGAACGAAGATGTCACCCGGCTTGCTGTGCTGGTAAGCATGAACAACGAGCTCGACCGAGTCTTCCAGCGACATCAAGAACCGCGTCATCTTGGGATCGGTTACAGTGATCGGTAGACCGTGCTTGATCTGATGCATGAACAACGGAATGACGGACCCGCGGGAGCCCATGACGTTCCCGTAGCGGGTGACACAAAGGATCGTGTCGCCGGCCGTCCGCGATTTCGCCAAAACGACCTTCTCTGCCATCGCCTTTGAAAGGCCCATGGCATTGATGGGATAGACAGCCTTGTCGGTGCTCAGAAAGACAACGCGATTCACGCCGCTCTCTATCGCCGCCTGCAGGACATTCTCCGTGCCGATCACATTGGTCCGCAGGGCTTCAATCGGATAGAACTCACAGGAGGGCACCTGCTTCAGCGCGGCTGCGTGAAAGACATAGTCGACACCCTTCATCGCATCGCGAATGTTCCCGTAGTCGCGAACGTCGCCCAGGCAGAACCGAATCTTCTTGTTCTTCAGCTCGTTACGCATGTCCTCCTGCTTCTTCTCGTCGCGACTGAATATGCGGATCTCGCCAATTTCCGTATGGAGGAAGCGACGCAGGACGGCATTTCCGAAGGAGCCCGTGCCGCCCGTGATCATCAGAACCTTGCTCTTAAACACTTCGCGCTTCCCGACGTAGATCAGCTTCGTACAATTGTTCGACCAGTTGCGGCCAACTGGGGGCCCGATATCCGGTCTCCTCTCTGAATTTCTCTGCCTTCAGAGAGCGATCGATCTTCAGTTCGGCATCCCGCCGGATGTCGATTTGTTTTCGATACTGGCGCGCAAGAAGGTGCAAGAGATCGAATTTCGAGATCGGCCCTGACGAGACGTGATAGAGCCCGACGAGATCCTTTCTTGGCAGCACGATGTCGCGAATGACCCTGGCAAGTTCCGTCGTCGGCAGACCGGAAAAAACCGCCTCTGCGTAGCCGTTGACTGCGCCATCTTGGGCCAGAAACCACTCTACCAACGAGTGTGCGGTGCAGAGCTCGCGACCGATTATCGACGTACGCAACGTCACGGCATTGTCGTAATCGACGAGCTCTCCCAGAAGCTTCGATCGACCATACAAATCGCAAGCGTCCGTGACGTCGTCTTCTGCGTAATCTCCTCTTGCCCCGGAGAAGACGCAGTCGGTGCTGACGTGAACCACTCGGGCGCCAATAAGCGCGCAAAGGCGAGCCAACCGATGGGGGAACATGGCGTTGATCGGCAGAACGATCAGCGGGTCCGACGCTGACGCAAGCTGCTTTACCAGCCCGATACAATTGACCACCGTATCAGGGCGCTCTCGTTCGAGAAGCGACACGATCGCGTCCTGATCGAGAACATCCAAACAGAAGAAGCGGGCCCTTGGCGCCGACAGCAAGTGCAGAGCAACTCTGTCTCGTACGGTTGCGATTACTTCGAACTCGTCGGACGCCGCAAATGAGCGAAACACCGCCGCCCCGAGCATTCCGCCGGCACCGAGAATGAGGACCTTGGTCTTACACATGGCAACCCGTTCTCGATTTCAAGAATCTCACCAGCTGGTTCAGCACCTTGTCGATCGTGAAATGCTCCTCGTAGTATGCCCGCCCCGATCGGCCGAGCTCCAGCCGCACGGATTCGGGCATCCTGGACAAAGCGATGATACTACGCGCAAGGCCGGCACCATTCTCGGCTTGAACGGCAATTCCCGCTCCGGCCACTTCGATCAGATCAGCGGTCGCGCCGTTCATCGCGCCGACGATGGGTCGCCCGGCCTTCATATAGGTCTGCACTTTGCTTGGAATGGTCGCAGCGAGAGCCGGATGATCGCTAAGCGTCACGAGCAGGCAATCGGCCAGCTCGAACAGCTCGGGCATCATGCGGCTGTCCAGCATTCCGACCATTTCCACGTTGGTCAGCCCCGCAGCGGCGATCGCCTGCGTCATCCACTGCTCATGGCTCCCTGCGCCGGCTACGATGATCCGGATCTCAGGATGGAGACGGAGGTTCCGCGCTGCATCCACGATCGTGGCCAGAGACTGCGCCCCACCGAGATTGCCGGCAAACACCACCGAAAAGCGATCGTGAAACAAGCGCTCAATTGCCTCAGGTAAGCCAAGACGTTGCTCCTCCGACGGCGGTGCGAAGTTTGGAAGGACGACGATCCGCTCCTGGGGGACGATCTTGGAGATCGGCGCAACGAATTGCTTCGATTGAACCAGGATGCTGTTCGCTGCGCGATAGATGAATCCGACCATCACATCGAGAGCCGCGACGACAAGGCGACTTCGAACAACACCGGTCGACGTGACGACCTGCGGCCACAGATCTTGAACCCAAAGTGCGAGATGACAGCGCCTTGTCCAGCACAGCAGAACGGCCGGAAGCGCCGCGGTTATCGGCATCGCGAATACGAGAACAACGTCAAAGTCCCGCCCCCCGAACACCCACGGCAAGCGCAGGAGACCCGACCAGGCAAAGGAGAGGTAATTGAGCGCCAGGTTCAACGCCGTGGTCGTGTATCTCGGTCGGCTGGGGATTCTAACGACCTCAATGCCGGCGAAGGTCTCATATTGAACGCCATGCCGGGTATATCCAGGCGCGAGATTGCCGGATGGATAGCTTGGCTTCCCCGCCGCGACGACTATCGAGTGCCCGGACTCGGCAAGCCATCGGACCATGTCATTCACGATGAATGACTCCGGCCAAAAATATTGTGTCACAACCAAGATGCGCATCAGACGCTGATCCAGTCGGGTGTGGGCATGCCTCGATCGCAGAGCCAATGGTAGGTTCCAAGATATCTATCGGCTATCTTGGACCATGAGAAGTTGCCCGCGTAGCGTTTAGCCTGCTTCTCAATCGATTTCAGCTGACATGGAGTTAGCGACAATGCCTCTCTCAGAGCTTGCCGCAACTGGCCAACGTCATTTTCAACGACCCAGCCCAAGCCCATTTCCGCAAGATGGCTCCACGGCGTTGCGTTGGTGGTGACCACGGGAAGGCCAGCCGAAAGCGCTTCGACGATCGTCAGCGCAAAACTCTCACCGTAAGATGGCAAGGCATAAATCGAAGAGCTGCAAAACTTCTCCCACTTCTCTTCGCGGTACAACGGCCCCAGGAGCTTCACGCAGCCAACGAGGCCGCATTCCTGGATATGCCTTTCCAACGAGCCGCGATAACTCGCATCGCCAAAGCCGTGGATATGCAGTTCATAGCCTTTGCGATCCTCCAGCCCCCGCCACGCTTCCAGCAAGTCGGAAATGCCTTTCGTCGGAGATAGACGAGCCAGAAAGAGAACGATCTTCCCGCGCTTCGCGCCAACGACCTCGGTTAGGGGCAGTCTGCGCACATCCACCCCATTGGGTATAACCGCTACAGGCGGACGCAGCCCCAATTGCCGGAGCTGGTCGTGCTCCAGCTCGGAATTTGCGATCAGCAGATCTGCACGCTGAACAATTCGACGTTGGTAGAGCGCCCACGCAACGAGTTTCTTGAATCGCTTGTGAGCCAGCGCCCAAGGCGCCAGCGCGCCGTGCGGACTGATGACCAGAAGCGCGCGATTTTCTCTGGCTCGTCGCTGGGCCCGCCATTCAAAAGGCGTCCAAAGCCCGTGAATATGCACCAACCCGGACAGCAACTCTTTGGGAAGAAGGCGAAGGCCGCGTCCGGTTGGACCTGCCACGCTTACATCGTCCATGCACTCTTCCGGGGGCAGGCCGCAAATCAATCTGGAGTTGGCCCGCAGATCCAGCAGAGCATGATGCAGGGGCACCGCAACCGCGGCCATTCCGCCGCCACTGCTCGTCCCGTCACGCACCAGGCTCGTGATGGCGATGCCCTCCAGTCTTATCACTTCACCCGGTCCCACTTGTCTGAACGCGCAAGAGATCACAACCTGAATGTGCGGATTGATCCGCCGACATTACCAATACATTACGGCACTGCAGGGAACGCGCCCGCGATCTCGATGCCTCTTCCCAAGCATGCAACTTTGGGCTTCCACCGAAACGAGTGCTGCTTTATGAGCGGCTGACGTGAATTGGACGTGCAGGACCAGTAGAGGGGTAACGGCTCGTGTCTACGGCTCCGCAAGGACTCGCGAGGATCAGACGGGTGCGATCTGGTGCACTGCGCCTCGCCGATGCAACGAGCTTGCGGCCGCTGCCGTGTCGGACACACATCGAGTTGTCGACGAATGTCGGCAGCAGAAACGCGTGAGGCGCACATGACCGGGCCGCTCAATGTCGGAGAACACATATGGACTTGACGACGAAGCAGCCGCTCGTTTCAGTCGTGATCCCCGTCTACAATGGAGCGACTTTTCTCGCTGACGCGATTCACTCTGCCCTGGTTCAGACCTACCCGAAGATCGAGATCATCGTCGTGAACGACGGGTCTACCGACAATGGCGCGACGCGCGAGGTGGCGCTGTCATTCGGCGACAAAGTCCGATATTTTGAGAAGGAGAATGGCGGCTGCGGCAGTGCGTTCAATTTCGGCATCCGGCGAATGCTCGGAGACTATTTCTCCTGGCTAAGCCACGATGATCTCTATGATCCGAAGAAGATCGAACGTCAGTTGGTGGTCCTTTCCGAGCGAAAGGCCACGGCGACAATTGCATGTTGCGCATACCGCGTTCTCGATGAGGCAACCGGAAGGACGGTTCCGCAGCACTATTACGACGTGGCGGAGTTTGAACGGAAGCCGCTTTACGGTCTTCTTCGGGGAGCGATAAACGGCAATTGTCTCTTGATTTCGAAGGAGGTCTTCGCCGAAACGGGTTTGTTCGACGAATCCTTACGTACGACGCAGGATTACGATCTCTTCTATCGAATGTTGCGGCGATTCAGCATCGTCTATCATGAAGATGTCCTGGTCACCGCGCGGATGCATCCGCAACAGGATACGATCGCAAAGCACGACCTGGCGATGCGGGAATCCGACCAGCTATGGTCGCGCTTCATAGAGGACTCGGCTTCGATCGGCGTATTCTCATACGAGCGCTCACCTGCTGAGTATTGGGCAAAGCTCGCCAATCACCTGTGGCAATCGCCGTATCCGACGGCGCGGGAGAGGGTCTTCGAGGAATTGCGCATGGCGATCGAGGCGCAAGTCCCACCGCCGCGAGAACAGCCGCTAGTGTCGGTCATTGTACCGCTTGTGCGGATCGACGCGCTTTTGTTGAGTGCCGTCAAATCGGTTGTCGAGCAGACCTACACGAACCTCGAGATCATATTGGCGGCGAATACCAAGATCGCCGCCGATGAATTCGGCGCGCTTCACGCCCTGGCCCGTGCCAACGGACGCGAACTCGAGATCGTGGACGCGTCTGCGCGCCGCGGCGCGTCGTTCGCGCGCAATCGCGGACTTGACGCCGCCAATGGCGAGCTCATCGCCCTGCTCGATGCAGACGATTTCTGGCACCTCGACAAGATCGAGTACCAGGTTGCCGTGATGCTCGGACTTGATTGCAGGGCGGTGAGCACCGCTTACTCTCAGAACGGCCTCGACATCGAGGATTTTGCGTCGAAGCAGAAGCTGTACTTCAACGCGAGAGACTATCTCCTCACGCTGGATAGAATATTCCCCACGCCATCCTTCATGTTCAGAACCACCGACGCTCGGTTCGACGAAGGCATGCATATCTGCGAGGACATGGACTTCTTCTCCAGATTGATTGGCGACGGATGGTTCTTCGAGCTGCCGTTCAGGCTGTCCATCATAAACATCAAGCCCACCTACGTCTGGAACGTCGCGGATGCTTACGCTGCTCGAATGGGCGTGTGTATGGCGCGCGGCGTATCTCGCCGGGGGGATGAGTTCGAGACGAGCTTGTTCCTGACGATGTGCCGGGTAGCCATGTCGCGGGGACAGATAGGAGACTTGCGCTTCATCGTTCGCAACTGGCCTCGGATCATATCCTTGATACCTGGAAATTACGTTGCAGGAGCGTTCGTACGCCATGCCGCGCGCAAGATCCCAGGTGCTGCCATGGTCGCAGCGCGGCTTCGGCGACTGGTTCCTCTCGCCATGGCGACGACATCCTCACTCCTGTCGTCAAGCCCAGCCCGGATCGTACGACGAGCAGCAAGCTATATTCTGGCTCCGAAGCGCATCGAACGTCGCGTCGTCTCGGCCTCGGCAGTGTATCGTGAGTTGGCGGCCCGGCTGGAAAGGACCGTGATAGAGCATCAGGCCACGCACGCGGCCCATATGGCTCAGATCGCGCAGTTGCAGCAGAACATCTCCGACCAGCAGGCTGCATACGGCACACAGACCTCGCAAATTGCCTCCCTGGAACAGACCATCAGCAGGGGCGAGGCTATGCGCGCGGCAAGTTTTTACGAGATCGCGAGGCTAGCGCAGGCAAACGTTGAAGAGCAGGCGATGCGCGCGGCGCAGCTCGATCAGATCGCTAGGCTGGACAAGGCCATCGCCGATCACCAGGCGAAGCACGCGGCCCACGTTGAACAAATCGCCCGGCTGGAACAGACTGTCGCCGAGCACCAGGCCGTCCGAGCGACACACTTCAATCAGATTGCCCAACTCCAAAAAAGGGTCGCCGAACACCAGGTAACAGAGGCGACCCAAATTGGGCAAATCGCGCGACTGAACGAGACTGTGAGCGAGTTCGAGAACGAGCTTGCACGCCTTCTACAGGAGCGTGCAGCGGCGCTCGACGAGAATGGCGCTCTCAAAGGCCAGGCCACCGCCTTGCGCCTTGCCAACGACAATCAGTCCGCTTTGATCACGGGCAAGCTGTCTCTACTCGACTATCGAATCCAGACGTTCATGAAATCCGGCGCCGGCAGCGAAAGCGGCGTCGCGGAGCGACGGGCCTATCTGGACCTGCTCGAGAGCGCTCTGGTCGGCATGTTGATCGACGATCCCGCTGCAAGTCCCTGGTCGGGCGGCAAGTTCGACCCGGACATTCGTACGATCGGCCGCGACTGGCCGCAGCATGCGCTGACTATGATCGGCACGGTGCGAATGCGCAATTTGCGCCACCTGCTCGAAACGGTCATCGAGGAAGGGATCCCCGGGGACGTGATCGAGACCGGCGTTTGGCGCGGTGGGGCCTGCATCTACATGCGTGGCATCCTGAGCGCTCACCATATCAATGATCGCAGCGTTTGGGTGGCTGACTCGTTCCGCGGCCTGCCCCTGCCTGACGAGGCCACTTTCCCCGCTGATCGCGGAGACGCCCATCACACGTTCGGCCAGCTTGCTGTTCCGCTCGACGAGGTGAAGCGGAATTTTGAGCGCTATGGTCTCCTCGACGACCAGGTTCGCTTCCTTGAAGGATGGTTCAAGGACACTCTACCCTGGGCACCTATAGAACGTCTGGCACTTCTGCGCCTCGACGGCGACATGTACGAATCCACCATACAGGCGCTCGAGGCTCTCTACATCAAGCTCTCCCCCGGTGGCGTTGTGATTGTCGACGACTACATTCTGGAGCCATGTCGCAAAGCAGTGGAAGATTTCCGTGCAAGGTACGAAATCACCGCAGCGCTCGAGCCAGTGGATGGCGCTGCCGTTTTCTGGCGCAAAGCGACGACGGAGATGACGGAGAAAATGGCTCCGAGTCTCCGCTTGCGAACCCAGGAGACGCTGGCATGATTGATCATCCGATTTCTCCGCGTTGCATGATAGGAACACTCCTCAGCTATCGCGGCTTGATAAAGCGACTGGTCGCACGCGATTTCGCCGCGAGATATCGCGGGTCGGTGATGGGCGTGGTATGGGCAGTGCTCACGCCCCTGATCATGGCAGCAGTATACTTGTTCGTGTTCGGCATTGTGTTTCAAAGCCGGTGGGGAGCGGAGCAGCAGGGCACGTTCACCGTGACGCTCCTCGTCGGCCTGGTGGTGCACGGCGTGTTTGCCGAGGCACTGTCGCGTGCTCCCACGATCGTTCTCGGCAATCCATCTTACGTCAAGAAGGTGGTATTCCCACTCGAAATACTGCCGATCGTTGCAGTCCTCAATGCCCTCGTGACCGCGGCGATCGGGCTCACAATCGTCATCACCATTCATTTCGCACTATCGGGCAGGCTTTCGCCCACCTTGCCATTGTTGCCGGCCGTGCTGCTACCTCTTCTGTTGGCCGTACTTGGCCTGGTTTATTTACTCAGCTCGGTCGGCGTCTTTTTTCGTGACCTGTTGCAGATCGTCGGTCTCGTCGTCACGGCAAGCATGTTCCTGGCGCCGATCTTCTACCCGATCTCCGCCGTTCCCGATCCCTATCGCACCCTGCTGTACCTGAACCCTCTCACCTTTGCCGTCGAGCAGGCTCGGGCCGTTGTGCTCTACGGCAAGGCACCCGATTGGCTGGGACTGACTGTATTTACCGTTGCAGGCGCGACGTCGGCTTGGTTGGGGTACGCCTGGTTTCAGAGGACGCGCAGAGGATTCGCTGATGTCATGTGAGCCTCGCATCGCGATCGAGCGGCTGAGCAAATGCTACAACGTGTTCGACACTCCGCCCGATCGCCTCAAGCAGTTCATCGTACCGCGTGTGCAACACTTGCTGGCGCCGGTCGCCCGCGCTTTCGGCAAGTCAATTGCACCTTCCCGCTACTACCGCGAGTTCTGGGCCCTTCGGGACGTGAGTTTCACGGTCTGGTCGGGCGAAACGGTCGGCGTGATCGGTCGCAACGGAGCTGGCAAGTCGACGTTGCTGCAGCTCGTGTGCGGCACGCTGGCACCAAGCAGCGGTTCGGCGGTCGTCAGGGGGCGAGTCGCGGCGCTGCTGGAGCTTGGATCAGGCTTCAATCCCGAATTTACGGGCCGCGAGAATGTTTACCTGAATGCAAGTGTACTCGGCCTCACCACGCCCGAGATCGAGACCAAGCTTCCGAGCATCATAGACTACGCTGACATCGGCGATTTCCTGGACCAGCCCGTCAAGACCTATTCGAGCGGCATGACGATGCGACTTGCATTCGCAGTGATCGCCCATGTAGACGCCGACGTGCTGATTGTGGACGAGGCCCTATCGGTCGGCGACGCCTATTTCCAGCAGAAGTGCATACGGTGGCTGCGAGGCTTCCGCGAGCGCGGAACCGTGCTGTTCTGTGGCCACGATATTGGCGCGGTACTGAATTTCTGCAACAAGGCTGTCTGGCTCGATGGAGGGACAGTCAAAGCAGCTGGCGACGCGAAAGACGTGTGCGAGGCCTATATGGCCACGGTATATGCACAATCGACCGGGCTCGATTCCGCGACGACTGTGCGTCCGGCCCATCGAACGTCTCCCAACGTGACGGCACGAAGCAACACACCAAATCTCGCGCAGTCTCTCGCGATCTTCGAGTTCAATGAGAACTCGGCATCGTTCGGCAGCGGCGGCGCCAGCATTCTGGACGTACGCCTGGCCCATCCGGACGGTCGCGAACTCACCATGATCGAAGGCGGCGAGGAGGTGTGTGTCAGCATCAAGATTCGAGCCGAGGTCGACATCGGCTCGCCGATCGTTGGTTTCCACATCAAAGACCGGCTCGGACAACCGCTGCTCGGAGACAACACATACCTCGCCTGCAGGCAACAGAAGCTCGAGATCAGGGAGGGGCAGACCATCGATGTCGCCTTTGTTTTTGAACTGCCTTGCCTGCAATCCGGCGAGTACGCCATCACGGCCGCGATAGCATCCGGCACACTCGACAATCACGTTCAGCACCACTGGCTGCATGATGCACTCATCTTCACAGTGAACTCGCCATACCGCAATGGCGTCATGTTCGCTGTGCCAATGCGCTCGATCACAATGACCGCTTTCGAGTCCGGTGCGAGTATACTCGCCGTCGACGGCGAGGCCGCTCCCGGTTAGGCGCGACGCCGGGAATGTGAGACCAAACGAGAACCATTGCGCGCATCCCGATGCGGCAGGTCGGTTCGTTGCGCCGTCAACTCGAAGGCGCGTTCGGGATGAGAGAGACGATGACTACATTCGCAAGTCGTTGTTGCAGGCTCCAATCCGGCTGGTCCACTCGCATGTGCGAGCCTCAGGACAGAGTGATTCCATACGTTTGATGACCGATTCCTCTTCCATGCGACAATGCGAGTGCCCATGAAATCGCAGCCGCTCGTTTCCATAATTATCCCCGCCCATAACGCCGGAATGTTCATTGGCGAGGCGATTGATAGTGCGCTCAGCCAATTCTACGCTGCCGTGGAAGTGGTGGTGGTCGACGATGGCTCGACTGACGGTACGAGCGAGGTGCTCAGGACCTATGGTCGCGCGATCACGTCATGGTCCCAGACCCGCTCTGGGCAGAGCGCTGCCATCAACCGCGGAGTGTCGCTGGCAAGTGGCGAGTTGATCGCCTATCTAGGCGCGGACGATCGCCTACATGAGTCCGCAATTGAGATTTTGGTAGACCGACTGGCGCACGAACATGCGATGTGCTTAGTTTATCCTGATTTCAATCTGATTGATACGAACGGCGCGGTTATTCGTCGCGTGTCGGCCTCGCCGTATGACCAACGACGCTTGATCGCCGGCTTTCGATGTTTGCCCGGACCCGGCGCTCTGATGCGCAAGACGGCTTGGAGCCGCTGCGGCGGCTGGTCTAGTTCTTTTAGGCAAATCCCCGATATGGATCTCTACTTCCGTCTTTCCTTGATAGGACCTTTTGCGCGCGTTCCGCACTGTCTCGCAGATTTTCGAGTTCATCCCGAATCCACGACTCGTAAGCCGAGTTCGTACGACATGGCAAACGAGCCAGTCCAACTGGTCGATGAATTCTTTGCGCGGACCGATTTGCCGGACGACGTCCGTCGGTGGGAGAACGAAGCGCGTGCAAGCGCCTTGGCGTTGTCGGGCTTTCTCCATGCCACGGGGAGCCGCAGATCTCTCGCGGTACGGCAATTTACGCAAGCCATTCGCCTCAACGCGAGGGTGGCTTTGTCGCGCGAGTTCATGTCCTATTCGGTACGTTCCCTTTCCGCAATCCCGCCCCTCGGCGCGCTTCGATCCATGCACCCGTTTTTCTTCAAGATGATCCGGTGGTGATGCTGCCGCAGCCGACAACGCAACTGTAGCTGGTCGACTCTTCCAAGGGTCCGTCCGGATTTGCGCATCAGGATAAGCGATCACGGGCATCACTTCGGCACCACGAGGTCTTGAGCGCTGTCGTCACCATGTTCAACGGGCCTCGTCGGCGGTGATTTCGCGGGTGCGCGCTCTTGAGCCGATTGTTATCTCGCGCTGCGTTGAGCGCATTCCCACGCACCTGGTTGGAGCCGCATTTGTAGGGCACGCATCAGCCGAACCTGGATTGAAGGTGTAATACGGCGGTAATCTCGCCCGCCGACTGTCAGCTTTCTTTCACGTTACCGACAGAGTTGTGATGACGGGCTCAGATCGATGCGATGAGGAGAGCAAGGGTGCTCCGGTTGGATTTTGGCTGATCGCCTCCATGACGGGGGGCCTGCTTGGTGTCGTCGCTGGACATCGCATATCCCCACTCACCGCCACGATAGCCGGCTGCCTCATCGGGGCTGTGCTCGGCTGGTGGCTGCGATACGAATGCCGCTTGCTTGAGGATGACGAATGAAGGCCCGATTCGTTGGCAGCGCCGCCTGGTCCAACAGGCGTACCCAAGAGGACGGCCGAAGTCGCGGCCGCGGCGTCGGTAGGGATCTCCCAGGCATCCTGTTCTTGTTGTCTGGATTGATTGTTGGTTTGTTCCTGAGTGGACAGTTCGCGACGGCAGGTCTGACCTACGCGAGCCTCGTCATGTCGGGGGGTTTTGGATTCTGGTTGTGCGGCCTTTCGACGCTGCCGAGGAGGAACAGGGACATACCAAGAAGATAGAGTCCTCCAGCGCACTCGAAGCTCCGACCGCAACATCGGAGGCCGATCGGGGCACGACGGTGTCTCGATCGTCAATGTGTCGCCAGAGATCGTGCAGCTCGATTCTGGATGAGCCGCAGGAGCGTTCCGTCCAAATCGATCAACGCGCCCATTCGTCCGCCCCCATCCTGCTCTTCAGGCCGATGAAGGCGGGGATACCCGCTTCACTTCTCTTCTATGCCGGCCGACTGGCACAGCGCGTAGAACTCCGAGAGCTCATCCAGTCTCAGACAGCAGCTGAACCAGCTGGTCAGAGGGTCCAGGCCCGGGTGCACGAAGAACTCCAGCTTCAACCGACCGCGATTCAGGATCATCCACTCATCGTCCCGGTACGCGAGGGTAAAGCCGAGCCGCCGGTAGAATTGCTGCGTCTGATCGAAGCTGCGTGAGGGCAGGTTGGGAGTGGCGTGGTCGTTCATTCAGATCACTCTAGATTTGACGCGTATGTCAATCGCCGCGAGGCACGACAGGCGACCGTCGCACGCCTGAACGGATCGCCGCCGAGTACGGCGCGTGCCGTCCTCCGGCTTGCCAGAAGTCGTCTGACTCCACCACGTGCTTCATTGAACTGCCGATCGATACAGCTTCGTTTGATTGATCGCCAGGATTACCACTACATTACGCATCGAAGTCCGGTGAGAAATCCTGGCTCGGCTGAGCGGACGGCATCGACACTCCCACTGGGCCTGTCCCTGGCGCGACAATGAACTTCCGATCCGTCGACATGGTCGCACAGCTGCGGGTTGGGGCCGAGATGACTGCGAGCTCGCAGTTCGCCCAAGTGCGCGATGAATTTCCGCTTTCGTTTCCACTCAATGGCCGCGACGCATAGTCGCAATCGGCGCAGCCGAACTTGGGCTCTCGTGACCGATCCTTCGACAGGGCGTCAGACGATCGCAATGATTGTCATAAAGAGCATGTCCATCTGCGTGCCAGCCAAATGGGGCGACCGGCACATAGACCGGAGATTTTCGGCCGCATGCTCAAGAACAACACGTCGACGAGGGATAATCCCCTCCCCGCTTCGCTGAAGATCTCGATGATCTGCGGCGTTATGGCCGTCGCGGCCAAGACCGGGACGCCTCTCGGTCGATCTGCGCGGGCTTCGCGTGGGCCATGCTCCAGCGGTCATAATCCCCGCTGAGTGGCAAACCAATGGACCTGACGTTCTTGGCACTGGCTCAACGGTCAGATCGCTGTCCAGCCGCATGGCGCCGCCCTTTCATCCGGTGGCTGGAGGGGGTCGAAGCAGGGTGGTCCATACCCTTGCTACTGCTCTGCTTTGTGGCGGTCTGGACGACATACTTGTCGATCGCTTATCTCGGCGCCGGATTGCATCCCGACGTCCTGGAAACGTGGACGTTTGGACGAGACTTGGCGTGGGGTTATCCCAAGCATCCGCCTTTGATGGGGTGGGTTACCGCGGCCTGGACGTCCTTGTTTCCGTTGACCAACTGGTCTTTGCAGCTGATGGCGATGACAAATGCGGCTTTGGCCCTTTGGTTTGTCGACCTTGTCTCGCGACGTTTCGTGACCGGCGACAAGCGGGTGATCGTGCTCCTCCTGCTGATGCTGACGCCTGCGTATCAGTTTCACGCCCAGCGCTTCAACGCCAACTCGGTACTCCTCGCGACCTGGCCCCTTGCCACCTACTGCTTCTTGCGGGCTTTTGAGACACGGGGCGCGATGTGGGCGGTGGCGGCGGGACTTGCGAGCGCGTTGGCGATGTTAGGCAAGTACTATTCAATCTTCCTAATCGTGAGCTTTGCGATTGCGGCGATCTCCCATCCTTTTCGGCGCGAGTATTTCTTCTCGGTTTCGCCCTGGATCGCCGCCGCAGTCGGTCTCATCACACTGTCGCCGCATCTCTACTGGCTTGCGACGACGGGAGCCGCGCCTCTCCACTACGCGTTGGAGCATACTGGCGCAGACGGCTCGAGGTCATTCCACGATGCCGGTAACTTCATTCTGGGGCTTGCTGCCGCGATGGGCGTGTCCACCGCAACGTGGACGGTAATGGCTGGTTGTCGGCTCACGCGCTTTTCTCAGGATTTCGTGCTGATGAACTCGGGGCTCAAGCTGCTGTATAGCGTTGCGATAGGTACTGTTGCTCTGCCTGTAATCACGTCGCTCGCGGTCGGCACCGACCTTCCGTCCTTGTGGGCGCTGCAGGGATTGTTTCTGTTTGCTGTACCTGTCGTATGCGGCGCTAGTTATCGGATCGAACGGTTCTATGTCGTGAACGCAGCGGTCCTCGTTGCCTGCATTGCAATCGCAGCGGTTCTGATCGCGGCGCCCGTCCACGCGCTTTACCGGAACAGCCAAGGCTACGAAGAAGGACGGAGCTTCTATCGCCAAGCGGCAGACGAACTAACCCGCCGATGGAGCGAGCTAACGACACTTCCACTTGCTATTGTCGGAGGTAACGACGACCTTGGGTTGGCGATCGCCTTCTACAGCTCCGACCACCCTCACTACGGACGACCCCTTGCCTATCGGTATGCGCTGGAACTGCCTCACCAACTGACATTGGAGCAGGGTTGGGCAGCGCTCTGCTTCGATGACCAGCCAGGTTGCATCGAATGGGTAGAGCGGATGGCGGTCGCAGCCGGAAACTACGTCAGGCACGACTTTACCGTTCAATCACGGCTGCTGGGCGTTCCGGGAAGCACACGAAATATCATTGCGTTTCTCGTACCTCCACGCCGTGAGCAGCACAGCGCTGCTCCAGGTGCGGACCGACGCGGCGAGCGGCACCAAAGCCGCACAGCCTCGAGTGCCGGAGATGACGGCTGTTGCTACAAGCCCTGTATCCATGACGCCAAAAGCTTGCCTTTCTCGCGCACGGCAATGCCTTGGAACGTCTTGTTCACGTCCCGCGGATTGACGCCGTATCGTCGGCGGAAGGCGCGGCTGAAGATCTTCTCCGACTCGTACCCACAGGCATAGGCAACCGACGAAACACGTTGCCGAGGTCCGCCTTCCACCCCGGCAAGAATGCGCATTGCGCGGGCGAGCCGGCGATTGCGAATATAGCTCGCTACGCCGCCATCGGTCTCAAACAGCTTGTAGAGCGGAGTCCGTGAGAGACCGAAACGGGCGCCGAGCAGCTCGACTCCGAGGTCTTGACGATCGATATGATCGTCGATGAATTGCCGGACTTCGATTGCAGCAACGATCGGATGATCGCATGGGTCACCTCTGCCTTGCGCAAAAGCGGCGTTGCAGATCGCGAGTGCGGCAGAGGTCAGTGCGCTTCGTTGTTCCGCGTCGGCGCGACGAAGGCACGCTCTCATGTTGAGGAGGTGATCGGCCGTCAACTTCAGAAGTGGGCTGCTGTCGGAGGGGAGGACTTGCATGTGGCGAGCGCTCAGCTTCCCGACCTGGCTTTCAAAGCGGCGCCTTGGAACGCAGATATGAATTGCGGCCATGCCGTCAGTCTCGGATTGGACTCTCTGGGCAAGGTCCAGGATGAAGAAATCTCCAACCCGCGCGACTGCTTCACCGTTCGCGCAGGTCAGGCGGGTTACACCGGACGTTTGTAGCCCGATAAGGATGTGATCGACCCCTTGAGCCACGATCTGGGGTACCGTTCGTTCGGCACTGTGGGCGCAAGCTGCATGATCAAAGAACAGCATCCGATCCAGGTTGTAGCATCGGAAGAAGAGATCGCGACCTGGGACTGCTGTCCTGTCGCTGCTGGACACGAACAGACTTGACGTGAGCTCCTGCCAAGCCTGCAATCTCACTTGATCGTCCTCTATCTCCGAGAATCGCGGGTCTATCAGCTTGTGCGTCATAGGCGAATCGGCCAGACCTCCAAACGGGGCCATGTTCGTCAAGCGCCTTACCGTTGAATTACGTGGTTGCTCGAGGACGGCGCGCCCCGAGATGTTCGTGTTCGACCGCTTTGCGAGGGAGGACATGACACGAGCTATCGGAGGTAGTTGACCAGCGTCAGCTTGGACAGCATCGACGTCACCTGATAGCTGGCCTGCAGTCTGTTTTGAGTATCGACGAGCCTGGTCACGAGCTCCTCGATCGAGACATTCTCGATGCCGTCCAGCTCCGATTGAAAGATGGCTCGCTGCGACTTGTTGTGCTCCTGCGCTTCGGAAAGCCCGCGCGATGCGAGACCAAACTCGTTGGACATTCCCTCGAGCGACTCTTTCTGCGAAAGCAGTGTGCCCGTTCGCGCCACGAACTCCTTGAATCGGTCCGCCATAGGTGCTTTGGCTCCTCCTCGATCGCTTACCGCGACGGCGGCCAAAGCAGTCAATGCAGCGCGAATGGGTTCTTCGTTGGCGCGCGCTCCGATCGCGGCCGTGCTGGTGCTCCCGGTCCGCACCGTGGTGGTTGCACGGGGATCGGTGGCCGAGGTCTCCCCCTTGTACCAGATCACGGTCGACTCTGGTGGGGTCTGGATGTAGCTCGGTGTCGGCCCTGAAAACTGTATCCGTCGCGGCGCGAGTCCCGGGATGCTCGATCCAGCGAAGAAGTCTTGGGTCGCGCGAACCGTTGCACTTGCAGCGAGGGCCGTTTCCGATGCCCGGTTGAGCGCGCGCTGCAGAGTATCGGAAAAGTTCTGCGCGGTCGCCGCTGGCGTGACACCAATCGTGAAGTCGGTCGTCGAGCCCGCCTCGGCATTCCGTTGCGCCTGCAGGGTCAGCGTTGTCGCGGTGCCATCGTGCAAGGCGAGCTTGATCGAAACCTGGTCACCTGCGACAGGTTGTGAGGCAATGTTGATCGTGAAGGAAGCGGGTGGGCTGACATTCGCGAACGAGGCCGTGAGGCCCGGCGGCGTCGCGCTTTGCACGCTGGCGATCTTTCCGCTGCCGATCAGCGTCTGCAAGGAAGATGCAGCCTTCGCAGCGGAGCTGATATCGGCAAGGTCTGCCCCGCTCAGATCGTAGGCCTTTTGGCCGCCTCCGGCCTGGTTGGCCACGACCCGAAAGTGGTCTGTTGCGGTGGGGGCCTGGGAAAAGCGGGGAATTGCGCCTTCCTGTGCGCTTGCGGAGTAGCTGATCGCGGCAAAGGCGCCGGATGCGACGGGAGGACCCGCCAGCATAAACCCAAAATTGGCCCTGACACCTGCGTCGGCATCTTCCAGGACGAGGACACTGCCTGGCGTTGGGGTTGCCACCGTCAAGCGACCGGTGCCGGCACCTTGATCTGCCTTGATCTGGTCCGAAACAAGGATATTGAGGCCAGCCAACGGTCTTGCCGGATCACTCGTGTCGCCGTCGAGGAGAACATCGGCTGATGCGACCGGCGGAACGCCGCCGTCCAGGCCACCAAAGATGTAGCGCCCGGCAAATTGCCGCTTCAACGCGTCTATGGTGCTGTCGAGACCTGCCCGGGCCAGTTTGGCGGTCGTACCGACTTCCGTGGCATTGCTCGTAAGGCTCGTGCGCACCATCCCGAGCGATTGCGAGATCTGCGCCAGACTGGTCGAAGTCAGCTCGACGCGAGGTTTTGCATTCGCAATAGCGGCATCATAGCCAGCGAGTGCGCTGAGAATTGAGCGCGCATCGAGACTCTCAGAGCGAGCGAGGCCCAATCCTGCATATGTATCCGCGACCCGGCCGCTGCTCAATTGGGTCGACAGACGATCGAACTGGCTCCTGAGCGCGAGCAGATCGGACGTCGTACGGTTGAGGAAATAGTTGCCAGGAACGGAGGTCAGAATGGATGTCATGGCGTGTGTCCTCATGACCGCAGAAGAACGTCCAGCATTTCGCGGACCGCCGTCAGCACGCGGGCATTGGCGGCGTAGACAGTCTGCAGAGCGATCAGATGCGACATCTCCTCATCGACGTTCACGGCGGCGCCTTTCGAAAACCACCCTTGCGCCGTCGTGAGGGCGACGTTCTGCTGCTCCTCGTTTGTTCTCGCGGATGCTGCGGCGGCGCCCTCGGCTGCAACTACGTCGCGGGCGAACGAAGCCACAGTGGCGCTATACGGCACCTGGCTGCCGCCGACGCCGCTCGATGACGAAAACGTCTGCTTGGCACTCGTCAGAGCATCGTAGAGGAATTGTGCCCGAGAGCTGGTCGCCGTGCCGCCCGTGGCGGCAAGCGGAGACGAATTGGCGGTCAGAGCGGCATTCACGGTCAGCCTTTGGGACAACCCTACGCGCTGAGGAGCGCCATCGAGCGACCCCGAGACCAGCATATTGCCCGCCCCGTCCACGAAAAGCGGCAGTTGCGGATAAGTATCCGAAACATCGCTCACAGACGTGGGCTGGGTGATCGTCGCGGTAATACCCTGGACGCCCGCCCCGGATATCGTCAGCGTACCGGCGGTCGTGCTCGTTGCGGCCAGGCCTGGAGAAACAGCAGAGAGCGCAGACGAGATCGCGTTCGCATAATCCAGCGCTGTCGCCGGAGCCGGAGGGATCGTGAATGTCTGCACGCGGGCATTGGAATCGACGGTCTGGCTCGCATCCGCCGGCCGCGACGCGAGGTTTGACGCGACAAGAATTACGTTGCGTTCCGCTGCACCCGCCCCGAACGATATCGTGATGTGATTCCCGGGTTTGACGTTGGCGACGTCTGTCAACTTCAGTTCGAAGCCGCTCGCGCGCTGAGTCGCGCTTGTGGTCTTGTCGGTGAGCGATTGAGCGAGGCCGAAGGCAAGATCGTCGAGCCGGCGTTGAGCTTGCGGCAGCAGCGTGTCGCGCAACTCCAGTGCTGCCGCCATCGAACCCGATTGCAACATGCCGCGAGAGCCGAGATCAATTCTGCTTCCGCCAGGCATCGTGGCGGTAATCGTACCGACGCCGCGCGTCGATGGATCTGTCGAAAATGCGGATGACTGGCCAAGTGTGCCGCGCGCGTCGAAGCTGAGTGTGGTCGCAGCTCCGTGATCGAGCAGGATCACGCCCGACCCCGTCATCAAGGTAACCGTACCGTCACGTTGTGCCATAGCGGTCACGTCCAAGTAGGAGGAGAGTTGTGTGATCTGCTGATCGCGCCGATCGAGAATGTCGGCGCGCGCGGCGGCGTCCAAGGTCGCGCCTGCCTTCACATTCAGCTCAGCGATCGCACCCAGCAGGCTACTCGCTGTGGCGACTTCGCTGACAAGGCGGTTTTCGAGGCCCGAGCGAAGGCCTTGCAGATTATTCGAAATGCCCTGGATCTGGCGACTGAGGTTGGAGGCGGTGTTCAGGACCGAGCCTCGAATGGCGGCCGAGGCGGGGTTGGACGCCAACCCCTGAAGAGCCTGGGTGAAGGCATTGAGACGAGCGTCGAGTGAAGTGGAGTCGCCGGGTTTACCGTACTGCTTGTCGACCTGCGCCAAGGTCCCAGCCATAGTGGACGCATAGGCCGCGCGCGAGCCCTCAAGGCGCAATTGCTTCAACGCCGCATCGTCAAACATGCGACTGACTGTACTGACCGCCACTCCGGAATTGGCGGGCCCAGATGGGACCGCCACTACGGAACGCTTCACATAACCGACCGCCCCCGCATTCCCGACGTTTTGGGAAACGATCCCAATGGCGATCTGCGTCGCCTGAAGGCCGGCTGAGGCCGTGTTGAAGGCATTCGTCAGCATCCTATGTCTCCGCAGCGCGTACGCCTCGACAGCTGATCACCGGATCGCATTGAGCAGATCCGACATCATCTCCTTCGCAGTGGTCATTACTTTCACGTTGGCGGAGTACGCCTGCTGGGTCGCGATCAGCCTGGAGAATTCCCCTGCGACGTCGCTATTGGATGCTTCGACGTTGCCTCCGACGATCGTCGAATTATTCAGGCCGGCGATCGGCGGACCCGAATCCCGGGTATGTTCGTAACTCCCGCTGGACGTGGCTCTGAGGCTGTTCGGGTTCGCGAAGCTGGCGATTCCGGCGGTCGCGAGCGACGCCGTCATGTCGTTTGAGAAGGTGCCGACGATGGTCCCCTCCGCTGTCACGGAGAGATTCTTGAGCGATCCAGCCGCGTAGCCATCCTGGATCAGCGTGTTGGTTGTCACGGCAGTGGAAGTCGTCGCATATTGCGTGAGACCTCCCAGATTCAAATTCAACGTGATGTCCCCAACGTTCACGCCATCGACGACGACTTGCGGGATCCTCAGCGAGGCGCTGCCGTCAGCGGCCACGGTGGCACTTGCCGGCGGCACCAATTTGCCGGACGAATCGAAGGAGAACGGTGAACCGACATTGGTCCAGTCGCTGGGTTTTGCGGCTGTCGCGCTCGATGAGTAGAACAGGTTCCAGACGGCGTTCTTCGGCGGCGCTGCCGTCGGAGCCGCGTCCTGCACCTTGGCCCAACGGGTGGAGAAGGAAACCGGGCCACCACCGGGTGCGTAGAGCGTCAGGGATGGACCGGCAATTGACTTATCCAGGAAAGCCGACGCTTGCGCCGCCAGGACTTTCTTGCTGGTATCCGGCGCCGTCAGCGACGGGTCGGTCACAACCGCACTTGCGACGGAATAGGGTGTCGAGTCACCACTGGCCGATGCTGTTGTTGCCGGCATCTTTGGCAGGTTGGCGGCATAGTCGATCTTCGTAGTCTGTCGACTTGGCAAACTCGCATTCGCAATCTTGATCGGGCCGGAGGACGTCACACTGCCGGTCGCGGGGTCGAGATTGTTGCCGAACAAGTAGCCGTCGGCCCCGTTGACTAGATAGCCATCCTTGTTGAGGATGAAGTCACCGCGTCGTGTATACAGAGAGGTACCCGAGAACTTGGCATCACCGGTCTTTTGCTGGACTGTGAAGAAGGCTGGGCCGTTGATCGCCATGTTGGTGGCAATGCCAGTGGCCCGGAGTGGGCCCTGAAGAGCTGTCGTGAACCTCGCTTCCGCGACGACGCTTCCCGCCATCGTTTGCTTGGGAGTTTGCGCCGTCACCAGATCCGCGAAGCTGGTATCGATGTATTTGTAGCCAGGCGTCTGCGAATTCGCGATGTTGCCAGAGATGTTGGCGATGGCGAATGACTGCGCTTTCATTCCGCTGAAAGCAGTCTGCAATGCGGTCGAAATGCTCATTGTTACCTCGTCGTGAGCAGCTGGAAGGATGTTTCGACCGTCTCCGACGCCGGTCCGCTGAACTGCTCGGGATCAATCGAACGTGTTCTTGATCTGCTCCGCGCCAGTTCACGGCGGCACGGGGGAGACATGCATTGAAGTTGCGCTGCTTGCTCGTCCCCGGATCCAATCGGGAAGACGGGCGGGTGCCACAACGCAGGTCGATATCCGGTGGATAGCGGGCGCCACGTCCTGAATTCATGGAACACGTGGCGCCCGCCCCCTCCCGCAGGTCGGGCGGCGCCTTAACCTCGGAGAAGCTGCAGAATTCCCTGCTGCGCCTGGTTGGCGAGCGACAACGCCGAGATGCCGAGCGAATTGCGCAGGCTCAACGCGTTCTGGTTCGCCGTCTCCTCGTTCAGATCGGCGATCGTCAAGTTGTTTGCGCCGACGTCGAGAATGTTGATGATGCTCTTGGTGAAGCTCTGCCGATTCTGGATCACCGTCAGATTCGAGCCGAACGTCGAGGCCTGGCTGCGCAGCGTCGATGACGCGTTCATCAACTGGCTCAACGCGCCCTTGACCTCATCGTTCGTCGCGAAATTTCCGGTTGACTGGGTGATCCCAAGACCTGCCGAGTCGAATTTCACGCCCTTGATGTCGAGGTAACTCGTATCCTTCTCGTTGAAGGTCATATGCAGCGTGTTTTCCTTGGGGTCGCTGCCCGACCTGTAGAGCAGATTGACACCCTGGAAGCGCGCGTCCTGCGCTGCCATCGAGATCTGCGTCAACAGATCATTGAACTGTTGCGCAAGGGCGGCACGCTGATTGGTGCCGTTCGCTGCCGTAGCGCCAGCACCGGCCCCGATCCTGGCCTTGGTTGCGTCGCCTCCGACGCCGAAGCCGATGTCCTTGGTGCTGGCCGCTGCCGAGGTCACCGTCAGCTTCTGGTCGCCTCCTGCCGACGTGGTTCGCAGCGAGACCGTACCGGCCGTGTTGTCGTAGGTCGCGATCACCTTGCCCGAAATTCCGGTATCGGCGTTGAGCTGGCGGTTGATAGCGCCTGCAATGTCCTGCGCCTTCAGCGTGGCAACGCCGAGCGTCGCGTCAGCGGTCTTGTTGAGGTTAATCGTCTTGGTGAGTCCGTTCCCCAGCTGGACCGTGATCGAAGCATCCCCGCTCGTCAGATCGAAGTTGCTCGCCGCGCCAAGCGCGGTGATGGCTGCGCCCGTGACGCTTGCCTTGGCCGACCCATCGGTCGCGTCAATGCCAGTGGCACTGACCGTCGTGATGCTGCCGGTGCCGAAGCCGACATCGACCGTGTTTGCGGCGCTGCCGCCACCAATCGTCACCTTGGCGTCCGAGCCCGTGAGGGTCGAGGTGAAAGTCAGCCGGCCGTCATTGGTCAACGAAGCGGTAGCAAAGCCGCCCGCCTGTCCGAGCTGTTGGTTGATCTGGGTGAGGATCTCCGCCGAAGTGACCTTCGACACGTCCTTCGCACTCGGTGCCAAGTGGGCCCGGTCCAGGGTGATAGTGGCGGAATTGCCGAAATTGTCGGTCAGGGTGAAGATCGACGCGGTCGTGGCGCCGCTGTAGTCGTGAGTGCCATCTGCAGCGGCACCCGTGCCGCCGCCGAGGAGAGACTTTCCGCTTGCGGCCGCCACGACCGCTCCGGTCGCAGTCGAGCCGGAGGCTGTGTTCTGCACGGCAAGTGCCTGCTGCGCGGTACTCTTGGCGGAATCGACGAGCCCTTGAATGCGGGTGATGCCCTGGTTGGCGGCCTGAATGGTCTGGATGCCATTGGAGATCCCATCCATGAGGGACAGCAGATCCGCCGAGCGCGCGCTCATGCCTTGAGCTGCGAAATAGTTGACCGGATTGTCCAGCGCGGAATTGACCTTCTTCTGGGTCGCGAGGCGAGACTGCGTGGTTGCGAGCAGTGCCGCTGTGTCCTGCAGTGACAGCAGGTTCTGACGTGTGGCAGCGGATAGGGTGATATCGGAGGGCATAGCTGAGGTCCTTCTGGTTTCTCCGTCGCTTCGATCGTGCGACACGCAGAAGGTTGGCCCCCGGGCAATTTATTCAGGTGTAAAGATGAGACGCGAACGCCGTGCATTAGGGCACCTAGCGTCCCGAACACGGTACGTTTTGTACTTTGCCGCTTCGATCACTCGTTCACGCCGACGAATCGACGCTTGGATATCCGTCGAACGATTGGCCCCGCACATCTCACGGCAAGGCTGCCACCAGCGCCCGGTGTTTCCCGAATTTGAGATTAGATTGCGGCCGACATTGCAGTGCATTGATCGCGCACGGAGCGATGCGTCCGACCGGCCGTCAGCAGTGGCGGGTATCAGACGAGAGAAATGAGCGTCCATCGCAGGAAGAGCTGCCAAGCTCGCCGGCGTATGCGGCTTTCGTCGAGCGTGCCGCGTGAATACGGCCAGCGGTGCCCTGGGTCCGGAACGCCGTTAGTCGAGTGACCACGAACTCGGGCGAAGTACGATGACGGGACCCGCGGCGAGCATCTCGGCGCAGATCTCCGAGCGCCTGCACCGGCCGTCCCGCCGAGACGACGTTTGGCCGATCCGGATCAAAGTTGATCCAATTTGCTAGAACGGCAGCAACACGTCGAGCGCCTGCTGGCCATACCGCGGCTGCTGAACGTCGCTGATCTGGCCACGGCCCCCATAAGATATCCGAGCCTGCGCAATCTTTGACGAATCGATGGTGTTGTCGCTTTGGATATCTTCGGGGCGGACGATGCCAGCGACGCTCAGTTCGCGAATCTCGTTGTTGACCTGTATTTCCTGCTTGCCCTCGACCACGAGATTTCCATTCGGCAGCAACTGCGTGACCACCGCGGCGACGTTGGTCTGCAGACCCTCCCGGCGCACCACCGATCCCTTGCCGTCGCTGGAGGCCGTGGAGTCGGCAGTGAGCACACGACCTGGCAGCGGAGGCTGATCCTTGACGAGATTGGCGCCGAGGAAGTTGCCGACGCCTGTGTTCTCTTTATTGCCGCGGCTGCGCCTGCTCTCATTGGCGATGTTGGCGCTATCGGCGACCCTCACAGCGACGGTCAATAGATCCCCGACTTTCGACGCGCGCTGGTCCTTGAAGAAGGCCCGGGATCCGGTACGCCAGAGCGAGTTCGGATTGTAGGACGCCGGCTGCGGAGTTGGCATCGGCATCTGAACCGGTCTATAGCCTGGCCGGGTCGTCGGATCGTCGATCGACGACAATGCCGGTTTTTCACCGATCGTCGACAGGCGATTGATTGCCGAGCAACCGGTTGCGGGGACAATCATTCCAAGGAGGCTGGAGACAAGCAGCCACCGCTTGACTCCCCCAAACACTGCGCCGCCCGCATGAGCAGAGCCGTCACGCGGGCGCGGATCGCAACGCGGCAATTCTGGATGAGGCTTTTCCAGATTCCGTAGTTTCCGAGGGGGATTCGCGCTGATCCCGAGCGTTCGCGAGCGGAGCCACCTTGCAATGACCACTCTCATGCGCGCCCGCCAAATTGGCTCATGGAGGCGATCTGCTCAGCCTCACCGGAGACGTCGCGCGATCGAGGCGGTCGGAGCTTCCGTCGCACGGGCATCCATGACACTCTACGGTCGAAGTATGCCGTTCGCCCTATCGGTTGGTGGCCGCACCACGCGCTTAATCCTGTCAAGCGTGTAGCTCTGGCCGCCGATCGACACCAAGATCGGGCTTGCGGTCAGATCGACCGAATCGACGATGCCTTGGACCTCGGTCGTAATCGGGACATTCTGATCGCTGCGTTCCTTCGCCGTTACGCTGATCTTGTAGACGCCGTCGGGCCACCTTCTCCCGTCATTTCCCTTGCCGTCCCATGCGAATTTATTCGCGCCCGCCGTGAGCGTGCGATCTTCCGAATAGACGGTCTGACCCGTCGGATTCGTGATCGAGACGACGGCACTCACCCTCTTCGGCGTCTGCAGGGACCAGCCGGCAGAGCCTCTGGCCAACGTCGTGGTGCTGCCATCGACAACGGCCGTTGCACCGACGAAGGCCAGCGCTTGCGTGGACTGCACTGCCTTTTGACCATTCGCGAGCGTCGCAAGCAGGCTGTTGCCTTTGAGCTGCTGCTCGACCTGCGCAAATTGGACGAGTTGCTGAGTGAACTGATTGACGTTCAACGGGTCCAGCGGGTTCTGATTCCTCAGTTGCGTCGTCAACAAGGATAGAAACGTTTCGAAATTGTCAGCCAGTCCCGACTTCGTCGCGCCAGCCGATCTGGCTCCCGGATTTCCCGTTCCTGAAGCTGCCGAGGGAACGGCCACATTTGAGTTAGGCGGTGTCGCGTCGATTGCCATCAGCCCTCCTCACGGACGGCCCGACAAGGGCGGCCGCACGAATTCGAAGTCGATCATGCGTAAAGACCCCTCGAGCATTGCAATAACCTTACGTGGAGCGCGTCCGTTCGCGGATTGTTGGGAAGGAGGTCGATGGTGCGTCGTGCAGGCAGGGGCTGCCGTCGCCATTGCGAGGAGATCATGGCGCCGATTGAGGATGTAGCCATCGAGAGGGTCACTTGGACCAAGACAGCAAACCGCAAGCGGATCTCCGGCCACGGGCCCGGTGGATCAGGGAGACGGAGACAATCGGCCTGCTAGCGGATCCTTTCGGCCCGCTATCGCCCGGATCGTTGGCCATGCCCCCGAATGAGCGCGGCCAACGTGATCCGGCCCGAAACAATGGAGGGCATTCAGCGAGTCCCACTGCAGGCCGTTCGGAAGTGCGGGGCTGGCGTCACTTACCGAACGGCCTGCATCTGGCGAGCGCGCAGAGTAGACAAGCGCGACCACCGAACCAGCTCGGATCGAATGTCAGCTTCGTCGTCCCACATTACGGCTAGATTACGAAGCTCGCGATCGTTCGGGAATTCAGGCAACGGACGATGCATGTAAAGCCAACGGCGGTGAGCCACGCATCAATTTGGCCGAACGGGGCGCGGACCCGTCATAGCATCCACAGTCTCCGGCCTGGAGGTATCAACCGAACCATCCCATCCACCCCCGAGCGCCTTGTTCAACGCGATATAGTCGATGGCGGTAAGAATTTGGTTCTCGATCAATGCATCTTCAGCATTGTAAAGCGAGCGCTGGGCAGTCAGCACGTCGAGGAAGCTCGAAGACCCGGCTTTGTAGAGGGATTGGGACAGGCTCGCTGCTTCGCGATAGGCCTCGACCGAGGTGGAGAGGGCGCGAGCGCGGAGGCGCTCCTGGCCGAGCGCGACCAGCGCGTCTTCAACATCCTTTAGTGCGGTGAGAATCGACAACCGATACGTGACGAAATGCTGATCACGTTGCGCCTCGGCAATCTCGACTGCCGCGCGCAACTTGCCGGCGTTGAAGATCGGCACGGTCACAGTGGGGCCGAACGACCAGCTGATCGATGAACTCTTGCCGAGGTCGCCTAGTTGCGTGCCGGCCGTCGCGATGTTTCCGGTGAGACTCGCGCTCGGATAGCGCGCGGCCTCAGCCTGCCCAATTCTGGCGGTGTATTGTGCGTATCGACGTTCGGCGAGCCGTACGTCAGGACGGGTCAGCAGAACGTCGGCTGGAATTCCGGTCGGAATCGGCAGTCTTGGCCTGGGGACGGGTGCAGGTTTTTCCAAGCGCTCCTGCAGGGCTGCAGGTGGGCGTCCGGTGAGCACGGAGAGCCGGTGCACGGTCTGAACGTAGGAGGCCTGAAGTGTGGGGATCGCCGACCTCGTGGTCGCGGCCTGCCCGATCGCGTTCGCGAGGTCGACGGCCGATGCGGTGCCAGCCGCAAACCGGTCGCGGGTGATCTGGGTCGTTTCCTCCTGGGAGGCGGCGCTGCGCCGGGCGAGCGCGATACGGGCTTGATATCCGCGCGCCCGGGCGTAATCGGAGGCAACGTCGCCGATGAGCGTCAACAAGGCAGCGTCGAGGCTTTGTTCGGAGATGTCGATGCCGTAGGCAGCCGCCTCGACCGCGCGCCGGTTGGCTCCAAACAAATCGAGCTCCCAACTCGCATCGAACCCGGCCTGGAACAGCGTATAGGTGGCGCCAGAACCCGGCTGAGCGGACGTACCGATCGCAGGCGGCGAGCCGTTCGAAGGCGCGAGCGCAGAACCGTTGGTCCGTGTCACCATATCTCTGTTCGTGACCGTCGGAAACAGCGCGCCGACAGCCTGCCCATAGCTCGCCCGGGCCTCGCGAACTCTCGCCTTCGCCGTGGCGACATCCAGATTGCCAGCGACCGCCTCCTCGATCAGGTCGTTGAGGACAGGATCGCGCAAACGCATCCACCAGCGCGACAGATCGGGGGGACGTGAGGATTTCGTCGCGTCTGTCTGGCTCCAATGCGACGGCATTGCCAGGAGCGGTGTCTGATAATCCGGGCCGACCGCACATCCGGCGAGGATCATTGAGAAGATGATCAACATTGCCGACGTGTGGACGTACGGCACACCGGGTACCATCGTTGTTGACCTTGTCATTGAATTGCACCCGTCCCCGTCGGCCGGCCCTAAGTATTTCCCGCGCTCGGGTCTGCGGCGTTTGTCGTCGCCTCCGTCTGGGTTGCGTGCCTGGACGCGCGACAGATGGTTACGAACAGCAGGGGGACGAAAAAGATCGCAACCACCGTGGCGGCGATCATGCCGCCCATGACGCCGATGCCGATCGAGTTCTGCGCGCCAGATCCCGCGCCGCTCGCGATCGCAAGTGGCGCCACGCCCAGGATGAAGGCGAAGGACGTCATCAAAATCGGACGCAAGCGCTGGCGCGCGGCAAGGAGCGTCGCGTTCGTCAACGCCATGCCCGCTCGTTGGTGGGAGATGGCGAACTCAACGATCAGGATGGCATTCTTGGCCGCAAGCCCGATCGTCGTCAGCAATCCGATCTTGAAGTAGACGTCGTTGGTTTGACCGAACAGGAATGCTGCGGCGAGAGCACCGAGAACGCCGATCGGCACCGAGAGCACAACAGCGAATGGAACCGACCAGCTCTCATAGAGTGCGGCAAGGCACAGGAAAACGACGAGGACCGAGATTGCGTAAAGCGCGGTCGCTTGATTGCCGGATAGCTTCTCCTGCCGCGACAGGCCCGCCCAATCATGACTGAAGCCCGCCGGCAAAGCGGCGACCAGACGATTGATTTCGTTCATGGCGTCGCCCGAGCTAACGCTAGGGGCAGGATCGCCCTGGATCTCGACGGCGGGCGATCCGTTGTAGCGCTCGAGACGAGGTGAGCCGAAAGTCCAGCGGCCGGTTGCGAACGACGAAAATGGCACCATTGTGCCGGAGCTGTTCCGGACCTGCCAGCGATCGATATCCTCGGGCTGCATCCGGAAATCGGCTGCTGACTGAATATAGACCCTCTTGCCCCGGCCACGGTCGATGAAGTCGTTCACGTAGCTGCTGCCCCACGCCATCGACAACGTGGCATTGATGTCGGACAGGTTGATCCCAAGAGCGCTGGCTTTTTCCTGGTCGATGTCGATCGAGAACTGCGGTGTGTCGTCCTGACCGTTCGGACGGGTGTTGCTCAAGAGCCTGGTTTGACCTGCCGCAGACAGCAATTGGTCTCGCGCAGTCAGCAGCTTGTCGTGGCCAGCACCTGCGATGTCCTTGAGATAGAAGTCGAACCCGTTGCTCGTGCCCATTCCCTCGATCGCAGGTGGCGACAGAGCGAAAACCTGTGCGTCTCGAATGCCGGCGAAAACGTCCATCGCTCGCTTCACGACCGCCCCGGCAGAGAGTTCCGGCGCCTTGCGCTCGGCAAAGTCCTTCAGCCGCACAAAGGCCATCCCCACATTCTGGCCCAGGCCGCCGAAGGAAAAGCCTTGCACGGTCATGATGCCGTCGACGGCCTTGCCTTCGTGATCCAGGAAATGCCGCGTGACCTGGTCAAGCACATTTTCCGTGCGGCCGCTCGTGGCGCCGACCGGCAATTGCACGCTGACCATGAGCAGACCT
The DNA here is from genome assembly GCF_002776695.1 of Bradyrhizobium nitroreducens. GTDB lineage: Bacteria > Pseudomonadota > Alphaproteobacteria > Rhizobiales > Xanthobacteraceae > Bradyrhizobium > Bradyrhizobium nitroreducens. The sequence goes on from NZ_LFJC01000003.1 coordinate 2,038,266, forward strand.
TGGTCCTCCTGCGGCAGGAACGAACTCGGCAGACGGGTAAAGAGCAACGTGGCCGCAGCGATCATGGCGCCAAATGCTACAAATCCCCGCGCCGGGCGCCGCAGGATGGCCTTGGCGCCGCCATGATAGGCCTCTGTGGTACGTTCCATGCCGCGGTTGAACCAGCTGAACAAACCCCTCCTGCCGGCGTGCGGGCCCGGGGCGCGGAGTATCGTGGCGCAAAGCGCCGGCGTCAGGACCAGTGCGACGACGACCGACAACACCATTGCCGAAACGATCGTGACCGAGAATTGGCGATAGATGACGCCGACCGAACCGCTGAAGAATGCCATCGGCACGAAGACTGCGGACAATACCGTCGTGATTCCGATGAGCGCGCCGGTGATCTCGGTCATCGACTTGCGGGTCGCCTCGCGCGGCGACAGGCCCTCGTCGTGCATGACGCGTTCGACATTCTCGACCACGACAATGGCGTCGTCGACCAGTAGTCCGATCGCCAGCACCATGGCGAACATCGTGAGCGTGTTGGTCGAATACCCCGCGATCGACAGGACCGCGAAAGTCCCCAGCAGCACCACGGGGACTGCCAGCGTCGGGATGAGCGTGGCTCGGACGTTCTGCAGAAACACCAACATGACAAGGAAGACCAGCACGATCGCCTCCACGAGGGTGTTGGTCACTTGCGCGATCGAGATCTGGACGAACGGCGTCGTGTCATAGGGATAGACGACCTGCATTCCGTCCGGAAAGGTCGGTGCGAGCCGGTCAATAGCCGCTTTGACCGCCGCCGCCGTGCGGACGGCGTTGGCGCCGGTCGCCAGATTGACGGCGAGTCCGGTTGCCGGCATGCCGTTGTAGGTTGATGCGCTGGTGTAGTCCTCCGCGCCGAGCTCGACGGTCGCGACATCGTCGAGACGGACGAGTGAGCCGTCGGCCGCGCTCCTGAGGATGATGTTGCGAAACTGTTCCGGTGTCTGCAGGCGGCTCTGCGCGGTGACGGTGGCATTGAGCTGCTGTCCCTTGCGCGCCGGGAGGCCGCCGAGCTGTCCAGCCGAGACTTGTGTGTTTTGCGTCTGGATCGCAGTCGCGACATCGGTCGGAGTGAGCGCGTATTTGGCGAGCTTGTCCGGATCGAGCCAGATGCGCATTGCATAGCCGGCGCCGAACAGTTGCGTGTTGCCGACGCCCTCAACGCGCTTGAGCGTATCGTTGAGCGAACTCTTGACATAGTCGGACAGATCGGTGTCGGTCATCTTGCCGTTGGTTGAGACAAAGCCAACGACCATCAGGAAGCCGCTCGACGATTTGGTGACTGTAAGGCCATTGGCTTGAACCATCGTCGGCAGCAACGCAGTGACGAGCTGAAGCTTATTCTGCACCTGCATCTGTGCGATGTCGGGATTGGCCTTGCTGGTGAAGGTCAGGGTGATCTCGGCCTGACCGGTCAAGGTCGATGTCGAGGTCATGTAGTCAAGATTGTCGAGACCGGTCATGCCCTGCTCGATGATCTTGGTGACCGAATTTTCGACCGTCTTCGCGTCGGCTCCTGGATAGTTGGCGGTGATCTGGATGGTCGGGGGCGCGATCTCCGGATACTGCGAAACGGAAAGCGTGGAGAGCGCAAGCAAGCCGCTGAGCATGATCACGATCGCGATCACCCAGGCGAAGATCGGCCGGTTGATGAAGAACACCGAGATCATGCGTCAGCCTTTTGCCTGATCCCTGGATGTCGCTGGCCCTCGCTCGCGCACCTCGCCGGTGGTGTCGTCGATCACGACCTCGGCAGCTTTGGCCTGCTGTCCGACGCGCACGAACTGCAGGCCCTCGACAACGATGCGGTCGCCGTCGCCAACTCCTGCCGTGACGAGCCAGCTATTGCCGATACTTCGCCCAATCGTGAGCACGCGCTCCTCGATCTTGTCCTTTGTGCCGAGAATCAGTGCGGTTGCCTCCCCCTTGACGTTGTGCGTGACGGCGCGCTGCGGGACGAGGAAGCTGTTCGGCGCGACGCCTTCCTCGACGATGGCCCGGACATACATCCCGGGCAGCAGCAGACGCTCGGGATTGGGGAACGCCGCTCGGACAGTGAACGTCCCCGTCGCCGGATTGACATTGGCTTCCGCGAATTCGAGACGACCCGTGACGGGATAGATCGTACCGTTCTCGAGCTTTAACCTGACCCTGACATTCTGGCCCGAGAGCTTGATACGCCCCGCATCGATGGCTTGTCGCAGGTTGAGCAGATTGGTGCTCGACTGGGTGACGTCGACGTAAATCGGGTCGAGCGTGCGGACCGTGGTGAGGGCAATGGCCTGGCCTGCGGTTACCAGAGCACCCGGGGTGAGCGAGGACTTGTCGGTTCGGCCGCCGATCGGCGCCTTGATCGTCGTATAGTCGAGGTTGATCCTCGCGGTGGCGACATTCGCCTTGGCGGTCGCCACGTCAGCTCGGGCCTGGGCCAGCACTGCAACGGCGTCATCGAGATCCTGCTTGCTGACGGCGTTCTGCCTCGCCAGTCCCTGGTATCTATCGACCTTGGCCTGCGCGCTGGGCACCGACGACTCCGCCTTCTGCAAGGCGGCTACGGCGTTATCATGAGCGGCTTGGTAGGGCGCGGGATCGATCTGATAGAGCGGCGTCCCCTCGGCGACCTCGCCTCCCTCCTGGAATAGGCGCTTCAGGATGATCCCCACGACCTGTGGCCGGACTTCCGCCACAAGGGAAGCAACAACGCGACCGGGCAGCTCAGCTGTGATGGCGACAGTCCGCGGATGCAACGTGACAACACGCACCTCGGGACGAGCCGCCGATGCGCTGCCTTTGTCGTTTGATCCGGACTCGCAGCCGGCGAGCGCAAGGACGGCCGTCACCGTGACGATCGTCAACTGAAGATTCATGGATGGACACTTTCAGGACGTGCTTGAGCGCCCCCGTCCGCACCGCGGCAGGCCGTCGAGGCTTCGGCGATGAACTAAGCGCCCGACGTTCGCGGTCCGTGGAGATTTGATGGAGGTTTGATGGAGGCGGCGGGAGGCTGACGGCATCCACTGGATGGGAATAGAAATGCCTTATGGTTCAGTCCACTGCATGGTCTGGCGACGCGTCACCACGCGTCTTTGCGGGAGTTCACAGCAGACGGAAATTCGGCCATATGTTCGGACGGGCCGACCCAAAATTCCGCGGCTCGATCCGACGCACCGCCGAGCCGCGGCTGTGACGCGTGATATGAGCCAGCCAACCAGACCAAACAAGATATGAACGAACTCATCCTTGTCGCCGAAGACGAGCCGGAAATCGTCACGATACTCGAAGCTTATTTGGCGCGGGAAGGATTTCGAACCGTGAGCGCCGCGGATGGCCAGGTCGCGCTCGATCAACATGCAATTCTGAAGCCTGACCTTGTCCTCCTGGACGTGAACATGCCAAAAGTCGACGGTTGGGAAGTGCTGACCGAGTTGCGGCGTCGCGGCGACACGGCTGTGATCATGGTCACGGCGCTCGACGAGGACATCGATCGACTGCAAGGACTGCGTCTCGGCGCCGATGACTACGTCATCAAACCGTTCAATCCCGCGGAGGTCGTCGCCCGCGCGAAGGCGGTCCTGCGGCGGACCAGCGCGTCGGGCAATAGCGCCGTGGTTCGGATTGGCAAGCTCGAGATCGATCTCGAAAGTTATCTCGCCAGGGTCCTGAACGATGACGCGGTGAGATCGCTGTCACTCACGCTCACGGAATTCCGGCTTCTCGCTCACATGGCGAAGTCTCCGATGCGGGCTTTCAGCCGGAGTGAGTTGGTCGACGCCTGCCTTCCTGGTGGTGATGCCCTCGAACGCACCGTCGACAGCCATGTGAGCAATCTGCGCCGCAAGCTCGACGAGGCTGGCGCGTCGGGCATGATGTCCGTCATTCGCGGTATCGGGTATCGGCTGGCGGCGCTATGAAGCGGTATCGACTGAGCCGGCAGATCGCCCTGTCAATGAGCATGGTCGTAGCCATTGCGGTCCTGATCGTTTTCGTCGGCTCGTTCATCTTCTACGCGGTTTACCTGACTTGGTTCCCCCCGCCGCCCGGCCCGCCCCCACTTCTCCCCGAGGCGCCGGACTTCGTATTGATCGCAGTCTTTCTCCTCCTGTGCCTGATCATCGCGATCGTTGCCGCCCTGCGCCTCGCCGAGCGAATCCTTGCTCCCCTGAACTCTGTCGCAGAGGGGGCGCGAAGGATCGCGGCCGGCGATCTGACGGCCCGTGCATCTCCGGGCGACCGGTCGCTGGGCGAAACGGCCCACCTGGTCGACGATTTCAATGCGATGGCGCAGCGATTGGAAGACACCGCGGAGGCCATGGTTTCGTGGAACGCCACCGTCGCACACGAGCTTCGAACTCCGCTGACGATCCTGCGCGGCCGGATTCAAGGTCTCACTGACGGGCTGTTCGAGCCGACCGACGAATTGTTTGGAACTCTATTATGGCAGATTGAAAGCTTGTCGCGGCTGGTCGACGATCTTCGTATCGTTACCTTGTCGGACAGTCGTCGACTTGAGATGCGCTTTGTATTGACGGACGTGGAACAAGACGTGCGCGAGGTGGTGGACGTCATGAGGCCAAGGCTCGTCGGAGCAGGCTTCTCGGTCGAAATGAACACTCGCCCAATCGTTTTGGCTTGCGATAGTGTTCGATTGCGGCAGGCATTGTTGGCCCTCCTCGAGAATGCGCGCCGCTATGCGACGCCGGGGCGTCTTCAGGTCTTGATGAGAGTCGATAGCGACGGCCTCGTCGTAACTGTCGAGGATCAAGGACCGGGTCTCAGTCCGGACTTTGCCCCCCACGCCTTCGACGCGTTCTCGCGGGCAGAGGTCTCGCGCTCGCGGCAACTCGGTGGGTCGGGCCTGGGTCTATCTGTGGTGCGCGCCATCGCGGAGTCTCATAACGGCCGGGCCGCATACAAGGCATCTGCGACCGGCGGCTCAATCTTTGAGATTATTCTGCCTCTCAATGGCGTCACTGATGCCGCGCCATCCCGGTCCATGCAGCCCTGATAGCGGCTAGAGAATAGCATTCAGCCTTTGACGGGTCGTATTGGGCGAGCAACCGCACCCTCCCGGAGCGAAGATCGGTTCAGATCACGTAATACGTCTGCAATCGACAGTCGTGAGTAAGCGGCGGCCTGCAATGTCAGAGGGTTCTCTTTAGGTTAACGAACGGTCACATGGAGTTGGATGACGGAGGCAAAGAATGGCCCATTTTCGAAGCCTGTGGCGCGCAGCTCGGCTACAGGCCGACCGGGAGCCGGCCCAGCCGCCAGATGGCGGTAATCCTATTGTAATGTTACAGTCATCCTTCAGTGCGCCAGGATCGCCGGAGGAGTCTATATTGCGATTACTTGTCATCGAGGACGATGAACAGCTGGGGCCTTGGTTGAAATCCGAACTGGCCGGGACCCTGGGTGGCGCAGATCTCGTCACAACGCTTGACGAGGCTTTGGCGGCGATCTCAGTGCGTCAATTTGACTTGATTGTGGTCGACCGACGTTTACCCGACGGCGATGGCGTCGATCTGCTTGCGCGACTGAAGCAGTTGCAACCGCGGCCCGGAGTGCTCGTTCTGACTGCGCTTGACGATCCAAACGACATCGCGCGCGCGCTTGACGCCGGAGCTGACGATTATCTGGCTAAGCCTTTCGAGCCGATCGAGTTGATTGCGCGCGCCAAGGCGGTCATCCGTCGGCTTCAATTGGATCAAAGGGGCAGGGTGACGGTTGCCAATCTGATGTTCGATGCCACGTCAAGGATGGCTTATATCGACGGTGAGCCACTCGTCATCCCGCGGCGCGAGCTTGCCTTGCTGGAAGCGCTCGCGCGAAGATCCGGGCAAGTCGTTTTGCGGGATACGCTGGAAGCAGCCGCCTACAGCTTTGACGACGAAATCCAGTCGAACGCAATCGATGCGCATATCTCACGATTGCGAAAGCGCTTGCGCGACAATGGTTGTCTAGCGAGCATCAAGCCATTGCGCGGGCTCGGCTACCTCTTGTGCGACACCAGATGAACCGCATTCGCGGCTCGATCACGCTAATCGCCGCAGCGCTTCTGAGCGTTGTGATCGCCGTTGTCCTGACATGTGTGTTGATCCTGCAGTTCAGTCTTTTGGACGACGACGGCACCTTCGCGCATTCCGACGCTGCGACGGCAATCAAGGCCGCGATTGGTCAGGACGAACGCGGAGAGCTGATTATCGACGAGCATAGTCCGAAGGCAGCCAAGGTGACGCCAACGCTCCTGGAGCTCAAACGTATGTTTTCGGGCTTTTGGTACGTCATCTCCGATGGCCGAAGCGTGATCCAGTACGGACCAGTGCCTAAGCGTGTTTTGGCGGGCTTAGCTAACGAGCAGAAGAAGTCGGCGTTTTCTGAATATGCAGTGAACGATACATCGACGCGGCGCTCTCTTTCGGCGGTGGTTGACCAAACGGATGCCGGCGAAACTCTGATCGAGGTCGGCGGAGCCGCCTATAGCCGGTGGCAGATGTTTATGAGCACTGTCCAGGATACTTCGTATATAAGGATACCTATCTTTATCGTGCTCGTGGGCACAATTCTGGCTGCAATTGTAATTGTACCAATGTTGATCGCGCGCCCCGTGCGCCGCGTCGCGGTCGCGGCCGAATTGATTGACGGAACGCGCGAGGGTGTCCGCTTGCCCGAGAAGAGCGCGCCGTTGGAGCTCGTCCCGATGGTCAGCGCTTTCAACCGGGCGCTCGAGCGCATTGACGCGACGACCTCGGCACAGCGTCGTTTTCTGTCCAACTCAGCGCACGAGTTGCGCACGCCGTTGGCACGGGCTCGGACACGGCTGGAGGGGGTCGGCGACAAAGCACTGAAAGCGGCGCTCGTATCCGACTTGCAATCACTGTCTTCGATCATAACAATGCTCCTGCAACTGGCGCGTCTATCCTCGGCGCCGGCGCAGGAAACGGAAATCGATCTCGTCGCAACAGCGAAGCGGATCGCCGCAGAACATGCGCCCAGCGCGTTGGATTCCGGCGTCGAGATCGAATTCTCGGCTCCGGACGGGTCCATCAAAACCTACGGATCCGACCAGGCGATCAGGATTGCGCTCGCCAATATCATTCGCAATGCGCTACAGCATTCCCGGGAAGGTCAGCAGGTTTTGGTGGAAGTGGAGGCTCCGGCGACGGTGCGTGTGATCGACCGCGGTCCGGGAATCGCACCAGGCGACCGATCTGCGGTACTTCAACCTTTCGTGCGCGGCCGTCAGGACGGCGATGGCACTGGACTTGGTCTGGCAATTGTCGCGCAAGTGATGGCTTTGCACAAAGGACTAGTGGCGATCGACGATACGCCTGGCGGCGGTGCCACGATCGTCCTGAGATTTCCATCGGCTGAAGTGTCGTCGAATCCGGCTCGCGACTGCGAGCGCGAAAAAGCACCCACCTAATTTGGCCGCACCGACATGGCCGGCGATTGGACTTGAAGATGCGTCGCACCCCCGGCGCGCTGCCCGGTCCGGAATTTCGGTAGCACTGATTCGACGGCTTCTCACTCACCGTCGATGAACTTGCGCGCATGATAGCGGCTTCGAGTTTCGTCGTCTTCATGCGCCATAGTCGTCATTCGCGAGCATGCCCCGGATGACCGTTGCGGCAAACGTCCGCAGCAGTGACTGCGTAATGTTATGGCAATGCTCCAGGCCCAGCGTCCCAGTGTGACTAACGTCGTCTTCCGACAAGGGAACTCATATGAAGAAGCAAGCATTGATAGGAGCCGCGGCGCTGATCGCCATGACCTCGTTGTCGCCAACACGCGCGCACGCGGGCGATGGCGCAATCGCGGCCGGCATCATTGGCGGCCTCGCAGTCGGCGCACTCGCTGGGAGCGCGATCGCGAATTCGCACCGGGCCCCTGCCTATGTCTATGATGACGAGCCGGTCTATCAGCCGAGGGGTCGTCGCGTCTACAGATATTACGAGGCGCCCTATTATTCCGGCCACGGATATGATTCGGGCTATGGCTACTCTTCGGGGTATCGTGATGGCTACAATGACGCGGCGTCGGATTGGTGAGGCTGGGGGCGTCGTCGCGTAGACGCGCCCTGCAACCGGCCACTGCCCTCGGATCTGGCGATCGCCAGGTCGTCAGTGCCTCCGCCAAGATGGCTGGCGTTCTGCAAAGCAACTTCTCGGTCGCAGAATTGGCGGGAGGCACCTGGCTAGCTATACTCCCGGGGCCGACGAGTGCGGCAGCATGCGGACGAGAATCTTGTCACGCCGAACCAGGTGATGAAACAGGGCCGCGGCTATGTGCAGGCCGACGACAGGCCAGGCAATCCATTTTCCGACGAGATGATGAATGGCGTCGACCGGCGGCTCGAACGCTTCCCAGCCGATCCCGCAGGTGACCTCGATCCAGGCGAACAGCGCCGTTTCACGAAAATTTGGCACCTTGAACAGCGCAAAATCCGTGTCGGCATCCGTGCCGATATAGCCGGTGAGGGGCATCAGGATCATCAGCCCGTAAAGCCCCCAATGCGCCGCTTGCGCAATTCGCTTCTCGAGCTCCGAGGTCTGCGCCTCCTCCGGCTGTACGTTCAGCAGCCGCCAGTACAGACGAGGGACAACCAAGACACCGACGAATATCCCGAGGACCCAATGGATGTTGAGCACCGGCAATGAGTCCGGCGAGCTGTCGTCCATGAACCAGATAACGTAGTAGACGACGACATAAGCACCGATGAAGGCGGCGGCGACAGTCCAATGCAGGAACTTGGCCAAAGCGCCGAATTCCTGCTCCGTATTCTTCCATTGCATCGCGCGATCTCCTTGCGGCCCGCCGTTTTTCCTACGCCGTTGCGTCGATCGCTCGAGCCGACCGGCCGACGGGAGCTCTTCTACGCGGTCAGGGGCGCGAATGGCAAACCTGCGTCGAAGCAGCAGACGTGGCGACCATTTCGCCATGCCGTCGGCATTTTGGGCGCTGGCCTGATGGGGCGCGCATCGCTCAGGTGACTGCTCAGCCCCCCGGATGCACAATGGCTCGCACAGACTGCTGGCCTACGTCCGCGGCGTTCGCTCAGATTGTGACCAGGCTCCTGATCTCGTCTTGCGCAAAGTGCGGAACAAGCCTGCGGTTCACGAAGTCGGTCCAATCCTTGAAATTGGATTTCTTCCGAGACTCGATGATCGCGGTCACGCTGCCGGGACTGAGGCGCGGCAGCTTGCGCAGTTCGGCGGCGGTGGCAATGTTCAGGTCGACCTTTTTGAGCTGACCGAACTCCGTTGGCGGCATTCCGGATCCATCGATCGCATTTTGAGATCGTGTCGAAGATTGCGCGAATGCGGCCACGCTCAGAGCGCCGACGATCGCGAGCGCGAGGCAAGCGAATTTTAGCGGCATGAACTTGCTCCTTTTGCTGGAGAGTACGCTGGACTGCAATGTCTAACGAGCAGGTAGAGGCCAACAGGATTGCAGCACGATTACATTCGCCTCTGACGCACTTTCGAGCTGGCGCTCGTATGCGTGAGAACAAGTCGCATAGCGGCGGGCGTGTCTTACGTGAGTGGTGCGGGGGACGCGCACGATGGTCATCGGTTGGATTACGTTGCGCGTAAGCACCGTCACGCAATCGTGGCAGCAGATCACACTGGTTTCCGGCAGCTTCGGAAGCGCTCTCTAGGCAGTCCACGATTTGTGGTACAACAACGACGGTCGAACGCCCGGCCCCGGGAATATTTCCCGACCCTCGAGGGACTTCTTCCCTGAGATTGCGATGGTATTACGACACGTGTTCTGGGCCGAACTCGAGCGAATGGCCTCTGCCGTGCGTGAGCGAGCATCGACAACGCACCGTTTAGAATGGAATCAAATCGCGGCCTCGGCGGAGGCCACGTAATGTTGCGATAATGTATCGGTAATCGTTGGACCGCACGGTTGGGAGTATCGGGGGCGGATTCAATGCGGGTTCTGGTGGTTGAGGACGACCCAAAGCTGGGCCCCTGGCTATGCGATGTCTTTGCCGGTGTGTTCGGTTCATCCGACATCGTGAGAACGCTGGATGAGGCGCGAGCAGCGGTAACCGTTCGGCCCTTTGACCTCGTCGTGATCGACCGTGGTCTTCCCGACGGCGACGGACTCGATCTTCTGACGGATTTGAGGCGTCAGCATCCGAGCCCCGCGACGTTGGTCCTCACGGCGCTCGATGAGCCGGCCAAGGTCGCCCACGCACTCGACGAGGGGGCCGACGATTACATGTCCAAACCTTTCGCGCCGGTCGAACTGATCGCGCGTGCGAGAGCCGTCCTTCGTCGTCTGCTCTTGGACAAAGGCGCGATCGTCACAATCGCCAATATGAGCTACGATATCGTCAACCGTGCGGTGCACGTCGATCAGAAGCCCATCGTGGTACCACGGCGGGAGCTGGCAATTCTGGAGGCCATGGTGCGCCGTGTCGGTTGGGTTGTTGAGCGCTCAACCCTGGAGCTCGCCGCCTACGGCTTCGAAGACGACATTCAATCCAACGCAATCGAAGCTCATGTCTCTCGCCTACGCCGGCGTCTTCGTGAAGCCAGGTGCAACGTGACGATTCGGCCGATCCGTGGCCTTGGCTATGTGTTGAATGACGAATAGCGACGCGAATCGGTTTGGCTTAAGTCGCATCTTTCGCTCGATCACGCTGACGGCGGCAACGTTGATCGGGGTTGTGACGACCATCATGTTGTTATGTGCCGCTGCTTTGTTGATCCGCCTGGGTGGCGACGACGATGGCACGTGGGCCGCCGCCAACGTGGCCAACACTTTGGCCGCAGCGACAGCACGAAACGACCAAGGTCAACTGATCATCACGCCAACGCCGAAACTGCAGGAGATCATCAGCGAATTCCCGTCGTTTTGGTATGTTGTATCCGACCGGACATCGGAAGTATCCGCCGGACCGGTACCCAAATGGCGACCGAAGAAATCCGAACCGCAACGCAACGGAACGAGCTTTTTTGCATATGCGATTGACGGTGACACAAGAAAACTCAAGAGGATAACCGCCTCGAGGGATACGCCCGTCGGAGAGATCTGGATTGAGACCGGCGGCGTGGCCTTCACCGCCAGGCAGCTCATGCTTGGAACCCTCTCCGAGGCGACGATCGTCATGCTTCCAATTCTTCTTATGCTGATGACAACTGCGCTAGCTGCTCTCGTCTTCGTTCCGGCGCTGATCGCCCGTCCAGTCCGCGCGGTCGCGGCGGCGGCGGAAACCATCGACGGCGTACCCGATGGTCGCCGCCTGCCCGAGGAGAACGCGCCGACGGAATTGTTACCATTGGTCCTGGCATTCAATCGTGCGCTCTCGCGCATCGATAACGCATCGAAGCTGCAGCGGAATTTCTTGTCGAATGCAGCCCACGAGCTTCGAACGCCGCTCACCAATGCGCGCACCGCGCTCGAACAAATCCCGGACGCCGCACTCCGCGCCAGAGTCGTTGCGGAAAACGAAAAGCTGTCGGCGATCATCACGATGTTTCTCCAACTCGCCCGCATTTCCATGGAACCGTCCGAGTTGACTGAAGTCGACCTTGTCGCGCTCACGCGACGAATCGCAGTTGAACACGTACCGATGGCCTTGAAGAACGGCACCAATATCGTGTTCACGGAACCTGGACATCCTGTCCCGGTCTTGGGCTCCGAGACTGCGGTTGCAATCGCGCTTTCGAATCTGATCCGAAATGCAATACTTCATGCGGAATCTGACCGGCCCGTCCTCGTCGAAGTGAGCGAGCCCGCGCGCATTTGCGTCATCGATCACGGCCCGGGCCTGGGATTCTTCAACCCCAACGTTTCGTTTGAGCCATTCAAACGCGGCAACACGGCAGCGCAAGGCATGGGACTTGGTCTCTCGATCGTCTCTCAGGTCGTGGCCACGCATAACGGCAGCGTTCGGATGCAAGAGACGCCTGGTGGCGGAGCGACGGTCGAACTGATTTTCCCTGCCATGCGTGATCATCCCGAACGGTCCGAGCGCGGAACGGTCCAAAGAAAACCAGGCGCGACCTGAGGCTCGTTTTGCGCGCGACTTGCTATCTATTGGCAGCACCTGCCTCGACGAACGGCCCACTGATGTCAGCTCCGTGGGGCTTTTGGTGCGATTGTCATCAGTATTCATTTCCCTCGTAGTCTCCGCCCCAATTATCGCGCCAGCCTGGCGGCGAGCCATCGTCTTCCCAGTGATAACTGCTCCAACGATCCAGATCGTGATAGAAATCGCGATCGCGATAATAATCCCCCCAGTAGTTGATGACGTTGAATGTGACGATCGGTATCTCCACCTGCGCTGCATAGGCCGGCACATAGACGCGACGTTCGTCGTGAACAAACTGGATATGCGCACCCGACGCCCAGCCGCGCATACCGGAAGCGCTTACGTCACACCACGCGTAGCGATCAAGGCAGCCGTGGATTACCAGCCCGGAGCCAGCACCCAACATGCCGACTGCGGGAAACCGAACACTCGGTCCTGAACGGATGTTGAGGTTGACGCCGGAGTACCCGGCCCGACTGGCGGCGCGGACTTCGCCTGCGGCGCAGATGATCGTGAGCAGTGCCATCGCACACACCCTGATCAACGTTCTCATGTAATAACTCCCTTTGACGATACCCGAGGGCGAACAAGACCTACGCTCTCGTGGGAGCGTGGGAAGTGCAGCTACGGGCCCCGCATTACGTCAGGATTACGGGCCAGCTTTGAAGCGCTGCGCTGCAGCTCGCGGGACGATCACGTCAACGCAACGCGCATCCTGGGTCTGGAAGGCACGCCAATTGATGCCGTCACAGATCCGGCGCGCCGCGCGCGCGAACTCTGCGGTCGGAAGCTCCTGGTCGAACCCGAAGTCGTGCCGGAACGCCGAGACCAGGATGCCGGCGAGATCATCACCTGCGGTCTTCGCCGCAGCCTCGAGACCCTCGACGTCATTGAAAGTGAAATATACGAGATGCGCGCGATCCTCCGCGGACACACCGAGCAGCGACGGTAAGCACCACGGCACAGCCGCATGATAAGCCCCCTTGGCGACGAGGATCTTTCGTCGCCCCGTCGCGGCCCTCGCGATGGTGACGCACGTGGTCGTCGCATCGGTGCCGGGGGTCGCCTCGGCTTCGGTCGTCGCAAAGCGCGCACGGTCCAGCCACTGCACAACATGACGTGGAAAATGAACCTGCCTATCGATGCGGCCAAACGTCATCTTGGTGCAGGATCTACCGCCCGGCGCGGAGCCAACGAGACTGGCTCGGCTCGAAGCAAGCTGAGCTCGTGGCAGCTTGGTGGCTGGGTTGGCCACTACCATCAGGAGTACAAAATCGCAGGGAAGCGCAAATTGTCGTGGGAAATCGTAGCTTTGGTAGCGGGAGAGGGACTCGCCCCCCGACCCCAGGATTATGATTCTCGTGTTTAGCTTGTTAGAATCTTATCAGTGCTTGGCGCATCACTGTCGTCGGCCCGCGCCGGCGGAATCCCTCAAACCGCCGATATCGAAGCGTAAGGCCTTCGTTTCCATTGAGGGATTCGAACTGTCACCACGCTTGCCGGGTGGGGGCAACGCACCGACGATTTCCAATCAGCAGGAAACCACCGCTCAGAGGCGCGAGCCTACCAATCACATTGTCGGGAGTAGATCGGCCGCCGGCTGCCACAAACACCGTTTGAAAAACCGTTTTAGTCCGGCCTTCTCAAACGGTTATTCTCGCTAAGATCTTGATTTGTTTGGTGGGCGCACCAGGGCTCGAACCTGGGACCCGCTGATTAAGAGTCTTATTTTTTCGCAGGAAGTACAGTAGCTTAGCTGTAAAAGGCCGCCACAACAGCGCCATTGAAATCAATAGGTTACAGACGGATTGTAAATCGCTCGCTGCGCTTTCGATCACCTGCGACCTCTGCGTCCCGAACGGTTTTTCCTGCTAGAGGCATCTTGAATTTCCAGCATTTTTTGTCGCCGTTTGTACGCGATCTTCCTCATTTGTTCACGTTATTCTTCGGGGGGTATTCGGGGGGTAACGCCTAGTCTCCGTTGAGCCCACTTCAATCTTCTCGGACGCTGATTGCCCACGCGATTTGTGGATTGGTGCTCTTTGTGATGAGGGAACTTCGATCGACTCAGCAAACCTATCGCGGGGGCTTAGCCACAGGAGACCTCTGATGAGCGAACGCGATTGGGAAGAAGAAAAGCGTACCGTTCTTGGTCGGTTGTTCGATGCAGCATTCGGACGCCGGGAAGCCTCTGAAGAAGAGATGGGTCAGGACATCCATTGGCTAGGTACGGTCAACAGACATCTACGCGATGATGACGACGATTAGCTTCCGCCGATCTCCGCCCCACAACGTTACGAGGCCGCCTAGTTGGCGGCCTTTTCCTTATACATCACCTGGCAGGCCGAACCCGGGACAAACTATCCAGTTTGAAAGGGCGATCGGCTTCGCAATGATCTCGCTCTACTGCGTCGCTAAGCAGACCCGTACCGTCAAGCGCCAAGTTTACAATGCAACCTAGGAAGTGCATTGTTTGATTTTTAAACTCATGGGACACCCCGGTGCCGACACTTACCCCCAATATCGAAAATCGAGTTCGGAAGCTCGCCAAACCGTCGAATGCAGCCCAAGGGCTGCAACCTCTGTTCGAGGCGGTTAGCAATTCCGTCTATGCGGTTGAGGATCGGTTTGAAAAGGAAGTTGGCAAGGGAAAAATTTCCATAAGCGTCACGTCGCTTTCGAGTCCGGATAAAATCGAGATTGTGGTGTCTGACAACGGCATTGGTCTCGACACCAACCGGTATGAGGCGTTTTGCACGATCGACACGGATTTCAAGCGCGCCAAAGGTGGCAAAGGCGTTGGTCGCCTGTTTTGGTTGGACGCATTCAAAGAAATCATCGTCGAGAGCGTTTACAACACCACGAACGGGCGATCGCGCAGGGTGTTCTCGTTCGTATTGAATAACAAAGAGCAAATCAGACCTAGCGTCGAAGACCAGCCGGCGGCAGCTCTCTCAATTGGTACAACGATCACATTCCGAGGACTGCGCACGCAGGAGTATGCGGATACGTTTCCAAAGCGCGCAGACACTTTCCTTCGTTACTTCAGCGCACACTTCATTGCTGACTTCTTGATGGGCGACGGTCCAACAATCGAGGTCGACCTCGACGGCGATCTGACCACATATCCACAGGCCGTTGCCGATCTGACCGTCGGGAAGCCGCTGAAAGCGGACTCATTCGAATTGAAGGGGTTTGGGAATTTTTCAATTATCGGATTCACGTGTCGAGCAGAAGCCAGCACGGGCCTCGACGGAAAGCATCAACTGCATCTGCTCGCGAATGGTCGCACCGTCGAAACTCGGAAAGTCGACAATCTCCTTGGAGTGACGAACCTTGAGCGCAACTCAGAGAGAGACTTAGTTTTCCACGGGTGTGTATCGGGTGAGTACCTTGACGCGCGCGTGAATGAGGGGCGAACAGCTTTCAATTTGACAGAGAAGACGCTCAACCAGATCAGCCGCGGCTGTATGGAGAAGGTTCGAACGACGCTACTGCCGGCACAGGTCGAGGCCTATGTTAAGGAGCGACAAGCGAACTATCAGTCCTTCGTTTCTCGATACCCCACTTTTGGATTTGATGATGACGAGACGCAGCTTGAAAGAGTGCCGTTTCACGCGACGACAGCCGAGGAGTTCGCGGCAGGCTTGGTAAAATATCAAATCCGACGCGAAGAAGATCGACAAGACGCACTGCAAACACTTATCGAAGCACTCGATTTGGAGCGCGTACCTGCAAATTTTCAACAGATAGTCATCGATGCTGCAAAAGGCATTCAGGCTTCCGAGCAACTTGCGTTGGCGCAGCACGTCGTTCGACGCAAACTTGCATTGGAACTTCTGGAGAAATTGATAAAACGGATTCGGACTCGTGACGGCAAAGATGATGACCACCACCTCGAAAAGACGCTGCACTCATTCATCGTCCCAATGGGAGTACGTGGTGACAATCCGAAAGAGATTAAGAGTCGTGCTCATGAACTCTGGATTGTAGATGAACGGCTGGCCTTCACGAGGGCGTTCGCTTCGGATAAGCGCCTTGATGCTATACTTGCCAAAGGCGGCTCCGCCGATCGCCCTGATCTCCTACTCTGGGATCTCGCTTACGGCTTAGGTGTCACCGAGTCTGACGAACTGGATTCGGTCAACGTCTCGGAACCGTTGCGCACGGTAATGATCGTGGAGTTCAAGAAGCCGGGCCGCACCTCTTATCCGGCAGCGGAAGATCAACTTGAAAACCAGATCACGAAGTACCTTGCGCAACTGCAAGGTGGAGAAATCGAGTCATTCGACCGTACTAGGGTTCGAGTAGCCCACGACTGCATCTTTCATTGCTATGTTGTGGCCGACATTATCGGTGACTTGAAGCAGCAACTATCAAATTGGGAAACGACGGCGAACGGACAGGGACGCATCCGTCCGCTCAAGAACCAATACCGAGGATCAATTGAAGTCATCCAATGGCAGGACCTTGTTAATGACGCATGGATGCGGAACAACGCGACTTTGCGAGCGGCCGGTCTCAGCCGATCAAGGCCGACGCTCACCACCGGATTGCCTCCTCACTCCGAAGTCTCACGCGAACAGGCTTTCGAGCCAGCAGGCAAATGAACTGACAAGTTCTGACGGACCGGAATAGGTATGCGTGCTGTTTGCATGCAAACGAGCGCAGACATTCTAGGAGGATGTGGTACGAACGGCGCCGAAACCGATCATTTGGCGGCGCGCTTCCACCCAAGAACCCTGCGTTCTTCGGGGGGCAAAAAGCGCTCTCACGCTAAGTGCTTGAAATTGTTGGTCGGAGTGGCAGGATTCGAACCTGCGACCCCTGCGTCCCGAACGCAGTGCTCTACCGGGCTGAGCCACACTCCGACAAGAGGCCGGCTTATAGCGTCGGGTTTGGCGCACCGCAAGCGGCCGAGATGAGGAATTTTGTCCCTGTGAAAACGGGTGTTGAAACGCTGATTTTACCGGCCGGCGCGGCCGGCGCGGAGGCTGCCGCCCGGACCTTGGCCGCCGGCGGGCTGGTCGCGTTTCCGACCGAGACGGTCTACGGGCTCGGCGCGGACGCCGCCAATGCCGCGGCGATCGCCCATCTCTACGCCGCCAAGGGGCGGCCGGCGTTCAATCCGCTGATCGCCCATGTGCCTGATATCGCCGCCGCCCTGCGGATCGGGCGGTTCGACGCGCGCGCCTTGAGGCTGGCCGAGGCGTTCTGGCCGGGGCCGCTGACGCTGGTGGTGCCGAAGACGGAGGGCTGCCCGGTGGCGGAGCTCGCGACCGCCGGCCTCGACACGGTCGCGATCCGCATTCCCGCCCACCCGGTCGCGCAGGCGATCCTGCGCGCCTTCGGCGGGGCGGTGGTGGCGCCGTCCGCCAACATCTCCGGTCACGTCTCGCCGACGCTGGCGGCCCATGTCGAGAGCGACCTGTCGGGCCGGATCGACCTGATCGTCGATGGCGGGCCTGTCACGGTCGGCGTCGAATCGACCATCGTCGGCTGCTTCGAGACGCCGATGCTGCTGCGGCCCGGCGGGCTGTCGCGCGAAAGAATCGAAGCCGTGCTGGGCGCGCCGCTGTCGCGCCCCCCAATGGAGGCCGAGAGCTGTGACAGCCAGCCGCTGGCGCCGGGCATGCTGGCCTCGCATTACGCGCCGCGCGCTGCCGTGCGCCTGCGCGCACAGGAGGTTGCACCCGACGAAGCGCTGCTGGCATTCGGACCAGCGCGCCTGCCTGGCATGGAGGCCGCCACCGCCGTCATGAATCTGTCGCCCACCGGCGATCTCGATGAAGCCGCCGCCAACCTGTTCGGCTATCTTCGCGAGCTGGATGCGAAGGGCCCGCGGGCGATCGCGGTGATGACCATTCCGGAAGACGACCTGGGCGAAGCGATCAACGACCGGTTGCGCCGAGCTGCCGTGGCGAGATGAGAGTGGAAGAAGAGACAAGACAATGAACATCAATCAACCCGCCACGCCTCCGCTTGCCCCCGAGCTGATCGCGCAATTCCGTGAGATCGTCGGCGACAAGCACGCGATCACCGACGCCAACGACATCCAGCCTTACGTCACCGAGGAGCGCAACCTGTTCCACGGCCGCTCGCCGCTGGTGCTGCGCCCGGGCTCGACGGCGGAGGTCTCGGCGATCTGCAAGCTCGCCTCCGCGCACAGGATCGCGCTGGTGCCGCAGGGCGGCAACACCGGGCTGGTCGGCGGGCAGACGCCGCACAACGGCGAGGTGGTGGTGTCGCTGCGGCGGCTCGACAAGATCCGCGAGGTCGACACCGCCTCCAACACCATGACGTGCGAGGCCGGCGTGGTGCTGCAGATCGCGCAAGCGAAGGCCTCCGACGTGGACCGACTGTTTCCGCTGTCGCTGGGCGCGGAAGGCAGCTGCACCATCGGCGGCAACCTCTCCACCAATGCCGGCGGCACCGCCGCGCTCGCCTATGGCGTGGCGCGCGAGATGGCGCTGGGGCTCGAGGTCGTGCTCGCCGACGGGCGTGTGCTCAACGTGCTGTCGAAGCTGAAGAAGGACAACACCGGCTACAATCTGCACAACCTCTTCATCGGCGCCGAAGGCACCCTCGGCATCATCACCGCGGCGACCTTGAGGCTGTTTCCGAAGCCGCGCTCGGTCGAGACCGCCTATGTCGGGCTGAAATCGCCGGCCGCGGCGCTCAAGCTGCTGACGATCGCGCAAGGCGAGGCCGCCAACGCGCTGACGAGTTTCGAGCTGCTGTCGGAGATGGCGGTGGACTTCTCGGTGCGGCACGGCATCGACGTGCGCGATCCGCTCAGCGAGAAGCATCCCTGGTACGTGCTGATGGAGTTGTCTTCGCCGGGCGATGACGCCCGCACCCCGCTGGAGACGATCCTGACGCGCGCCATGGAGGAGGAGATCGTCGACGACGCCGTGATCGCGGCCAGCCTTTCCCAGCGCAACAATTTCTGGAAGCTGCGCGAGGAGATGTCGGCGGCGCAGAAGCCCGAAGGCGGCTCGATCAAGCACGACATTTCGGTGCCGATCGCCGCGGTGCCTGCGTTCATCGAGGAAGCCAACGCCGCCGTGGTCAAGCTGATTCCCGGCGCGCGCCCAGTTCCGTTCGGCCATCTCGGCGACGGCAATCTGCATTACAATGTCAGCCAGCCTGTTGGCGCCGACACCGCCGATTACCTCGCGCGCTGGCATGATGTGAACGCGGTGGTGTTCGAGATCGTGCTGCGCATGGGCGGCTCGATCTCGGCCGAGCACGGCATCGGCGTGCTCAAGCGCGACGAGCTGCCGGAGGTGAAGGACAAGACCGCGATCGAGCTGATGCGCGCGATCAAGGCGATGCTCGATCCGCACGGCATCATGAATCCGGGGAAGGTGCTGTGAGCGCACTTGCGATTGACGCCATCGCCGATGGCGATGTCGAGACCGTCGTCGCGCTGTGGCAGCGCTGCGGCCTGACCCGGCCCTGGAACGATCCGCATGCCGACATCGCGCTGGCGCGGCGGCGCGACAATTCCACCGTGCTGGTCGGCCGCGATGGCGGCGCGATCGTCGCGACCGTCATGGTCGGCCATGACGGCCATCGCGGCTGGGTCTATTACGTCGCGGTCGATCCCGACAGCCAGAAGCGCGGCCATGGCCGCGTCATCATGGCGGCGGCGGAGGACTGGCTGCGCGCGGCCGGAATTTCGAAGCTTCAGCTCCTCGTCCGCCGCGAGAATGCACAGGCCAATGCGTTCTACAACTCGCTGGGGTTCGAGGAATCCACCTCGGTGATGTTCCAGAAGTGGCTCGACGGGCGGGAGCCGACGCCGTAGGGCCTGCTGCAGGTCACACGCGGGAAGAAATCGCTTGCGCACATCTTATAGTTGATGAATCATTCCAGCACCATGGATGAGGCGTCGCCGCGCGTGCCACTATGACTGCGTCGCGCGCAACATCGGAGGCGAGTTTGTAACTGCTTTGACATTTTTCTCGCGGGTGTTTCATGAGCAATTTCCAGAACACCACCCTGATCGCCACGGGCATCATCGCGTCGCTACCCCTGATTCCGGTCGGTCATTACCTGTCGTTCGGCTGGCCGGCACGAAAGCGGCAGATCGTCTCACGCCTGTCCAATCAGTCGATCGGCTACTACAGGATGGCCTTTTGTCCGGAGAGCGATTTCACCGACAATGACGGCTTTGCGAAGGAGTACGACAAGCGGTATGGCCGGCACTTGTTCGCGGCTCCGATCCTCCTGCTCACGATCACGTTGCTCGTCTTCACCTATTTTTGCGTCTTGTGGGTGCTCACGCATGATTGGGCAAGCGCGCAGGAGGGCACTGCGAAGATCGCCATCTTGTCGCTTGCCGGCGCCTATATGTGGATCACTTACGACCTCATATTCCGCGCGCGCCAGAACGACATCGTGACTTCGGACATCAATCGCGCGACGTTGCGTCTGTTGATCTCGCTTCCGTTCGGATTTGCCATCTCAGCGTTTGCCGGCGTCATGACCGGCACGACGGTCACGTTGAGCACGGGCGCTCTGGCCTTCTTCGTTGGCGCCTTTCCGACCGATACGGTGCTCAAATTCATGCGCCGTACTGCCGCAGTGCCGCTGAAACTTGATGCAGACACCGGCGAAGACGGCGTTCAGCAGCTCAAGAAAGTCGACGGCGTCACCGTGCCGGTTGCCGAGCGCTTCATCGACGAGGGCGTGAAGACCCTGGTGCAGCTCGCCTATGCCGATCCGATCGCACTCTCGATCCGGTCCGGGATGGATTTCTCGTTCATCCTGATCTGCTGCAGCCGGGCGATGGTCAGATCGTACTTCGACGACGATCAGATGAAGATCGTACAAAAATACGGACTGCGTAGCGGGTTCGAAGTCAAGACGCTGAACGATACGCTGCTGGCCTATGACGAACTTCAGGAACAAGCGACCGCGAAGGGCGAACCCCAACCAAGCCCGTCGCTGGCCCAGGCAGCGGCGCAGCGCCAGTTGCGGGCATTTGCCAACGCCTTGGCGCTGGACGAGGATTCGATCCGTTTCATCCTTGATCAGATTGCCGAAGATCCGTACACACAGTTCGTGTGGTGGATGTGGCCCGACGTGCCGAAGGCGGACTTGGCCGACGAGGCTGCAACGGACGACACGCAGCCATCGCCCGTTGTCGCTGCGGAACTCGTGCACTAGCTCGTATCAAGAACGACCGAGCTTGCGTCGCGGGTGGCAGGCGCCCGCGCCGGCGCCTTTCTGCAAGCCTTCAGGGCCAGATAGAGTGCCGCAAAGCTTAGGGATATCTCATGACCATTTCCGACCGCGTCCGCATCAAGGACGTCCGCGTGCTTTCGGACGGCTGGACCACGCTGAAGACCACGACGTTCGAGTACCGGCGCGCCAGCGGCGAATGGCAGACGCAGCACCGTGAGACCTATGAGCGCGACAACGCCGCTGCCGTGCTGCCCTACAATCTCGCTGGGCGCACCGTGATCCTGGTGCGCCAGTTCCGCCTGCCGGCCTTCATCCGCGGCTATGACGACCTCTTGATCGAGGCGGCCGCCGGCGTGCTCGACAACGTCGAGCCCGAGGAGCGCATCCGCGCCGAGGCGGAGGAAGAGACCGGCTATCGCCTGCACCACGTCCACAAGGTGTTCGAGGCCTTCATGAGCCCGGGCGCCATCACCGAGAAGCTGCACTTCTTCGTCGCCGAGTACGAGCCTTCGATGCGGGTGAGCGACGGCGGCGGCCTCGCGCACGAGGGCGAGGACATCGAGGTGCTGGAGCTTTCGATCGACGAGGCGCTGGCGATGATTGCCGACGGCCGCATCATCGACGCCAAGGCGATCATGCTGCTGCAATACGCGGCGCTGCACGTGTTCAGGTAGCTGACGCTCTTCACCCTCCCCTGGAGGGGTCCGGGACGAGCGCAGCTCGCCCCGGACCCCTCCAGGGGAGGGTAAGAGGCACCGCGCATGCCGCATCATCCTCATCTGCAATTCTGACCTGCGTCTCCCCGCCCCCCATTGAGCGCCCCCAAAACTATCTCTAGTCTGGCTCCAACCAAGAACCAGGAGACGCGCCCATGTCCGCGCCGCGCGACGATGAATTCGGCTTTGCGCCCGACTATGATTCTCCCATCCCCTACATGCAGCGCACACGCGATTATTACGCGGCGATCGGCTACACCACGCCGTACCGCTGGGCGCATTACACCTCGGCGCCGTTCCAGCCGCTGAAGAAGCCGCTGGCCAGGTCGCGCGTGACGATCATCACCACGGCTGCGCCCTACGATCCCGCCAAGGGCGACCAGGGGCCGGGCGCGGCGTATAATGGCGGCGCGAAGTTTTATCAGGTCTATGACGGCGACACGTCGAAGGAGCACGACCTTCGCATCTCGCATATCGGCTACGACCGCAAGCACACCTCGGCGACCGACAACGGCACCTGGTTTCCGCTGCCGCAGCTGTTGAAGGCGAGCGCGGCGGGCCGGATCGGCGAAGTGGCCCCGCGCTTCTTCGGCGCGCCGACCAACCGCAGCCACCGCGTCACGCTCGACACCGACGCGCCGGAGATTCTGGCGCGCTGCCTGGCCGACAAGGTCGATGTTGCGGTGCTGGTGCCGAACTGCCCGGTCTGCCACCAGACCACCGCGCTGGTGGCGCGGCATCTGGAGGCCAATGGCATTCCGACCGTGGTGATGGGCTGCGCCAAGGACATCATCGAGCACGCCGCGGTGCCGCGCTTCCTGTTCTCGGACTTCCCGCTCGGCAACTCCGCCGGCAAGCCGCATGACGTCGCCTCGCAGGCGCAGACCCTGGAGTTGGCGCTTCTGCTGCTCGAGACCGCGAGCGGCCCGCAGACCACGATGCAGTCGCCGCTGCGCTGGAGCGAGGATGCCTCCTGGAAGCTCGACTACAACAACGTCGCGCAGCTGTCGCCGGAAGAGCTGGCGCGCCGCCGCGCCGAATTCGACAAGCAGAAGGAGATCGCGCGCGGCAACCGCGCCGCCTGACGTCTTCCAATAAGAACAAACAAGGGGGAGAGCGACGTGACGCGACCGTTCGAGGGCGTGAAGATCCTGGATTTCACGCAAGTGCTGGCCGGCCCCTATGCGAGCTATCAGCTCGCGCTCTTGGGCGCCGACGTCATCAAGGTCGAGCGGCGCGAGGGCGAGGACATGCGCCGCACGCCGCTCAGCCGCGAATGGGCCGAGCGCGGGCTCGCCCCGGCGTTCCAGGCCATCAACGGCAATAAGCGCAGCCTGACGCTCGATCTGCAGAAGCCCGAGGCGATCGCGATCGTGAAGAAGCTCGCGGCGAGCGTCGACGTCGTCATGGAGAACTTTCGCCCGGGCGTGATGGACAAGCTCGGCATCGGCTACGAGGCGCTCTCGGCGATCAATCCGAAGCTGATCTATTGCGCGGTGTCAGGTTTTGGCCAGACCGGCCCGGATCGATTGCGGCCCGGCTATGACGGCAAGATGCAGGCGCTGTCGGGCATCATGGCGATCACCGGACATCCCGAGACCGGGCCGACCCGCGCCGGCTTTGCGGTGTGCGACGTGCTGTCGGGTGCGACCGCCGCGTTCGGCGTGTCGAGCGCGCTGTATCAGCGTGACCGCACCGGCCAGGGGCAGCTCATTGACGTCTCCATGCTGGAGGCGACGATGGCGTTCCTGTCGGGGCAGATCGCGGACTGGTCGGTTGCCGGCCATCGCCAGGCGCTCTCGGGCAACCAGGCGGTGAGCCGCAGGACCACGGCGAATTTGTTCAAATGCGGCGACGGCCACATCCTGCTCGCCGTCAACAACGAGAAGCAGTACCGCGCGCTGATGGCTACGCTCGGCCGCGAGGACACGTTGTCCGATCCGCGCTTCGCGGACTGGTTCTCGCGCAACGAGAACGAGCCGGCATTGCGCGCGATCATCGAGGAGGCGCTCGCGGCAAAGCCGGCGCGCGAATGGGAGACCATCCTGGAAGACGCGGGGGCGCCCTGTGCCAGTATCTGGAAGGTCGAGGAGGTGATCGACCATCCGCAAATCAAGGCGCGCGGCGCGATCCAGGAGCTGGACACGCCCTACGGCCGCCTGCGCTTTGCCGGCAGCGGTTTCAAGCTCGCTCATGGCGGCGGCAAGCTCGACCGGATGGCGCCGGAGCTGGGCGCGGATACGGATGCGGTGCTGGACGAGCTGGGGTTCGATGCGGCGGAGATCGCGGGCTTGAGGGCGCGGGAGGTCGTGTGAAGGTAGCACCCCACACTCTTCTCGTCGTCCCGGGGCGCGAGTAGCGCGAACCCGGGCCCCATCACCACAGGATTGCGTTTGACGAAGACTCGTGGTGAGCAGCTTGCTGCTATAACCTCTCCCTGGGGTTGAGTCCCGGATCTGCGCGCGCTTGGGGCGCGCTTGTCCGGGACGACAGCTGAGTGAGTGGCGCGAGCTAAAACAACGAGCCCTGACCGTCATCCGCCGGGCCGGCCGCAACCTTCCGCACCGCTTTCTTCGGCTTCACCGCCTCCACTTCCGCCTCCATCTCCGCCGCACTGATCGGCAGCACGAGCTGCTCGTCGTCATTGGCGACGCGGTTGACGCGGGTGGAGACGGGGTGCCAGGCGAACTCGCCGATACGCGGGGCCCTCATCAGCGGCAGGATCGCATCGATCTCGTCGCCTCTGGTGTCAAGCCAGCGCTCGAAATCGCGCTCGCTGATGGTGACGGGCACGCGGTCATGCAAGCTCGCGAGATCCTCGCCCGCCGCGGCCGTGACGATCGCGACCGTGTCGAGCTCCTCGCCGTTCGGCCCGGCCCAGGTTTCGAACAATGCGGCGAAACCGAGCGGCGCGCCGTCGGCGCGGTGAATGAAGAAGGGTTGCTTGCGGCCGCCTTCCGACTTCCACTCATAATAGCCGTCGGCCGGGATCAGGCCGCGGCGGCGGCGTATCGCGCGCTTGAATGCGGGCTTCTCCAGCACCGTCTCGGAGCGGGCATTGATCAGGAGCGTAAAGCCCTTGGGGTCCTTGACCCAGCCCGGCAGCAATCCCCAGCGCATCAGGCGGAAATGGCGGGCGCCGTTCTCGACCAGCACGACCGGAATCGGTTGTGTCGGGGCGACATTGTACCGGGGCGGGAAGTTGGGCTGCTCGACATAGCCGAACAGTTGCCGCAAAGCCGCGGGGGCCGAAGTTATGACGAAGCGTCCACACATCCCAGGGCGTCTATATAGGGTCCGTTCAGGTCCTTTTAACCCCGAACGTTAACACTGCGGCAGATGAGCTCAATGGCCTCGCAACCCGCGCGGACGCATGTACAGACGGGCCCCGAGGCGCAAGCCTGGGCCGAACGGCTGCGCGTGGCCAACATCAACCCGCGGACCGGGCTTGCCACTGACTATCTCAACCATTTCAATGAAGCCGTGATGCTGCTGGAAATGGTTCCGGACATGCCGGAATGCGCGGAAGATTTTTTGACATGGTCGCCGCTGTCCTATGCCGAGCACTTCACGGCGTCGAATTTCAAGGCACGCGACCTTGCCATCGAGGCCTATGAGAAGGCCGATCCCAGCGTCCGCGCCCAATTCGACCACCTCACCGATACCATGACCTCGATCCTGACCGCGGTCGGCTCGGCCATGCGCGAGGTCGAGAAGGACACCACGCGCATCCGCCTCGCCGAGCAGGCCGCCCTCTGGGTCAAGCCGCTGATCGCGGCCTGCGGCGGCATCATCCATGGCGGGGCCGAAGCCGACGTCGACACCATCATGGCGAACTGAACCAGATCCTTTAAG
Source organism: Bradyrhizobium nitroreducens (assembly GCF_002776695.1). Lineage (GTDB taxonomy): Bacteria > Pseudomonadota > Alphaproteobacteria > Rhizobiales > Xanthobacteraceae > Bradyrhizobium > Bradyrhizobium nitroreducens. Next base: position 2,064,111 of record NZ_LFJC01000003.1, read on the forward strand.
AACAGGTCCTGAACCGGGTCCTTTGAGAAAATGGCTTCAGTCGTCCAGCCCAGCCACCCCCAGCTTGCCGTCAGCGCCGCGATCTTCCGCGACGGCAAGGTGCTGCTGACCCGCCGGGCCCGCTCGCCCGCCAAGGGCTTCTATTCGCTCCCCGGCGGCCGGGTCGAGTTCGGCGAATCGCTGCACCAGGCCCTCAGCCGCGAGGTCGACGAGGAGACCGGGCTCGACATCGCGATCGTCGGCCTTGCCGGCTGGCGCGAGGTGCTGCCGGCCGCGCCCGGGGCCGGCCATTACCTCATCATGTCGTTTGCCGCCCGCTGGGTGGCCAGGGAGCCGTCTCTCAACGACGAGCTCGACGATTACCGCTGGATCGCGCCCGACGCCTTGGCGGGCCTGGGTGACCTCAGGCTGACCGGAGGGCTGGAGGAGGTCATCCAGTCCGCGGCGCGGCTGATTGGGGCCTGACCCGAGCCGCCCGGCTCACCGGCTCCCCTACCTTGCGTCGTCAGCCCCGAGGAGGCATACACCCCGCCGATGTCCACGCGATTTCTGGCCATTTTTGCCCTGATTCTCGCCTGCGCCTCGGCGCCCGCCAGGGCCCAGGACGTGGCGGCGCCGTTTGACGCCGATTTGCAGCGGCTGGCGGAGATCCTCGGCGGCCTGCACTATCTGCGCGGCATCTGCGGGGCCAACGAGGGCAACAAATGGCGCAACGAGATGCAGGCGCTGATCGATGCCGAAACCCCCTCCGGCGAGCGCCGCACCCGCATGATCGCCGGCTTCAACCGCGGCTATAACGGCTTTCAGCAGACCTACCGGAGCTGCACGCCCGCCGCGACGGTCGCGATCCGCCGGTATATTGAGGAAGGCTCGAAGATCTCGCGGGATCTGACGGCACGCTACGCGAACTGATTTCTCTCCTCGTCATTCCGGGGCGCGCGCAGCGCGAACTATGGTGCGCAATTGCGCACCTGAGAATCCATGCATCCATCGTCTTCGCGGCCCGATGGATTCCGGGCCCGCGCCTGTCGGCGCGTCCCGGAATGACAGCCACGGGAACCCTGCCATCGACTTTGTTCACAGCCGTTAACCGTTCTTAAAGATGTGGCCTAGCGGTCGTTAATACGCGTGCTACACCTCTCGCACAGCGCATCGCCGTGGATCGCGCCCCAGCCCTGATCGAGTTTCATGAGCCAGCCGATTTCCTACGCACCCGACCGCGCGCCGCTGCCCGATCACGAGCAGAAACAGGCCGCACTGAGCTATCTCAACGAGGCCTGGGCCGAAGCGCGCCATGAGGGCGTCGACGGCGACTGCCTGGCGCAGGCGAGCCTGTTTGCGGCCTTTGCCGAGCTCGTCGGCACCTATGGCGAGGACGCGGTCGCCAAGTTCGTCGAAGGCTTTCCGGGCCGCATCCGCAACGGCGAGTTCTCGGTCGACATCTGCAGGCAGTAGCACCTTCCGAAAATGACCCCGCCACGCGGGCGGGGCCAGTCAACGGATGAATGACTTTGCAAAGCGGATTTGGCGAAAGGCTTCGCGAAGTCTGCCGCGTTTATCGCACGGAAGCCGTTTTCAGCGGACAAGCATTAGTCTCGTCGCCATCGGGAGATGTTCCCGCCGCGCTCGGGAACGTGCTCTCTCCCTCACGGCTCGACCTTGAGCGTCGCTTTCATGTTGGGATGATAGCGGCAGTAATAGTCGATCGTTCCCGCCTTCTTCAGAACTGACGTCGCCGATGTCTTCGGCGGCAAGCTCACGTCGAAGTCGCCGTTCTTCGCGGTGGCGGTGTGGGCGAAGACGTCCTTGTTGATCCAGTTGATGGTATCGCCGACCTTGGCCGATATCTCGGCCGGTGAGATCACGAGGTTCTCCATCGTGATCTCGATCGTCGCGGCGTGCGCCGGGACCGCCATCGCCGCGACGACAAGCGCGATGGGACACGAAAACAGCCGCCACGACCTCATCGCACACTCCCTATTTCAACTCGGCCGCGACGTGCTCGGCGTGCTGCTGATGGCCCTGGAAGATCTTCAGGCCGGTCTGCAGCAGGCTCTTCAGCTCGGCATTGCTCGCCGACGGAATCAGCTGGGTCTCCAGCGCGCCGTTGACCGCCTTGTGGTAGGCGACCTCGTTGGCGACATAGGCCTTGTCGAAGGCGGCGCCGTCCAGCTTGTCGAGCTCGGCCAGCTTGTCGCTCGCCTGCTTCGACAGCGCCGTGCTGGTGTCGTTGTCTTCAGGGGTGACATTCAGCTTCTTGACCAGCGCGAGCGCCTGCTTGTTGACCGCTTCATGGTCGCGCAGCATGTCCTCGGCAAACGCCTTGACGTCCTTGCTCTTCGCCTTCTTCTGCGCCTGCTTGGCGGCGTTGATGTCGATCACCCCGGCCGTGTAGGCGATGTGGGCGATCTGCGGATCGGTCGGCTTGTCGGCGGCGCTGGCGCCTTGCAGCGCGGGGCTCGACAACAGAATGGCCGCGGCGAGCGCCGCGCTCCAACGGATGAACATGGTCTGACACTCCTGTGCTGCCGGACATTTGCCGGCGTTGCTTCACGGGAGTTGGATGGGAATTCTTCGCGGACGTTCCCGAAAAATTTCAGCCGCCGACGCCGAGCCGCTTCAGCACCGCTTCGGTCAGGCGCTCGCAGCGCCAGCCCGCGAACGGAAACGCGTCCATCATCACCGGACCGATCTCCTTCTCGACATTCTCGCGCAGCATGGCGCGGGCGCGATGCAACCGCGTCTTCACGGTCTCGGGCTTCACGCCGAGCAGTTCGGCGGTCTCCTCGATGTTCATGCCCTCCATGACACGCGCGACGAACACCATGCGAAACGCATCCGGCAACTCGTCGATGGCGCGTTCGACGACGCGCTGGATTTCACGTTGGGCCATGGTCCTTTCCGGATCGCTCGCGGGAGAAGCGGGAAATTTGATGATCTGCGCCTCGAGCGCCGCTTCGCCCACCGCGCCGAGCGCGACATGCGGCTTTGCGCTGCGCACCCGGCCGAGCGCCTCGTTGATGGCGATGCGCGACAGCCATGTCGACAGCCCGGACTCGCCGCGGAAGCCGTCGAGATGGGTGAAGGCGCGGACATAGGTTTCCTGCACCACGTCCTCGGCCTCGCTGTCGCTGCGCAAGATCCCGCGCGCGAGGCGATAGAGCCTGCGGTTGTTGGCCTGCATGATCTCGCGGAGCGCAGTCTCGTCGCGGCCTCGCGCGCGGTCGATCAGTTCGGCTTCTAATGTCCTGGCGCCGGCGGACAGGCCGGCTGCGGTCCCTGGCATGGCGGGCACCCCTTCATTGGTTCCGGACATTGGATGCAGGTCCGGGAGAAAGGTTCCCGGATTTCTGACCTTGGGGGATCTTACCCTCCCCTGGAGGGCAGGGCTATCGCATGTGACCGATAAGGCTGAGAAGGAATTCGTCTTCCCAGCCTGCTCGTTTGACCTTCTGTCGCATGGAGATGCGGGCGGGGTGGGCTCGAATGAGATTGATTGCAGCTCGCCGCAAGATCGCGAAGTTCTCGGGGCCGTTGTTTTTTCTGGTTCGGCAAGCGTCTTCGCCAAAGACGACATCGAGCACCCAGTGCAACTGATTCTCGATGCTCCAATGGCCTCGGACGACCTGCAACAATCGTCTTGCGGGCAGGTATTTGGACAACAAGTAATATCGCACGGACGGCTTGCCGGCGGGTTTGCCATGCAGTCGTCGGCGCGAAGTGATGCGAGCCACGGCCGCCACTCCGGGAAAGCGGTTTGTCGTACCCAGACTGATGTTGCGCATGACGGTGGCGCGCCGGGATTCGCATCGATCGTGCGTGCTCGGCTCGCGTCGTTGAGCCACGCTGCGCTTGCCCGAGCGGGCAAAGCAGCGCTCGACCTCCGCGAACAGTTTGCTTTGATTTTCCTTGAGAGCCAGCACGTAGTGGGCGCCACGCTCGAGCACCTTCTTGGCGAAGGGACGATTGCAATGCAGGGCGTCGGCAGTGACGATGCAGCCTTCGAGCGAAAGCATTTGCAGCACATCCAGGGCACCTTGGGCCTCGTTGCGGCCTGGCGCCTTGCATGCAGCCAGGGCCATGCGGGCTTCGGTCGCAAAGACATTGACCATGTGCAGTGGCGTGGCGCTGCGACCGCGTTCGTAGGCTCCTCGAACAGCTTTGCCATCGACTGCCACCACGCCGGTGAGCTTGATCCCGTTGGCCTCTGCGAATGCTGCCATAAAGCTTCGGAAGGCTTGTTCGAAAGCCCCCGGATCGAGCGCGTTGAAGACCCGGCTGAACGTATCGTGACTGGGGATTCCGTGCTCCAACCGAAGGAATTGCCGCAACAGCTTTTCCTTGGACGACGCGAACACCTCCATATCCGTCGCGCCCTGTCCTCCGCACAACACCGTTGCCAGCGCGATGACGATGAGATCCAGCAGGTCGTGCAGTGCGTTGGGTGCACGCGGATCGGGCAACGTACTGAAGATACTGCGAATCTTGCGCATAGGACCCCCACGCCGAATCGGGAGTCCTCTTCAGAATCCATATCGCTGGACCGCGCAATACCACCCTCAAAACCACATGCGATTCCCCTGCCCTGGAGGGGGAGGGTCGATTCATGTCGAGCGAAGCGAGAGGTGAAGCGGGGTGGGGTGATCTCTCCGCACAGAGACCGCCTCAATGGAGAGATCACCCCACCCCGCTCGCGCTGCGCGCGATCGACCCTCCCCCTCCAGGGGAGGGTAAGCAGAGGTTAATCCGTCTCGATCGGCAGCGTCGGGTCCCTCGCCCACTCGCCCATGGAGGCATCGTAGAGCGTCAGCCTGTCGTAGCCGAGCTGGGCCAGCAGGAACAGGTCGATCGTCGCCGAGATGCCGCCGCCGCAATAGAGAATCACATTCTTGTCGCGCGTGACGCCTGCAGCAGTGAACTTGGCTTCGGCGTCGGCAAGCGTCGTCAGGGTCTTGTCGGCGTTCACGAGCGTTGCGGCTGACACGTTGACGCTGCCGGGAACGCGGCCCGGCCGGCCGTAGCGGCTCGGCTCGAGGCCGCGATGAAACTGCGGCCCGAGCGCGTTGACGATGACGGTTGCGGGATCGCCGATACGGGCCGCCACGGCGGTCTTGTCGACGAAGAGGCCGGCGCGCGGCGCGGCCCTGAAGGTCGTCGCCGGATATCCCTTCGGTGCGCCCATCTCGATCGGTCGCCCCTCCTCCTTCCACTTGTCGAGACCGCCATCGAGCACACGGGCATCGACGCCGAGCGCGCGCAGCATCCACCAGAACCGCGTCGACCACATCATGGTGCCGATGCTGTAGAGCACGATGGTCTTGCTCGCATCGAGGCCGTGACGACCAAAGGCGGCTTCGAGCTGGGCAACGTCGGGCATCATGAAGAACTGCGGCGACGAGACGTCGGAGAACTCGCCCTGCAGATCGAGGAAATCGGCACCCGGAATGTGGCCGGCCACGAAGGTCTTGTCGCCGGGCACGGCACGATACGGCACGTCGCTGCCGGGTGGGACCGGCTCGTTGTACGTGGTGCAGTCATAGAGGCGGAGATTGGGATCGCCGAGCATGGCGGCAAGCTGCCCGGTGGTGATGAGGGGTGACGGTTGGGACATAATCGCCTCGCGTTGCGGAGCCGTAGCCCGGGTGAGCGTAGCGAAACCCGGGAATCGCTCAAGCGAACCCCCGCATATTGCTACGCTCATGCGGGCTAAGGTCTACGCTTGCAAGCGAGCACTCAGAACTCAATCCGTCACCCTGAGGTGGCCGCTCCTTCAGCGGCCCTCGAAGGGCGACAGCCCGGCCCTCTCCGCGTGGTTACAGCGCGGCCGTGCATCCTTCGAGGCTCTCCACGGGACGCGTTGCGTCCCGTGCCTCGCACCTCAGGATGACGGATCGAGCGAACCACTGCCCCTATTGCTTCAGCGTCTCCAGAAACCGCACCGCTTCGCCCTGCGCGGGCGTGACCAGCTCGCCCTGCCACATCACGCGGCGGCCGCGGATGAAGGTGCCGACCGGCCAGCCGGTGACGCGCACGCCGTCGTAAGGAGTCCAGCCGGCCTTCGACGCCACCCAATCGTTGGTGATGGTCTCGCTGCGCTTGAGATCGACGATGGTGAAATCGGCGTCATAGCCCGCAGCAATGCGGCCCTTGCAGGCCATGTTGTAGAGGCGCGCGGGGCCGGCGCTGGTGAGGTCGACGAACCTTGCCAGCGACAGCCGGCCGGCATTGACGTGATCGAGCATCAGGGGCACCAGCGTCTGCACGCCGGTCATGCCGGAGGGCGAGGCCGGATAGGTCTTCTGCTTTTCTTCCAGCGTATGCGGGGCGTGGTCGGAGCCGAGCACGTCGATGATGCCCTGCTCGATGCCGCGCCAGATGCCGGCACGGTGATCGGCACCGCGCACCGGCGGGTTCATCTGCGCCAGCGTGCCGAGCTGCTCGTAGCATTCGGGCGCGACCAGCGTCAGATGATGCGGCGTCGCCTCGCAGGAGGCGACGTCCTTGTGGTCGCGCAGGAACCCGATCTCTTCCTTGGTCGAGATGTGCAGCACGTGGATGCGCTTGCCGGTCTCGTGCGCGAGCTTGACCAGGCGCTGCGTCGCCATCAGCGCCGCGGTCTCGTCGCGCCAGACCGGATGCGAGCGGGCATCGCCCTCGATGCGCAGCGGCTTGCGGTCGTTGAGGCGGTATTCGTCCTCGGCGTGGAATGCGGCGCGGCGGTTGATGACCTGGAAGATGCGGCGCAGGCTGTCGTCGTCCTCCACCAGCAGCGCGCCGGTCGAGGAACCGATGAACACCTTGACGCCCGCGCAGCCCGGCGCGCGCTCCAGCACCGGCAGATCCTGCACGTTCTCACGGGTGCCGCCGATGAAGAAGGCGAAATCGCAATGCATGCGGTGATGGGCGCGCTTCACCTTGTCGGTGAACTCGGTCTCCGTCACCGTCAGCGGCGCAGTGTTCGGCATCTCGAACACGGCGGTGACGCCACCCATCACGGCGCTACGCGAGCCGGTCTCGAGGTCTTCCTTGTGCTCCAGCCCGGGCTCGCGGAAATGCACCTGCGTGTCCATCACGCCGGGCAGGATGTGCAGGCCCTTGCAGTCGATCACCTCGGCCGCGCTGCCTTGCGAGAGCGGGCCCAGCTCGGCGATGCGGCCATTGGCGATGCCGATATCGCGAACATTCTCGCCGTCCTGGTTGACGACGGTGCCGTTCTTGAGGATCACATCGAAGCGCTGGGTCATGGCTGAGGGCCTCTCTCATCCCCAAGCGCAGGGCTCGAGGTCTTGTCGTTTAAGCCTCGCGGGCTTACGTTCCGCAGCACCATGTCGCAAGAGATTTTCGCATGAAATCAGCGTTTCTTCCCGACCGGGGCGTCGTCAAGGTCGCGGGCGAGGATGCGCGCAACTTCCTCAACGGCCTCGTCACGACCGACGTCGACAGGCTGAAGCCGGGCCTGGGGCGATTCGGCGCGCTGCTGACGCCGCAGGGCAAGATCATCGTGGATTTCCTGATCACCGAGGCGCCGGCCGGCCATGGCGGCGGGTTCCTGATCGACTGCCCGAAAGCGCTGGCAGAGGGCCTCGCCACCAAGCTGAAATTCTACAAGCTGCGTGCCAAGGTCACCGTGGAAAACCTCGATCTCGGCGTGCTCGCGGCCTGGGACGGCCAGCCTGCGGCGCAGACCGACCTTGCCTTCGCCGACCCGCGCAACGAAGCGCTCGGCATCCGCATCCTGATCCCGGAGGACCTCAAGCAGAAGCTGTCCGATCTCATCGGCGCCGACCTGGTCGATGCGGCGGACTACGAGGCGCACCGGATCGCGCTCGGCGTGCCGCGCGGCGGGCTCGATTTCATGTACAACGATGCGTTCCCGCACGAGACCAACATGGACCGCCTCGCCGGCGTCGATTTCGACAAGGGCTGCTATGTCGGCCAGGAGGTCGTCTCGCGCATGCAACATCGCGGCACCGCGCGCACGCGCAGCGTCAAGGTGCTGCTTGACGACTTCTCGCCGGAGGCCGGTGTCAGTGTCATGGCCGGCGACAAATCCGTCGGAACCATGGGCTCGTCGGCGCAGGGCAAGGGCATTGCCCTGGTGCGCATCGACCGTGTCGCAGAGGCGCTCGATGCCGGCCAGCCTCTCACCGCCGGCGGCCTCGCGTTGCGCCTGGCAGATCCTGACGTTGTCCGTATCCCTGCGAAACAGCCCACCGCATGAGCCGAGCTCCCCGCCTGCATCCCGACGGAAAGACCCGCTGCCCCTGGCCGGGCGATGACCCCCTCTATGTCGCCTATCACGACACCGAATGGGGCGTGCCGGAATATGACGACCGCGCGCTGTACGAGAAGCTGATCCTCGACGGTTTCCAGGCCGGCCTGTCCTGGATCACCATCCTGCGCAAGCGCGACAATTTCCGCAAAGCTTTCGACGATTTCCGGCCGGAGAAGATCGCGCGCTACACCGACAAGAAGGTGCACGCGCTGATGAACGACGCCGGGATCGTGCGCAACCGCGCCAAGATCGACGGCACGATCCTCAGCGCCAGATCCTATCTCGACATCATGGAGAAAGGTCCGGGCTTCTCGAAGCTGCTGTGGGACTTCATGGGCGGCAAGCCCAAGGTCAACCATTTCAAGACCAGCGCGAGCGTACCGGCCTCGACGCCGCTGTCGGTGCAGATCTCCAAGGAGCTGTCCTCGCGCGGCTTCAAGTTCGTCGGCCCGACCATCGTCTACGCCTTCATGCAGGCGACCGGCATGGTCAACGACCATCTGGTCGACTGCCACTGCCACGCAAGCTGCAGCAAGCTGCAGCGCAAGCCGCGCCTCAAGGCCAAATGAGCGCGAAGAAAACGGCACGCGGCGCGGAATCCCGCGCCTGGCAGCGCATGCTGTCGGGCCGTCGGCTCGATCTGCTCGACCCCTCCCCGCTCGATGTCGAGATCGCCGACATCGCGCATGGGCTGGCGCGCGTGGCGCGCTGGAACGGCCAGACCGTCGGCGCGCATATCTTCTCGGTCGCGCAGCACACCCTGCTGGTGGAGACCGTGCTGCGGCACGAAATGCCGCGCGTGGACCAGCGCATGCGGCTCGCAGCCCTGCTGCACGATGCACCGGAATATGTGATCGGCGACATGATCTCGCCGTTCAAGGCCGTGCTCGACGGCCATTACAAGGCGGTCGAAAAGCGCCTGCTCGGCGCCATCCATATCCGTTTCGGGTTGCCGCCGGTCTTGCCGGAGGAGATCACGCAAGCCATCAAGGCCGCCGACCGCGGTGCAGCCTACCTCGAGGCGACCGAGCTTGCCGGCTTCAGCGCGGCCGAAGCCAAGCGCCTGTTCGGCAAGGATCCCGGCCTCTCCGACAGCGTCCGGCGCGACTATCTCACGTCCTGGACCGCGGCGCGGGCGGAGAAGCAGTTTCTGGAGCGGTTTGACGCGGTGTTCGCGTGAGCCTGGTTCGTGAGACGGTGAGGCCTCGCACTCCGCTGTCGTCCCTGCGAAAGCAGGGATCCATACCCACAGGGAGCGATTGCGACCCGAGCCTGTAACTCCGAGTTTTCGTCAAATCCCTTCCCGTGGATATGGGTCCCGGATCGGCGCGCGCTTGTGGCGCGCTTGTCCGGGACGACGAAGTGGTAGCTTTGCCCACCCGACGGGGCGCGGCTATAATCAAGAAAAAGGTTCGCCATGATCCACGTCTGTTCCCTCGCCGCGCTCCCCGAAACCGTCCGCCTCACCAGGGCCAGCCATGTGCTGACCGTGATGGCCAATGTCGAGCAGGTGGCGCGGCCGGTCTCGGTGCTCCCCGCCAATCATCTCAAGGTCTCGATGGACGACATCACCGAGGAGATGGATGGTTTCACCGCACCGTCCGAGACGCATATCGATCAGGTGCTGAATTTCGTGCGCGGCTGGGACCGCAGCGCACCGCTGGTGGTGCATTGCTATGCCGGCATCAGCCGCTCCACCGCGAGCGCGTTCGCGGCGGTCTGCGCGCTCAATCCCAACCGCGACGAGCTCGAGATCGCCAGAAAGATCCGCGCAGCCTCGCCGATCGCCTCGCCGAACCGGCGCATCGTCGGCCTCGCCGACCGTGCGCTGGGGCGCAACGGCCGCATGCTGCGCGCGCTCGACGAGATCGGTCCGGGCGCGATGATGGTCGAGGGGCGCCCCTTCGTGATCGAGCTCGAATGAAGAGGGAGTCGAATGGCAGCCGCGACGAGACCGTGCCCCCCTCTCCCGCTTGCGGGAGAGGGTTGGGGAGAGGGTGTCTCCGCATTGGGACGCCCCCCTAGAGGAGAAAGCCCTCACCCGGCACTGCGCGCCGACCTCTCCCGCGAGCGGGAGAGGTTACAGCGAGCCCGCGGAGAGACCGCCGCAATCAGTCGGCATATTTCTTCCATAACAGTTTCGATCATTATCGCATGAGCGAGACGCTGCTGACCCCGATCGAGATCGGCCTCACCGCTGCGATCGTTGCGATCGAGGGCCACGAGCCGCTGATCCTGACCGCGCGCGGCAGCGACGGGCTGGCCGGCCTGCCGTTCGGCCCGTTCGACGCGCTGGCGCACCGCACCTTCGAGATCGGCCTGCGCGCCTGGGTCGAGGAGCAGGCCGGCTTGCGGCTCGGCTATGTCGAGCAGCTCTACACCTTCGGCGATCGCGGCCGTCATGCCGAGGCCGGCGACACCGGGGCGCATATGGTGTCGATCGGCTATCTCGCACTGACGCGCGCGGTGGACGGCGAGCTTGCGGCCAACGCGGCGAGCTTCGCGCCATGGTATCGCTTCTTCCCCTGGGAAGACTGGCGCGAGGAACCGCCGGCGATCATCGCCCGCGACATCATTCCCGCGCTGACCGAGTGGGCCGCGGAGGAGACGCCGGAGACGACCCGTGCGCTGCCGCGCAAGGATCGTGTGCGGTTCTATTTCGGCCTCGACGGGGCGGCCTGGGACGAGGAGCGCGTGCTCGACCGCTACGAGCTGCTGTACGAGGCCGGCCTGGTCGAGGAAGCGCGGCGCGACGGCCGCCCTGCGGCATTAGCGCGCAAGATGCTGCCCCCGCTCGGGACCTCGATGCGGTTCGATCATCGCCGGATTCTCGCCACGGCGATCGCCCGGCTCCGCGCCAAACTGAAGTATCGTCCTGTGGTGTTTGAACTTTTGCCGCCCGAATTCACACTCACAGAACTGCAGCATACGGTGGAGGCGATCTCCGGCCGGCACCTGCACAAGCAGAATTTCCGCCGCCTGGTCGAAATGGAAGCCCTGGTCGAACCGACCGGGGTGATGTCGACACAGACGGGCGGACGGCCGGCGGCGCTCTACCGCTTCCGCCGCGACGTGCTTCAGGAGCGGCCCGCACCGGGCTTGCGCGTACGCTCCCGGCGCTAACTCAAGATTTGCGTGATCGGCCCCTGCCTGTCGATCGCCTGGAGGCTTCATGTTCGACGGCCCGTTTGACGTCTTCGCGCTGATCATCGCGATCATCGCCATCCTGATCGCCATCAAGGCCTCCAGCCAGGCAGCCGAGCTGCGGCGGCGCTTCAACACGCTCGAGGAGATGTTTTGCGCGCAACGGCGGCAGGTGCAACCGCCGCCGCCGCTGCCCGTACAGGCGCAGGTCGAGACGCCCACAACGGCGGCCACCGAGCCGCCGCCGCTTGCATCCGAGGCGGAAGCTGCGCCGCCTCCGCTCGTCACCGAAGAGCTTTCGCCGCCCCCGCTCGCAGCGGGCCCGCAGGCCGATGCCCCGCCACCGCTGCCCTCGCCCGCACCCGATATTCGCGAACCCGGCTTCGAGGAGCGGCTCGGCACGCGCTGGGTGGTGTGGATCGGCGGCCTTGCGCTCGCGCTCGGCGGCTTCTTCATGGTGCGCTATTCGATCGAGGCCGGCCTGCTCGGCCCCGGCGTGCGCGTCTTCCTGGGCGGCCTGTTCGCAGCCGCGCTGCTGGCAGCCGGCGAATGGACGCGGCGCAAGGAGAGCATCTCCAACATCGCCGCGCTGCCGATCGCCAACATCCCGGCGATCCTCACCGCGGCCGGAACGGCGGTGGCGTTCGCGACCATCTATGCCGCCTATGCGCTCTACGGCTTCCTCGTGCCCGCAACGGCCTTCGTGCTGCTCGGCATCGTGGCCATGTGCACGCTCGCAGCCGCGCTGCTGCACGGACCCGCGCTCGCCGGCCTCGGCGTGGTCGGCGCCTTCGTGACGCCGGTGCTCGTCTCCAGCGGCAAGCCGGACTACTGGGCGCTCTACATTTATCTCGCCGTCGTCACTGCCGCGAGCTTCGGCCTTGCCCGCATCCGGCTGTGGCGCTGGCTTGCGGTGACGACCATCGCCTTCGCCGTGCTCTGGCTGTTCCCGGGTCTCGACACCGAGCAGGTCCAGGTCGCGCCGCACGCCTTCCATGTCATCGCCGGCTTCGTGCTGGCCGCGCTCCTCGTCGTCTGCGGCTTCATGTTCGGCCCTGAAATCCAGGACGGCGAGATCGAGCCGATCTCCTCGGGCGCGCTCGGTGCCTATCTGTTCGGCGCGATGCTGATCGTGCTGTCGAGCGCGCATGCCGATCTGGCACTGATCGCGTTCGCGCTTCTCGTCGGCGCAACCCTCCTCGTCGCCTGGCGTGCATCTGCCGCCACCGGCGCCATCGGTGCGGCCGCAGCGACCGTCTTCGTCGTGTTCGCCGAATGGGCGGTGCGCGCCAACCCTGACATGCTGGTGCTGCCGGGCGGCCCCATAGCGGGAATCGGACCTGCCGCGACCGACAGCTCCGTCACGCTGCATCTGGTGACCGCGGCGATCTTCGCCGCGGGCTTCGGCATCGCCGGCTTCCTCGCGCAAGGCCGATCGAATTCGGCGATCATTCCGGTGGTGTGGTCGGTGGCAGGCGTCGCGACGCCGATCGCGATCCTGGTCGCGCTCTACGCGCGCATCGCCCATCTCGACCGCTCGATCCCGTTTGCGATCCTCGCTGTGCTGCTCGCCGCCGCCTTTGGCGCTGCGACCGAGGCGCTGACGCGCCGCGAGACCCGGCCGGGCATCATGATCTCCGCCGCTTTGTTCGCCACCGGCACGCTCGGCGCGCTGGCGCTGGCGCTGACCTTCGCGCTGGAGAAGGGCTGGCTGACGATCGCGCTGGCACTGATGTCGCTCGGCACCGCCTGGATCTCGCTGCAGCGGCCGATCCCGTTCCTGCGCTGGCTCGCCGCGATCTTCGCCGGCCTCGTCACCGCGCGCATCGCCTACGATCCGCGCATCGTCGGCGACGCCGTCGGCACCACGCCGATCTTCAACTGGCTGCTCTGGGGCTACGGCCTGCCGGCGGCATCGTTCTGGGCCGCGAGCCTGTTCCTGCGCCGCCGCGCCGACGATGCGCCGCTGCGCATGGTCGAGACCGCCGCGATCCTGTTCACCGCACTGCTTGCTTTCATGGAGATCCGGCACTTTGCGACCGGCGGCGACATGATCTCACCGCCGTCGCTGCTCGAATTCGCGCTCCAGGTCTGCATCACGCTCGCAATGGCGATCGGGCTGGAGCGCCTGCGGCTGCACAGCCACAGCATCGTGCACGATGTCGGCGCCATCGTGCTCACGGCGATCGGCGGGCTCATCAGCGTGATTGGCCTGCTGATCCTGGAGAACCCGCTGATCTGGCGCGTCGACGTCGGCGGCGCGGTGTTCAACCTGCTGCTGCTCGGCTACGCGCTGCCGGCGGTGCTGATGCTGCTATTGTCCTATGCGGTGGCCGGCTCGCGCGGCAAGGCCTACGCCAACACCATCGCCGGCGGCGCACTCGTGTTCGCGCTCGCCTATGTCACGCTGGAGATCCGCCGCTTCTATCACGGTCCGATCCTCTCGACCGGTCCGACGACGGGCGCCGAGCAATACACCTATTCGATCGGCTGGCTCGGCTTCGGCGTGGTACTGCTGGGCGTCGGCATTCTCGTCAACTCGGAGCGCGCGCGGCTGGCCTCGGCCGCCGTCATCGCCCTGACGATCCTCAAGGCCTTCGTCATCGACATGTCGACGCTGACCGGCGTCTACCGGGCACTGTCGTTCATGGGCCTCGGCATCGTGCTGGTCGCGATCGGCTGGCTCTACCAGCGCATCCTGTTCCGGCGGCAGGTCGCGCCGCCGCCGGCTCCGCAATCGGGAAGTTGAAGATCAGGCCGCGCGGACGGATTCGAGGAACTGCGCGACCTCGACCTTGAGACGCGTGCTGTCGGTCGCCAGCGATTTCGCCGCCGACAGCACCTCGACCGAGGCTTCACCGGTCTCGATCGCACCGCGTTGCACGTCGGTGATGTTCGCCGAAACTTCCTGCGTGCCGACCGAGGCCTGCTGCACGTTGCGCGAGATTTCCTGCGTGGCGGCGCCCTGCTGCTCGACGGCGGCGGCAATCGCCGCGGACACTTCGGACAGCCGCTCGATGGTGCCGCCGATCTCCTGAATGGCGCTGACGGATTCCTGCGTCGCGGCCTGGATGCCCGACACCTGCGCCCCGATCTCGCCGGTCGCCTTCGCGGTCTGCTCGGCCAGCGCCTTGACCTCGGAGGCGACGACCGCGAAGCCGCGGCCGGCTTCGCCCGCACGCGCCGCCTCGATGGTGGCGTTGAGCGCCAGCAGGTTGGTCTGGCCTGCAATGGTGTTGATGAGCTCGACCACGTCGCCGATGCGGGATGCGGCCTGCGACAGCGCGTTGACGCGCTCGTTGGTGCGCGCGGCCTGCTCGACGGCTTCCGCCGCCATCCGCGCCGAATCCTGCACGCGGCGGCTGATCTCGGTGATGGAGGACGACAGCTCCTCCGATGCGGAGGCGACCGCCTGGACGTTGGTCGAGGCTTCCTCGGACGCCGCGGCAACCACGGTCGCGAGCTCCTGGCCGCGCTGCGCAGTGCCGGTCAGCGTCGAGGCCGACGCCTCGAGCTCGGTCGAGGCCGAGGAGACCGTGCCGACGACTTCGCCGATCATGGCTTCGAACTTGCGGGTGATGGCATCGACACGGCGGCCGCGTTCGATCTTGGCTTCGGCATCGGCCGCGGCCGCCTCGTCGGCGGCCTTCTTGGCGATCAGCGCCTCCTTGAAGATCTGGAGCGCATCCGCCATCGAGCCGATCTCGGTCTTCTCGCCGCGATGCGGCACCTCGGCGGAGAGGTCGCCTTCGCCGAGCGACTGCATCGGCTTGATGATCGAGGCGATGCCGCGCGAGACGTCGCGCACGAGATAATAGGCGGCGGCGATCGCGATCACGACGGCGGCAACGATGATGCCGACCAGCACGCGGAAGATCAACGCGTAGCTGTCGGCCGCCTGCTTGGTCTCCAGCTCGGCGCCGCTGTTGTTGAGCTCGATGCCCTTCTGAAGCAGCGGATCGGCCGCCTGGGCCATCTTCGCCACCTTGGTCTGCAACAGCTCGTTGGCGTCAACCGGGAATTTGCCGACACTCTTGCGCGACAGCGCCATCGTCTCCTGCACGCCGTTCAGATATTCGGCCCACGCCTTGCTCCACTGCTCATAGAGAGAGCGCTCTTCGGGTACGGTGATCAGGCGCTCGTAGACCTTGCGGGTTTTCTCGATCCGGTCGCGCAAGCCTGCCAGCCGCTTCTCGGCGGCTTCCTTGCCTTCGGCACTGTCCTGCATCAGGTGCAGGCGAAGCGCGACGCGCAGCTCATTGATGTCGGCGCGCATGGAACCCAGCGCCCGCACGCTCGGCAGCCAGCTCTCGGCGATCTCGACGGTATGGGAGTTGATGTTCTGCATGGTGCCGATCGCCATCACGCCGACACCGGCGAGCGAGAGCACGAGAACCGACAGCACGGTCAGCAGCTTGAAGACGATCGACAGCTTCGACATCACACAAATCCCGGTGAAACCTACAACGCACAAATCACCTGCGCCGCAATCGTCGCGACGGACGGCAGGGCGGAGGTCATTCCAACAATGATGGCTGGTTCTTATCTCGTAAGATTGCGCCCATAATTGCAAACAGGCGTTAACAGGATGCTACGTTGAATTACGGAATTCGGCGCCACTGCCGTTATATGCCTCGCAATCATCTGCCGCGGCACGGCCGGTATCCGGCAACTCCACAACCAGCGCACCGCTCCGAACGGGCGGGCTGCCCGCTCAGGCCGCCCGCACCGTCTCCAGGAACCGCGCGACCTCGCTCTTGAGCCGGTTGCTGTCCTGCGACAGCGACTGCGCGGCCGAATGCACCTGCGCCGAGGCGGCGCCGGTCTCGCCCGCGCCACGCTGGACGTCGCCGATATTCGCCGAGACGTCGGAGGTGCCCTGCGCGGCGTGCTGGATGTTGCGGGAAATCTCCTGCGTCGCAGCGCCCTGCTCTTCCACCGCCGCGGCGATGGTCGAGGAGATCTCCGACATCTTCGCGATGGTGTCCCCGATCTCCTTGATCGCGCCGACCGAATCCTCCGTCGCGGCCTGGATCGCGCCGATGTGCTGGCCGATCTCGCCGGTGGCTTTCGCGGTCTGCTCGGCGAGCGCCTTCACTTCGGTCGCGACCACGGCAAAGCCCTTGCCGGCTTCGCCCGCACGCGCGGCCTCGATCGTCGCGTTGAGCGCCAGCAGGTTGGTTTGCGCCGCGATGGTGTTGATCAGCTCGACCACGTCGCCGATGCGGGAGGCGGCCTTCGTCAGTTCGGCGACGCGTGCATTGGTGCGCTCGGCCTGCCCGACCGCGACGTCGGCGACGCGCGCGGATTCCTGCACCTGGCGGCCGATCTCGGAGACCGAGGAGGTCAACTCCTCGCTCGCTGACGACACCGATTGCACGTTGGCGGACGCCTCCTCCGAGGCCGCCGCCACGGCAGTGGCGAGGCCGTTGCCGCGCTCGGCGGCCCGCGTCAGCGTGTTGGAAGACGCCTCGAGCTCGGTCGCCGCCGACGACACGGTCTCGATGATCTCGCCGACCGCGGCTTCGAAGCGGTCGGCGAGCCGCTGCATGTCGGCCTTGCGCTGCTGCCGGACGCGCGCGTCCGCTTCGGCCTGCTCGGTGCGCAGCCGATCAGCCTCCGCCATATTGGTCTTGAATACCGCGACCGCGCCGGCCATCTCGCCGATCTCATCCTTGCGGCCGAGGCCGGGGATCACGACGGAGGTATCGCCGTTTGCGAGGCCCGTCATCGACCGCACCATGGCGATCAGCGCGGACGAGATCGAGCGGCCGATGAAGTAGGACACGCTCCCCACCAGCAGGACGGAGCATCCAAGCGCGACCCACATCCACAGCTTGATCGAAGCCCGCGTCGACGCCTCGGATGCCTGTGCGGCGACATGGCGCTGAGTAACGTTCTTTTCGATGTCCTCGAGGATCGGCTCGATGGTACGAAATTCCCTGGACATTGCCGAGCCGTGCGCGGCGAGGTCCTGCGCGCCGGCTGCCCAGGCCGTGAAGTCAGCCTCGTACTTGGCAAGCTTCTTGCCGATATCGGCCTTGATCGCCGGGAGGATTGTCGATGCTTCGACCTGCTTGGAGAATTCGCCCGCGGTCTTCCTGAGAGCCTCCACGTATTTCTGGTCGCGGCGCAGCATGAAGTCCTTCTCGTGACGACGCATCGTCAGCATGCCGCTGGTAAGGCGGGGGTCGTCGATCTCCTTGAGCTTGGTCTCGATGTCGTGGACCGCCGTGCGCAGCGAGCCCGATAGCCCCAGTGTTTCGTTCAGTCCAAGCTTGATCTCGGCCTGCTCGACGGCTGTAAACTCCTTCGCGTATCTCTCGAACCCGGCGCGAACCTGCGACACCTTCTCGCCAATTCCCGCGTATGCTGCCGCACGCGTTGCGCTGCCGAGGCCATCGAGATTGCGGACGATGTCGGACGCGAGTTCGGCGTGACGTTTCGTGTAGGCCTGATCGCGGCGGAGCTGGAAATCCTTCTCGGCCCGGCGCGCTTCGAGCATCTGCTGGGAGACCCGTTGGTTCAGGTCGGACATCCTGCGCGCCTCCTCAGCGATATCGCGCGAGGTGTCCTGGGAGAGGCTGCCGATCTGGTAGATCGAGCCGAATGCGACGAGCCCGATGAGGCCAAACAGCCCGATCGCCATGACCTTGTGGGTCAGGCGAATGGAAATGCCACTCATGAAACTGCTCCAACGACTGAAACGCAATACGCGCAGGGCGACTCATTGCCCGGGAAATCACGGTGATCATGACTGCGTCGCTTTTCCGGAAGGTTAACCGTGCGTGCACGGCTTCGCGGCGTCGAAATACGAACGCACGCGCACAACCGCCGCGCAGTCACGCGCGGCGGTTGCAAGCTCATCTGCCGAGAGATAGCGCCGTCAGGCGGCGCGCACTGTGTCGAGAAACTTGCCGACCTCGAGCTTGAGGCGGTTGCTGTCACCCGACAGCATCTGCGCCGCGGACAGCACCTGCGAGGAAGCCGAACCGGTCTCGCTCGCACCGCGCTGCACGTCGGTGATGTTCGACGACACCTGATGCGTGCCCGCCGCCGCCTGCTGCACGTTGCGGGAAATTTCCTGCGTCGCGGCGCCCTGCTCTTCCACAGCGGCTGCGATGGTTGAGGAAATCTCCGACAGCTTCTCGATGGTGTGGCTGATGTCCTTGATGGCGCCAACCGAATGCTCGGTCGCGGTCTGGATGCTGGCGATCTGCTGGCCGATCTCGCCGGTCGCCTTCGCGGTCTGCTCGGCCAGCGCCTTGACTTCGGAAGCGACGACGGCAAATCCGCGGCCCGCCTCGCCGGCGCGCGCAGCTTCGATGGTTGCATTGAGCGCCAACAGATTGGTCTGGCCGGCGATGGTGTTGATCAGTTCGACGACATCGCCGATCCGCGTCGCTGCGGCGGACAGCTCGCCGACGCGATCGGTTGTGGTGCGGGCCTGGTTCACCGCTTCGCCCGCGACACGGGCGGATTCCTGCACCTGGCGGCTGATCTCGGTGATCGATGACGACAGCTCCTCGGTGGCCGACGCCACCGACTGCACGTTGGTGGACGCCTCCTCGGAGGCGGCGGCAACCACGGTGGTGAGCTCCTGTCCACGCGCCGCAGTCGATGTCAGGGTCGACGCCGAGGCCTCCAGTTCGGTTGCAGCCGATGACACGGTATCGACGATTTCGCCGATCGCGGCTTCGAAGCCGTCAGCCAGTTTGTGCATCTCGGCCTTGCGCTGCGCGGCCGCAAGCTGATCCTGCCTGGTCTTGGCCTCGGCTTCCTCGCGCGCCTTTTGTTCGGACACGAGCTTGAATTTCTCCACAGCACCCGCGACCTCGCCGACTTCGTCCTTGCGGCCAAGGCCCGGGAGCACGACCGAGAAGTCGCCGCCGGCCAGCTTCTCCATCGCAGAGGTCAGCGCACGCATGGGCCGCGCAATGCTGAAGACGGAAAAGATGCACGTTCCGATCAGGACGAGCGCGACCAGCGCGCCTGTGATCATCGAGGTCCGGGCAACCGAGGCCGCCTCGGCTTCCGCTTCCGCACGCGTCTCGACGCTCCTTTGCTTGGCGAAATCGGTGATCTGGTTGGCGAGATCGGAAATCTCCGTGTTGATCGGCGCCAGCGTTCCCTTGCGGATGTGATCGATATCACTCGTAAGCTTGGCAAACAGCTCAACCGTTTCGGCGTCCCTCTTTCCTTCCAGCGCCAGCTCCTGCTTGCGGATGGCCTCGATCTGCTGCTGGCCCTTGCCGAACTCGCCGATCAACATGGTCAGGCGATCGATCCGCTTGCGATTTTCAGCCGAGCGCGACAGCTTGGCCATCTCACCGGAGAACTTCAGCGCCGCTGTCTTCCGGTCGTTGAAATAGGTGACCGCCTTCTGCATCTCGACCGGAGAGGATGACGTCAGAATATCGCGAATGCCGATCTGCATGCCGCGGACCGACGCCTTCGCTTCCGCGGCGTTTAGCGCGATCGCCTGCTGTCCCGACGCGGCGTCACCGAGCATCTGGACGGAGGCATCTCCGCGCATTTGCAGGAAGATCATCAGCGCGACGAGCCCGATGGTCAGCACTGAGGTAATGGCGAGCTTGGTGCCAATTCGTAGGTTCTGAATGAACGTCATCGAGAATATCCCCGGGGGTACGCCTTTGCCGCGACGAAGCGTGCACAACCCGGGAAAACTAACAGCGAGCTTCCTCATTAACGTTAAGCAGAACCTCGACGGCCTAGGTAGAAGTACGGGAAAGGCCGTACGATCTGCCGAATTTCCGCAGCTTTTGCGTGCAATGACATCCGTTTCGCGGATTTGCACGCATGGGCATCGTTAACGCCGCCCGCGCCGTCGACGATTGTCAGCGCACGCTCTCGCCGAGGAGGCTGATGCGAAACACCGGCTTCTTGTTCTCGTCGAGCAGCTCCATGCACCACTCGGCGTTCGGCTTCAGGCTGCGCGCGATGCCACCGAGCAGGTTGGCGCAGACCTCCGTCATCTCGGTCCAGGCGGCAGCGCGATCCTCGAACTCGTAGGGCTGGTCGGCGGCGCCGGAATAGCGACCGGTGCTGATGCGGAAAAAGTACAGCGACATCGTTGAACCCTTTATCGGGCCGCGCCCCCCGGCCGTACGCAAACTGGAGCGCGAACCGCTACCAACGCATGAAAGCCGCCGTCCGTATGACTACGGCGCGGCAGCTTCGTGTTCGATGAGGGTCTTCAACGACAAGGGGGGTGCGGGCTGTCCCGCAGGGCCGCCTCACTGGGTCGAACGGCGCAGCTCCAGCGGAGCCTCGTTCTTGGCCGGCTCGGACCTGGCTTCAGCCCTCACCGGCTCCAGCCGGCTGCTCTCGACGCGCGGCGTCTCCACGCGCGCGGCGACTTCGGTGTTGGACGAGCCGACCGAACCGGTGTGCTCCGCCCTGTGCAGCGAGCGCGGCCGCGCCGCAGCGCGTGCCATCAGCATCTGGTTGCCGCCCTGGTGGTGGAAGTCGCAATAGGCGAAGCCCATGCCCGACACCGAGCCGCGGAAGCTGCGATCGTCGGTCTTTTCAAGGTTGAAGCAGGGCTCGAACGGAATGCCCTTGATCGAGGCGCAGACGTTCTGGCCGCGGATCTGAAGCGTGTTGCCGGGGAGCCTGAGATGCTTGACCGGGCCTGCGCCCGAGAACTGCACCGCACCGGCGGCGCCCAGATCGTCGAGGATGCGGCCCGCACCGCGGGTGCCGTCGAAACAGGTGAAGGCAAACACTTTGCCGGCGACGAAGCGGCGCGCTTCGTCGGCGTTCATGCTTCCGGCAATGGCCGGCGCAAACGTCGCTGCCGCCGTGACAGCCCCCAACACAATACGCGCAAGCATGCTCTACTCCGAACCAACCCCAGCGCGGGCGATGCCTTATCTCTTTACCCGCTGCTTACCATACTAACCAAGGCAACATTGAAGCAGCTTGGTTGGTAAAGTCTGAACGCCGTTAGACAATTTTTACCACGATGCGACCGCGGACCTGGCCGGCCAGGATTTTCGCGCCCCACTCAAGAACTTCGTCGATCGGAATTTCATGAGTGATTTCAGATAGTTTCGTCCGATCGAGATCGGAGGCCAGACGCTGCCAGGCAGCTTTCCGCGGCTCGATCGGACACATCACGGAGTCGATGCCGAGAAGGCACACTCCGCGCAAAATGAAGGGGGCGACAGAAGACGGCAGGTCCATGCCGGCCGCCAGGCCGCAGGCCGCGATCGCCCCGCCGTACTTCGTCATCGACAGCAGATTCGCCAGCGTCGTGGAGCCGACGCTGTCCACGCCGCCCGCCCAGCGCTCCTTGGCCAGCGGCTTGGCCGCGCCCGACAATTCGTTGCGGTCGATGACCTCGGCAGCACCGATGTGTTTGAGATAGTCGGCCTCCGAGGCGCGGCCGGTCGAAGCGATGACGTGGTAGCCGAGCTTTGAGAGGACGGCGGTCGCGACCGAGCCGACGCCGCCGGCGGCACCCGTCACCACCACCGGGCCGCTCTTCGGCGACAGGCCGTGCTTCTCCAGCGCCAGCACCGAGAGCATGGCAGTGAAGCCGGCGGTGCCGATCGCCATGGCATCGCGCGCCGACAGGCCCTGCGGCAGGGCGACCAACCAGTCCCCCTTCACCCGCGCCTTCTCGGCATAGGCGCCGAGATGGGTCTCGCCCATGCCCCAGCCGGTGCAGACGACCTGGTCGCCGGCCTTCCACTGCGGATGGGAGGAGGCTTCGACCGTGCCGGCGAAATCGATGCCCGCGATCATCGGGAAGCGGCGCACCACCGGAGCCTTGCCGGTGAGCGCAAGGCCGTCCTTGTAGTTCAGCGTCGACCATTCCACGCGAACGGTGACGTCGCCATCCATCAGCTCGGCTTCATCGAACTGCGTCAGCGTGGCGGTGGTGCCCTTGTCCGCCTTGTCGATCCTGACAGCCTTGAATGTGGCCACGACTGAACTCCCTGACTTGTTTGTCGGGATTGTTTAGCCGATCAGGCAGGCTGCGCAACCGCCCGCTCGACGGGTTTCTCCACGATTGGGAGATTGATCAGCGCAGACAGCACGCCGAACAGGATCGAGAGCCACCAGATCGGCGTGTAGGAACCGAACTTCTCGAACACGATGCCGCCGAGCCAGACGCCGAGGAAGCCGCCGACCTGATGGCTGACGAAGGCGAAGCCGTAGAGCGTCGCAAGCCAACGCGTGCCGAACATCAGCGCCACCAGCGCCGAGGTCGGCGGCACCGTGGACAGCCAGGTCAGGCCGGAGACCGCGCCGAACGCGATCGCCGAGAACGGCGTGATCGGGAACGAGATGAAGGCGAGCGTCGCAAGCGCGCGCGTGAAGTAGATGGTCGAGAGGATATAGCGCTTCGGCAAGCTGTTCTGGAGATAGCCGACGCTGAGCGACCCGATGATGTTGAACAGGCCGATCGCCGCGATCACCCAGCCGCCGGTTTGCGCGGTGATGCCGCGATCGACCAGGAAGGCCGGCAGATGCACGGTGATGAAGGCGAGCTGGAAGCCGCAGGTGAAGAAGCCGAGCACCAGCAGCACGTAGGAGCGGTGGCCGAAGGCTTCGGCCAACGCCCTGGTGAAGGTCTGCTCGTCCGCCGGCGCAGCGTTTGCCGCGTGTGCGACCGGCGGCGTCGAGAGCGCCAGCGACAGCGGGATGATCAGCAGCATCAGGAATCCGAACACGGAGAGCGCCTGCTGCCAGCCGAAATTGTCGATCAGCGCGACGCCGATCGGCGCGAACAGGAACTGACCGAACGAGCCCGCCGCGGTGCCGGCACCGAGCGCGAGGCCGCGCTTCTCCGCCGGCAGGAGCTTGGTGAACGCCGACAGCACCAGATTGAAGGAGCAGCCGGCAAGACCGAAGCCGACCATGACGCCCGCGCCGATGTCGAGCGACAGCGGCGTCGTGGAGTAGCGCATCAGCAGCAGGCCGCCGGCATAGAGCAGCGCGCCGACGCACATCACCCGAAACAGGCCGAAGCGATCGGCGACTGCGCCGGCGAACGGCTGGCCCAGGCCCCACAACAGATTCTGCACGGCAATCGCGAGGCCAAACACGTCGCGGCCCCAGGAGAATTCGTGGCTCATCGGCTGGACGAAGAAGCCGAGCGCCGAACGCGGACCGAAACCCAGCATGCCGATCGCGCAACCGCAGAGGATGATGACGGCCGGCGTGCGCCAGTTCGAGGAACGCGAGGCCGGAGCAAGTTCGCCCACTGATGTCGACATGGTGTTCCTCGTCTGTCATTGGCGGATTCGCCAAGCGGCGGCACGAAGGTGCCATTTAATGCACTTGCATGAAAACCCCAAGCCAAAAGCGATTGCATTCCACGGGGAGCTTTCGCGGGAGCATTGCATTCCGGTCTGGCCTCGCCCGGCACGCCAAGCCGGAGTTGACGGAAAAGTGTGCGGCCGGATCTGGCGGTCCCAAGCCGAGCGTGCTATGTCTGATTTGCTCAATTTGAGTATATTAGGACATCAATGAAATCCGCGCCGGCCATCTTGGCCGGACGATTCAGACCCCTGATATACTCAAACTGAGCACAATTATCGAAAGGGAGGCTTCAATGCCGATTGCTGGAATTTACGGCCCCGACGATCTCGCCAACCGGCCGCAGGGCCACGCCACCGCCTCCCCCCGAGCTGCGCCGGCGCGCACCGAGCCGGCGCTGCCGATGCCCTCGCTGGCGTGGACGCCGGAGGTCGAACAGGCCACCGCACCGCTCTATGAGCGCGTGAAGCATGTGATCCCGCCGATCGAGTGGCCGCTGATGGCGCCGACGATCCAGGCGATCAACGAGCTGAAGCGCACGCGCGGCGCGGTGATCCTCGCGCACAACTATCAGGCGCCGGAGATCTTCCACTGCGTCGCCGATATCGGCGGCGATTCGCTTCAGCTCGCCGTCGAAGCCACCAAGGTGAAATCAGGCATCATCGTGCAATGCGGCGTGCACTTCATGGCCGAGACCTCGAAGCTGCTCAATCCGGACAAGACGGTGCTGATCCCGGATTCGCGCGCGGGCTGTTCGCTCGCCGCCAGCATCACCGGCGCCGACGTCCGCCTGCTGCGCGAAAAGTTTCCGGGCGTGCCCGTGGTCGCCTACGTCAACACCTCCGCGGAGGTGAAGGCCGAGGTCGACATCTGCTGCACCTCCTCGAACGCGGTGCAGGTGGTCGAGAGCCTGGGCGCTCCAAGCGTGATCTTCCTGCCGGATCGCTATCTCGCCACTTACGTCGCTTCGAAGACCGACGTGAAGATCATCGCCTGGAAGGGCGCCTGTGAGGTACACGAGCGTTTCACCGGCGCGGAGCTGCGCGAATTTCGCGAGGCCGATCCCTCCGTGCAGATCATCGCGCATCCCGAATGTCCGCCGGACGTGCTGGCGGAAGCCGACTTCACCGGCTCGACCGCGCACATGATCAACTGGGTGCGCGACAAGCGGCCGCGGCGGCTGGTGATGATCACGGAGTGCTCGATGGCCGACAATGTCCGCGCCGAGCTGCCTGACGTAGAGATGCTGCGCCCCTGCAATCTCTGCCCGCACATGAAGCGCATCACGCTCGCAAACATCTTGGAGAGCCTGCTGACGCTGCGCGAGGAGGTCACGATCGATCCCGCGCTGGCGG
This sequence comes from Bradyrhizobium nitroreducens, assembly GCF_002776695.1. Taxonomy (GTDB): domain Bacteria; phylum Pseudomonadota; class Alphaproteobacteria; order Rhizobiales; family Xanthobacteraceae; genus Bradyrhizobium; species Bradyrhizobium nitroreducens. The sequence continues at coordinate 2,089,179 of NZ_LFJC01000003.1, forward strand.
ATCGCGCAAGGCGCTCGGTCGAGCGGATGATCAATCTGAAGAACTGAAATCAAAGCAGCAACACACACAGCTGTCGTCCCGGACAAGCGCAGCGAAGCGGAGCGCAGATCCGGGACCCATAACCACAGGGAAATGTGGTTGCGAAGGAAGGCAATACTCAGCTTCGCACAACAACTTCTGCTGCGGCGTATGGGTCTCTGCTTTCGCTGGGACGACGACGGAACAAGAGGAAATACCATGACAAGCAACATCCAGAACCTCACCCGCACCGACGACGTCGTCATCGTCGGCGGCGGCCTCGCCGGATTGTTCTGCGCGCTGAAGCTTGCGCCGCGGCCGGTGACGCTGATCTCGGCGGCGCCGCTCGGACAGGGCGCATCATCCGCCTGGGCGCAAGGCGGCATCGCGGCGGCCGTGGCCGAGGGCGACTCGCCGGAAGCGCACGCCGCCGACACGATCGCGGTCGGCGGCGGCCTCGTCGACGAATCGGTCGCGCTCGGCATCGCACGCGAAGCAGGACCACGCATCCACGACCTTCTCGCTTATGGCGTCCCGTTCGATCGCGACCTCGAAGGCAGGCTCGCCGTCGGGCGCGAGGCCGCGCATTCGGCGCGACGCATCGTGCATGTGCGCGGCGATGGGGCCGGCGCCGCGATCATCGCGGCCTTGAGCGAGGCCGTGCGCCGCACGCCGTCGATCCGCCTGGTTGAGGGTTTCGTCGCCGAGGCGCTAATGACGGATGATGGCGTCGTCACCGGGCTTCAGTTGCGCGAAGCCGGCAATCCCTCCGCCCAGCCCATCCTGCTCGCCGCACGCACGGTGGTACTGGCCACTGGAGGCGTCGGTCATCTCTATGCCGTCACGACCAATCCGGTCGAGGCCAGCGGCTCGGGCCTTGCGATCGCGGCGCGTGCCGGTGCCGTGATTGCCGACCCCGAATTCGTCCAGTTCCACCCGACCGCCATCATGGTCGGGCGCGATCCGGCGCCGCTCGCGACCGAAGCGCTGCGCGGCGAAGGTGCGACACTGATCAACAGCAATGGCGAACGCTTCATGGCGGCGCGCCACCCGCTCGCCGAGCTCGCGCCGCGCGACATCGTGGCCCGCGGCGTGTTCGCCGAGATCGTGGCGGGACGCGGCGCCTTCCTCGACGCGCGCCAAGCGCTGGGTGCACGCTTCGCCGACAGATTTCCGACGGTGCATGCGAGCTGCGTCGCCGCCGGCATCGACCCCGCGACGCAAGCCATCCCGATTGCACCCGCCGCACACTATCACATGGGCGGCGTCGCGGTGGATGCGCGCGGCCGCAGCTCGATCGACGGGCTCTGGGCTGGCGGCGAAGTGTCGTCGACCGGCGCGCATGGCGCCAACCGGCTCGCCTCGAATTCGCTGCTCGAGGCCGTGGTCTACGCCGCCCGCATCGCCGAGGACATCGCCGGCCGTGCGTTCCCCTCGCCGGCCCGCCTTCCCGACACACCGGTCGCGGCGCGCGGCGGCACGCCGGATGCTCCGGCCGTGAAGCGGCTGCGGGCGATAATGAGTGCGCATGTCGGCGTCGTCCGCGAGGGCGACGGCCTCCGTGAAGCCGTACACCACTTCGCCGCACTCGAACGCGAGGCCACGAGCATCGCGCTCCGCAACATGGCGACATCGGCCTTGCTCGTTGCAGCTTCGGCCTGGAGCCGGCGCGAAAGCCGCGGCGCGCATTTCCGTCCCGATCATCCCGCCGAAATGCCCGCACTGGCGCAGAGAACGATGACGACGCTCGCCGCAGCGCGCGAGATTGCGGAGAGCCTGGGCTCCCCGTCACGCATGAAGCAACCCATGATCGCCTGATGGAGTTCCCATGATCAATCCGACCTCATTGCTCAATCCCGACGCCTTCCTCTCGCCGCTGGCGATCGACGAGGCCGTGCAGCGCGCGCTCGACGAGGATCTCGGCCGCGCCGGCGACATCACTTCGCTGGCGACGATTCCGGAAGCGACCAGGGCGCAGGCCGTCCTGGTCGCGCGCCAGTCCGGCGTCATCGCAGGCCTGCCGCTCGCGTTGGCGACATTGCAACGGCTCTCAGCCGATATCGAGGTGCGCGCCCATGTCCGTGACGCCGCACGCGTGGCCGGCGGACAGCAGCTGCTGACGATCTCGGGTCCCGCACGCGCCATTCTCACCGCCGAGCGAACCGCGCTGAACTTCGTCGGCCGTCTGTCGGGCGTTGCGACGCTTACGGCGGATTATGTCGCGCGCACCGAGGGCACCAGGATGCGCATCTGCTGCACGCGCAAGACCACGCCGGGGTTGCGCGCACTGGAGAAATACGCCGTGCGCTGCGGCGGCGGCTTCAACCACCGCTTCGGCCTCGACGATGCGATCCTGATCAAGGACAACCACATCGCGGTCGCCGGCGGCATTCGCCCGGTGCTGGAGCGTGCCCGCAGCCACGCCGGCCATCTCGTCAAGATCGAGATCGAGGTGGATACGCTGATCCAGCTCCGCGAGGTGCTGGACGCTGGAACGGCTGACGCGGTGCTGCTCGACAACATGGATGTCGCGACGCTGCGCGAAGCCGTCAGGATCAACGAGGGCCGCCTCGAGCTGGAGGCATCCGGCGGCGTCACGCTGGACTCGATCCCCGCCATCGCGGCGACCGGCGTCGACTACGCCTCGGCCGGCGCGCTGACGCATTCGGCGCCGAATTTCGACTGCGCGCTGGATATCGAGATGTGATCGGCGCGCCAGACGTCTCGACAACGTCATGGCCGGGCTTGTCCCGGGCATGACGGCCTCTTTTGAACGACTACCTTCGCTCGCTCACACCCATCTCGGCGGAGCTCTTGGCTTCCTGTGCGAGCTCGGCCGAGAGCGCGGCGGTCTGGGCCGGCGTGCCCCAGCTTGGTTCCTCGCTGCCGTCGCCCCAATTGCGCGGCCGGTAGAAGGTGTGCACGCCGGTCTTGTACATCTTCTTCATCTCGGCGACCCAGGACGGGCGCACCCAATAGGCGTGGTAGTGCGTGGACTTGCCGACTTCGGGCAGCCAGATCTGGCCGTCGAGCATGGCCTTGGCGATCTTCTTGGCGCGCTCCCACATCTCGGGCTCGCGGATCACGTCGGCATTGTTGTCGCAGGCGAAGGTGAACTGGCAGGCGAGATGGCGGTGCTTGTTCTGATAGACCGCCCCGCACACGGTGTCCGGATATTTGCCGGAGAACACGCGGTTCATCACCACCTGCGCCACGGCGATCTGGCCGCGCACGGCCTCGCCGCGCGATTCGAAATAGACGGCTTCGGCAAGGCACTTCTCGGACTTGGCGCGCGACTTGTCGTCGAGCGCGAGCCGCTCCGCCGGAGACCTCGTACGCTGGTTGTCGGCGTTGACCTCGCCCTTCGGCGCGACGCTCTCGCCGCTCTCGACGTCCCTGGCGATCTCCGCCGTGGGCGGCGTCAGCGAGGCCGTCACCTTCATATCGGGATCGGGCATCACGATCAGCGGCTCGGCGCCGGGTTGCCAGCTCTCGATGCTCTCGAGATTGCCGCCGAGCGAGGAGCTTCCGAAGAAGAGATTGGATGTCTTGACGCTGAAGGGATCACGCACCGGCGTCGTCGGCGCAGTGGTCCGCTTGAGCGCCTCGAGCGGCGCGGTCGCGAGCGCGCGCGCAGCGTCGCTGGCGCGCGGGGCATTGGTGTATTGCGGCAGCGGTGGCGCGCGTAGCGCTTCCTGCAGCTCGGGATCGAGGGCGGCTGCGGACTCCGGCGACATCGCCTGCGGCAATGCGGCCGTCTTGGCGCCGAACACCGAGCTGTTCGACGTCGCGGGATCTTCCTGCGTCGGCGCCGCGGCTGGCGCGGCCGCCTCGGGAGCCTCGGTCGGCGTCACGGTTGCGAGGCGATCACCCTTCATGGAGCGATCGACCTTGGGAAAGTCTGAAGCCTGGTAGCGCGGCGCAGCCTGCAGCGCCGGATTGCGGCTGATCGCACCGGTGACGTCGCGGCCGTCGAGGCTCGCCAGGCGAACCATCGCGCTCTGCGGAACCGAGGTGCCGATGGGGCGGGAAAAACTGTAGGTGGCAAGCTGAATGGAGGACGCCGCCGAGAACACCTGCTTCTGCCAACGCTCGGCGACGCCGGGTTGGCGCGCCAGCAAGGAGGCAATGTCCTGATAGCCGGTCTCTCTCGGCATCAATGCGAAGATGCAGAGACCGATGCCGAAGGACGCGAACCGCGCGCCCTTCGGATGGTTACGCAACACTGACATCAACACGCTCACGCTACGCTTACGCCAGAAAAATCGAAACGCAGTACATCCGTGCAATTCGACCTTTCTCGTAAGTATCCAATTTAGGTTGCCGGGGCGTTAATCGGCGTTGCGCGTGCAGCACACTCAAGCGATTGCAGGTGTTTCCACGGGGCGATGATGCGCGTTGGTAAATAGCGCCTCATCTGAAGCGGTAAACATCTGGTCAACGCGAATGGTGAAGGAACTCTTGCGCGCACGTATCATTACGGGACGCGCGATGAGTTCCCGGTGTTGCGCAAAGTGCTTCCACACCACGGCTGTCATGCTCCGTGAAGGTGGGGCGTTCAGTACGCTGTGGCTTCTCGGCTCAATCACTGCCGAGAGTGACGAACGCATCGCTTCCCCGTCACCCTGAGGTGGCCGCTTCTTCAGCGGCCCTCGAAGGGCGACGGCCCGGCTGCATCTCGGCCGTTCATCCTTCGAGGCTCCCGGCGCGGCGCTGCGCACCGCGCCGCTCGCACCTCAGGATGACGGCACCAACGGCTTCTCCGACTTGATAGGCGAGAGTGTAATCTCAAATGAAAAGAGGCGGAGCCAGCGCCCCGCCTCTCTCAACTCAATCTTGCGCTTTGACTTACGCCTGGCTCGCAACCGCCTTGCCGAGCGCGGCTTGCGCCGCGGCGAGGCGGGCGATCGGCACGCGGTAGGGTGAGCAGGAGACGTAGTCGAGGCCGATATTGTGGCAGAAGGCGACGGAAGCGGGATCGCCGCCGTGCTCGCCGCAGATGCCGACCTTGAGCTTCGGCCGCGTCTTGCGGCCGCGCGCGACGCCGATCTTGACGAGCTCACCGACGCCTTCCTGGTCGAGCGCGACGAAGGGATCGATCGGGAGGATGCCCTTGGACACATAGGTGCCGAGGAAGCTCGCGGCATCGTCGCGGCTGATCCCATAGGTGGTCTGCGTCAGGTCGTTGGTGCCGAACGAGAAGAACTCGGCCGACTGCGCGATCTCGGCCGCGAGCAAACAGGCGCGCGGCAGCTCGATCATGGTGCCGACCTGATAGGCGAGCTTGGTGCCGGTGTCGCGCATCACCGCCTGCGCGGTGGCATCGATCCGCGCCTTGACGAGGTCGAGCTCCATCTTGGTGGCGATCAGCGGCACCATAACCTCGAGGCCGACGGCCTTGCCGGTGCGCTTCTCGGCCTCGACCGCTGCCTCGAAGATCGCGCGGGCCTGCATCTCGGCGATCTCGGGGTACGCGATCGCGATACGGCAGCCGCGGAAGCCGAGCATCGGATTGAACTCCGAGAGCTCGCGGGCGCGGTCGGCGAGGCGCCGCGGGTCGGTGTTCATGGCGCGCGCCACTTCCTCGACCTCGGCATGGGTGTGCGGCAGGAACTCGTGCAGCGGCGGATCAAGCAGACGGATCGTGACGGGCAGGCCCTTCATGATCTCGAACAGCTCGACGAAATCGGCGCGCTGCATCGGCAGCAGCTTTGCGAGCGCGGCACGGCGTGACTGCTCGTCCTCGGAGAGGATCATCTCGCGCACGGTGCGGATGCGGGTCTCTTCGAAGAACATGTGCTCGGTGCGGCAGAGGCCGATGCCTTCCGCACCGAACTTGATCGCGGTGCGGGCGTCTTCCGGCGTATCGCCATTGACGCGGACTCCGATCTTGCGGACCTGGTCGGCCCACTTCATCAGCGTGCCGAACTCGCCGGACAGCTCCGGCTCGATCATCGGCATGCGGCCGGCGAGCACCTGACCGAGCGAACCGTCGATGGTGATGACGTCGCCGGTCTTGAAGCTGCGCGAGCCGATGCTCATGGTGCCGCGGCCGTAATCGACGCGGATGGTGCCGCAGCCGGAGACGCAGGGCTTGCCCATGCCGCGCGCGACGACCGCCGCGTGCGAGGTCATGCCGCCGCGCGTGGTCAGGATGCCTTCGGCGGCGTGCATGCCGTGGATGTCTTCGGGGCTGGTCTCGATGCGGACCAGGATCACCTTGCGCCCGTCGGCCTGAAGCTTGGCCGCTTCATCCGAGGAGAACACGATCTCGCCGGAGGCAGCGCCTGGCGAAGCCGGCAGGCCGGTCGCGATGACGTCGCGCTTGGCGCCGGGATCGATGGCCGGATGCAGCAGCTGGTCGAGCGAAGCGGGATCGATCCGCATCACCGCTTCCTTCTTGGTGATCAGGCCTTCGTTGGCGAGCTCGACCGCGATGCGCAGCGCCGCCTTCGCGGTGCGCTTGCCGCCGCGGGTCTGGAGCATCCAGAGCTTGCCCTGCTCGACCGTGAACTCCATGTCCTGCATGTCGCGGTAGTGCTTCTCGAGCTGCGTGTAGATCCGCGTCAGCTCCTTGAAGGCCTCCGGCATCGCCGCTTCCATCGACGCCTTGTCTGAGCCGGATTCCTTGCGCGCCTCTTCGGTGATGTCCTGCGGCGTGCGGATGCCCGCCACCACGTCCTCGCCTTGCGCGTTGATCAGGAACTCACCGTAGAGCTTGCTTTCGCCGGTCGAGGGGTTGCGGGTGAAGGCAACGCCGGTCGCCGAGGTCTCGCCCATGTTGCCGAACACCATGGCCTGCACGTTGACCGCGGTGCCCCAGGATTCGGGAATGTCGTGCAGCTTGCGGTAAGTCACCGCGCGCGCGTTCATCCAGGATGAGAACACGGCACCGATCGCGCCCCAGAGCTGGTCGTGCGGATCCTGCGGGAAATCCTTGCCCGTCTCGCGCGCAACGGCGTCCTTGTACTTGCCGACCAGATCGACCCAGTCGTCCGCGGACAGGTCGGTATCGAGCGTGTAGCCCTGGCTGTCCTTGAAGGTGTCGAGGATTTCCTCGAAGTGATGATGCTCGAAGCCGAGCACCACGTCCGAATACATGGTGATGAAGCGGCGATAGCTGTCATAGGCGAAGCGGCGGTCGCCCGACAATTCCGACAGCGCTTCCACGGTCCGGTCGTTGAGGCCGAGGTTGAGCACCGTGTCCATCATGCCCGGCATCGAGGCGCGGGCGCCGGAGCGCACGGAGACAAGCAGCGGATTCTTGGTGTCGCCGAACACCTTGCCGGTCAGCTTGCCGACATGGTCGAGCGCCTTCTCGACCTGCGACTGCAATTCCTTCGGATAGGATTTGTCGTGCGCGTAGAAATAGGTGCAGACCGAGGTCGGGATGGTGAAGCCGGGAGGCACCGGCAGGCCCAGATTGGCCATCTCGGCCAGGTTCGCGCCCTTGCCGCCGAGCAGGTCGCGCATCTCCGTGCGGCCCTCGGCCTTGCCGTCACCGAACGTGTAGACCCATTTGCCGGCCTTGCCGGCAGCCGGCGCCGCCTTGACTGGTGCAGCCTTCTTCGGCGCAGGCTTGGCCGCGACCTTCGGCAGAGCCGCCTTGGTCACAGCCTTCACAGCGGGCTTGGGCGCAGCCTTCGCGGCAGCTTTGGCGACCGGCTTGGGCGCGCTCTTGGCGAGCGCCTTGCGGGCCGCCGGCGCGGCTTTCGCCTTGGCAGAAGGCTTTGATTTCACTGCAGTTTTATTGGGCTTCGAGGCGGCTTTGGCCATAGCTTGCACACAACCTGCGAGAGGAATGGGAATTCGCGGGCCTTACACCATTTTGGGCGGGCCCGCGCAAGACGGACAGTTCCGAAAAGTGACGCCTAGAAGCGGAGCCACTTCAGGAGCCCGAGCCCGATCGCGCCATTCACGATGAGGAAGATCGCGACAATCAGGTTGAGAAGCCGCGGCATGATCAGGATGAGCACGCCCGCAATCAACGACAGGATCGGCGAAATGTGGGCGACGGTGATGTGCATGAACTATCTTTCTGTGGAGGTGGGGCGAATCGCGGGCGGATCATACCGGTCCCGGTTCCGCGAGTAGAGACGCTCGAAGGGCGCTGCGAGTTCCGGCGCCCACGAAATCTGCCTGAAATTGCCGCTGATACGGCGGGCCTTTTCCCGGAACATTGCGAAGGGGGCGTGCATTGGCCAACCGGTCGCGTCATCGACGCGTCCGAAAATGAAATCACGTCGAAGGAATCACGTCGAAGGAGTTGCCCATGCGGAACAGGATTCTTGCTCTTGCAGCACTCGCGGCCGCGATCGGCTCGTCCCTTGCGGCGCAGGCGCAAAGCGGTGTCACCGTCGGACGCGCGCCCGCCGTGGTCGACAGCGCCCCGACCATTGCGGCCGACCAGCGGCCGGCCTTCCGCGAATATGTCGTCGAACAGCGTGTGCCGCCCTTCCGGATTCCGGATCGCATCGTGGTCGGTGCCACCTTACCCGAAAGCGGCGTCACTTATTATGACGTGCCGCAACGCTTCGGCGCCACCACTTACCGCTACACCGTCGTGAACGGCGAGACCGTGCTGGTCGAGCCGCGCTCGCGCCGCATCGTCGAGGTGCTGGACTAGCACTGATCGGCGATTGGCATTGATCGACTAGATGTCCGGCGCGTCACTTCAATCAGGCTGGCGCGAGCAGTGTAAATCGGACATCAGGCCCCGCCCGGTCTTCCCCCCGCCGGGTGGGGCGCTTTTTTTGGGTATCGTGTCCCGGGCAAGCGAAGCGCGACCCGGGACCCAGGGGTCCCGAGCACGTGGCCAGCGTGGGCCCCGGCTCTGCAGCGCACCGCTCAGAAGCGCTGCGCTGCATCCGGGGCACGAGAGCCGCGCGGCCGCGGCCTCAATCCTGGATCTTCGAGAAATCCGCCACCGCGCGTGTGGCGCTGCGGATCTCGTTCAGGAGCTTCAGGCGGTTCTCGCGCACCTTCGCATCGTCGTCGTTGACGCGAACCTTGTCGAAGAACGCATCGACCGGCGGACGCAGCTTTGCCATCGCGCTCATCGCGGCGGCAAAATCCTCCTTGGCGACGGCGGCACTTGCCTCCGCCTTCACCTCGCCGATCGCCTTCGCCAGCGCCTTCTCCTCATCGAGGCCGTAGAGCGCAGCATCGGGCGCACCATCGAACGTGCGCTTGTCCTTCTTCTCCTCGATGCCGAGGATATTGCTGGCGCGCTTGATGCCGGCAAGCAGGTTCTTGCCGTCGTCGGTCTCGAGGAATTTGCCGAGCGCCTCGACGCGGCGAACGATCATCAGGAGGTCGTCCTGGCCGCCGAGCGCGAACACGGCGTCGACGAGATCGTGCCGCGCGCCCTGCTCGCGGAGCTGGACCTTGAGGCGGTCGGCGAAGAAGGCGAGCAGATCGCTCGGAAGCTTCTGCGCATCGGCCGGCTTCACCGACAAGCCGGCGAGCGCGGACGCCGCCACCTTCATCAGCGACAGACGCAGTGCGTTCTCGGCGATCAACCTGATCACGCCCAGCGCCGCACGACGCAGCGCATAGGGATCCTTGCTGCCTGTCGGCTTCTCGTCGATGGCCCAGAACCCAACCAAGGTATCGATCTTGTCCGCAAGCGCGACCGCAACGCTGACCGGATCGGTCGGCACGCGGTCCGTCGGCCCTTGCGGCTTGTAATGCTCCTCGCAAGCGGCGGCGACGGAGGCGTCCTCGCCCTGAGCCAGCGCGTAGTACTTGCCCATCAGGCCCTGCACTTCCGGGAATTCGCCGACGACCTCCGTCAGCAAATCCGCTTTCGCCAGATGCGCAGCGCGCGTGGCCTTGGCGACGTCGGCGCCGACCAGCGGCGCGATCTCGGCTGCAAGACGCTCGATGCGCTTGATGCGCGCGGCCTGCGTGCCGAGCTTCTCGTGGAACACGATCTGCTCGAACTTCGGCAGCCGCTCCTCGAGCTTGGTCTTGAGGTCGGTCTCGTAGAAGAACTTCGCATCCGACAGCCGGGCGCGGATCACGCGCTCGTTGCCGGCAATGATAGTTGCACCGCCATCGGTCGCCTCGATGTTGGCGACGAGAATGAACTTGTTGGCGAGCTTGCCCGTCTTGGGGTCGCGCACCACGAAGCACTTCTGATTGTTGCGGATGGTGGCGCGGATCACCTCTGCCGGCGTCGCCAGGAATTCCGGCTCGAACGAGCCCATCAGCACGACCGGCCATTCGACGAGGCCGGCGACTTCGTCGAGCAGGTTCTGGTCCTCGACCAGCTCGAAGCCTTGCGCGAACGCAAGCTGCCTGGCGTCGGTGAGGATCGCGTCCTTGCGGCGCTCCGGGTCGAGCACGACTTTCGCGTCGAGCAGCTTCGCCTCATAGTCCTCGAAGCGGCGCACTTGAATGGCACCTGGCGCGAGGAAGCGATGGCCATAGGTAGTCTGGCCGGCTTCGATGCCGTCCACCTCGAACTTCACGACATCGGGCTCTTCGGTCTCGAGCCCGAAGGTCGCGGTGATCGCGTGCAGCGGGCGCACCCAGTTCAGCGAGCCCGGCTTGCCCGAACCCGCGCCCCAGCGCATCGATTTCGGCCAGGGGAAGGTGCGAATGATGACGGGCAGAATCTCGGCGAGCACGTCGATCGCGTCGCGTCCGGGCTTCTCGATCAGGCCGATGTAGAAATCGCCCTTGGGGTCGCGCTGGATCTTGGCTTCGTCCAGCGACTTCAAACCCGTCGCCTTCAGGAAGCCCTGCACGGCCGCATCGGGCGCGCCGACCTTCGGTCCGCGGCGCTCGGTCTTGAGATCAGGCTGGCGCGCTGGGATACCGTGCACGGTGAGCGCAAGACGGCGCGGCGTCGCGAAGGCCTTCGCGCCCTCGTAGACCAGGCCTTCGGCGACGAGCTTGTCGGTGACGAGGCGGCGCAGATCGTCGGCCGCCTTCGCCTGCATGCGCGCGGGAATTTCTTCGGAGAACAGTTCAAGCAAAAGATCGGGCATCAGGCCGCTCCGCCCGCTTCAGTGTGGATCCAGGCCTCGCCGCAGGCTTTTGCCAATTCGCGAACGCGCAAAATGTAGCTCTGCCGCTCGGTCACGGAGATCACGCCGCGCGCGTCGAGCAGGTTGAAGACATGGCTCGCCTTGATGCACTGGTCATAGGCGGGCAGCGCCATCAGGTGCTGCTTCTTGTTGCCGCCGTCGCGCCAGCCGGCGTCGAGATATTTCCTGCAGGCGCCTTCCGCCATCCTGAACTGCTCGAACAGCATCGCGGTGTCGGCATATTCGAAATTGTGCCGCGAATATTCCTGCTCGGCCTGCAGGAAGACGTCGCCATAGGTGACCTTGGCATCGCCGTCGCGGCCGTTGAAGTTGAGGTCGTAGACGCGGTCGACGCCCTGCACATACATCGCGAGGCGCTCGAGCCCGTAGGTGAGCTCGCCCGCAACCGGCGAACATTCGAAGCCGGCGACCTGCTGGAAGTAAGTGAACTGGCTGACTTCCATGCCGTCGCACCAGCACTCCCAGCCGAGACCCCAGGCGCCCAGCGTCGGGCTCTCCCAATCGTCTTCGACGAAGCGGATGTCGTGCACGGCGGAATCGATGCCGATCGCCGCGAGCGACTTCAGGTACAGCTCCTGCAGGTTCGGCGGCGACGGCTTCATGATCACCTGGAACTGGTAGTAGTGCTGCATCCGGTTCGGATTCTCGCCGTAGCGGCCGTCCTTGGGCCGGCGCGAGGGCTGCACATAGGCGGCGTTCCAGGGTTTTGGCCCGAGCGCACGCAGCGTTGTCGCCGGATGGAAGGTGCCTGCGCCCATTTCCATGTCGTAGGGCTGCAGGATCACGCAGCCCTGCTCGGCCCAGAACCGCTGGAGCGCGAGGATAAAGCCCTGGAACGAGCGTTCCGGGCGCATATGGGCGGGCAATGAGGCGTCCATCGTCAGATCAGGCTCTCGCGGGGGTTTTGAATCGCGCGGGACCGTATCGACGGCGGGGGTGGGAATCAAGGCAAAGGGGGCGGAAATGGCTGTCATTCCGGGGCGATGCGCAGCATCGAACCCGGAATTTCGAGATTCCGGGTCCGGTCCTTTGGACCGCCCCGGAATGACGGTGCAAATGGAAAGGCGCTAGCTAACCCGGCCTATAAGCCCCGGTCGCGGGATCACGCTTCAGCGTCTGGATGTTCCCCATGTGGGCGGCTTCAGCGACGCGCGACAGGCGCATCTCCTCCAGCTCCAGGTTGATCCTGACAGCGGTCTTGTAGGCCCAGCGGACCACGGCAAGCCCGCCCAGGACGCCCGCAAATGCAACGAACGGCGGCATCGGTCGATCCTTGTCTAGTGCTCAGCCCCCACGTGCATTCTCGCGCAGTCGGGGCCGCGCCGCAATTGGGCGCCCTCGGACCAAATGGCGCGGGAGGGCCCAGCCTAGAACCCGAATTTCGCCCAAATCGCCCGCGTCTCGACCGCCGAGATCAGCTCATCCGGCAGCCCGGCCATTGATTCCATGGCCGAAAGTTGCCCCGCGCCGGGCGATTTCCGCCCCAGAAGGCCGGACAGCAAGCCGGTCGGCTGCGCAATCACGGGGGTGAGAACCTTCTCGCCATAGCGGGCACGAAGAGTTGAGCGGAGATCGCCGATGCTGTCGGCGAGCCCGAGCGCGACCGAACTCTCGCCGGCCCAGTATTCTCCCGTGAACAGGGTGTCGTCGGAGCCCTTGAGGCGCGCGCCGCGACTGTCCTTCACCAGCGAAATGAAGATCTGATGGATCTCGCGCTGAAGCGCCTTCAGCTTGGCGACGTCGTCGGGGTTCTCGGGCAGGAACGGATCGAGCATCGCCTTGTGCGCGCCGGCGGTGTAGAGGCGCCGCTCGATGCCGAGCCGCTTGATCGCCTCCTGGAAACCGAAGCTGCCGCCGACCACGCCGATCGAGCCGAGGATCGAGGAGGGATCGCAGATGATCTCGTCGCCGGCGCAGGCGATCATGTAGCCGCCGGAGGCCGCAACGTCCTCGACGAATACGAGCACCGGCAGCTTCTTCTCCGCCGCGAGCTGCTTGATGCGCAGGTAGATCTGGCGCGACTGCACCGGCGAGCCACCGGGCGAATTGATCACCAGCGCCACCGCCTTGGCGTGTCGATACGAAAACGCGCGCTCCAGCACCCTGGCGACGCCGGCGAGCGTCAGGCCCGGGCGCAGCGGCGTCACCGCGCCGATCACACCCGACAGCCGCACCACCGGCACGACCGCCGTACCGGGGCGGAAGCGCGCCGGCAGATATTGCATGAGCTTGTCGGCCAGGCCGGAACTCTCACGATCGTTCAACTGTTCGGCCATGCCGTTACCTCTGATTAACCATTTCTTATCACGCGACTGTCATTGGAAGTGCCTGGAACGTGTTTTGCAGAATTTCCGTTGGGAGGCTGCAATGAGGCAGCGGAGAACACCATGAAAATCTACCTGCTGATGCTGCTGATCGGTGCATTGTTCATGGCGATCCGCCTGACCACTCCGCAAGAGCAACAGTCGGAATCGCTTCCCCAGTAGGCCGTCACGGTTCCACCAGCGGCAAGGCCGCTCTCCCCTCCATAATCTTCGTCAATTCGTTTTTTGACACGCCTGACTCGTCGTTGAGCATGAGGCCCGGCAGCAATCGTGTCGGGGCCCGGCCGCCTTTGACCGCACGTACCAGCACGCGGATCGCGGGCCGCCCCGTCTCTCCGTGAACCGGCAGGATCGCGAGGCTGCCGAAGCCACGCGACAGTGCCGCCAGAACATCGGCGATTCCATCAGCACGCCAGATCAATGTCAGCGCGCCGTTCGATCGGAGGACACGCCGCGCTGCATGCACCCACGCATGCAGCGTCTGCTCCGTTGCCACATGCGCGCTGTGACGCAGCTGATCCGGCGAGCCGCGATGCCGGGCCGGATCGTTGAAGGGTGGATTCATCAGCACCACGTCGACGCTGTCGGGCGGCAGCCCGTTTGACGCAAAGGTCTCTGCGTCGGCCGTGACGTCGAGCACGATGGTCTCGGCGGCAATCGCGTTCGCCGCCGCGTTGTCGCGCGCGAGCGCGGCCAGCTCCGGATCGAACTCGACCAGGCCGAGCCTGATACCGGGAATGCGGCAGGCCAGCGCCAGCCCGGCCGTGCCGATACCTGCGCCGAAATCGACCACACGGTCCCCTGCCCGGGCCTCCGTCGCGGCCGCAAGCAGGATGGCATCATGCCCGGCGCGATGGCCGCTCCGCTTCTGCCTCAGGCGCAACTGGCCGCCGAGAAAGGCGTCCTCGGTCATATCTGCGGCCTCACTCATCGCCGCGCAGTTCGTGGCTGAGGCCGGCCTCGGTGAGGAGCGCCCGCGCCTCCTGGGCGTCGTCCTCGTGAACCAGGATCCGCCGCGGCAAAATGCCGAGCGAGCCCTCGATGATGCTCATGTTCTGGTCCAGTACCAGATGATGGATGTTGGCGCCGTCGAGCAGCGCGCCGATCGCCGATACCAGCACGATATCGTTGGTCCGAACCAGTTCGCGCAAATCAAGGGTCTCCTGCCTGAGGGGGGTCAAGCGGCAAATGTCAATGGTTCCGCAGCACTTGCCGCATCCGCCTGCAGTTTCTATTGTCTTTCCGTCAGAATAGCCCTTCCGGGGCAAATATTGGAGACCGGCGTGGCCGTCATCGTACCTTTCGAAACTCCCGGCGCGTCGATCGAAGAGCTGGTGGCCCTTGTCGCCCCTGACATGGAGCGCGTCAACGCCACGATCCTGTCTCGGACCGGTTCGGACGTGACCATGATCCCGGAAGTGGCCAACCATCTGATCTCCTCCGGCGGCAAGCGGCTGCGGCCGATGCTGACGCTCGCCATGGCCAACCTCGCCGGCTACACCGGCGACGGCCACATCAAGCTCGCCGCCTCCGTCGAGTTCATGCATACCGCCACGCTGCTCCATGACGACGTCGTGGACGAAAGCGAGATGCGGCGTGGCAAGCTGTCGGCGCGCATGCTCTGGGGCAACGAGGCGAGCGTCCTGGTCGGCGACTTCCTGCTCGGCCAGGCCTTCCGCATGATGGTCGAGGTCGGCTCGCTCCGCGCCCTCGACATCCTCTCCGCGGCCGCCGCCACCATCGCCGAGGGCGAGGTGATGCAGCTCGCCGCCGCCAAGAACACCGCCACCACCGAGGACGAATATCTCGCCGTGATCCGCGGCAAGACCGCCGAGCTGTTCGCCGCGGCTTGCGAGGTCGGCCCCGTCATCGCCAACCGCCCGAAGGCCGAGCAGACCGCCTGCCGCTCGGTCGGCATGAATCTCGGCATCGCCTTCCAGCTCGTCGACGACGTGCTCGATTACGGCGGCAAGAGCGCCAAGCTCGGCAAGAACACCGGCGACGATTTCCGCGAGGGCAAGATCACGCTGCCCGTCGTGCTCGCCTTCCGCCGCGGCAACGACACCGAGCGCGCGTTCTGGATCCGGGCGCTGGAGCGCGGCGAGATCGGCGACAGCGACCTCGATCACGCCATCGGCCTGATGAACAAGCACCGCGCGCTGGAGGACACAATCAGCCGCGCCCAGCATTACGGCGCCATGGCGGTGGACGCGCTGGCGCTGTTCCCGGCCTCGCCGATGAAGAGCGCGCTGGAGCAGGTCGTGGCGTTCTGCCTGGCACGCTCGCATTAGGCGCTGCTGCCCAGCAACCATTCCAGTTCTGCCAACCCCGTCATCCTGAGGCGCGAATGGCACGATGCGAAGCATCGCGCCAGGAGCCTCGAAGGATGCACGGCCGAGATGCAGCCGGGCGTCGCCCTTCGAGGCTCGCCCGGCGACGCTGTCGCGTCGCCGGGCGAGCGCCTCAGGGTGACGGTCCTAGATAAACGCCCGCTACACCAACATCGTCGTTGTGAGGCGACACCGCTGCTTCTCATGTCCCGGACGCGCTGCAGCGTGAAACGCTGCTGCGCAGAGCCGGGACCCACGCGACATGCACGGCTCTCGTCAACATGGACCCCGGCTCTGCAGCGCATCGCCAGGAGGCGCTGCGCTGCGTCCGGGGCACGAGAGTTGTTTGTTCGACAGCCACCGCTCATCACCATAGCCGCCGCATTCTCGCGGTCCGCATCTGCGGAACCAGTTACTTGCTTTTTGCAAGTTACTAACCTAACTTGCTGCCATGCAGCCCAAATCCCCCTCCATCCTGGAATGCCCTGTCGGCCGCGCGGTCGAGACCGTCGGCGAGTGGTGGAGCATTCTGATCCTGCGGGACGCGTTCCAGGGTGCGACGCGGTTTGACGAGTTCTCGCAGAGCCTCGGAATCGCGCCGAACATCCTGTCGCGGCGGCTCGCGCATCTCACCGCGAGCGGCATGTTCGTGCGTCGCCGCTACAACGAACGCCCGCCGCGTTACGAATATGTGCTGACGGACAAGGCGCGGGATTTCTTTCCCGTGGTCGTGGCGCTGCTGGCCTGGGGCAACAGGCATCTGGCGCCAAAGGGCGAATCCATCGTGCTGGCGAACCGCGACGATCGTCGCCCGTTCGATCCGGTGGTGGTGGACGCCAGCGACATGCAGCCGATCACGCTCGCCAACGCGGTCGTTGTCGCAGGTCCGCGTGCCAGCCGCGG
Organism: Bradyrhizobium nitroreducens; assembly: GCF_002776695.1. Lineage (GTDB taxonomy): Bacteria > Pseudomonadota > Alphaproteobacteria > Rhizobiales > Xanthobacteraceae > Bradyrhizobium > Bradyrhizobium nitroreducens. The sequence continues at coordinate 2,105,811 of NZ_LFJC01000003.1, forward strand.
GATGCGTGCGCGGCTCGCTTCGCTCAAGGCCATGAACCCGGCGGTCGCGCCGGCCGGAGACTGACATGCGTCGTATCGTCGTGACAGGAATGGGCGCGGTGTCGCCGCTCGGCTGCGGTGTCGAATTGTCGTGGCGCCGGCTGCTCGCCGGCCAGAGCGGGCTGCGCCCGCTGCCCGAATGGTCGCAGGCGCTGCCTGCGCGCATTGCCGGCCTCGTGCCCGACAAGGCCGATGACGCCGAGGGTGGATTCGATCCATCCAATGCTGCCGCGCCAAAAGACCAGCGCAAGATGGACCGCTTCATCCTGTTCGCCCTGCTCGCCACGGCCGAAGCGGTCGCACAGGCCGGATGGACGCCGCAGGACGCGAGCGCGCTGGAACGCACCGCGACGATCATCGCATCCGGTGTCGGCGGCTTCCCGGCGATGGCGGAGGCGGTGCGCATCACCGAGCAGCGCGGCGCGCGCCGGCTCTCGCCGTTCACGATCCCCTCGTTCCTGGCCAATCTCGCCGCCGGCCACGTCTCGATCAAATACGGCTACAAGGGTGCGCTGGGCACGCCGGTCACCGCCTGCGCCGCCGGCGTGCAGGCGATCGGCGATGCCGCGCGCATGATCCGTGCGGGCGAAGCCGATGTCGCGATCTGCGGCGGCGCGGAGGCCTGCATCGATATCGTCAGCCTCGGCGGCTTTGCCGCGGCGCGGGCGCTGTCGAGCGGATTCAACGACGAGCCCGCGCGCGCCTCGCGCCCATTCGATCGGAAGCGCGACGGTTTTGTCATGGGCGAAGGTGCCGGAATCCTGGTGGTCGAAGAGCTCGAGCACGCGCTGGCGCGCGGCGCCACGCCGCTTGCGGAGATCGTCGGCTACGGCACCACCGCGGATGCCTATCACATGACGTCGGGCCCGCCCGATGGCGAGGGCGCCCGCCGCGCCATGGAGATCGCGCTCCGGCAGGCCAAGCTTGCACCCGTTGATCTGCAGCATCTGAACGCACATGCGACCTCGACGCCGGCTGGCGACGAGAGCGAGCTCGGCGCCATCGCCGCGCTGTTCGGCCGCAACCGCGGCATCGCGGTGAGCGCGACCAAATCCGCCACCGGTCATCTGCTCGGCGCCGCCGGCGGCCTTGAGGCGATCTTCACGGTGCTCGCCTTGCGCGACCAGATCGCGCCGCCGACCCTCAATCTGGAAGACCCCGACGCGGGCGCCGACGGCATCGACATCGTCTCGGGCAGCGCGCGGCCAATGGCGATGCAGCACGCCATCTCCAACGGCTTCGGCTTCGGCGGGGTGAATGCCAGCGTGATCTTCCGCCGCACGGGCTGAACGAGAGGCTTTGAGCGAGAGGACTTTGAACAACAGGCCTTGCAATCGCGGCCCGCTCCGTTACGAAAACGGGATGATCGAAACCAATTTCTGGCTGTTCCTCGCCGCGGCCTGTCTCATCGCCGCGGTCCCCGGCCCCGGCATCTTCTACGTCGCCGCACGAACCTTGTCGGAAGGACGGGCCAACGGCTTTGCATCGACTGCGGGCACGGCACTGGGTGGGCTGGTTCACGTGGTCGCCGGCAGCCTCGGCATCTCCGCCATCATCCTTGCGAGCGCCGAGCTGTTTGCCGCCGTGAAGTTCGTCGGCGCGCTCTATCTGGTTTGGCTCGGCATCAAGACCTTTCGCAGCGCCGGCCGCGCGCTGCCGCTGGAGAGCGAAAGCACCGGCGACAAGCGCGCGTTCCGCGACGGCGTGCTGGTCGAGGCGCTGAACCCGAAGACCGCCGCGTTCTTCCTTGCCTTCATCCCGCAGTTCCTCGATCCCGCGGGATCGAGCCCCACACTGCAGTTCATCATGCTCGGCGCAATCTCGGTCGCGTTGAACACGCTCGCCGATATCATCGTGGTGCTGATGGCCTCCGCAACCCGCACGCAGCTGGTCGGACGGCCGCATCTGATGCGCCATCTCACCCAGGGCTCCGGCGTCTTCATCGCGGGCCTCGGCCTGTCGCTCGCACTGGCTCGGCGGCCGGCGAATGGATAGCGCCGTGATGCCCGCTCCGAAAAGCTGCTTCTACGAGTCCCACGGTCTGCGGCTACATTACGCCGATTGGGGCAACGAGAGCGCGCCGCCTCTCATCCTGGTCCATGGCGGCCGCGATCATTGCCGAAGCTGGGACGGCATCGCCCGGTCGCTGCAGCCGCATTTTCACGTGGTCGCACCCGACCTGCGCGGCCACGGCGATTCCGACTGGACCCGCGGCGGCAGCTACGCCCTGACCGAATATGTCTACGATCTCACCCAGCTCCTCCGCGTCATCGCTGCAACCGAGGTCACGCTGATCGGCCACTCGATGGGCGGCATGGTGAGCCTGATCTTCTCGGGGGCGTTTCCGGAGCACGTCAAGAAGCTGGTCGTGCTCGACGGCGTGACGATGCTGCCGGACACGCCGAAACCGCCGGTGCACGAGCGCATCGGCAAATGGGTCGCCCAGCTCGACAAGCTTCACGACCGCACGCCGCGTCGCTATGCGACCCTGGAGGACGCAGCGGCGCAGATGGTGCTTCACAACAAGCGCCTCGCCCGCGACCTCGCGCTGCATCTTGCAACGCACGGCGCGCGGCAGAACGAGGACGGCACCTATAGCTGGAAGTTCGATCCCTATCAGCGCGCCTCGGCGCCGCACCGGCTCTGGCCGGACGATCACGTCGCGCTGTGGTCCCGCATCGCCTGCCCGACGCTGCTGCTCAATGCCGGCGAGAGCTTCTTGGCCGGTGCCAGAGCGGCGGGCCTGGAGCGCTATTTCCAGAACGCGCGCATCGAGACCATCGCCGGGGCGGGACACTGGCTGCAGCACGACAAGCCGGACGAGGTGCTGGGCGAGATCCGGCGGTTTTTGGGATTGGCCGAAGACGGCAGCAACTAGCTCTGCTGCCGTAGAGTGGGCAAAGCGAAGCGTGCCCACGCTGTGTCACCGTATCAGAAATGTCGTGGGCACGGCGCAAGCGCGCCTTTGCCCATCCTACGGCGTAGCCTTTGGAGACGCACCTAGCTCAATGTCCCCGCATGCACCCACCAGCCGGGATGGTCGCGCCGGATCCTTTCGGCCGCAGCATGCGCATCGGCGGGCGACCCATAGATCGCAAAGCACGTTGCGCCGGAGCCCGACATACGGGCCAGCTTGACGCCGGCGGAGTCACGCAGCGCCTGCAGCACTTCGCCGATCACGGGCTCGATCCGCAACGCAGGCGCTTCGAGATCGTTGGGAACGCTTTCGAGAACCTCGACCCAATCGGCGATCGACCCGCCCTCCTCCGGCCAGGCCGGAGCTCCCAGAACCGAGGTGGCGCCGACCAGGAGCTCGCCGTTGCGCAGGCCGAGCTCCTTGAAAACATCCTTGGTGGCGACAGGCACGCGGGGATTGACCATCACGCAGGGCATGCTGGGCAGCTCGAGCGGCAGCAGCTGCTCGCCCACGCCGGTCATGTCGCAGGCGCGCGAGAACAGGCACACCGGCACGTCGGCGCCGGTCGCGAGCGCGACCTTCTGCAGGCGGGGATCATCGAGCGACAGATCGTTGAGACGCGCCAGGAGCCGCAGCGCCGCCGCGGCGTCGGCCGAGCCACCGCCGATGCCGGCTGCCACGGGAAGCACCTTGTCGAGCGCGAACGCGCCGAGCTTCAGGTTCGGCACCGCCTCGGCCAGCAGCTTGGCGGCCTTGAACACGAGATTGTCGGAGGTATCGCCGCAGGCCGCGGCCAGCGGCCCGGTGGTGGTGAGCTTCAGCTCGCCAGCCGGCTCCAGCGTCAGCCGGTCGGCGCAGTCGGCAAACGCGACCACGCTTTCGAGATCATGATAGCCGTCGGCACGACGTCCGACGACGCGAAGGCTCAAATTGACCTTCGCCCGTCCTTCTTCAATCAACGCCGGCATCGGCGACACGCCCCCAACTTCAGTTCCTTGTCGCGCATGATCTTGTCGGAAAACCGCTACACACTTTTCCGGATCATGCGCAAGACTAGCCGCCCTTGCCGTCGTCCTTCTTCTTGTCCGCCTGCGCGGCCGAAGAGTTCGCGTTGTCCTCGCTGAGGCCGTTGGCGATCTTCGCCTCGATCTTCGGAAGCTCCTCCGGCTCGGGCTTGAGATCGCGGGCATGCGCCCACTGGAATTTGGCTTCCAGCGTGCGGCCGACGCGCCAATAGGCATCGCCAAGGTGATCGTTGATGGTCGGATCTTCCGGCTTGAGGTCGATCGCGCGCTCGAGGTTCTTCACCGCCTCTTCGTAATTGCCGATGCGGTAATAGGCCCAGCCGAGGGAGTCGACGATATAGCCGTCGTCGGGACGCTGCTCGACGGCGCGCTTGATCATCTTCATGCCTTCGTCGAGATTCACGCCCTGGTCGATCCAGGAATAGCCGAGATAGTTGAGCACATGCGGCTGGTCTGGCTGCAGCTCGAGCGCCTTCTTCATGTCGGCCTCGGCCTTGGCCCACTCCTTGGAGCGCTCCTCGCAGATGCCGCGATAATAGTACCAGACGCTGTTGGCCTTGTCGTTGCCGGCCGGCAGCACGTCGACCCCGCGCGAGTAGGTCGCGCCGCAATCGCCGAACTTCTTGCGGCCGCGCTCGATATTGCCGAGCGCCATGATGGCTTCGAGATCCTTAGGGTCCTCCGCGGTGACGCCCTTGAGGATCTTGATCGCCTCGTCGGTGCGGTCGGCGGAATCGAGGTCAATGGCGAGCTGAATCTGCGCGTTACGCTTCAGCGGCGATGTCGCGGGCACGCGCTCATAGACCTTGATCGCCATCTGCGGCCGCTTCACCGATTCGTAGAGATCGGCGAGCGAGAGCAGCGCCAGCGGATGCGTCGGCTGCAGATAGAGCGAGAGCTGGAGATAGACCAGGGCCAGATCCTCGCCGCCGCGGCGAGTCAGCGTCGCGCCGATACCGTAGAGCGCCTCGGCAGCGCCGGCCTGCGCCGAATCGACCAGCGGCGGCATCTTCTTGCCGGCCTTGGTCTCACGCAGGCCCTCCTGGATCAGCGGATGGCGCGCGAGCTTCTTGTCGAAGGCCTGATAGACCGTGGTCGCGGCGGCGGAATCCTTGTTGCGCGACAGCCAGCGCGCATAGGCCTCGGTCACGCGCAGCATGGAATCGTCGAGCTTGTAGGCGCGCTCGAAACGGGCGCCGGCGTCCTTCTCCTTGCCCGCGAGCTCGAGGATCATGCCAGCATGAAGATCCTTGAAAAGCGGATACCATTCCGGACCTGCCAGCTTGTCGATGGTGGCGACGCCGCCCTTGGCATCGCCCGCGCCGTAGGCAGCCCACCCCGACAGCAGCGTGGCGACGAGATCGGTGATCGGGCCGCGGATCGACTGGTTGATGTTGGTCTGCGCGGCTGCGTATTTCTTCACCTTGAGATCATGCACACCGACGACGAGACGCGCGACGCGGTTGGTCTTGTCGATGGTGAGGATGCGCTCGGCGAGCTTGACCGCTTCCTCGATGTCGCCGTCGGCGACGGAGGAGATGAAGGCGCGGTCGAGCAGTTCGTTGTTCTTGGGATCAGTGCGCAGCGCCGAGCGATAGAACGCGGCGGCGGAAGCGGCGTCGCGCTCGACGCTGGCATGGCGGGCGGCAAGATAGCTGCCGGCGGTGGTGAGCGACTTCAGATCGTTCCGGGTCGGAAACTGCGCCGCCGTATCGGAGGGATGATCCGGCGTCTGCGCCAGGACCCTGCCGGGGACGGTTGCCATCGCTGTGCCCATGAGGGCGATGGCGGCAACAGTCCAGCGGTTGAAACGATTTGAAAGCATCAGGGCTCGCCTTGAGTTGGTAGTGCCTGGGTTTGCAGCAGAGGGCCGTATCGCATGCGAACGCGGCCGGAGGCATCCGGACCCGGAACCGTCAGTCTGACAATGCCGCTTTTGGCGCTTCGCCGCAAGGATTCGGACCGAGGGTCCCCCTCCGCACGCCCCAAATCGGCCCGTAACAGGTCAAGAGCAGCCCCAAGACGCCGCCACTATGGCCTTATCGTGGCCGCGACCGGTGGCCGCGGCCCACTCCTCACGCGAACGTGCACCGGACCGCCTTCGTGTGATCAGGTCCGCCTGTCCGGTCCGCGCTTACATCGCCTCGTAGTTCGGGCCGCCGCCGCCCTCTGGCGGAACCCAGGTGATGTTACCGTTAGGGTCCTTCACATCGCAGGTTTTGCAGTGGACGCAGTTCTGGGCGTTGATCTGGAAACGCAGGCTCGATCCTTCCTCGACCCACTCGTAGACGCCGGCGGGGCAATAGCGATTCGAAGGACCGGCGAAGACGTCGTGCTCGGAGGTCTTTTGCAGGTTCATGTCCGCGACCTTGAGATGGACCGGCTGGTCCTCCTCGTGGTTGGTGTTGGACAGGAACACCGAGGACAGCTTGTCGAAGGAGATCTTGCCGTCCGGCTTCGGGTAGTTCTTCGGAGCGTGGCTCTTCGCCGCGTCGAGCGTGGCGCGGTCCGGCTTGGCATGAGACTGGGTGCCGAACAGCGAGGCGCCGAACAGCGTGTTGCACCACATGTCGAAGATGCCGAGGCCCGCGCCGATGAAGGTGCCGAACTTCGACAGCAGCGGCTTGGCGTTGCGGACGGGATAGAGGTCCTTGCCGACGACGGAGTCGCGCCAGGCGTTCTCGTATTCGGCGAGCTCGTCATTGGCGCGGCCTGCAGCCAGTGCGGCGCTCACATGCTCGGCGGCGAGCATTCCGGTGCCCATCGCATTGTGCACGCCCTTGATGCGCGGCACGTTGACGAAGCCGGCAGCGCAGCCGATCAGCGCGCCACCGGGGAAACTCAGCCGCGGCACCGACTGGTAGCCGCCTTCGGTGATGGCGCGGGCGCCATAGGCCAGCCGCTTGCCGCCTTCGAGCGTCGAGCGCACTGCCGGATGGTTCTTGACGCGCTGGAACTCGTCGAACGGCGACAGATAGGGATCGTTGTAGTTGAGATGGACGACGAAGCCGATCGACACCAGGTTCTCGTCGTAATGATAGAAGAACAGGCCACCGCCCGTATCGTTCTTCAGCGGCCAGCCGACCGCATGCTGGACCAGGCCCTTCTGGTGCTTGGCGGGATCAATCTGCCAGACTTCCTTGAGGCCGATGCCGAATTTCGGCGGCTCGCTCTTGGCATCGAGCGCGTATTTCGCGATGAGCTGCTTGGTCAGGCTGCCGCGCGCGCCTTCCGCGAACAGCGTGTACTTGCCGAGCAACTCCATGCCGCGCGTGAAGGAGTCCTTCGGCTTTCCGTCACGGCCGATACCCATGTCGCCGGTGGCGATACCCCTGACGTTGCCCGCCTCGTCATAGAGCACCTCGGCGGCGGCAAAGCCCGGATAGATCTCGACGCCGAGCGCCTCGGCCTTGCGCGCCAGCCAGCGACAGACATTGCCGAGCGAGCCGATGTAGCAATGATGATTGTTCATCAGCGGCGGCATGATGAAGTTGGGCAGCTTGATCGCGCCGGTCTCGGTGAACCAGAAGAAGCGATCGTCCTTCACCTGGGTCTTGAGCGAGCAATCGGGATCGTCGCGCCAGTCCGGGACCAGCTTGTCGAGACCTGCGGGATCGATCACCGCGCCGGAAAGGATATGTGCGCCGACCTCGGAGCCCTTCTCGACCACGACGACGTTGAGATCGGCATTGAGCTGCTTCAGCCGGATCGCGGCCGACAGGCCCGAGGGGCCGGCGCCGACGATGACGACGTCGAATTCCATGGATTCGCGCGGGGGAAGTTCTTCGGTGCTCATCTGATCTCAGCCCTTGAGACGGTCCTCGGTCGTTTGCGGCCCCCTTGTTTCCGATTTTTCCGGGCAGGACAACAGCGGAAATGCGTTTCGCTGGGATGCAAGGCGCCCCAAAATGATATAAAAGTCTGACTTTCCATGATCCCCGAACCCGCCCCCACCGTCCGTGAGCTGCTTGCCTTCTATCTGGAGGCGGGAGTCGACTGTGCGCTCGCAGAGGAACCGATAGACCGCCTGGCGGAAATCGATGCGCCGCCGCCGGCCCCGCGCGTAGCGCCAGCCGAGGCGCCTCGGCCGGTGGCAGCGCCCGCGGTGATGCGTGGCGAGGCCGCACCCGCGCCCGACATCGCCATTGCTTCGGCGCGCGAGGCGGCGCGCACCGCGCCGACGCTGGAGGCGCTGCGCGAGCTGATGCAGAACTTCGAGGGCTGCGCGCTGAAGCACACCGCGACGCGGCTGGTGTTCGCCGACGGCAATCCGCAGGCACGCATCATGTTCGTCGGCGAGGCGCCGGGCCGCGACGAGGACATCGAAGGGCTACCCTTCGTCGGACGCAGCGGCAAGCTGCTCGACCTCATGATCGGCGCGATCGGCCTCAACCGCGGCACCGCCTACATCGCCAACGTGATACCCTGGCGGCCGCCCGGCAACCGTACGCCGACGCCGCAGGAAACGCAGGTGTGCCTGCCCTTCATCCAGCGCCAGATCGAGCTGGTGAATCCCGACGTGCTGGTCACGCTCGGCAATCCCTCGACCCAGACCCTGCTCGGAACGCGCGAAGGCATCATGCGCACGCGCGGCCGCTGGTTCGACTACGAGACGGGTGCGCGCACCATCCGCGCGCTGCCGACGTTTCATCCGGCCTATCTGCTCCGCTCGCCGTCCTACAAGCGGCTGGCCTGGCAGGATCTGCGCGCGATCGCGAAGGTGCTGGCGGGATAGCGCTCTCGTGTCCCGGACGCGGTGCGACACGCAGTGACACTCCGCAGAGCCGGGACCCAGAAAGCAACAAGGTACGATGCGGAGAGATGGGCCCCGGCTCTGCAGCGCACCGCCGAAAAGGCGTTGCGCAGCGTCCGGGGCACGACACCTGCCTACGTCCCCTTCGGCCGCACGATGGCCCAGCCGACGCGCAGCAATTGCTGGCGCCCGGTCACCAGCCATTCGAAGGCGCGCGGCACTTCCGGCACGATGCCGGGAAAGCGTTTGAGGATGTCCGGCGGCGGGGTGCCGGCGGTATCGGAGGCGCGCCAGACCACGACACCGCCGGTCTCGCTGAACTTGGTCTGATCCATCCATGGCGTCCGCGCAGGGTTCGCGTCGATGAAAAGGTGCGGTCGCCCCGAATGCAGCGTGATCAGGCTCGCCAGCTGGGTCTCGCCGGCAACCGCGCGCAGGCGGTGGTTGGTGCGGCGGGCGAAGCTCTCGTCGAAGAAATCCGAGATCGCGCGCGCGGGCATCGAGGTCGCGATCTCGTTGGCCCCGGTCCAGGGCAGGAACAGCACGGCGAGCACCACGCCGGCGGCCGGCGCGACGACGGCGGCAGCCCACACCATGCGCAGCATGCGCGCGCGGCGCATCGCGATGAGGTCGCCGGCCGCGACGACCACGGCAAGCCCGGACAGGACCAGCACGACACCGGCTCCGCCCACCACGGAATCGAGACCCAGCAGGCCCGAGATCAGCACGGCACCGAGCGCCGGAGCCAGCGCGAAGAAGAAGACGAAGTTGCGGGCGAGCGGCTCGACCGGCGGACGATAGATGATCGGCGCCTCCTCGCCCTTGGCGACGAACAGGCCGGTGTTGAGGAAGGTCAGTGCCGGAATCGCGGCGCTCCCGAGCACGAGACCGCCGAGCAGCCACGCCGCGTGGAGCGCGCGGGCGTTCAGCTCGGCGACCTCAGGCAAGGTGGGCAGAACCAGCGTCTGCGCCCGCATCAGCCAGACCGCATAGGGCAGCGCCAGCACGGCCACGACGATCAATGCGAACAGCGGATCGAGCGCGCGCAGCGTGCGGCGGCCGCCGGCGGTCGAGAGCGCGAAGACGACGAACAGGAGCAGCAGGAAGATCGCGGCGGGCGTTGTCAGCAGCAGCAGGCCGGCCTCGATCGACCAGGCGAACCAGGCATTGCCGCGGCGCTGGCCGATGATCTGCCAGGAGTGCAGCAGCAGCAACGCCCAGAGCGGGCGGGCCAGGACGAGGGGACCGAAGTCGAGCGCCGACGAGGAGAACGCGAGCACCGTCATGGTCAGGAGCACGGCGAGCACCGCCTGCTGCGACCCGACCACGGCACGGGACAGATGGTAGAGCGCGATGAACGTCGCGATCTCGCAGAGCTCGGCGAGAACATAGACGCCGAACATGTGGCCGCCTGCAGCGCGATAGGCGATGTCGGCGAGCCAGACCGGCAAGGGCGGACCGAGATCGGTGCCGACCTGGTATTCGCGTCCGAAGGCAAGGAGCGTTGCGAGCGTGCCGGGCGGGCTGCGGTAGAACACCAGCGCCACAAAGAGCCACATCGCGGCCTGAAGCAGCACGGCGATCCACACGATCAGCCGCGGCCGGGCGCGAATGAGCTCGATGACCAGGGAGGTAAACCGCATGCAACGCCCGAAAGATGCAGCCAACCCGTCCAGCCGGCCCTATTCGCTCACATCTGTTTTGATAAAGGGCGTCATGCGTCGTGGCAACGGCGGTTTGCTCGTCATGCCCGGGCTTCCACGTTCTCGTACCGCAGGAAAGACGTGGATGGCCGGGTCAGGCCCGGCCATGAAGCTGTGGGGCCAGCCCTAGAGATTCGCCGACGCCTCGATCTCGACGCTGGCTTCCGCCTGCACTTCGAGCTCGGTGACCGAGAACAGGTCCTGCACCGGCTCGACCGTCCACGGCATATGCTTGGCGCGGGCGGCGGCGACGGGGGCGAAGAAGCTGCGGTGGTGGACGGTGGGGCCGAGGCGATTCAGCGCATCGAGGTGCTCGGGGACGCCGTAGCCCTTGTGCTGCTCAAAACCGTAGCCGGGACAATCCTGCGCCAGCGCGCACATCAGGCGGTCGCGCGTCACCTTGGCGACGATGGAAGCCGCGGCGATCGACAGCACGATACCGTCGCCGCCGATCACGGCCTCGCAATCGCAGGACGTGTCGAGTCGGTCGCGGCCGTCGACGAAGACGTGACGGGGCGCCTCCGGCAGCGCCACCACGGCACGCTTCAGCGCCCACAGCGAGGCGCGCAAGATGTTGTCGCGATCGATTCGCGACGGTGAGGCGACGGCGACGGAGACCTGCGCGGTCGCACAGATCCTGTCGAACAGCTTTTCGCGCGCCTCGGCCGTCAGGCGCTTGGAATCGTCGATGCCGCGCGGGATGCGGTCGGGATCGAGAATCACCGCGGCGGCCACCACGGGACCTGCGAGCGGGCCACGGCCGGCCTCGTCGCAGCCGGCAACCGGCCAGATGCCGCGCTTGATCAGCGCGCGCTCGCGGCGAAAGCTGGCCTTGGCAGGCGCGATCTTCTTCGCGTCGACCTGCTTGGGCGCGTCTTTGGCCGGCTTCTTGGTGGACTTGTCCCGAATCATGGCCGGGATGGTGCGCAAGCGCCCCGGCCGGCGCAACCGGGAACCCCGCGCAATTCCCGTTATTCAGGTTGGCGCCCTACTCTGCCAGATGCACCCGCCGGTCATCGCCGAGCTCGATGCCGGGCGCGACCACGACCTCCCAGGGATGGCCGTCCGGATCGGCGAAATAACCGGAATAGCCGCCGTAATCGGTCTCGTGCGCGGCCTTCAGCAGCCTCGCGCCCTTGCCGAGGGCGAAGGCCAGCACCGCATCCACTTCCTCACGCGTGGCACAGTTCCAGGCGAGCGTCATGCCGCGGAAGGTCGATGACCTGGGATTGTCAGGCAGCTTGGCGTCGGCCGCGAGCTGATCCCAAGGATACAGCGCGAGCACCGGACCACCGGTATCGTAGAACGCCACCGCCTCGCCGGTCGCCTTCAGCCGGCGCGAGAAACCGAGCGCGTCGTAAAAGGCAATGCTGGCGCGGATATTGCTGACGCCGAGCGTGATGACGGTGAGCCGCGGCACCGGAGCCGAAACTTCCTTACCCATGCGACGCCTCTTTCACTTGCTCGCTCAGAACAGGCTGAGCTGATCGCCGTTCCGATTCGGCCGCGCAAAGTGATCCGCGGTCAGCTTGGAGCGCCGCTTGTTGAGCCCGAGCCGCTCGCAGGCGATCTCGAAGCGGCGGCCGATGGTCCAGGCCATCGGTCCCGTCCCCTTCATCCGCTCGCCCCATTTCGCGTCGTAGTCGCGGCCGCCGCGCATGTCTCGGATCAGCGTGAAGACGTGGCGATAGCGGTCCGGATAGTTCGCCATCAGCCATTCGCGGAAGAGATCGCGCACCTCCAGCGGCAGCCGCAGCAACACATAGGAGGCCTCCTTGACGCCGGCATGGGCGGCGGCATCGAGGATGCGCTCGATCTCGGAATCGTTCAGCGCGGGGATCACGGGTGCGACCATCACGGTGGTGGGAATGCCGGCATCCGAGAGCTGCTTCAGCGCCTCCAGCCGCTTCGGCGGCGTCGAGGCCCGCGGCTCCATGGTGCGCGCCAGTTTTGGATCGAGCGAGGTCACGGAGATCGCGACCTTGGCGAGGTTGCGCTTGGCCATCCGCGCGAGAATGTCGATGTCGCGGACCACCAGCGCCGATTTGGTGACGATGCCGACGGGATGGCCGGCACGCTCCAGCACCTCGAGAATGCCGCGCATGATTTTGCGCTCGCGCTCGATCGGCTGGTAGGGATCGGTGTTGGTGCCGATCGCGATCATCCGCGGCTCGTAGCCGGGCGCGGCCAGCTCCTTCTCCAGCAGCGACGGCGCCTCCGGCTTCACGAACAGTTTCGACTCGAAGTCGAGCCCCGGCGACAGGCCGAGATAGGCATGGGTCGGCCGCGCAAAGCAGTAGACGCAGCCATGCTCGCAGCCACGATAGGGATTGATCGAGCGGTCGAAGCCGATATCGGGAGACTCGTTGCGGGTGATCACCTTGCGCGAGGTGTCGACCGCGACCGTGGTCTTGAACGGCGGCAGCTCTTCCAGGCTCTGCCAGCCGTCGTCGAACGCGACCCGCGCCTCGGCCTCATACCGGCCGCTGGCGTTGGACTGTGCCCCCCGCCCTCGCCGGCGTGCGCGGTCGATGGCAACGCCAAGCTCAGGAAAATCAGAGTCCACACCCGCCGGCTCGGAGGGCGCCTTGACCGGCGGGTGCTTGAGAGCATGTGAGGATGCTGCTGGACTCATGAAGCCAAGATAGCACGCCAAAGGAACAAATCAAGAACACAAACCAAAAATGGAAAAACAACCCCATGCACAGTAGCCCGCCCAAATTTCGGGCGCGGTCCTTTGACCTCACGCAACATGCCTGTCGCAACGATTCCGTTTGATGCCGGTCAGGGATCGATCGCGCCGGAACAATGTTGGTGACGATCGCGGGCGTAGCTCGGCAACAATCGGCAAGAACATGACAAATCAACAACAATCGGCCTCAGCGACCAATGACCTTGATCTCCTTGATCGCTACTGGCGCGCCGCAAACTACCTTTCCGTCGGGCAAATCTACCTGCTCGACAATCCGCTGCTGCGCGAGCCCTTGCGCGCCGAGCACATCAAGCCGCGATTGCTCGGCCATTGGGGCACGACGCCGGGCCTGAACTTCATCTACGCCCACCTCAATCGCGTCATCCGCGCACTGGACGTCAGCGTGATCTATGTCTGCGGCCCCGGCCATGGCGGACCGGGCATGGTCGCCAACACCTATCTCGAAGGCAGCTACAGCGAGATCTACCCTGATATCGCGCGCGATGCGGACGGCATGCGCAAGCTGTTCCGGCAGTTCTCCTTCCCTGGCGGCATTCCGAGCCATGCGGCGCCGGAAACGCCGGGCTCGATCCACGAGGGCGGTGAGCTCGGCTACGCGCTGGTGCACGCCTATGGCGCCGCGCTGGACAATCCCGACCTGATCGTCGCGTGCGTCGTCGGCGACGGCGAAGCCGAGACCGGCCCGCTCGCTGCATCCTGGCACTCCAACAAGTTCCTGAACCCCGCCCATGACGGCGCGGTGCTGCCGATCCTGCATCTCAACGGCTACAAGATCGCCAATCCGACCGTGCTTGGCCGAATGCCCGACAGCGAGATCCGAGATCTCTTCCGCGGATTCGGCCACGAGCCGCTGTTCGTCGAGGGCGATGACCCCAAACTGATGCACCAGGCCATGGCGGATGCGCTCGACGTCGCGCTTGCCAGCATCCGCTCGATCCAGCAGCATGCCCGCGATGGACGCGACAGCGTCGAAAGGCCGCGCTGGCCGATGATCGTGCTGCGCAGCCCGAAAGGCTGGACCGGCCCGAAGGAGGTCGACGGCAAGAAGGTCGAGGGTTTTTGGCGGGCGCATCAGGTGCCGGTTGCAGGTTGCCGCGAGAATCCGGCGCATCTGAAAATTCTCGAAGACTGGATGCGCAGCTACGAACCTGAAAAGCTGTTCGATGCGAAGGGCGCGCTCGTTCCCGAGTTGCAGGCACTGGCCCCGGAAGGCACCCGCCGCATGGGCGCCAATCCGCATGCGAATGGCGGGCTGCTCAAGAAGGAACTCAAGCTGCCGGACTTCCGCAGCTTTGCGGTGGACGTGCCGCAGCCCGGCGCCGTCACTGGCGAAGCGACCCGCGAGCTCGGCAAATTCCTGCGCGACGTCATCCGCCTCAACGCGACCGAGCGCAACTTCCGCATCATGGGTCCGGACGAGACCGCGTCAAACCGTCTCGACGCGGTGTTCGAGGAGACCGAGCGGGTCTGGATGGAGCCGATCGAGCCTTACGACGTCCATCTGGCGCAGGACGGCCGCGTCATGGAAGTCTTGAGCGAGCATCTCTGCCAGGGCTGGCTCGAAGGCTATCTGCTCACGGGACGGCACGGCTTCTTCTCCTGCTACGAAGCCTTCATCCACATCGTGGATTCCATGTTCAACCAGCACGCCAAATGGCTGAAGGTGACACGGCATCTGCCGTGGCGGCGGCCGATTGCCTCGCTCAACTATCTGCTGACCTCGCACGTCTGGCGGCAGGACCATAACGGCTTCAGCCATCAGGACCCCGGCTTCGTCGATCTCGTCGCCAACAAGAAGGCCGACATCGTCCGCATCTACTTCCCGCCCGATGCCAACACGCTCTTGTGGATCGCCGACCACTGCCTGCGCACCTATGACCGCATCAACGTCATCGTCGCCGGCAAGCAGCCGGCGCCGCAATGGCTGTCGATGCAGGACGCAGCCACGCATTGCGATGCCGGCATCGGCATCTGGAGCTGGGCGGGGACGGAAGATGCGGGCGAGGAGCCCGACGTGGTGATGGCCTGCGCTGGCGACGTACCGACGCTGGAGACGCTCGCTGCCGTCGACCTGTTGCGCAAGGCGCTGCCGGACCTGAAGATCCGCGTCGTCAACGTCGTCGATCTCATGACGCTGCAGCCGAAGGAGCAGCATCCCCACGGGCTTTCGGATCGCGACTTCGACAGCCTGTTCACGACGGACAAGCCCGTGATCTTCGCCTATCACGGCTATCCCTACCTGATCCATCGCCTGACCTATAACCGCACCAACCATGCCGGCATGCATGTGCGCGGCTTTGCCGAGGAAGGCACCACGACGACGCCGTTCGACATGGTCGTGCTCAACGAGCTCGACCGCTACCACCTCGCGATCGAGGCGATCGAGCGCGTGCCCGGGCTCGCGGCCAAGGCCGCGCCGGCCAAGCAGCAATTCCGCGACAAGCTGATCCTGCATTCGCGCTATGTGCGGGAGCACGGCGAGGACATGCCGGAGATCCAGGGCTGGGTCTGGCCCAACAGCTCCGGCGGCAGCAGCCCGGCTGGAGCCGGCTAGCCATGTCGGACACGGTCCTCGTCCTCAACTCGGGATCGTCGAGCATCAAGTTCGGCCTGTTCGATATCTCGGCGACCGAGCCCGGCCTGGTGTGCAAGGGCCTGCTCGACGAGCACGAGGCCAGACCCCGCCTGGTGGTGAGGAGCCCCGCCGGCGAAGACCTGTTCGAGACACGACGAGAAGCGGCGGATGCCGACGGCGGCCATCTGTTCGCCGACGTGCTCGCCTTCATCGAGGACCGGTTCGGCGAACGCAGCCTGCGCGCCGTCGGCCATCGCGTCGTTCACGGCGGGCGGGACTATTCAGGCCCGGTCGTGTTGTCGGACGCGGTCACGGCGAAGCTCGAAGCATTGACGCCGCTGGCGCCGCTGCACCAGCCGCGCTGCCTCGCGCCGGTCCGCACGCTCGCCGCGATCCGGCCGGCGCTGACGCAGATCGCCTGTTTCGACACCGCCTTCCACCACGCCATCGCGCCGCCGGCGAGCCGCTTCGCCATTCCCAGGCGCTTCGAGGAGCGTGGCATCCGACGCTACGGTTTTCACGGCCTGTCGTTCGAATATGTCGCGGGGCGCCTCGCCCAGATTGCACCCGAGCTCATCGCAAAGCGTAGCGTCATCGCCCATCTCGGCAACGGCGCCAGCCTGTGCGCGCTACGCGACGGCCGCAGCATCGACACCACGATGGGACTGACGCCGCTCGACGGCCTCGTGATGGGCACGCGCTGCGGCACGATCGACCCCGGCGTGCTGCTCTATCTGCAACAGCACGAGAAGATGTCGCTCGAAGACGTCCAGCACCTGCTCTATCACGAGTCCGGCCTCTTCGGCGTCTCCGGTCTTTCCGCCGACATGCGCACGCTGCTGGCGAGCAGCACAGAAGCGGCGCGGGAGGCGGTCGACCTCTTCACGTTCCGGGCGGCGCAAGCGATCGTGATGATGGCGACCACGCTCGGCGGGCTCGATTGCCTGGTCTTCACCGGCGGCATCGGCGAGCATGCCGAGGAGATCCGCAGCGCGATCGGCGAACGGCTCGGCTGGCTCGGCGTGCGGATCGATGCGGCGGCGAACGAAGAGACGCGCGAGCGGATCAGCCGCGACGATAGCGCTGTCGACGTGCTCGTCATCCCGACCAATGAAGAGCTGACGATCGCGCGGCATTGCGCAGCTCTGATCCGCGGACGCGACGTCACGTGACATTTTTATGAATGATCTGCCGCAACGACGCCGTCAAAGTCGCGTGGCATAGAGTCCGCATCAATCATCGAGCGGACGGATCATGAAGACCCACATCATCGAAGAGCTCGGACAAGGCGGCATCCTGTTGCCCGCGCTGGTCGCGGAAGGGCTTGCCGCCAATGATCGCATCAAGGTGCGCATGAGCGCGCTACAGGCAGCGGCCCAGCATGCGCAGGAGCCGGGCCGACCCGCGAGTGACCTTGGCATCGAAAGCCAGACGGCGGGCATCGCCCCCGCCGCCATCGCGACGCTGATCGGTGGCGCGCATCTGGTCGGACACGGCCGGCTCGCGGCGCCCGAACTCGCAAAGCTGATGCAGGAGATCGCGGACGACGCAGCGACCATGATCCGCGCCGTCGGCGCCGGCGCCGCGAGCGAAGGCGAGAGAGCGCAGGCGCGCCTCGAGGCAATCCGCGCGGCCGGCCTGCTCGAGTCCACCGGCGAGATCGCAATGTCCCATATCGCGCGCCTGACCGGTGTCGCGGACGCGGGCGGCGACAGCCTGCATCGCCTCGTCATGGATCTGCACAAGCAGCTCAACAGGCTGGCAACGGCTTGCGCGGAAGAAACGCTCGACGGCGCCCATGTCTTCGGTCTGCACAGCGAGGACCGGACGGCGGTCGCCGCTTTCATGAAGGGCCTGAACGCGACGCGCGGCCTCAAGTTCAATCATCCGGGCCTCGACACCATGGCCACGCGAACCGAGGGCCGGCTGCTGATCCAGAACGACATCGGCACCACGGACGCCCATGTCGTCGTGATCGCGGTGAAGAAGAACGCGGTCACCGTCACCTACACCGACGTGCACCTCGCCCGCGCGAAATTCTTCATTTCGCTGTTCGACAAGTTCGAGGCGAGCTGGAGCGGGCTCGATCGTCACACCGCCACAGGGCTCGGCGAGGACAATTCCTTCTATCTCGTCACCGGCCAGTATCAGACCGGACACGCTGCCGATCGCAACGAATTCCTCGCGGCGGTCGGTGCCGCGCTGGTGTTTCTGATCGACTGGAACAAGGCGCGCAAGCTGCTGAGGAGCTGGGTCGCCAAGGAGGACGCGGTCCACATCCTGGAATGGGCGGCCCGGCAGCGGATCGGCCATCGCGGTTTCCTCGAGCTCGGCGGCAACGATCTGCTGGGCTCTGCGGTGCGGAACGCCGCTCCCGCGCGGATCGGCTTCGGCGAGCGGCTCGACCAGGCGCTCGGCCGCAGCCCTGCCATCGATTTTCTCAAAGCGTCACTACGCGCGTCCACCGAGGCATTGCTCGCGGGCCGTTCGGTCAGGACTGTGCGCGACCAGATCGAAGCCGACCTGATGCGGCATTTGGATCGCGTCGACGGAGCGTTGCTCGCAGCCGTGCTGCGCCAAATCGGCCTCGCCCACGATCTCGTCGCAGCGATCTCACGCCATATCGCCGCCTTGCGCGCCGGCCAGCCCGCCGACGCCGCCTTGCTGACGCAGCACTGCGGCATGATCGAGCAGAAGGCCGATCGAATCGCCTTCGAGGGCCGCAACGAGGTGGACCGCCTCAATGCGCGTCCGCTGATCGGGCAATTGATCGATCGCGCCGAGGAAGCCGTCGACGAGCTGGAGCAGGCTGCATTCATCGCCTCGCTGATGCCGGGAAGGACCGATCCATCCCTGCTGGCAGCGCTGGCCGAGCTTTGCGCCGTGGCGGCGACCGCGACTGAAGTCGCCGCGAGCGGCGTTGCCGCGGCGATCGACGTGCCGGAGGGACGGCACGCCGATTCCGAGGACGCGCTCTCCGCCGTGACCCGCCTGATCGATGCCGAACACGCCGCCGACAGCCGCGAACGCGCGACGACCGCGCTGGTCTTCTGCGGCGGCTTCGACGTCGCGACCTCGCTGTCGGTGATCGAGCTCGCCCGTGCCGTCGAGCGCGCCACCGACCGCTTCGCCTCGTTCGGGCACCTGCTCCGCCGTCACATCATGATCGATCTTGCAGCCTGAGGAAGCCACCATGCATATCGTGCGTATCGGCGCTGAAACCTCCGAATTGCGGCCCGCCGAAGAGATCGGCGCCAAGGCCGCCAGCCTCGCCCGCATGGCGGCACTGGGTCTGCCGGTGCCGCCTGCCTTCGTGCTCCCGGTCAAGCTCTGCGCCGACATCATTGCCGGCCATGCGCACGCCGCGCGACACCTGCGCGATGGCCTGGAGGAGGGAATTTCGTTCCTGGAGAGCGCGACCGGAAAGCGCTTTGGCGATCGCCGGCAGCCGCTCCTGGTGTCGGTGCGCTCGGGCGCGGCGCGATCGATGCCAGGCATGCTCGACACCGTTCTCAATGTCGGCTGCACGTCCGATGCCGTGCACGGCCTGATCCGTGCGACCGGCCGGCCGCGGCTCGCCTGGGACTGCCGGCGCCGTTTCCTGGAGAGCTTTGGCGAGACGGTGCTCAATATCGACCAGACCGAATTTGCCGCGCACATCTGCGAACTCGTCGCCGCCGAATCTGCCGGCAGCGACCGTGAACTCGACAGCGAAGCGCTTGAGCGGCTCGCCAGCCGCGAGCAGGCTCTGATCGAGGATCGCGCCGATGGCTCGTTGGAGGATGCCTTCGCGCAGTTGGAGGCAGCAGCCCAAGCGGTTTATCGCTCCTGGATGAGCGAGCGCGCGCAGACTTATCGACGCCTCCAGCACCTCGAGACGCTCGAGGGCACCGCCGTGACCGTGCAGGCGATGGTCTTCGGCAATGGCGGTATTGCCTCCGGCGCGGGCGTTGCATTCTCGCGCGATCCGTCGACGGGCGCGCGGCGCCCGATGATCGACCTCGTGCTCGATGCGCAGGGGGAAGACGTCGTTTCCGGGAGGCGCGCACCCGATACGGCCGAGGCGATCGCCCGTGAATTACCGAAGCTCGAATCGGAACTTGGCGATATCCTGAGGCAACTCGAGCGCACGTTCGCCGACGTCCAGGACGTCGAGTTCACGGTCGAGAACGGCAAGCTCTGGATCCTCCAGACCCGGGCGGCCAAGCGCACGCCGCGGGCCGCCGCCAGGATCGCGATCGACTTCGTGCATGAAGGACTGATCTCCGAGGACGAGGCCTTGGGACGGATCGCGGAGATCGACCTTGCTTCGCTCACCGAAACCCGATTGGTTGCCTCGGGCAAACCCGCGACGACCGGCATCGGCGCAAGTGGCGGCATCGGGATCGGACGAGCGGCGTTTTCGTCCGAAAGCGCTCAGCGCCTGTCGGCCGCGGGCGAGCCGGTCATCCTGCTGCGTCCCGATACCAGCACGGCCGATGTCGCGGGCTTCGCTCTGGCCGCCGGCATCGTAACGGCGGTCGGCGCGCGCACCTCGCATGCAGCCTTGGTGGCCCGGCAAATGGGCAAGCCCTGCTTGGTCGGCTGCCGTGAGTTGAAGATCGACCTTGTCGCGAGGCGTGCCCAGCTCGGAAATGCCGTTCTCGCCGAAGGCGAATGGATTACGATCGAAGGCGACGCCGGGGAGCTCTATCTCGGGCGCTGCGAGACGATGCGGACACAGCCCGAAGCCGAGCTTGCCGAGATCGCCGCGTGGAAGGCGCAATCCGGCCGACCCGGCAGGCTCGCCGCAGCGGCTCAGTGAATGCCGGTAAAAATCTGAAAACACCCGATCGCGACCTCGATCACGATCAGCACCACGACCGCGATCTCCAGCCGGAGCGAGCGCTGGGTGTCGATGATGTCGGTCAGTGCGTTGGCGGTCTCCGACACCGCGGTGAGCTTGCGCTCGAGCGTGTCGAGGCGTTCCTTCAGCTCGTACTCGTCCTCGAGGCGGGAATAGAGCCGGTCAAGCTCGGGCTTCTCCCAGAGCACGTCGGGCTTCTCGGCGATCGCGACGCGGCCGGCGACGCGCTGCTGCACCAGCAGAGCACTGCCGATCAATTGCAGGATGCCCTTTCGCCGGCGTGGCGTGCGGCCGTGTTCGGCGAGCTCCCGTGCAAACGGCTCGATCACGTCGAAGACCGCAGCGACGCGCCGCTCGTCGCGCGCCAGCGACGTGCTCTTGGCGAGAGCATCCGCAACCAGCAGCAGCCGGTCGTCGGAGAATTTGGCGAGGCAGATCGGCCCCCCCGGCTGGATCGCCTCGGCGGCCTCGTCGTTGCAGAGCTGCGCCTGCGCGATCTCCTCCTCGTACGGGCTGAGCTCGCCGGTCACGCGAGACTTCAAATTGTCGATGAGGACTTTCTCCTCCGAAGGCAGCAGGCCGATCAGCACCACGACGCCGTAACGGAAGATCACGACAAGGCCGGCGTGGACGCGGAAGGCGGCCGGAGTGGACGAGACCAGCGTCCCGATCTCCAGGCCGGAGGCATTGATGCGGTCTCCCAGCATCAGCGCCCGGATCCGCAGCGTCGGCGCAGTCCCCTGCTTCGGCGGTGTTGGCGCCATACCAACGGCGAGTTGATCGGCGTTCATGCAAGGCCTCCGTCGCGGCGCAGCCACGGGTTAACGCAATCGGGATCGTGCCGAAACATTCGGCAATATTGCGGGCCCGCCCGTGACACATTCGGCTGCGATGACGGGAGGCGGTTTACCATCGCATGCCGAAGCGCGGCCGGAAAGTTGCACTCGGCAACGCCGCGTGTTTATGACAACATCATAACGAGCTCCGCTTCTTTCCGAAGTGCAGACATTGAAGCCTCGATCATGTTGAGCGTCATCATTCCGACCGAAGGCGTCGAGCAGACGGCGGTCGCCACGCTGGCCGCGCTGGTTCCCGGCGCCGCCGCCGGGATCATCCGGGAAGTGCTCCTGGTCGACGGCACCCGCAACGGCGTCATCGAGCGCGTTGCCGACGTCGCAGGCTGCCGTTTCGTCGGCTTCGAGGGATCCTCGCAAGGCGCCGCGCTCGCGGCCGGCGCACTCCAGGCCCGCTCGCCTTGGCTGATGTTCCTGCCCGCGGGCGCGGTGCTGGAAACCGGCTGGATCGAGGAAACCACCCAGTTCATCCAGGCCGTCGCGACCAGCGGCCGGGATCGGGCTGCCGTCTTCCGTTATGCGCGCTCACCTTACGCCGATACCGGCTTGCGGGATATCCTCCGCGCCATGGCGCGCAAGCTTGTCGGCCCGCTCGGCGACCAGGGACTTTTGATCGCGCGTGATCATTACGACCGGATCGGCGGCTACCCGCCGCAGGCCCGCCATTCCGAAACACGGCTGCTCCGGCGGCTCGGCCGTTCGTCCCGGACCATGCTGCGCAGCCGGATCGTCATGGTCGCCTGAGGCCGCCAGATACTTGCCAAAGTCAAACAATTAATTGACAATGGCAAATATCGAGGTGCCCCCATGTCATTCGAAGCTACCGACCCGATCACCGCGGTCCGCGCCTTCAACCGCTTCTATACCCGCAAGCTCGGGGTGCTCGACCAGCACCTTGGAAAGAGCCCTTTTTCGCTCAGCGAAGCCCGGGTGCTCTATGAACTCGCTCACCGCGACGACCTGGCGGCAAAAGAGATCGGGATCGAGCTTGGTCTCGACCCCGGCTATCTCAGCCGCATCATCCAGAGCTTCGACGAAAAGGGCCTGATCACGCGAAAGCCACTGCCCGCAGATCGCAGGCAATACCAGCTCAGCCTGACCGCCAAGGGGCGCCAGACCTTCGCCAAGCTGAACCTCAGCTCGCAAAACGAAGTCGCCGCAATGCTGGCTCAGCTGTCGGCCAGCGACGCAACGCGCCTCACGCAGGCCATGGCGACCATCGAGGCCGTGCTGGAGCAACGTCGCAGCCAGCCTGCGGCTTTCGTGCTGCGCAGCCATCGCGTCGGTGACATGGGCTGGGTCATTTCCCGACAGGCCGCCGCCTACGCCGCCGACTACGGCTGGGATATCAGCTACGAGGCGCTGGTCGCGGAGATCTGCGCGCAGTTCATCAAGAACTACGACCCCGCGCGCGAGCACTGCTGGATCGCGGAATCAGGAGGCGAGCCGGTCGGCTCGATCTTCCTGGTCAAGGCCACGGACGAGATCGCCAAGCTGCGCCTGCTGCAGGTGGAGACGAAAGCGCGGGGGCTCGGCGTCGGCCGTGCGCTGGTGGAGCAATGCCTCCAGGGCGCGCGCGAGAGGGGCTACAAGAGGATGACGCTGTGGACGCAGAGCATCCTGGTCGCCGCACGCGGAATCTACAAGAGCGCCGGCTTCAAGCTCGTGAAGGAGGAGAAGCATCACAGCTTCGGTGTCGATCTCGTCGGCGAGACCTGGGAGCGGGATCTGTAACGCCCTCGCCTCAAGCAAGATGCGCATAAATGCGCCCTCGCCCCTTGTGGGAGAGGGCATGTCAACTGGCAGACACAAGCTCGCTTGGTGAGGGGTATCTCACCCAGCATTCCGTGCGGATGAATACTCCTCATCCGGCGCTTCGCGCCACCTTCTCCCACAAGGGGAGAAGGAAGAGTCCGTGCCTCGATCAGCCAGTCGTCATCCGCACCAACGCGCTCACGCCGTCGCGCCTTGCGCCTTCGGTCTTCGCAGATGCTCATCCAGGCGCGGCATGATCTCGACGAAATTGCAGGGGCGCGTGCGGTAGTCGAGCTGGGCAGCCAGGATGCCGTCCCAGCCGTCGCGGCAGGCGCCGGGCGAGCCGGGCAGACAGAAGATGTAGGTGGCGCCGGCAACGCCCGCGGTGGCGCGGCTCTGGATCGTCGAGGTCCCGATCTTGGCGTGGCTCAGCATGTGGAAGGCAATCGAGAAACCGTCCATGCGCTTCTCGAACAGCGGCTCGATCGCCTCCGGCGTGACGTCGCGTCCCGTAAAGCCGGTGCCGCCGGTGGTGATGACGACGTCGACGCCGCTATCTGCGATCCAGCGGCGGACGACGGCACGGATCGCCTCGACGTCGTCCGTGACGATCTCGCGCGCGGCGAGACGATGGCCGGCAGCGGTGAGACGATCAGCGAGCGTCTGGCCGGACTTGTCGTCGCTAAGCGCGCGCGTGTCCGACACGGTGAGCACCGCGATGTTGAGCGGGATGAACTGCTTGGTTTCGTCGATGGAGGCCATAGCGCTGTACCTTCTTTCAACGCCCACCGCCGTCATCCTGCGGTGCGCGCCCTGAGGTGCATGCGCACCGCAGGGTGAGCCCCGAAGGATGGGCCGCGGGCTCCGCCATCCTCTAGGGCTCGCCGAAGAGGCGAGCACCTCAGGATGACGGCACTACTCCCGGATTCCAAGATGCGCAATCGCGCATCATAATTCGCGCGGCGTCCCTGAAACCTTCGTTCCTACGTCCCACCGCCGAACGTGTTGCAGGCCTGGACCGTGCCCTGCTGGTAGCCGGTCATGAACCACTGCTTGCGTTGCGCGGCCGAGCCGTGGGTGAAGGAGTCGGGCACGACGCGTCCCGTGGCCTGCCGCTGCAGCGTGTCGTCGCCAATCGCGCTCGCCGTCGTCAGCGCGGCGTCGATGTCGCCGGCCTCGAGGAAGTTCGGACGTTTCTTCGCCTCGCGGTTGACCCAGACGCCGGACAGGCAATCGGCCTGCAACTCGACCTTGACCTGGAGTGCGTTGGCCTCCGCCTTGCTGCCGGCCTGCTGCTGCAGCCGCGTCACGCGCGGAATGATGCCGAGCAGATTCTGGATGTGATGGCCGGCTTCGTGCGCGATGATATAGGCCGTGGTGAAATTGCAGGCCGACTTGCCGGAGCAGCCGCGGAAGCGCGTCTCGACCTCGCGGAAGAAGCTGGTGTCGAGGAAGATGGTGCGGTCCGGCGGACAATAGAACGGGCCCATCGCCGACTCTGCCCGGCCGCAGCGACCGCCATTGGTGACGTTGCGGAACAGCACGACCTTCGGGCCGGTGTAGGACTGGCCCGAGGCCTGGAAGATCTCGCTCCAACGGTCGTCGATCTCGCCGAGAATGCCGGCGATCATGCTGCCCATCTCGTCGGTCGGCGCGCCGCGCTTGGCGGTCGAAGACGACTGGCGATCGGTCTGGTAGCTCGGCGCCTGGCCGCCGCCGGTGAGGATCTCGGCGCCGCCGATCAGGATGCGCGGGTCGATGCCAAAAGCATAGCCGACCAGGCCGAGCACGATGATCGTGCCGATGCCGAGGCCACCGCCACCCATGGGCAGGCCGAACCCGCCTCCGCCACCGCCGCCTCCACCATCGTCGCGACGATCCTCGATGTCGTCGCTGCGGCGGAAATCATCGTAGCGCATGGCGGGTTTCCCTCAGTCCTCGATTGGCATCATCTGGGCGCAGAAGCGCGAAAGCTCAACGCGCCACACACGTAAAATTTCCGTTGCCTTCATCAATATCCCGCTCGGCAATTATTGCCTAGTGCGACGGCATGCCGATGCCAGCAATTTTTTCCGAGGGTCGAGCAATTTTTTCCGAGGGAAATTTGCAGCCTTTTTGAAGCCACGATTGCTCCCCCAACCCAAGCGAGCGCGAAATCCCCTGTAAAAAACAGCGAATGCGCACGACGACATGCACGCAGAACGCGACGCGCGGTCTGCTCAACAAAACGGCGGGTTAAGTCGATTTTTACTTTGCCGCTTCATTGTAACGGTCAGTCGGTTGTTTGGTCCCGCGTCGCCGACAGCGTCGCCTGAGTCAGAGTTCTTGAGTCATGGTAGAGTCGCGTCGCGGGGCGTCTGCAAGGGCGCCCCGCACAAATTTCGAGTCTCCGTCGCATCGAATCATCCTCGGTGATTGCGTCGCCGAGATGTCGAAGCTTCAGGCAGGTAGCGTCGATCTGGTGTTCGCAGATCCGCCCTACAATCTCCAGCTCAAGGGCGATCTCAAGCGCCCCGACGAGTCCCACGTCGACGCCGTCGACGACGACTGGGACAAGTTCGATTCATTCTCCGCCTATGACGATTTCACCCGCGCCTGGCTGCTTGCCGCACGCCGCGCGATGAAGCCGTCGGCGACGATCTGGGTGATCGGCTCCTATCACAACATCTTCCGCGTCGGCGCGATCATGCAGGACCTCGGCTTCTGGCTCCTGAACGACATCGTCTGGCGCAAGTCGAACCCGATGCCGAACTTCCGCGGCCGCCGCTTCACCAACGCGCACGAGACCATGATCTGGGCCGCGCGTGACGAGAAGGCCAAGGGCTACACGTTCAACTACGAGGCGCTGAAGGCGGCCAATGAGGACGTGCAGGCACGGTCCGACTGGCTGATTCCGCTCTGCACCGGCGAGGAGCGCCTGAAGGGCGCCGACGGCAAGAAAGTGCATCCGACCCAGAAGCCGGAAGGCCTGCTGGCGCGCGTGCTGCTGTCGTCGTCGAAGCCCGGCGATCTCGTGATCGATCCCTTCAACGGCACCGGCACCACCGGTGCCGTCGCCAAGCGCCTCGGCCGCTCCTATATCGGCTTCGAGCGCGACAAGACCTATGCGAAGGCCGCCGAGGCGCGCATCGCCAAGGTCGAGCCGCTGCCGGAAGAGAGCCTCGCCCCGTTCATGACCGCGCGCGAAGCCCCGCGCGTCGCGTTCTCCGAGCTGATCGAGCGCGGCATGATCATGCCCGGCACGAAGCTGTTCGACGCCAAGAAGAAGCTTGGCGCGCTGGTCCGTGCCGACGGCGCCATCATGTTCGGCGACAAGGTCGGCTCGATCCACCGCATCGGCGCGGTGGCGCAAGGCGCCCAGGCCTGCAACGGCTGGACCTTCTGGCACATCGAGACCAAGAAGGGTCTCAAGCTGATCGACGAGCTGCGCGCCGAGATCCGCGCGGGAATGGCGACCGAGTAAGCTGCGCCGTCATTCCGGGGCTCGCGAAGCGAGAACCCGGAATCCATCCAACCACCGCACATGCAGCCCAATGGATTCCAGGCTCGCGCCAAGAGGCGCGCCCCGGCATAACGGCGACGGCGCCTTGAATGAGGCGGCAGCCAGGACTACATTCGCCTGATCAGCCCCGTCCTGACCGGCCTGCTCCCATGCGACGACAGTCCGAGACATTGCTGCTGGTGCCGCTGCTGCCGATCTTCCTGCTCGGCATGTTTCCGATGTTCCTGATCGCCCTGCTCGGCTTCTTCGGCCTCGCGCTGTTCGGCGTGCTCGTGATTTGCGTCGGGCTCGCCAGCAGCAACGAGGCGCACGACAATTTCAATCACGACGTCATCGTGCACGGCTATGCCCGCGGCTCGGAGCGCGCTGCGCGGGCCTCCGACATGCATCTTGCTGCGCGGCTCGGTCTGCGCCTGGAGGCGGTCGGCGCGGCGATGGTCCTTACGGCGGCGATCGGCCTTTGTTACGCCGCCTGATCTGCGCACAGCGCAGATACCGCCCGGCAAACTCGCCGGTTGCCCTCTCCGACGAGGTTCAGGCAAGAGAAGGCGGCCCCGCGGCAATGATGCTGCGTTCGCTCTCGGCACGAGATATTGGCAAGAAACCCTGGGGAGATGTGTGATGCTCAAATTCTATTTCAACGGCTCGCCAAACCCGACCAAGGTCGCGCTTTACCTGGAAGAGGCCGGCCTTCCCTTCGAGCCGGTGAAGATCGACACCCGCAAGGGCGAGCAGTTCACGCCCGACTATCTGAAGGTCAATCCGAACGGCAAGGTGCCGGCGATCGACGACAACGGGACCATCGTGTTCGACTCGAACGCCATCCTGCTTTATCTCGCCGAGAAGACCGGCAAATTCCTGCCCGCCGCCAGCGTGCGCGGCGAGACGCTGTCATGGCTGATGTTCATCGCGACCGGCGTCGGCCCCTATTCGGGCCAGGCCGTGCACTTCAAGCACTTCGCGCCGAAGGACCAGAACCACGACTACGCCCATAATCGCTATCAGTACGAGACCGATCGCCACTACCGGATTCTCGACGCTCACCTCAACGGCCGCGACACCATGGTCGGCGACGATTATTCCATCGTCGACATGGCGCTGTGGGGCTGGGCGCGGATGTTGCCGTTCAAGCTCGGCGACGACGCCTTCGCGCGCTATCCCAACGTGAAGCGGCTGGTGGACGAGATCTCGGGACGGCCCGCGGCAGCCCGGGCGATCGCGCTGAAGGACAAGTTCACCTTCAAGGCCGAGATGGACGACGAGGCGCGCGCCAACATGTTCAAGCACATGACGACCAAGGTCGCCTGATCGCACCACGCCGCTTGTCGGGCCACGCGCATGCGCGTGGCCCTTTTCACGCCTCAGGCGGCGTGAACCGAGCTCAGGAACTTGGCGACTTCCAGCTTCAGGCGGTTGCTGTCGGCCGACAGCGAGCGTGCCGCAGACAACACCTGCGATGAAGCCGATCCGGTGTCGGAAGCGCCGCGCTGCACGTCGCCGATATTGGACGACACCCGCTGCGTGCCATCGGCAGCCTGCTGGACGTTGCGCGAAATCTCCTGCGTCGCCGCGCCCTGCTGCTCCACCGCGGCCGCGACCGTCGAGGAAATCTCCGACAGCCGCTCGATGGTGCCGCTGATTTCCCTGATGGCGCCGACGGACTGCTCGGTGGCGGCCTGGATGTTGGAGATCTGCTGGCCGATCTCTCCGGTCGCCTTCGCGGTCTGCTCGGCGAGGGCCTTGACCTCGGAGGCGACCACGGCAAAGCCGCGGCCGGCGTCGCCGGCACGCGCCGCCTCGATGGTGGCGTTCAGCGCCAACAGGTTGGTCTGGCCGGCGATCGTGCTGATCAGCTCGACCACGTCGCCGATCCGTGCGGCGGCCTTGGAGAGCTCGCCGACCCGCTCGTTGGTCCGGCTCGCCTGACCGACGGCGTCGCGGGCGATCCGCGCGGATTCCTGCACCTGGCGCGCGATCTCGGACACCGAGGAGGAGAGCTCCTCGGTCGCCGAGGCCACCGCCTGGACATTGGCCGAGGCCTCCTGCGAGGCGCTGGCGACCTCCGTCGACAAATCCTGCGCCCGCGAGGCGGTCGTGGTCAGCGTGCCGGCGGAGGCTTCGAGCTCGTTCGACGCCGACGACACCGTGTTGACGATCTCGCCGACCGCCTGCTCGAACTGGTCGGCCAGCCTGACCATGTCCTGCTTGCGGCTTTCGGCCTGCCGGGCTTCGAGCTCGGTCTGCTCGGCGCGCATCCGCTCGGTGTCGATCATGTTGTCCTTGAACACCTGGATCGCCGTGGCCATGTCACCGATCTCGTCGGTCTTGCCGCGGCCGGGAATCTCGACCGCGAGATTGCCGCCGGCGAGCAGCCCCATCGCACGCGTCATCGAAGCCAGGGGGCCGACGATGCTGCGTGCGATCAGGAAGGCGACGATGGCGCCGAACAGGATGGCCAGACCGCCTGCAATCTCCTGAACGGTCGTCGTGCCGGCGATCACCGCTTCGGCCTGGCTGCGGGAGTCCTGGTAGTCCTTCTTCAGGGTCGTTTCCGCGGCCTTGAGCCGGCCGATAGTGTCGACGATGAGCGGCGCGAGGTTCTTGTGATAGATCTCGTCGGCCTGAAGCATCGCGGCGGACGTCGTCTCGAAGGCGGATTTGTAGACGCCGAGCGCGGTCTTCACCGGCGCCAGTGTCGAGCGCAGTTCCGTCGCCTGCGGGCTCTTTTCGAGCGCCGCGAGCCGTTGTGCGGCCCGGTCGACGCTGGCCCGGAAATTCGCCGGCCCCTGCACGTCGCGCAAGGCCAGGAAACGCCAGTTTGCGATTCGAACGAGCAGGATCCTGGATTCGAGGTCGGCGACCAGGGCTGCGGTGTCCTCGTCGACGGCCGCGCGCGCCACATCGACCAGCTTGGCCGTCTTGACGGCGAGGTCCTCGCCGCCCGGCAACAAGGTCGCCTTGCCCGTTCGCGCCTCGTTGACGGCGTCACCGAGGTTGTCACGCAGGCTTCGCATCTTGCCGATGTCGTCGATCAGGCCGTTGTAGAGCGCACGCCGCTCGTCCGAGAGCGTCCCCTTGGCGCCGACCCGCAGCAGCTCGATCGCGGCGGCCTCGCACTCTTGCGCCTCCTTCATCGCGGGCTCGTTGGCATCGTAGACGTAGCGCAGATTGGCCCGCTGGATCGCCTGCAGCTGGGTCGATATCTCCAATACCCGCGCCGTGCTGTCCGAAAGTGCGGATTGTCGTGCGACCTGATCCTGCACCGAGCGCAAATTCCAGACGGCAACCACCGCCATCACGAGACCGACCGCCACCAGGGCCATGAAGCCTGCGTACAGGCGTCCCCTGATCCGCAAACGAAAGTTCGGCATTCCCACTGTCCACCCAGATGCATTCCACTTCGAGCGGCCGAACGATTCCGGCGATCGTCACCGGCCACCCCGGCAGCCGCGGCTCGCGTCCTTGCGACCCACGCTGCACTGCGACACAATGGAGGACACTCGTTAATTGAACCTTCAAATTCTCGCGCTCGCGCGCATCGGCGCACGCGAGAGCTGCTGATTTTATCGGCAGCCATGCGAAGTCATGCAAGAATCCGCAGCGACATGCATAGCGTCGCATGCGCCCCCTCACTGGGCGCTGGCCTGCTGCAATTTGCCGAGCGCGTTCTCGACCACTTCGAGCGTATACGGCTTCTGGACGACCGGAGCCGATGCCAGTTGCTCCGGGATCGGGGCGCGTTCGCCATAGCCGGTTGCGAAGATGAAGGGCACGCCGATCTCCTTGAGCTTCTGCGCCACCTTGATGCTGCTCTCGTTGCCGAGGTTGAGATCGAGCAGGGCAAAGCTCGGCCGCGTGCGTTCGATCGAGCGCAGCGCCTGGTCGACGGTTGCGGCCGTGTCGACATGGCGGGCGCCGAGATCGAGCAGGATGACCTCCGCCGCCATTGCGATGATCAGGTTGTCCTCGACGATCAGCGCGGTCTCGGAGATCCGGGGACGGCTGGACTGTTGCTCCTCGATACGCATGGCGGCTCCTGCTATTGACGGCACCAGCTCGACGAAATTGGGGGGAATGACGAACTTCGCCTGCACGCCCAGAAGATCGAAACGGATTTCGGCATCGCCCTTGAGATCGAACGGCACCGAGCGCTCGATGATCGTGGTGCCGAAGCCGCGCCGCGTCGGTGGCTGCACCGGCGGGCCGCCGCTTTCCTTCCATTCGATCACGAGGCTCGACGAGGGATCGAGGCGCCAGACCACCTCGACGCTGCCCGTGGAATCGGCGAGCGCGCCATATTTGGCGGAGTTCGTCATCATCTCGTGGACGACGAGGGCGAGCGTGGCAAACGCCTTGGGATCGAGCGCGACGTCCGGCCCGCCCATCTTCACGCGGCCGGCACGCGCCCCGAGATAGGCGCCGGCCTCCGATTCGACGAGGGTCCGCAGCGCCACCGGCGCCCAGTTCAGATTGGTGATCTGGTCGTGGGCGCGGGCCAGAGCCTGGATGCGACCGCCGAGAACGCCGGCAAACTCCTCCACGCTCGTCGCGGTGTCCTTGCTCTGCGCCACCAGCGCCCGGACCAGGCTGAGGATGTTGCGGACGCGGTGATTGAGCTCGGCGATCATCAGCTCCTGCCGCTCCTGGGCACCGCGGCGCTCACGCGCGGCAAGGTCGGACAATTGCAGGATCACTTCCAGCAGTGTGACGCGCAGGCTCTCGGCGATGCGGATATCGGCGGCCGACCACGGTTTCGACTGACCCGCCACCGTCTCTTGCCAGACCTCGAAGCTCTTGCGCGGCGTCAGTCGTGACCCGTTCGGGCCCTCGTCGTAGACCTTGTCGGGAGCGCCGGCCCAGTTCACCGAACGCGTCACCTCGCGCCGGAAGAAGATCAGACAGTCGCGCGGGGTCCGTGAGATCGGAATGGCGAGAAAACCGGCCGCACGGTCGCGGAAGGACTGGCCGGCGGCATAGACCTTGGCGATCTCGGCGCTGGCGGAAATCCGTCCCGGCGAGGTCCGGTTGATGAAGGCGACGAGGTCCTTCACCTCGTCCTCCGTCGGCGTCTCACCTTGGAGCGCGATCTTGTTGTCGGACCACACCGCGACGCCGTCGCAGTCGATCATCCTGCGATAGTCGCCGAGGAAGTCGATGATCGCGCGGCGACTGTGCTCGTGCGCGGCCGCCATCTCGATCAACCGCTCCTGAACCTGATGGGCGCGGGCCTCATAGGCGACGTCGCCCTCGCGCTCGCGCCCCTCGACGATCCAGGAGAACATCTGCCCGAACAGCTCCGAGGCCGTGCGTCTGTCGAACGAGATGTAACGCGGCGAATAATGATGGCAGGCGAACAGCCCCCACAGCTTGCCATCGCGCAGGATCGACACCGACATCGAGGCGGCGACGCCCATGTTGCGCAGATATTCGATGTGAATCGGCGAGACCGAGCGCAGCACGCTCATCGAAAGATCGAGCAGCCCGGCATTGTGCGTGGGGGTGGACGTCAGCGCAGCCGGCACGGCGTTGATGTCGGCGATGATGCGCAGCCAGTTGCGCTGATAGAGGATGCGGGCCTGGCGGGGGATGTCGGAGGCCGGATAATGCAGGCCGAGGAAGGATTCGAGCCCGGCTTCCGCGGTCTCCGCGATGACCTCGCCCGATCCGTCCGGATGAAACTGGTAGACCATGACCCGGTCGAAGCCGGTCAGCACCTTGAGCTGGCGCGCCGCCTCGCGCGCGAGATCGGTCATGCCCCGCGTCTTGCGGATTCGGTCGAGCATCAGGCGGACGAGCTCGCCTGAATTGATGCCCGGCTGGTGGGCGCTCGGCTCGGCCTCGATGATGAGGTAGACGCCGGAGAAATGGATCGAGAGATCGTAAAGCGGCTTGCCGGGTTGGAGCTCGACTTCGAACAGGCGCTCGGTCGCGTCCGGCCCGCTCAAATGGTCGACGCGGCTGCGGATGACCTGGACGGCGGCTTCGGACATGACGGACGACAACGGCTGCTGGAGCAGGTCGGCAACCTCGCTTCCGAGAAAGCTGCCGACATTGTCCGAGGCCATGCAGATCGTGAAGTCCGAGAGCACGGCGAGCAGGAAGCCGAACGGCTGCACGCTGCCGGGAACGTGGATCGGCTCGCGATCGCAATTGGTGAGATTGACCGCCTCGTTCATGCGCGGTCCGCCGCACGCTCGAACGCAGCGAACGCAACGCGCGCCGCCGCGATCACCTCATCCTCGTCGCAGACCTCTTCGCTTTCGAGCTTTGACAGGAAGCTTTGCCAGAGCCGCTTGCCTGCCCCGTGGCGAAGATAGCTGGTGGCCTCCGTCATGCGCGGGTCGCCGGCCTCCACGACCTCCTTCAGCAGGAACTTGGCCCCGAGCCGGGAGCCCTCCAGCACGTACATCGTACCGAGCATTCCGCTGGGCGTCAGCGGCGGTACCGATACGGTGGATTGCGCGGCGCTGCCGAGCCGTCCGAGATCAGCCGCGATCGCGGCACCGCGCGACCGCTCCGGCCAGTCCGGAAACATGCCGGCGACACCCGCTTCGACAAGCGCGGCTTCGAGCGGAAGAAGCGCGCCGGCGCTGGCTTGGAGAAAACGGCGATAGCCCGCCACGACGGTGAGATCGAATGACGATAGTTGCGCATCGAGCTCCCGGTGCACAGCCGCGGTCGCATCTCTCAATCGTTCACGGAGTCCGGGAAAGCTGCAGCCAACCTGTGTCGAAACGTCCGAAACCCCAGCCAGCATGAAATTCCCAAACGCGCGATGCCGGAGGCGCAATTGCCCCGGAAGCGAAGGAAACGCCGGCGGAACCGAAAAGGTTCCGCCGGCACTGGAAAATCCGGGGAAGCGGCGGGCCGGGACCGTCGGCCTCCTATTTCCGTCGGCGGGGCTTGCGCAACTCGTACATGATCTCCGCCCTGGTCATCCCGCAGTCCAGAAGCTCCCGCTCCGTCATGGCGGCGAGTCGATCCCGGGCCCGGGACCGTTCGCGCCTGACACGGACCATCTCGATCAGGGCCTGCCACGCCCGCACGATCCTCGCCGGCTCGGCCTGATGACATGGGCCGGCGGAGATGGCGCTCACTCCCCTCAGCTCGCGGCCTTCACCGGTGCCTGCGGAAAAGGTCCGAGCGCCTTTTCGGTCAAGACCGAGTCGCAATATTCCCGGATCTCCTTGATCCTGCCGTCCTCCAGACGAAACACCAGGCAATAGTCGTTGTCGTAACGCACGCCCTCAGGCGTGACGTTGTCGCCCTTGGCTTCCACGACGACCACATCGCCGTCGGCGATGAAGCGATGCGCGACCGTGCGCGTGCGGTCGCGCAGGCGGGTGCGCACATAGCCGTGCAGATCGTTGAGGATCGCCTCCTTGCCCGAAAAGGTGCGTGACCAGGAATACTGACCGGTCACGATCCATTTGGCATCATCGGCAAGGCTTGTGGTGAACAGGGCGCGATCGCGCGCGGCCGGATCGGGATTGGCGGCGGCGGCGAAAATGTCCTGCATCAGTTTCTTGTTGGCGGCAGCGCTCATGGCGGCATCTCCTTTGGTGAGAACGTCAGGGATCATCGCCGCGCCCGGATAATTCTTCAAATCGATAACTGGTATGATATCTATTCGCCTCATGAATTTGAATTCGCTCGACCTCAATCTTCTGACCGCGCTCGATGCGCTGTTGCGCGAGGCCAATGTCAGCCGCGCGGCCATGCGGATCGGCCTGTCACAGCCCGCGACCAGCCACGCGCTGCAACGCCTGCGCGACATCTTCGGCGATCCGCTGCTGGTGCGCACCGGCGCCCGCATGGAGTTGACGCCGCGGGCCCAGGCCCTGCGCGCGCCGCTGGCGCAGGCACTGGACCAGGTGCGCGGGCTGTTCGTGCCGGATGAGTTCGATGCGGCACGCAGCGAGCGGCAGTTTCGCCTGATGATGCCCGATCTCGCCGTCGAGCTGTTGATGCCGCCGCTGATGGAGAAGGTGACGCGCCTTGCGCCCAACGTCCGCATCGACGTCGTGCCGTGGCGAGGGCCTGCGATCTTCCACGCCGAGTTCGCCCGCACCATCGACCTCGTGATCTCGATCGGCAATGCCTTCAAGGGCTTCCACCGCCAATTGCTCTACACCGACCGCGACGCCCTGGCGGTGCGGCGCGGCCATCCGCAGTCGACGAAGCTGAAGCGGCGCGAGACGTTCCTGGCGGCGCGCCATGTCGGCGTGATCATCCGCGGCAACGCCGAGGATCTCATCGACACCTGGCTGCGCACCGAGGGCATCGAGCGGCACGTCTCGCTGGTGGTCTCAGGCTATCTCGAAGCGCTGCACGTCGCCGCCCGCACCGACCTCGTCGCCTTCGTGCCGCGCCGGCTGATCGCGGCCCTTTCGAAACGGCTCGGTCTCGTCGCGGTGACGCCGCCGCTGGACCCCGGCATCGACGAGCAATTCATGTTCCATCCGACGCGGGCGCAGATGGACCCCGGCTCGATCTGGCTGCGGCGGCTGATGCTTCAGACGGGGCGGGAGTTGGAGAAGAAGGAACGGCGCGTTGAGTAGGATGCGGCTTCAACAAACCCGGTGTCGTCCCGGACAAGCGCAGCAAAGCGGAGCGCCGATCCGGGACGACAGGGGAATAAGTCGCAGCGGCCTTACGCCTTCTGCGCGGCCATCACCTTGGCCACGGCGGGCCGGTCCGACATGCGCTTGAAATGGTCGGCGATCTTCGGCGTGGCGTTGATGTCGACGCTGTCGCCTTCGAGCCATGTGGAGAGCGTGAAGAGATAGGGATCGCAGATCGTGTACTGCTCGCCCATCACCCAGGGGCCCCTGAACATCTTCTGCTCCATCAGCGCGAAGCAGGCAGCCATGGTCTTCGGCACCATCGCCTTCATGTCGGCGAACGAGCTCTCCTGCGTCGCCCAGCGCGCGCCCCGCATCTTGTGGGCGTGGTTGATATGCACCGTCGAGCAGAGATACGAATTGAACGACTGCACCTGGGCGAAGTCGAAGGGATCGTCGAGCGGCGCGAGCTTCGCCTTGGGGAACGTCTGGGCGACGTAAGCCAGCATCGCCGGCGTCTCGGTCAGGATGCCGCGATCGGTCACCAGCGCCGGCACGCGGCCCTTCGGATTGATCTTGAGATAGTCGGGGCTGTTCTGCTGGTTGTCCTTGAAGCTCAGCCGTTCGGCGGTGTAGTCGGCGCCGGCCTCCTCCAGGGTGATGTAGGTGGCGAGCGCGCAGGTGCCGGTTGCGTAGTAGAGCTTGAGCATGTCGGACCTCATGGGGGAAAACCCGAGGTTAACGGTCCTCCGCCGCGCCGTCCATAGGGACCTCTTCGCAGTTGCCCACCGCCGCCCGGCTGTGCGAAGACGCCGTCAATCGGAGGGGGATTGGTCATGACGGTACTCATCGCCGGTGGCGGCATCGGTGGGCTGACGCTTGCGCTCAGCCTGCACGAAATCGGCGTTCCCGTAAAAGTGTTCGAGAGCGTCGCCGAACTGAAGCCGCTCGGCGTCGGCATCAACGTGCTGCCGCATGCGGTCCGCGAGCTAATCGAGCTCGGGCTGCTCGACAAGCTGGACGCCAGCGGCGTGCGGACGCGCGAGCTCGCCTATTTCTCCAAGCACGGCAAGCCGATCTGGAGCGAGCCGCGCGGGCTGGAGGCCGGCTACAAATGGCCGCAATTCTCGATCCATCGCGGCACGCTGCAACAGATCCTGCTCGACACCGCGATCGAGCGGCTCGGCCGTGACAACATCCTCACCAGCCGTCATCTGACCGGCTGGAACGAGACCGCGAACGGCGTGCGCGCCGATTTCATCGACCGGGCGACCGGCAAGGCCGCCGGCACTTACGAAGGCGCCATCCTGATCGCCGCCGACGGCATTCATTCCGCCGCGCGAGAAAAGCTCTATCCCAACGAAGGGCCGCCGATCTGGAACGGCCGCATCCTCTGGCGCGGCGTCACGCCGGCGAAAGCCTTCCTCACCGGCCGCACCATGATCATGGCCGGCCACGAGATCCTGAAATTCGTCTGCTATCCGATCAGCAAAGAGCCGGACGCGGCCGGCAACCATCTGATCAACTGGGTCGCCGAGCGGCATATGCCGCCGACCTATCAGTGGCGGCGCGAGGACTATAACCGCACCGCGCGGCTGGAGGAGTTTCTGCCCTGGTTCGAGAGCTGGCAGTTCGACTGGCTCGACGTGCCCGGCCTGATCCGGAACTGCCCGCACGCCTATGAATATCCGCTGGTCGACCGCGACCCGGTCTCGCAATGGACCTTCGGCAGGGTCACGCTGATGGGCGATGCCGCGCATCCGATGTACCCGATCGGCTCGAACGGCGCCTCGCAGGCGATCCTCGATGCCCGCACCATCACCCGCGAGATTCTCGCGCATGGCCCGACCACGGCCGCGCTGCTCGCCTATGAGGCCGAGCGCCGGCCCGCGACCACCGACCTCGTCCTGCTCAACCGCAAGAACGGCCCCGAGCAGGTGATGCAGCTGGTCGAGGAGCGCGCGCCGGATGGTTACAAGGTCGTCACCGACGTGCTGTCGCAAAAAGAACTGGAAGACATCGCCGCCAACTACAAGCGCGTGGCGGGTTTCCAGGTGGAAGCGCTGAATGCGAAGCCGCCGATCGTGAGCAAGGGCGCGCGGGCGAAGGCGTGAGCTTGCACTCGAAACGAGATGCATATTGATGCGCCCTCGCCCCTTGTGGGAGAGGGCAGCGACACCGGTAGACGCGGGCTCACTTGGGTGAGGGGTTCTCTCCGCGAGACCAACTCTCATTTGAATTCGCTGAGACAACCCCTCATCCGGCGCTTCGCGCCACCTTCCCCCACAAGGGGGGAAGGGAAGAGGAGTGTGACGCCCGGCTTATTTCCCCACCACCCTCGCCGCCTCCAACAACCTCTCGCTCGCGCTTGCCGTCGCGAGCACCGTGCCGTCTTCCGTCATCAGCTTGGCCTCGACGAAGGCAATGGTCTTGCCGAGCTGCGTCACCCGGGCCTCGCCGATGATCGGGCCGGGCCTGGCGGGGC
Organism: Bradyrhizobium nitroreducens; assembly: GCF_002776695.1. Lineage (GTDB taxonomy): Bacteria > Pseudomonadota > Alphaproteobacteria > Rhizobiales > Xanthobacteraceae > Bradyrhizobium > Bradyrhizobium nitroreducens. Next base: position 2,143,542 of record NZ_LFJC01000003.1, read on the forward strand.
TGAGGAAATTCACGGTCATGCTGATGGTCGTGGTGTAGAGCCGCCCCTCACTCATCACCAGCACCGCGGGGCCCATGGTATCGTCGAGCATGGCCGAGAGCATGCCGCCCTGGATAAAGCCCGCCGGATTGCAGAATTCGGGCTTGCCCTCGAAGCCGAGCTTGATCCAGCCCTCCTCGGGACGGGCATCGAGCAGACGCCAGCCCAGCAGTTCGGCACAAGGCGGCCTCTTGAAGTTGTCGAGCGCTGTCTTGACCATCCGGGAAGCCTCCGTGTCGCCTCTGTTAGCGCGGGCCTGCTGCCAGCATGGTGTCAGGAGGATGCCGCCGGCGGGAGACCCAATCCGTGCGCGATCACCTTGCGCATGACGTTCGGCAGTGCTTCCCCGGCCAACGTCGCGATCGGCACCCAGCGCATGCCTGCGGGCGCGCGCGTGCGGGCCTCCGCTTTCGCCGTGTAGACCACCAGTTCCAGCGGAAAATGCGTGAAGACGTGGGTGACGACGCCCACCCTGCGCTGCCAGCGCGACAGTCCCTTCAGCGCGGGCGCCTGCCGTTTCGCCTCGTCGTCGTCCTGGCCGGCGAGCCAGTCCGAACCGGGCACCTCGGTCATGCCGCCGAGCAGCCCCTTTTCGGGCCGGCTGCGGACGAGCAGCTCGTCCCCGCGCGTCACCACGAAAGCGGCGCCCCGCCGCAGCGTTCCGCTCTTCTTCGGCGCCTTGCGCGGGAACGTCTCCTGCGTGCCTTGCGCACGCGCCGCGCAATCCTCGGTGAGCGGGCAGAGCGAGCAGGCCGGCTTCTTCGGCGTGCAGATCGAAGAGCCGAGATCCATCAGCGCCTGCGCGCTATCGCCGGCGCGCGCGTTCGCCAGCAGCGTCGTTGCCAATTGCTGGATTAGAGGCTTCGCTTGCGGCAGTTCCTCCTCGACCGCGAACAGGCGCGACACCACGCGCTCGATATTGCCGTCGACCGGCATGGTGTGACGGTCGAAGGCGATCGCTGCGATCGCCGCCGCCGTGTACGGCCCGATACCCGGCAGCGCGCGCAGCCCCTCCTCCGTGTCCGGAAACACGCCGCCATGGTCCCGCGTCACCGCGACCGCGCAGGCGTAGAGATTGCGCGCACGCGAGTAATAGCCGAGCCCGGCCCACATCCGCAGCACGTCGTCCTGCGAGGCGCTTCCCAACGCCGTGACGTCAGGCCAGCGCGCCACGAATTTCTCGAAGTAGGGGCCGACCGCCTTCACCGTGGTCTGCTGCAGCATGATCTCGGACAGCCAGACCCGGTAGGGGTCCGACGCCTCTCCGGGCATCGCGCGCCAGGGCAGCCGCCGGCGATGGCGGTCGTACCAAGCGAGCAGGAGTGTTGGGCGCGATGATGATGCTGTCGACGGCGCGGGTTCCGGCCTGGCCTTGCGGGCAGATCTGGGGCTCATGTCGTCACCCTAACGACGTCGCGCCGATCTCTCTATGTCATGCCCGCGCGCGTCGCGGGGCATCCACGTCTTTCTTCGTGGCGGTTCGCCCGAAGTGCTATAAAGCCGACCATGTCCAAATCCGGCCCCATCTTCAAACCCGGCCCCATCAGCGCCAAGCCGCTCGGGATCCTGCTCAACGACGTCTTTGCCGAGGCCTATGCCAAGCAGGGCTTTGCGGCGCGCGAACTGGTGACGCGGTGGGCGCAGATTGCCGGACCGGAGATCGCGGCCCATGCCGAGCCCCTGAAAATGCAATGGCCGCGGCCGGTGGAGGGGCAGCCGCAGGAGCCGGCGACCCTGGTGCTGCGGGTCGAGGGGCCGATGGCGTTGGAAATCCAGCACTCCGCCGACGTGATCCTGGAGCGGGTCAACCGCTTCTTCGGCTGGAGCGCGGTCGGCAAGCTCGCCTTCCGCCAAGCCCCGCTGTCACGGCCCCAGGCCCGGAAGCGCCCCAGCCCGCCAGACCCCAAGAGCGTCGCCAAGGTGGCGGAGAGCCTGGGGGCCATCGAAGATGAAGAACTGAAGACGGCGCTGGCCCGACTTGGGGCCGCCATCAAGCGAAATTGAGCCTTATTTCGCGGCCAATCTGGACCTGTCCCGCCGCGCGCCATTGCCTCAATCGACGTTTCGAGCTAGCGACAGGCCGCCCGAACGGGAACCGCCATAAGTCCTTGGGGCAAGACCACACCAATCCGGGAGCCGACCTTGATCATCACCCGCCGCGCCTTCACCACGATGCTGTCGCTGACCGGGCTTGCCGCGTTTGCCGGGCTCTCGCCGCTGCGGTTGATCTCCGACGCCATGGCCCAGTCGGCCGCCGACGTCGCCAAGCCGGTGTCGCTGCCCGACATGGCTCTCGGCCCGAAAGATGCCGCCGTCACCATCACCGAATATGCCTCGATGACCTGCCCGCACTGCGCGGCCTTCAACGAGCAGGTGTTTCCCAAGATCAAGAAGGAATACATCGACGCCGGCAAGGTGCGTTACATCTTCCGCGAGTTCCCGCTCGACATCAAAGCCGCCGCCGGCTCGATGCTGTCGCGCTGCATCGCCAAGGACGACGCGCCGAAATACTTCGCGGTCACCGACATGCTGTTCCGCCAGCAGAACGACTGGGTGGTGAAGAACACCACCGAGACGCTGACGCGGATCGGCAAGCAGGCCGGCCTCACCCAGCAGCAGGTCGAGGCCTGCCTGAAGGACCAGGCGCTGCTCGACAAGATCGCCGCCGACCAGAAATATGCCAGCGACGTGCTCAAGGTCGATTCGACGCCGACCTTCTTCATCAACGGCGAGAAGATCAAGGGCGAGGCCTCGTTCGAGGAGTTCGCCAAGAAGATCAATCCGCTGCTGAAGAGCTGATTCGCTCGTCAAGATCCTGATTCGCATCTCGAAAGCCGTATCTTTCCCGGCATAAATCCCTTGGGAAAAGCGGCTTTCGCCGGTTGCCCTCGCGGCGCACCGCGGCCATTGTCCAGCCGCATGAGGCGCCTCGCGCGACTCGCCCCGGATAGCGACACTGCCTTCCATGGTATTGTCCCGGCAGGGGATTCGCGCCTGCCAACAGAGATGCGTGCTTATGAAAATCACCCGCCTGCGACTTCACGGCTTCAAGTCCTTCGTTGAGCCCACGGACTTCGTCATCGAGCCCGGCTTGACCGGCGTGGTCGGCCCCAACGGTTGCGGCAAGTCGAATCTCGTCGAAGCGCTGCGCTGGGCGATGGGTGAAACCTCGTACAAGTCGTTGCGCGCCGCCGACATGGACGCGGTGATCTTCGCCGGCTCCGGCAACCGCCCCGCGCGCAACCACGCCGAAGTGACGATGACGATCGACAATGCCGATCGCACCGCGCCGGCGGCGATGAACGACAGCCAGCTTCTGGAGGTCTCCCGCCGCATCGAGCGAGAGGCCGGCTCTGTCTATCGCATCAACGGCCGCGACGTACGCGCCCGCGACGTGCAGATCCTGTTTGCCGATGCCGCCACCGGTGCGCGCTCGCCCGCCCTCGTCCACCAGGGCAAGATCGGCGAGATCATCCAGGCCAAGCCCGAGCAGCGCCGCCGCGTGCTGGAAGACGCCGCGGGCGTTGCGGGCTTGCATGCCCGCCGCCACGAGGCCGAGCTGCGGCTGAAGGCGGCGGAAACCAACCTCACCCGCGTCGAGGACGTGATCGGCCAGCTCTCAGGCCAGATGGAAGGCCTGAAGAAGCAGGCCCGCCAAGCCGTGCGTTATCGCGAGGTTGCCGCCAAAGTCCGTAAAGCCGAAGCCACCCTGTTCCACCTGCGCTGGATCGGCGCCCATGCCGACGTCAACGAGTCCGGCCAGACCCATGACCTCGCCGTGCGCGAGATGGCCGAGCGCACCCAGCATCAGGCCGAGGCTGCCCGCATCCAGGCGATCCGTGCCGCGGAGATGCCGGCGCTGCGCGACGCCGAAGCACGCGCCGCGGCTGGCCTGCAGCGCCTGACCAATGCCCGCGAGCTGCTCGACCGCGAGGAAGAGCGCGCCAAGGAGCGCGTCGCCGAGCTCGAGCGTCGCCTCGCCCAGTTCGAGGGTGACATCTCCCGTGCCCAGCAGCAAACCATGGATGCCGACGTCGCGCTGCAGCGGCTCGACGCCGAAGATGCCGAGCTGAAGGAAGAGATCAAGTCGCGCGTCGAGAAGCGCTCCGGCGTCGACGAGCGCGTCGCCGAAGCCGAGGCGGTGCTGACCGAGACCGAGCAGCAGTTCGCCGAGCTCACTACCGCCCTCGCCGACCTCACCGCCAAGCGCAACCAGCTGGAAGCCAACGTCCGCACCCATCGCGACAAGCTCGCCCGGCTCGATCAGGAGATCGCGAACGTCGCCGCAGAGGAGCAGAAGCTCACCGAGGCGACCGGCGGCTTCGGCGATCTCGACGAATTGACGGCGCTGGTCGAAACCGCGGAAGAGACGCTGGCAGCCTCGGAAGCCGCAGCACAGGCCAGCGAAGCCGCCCACGTCGCAGCGCGCCAGACGCTGGAATCCTTGCGCTCGCCGCTGGTCGAAGCCGACAAGCGCGCGCAGCGGCTCGAAACCGAAGCACGTACGATCTCCAAGATCCTCAACGGCGAGACCAAGAATCTGTGGCCGCCGATCATCGACGGCATCACGGTCGACAAGGGCTTCGAAAAGGCGATCGGCGCCGCCCTCGGCGACGACCTCGACGCCCCGATCGATCCGTCGGCGCCGATGCGCTGGACCAATGTCGGCCACACCGAGGGCGATCCGGAGCTGCCCGAAGGCGCCGTGCCGCTCGCCAATCACGTGCAGGCGCCGGCCGAGCTGGCCCGCCGCCTGGCCCAGATCGGCGTGGTGCCGCGCGAGCGCGGTGCCGAGCTGGTCTCGCAGCTCAAGACCGGCCAGCGGCTGGTCTCGCCCGAGGGCGACGTCTGGCGCTGGGACGGCTTCGTCGCCGCGGCCCACGCTCCGACCGGCGCTGCCCGCCGCCTCGCCGAGCGCGCCCGCCTCGTCGATATCGAGAACGAGCTGGAGCAGGCCCGCATCGACGCGCAGATCAAGCGTCAGGCGCTGGAGAACGCCGAGTCCGAATTGCAGATGGCGGCGAGCACCGAAGGGGCCAGCCGCGAGGCCTGGCGTGCCGCGCAGCGCGAGCTGAACGTCGCGCGCGAGCGCCACGCCAATGCCGAGCGCGAGATCAGCCGCCATGCCGCGCGCAAGGCGACGCTGTCCGAAGCGCACAGCCGCCTCGCCGCCGACCGCGCCGAAGCCGAAGCTGCCTATGAATATGCCGAAGCCGGCATCAGCGAGCTGCCGTCGAGCGAGGACACCGAGACCCGTCTCGCCGCTGTCCGCAGCGACATCGAAGCCCACCGCCGCATGGCCGCCCAGGTCCGCGCCGAGGCGCAGGCGCTGGCGCGCGAGGCTGAGCTCGCCGACCGCCGCGTGCAGGCGATCCTTGCCGAGCGCACCGAGTGGCAGAACCGCAAGGAGAGCGCGGCCTCCCACATCGACACCATCCAGGCCCGCATCGCCGAGCTCACGATCGAGCGCAGCGAGCTCGAAAACGCACCGGCCGTGTTCGCCGAGAAACGCAGCGCGCTGATCACCGAGATCGAATACGCCGAGAACGACCGCCGCATGGCCGCCGACGCGCTCGCCACCGCCGAAAGCGCGATGGCCGAGACCGACCGCGTCGCCAAGCTGACGCTGGAGGCCCTCTCCAGCTCACGCGAGGCCACCGCCCGCGCCGAGGAACGCATGGAAAGCGCCCGCCGCCGTCTCGAAGACATCGAGCGCGAGATCCGCGACATGCTGGAAGTCGAGCCGCAGGCCGTCGCCGGCCTCGCCGAGATCGAGCCCGGCGCCGAGCTGCCGCCGCTGCACGACATCGAGGAGGATCTCGAAAAGATGCGCCGCGACCGCGAGCGTCTCGGCGCCGTCAATTTGCGCGCCGAGGAAGAGCTGCGCGAGGTCGAGGCCCAGCACAACGGTCTCGTCACCGAACGCGACGACCTCGTGGAAGCCATCAAGCGGCTGCGCCAGGGCATCCAGAGCCTCAACAAGGAGGCGCGCGAGCGGCTGCTGACCTCGTTCGAGGTCGTCAACAACCACTTCAAGCGCCTGTTCGTCGAGCTGTTCGGCGGCGGCGAAGCCGCGTTGCACCTGATCGAGAGCGACGACCCGCTGGAGGCCGGCCTCGAAATCATCGCCAAGCCGCCGGGCAAGAAGCCGCAAACGCTGTCGCTGCTGTCGGGTGGCGAGCAGGCCCTGACCGCGATGGCGCTGATCTTCGCGGTGTTCCTGACCAACCCGTCCCCGATCTGCGTGCTGGACGAAGTCGACGCGCCGCTCGACGACCACAACGTCGAACGGTACTGCAACCTGCTGCACGAAATGACCGGCTCGACCGACACGCGCTTCATCATCATTACCCACAATCCGATCACGATGGCGCGGATGAACCGGCTGTTCGGCGTCACCATGGCCGAGCGCGGCGTGTCGCAGCTGGTGTCGGTCAGCCTGTCAGAGGCTGTGGACATTCTCGACCAGAACGTGGCGTGAGACGGCTCGCGTCATTCCGGGGCTCGCGAAGCGAGAACCCGGAATCTCGCACAACAATCTCGAACTCCCGGGTTCGCGACTGCGTCGCGCCCCGGGATGACGGTGGGCAAAGATGATCTCCCCCACCCTCCCCGCCGAACTGAAAGCAGCCCTCGACGGCAAGCTGCAGGGCTTCTCCCGCACCGACGCGGCGCAGCGCTCGCAAAAAATCTCGACGGCTTACCGCGCGGGCGGCACCTCCGGCACGATCAAGTCCGAGGCTGATGCGCTCGCCTATGCGCTGGCGCGCATGCCGGCGACCTACGCGGCGGTAGCCGCGAGCCTGAACGCGCTGGCGGAGATCGCGCCAAGCCTCGCCCCGGAAACGCTGCTCGACGTCGGCGCAGGGCCGGGCACCGCGAGCTGGGCGGCGGCGGAGGCGTTCCCCTCGCTACAGGATTTTACCCTGCTCGACGCCAACGCCACGCTGAGCCGGCTAGCACTCGAACTGGCACGCGACAGCACCCGCCTTGCGGAGTGCCGCTACCTGCCCGGCGATGCCGGCGGCAACCTCGCTGAAGTCTCGCAGGCCGATCTCGTGATCGCCAGCTACATCATCGGCGAGCTCGCTGAAGCCGATCAGCGCAAGCTCGCCGACGCGATGTGGGCGAAAGCGCGCCACGCGCTGGTCGTGATCGAGCCCGGCACGCCCGCCGGCTACGCCCGCATCCTCGCGCTGCGCCAGCAATTGATCGAAGCCGGCGCCTTGGTCGCGGCCCCCTGCCCGCACGAAAGACCGTGCCCGCTAACAGCGCCCGACTGGTGCCATTTCTCCCAGCGCCTGCCGCGCTCGCAGGCGCACCGCCAGATCAAGGGCGCCGAGGTACCATTCGAGGACGAGCGCTTCATCTATGTCGCGCTGACCCGCACGCCGCCGACAACGCGCGCCGCGCGCGTGCTGGCGCCGCCGGATGTCGGCAAGGGCGAGACCACGGCCAAGCTTTGCACCGAGGACGGTGTCGAAGTCGCCAAAGTCCCGCGACGTGATAAGGAAGCTTATGCAGAAGCAAGGCGATGGCGCTGGGGTGCAACCGCGAATTGAGGTAGAATCGTCTTTGGCAAGAGGCACCTCAGCAGTCCTGATCTTTGAGAAGAAGCAGCCGACGTTTATCGTGCTTGTTCCGTACCTCTTTGTCATTGTGGCCGTGTGTACAGCCAGCTTGAATCAGATCGGCGACAGCCTGCCAATGCTGCTGCTGTTGGCGTTGTTCTGGATCGCATATAAGCGAACGACTGCTCAAATCGACCTTCGCGCGCGCAGGCTGAAGATCTTCCGCCGTTTAATCGGGCCATGGATCAAAACGGTCGTCGATTGTCCGCTCGACCAGTGCCGCGCACTTGGTCGGATCGAATATGAGAGCGACGGCCATGTCTCGTATGGCGTCTATGTCGAGCTGGTGACCGGAAGACGGCATGACATTCCGATCCAGGAAAGTACGATCCAGGAAGCTGGCAGCGTCGCGGCCCGGCTCTCCGAAGCGACCGGGATACCAAAGCTCGATACCAAGTTCTGAGGCACCCATCCGACCCGGCCGTCCTGTCCGAAAGTTAACGCTCGTTCACGCTTTTGCCTTGAACGCGGATGGCGCCCGATCCGACCAAGTCTTACCTTTCCTCTGCGCCGGGGCTCTCGTCCTGCGCCAATCTGGTCTAACCTAGCCCGCCTTCTTCCCCCTTCAGGAGTTCTCCATGTCGACCGGCTGGATCGTTCTCGGCGTCATCGTCGTCCTCGCATTCCTGGCGTTCAGCGCCTACAACCGCCTGGTGGCGCTCAGCCAGCGCGTCGGCCAGGCCTTTGCCGATATCGACGTGCAGCTCAAGCAGCGTCACGACCTCGTTCCGAACCTCGTCGAGACCGTGAAGGGTTATGCCTCGCATGAGCGCGGCACGCTCGACGACGTCATCAAGGCGCGCAATTCGGCAATGTCGGCACAGGGTCCGGCGCAGGTGTCCGCGGCCGAGAACCAGCTGTCCGGCGCGCTCGGCCGGCTGATCGCGCTGTCGGAGGCCTATCCCGACCTCAAGGCCAATGCCAATTTCCAGCAGCTCGCATCCGAGCTCTCCGACCTCGAGAACAAGATCGCGGCGAGCCGCCGCTTCTTCAACAACGCGGTCCAGGAATACAACACCGGCATCCAGCAGCTGCCTGCGGCCCTGTTCGCCGGCATGTTCGGCTTCACCAAAAAGGACTTCTTCGATCTCGGCGCGAGCCGTACCGAGGTCGAGGCTGCGCCGCAGGTGAAGTTCTGATCTGAGCTTGCACAACAGATGCTGTCATTCCGGGGCGATGCGCAGCATCGAACCCGGAATCTCATCGAGATCACCAATCTCTGGATTCCGGGTTCGGGCCTCCGGCCCGCCCCGGAATGACGGTGATTAAACGGAAGCAGCCATGGCCGCGTATGGTCTCTACACGCACATCGCCTCGAACAAGTTTCGTTCGATGCTGCTGCTCGCCGGCCTGTTCGCACTGGTCTACGTGCTGGTCTATGCCGGCGCGCTGGTCGCCGAGGTCGTCATCAACGGCAACGGCACGGTCGCCTATTACCTGAGCCATGCCTTCCAGGACCTGAAGGTCGCCGCGCCCGTTGCGACGGTCGTGGCGGCGGTCTGGATCGTGATCGCCTATTTCTTCCACCAGTCGATGATCGACGCGGTGACCGGCGGCCACGACGTCACGAGGAAGGAGGAGCCGCGGCTCTACAACCTGCTGGAAAACCTCTGCATCTCGCGCGGCATCACCATGCCGAAGCTGAAGATCATGGAGAGCCCGGCGCTGAACGCGTTCGCGACCGGCCTCAATCCCCGGCAATATTCCATCACCGTCACCACGGGTCTCCTCGATGCGCTCAACGACAAGGAGATCGAGGCGGTACTCGGCCACGAGCTGACCCACATCAAGAACGGCGACGTGCAGCTGATGGTGGTCGCCGTCATCATCGCCGGCGTGGTCGGCTTCTTCGGCGAATTGTTCTTCCGCCTGTTCACGAATTTCAGTTGGAGCTCCGGCTCCGGCGGCTCGTGGTCCTCGGGCTCCTCCTCGTCGTCGCGGTCGTCCTCGTCGTCGAGCGACAGCAAGAATTCCGGCGGCGGCGCGGTGATCGTAATCATCATCGCGATCGTACTGATCGTGGTGGCCTGGCTGCTGTCCCAGGTGGTCAAGCTCGCTTTGTCCCGCTCGCGCGAATATCTCGCTGACGCCGGCTCCGTGGAGCTGACGAAAGATCCTGACGCCATGATCTCGGCGCTGCGCAAGATCGAGAATCGCGGCGAGCTGCCCGGCGCGACCTCGGCCGTGATGGAGCTCTGCGTCGACAATCCCCGCGAGGGCTTTGCCGACCTGTTCGCCACCCACCCCTCGGTGCAGTCCCGGGTCGACGCGCTGGTCAAGTTTGCCGGCGGCCATGATCCGGGTCCGCTGCCGCCGACTGAGGAAGCGGACGAGCCCGAGGCCCAAGCCGACCAGCAGGACGGCCCACCGCCGCTACGTCACGGCCCCTGGGACGATGCCAGCGGCCCGGCCACTCCGCCGCCGGTACCCGGCCCCTCCGGAACCGCGGACAGCAATCCAGTGGGCAATCCCCCAGGAAATCCCACAGGAAATCCCATTGGCAATCCCATGGGCAATCCGATGGGTCCTTGGGGCCGCCATTGAGCGCGCGATGTCCCGCCAATCGCGGCCGGTTTTGCCGCGATTGGGAAAAACTTCGGGAATTGCCGTATCGACATGTCGAGGAATTGAATTCTCCCTTGTTTCTGCCATGTTCGCGCCCAACAGCAGACTCGGGACGTCCTTTGGGACATCGATTTGGGGCCCGGCCGATTGCGACCTCGCGATCGGAGGGCGCGTTAGGGGACAGCAATGGCAAAGCCGGCAGTGGTTGTGGTGGGCGCGGACAAGGGCGGGGTCGGCAAGACCACGGTATCGCGCACCCTGCTCGATTATTTCTCAGCCAACAACGTGCCGACGCGCGCCTTCGACACCGAGTCGCCGCGCGGAACCCTGAAGCGTTTCCACCCTGATATCACCGAGATCGTCGACATGACGACGACGGCCGACCAGATGAAGATCTTCGATACGCTCAACGCGACAAGCCCGTCGGTGACCGTGATCGACGTCCGCGCGGGCCTGCTCTCGCCTGCGCTCGCCTCGCTGCGCGACATCGGCTTCCTCGACGCCGCCAAGGCCGGCCAGATCACCTTCGCGGTGTTCCACATCCTCGGCCCCTCGATCGCCTCGCTGGACGAGATCGCCGAGACCGCGGGCTTCATGACCGGTGCGAAATATTTCCTGGTGAAGAACTTCATCAACGACACCCAGTTCTTCCAGTGGGACCAGGCGACCTACAATTCCTATTTCCACCGCATCAAGGACGCCACCGAGCTGACCATCCCCAAGCTCAACGAAATGGCCTATGAGCAGGTCGAAGTCTCCTCCGTCCCGTTCCTGAAATTCGTCGCCAACAAGGGCATCAACGACGAGGCCGCCAATTACTCCTTCGTGCTGCGCGGCTATGTCCGGCACTGGCTGGCCAATGTCTGGAGCGAGTTCGACCGCATCCGGCTGACCGACATCGTCGGCTCGAAGCCGGTCACCCGCAACAGCGAAAAATAGTTGCGCAAGCCGGGCTGATACGGCTGGATTGGTCGCGAAGTTCGACTGATATGGCTGTCGATGCCCGCAACGCCCGTCTACATCATCTGCTCGCCCCGCCCGCAGGTCGGCAAGACCCTGCTGGCGCGGCTTCTGAGCGAATTCCTGCTGCTCAAGAACGGCAATGTCGCGGCCTTCGACGTCAATCTGAAGGAGCCGTCGCTGCTCGACTATCTGCCCGGGGTCACCGAGACCGCCGACGTGATCGACACCTTCGGCAAGATGCAGCTGATGGACCGCGTCATCGTCGACGACGGGGTTGCCAAGGTGATCGACCTCGGCTTCCACGCCTTCGACGAGTTCTTCAAGATGACCGACGAGATCGGCCTGTTGAAGGAGGCCGCGCGCCGCCATGTCGCGCCCCAGATCCTGTTCATCGCCGATACCGACCGCGTCTCGGCGCGCGCCCATGAGATGCTGCGCGGACAGATCCCCCGCATGAACCTGATCACGGTGGACAACGAATATGTCGTGCGCGGCGAGCTGCCGGCCGCGATGGCCGGCGGCCGGCTGTTCCGCCTGCCCGCGCTACCCGGCTTCCTGAAGACCTATGTCGACCGCCTGAACTTCTCCTTCACCCGCTATCTGCGCCAGGAGAAGGACTCGTCCACCGAGCTGCACCAATGGACCCGACGGAATTACCTCGCCTTCCGCGAGCTCGAGCTCAGCTTGATCCTGCAGCGATCCTGATTATTTTATCCGGGTAATATTGACTGGCCGCGGACCCGCCGTTATTGAGCGTGCGCAACGGCGTCCCGCGGCAAGGTCCAATCAAATGAGCATCGACAGGAAAGCAGCAATCTCCGCCTACAAGGACCGCAAGACCATTGCGGGCATCTACGTCGTGCGCTGCGCGGCGTCTGGGCAGGCCTGGGTCGGCCAGGCGCCGAACCTGGAGACCATCCAGAACCGCATCTGGTTCTCGCTGCGCCAGGGCGCCCACACCTGCCGCAGCCTTCAGGCGGCCTGGAACGCGCATGGCGAGGCCGGCCTGAGCTTTGGCGAATGCGAACGGCTGGAGGACGAGGAGAGCGCCTATGTCAGGAACGCGCTCCTGAAGGAGCGTCTGCTGCATTGGCGGGACGAGCTGAAGGCCGAGGCGATCTAACCGCCGCCGCGGCGGCTCAGTGCCCTTCGAACGTCATCAGCGTGCGCACCGGCACGTCCATGGCACGCAGCTTGGCGGCGCCGCCGAGCTCGGGCAGGTCGATGATGAAGCAGGCGGCGACCACGTTGGCGCCGATCTGGCGCAGCAGCTTCACCGCACCTTCCGCGGTGCCGCCGGTGGCGATGAGGTCGTCGACCAGGATGACGCGCTCGCCGGGCGCGATCGCGTCGACATGCATCTCCATCTCGTCGATGCCGTATTCGAGCGAGTAGGCGATGCGCACGGTGGTGTGCGGCAGCTTGCCCTTCTTGCGGATCGGCACGAAGCCGGCCGAGAGCTGGTGCGCCACCGCGCCGCCGATGATGAAGCCCCTCGCCTCCATGCCTGCGACCTTGTCGATCTTGTTGCCGGCCCAGGGATTGACGAGCTCGTCGACCGCGCGGCGAAACGCGCGCGCGTCTGCAAGCAAGGTCGTGATGTCGCGGAACATGATCCCCGGCTTGGGATAATCGGGGATGGTGCGGACGCTCGCCTTGATGTCGTGGTCAAAGGTCATTGGTACCTCTCAATCGACACGCGCATCCAGCCGGAACGCGTTTTCAACAATTCGCAATCCCACCTCGTTGCCGAGCGACATCAGCGATTCCGGGTGGAATTGCACGCCGGCAACAGGCAGGGTCTTGTGCTCCAGCGCCATGGCGACGCCGTCCTCGGTGCTGGCGGTGACGGATAGAACCGCCGGCATGCTGTCGCGCTCGACGAAGAGCGAGTGATAGCGGCCGATGACGATCTCGTTCGGCAGGTTGCGCATCAAGCGCCCGCCGCGCACCTGCACCCGCGAGGGGCGGCCGTGCGCGGGATGGGTGAGCTGGCCGAGCTCACCGCCAAAATATTCGCCGATCGCCTGCACGCCGAGGCAGACGCCGAACACCGGCAGCTTCTTCTCCAGCGCCGCGTCGATCGTCGTCTTGATTCCGAAATCTTCGGGCCTGCCTGGTCCGGGCGACAGCACGAGCAAATCCCATGTCCTCTGCTTGAGCATGGCGAGCGCATGCACATAGCGGACCACGGTGACCTCGGCGCCGACCTGACGGAAATAGTCGGCGAGCATGTGCACGAAGCTGTCGTCATGGTCGATCAGCAGCACGCGTTTGCCGCTGCCGGTCGCGTCCGGCGCGAAGGTCGACAGCGGCTTCGGCGGATCGCCGCGCAGCGCCTGGAACAGGGCTGCGGCCTTGACCTGGCACTCGCGATCTTCCGCGGCCGGATCGGAATCGAACAGACAGGTGGCGCCGACGCGCACTTCAGCAAGGCCATCCTTCATGCGGATGGTGCGGATGGTGAGGCCGGTGTTGATGCTGCCGTCGAAGTTCACCGCGCCGATCGCGCCGGCATACCAGCGTCGCGGCGAGCGCTCGTGATCCTCGACGAACTGCATCGCCCAGAGCTTTGGCGCGCCGGTGACGGTGACTGCCCAGGCATGGGTGAGGAAGGCATCGAGCGCGTCGAAGCCGGGACGCAGCATGCCTTCGACGTGGTCGACGGTGTGAAACAGTTTTGAGTAGGTCTCGATCTGCCGCCGCGCCAGCACCTTGATGGTACCGGGCACGCAGACGCGCGCCTTGTCGTTGCGGTCGACGTCGGTGCACATGTTGAGCTCGAACTCGTCCTTCTCAGAGTTCAGGAGCTGGCGGATCTGCTCGGCATCGCCGATCGCATCGGTGCCGCGCGCGATCGTGCCCGAGATCGGGCAGGTCTCGACCCGGCGACCGTCGGAGCGCACGAACATCTCCGGCGAAGCCGAGACGAGGAATTCGCCCTCGCCGAGATTCATCAGCGCGCCATAGGGCGATGGGTTGATGACGCAGAGGCGCTGGAACACTTCGGCCGGCGAGCGGTCGCAAGGCTCGGCGAACAGCTGGCCGGGCACCGCCTCGAACAGATCGCCGCGGGCGAAGGCCGCGCGCGCGGTCTCGACCGTCGCCTGATATTCGCCGGGCGCGTGATCGGCAAAGCCCTGGCGCGGCGTCTTCAGATACGGGCTCTCGGCGGTCTCGCGCGGCAGGCCAGCGGTGGACTTGCCCTTCCAGGCAAAGTCGTACGAGAGCACCACGCCGCGGCCGGTGGCGCGGTCATAGGCCAGCAGGCGATCAGGCACGTACAGCACGATGTCGCGCTGGTCCTGCTCGCGCGGGCGCTTCTGCACGAGGTCCTCGATCTGGAAGACGAGGTCGTAGGCGAAGGCGCCGAACAGGCCGAGCAGCCCGTCGTCATTGGCGGAGAAGGCGGCGATGATGTCGCGCACCAGCGACATCACGCTGGCGCGCCGCGTGCGCTGATCCTCCTCGACCGGCGCATCGCCGCGGACGATGTGGCCGGCAAGCCTGGTCGTCGTCTTCTCGGAGATCACGACACAGGGCTCGCGCAGGACATCGCCGAGGAAGGCGATCAGCACCTCTCCACGTTCGTTCAGTGCTTCGAGCTTGAAGTTGACGCCTGATGTCTCGAGCTTGAGCGGCGGATCTGAGAAACCGAGGTCAAAACTCTCGTAGCGGCCGGGCACGGTCGTGCCCGAGGACAACACCACGCCGCGGCGACGGTCGAGCAGGTTGATCAGGTCGTCGAGCCTGTTGGCGCCGCCGGTGAACTGCTCCGCGACGCGCGTAATCGCCAGACCCGCGCGGGTCGCGTAGTCGCTTCTGGCCGGGAGGGCAAAGACTGTCCTGTTCATGTGGTCCTCTTACGAAACTTGCCGAGGGAACGCCACACAGGACAAACGAGAAGGCCGCCGCACTGTGCAGGCGACCTCAGACGATTTGGGAAAGGAAAATCGCACCGGCCACCTCTTTAGGAGGTGCGCCACCAAAGACGGGCTGGGCGGGCTACGATGCTCATGGGGCGGATACTCACCATGGCGCGGGGGCGGCGTCAAGGTGAGAAAACCCGCTCCTCGCGGCCGGGACGCACAGCGTCCGGCTGCCGCCCCTGCCTGGTTCAAGGCTCCTCGGCCTGCGGCTCCCAGCCGAACCTGTTCTTCTTCCGATCCCATTTGAGGACGGAATAGCCGTCACATTCCATGCATCCCCAGAGGACGAGCTTGCCGCCCTTGCCCTTCGAGAGAGCGGCGAACTGGCGGTTCGTGCGTACGGCGTCGACAAAGCGGATCCTCGGCTTCTCGCCGTCGGGCTGATCGAGGACCAGCATGAACCTGCCCTTTTGACCCGCACATTCCTGAAACACGCCGACCACGGCGATCTGCTTCGTGGCGCCGCCGTCGAAGCGCCCCTCGATGGCAAAGGACATGCCGGCGCCCTTCATCGCGTCGGCGCCGTTCTCGAACATCAGCTCTTTGGGGATCAGGTCCTTGCGGAATTCAGTCGCCTTGCACCAGCTCTTGCGGATCTGGCTTGCGGGGATGCCGCGAACCTCCGTCGTGAACGGTTGGAAGTCCGCGATGACCCACCAGGCCTCGGTCTTGAGATTACCGTTCAGCGTGACGAAGGCTTGTTGTCCCGGCGCCTGAGCTGCCGTCAGCAGCAGGGCGCCAAGGACGATCACCGGTCGGACGATCGAGCCGAGCACGCGGCGCGTGAGAGACGATGTCGACATTCGCTCGCTGCCCCTGGTCGATTGTCCCGTCTCAACCCAGATGCTTCCTGAAAAACTCCGTCGCCCGGCCCCAGGCGAGCTCGGCGGCTTCGCGGTCGTGCACGGCCTGGCGCTGCTCGTTGACGAAGGCGTGCTCGGCGTCATAGCGGAACAGCTCCAGCGACTTGCCGGCGGCCTTCATGGCCGTCTCGAAGCCGCCCACCAGCTCCGGCGTGCACCAATCGTCCTTGTTGGCGAAATGGGCCTGAAGCGGGATCTTGACGTCGGCTGGCTTGGCCGCCTGCTCCGGGGGGATGCCGTAGAACACGACGCCGGCCGCGAGCTCCGGGATCTTGGTCGCGCCGATGATGGTGACGGCGCCGCCGAGGCAGAAGCCTGTCAGCCCGACCTTGGCACCGTTGCGCGACAGATATTGCGCGGCGCCGCGCACGGTCTGCGTGGTGGCGTCCATGAAGTCGAGCGAGTTCATCTCCTTGTTGGCGCTGTCCGTGTCGTGATACGGCACCACCTTGCCCTTGTAGAGATCGGGCGCCAGCGCATCGAAGCCGGCCAGCGCAAAGCGGTCGCACAGGCCCTTGATCTGGTCCGACAGCCCCCACCATTCCTGGATCACGACGACGCCCGGTGCGTTGCCGCGCGCGGCATTGGCGAGATAGCCCGAGGCGTCCTTGCCGTCCGGACGCTTGAAGGTGATGGCGGTTCCCATGGTGTCCTCCGATGAGTTTCTGGGGAGCGGTTGGTGGTATCTTCGCCGGTGCGGGCACGCGGCGCAATCCACACTGTCGTCATTCCGGGGCGCGCGATAGCGCGAACCCGGAATCCATCGGGCGGCAGAGTCGGTCGCTGAATGGATTCCGGGCTCGATGCTGCGCATCGCCCCGGAATGACGGCGACAAAAAAGCCCCCTTGCGGGGGCTTTTCCATTTCTAGTCTCGGCAAGCGCCGCTCAGTGCGAGTCGGCCCAGACCTTCTTCTTGGTGAAGTACATCAGCCCCGCGAACAGGATCAGGAACACGAAGACCTGGAAGCCGAGGCGCTTGCGCGCTTCCATGTGCGGCTCGGCGGTCCACATCAGGAACGTGGTGACGTCCTTGGCGTACTGCGCGACCGTGGTCGGCGAGCCGTCGTCATAGGTCACCTGCCCGTCGCTGAGCGGCTTCGGCATCTTGATGGCGTGGCCCGGGAAGTACTTGTTGTAGTACGAGCCTTCCGGGATCGTGACGCCCTCGGGGACGTGATCGTCAAAACCCTGAAGCACGGCCGAGACGTAATCCGGGCCCTGCTCCTGGTACTGGGTGAAGAAGTCGAAGATGAACCAGGGGAAGCCGCGGCCGTAGGAGCGCGCCTTGGTGATCAGCGACAGGTCGGGCGGCGCCGCACCGCCGTTCGCCGCGCGAGCGGCCTGCTCGTTCGGGAATGGCGAGGGGAAATAGTCCGCCGGCCGGCCGGGACGCTCGAACATGTCACCCGCATCGTTCGGGCCGTCCTTGACCTTGTACTCGGAGGCGAACGCTGCCGCCTGGGCCACGGAATAGCCGGGTCCGCCGGCTTCGGCGAGGTTGCGGAAGGCGATGTAGGACAGGCCGTGGCAGCTGGCGCAGACCTCTTTGTACACCTTCAGGCCGCGCTGGAGCGCGCCGCGATCGTACTTGCCGAACGGGCCCGAGAACGACCATTTGTTCCCCGGCGGCTTGTCGCTGCCTTCGGAGGCGCGGGCATCCTGCATGCTGCCGAGGAACAGCGCGCCGGCGGCGACGAGCATGACCGCAACGGAAGCAACAGCCTTGCCGCCCTTGGCGAGAATCGCCTCCGAGATCGAGTTCGGCACCGGCCGCGGCCTCTCGATCCGCGCGAGCAGCGGCAGCACGATCAGGAAGTAGGCGAAGTAGCAGACCGTCAGGACGCGGCCGGCGATCACGTAGATGCCTTCCGGCGGCTGCGCGCCGAGATAGCCGAGCAGGATGCAGACCACGACGAAGATCCAGAAGAACTGCTTGGCCAGCGGGCGGTACTTCGACGACCTCGTCTTCGCGGCGTCGAGCCAGGGCAGGAAGCACAGGATGATGATCGCCGAGAACATCCCGATGACGCCTGCGAGCTTGTTCGGGATCGAGCGCAGGATCGCGTAGAACGGCAGGTAATACCATTCCGGCACGATGTGCGGCGGCGTCACGCCCGGGTTCGCCGGAATGTAGTTGTCGGCGTCGCCGAGATAGTTCGGCATGTAGAAGATGAACCAGGCGTAGAGCAGCAGGAAGCAGGCAACGCCGAAGCCATCCTTGATGGTCGCGTGCGGCGTGAACGGCACCGTGTCCTTTTCCGTCTTCGGCTCGACGCCGTCAGGATTGTTCTGGCCGGCGACGTGCAGCGCCCAGACGTGGAGCACGACGACCCCCGCGATCAGGAACGGCAGCAGATAGTGCAGCGAGAAGAAGCGGTTCAGCGTCGGGTTGCCGACCGAATAGCCGCCCCAGAGCAGCGTCACGATGCTCTCGCCGAAATAGGGAATGGCGGAGAACAGATTGGTGATGACGGTGGCGCCCCAGAAGCTCATCTGGCCCCAGGGGAGCACGTAGCCCATGAAGCCGGTCGCCATCATCAGGAGGTAGATGATGACGCCGAGGATCCACAGCACCTCGCGCGGCTCCTTGTAGGAGCCGTAATAGAGGCCGCGCAGCATGTGGACGTAGACCGCGAAGAAGAACATCGACGCGCCGCAGGCGTGCATGTTGCGCAGCAGCCAGCCGTAGTTCACGTCACGGACGATCAGCTCGACCGACTTGAAGGCGAGGTCGGCATGCGGCGTGTAGTGCATCGCCAGGATCACGCCGGTCAGGATCTGCATCCCCAGCATGAAGGAGAGGATGGCGCCGAAGGTCCACCAATAATTCAGGTTACGCGGGGTGGGATAAACGACGAAGGAAGAGTGCATGAGGCCGAGGATCGGCAGGCGCCGCTCGAGCCATTGCAGGGCCGGATTGCTCGGCTGGTAGTCGGATGGTCCGCTCATGATGCGATCCTGAGGAAATAATACGACGAGACGGCGCGAAGCTTCGGATGAAGGTCCGAGGCTCAGCCGATCTGGATTTTGGTGTCGGAAACGAACTGGTACGGCGGCACAGGCAGGTTCGCGGGCGCGGGCCCCTGGCGGATGCGGCCGGACGAATCGTACTGCGAACCATGGCAGGGGCAGAAGAACCCGTCGTAATTGCCTTCATGGGCGATCGGGATGCAGCCGAGATGGGTGCAGATGCCGATCACGACCAGCCATTGCTCGTGGCCGGACTTGACCCGGGCCTCGTCGGTCTCAGGATCGGGCAGGCTCGCCACGTTGACGGCGCGCGCCTCGTCGATCTGCTTCTTGGTGCGGTGGCTGATGTAGATCGGCTTGCCGCGCCAGAACACCTTGATGTCCTGGCCTTCGGCGACCGGGCTGAGATCGACCTCGATCGGCGCACCGGCGGCGATGGTCGAGGCGTCAGGATTCATTTGGGAGATGAAGGGCCAGAGCGCAGCTGCGCCCCCTACTGCTGCAGCTGCCCCGGTTGCAACGAATAAGAAATCACGGCGTGTCGGATGGTCCGCCGAAGACGCTGTCGTCACGATTCCAACCCTTTCTTCTTATGCCACCGGTGGAACCGCTCCAGGAGCCCCCAAGGTCCCCGGAACAGTCTGCCGGCGCCCGCGGCCCCCCGCGGCGGCAGAACTTCGCTCATTCGCCTCTAAACAGGCGAAACAGCAGTCCAGAATCGTTCTATTGGCACCCTTGCCCGGCGAGCGCAAGCCCGCTATCGGCGCGGGAGCGTGCCATGCACGAATTCCCGGGCAGGCGATGTTTTATTGAGACATTTCCGCCCAGCAACCAACCCGCCGGCCTCGATGCAGATAGCGCTTTTCCAGCCCGACATCCCTCAGAACACCGGCACGATTCTCAGGCTCTGCGCCTGCCTGGGATTGGCCGCCCATATCATCGAACCGGCAGGGTTCCCGGTCTCCGACCGCGCGTTCCGCCGGGCGGGAATGGATTACCTCGACCATGTCAGCATCGTCAGGCATGACTCCTGGCTGAAATTCGAGGAGTGGCGCACAGGCCATGGCTACCGCCTGCTGCTGTTCACCACCAAGGCCGCCACCGACTATCGCGATTTCCGTTACCAGACGTCGGACATCCTGCTATTCGGGCGCGAGAGCGCCGGCGTCACCGACGCGGTGGTCGAGGCCGCGGATGCGCGGCTGGTGATCCCGATCAAGGCCGGGCTGCGGTCGCTCAATGTCGCCATGTCGGCGGCGATGGCCGCGGGCGAGGCGCTGCGGCAGACCCGGAACCCGCACGTTTGACAGGTTCAAGGCTGACAGGTTGAGGAGAGACCATTGAGTTACGCGGTCAAGGAGATCTTCCTGACCCTGCAAGGCGAAGGCGCCCATGCCGGGCGCGCCTCCGTGTTCTGCCGCTTTGCCGGCTGCAACCTCTGGAGCGGGCGCGAGGCCGACCGCCTCGAGGCCACCTGCAAGTTCTGCGACACGGATTTCGTCGGGACCGACGGCACCCTCGGCGGCCGCTACGGCTCCGCCGCGGAGCTCGCCGACACCATCGCCGCACAGTGGACGGCCTCGGACGCCAACCGCTACGTGGTGCTCACCGGCGGCGAGCCGCTGCTCCAGGTTGACACTGCGCTGATCGAGGCGCTCCACGACCGCGGCTTCGAGATCGGCGTCGAGACCAACGGCACCATTGCCGCGCCCGAGGGGCTCGACTGGATCTGTGTCAGCCCCAAGGGCGGCAGCGAGCTGGTGCTGCGTCAGGGCCACGAGCTGAAGCTGGTGTATCCGCAGGCCCTCGCCGCGCCCGAGACGTTCGAGAACCTCGCCTTCGAGCGCTTCTCACTGCAGCCGATGGACGGCCCCGGGGTGATCGAGAATACCGCGCGCGCGATCGACTATTGTCTGCGCCATCCGCAATGGCGGCTCAGCGTGCAGACGCATAAATCGCTCGGCATCAGATAGGACGCGACCCTCGAATGCAGATGGACATGTCGATGATCGAAGACCGCAAGGCCCGCGCCCGCACCTGGTTCGAGGCCTTGCGCGACGACATCTGCGCGAGCTTCGAGAAGCTCGAGGACGACGCCCCGCAGAGTCTCTATCCCGGCGAGGCCGGCCGCTTCAAGCGCACGCCCTGGCAGCGCACTGATCATACCGGCGCGCCCGGCGGCGGCGGGGTGATGTCGATGATGCACGGCCGGCTGTTCGAGAAGGTCGGCGTGCATTGCTCGACCGTGCACGGCGAGTTCGCGCCCGAATTTCGGGCCCAGATTCCCGGTGCCGCGGACGATCCGAAATTCTGGGCCTCGGGCATCTCGCTGATCGCGCATATGCGCAATCCGAACGTGCCCGCCGTGCACATGAACACCCGCTTCGTCGTCACCACCAAAGCCTGGTTCGGCGGCGGCGCCGACCTCACGCCGGTGCTCGACCGACGGCGCACGCAGGAGGATGCCGACAGCATCGCCTTCCACGCCGCGATGAAGGAGGCCTGCACCGGTCCGAACGGCGTTGCCGACTACGACAAGTACAAGAAGTGGTGCGACGAGTATTTCTACCTGCCGCACCGGAAAGAGGCGCGCGGCATCGGCGGCATCTTCTACGACTGGCACGACAGTGGCGACTGGGAGGCCGATCTCGCCTTCACCAAGGACGTCGGCCGCGCCTTCCTGAAGATCTATCCCGAGATCGTCAGGCGCAATTTCGCCAGCCCCTGGACCGCGGCCGACCGCGAGGAGCAGTTGATCCGGCGCGGGCGCTACGTCGAGTTCAACCTGCTCTATGATCGCGGCACCATCTTCGGGCTCAAGACCGGCGGCAATGTCGATTCGATCCTGTCGTCGATGCCGCCCGAGGTGAAATGGCCGTGACGACGATGAAGCCCGCCCCGAAGCCCCTCCCCCGCGCCATGCTGATCGACATGGACGACACCATCCTGTCGGCCTATGGCCGGCCCGAGATCGCCTGGAACACGATCGCGAAGGAATTCGCCGACGAGCTTGCGCCGCTACCGCCCGAGCTGGTCGCAACGACAGTCCTCGCTTTCGCGCGAAACTTCTGGGCGAACGCGGAAGCTGCATGGCGGATGAGGCTTGCCGAGGCGCGGCACCTCACGGTCAAGGGCGGCTTTGCCGCGCTCGCCGCCGCCGGCCATCGCGCCCTGCCGGACGATCTCGCCATCCGCCTCGCCGACCGCTTCACCGCCTATCGCGAGGAGGAGATGTTCGTCTTCCCAGGCGCGCATGAAGCGATCGACCAGTTGAAGGCACTCGGCATCAAGCTGGCGCTGGTCACCAACGGCGCCGCCGACATGCAGCGCGCCAAGGTCGAGCGCTTCAAGCTGGCGCATCGCTTCCACCACATCCAGATCGAAGGCGAGCACGGCTTCGGCAAGCCCGAGGAGCGCGCCTATCTGCATGCGATGGAGGCGCTCGGCGTCACGCCTGCGGACACCTGGATGATCGGCGACAATCTGGAATGGGAAGTCGTGACGCCGCAGCGCCTCGGCATCTACTCGATCTGGATCGACGTGCATGGCGAGGGCCTGCCGGAAGGCTCGACGATCAAGCCCGACCGCATCATCCGCTCGCTGACCGAGCTGGTGCCGGGCCGGTCCTGAGCAGGGTCCAAAACAAAAAACGCGAAAACAACCCCATGCACAGTAGACGGCCCCAGCAGAATCAAGGGCTTGCTGATTTTACGAAACGGGCTTCGATCCGTCGGGCAAAACGGGGGTATGATGTCATCGTCGAAAGCCGCGATGGACGGATTTTTGCCTGAGCCATAGCCAGCCGCTCACGGCTCGGCCTGCGCGATTTCCGGCAGCCCGCCTGGCGTGCGTCGACGGCCTCACCGCGGCACTGATGGCGGGCGCCGGTTGATCAGACGAGGATACGAGGCGCCGCGGCGGCTCTGTCGCCGGAATTCGGTGTCCCGGTCGGTTCCCACGGGCCACCGGCCGGTGCTCGACGCCCTTCGGCACGACAAAAACGTCGCCGGGGTTGAGGGTGACCGTGCGGTCCCGCAGCTCGATGTCGAGCGTCCCGCTGAGCACGAGAAAGAAGTCGTCCGTGTCCTCGTGCTTGTGCCAATGAAACGGCCCCTCGAGCTTGGCCACCATGATGTCGTTGTCGTTATAGGTCGCCACCGTGCGCGGGGAGAAGCGATCGGTGAACGTTGCGAGCTTCTCGGCGAGATTTGCGGATGCTTTCATCGCGTTTCCCTCGGGTGAAGACTTCCAGCTCATATGGTGACGGACTCGGCAGCGACCTTATCTCATGCTGTGCTACAGCAGTTCGCCTCGTGCGGCGCGACCTAAATAGCCGGCATGATGCCGAAGGCCATAATCCATCTTCGTTATCCCCTTGACCTCCATAACAGCCATTGCAATCGCATCACTGATCGCCAGCATGACTGCTATGGTCGACGTCGGGGTGAGCCCGATCGGACAAGCACTTTCCTGTATCGGCCCCATATTGAGAATAATCGAGCATAACTTCCGCAACGAGGAGTCAGGATGAGAGGTGATTCCGATCGTGTTGTTCACTCCTATGCTTGTGGCCAATTCGAGAAGTTCAAGAACCTCTCTTGATTTTCCGCTTGTCGAGAACGCGACCAGTACGTCTCTCGGCTCAACTATGCCCAAATCGCCATGCGCGGCGTCCGCCGCGTGAAGGAAGACAGCAGGGGTTCCCGTCGAGCAAAGAGTCGCAGCGAACTTGTTGGCGATATGTCCGGCTTTTCCAATTCCCGTCGTAACGATCTTTCCCCTGGCAACTACAATCGCATTTGCCGCCTTTTCGAATCCATCATCGATAATGACCGATTGAATTGCCTTCGCCTCGGCATTGATGACTGCAGTCATTCTATCCCTAACGTTCACGGACTTCCTCCTCACCTTGTTCTTCTTGTTGGCTTGCCAGGCCGGCCGACTTACACAGATCCGCCTGATCACTTCCTCGCGTATGAATGCTTCCAGCTCTCGCGCAACGCATGAGCCGCGGTTCCCGGCACTGCGAAGCCGATTCAGTCGTCTTGCGTTCCTCCATCCTCCTTTTAACGGCAACGACGCCCGCCATGGACGGCGCGTGTCCGGGCCGCGATTCGAACACAACCTGCGATCAACTACAACTACTGCGGCATTTTGCCTGCTGTCACAATTACGGCGCGATTTGATCTGTAGGTATATCGAGGACCAACGACAGACGGTTGGCCGAATGCAGCGGGACGAACTGCACTCGGCCAAAGCCCTGCTGTTCCTCCACCAAGCGGCCTCTCCGTAAGATAACCCGTCTCCGTAAGATAACCCGCGTCTCCTGCAGGAGTGATCCAGATGCGCCGCTTGGTTCATCGCACGCATTGGAGCGACCAAAAGATCAGCAGCACTCATGCGTTTCGCTTGGATCGGAACGAGAATTGCGATGCCGGATACCACGCCAAGTTGGAGGCATTGTTTCTCCCTACCTTGGCATCGGACGTGCTGTGGCAATATCCCGATCTACATGGCGCATATCAGAAGCTCGCTGAGATAGCGCACTTGCCGGCGGAGCGGTTTCTGCTCTCTGCCGGCTCGGAGCAGGCAATCCGCGCCGTGCTGTACGCACATTCGCCCATGAAGCTTTCTCACCGCGTTGCGCCTCGGCTTTTCTATGCGGAGCCTACCTATGCGATGGTCGCGGTCTACGGTCAGCTTTTTGGCTACGATTTGGCGCCGATCCCCTATCGTTACGATCCTTCAGTTCCGGGCTTCTTGCTCGACTGGTCCGCATTTCTCACCGCAGGCCCCGACGACATCGTCTATCTTGCCGGCCCGGACAACTTGACGGGAACATGTCTGGAGTCCGCAGCTCTCGAATGCATTTCTGCTTCAGGTCCAACCGTCATAGTCGACCACGCATACGTCGACTTTGCGGATGCCGACGTCGTGACCCAGCAAGCGCTCGTAGATCGTTACGCCAACGTGTTTATTACGCTGAGTTTCAGCAAGATGGGCGCGGCTGCGGGCCTGCGACTTGGTGCCGTATACAGTCAAGCTTCGAATATCGAACGCCTCTACGAAGACAAGCCCATGTACGAGGTGAGCGGCTTGGCATGCACCTACCTCAAGTTCGTCGCAGACAACATCGACCTCGTAAAGGCGACGATCGCGTCTCTCCGTGAGGGGAAGGCGCAGCTTGAGAGCGAGCTGGTTGCGAGAGGCGCTACGTCAATTCCTTCCTGGGGAAACTATTCACTCTTCGCGAGCGGATCCCGAGTGATCTCGCATCTGCAAGAGATCGCTGCCGTTCGCTCGTTCGCTCTCGATGACGCTGACTTCGTACGCGTCACGGCGACTGATCCTCATTCGGTTCGCGCAATCGTGGGAGTTATCGATGGCAAGCTTCGTTGATCCCATCTTTCACCATCGCAAATCGCTCGAATCTGACGCGGATGCGTCGAATATCCTTTCAACGCTCACGGTCATCGAGCTGAACCCAACCGAACTATGCAACAGGACATGTGTATTTTGTCCGCGCGCTGATCCGCAAGTATATAAGAATCGCAAGCGCTTCATGTCCTTGGCGACGGCAGAGCGTATCGCAGAAGGCCTCGCCGAGATCAACTTTGGCTACAGGGGTCAGATCTCCGTTTCCGGTTTCGGCGAGCCTTTGCTCAACGACGACATCGTGGAGATCATCGCCAAGCTCCGGCGACATCTTCCCGGCGTTTACATTGAACTGATCTGCAACGGCGACTTCCTCTCGGTCGAGCTGATTCGATCGCTGCTGAATCGCGGCGTAAATACAATCCTCGTCAACCTCTACGACGGCGCGCATCAAATAGCGGACTTTGAAGAGCGGTTCAGGGGCATCCCACCGGCACGATACATCCTACGCCATCACTACCTCGGCGCGGAAGACAGTTACGGGCTGACCCTCAACAACCGTACCGGCTTGGTTGGTATCCGCGGCCCTTTGGCAAAACCTGCCGAGCGCGCATGTTATGTGCCCTTCTACAAGATGATGATTGATTGGAATGGCAACCATCTTCTGTGCTTCAACGATTGGGGGCGCCGCGCAAGCGTAGCCGGAAATGTGAACGAGCAGTCCATTCGCGAACTTTGGCTGTCACCTTCCATGGAAGCGTACCGCAGAGAATTGCTCGAAGAGCGGCGGAGCCTCACGCCATGCAACACTTGCGACGTCATCGGGACCTTGCATGGCAAAGCTTCGTATGACGCCTTCAAGGAGTACTATGAATGAGGATCGCAATTGTCGGAAATGGCGGCGGTCCGCTCAAGATGAAGCTGGGGCCATTGATTGACAGGTGCGATCGAGTCGTTCGTATCAACGAGTTCCGAACCAGCGGCTACGAGGAATCGGTCGGCTCGCGCCTCGATATCCACATGGTCAATAGTTGGACCAGGATTTCCGGCCGGGACAACGAATGGCGAACTGGCCAGTGTTTGTGGTTCGCCTTTCCGGATCCCAAGTCATGGACAAGGATGGCAACGGAGTACGCGGGCTTCGAGCTGGAATACCTTACGAGGTGGCATCTCGATCTTCTTCCGGAGGAGGCGTCTCCTGAAATCCACGCCCGCGCACTGGAATCCTTCGTTTCGCGTCCCATGCAGTATTTCAGCCAGTCATTGATGATCGATCTGGTGCGCGCGATGGAGTTTGAACGCGCGGGGATCATGATCGGCAAAGACGGCAAGGTCGTACAGCCAACGACGGGTTTGAAAGCCCTTTCGCTCGCGCGCCATCTTTACCCAAGTGCGGAGCTGCTTGCTTTGGGTTTTGATGGCTTTCAGTCCAGTACCTACTATTGGGATCCGCAGCGAGCCGACCAGTACGACAATCACGCCTACACTCGGGAAGTCGAGTATTTCAGTCAACTCGTGCAGCGGGGCGCGATAACCAGACTTGATGTTCACGCGCCCTAACGACTGCTGCAACATTAGTGTCAATCAAAGAGGGCTTGCGATGCCTGTTGTTCGATGTGACCCGTTACTGTCGGCCACCACGACTATCCTCCAGGCAGCGGGGTGCGGCGAAAACGAGGCTGCCGCCATCGCGCAGCATCTGATCGATGCGAATCTTTGCGGTCACGACTCGCACGGAGTGATACGCCTTGCGAACTACGTCGAATGGATAGCTTCGGGCACATATTTTCCAAATCGCACGGCCGTCTCATTGCTGGAAACGAGTTCCATCCTGCTGCTCGACGCCAATTTTGGGCTCGGGCAAATGCCGGCAGAGACCGCTGTCCTCGCCGGTACGAAAAAAGCGGCGAAGAGTGGCCTGGCACTGGTTGGCATCCGCAATGCTGGTTATCTGGGACGCATCGGAGCATGGGCGGAGATTGCTGCCGCACACGGAATGGCATCGCTCCATTTCGTCAACGGGCCGGCGGCTCGCGTCATGGTCCCGTTCGGGGGAAGTGACCGGCGCCTGGGGACGACTCCAATAGCCATTGGATTACCGATCGATGCAGGCAATGCGCTCGTATTCGATGCGAGCACTTCCGCGACCTCCGTCGGAAAAGTCCAGCTGGCCAAGAACATGGGCGCTTCCCTTCCCGAATCGTTGATCGTGGACGCCAGCGGCAGACCATCCACCAACCCAGAGGACTTTTTCGCGGGGGGCGCGCTCCTGCCGATGTCCGGACACAAGGGTTTCGGCCTCAACGTCCTGGTTGACCTTTTGACCGGGCTCGTCACCGGTGGTGGATCCAGTAGTGATACCACGCGACAGGGCGAGAACATGCTTTCGATCTACATAAGCCGAGATATCGTCGGTAGCGAAATGGCTTGGCGGACGGAGATCGAGCGGTTCTCGCAGTTCGTCAAGGCTTCGCCTCGTGTCGGTCCAAATGCCGTTCGACTGCCCGGCGAGAACGCAAGCATGCAACGTATTCAACGCCGCAAGACCGGCATCTCGATCGACGATAAGACCTGGTCGACACTGACGTGGACGGCGGCTTCGTTGGGATTGGATAAAGGGATACTGGAATCCGCAAGCGACGAAGTGAACGCCCCCTGATCAATCATGGGCTTTCACGGCGTCATGGTCTTTAACAGCATAAAAACTGGCAGCGCCGATCATGAGAATACCGAAAACGGCGATCCGGTCGGGTAGATCGTTGAAAACAACGTAGCCAAGGAGGACGGCCCAACCAAGCTGGCTATACATCAGCGACGCAATCAGCGACGCCGGAGCAGAACGAAGGGCTTTGGTCAGCATGAGATGAGCGCCACCGCCAAGGGCTCCGAGGCCAGCCAATGCAATGGCACCTGTTGCCGTCGGAGCATGAAAGAAGAACGGGACCGAAAGAGTGCTGATCGAGCTTGCAACAAGGGTAGGCAAGAAAAGGACCACGACGATGCTGTCCCGTGCAGAAACCGTTCGGGTGAGTATCTGGTAGACTGCATAACAAAGCGCTGACGCCGCTGGGAGTAGAGCAGCCAACGAGAAAGATCCGGTGCCTGGTCGAATTATGGCGATCATCCCCAGAACAGCGACGAAACAACAAAGCCATATCTTGGAAGAAACCGGTTCGCCAAGCATGGTACGCGAGAGGATGACGACGATGAGAGGCGACATGAAGGCGATGGCCGACGCATCGGCCAGCGGCATGAAGTTCAACGAAGCGAAGAACAGTGCGGTTGTAGCCCACAAGAGAAGACCGCGAATTAGATGAACTTTTCTGTTCTCGCTCTGGACCAGATCCCAACGGAGTCTCGGTGCAAATATCAAGACCATTGCGAGGCACTGAGAGACGTATCGCGCCCATACGACGAACGGAATTGGGTATAGCTGACCGAGATATTTGGCCAACGCGTCAGCAGCCGCGAACAGTGCGACAGCGCCAGATACATACAACACGGCGTGGAGATGCTTGGAGCGCGGATTGACGGCGGACATTGACGTTCCCGGTTTCGACGTCTTCCGTGGGAGATTGCGAAGGAGAAACCGACGCTCCAAGCCGCCTCGGCCACATCCGATCGCTCTGCCGGTTAACTAGGGGCGAACTCTTTCGGAGGCGAGCATAGCCTAAGTGAGCAGTAGGATGAATGCGAAATGATGGCGGCAAGTTTATCGTGACGCGTCGTCATCCGACGCGCATTGCCTGATGGTGCCGAAGACGCGCCCTAATCGATAAAAGCCGCAAGTTCCTCGGGCGTACCGGCGGGAAAGGCTTCCTTCAGAAAGTCGCGGAACGCCGAGACGCGAGCGCTCAGAAGTTTACGCGAGGGGTAAAGCGCCCAGAGCGCGATTGGCGGGCCCTCGACATCGCCCCAATGGACGAGCCTGCCGGCGTGGAGGTCGTGACTGACGAGCGACACGGGAAGGCGCGCGTCGCCGACCCCGGCGCGGACGGCATCGCAGATCATGATGAGCGAGGACAGGCGAAGCGCCGGATTGTGCGGCATCGAGCGTCACAAATTATTCCACCTGCTGACGTAACGACCGCTCGACCTTGCACGTAGATGACCCTGCGGATGCTTTCAGCACCCGCGGAAGATTCAAGCAAGGCGCAAGGGAGGGCACGGTATCGTGAGGGAAGCATTGAGCATCCGGAGAGCTCAGGCGAGCGATTATGCCGCCGTCCGTAGCCTCGCGGAGACATTGGCGGCCCATATCGAAGAGCCGCCGCCACCCCTGACGCTCGACCGCTATGTCGCCTTCTATGTCCGCGAGCACGCGCCGATGCACCTCTTTGTCGCGCTGCTCGAAGATCGCGTCGTGGGCATGATCGCCTGGATCCTGACCCACGAGCTCTACAGCGCTCAGGCAGGCCTCTACATCAGCGACATCGCAGTGCATGCCGACGCGCGCCGGAAAGGCGTCGGCAAGGCCTTGATGATGAAGGCGAAGGAGTGGGCCTCCGGCCAGGGTGTCACGAAGCTCGGCTGGGATGTCTGGAAGCACAACGCGTCGGCCATGCAATTCTACCAACGCCTGGGCGCGGCCCCCGACACCGAGGCCGTGCCGCATCTTCTGCTGCTGACGAACAGCTAGCTGCGGCATGCTGGCGGCGGAGCCCGACGCGGCCGGCGGCGTGATCGGGATGTCATGACCGCTTGCTAGGTTCCTCCGGGTCGATCATTCGAGAGGAGCACTCCATGGAATTGAAAGCCGGCGACGTCGTGATGTTGAAATCGGGCGGCCAGCCGCTGACGGTTGCGGAAGTCAAGCAGGACGAGGCGCTCTGCCTCTGGATGGGTATGGAAGGCGACCTGTTCCGCGAGACGCTGCCGCTTGCCGTGCTTGTGCAAGTGGAAGAGGAAGAGGATGAAGACGAGGACGACGACGACGATGAAGAGTAGGCACGGCTAAAGCGCCTGCGCACGAGCCTTGCTCGAGCATGATCGTCCGACTTATCGCACATCATCAGGTGCCCCCGAAGGTCGAGTATGCTCTGACGGAGTGGAGCCAGGCTCCATGCCCTGCGATCGACGCGCTGCTCACCTGGGCAAGCAGTGCTCCGGTCGCCGCGGAGCCCGTGGGTGCAAACAAGGCGGAGTAGGCCGGAAGCACCTACCCGAGGAGCTGCCTCGCCGCCGCCGAGATCATCACCAGCCCGCCCGTGATCACCGCGACATCCAGGATCGCGGTGTGGATGTGCACCGGCATCCGCTCGACGAAAGCCTTTGCGAGGAAGGCGCCGGGGATCGCGATCCCTCCGATCAGCAGCGCGAAGGCGAGCACCTGCGCCGTGACGGCACCGGCGAGCCCGAACACCGAGATCTTGATGAGGCCGGTGCCGAGCGAGATCATGGCGTCGGTCGCGATCACGGCGGCGCCCTCGAGGCCCGCGGCCATCAACAGCGAGAGCAGGATGACGCCGGAGCCGGAGGTGCCGCCGACCAGCACGCCGTAGCCGACGGATCCGGCGGCAAGACCGCCATCGCCGATTCGCACGCTTCGGCGGCGGAGCACGCGGCGCAACGGCACGCTCAGGATCAGCATGGTGCCGATCACGAGGGCGGCGCCGGCATTGGTCAGCCGCGTGTAGCCGTAGGCGCCGAGTGCGGTCGTCAGCGCGGCACAGGCGAGCACGATCAGCGCGCGGCGGCGGTCGGCGTAGCGCAGGTAAGCAACCGCGCGGCTGCAATTGGTGAAGATGGCCGAGATCGCGATGATCGGCACCACGGGCTCGGCGCCGACCAGCGGCACCAGCACCAGCGGCATCAGCGCGCCGGTGCCGTAGCCGGCGAGACCTCCGATGATCGAAGCAAACAACGCCATCAACGCGACCAGCAGAAGCTGAAAGATCGAGATGTCGGCGAAGGCTGAGACGATGGTCACGTTCTCTCGTCGCGGCTGATGCGGGCCGCAGCTTGATCGGCGATGGAAGCGAGCGCGGCTTCCTCTAAGGGAAAATCCGCCGCAAGCCAAGCGTCCTCGGCGAGCGTCAACACGTGTCCGAGCGCGGGTCCTTCGGCGAGGCCGCGCGCGATGAAGTCGGCGGCCTTCAGCGGAAATTTCGGCGCAATCCAGCGCTGCGGCAGCTCGGCGAGCGCACGCCAGTGCGTTGAAGTGACGTCGCCGCCGCTCCTCGCCCAGCCGAGCAACACGCGATCGTGATAGCGCTCGGCACCGAGCCGGTAGAGCAGCCGCCGCGCATTGGCCTCGTCCTTGGCGGCGAGGCGCCACCAGCGGTGGCCCATCGAATCCAGCGCCTTGGTCTCGGCATTTGAGAGCCGCAGGCGCGCGGCGACGCGCTTGGCATCTTCAGTTACGGCGACGGTCAGCGCGGCGAGGCGCCGCGTGCTGCTCGCGGTGAGGCCGAGCTCGCGCTCGATCGCGATCATCGTCGTCAGCGGCCCGGTGTAGACGACGCCGCCGACCAGCGCCTGCAGCAAGCCGCCCTCGGCCATGGCCAGCGCGGCCGCGGATGCGCCCGATGTCACCAGCAGCTTCAGCATCTCCATCCGCACCCGCTCGGCCGACAAGCTGGCAAGGCCGGCGCGTCCGCGGATGCAGGCGAGAGTACCGTCGCGGTCGGGATCGCCGGCGCCGAAGGCGGCGTGGATGCGGAAGAAGCGCAGGATGCGCAGATAATCCTCGGCGATGCGCTGGTCGGGATCGCCGATGAAGCGCACGCGGCGCGCTTTCGCATCGGCAATACCGCCGACATGATCGTAGACGACGCCGCGCGCGTCGACCGACAGGCCGTTCATGGTGAAGTCGCGCCGCTCGGCATCCTTCACCCAGTCGCGGCCGAACGCGACCTTGGCCTTGCGGCCGAAGGTTTCGGTGTCCTCGCGCAGCGTCGTGACCTCATAGGGATGGCTGTCGATGACCAGCGTGACGGTGCCGTGATCGATGCCGGTCGGCACGCTCTTGATGCCGGCGGCCTTGGCGCGCCGGATCACCTCCTCGGGCCGCGCCGTGGTCGCGATGTCGATGTCGCCGGGTTTGAGACCGAGCAGCGCGTTGCGCACGGCGCCGCCGACCACCCGCGCCTCCTCGCCGCCGGCATTGAGCAGCGCCAGGACGCGCGCGGTCCCGCCTGCGGTCAGCCAGGGGGCATCGGCAAGAATCGGCGCAAGTATCGGCTCCGCGCTCATCGTGCTGTCCCTATTTCTCCACGCCCGGCACCAGCCTGCCGTTCTCGATATGGGCGGGAACGTAGGTCGAATCCGGGGCGGCGCCGGAGAAATGCGCAAAGCCGATCAGTCCCGCGATGACAAGCACGAGCGCAGCCAGGACAAGGCGCGCGACGATGGTGACCGGCCAGGACGAACGTGCGAACAGGCCGGACCGCGTCGCGGCCAGGAACAGCGCATAGACGGCAAAGGGAATGAGGAAGATTCCGATCTCGGTCAGAACCGGCCGGATCATGATGAATAGATCCGCTCATACAGCACACGCAGCATTCCGGCCGTCGCGCCCCAGATGTAACGTTCCGCAAACGGCATGGCGTAGTAGAACCGCTCCATGCCGCGGAATTCCTTGCTGTGCACCTGATGGTTCACCGGGTTCATCAGGAAGGATAGCGGCACCTCGAAGGCGTCATCAACCTCGGATTGGTTGATGGTGAGCGAAAAGCCCGGCCGCACCCGCGCGACCGTCGGCAGGATGCGGAAGCCGAACGCGGTGCCGTAGAGATCGAGATAACCGATCGGCTCGACGAAATCCCTGGAGAGCCCGACCTCCTCCTCGGCCTCGCGCAGCGCCGCGTCGAGCGGCGAGGAATCGGTCGCGTCGATCTTGCCGCCGGGAAAGGCGATCTGGCCGGCATGGTCGTTCAGATGCGCCGAACGCTGCGTCAGCAAAATCGTGGGCTCGGGATGGTCGACCACGGCGATCAGGACAGCCGCCGGGCGCACCGGCTGCTCGCGCGCGACGATCTCGAGCATCTTGTCGGTGCCGGGATCGCCCGAGGCGGGAATGATGTTGGGATCGTAGAGGCCGGCCGGCACGTCGAAGCCGAGCTTCGCCTTCGAGCGGGCGAAGAAATCCGCCGCGCCGAGCGCAACCGGATCACTCTTCAGGATAGGCTTGTTCAAAGCGCGGCCCTCACCTGCTCCGCATCGGCCATGGCGAAGAATTCGCCTGACGATTCGACGCCGAACATCGGCTGGCCATCGACCATCCGCTCCTCGCCCATGTCAACCAGGTCGTAATAGAGCGCCCGTGTGACCTTGGCCCAGAGATCGGCACGGACGTGCAGGTACGGCGTCAGCCCGCCGTCCGCGGCCTGCTCGAAGCGCAGCCGGTGCGCGGCATCGCAGGTCACCCAGTCGTCGACATTGGTGCGGAAGCGCAGCACGCGATGCTTCCCCTCGCCGTCCGTCTGCATCTCGACCGCCATGAAGGGCGCGTCATCGACGCGGATGCCGACCTTCTCCACCGGCGTGACCAGGAAATGCTTGTCGCCCTCGCGCTTGAGGATGGTCGAGAACAGCCGCACCAGCGCCGGACGTCCGATTGGCGTCCCCAAGTAGAACCAAGTACCATCGGAGGCGATTCGGATGTCGAGATCGCCGCAAAACGGCGGATTCCACAGATGTACCGGCGGCAGGCCTTTCTTCCCGCCCTCGGCGTTGGCAGCATTCTTGGCAGCGACCGTCAGCCCCTCGAGGCCGCGATCGGCGCTCTGCCCTTGGTTCGCCATGGTTTGCCCTGACTTTGTCCTTGGCACGATTGGTGCAGGTCTACGTTGTAATCGGGTCAACGGTTCCACCCCGGATTAGCCCGGTGTGGAAGTCGCCACTTCGTGATGCCGTACATAACCCGAAGCCGATAAGGTGGGGATAGGTTAATTCAACGAATACATGGCCTTCCTGCAAGTCTAGCATAAGGCCCATGAGCTGAAATGATGACCTGCGCGATGTGGTGACATGACGGCCCAGGCCGCATGGCGGGCTTTAAGGAGCGAACGGATGGCGGAGAGTGTCGAGAAACTCGAGGACGGGATCGTCCGTTCGGCCGAGCAGGTGTCGAGCCAGGTTCGCGCTGCGAAGGATGCGATCGCGTCCATCATCTTCGGCCAGGATCGGGTGATCGAGAATACGCTGGTCACCATCCTCTCCGGCGGACATGCGCTGCTGATCGGCGTGCCCGGCCTTGCCAAGACCAAGCTGGTCGAGACGCTCGGCGTCACGCTCGGCCTCGATGCCAAGCGCATCCAGTTCACGCCCGACCTGATGCCGTCGGACATTCTCGGCGCCGAGGTGCTGGACGAGAGCACCGCGGGCAAGCGCGCCTTCCGCTTCATTTCGGGTCCGGTTTTCGCCCAGCTCCTGATGGCCGACGAGATCAACCGCGCCTCACCACGCACGCAATCGGCGCTGCTGCAGGCGATGCAGGAGCAGCACATCACCGTCGCCGGCGCGCGCCACGATCTGCCAAAGCCCTTCCATGTGCTGGCCACGCAAAACCCGCTGGAGCAGGAAGGCACCTACCCGCTGCCCGAAGCGCAGCTCGACCGCTTCCTGATGGAAATCGACGTCGACTATCCCGATCGCGACGCCGAACGCCGTATCCTGTTCGAGACCACCGGCGCGGAGGAGACGCTCGCCAAGGGCGCGATGACGGCGGACGCGCTGATCACCGCGCAGCGGCTGATCCGCCGCCTGCCGGTCGGCGATTCCGTGGTCGAAGCCATCCTGTCGCTGGTGCGCTCGGCCCGCCCGGGTCCGGACGCCGGCGAAGCCGGCAAGTTCATCGCCTGGGGCCCCGGCCCGCGCGCCAGCCAATCCCTCATGCTGGCGGTGCGCGCGCGTGCGCTGATCGACGGGCGCCTCGCGCCCTCGATCGACGACGTGCTCGACCTCGCCGAGCCCGTGCTGAAGCACCGCATGGCGCTGACGTTCCAGGCCCGTGCCGAGGGGCGCACGATTCCGGACGTGATCAAGCAGCTCAAGACACGGATCGGTTGATGGCCGCAGAGACCGGGCACACGGCGAAGGAGATCATCGCGATCCGACGTGCCGATGGCGAAAGCCGTACGCTCGCAGCCTCCTTGCCGCGCCTGGTGCTCGAGGCCCGCCGCATCGCCGCCAACGTCATCCACGGCCTGCATGGACGGCGCCGCGCCGGCTCCGGCGAGAATTTCTGGCAATACCGCCGCTTCGTTTCCGGCGAGCCGGCGCAGAACGTCGACTGGCGCCGTTCGGCGCGCGACGACCATCTCTATGTCCGCGAGCTCGAATGGGAAGCCTCGCACACGGTCTGGATCTGGCCGGACCGCTCGCCCTCGATGGCATTCGCCTCGAAGACCGCGCGCGAATCCAAGCTGGAGCGCACGCTGATCGTCGCCTTTGCGCTGGCCGAGCTGCTGGTCTCCGGTGGCGAACGCGTCGGGATTCCCGGGTTGATGGCGCCGACGGCGAGCCGCAGCGTCATCGACAAGATGGCGCAGGCGATGCTGCATGACGATGCCGACCGATTGAGCCTGCCGCCGTCCTTCGTGCCTTCCGCGCTCGCCGAGATCATCGTGCTGTCGGATTTCTGGTCGCCGATCTCCGAGATCAGGACGACGCTCGCGGGACTCTCCGGCTCCGGCGCGCACGGCACGCTGGTGCAGGTCGTCGATCCCGCCGAAGAATCGTTCCCCTATTCCGGCCGCGTCGAGTTCGTCGAGCCCGAGGGCTTCGGCGTGATCACCGCCGGCCGCGCCGAGAGCTGGGCGCAGGATTACACCGCGCGGCTCGCACTGCACCGCGACCAGATCCGCGCCGAGACGAGCAAGCTCGACTGGCTGTTCACCACGCACGCCACCGACCGCTCCGCGGCGGAGCTTCTGCTGTTCCTGCATGCCGGCATGCAGGTGAGCAAGTCGGGCGCCCGCACCACCACGATCAAGGCGGGGCCGGCCGCATGATGGGATTGCCGCTCGCCTTCACCGAACCGCTGCTCCTGATCGGCCTCGTCAGCCTGCCGGTGCTGTGGTGGCTGCTCCGCGTGATGCCACCGCGGCCGCGCCGGATCGAGTTTCCGCCGACGCGCCTGCTGTTCGACATCGCCCCGCGCGAGGAGACGCCGTCGCGAACGCCGTGGTGGCTGACCGCGCTCCGCCTGCTCGCCGCAGCGCTCGTCATCTTCGCCGCCGCCGGCCCGATCTGGAATCCGCAAGTCGGCGCAGCCGGCAGCAAGGCGCCGCTGATGATCATGCTCGACGACGGCTGGAGCGCAGCCTCGCACTGGGACGTCAGGATCAGGGCCGCCGACGAGCTGATCGCCAACGCCGACAACGACCGCCGCGCCATCGCGCTGGTGCCGCTGTCCGAGCCGAACCGCGACATCACGCTGATGCCGGCGGGTGCGGCCCGCGTCGCGCTGCGCCAGCTCGCGCCAAAGCCCTATTCGATCGACCGCGTCGAGACGCTGGCTGCGGTCGACCGCTTCCTCAAAGCGACCGGCGATTGCGAGATTGCCTGGCTGTCCGACGGCGTCGATACCGGCCGCGGCGAGGACTTCGTGGCCGCCCTCGGCAAGACCATCGGCGAGCGCAGCCTGACCATCTTCGAAGGCGGCACCTCCGCGCCGCTGGCGCTGGTTGCGGCCGAGAACGCCGCCGCCAGGATGACGGTGAAGGTGCTGCGCACCGACAGCGGCATCGCGGTCGGCACCGTGCGCGCGCTGGACCAGAAGGCCTCGCCGATCGGCGAGGCGCGCTTCTCGTTCGGCCCGCAGGACAAGGAGACCGACGCCGCGTTCGATCTGCCGGTCGAGCTGCGCAACGACATCACCCGGCTCGAAATCTCGGGCGAGCGCTCCGCCGGCGCGGTGCAGCTGCTCGACAAGCGCTGGCGCCGCCGCGCCATCGGCATCGTCTCGGGCTCGACCAGCGAGACCGCGCAGCCGCTGCTGGCGCCGACCTTCTATCTCACCCGCGCGCTGGCGCCGTTCGCCGACGTCAGGCTCGCCGACAAGGGCTCGCCGCAGCAGGGCATCACGCAATTCCTCGATCAGAAGCTGCCGATGATCATCCTCGCCGATGTCGGCACCATCGCGCCGGAGCTGCGCGAGCGCCTCAATGCCTGGATCGACCAGGGCGGCGTGCTGGTGCGGTTCGCTGGGCCCCGCCTGGCGCAGGCCGAGGACGACCTCGTGCCGGTCAAGCTGCGCAAGGGCGGCCGCACGCTCGGCGGCAGCCTGACCTGGGAGAAGCCGCAGCATCTGGCTTCCTTCGCCGGCGATGGCCCGTTCGCCGGCGTCGCGGTCCCCAAGGACGTCACCGTGAGCCGCCAGGTGCTGGCCGAGCCCGACGCGGTGCTCGCCACCAAGAGCTGGGCCTCGCTGGAGGACGGCACGCCGCTCGTCACCGGCGAGCATCGCGGCAAGGGCCTCGTCAGCCTGTTCCACGTCAGCGCCGACATGCGCTGGTCTGACCTGCCGATGTCGGGCACCTTCGTCGAGATGCTGCGGCGGGTGGTCGACATGTCCGGCTACACGTCCAAGCCCGGCGCAGGCGTCGCCGGCGAAGCGACCATTGAAACGGTGGCGCCGCTGCACATCCTCGACGGCTTTGGTGCGTTCGGCCCGCCGCCGGTGACTGCAAAGCCCCTGCCCGCGGACTACCGCGACCGCGCCACATCAGATCATCCGCCGGGCTTCTATGGGCCGGCCGAAGGACCGCTCGCCGTGAACACGCTTGCTGCCGCCGACCGCATCGCGGCCCTCAACACCGCGAGCCTGCGCGCCCGGCACGCCACCTACACCAATGCCGAGCCGCGGGATCTGCGTGGCTGGCTGCTGTCGACGGCGCTCGCGCTGTTCCTGATCGACGCCATCATCGTCGCGGTGCTCGGCGGCGGACTAGCCGCGCTGCTGCGCCGCCGCGCCGCGCCCGCCATGATCGTCCTTGGCCTCGTGCTCGCGGGCCTCGTCGCGCTCATCCCGGCGCCGTCACGCGCCGACAGCGCCGCGGACGATTTCGCGATGAGAGCGACGGCGCAGACCCGCCTCGCCTATGTCGTGACAGGCAATGCCGACGTCGATTCCATCGTCAAGGCCGGCATGTCCGGACTGACGCTGTTCTTGGCGCAGCGCACCGCGCTCGAGGCCGGCGACCCCGTCGGGATCGATCCCGCGCGCGACGAGCTCGCCTTCTTCCCGCTGATCTACTGGCCGATCGTGCCGGGCGCGCCCAAGCCGCCGCAGGACGCCATCAACAAGATCGACGCCTACATGAAGCAGGGCGGCACCGTGCTGTTCGACACCCGCGACGCGATCGAAGCGCCGCCCGGCGCCAACGGCGCGGCGCAGACCCCGGGCATGCAGACGCTGCGCGAGATCCTGTCCTCGCTCGACGTGCCCGAGCTCGAGCCGGTGCCGCGCGAGCACGTGCTGACCAAGACCTTCTATCTGCTGCGCGACTTCCCCGGCCGCTTCGTTACCGGTCAGACCTGGGTCGAGACCCTGCCGCGCGAAGACGAGGACGAGGACAGCGCACAGCGGCCGGCGCGCGGCGGCGACGGCGTCTCGCCGATCATCATCACCTCGAACGATCTTGCCGGCGCCTGGGCCGTGCGGCCCGACGGCCAGGCCATGCTGCCGGTGACCGGTGGCGACACCCGCCAGCGCGAATTCGCCTACCGCGCCGGCGCCAACATCGTGATGTACACGCTGACCGGCAACTACAAGGCCGACCAGGTGCACGCACCGGCCCTGATCGAACGGCTGGGACAATAGGATTGAGATGAACTACGGCATCGCATTCACGCCGCTTGTCCCCACGATCGTGCTGTGGATCGCGCTCGCCGCGATCGTCGTCATTGCGATCGTGCTGCTGGTGGCACGTGCGCGCGGCGCCGCCGTGCGCGTGGCCGCGCTGGCGCTATTCCTGCTCGCGCTCGCCAACCCCTCCTTCACCCGCGAGGACCGCGAGCCCCTCACCTCGGTCGCAGCAATCGTCGTCGACAAGAGCCCGAGCCAGAACTTCGGCAGCCGCAACCGCGAGGCCGCGCAGGCGCAGGAAGCGCTGGTCGACAATCTGAAGAAGATCAAGGGGCTCGAGGTGCGTGTCGTCGATGCCGGGCAGGCCGACGGCGAGACCGACGGCACAAAACTGTTCGGCGCGCTCGCCTCGGCGTTATCGGACGTGCCGGTCGACCGCGTCGCCGGCGCCTTCCTGATCACCGACGGCCGCGTCCACGACATTCCGGCGAACGCCGCCGCGCTCGGCTTCCAGGCGCCGGTGCATGCGCTGATCACCGGCCAGAAGGACGAGCGCGATCGGCGCATCGCGATCACGGCCGCGCCGCGCTTCGGCATCGTCGGCCAGACCCAGACCATCTCCTACCGCCTCGACGACCAGGGCGTGACGGGCGAGCGCGCCAAGGTCACGATCCGCAGGGACGGCGAGGTCATCAACGAGCGCACGCTCTCGAGCGGCCAGAGCGCGAGCGTCGACGTCGACATCAAGCACGCCGGCCCGAACATCGTCGAGATCGAGGCCTCGCCGCTGGAGAGAGAGCTGACGCCGGTGAACAACCGCGCCGTCGTCGCCATCGACGGCGTGCGCGACAAGCTGCGCGTGCTGCTGGTCTCGGGCGAGCCGCATTCCGGCGAGCGCACCTGGCGCAATCTGCTCAAGTCCGACGCCAGCGTCGACCTCGTGCACTTCACCATTCTGCGTCCGCCGGAGAAGCAGGACGGCACGCCGATCAACGAATTGTCGCTGATCGCGTTTCCGACCCGCGAGCTGTTCCAGCAGAAGATCAACGAATTCCAGCTGATCATCTTCGACCGCTATGCCCGCCAGGGCGTGCTGCCGATCGCCTATTTCGACAATATCGCGCGCTATGTGCGCTCGGGCGGTGCCGTGCTGGTCTCGGCCGGCCCCGACTACGCCTCCAACACCAGCATCTGGCGCACGCCGCTGGATTCGGTGCTGCCGGCCGAGCCGGTCGGCGTGACCGAGAAGCCGTTCTATGCGCATCTGTCGGACATCGGCAAACGCCATCCCGTCACGCGCGCCCTGGAGGGCTCGGCCTCCGAGCCGCCGCGCTGGAGCCGGTTCTTCCGCACCGTCGACACCCGCAATTCCGTCAACCCGCCGGTGATGACGGGGGCGGACGGCAAGCCGCTGCTGTTCCTGTCGCGCTTCGGCGAGGGCCGCGTCGCGCTTCTGCTCTCCGATCACATCTGGCTGTGGGCGCGCGGCTATGAGGGCGGCGGGCCGCATCTCGACCTACTGCGACGGATGTCGCACTGGCTGATGAAGCAGCCCGACCTCGACGAGGAGGCGCTGCGTCTCCAGGTGCAAGGCAAGGATCTCGTCGTGGTGCGCCAGACCATGGCGGACAGCGTCCAGCCGGTGAGCGTGACCTCGCCGTCCGGCGTGTCGCGCGATTTGACGCTGAGCCCCGGCGAGCCCGGCGAATGGCGCGCCAACCTGCCGGCGAGCGAGCTCGGGCTGTGGCAAGCCACCGACGGCACGCTGAAGGCGCTGATCAATGTCGGCCCGACCAATCCGAAGGAGTTTTCGGAAGTCACCTCCACGGTCGAGACCTTGAAGCCGCTGACGCAGGCAACCGGCGGCAGCGCCGTGCGCGTGGCGAACAGTGCCAGCGTCGAGCTGCCGCGCATCCTACCGGTGCGTTCGGCCAGCGTCTTCGCCGGCGACGGCTGGATGGGCGTGCGGATGCGCGATGCCAGCGTCGTCAAGGGCGTCGGCGTGCTGCCGATCTTTGCCGGCCTGATCGGCCTTCTGCTGCTGCTCGGGGCGTTTGCGGCGACCTGGGTGCGCGAAGGACGGTGAAGTCTTGGGGCACAACGAGATGAGACTCGCCTAGCGCTGCGACGGCGGTGCGTTCCCTCCCCCCTTGTGGGGGAGGGCTAGGGAGAGGGGTGGCC
This sequence comes from Bradyrhizobium nitroreducens, assembly GCF_002776695.1. Classification (GTDB taxonomy): domain Bacteria; phylum Pseudomonadota; class Alphaproteobacteria; order Rhizobiales; family Xanthobacteraceae; genus Bradyrhizobium; species Bradyrhizobium nitroreducens. The sequence continues at coordinate 2,184,812 of NZ_LFJC01000003.1, forward strand.
CAGGAAAAGCTGCCGATTGTTAGCGATACATCGCGTGCAGGTGCGCGACGGAAAGAGTCCCCGTGTGGGCCCCCCTCCCTGCCCCTCCCCCACAAGGGGGGAGGGAACGGAGAGAGCACCGATGTAGCCCGCACTCGGCGGTTCGACTTCAGCTCATTAAGCTTGAGTTGCCCGGACGACACATCGCGCGGCCACCCGCGCGAGATCGCCTGACCGCCGTTGACATAAGCCGGCCGTTCCTGCGATGTTACATTATAACATCGCAGAATGCCGAGGGGATCGGTGCCTCGCGATGTGGGGTGGCGTTTCCAGATGAAGTGGTTCCGGTCGAATATCAGGCACGGCGCCCGGCTCGCGATCTTCGCGATGCTGGTGCAGTTCGCGCTGACGTTCGGCCACAGCCATTGGTTCGCGCAGGCTGCTCCGCTGGCCCAAGCCACGCTGCAGCAGACCGACGGCGCCAAGAACGGCGTCAGGAGCGTTGCTGCGGTCGAGCGCGCCGCGGTCCAGAAGCAATCGCCCGCGAGCCCCGACCGCGAGCAGCCGGGCGAGGACAATTGCGCGATCTGCGCATTGGTCGCGATGGCGGGCACGATCCTGTTCGCGACGCCGCCTCTGCTGCAGCTGCCGCAGGCGATCGACCTGCTCTACCGCACCACCGATGCCGAATTCATCCATCTGAAATCGGCCGGCACGGCGTTCCAGCCGCGCGCGCCTCCCGCGTCCTGACCTCCAACGCTTGATCACACCCAGCCTCGCCGCTTTCAGGCGATGGCCTGGGATCCGTTGAAGTCGAATTCCGTCGTACCGCGACGGCAGGCCGCCTCCGATCAGCAAGCATCTTCCGGACGGCGCCTGACTGGAATCAGGACCATGTCATTTCAATTGCGACGCGCGCAGCGTCTTGGCGGAGCAAGCCTGCTCCTGCTCGGCGCCGCCGCTTCCCCCGCGTTCGCGCAAGCACCTGCGCAAGACAAATCGTCGACCGAGATCCCGGCCGTCACCGTGACGGCGCCGAGCCCGATCGTGCGCAGAGCGGTGGTGCCGTCCCGTAACGCAGGCCGCGGCACGCGGACCGCACGGACGCGCAACCGCGAGCAGACCGCGGACACAACGCCGGCAAGCTCCGCGCCCGCCGCACCCCAGCAGGGCGTGCTGCCCGTGGTGACCAACCAGTTCGCGACGGTCACCGTGGTGCCGAACGAGGAGATCCGCCGCGAGGGCGGCGGCCAGCTCGGCGATCTCCTGTTCTCCAAGCCCGGCATCACCGGATCGAGCTTCGCACCCGGCGCCTCCAGCCGACCGATCATCCGGGGTCTCGACGTCAATCGCGTCGGCATCGTCGAGAACGGCACCAATTCCGGCGGCGCATCCGACCTTGGCGAGGATCATTTCGTCCCGATCGATCCGCTCGCGACCAACCAGGTCGAGGTGGTGCGCGGGCCGGCGGCGCTGCGCTACGGCTCGACCTCGATCGGCGGTGTCGTCAGCGCCACCAACAACCGGATTCCGGACGCGCTGCCGTCCTGCGCACCGTCGTTCCAGGCTTACGGCCTGCCGACCAAGGCGCCGCTCGCAGGCGCAGCGACATCGCCTTGCGTCACCGCCGAGACGCGCACCGCGTTCTCGTCGGTCGATCGCGGCGTCGAAAGCGGCGTGCTGCTCGACACCGGCGGCGGCAATTTTGCCTTCCACGCCGACGCCTACGGCCGCACGACCTCCGACTACTCCATCCCCGGCTATCCCTATCTGAACGACCAGTCGCGCTCCGTAAACGGGCGCCAGCCCAACTCGGCGACGCGCTCGGACGGCGCCTCGATCGGCGGCTCCTATTTCTTCCAGGGCGGGTATATCGGCGCGTCGATCACGCAGAACGACTCGCTCTACCACATCCCCGGCATCGACGGCGCCGACCACAACACGCGGATCGACGGCCACCAGACCAAGATCAACGTCAAGGGCGAGTACCGCCCCGACGCGCTCGCGATCGACACGATCCGCTTCTGGGCCGGCGCGACCGACTACCGGCACAACGAGATCGGCCTTGCCGATCCCGCCAACCTCAACAGCGACGGTATCCGCCAGACCTTCACCAACAAGGAGCAGGAAATCCGCACCGAGGTGCAGCTGATGCCGTTCAACGCGCGCTTCGCCGAAGTGACGACGGCGCTGGGCTTCCAGGTCGGACATCAGGAATTGAGCGCGCCGAGCCCGGACAATCCCGGCACGCTGTTCAACGGGTTGTGGGACCCGAACAACAGCAACCGCGTTGCCGGCTACGCCTTCAACGAGTTCAAGTTTACCGAGGCGACGCGGGCGCAGATCGCCGGCCGCATCGAGCATGTCGAGCTGCACGGCACGACGCCAAACTTCCCGACCGATTATTTGCCCGACGGCACGCCGCAGGCGGGCATCGCGCGCAATCCATCGTTCACGCCGAAGAGCGGCAGCATCGGCCTGTTGCAGGACCTGCCGGGCGGCATGGTCGGCAGCATCACCGCGCAATATGTCGAGCGCGCGCCGAAGGCGGCCGAGCTGTTTTCCCGCGGCGGCCACGATGCGACGGCGACCTTCGACATCGGCAATCCAAACCTCACCATCGAGACCGCCAAATCGGTCGAGCTCGGCGTGCGCAGGGCGACGGGGCCGTTCCGCTTCGAGGCGACCGTCTACTACACGCATTTCGACAATTTCATCTACCGCCGCCTCACCGGCGTGTCCTGCGACGACGACTTCGCATCCTGCGGCAATCCGGGTGCCGAGCTGAACCAGGCAGTGTATTCGCAGCGCAATGCCAATTTCCGCGGCGGCGAATTCCAGTCGCAGCTCGACGTCGCCGCCTTCCAGGGCGGCATCTGGGGCATCGAGAACCAGTTCGACATGGTCCGCGCCACCTTCAGCGACGGCACCAACGTGCCGCGGATTCCGCCGATGCGGATGGGCGGCGGCGTGTTCTGGCGCGACGACAACTGGCTGATGCGCGTCAACCTGCTGCACGCCTTCGCGCAGAACAACGTCGCCGTGATCGCGGAGACGCCGACGGCGGGCTATAATCTGCTGAAGGCCGAGGTGAGCTACAAGACCAAGCTCGACCGCAACTGGTTCGGCGCGCGCGAGATGATGGCCGGCATCGTCGGCAACAATCTCCTCAACGAGAACATCCGCAACTCCGTGTCCTACACCAAGGACGAGGTGTTGATGCCCGGCATCGGCGTGCGCGCGTTCGCGAACTTCAAGTTCTAGGTCATTGCGAGCGCCGTAGCCCGGATGGAGCGCAGCGACATCCGGGCGCAGCGCCTCAGGAGCAACAGGTTTCCCGGATTGCGCTTCGCTCCATCCGGGCTACGCACTGCCGCGGGTCGGCCTACCCGACTCGCGCCTTGCTCCAGTCGGGGCCCACCGCTCCCGACACACCTTCGAAGGCGCCATCGACGAGCTCGAACACCAGGATGCGCGCCGCGTCCACCGGACCCGGCATGGTGACGCGGCCCTTCGGGACCGGCTTGAAGCCGACCCGGCTGTAATAGGGCTCGTCGCCGACCAGCAGCACGAGGCGGTGGCCTTTCGCCTTCGCGTCCTTCAGCGCGCGCTCCATCAGCAGACGGCCGACACCGCGGCCGCGGAACGGCGGCTCGACCGTGAGCGGCCCGAGCAGTAGCGCCGGCGTCTCGCCGACCAGCACCGGCAATTGCCTGACGGAGCCGACCAGCAGCGTGCCAATGCGGGCGGTGAACGACAATTCGAGCAGATGGTCGACATGCTCGCGGATTCGGTAGGCGCTGAGCACGAAGCGGCCGGGACCGAAGGTACGTTCATGCAGCCGCTCGATCGCCTGAGCATCGCCGGCGGCTTCGGGAAGAATGGTGAGTGAAAGATCAGTCATGTCAATCGCGGGATAGCACCTGAACGCAGCGCGGTCCATTGGGCAGCAAAGCCGCTCAGCTCCTTTTCAACGCCGGTTGGGACAGGTAGGCCAGCATCTTCATCTCCCGCCGTCCTCGCGTCACCGTGTCGAGAACGAGCCCCGACGACACCGAGAGCAGGGCCATGATCATCAGGCCCATCGCCAGCACCGCGGTAGGCAGGCGCGGCACGAGGCCGGTCTCGATGAAGGTGATCAGAACCGGGATCGCAAGGATCACCGCGGCCACCGCCAGCAGGATTCCGATCGCCGTGAAGAAGCGCAGCGGCCGCTCCGAGCGGTAGAGCTTGAGCATGGTGCCGAGGATGCGAAACCCGTCGCGCCAGGTGTTGAGCTTGGAGAACGAGCCTTCCGGGCGCGCGTAATAGGGGGTCTCGATCTCGGCAACGGGCAGGGAGAGTTCCAGCGCATAGACGGCCAGCTCAGTCTCGATCTCGAAGCCGTCGGAGAGAACCGGAAAGGACTTGACGAAGCGGCGCGAGAACACCCGGTAGCCGGACAGTATGTCCTTGAAGGCGTGACCGAAGGTCGACGCCAGAAAGCCGGTCAGCATGCGGTTGCCGGTGCGGTGGCCGAGCCGGTAGGCGGCCTGGACCTGATCGACGCGAAGGCCGACGACCATGTCGAGGTGATCGTCGAGCAGCCTGTCGATCATGCGCGGCGCGCTCGGTGCGTCGTAGGTGGCGTCGCCGTCGACCAGCACATAGACGTCGGCCTCGACGTCGGCGAACATGCGGCGCACGACGTGGCCCTTGCCCTGCCGGCGCTCGCTGCGCACGATCGCACCCGCGTCGCGCGCGAGCGTTGCGGTGCGGTCGCGCGAATTGTTGTCATAGACGTAGATCGTGGCCGACGGCAGCGCCTTGCGGAAATCGGCAACGACGGTCCCGACCGCCGCTTCCTCATTGTAGCAGGGCACCAGCACCGCGATCCGGAGTTGCGTTGAGGTCATCGCGACGACGCCTCGAGGCTTGCCGGCTCGCGCCCGAGCGGCGCGGCCTGCTGCATCAGCCAGGCGAACGAGACGCTCCACAGCGAGAGCATGGCGATCGGCACGATGTAATAGGACGTGAAGATCGGATGACTGAGGAAGAAGACGAGGTTGACGGCGAGATTGCCGGCGACGACCAGGGCCACCTGCCGCACGCTGCCCTCACCCACCCGCAGCAGCCAGGCCGTAGAACCGATCGCCAGCACGATCAGCACGAATTGCATGTCGCGCAGATAATGGCCGAGCACGACAAGATCGAAGGCCGGCGCGACCACGTCGACGCTGCCATAGGTGGTGGCCAGCGGGCTGCCGGCATTGATGGCCTGGGCGATCAATGTCGGCATCATGCCGACGATCACGCCGGCACCGAAGCCGAGGCCCTGCACGAACGTCGCGAGCGAACGCGTCCACAGGAATGGAATGCCGAGGAACAGGAAATAGCCGGCCGCGAGCAGCGTGTTCGGCAGTCTGAAATTGACGGACGCGCCGAGCAGAAGGCCGATCAGCGCAATCAGCAGGACGCTGCGCTTGTCCCTGCTCAGCCACAGCGCCGTCAGGAAGCCCGTGACGGCGCACAAGGCCATGGTCGGCGCGACCGAATAGCTCGCCTTCGCGGGGTTGATCATGAGATAGACCGTGAGCGCGCCGAACAGGCCGGCAACGACGACCGACGGCAGCGTGCGCGCCATGGCGATGCCCGATAGCGCGAGGCCGCAGACGATCAGGCTGGCAGCAACATAGAGCGGCACAACCTGATGGCCTTCCGGAAACAACGCCAAGAGGAATCCGGTGCCCGGCGGATATTGCATCACGATCTTGCCATTCGGCATCGGATTGTGGCACGGCCAGCGCATCTGGTCGCTCCACTCGGCGAACGCGATCTCCTTCAGCTTGCCTTCGAAATAATGATCGTAATCCAGCGCGACATTGGTGTTGAGCCCGCCGACGCCGAGGCGCTGGAACAGATGCGCCTGCCGGAGATAGCAGATGTCGTCATAGACCCCGCGCGCCTCGCTCCAGCGCGACATCGTGACGATGTTGCTGGCGAGGATCGCAAGGCAGATCAGGCCGAAGGCGAGCTTGGCAATCTTCATCCGGTGGCGCTCTTTCGGGCAGCTTACTAGCACAGGCCGCCCTCAGCGCCACGTCGCAATCGGCGGCTGGCCGTCCAGCACCTCCGCGATCCGCAGCCGCGTACCGGATGTGGTCCCCTCCGGCAGCGCATTGATCGCGAAGAACCCGCATTCGACGATCTCGCGGTTGGGCGCGGGCAGGCGGTCCTGCCTGAACTGCCTGACCACGTAGATGGCGACATGGTCGCGGCGGGAGACGTGGCTGTTGAGGAAGATGCCGTGCAGCTCGGCCGCGCCGGTGAGGTCGATATCGCCCTCCTCCTTGAGCTCGCGCCGCATCGCCTGCTCCATGGTCTCGCCGAAATCGACGCCGCCGCCGGGCAGGTGCCAGCCGCTGACATAGCTGTGCCTGACCAGGAATACCCGATTTTCGGCGTCCAGCACCACGGCGCGGACGCCGAGGGTCATGCCGCGGACGACGAGGAAATAGGCGTGGAAGAATCGCCGCAGCAGCGGCTCGCATTTCCGTCGGATCCGGTTCAGACGTTCTCCCATCAGGCTTCCTCGATGCCCCGGTTCAGGCCCTGCTTGCGCGTTCCCTGCGACCTTGCCATTACAGCAGAGCAATAGCGAGGCAATCGCGCGCCATGACTCCCAACACACTGGCCCCCTTCACGCTCGCCCATCTGTCCGATCCGCATCTCGCGCCCTTGCCGAAGCCGCGGCTGATCGAGCTCGCGGGCAAGCGCGCGCTCGGCTACGTCAACTGGACGCGCAACCGCCACAAGTACCAGCGCCGCGAGGTGCTCGACGCGCTGGTCGCCGACATGAAGGCGCAGGCGCCCGACCACATCGCGGTGACGGGCGATCTCGTCAATTTGGCGCTGGAAGCCGAGTTCGCCCCTGCCCGCGCCTGGCTCGACGATGTCGGACCGCCCGACCGCGTCACCACGATCCCGGGCAATCACGACGCCTATGTCCGCGCCACCTTTCATCGCTTCGGCGAGACCTTTGCGCCCTATCTCACAGGCGACGACGGCCGCATCGGTTTTCCCTCGGTGCGTCGGCGCGGGCCGCTGGCGCTGATCAGCCTGTCGACGGCGGTGCCGACCCTGCCGCTGATGGCGACGGGCACGCTCGGGCGCGATCAGCTCGCAGCGCTCGAAGCGCTCCTCGAGAGCCTCGCCGCCGAGGACGTCTTCCGCGTGCTGCTGGTGCATCATCCGCTGAAGTCGTCCGCACGGCAGAAACGGATGACGGACGCGCCCGCCCTGCTGGCACTGCTGAAGCGTCATGGAGTCGAGCTGGTCCTGCACGGGCACGACCACATTCATTCGACGATATGGGTCGAAGGTCCGAACGGCAACATTCCCGTGCTCGGGGTGCCCTCGGCTTCCGCGCTCGCGCACGGGCACTATCCGGCGGCGGCGTATAATCTGTTCACGATCGAGAAGGACAATGCCGGCTGGCGCTGCGAGCAGACGGTGCGCGGGCTCGGCGCGGGATTTCAGATCGGGCAGATCAAGCATGCGCGGTTGATTTAGTTCGCCGTCATTCCGGGGCGCGCGGCAGCGCGAGCCCGGAATCCATCTACCTGCAAGCGCGGCGGCTCGATGGATTCCGGGTTCATGCTTCGCATGCCCCGGAATGACAGAGCAAACGATCACCAGCTCCGCAACGCCGCCAGCACCGCGAACCCAAACAGCGCGGCCGCGCCCAGCACGAAGCCGAACACGAACGGCCAGAAGCGCGAACGGGCCGGCTGCTCCGCGGCCGGTGCTTGCGGTTCGGGCGGGATCACCATCGCGCGCTCGCGCTCGACCATGCGGCGCGCGACATAGTCGGTCACGGCTTCGACGATGGCAGCGGTGTCGTGCGATTCGGCGAGCACGATGCGGCCGAACCGGGTGTCCTGAACGAAACGGTACATCCGCTTGTCGCGCCCCATCACGATGTGAGCGACGACGTCGATCCAGAGTCTCGGCGTATCGCCCTGACTGATGCCGCGGTCGAACAAATCGATCCGGTCGGGCACCTGCGCGAACAGGGGATCGAGCGCGTCGTTGAGGATCTCGAGCCGCGCCACCTCGGCGTCGCGGAGATCGACGACGACGCCGGTCCGGTCGGCGGCCTCGATTCGCGCGCGCAGCAGTGCATCGCGCAGCCGCACCGGGCGCGGCTGGCCGGGATGGGTCCCGCTGGTCTCGGGCTCTGACATAGGCGGCCTCGTCCTCGACTTATCCGCATTAACCTATCAGCAACCACACCCTCCGCAAAGACCCACAATTCCAGAGGCTTAGGGGCGCCCACAGGCGTTTCACCTGTGCCAAAAACAGACGATCCCACCCAGGCAGAGCCTGGATGGGACCATCCGTCCTTGGACGTCTTCTTAAGTCAGATCGGCTGCCGGCCCTTAGGCCGACACGCGCGCGGGCTCTTCCACGATCGAGAAGCGGACGCCGGCCTTGTGGCGGCTCTCTTCCGAGACTTCCTTCCAGCAGTCCTCGGCCTCCTTGCGGGTCTTGAAGGGGCCTTTGACCTGGGCCGAGCCTTCCACGAGCTTGTGGAAGTTCATCGAACCGAACTCGCCGCCGATCACCCAGAAATTGCTGCCTTTGGTCATTGTCAGTCTCCTGTCGAAGTCGAGATTCGTTAGCCGAACTGGTTCATCGTGTTGTGAGCACCGCCCGCCTTCAGGGCAGCCTCGCCCGCGAAGTACTCCTTGTGGTCGTCACCGATGTCGGAGCCGGCCATGTTCTGGTGCTTCACGCAGGCGATGCCCTGACGGATCTCGGCGCGCTGGACGTTCTTGACGTAGCCCAGCATGCCCTGCTCGCCGAAATACTCTCGGGCGAGATTGTCGGTCGAGAGCGCCGCCGTGTGGTAGGTCGGCAACGTGATCAGGTGGTGGAAGATACCGGCGCGCTTGGCCGAATCCGCCTGGAAGGTGCGGATGCGGTCGTCGGCTTCCTTGCCCAGCGGCGTGTCGTCGTACTCCGCCTTCATCAGTTCGGCACGGTTGTACTTGCTGACGTCCTTGCCGGCTTCCTTCCAGGCATCGAACACCTGCCAACGGAAGTTGAGCGTCCAGTTGAACGACGGCGAGTTGTTGTAGGCGAGCTTCGCGTTGGGGACGACCTTGCGGATGCGGTCGACCATGCTGGCGATCTGCTCGATATGCGGCTTCTCGGTCTCGATCCAGAGCAGGTCGGCGCCGTTCTGCAGCGAGGTGATGCAGTCGAGCACGCAGCGGTCTGCGCCGGTGCCGGAGCGGAACTGGTAGAGGTTGGAGGGCAGCCGCTTCGGACGCATCAACTTGCCATTGCGGTTGATGATGACGTCGCCATTGCGGGCGTTCTCAGCGGTGATTTCCTCGCAGTCGAGGAAGCTGTTGTACTGGTCGCCGATGTCGCCCGGCTTGTGGCTGACGGCGATCTGCTGCGTCAGGCCGGCGCCGAGCGAGTCGGTGCGGGTGACGATGATGCCGTCTTCGACGCCGAGCTCGAGGAACGCATGGCGGCAGGCACGGATCTTCGCCAGGAAGACCTCGTGCGGCACGGTGACCTTGCCGTCCTGGTGACCGCACTGCTTCTCGTCCGAGACCTGGTTCTCGATCTGCAGCGCGCAGGCACCCGCTTCGATCATCTTCTTGGCGAGCAGATAGGTCGCTTCCGCGTTGCCGAAGCCGGCGTCGATGTCGGCGATGACGGGGACGACATGGGTCTGGAAGTTGTCGATCTGCGCGATCAGCTCCTTCTCGCGGGTCTTGTCGCCTTCCTTGCGGGCCTTGTCGAGCAGGCGGAAGATGTCGTTGAGCTCACGGGAGTCGGCCTGACGCAGGAAGGTGTAGAGCTCCTCGATCAGCGCCGGCACCGAGGTCTTCTCGTGCATCGACTGGTCGGGCAGCGGGCCGAACTCGGAGCGCAGCGCCGCGATCATCCAGCCCGAGAGGTACAGATAGGTACGGTCGGTCTTGCCGCCGAAATGCTTCTTGACCGAGATCAGCTTCTGCTGGGCGATGAAGCCGTGCCAGCAACCCAGCGACTGGGTGTACTTCGTGGGGTCCTTGTCATAGGCGGCCATGTCGGCGCGCATCAGCGCCGCGGTGTAGCGGGCGACGTCGAGACCGGTCTTGAAACGGTTCTGCAGGCGCATGCGGGCGACGGCCTCGGCCGACACGCCATTCCAGGTGGGCTGGGTCTCGAGGAGCGCCTGGGCCGCCTTGACCTCGTCCAGATACGAGGACGGGCCCTGGAGGGTGCTGATGCCGCGGGGCTGGTAGTTCATGTGCCTGATCCTTTCGCTGACGATGGCGATGGCTTGCCATCGACATTCTTGACACTGCATTGCGAGATGCGTGTCAGGAGGTAAACGCGAAAAGGGAAACTTCGTACAGATGGCTTGTCTTTTATTGGTGATGTCATGTAACATAAGAACATGTAATAGATGTCATTTTGTAAATTTTGTAAAGATATAGGTCAGCAAAGCTGTCCTTGATGCCGATGGAGATCGAAAGACATGGCCGCCGAATCCGGGAAGAAACTGTTCGTCGGCCCGCGTTTCCGGCGCATCCGACAGCAATTGGGACTGTCACAGACCCAGATCGCCGAGGGGCTCGGGATCTCGCCGAGCTATGTCAACCTGATCGAGCGGAACCAGCGACCGGTGACGGCGCAGATCCTGCTGCGGCTGGCTGAGACCTACGACCTCGATCTGCGCGATCTCGCCAGCGCCGACGAGGACCGCTTCTTCGCCGAGCTGAACGAGATCTTCTCCGATCCCTTGTTCCGCCAGATCGACGTGCCCAAGCAGGAGCTGCGCGACCTCGCCGAGCTCTGCCCCGGCGTCACCCATGCGCTGCAGCGTCTCTACGCGGCCTATACCGAGGCGCGCCAGGGCGAGACGCTGGCGGCCGCGCAAATGGCCGACCGCGACGTCGGCACGCGCTATGAGGCCAATCCGGTCGAGCGCGTGCGCGAGCTGATCGAGGCCAACCGCAATTATTTCCCGGAGCTGGAGCAGGCCGCGGAGAATCTTCGCGACGAGCTGAACGTTCCGGCCGAGGGACTGTATGCCGCGCTCGCGGCGCGCTTGCGGGAAAAGCATTCGATCCAGACCCGCATCATGCCCGTCGACGTGATGCGCGAGACGCTCAGGCGTTTCGACCGCCACCGCCGCCAGCTCCTGATCTCGGAGCTGGTCGATCCGCCCGGCCGCGCGTTCCAGCTCGCCTTCCAGCTCGGCTTAGGGGAATGCGCACAAGCCCTGGAGACCATCATCGGCCGCGCCGGACCGCTCGACGACGCCCCGCGCCGCCTGTTCCGCATCACGCTCGGCAATTACTTTGCTGCTGCCGTGATGATGCCCTATCCGGCATTCCTGGCCGCCGCCGAGGCGCTCAACTATGACATCCACGTGCTGGCACAGCGCTTCAATTCCGGCTTCGAGCAGGTCTGCCACCGCCTCACCACCCTGCAGCGACCGAACGCGCGCGGCATTCCGTTCTTCCTGCTCCGCGTCGACAATGCCGGCAACGTGTCCAAGCGCTTTTCCTCCGGCACCTTCCCGTTCTCGAAGTTCGGCGGCACCTGTCCGTTGTGGAACGTGCACTCGACCTTCGACACGCCCGATCGCCTGCTCAAGCAGGTGATCGAGCTGTCCGACGGCACTCGCTATTTCTCGATCGCGCAGATGGTGCGCCGCCCCGTCGCGCCACACCCGCTGCCGCAGCCGCGCTTCGCCATTGGCCTCGGCTGCGAGATCCGCCACGCCGCGCGTCTGACCTATGCCGCCGGCATGGACCTCGAGAAGACCGAGGGCACGCCGATCGGCGTCAATTGCCGCCTCTGCGAGCGCGAAAACTGCGCCCAGCGCGCCGAACCGCCGATCACGCGCACGCTGATTTTGGACGAGACAACGCGGCGGGTGTCAAGTTTTGCGTTCTCGAATGCGCGGGAGTTGTGACGGTATTCAGCTCTCGTGTCCCGGACGCGCTGCAGCGCTTGCGCTGCTGCGCAGAGCCGGGACCCAGCAGCTGCGAATTGCCCTCTCGCATGGGCCCCGGCTCTGCAGCGCACCGCCGAAGGGGCGCTGCGCTGCGTCCGGGGCACGAGAACGCCTCACGCCAGCGTGTGCACGATCACCGGCCCCGCGGCCGCGCTCGCATGTCCTGCCAGCAACGGGCCGAGATCCTTCTCGATCCAGGCGACCGCGCGCCTGTTCGCTTCCTCGGCCTGCTCGAACTTGTCGAAGATGGAGATCGCGGTGACGGTGTCGTCGCCGGCATAGACGACGTAATAGGCGCGGAAGCCGTCGACGTCGCTGATGATCGGAACGGCGCCGTCCTTGATGCGGCGCGCCAGCTCTTCCGCGCTCCCGCTTTTCGCCTTGGCCTGACGGATGGCGGCATACATGGCATCCTCCCTTCGGCTGTCTGGACTTTCGGGCTCTGGGCCCGGAGCCGATGTTACGCCGAAGTGCGCTCCCGATCCATGCTTGGTTAACCCCGCACTAATCCACCTTCGCGTTCTGCAACCAACGGTTAAGCACGCCTCAACATCGGCGCCTTAGTCTCGCCCCACTCACTTTTCGCAAGCAACGGCGGCCTTATTCTGCCGGGCGAAGTGACATCAGGGGGTTCATCATGCGCATTGCGTTGCTGCTGACCGCGACCATCGTCGGCGCGCTCTTTGCCGGTCCAACTCGTGCCGGATCGCTCGAGGCCGACGCGGCGCAGCCGCTGCCGCCGGGCTTCCAGAGCTACCGCGGCTACATGTTCGACCTGTCGGAGAATTCCGACCGCAAGGACGTCGACAAGCTCACCGACAATCTGAAGCAGCAGATCGACCTGGTCGAAGGCGCGGGCCTGTCGCCGCGCGTGCTGCGTTTCTTCCATACCGTGCCGATCGTCGCCAGCGAGCTGGCCTGCCTGGACGAAGGCGCCGCGACCGCGTGCTACGGCCGGGTCACGCCCGATATCCGCCGCACCGTTCCACGGACGCTGACGGTGTGGGATCCCAACAAGCAGCGCTGGACCAATCCGAACGCCGTCGACCTCGCGGTCGATTCCGGGCTCGGCGTGATCATGCTGCGGCCGGACATGATGCGCTACGAGAAGGAGGCCGTGCTGCTGCATGAGCTGCTCCACGCCTATCACGCGCGGCTGCTGCCGGACGGCTATGCGAACAAGGGCGTGATCACCTATTATGCCCTGGCCAAGTCCAAGGACCAGCTACCCAAGGAATCCTACGCGCTGAAGAACCCCATGGAATTCTTCGCGGTGACCGCCAGCATCTTCCTCTCCGGAAAGAGCGAATTCCACGATCCGAAGTCGCGCGAGGCGCTCAAGGAGAAGATGCCGGACTATTACAAATATCTGGTCGGCGTGTTCGGGTTCGACCCCACGCCGACGGCGGCAAACGGCCCGGTTGCCTCGCTGCAGTGAGGCGCCCCCGACCGACACGCAAAAAGCCGCGCGATCTGCGCGGCTTTTTCAGTTTTGGCCGGTGGAAGCTGCGGATGATTCACAGCCGGGAATTGCCAAGGCAGGGCCCGATCTGCATAGTCCCGCCCGCATCGATAGCGTTTTTCGAAGAGGATAAGAGAACATGGCGGACGCCGACCTGGATGTCGTGATCCGGCAGCTGGCCAAGCAGTTGCATACGGGCCTGATGACCCGTGCCAAGGAGCGGCGGGATCGCTTCAACGGCCTGGCGGCCAAGGCCAAGAGCAAGGAGACCGCCGACCGCTTCAAGATGATGGCCAAGGCCACCCTGGAGCAGGCCATTGCTGCCGCCAAGCGCCTGCAGATGTCCGCCGACAACGTCGCCGACAGCTATGCCCGCTCGATGCGGATCGCCGCCAGCACGCCCATCGCGGTGAAGGCGGAGAAGACGAAGGCCGAGAAGGCGCCGAAGAAGGCCGCCAAGGCGAAGAAAGCGAAAGCCAAGAAGGCGAAGTAGCTGCTGGTTTCTTCCTTCCCCCTTGTGAGAGGGGCAGCATCGTAATGGGCAAGGCGAAGCGTGCCCACGCGCCTGTTGCCGTATTGAAGAGATCGTGGGCACGGCGCAAGGGCGCCTTTGTCACCCCTCCGATTCCGGACTCCGCGGAGAGACTCCTCTCACCTCCTCGGCCCCGAGACCTGGGCCGGCTCGGCGCTCGCCAGTTCGGCGAGCTTGGCGCGGGCGGCTTCGCGGGCGCGGCCGTCCTTGCCGGATGGCAGCGCCAGCGCCGCCTCGAAATCGGCACGCGCGTCGTCGGCCTGGCCGCGGGCGAGGAATGCCAGGCCGCGGTCGAGGCGGGCCTCGGCATCCCTGGGATCGAGGCGGACCGCCGTATTGTAGCTCAGGATGGCGCGATCGAGATCGCCGGTGGCGGCGAGCGCGAGGCCGCGCTGGTGATAGGGTGCGGCGAGCCTGGGATCATGCGCGATCGCCTCGTCATAGTCGGCGATGGCGAGCTCGAAGTCGCCGTTCAGACGGCGCGCCATCGCGCGGTCGCGATAGAGCGCAGCGCGGTTGGGGTTGAGGTGAATGGCCTCGTCGAAATCGGCGATCGCCCGCTTGAAGTCGCCATGCCGCAGCGCGATCCGTCCGCGCCCCTCATAGGCAAAGGCGATCAGCGATCCCCGCAACGGCGAGAAGCCGATCACGGCCGAGCAGACGTCGGGCTCGTCCTCGTCACCGCAGTTGACGACCATGTGCGTCGACAAACCGATGAGCACACACAGGACGATCAGCAATGGCACGACAGTTCTGGTCATCTTCGACGGCGACCGGCATTTTGCCGGCCACGCATCCCCTTTCGAAGAAAGCATCTCCCCCGCTGTTAGCACCGGCCGGGACGAACCTGTGTGCGGCAGGTCACAAAGCGCGAATCTCCCTTCGAAGTTCCGTCAGCCCCAGGGGCCGCGCGAGGGACCACCCGACGAGGAGCGCCCCCACGGGCCGCGCGGGGGATAATTCTCGTTGGCGCCGACCGACGGAGCGGCCCGCGCGCCGAGCTCGGCCGCAAGCTGCCGAAGCGCGGCAATACGGTTCTGCGTCGAGGGATGGGTGGCGAACAGATTGTCCACGCCATGACCCGACAGCGGGTTGATGATGAACATGTGCGCGGTCGCCGGGTTTCGCTCGGCCTCGTAGTTCGGCACCTGATGCGCGGCCCCCTCGATCTTTACCAGCGCCGAGGCCAACCACATCGGCTGTCCCGCGATGCGCGCACCGAGATTATCCGCGGCATATTCGCGGGTGCGGCTGATCGCCATCTGCACCAGCATGGCGCCCAGCGGGGCGAGGATCATCATCAGGATGGAGCCGACGACGCCGAGACCATTGTTGTTCTCGCGATTGCCGCCGAAGAACATGCCGAACTGCGCCAACATCGAGATCGCGCCGGCAATGGTCGCAGTGATCGTCATCAGCAGCGTATCGTGATTCTTGATATGGGCGAGCTCATGCGCGATCACGCCGGCGAGCTCCTCGCGGCTGAGCTGGCGCATCAGGCCGGTGGTGACGGCGACCGCGGCGTTCTCGGGGTTGCGGCCGGTCGCGAAGGCGTTCGGCTGGGCCTCGTCCATCAGGAACACGCGCGGCATCGGCAGGCCCGCCCGGCCCGCAAGCTCGGCGACGAGCCCGACCAGCTCCGGCGCGGTCGAACGGTCGACCTGATGGGCGCCATACATCGACAGCACCATGCGATCGGAGTTCCAGTAGGTGAAGAGATTGGTCGCGGCGGCAATGACGAGCGCGATCATGGCGCCTGAGGCACCGCCGATCAGATAGCCGACGCCCATGAACAGAGCGGTCAGGCCGGCAAGCAGCATTGCGGTACGAAGATAGTTCATGGCCGTCTCCTGGGGCCAGCCGCGGCCGCTGGAGGCGTCCGCAGGCCGGCAAGAATGAGGTAGGGATGACCCCGGCCGGAGTGCAAGGTTTCGAGGTGCGTCGCGGAGCCGCGGCACTGGTTCGCGCACCATACTTCCATTAAACTTCGTCCAGAATCCAAGCGTTCCCTCCCCGCCGGAAACTCCATGCTCCAGACCCGACTTGCGATCGCGGCCGTTGCACTCGCTGCGCTGTCCTTTCCCGCCTCCGCCCAGCTCCAGCCGCCGCCCGGAAGGACCGCAGCGCCCAGAGCAACGGCCCCCTCGCCCCGCGCCGCCTCATGCCATAACGGCGCGAGCTTCGATCGTTTCCTGGCCGACGTGAAGCAACAAGCGGTCGCCGCCGGCGTGTCGCAGCGGACGATCGCGGAGGCTTCGCCCTATCTCGTCTACGACCAGGGCATCGTCAATCGCGACCGCGGCCAGCGGGTGTTCGGCCAGCTCTTCACCGAATTCGCCGGACGCATGGCCGCGCCCTATCGCATGCAGAACGGCCAGCAGCACATCAAGCAATACGCTGCCGCATTCGCGCGCGCCGAGAAGGAATACGGCGTGCCGCCGGCGGTGATCGCCGCATTCTGGGGCCTGGAGAGCGACTTCGGCGCCAACATGGGCAATCTGCCGACGCTGAAATCGCTGGTGTCGCTCGCCTATGACTGCCGCCGCTCCGAGATGTTCGTGAACGAGACCATCGCCGCGCTGAAGATCATCGACCGCGGCGACCTGCATCCCGACGAGATGATCGGCTCCTGGGCCGGCGAGCTCGGGCAGACCCAGTTCCTGCCCGTGCACTATGTCAACTATGCCGTCGACTATGACGGCGACGGACGGCGCGACCTGCTGCGCTCGGGCGCCGACGTGATCGGCTCGACCGCGAACTACATCGCCAACGGCCTGAAATGGCGGCGCGGCGAGCCTTGGCTGGAAGAGATCAAGGTGCCGCCGAACCTGCCGTGGGAGAAGACTGATCTCACGGTGCGCGAGCCGCGCTCGACCTGGGCGCAGCTCGGCGTCACCTATCCCGACGGACGACCGCTGCCGAACGACAATCTCGCGGCGTCCGTGCTGCTGCCGATGGGACGCTTTGGTCCGGCTTTCATGGCCTACGCCAATTTCGCCGCCTACACCGAGTGGAATAACTCGCTGATCTATTCGACGACGGCGGGCTATCTCGCCTCGCGCATCGCGGGCGCCGCCCCCATGCGCAAACCGGCCCAACCGGTGCCGCAGCTGCCGTTCAACGAGCTCAAGGAATTGCAGCAGCTCCTGGTGCGTGCCGGCTTCAATGTCGGCAAGGTCGACGGCGTGCTGGGCCAGCAGAGCCGCGCCGCCGTGAAGGCGATGCAGGTCAAGTTCGGCCTGCCCGCCGATTCCTGGCCGACCGCCGAGCTGCTCGCCCGCATGCGGGGCGGCACGGCGCAGGCCCAGCCGGCGGGGACCGTGCGGTAAAGCTCCATTCGCTGTCATGCCCCGGCTTGACCGGGGCATCCAGTACGCCGCAGCCATAGTTGGTTCGAACAATTCCCGTCGCGGAGTACTGGATCGCCCGGTCAAGGCCGGGCGATGACTGCGACGGGTGCGGGGACGACGACAGCGGAGCTGTGGCGCGATAGAATTTTCGCATCGCACAAGCGGCTTTGCGCGATTGTATTTTTCCATGAGGCTCCCATGTGAGTGGCTCAGGTTTTCTCCTGAGATTTCCCCTTCACAAGCGAGCATCACATGTCCTTCTACGACGCCGTCGTTCCCGCCTATTTGCAGATGCTGAACAGCATGACCGGGCTGCTCACCAAAGCCGAGGCGCATTGCGCGGCGAAAAAGATCGACCCGAGCGTGTTGCTCGGCTCCCGCCTGTTTCCGGACATGCTGCCGCTGTCGCGGCAGATCCAGCTCGTCAGCGATTTCGCCACCAAGGGCTGCGCGCGGCTGACCCATAGCGAGGTGCCCTCGACCCCCGACACCGAGACCAGCTTTGCGGAATTGAAGCAGCGGCTGGCGAAGACGATCGACTACGTGAAGTCGTTCAAGCCCGAGCAGTTCGAGGGGGCCGAGAGCAAGGACGTCACCTTCCCGAGCGGGCCCGATAAGACCACGACCCTGAAGGGCCAACAATTCCTCAGCGCGTTCTCGCTGCCGAACTTCTATTTCCACTGCGCGACTGCCCACGGCATTTTGCGCCACAACGGCGTCGAGATCGGCAAGCGCGATTTCATGGGCCTGAACTGATTTGCGCAATCGCACGGCCGTACAGCAGGATGCTGCTGCGGTGGCCGGAATTGCACATGAAATATGCTACGCGGTCCCTACCGCGTAGCTCGCCTGCACTTTCCGTATGGCTCCCACCTTGCGCTGATTGCCGCGATGCACAAGTGTTCCGGACCTCTCACCGCCTGGAAGCATTCCCCATGAGCCGTTCGACCAAATTGTTTGAGACCTACAAGCTCGGCCCGATCACGCTGGCCAACCGCCTCGTCATGGCGCCGCTGACGCGTAACCGCGCCGTACCCGGCACGTTCGTGCCCGGTGCGCTCGCGGCCGACTATTACGGCCAGCGCGCCTCCGCAGGTCTCCTGATCACCGAAGCAAGCCAGGTCTCGCAGCAGGGCCAGGGCTACCAGGACACCCCCGGCATCTATTCCAAGGACCAGGTCGCCGGCTGGCGCAAGGTCACCGACAAGGTTCATGCGCGCGGCGGCAAGATCTTCATCCAGCTCTGGCATGTCGGCCGCATCTCGCATGTCGACCTCCAGGCGAACGGTGCCGCCCCGGTGGCGCCGAGCGCGATCCGCGCCAAGGGCAAGACCTTCGTGAACGGCGGCTTCGCCGACGTCTCCGAGCCGCGTGCGCTCGAGCTCTCCGAAATTCCGGGGATTATCGACGACTTCAGGCGCGCCACGAAGAACGCGCTGGAAGCCGGCTTCGACGGCGTCGAGATCCACGGCGCCAACGGCTATCTGCTCGAGCAGTTCGCCAAGGACGGCACCAACAAGCGCACCGACGCCTATGGCGGCTCGATCGAGAACCGCGCGCGGCTGATGCTGGAGGTCTCCAAGGCCGTCGTCGCCGAGGCCGGCGCCGAGCACACCGGCATCCGCATCTCGCCGGTGACGCCGGCCAACGACATCTCGGATTCCAACCCGCAGGCGCTGTACGATCACATCGTCGACGGGCTCAGCGCGCTCAAGCTGGTCTATCTCCACGTGGTCGAAGGTGCCACGGGCGGGCCGCGCGATATCGCGCCGTTCGACTATGCAGCCTTGCGTAAGCGCTTTGCCGGCGCCTACGTCGCCAACAACGGCTACGACTTCGATCTCGCCACCAAGGTGCTGGACGCCAACGCGGCCGATCTCATCGCCTTCGGCAAGCCGTTCATCTCCAACCCCGACCTCGTCGAGCGGCTGAAGCAGGGCGCCGCGCTGAACGATTGGGACAAGAACACGTTCTACGGCGGCGGCGCCAAGGGCTACACGGATTACCCGACGCTGGCGGCCGAACCGGCGGAGTAGCCAGCCTCCACACGACCAACCGTCATGCCCCGCGAACCGAAGGGGCATCCAGTACGCCGCGGCCTCTCGATTCAATCACGGCCGTCTCTGGAATACTGGATTGCCCGCTTCCGCGGGCAATGACATCGAGTGTGTGGGCCGCGCGTCCCACATCATCACAAGCACGAAAGAAAAGGCCGGGATCGCTCCCGGCCTTTCGCATTTGATGACGCTCGACGCGCTTACTTCGCTTCCGCGCGCTTCGGCGGGGTCGCCGGCCACGACTTGATCAGCGTGTCGTAGTCGACCGTCTCGCCCTTCGGCTTCTCGTTGGCAAGCTTGCGCTGGGGCGCGATGGTGCCGTCCTTCTCGGCCTTCGCAAACCAGTACTCCGGCTTCTCCTTCTTGTGGAGCTTCGGACCGCAGGCGCCCTGCACGTTGGACTTCTCGAGGCGCTCCATGACGGAGTCCTGAGCCGCCGCGAGTGCGTCCATCGCCTGTTGCGGCGTCTTCGCACCGGACGACGCATCGCCGATGTTCTGCCACCACAGCTGCGCGAGCTTCGGATAGTCGGGCACGTTGTTGCCGGTCGGGGTCCACTGCACGCGCGCGGGCGAGCGGTAGAACTCGATCAGGCCGCCGAGCTTCGGCGCACGCTCGGTGAACGACTTGTCCCAGATGTCGGATTCACGGATGAAGGTGAGACCGACATGGCTCTTCTTCAAGCTCACCGACTTGGAGATGATGAACTGGAGATAGAGCCAGGCCGCCTTGCGGCGATCCGCCGGGGTCGACTTCAGAAGCGTCACGGAGCCGGCGTCCTGATAGCCGAGCTTCATGCCTTCCTTCCAGTACGCACCGTGCGGCGAGGGCGCCATACGCCATTTCGGCGTACCGTCCGCGTTCATCACGGCGATGCCCGGCTTCACCATGTCGGCGGTGAAGGCGGTGTACCAGAACATCTGCTGGGCGATGTTGCCCTGGGCCGGCACGGGACCAGCTTCGGAGAACGTCATGCCCTGCGCCTGCGGCGGCGCATACTTCTTCAGCCACTCGAGATACTTGGTGATCGAGTAGACCGCGGCCGGACCGTTGGTGTCGCCGCCACGCTCGACCGAGGAGCCGACCGGGCGGCAGCCTTCCATGCGGATGCCCCACTCGTCGACCGGCAGGCCGTTCGGAATGCCCTTGTCGCCGTTGCCGGCCATCGACAGCCAGGCGTCGGTGAAGCGCCATCCGAGCGAGGGGTCCTTCTTGCCATAGTCCATATGGCCGTAGACCTTGACGCCGTTGATCTCCTTGATGTCGTTCGTGAAGAACTCGGCGATGTCCTCATAGGCGGACCAGTTCACGGGCACGCCGAGCTCGTAGCCGTACTTGGCCTTGAACTTGGCCTTGTAGTCGGGGTTGGTGAACCAGTCGTAGCGGAACCAGTAGAGATTGGCGAACTGCTGGTCGGGCAGCTGGTAGAGCTTGCCGTCGGGACCGGTGGTGAACGACTTGCCGATGAAGTCGTTGACGTCGAGCATGGGGTCGGTGACGTCCTTGCCCTCGCCGGTCATGTAGTCCGACAGCACGACCGTCTGGCCGTAGCGGAAATGCGTGCCGATCAGGTCGCTATCGTTGATCCAGCCGTCATAGACGTTCTTGCCGGACTGCATCTGGGTCTGCAGCTTCTCGACGACGTCACCTTCCTGGATGAGGTCGTGCTTGAGCTTGATGCCGGTGAGCTCGGAGAACGCCTTGGCCAGCGTCTGCGATTCATATTCGTGCGTGGTGATGGTCTCGGAGACGACGTTGATCTCCATGCCCTTGAAGGGCTCGGCGGCCTTGGCGAACCACTCCAGCTCCTTCTTCTGGTCTTCCTTCGACAGCGTCGAGGGTTGGAATTCCGCGATCCACTTCTGGATCACGGCGTCGTCGGCGGCGCGGACCGGCGCCGAGACGGCGAACGACACCGCAATGATGGCGGCGGCGCTGGACATGGTCAGAAAACTGCTCTTGGTCAATGGACCTTTCCTTCTCCTAAACTGTCGCATGTTGTTCCTCCGTTGCAGCGACAAACTTTTATACAGACCCGGATTGCCCCCGGATCTGGCCGTCCCTTCGCGAGCTTCAGACCGTGCGGAAAATAAGCACGGCCGTCGCCAGCGAAATTCCACTTGCAAGCCACAGGCGCGAAATCTCGACGCCCTCCTCGCCGATCGGCAGCGTTGCGATCGCATCGGTGCCGAAGAAGCCGATCCAGAGAAGGTGGATGACCGCCGCCGTGATCAGCGAGATGAACAGGCGATCGCCGCGCGTGGTCGGGATCCGCAGCACGCCGACCCGCTCGGCCTCGGGATAGACCGCCGCCAGCCACGTCATCACGGCGAGCGTGCAGGCCAGCGCGACGAAGAAGATCGCCGTCGGCAGCGTCCAGGCCATCCATGCGATGGATTCCATTGATGCCTCCTTAGACGCGACCGAGCGCGAAACCGCGCGCGATGTAGTTACGGACGAACCAGATCACGAGCGCGCCCGGGATGATGGTGAGCACGCCGGCGGCCGCCAGCAGGCCCCAGTCCATGCCCGATGCCGACACCGTGCGCGTCATGATGGCGGCGATCGGCTTGGCCGACACCGAGGTCAGCGTGCGCGCCAGCAACAGCTCGACCCAGGAGAACATGAAGCAGAAGAAGGCGGCGACGCCGATTCCGCTCGCGATCAGCGGCACCAGGATCTTGATGAAGAAGCGCGGGAAGGAATAGCCGTCCAGGAATGCCGTTTCGTCGATCTCGCGCGGCACGCCGGACACGAAGCCTTCCAGGATCCACACCGCCAGCGGCACGTTGAAGATGCAGTGCGCGAGCGCGACGGCCCACGGCGTGTCGAACAGGCCGATCGCCGAATACAGATTGAAGAACGGCAGCGCGTAGACCGCGGCCGGCGCCATGCGGTTCGACAGCAGCCAGAAGAACAAATGCTTGTCGCCGAGGAAGCGGTAGCGCGAGAAGGCGTAGGCAGCCGGCAGCGCCACCGAGATCGATATGATGGTGTTGAGGACGACGTATTCCAGCGAGTTGATGTAGCCGGAATACCAGCTCTCGTCGGTGAAGATGCGCTTGTAGTGCTGCAGCGTCGGCGTGTGCGGCCACAGCGTCATCGTCGAGACGATCTCGCTGTTGGTCTTGAAGCTCATGTTGACCAGCCAGTAGATCGGCAGCAGCAGGAAGATCAGGAACAGCCCCATGATGAGGCGGCGGCCGGGAATCGAATGCATCACGCGGCTCCTTCCTGGGGCTTCCGCTCGGCGCCCGCATTGGTCATGACGGTGTAGAAGATCCAGCAGACGATCAGGATGATGAGGTTGTAGACCAGCGACAGCGCCGCGGCCTTGCCGAGATCGAACTGTCCGAGCGCGATCTTGACGAGCTCGATCGACACGAAGGTGGTGGAGTTGCCGGGGCCGCCGCCGGTGACGACGAACGGCTCGGTGTAGATCATGAAGCTGTCCATGAAGCGCAGCAGCACCGCGATCAGCAGCACGCGGTTCATCTTCGGCAGCTGGATCGCCTTGAACACGGCCCAGCGCGAGGCGCCATCGATCTGCGCGGCCTGGTAATAGGCTTCGGGGATCGACTTCAGGCCGGCATAGCAGAGCAGCGCGACGAGGCTGGTCCAGTGCCAGACGTCCATCACGATGACGGTGACCCAGGCATCGATGTCGTTGGAGACGTAATTGTAGTCGATGCCCGCGGCATTGAGCACGTAGCCGAGCAGACCGATGTCGGGACGTCCGAAGATCTGCCAGATCGTGCCGACCACGTTCCACGGAATGAGCAGCGGCAGCGCGAGGATGACGAGGCAGGCCGCCACGGTCCAGCCATCGCGCGGCATCGACAGCGCGACGACGATGCCGAGCGGCACCTCGATGGCGAGGATCACCAGCGAGAAGAACAGGTTGCGGCCGAGCGAGGCGAGGAAGCGGCCGCCGAGATCGGTCGAGGGATCGAGCAGCTCCTTGAACCAGCCGACGCCGTTCCAGAAGAACTGGTTGTTGCCGAAGGTGTCCTGCATCGAATAGTTCACCACCGTCATCAGCGGCAGCACCGCCGAGAAAGCGACGACCAGGAACACCGGCAGCACCAGGAACCAGGCTTTTTGGTTGACGGTCTTGTCCATCAGGCGGCTCCCTCCACCAGAAGGCTGTCGGCATAGACGTGAACGTGCGACGGATCGAACTTCAGCCCGGCGTCGCCGTCGGATGACGTGAAGCCCGCCGGCGCGCGCGCCGCGAGCTTGGCGTCACCGAGGCGCGTCCGCGCAAAGCGGATACGGCCGAGATCGTCGATGCGCTCGATCTTCGCAGTCAGCAGGCCCGGCGCAGGCGCCACGACCTCGACGAATTCGGGACGGACCCCGATCTCGATCTTGGCGCCGGCAGGCAGATTGTCGTAGGCGCGGTTGAGCACGATGACGTGGCCGCCGATACGCGCCTCGCGCCCCCTCACCTCCGCCGGAATGATGTTCATGCCGGGCGAGCCGATGAAATAGCCGACGAAGGTATGCGCCGGCTTGTCGAACAGCTCGGCCGGGGTGCCGCTCTGCACCACGCGGCCGTCATGCATGACGACGACGGTGTCGGCGAAGGTCAGCGCCTCGGTCTGGTCGTGGGTGACGTAGATCATCGTGAGGTCGAGCTCGCGATGCAGCGCCTTCAGCTTCGAGCGCAGCTGCCATTTCAGCTCGGGGTCGATCACGGTCAGCGGCTCGTCGAACAGCACGGCGGCGACGTCGGAGCGGACGAGACCGCGGCCGAGCGAGATCTTCTGCTTGGCGTCGGCCGTGAGGCGCGTGGCCTTGCGGTTCAGATGGGGTTCGAGATCGAGCAGGCGGCCGATCTCGGCGACGCGCTTGTCGATCTCCGCCTTCGGCACGCCGCGGTTCTTCAGCGGAAACGCCAGGTTCTGTCCGACCGTCATGGTGTCGTAGATCACCGGAAACTGGAACACCTGCGCGATGTTGCGCTTTTGGGTTGACAACGGTGTGATGTCCTTGCCGTCGAACAGTATCTTCCCCCGCGACGGCGTGATGATGCCGGAGATGACGTTGAGCAGCGTGGTCTTGCCGCAACCACTCGGGCCGAGCAGCGCATAGGCGCCGCCCTGCCGCCAGGTCATGGTGACGGGCTTCAGCGCAAAGCTTTCCTGCGGCGCGTCATTGCCGCCGTAGGAATGGGCGAGATCGACGAGGTCAATGCGGGCCATGTCGCACCTCCCTCAAGAGCTTCTAATAGTTGACGCGTTTTCTTCACGCGAACCGCTACGCACTTCGCTTGAAAACGCTATGCCGGGCGCCGCGACCAAGCGGTCGGCGGCGTCGAAGACGAAAACATCATTGGGATCGAGCACGGCGTCGAGCGTCTGGCCGGGCTCGAACTCGTGCACGCCGTGCAGCACCGCCACCCAGTTCGATCCGTCGCGGGTCAGATGCACGAAACTCTCCGAACCGGTGATCTCGGTCACCGTGACAGTGGCGTGGAAGGCGTGGCGGTCGGCCTCGCCATTGGCGAGCGCGAGCTGATGCGCGCGGAAGCCGACGCGATAGGTCCCGTCGGCAAGGCCTGAATAGAGACCGGAGGCTGGCGATGCCGCGCCGCCGGCATATTGCACCGAGCCGTTTTTCTTCTCGATGCCGACGACATTGAGCGGCGGATCGGAAAACACCTGAGCGACACGCAGGGTCTGCGGTCGCCGGTAGACGTTGGCGGTCTCGCCCATCTGAAGCGCCTCGCCTTCCCACATGCACACCGTGTTGCCGCCGAGCAGCAGCGCCTCGGTCGGCTCGGTGGTGGCATAGACGAAGATCGCTCCGGAGGCCTCGAAGATGCGGGGCAGCTCGGCGCGCAGTTCCTCGCGGAGCTTGTAGTCGAGATTGGCGAGCGGCTCGTCGAGCAGCACGAGATCGGCGCCCTTGACCAGCGCCCGCGCGATCGCGGTGCGCTGCTGCTGGCCGCCGGAAAGGTGGAGCGGCGTGCGCTTCAGGAACGGCTCGAGCCGCAGCAATCTTGCGGCCTCGGCGACGCGCGCCTCGATCTCGTCGCGCGGCTTGCCCTGCACGCGGAGCGGCGAGGCGATGTTCTCGTAGACCGTGAGCGAGGGGTAGTTGATGAACTGCTGATAGACCATCGCGACCGAACGCTGGCGCACGTCGGCGCCGGTGACGTCCTTGCCGTTCACCACCACCTTGCCACTGGTCGGCTTGTCGAGCCCGGCGAGCAACCGCATGATCGAGGTTTTGCCGGACAGCGTCGGCCCGAGCAGCACGTTGAGCGTGCCGCTCTCCAGCGTCAGCGAGACGTCGCGGATGTGCGGCACGCCATCGACGGTCCGGGTCACGTGGTCGAGCGTCACGGTCATGGGCGTCCTCCCGCTTCCAGCAGGGGACTGTGCGGCACAGCGTGGGTCCTGATCCAGTCGTCCAAGGCAGAGATCTCGTCGGCAGATAGTCGCAGGCCGAGCTTGGAGCGGCGCCAGACCACGTCCTCGGCGGTGATGGCCCATTCATTGGCCATGAGGTAGCGGACCTCGCGCTCGGTCAGCGTCGCACCGAAGGCCTGCCCCAGATCGGCCGCCGACTTCGCATCGCCGAGCAGCTTCACGGCCCTCGTGCCGTAGGCGCGCGCCAGCCGCCTTGCATGCTCGTGCGTGAGGAAGGGATAGCCGCGCTGGAGCTCGGCGATCAGGCCGTCGATGTCGGATACGCTCATGTCACCGCCGGGCAGCGGCCATTTGCCGGTCCAGCCCTCACGCGCCTTTGCGCTGCGCAGATAAGGCGCGAGCCGCTCCAGCGCCTCCTCGGCGAGGCGGCGGTAGGTCGTGATCTTGCCGCCATAGATCGACAACAGCGGCACCCCGCCGGGCGTGTCGAGCTCGAACACGTAGTCGCGCGTCGCGGCCTTGGCTTCGCTCGCGCCGTCGTCATAGAGCGGACGGACGCCGGAATAGGTCCAGACCACGTCGTCCGGCGTCACCGCCCTGGCCAGATACTCGCTGGCCGCCTTGCAGAGATATTCTATCTCCTCCGGCGTCGCCTTCACCTTGGCGGGATCGCCGTCATAGTCGCGGTCCGTCGTGCCGATCAACGTGAAATCGTCCTGGTAAGGGATCACGAAGATGATGCGGCCGTCGGCGTTCTGGAACATGTAGGCGCGGTCGTGGTCGTACAGCTTCCTGACCACGATGTGCGAGCCCTGGACCAGGCGCACCTTGGCTTTCGCATTGACGCCGGCGCCGCGGCCGAGGACGTCCTCGACCCAGGGCCCGCCGGCATTGACCAGAGCCTTTGCCTGGATCGACGAGCGCTCACCCGTCAGCGTGTTGACCATGTCGACGGTCCAGAGGCCGTCGGACTGCTTGATATGCGTTGCGCGGGTGCGGGTACGAATCTCGGCGCCCTTGTCGGCAGCATCGCGCGCGTTGAGCACGACGAGACGCGCGTCGTCGACGAAGCAGTCGGAATATTCGAACGCGCGGCTGTAGCGATTCGGGATCAGCGGCTTGCCGACCTCGTCACGCCTGAGGTCGACCGAGCGGGTCGCCGGCAGCAGGTGCCGACCGCCGATGTGATCGTAGAGGAAGAGGCCGAGACGCAGTAGCCAGGCCGGCCGCAGGCCGGCGTGATGCGGCAAGACGAAACGCAGGGGGCGGATGATGTGGGGCGCGATGCCCCAGAGGATCTCGCGCTCGATCAGCGCCTCGCGGACCAGCCGAAACTCGTAATATTCGAGATAGCGCAGGCCGCCATGCACCAGCTTGGTCGACCAGGACGATGTCCCGCTCGCCAAATCGTTCATTTCGCACAGGAAGACGGTATTGCCGCGCCCCACCGCGTCACGCGCGATGCCGCAGCCGTTAACACCGCCTCCGATGATGGCGAGGTCGAAAATACGCTCCAACAGACGCATCCCCCGACGGCCGCCCGTTCCGTCGGGCGGCTACTTTCGTTTTTGATTAGATCACACCGAAAAACGAAAGCAAGATGAAAGAGAGGCGGAAGGAAGCGAAAGAGGAACTTTTTTGGGGGCAGTTCGATGGAGAAAAAGGCAGAAGCGAGGGCAAGTCTGAAGGCAAATGGTTCGGTCGCGCGGCAAAAACGGTCGGCTCCTCTCGCTCCGGCGGGCTCAAGACTTGAAAGTAGAAACATCTCTACATATCATTGACCCACGAAGCATTGTCGCGGCGAGGACGCACAGAGGATGGCGACCACCCTGACCAGCCGAGAGTTCCACCAGGATACGAGCGGCGCCAAGAAGGCGGCGTCGAAGGGGCCCGTCTTCATCACCGACCGCGGCCGTCCGGCGCATGTCCTACTGAGTATCGAAGACTATCTGCGCTTGAGCGGCGGGCACATCAGTCTGGCCGATGCCCTGGCACAGGCGGACGCGGATTTCGATTTCGATCCGCCCCGCATCGGCGGTGGGATCTCCAGGCCCGCCGACCTCGATTGATGTTTCTGCTGGACACCAACGTTGTCTCAGAACTGAGGCGCCGGGATAAGGCTGACCGCAACGTCCTCGCTTGGGCCAATGCAGTGCCCGCCGCGAGTTTCTTCATGTCAGCTATCTCAATCCTTGAAATTGAGCTTGGCGCGCGCCTGATCGCGCGTAAGGACGCCGTGCAAGGTGCGATCCTGCGCACCTGGATCGACGATCATATTCTGGCCCGCTTCGAGGGGCGAATCCTGACGATCGATACGGCCGTGGCACAGCGTTGCGCGCAACTGCACGTTCCTAATCCGCGGGCTGAGCGCGACGCCCTCATTGCCGCGACCGCGCTCGTTCACGGTTTGACGGTCGTGACGCGCAATGTGGGGGATTTCGAACCTACGGGCGTCGCGCTACTTAATCCATGGGACGACGCTTGAGCCCTATCGCAGCCGCACCACCGGCGCACCCTCCGGTGCCGCATCCTGCACCTCGGCCGGCGCATCGTCGATGTCCGCCCCCTTCGGCAGCGCTTCCACCACTTCGATGCCCTTGCTGTGGCAGATCGTGGCGAGGCGCTCGGGCAGCTCCTGGTCGGTGACGAAGGTCTGGATCTGGGTGATGTGGGCAATGCGCACCGGCGCGCTGCGGCGCAGTTTCGTGGAATCGGCGACCAGCATGACGGTACGGGCATTGGCGATGATGGCTTGCGCGACCTGCACCTCGCGATAGTCGAAGTCGAGCAACGCGCCCTCTTCATCGATCGCGGAGGCGCCGATGATGGCGTAATCGACCTTGAACTGGCCGATCAGCTGCGTCGCGGTCGAGCCGACCACGGCGCCGTCGGCGCGCCGGACCGTGCCGCCGGCGACCACCACCTCGATGCGGGGATGACGATAGAGCAGCATCGCGACGTTGAGATTGTTGGTGATGACGAGGAGATCCTCGTGCGAGGTCAGCGCGCTCGCGACCTCCTCGGTCGTGGTGCCGATGTTGATGAAGAGCGAGCAGCCGTTCGGGATCAGGGAGGCGGCGGCGGCTCCGATCGCCTTCTTCTCGTCGGCGGCGACGAAGCGCCGCGCCTCATAGGCGAGGTTTTCGACCCCGGAGGCGATGATGGCGCCGCCATGGATGCGGGTGAGCGACCTCCGCTCGCAGAGGTCGTTGAGATCCTTGCGGATGGTCTGCGCGGAGACTTCGAAGCGGCGCGCGAGCTCCTCGACCATGACACGGCCCGAGGCCCGCGCGATGTTGAGGATTTCGGCTTGGCGATGGGTCAGTCCGGTCACGGCAAAGGCCTCAAATCAGGAGGACGCATGGTGCGGCGGTTCGCGTCTTCGGTCAATGCGCGCGCCGATCACGGTTAACGGATGAGGGCTCACCATGCCATCGCGGCGGCAAGGCGCGCGAGCAGATCCGGATCGTCGAAGGCACTTGCGGAGTCAACGGCGCCAGCGCCCACCAGATCGGCATGGCTGAGGCTGGTCCGGATTCCGATCGTCGGAATGCCGGCGGCGGTCGCCGATTGCACGCCGGAGCGCGAATCCTCGAACGCGACCGAGGCCGCAGCACTGCCTCCGACGAAGCGCAGCCCCTCCTGATAGGGCAGCGGGTGCGGCTTGCCGTGGGGCAGCTCGTCGCCGATCACGATTGCCTTGAACCGTTCGGTGATGCCGAGCCCCGCCAGCAGCAGTTCGGCGTTGAGACGCGGCGCATTGGTCACGGCAACCATGGGAACGCCGGACGCGTCCGCACGGTCGAGCAGCGCCATCAGGCCCGGCAACGGTTCGATCTGCCCGGCCACGAGCGTGCGAAAAATCTCCTCCTTCTCGGCGAGGATCGCGGCACGCCGCGCCGGTGTTTCGTCGGGCAGGAAGCGCTCGCCGATCGATACATTGGCGAAGCCCTGCAGCTCCCTGGAGAAGCGCGCGTGGTCGAACACATGGCCGCGGGGACCCAGCACCTGGTTGAAGGCCTTGAGATGCAACGGGTCGGTGTTGGAGAGCGTGCCGTCGATGTCGAACAGCAATGCCCTGCCGATTGCCTCGATCATTTCTCTACTTTCCCAAATCCGCGATGCATCAATGCGAAAGACGTATCAATACGGTCTCTCACGCGCAATGACGCATGAACATGACGACAATGCGCCACTCGACAAAGTCGAGCGCGGCTGCAACACTCATTGCAAGATCAAAAAGGAGGAAACGATGATCAACCGACGCGACCTGGCTCTTTCGACTCTCGCGGTGTCCGCGCTTGCGCTCTCGACGCCGGCGCTTGCCGCCTCGGCAGACGAAGAGGCGGTGGCGAAAAAGGTCGAGGCCTTCCGCCTCGCCCAGATCGCGGCCGACCCCAAGGCGCTCGGCGCGCTGTGCTGGGACGATCTGAGCTACAGCCATTCCAGCGGCAAGGTCGAGGACAAGGCGACCTTCATCGCCAACGCCACCGACGGCAAATCAAAATTCCTGTCGATCGACTACAAGGATCCGACCATCAAGGTCGTCGGCCCCGCCGCGATCGTGCGCTTCCACTGGGTGGCGGAACAGGAGATGGCGGCCGATGGGAAGAAAGTGCCGACCAATCTTCACATCCTGATGAACTGGCAGAAGCAGGGCGACGAGTGGAAGCTGCTCTCGCGGGCTGCGACCAAGTTGTGATGCGCCTGCTCGCCCTCTCCCCTTGTGGGAGAGGGTGGCTCGCCGCGATAGCGGCGAGACGGGTGAGGGGTCGCCATCCTCACAAACAGTTTCGCAAACGGAGACAACCCCTCATCCGGCGCTTCGCGCCACCTTCTCCCACAAGGGGAGAAGGAAGAGGCAGATGGAACATATGATGACACTGAATCGCGATCATGCTGCCACGACGGACCACGAGGCGGTGGCAAGGAAAGTCGAGGCATTTCGCCTCGCCCAGATCGCAGCCGATCCGAAGGCGCTCGGCGCTCTGTGCGCGGACGATCTGAGCTACAGCCATTCCAACGGCTTCCTCGAGGACAAGGCGGCCTTCATCGCCAACGCCACCGACGGCAAGACCGAATTCCTGTCGATTGCCTACAAGGACCCGACCATCAAGATCGTCGGTCCCGCCGCGGTCGTGCGCTTCCACTGGATGGCCGAGATGATGACCGGCGGACAGAAAGTGGCAAACAGCCTTCACATCCTGATGAACTGGCTGAAGCAGGGCGACGACTGGAAGCTGCTGTCGCGCTCCGCGACGAAATTGTGATCAACGATTTCATTCTGGGACGCGCCGAAAGGGCGGGCCCGGAATCCGTTGGTCGGCAATTTCTGCAGCGTGAGCAATTCCGGGCTCGCGCGTCGCGCGCCAGGGAATGACGAGCAAGGCGCTTACGCCGCTTCCTTCACATCACCATTCACCAGCTTGCGAGCAGCACGCTCGGCTTCGCGGGCATTGCGAAAGAGCTGGCCTTCGAGGCGATTGAACTGGTGGGATGAGGCGAAGAAGCAGTAGCCCCGGTGGCCGCGGACGACGATGCCCGCGGTCTGTGAATTCACTTCGATGATGTAGCTGTCCGGCATGGCCCGTAGATTCCTCAGTGCGGGCAAATAACGGCATCTCTGCCCAAAGGTTCCTGAGGGCAAATCAACCGGTCTCCACCCCGAATCGACGTGCATTGAGTACGCTCGGACCTCATCCGTTTTATGACCCGTTCTTGGCAAACCCGCGACGCGTTGACCCATCGGCGCCGCGTTTCATCGGTCGCAAATTTTCGTGAGATGGGGCGGAGCGCCGCGCGCGATTACGTCGCAATGGGCGCGACGGTCGAACGAACTTCCTGCGGGCGGCCGTGCTCGTCGATCGAGACGTAGGTGAAGTTGCCGTCGGTGACGAGAAACGGATGCTCCTCCCCGCGACGCAGCGCCCACGCTTCCAGGTGCACGGTGAGCGAGGTGCGGCCCACC
Organism: Bradyrhizobium nitroreducens; assembly: GCF_002776695.1. Taxonomy (GTDB): domain Bacteria; phylum Pseudomonadota; class Alphaproteobacteria; order Rhizobiales; family Xanthobacteraceae; genus Bradyrhizobium; species Bradyrhizobium nitroreducens. The sequence goes on from NZ_LFJC01000003.1 coordinate 2,216,553, forward strand.
CGCACGAGATTGGCGTAGACCGAGACGAGATCGCCGACATAGACCGCTTTGCGAAAATTCATCGCTTCGATCGCGACCGTCACGGTCCGCGACTTCGCGACCTTCGAAGCAAACACGCCGCCGCCGACATCCATCTGGCTCAGCAGCCAGCCGCCGAAGATGTCGCCATTGGCGTTGGTGTCGGCGGGCATCGCCAGCGTACGGATGCAGAGATCGCCGTTCGGCCCGGTGTCGGTGTTGATAGGGGCGTGGACGTGCGTGTCGGTCATATCGTCGATCTCCCGCGGCTGTCGGTTCTGGATACAAAGCCGCGGCGCCTTGCGCAACATCCCCACGAGACGAGCTTGCGCTATCCATTGGGCTGCGGCAACCCCACGGTGATTCCGGTATCGCTCAGTTTGCGTTGCCACTCCGCATCGTCGGCCCGCGGCGCGCGTCCGGTCGTTGCCGTGACCAGCCGTTCCAGCCTGCTCCACAGCCGGAGACGATCACAGGGATAATTGGCCCATCCATTGATGACACAATAGCGGATGGTGTGGTCACGATGATGACACCAATGATGCTCGGGTGAGCAGACCAGATGCAGCCGTTGCGCCATGCGCAGGGGCAACGGGCGGACCTGCCGGTGCGCGAGATTGTGAAAGCTCATGCCAAACAGCATGCAGGTCGCGATCACGAACCAGACGATCATCAGCGCACAGGTGAGCGCGGATGCCGGAAACAGGGCCGTGACGCCGGCCGCGGCTCCGATCACCACCGCGCTCGGCGCCGCACCAAGAGACGCCTGGTCGAGAAATCCATAGAGCAGGACGTGGCCGGGGTGGCTGTGATGCTCGCGCGTGATCGCGATGCCGCGGCCGAGCATCCCCTCGTCGAGCCAGGTGTCGACCACCCAATGCACCAGCCCCGAAAAGAGGTCGGCGAGAAAGTATCCGGCCAGAACCGCCACGATCAACCACGGCCAGTGCAATCCCACCTCGGGATAACGCCCGACGAGATAGCCTGTGCAACAAAGGATCACGACGATATCGGCCGCGCAGCACAGCCGCGTGATGATGATCTCGCGCAGGGTCGCATGCTTGAAGAACGGGATCGTCGGCATCGGCGATACTCCCCAAGGGCTCCACCACCCAGGATAGCATCTTTTCTATCGACAGCCCCTATTGCAAACGGTCCCAGCCCGCATCCGGCGCGAAACGCGCGCCGAAGCGATCGGCGAGCCCGCGCAGAGTGGACACGACATTCTCCACACCCCGTGTGCGCGCATAGTTCAACGGCCCGCCACGGAACGGTGCATAGCCGGTCCCGAAGATCATGGCGCCGTCGACTGCATCGGCATCGTCCACGATGCCTTCGCGCAAGCAGGCAACGCAGACATTGGACATCGGCAGCACCAGGCGATCGATCATCTGGTCGGTGACGCGCGGGCCGGTCTCGGGCAGCGGCGCCTTCTCCGCCTTGCCGTCCTTCCAGGTGTAAAAGCCCTTGCCGGTCTTGCGGCCGAGCTCGCCCTTGGCCACCTTGTCGCGCAGCCAGGCCGGCGTCGGCGGCAGCAGATCGCCGAATTTCGTGCGCAGCATGTCGCCGACGTCGAGGCAGATGTCGAGCCCGACCTGGTCGGCGAGCTCGATCGGGCCCATCGGCATGCCGAACTGCTCGGCCGCGGCGTCGATCAGGCGCGGATCGATCTTCTCGTCCAGCATCACCATGGCTTCCAGCATGTAGGGCGTCAGCGCGCGGTTGACGAGGAAGCCCGGCGAGCTCTTCACGGGCAATGGCAAGCGGTCGATCGCGCCGACGAAAGCGAGGGCGTGCTTCAACACCTGTTCGTCGTTGCCGTCATGGCTGACGACCTCGACCAATTGCAGCCGCGACACCGGATTGAAGAAGTGCAGGCCGATCAGCCGCTCCGGCCGCGCCAGGGTGGTGCGCAAGTCCTGCAGCGGGATGCTCGACGTGTTGGTCGCAAGGATCGCGCCCGGTTTCATCCGCGGCTCGATCCCGGCATAGACTTTCTGCTTGAGCTCGAGCTTCTCCGGCACCGCCTCGATGATGAGATCGGCGTTGCGAACGCCCTCACCGTCCATATCAGGGATCAGGCGATCGAGCGCGTCGCGGACATCGGTCGGCTTGCGGATGATCTTGCCGTAGAGCTCGGCGGCGCGCTTCACCGCACCCGCGATCGGCTCGGCCTTCATGTCGGCGAGCGAGACGCGAAAGCCCTGCCCGGCCACCCAAGCCGCGATGTCGCCGCCCATGGCGCCGGCGCCGATGACGTGGACGTGCTTGATGGTGTTGCCCGAGCCTGCGGCCTTCTTCATCTGCTCGCGCAGGAAAAAGACGCGGATCAGGTTCTGCGCGGTCGGCGTCACCATCAGCCGGGCGAACGAGGCCTGCTCCGCCTTCAGCATCGCGGCCTTGCTGCCGCCATGAGCCTCCCAGAGATCGATCAGCGCGTAAGGCGCGGGATAGTGCTCGCGGGATGCGGCCTTCGCCGCCTCAGAGCGCATGCGTTTGGCAAGAAGCCCGCGCACGGGACCAAGGTTCGCCGCGCGCGTCAGGAGGCCCGGACGCGCCCGCTTGAGCCGGCCGAACAGGGCGTCCTTCACCGCGTTACGCACGTGGCGCTCCTGGGTGACGGTGTCGACGAGGCCGAGCGATCGGGCGCGGCGCGCGTCCATGATGCGGCCGGTCAGCATCATCGCCATCGACTGGGTGGGATTGACCAGCGCGGTGAAGCGCGCGGTGCCACCGAGACCGGGATGCAGGCCGAGCATCACCTCCGGGAAGCCGAAGCGCGCGCCCTCGATCGCGATGCGCGATTGACAGGCCAACGCCACCTCGAGCCCGCCGCCGAGGCAGAAGCCGTGGATCACCGCGACCGTCGGCAGCTTCAATGCCTCCAGATGATCGACGACGGCGTGCGCGGCGCGGATACGTGTCTCCATCATGTCGGGATCGGATGCGCCGCGGAATTCGTTGACATCGGCGCCCGCGATGAAGCCGGACGGCTTTGCGGAGCGGATCACGAGGCCGGCCGGACGCTCGGTCTCGATCGCCGCAAGCACGGCGTCGAACTCCTCCATCACGTCGGAGGACAGCGTGTTGGCGCTTGCATCGGCGCGGTCGAACAGTAGCCAGGCGACGCCGTCTTCATCGCGCGTCAGCTTGAAGTGCTTGTACGGGCTGTCTGTTCCCGGCTTGGGTCCGAGCTCGAGGACGCGGTCGCCGAGCGCGGTCATGATCTTGGACTCCATGGTCACACCGCCTCGATCAGCATGGCGCCACCGAGCCCGCCGCCGATGCACTCGGTCGCGACACCACGCCGCGTGCCGAGCCGCTTCATCGCGTTGACGAGATGCAGCACGATGCGGTTGCCGGAGGTGCCGACGGGATGGCCGAGCGAGATCGCGCCGCCATCGACGTTGAGCTTGTCACGGTCGATCTCCCCGGCCGCGCCGTCGAGCCCAAGGATCTCGCGGCAGAATTTGTCGTCGTTCCAGGCGGCGAGGCAGCCGAGCACCTGCGTCGCAAAAGCCTCGTTCAGCTCCCAGGTCTCGACATCCTTGAGGGTGAGTCCGTTGCGCTGGAGCAATGGTGTTGCAGACATCACCGGGCCGAGACCCATGATGCTGGGATCGAGCGCGGCCCAGTTGCTGTCGACGATGGCGGCTTTCGGCGTGAGCTTGTGCTTTGCGACCGCCGCGTCGGAGGCGAGGATCACCCAGGAGGCGCCGTCGGTGATTTGCGAGGAATTGCCGGCGGTGACCTGGCCCCAGGGGCGTTCGAACACCGGCTTCAGCTTTGCCAGCGTCTCGGCCGTCGAGTCCGGCCGCACGCCGTCGTCATGGTCGAAGAACTTGCCGTCGCGTGCGAACGCGGTTTCGACCTCGTCCTTGAGAAAGCCCGCGCCTTGCGCATGCGCGAGCCGGCGATGGCTCTCGGCAGCGTAGGCATCCGACTGTGCGCGCGTAATGCCGAAGAGATGACCGACGACCTCGGCGGTCTGGCCCATGTTCAGATCGGTGACGGGATCGGTCAGCCCGCGCTCGAGGCCGATGATCGGCTTGAGATCGCGCGGGCGCAGCTTGAACGAGGCGGCAAGCTTCGCGGCCACCCCTTTGGCGGTGGCAAGGCCGGCGAACCAGCGTACGCCGGAATTCGGCCAGACCAACGGCGCGTGGCTCAAGGCCTCGGTGCCGCCGGCCAGGATCATGTCGGCGTGGCCTTCGCGGATGTAGCGGTAGGCGGTGTCGATCGACTGCATGCCGGAGCCGCAATTGATCTGCACGGTGAAGGCGACCATGTCCTCGCCCATGCCGAGCCGGAGCGCGGCGACGCGAGCCGGATTCATCTCGTCCGCGATCACGTTGACGCAGCCGAGGATGACCTGGTCGAAGCTGTCCGGCGAAAACGGCTGGCGCGCCAGCAGCGGCCGTCCGCATTGCACGGCGAGATCGACCGGCGTGAACGGTCCGGGCCCCGAGCGCGCCTTCAGAAACGGCGTCCGGCTGCCGTCGATGATGAATACCGGTCGTGCCATCAGCTCGCCGCCCTCTGCTCACCGAGTTCCTGAAAGAACTGATGCACATTCACGGTTTTCTTGTAAATCGGCGACAGCGCCTCCGGCGCGAAATCGTCGACCTCAATGACTTTTGTGACGGCTTCGTGAGCGGCGGCAAGCTGCTCACCCTCGGTCTGCGTGATCACGCCCTTGGCCACGGCGTCCTTCCAGTCGTTGATGTGCGCGGCGCGCATGCGCTTGGCGATCGCGTCGGTGGCAGTAACCAGCTTGAACGCATGCTCCAACCGGGCGAAGCCGCCATCATCATCGACATGGGCCAGATCCGGCGTGAGGCGCTCGCGCGCGGCCGAGGGCTCCAGCACCAGGCTCGCACATTGGTGCACGACCCGGTCGGAGGGGCCGAGCACGCGGGCGCCGAAGGGCTGGACAACGAACTTGAGGAAGCCGGCGACGAAGCGATTGGGCAGATTGGCGAGGATTTCGGCAAGCCGGTTCTCGATGGTTTTGAAGCCGGTCGCCATGCACCATTCCAGCGCGGCAAAATCCTCCTTCTGCCGGCCTTCCTCCTCCCAGCGCTTCAGCGCTGCCGACAGCAGGTAGAGCTCGGACAGGATGTCGCCGAAGCGCGCCGACAGCATCTCCTTGCGCTTCAGCGCGCCGCCGAGCGTGAGCAGCGCCATATCGGCACAGAGCGCAAAGGCCGCCGAGTAGCGCGAGAGCTGGCGGTAGAATGTCGTGGCATCGCCGGCGTCAGGCGCCATCGCGAAGGTGCCAAAGGTCCAGCTCCGGCCGAAGGCCCGGAACAGGGTCTGAAAACTGTGGCCGACATGTTTCCAGAACGCCTTGTCGAAGGCGGTGAGCCCACGCTCGCGATCGGTATCGGCGAGCGCGTTCATCTCGTCGAGCAGATAGGGATGCGCCCGGATCGCGCCCTGCCCGAACACGATGAGATTGCGGGTGAGGATGTTGGCGCCTTCCACCGTGATGCCGACCGGCACGGCGCGATGCAGATTGCCGAGATAGTTCTGCGGACCGTCGATCACGGCCTTGCCGCCATGAATGTCCATGGCGTCGTCGACCGCAGTGCGCATCCGCTCGGTCGCGTGCAGCTTCATGATCCCGGAGATGACGGCGGGATGGACGCCGGCATTGAGCGCCGCACAGGTCAGCCGGCGCGCCGCGTCGAGCTGATAGGCGGTCGCGACGATCCGCGCCAGCGGCTCCTCGACACCTTCAAACTTGGAGATGGAGATGCCGAACTGCTCGCGGATGCGGGCATAGGCGCCGGTGGTGCGCGCCGCATAGGCGGCACCCGCAGCAGAGAGCGACGGCAGCGAGATGCCGCGGCCGGCGGCGAGTGCGGTCATCAGCATCTTCCAGCCCTGTCCCAACCGCTCCTGGCCGCCGATGACGTAATCGAGCGGAATGAAGACGTCGCGGCCCCAATTGGGGCCGTTCTGGAAGACCTGCATCGACGGCAGGTGGCGTTGGCCGATCTCGACACCGGGCAGATTGGTCGGGATCAGCGCGACCGTGATGCCGAGCTCCTCCCGCTGGCCAACGAGATGATCCGGGTCGTAAGCCTTGAAGGCGAGACCCAGCAGTGTCGCGACCGGGCCAAGCGTGATGTAGCGCTTGTGCCAGTTAAGCCTGAGCCCGATGACCTCCCGGCCGTCGAAGTCGCCTTTGCAGATGATCCCGGTGTCGACCATGGAGGCGGCATCGGAGCCGGCCTCGGGGCTGGTCAGACCAAAGCAGGGAATGTCGCGGCCATCGGCGAGGCGCGGCAGCCAGTGCGCCTGCTGCTCTTTCGTGCCGAAGCGCATGAGGAGTTCGCCGGGGCCGAGCGAATTCGGCACCATGACTGTGACCGCGGCAGCGATCGAGCGGGTCGAGATCTTGCGCACCACTTCCGAATGCGCATAGGGCGAGAAGCCGAGGCCGCCGAACTCCTTGGGGATGATCATGCCGAAGAATCTCTCGCGCTTGACGAAGTGCCAGACGTCCTGCGGCAGGTCGCGCCATTCCCAGAAGATCTTCCACTCGTCGAGCATGGCGCAGAGCTCTTCGACGGGGCCGTCGAGGAAGGCCCGTTCCTCCTCCGTCAATTTGGCCGGCGCAATTTTCAACAGCTTCGACCAATCGGGGTTGCCGGTGAAGAGATCGGCGTCCCACCAGACGTCGCCCGCCTCCAGCGCCTCGCGCTCGGTGTCGGACATCGCCGGCAGCACGCCGCGGGCCCAGGAGAAGATCGGCTTTGTCAGGGTGTCGCGGCGGAAGCTCATGGCGGACCTCATGCATCGGCGCGGTTGTCGGGCATTTTAGCGGAAAGTGGCCGGGGTGCGTGAACACTTCGCGGGCAAAATTGACGCGGCCGGGCGGCCGCCCCCGAGACCATAACGGCCGGGTCGTGCTGGCAGTTCCGGGAGGGGGATGGGGAGAGATGTCTCCCCACGTCATTCCGGGGCGCGCCTCTTGGCGCGAGCTATGGTGCGCACTTGCGCACCTGAGAATCCATTCATCCACGCGCTCTGCCGCTAAATGGATTCCGGGCGCGACGCTACGCGTCGCCCCGGAATGACAGCGGAGAGAGCGCGCCCGGCCTAATCCGGCCGCACCATCTCGAACATGTTTTCCGGCTTGATCTCGAAGTAGTCGCCGCGGCGGCCGGCGCGGACGATCGGGCGGGCGGCGGCGGTCTGGTAGACGCCGTCCTTGATCATGGCCTTGTCGATGTGCACGGCGACGACCTCGCCCAGCGTCAGCCAGGCATCGGCCTCCTTGCCGTCGGCGCCTTTGAGGCGGACGATATCGGACACCTTGCATTCGAAGGCGACAGGGCTTTCGCCGACGCGCGGCACGTTGACGAGCTTGCCGGGCACGGCGGTGAGGCCCGCAAGCTTGAACTCGTCGACTTCAGGGCCGACATGCGCGGCGGTCGCATTCATGTGCTTGGCGAGGTCCATCGTGGCGAGATTCCACACGAACTCACCGGTCTGCTGGATGTTCTCGACCGTGTCCTTCCAGTTGGTGGAGGAGAAGCCGATGATCGGCGGCACATAGCAGAACGCATTGAAGAAGCTGTAGGGCGCGAGATTGACGTGACCCTTGGCGTCGCGGGAGGAGATCCAGCCGATCGGGCGCGGCGCGATGATGGCGTTGAAGGGATCGTGCTTGAGGCCGTGGCCCTTGGAGGGCTCGTAGAAGTACAGGTCTTTGTCGGTCACGCGGGGTCTTTCCTCATCCTGGTAGCCCGGATGGAGCGAAGCGTAATCCGGGGCCGCGGGCACAACGCTGATCCATCCCGGATTGCGCTACGCTCCATCCGGGCTACGTCGGTCTGCTTACAGGAGAAATTCCGCGCCCGTCAGTGGCGCGGCGACAGACCCGCGATGACGAAATCGATCATCTGGTCGATGGTCGGGCCCGGCTTGGTGGCGCACTGGGCGATCATCTGGGGGTGGAAGAAGCGCATCATCGCAGTGCAGGCGCACAGCGAGGCCAGCTGGAGATCCCTCGCCTCAAACTCGCCGGAGGCCACGCCCTGGGCGATCATCTGGCCGACAAATCCGGCGATGCACTCCATATGGTTGACGCAGACCTGCCAATCCTCCTGCATCGCGATCTCGACCATCTCGTGCAACTTGTTGTCGCCGACATAGCGCTCGGTGTTCATGCGATGGATGGTGTTGAGCAATTCCCGGAAGCGCTCCGGCACCGGACCGGGCCGCGCCACGATCCGCTGCGCCTCGAGCTCGACCTCGCCCATGAGCGAGCGGGCCACCGCCTGATGGATCGCCTTCTTCGATTCGAAGAAGCGATAGACATTGGCGGGGCTCATCCTGAGCTCCTTGGCGATGTCGCCGACCGTGGTCTTCTGGTAGCCGATCTGGCGGAACAGCCGCTCGGCCACCTCGAGGATCCGATCCCGGGTGTCGCCTTCGATATGTTCCGCAACCAGTGTCATCTGTCAGGACTCGTCAGTAGCACTTCATCTCACTTATTCAGCCGCTTCAGCAAGCGGAATTGCCGGATGTTCATCGCTGCCATGCTGCGGCGCGGCCGGCTGTTCCGGCGTACCGGCCTCGTCCAGGCTCTTCCTGAACCAGAGTGCATAGAGGCCCGGCAGGTACAGCAGGGTGAGGAAGGTCGCGACGAAGAGGCCCCCCATGATGGTGATCGCCATCGGGCCCCAGAAAGCCGAGCGCGACAGCGGGATCATGGCCAGGATGGCGGCGAGCGCCGTCAGCACCACCGGACGGGCACGGCGGACGGTCGCCTCCACAATCGCCTCGCGCCGGGTCAGGCCGTGGGAGACGTCGGTCTCGATCTGGTCGACCAGGATGACGGTGTTGCGCATGATCATGCCGGCCAGCGCGATCAGGCCGAGCAGCGCCACGAAGCCGAACGGGGCGTTGGCGACGTTGAGGCCGAGCGAGGCGCCGACGATGCCGAGCGGCGCGGTCAGGAACACCAGGATCAGGCGCGAGAAGCTCTGCAGCTGGATCATCAGCAGCGTCAGCATCACCATGACCATCACCGGGAAGAGGATGAAGATCGAGGCATTGCCCTTGGCGGATTCCTCGAACGCACCGCCCGCCTCGATGCGGTAGGCCGGCTCGAGGTGATCCTTGATCGCCTTCAGCTTTGGCGTGATCTGGCCCGTGACATCAGGGGCCTGCACGCCGTCGACGACGTCGGAGCGCACGGTGATGGCCATGTCGCGGTTGCGCCGCCACATGATCGGCTCCTCATGCGCATACTCGATCTTGGCGATCTGCTGCAGCGGCACGGCGACGCCATTGCGCGAGGTGATGGTGAGGTCGCCGACGCCGCCGAGGTCGAGGCGCTCGGACGGGACCGCACGGGCGACCACGCCGATCTTCTCGATGCCGTCGCGCACGGTCGTGACCTGCGAGCCCGAGATCAGCATCGCGAGCGCCTGCGAGACGTCCTGCGGGGTCAGGCCCATGGCGCGGGCGCGGTCCTGGTCGACGACGAGCTTGAGGTAAGGCGACTGCTCGTTCCAGTCGAGCTGGACGTCCTTGACGCTCTTGTTCTGCCGCATGACGTCGCGGACCTGGTAGGCGATCTCGCGCACCTTGTTGGCGTCGGGGCCGATCACGCGGAACTGGACGGGGAAGCCGACGGGCGGGCCGAAGTTGAAGCGATCGACGCGGACGCGCGCCTCGGACAGCATGCCGTCGGCAACCGCGTTCTCGATCTTGGCCTTGATGCGTTCACGCGCCTCGACGCCCTTGGCGACGACGACGATCTCGGCAAAGGCCTCGTTCGGCAGTTGCGGATTGAGGCCGAGCCAGAAGCGCGGCGAGCCCTGGCCGACATAGGACGTGTAGGTCTCGATGTCCTTGTCGTCCTTCAGCAGCGTCTCGGCCTGCTTCACCGCCTTCTCGGTGACGTTGAAGGCGGTGCCCTCGGGCAGGCGCAGCTGGAAGAACAGCTCGGGCCGCTCCGAGAGCGGGAAGAACTGCTGCTGGACATGGCCGAACCCGACGATCGAGGCGACGAAGACGCCGACGGTCGCGGCCACCACGGTGATGCGGTGGTTGACGCACCATTGCACGATGGCGCGCAGGCCGCGGTACATGCGGGTCTCGTAGACCGCATGCGGATCGTGATTGTGGTGCGCCTTCATCTCCGGCAGCAGCTTGACGCCGATATAGGGCGTGAAGATCACCGCCACGAACCAGGAGGCGACCAGCGCGATCGCCACGATCCAGAAGATGCTGCCGGCATACTCGCCGACCGCCGAATTGGCAAAGCCGATGGGGAGGAAGCCAGCGGCCGTGACCAGCGTTCCCGTGAGCATCGGAAACGCGGTGGATTCCCAGGCAAAGGACGCCGCGCGCATGCGGTCCCAGCCCTGCTCCATCTTCACCACCATCATCTCGACCGCGATGATGGCGTCGTCGACGAGCAGGCCGAGCGCGATGATCAGCGCGCCGAGCGTGATACGATGAAGGTCGAGCGACATCGCGTTCATGACGATGAAGACGATGCCGAGCACCAAGGGCACCGACAGTGCGACCACGATGCCGGTGCGCCAGCCCAGCGCCAGGAACGAAACGAACAGCACGATGACGAGCGCCTCCATGAAGGAGTGCACGAACTCGCCGACGGCGTGCTCGACCACCTTGGGCTGGTCGGCGATGAGCTTGACGTCGATGCCCTGCGGCACGGCCTTCATGAACTCGGCCGTCGCCTTCTCGACCTCCTTGCCGAGCTCGAGGATGTTGGCGCCCTTGGCGGTGACGACGCCGATGCCGATCGCTGCCTTGCCTTCCTGGCGAACGACGAAGCTCGGCGGATCGACATAGCCGTGGGTGACCGTGGCGATGTCCCCCAAGCGGAAGACGCGACCGTTGCTCTCGACCGGCGTTTCGGCGACCGCCTTGGCGCCGTCGAGCGCGCCGGTGACGCGCAGCGGCACGCGCTGCGAGGAGGTCTCGACCGTGCCGGCCGGCGTCACGTTGTTCTGCTTGGCGAGCGAATCGAACAGCGCCTGCGGCGTGATGCCGAGGGTGGCGAGCTTGGCGTGGCTGAACTCGACGAAGATGCGCTCGTCCTGGTTGCCGTAGACGTCGACCTTGGTCACGCCAGGCACCTTCAACAGGCGCTGACGGAATCCCTCGGAGACCTTCTTGAGCTGGGCATAATCGGCGCCGTCGCCGGTCATCATGTAGAGGATGGAATCGACGTCGGAGAACTCGTCGTTGACGACGGGCCCGAGAATGCCCGACGGCAACTGGCCCTGCACGTCGACCAGCTTCTTGCGCAGGAGATAGAAGAGATAGGGCACGTCCTTCGGCGGCGTGTTGTCGCGGAAGGTGACCTGGAGCGCGGTGAAGGCGGGCTTGGAATAGGTCTGCACCTTCTCGAAATAGGGCAGCTCCTGGAGCTTCTTCTCGATGGGATCGGCGACCTGCGTCTGCATTTCCTGCGCGGTCGCGCCGGGCCAGATCACGGAGACGTTGACCACCTTCACCGTGAAGAACGGATCCTCGGCGCGGCCGAGCTTCTCGTAGGAGAAGAAGCCGGCGACGCCGAGCACGAGCATCAGGAAGAGAACCAGCGTCGGATGGCTGACGGCCCAGGCCGAAAGGTTGAAGCGCTTCATCGCTCTCTCCGAAACACGATCCAGTTGCAATAACGACAGCCGCTCAGTTCAAACCGTCGTCGGGAGGCAGCGAAGCAATCCAGGGGGCTGGGCAGGTTCTGGATCGCTTCGCCGCTTCAGCCTTTGCTTAGGGACAAAGGCCGAAACTCACCTCACACGACGTAACTTACTTCTCTCGTCATTCCGGGATGGTCCGAAGGACCAGACCCGGAATCTCGAGATTCCGGGTGCGGCGCTGCGCACCGCCCCGGAATGACAAGGAACTAAAACGACAGGGACGAGACGACCCGCACCCGCTGGCCCGGATCGAGCTTCTGCACGCCGAGGGCGACGATCTTGGCGCCCTCTTCCACGCCGCCGGTGATGACCACGTCGTTGCTCTCGTAGGACTTCACCACGACCGGCTTCAGAGTGAGCGCGCCGTTGTCGTCGACGACGTAGAAGGACGGCTTGCCGCCTTCGTTGAACAGCGCCGACAGCGGCAGCCGCGCGACACGCTCGGTCGCGGCGTCCGACAGCGTCAGCGTCGCGGTCATGCCGAGCGCGACCTTGTCGTCGGCCTCGGGCAGCGAGAACTTCGCAAGATAGGTGCGCGTGGCCGGATCGGCCGCCGGTGCGATCTCACGCAGCTTGGCCGCATATTTCTTGTTCGGCTCGGACCAAAGGGTGACGCTGGCGACGCCCGACTTGGCACGTCCGACCAGCGTCTCAGGGATCGCGACGACCGCTTCCTTTTCGGCAAAGCGGGCGACGCGGATCGAGGCCTGGCCCGCGGCGACCACCTGGCCGGGCTCGATCAGCGTTGCGGTGACGACGCCACGGGCGTCGGCGTTGAGCGTCGCGTAGGAAAGGGAATTCTTGCTGAGCTCGAGCGCGCGCTCGGCGCGGTTCAGGCGGGCGCGGGCTTCGTCCGCGGTGGCACGGCTCGAATCCATCTGCGCGTCGGTGGTCCAGCCCTTGGCCTTGAGGTCCTTGGCGCGCTGCTCGGCGGCGGCGGCCTGGGCCAGCACGCCGGTCGCGGCGGTCTGCTCGGCGGCGGCCTGCTCGGCCTGCAGCTTCAGATCGACCTCGTCGAGAGTGGCGAGCGGCTGGCCGATCTCGACGGTCTGGCCGACTTCCACGAGTCGCTTGGCGACCTTGCCGGCAACGCGGAAGCCGAGATCGCTCTCGATCCGGGGCCTGACGGTGCCGACAAAGCTACGCTCGGGGGTCTCGGCATCATAATGCGCGGTGGCGACCAGAACCGGCCGCGGCGGCTCGGCCTTCTCGGCGACGGTGTCATTGCACCCGGCCAGGGTCGCCGCCATCAGGGCCAGCGACACGCCTGCCAACAGCCTGGAATAGCTCGACAAAACCGACCGGACGAACATCGAAGGACACTCCTGCATCTCGAATGAGAGGAATGTCGACTAATCACTGATAAAAGTCAATAATCGTCAGTCATCAGGAAAGCGTGATCGTTAAGGGGCGGTAACAAGGCGGATACCTATTCGCAGGAAGGTGCTCCGGTAGGCACGCCGAGGTCAGGCCTCAGCCCGGATGTCGTAGGGTAGGCAAAGGCGCGGTAGCGCCGTGCCCACGACACTATCCGCGGGCACGCTGCGCTTTGCCTACCCTACAGGACCGTACACGCGGCTTGCGGCTCTACCGCCCCTGCCCGGCAAACTCGTGCTTGCTGTCGTGGCCGCCGACGAACACCAGGATGCCGGCGAGCAGAGGCAATACGGCGAGCACCAGGAGGCCGGTCGAGGTCTGGCCCGTGGCTTCCTTGACCCAGCCGATCAGATACGGCCCGCCGAAGCCGGCGAGATTGCCGATCGAGTTGATCAGCGCGATGCCACCGGCAGCCGCGGTGCCGGAGAGCCAGGCGGTCGGCAGGGTCCAGAACACGCCGAAGCAGCAGAACACGCCGATGGCCGCGACCGTCAGCACCACCATCGTCATGGTCGGATCGGTCAGATAGGAGGACGCACCGAGCGCGACAGCGGTCAGCAGCAACGGCGCGCCGACATGCATCACCCGCTCGCGCGTCGCATCGGAGTGCCGCGCCCACAGGATCATCGCGATGGTGCCGAACAGATACGGGATCGCGGTGACGAAGCCGGTCTGCGCATTGGTCAGCCCGAACGCCTTGACGATCTGCGGCAGCCAGAACTGCATGCCGTAGAGCGCGCCGACGAAGCCGAAATAGATCAGGCTGAGCGCGATCACCTTGGGCGAGGACAGCGCTTCGCCGAGCGAGAAATGCTTCACCGCCTGCTTGGCCGCGATCTCCGAATCGAGCTTGGCCTTGAGCCAGGCCTTCTGCTCGGCCGAGAGCCAATCCGCCTTCTCCGGCTTGTCGGTGAGATAGAACCAGGTGACGATGCCGAGCAGCACCGAGGGAATGCCCTCGATGATGAACAGCCACTGCCAGCCCTTGAGGCCCATCGCACCGTCGAGCCCGAGCAACAGGCCCGAGATCGGCGCGCCGATCACAGTCGAGACCGGCACGGCGATGGCGAAGGCCGCAAGGAAGCGAGCGCGATATTCGGCCGGATACCAGTAGGTGAGATAGAGGATGATGCCGGGAAAGAAGCCGGCCTCTGCGACACCGAGCAGGAAGCGCAGGACGTAGAAGCTGGTGACGCCGCTGACCATCGCCATCAGAGCGGAGATGACGCCCCAGGTCACCATGATCCGGGCAATCCAGCGGCTGGCGCCGAACTTCTCCAGCGCCAGATTGCTCGGCACCTCGAAGATGAAATAGCCGATGAAGAAGATCCCGGCGCCCCAGGAGAAGATCAGCGGCGTGAACTTCAGCTCGGCGTTCATGGTCAGCGCGGCGAAGCCGAGATTGACGCGATCGAGATAGGAGAAGAAGTAGGCCAGCACCAGGAACGGGATCAGGCGCCATGAGATGGCGCGGATGGTCGAGGTCTCGATCTCCGATTTGGTGGCGCCGGCGGAACCGGCATAGGTGGTGGTCTGGCTCATGGCTTCCCCCGGGTTATTGCTTTTGTGAGCTGATCCGGGGTTTTCAGCATCGCCGGCAAAGAGTCAATGGAGTGAGCAATGCACGGGACGCAGCCGGATCAACCCATTGCACCGCTCCGGACATCGCTGATCCGCGCCGCCCTCGCACTGATCGTCATTGCCTGCGGACTGTCGTTGCGCTGGTACGGCTTTCCGCTTGGGCTGCCTGCGTTCGTCGTCAAGTACGGCGGCTCGCTGTTGTGGGCCACCATGGTGTTCTTGCTGGCAGGGGTTTTGCTACCGCGGCTGACGCGGACACAGATTGCAGCCATCGCAGCGGTGATCGCGTTCATCGTCGAGTTCTCACGCTTGCTGCACACGCCTTGGCTCGATGCGTTCCGGCTCACCACGGCCGGCGCGCTGCTGCTCGGCCGCATCTTCTCGCTGTGGAATCTGACGGCCTACTTCGCCGGCATCGTAGTCGGCATCTGGCTGGATCGGCTCACCGAGATTTGCAGCACGGGCAAAAGCTAGCTAACGAGTCAGTTTCTTCCGTGTGGCCCGCAGAATCTCGTCTGACAATTTTGGATCGCTCACTGCGCGGGCAAGCACGATCGCGCCGACCAGGGAAGCAAGAGTCACGATCGCATCCTCGTCGCGCTGGCGTTGCCTGGTCCCCGAACCCAGGCGGGCGCCGAGCCATCCAATCATGCCCCTCACGCCGGCGGTAAAGCGCTCGCGCGCTCCCTGGCTCTGGCGATGCATTTCAGAGCACAGCGCCGCAAAGGGGCATCCGCTTCCTGGTTCATCCCGGTGCGCCGGCGAGAGATACTCGGAAACGTAATCGCCGACCGTGGACATCTCACCGAGCTCTCGACCTTTGGAGACGATTGCCGCCGCAATGGCTTCCTCGACCAGCCGCTGCTTGGAGCCGAATTGGCTGTAGAGGCTGCCGTGGGTCATACCGGCGGCCTCGGTTAGGGTATCAACTCCAACGCCGGCTATTCCGCGCTCCCGGATCAGGCGCGAAGCCGCCGTTAGAATTCGGTCGCGGTTGTCAGCCGCTCGTTCCTTGGAAACGCGCATATCGAAGATCCCGAATCGGAAGGCTTGACAATTATAATTACGACCGCCATCTAATTCAATAATTACGATCGTCATCAAAATTCGGCGAACGCCGCTGAGCGTCAGGAGAAGATCATGACCAACGCAAAGATTGCTCTGGTGACGGGCGCCTCGTCGGGCATCGGTGAAGCCACCGCGCAGCGCCTGGCGGCGGTCGGCTACAAGGTCTACGGCACCAGTAGACGCGGACATCAGCCAGCCAAGCAGTCTTTCGAGATGCTGACCCTCGACGTGACCAACGACGCTTCCGTGACGGCCGCGGTCGGCGAGGTCATCCAGCGCGAGGATCGCATCGATCTTCTCGTGAATAACGCCGGCTTCGGGGTTGCCCCCGCCGGAGCGGAGGAGAGTTCGATCGAGCAGGCTCGGAAGATCTTCGAGACCAATTTTTTTGGGCTGGTCCGGATGACGCGCGCCGTCCTGCCCCAGATGCGCCGCCAGGGCAGCGGCCGCATCATCAATATCGGTTCGGTTCTTGGTTTTCTGCCGATGCCCTACGGGGCGCTCTACGCCGCGACCAAGCACGCGGTGGAGGGTTATTCGGAGTCCCTCGACCACGAGTTGCGCACGCGGGGCATCAGGGTCTCCATCATCGAACCCGCCTACACGAAGACACCATTCGATTCGAACTTCATGGAGCCGGACGACAAGCTCGAGGATTATCGCGAGGCGCGCGCGGGCGTGAGCCGGCGGATAAACGAGGTAATGGCAACCGCCGAATCGCCGGACGTAGTCGCAGAAGCCGTGCTGGATGCCGCGAACGCGGCGCATCCCAAGATCCGGTACGCAGCCGGCAAGCTCGCGAACCGCCTGCGGTTGCTTCGCAGGTTTGCTCCCGCCGGACTCGTGGACGCAGGGATCCGAAAGGATCTTCGACTTGATGCCCGGCCGACCTCTGCGTCTTCCCGTCCAGCACGAGCTTTTTGACTCGCGCGGGCGCCGCCGCTCCCGGCGCACACCGATTGGGACACAGCGACATGAAAGCACTCATCTTCAAGCAGTATGGCAAGGCCGATCAGCTCACGTTCGCCGACCTGCCTCGGCCGACGCCGAAGCCGGACGAAATTCTCGTCCAGGTCCACGCCGCGGGCTTGAACCCGATCGACAACATGATTCCGAAAGGAACATTCAAACCGATTCTGCGCTTTCAGCTCCCGGCGACGCTGGGCAGCGATCTGGCCGGGGTGGTGGTCGAAGTCGGAAACCTGGTGACCCGGTTCAAGCCGGGCGACGAAATCTTTGCCAGCATCTTCGACATGGGCACGGGCGCACTCGCCGAGTTTGCGGTCATTCCCGAGACCGCCGCTGCGCTCAAACCGCCGAACCTGGACTTTGTCCAGGCGGCGTCACTCCCGATGGTCGCACTGACGTCGTGGCAAGCGCTGAAGGAGCGTGCACGCCTCAAGCCCGGCCAGAAGGTGTTCATTCCGGCAGGTGCCGGTGGGATCGGAACGTTCGCCATCCAACTTGCCAAATATCTTGGCGCGAAGGTAGGAACGACGACCAGCAGCGGAAACGTGGACCTGGTGCGAAGCCTCGGCGCCGACGAGGTGATTGACTACAGCAAGCAGCAATTTGAGACAGTGCTGCGGGACTACGATGCCGTGCTTGGCACAATCAGGGGCGATGCGATCGAGAAATCGCTCGGCATATTGAAGCGCGGAAGCACTGTCGTCTCGCTGGTCGGACCACCAGACGCTGCATTCGCTCGCGCCCGGGGCATGAACTTCTTCATGGTGTTCCTGTTCGGCATGCTGAGCCGCAAGATCATACGCGGCGCCGGCAAGCGGGGCGCCGAATATTCGTTCCTGTTTGTGCATCCGGATGGAAATCAGCTCTCTCAGATCGGCGAGATTCTCAAGGCCGGCGACATCCGGCCGGTGATCGACAAGGTGTTCCCCCTTGCGCAGGCCAGGGAAGCTCTCGCCTACCTTGCAAAAGGCAGAGCGAAGGGGAAGGTTGTCGTCCGGATCAGGTGACGGCCCTACGTTCACTCCGAGAGCTGAAACCGCTCGAAACGGTCGAGCTCGTCCTCGATCTTCTGCTTGAGCTCCTTGCGGCCTGCGGTCTTCCTGCCCTGCCCGACCCAGGTCCATTTCTGCATCAACAACTTCCTCGCCTGCCGGTCGGTCTTCAGATCGAGCGCGGCGACGATCTCGTCGCCGACCAGCACGGGCAGCGCAAAATAGCCGAGCTTGCGCTTGGCCTTCGGCACATAGGCTTCGAACAGATGGTTGTAGCCGAA
The DNA here is from genome assembly GCF_002776695.1 of Bradyrhizobium nitroreducens. GTDB lineage: Bacteria > Pseudomonadota > Alphaproteobacteria > Rhizobiales > Xanthobacteraceae > Bradyrhizobium > Bradyrhizobium nitroreducens. The sequence continues at coordinate 2,234,541 of NZ_LFJC01000003.1, forward strand.
GACGAGATTGGTCCGCTTGCGCTGGATGATCAGGGGATCGAACGGCGAGAGGATGTGGACGAGATCGGGCGATGCCCCCTCGCCGCCGGCTTCCAGCACCGCCGGCGCCGCCCAATGTTCCTGCTTGCCGGCGCCCTCGAGCGCGACGGGAACAAGCTCGCCGCGGCGGACGCGCGCGGCGATCAGGCCGGCCACCGCCTTCTTGCGCGGTGCGTCGAGATGGCAGGTCGAATCGAGGCTGACCACGCCTTGCGACCGCAGCGCGCGGTCGAGCAGATAGGCCGTGATGTCCTTGCTCGAGGCCGGCTTCGGCAGCTTGTCCCAGCCGAAATGGCGCGTCATCAGCTCATAGGTCTTGAGCATCCCCTGGCGCTCACTGACGGTTGCGACGCCCGTGTAGAAGGCGAGCTGCAGCGCCCGCTTCGAAGGTTTCCGGCTCTGCCAGAGGTGCTCCTTCTCGGTGAGCACGTCGTCCTCGATGTCGCGGATCGTCAGCGGGCCGGCGCGCAGCAGCCGCATCACCTTGCGGGTGTCGGCAGGCTTGACCGAAGCGTACCATTTGTGACCCTCGCGGCGGTGCTCGCGCATCGCCGGGAGAAAAAAGCGGAAGTCACCGGCCGGCACGTAGGAGAGCGCATGCGTCCAATATTCGAAGACGCTTTTGTCGAGACTCTGGGCCTGACGCAGATCGGCGCGGCGGTAGGACGGGATGCGGCTGAACAGGATGTGGTGGTGGCAGCGCTCGATGACGTTGATGGTGTCGATCTGAACATAGCCGAGATGGGCGACCGCATCCGCGACGGCCTGTGCTCCCTCGCCGAACGGGGTACGCTCATCCAGCCGCTGGGCATGCAGCCAGATCTGCCGGGCCTGAGTCGTGGCGAGAGGAAACGGTTTAGGCGCGCGTGACATTGCAGAACGCAATGTAGCGGGATTCGCGCCGGGAGAAAGCAACCGACGCACAAAGAAAAAGCCGCGCTGCCATCTGCTGACAGCGCGGCCGCTTGACGTCGTCCGGACCTACTTCGCCATCATGGCCTTCTGCGACTTCATGTAGTGCATGCAGGCGCTCTTCATCTTGCCATTGCTCATGTCGGTGTTGGCCATGGCCATTTCCTTGTTCGACGCCATCTTGGCCGGTGTGTCGGGCGTGCCGCCCATCATCGCGGCCGACTTCATCATGTTGTCCTTGGTGCACGCCATCATCGCGGCGGAGGCCGGGGACAGCGACAGGGTGAACGCGACAAAGGCTGCGGCCGTGAGCAAGATCTTCATCGAAAAGTCTCCTCCGTAAAACGAAACCGGCGTCATGCCGGCCTTCGCAATTACGTATTCTCTCGCGCCGACGTTTCGCGGAGAAGACAATTTTCTTGCTGCGATGCAATGACGAGGCGCTTCAACGGCCATCCTTCGGCGCTTTGGGCCGGTCACCGAGACTGCCGGTCGCGACATCCGGCTTGCACAGGGCCTTGCCGCGGCGCGCATCTGGCCGATTTCTTGTTCGCGGCCGGGCCGCGCGGCCACGGCTTTGCGATGATCGGCGTGCAGAGGTCTCCGGACGCGGTGCCGGCGGCGAGACACATGACCGGCCTCTCCCCGCGGGCACGATCCAGGAGCCCGTGCGCCTCAACGTGATTTCGATCACACCGGGCCGGCCGCCGCGTGAACCTTTCCTGCGGAGATGACGACCACTGCTATTGGGACAATCGGCCCCGGCCCCGGAGCGGCCGCGAAACAGGCCGCTCCACCGCCCGGAACGCCGGGAAATACATGAGACCGAGCCTGCAAGCGCTGTAGCCACCGTGACCAGGATCACATCAGGGCTTTTGAACCCACCCTATGCTCGCAGCATCAAATCGCTATCAGGCGTAACATCGAGGATACGACAATGACCCGTTTTGATAAGTTCTTTGGACTGAAGGCGATAACCCTTTCCGCCGCGCTGTCGATGACGGCCGGCCTGGCTCTGGCCGGCGACAACAACGTCACCACCGGCCAGATCCTGGATGCACTGAAGCCGAAGCCGGCGACCCGCGGACTGTCCGTCGGTCCGCAGGCCGACACGACCGCGCAGGCCAAGGAAGCGACCTTCCTGAATACGGTGCGCAACCGCTCGACCCGCTCGCTTTCGACCGGCGAACGCGAGCAGATCGCCGAGCTCGCCGCGACCAAGCCGAAGATCGATCTGGAGATCCAGTTCGACTACAACTCGGCCAATATCGCCAAGACCTCAATGTCCTCGGTGCAGGCGCTCGGCAAGGCTCTCTCCGACCCGGCACTCAAGGGCTCGACCTTCGTAGTCGCCGGCCATACCGACGCGATCGGCGGCGAAGAGTACAATCAAGGGCTCTCCGAGCGGCGGGCCGACACGATCAAGAAGTACCTGGTGCAGAACTACGGCCTCAACGGCACTGATCTGGTCACCGTCGGTTACGGCAAGACCAAGCTGAAGGATACCGCCAACGGCGCCGATCCGATCAACCGCCGCGTCCAGGTCGTGAACATGGACACCAAGACCGCGTCGAAATGATCCGATGACGATCACCGCCTGCCGTTCCTCCGGCAGGCGGTCCGCGCTCAGACCGGCACCGGTGCGGCGAGCGCCTCGCGGACCAGCCGTGCGAGCTCAGCCTTGCGGTAAGGCTTTTCCAGGATCAAGGCGCCCTGCCGGACGTGGCCGTTCGCCGCCAGCGTTTCGAGGGCGTAACCCGAGGTCAGCAGCACGTGCAGCTCGGGCCTCTCCTTGCGGGCGAGGCCCGCCAGCTCCCACCCGTTGACGCCTCCTGGCATGACGACGTCGGAGAACAGCAGGTCGATATGCGGTGTTGCCGCAAGCGCCTGCAGGGCCGACTTGCCATCGACGGCGGAAATCACCTTGTAGCCCAGGCTCTGCAGGCTCATGACCGCGTAGGACCGGACGAACGGATCGTCCTCGACGACCAGCACGATCTCCGAACCGCTCTGCGCGACCTCCTTCTCGACTGCCAGCGGCACGCCCTGCGACTTGGTCAGCACGGCCGGAAGATAGATCCGCACGGTCGTTCCAAGGCCCGGCTCGCTGTAGATCGTGACATGGCCGTTGGATTGCTTGACGAAGCCGTAGACCATGCTGAGCCCGAGCCCGCTGCCCTTGCCGACCTCCTTGGTGGTGAAGAAGGGTTCGAACACGCGTTCCAGCACCTGCTTCGCCATGCCGGAGCCGGTGTCAGTCACCGCGATCACGACATATTCGCCCGCTGCTACGTCGGGATGAACGTTGTGATCGCCCGCATCGAGCGATGCGTTCGCCGCCGAAATGGTCAGGCGTCCACCTGATGCCATCGCATCCTGGGCGTTCAGCGCGAGGTTGAGGATCGCCGATTCCAGCTGCGCGGGGTCGGCAAAGGCGTGCCGCAGCAAAGGATCGGCCTGGGTGGTGATCTCGATGTCCTCACGCAGCGTTCGCCGCAGCAGCTTGTACATGGATTCGATCAGCTTGTTGCATTCGGTCTCGACCGGCCGCAGCAGCTGCTTGCGACTGAAGGCGAGCAGGCGCTGCGTCAGCTCGGCGCCGCGTTCGCCGGCGCTGCAGATGTCGTCGGCGAGGCGCTTCAGATCCTCGCGCGGCACCAATTGCTCGGACAGATATTCGGCGTTGCCGACGATCACGGTGAGGAGATTGTTGAAGTCGTGAGCGATGCCACCAGACAGCTGTCCGACCGCCTCCATCTTCTGCGCCCGCATCAGCTGCGCCTCGGTACGCTTGCGATCGGTCAGGTCGTGGATCATGCCGACGAAGATGGAGGAGCCGTCCTGCTGGGCCTCGCCGACCGACAGGTCCATCGGGAAGGTCGTGCCGTCCTTGCGCCGACCCGTCACCTCGCGTCCGATGCCGATGATCTTCTTGTCGCCAGTGGCGATGAAATTGCGGATATACCCGTCGTGCTCGGAGCGATAGGGCTCCGGCATCAGCATCCGGACGTTCTGCCCGAGAACCTCGTTGTCGCGATATTTGAAAAGCCGCTCGCAGGCCGGATTGAACTTCAGGATGATGCCGTCGGAATCGATCAGGATCACGCCGTCGACGGCGGTGTCGACGACAGCGCGCAACCGAGCGGCGCTCTCGCGCAGCTCGCGCTCGACCCGCTCGCGCTCGGTGAGGTCGTGAATGATGCCGACGAAGATCGAATCGCCGGCCGCCTGCTTGCTCTCGCCGACCGACAAATGCATCATGAAGGTCGAGCCATCCTTGCGCTGGCCCACCACTTCGCGGCCGATGCCGATGATCTTGCGCTCGCCGCTGATGTGGTAATTTTGTAGATAGCCGTCATGCGCATTGCGGTAGGACGACGGCATCAGGACCTTGACGTTCCGCCCGATGACCTCCTCGGCGGAATAGCCGAACAGCTTCTCGCAGGCCGGATTGAACATCAGGACGCCGCCGCGCGCGTCGATCAGGATCACGCCGTCCACCGCGGTATCGACGACGGCCCGCAACCAGTCGGCATTGGGATGGCCCGGCCTGGCGCTGAGGTCCTCCATATTCACCGGGCGACTCTCCGATTCCGAGAAGGTCGGTCCAGTCCACACGCGACAATTGATTCAGGCAAGACAATTCTACCGAGGCTATGCACGCAAGCGGGCACTAGATCCAGCTCTGGAACAACATCAGCTGGCCGAAGCTCCGCATCGAGGTGCCGATAAAGGCCGCGGAGATCGGCAGCATGACCGCAAAGCCGACCCCGGCAAGACCGACATAGGCCCAGAGCAGCCAGCGCGGCAGGCCGTCCCGGCGCAGCACATAGACCAGTGCGAGCGAGGCCGCCGTGGCGGCCGGCAGATAATAGTAGATGAAACCCAGCGTGCGCGGCAGCAAGGCCCAGGCAAGCCAGGGACCGAAATAGAACGCCGCGATCAGGAACGCGTCCCAGCGGCGCTCGACGACGAAGTCGCGCAGCACGAGCACGAGCGCGAGCAGGGCCGGCCACAACACCAGGGGATTGCCGAGGAAGACGACCGCGGAGACATTGTCTTCCGAGCTCTTGTCGAACAGAAACCACACCGGGCGCGCCAGCAGCGGCCAGGACGGCCATGAACTCATATAGGTGTGGCCGGCAATCGCGGTCGTGGTGTTGTCGGCGAAGATCCGGCGCTGCGCCTCGACCAGATCCGGCAGCGACAATCCATAGAGCGGAACGAAAGCGGCAAGATACGCCACGCCGGGCAGGATCGCGAAGCACAGCACGAGATGATGCAGCCTCAGGCCGGGCCAGAGGTCGGGCCGATACCAGTCGTCCGGCCTCGCGTCGGCGAATAGCGTGCGCCAGCCCTGCATCAGGCGGATCACCGTGACGACGACGATACAGACGCCGAGCGGAAACAGGCCGCTCCATTTGCAGGCGGCGGCACAGCCGAACAGCGCGCCCGCGAGCGCGAACAGCGCCTGCGGCCGCTCGCGTCGAAATCCGTGCATGAAGGCGGCGGTCGCGAGCAGGCCGAAGCCGAGCGTAAAGATATCGAGCATGGCGATGCGCGCCTGCACATAGAGCATCTGGTTGAATGCCGCGATCAGCGCCGCGGCGATGGCGGGCCCTTGCGCGGCGAACAGCGCGAGGCCGCACAGATAGATCGCGACGACCGCCAATGCGCCGAACAATGTCGCGGGATAACGCCAGCCGAGCGCATTGTCGCCGAAGGCCGCGATCGAGGCCGCGATCAGCTCCTTGGCCAGTGGCGGATGCATCGGATTGAGCATCGGCTGCGACATCGCCGGTGCCAGCATCTGCCGCGCCGCCGGCACGTAGTGCACCTCGTCGAAGACGAACTTCTCGGGTGTCGTCAGGCCGATCAGCAGCGCGAGATGGGCGACCAGGAAAATTGCGACAGCAACCACTGCGCTTCGCGACACTCTCGGAACTGCAGACCGTTCAAGCAGCTGCTGTGGGGATGCTTTGCGTGGCAAATTTGCGTCACCGCGGACAAAAATGAAGATCTCGGTTTTCATTGAACGCATTCCGCCGCAACTGTCACTAAGCATAACGCACGTCCAGCGCCGCTTGTGATAATTCCGCCACATCGCAGGCGCGCGCGATCCGGTACGATCAGGGACACATCGATCGGTTTGCGAAATGAATTTGCGTTTCTGGCTTTTCCCCACTCTGTTGTCGGCCGCATTGTGCGCAGGCACTTGCGCACATGCGCAGACGCGCGTCGGCGAAGCCGTCGTGATCCAGAATGAAGTTGTGCGCGTGGCCGCGACGACCACGCCGATCAGCGTCGGCGACAGCATGTTGCGCGACGAGACCGTGCGCACCGGCGCCGACAGCGCCGCGCGCTTCGTGATGGCCGACAGCACCAATCTGTCGCTTGGGCCCAGCGCCACGTTGAAGCTCGACCGCACCGTCTTCAACGACGAGCACAGCTATCGCGACGTCGCGATCCGCATGACCACCGGCGCATTCCGTTTCGTCACCGGTCATTCCGAGAAGACCGCCTACAAGATCACGACGCCGCTTGCGACGATCGGCGTGCGCGGCACCACGCTCGACATCCTCTCGCAGCGAGGCCGCTCCGTCGTGGTGCTTCAGGACGGCGCGGCCAGCGTCTGCACGACGAGCTCCCAATGCGTGCAACTGACCCAGCCGGGCGACACCGCGATCATCACGTCGACCGGCGGCAAGGTGAGCATCACCAAGACCAATACGCCACCCTGGACTTTCGCCGCCAATTGCGCTGCGAGCGCCGGGCTGTGCTCGGTCAACCAGTATGCCGACGCCACGCCGACCATCACGCCCGCCGTCCATGACGACGGCATGCTGTGCGGGCGCTGACGATGGCAACGGTGCGTATCCGCGAGCTCGTTCTTGCCGTCGCACTGGCGGCCATGGCCACCGTGACGCTGGCATGGAGTATTCAGCAGCCGGCCTCCGCCGCGACCCTGAACCTCACCAATTGTGAGGAAGGCTGCTCGCCGTCGCCCTCGCCAAGCCCGTATCCTTCACCTTCGCCGTCGCCCAATCCCTATCCGTCGCCGAGTCCGACACCGACCGGCGCCGATTCCAGCGGCAATTCGGTCGGCGGCCTCGCCGACCAGCGCTTCAACCAGATGATCACCAACCGGGTGCTCGGCACGGTCCTGCTCGGTGTCAACGAGCAGGTCAATTGCAGCGATTGCATCAGCGCATTCGGCTCGGCCGGCTCGTTCTCGGCCGGCATCCACGGCCGCAAGGAATTGACCAACAATCTGTCGCTGCTCGCCGGTATCGCCTACACGCAATACAACGAGGGCGGCTACAAGATCACCAGCGCCCCGATCGGCGCCTTCGCCCTGCGCTACGACTTCACCGACTGGGGCTCGTCGCGCCCGTTCTTCGACGTCGGCACCATCCTGACGCCGTGGGAGAAGGCGCGCTACACCCGCAGCTACGACACCAGCCTCGGGCCGGTGAGCGTCACGAGCTCGACCAATGCCTCCAACTACGCGGTCTATGGTCGCGCCGGCTGGATGAGCCGCATCTCGCCGCGCGACGAGGTCGCAGCCTCGATCGAGGTCTGGCAGCTCTGGCAGCGCGTGTCCGGCTATAGCGACAGTGCCGTGGCCTTCAACCCGTTCGACGCCACGATCGCGACCGGCACCGACCGCACCAGTCTCGTCAAGATCGGCGGCCAGTGGACGCATCTGTTCGGCGGCACTATCGAGACCAACATCAATGGCGGCTGGGTGCAGTCGTTTGCGAGCCACAGCGGCATCGTCGCCACCGTGACCGGCAACGGCGTGGTGGTGCCGACCATGGGCAACCAGGGCTGGTTCGAATATGGCGGCCGCCTCGGCTTCCGCGTGCAGAAGGGCTGGATCGTGGATCTCTTCGCCAACGGCACACTCGGCCCGCAACCGGTCGGCAACACCATCCATGGCGGCGTGGGGCTGAGGATCAATTACTAGAGCGTTTTCGAGCGAAGTGGACACCGGTTCGCGTGAAGAAAACGCGTCAAAACAGGAATCTAGAGCTTCGGTTCTGATTCAATCAGAACCGAAAATGCTCTAGCGGCGAGATCTTGCCTCAAGTTCCGCTGTCATGCCCCGGCTTGACCGGGGCAGCCAGTACGCGTGTATATGGCGAGAGCATCCCTACTACGCCGCCGACCTGCCCTCGAACGCCCGGCGCAGTGCCTCGACGTCGAGCTTGACCATCTTCATCATGGCCTGCATCGCGCGCGCGGCCGCGGCCCTATCGGGGCTCGACAGGAACTCGAACATCACTTTCGGCACCACCTGCCAGGCCACGCCCCAGCGATCCCTCAGCCAGCCGCACTGCTCTTCCTTGCCGCCATGGGCGAGAAACGCATTCCAGACGCCATCGACCTGGGCCTGGTCGTCGCAATGGATCATCAGCGAGATGGCGTGGGTATATTCCATCTTCATGCCGCCGTTGAGCGCGACCAGCGGCTGCCCCGCCACCGTGAACTCGACGACGAGCACGGAGCCTTCCTTGCCGGACGGACCATCCGCGACGTTACGCTGGACGTGCGTGACGGCCGAATTCGGCACGAGCGAGGTGTAGAACTTCGCAGCTTCTTCGGCATCGCCGTTGAACCACATGCAGGGTACGACCTTGGACATCGTGAAAGCTCCTCTTCAGTTCTTTGATCTCACGGACTTCGTTCAGGCGTTCGCCATGTCGGGCTGCAGAGGCGCGGCCGCGAGGTCCATCCAGTTCACACCCCACATGTGTCCGTCCGGATCTTCGAAGCTGCGACCGTACATGAAGCTGTATTCGTCCTTCGGGCTGGGATCGGCCACGCCGCCGGCGGCCTCGGCCCTGCCGACGATGTCGTCGACGTCGCCGCGGCTGTCCGCGGACAGGCAAAGCAGCACCTGGTTGGAGGTCCTGGCGTCAGCGATCGGCTTCGGCGTGAACTGGCGGAATTTGTCGTGGGTCATCAGCATCGCGAAGATGGTCTCGGAAAAGACCATGCAGGACGCCGTGTCGTCGCTGAACTGCGGGTTCTTGGCCGCGCCGACCGCCTCGTAGAAGGCGGTGGCGCGCGCAAGGTCGGTCACCGGCAAGCTGACGAAGATCATCTTGGGCATCGGAGGCTCCTTGGGGCGGTTTCAGCCCAAGGACGGACGGGCCGACGGCCATCCGACACCGCTTCAGGATATTTTTCGACCTGGGATCAGCGGAATCTTTGTCGCACCGAACCGGGTCCCTCGGAACAACCCTACTTCTTCTCGTTCGGGTCCCGGTGCACGGGGTCGATCCACAGCACGGTCTCGGGCTTCTCGACCGGCTCGATGTCGAGATTGATCGCGACCGCCTCGCCGTCGCTGCGCACCAGCACGCATTCCAGCACCTCGTCCGGGCTGGCGTTGATCTCCTGGTGCGGCACGTAAGGCGGGACGAAGATGAAATCGCCGGGACCGGCCTCCGCGGTGAATTGCAGGCTCTCGCCCCAGCGCATCCGCGCCTTGCCCTTCACGACATAGATCACGCTTTCGAGATGGCCGTGATGATGCGCGCCGGTCTTGGCGTCGGGCTTGATGCTGACGGTGCCGGCCCACAATTTTTGCGCGCCGACACGGGCGAAATTGATGGCGGCGGCACGGTCCATGCCAGCCGTCGAAGGCACGTTGGTGTCGAGCTGATTGCCGGGAATGACGCGCACGCCGTCATGTTTCCAGCGATCATCATGATGATGATCGTGATCATGGTGGGAGTGCGAATGGTCATGGCCGGTCATGGGACTTGCTTTCTGTTGGTTCCGTGCGCGGCAAACTAACCCGAAGCAGCTACCGCGAGCCATACCAAATTCGGAACCCTCGTAGCTCAGGGACGTTGTCTTTGCGAGCAAGATGAAAGGAGAGTTTCATGGGCAGCACGACCGACAAGATCAAGGGTACCGCCAACGAGGCGATCGGCAAGGCCAAGCAGGGCATCGGTGAAGCCACCGGTTCCGAGCGCATGAAGGGCGAAGGCGTGGTCCAGGAAGTGAAGGGCAAGGGCCAGCAGGCCATGGGCGATGCCAAGGACGCTGCGAAGGAGGCGATCGATCGCGCCGCAGCCGCGGCCAAGCGCGCGGCGGAATGACGCGCGGCATCTGAAGCGAGAAGACCGGCCGAAAGGCCGGTCTTCTTTTGCTGTCATTCCGGGGCGGTGCGAAGCACCGAACCCGGAATCTCGAGATTCCGGGTTCGGCTCTTCGAGCCGCCCCGGAATGACGGCTGCGCCGTCACTTCACCGCGAGCAATTCCACGTCGAACATCAGCGTCGCGTTCGGCGGGATCACGCCGCCCGCGCCGCGCGCGCCGTAGCCGAGCTGCGGCGGGATGATGAGCGTGCGCTTGCCGCCGACCTTCATGGAGGCGACACCCTCGTCCCAGCCCGCGATGACGCGGCCCTTGCCGATCGGGAATTCGAACGGCTCCTTGCGATCGACGGAGCTGTCGAATTTCTTGCCCTTCTGGCCGTTCTCGTAGAGCCAGCCGGTGTAGTGCATCACGCAGATCTGTCCGGGCTGCGGCGAGGCGCCGGTACCGACGGTGGAATCGATGATCTGCAAGCCTGAAGCTGTGGTCATGGTTTTTCCTGCGGTCTGGGCCGAGGCCGTGGTGGAAACGAAATGCGACACGCCGGCGATCACCGTGATCGCGAGTGCCGACATCAGAGTGAGAAGCGCGCGCTGGAGACGCTGCATAAGACACCTTCCGTTTGAGGCGGAAGGTGTCTAGCGCAACGAGGGTAACGTTTCCAGCCCTTGCGCCTCGATCAGTAGCCGAGCGCGCAGCCGTCCTTGCGCGGATCGGAACCGCCGGTGAGCGTGCCCTTGTCCCAATCGATCCAGATCGCCTGGGCGCCGCCGAGCGGGCCGACCACGCTGGTGGTCTTGTGACCGAGCTTCTTCAGCCCCTCGACGATCGCGGCCGGCACGCTGTCCTCAAGCTGATACTGGCCCTCGTAGTGCAGGCCGCGCGGCATGTCGATCGCCTCCTGCACGTCGCAGCCGTAATCGAGGATGTTGGTCAAGACATGGGTCTGGCCGGTCGGCTGGTACTGTCCGCCCATCACGGCGAACGACATGGTGGAGCGGCCGCCCTTGGTGAGCAGGCCCGGCATGATGGTGTGCAACGGCCGCTTGCCACCCTCGATGCAGTTGGGATGGCCGGGCTGGATGCGGAAGCCGCCGGCCCGGTTCTGGAACAACACGCCGGTCTTGTTCGAGACGATCGCCGAACCGAAGGAATGCGCGACCGAATTGATGAACGAGCAGACGTTGCGGTCCTTGTCCACCACCGTGATGTAGATGGTCGACGGATTCATCGGCGGCGCGACGTTCGGCAGGTCGAGCATGCCGTCCATGCGGATCTTGCTGATATACTCGTCAGCAAAACCCTTCTCCAGCATCTCGGCGACATTGATCTTCATGTGCTCGGGAGAGGCGACGTGCATCTCGCGGTTCATGTAGGCGATGCGCGCGGCTTCCGCCTCGAGATGGAAACGCTCGACGCTGACGGGCGCGTACTTCGTCAAATCGAAGCGCGACAGGATGTTGAGCATCAAGAGGGCGGTGACGCCCGGGCCGTTCGGCGGGCACTGCCAGAAGTCATAGCCCTTGTACATGGTGCCGATCGGCGAAGTCGTCTCGGTGGTGTGCGCGGCGAAATCGTCGAGGGTGTGGAGGCCACCGATCCCGCGCAGCGTCTCGACCATGTCTTCGGCGACCGCGCCCTTGTAGAAGCCGTCGCGGCCGTCCTTGGCGATCGCGCGCAGGGTCTTGCCGAGCTCGGCCTGGCGGATGACGTCGCCGGCCACCGGCGGCTTGCCGCCCGGCAGCAGGTAGCGCACGGTGTTGGTGCCGGCCTTCAGCTTCTCGAACTGGTTCTTCCAGTCGAAGGCGATGCGGGGGGCGACGACATAGCCTTCCTCGGCCGCCTTGATCGCGGGCTGCAGCAGGCGGTCGAAGCCGAACTTGCCGTGATCGCGCAGCACGGTTGCAAAGGCATCGATCACGCCGGGAATCGAAACCGCATGCGCCGAGGTCAGCGGCACCGAGTTGATCTTGCGCTCGAGATACCAGTCGGCATTCGCCGCCTTCGGCGCGCGGCCGGAGCCGTTATAGGCGATGATCTTGCCCTCACCCCGCGGCTGGACCAGTGCGAAACAGTCGCCGCCGATACCGGTCGATTGCGGCTCGATCACGCCGAGCAGGGCCGAGCCGGCCACCGCCGCATCTACCGCAGTGCCGCCCTCCCGCAGCACCTCGATTGCCGCGAGCGAGGCCTGCGGGTGCGAGGTCGCAACCATCGCGTTGGTGGCGTGGACCGTGGACCTGCCGGGGAAATGGAAGTTTCTCATCGAATTCTTGCTCTCTTGGCCGTGGGCGCAGGTGGTGCGCCATCTCGCAAAACCCGGGTCTACATGACACATTCCCGCCCGTCGGGGCAATGCTGGCATACCAGCGAAATGGCTGCCATCCACCAGGCGTATAGACCTTTCGAGGCCGGCGCCCCCTGCGGGTTTTCCGGGCCGCACGCGCCTGCTAAACGAGCCGCATGTCTGAACCGCATTCGGCCACCAAGGTCGCCGCCTTCTACCAGTTCGCTGCCCTCCCGGATTACCGCGAGCTGCGCGAACCGCTGCGCGCGTTCTGCGCCGGCCTGACGCTGAAGGGCAGCGTGCTGCTGGCGCAGGAGGGCATCAACGGCACGCTCGCCGGTGTGCCGAAGGCGATCGATGCCCTCGCCCATGAGCTGGCGCACGGCGACATGTTCGGCGGCCGGCTGAACAATCTCGAATTGAAGTTCTCCACCGCCGAGGCGATGCCGTTCGGACGGCTCAAGGTGCGGCTGAAGAAGGAGATCGTCACGCTCGGCGATGCGGCTGCCGATCCGACCCGCCAGGTCGGCACCTATGTCGATGCCAGCGAATGGAACGCGCTGATCTCGGCACCCGATACGCTGCTGCTCGACACCCGCAACGCCTTCGAGGTGGCGATGGGAACGTTCGAAGGCGCCGTCGATCCCGGCATCAGAAGCTTCGGCCAGTTCAAGGATTTTGCCGCCGAGCGGCTCGATCCGGCCAGACACCGCAGGATCGCGATGTTCTGCACCGGCGGCATCCGCTGCGAGAAGGCGAGCGCGCATCTGCTCGCGCGCGACTTTGCCGAGGTCTATCACCTCAAGGGCGGCATCCTCAGATATCTGGAAGAGGTGCCGGAGGCGCAGAGCCGTTGGCGCGGCGAATGCTTCGTGTTCGATGAGCGTGTCGCGCTGGGCCATGGCCTGCAAGAATCCGGCTTGCGCGAACGGAACAAGGATGCTGCGCGTGACGAATGAGATCAGGACGCTGAGCGAGCGCATCGACACGCTGGAGACGCGGCTCGCCTACCAGGACGACGCGATCGAGACGCTGAACCAGACCATCACCGCGCAGTGGAAGCAGATCGATCTGCTGACGCGGAAGATCGCGGAGCTCGGCGAGCGGCTCCAGGAAGCCGAGGCGAATGCGCCGGGGCCCGCCAACGAGCCTCCGCCGCATTATTGAGCCGTCCTACTGGCCGGACGCCTTGGGCATCAAACTCATGAGCTCGCCGGACATCATCAGGCGGTTGCGGCCGGCGTCCTTGGCGGCGTAGAGCGCCCGGTCGGCAGCTTCAACCAGCGAGGCCACGCCCGCCGTGCGCTCCAGCGCCGGCCGGCAGGTCGCACCGCCGACCGAGACGGTAACGCATCCAGATGCCAGATTGCTGCTTTGAACGAGGCCAGCCTCGTGAATGGCCTTGCGGATCCGTTCACCGACCAGGGCGCAGCCGGCGGCATCGGTGTTCGGCAGCAGCATGGCGAATTCCTCGCCGCCATAGCGCGCCGCCAGATCGCCGGCACGCTGCGTCTCGGCCGCGATGATCTTCGCGACCAGGCGCAGGCAGGCGTCGCCCGCGGGATGGCCGTAATCGTCGTTGTAGGCCTTGAAGTGATCGACATCTATCATCAGCAAAGCGAGGCTGGAGCGGTCGCGATAGGCCCGCGCCCATTCCTCTTTCAGCCGCTCGTCGAAGCGACGGCGATTGGCAAGGCCGGTGAGGCTGTCCTCGATCGCAAGCGTCTCGAGCCTGGTTTCCAGCTTCTTGTGCTCGGTGATGTCGCGCGAGATCGCGACCACGCCGTCGACGCGGCCATCGTCCTTGCGCGTCACCCGCATGGTCGATTCCAGCCAGACCTCACCGTTCCTCCTGTGCGCGTTGCGGTAAATGAGGCGCGCCTCCTCGCGTTCGCCGCGCTTCATGGCGTCGACGATCGCCTGGACCACCGGCAGATCCTCCGGATTGATGCCCGCCAGCGCCGGCGTGCCGATCAATTGATTGGCGCGCCAGCCGACGACGCGCACGGACGAGGGCGAGACATAGCGCAGCCGCTCGTCGAGCCCGATGCGGGTCACCATGTCGCTGGAGCCTTCGGCGAGCAGGCGGAAATGGGCCTCTTTCTCGACCAGGGCCGCGGCCATGCGCTGGCCGCGCTGCAACTGCCGCACCAGCACGGCGCCGATGACCGCAATCAGCATCACCAGCGCGAGGACGTAGAGCATGCGGGAGATGGCCGCGGCGCGCCAGGGCGCGAGCAGCTCGTCCTTGTCCAGCGTGGCGAGCAGGACCAGCGGATAGCGGACGGAGCGCTTGAAGAAGCTGACGCGCTCGGCACCGTCCAGCGGCGACTTGAAATGATAGGCGCCGCTCGGCCGCTGCAGGCTGGCGTCGCGGAACAGCGGGGTGTCGGCGACGCTGCGGCCGACGAACTTGTCGTTGCTGGGATTGCGCGCGATGATCAATCCGTCGCCATGAACCAACGCAGCAGAGCTGTTGCGGCCGATCTCGAACTGCTCGTAGAAGTGCGCGAGATATCCGGAACTGATGGTCGCGAGCACCACGCCGCCGAAGCTGCCGTCCGGCTTGTTGAAGCGGCGCGACAGAGTGACCACCCATTCGCCTTCGAGGAGGCTCTTCACGGGATGGCCGACATAGGGCTCCCGTTTCGGGGAGAGCTGATGATGGCGGAAGAGCGCGTCGTCGCTGAGCGTCGAGCCGATCGTGCCGGGCGAGGTCAGCCAGTTGCCCTGGTCGTCGATGATGGCGAAGCTGTGGATGCGCGGAACCGCCTTCCTGCGCGCCTCCATGACGTTGCCGAGCTTGGCGATGGTGGTGGGGCCGGTGCCGTCCATCTCGAGCCGGCTGACGACGCCGACGACGCCGGAATCCAGGAGATCGAGGCTGTCCTCGGCATGCTGGGTCAGCGACCGGGCGACGTTGGCCATTTCGGTCTCGGCACCCCGGAGCACCGCATCGCGCGCAGCCCATTCGCGCCAGCCGCTGACGCCGAGAATGGTCGCGCAGGTCAGCACGACGAACGCCGCCGCGCGCAGCGGCAGGCGGCTCCATCCGGCTCTTTGGGTCGCAAGGCTCATGCGGCAGAATTCTCCGATGGTTCGGAAACTCTGCGGCTTCTATTAGTGAACTCTGAAATCCCTACTGGAATACGCGGCGATCTGCCCGGGTTCCAGTAGTCCTACGGATGCCGCAATCGGCGCATCGCTAACAGGATATTAGCGAGCCTATCGGAATCCGGCCTCCTGGCGCCTGCTAGCTGAAGATCGCCTTGACCTTGTCCCAGAGCGAGGGACTGTCGGCATCAGCATCGGCCTTCGAGGGCGTCGGCTGGGCGGCGCTCACGGGATCAGACGCTGGGAAGGTGTCTCTGAGCCCGGCGTCGAGCTTGCTGTGGCGGTCGGCGGCCAGCGCTTCATGCGGATCGTCGGCGTGCTTGTCATGCGGCGCGGGATTGAATGTCTCAGCCATGATCTCCTCCATCGGCGAGTCAACGCGGCCCGATCGCGCTGGTTCCCCTGTTCCGCTGCGGGCCGAGGCGGTGTATCAGGGGCCATAACCCTGTTCAGGACCATTCGTGCCCCAATCTGCAAAAAAGCCCTTCATCGACGTGCTCTCCGGCCAGCGTCAGAGCACCCCGCCCATGTGGATGATGCGGCAGGCCGGCCGCTATTTGCCGGAATATCGCGAGGTGCGCGCCAAGGCCGGCGGCTTCCTCGACCTCTGCTTCAACCCGGAGCTTGCGGCCGAGGTGACGCTGCAACCGATCCGCAGGTTCGGCTTCGATGCGGCGATCATCTTCTCGGACATCCTGGTGATCCCCTATGCGCTCGGGCGCTCGGTGCGGTTCGAGGTCGGCGAGGGCCCACGGCTGGATCCGCTGGATGATCCCGCGAAGGTCGCGACGCTGATGCGGCGCGCCGATTTCGGCAAGCTCGAGCCGGTGTTCGAGGCGCTGCGTATCGTGCGTAGCGCGCTGGACCCGAAGGTCGCGCTGATCGGCTTCTGCGGCGCGCCGTGGACGGTCGCGACCTACATGGTTGCTGGCCAGGGCACGCCCGACCAGGCGCCGGCCCGAATGATGGCCTACCGGCATCCGGAGGCGTTCGCTGAGATCATCGACGCGCTGGTCGAGAACTCCATTCAATATCTGCTGGCGCAGCTCGATGCCGGCGCCAACGCCTTGCAGATCTTCGACACCTGGGCTGGCGTGCTGCCGCCGGCTGAATTCGCGCGCTGGTCGGTCGAGCCGACGCGGCGCATCATCGAGGGCGTGCGGGCCAAGGTGCCGGATGCCAAGATCATCGGCTTCCCCCGCGGCGCCGGCGCGCTACTGCCCGGTTACGTCGAGGCGACAGGCGTCAATGCCGTGAGCATCGACTGGACGGCAGAGCCGGCCTTCATCCGCGAGCGCGTGCAGAGCAAGGTCGCCGTGCAGGGCAATCTCGACCCGCTGGCGCTGATCGCGGGCGGCGCCGCGCTCGACCGCGCGGTCGATGACGTGCTGACCAATTTTGCGCAAGGGCGGCTGATCTTCAACCTCGGCCATGGCATCCAGCCGGAGACGCCGATCGCCCATGTCGAGCAGATGATCAAGCGCGTGAGAGACGGGCGCGGTTAGGCTCGGAGATCACAAGGACGCGTTCTGCCGGCTGGCGTCGCCACGCGCACCTCCCGCGACGGGGACCGTTCGGCTGCTCCGGGTGGCCTCGAAAGCCGCAATCGCAAGCTGGGCGATTGTCTTGACCCCAGCCTTTCGCATGATGCTAGCACGATGGTCCTCGATCGTTCGCGGGCTGAGGTTCAATTTGCGCCCGATGACCTTGCTGGTCGAGCCGGCAAGCAAATGATCCAGCACTTCCTGCTCTCGCTTGGTCAGCCGCCAGGAAGTCTTGAAGCCGTCAGCCTGAGCCGGCGAGCCTGTGTCGACGCTCGCCCCGGCATCCTCGATCCGCGCGATGAGATCGCCGGCGTTGAACGGCTTCTCCACGAAATCTGCGGCCCCCAGGTGAAGCGCGCGCACCGCGGTCGGAATATCACCTTGGCCCGATACGATAAGGACCGGCGTCGGATTGGACATGTTTCGGAGCTCGCCCAGGACGTCGAGCCCGGACTCGGCCGGCAGACAGAGGTCCAGGAGGATGCAAGCCGGACAGCTCCGGCCAAGGCGCGCAAGCAGCGCCCCGCCATCCGCGAAAAACACCGGTCGATACCCGGCGCGCTCGAGAACAATTCTCAGCATCGCGCGCATCGTGAGATCGTCTTCGAGGATGAAGACTTCATTGCCAGCCATCGTCGCCACTCTTTTTGCCAAAGTGACGGCTCTATGCGCCCTCACGGCCGGCAGGAGAAGCGGAAGATGTTAAGACAGTTCTCGATTAGATAAGGGCAACTTTACCTAAAACTTGCTCGAATTAGGCTGGAATTAACGTCCTAGCGCGGCCGGCTGCGCTCGATGATCTCGGCGGCGCCTTTCATCAGCAGATCCAGACCCACCGCACGGCCGAGCTCGCGCGGGCGATTGGCGGGACCTTCGCGCGAGGCTTCGATGATAGTGTTGCCGGAGAGGTCGAGCACGGATGCGGTCAGCGACATCTGATCGCCGGCGATGGTCGAGAAGCCGGCCACCGGAGAATTGCAGTGGCCGTTGAGCACCCACAGCACCTCGCGCTCGGCGTCGGCAGAGGCGTGCGCAGCGGGATCGTCGATCGATGACAGGATTTTTCGCGTCTGCCAGTCCTGCGCCGCGCATTCGACGGCGACGATGCCCTGCCCCGCCGCCGGCAGCATCTCCACCGCAGTAAACTCGTAAGCGATGCGGCTGGCGAGGCCGACGCGGTCGAGACCGGAACGCGCCATGATCAGCGCGTCCGCCGGGCCTACCGCGCCGCCATCCGGCAGCTTCTGCTTCTCGCCATTGTCGAGTTTTCGCACGCGGGTGTCGGCGGCGCCGCGGAAGTGGATCACCTCGACATCCGGAAACAGCCGCCGCGCATAGGCGGCCCGGCGGACCGCGTTGGTGCCAATTTTAAAACCCTTGCCGCGCGACTGGCACAGCGCCTCCAGGGTCACGCCATCGCGCAGCACCAGCGCGTCGCTGGGTGGATCGCGCGACAGCGTGGCGCCGATGACGAGGCCTGGCGTGTCCTCGTTACCGGGCATGTCCTTCAGCGAATGCATCGCCGCCTGCAAGTCGCCGGACAGCACGGCGGCCCGGATCTGCGCCACGAAGGCGCCGCCCTTGCCGCCATGGGGCAGCAGCTTGCTGGTCTGGTCGGTATCGCCCGTGGTGTCGAACTTGACGATCTCGACGTCGAGACCGGGCAGGGCGGCGGTCAGGCGGCGCGCGATCTCTTCCGTCTGTGCCAGCGCCATCGCGCTCTTGCGTGTGCCGATCCTCAATCGCGTAGCCAAGTCCTGGTCCTCTCAACAATCGCGGGTTATCCCGCATCCTCCAATATCATGTCGGAGGCCTTTTCGGCGATCATGATGATCGGCGCGTTGGTGTTCCCCGACACGAGATCCGGCATGATCGAGCCGTCGACGACGCGAAGGCCTTCGAGGCCCCGCACTTTCAACCGCTGATCGACCACCGCGAGCGGGTCGTTGCCCATACGACAGGTCGAGGTGGGATGGTAGATGGTGCTGCCGCGGTCGCGGCAATAATCCAGAATTTCGGCATCCGTGGATACCTTCGTCCCGGGGTCATATTCGCTGACCACGAACGGCTTCATGGCTGGCGCATTCAGGATCTTGCGCAGGATCTTGATGCCCTCGACGTTGGTGGTGCGGTCGGTCTCGGTCGACATGTAGTTGATGCGGATTTCCGGCGGCACGGTCGGGTCCGCACTCCGGATCCGCAGGGAACCGCGGCTCTCGGGACGGAGCTGGCAGACCGACGCCGTGAAGCCGGAGAAGTCGTGCAGCTTCTCGCCCATCTTGTCGGTCGAGAACGGCAGGAAATGCACCTGGATGTCGGGCGAGGCGAGCCGCGGGCTGGTCTTGAAGAAAGCACCCGCGGTGCCGGCCGCGATCGTCAGCCAGCCCTTGCGGAAGAGCGCATAGCGCGCGCCGGCGAGCGTGCGGCGGAGCGGATGATTGACGGTGTCGTTGAGCGTGATCTTCTGCGAGCAGCGCATCACGATGCGGACCTGCATGTGGTCCTGGAGATCGTGACCGACGCCCGGCGCGTCAAGCACGACATCGATGCCGTGCTTGCGCAGGAGGTCGCCGGGCCCGACACCGGAGAGCTGGAGCAGCTGCGGCGAGTTGTAGGCGCCGCTCGACAGCACGATCTCCCGCCGCGCCCGCGCGCGGCGCACGGTTGCGCCTTGCCTGTATTCGACGCCGACGGCGCGACGTCCTTCGAACAGCACGCGCTGACCGAGCGCCTCGGTTTCGACCTTGAGATTGCCGCGTGTCCTTGCCGGGCCGAGATAGGAGACGGACGTCGAGGCGCGTCGGCCGTTGCGCGTCGTGGTCTGAAACAGGCCGACGCCTTCCTGGGTGGCACCGTTGAAATCAGGATTGTAAGGCAGACCGGTCTCGACCGCGGCGTCGATGAAGGCCTTTGACAGCGGATCGGTCACGATCATGTTGGAGACCGGCAGCGGACCGCCGCTGCCATGATACTGATCGGCACCGCGCGACTGGTTCTCGGCCTTCTTGAAGTAAGGCAGCACGTCGTCATAGCCCCAGCCGGTGTTACCGAGCTGGCGCCAGCGGTCATAGTCCTCATGCTGGCCGCGGACATAGAGCAGGCCGTTGATCGAGCTCGATCCGCCCAGCGTCTTCCCGCGCGGCTGAAACACCTGCCGTCCCTTCAGCTCGGGCTCCGGCTCGGTCTGGTACATCCAGTTGACACTCTTCTCCTTGAACAGCTTTCCGTAGCCGAGCGGGACGTGGATCCAGATGTTGGAATCCTTCGGGCCGGCTTCGAGCAGCAGCACGCTGTGCCTGCCGTTCGCAGACAGGCGGTTGGCGAGCACGCAGCCGGCGGAGCCGGCGCCGACGATGATGTAGTCGAACTCTGGATCGCTGGATGTGAGAGAGGCATTTGCGGTCATGTCTTGACTGTCTTCTTGTTGCTGTTGGCGTTTCCCGTTTCGTCACCTAGCACAATCATGGCTTGACGCGCAGCGCCTCGACCAGCGACTTGAACGCACGGGCATATTCCGCGCCCGCCCTTGCGATATCCGCGCGTCCGGCGCAGGCGACCGCAGCCTCCGTCACCGCGCCGAGCAGGAGCCGCGCCAGCGGCTCGACCGGCTGCCGCGCGATGAGGCCGGCGTCCATCGCCGCGGAAAGCGCTCGCGGCAGCTTGCCGCCAAAGTGCCTGGCGTCGATCTCGCGCCAGCGCTCCCACCCCAGGACGGCCGGGCCGTCGCGCAGGATGACCTGGCCGGTCGGCCCCTTCGCGGTCGCGGCAAAGTAATGCTGGGTGCCGGCGACCATCGCGGCAAGCACGTCCTTCTCGGCGCGCGCGGCACCGTCGATCTCCACGACGAGATCGCGCGAGACCTGGTCGAACACGGACTCGAACACCGCCTCCTTGGTCCTGAAGTGATGATAGACCGCGCCCTTGGCGACTGAGGCTGCCTCCGCGATCTCGTCCATGGTGGTGGCGGCAAAGCCTTGCGTCCCGAACAGCCGGCGCGCCGCCGTCAGGATCGCCTCCGATGTCGCCGCCCGCCGCTCCGCTTGTTTTGCCATGGGTCTCGTCTAATCGAATCCCGCAGAGGCCGCCAGTTGACTTTTCGACCATCAGTCGGTATTTGCCGACTGCAAGTCGGTTTTATTTGCGAGGTACGCCATGCCGAGCCGTGAGGTCGTCGAAGCCTTTGCCAAGCGCCTGGAGGATGGGGATTTCGTCGGCGCGATCGAGCAGTTCTATGCGCCCGACGCCGCGACCTACGAGAACAACGCTGCTCCCACGGTTGGCCGGGAAAAGCTGGTCGCGAAGGAGCGCGGCGTGCTGGCCGCGACCAAGGAGGTCAAGGCCGTGCGTATCGGTCCGAGCCTGATCGAGGGCGACCATGTCGCGACACGCTGGGTCTTCAGCTTCACCAATGCGGAAGGGGTGACGCGGACGCTGGACGAGATCGCATGGCAGAGCTGGCGCGGCGACAAATTGATCGAGGAGCGGTTCTATTACGATCCGAAGCAGTTGGGGCGTTAAGGCGCTTTCCCAACATGGCTGTCACCGCGCATTTGTATCGATTTGTTATCGATACTCTCTCACCAACACGCAGAAGTGGCCACGCCGACCGCCGCAGCCAAGGATAATTCATAGTTCGTCAAAGGTTTGCGGCGAATTCTCCGCACCGAGCTGGACGAACTGCCCAAGCTGCTAGGCTCTGGAATGCGGACTCAACTGACCACCTATTTCGCCCGGCTGTTTGCCGGCGATCTGTCGGCGTTCGGCGGTCCCGCAACCGACGAAGCCGTGGCCGGCCATATCCGCGCCGAGCAGATCTCGCTCGTGCTTGGCTATTCCGTCGGCATCATGCTCGCCAATGCCTGCAACGCCATCGTGCTCGCCGTCGCGTTGTGGCAATCACCGGACCGCATCTCCGCTCTGATCTGGGCCACCGCCGTGGCCGGCGCAGCGATCGCGTTCGGCCTGCAGTCCCGCGCGGCACGCCGCATCACCAAGCCGCAATTCGTCTCGCGCCGCGCCATGCACCGCCTGGTGCGCAATGCCTTCGTGCTCGGCGCCGCCTGGGGCATCGTACCGGTCGCCTTCTTCAATGGTGCCTCCACCGGCGGCCAGCTCGTCATCACCTGCCTGTGCTCGGGAATGCTGGCCGGCGGTGCGCTGGCCTTCGCCACCATCCCGATCGCCGCCATCG
The DNA here is from genome assembly GCF_002776695.1 of Bradyrhizobium nitroreducens. GTDB lineage: Bacteria > Pseudomonadota > Alphaproteobacteria > Rhizobiales > Xanthobacteraceae > Bradyrhizobium > Bradyrhizobium nitroreducens. Next base: position 2,256,743 of record NZ_LFJC01000003.1, read on the forward strand.
CCTTCACTGCCCCCATCTTCGTCGGCATCGCCATCTGCCTCGGCAGGAACGGCGATCTGGCGTTTCTCCTGATCGCCTTCCTCGTCGTGGTCTATGGCAGCGTTCTGATCCGCGGCGTGTTCGTCAATTCGTTCTCCTTCGCGCGTCGCGTGATGCGGCAGATCGAGGCCGAGCGCTCGGTGCGGCTGGATCCGCTGACCCATTTGCCCAACCGCGTCGCCTTCAACGAGACGCTCGAAGCCGCGCTCAAGCGGCTGACATTGTCAGGCGAGGAGTTCGCGGTTCTCCTGCTCGATCTCGACCGTTTCAAGGAGGTCAACGACAAGTTCGGTCATCCCGCCGGCGACGAATTTTTGGTCCAGGTCGCGAGCCGCCTGCGACGCTGCACGCGCCCGGCCGAGCATGTCGCGCGCATCGGCGGCGACGAGTTTGCGCTGGTGATGGCCAACCTGGCGCGCCCCGAGGACGCGCTCGAGATCGCCGAACGCTTCGTCGCGGCCTTCACCGAACCGTTCCGCATCGAGGGCCGCCAGATCGTCGGCGCGACCAGCGTCGGCATCGTGCTGGCGCCACGCGACGGCAACACGCAGCTCGACGTGATGAAGAATGCCGACGCCGCGCTCTATCGCGCCAAGAAGGCGGGGCCCGGCACGGTCTGCTTCTTCGAGGAAGCCGACGACCGTTCATCCCGCGACCGCAAGGCGTTGCAAGCGGACCTTCAAGGCGCCATCGCGCGGAACGAGCTGTTCCTCGTGTTTCAGCCGTTCCTCGATCTCGATGAAGACCGCATCACCGGCTTCGAGGCGCTGCTGCGCTGGCGACATCCCGAGCGCGGACTGGTGCTGCCGAGCGAATTCATTCCGATCGCGGAGGAGACCGGGCTGATCCACGAGATCGGCGAGTGGGTGATTCGCCGCGCCTGCGCGACGATCGCCAAATGGCCCGACGAGATCAGGGTCGCCGTGAATTTCTCCGCGTCGCAATTTCACAACGCCGGCATCCTCCAGATCATCGTGCAGGCGCTCAGCGAGGCGAAGATCGCTCCGCACCGGCTCGAGATCGAGATCACGGAATCGATGCTGCTGTCCAAATACGGCTCGGCCGAGCCGGTCCTGAACGCGCTGCTGCTGCTCGGTGTCACCGTGGCGCTGGACGATTTCGGGACGGGCTTCTCCTCCCTGACTTATCTGCGCAAGCTGCCGTTCAGCCGCATCAAGGTCGACCAGTCCTTCATCCGCGACATGCTGGTGCAGCCGGACTGCGCCGCGATCGTGAAATCGGTGATCGGCCTGGCGCGAGACCTCAACATCGGCGTGGTCGCCGAAGGCGTCGAGACTGCCGATCAGCTCGAATATCTCAGGCAGATCAATTGCGGCGAGGTTCAGGGTTATCTGATCAGCCGACCGGTGTCGGCGGATGGCGTCATGGCGCTGCTGGAGACGAAAAAGCTTCGGGCCATTTACGCGGCGTAGGCTACCAAGCCACCCGCGGCGTCATGGCCGCGACATGACGACCGCGCCCGGTGTCAAATCGCATCCGCGCGCAGCAGCGTGTCCACCGTGATCGTCCCCCGCGCGCGCGAAACGCAGGCGCAGATCTTCTGGTTACTCTCTTTCTGGTGGTCGCTGAAGAAAACGTCGCGATGGTCGATCTCGCCGTCGACCTCGACGACGTCGATGGCGCAGAGGCCGCATTCGCCGCGCTTGCAGTCGGATATCACCTCAAAGCCGCTGGCGTTGAGCACATCGAGCATCGAGCGCTCGCGCGGGATTTCGAGCTCGACGTTGGAGTCCTTCAGGCGCACGCGAAAAGTTTCGGTCGGCAGCGTGCCGCTGGAGCCGAATGTCTCGTAGCGGAGATCGGGCAGCGGATGGCCGGCGCCGATCCAGGCATGGCGCGCGGCCTCGAGCATGCGCATCGGGCCGCAGAACAGGGCCAGCGTGCCTCGTGGGACCGACGCGAACAGCGCGTCGAGATCGAGCCGCTTGCCTTCATCGCCGGCATGGACGACCAGGCGGTCACCGAGCATGGCGGCGAGATCGTCGAGATAGGCCGCTTCGGCGCGCGAGCGCACTGCGTAATGCAGCGTGACGCCTGCTCCGCGGCGCGCCAGCGCCTGCGCGGCGCCGAAGATCGGCGTGATGCCGATGCCCCCGGCGATCAGGCAATAGTTTTCGCGGGCCCAGTCGACCGCGAGCAGCGAGGCGGGCTGGGTGATGTCGAGCCGCGCGCCCGGCGCGAGCTGCCACATGTAGCGCGAGCCGCCGCGGGAATCCTCGGCCCGGCGCACCGCGATCTTGAGGCCGGCCGAGCAGGCTTCGCCGACCAGCGAATAGGACCGCGTCTCGGGCAGGCCGTCGACGGTCACGCTGACATTGATGTGGCTGCCGACCGGATACGCAGCGGCATCGAACTGGTCGGGCCGGATCAGGAATTCGCGAATGCCCGGCGCAAGGTCGCGCATCGAGACGAGCGTTGCCGGAATCCAGGTTTCGATGAAGCGCATGGCGGCTGCCCTCAATCGGTTGTGGTCTTGATCAGCGCGAGCGCCGGCAGGAGGTCGAGATGGGTGCGGTTGCGCAGCGCCAGCCGCAGATTGCGCACGGCGAGCCGCGCATGTTCGCGCATGACGGCTTCGGCGCGCGCGCCTTCGCGGTTCTCGATGGCGTCGATCACGACGCGGTGGTGCTCCTGGCCGATGATCAGGATCTGCTGCGCTTCCGGCAATGCCGACTGCGCCATCACGAAACCGCTTGGCGAGGCGAATGGCAGCGCCGAGGCGCGATCGATCTGCCGGATCAGGGGCGGGCTGCGCGACAATTCCGTCAGCAGCGCGTGGAAGCGCGCGTTCAGCGTGACATAGGACGAGAAGGCTTCGATCGAGATCGGCACCTGGCTCAGCAAGTCGTCGATCGCAGCCAGGCATTCCTTCAAGGGCTCGAGCTCGCGCGCGGAGACGCCGCGCTCGGCGGCGAAGCGCGCGGCAAGGCCCTCCAGCGTGCCGCGCAGCTCGATGGAATCGGAGATGTCGCGCTCCGAAAAGGCCTTCACCATGAAGCCGCCGGAGGGGATCGCCTCCAGCAGGCCCTCCTCCTCGAGCCGCACCAGCGCCATGCGCACCGGGGTGCGCGAGGCGCCGGTGGTTTCCACCGCCTGGAGCTCGGAGATGCGCTCGCCCGGACGCAGGCTTCCCGACAGGATCTGGTCCCGCAGCGCGAGCTGCGCCTTCACGGTCTGCGAGACGGAACGGTCGACCTCACGCTCGGCCATGATCTACTCCGCGGCCTGAAGGCGCTGCGGCCCGTTTTCCTTCGCCACCATCCTGTCGATCAGCTTGCGCGTCCACATCGCGCCGGCATCGATGTTGAGGTTGTAGAAGATGCGATCGGGGTTCTCGTCCATGGCGCGCTGCTGCGCCTCGAGGATCAGTTCGTCCTCGCGGAAGATGCCGGAAACGCCCTCGCGGATCTCGGAGGTGATGCGCTGCTCGCCGAGCTGATAATTGCGCACGAAGGACCAGAAATAGTGGCAGGTCTTCTCGGTCTCGGGCGTGATGGTGTTGAGCACGAAGCCGTTGACGCCCTGCGAGCGGTCGCCCTCCGGCGCGCCGGTGCCTGTCGGCGCCACGCCGACGTCGATCGCGATGGTGCACGGTGCTTCGAAACGGATGATCTGCCAGCGGTCGACCAGGCCCGGCTTGCCGAGCTGCTTGGCCCAGAACGGCGGCGGCTCGATGTTCCGCATCCAGCGCGTCACCGTGACCGTCTTCTCGCCATGGGTGACGTCGAATGGCGCCTCGGCGACGGCGTCATTGCCGATCGAGGAGCCGTGCACGAAGGTCTCGTGGGTGAGATCCATGAGATTGTCGAGCACGAGGCGATAGTCGCATTTGACGTGGATGGTCTTGCCGTCGCCCGCCCAGGCCGGATCGTGATTCCAGTGCATGTCCGGGACCAGCGCGGGATCGGCCAGCGCGGGATCGCCCATCCAGAGCCAGACGTAGCGATGACGCTCGACCACCGGATAGGAGCGCACGCAGGCCGAGGGGTTGATGGTCTCCTGCGAGGGCATGAAGGTGCAGCGGCCCTGGGCGTTGAACTTGAGGCCGTGATACCCGCAGACGACGGTGTCGCCTTCAAGCCGCCCCTTCGACAGCGGCACCAGGCGGTGCCAGCAGGCGTCCTCGAGCGCGGCCACCGAGCCGTCGGCCTTACGATACATCACGACGTGCTTGCCGCAGATCGTCCGCGGCAGCAGCGCCGGCTTCACATCGGCGTCCCAAGCGGCGGCGTACCAGGCGTTCATCGGGAAGGGCTTTGTCATCGGTCTCACTCCCACGGCTTATGTATGCGCTGTGTACACAATAACTGAGGGAGGGAAACGTTCAAGACCAAATTTTGAGGATAATAATACCTTTATCACTAACGATGTATACAGACTTACCCAGACACGTCTGACCCTCCCCTGGAGGGGGAGGGTCGCTTCGCATGGAGCGAAGCGGAATGCGGAGCGGGGTGGGGTGATCTCTCCACACGGGCACTGCCCAAGAGGAGTGATCACCCCACCCCGCTCGCGCTTACGCGCGATCGACCCTCCCCCTCCAGGGGAGGGTAAGAGAGCGGCACCTCTTGGAACAACTTACGCCCCGAACACCTTCGCCAGCCCCGCCTGCGCCTCTTCCTGGATCCGCTTCAAATGCTCAGGGCTGCGGAAGCTCTCGGCGTAGATCTTGTAGACGTCTTCCGTCCCGGACGGCCGCGCCGCGAACCAGCCGAAATCGGTCTCGACCTTGATGCCGCCGAACGGCTGGCCGTTGCCGGGCGCCTTGCTCAGCGTTGAGCGGACCGGATCGCCGGCGAGGTCCTTGAGGCCGAGCTGCTCGGGCGTGACGGATTTCAGGATGTTCTTCTGCGGCCCGGTCGCGGCGACGTCGATGCGCGCGTAATGCGGCATGCCGAACTCGGCGGTGAGATCGCCGAAGAGCTGACTGGGATCGCGGCCGGTCCTGGCCATGATCTCGGCTGCGAGCAGGCCGAGGATGATTCCGTCCTTGTCGGTCGTCCACACCGTGCCGTCGCGGCGCAGGAACGAGGCCCCTGCACTCTCCTCGCCGCCGAAGCCGAAACCGCCGGTGAGGAGGCCATCGACGAACCATTTGAAGCCGACCGGGGTCTCGACCAGCCTGCGCCCGAGCTTTTTGGCGACGCGGTCGATGATCGAGCTCGACACCACGGTCTTGCCGATCGCGGCATCCTTGCTCCAGTTCGGACGATGCGCGAACAGATAGGAGATCGCGGTCGCCAGATAATGGTTCGGATTCATCAGGCCGCCGGACCGCGTCACGATGCCGTGGCGGTCGGCATCGGTGTCGTTGGCAAAGGCGACGTCGAAGCGGTCGCGCATCCCGATCAGGCTCGCCATCGCATAGGGCGAGGAGCAGTCCATGCGGATCTTGCCGTCCCAATCCACCGTCATGAAGCGGAAAGTCGGGTCGATCGCCTCGTTCACCACCGTGGCCTTCAGGCCGTAGCGCTCGATGATCGGATGCCAATAATGCACGGCGGCGCCCCCGAGCGGATCGATGCCGATCTTGATGCCGGCGGATTTGACCAGCTCGAGATCGACCACGTTGCCGAGATCGGCGACGTAGGGCGTGACGAAGTCATAGGCGTGGACGTTCGAAGACTTGCGCGCCTTCGCATAGTCCATGCGCTTCACGCCCTTGAGGTTGTCGGCGAGGTAGGCATTGGCGCGCTTCTCGACGATTCCCGTGACGTCGGTGTCGGCGGGGCCGCCATGCGGCGGATTGTATTTGTAGCCGCCGTCCTCGGGGGGATTGTGCGAGGGCGTGATGACGACGCCGTCGGCAAGGCCGCTGGCGCGACCCTTGTTATGGGTGAGGATCGCGTGTGAGATGACGGGCGTCGGCGTGTAGCCGCCGTCCTTGTCGATCATGATGTCGACGCCGTTTGCCGCGAACACCTCGACGGCGCTCGCGAGCGCCGGCTCGGCCAGCGCGTGGGTGTCGATGCCGATGAAGAGCGGGCCGGTCAACCCTTTTTCGTGTCTGTAGTCACAGATGGCCTGCGTGGTCGCGAGGATGTGGTCCTCGTTGAAGGTATTCTTGAACGAGGTGCCGCGATGGCCGGAGGTGCCGAACGCCACGCGCTGCGCGGGATCCGCGGCATCGGGCTTGCCGGCGAAATAAGCCGTCACCAGCCGCGGAATATTGGTGAGCGCGTCCGGCGAAGCCTGCTTGCCCGCCGCGGGATGAACGTCAGCCACTGGAATGTCCTCGTCCTGTCATCACAGAGATAGCGGACACCATAGCATCGGCCGGGGCTCCGCCAAGGGCACAACACGCGCGAGAGGGCGGCGTTCCCTGGGTGGGTGGCTGCAGCGAAAGTCCCGGGCCCAGAGAACCGTCATACCCGCGCGACCGCAAAGCTGTTGTCGCTGGACGTGCGAGGCTTGCGATGTGCACGAATCGCAGGCCGAGCCTTGCCTTGCATGGCGAGCACCTTAGGGTGACGGTCATGAGTTTGAGCCTGCATCATCAATGCTGACTGCCGGGTGGGCAAAGGCGCAACGCGCCGTGCCCACGATCTCCTTCCATAAGCAACAGGGCGTGGGCACGCTTGCGCTCTGCCCACTCTACGAGATCGAGCTTGTGGCACGCAGCTCGGCTTGCAGACACGCCTTCGCAGCCTCGCGGCACGTTTCGCCCGAGCTTTGCTTCGTCACTTCACCCTCTTGAGCCAAGAGGGCGCAGGGAAGGCCGGGTGCCGACAGGCACCCGCGGTCTGCTGCGCGAAAGGCACGCGCAAAAAAGACCGCACAGCAGCATACAGGTGTCGCCGATCACTCGGCCTTCCCTGCGCAGTGGCTGGACGGCTTATGCCGTGATCTCCCGGGAGCCGACCATTCCTTTTGGCCTCCCTCGCCCTGCGAATTTGGACGATGCAGTCTGCCCGGTTGGGCTCGCTCGCACCTTCGCAGAACTTGACCGTGGCAACGACGGCCAGGACCACACGGTTTTGCCGTACGCACGGCCCGCCATGTCGCCGCAGTATTCCCGGCCCTGTCGACGAAGCCGGAAACTTACAGACGAGACGAAGCCTAGCAGCGCCGTCGTCCGCACGCGGTTACGGGCTCACAGGGACTACCCGCCCTGCCCGCACCTCTCATGCCGACGCTGCCGCGTCCACCGCAAGCCCGGCTCGCGAACAAGACGACCACAAGTCGCCCCTCTTGGGTGAGCCGGGATGAGCGACACATACGACAAAACCGAATTTCGGTAAAGCGGAATATTTTTGCGGGGAGGGGTTGACGGAGGGGGAAACAGGGGCGCTCTTGTTGGCAACAGTCTCTCGCCCTTGACCTAGCCCGTGGACGTGGAACACTCGCTAAGCGTGTAACTGGGAGGACGCATGCGATCGACGACAAGAGCGTTGCCTTCGAGGTCAAATACGACAACAGGAGGCCCGTAGAGTTGTCGGACTTGGGGGAGAGCTTCCGGGCGCTCGGCAGACAGTACGAGGAATACGTGAACAGGGCAGGCTTCGACCACCAGCTCGTAGGATGGGTAGAGCGAAGCGAAACCCATCGATGCCACCGGGCGTTGAAACGTGATGGGCCTCGCAAGAGCTCTACCCATCCTACGACCTGCAGCGACGCTTTGAATAGTAGTAGCAGCGCTGCGGCACGTGCCCGTGGCACGGCGGTATTGACGATTAAGACAGTTCTAGAAGCCGCCACTGATGGCCTCTAGTCTTCAAATTTCCAACTAGCAGATCGAATTCATGGCTAAGAATCCCGGCTCCCCGTCGACTGTGCTCTTATGGTCGGCTGAAAAATACAAGGCTGTCGGTCATTGCATCTATTGTGGCTCGTCTGACAACCTATCCGATGAACACATTGTTCCTCTTGGATTACAGCCGAGGGGCGGAGATTGGTTCTTGCCAAAGGCAAGTTGCGACAGATGCGCCGACATTACAAAGCGGTTTGAAGGGTTATGTCTACAAGGCACTTTGGGCCCACTACGAGCTAAACTTAAACTAAGGAGCCGACGCAAGCTCAAAACCACTACCGAGCGGACGACGAACCATCGAGATGATGGTAGGATGGAAACGCTGACGGTGCCGCTCGACGAATTTCCCATGGTCTGCCTAGGATTCGACCTAGAAGCAGCGGGCTTACTTCGTCAGGCTCGACCAACGACAGAGTTTGTTGGAAGGCCAATCGTCCGATATCCAATAGGCGAGCTCGAAAAGCAGCTACCGGAAGGCATCGCACTAAAACTCGGTCGCGTTGCGCCACGCGAATACGCTAGGATGCTCGCCAAGATTGCTCACAGCTACGCGGTTGCAAAGTTCGGCGAGGCTTCATTCATCCCTTGCTTATCTGACATCATCTTAGGGAAGTGCGACTATGCACCATACTACGTAGGTGGCGATAAGAGCGGCGCTCTGTTGGTGGATCAGCCGACTACCCTGCACCACGTTTACCCTCAGGCTTGTGATCTAAATGGCGTGCCTTATCTGCTCGTCGCGATCCGCCTTTTTGCGTTTATGGGTATGCCACGATACCTAATCGTCGTCGGACGAATAACCGAAGGCAACTTAGAGCAATTGCGCTCAAATCCGCTATAGCCTGCATGCGCGCGTAGGATGGGTAGAGCAAAACGAAACCCATCATCATTCCCGATGCCGGCACGTGATGGGTTTCGCAAGGGCTCAACCCATCCTACGGCCTACGCTCTTCCACGCTCCCCATCACGACGCAGCAAACGCGCGGGGCACAGCGGCGGTTGCCGCTGTGCCCCTTATCCCTCATTCGCGTCGGCGCGCGTTACAGCAATCCGACCTTGTGCATGATCTCCCGGATCTGAGCCGGATCGGGATCCATCATGGTGGGGACGAACACCTCGTTCGCCGTCTGTGCGGGACCGCGGGCGACGTAGCTCGAGCCGCTTTGCGTGGGATCGACGGACTGCAGCGTCATCGCGCCTGCCGTTTGGGCCGGACCGCGCGCCACGTTGCTCGCGCTGGCCTGCATCGGCGCGGCGGATTGCGGCGCAGGGGCGCTCGCCGGGACCATGCTCGGTGCTTCGGCCGGCGGCAATCCGAGCAGGCGACGCAGCGTCGCCAGCGACGGATCGGTTGCGGACGCAGCGGCGGCGACCGGGGCGATTCCGGTTTCGAGGCCGAGCGCCCGCATCGCGTTCGGCAGTCCCGCGCCGGTCCGGTTGGGGTCGCCGAATTGCAGCGGCGTCGCGGTTTCCTTCAGGATCTGGAACAGCCGCTCGACGCGGCGTGCATCGCGATTCTGGAAGTTGCCCTTGGTGAAGTCCCGATGATGCGCCAGCACGAGCGCGGCGAGGCCCGTGACATGCGGCGTCGCCATCGAGGTGCCGTCCCATGCGCCGAAGCCATCGGCGGGAAGCGACGAGACGATGCCGACGCCGGGCGCGCAGACGTCGACCTCCGGTCCGAAGCAGGAGAACTTTGCCGGGAAATATCCGTCGCGGCTCTGGAAGCCGTCGAGGGCCTGCTGCGAATGATAGCTGTCATCGGGGAATTCGCCCCACTTGCCCAGCGCGGCGACCGCCAGGCAATGCGGCGTCGACGCCGGAAACTGCACCGGCCCCGACGAATTGCCGGCAGCGATGATGCAGGCCATGCCCATCTGCTTGGCGCGGATGATGCGTTCCTCGATGATCTGCGAGGGGTCGCCGCCGCCCAGGCTCATGTTGACGACGTCGATGCCGTGCTCCATGCAGTAATCGAGCGCAGCGACGAGATCGCTGAACCGGCCGCCGGGGAAGATGCGGCAGACATGGATCTCCGCCGCGGGAGCGAAGCCGCGGATTCCGCCGCCGGCGCCGACCGGACCGCCGGCGATGATCCCGGCGCAATGCGAGCCATGGCCGATCGTGTCGACGGTCCACGCCGCCTTGTCATTGCCGACGATGCTGGTGCCTTCCGTGATGCCGTGCAGATTGCGATGGGTCGGCGCCAGGCCGGAATCGATGATCGCAATCTTGATACCGCTACCGTCATAGGACGGCGGCAGACGATCGAGGCCCATCGCGCGCTCACCCCACCCCATCAATTGCTGGCCGGGGAAGTTTCGCAGGACTGCGCCGAGCGCCCTCACGGCGATCCGGTTGACGCTGTTGGGAACGAGCTGCGGACGATCGAGCCAGAAGGTCCAGTAGTCGATTTTCGGTTTGACGAGGATCGAGCGAATGGTTTCCGGCGTTTCGCCCTGCAGGGTCACCGTGGCACGGCCGGTGGCGTCGGTGATGCCCTGTGCCGGCCACATGCTGCCGAACACATAGACCTCGGCTTCGGGCAGCGGGCCGTCCTGGCCCAACACCTCGATCGTCGCGGTGAAGCCGTCGGCCAGCGGCGTCAGCACGCCCGGATTGGGAAGCTGCGGCGTGGTCGGGTCGAGCATGTAGGTCAGCCGCTCGTCACGCTCCACCGCGCAACGCCCTTGGGCCTGGGTCTGCAGCAGCTTGGCCTTGTCGGGCGTCATCTTGGCGAGAACCAGCGGACTGAGCGGCACCTGTCCGAGCTCCGCGCTCTGAAATCCGAACAGGCGCGGCGGAGAGACCGTCTTCACCACTTCGATGTCGGGGCTGTTGGTGAGCTGCTGGGTCAGGAAGTCGACGCTGAAGGTCGCAAGCCCGGGCTGCTGCTGCGGCGCGATCATGAATTGCGATTTGCGCGATACGATCGTTGCGGGCCCCTGGTCCGACGCCGGTGACGGGCCGGCACCGTGTCCCGGATCCACGCCGTTGCCGATTGCCGCCGCTTCGGTCGCATCGTGCTCGCGTTGCCCGGACGTTCCTGGTTTGCCTCTCGTGGCCATTGCAGCCTCCTTGATGTTTTGCGTGTCCAATGTTTGCCCACCGAAATCAGTCGGCATCGAACGGCTTCAGCGCTGAATTCGGTTCGACCACGAGCGTGGCAAACGTCGACTTCAGGCGATCGGCCTGTGTCTTCGTCATCGACAGGATGACGACGTCGGGAGCGACCTGCGCTATTCGCGTCACGCCGGTTTCAAGCCGCAGGTGTTCGTTGAGCTGACCGGATCGGACCGGGTCTCCCTGCACGATGAATTGCTGCGACGTGTTTGAATCCGCCATCTGGCTTCCATCCATTCTGTGCGCAGAGGCGGGCTTGCGCCCGCCTCGTGCGTGTGGGGTCTAGTGCATCGTGCCGGGCTGACCGGCGTTGAAGACACCGAGCTGACGGCCGATATCGAGGCCGGTCTGGGCGCCCTGGCCGATCTTCTTGAGCACGCTCCAGAAGCTCTGCAGCTCCATGTCGGTCGGCTGTGCGCTTGCTGCCGGCTGCATGCCGGGCTGGCCGGCGCTGAACACGCCGAGCTGGTGGCCGATGTTCACACCGGTCTGCACGCCCTGCCCGATCTTCTTCAGCACGCTCCAGAAGCTCTGCAGCTCCATGTCGGTCGGCGGCGCGTTTGCTGCCGGCTGCAGACCGGGCTGGCCGGCGCTGAACACGCCGAGCTGATGGCCGATATCCAGGCCGGTCTGGGCACCCCGACCGATCTTCTTCAGCACGCTCCAGAAGCTCTGCAGCTCCATGTCGGTCGGCTGCGCGGCCGCGGCCGGCTCCAGGCCGGGCTGGGCACTGAACACGCCGAGCTGGTGACCGATATTCACGCCGGTCTGCACGCCTTGGCCGATCTTCTTCAGCACGCTCCAGAAGCTCTGCAGCTCCATGTCGGACGGCGGCGCGCTTGCTGCCGGCTCCAGGCCGGGCTGGGCACTGAACACGCCGAGCTGGTGACCGATATTCACGCCGGTCTGCACGCCCTGGCCGATCTTCTTCAAGACGCTCCAGAAGCTCTGCAGCTCCATGTCGGTCGGCGGCGCGCTTGCTGCCGGCTGCAGACCGGGCTGGGCACTGAACACGCCGAGCTGGTGACCGATGTTCACGCCGGTCTGCACGCCCTGGCCGATCTTCTTCAGCACGCTCCAGAAGCTCTGCAGCTCCATCTCGGAGACCTGCGCCGAACCTTGCGTGTCCGGACCGGCGGAAAACGGCAGGAAACCTCCGCCGATGTTTCCGACGACACCGCCGATGGTCTTTCCCTTCTTGCCGCCGAGCAGATTACCGATAACGCGTCCGGCCGCACCGCCGAGGATGGAGCCGAAAATCCCCTGCGGGTCCAGTTGGCCGTAATCCTCGTACTGCTGCTGTGTTCCAGTCATGATCAAAGTCTCCTGATGAAGTGCCTGATCCGCGAGCGACACACGCTTCCCGAAGGGAGTCGCGATCACTGTGCGGGTGGCTAGAGCTACGACAGGGATCGTGATGCAGGCGTCACGCCGAGCGTGAAAGTTGCGTCAAAGTTTTTGGCGAGCGGCAATTTGAGCGAGGCGGATCGCTGGGACGCATGGACCATGCGGCGAATCTCGCGATGCAATTGTTCGGTCTCCTGGTCCGGCACCGCGCGAACGTCCCGCCACAGCACGGCGCGGCAAAGATCATACTGACGCAAGGCGTCGGCTCGGCGACCGTGCTGCGCATAACAGCGCATCAATATGCGATGGACCCCCTCCTGTAGCGGGTCGATGGCGAGAATGCGCAGCGCGAGCGCGATCGCGATATCCATGTGTTCGCGCTTGTCGGCATCCAGCAGGCCCGCAAGCGCCTGCATCGCCAGTGTCCTCAGCCGCTGGCGCTCGGCAGACAGCCAGGACTCGAATTGGCAGGACGTCGAGCTGGTGCCCTCGAGAAGATCGCCTCGATAAAGCCCCGCCGCACGGGCCAGCCGTTCGGGATGGCCCTCCCTCAGCAGGCGCTCGAATTCCCCGACATCGGTACTTATCTTGGTCGGGCAGATACGGATGTCGTCGCGATCGGCCGAGATCACGTCGGGATATTGCGGCAGCGCGCGCCGCAACGTGAGCAGGGCTTGTCGAAGGCTGGCGCGCGCGCGATCGCTGAAGTGACCGTCCCATAGCAGGGTGGCGAGCTTGCCGCGTGAAATGGCCCGTGGGGAACTGAGCGCGACATAGCCCAGAAGAGTTGCAGCCTTGCGGCTGGGGATCGATACCGACTCACCGGAAGCAGAAATAACCTCGACACCGCCGAAGAGATTGATGTGGAGCAGCGACATTGTCCTTATCCTCGGTCATTGTCTTCCGTCCCTCATTTCACCCACTGGCGAACACTCTTCTTCTGATCAAGACCACCAACGATGTGGACAGCACCCATCGCCCACACGTCGTCGACCAAGTCGAAATGCTCGCGGCCACCATACAACCTGAATTAGACAAAGCAACGCATGTCGCCCGGCATCGCGTCAGCAAATTGTGAGCCGCTAATCTTCAAAGTGTGAGATAGCCCATAGGCAGAATGCGAATTGCGGTCGCGGCGACCGCTCGCATTTGACGCATTCGACGACGACGACGCTGGAACAGCGCGCGAGCTTGCTTGATATGTCGCGCTGAACGCTAGGCAAATCTCGTTACATCGCTCAGGTGGTTGCGTGAGCCGTTCGACGCACGCGAGCAAAGCGCACTTGCCGTGCCGGGCTCGAACGGCGGAAACGGAACCGTGCGCCGAGGGCGTGCGTCAGAAAGCCGCTGCGCGTAATGTCAGTCACAGTCACCGATTTCTTCTGGATGGAAACCTGGACGAAGGTTTCCGCTGCCGAGCCATGATGGGCTTCCGCAAGGGCTCCACCCGCTCCACCGTATCGAGTCCTCACGCGGCACCCGGCCTCGCACCAACTGTGCAATGTGTGCTTCAGATCACAGCGGAATCACACGCCTTGGCGTACGAGGATCAGGCATGGCCGCAAACAAGGTAACGGCGGTACGCGTGAGGCTGCGGCGACGATCGACAGCTCCGGACTTTTAGAGGCCGCCTGGGTGATGAGCCCGGCGGCTTTCTTCTTTGTTGCGTTCCGGCACGAGAACGTGGATGCCGGGCGTTCGCCGCGCCAAAGGGCTTCGGCCCGCAGGCGGGCGGGACAGCACGGGCATGACGACGCTGGCCGGGGCGCTCGTTCGATCGAGCCCGGCAGCTGTCGCCTAAGAAGAATCGCCTACACCCTTCCGCTCCTCCCACTCCTCCTCCAGTTGCCGCTCCGCTTCGAGCCAGAACTCCAGCTCGCGATCTGCCGGCCGTCCCGCCCGCTCCCAGAGTTCGTAGGCGCGGGCGCGGACCTGGCCGCGGCGCATCATGCGGCGGAGCTTTCGTTTCAGCTCCTCGGCAAAGCCGCGGAAGCGATGGCCGGTGGGTTCGTCCTTGACGAGCGCGGCCGCTCGCGTGGCGAGTTCGATCTGGTGCTCTATCCTCTTCTGCTCGTCCACCGCGGATGCTGCTGTCGTCAGAGCCCGTCTTGGTCAGACAGTGAATGCCTTGCCGGGATGGTCCGTTCCTTCGGCAGCAGGCACGGAATGGACCGAGCGAAGCGCATTCAGGTCCGAGCAGGAAGGGGCATGATGGGTTACGCTTCGCTCACCCCATCCCAGGAACCATCGCATCGCGCTGGTGCCACGTCGTGTCGGCCTCGACGATCACCGCTCTGACTTCCGGATCCTCGTCTCCTCCTGAAAAGCACGGCCCACCCTGGGGGGCATGGGGGGCTTGGAGGCGGGCCGTGCAGGCCAGCAATCGGCGGCGACTCTGGCCCGCGGATTCAAGCGTCGATCGGGCGCGCAAGTTCCTCGCCGCGCGCAACCGGCGACCAAGACCTCATCAATTGATGGCGACTGGAAAGAACACGGTGTCCAGCCAGAACAGGAGAGCGCCGATGCCCAGAACCGCGACGAGCGCGGGCATGAGGCGAGTAAACCGACGGTTGGACGCGTGGACTTCGTCCGAGAGCTCGCCTGCCAAGGGATGCCTGAGCGTCAGCGGACCCCGCCACCCGGGCATCGCGCCGGCTCTCGCCAGGGCCAGTCGTCCCGCCATCGCCAGGATCACAACGCCGCATCCCCACGACGCGACGGTCAGGACACGAAGCAGGTCGTGCGACACCTCGTGGAAGGGGCGACGCAGGCACGGGGCTCATCCGACGTGCCATCGCCCTTTGTGGATATCGAACTTCACCGAGCCTTCGTCTCGCATCTTCAACAGGAGGGACTGGCAGGCTTCCTCGTTCGCGACATTGGCGCGCTTCATGACCTCGTAGACTTTGAGCGGCTTCTCTCGAAGCGCCATCAGGATCTTTTCTCGATCATTCAGCACGACGACACTCCTCCTGCCAGCACGCGCGCCAGATCACTGCAAGTCCGACAGCTGCTCTTCCGTTACGACTCGCTCGACATTCCCCGACTTGCTCTTGATGCGATATCGAAGACGTCCATCTGCCTCGATGGGCATGCATTGAACGACGGTGTAGATCATTGCCGGATCGCTTGCTGCACGTCCTTGTGGACCTTGGGGCTGGTGGCGTACGTCTTCATTCGGCTTATAGGCATATGACATGGGCTCACCTCTCAAATCGTCTACGGTCGCCCTAGCGTAGAGCATGCTGTGACGCAATGTAACCATTGCTTCCCGTTCAGGCTCACAAAAGCAGGCGCAGCGCCGCGCGGTCCGGCCCTGTCCAGCCTTGTCCCCAAGGCTGGGGGCGGGTTCGTCGCCCTTTTGCGATCTCCCCACCAGAACCGTTCGTGCGGCTGTTTCACCGGTGCGCTGGAACCGCTGGGCTGGGCATCCTGCGTCTTTGAGGTCGCCGCCTGCGCGACAAGCGTCTATTGTTCCCGGGAATCACTTGAATAGTTCTGGACAAATCGCAGATGCAAGGATCGCGCAATGGCCAAACAGAAGCGCTCCGCCGAACAACAGGTCGCGGATGAAGCGGACCGCAAGGCGCAAAATCCTATCGGGGCGCGGCAAGTGATAGCGGACAGCCACGCCGATCCGGAGTTTCAGGAAAACCACAAGCGTCTCAGAGCGGAGCGCCTGGCGCGAGAAGCCGGGCCGGCAAGCAAGAATTGACCCGACTGTCGAGCAGCGTTTGGATCGAGACGAGATGACAAAACCAACGGATGAATACCAACCGCGGAAGCCGATCAGCAAAGCGGAGCGCGAAGCGCGCAAGGCCTTCCGCCAGGTCGATGCAGTGAAGGCAATGTCCGAGCACGCGCTCGCCGAGGAGGCCTTTGCTCGAAATCGAGAGCGGCTGAAGGCAGAGCGGCTGGCGCGGGAAGCCGCAGCGGGCCCGGCGCCAAAAAAGAAGCCCAAGACGAAGAGCAAGTGAACCCGCGCGACGCGAAGCAGGTCGTGCAACACCTCGTGAAGGCCGGCCATCCGAAGCTCGGGGAATTGGTAGCGGGAGAGGGACTCGAACCCCCGACCCCAGGATTATGATTCCCGTGCTCTAACCAGCTGAGCTACCCCGCCACAGGGTCGCGAACGGCGGTGAAGGCCGATCTCGCGAACGCGCGGCATATAATAAAGGGGGAGCCGGGAAGTCAATCCGCGTTTGCTAAAGCTTCGGCGGGACAAGGCGTTTCGGTGGAAAAGCGGGCGATTTTGGCGGCGGATTTGCCCGTTTTCGAGCACCAGAGCCTTTCCCGTTCCGATGGAATCGGAACGGAGCTCCAGATTCTCGTTTAGACGCGTTTTCTTGACGCGAACCGGTATCCACTTCGCTCGAAAACGCTCCAGGACTCCCGGAGAGTCCCCCTCACCCGAAATCCGCGCTGTTGCGCGGATTTCGGCCTCTCCCCGCACGCGGGGAGAGGCCGAAGCATCGCGGACGCGCGAAGATCTCTTATTTCGGCCGCACGGTCTGGTCGCCGCCGGGGCTGCCGGGGGGCGGAATGACCGGGGTGTTGCCGCCGCTGTCGGGGGCCGGGGCGTGCATCTCGGGGTCGACGCCGGCCGGCGGGCAGAGCACGCCGTCGGATTTGGCCAGCTTGTCACCGAGCGGTTCCCGGGACTGGCCGGTGGTGGTGCCGTCCGATGAGCGGTTGGGCCGGTCCTGCGGCATGCAGTTGGCGGCATGTTGCGGGGATGGCGGCGCGGTCGCTTGCGGCGGCGTCGCCGGGGCGGGCGGGGCCTGCGCGATCGCGCTGCCTGAAGCGGCGATCAGGAGGCCCGCAAGAATGAGGTTTGTCGTGCGCATGGAAGGGGAACGCGCGCGCGGCGCCCCCTGTTCCCGCGTCACATCATCACGATTTGCGGTAGCGGATCAGCGAGAAGTGCCCCATCGGCGGCATCGGCCTGCGCTCGGTGAGCGTGATGCCGCCGTGCTTGGCGGCCCAGTTGACGAGGCGGGCCCAGGGGAATTCGGGGCGCCAGCCGAGGCGGCGCGCGATGGGGGCGAAGGCGAGCTCGAACAGTTTGCGCGGGCCGCTCTCGGCGCCGATGTGGTTGACCAGGATCAGCTCGCCGCCGGGCTTGAGCACGCGCACGAACTCGTCGAGCGTGCCTTCCGGATCGGGCACGGCGGTGATGACGTATTGCGCCACCACCGCGTCGAAGAAGTTCTCGGGGAAGGCGAGGTTCTTCGCATCCATCACCGAGAGCACCTCGACATTGGAGAGGCGCAGCGTTCGCACGCGCTGTTGCGCCTTGCGCAGCATCGGCTCGGAGATGTCGACGCCGCAGATCTTGGTGGTGCGCGAATAATCCGAGAGCGACAGGCCGGTGCCGACGCCGACGTCGAGGATGCGCCCGCCGATGCGGTCGGCCTCCGCGATGGTCGATTGCCGGCCGGCGTCGAACACCTTGCCGAACACGAGATCGTAGACCGGTGCCCAGCGGCCATAGGCCTTCTCGACCCCGGCCCGCGAGATGTCTGCTGCCATGCCCCTGCCCTTACACGAAACTCTAGAGAGAATTGTCTAGTGGTGAGATCGAAGTCAGCCCCGCGCGCGGTCGAGCGCCTCTCCCGCGTGCGGGAGAGGTCGCCACGCTCGCAAGAGCGTGGCGGGTGAGGGTTCTTTCCGCTCGCAATATATCGCGTGTTGAGAGAGCCCTCTCCCCAACCCTCTCCCGCAGGCGGGAGAGGGGGCGCACCTCCGGTGTCGCGAGAATGCGGTCCGATCTCATGATGATTAGCCGCGCACGGCTTCCGCGAGCGGGCGCGATGGCGCGGCTCCGACCTTCGCGGCTGCGCTTTGGATGAAGCCGCCGCCGAGCACGCGCGCCTGCCCCGAAGGCGCATCGTAGAACACGCAGGCCTGGCCGGGCGAGACGCCCTCTTCGCCGGCGACGAGCTCGACCTCGTAATGGCCATCGCTGCCGCGCAGCCACGCCGGCTGCGGCGCGCGTGTCGAACGCACGCGCACGAACAGCTCGAGGCCGCCGCCGATGGCGCGGTCGATGTCGCCGCCGCCGATCCAGTTGACGTCGCGAAGTGCGATGCGATGCATCTTCAGGGCATCGCGCGGGCCGACGACGACACGGCGGTGAGCTGCCTCCAGCCGCACCACGAACAGCGGCGCGTGGGCGGCGATGCCGAGGCCGCGGCGCTGGCCGACGGTGAAATTGGCGATGCCGTTGTGCCGGCCGAGCACGCGGCCCTCGAGATCGACGATCTCGCCGGGGTCCATCGCGTTCGGCCGCAGGCGGGTGATGATGTCGGTGTAGCGGCCGGTCGGCACGAAGCAGATGTCCTGGCTGTCGTGCTTGTCGGCGACGCTAAGGCCAAAGCGGCGCGCGAGCTCGCGCGTCTCGGGCTTGGTCATGTCGCCGAGCGGAAAGCGCAGGAAGTCGAGCTGCTCTTGCGTCGTCGCGAACAGGAAATAGCTCTGGTCGCGGTCGGCGTCGGCCGCGCAGACCAGCGCGCGCGAGCCGTCCTCGCGGCGGCGCGAGGCGACGTAATGGCCGGTGGCAAGCGCCTGCGCCCCGAGCTCGCGCGCGGTCTTCAGGAGGTCGCGGAATTTTACCGAGCGGTTGCACTCGATGCACGGCACCGGCGTCTCGCCGAGCGCGTAGCTGTCGGCGAAATTGTCGATGACGGATTCGCGAAAGCGATCCTCGTAGTCGAGCACGTAATGGGGAATGCCGAGCTTGGCGGCGACGTCGCGTGCGTCGTGGATGTCCTGGCCGGCGCAGCAGGCGCCCTTGCGGTGGGTCGCAGCGCCGTGGTCGTAGAGCTGCAGCGTGATGCCGACGACGTCGTAGCCTTCCGCCTTCAGAAGCGCAGCCGTCGTCGAGGAATCGACGCCGCCCGACATGGCGACGACGACCCTGGTGTCCTCAGGACGGCCTTCGAGATCCAGACTGTTGAGCATGGGCCTTAAGGGGTTTGACGGCGGCGTGCGGCGATCCGCGATTTCTTGCCTCTCGCGGGACATCGGCGATCCCCGGGAACTTCGGTTCCCGAAAGGCACGGCGGCCCGGTCGAAAGCGGCTGAGAGTAACCTCTTTAATATAGGCGGCATTCCGGTGAAGCAATCACGCACGGCGGCCAGCTTAGGGCAATTCTTGCCGGGGAGGCAGAAATGGCGGGGTTGCGGCGGGCCCCGCAGGCTCGGTCACGAATCTTCAAGTCGTTGATTTTGCTATATAAAATGACATAAAACAGCACTGGCCCGCTCCTTGCTCCCCTTGATGCCGAAGTTTGTTTCCAAGGGGTCGCCTGTGGTCAGTCGTACGTCAGATGTCGTGGCCAGCGTGCAAGTCTCGAGCACGCAGCAAAAGCCTGCCCGGTCGCAGAGCACCAAGGACGCGCAGCAGGCGCCCGACTCCTTCGGGTCGCTGGTCGACAGCAACACCCAGGCGATCAGCACCAAGGACGCCGCGCAGGACAACGCGCCGCGGCGGAGCGATTCGTCCTCTGCCGACAAGGGCCCGCGCGACACCTCGTCCACGGATCAACCCGCGCAGAGCAAGGCGAGCGACGACACCGACACGTCCGCCCCCGCCAGGGACGACAAGGCGAGCGACACAACCACCGATCCGGCCAAGGACGCCAACAAAGACAAGCTCCAGGCCAAGGATAAGGCCAAGGACAAGTCCGAGACGTCGGACGCCAAATCGGCCGACGAGACCAAGGGCGACAAGGCCGAGGCCACCGATGGGCTCGCCGCCGCCGTCGATGCCGCGGCAACCGCGCCAGCCGACGCGGCGCTGGCCGCCGTGCCCGATCCGAACGCGATCGTGGTTGCCGCACCTAGCGTCCCGACCGATGCGAACGCCGCGACGAACCAGGCCGCCACCTCCTCACCGCTGACGATTGCCGCCGCCGGCATCGCCGCCAGCGCCTCGACCGCGGCGCAGATCGCGGGCGGCAAGACCGACACCGCCACGCCGGGCGACAAGAGCGCCAAGACCGCCGGCGCCAAGGTCGACGCCGACACCTCGGCGGCGCTGGGCGATGCCGCCACCGGCGCAACCGATGCGGCCGCGACCGACACCAAGCCGAGCGCCGGACTGGTCCCCGCCAATCAGGGCACGCCGAAGACCTCGTTCCAGGCCGCCGTCGCCACTGCGCAAGGACAGTCCGACGTCTCCAATATCGGGCAGGACACCGGCAAGGCGAACGCTGCCACCGCGCAAGCGCCGGGCGCAACGACCGCCAATGCCGCCGCGCATCCGCAAGTCGCCAAGCCGCAGGCAGACGGCGCAGCGACCGAGACCAAGCCGGGTGCGGCCGACCGCACCGCCGACGCGACCCAGGGCGCGCCGACCACGCCCGCTCATGCAGGCACGCAAGGTCTGGTCGCCCCGACCGACACCAGCGCCCAGGCCGCTTCGGCCGTGCAGGCGCCGCTGACGAACACCACATCGACCGCGTCCGCATCGACCGCGACGCTGACCGCGACCGCCGCCACCAACACGGCCGTGCCGATCAACGGCGTGCCGGTCGAGATCGCGGCCGCGATCCGCTCCGGCAAATCCCGCTTCGACATCAGCCTCGATCCGGCCGAGCTCGGCCGCATCGATGTGCGCATCAACGTCGACCGCGCCGGCAACGTCACCTCGCATCTCACCGTGGAGAAGCCGGAGACGCTGCAGATGCTGCGCCAGGACGCGCCGCAATTGCAGCGCGCGCTCGACGATGCCGGCCTCAAGACCGGCAGCAACGGATTGTCGTTCAGCCTGCGCGACCAGAATTCATCGGGCCAGAATTCCGGCCAGAGCAACGACAATGGCGGCAATGCCCGCCGGCTGATCATCAGCGAGGACGACAGCGTTTCCGCCGCGCCCGTGGGACGCAGCTACGGCCGCATGCTCGGTTCGAGCAGCGGCGTCGACATCAGAGTGTGAGGAGTATTCGATCATGACCACCACGAATGCCGCCACCGCCCCCACCGTCGTCTCCGGGACGACCGAGCTGCCAAAATCCTCTTCGTCGAACTCGCTGAGCTCGACCACGGGATCGACGCTCGCCGGCAACTTCCAGACCTTCCTGACGCTGCTGACCACGCAGTTGCAGAACCAGAACCCGCTGGATCCGCTCGACACCAACCAGTTCACCCAGCAGCTGGTGCAGTTCGCGGGCGTCGAGCAGCAGCTCAAGACCAACGATGCGCTGTCCCAGCTCGTCACCCTGCAGCAGACCACGCAGGCGACCCAGGCGCTGGGCTTTGTCGGCAAGACCGCCCTGGTCGACGGCTCGACCGCGACCATGAAGAACTCCTCGGCGACCTGGCATCTCAACGTGCCCACGGATTCGACCGTCGAGATCACCGTCGCCAATGCCAGCGGCCAGACCGTGTTCACCGGCAAATACACCGCCGCCGCCGGCACCGACGTTCCCTTCACCTGGAACGGCCAGGGCAATGACGGCACGCAATGGCCCGACGGCAAGTACACGATCTCGGCAACCGGCAAGGACGTGGCGAACAACAATGTCGGCATCGCCGCGCAGGTGCAGGGCACCGTGTCGTCCGTCGACCTGACCCAGTCGCCGCCGCTGCTGACCATCGATGGCGCCAGCTACACGCTCAGCCAGGTCAAGAGCATCATCGCGACCGGCAGCAATTAAAGGGGCGCGAGGGCTCGCCACACACTCGCTGTCATCCCCGCCTAGTTGCGCAATTGCGCACGGGGGCGGGGATCATAACCCCAGGACAACATTTGGCGAAGACTCGTAGTTAGGAAGTTTTTCTTGGTACTGCGACCGCGCCTCATCGAGAGATCATGCGGTATGGATCCCGGGCTCGCGCTCCGCGCGCCCCGGGATGACAGCTGAGGGCCTCGCGCCACCGCGCGCAGGCTCCATTCGTTAGTAAAGTATTTACAAAGACCCCCTCGACCGGCCCGGACGCCCCCGTCCCGCCGGCCGAGACGGCGCCGCTTCGGCCATTTTCAACGAGAATTGTATTGAAGCCTTAGGCTTAGCGGATTTTTAAGCCGCGGGGGTTACGGTTACGGCGTGAGTTCAGTGGTTGAGAGTTTGTGAGTACGCCATGACAGAACCCCATCGCCCGAGGGTAAAATACGTCATCGGGCCGGACGGCAGTCCGTTGACGATCGCGGATCTGCCAGCACCCGGCACCAAACGCTGGGTCATCCGCCGCAAGGCCGAAGTCGTCGCCGCCGTGCGTGGTGGACTTCTCTCGCTCGAGGAGGCCTGCAGCCGTTATACCCTGACGGTCGACGAATTCCTCTCCTGGCAGTTTTCCATCGACCAGCATGGTCTGGCGGGTCTTCGCACCACCCGCATTCAGCAATATCGCCAGTAAGCGATCCGGAAATCTGCGGCTTTTGACGAAAATCGGCCTCGCCCCGCGAGGCCGATTTTTTTCATGTTCGCGATTTTGTACGACCTCTTAACCTTCGTTAACCATATCGAAACCATCACCTAGGCAATAATTGCCCAGTCGGCCTTTCCGGTGAAAGCGGCCGAATCTGTTGGGGCGGTTGCTTGCAAGGTCTTGCGGACTTTTTGAAAAGTATCGGAGCCGCCCGGTTCGGGGCGATGCTCGCGGTCACCGCCGCGCTCATCGGCTTTTTCGCGTTCGTCATCATGCGCGTCACCACGCCGCAGATGACGACGCTGTTCACGGACCTCAGCGTCGAGGATTCTTCGAGCATTATCAAGGACCTGGAGCGCCAAGGCATCCAGTTCGAGATCCGCAATGAGGGCTCCATCATCATGGTGCCCAAGGACAAGGTCACGCGCCTCAGAATGAAGCTCGCCGAGGGTGGCCTGCCCAAGGGCGGCGGCGTCGGCTACGAGGTGTTCGACAAATCGGACGCGCTCGGCACCACCTCTTTCGTCCAGAACATCAATCACCTGCGCGCCCTCGAAGGCGAGCTCGCCCGCACCATCCGCGCCATTGACCGCATCCAGGCCGCCCGCGTCCATCTGGTGCTGCCCGAGCGCCCGCTGTTTGCGCGCGAGGCGCCCGAGCCCTCGGCCTCGATCGTGGTCCGCGTCCGCGGCTCGCTGGAAGCCCAGCAGATCCGCGCCATCCGCCACCTCGTCGCCTCCGCCGTCAACGGCCTGAAGCCCCAGCGCGTCTCGATCGTCGACGAGGCCGGCCAGCTACTCGCCGACGGCGCCCAGAGCGATCCGGACCAGCAGATCGGCGACGAGCGCCGCACCGCCTTCGAGAAGCGGATGCGCAAGCAGGTCGAGGACATCGTCTCCTCCGTGGTCGGATCGGGCCGCGCCCGCGTCCAGCTCTCCGCCGATTTCGACTTCAACAAGGTCACCCAGACCTCGGACAAGTACGATCCCGAGGGCCGCGTGCTCCGCTCGAGCCAGACCCGCGAAGAGCAGAGCATGACCGCCGACAACAACGGCCAGGTCACGGTCAACAACGAGCTGCCCGGCAACCAGCAGAACAACGGCGTCGCGGCCAAGGACCAGAGCAAGAAGACCGAAGAGACCAACAATTACGAGATCTCCCGCACCACCAAGACCGAAGTGACCGAGGCCGGCCGGGTCAACCGCATCTCGGTCGCGGTGCTGGTCGACGGCATCTACACCAAGAACGACAAGGGCGAGCTGGCCTACACCGACCGCACCAAGGAGCAGCTCGACCGCATCGCCGCCCTGGTGCGCTCGGCGATCGGCTTCGACCAGAAGCGCGGCGACCAGGTCGAGGTCGTCAACCTCCGCTTTGCCGACGCCCCCTCCACCACGCCGATCGCAGAGCCCTCCGGCTTCCTCGGCATGCTGCAGTTCACCAAGGACGACGTCATGTACTTCGTCGAGCTCGGCGTGATGATGCTGCTCGGCCTCGTCGTGCTGTTCCTGGTGATCCGCCCGCTGGTCAAGCGCATCCTCGCCTCCGACGAGGTCGCCGCCGCCATCTCCGGCGTGCTCGCCGGCCCCGCGGCTTCCGAAGAGGCCGCGCCGGCCACCCAGCCGCTGCTGCCGAGCGGCGCCGCCAGCGCGATCGACGTCGCCACCATCCAGGGCCAGGTCCACGCCCAGTCCGTGCACCGCGTCGGCGAACTCGCCGAGCGCAATCCCAACGAAACCGTCGCCATCGTCCGCCAATGGCTGAGCGAATCCGCAAAGTGATACGAGAAGTGATCTGACATGGCCGCCACACTGCAAAACGCCAACAGCAACGACATCACCAGCGTGATCTCCACGCTCGGCCAGCGTGCCAACACCCGCGCCAAGGACGGCAAGACGACCGAGCAATTGGCCGGACCGAAGCGCGCCGCGATCCTGATGCTGGCGCTGGGCGAGCAGTATGGCGGCAAGATCTGGTCGTTGCTCGACGACGACGAAGTGCGCCAGCTCTCGCTGGAGATGTCGACGCTCGGCACCGTCGAGGTCGACACGGTCGAGGACATGCTGCTCGAATTCGTCTCGCGCATGTCGGCGTCCGGCGCACTGATGGGCAATTTCGACGCCACCGAGCGCCTGCTGCAGCAGTACCTGCCGCCGGAGCGCGTCAACGGCATCATGGACGAGATCCGCGGCCCCGCGGGCCGCAACATGTGGGAGAAGCTCTCCAACGTGCAGGAAGAGGTGCTCGCGAACTATCTCAAGAACGAATACCCGCAGACCATCGCGGTGGTGCTGTCGAAGCTGAAGCCGGAACACGCCGCTCGCGTGCTCGGCATCTTCCCCGAGGACCTCGCGCTCGACGTCGTCAACCGCATGCTGAAGATGGAGGCGGTGCAGAAGGAGGTGATCGAGAGCGTGGAGAAGACGCTGCGCACCGAATTCATGTCCAATCTGTCGCAGACCCGCCGCCGCGACGCCCACGAGGTGATGGCGGAGATCTTCAACAATTTCGACCGCCAGACCGAAACCCGCTTCATCACCTCGCTGGAAGAGGACAACCGCGAATCGGCCGAGCGCATCAAGGCGCTGATGTTCACCTTCGACGACCTCGTGAAGCTGGATTCCGGCTCGGCCCAGACGCTGATGCGCAACGTCGACAAGGACAAGCTCGGCGTCGCGCTCAAGAGCGCCAACGAGGACGTCCGCAACTTCTTCTTCGGCAACATGTCCTCGCGCGCGGCCAAGATGCTCCAGGACGACATGGCGGCGATGGGCCCGGTCCGCCTGCGCGACGTCGACGAGGCCCAGGCGCTGCTGGTCAACCTCGCCAAGGACCTCGCCGCCAAGGGTGAGATCATGCTGACCAAGAACCGCGCCGACGACGAACTGGTGTATTGATGGCAGCTCCCGCCAAATTCCTGTTCGATACCGACTTCGCGGCGCCGGAGCGGACGACGCGCGAGAAGGCCGCGACCGCCGCCGAGATCGCCGCGAGGGTCGCGGAAGCCGAGGCGCGCGCCTATCAGGAAGGCTTTGCCGCCGGCCAGCGCGAAGCCAAAGCCGAGAGCGACCGCCGCGTCGCGCTCGCGATGGAAGAGATCAACATCGGCATCCGCGGCATCGCCGCCGGCATCGGCAACATCGAATCCAAGATGGAAACCGAGGCGGTCGACGTCGCGGTCGCGGTCGCGCGCAAGCTGTGCGCCGACCTGGTCGCCGCCGAGCCGCTCGGCGAGATCGTCGCGCTGGTCAAGGACTGCTTCTCGCATCTGGTCGCCACGCCGCATCTGGTCGTTCGCATCAACGATGCGCTCTACGACGCCGCCCGCGACAAGATCGAGCGGCTCGCCAAGCAGAGCGGCTTCGAGGGCCGGCTGGTGATCCTGGCCGAGCCGGAGATTGCCACCGGCGACTGCCGGATCGAATGGGCCGATGGCGGCGTCGTGCTGGAGCGCGGCGCCATCGCAGCCAAGATCGACGAAATGGTCGGACGCTATATCGCGTCCCGCAGGGGGAGCTAAGCCATGAGCGACACCGACGGACAGGTCCCGCTGCCCGATCTCAACGGCCCGATGCCGCCGACCGGCACGGACGTCGGCTACAACGAGGACGAATATGCGGCGCGCGCCGCCGCCGACCTCGAGGCGGTGTTCGACGTTCCGGTGCAGGTCTCGGCCGTGCTCGGCCGCTCCAAGATGGACGTCAGCGAGCTTCTGAAGCTCGGGCCCGGCACGGTGCTCGAGCTCGACCGGCGCGTCGGCGAGGCCATCGACATCTACGTCAACAACAAGCTGGTCGCCCGCGGCGAAGTCGTCCTGGTCGAGGACAAGCTCGGCGTGACCATGACCGAAATCATCAAGGCCGAACGCAGCTAGCGACATTGCAGGGAATAGCGCGCGGCAGCGCGACCAGACGGACAGGAGACTGACATGCGGCTTCTCATCGTTGGCACATTGAAGGGCCAGCTCACCACCGCCACCAAGATCGCGATGGACAACGGCGCCACCGTGACCCACGCCGAGGACCACGAGCAGGCGATGCGCGTGCTGCGCGGCGGCAAGGGCGCCGACCTCCTGCTGGTCGACGTCGCCCTCGACATCCGCGACCTCGTGATGCGGCTCGAAGCCGAGCACATCCACGCCCCGATCGTCGCCTGCGGCATCACCAACGACGCCCGCGCCGCGGTCGCGGCGATCCATGCCGGCGCCAAGGAATACATCCCGCTGCCGCCAGATCCCGAGCTGATCGCCGCGGTGCTTGCGGCCGTCGCCAACGATTCCCGCGAGCTGATCTATCGCGACGAGGCGATGGCAAAGGTCGTCAAGCTGGCGCAGCAGATCGCGGGCTCCGACGCCTCGGTGATGATCACCGGCGAATCCGGCACCGGCAAGGAAGTGCTGGCTCGCTACGTCCACACCCGCTCGGCGCGCGCCAAGCGTCCCTTCATCTCGATCAACTGCGCCGCGATCCCCGAGCATCTCCTGGAGTCCGAGCTGTTCGGCCACGAGAAGGGCGCCTTCACCGGCGCGATCGCGCGCCGCATCGGCAAGTTCGAGGAGGCCACCGGCGGCACGCTGCTGCTCGACGAAATCTCGGAGATGGACGTCCGCCTGCAGTCGAAATTGCTGCGCGCCATCCAGGAGCGCGTGATCGATCGCGTCGGCGGCACCAAGCCGGTGCCGGTCGATATCCGCATCATCGCAACCTCGAACCGCAACCTGGCCGAAGCCGTGCGCGAAGGCACGTTCCGCGAGGACCTGCTGTTCCGCCTCAACGTGGTCAACCTGAAGATCCCGCCGCTGCGCGAGCGTCCCCTCGACATCCTCGAGCTCGCCCAGCATTTCGTGAAGAAGTACGCCGAAGCCAACGGTGTGCCGGTGCGCCCGATCTCGGCGGAAGCGCGCCGCGTGCTCTCCACCAACCGCTGGCAGGGCAACGTCCGCGAGCTCGAAAACACCATGCACCGCTCCGTGCTGATGGCGCAGGGCGACGAGATCGGACCCGACGCGATCCTGACCCCGGACGGCGACCGCCTCGACCTCGCCAAGACCCCGCCGGCCGTGGCGCACGCCACCATGGCCGCCGAGCAGGTGACGCGCGCTCTCGTCGGCCGCACCGTCGCCGACGTCGAACGCGACCTGATCCTGGAGACGCTCAAGCACTGCCTCGGCAACCGGACCCATGCCGCCAACATCCTGGGCATCTCGATCCGCACGCTGCGCAACAAGCTCAACGAATATTCCGACGGCGGCATCCCGATCCCGCCTGCCGGCACGCCGGGAGAATATCCGCGGATGCCGATGATGGGGGCGTAAGCGGGACGCCACGCCGGTTGAAAATGCGAATGCCCGGGCTGGTCCCGGGCATTTCCTTGACCATGCGCACCAGCGCTCGCCCCGTCATCCTGAGGTGCGAGCGGCGCGATGCAATCGCATCGCGCCGGGAGCCTCGAAGGATGCACGGCCGAGCCGGCGCGATATAAACACTCACTTCTTCGATCGAGGTGCTCCCGCACGCCGCTGTGCAAGTTGGCTCACCAATCTCCAATCCGATCGAATGAGCGCTTCCTTCTTGGCGCGGCTCCATCCTTTGAGCTGGCGCTCGGCCGCAACGCCGTCGGTGATCCGATCGAAATGCTCCGCCCAGACGAGGACGACAGGGCGCCTCGAATAAGTATATCCCGGATAAGCTCCCGCATTGTGCTCATCGACGCGTTTTGACGTGTCTTCGCCTGTCGCGCTTCCGATGTAGAATGAGCCGTCGGCGCATCTCAGCATATAGACGTAGATGCCCATCACAACATCCTTCGAGGCTCTCCGCGCGGCGCTTCGCCCCGCACGGCTCGCACCTCAGGATGACGGCAGCGCTTGGGTTGTCAAGATTAATGAAACAACCTCAAGATATATCCCGTCATCCTGAGGCGCGAGCGGCGCGATGCAATCGCATCGCGCCGGGAGCCTCGAAGGATGCACGGCCGAGCTGCACCCCGGCGGAAGGAGCCGGGCCGTCGCCCTTCGAGGCCCGCTTCGCGGGCACCTCAGGGGTGACGATGAAAGGGCTTTGGCTGCTTCGAATGCAAAGGGGGGCCGCATCCGGCGACTAGGTCGCACCTGCACCAGGCCCTATAACCACCCGCGAAAACCACGCGGAGAACCACATGTCTGAAGCTCAAATCACGGACTGGCTGGCGACGCAGAAGCAGGCGATGATCGATCTGCTCCGCGACGTCGTGAACATCGATTCCGGCTCCTACGACAAGGAAGGCGTCGATGCGGTCGGTGCGCGGTTCGAGCGGCATTTTGCCGAGCACGGCATTCCGTGCCGCCGCGAGGCCAACGCCACCTTCGGCGATGCAATCCATGCCGACGTGGCAAAACCCGGCAGCAACGAAAAACCGGTGCTGTTGATGGGGCATCGCGACACCGTGTTCGGCAAGGGCGAGGCCGGGCGCCGTCCCTTCACCATCAAGGACGGCCGCGCCTACGGACCCGGTGTCGCCGACATGAAATCCGGCGTCGTGATGAACATCTTCGTCGCGACCGCCTTCCACAAATTCGGCGGCAACCCGCACCCGATCAAGCTCCTGATCACCTCGGACGAGGAGATCGGCTCGCCCTCCTCCCGGCCCGTGATCGAGCGCGAAGGCCGCTCCGCCCGCGCCGTGTTCAACTCCGAGCCGGGCCGCCCCACCGGCAACGTCGTCACGGGGCGCAAGGGCGGCATCTTCATGCACATGACCATCACCGGCAAGGCCGCGCATTCCGGCGCGAATTTCGCCGCAGGCGTCAGCGCGATCGGTGAGCTCGCGCACAAGATCGTGCATATCCACGCGCTGACCGATCTCGACAAGGGCATCACGCTCAATGTCGGCCTGGTCTCGGGCGGCCAGTCCGTCAACACCACGGCGCCCTACGCCGAGGGTCAGATCGACCTGCGCTATGTCGATCCGGCGGATCGAGCGCGGGTGATGGACGCGATCGAGACGATCGTCGCAACGTCTTACGTGCCGGGCACGAGCGCGACGCTGACGATCAAGGGCGAGTTCGTGCCGGTGGTGCAGAGCGCGGAATCCAAGGCGCTATTCGAAGGCTATCAGGCGGCCGCACGGCAGGTCGGCCTCACCACGCTGCAGGGCGAGTTCTCCGGCGGCTGCGCCGATTCCGGCTTCACCGCCGCGGTCGGCACCCCGACCATCTGCGGCCTCGGCCCGGTCGGCGGCCTCGCGCACACGCCGGAGGAATATCTCGAGATCGACAGCATCGTGCCGCGCGCGCAGGCGCTCGCGCTGGCGATTTTGCGGGGGTAACGTCGAGCGTCATCGCGGCGCGATGCGAAGCCTCGAGCCCGGACTCTCGAGATTCCGGGTTCGCGCTGACGCGCGCCCCGGAATGACGAAGAGGTCACGAATAACTCGGCGCATCCGGCTTGCGGAAGATGTGGATGGGATCGCCGGGGATGATCACGGGCTGGCCCGAGAACATCGCATAGGCGTAGAGCGCGAGATAGGCGATCGCGAGCGCACCGACGGCGTAGAAGGCGAAGGTCGCGATGCGCTTCATCGTTCCGCTCCATGGCGCATCCCGAACGGGACGGCTTCCCGGCTTCTAGAGCGACGAGGCGGAAAAGGCCAGCCTGTGCGCGCCGATCAGACGCTGCGCCGGCTGCGGGTGGGAACGCTGACATCGGCCAGCGTGGCGGCGTCCTCGTCCTGGTCGACCGCCACATACTGGCCGTGCCAATAGGCCAGCGCCGCATTGCGGGTCGACCCCCTGATGTCCCTGACACGGCCGATGACGATGCCGTGCGAGTGGCGCTCCATGATCTCCTCGACTTCGCAATCGAAAGAAGACAGCGCACCGACCAGAAGCGGAACGCCCGAGACCGCCGTCACCCATTCGGCACCTTTGAAACGATCGGGGCCCTTCAAGCCGCCCTTGCCGGCAAAACGTTCGGCGACATCGAGCTGGTCGGCATTGAGGATGTTCACGCCGAAGGCGCCGTGGCGGCGGATCAGGGGGAAGGACGAGGCATCGCGGTTGATGCTGACCAGCAGGGTCGGCGGCTCGACCGACAGCGAGGTCACGGAGGTCACCGTCATGCCGGTGATGTCCTTGCCCCGCCCGGCGGTGATGACGCTGACGCCGCCGGTGAGGTGGCGCATGGCGCCGCGGAAATCGGCGGACGAGACGGGGATTTCAGTCATGAGATCGCGGGGCACTACATTCATGGCATTGCTCCCCGGAGCGGGGGTTCCCTGTATTTAGGTACGATCGTCCGCCGACAACAGGTGGCTCAGGATCGAGCTTTCGAGGCCCGCGAGCTCGACCGAGCCGCGCGCGCGGGGCCTGCCTGCATGAACCACAACGTCATGGGCGATGCGGCCTTCCTCGATCACCAGCACCCGGTCCGCCAGCGCGACCGCCTCGGCGACGTCATGGGTGACCAGGATCGCGGTAAAGCCCTGGTCGCGCCAGACGCGCTCCAGGAGGCGTTGCATCGAGATGCGGGTCAGCGCATCCAGCGCGCCGAGCGGCTCGTCCAAGGCGAGCACGCGCGGACGGGAGACCAGCGCGCGGGCGAGCGCGACGCGCTGCTTCTGGCCGCCCGACAGCACCGACGGCCATTGGTGGCGCTTGTCGGCGAGACCGACCTCGGTCAACGCCCTTTCGGCGCGCGCATCCGCGTCCTGTGATGCGCGGTCCCGGCCGAGGCCGACCTCGACATTGGCGAGCACGCGGGCCCAGGGCAGCAGCCGGGGCTCCTGGAACATCACGCGGATGTCCTCGGGCTTAACATCCTGGCCGAAGCTGATGCTGCCGGCGTCGATCTTGTCGAGGCCCGCGATCAGGCGCAGCAGCGTGCTCTTGCCGCAGCCGCTTTTTCCCACGATGGCGACGAACTGGCCGGCGGGGATGTGCAGATCGATGCCGCGCAGCACCTCGTTGTCGCCGAAGGATTTTCGCAGGCCGCGGATGGTGAGCGGCAGGCCGCTCGTCTGCGCCAGACGTTCCTCGCGCACGACGCGAGCGTGAGGCGCGAAATTGGCTTGGCTGGCGAGCTCGGTTTCGGGAAGGGCCGTCCGAAGGGCTGTCTGCATGTGATTCTCAACGTTTCTGGAAGGCGGGGTGCCAGGAGAGCGTCAAGCGCTCCAGCACACGGGAGGCGCTGTCGGCGAGCTTGCCGAGCAGGGCGTAGATCAGGATCGAGAGCACGACGACGTCGATCAGCATGAACTCGCGCGCCTGCATCGCCATGTAGCCGAGGCCGGAGGACGCCGCGATGGTCTCGGCGACGATCAGGGTCAGCCACATGATGCCGAGCGCGAAGCGGATGCCGACGAAGATCGACGGCAGCGCGCCCGGAAAGATCACGCGGCGAAACAGCTCGCCGTCGGTCATGCCGTAGATGCGGCCCATCTCGATCAGCTGCGGATCGACGGTGCGGATGCCGTGCAGCGTGTTGAGGTAGATCGGAAAGAACACGCCGAGCGCAACCAGGAACAGCTTTGCGCTCTCGTCGATGCCGAACCAGAGGATGACGAGCGGGATCAGCGCCAGATGCGGCACGTTCCGTACCATCTGCAACGTGGTGTCGGTCAGCTTCGCCGAGAGTTGCGACAGGCCGTTGGCGAGGCCGAACGCGAAACCGATGCTGCCGCCGATCAGAAAGCCGATCGAGGCGCGCCAGAACGAGACCCAGATGTTGCGGACCAGCTCGCCGGACAGCAACAGCTTCCAGCCCGAGAGCACGACGTCGCTCGGCGCCGGCAGCACCCGCGTCGGCACGAAGCCGGTGACGCTGGCAAGCTGCCAGATCGCGATGATGGCGAGCGGCACGATCCACTGGATCAGGCCGTCAATGCGCGGCAGGCGGACGGCGCGCGGACGTGAGATGCTGTCGATCAGGCTCATGACTGCGACACCCGGTGCTGCGGACGAAAATCGTTGCCGACCGTCTCGCCGAAGGGACCGCCGTTGAAGTGCAGCCTGCTCACGTTGCTCGGCTGCTCCAGCGAGAGCAGCGGGAAGACCAGCTCGGCGAAGCGATAGGCCTCCTCCAGATGCGGGTAGCCCGACATGATGAAGGTATCGATGCCGAGGTCCTGATACTCCCTGATGCGAGCCGCCACGGTCTGGGCGTCCCCGACCAGCGCCGTGCCGGCGCCGCCGCGCACGAGGCCGACACCGGCCCACAGATTCGGGGCGATCTCGAGCTTGTCGCGCTTGCCGCCATGGAGCTGCGCCATGCGCTGCTGGCCGACGGAGTCCATGCGCGCGAAGTTCTTCTGCGCCTTGGCGATGGTGTCATCGTCGACATGCTTGATCAGATCGTTGGCGGCGCGCCAGGCTTCCTCGTTGGTCTCGCGGACGATGACATGGAGGCGGATGCCGAAGGAGAGCTTGCGGCCTCGGGCGCTGGCGACCTCCCTCACCTTCGCGATCTTCTCGGCGACCAGCGCCGGCGGCTCGCCCCAGGTCAGGTACTTGTCGACGGTGTCGACGGCGACATCGATGCCGGCGTCCGACGAGCCGCCGAAATAGAGCGGCGGGCGCGGCGACTGCACCGGCGGAAACAGCAGCTTGCCGTCCTCGATGTGGATGTGCCTGCCCTCGACATTGACGGTCTTGCCGGCGAGCAGGTCGCTGTAGACGTCGAGGAATTCGCGGGTGACCTCGTAGCGCTCGTCATGGCCGAGGAAGATGCCGTCGCCCTTGTTTTCGACGGGATCGCCGCCGGTGACGACGTTGACGAGCAGCCGCCCGCCCGTGACGCGATCGAGCGTCGCGGCCATGCGCGCAGCTACGCTCGGCGATTGCAGGCCGGGGCGAACGGCGACGAGATAGCGCAGACGCTCGGTGAAGGGCGCGACGCTGGAGGCGACGATCCACGAATCCTCGCAGGAGCGCCCGGTCGGCAGCAGCACGCCGTAATAGCCGAGCTGATCGGCGGCCTGCGCGATCTGGCGCAGATAGTTGAAGTTGACCTCGCGGCCGCCGATGCCGCTGCCGAGATAGCGGCCGTCGCCGTGGGTCGGCAGGAACCAGAGGATGTTGGCGTTGGATTGCTTGCTCATGGATGCACTCGGGCGACTAGCCATAGGAGGTGCCGACGGCGGCGGCGACGATGCCGACCGACAGCATGATCGCTGCGATCAGCCGATGAATGATGCGTCTCATGTCTAGACCTTTTGAAATGGGGAGATTGGTCGGCACGGTCAGGCTGCCGGGCTGCGCCAGACGATGTCGCGGATCTGAATCGGCTTCGGGATCAGGCCGAGCTTGTAAAAGCGATCGGCGACGCCCTGCTGGGTCGCGACGATCTCATCGGTGACGGGGCCGACGACGAAGTTGGCGCGGTCGGCCGCGACGGTCTGGATGTCCAGCGGGACGCCGGTGATCGCGGCGAGCGATCTGGCGACTTCATCGCGGTGCTGCTCGGCCCATCTGCCGGCCGAAGTCGTGACGTCGACGATCTGCCGAAGGATCAACCCATGGTTCTTCGCGAACTCGCGATTGGCGATGTAGAACGAATTGGTCTTGGTGACCTCGCGCGCATTGATCAGGATGCGGCCGTTCTGCCTGGTCTCGCCGATCGCGAAATAGGGATCCCAGATCGCCCAGGCCTCGATGCTGCCATTGGCAAAGGCCGGGCCCGCATCCGGCGGCGTCAGATAGACCGGGGTGATGTCGGCATAGGTGAGGCCGGCCTTCTCCAGCGTCTGCACCACGATGTTGTGGGCGCTGGAACCCTTGGTGAAGCCGACGCGCTTGCCCTTGAGGCCGGCAATGTCGCGGATCGGCGAATCCTTGGGCACCAGGATGCCCTGGCCGTTGGTGATGGGCTGGCCGGCGGCGTAGACGATCGCAGCGCCCGCGGCTTGCGCGAACACCGGCGGGGAATCGCCGACCGCGCCGAAATCGACGCTGCCGACGTTCATCGCTTCCATCATCGGCGGACCCGAGGAGAACTCGATCCATTTCACATTGATGCTCAAGGCTGTGAAATGTTTTTCCAGGGCGGCCTGCTGGCGCGCGATCACCAGCACGCCCGTCTTCTGGTAGCCGATACGAATTTCCTTCACAGCGCCTTGCGCGACCGCAGGCGAAGCAATCGCTGCAGCGGCCGCGGTTCCGATCGACAGCTTGAGAAAGTCACGACGTTGCATTCCACACTCCCGGCCGCGTGCGGCCGTTGCTCATTCACGTGCGGAGAATGATGGTGCGCGTTGCTGAAGCTGTCGAGCCATGCAGAAAAATAGCGATGCGAGCACTGCGTCTGCGGCGGCGCGCATGATTATTCTTTCAAGCGCGGGCGACCATACAGAGGGAATTTTTTCGCACGCGAATGTGAGAGCCGCACTGGTCGGCCGCGGCACAGCAAGACACCGGACCTCAAAATGTCGAAAACAACCCCATGCACAGTAGCCGGCGTCAATGAGATCAATGACTTACACTTCAGGCGATTTGCGGCTCGCGCGGCGGGCATGACGTTTGCTCCGTCGGGCAAAACAGGCGCATGATGTCATCGCTGCAGGAGCCGTCGTGATTTGACGGCCTAATGCGCCCACTTCACCGGCAGGTTCTGCAGGCCGCGAAACGCCCAGCCGCCGATCCGCACCGGCTCGTCGTCGGCGATCTCGAGCTTCTTGGCGCGGGCGAACACGGTCGGCAGCGCGACGTCGGCGATCATGGCGCGGGAGGCGAAGGCGCCGGCGCAGAAATGCGGGCCGGCGCCGAACGCGACGCTCTTGGAGGTGTCGCGACGGACATCGAATGCGTCGGCGCGCGCGAAGTGTTTCTCGTCACGGTTGGCGGAACCGAACATCAGGAACACACGCTCATCGGACTCGAAGGCGACCTCGCGGATGCTCCACGGCTTTGCGATACGGCGCGGCGACATGCCGATCGGCGAAATCCAGCGGGCATATTCCTCGAAGGCCTGCAGCCAGGTCACCTCACCGCGCAGAACCAGGTCGAGCTGGTCGGGATGGGTCAGCAGCGCCCATATCGTGCCGGCGATCGCCTTGCGCGGCTCGTTCTGACCGCCGGAGATCGCAAGCTTGACATTGGCACGCACGCTCTCCATCGGCATGCCGGAGGCGAGCAGCACGCCCAAAATGCTCTGGTCGGGATTCCTGCGCATCACCGGCAGGATGTCGTCGATCGCCGCATCGATGCCCGACGTCGCGGCATGGCAGCGCGCCTCGACTGCGGGATCGCCGGCATAATTGGCGATGCCCTCGATCATGCCTTGCGACCACGCGTCCATGTCCTCAAAGCCGATATTGGTGAGGCCGGTGATCGACTTCAGGCATTCGCCGGAGAACGGCAGCGCAAAGTCGCGCATGAAATCGACCCGTCCCGGCGCGATCGCATCGAGGATACGGTCGGCATGGGCCTGGAACTGCGCGGTCCAGTGCGCCTTCACGGTCCTCGGCGACACCGTCGGAAACATCGCGCGGCGCTCGACCTGATGCGCCTCGCCGTCCTTGCGCATCATGTTGTGGCCCATCAGCCGGTTCATCAGGCCCGCGGGCTGGTGCGAGGAGAACACGTCGATCTGCTTCTCGGAGATCGAGATGTCGTCGCGGCTGGTCAGCAGCGTCGAGCCGAGCTGCGGCACGAAGGCGATCGGCGCTTCCTTGCGCATTCTGGCGAGCATCGGATAGGGATCGGCCCAGAAGGCTGCAGGGTCGATGTCGACGCGCGGCGCGGTGCTCAAGACGGTCTCCTCCGATCTTCCTAGGCTTCAGCGCAGACTAGCGAATTCTACTGACCGCGTCTGTCCCCAGCGATAGGGACAAAACGGCAAGGAAGTCTCCGAATTTGTAGCGGCAACCGGTTCCTGTACACTTGGCCAGCAGAGTTTGGCCTGCAAAGTTTGGCCTGCAAGGCTTGACCTGCAGAACCAGGACGGGATGGTCATGACCACATTGCTCATCGTAGGCGCGACGGGGCTGGTTGGCGGCCGCGCGATGACGCTCGCTCTCGCGGACTCTCGCATCACGCGCATCATCGCGCCAACGCGGCGTGCGCTGCCGCCCGAGGAGCGAGTCGCCAATCCCCGGCTCGATGATCTGATTGCCGGTGCCGGCGACGACGACTGGCGCGCCGACGGCGCGATCTGCGCGCTCGGAACGACGCGGGCGGCGGCAGGGTCGGCGGCGGCGTTCCGGGCGGTCGACTACGACCTGGCGCTGCGCGTCGCGCGGCGGCTGCGCGAAGCCGGCGTCGTCCGGCTCGCGCTGGTGTCGGCCCTGGGTGCCGATCCCAGGTCGCCATTTCTCTACCCGCGGACGAAAGGCGAGCTGGAGCAGGCGATCGGAGCGCTCGGTTTCCCCTCCCTGACGATCCTGCGGCCCGGCTTTCTCGATGGTGAGCGTGCCGAAAGCCGGCCCATCGAGCAGGCCGTCGGGAAAGTCCTGCGCTTCGTCGCGCCCGTGTTGCCGCGCGTTGCGCGCGTCAGTTCAGTGACCCAGGTGGCCCGGCAGCTCATCGAGGCGGCCGTGGCGGGAACGCCGGGGATACACATCATTGGCGCGGCGCAACTGGCGGACGGCGGCGACTGACTGCGCCGGTCCCGCTCTGAGCAGCGGCGGCCATACGGACCCTGCGAAACCAACCCAGGTTCGGGTTCGTACACGCGCCAGGAGGACGCGGAGCCTCCCCGCCCTCATCCCTAAGGTTGTTTGTGGCGCATCGAACAGATTCATGGTAGCATATGAAAATCGATAGAAAATTTCTTGTTTTACGGTCCTCGGCAACGAACGCTTCTTTTCGAAGTAAAAGCGCAAGAGGAGATTTCCATGGGAAGCGCGTCCCAGAAGAAGGGTGATTTCTCGATCCGAGCCTATCGAGGCGACGCAAAGACGCTTCTGGCATTCGATTTCACCAGCAAGGCCGCAACGAAAAATCTCGCTGGCTTCACAATCGCGTGCCAGCCGAAAGGCCAGGCACCCTATTATATTCACAACCAGTTGCGCTTCGAGAGGCCCGCAAGTCACGCCCAGGTCGCAAGCGAGCCGGCAAACTCGAGCGTCAACGCGCCGATTCACAAATTTCGCTGGGTGCACGTCCCCGGGCAGGTCCATCAGGGACTTCAGCCATTCTTCGGCGACTACAAGTACACGGTGACGCCGCGGTTCTTCGACAACAAGCGATCGCTCCAGCCACTCGATCCCGCTCTAAGTACGTCGGTGGACATCGAGGTCGACGAATTCGCGAAAGGCAAGCTGGCGCTCGGATTTGCGCGAGGCTACACGCAGTCGCAAGCTTTCGACAACCATTTCGGCAAGGACACGAAGATCCAGCCGGACCGCAGAGGACTGCAATTCGACACGTCCCAGATCGCCGGCAAGAATGCGCAAGGAGAGGAGTTCACCTATCAGCAGGCATACGAATGGCTCGGCTTCACCGCGCGCAAGAAGATATTCGCCATGCTCGACGAGGTCATGTCCGACAAGAGTCTTGCGATCGACGTCTTCGCATACGATCTGAACGAGCCGGATATGGTCGACATCCTGTTGAAGCTCGCAAAGCAGGGGCGCATCCGCATGATTCTCGACAACGCCGCACTCCACCATCAGGGCAAGCCGAAGAAGCGATCATCCGGGGCTGCGAAGAAGTCCGAGAAGCCGAAAGCGGCACCGCTGGAGGATGCCTTCGAGAAGGCCTTCGTGAAGGCTGCCGGCAAGAAGGAATTGCTCAAGCGCGGCCATTTCAGCCGCTACGCTCACGACAAGGTCTTCATCGTCCACAAGAGAGCCGCGAAAGGCAACAAGGCGATAAAGGTCCTCACCGGTTCAACCAATTTTTCGGTGACCGGTATCTACGTCAATTCCAACCACGTCTTGATATATGACGATCCGGAGGTCGCCGGCTGGTACGCCGACGTTTTCGCCAAGGTGTGGGAAGACGATGTAAGTGCGGCGAATTTCAAGAAGACGACATGGTCGAATCAGACCTTCAGCACAAAGGGCAAGAGCACGCCGAGAACCGACATCACCTTTGCGCCGCACGATCCGAAACATGCGAGCGACGTGCTCAAAGTCATCGTCGACCGCATCGGCCAGGAGAGCAAACAGAAGAAGGGCGAAGGTAGCGTGCTCTTTGCGGTGATGGCGATCTCGTCCCCGCCACGAAAGAGCAAAAAGACCGGCAAGGTCACCAAGCCCGCGCCGAACCCGGTCTACGACGCACTGAAAACAATCCATGCCAACGACAAGGTCTTCAGCTTTGGCATCTCCGACAGTCCCGGCGGCACTTCGCTCTACCCGCTAGGCAGGAAGACCGGCGTCTTGGTGACCGGCAAGCCCGTCAATACTCAATTGCCGCCTCCTTTCAACCAAGTCCCCAACATCCTCGGAGTCGGCCACCAAATCCACCACAAGT
Organism: Bradyrhizobium nitroreducens; assembly: GCF_002776695.1. GTDB lineage: Bacteria > Pseudomonadota > Alphaproteobacteria > Rhizobiales > Xanthobacteraceae > Bradyrhizobium > Bradyrhizobium nitroreducens. The sequence continues at coordinate 2,295,787 of NZ_LFJC01000003.1, forward strand.
TCGTGGTGTGCGGTTTCAGGGGAGACGACCCGGTGGTCTTCTGCGGATCGTCCAATCTTGCGCAGGGCGGCGAAGAGGCCAATGGCGACAATTTGCTCGCGATCTACGATGACGATGTAGCCACCGTCTTTGTCATCGAAGCGTTGCTATTGGTGGATCATTTCAATTTCCTGGACAGTACGGCAAAAGGTCCGAAAGCCGAGAAACAGGGAAAGGCCAAGAAGCAAGCAGAAACGCAACAGGCAGCTGTCGACGCCGGCTGGTTTCTGTCGACCAACGATAGTTGGGTCGAGAAATATTATGATCCGAAGGATTTGCACTCAGTAGATCGTGAGCTATTCGCCTGAACCTCCAGGCTACGCGGATTTGGCCACCGGCTGTGCAGACTGCAAGGGTCCGTCGACCACGTCCTACTTCCTGGACAACATTTGGCCTGGAGCGGCATGTCCATTCTCGAGGACACCGAGGAATACGAGACCTGGCTTCGTCGCCAGTGCGAGGTCGTCGAAAACGACCTCGCACACAAGCACGAGCGGATGCGCGAGAATGCGTTCGCATTCCTGCGGGCGACCTACTATCACTGGGCGCGACGGATCGAGACGATCTGCCCGGATCTGGCCGACGCGCCATCTACCCTTTGCGTCGGCGACACCCATCTCGAGAATTTCGGAACGTGGCGCGATGCCGACGGGCGATGGGTGTGGGGCGTGAACGATTTCGACGAAGCGGCCGTCATGCCGTACGCCTTCGATCTCGTCCGCCTCGTCGCAAGCGCCGAACTCGCGCCGAAGCTGAAGATTGTCGGCCGCGATGCCGTCAACGCCATTCTCGAGGGTTACCGGGCTGGCCTGAAGCAACCGCGACCCGCGCTGCTCGACGAGCAGGAAATCTGGATCCGGCACTACGTCAGATGCTCGGATCGTTGCCGACGCAAGTTCTGGAAGGACGTCGACGGTTTCAAGGCTGCCACTCCCTCGCCCTCGATCCGGAAGCTGCTGGTAGCCAACCTCCCTGACGGCGCGAAGGATGCGGCCTTCTTCCGGCGGAGGGCCGGTGGCGGAAGCCTGGGGCGTCCTCGTTTTGTCGTCGTCGCGACCTGGCGCGGCGGCCGCGTGGTGCGCGAGGCCAAGGCACTCGTTCCCTCCGCCTGGGACTGGTCGCACCGCAAGTCGTCGCGGCGGCACAGATTCCTCGAGCTCTCGACCGGGGCTTATCGTGCGCCAGACCCTTATCTCGACGTCGAGCCGGATGCCAAAGGCACGCATTTCGTGTTTCGCCGGCTCTCGGCGGACTCGCGCAAGATCAATCTCGACGATGACGCCGCCGGCCTCCGTTACGAGCAGTTGCGCGCCATGGGCGCCGACCTCGCCGCCGTCCACACGGGGACCGGCGACGTCGCCGCGGCGATTACAAAGGACTTGAAGGCAAGACGCAGTGACTGGTTGTACAAGAACGCCCGCGCCGCCCGCGAGGCTACCGAGGGAGACTTCGAGGTCTGGCGTCGGATCTCGCGTAAGCCGTCGGCATAGCAGCGTCGGACACAGCGCGTTTCGTCCAGGCCATCGGGACTGTCGGACGGAACGGACTATTGCGCCTCGGCGACCCTCGGTCCGGGCGATAACAGCTGTGCGTTGGCCGCGGAGAACCGCTTCGACGGCGATCCCGGATCCGGCAGGCGGAAGGCGGCGTCGGCCGGCGTGCCCTGGGTTGGCCTGCGGGCAGATGCCGGAAGCACGATCACCTTCGCGCCGACCTTCACCCGCTCATAGAGGTCCGTGACGTCGTCATTGGTGAGCCGGATGCAGCCGGACGACACCCGCTTGCCGATCGTATTGGGGTTGTTGGTGCCGTGAATGCGATATTCGGTTTCGCCGAGATACATCGCGCGCGCGCCGAGCGGATTGCCGGGGCCGCCCGCCATGAAGCGCGGAAGATAAGGCTGGCGCCCGATCATCTCCGTCGGCGGATGCCAATCCGGCCATTCGGCCTTGCGGGCGACGGTCTGCTCACCGGACCACGTGAAACCTTCGCGGCCGACGCCGATGCCGTAACGCATCGCCTGCCTGTCGTTCAGGACGAGATAGAGGAATGTGTTTCCGGTGTCGATGATGACAGTACCCGGCGCCTGGCGGCTGGCATAGTCGACCACCTGCCGAACGAGGGCTCCGGGAGCATCAGCGTCGGCTTTTGGCGGTTCGGCCAGTGGCGCCGGAGCCGGTGTCGGAATCGGAGCTGCAGCCGGGGCCGGAGCCGCCGCTGCGGCATGAACTGGAGGTGCCACGTAGACCGGAGACGACGATGCCCGGACTTCCTGCGCCGAGGGCTTGCGTGCCGGTTGCACGTTCGCCGGGCCAGACAGCACCCCGTACCCCAGGGCGGCGACGGCCACGGCGCCGATTGCAACCCTCGCGGCCACCGGGATTGCGAGCGTCTCCGCCTTCCCACGTTTGGCCTTGGCGCGCTTAGCCATATCTTTCTCCAGGGGGTCACTGTGCCTGAAGAGGTACCCAGCAAAATTTAAGAAACTTCGAAGCGATGCCGGCCGGACCGGAACCGCCAGCGATGGTTAACGCTTTGCTCCTGGTGCTTCGCAATGCGTTCGACAGCGGGGCCGGCATCTGCCGCTTTCTGGGTCCCGGCTCTGCGCCGCAACGCTGGCGCGTTGCGGCTTGTCCGGGACACGAGAGTGGGGTCGGTCGACAGCCTCGTGCCCCGGACGCAGCGCAGCACCCCTTCGGTGGTGCGCTGCAGAACCGGGGCCCATGCCGGATGCGAGCGTTACCCCGCCGCCTTGGCCGGCGCGACATTGATCGCGAGCTTGCCGTAGCGGTCCGTGAAGGCCTCGGTGTCGATCTCTTCCAGCTCGATCTCGCCGCTCATGACGCCCTGCTTCCATTCGGCCTGCGCCGGGTCGTTCTGGAATTCCGGCATCACCTCGCGGCCGAACAGCTCGAGCGATTCGCAGATGTGCTCGTGACTGTTCTTGCCCGCTTGATTCAGCAGGATGACCTGGTCGATGTGCGAGGACTGGAAACGCTTCAGCTTCCTGCGGATCGTCTCGGGCGAGCCGATCAGGCCGCCGCGCAAGGCCGCCTCCTGCGCCTCGGGATTGTCGCGCTTCCACTTGTTGTACTCGTCCCACATGTTGACCGTGTAGGGCGCGGGACGCTGGCGGTTCTGCGAGGCGCCGTAGAAGCGCAGCGCGAACTGGAAGAAGGTGGCGCCGTCGGCGCGGGCACGCGCCTCCTCGTCGGTCTTGGCGCACATGAAGAACGACACCAGCGCCATGTTCGGATTGATCCGATAGTCCGCGAGCTTGGTGAGCCGCTTGGTCATGGCGTTGTAATAGGCGTGCACCCAGGCATGCGCGGCATCGGCGCTGACGAACTGGAAGCCGAGCGCGCCGAAACCATAGCGGCCGGCACGCTCGATGGTCGGCAGCTGCGAGCAGGCGAGCCACAGCGGCGGATGCGGCTTCTGCACCGGCTTCGGCACCACGTTGCGCAAGGGGATGTCGAAGTACTTGCCGTGATGCTCGCTGCCGGCGTCCTTGAACATCGGGAAGATCGCCTGCACGGCCTCCTCGAAGACCTCCTTCTTGGTCTCCATGTCGCGGCCGAACGGGGTGAGCTCGGTGATGGAGGCGCTCTCGCCCATGCCGAACTCGCAACGGCCGTTCGAGAGCAGGTCGAGCACCGCAACACGCTCGGCGACGCGCGCCGGATGATTGGTGGTGAGCTGCAGGATGCCGTGGCCGAGGCGGATGTTCTTCGTCCGCTGGCTGGCGGCGGCGAGGAAGGATTCCGGCGAGGGCGAGTGCGAATATTCCTCGAGGAAATGATGCTCGACCACCCAGGCGTGGTCGTAGCCGAGCTTGTCGGCGAGCTCCATCTGCGTCAGCGCGTTCTGATAGAGGGCGAGCTCGTCGCCCGCTACCCAGGGCCGCGGCAGTTGCAGCTCGTAGAAGATGCCGAACTTCATGGCCTCGCTCTCCCGCTACTTTCTTGTTATTGCGGGCATTCTATTGAGCGAGGCGATCCTGTCCACCCGCCGTCAATTCCGCGGCATGGAAGAAGCTGGATCGCGAGCCGGCGCGCCTCAGACCACGTGCAGATGCTCGCTGACGGCCTTGGAATCACCGAGCAGAGCCGCAAGAGCTGCGATCGCATCCTGGCGCGGCTCGGGCGTCGCCGCGACCGTCCTGAAATATTCGCCGCAGAACTCGGTCCAGGCCTTGAGGTTGCCCGCGGGAACACCGATCACGAGGCTCTTGCCGGACTCGATGCAATGGGCAATCAGGTCGCGCAAGCCCCCGCCTTCGGCCTCGGCCTTGCCGAACTTGTTGAGAAAGACGATCTCGGCGTCGGCGAGCTGGGCCTCGACCAATTGCGCGGCTTCGAGCAGGCGCGGCGTGGAGAGACGGCACGAGGTCGCCCCCGCGCCGAGATCCTCGGAGATCGACATCGCCCGGCCAGTGGCAAGCTCGTGCAGAACCATGTCGCAGCGCGTGCGACCCGGCTGGGGTACGTCCTCCTGGATCAGGCCGGCGAGGCTCTTGCCCGAGCGGCGAAGCTCGGCGACGAGACCTGAGAACCACCGGTTCACCGCGGGACCCGAATCATAGACCAGGGCAACGCTGACGGCGGCGGAAGGCCGGGCGGCGCTGTCGGCCGTATCGCGGGATTGCTGAAGCATGTCCATCACCTCGCCGCCTTCGCCTTGGCGATGTCGGCATCCTGCAGGAAGTCGATCATGCGCTGCACGGGGCTGGCTTCGTCGATATGGTCGAGCATGTCGCGATAGCCCTCCTGCGCCTTGGGCGGCAGCTTGTGTGCGATGCCCTGATGGCAATCGATGCAGGTCTTGCCTTGCGCGAACGCGGTCTGGTGCAGCTTGGATGCGCGCGGCTCCTGCACCGCATATTCCATGTGGTCGAACTTGTGGCAGTTACGGCACTCGCGCGAATCCGTCGTCTTCATGCCGCGCCACACGCTCTTGGCGAGCTCGATGCGGTGCGCGTTGAACTTCTCGGGCGTGCCGATGGTGCCGAGGATCTTGTGCAGCACCTCGTTCGAGGCCTGGATCTTGCGGACCACCTTGTGGCTCCATTCCTTCGGCACGTGGCAGTCCGGGCAGCTCGCGCGGACGCCGGTGCGGTTCGAATAGTGCACCGTGTTGCGATATTCGAGATAGACGTTTTCCTTCATCTCGTGACAGGAGATGCAGAACTGCTCGTTGTTCGTCATCTCCATCGCCCAGTTGAAGCCGCCCCAGAACAGGACGCCGGCGACAAATCCGACGACGACGATCAGTCCCCAGGCATAGCGCGCGGTCGGCGAGAAGAACCACCGCCACAGCCGCTTCAGGAGGCCCGGCCGCGCGGCTGCGACGGCGGCAGAAGTGCTGGTGTCCTGCATGTCAACCTCACTTCGCCTGCGTCGCGTTCTGGAAGATGTTGCCGACCAGCGGCTTCGCGTCGGCCTGCGGCACGTGGCATTGCTGGCAGAAATAGCGGGTGCCGGCGACCTTATCGAGCCGCACGCCCTGGCGGTCGACGTAATGCGTCTCCGAGATCTTCGGCGCGTTCACCCGCGTGTTGCCGGGCCAGTCGTGGCAGCCCATGCACGCGTTGTTCTCCGTGGTGATCTGGTAGCCATCGACCTTGTGAGGGATCAGCGGCGGCTGCTGACGATAGGCGCGTTCGAATCCGCTGGCCGGCACCGACTGCTTGGTCACGTCGGGCGGCGCCGACATTTCGGTGAGCGGAGCCTCGCGCAGCGCCTTGGGCTGCCTGGCTTCCTGCGCGAGCGGCCCCGACACCGCGAACGGAATGACAAGCGCGACGGTCACGGCCGCCGCCGCAATCAACGGAATCAGTCGAACAAACGTCATGGGAGGTCCCTTTCAAGGACGGCCGGCTGGGAAGAGACGACACGCGCCGCTGGCGATGGCGCGGTCATGGAGGGGTCAGGACGCGCCGCATTGCGGCCGCGCAGACCGAGATGGAAGACCTGCTTGGAGCAAACGTCGATACAGGCTCCGCAGACCGTGCAGTCGCCCGCGGTGATGACCGGCGTGGCGCCGCTACGCTCGCCCCTGAGCGCGGGGCTGATGACGTGCGGCTCGGGGCAGACGGCGAAGCAATCCATGCAGTCGTTGCAGGCCGCCCGGTTGTCGGCGGTGACGCGCAGCAGCGCGACCTTGCCGATCTGGCCGTAGAACGCGCCGACGGGACAGAGATGGCCGCACCAGCCGTGCTTGGCGACCAGGAGGTCGAACACGAAGATCGCCGCGGTGCCGCCGGCGCCGAACCAGAGGCCGAATACCAGCGCGCGATGCAGCGCCGTCACCGGGTTGATCAGCTCCCAGGCGATCGACCCCGACAGCACTGATGCCGCGAGCACCGCACCGACGAAATAGAGCCTGAGATCGGTGCGGATCTTGGCCGTGAAGGTGATGCCCAGCCGCCGCCTCAACCAGGCTGCGAGATCGGTCGCCGGATTGATCGGGCAAACCCAGGAGCAATAGGTCCGGCCGCCGAACAGGAGATAGGCGGCGAGCACGATGGCCGCGCCGATCGCCGAGAGGCCCTCGGGCCAATGGCGCGCCGCGAGCGACTGCAGGAAGACGAAGGGATCGGTCAGCGGCAGCGTGCCGAGCGTCATGGACGAGGCCAGCGTGCCCTTGGCGATCCAGACGCCCAGAAGCGGTCCCGACAGGAACAGCGCGAGGAAGAACAGCTGGCTGGCCCGGCGCAGCACGAGAAACCGCGAGGCGGCCCAAAGCCCCTTCTGCGCACGCGCCTCGACATAGGGTCTGACATTCGCCGTCATGGCGTGCCTCCCTCGGGCCTGCGCACCGGCAGCTTCAGCGGCGCATCGACGAGGGCTCCGCCTGCCTTGGTCTTCTCTTCCCAGCCGCGCTTGTAGTGCTCGTCCTGCTTCAGCGCGGCGACCTCGATCGGCAGCACCTTGATCGCCGAATCGGTCAGCACGCAGGACTTCTCGCACTTGCCGCAGCCGGTGCAATACTCGGCGTGAACGACGGGCTCGAAGATCGCGTGCTTGGTCGTGCGCGCGTTATGCGAGACCTCGAGCGTGATGGCCTTGTCGATGGCCGGACATACCCGATAGCAGACGTCGCAGCGCAAGCCCTGCAGGTTGAGGCAGGTTTCGCGACTGGTGATCACCGCGACACCCATCTTGGCCTTCGCGATGTCGGTCAGCGCATGCTCGAGCGCGCCGGTCGGGCAGGCCTTGACGCAGGGAATGGTGTCGCACATCTCGCAAGGAACGTTGCGAGCGACGTAGAACGGCGTTCCCACGGCGGGCCCGTCCGCCCAGTCCGCAAGCCTCAATGTGTCGTAAGGGCAGTCGCGCACGCAGAGACCGCAGCGGACGCAGGCCGCCAGGAAGTCCTTCTCGGGCAAAGCGCCCGGAGGCCGCAGCGTCTGCGCGGGCCTCGCCCGCGAGGACACGCCGAACGCAGTCAGCATCGTCGCGGCGACGGCTGCGCCGCCGCCGAAACGCGTCATATCCTGCAGCGCCTTGCGGCGGCGCGGATCGCGCGGGATGCCTGAGCTCGAATCCGACATGGCTCGTCCATCGACGGGTTTAGGCCGACGTCACGCGGCAGGCGCACTTCTTGAAGTCGGTCTCCTTCGAGATCGGACAGGTCGCATCCAGCGTGAGCTGATTGGCGAGCTGGCTCTCGTCGAAGAAGGGGAAGTAGACGAGGCCGCGCGGCGGCTTGTTGCGGCCCTTGGTCTCGACCCGCGTGACCACCTCGCCGCGGCGCGTCTGGATCTTGACCGGCTGTCCGCGCAGCAGCTTGCGCTCGGCCGCGTCGTCCGGATGCATGAACAGCGTCGCGGCCGGCACGGCACGGTGCAGCTCGGGCACGCGGCGCGTCATCGAGCCGGAATGCCAGTGCTCCAGCACGCGGCCGGTGCACAGCCACAGATCGAACTCCTTGTCGGGCGTTTCGGCCGCCGGCTCGAACGGACAGAAGATGATGCGCGCCTTCTTGTCCGGCTTGCCATAGAACGACACGCCCTCGCCCGGCTGGACGTAGGGATCGTAGCCCTCGCGGAAGCGCCAGAGCGTCTCCTTGTTGCTGACCACCGGCCAGCGCAGGCCGCGCGCCTGGTGATATTGCTCGAAATCCGCCAGATCGTGGCCGTGGCCGCGGCCGAACTTGGCGTATTCTTCGAACAGGCCCTTCTGCACGTAGAAGCCGAACGCCGCGCTCTCCGAATTGTCGAAACCCTTCTGGCATTCGGTGACCGCGAACTTGTTGACCTCGCCGTTGCCATAGAGAACGTCGAACAGGGTCTTGCCGCGCACTTCGGGCTTCTTGGCGATCAGCTCCTCCGGCCAGACCTCCTCGATCTTGAAGTGCTTGGAGAACTCCATCAGCTGCCAGAGATCCGAGCGCGCCTCGCCCGGCGCCTTCACCTGCTGACGCCAGAACTGGGTGCGCCGCTCGGCATTGCCGTAGGCGCCTTCCTTCTCCATCCACATCGCCGTCGGCAGGATGAGGTCCGCGGCGAGCGTGGTCACGGTCGGATAGGGATCGGAGACCACGACGAAGGCCGCCGGATTGCGATAGCCGGGATAGCCCTCCTCGTTCATGTTCGGGGCCGTCTGCATGTTGTTGTTGCACTGGACCCAATAGGCGTTGAGCTTGCCGTCCTTCAGCATCCGGTTCTGCAGCACGGCGTGGTAGCCGATGTTGCCCGGAATGGTGCCTTCGGGCAGCTGCCACACCTTCTCGGCCGTCTCGCGATGCTTCGGGTTGGTGACGAGCAGGTCGGCCGGCAGGCGATGCGCGAAGGTGCCGACCTCGCGCGCGGTGCCGCAGGCCGAGGGCTGGCCGGTCAGCGAGAACGGACCGTTGCCCGGCTCCGAGATTTTCCCCATCAGCAGGTGCACGTTGTAGATCATGTTGTTGACCCACGTGCCGCGCGCATGCTGGTTGAAGCCCATCGTCCAGTAGGAGACGATCTTCTTCTTGGGATCGGCGTAGAGCTTTGCGAGCCGCTCGAGATTCTCCTTCGGCACGCCCGACATCTTGTGGGCATAGTCGAGCGTGTAGGGCTCGAGCAGCTTCTTGTATTCCTCGAAGCCGATCTTGTCCTTGAAGCCGGCCGGATCGAGCGCGCCGTCCTTGCCGGCCTTGTGCGAGGCGTTGACCGCCTTGATTTCGAGGGCGTGGGTCGGGCGCAGTCCGTAGCCGATGTCGGTCACGGTGGAGGCGAACTCGACGTGCTTCTCGACGAAGTCCTTGTTCGTCGCGCCGGAGTTGACGATGTAGTTCTGGATGTAGTTGAGGATCGCCATGTCGCTCTGGGGCGTGAACACCAGTGGATTGTCGGCAAGCTCGAACGAGCGGTGCTCGAAGGTGGAGAGCACGTGGACCTCGCAGCCTTCATGCGTCAGGCGGCGATCGGTGAGACGCGACCACAGGATCGGGTGCATCTCCGCCATGTTCGAGCCCCACAGCACGAACGCATCGGCGTGCTCGATGTCGTCGTAGCAGCCCATCGGCTCGTCGATGCCGAAGGTGCGCATGAAGCCGGTGACGGCCGAGGCCATGCAATGGCGCGCGTTCGGGTCGAGGTTGTTGGAGCGGAAGCCGGCCTTGTAGAGCTTTGCGGCAGCATAGCCTTCCCAGATGGTCCACTGGCCCGAGCCGAACATGCCGACGGTCGACGGCCCGCCCGCCTTCAGCGCCGCCTTCCATTTCTCGGCCATGAGCTTGAAGGCGTCGTCCCAGGAGATCGGCGTGAAGTCGCCGTTCTTGTCGAATTTTCCGTTCTTCATGCGCAGCAACGGCTGGGTCAGCCGGTCCTCGCCGTACATGATCTTCGACAGGAAATAGCCCTTGATGCAGTTGAGGCCGCGATTGACGGGGGCATCGGGGTCGCCCTGCGTCGCCACGACCCTGCCGCTCTTGGTGCCGACGATCACGCCGCAGCCGGTGCCGCAGAAGCGGCAGACGCCCTTGTCCCAGCGGATGCCGTCCGTCTTGCCCGGCTGTGCGCTCGCCGCCTCCGGCAGCGTCACGCCGATGGTCGAGGCAGCAGCAACCGCTGCGGCCGCCTTCAACGCATCGCGGCGGGTCGCCGTGGCTTCAGTCCCATTTGTCGATTTCGTAACCATCGTCGGTCTCTCCGGCTCAACGAATCTCAGTTTGTGGAGGCGCGCGCGTGCGCGCCGGAATTCTCGCAGTCGCCGCCGCAGCACGCGGCCGGCCCCGTCTCGACGGCGCTCTCGTCGTCGGACGTATCGAACGCGTGAAAGATCAGCGAGGCGCTGACGACACCGGGCAGGCGATGCATGGCGGCGATCTGGTCGATCGCCAGCGAGGCCGGCGTGTCGATCACGGTCAGCGCGAGCCGGTTCTCGCCGGCTGCGGCCTCCAGCTCGACGCCGGGCATCGCCAGGATCCGGCTCGTCAGATCGCCCGCCGCGCCCGGCGCGAGATAGACGGCAACGCCGCAGATGTTGGTGGTATCAGCCATTGTGCACGACCAGGTTTGCAAGTTCGGATACCAGCGCGATCCGGTCCCGCGGCGCGAGCGCGATGGCCTCGACCGGGCAGACCGGAATGCAGTCGCCGCAGCCGGTGCAGGCCGCAGCGTCGATCACCGCGCCGAGCTTCTCGCGCGACAGAATGCGAATGGCGGAATGCTCACAGGCTTCGACGCAACGGCGGCAGACCACGCCATGTCGTTCGACGCAGGCGCTCGCACTGGAGACGGTCGCCACCTGCTCGGGGCGCGGCGCGTCCCCGCGCGGCGCAAGCGCGTCGCGGCCGGATGCGAAAGGCAGAACGGCAGAAAACAGTGAGCGTCGTGACATTGGTCTCGGCATATCCGAATCCCCACGGGCAAACCCGTGTTCAGGAATTTTCCAGGAGAATGCGCCCCATCGGGCACACCTCGGTCGACGCCGTTGTCACCGCTGCGGACCATAGGTTCGTGCTGTCCAGATCGCATTGCGCTAGATCAAGCGGCGATCCGAACAGGCGCAGGCAACGATCAACCTGCGTGCCGTTTGCCGCATGAAATTGCGCGAGCCGGGCCAGGCGTTTACCTCGCCTTCACCTCCGGTGTGATGAGGCGGATTCGCAAGCCGAGGAGCGGGCCACGGCCAGCCGACGGCCGCTTGCAAGGGACGGATCCGCGGCAGCGGTTCAAGGCGGCCAGGACGGCCGTCGCCGCATTGATCTTCGCTGCTGCATCCGGCTTGAAAGCGGGGGTCGAATGGTTACCTTGGAGGGAGGCGAATCGCCGGGCGTCGCCCCTCCCTCAAGACAGACATGCCGACATTCACTCCGCATCAGGACGCCGCGCTCAAGTCCGTCGGCGACTGGCTCAAAGCAAAACCCGGCCGCAACGGCACACCGCAGGTGTTCCGCCTGTTCGGCTTCGCCGGGACCGGCAAGACGACGCTGGCCCGGCACATCGCCGACGGCGTCGACGGCGACGTGAAGTTCGCCGCCTTCACCGGCAAGGCCGCCCTCGTCATGCGCAACAAGGGCTGCGACGAGGCCTCCACCATCCACTCGCTGATCTACCGCGCCCGCGAATCCGGCGAGGAGCAGCCGAGCTTCGAATTGTGGGACGACGCGCCCGCATCCAAGGCGAAGCTGATCGTGATCGACGAATGCTCGATGGTCGACGCCGAGCTCGGCCGCGACCTGATGTCGTTCGACTGCCCGCTGCTGGTGCTGGGCGATCCCGCCCAGCTGCCGCCGATCCAGGGCGGCGGCTTCTTCACCAACACCACACCCGACGCGATGCTGACCGAGGTGCACCGCCAGGCGCAGGACGATCCGATCGTGCGGATGTCGATGGACGTGCGCGAGGGCCGCGAGCTCGACATCGGCCGCTACGGCGAGAGCGAGGTGGTGTCGCGAAAGGAGCTCGACCCCGACAGGGTCATGGGCGCCGACCAGGTGCTGGTCGGCCGCAACAACACAAGACGCGCCTACAACATGCGGGTGCGGCAGCGCCAGAACATCGAGGACGTCTTTCCGGTCGCCGGCGACAAGCTGGTGTGCCTGCGCAACAACCGCAAGAAGGGTCTGTTCAACGGCGGCCTGTGGCGCGTGAAATCGCGCAACACCTCGCGCTCGAAATCGCGCATCCTCTCGATGCGGCTGTCGCCGGACGAGGATTTTGGACACAAGGTGACGAAGGTTTCGGTGCGCGCCGATTGCTTCGAAGGCGGCGTCGAAGCGATCGCCTGGGAGCAGCGCAAGCCCTATGACGAGTTCGACTACGGCTACGTGCTGACCGTGCACAAATCGCAGGGCTCGCAATGGGACGACGTCGTGCTGTTCGACGAGAGTTTTGCGTTCGGGGAGAGCCGCGCCAGGTGGCTGTACACCGGGATCACGCGGGCGGCGAAAAGGTTGAGTATCGTGGTGTGATGCCGTCATCCGCACCGCGCAGATGCATTCACCAAGCGCTAGGCTTTGCGATGTATCACCGCGCCATCGGCAGGAGGACACGCATGGCTGAACGCTTCGAAAGACCCGATCACCCCGCCGCGGGCGATGATACCTCCAGCGCGAGCCGCCGCGGGTTTCTGAGATCGGCCGGCATCGCGGCCGGCACGCTCGCCGCATCGATCGCGGCGCCGAGACTTGCGCGCTCTGCTCCGCTGCGCGCGGCGCAGGCGCGACCGGACAAGCCGGTGCGGGTCTCCAAGCAGCGGCTCAACGCGCTGGCGGCGCAATTCTATGCCGTGTTCAACGAGCACGACGTCCTGCCCAAGGACTTCTCCGGGAAGCATGAAGCACGCTACGACGTCGAGCTGCGGCGCATCACCACGACGACGCAGATCCCTGAGACGAAGGAGCGCGTGAAGGTCAGCGCGCTCGTCGCAGTGCCCGTGGGCGTGCGCGGCGCGTTGCCTGTGCTGTCCTGGCAGCACGGCACGATCCTGTCGTTCGACCAGGTTCCCTCGAACCTGCTGCGACTTGGCGACGAAGCCTACCAGCTCCGCGACAACGTCGACTCGCTGGAGACGCTGTTCAACGTCCAGCGCTTCGCCGGCAATGGCTATGCCGTCATCGCCGCCGACTACATCGGCAAGGGCCCCTATCGCGACGGCCGCGGCGAAGCCTACGCGGTGAAGGGCGCCACCGTGCAGTGCTGCCTCGATGTCCTCAAGGCCGGGCTCGTCGAGCTCGAGGCGCTCGGTCTCCGCCAATCCGCGCTGTTCTTGAACGGCTGGTCGCAAGGCGCGCTGAACACGCAATGGCTGAAGCAGGAGATGCAACGCCGCGGCATCAAGGTGACGGCCACCGCGGCCCAGAGCCCGTTCAACAACCTCGCCGAGAGCTTCCGCTACTGGGTCAGCCCGACAGCCTTCATTCCGTCGACGGACACGTCCTACCCGATGCCTCCGGCCTGGATCACGCCCTGCCTGATCGTGTTGCTCGGAAGCTATCGCCGGTATTACGGTCTCAACGATCTGTTCAAGACAGCCATCAAGCCGCAATATCAGGCGTTCGCGGAAAAATACTGGGCCGACTACAGCCTGGAGGGTGACACCGCAAAAAGTGTTCCGCCGGCGGCGGACTTCCTGGTCGACGGGTTCTTCGACCGGTTTACCCATGACACCAACAGCAAGCTGCTGCGCCAGCTCGGTCGCAACGGCGCAACCTTCTGGGACTACGATTGCCCGATCCGGTTGTATTACGGATTGGCTGACGAAGCGCTGCATCCGCGACTGGTCAAGCCGGCCATCGCCGCCGGCGGACGTTTCGCGGAGGGCGTCCCGGTTGGCGGCGCAAGCCATCGCGTCACGTTCCTGGCGAGCCTCTATGGCGACAGCTCCGCGTTGAACGGACATTCGACCGTGTTCGACTGGTTCAATTCGCTGATATGAACGCGCCCCGCAACGCCGGCCTTCATTTGCCGGCGACAAAATAGAAGTCTTCCCGCCCCGGCGGCGAGCCGTAGGTGAACGGCTGCTGCTCGTGCTTCGTTGCGGCCCAGACATCGTCGCGGATGATGTCGAACAGTTTCCGGATCTCGACGCGAGGCTGCTTGATCTCGCGGGCGAGGGCCGTGGCGAACGGGCTGTTGGCGCTGCCGTCGCCGTCCATCGCGGTCTCGCCGTGCTTGGCGGCGTAGACCACCATGAAGCCGGCGCCGGGCTCGATGTTGGAAAAGCCCTTGTCGACCAGCTTCAGCGACAAGGTGCGCTGCATGGCCGGCGCGAACGGATTGTCGCGGCAGGCATCGAGCACCACGAGACGCATTTTTCGCGCGGCGCCGACCGCGGCGATGACCTGCTCGAGGGCGACCGCCTGCGTTTCGGCGTCCTTGTCGGCGGCGAGCTTGGCGTCGACGGGAACGAGATAATTCACCCCGCCGATCTCGAAGCCGTGGCCGGCGTAATAGACCACGGCCCAGTCGGCCTTCTCAGCTTCCTCCGCGAAGGCCTTCAACGCGTCGAAGAACCTGTCGCGGGTGAGGTCGCTGACGGAGATCACGGTCTGGAAGCCGACGTCGCGCAGCACGCTCGCGATCAGCTTGGAATCGCGCGGCGGATTGGGCAGAGCATGGACGTTCCTGTAGGCGCCATTGCCGATCACCAGCGCCACGCGGCGTCCTGTTGCCCCGGCCGGCGCCGGCTGCGTCAGCGCGGCAAGCCGCTCCTGCGCGATGGCACGGGCGCGTGCGACCTCGGTGTCATCGAAATTCGTCAGCGAATAGGCCGCGGCACGATAGTCGGCGCGGGCTTGCGCCAGATCCTTCCGGCGCTCATAGATCTGGCCGCGACCGGAATGCGCGCGGATGTTGTTCGGGTTGATCTGGATCGCCGTGTTGTAATCCTTCAGTGCGGCATCGAGGTCGCCCTTCATCATGCTGACATCGGCGCGGTTGTTGATCGCGTAGACGTTTTTCGGCTGCCGCTCGATCAGGCCGTTACAATCGGCAAAGGCCCGGTCGAACTTGCCCATCATGCCATAGGTGATGCAGCGATTGCTGGCGATCTGCGGCGCGGACGGGTCGATCTTCTCGGCCTCCGCGAAGTCGGCGATCGCGCCGTCGAAATCCTTCAGCAGCGTGCGCGCGCGGGCGCGATTGGTCCAGGCGAGCAGGAATTTCGGCGTGTATTTGATCGACTGGGTGAAATCGTCGATGGCGCTCTGCATCGCGCCGCGGCGCGCATAAATCACGCCGCGGTTGTTGTAGGGAACGCCGTAGGCCGGCCGCTTCTGGAGGGCGAGATTGTAGTCCGCCATGGCAAGATCGTCCTGGCCCTTGCGCTCATAGGCGAGGCCGCGCAGGTTGAGGGCGATGACGTAGTCCGGATCGAGATCGAGTGCGATGGACAGGGTCTCGATCGCCTGGTCGTAATCACGCTTGTTGAGCTGCGTGTTGCCGCGCGCGGAAAGCGCGATCGCCTTGTCCTTGCCGCTGACCTTGTCGGCCTTCAGCAGATTTTCGCAGGCGGTCGCGCGGGCCTGGGCGTCCGCCTGGCGATCGCGGCAGATGGCGAGGTCGTCGGCCTGCGGATCGGCCGCCGCGCGCGACATGCCGGCGGCCAGAATGACGAGGGTCAGGGAAACGACGCGCAGCATGGTGTCAGCCTGCTCCAGCCAGCAAGTTGTTCTTGAGTCGATCGTCGACCGCCCGGGTTCATCTAGCGCGGAGTTCCCGGTCTCGCCAAGGCGTGCGCTCGCCGGGCCGTCCCGGGCGGCTCATTTCACGGACTCGTGTCCGCGCCGTCGTAACAATCGACGGCTGCGTCCGTACCTCGGATGATGCGAAAACGCGGCCGGGCAGGCTGTTCGCCCGGCCCTCGCCGCCGTAGACTGTCAGACCTTTCGAAAGAGGATCGCCATGCGCCGACCTGTCCTGCTGTCCCTGCTCGCCGCAACCACCGCCCTCGGGCTCGCCTTCGCGATGCCTTCACGAGCTGCGGAAGAGGCGGTGGTGATTCCCGCCCCCGCGATGGATACGGCCCCCGCGAGCGGGATCCAGACCGCCGTGGTCGCCGGCGGCTGCTTCTGGGGCGTGCAGGGCGTCTTCCAGCACGCCGCCGGCGTCGTCAACGCGGTCTCCGGCTATGCCGGCGGCACCAAGGCGACCGCGGACTACCAGACCGTCTCGAGCGGCCGGACCGGCCACGCCGAGTCGGTCGAGATCAAGTACGACCCGAAGAAGATCTCCTACGGCAAGATCCTCCAGATCTACTTCTCGGTGGTGCACGATCCGACCCAGCTCAACCGCCAGGGCCCGGACACCGGCCCGCAATATCGCTCTGCGATCTTCACCACCTCGGACGAGCAGAAGAAGGTGGCGGAGGCCTATATCGCCCAGCTCAACGGCGCGAAGGTGTTCTCCAAGCCGATCGTGACCAAGGTCGGCGCGCTGGAGGCGTTCTACCCGGCGGAGGCCTACCACCAGGACTATCTGACGCTGCACCCGAACCAGCCCTACATCGCCTACAACGACCTGCCGAAGGTCGAGAACCTGAAAAAGCTGTTCGCGGATAACTACATTGAGAAGCCGACGCTGGTGAGTGCCAGCAAGGCCACCAACTGAGACCACCGAAACCAAGATCGCTGAAAAAACGGGAGACCCATGCCCGACACCAAAACGAATACCACCGACGACAAGGTCATCAAGAGCGAAGAGCAATGGCGCAGCGAGCTGTCGCCGATGCAGTACGCGGTGCTGCGCGAGAAGGCGACCGAGCGTCCCTTCTCGGGCGAATATGAGCACGACCACCGCGCCGGCACCTATGTCTGCGCCGGCTGCGGCAATGTGCTGTTCGAGTCGGACGCCAAATTCGATTCCGGCTGCGGCTGGCCGAGCTTCACCCAGCCCGCCGTCGAGAGCCATATCGACGAGGAGCGGGACGTCAGCCACGGCATGATCCGCACCGAGGTGCTCTGCTCGAAATGCAGCGGCCATCTCGGCCATGTCTTCCCCGACGGCCCCGGGCCGACCGGCCTGCGCTACTGCATCAACTCCGCCGCCTTGAAGCTGGAGCCGAAATAATCGCCCCGCCCGATCGGGTTCCCGCATGGAACCCGATCGTGTGATGTGCTTTTCTACTCTGGCGGTGCGGCCGATCATCGCATCTGGGCACCGCCAGGGAGGAAGCCATGTCACTCGGGACCATCCTGATCATCCTGGTGATCATCTACCTGCTCGGGGGCCTGTCCGGCCGCGTAGGCGGTTATGGCTATGGCCTGGGCCATTCCGGCATGGGGATCGGCGGCGTCGTGCTTGTGGTGCTGGTCGTCCTGCTGCTTCTTGGCAAATTATGAACCAAATAACCCATTGAAATAATTCAGATTTTCTCGTCTGCGGACCTGCCATGCGCGGATTCATCATCTCCCATCGCAGGGGTCGCATTTTTGTCAGATAAGCTTATATTAGGGGGCGAAAATGACATGTGCGGCGGGCCCGCTCGATTGCGGCAGCTGCCCTCCCAAACCCCACGCGCTTAAAGCCCCAGAGAAGATCACGAGGTCTTTGACCATGCGTCCACTGCGTCCGTTCAACTTCAACACCTCCGCCGAGCTCTTCCCCGCCGCGATCCGCAAGAAGAAGCGTGCCGGCTTCACCTATCGCCGGTTCGGCACCGCGGCCGAGGCCGTGCAGTTCGCGATGGAGCAGTTGCCGACGGACTCGCTGAACGGCGCCTATCTCCAGGTCGAGGAGGCGCGTTTCGACCAGAACGGCATCCGCTCGCTCTACGAGAGCGAAGCATTCCCGCTGCCCCGCCGTCCCAAGCCGGCCCCGGCCGCCGAGACCGACGCCGACGCGGCGTAAGTTTCGCAAACCCTTCGATGTGCGCAAAGGGCGCGATGGCCGAAAGGTCGTCGCGCTCTTTGTGTTTGAGGGGGCTATCCCCTCGCTTACGGAAATATCCTGAAGACTCCGGGTGTCCCGGACGCAGCGCTTGCGCTCCTTCGGCGATGCGCTGCAGAGCCGGGGCCCACGCATCGACGTTCCCCTTGGTTCCTGGGTCCCGGCTCTGCGGCGCAGCGCTTGCGCGCCGTGCCTTGTCCGGGACACGAACGAGGTCGGACAAAAGTCGCTAAATCCTTGGCTGCTTGTCGAGCCAGCGGCGGAGCAGACGCACGTTGCGCATGTTGGCGCGGAACATGACGTCGAAGGCGTCACCCGCGAACGGGACCATGCCGACCACACCGTCGAGCGCGACATTGCCGAGCATGCGCGCGGTGACGTACCAGGGCGCGCCCAGCGCGCGGGCCTCGCGCACCAGCCACAGCGAGATCGCGGTGGTGATGATGTCGCCGACGACCGGCATCAGGCCGATCAGCCCGTCGATGCCGTAGCGGATGTTGGTCCCGGGCAGGATGAAGGCAACGTCGAGCAGCTTGGCGATCGCCTCGAGACGCGCGATGCGCTGCTCGCGCGTCAGATTGCCGAACGGGCCGCCCTGGCCGAACTCGAACCGGAATTCGCGAAAGCCCTGCTCCAGCGTCTCGGGGCGGATTTCGCGGCCGTCCTGGTCGATGATCGGCCCGCGGGCTTCAGCGCCCGAAGCAGTCGCGCGCGCACCGCTCCCCGAACGGGGCCGGCGGGGAGCGATAATTTCGTCGTCGGACATGGTCATGGCCTCAAGGGAACGCGCCTGGGCGGCGGAAGTTGCTGCGCCGCGCCGGAACGTCGCGCGCTCAGGTCGGTGTCGCCGCCGCCGCTTGCGGCTCCTTGATGTATTTATGCACGAGCCAGGACGAAATCACCGCGGGCACGAAGCCGACCAGGCCGTACAGGATGAACTGCACGGCGCCCGAATCCGGCCCGCGCGAGCTGTAGGTGAGCGAGGCCAGCACGAAGGCGAACAGGCCGACCAGCAGCATCCGCAAGGTGGGGCCGATCCGCCTGATGTGGACCAGGATGTCGTCGATCGCGCCGATCATCAGCGAGGGCAGCAAGCCGAACAGATAGCTGTATTGCAGGGTCTTGAAGAACACTGCGAACAGCTTGCCGACCTCGCCGAGATTGGTCTGGGTCCAATAGCCGGACTGATAGGTCGTCGTCAGCAGCAGCAGGAACCCGCCGACGAACGGGCCAACCAGCGCAAACACCAGATAGCGTTTCATCAAAACACCCTCACACTTCTCCGGAGGTTATAGCAGCGCCGCGGGAACCTTGAACAGCGGGGCAGCCCCGCCGTGGGGAACAAGTGGCAGGGCGACGAGTTCATGCAGGACCTGAATTCATCCCCTGTCAGATTGGAGCCGCCGATGGCCCGCAAATTTGTTCTGGCGACGATCACGCTGGCGGCCCTGACCGGCCTGTCGCAAACGTCCGCTTCCGCACAAGGCCACATGGGCTCGCCGCAGGAGCAGCAGGCCTGCTCGCGGGACGCATCGCGCTTCTGTCGCAAGGACCTCGGCAATGACGGCGCGGTGCAGGGCTGCCTGCAAGCCAACCGGGCCAAGCTGTCGCGCGCTTGCAGCAAGGTGTTTCAGAGCCACGGCATGTGAGGGCCGCACCGATTTCCGCAGGTGGAGAGTGACACCATGTTGCACGACGAAGAACTCTCGATCCTGCGGGACATCAGTCAATCCGTTGCCTTCGCCGACGACCGCCAGGGGAAGATGGGGCAACTGATCGCCGACGGCTACGTGATGAAGGACGGCGACCTGTTCGAGCTCACGGCCAAGGGCGTCACTGCCGTCGAGGAACACGCCGCCGCGCTCGGCACGAGCGACATTGGACAAGCCGGCGCGTCCTCCGATCGGCTGATCTGATCGCGTGCGCAGGCGTTGTGCGTGACGTCCACGCAACAACCGCAATTTCCTTCATGCCGACCATTGCGGCTGCGCGACAATGGCGCATACTTCGCTCGGGCGGCGCAGCACTTTTCGATTCGAACAATCAAGAAATCGAGCGACCACATGCGGGACTGAACTCCCGACGTGAAGGCTGTGACATGCGGCAGATCAAGTCGCGTGCGGCGCCCCAATAACCAAGTGGCTCAAGCCTACGGGAACTCGGGGATCCATTCTGCATGACACGCACTCAGACCATCGCTTCGCCTTTGAAGACCACCGCTTCGCTGCTCGCCGTCGCAACCACCGCCATCGCGCTCCAGACCTCACCCGGCCTCGCCTTCTCATCCGAAGCGCAGCAGATGTGCACGGGCGATGCGATGCGGCTGTGCTCCAGTGAGATCCCCGACATCCCCCGGGTCAGAGCCTGCATGGTGCGGAACAAGGCGCAGGTCAGCCCCGGCTGCCGCGCCGTGATGGACCGCGAAGCCGCGGCATCCGCATCGCACAAGCGGGAAGCGGCGGCGCAGTAAGCTACTCGGCGTCATTCCGGGGCGTGCGCAGCACCGAACCCGGAATCCATTGGGCAGCATGTGACGCGGTGAAATGGATTCCGAGCTCGCGCTACGCGCGCCCCGGAATGACGGAGAACGGCTCGCCTCGCCCTAATCGCCCCACTGCGCGAAGGCGTCGTTGAAGGCCCGCTCGCCCGGGGCGCCCTTCTCGATGGCGATGATGGCGCGGCGCTGGTTGGCGTAGACCAGCGGCACGTCGAACCAGGAGCGCTCCTTCAGGAGCTGGACGTTGCGGGAGCGGTCGGCGTCGACGTTGGAGAGGCCGACCAGGAAGAAGCCGTCGGTGACCTTGACCGCGAGGCCTGCGAGCGGCGTGCCGCGCGCCTGCTCGTTCGACTTCATCAGGATGCCCGGCACGTTGGAGACGCTGCCGCCCGGGAAATCCGGCGGCAGGATGAAGGTCAATTCCGCGGTGTGGCTCGCCGGCAGCGAGGAGTCGGTATTGCGGCGGAACGACATCGTCATCTTGAACTTGCGGTCGGGAATCTCGATGTCGGCGCGCACGGCGACGTCGGCCTTCTGGGTGCCCGAGGCCTTGATCGGCTCCAGCCGCCACACCACCGAGCCGACATATTGCTTGCCCTTCGGATCGGACGGATCCTCGTCGTAGAGCACGACCTTCTGCGCCACCGGCGCAACCGGCTGGTCGCTCGCCGAGGGCTGGCCGACGCGATCGGGGATCTTCGGCTTGGTCTGCGGCTGCGAGGCATCCTTCGGCGCCTCGACCACCTGGGTCGGCGAGGACTTGAACAGGTTGGTCGCAATCTGCACCAGGGGCTTGCCCCAGAGGATGCCGGCACCGACCAGGATCAGCACGATGCCGACGGCGATCGCGCTCTTGAACGGAAAGACCGAGCGGCCGCGCTTGGCCTTCTTGGCGTCGCGCTCGAGCACCGGGATGTGCGGGCGCGCCGAGGCCGGCCGCGGCGCATAGCGCTCGGCCTCCTCGATCGACTCGTCATAGGAATAAGGCGCCTCGCCTTCGGCGACGCGGTTTTCCAGGCTCGGCTCCAGCCGGTCGAATTCCGGCGAGGGCGAGGGCACGTTGGCATAGGTGCGGCGTGCGGCGCGGCTCGCCTGCGCGGCGGCGCCGCCGAGATCGTTGGCATCGGCCGTGATGTCGCGGAAGCCGCGCACGCCCGGAGCGGGAGGCAGCGCCGGCGGCGGTCCGATGTCCGGCGGACGGCGACCACCCGCGCGATCGCGCCCCGCCGGTGGAGGCGCCGGCGGCTCCGGCATCGCCGGCGGCGCAGGCGGACCGGGCTGGCGCGGCGCGTCGAAACGGGGAGCGCGCGGCGGACGCTGGGCATCGCCCTGGTCGTCGACGTTGAAGGATGGACGGTCGGCCCGCGGCGGTGGCGGAGCCGGACGCGTGCGCGGCGGAGCCGGCGCGGCTGCGGCCGCGTTGCCCTCGGCAGCCCGGGTGCTGGCGCGGCGAAACGCATCGCCGCCGCTGCGTCCGCCGCCACCGGGGCGCGAGGCCTCGCGGGCGCGCTGGGCCGCCTCGGATTCGACCTTGCGGACGGCCTCCTCCAGCGACAACCTTTCGCGGGTGATCTCGGATTCGGACAGCGGCGGCTGCACGCTGCGCAGCTGCGCGATCAGGGCCGTGCGCGCCCGCTCATAGAGCGCGCGACGGCTTTCGCCGGGAGCGTTGGGGTCCAGGGCGGCAATAGCGCGGGCGATCAGCGGATAGTAATCAGCCATTTCAACTCAACTATACGCGCGTCCTGGTAAGAGATCGTTAAGCCTCAAACGGGTTTTGCACGAGGATAGTATCTTCGCGTTCGGGGCTGGTGGAAAGCAGTGCGACCGGGCACCCCACCAATTCCTCGATCCGCCGGACATATTTGATGGCCTGGGCGGGCAGCTGGGCCCAAGACCGCGCCCCGGCGGTCGGCTCCTTCCAGCCCTCGATGGTCTCGTAGATCGGCTCGACCCGGGCCTGGGCGCCCTCGCCGGCCGGGAAATAATCGATCTCCTTGCCGTCGAGCCTGTAGCCGGTGCAGACCTCGATCGTGTCGAAACCGTCGAGGATGTCGAGCTTGGTCAGCGCCAGGCCGTTGATGCCGCAGGTGCGGACCGCCTGGCGGACCAGCACGGCGTCGAACCAGCCGCAGCGGCGCGGACGGCCGGTATTGGTGCCGAACTCGCGGCCGCGCTCGCCGATCTTGCGACCGACGTCGTTGTCCTGCTCGGTCGGGAACGGGCCCTGGCCGACGCGGGTGGTGTAGGCCTTGCACAGGCCGAGCACATAGCCGACCGCGCCGGGGCCGAGGCCCGAGCCGGTCGCGGCCTGCGCCGCCACCGTGTTGGACGAGGTGACGTAGGGATAGGTGCCGTGGTCGACGTCGAGCAGCGCGCCCTGCGCGCCCTCGAACAGCATGCGCTTGCCTTCGCGGCGCTTGATGTCGAGCAGCCGCCACACCGTCTCGGCGTAGGGCAGCAGCTGAGGTGCCAGTGCGCTCAGTTCCTTCAGGATCTGCTTGCCGTCGAACTCCGGCAGGCCGAGGCCGCGGCGCAACGCGTTGTGGTGGGCAAGCAGGCGGTCGATCTTGTGCGGGAGGGTGTCGAGGTCGGCGAGGTCCATCAGGCGGATGGCACGGCGGCCGACCTTGTCCTCGTAGGCCGGGCCGATGCCGCGGCGGGTGGTGCCGATCGCGGTCGCGGCGCTGGCGGATTCGCGGTGCGCGTCGAGCTCGCGGTGCAGCGGCAGGATCAGCGTGACGTTCTCGGCGACACGCAGGTTCTCCGGGCTGATGGCGACGCCCTGCGACTTCAGCTTGGTGACCTCGTCGAGGAAGGCCTGCGGATCGAACACCACGCCGTTGCCGATCACCGACAGCTTCTGGTCGCGCAGCACGCCCGAGGGCAACAGCGCGAGCTTGTAGGTCTTGCCGTTGATCACCAGGGTATGGCCGGCGTTATGGCCGCCCTGGAAGCGGACGACGATGTCCGCCTGCTCCGACAACCAGTCGACGATCTTGCCCTTCCCTTCGTCGCCCCACTGGGCGCCGACGACGACAACATTGGCCATTCGCGGGTAATCCTTCGAAGATTTTAGATGCGCCAGCCCAGCTGACGGCCGGGAGCCGTTCGCGCGCAAGGCAGCCAACCGGATAAAGGAAGCAGCCGCTCTAGGCAAGCAAGAACGGGGCTTTTTCGAGACTCAAGACACACTTTAAGCCTTTGATATCCCCGGAAAATCCAGAAACCTTCCAGAGCGGCTCGACAAGCTTCGACCAAAGCGTGAGATCGATTTCGGCCGCTGCATGGTCGCGATGCGTCCGCCCCCCGTTGATGCAGCCCCGATTTCCGTGTCTTTGGACAGCGCCGGGCGATCAACCGGCCCGACCTCGGCGGGCCGGGGCCTGGCGCGCATGACGCGGGGCCAAAACAATCACAATGTCCGCCACCGGCCAGAGCACGGGCTCCGAATCATCGGGCCATCACTGGATCGCCAACCAGCCCTATCTGCTGCTCAGCATCACCGCGCTGTGCTGGGCCGGCAACGCCATCGTCGGGCGGCTGGCCGCCGGCCATATCCCGCCGGTCACGCTGTCGTTCCTGCGCTGGCTGTTCGCCTTCCTGCTGGTGCTGCCGTTCGCCTGGAAACATCTTGCCCGGGACTGGCCCGCGATCCGCGGCCAGCTCGGCCTGATGGTCACGCTCTCGGTCACCGGCATCGGCGCCTTCAACACGCTGCAATATTGGGCGCTGGAGCATACACAGGCCCTCAACACGCTGCTGCTGCAGTCGGCCGCGCCGCTGCTGGTGGCGCTGTGGTCGCTGGTCATTCTCGGCATCCGCCTCACCGCAGCGCAGGCCTTCGGCGTGCTGCTGTCGATGTGCGGCGTGCTGACCATCCTCCTGCATGGCGACTTCACCACCCTGTCGAACATCGAGTTCAACAAGGGCGATCTCATCTTCCTGCTCGCGCTCCTGATCTTCGCGCTCTATTCGGTGCTGAGCCTGAAGCGGCCGGCGATGCACGGCCTGTCGTTCCTTGCCTTCACCTTCGGGGCCGGCGCCGCATGCCTCGTTCCGCTGGAGATCTGGGAGCTCTACGCGCGTCCGGTGATGAAGCTGGATGCGCCGAACCTGCTCACCCTGTTCTACGTCGCGGTGTTCCCCTCGACGCTCGCCTATCTCTGCTTCAATCGCGGCGTGCGCCTGATCGGTGCCAACCGCGCCGCGCCGTTCTTCCACGTCGTGCCGGTGTTCGGCTCGATCATGGCAATGGCATTCCTGGGCGAGCACCCGCAGGCGTTCCACTTCATCGGCTTTGCGCTGGTGCTGTCGGGCGTGTTCGCGGCGTCGCGGAAGCAGGCGACGTAAACCTTCCTTCTCTCTTGTGAGAGAAGGTGGCGCGAAGCGCCGGATGAGGGGTTGTCTCCGCGGAGGGAAGAAGCGGGCCGCGCGATTGGTTTTCTACGTCGCCCTGAACTTGCTGTAGGCCTCGCTGGTCGCGATGATCACATGCTCGGCGCAGCCGTTGAGGCGGTGCGGGTCGGCCTGCGTCTCGTAGGCTTCCGAAGTCATCATGTCCAAGAACGCCGCAACCGTCGGATAATGGACCAGCGCGACAAAGTCCCAGTCATTGCCGGCGTGCGGTCCGAGCGCGATGGCCTTGGCATCGCCGGTCCAGAGCAAGGTGCCGCCGCGTGCCTTGATCATCGGCACGGTGATGGCGCTGTAGCGCAAATAGGCATCCCAGCCGGATCCGTCGCCGTCGCGCGAGCGCGCGTGGAAACGCATCAGGTTCAGCATCACCACCGGCGACTGCGGATCGAGCCGCTCCAGGCCCGCGATGTTCAACATATTGACCGCCAAAGGCACCTCCTCGGGGCTTGCCTGCATTGTAGCATTGCGACCGCGTGACTTGTGCCACGACGCCGATCCGGCGCAAGCTCCCATCCGACGCCAATGACGATTGCTTCGCCCGTGCCACCGGCCTCCAATCCGGCCAGTTGGCTCAACAACCAGCCTTATCTGCTGCTCAGCCTGAGCTCGCTGTTCTGGGCCGGCAACATCGTGCTCGCGCGCCATGTCGGCGCCCATGTGCCGCCGCTGACGGTGACCACGATCCGCTGGTTCGGCGTATTCCTGATCCTGCTGCCGTTCGCCTGGCCGCATCTGAAGCGCGACTGGCCCGCCTTGCGGAGCAGCCTGCCCTTGATGCTGTTCCTGTCGCTGGTGGGCTTCGCCTTCAACAACGCGATCTCGTATTGGGCGATGCAGTACACGGAGGCGCTGAACGCGCTGCTGATCCAGTCGGCAGGTCCGCTGTTCGTGGCGCTGTGGTCGCTGGTGCTGTTCGGCGTGCGGCTGACGGGTGCGCAGTTCGCCGGCATCGCGATCTCGCTTCTCGGCGTGCTGATCATCATCCTGCGCGGCGATCTCGCGGCGCTTGCGAGCATCAGCTTCAACAGGGGCGACATCATGTTCGCCTCCTCGCTGGTGGCTTTCGGGATCTACTCCGCCTTCATCCCGCGCCGACCCAAGATCCATCAGCTGTCCTTCCTGTCCTTCACCACCTGCTGCGGCGCGACGATGCTGATCCCCGCGGCGATCTGGGAGGCAGCAAGCGGCCGCGTCCTGCAATTCGATGCGATGACGCTGGCGACGCTGGGCTACATCCTGATCTTTCCCTCGACGCTGGCCTATCTGTTCTTCAACCGCGGCGTGGCGCTGATCGGGCCGAACCGGGCCGCGCCCTTCTTCCATCTGGTGCCCGTGTTCGGCTCGGCGATGGCGATCCTGCTGCTCGGCGAGAAGCTGCAGCCGTTTCACCTGATCGGCTATGCGCTGGTGCTCGCCGGCGTCGTGACCGCCTCGCGCCAGGGTTCGGCGGTGAAGTAATTCCGCAGGACGGACGCTGCGTGCTGTGTCCCGGACAAGACGCAGCGCGCAAGCGATGCGCTGCGTCCGGGGCACGAGAGCGGTCGATAAACTCCCGTCTTCCGATTTCAATGAAGAGACGCTAGGTTCCCCGCCAACGAAAAAGAGGGAATGTCTCAAGATGATTTCAGGGCTGATTCGAAACCTGCGGACCGCCGGTGCGGCCGCATTGTGCCTCGCCGCCGCATCCACTGCGCAAGCCGATACCTGGCCGAGCCGCAACATCACGCTGGTGCTGCCGTTCGCGGCCGGCAGCGGCACCGACACCACCACCCGGCTGATCTCGCAGCATCTGTCGCAGGCGCTCGGCGTCGGCATCGTCATCGAGAACAAGGCCGGCGCCAACGGCATGCTCGCCGCAAGCTATGTCGCCAAGGCCGCCCCCGACGGCTACACGCTGCTGGTGACCACCAACACGACGCATTCGGCCAATCCCTATCTGCTCAAGAGCCTCACTTACGATCCGGTCAAGGACTTCACGCCGATCGCGCGCACCGGCGACCTGCCCTTCATGCTGGTCGTCAATCCGGAAGTGCCGGCCAAGACCGTGGCCGAGCTCGTCGCCTATGGCAAAGCCAATCCCGGCAAGCTGAGCTACGCCTCGGGCTCGTCCTCGGCGATCGTGTCGGGTGCGACCTTTGCGCACAATGCCGGCCTCGACCTGCTGCACGTGCCCTACAAGAGCTCGCCGCCGGCGCTCAACGACGTCATGGGCGGGCGCGTGTCGATGATGTTCGTCGACATCCTGACCGGCCTTCCCCACGTCAACGGCAACGCGCTGCGCGCGCTCGCCGTCACCACCAAGGAGCGCTCGCCGCTGGTGCCGCATCTGCCCTCGATGCAGGAAGCCGGCGTGCCTGACTTCGACATCTCGTCATGGCAGGGCTATTTCGGCCCGGCCGGCCTGCCCAAGGAGATCGTGACGCGGCTCAATGCCGAGATCAGGAAGATCGTCGAGAAGCCCGAGATCAAGGCCCAGCTCGCCACCCTCGGCATGGACGCATTTTCGGGCACGCCGGAGCAGCTCGGCACCTTCGTGAACGAGCAGCTGGTGCTGTGGGAGAAGCTGATCACCAACGCGAAGATCGAGAAGCAGTAGACGGTCTCGGAGGGCGGGCAAAGCGTAGCGTGCCCACCGACATTTCGACGAATTCAAAAAGAGAAGGTGGGCACGGCGCTTGCGCGCCTTTGCCCACCCCACGCGTTTCCCGCTTGTAGCTACGCCGCGCGCACCTTGGCGAGGAAGTTGTCGACGGCGCCGCGCAGCGCGCCGGACTGGCTGTCCAGCTCGCGGGCGTTGGTGAGCACGTCGGTTGCCGCCGTGCCGGTCGCTTCCGCGGCCGAGGTGACGCTGCCGATATTGGCGTTGATCTCGTTCGATCCGGCCGCGACCGACTGAATGTTACGAGCGATCTCGCGGGTCGCTTCGCCCTGCTGCTCGATCGACGAGGAGATTCCGGCGGTGATCTCGCTCATCTCAGCGATCGTCTGGGTGATACCGGCGATGGCCGCAACGGCATCGCTGGTCGAGGTCTGCATCGCCGCGACCTGTGCGGAGATTTCCTCGGTCGCCTTGGCGGTCTGGTTGGCCAGCGCCTTGACCTCGGAGGCGACGACGGCAAAGCCGCGGCCGGACTCGCCGGCGCGGGCCGCTTCGATGGTGGCGTTGAGCGCAAGCAGGTTGGTCTGCGCCGCGATCGAGTGGATCAGCTTGACGACCTCGCCGATCTTCTCGGCGCCGGTGGAGAGTTCCTGAACCGTGGAATTGGTGCGCTCGGCGTCGTTGACCGCGCGGCTCGCCACTTCGGTCGACCGCGTGACCTGGCGGGAGATTTCCGCAACCGAGCTCGACAGCTCTTCGGCGGCCGCCGCAACCGTGCCGACATTGCCGGAGGCCTTTTGCGAGGCCGCGCCGACCGTTGCGGCACGCGAGGAGGCATCGCTCGCGGTCGCGGTCATCGACTGCGCCGTGGTCTGCATACCGGCCGCGGCCGAAGAGACCGAGCGGACGATGCCGTTGACGCTGCGCTCGAAGTCGTTGGCGAGCTCTTCCATGGCGTGGCGACGTTCCGCCGCTGCGCGTTGCTGCGCAGCCGCTTCTGTCTGCTCGAGCTCGCGGATGCGAACCGCATTGTCCTTGAAGATCTGCACCGTGGCGGCCATCGCGCCGACCTCGTCGCCCCGGCCGACGCCGGGAATGTCGCCATCGAGCTTGCCGTCGGCAAGGTCCTTCATGCGACCGCCGAGCAGCGCCAGCGGGCGGCTGATGCCGCGGCCGATCATCCAGGCGACGCCGCCGGCGACGATGAGAATGCCGAGCATGGCGAGGCCAAGCATCCAGTAGACCGGGCCCATCTTGGCGTCGATGTCGTCGAGATAGGCGCCCGTACCGAGATACATGTCGAAGCCGGGCACCGCCACCGCGTAGCCGATCTTGCGGATCGGCTTCTCCTGGCCGGGCTTCACATATTCATAGTACAGCAGGATCGAACCATTGGCCTTGACGCCATCCATCAGCTCGACCGACAGCTTGCGGCCGTTGGTCACGACATCCATGCGGTTGGCACCGATCGTCTTCGGATCGGGCGCAAGCTGCGTGATGCCGTCATAGGATGTGCCGAACAGGTAGCCCGAACCGTTGTCGTAGGTCATCGAATTGCCGTAGCGGCGAAGCTCGGCCATGGCCGCGTCCTTCGTCATCTCGCCGGCATCGACGCGCTTCTTCAGCGCAGCCGCGTAGTTGCGCGCCAACTCCACGATCGCCTTGGCCTGGTCGATGCGCGCATTCACCATCTCCTGCTTCATCAGGTAGCCGGCGAGGACTCCTGAGATGCAGAGGCCGAACAGGGTGACGCCGACAAGGATGCCCAGCTTGGGGGCGATCTTCAGATTGCTCAACTTCACAATGGGCTCCTCGGGTGGTGCGGACGCACCGCAGACTTGCTTGATTTGAATCAACTTTTAGTAGGCGACCCCTTAGCAAGTTCCTTACGTGCCTCCGTAGAAGCCCGGACGCAGCCGCCAAAACCGGCGATTTATCTCGAAGCGGACAACCGGGAATTGTACGCCATCACCTCGATTTCGCGTAAAAGGACGCAGAGGCCCGCCGCGAAGACCGGGCCCGCAACAAGAACCGACAAACCAAATCGGGAGCAGGAAATGCCGAAATACAGGGTGGTGACGCCGAAGGGCGCGAGCTTCACGGTCGCAGGAAGCGATTATTCCTACGAGCGCGAGGCGCTCGATCCGATCGATGCCGAGATCATCGAAGCCCCCGCCAACGAGGCCGAGTTCATCGCCGCCGCGAAGAACGCCGACGCCATCTACGCCAAGGGCATCCCGATCACCAAGACCATCATCGACGCGCTCGAGAGCTGCAAGGTCATCACGCTCGGCTCGGTCGGTGTCGACAGCGTCGACGTCAAGGCCGCCACCGCGCGCGGAATTCCGGTGACCAACATCCCCGACACCTTCATCGAAGAGGTCGCCGACCACGCCATGATGCTGCTGCTCGCGGGCTTCCGCCGTCT
This sequence comes from Bradyrhizobium nitroreducens, assembly GCF_002776695.1. Classification (GTDB taxonomy): domain Bacteria; phylum Pseudomonadota; class Alphaproteobacteria; order Rhizobiales; family Xanthobacteraceae; genus Bradyrhizobium; species Bradyrhizobium nitroreducens. The sequence continues at coordinate 2,325,587 of NZ_LFJC01000003.1, forward strand.
GGTCGAGCAGGACCGCATGGTGCGCGACGGCCGCTGGGCCGAGGGGCGGCCCGCGCTGCTCAAGATCCCCAGGCTGATGGGCCAGACGCTCGGCTTCGTCTCGTTCGGCCGCGTCGCGCGTGCAGTTGCGAAGCGCGCGGCGCCGTTCGGCCTGCGCATGATGGCCTACGATCCCTTCATCCAGGAAACGCTGATGTGGGACCACGGCGTGATCCCGGCGACGCTGAACGAGGTGCTGTCGCAATCCGACTTCGTCTCGATGCACGCCCCCGCGCGGCCCGAGGTGCATCACATGCTGACCGAGAAGCACTTCCGGCAGATGAAGAAGGGCTCGATCTTCATCAACACCGGCCGCGGCGCCACGGTGGACGAGGAGAGCCTGATCAAGGCGCTGCAGGAGGGCTGGATCGCGCACGCCGCCCTCGACGTGCTGGAGAAGGAGCCGCCCTCCCACAACAATCCCCTGCTCGGCATGGAGAACGTGACCCTGACCGCCCACGTCGCATCGGCCTCGGCACGGTTCGACGAAGCGCGCAAGCGCCGGGTGGGCTACGAATTGTCACTGGTGCTGCAGGGCATGTGGCCGGTAAGCTGCGTCAATCCGTCGGTGCTGCAAACGACCGCGCTCCGCCGCTGGCAACCCGTCAGCATGGATCGCGGGCCGAACAGCTAGGCGGCCGGCGCAAGGCGCCAACGACCGAGACGACCCTTCACCGGCGATCAACGCCGGGAAGGGAGCACATAGGGAGGAACTGATGAGGAACGACATCACACGTCGTGATGCCTTGGCGCTGGGCCTGTCCGCTGCAACCCTCGCTGCCACTGGTGCTGCGGCGCAAACAACATCATCGACGATCAAGGCCGCCGACGTGGCGGCGCCCAAGCGCGAGATCGAGAAGGGCGCATCCCTGCGCATGCTGCGCCCGGTTCGCTTCGTCCAGGCCGACGAAGACGTGTTCCGCGCCAACGCCGCAAAGTTCACCAAGGAGACGGGGGTCGAGGTCAAGGTCGACTTCGTCGGCTGGGAGGACATCAACCAGCAGACCGCGGTGACCGCCAATTCGGGCGCGGGCCCCGACATCATCATCGGCTTCTCCGATGCACCGCACATCTACATCGACAAGTTGATCGAGCTGACCGACGTCGCCGATTACATCGGCAAGCGCTATGGCGGCTGGCTGCCGCTGGCGCAGCGCTACGGCAAGAAGAACAAGAGCGAGGCCTGGATCGGATTGCCATTCGGCGCCACCGCGGGTCCGCTGATCTACCGTAAGTCGATCCTGCAATCCGTCGGCTTCGACAAGGTGCCGGAAGATCACGCCGGCATTCTCGATCTCTGCCAGAAGCTGCAAAAGGCCGGGAAGCCGGCCGGCTTCGCGCTCGGCAACGCCAAGGGTGACGGCAACGGCTTTGCGAACTGGGCGCTGTGGTCCCACAACGCCTCCCTGCTCGACGAGGAAGGCAACGTCGTCATCAACAGCAAGGAGACCATCGCCGCGCTGAACTGGGTCAAGCAAATCTACCCGACCTTCATCGCCGGCACGACGTCGTGGAACGACGTCAGCAACAACCGGGCGTATTCTTCGCAGGAGATCTCGCTGACCGCCAACGGCGTCTCGCTGTACTTCTCGCTGAAGAACGATCCGGCGACCAAGGCGATCGCCGACGACAGCGAGCACCAGCTGCTGCCGAAGGGCCTCGCCAAGGTCTCGCCGATGGCCGGCTTGACCTTGAACGCCATGCTGTTCAAGCACAGCCAGTACCCCAACGCGGCGAAGGCCTTCCTGCAATTCATGCTGGAGAACGACCAGTACGAGCCCTGGCTCAATGCCAATTCCGGCTATTGGTCGCAGCCGCTCGCCGCCTACGCCGACGCGGCCGTTTGGAAAGGCGACCCCAAGGTCTCGATCTTCAAGGACACGATGAAGAGCACGTATTATGACGGCTACAAGGGGCCGATCTCCACGGCGACGGGGGCCGTCAGTGCAGACTACGTGCTGATCCAGATGTGCTCTGCCGTCGCGACCGGCGCGGCCACCCCCGAGGCCGCGGCCGCCGAAGCCGAGCAGCGCTGCAAGCGCTACTTCCGGCGGCAGCGATAGCGAGCGTCATTGCGAGCGAGGCGAAGCAATCCGGAATCCCTTCGCGGATGCAATCTGGATTGCTTCGTCGCACCAGCGCAAAATTGCTTCGCAACTTTGTCGCGGGCTCCTCGCAATGACGGCGTGGTAACGTTCAACAGCAGGACAACAGACTTATGTCCGTGACCACCCTCTCCTCTCCCGCCTTGGCCCAGCGGCAGCCGAACTGGATCGTGCGCCTGTTCGACTACAAGCCGTTCCTGATCGCGATGTGCCTTGCGCCCGCGATCGGGCTGCTCCTGGTGTTCCTGACCTATCCGCTCGGCCTCGGCATCTGGCTCGCCTTCACCGACACCACGATCGGCCGCCGCGGCATCTATGTCGGCTTCGAGAACTTCCAGTATCTGCTCACCGATCCCCTGTGGTGGAACGCGGTGTTCTACAGCGTGGTCTATACGGGAATCGCAACGTTCGGAAAGTTCGCGCTCGGCTTCTGGCTCGCGCTGCTGCTCAACAACCATTTTCCGTTCAAGAGCCTGTTGCGTGCGATCATCCTGTTGCCTTGGATCGTGCCGACCGTGCTTTCGGCGCTGGCGTTCTGGTGGATCTACGATCCGCAATTCTCGATCATCTCGTATCTCCTGGTCGACGTGCTGCACTGGCGGTCCGGCAATATCGACTTCCTCGGCTCGCCCTGGCCGGCGCGGTTCTCGCTGATTGCCGCCAACATCTGGCGCGGCATTCCCTTCGTCGCGATCTCGCTGCTGGCGGGGCTGCAGACCATCTCGCCCTCGCTCTACGAGGCGGCGATGCTGGATGGGGCCAGCGCCTGGCAGCGCTTTCGCTACATCACCTTCCCGATGATGATGCCGATCCTCGCCATCGTCATGACCTTCTCGATCATCTTCACCTTCACCGACTTTCAGCTGGTCTATGCCATCACCCGCGGCGGGCCCGGCAACTCGACCCATCTGCTGGCCACGCTGGCGTTCCAGCGCGGCATCGCCGGCGGCGAGCTCGGCGAAGGTGCGGCGATCGCAGTGTCGATGATCCCGTTCCTGGTGTTCGCGACGCTGTTCTCATATTTCGGCCTGGCGCGCCGCAAATGGCAGCAGGGAGAGAGCAATGACTGACGCCGTCGCGCAAGGCTCCACTGTCGCCGACGCCAAAGCGGCGCCCGACACCATGGCCTGGGATTCCGGGCTGCGACGGCTGATGATGATCTATCTGCCGCTCGGCTGCTTCGTGCTCATCCTGCTGTTTCCGTTCTACTGGATGGCGATCACCTCGTTCAAGCCGAACGCAGAGCTGATGAATTACAAGCAGCACAATCCGTTCTGGATCTCCTCGCCGACGCTGGCGCACGTCAAGCATCTGTTGTTCGACACCGCCTATCCGCGCTGGCTGTGGACCACGATGACGGTGGCGATAGGCTCGACCACGCTGTCCCTGATCGCGAGCACGCTCGCCGCCTATGCCATCGAGCGCCTGCGCTTCCGCGGCAGCCCCTATGTCGGCCTCGGCATCTATCTCGCCTATCTCGTGCCGCCCTCGATCCTGTTCATCCCGCTCGCGACCGTCGTGGTGCAGTTCGGCCTGTTCGACTCGCCGCTCGCCCTGATCCTGGTCTATCCGACCTTCCTGGTGCCGTTCTGCACCTGGCTCCTGATCGGCTATTTCAAGTCGATCCCCTACGAGCTCGAGGAATGCGCGCTGGTCGACGGCGCCACGCGGCTGCAGATCCTCCGGCGGATCACGCTGCCGCTCGCGGTGCCCGGGCTGATCTCGGCCGGCATCTTCTCCTTCACGCTGTCCTGGAACGAGTTCATCTACGCGCTCGCCTTCATCCAGAGCGGCGCCAACAAGACGGTCCCGGTCGCGATCCTGACCGAGCTCGTCACCGGCGACGTCTACCAATGGGGTGCGCTGATGGCGGGATCGCTGCTCGGCTCGCTGCCGGTTGCGGTCTTCTACTCGCTGTTCGTGGACTATTACGTGTCCTCGCTGACCGGCGCGGTGAAGGAGTAACCGGGCACGACGCGCGACCGCATTCGATCGTGCTATCGTGGTAGATCGCGCTTCGCCCCTGATGCTACCAACCGCATCGGAGACGAGGCGAGCATGATGCTGGCGATACTCGCTCCGGGAAGCGAGAACTGCATGGCATCGCCAGAACTCCCCTCATTGTCCCGACGAGGCTTTTGCCTGTGCTGCGTCGGCGGAGCCTTTGCCGCCACCACGGGTTGGCTGACCCCGAGGCAGGCTTTCGCCGAAGCGCGCGGCCTCGTCAGCGTGATCAAGGACAGCGCGGCGATTTCGCCCATCGCGACCTACAAGCTGCGCAACAATATCAGCGTGTTGGAGGGGTCCGGCGGCAATATCGCCGTCCTCACGGGACCGGACGGAAAGCTCCTGGTCGACGCAGGCATCGGCGTCTCACGCCCGCAGCTCAGCAAGGCGCTGGCCGCACTCGGCGGCGAGCCGATCACGCACCTGATCAACACGCACTGGCACTTCGACCATGCCGACGGCAATGAGTGGCTGCACGCGGCCGGCGCGAAGATCCTCGCTCACGAGAATACCCGCAAGCACCTGTCCGTCGTTCAGCGGGTCGAGGACTGGGACTACAATTTCCTCGCCTTGCCCGCCAGCGCCGTCCCGGCCCAGGTTTTTGCCAGGGATCACCATCTCAAGCTCAACGGCGCGTCGATCGCGACGAAATATTACGGGCCGGCGCATACCGACGGGGACATTTCGGTCATGTTCGCCGAAGCCAACATTCTTCATGCCGGCGACACCTACTGGAACGGCATCTATCCCTTCATCGACTATTCGACCGGCGGCAGCATCGACGGCATGATCGCGGCTTCCGACGCCAACCTGGCCATGGCGAACAACGACACCATCGTCATCCCCGGTCACGGCAAGCCCGTCAGCAACAAAGCCGAACTCCAGGAATTTCGCGACATGCTGGTCGCGATCAGGGACAATGTCGGCAACCTCAAGAAGCAGGGAAGGACGCGCGACGAAGCCGTTGCGGCCAAGCCCACGGCCGCATTCGACGCGAGGTTCGGCCAGTTCCTGGTCGACCCCGGCTTCTTCACGAGGATCGTCTACCAAGGCGTGTGAGGTGAACGGCGATAGCCGCACTGCGGCGTTTGGCCCGGCTTCACAAAACTGCAACACGCGATCCGCATAACGCGTGCGTCCGCCAACAGGAGACGCACATGCGCGCGACTTTTCTTGCCACCGTCGCAACGATCATTCTCGCCGCGAGCCCAGCGCTCGCGCAGAGCGAAGGTGAATTCCCCGCCAAACTCGCCGGCCACGTGGTGATGCCGGCCGCTACGTTCATCGACGCCCCCGCCGATGCCCCCGCCGATCTCAAGACCTCCGGCAAGTACACCACCGGCAAGCGCGTCGATGCGCTCGGCACCGTCATGGGCAAGTCGTATGAGCGCGCGACCGGCGTGTCGCTGCCGTTCAAGGGCCAGCCGCTGCAGGGCCATTCCGGCATCAAGCACATGCCCGACGGCAGCTTCTGGGTCATCACCGACAACGGCATGGGCGCGCGCGCCAATTCGCCGGACTCGATGCTGTACCTCAACCGCTACAAGATGGATTGGGCCAGCGGCAAGATCGAGCGGCTGGAGACCATCTTCCTGCACGATCCCGACAAGAAGGTCCCCTTCCGCATCGTTCATGAGGACACCCAGAAGCGCTATCTCACCGGCTCCGACTTCGACACCGAGGGTTTCCAGATCATCGGCGACGTCTTCTGGATCGGCGACGAGTTCGGGCCCTACATCCTGAAGGCCGACAAATCAGGCAAGATCCTCGGCGTGTTCGAGACCGTCGCCGACGGCAAGCCGGTGCGCTCGCCCGACAATTGGGCCGTGGCGACGCCGGGCGCACCGGGTGCGACCTACACCAACGTCAATCTCCGCCGCTCCAAGGGCTATGAGGGCTTTGCATCGTCCAAGGACGGCAAATTCCTCTACGGCCTGCTCGAAGGGCCGCTGTGGGATGCCGAGAAGAAGGACTGGGAGAAGGTCGACGGCAAGGAAGCCTCCCGTATCCTCGAGTTCGACGTCGCTGCCGAGAAGTTCACCGGCCGCTATTGGCAGTATGTGTTCGAGCAGAACGGCAACGCCATCGGCGACTTCAACATGATCGACCAGGCCTCCGGCCTCATCATCGAGCGCGACAACGGCGAAGGCACCGCCGACAAGGCCTGCCCGCAAGGCACCCGCGGCGAGAACTGTTTTCCCGATCTCGCCAAGTTCAAGCGCATCTACAAGATCGAGCTCACCGACGCCAATGTCGGCAAGCCCGTGCGCAAGATCGGCTATATCGACCTCATGAAGATCAGCGATCCCGACAAGAAGGCGCGGAAGCCGCTCAATGACGGCGTCTACACCTTCCCGTTCTTCACCATCGAGAACGTCGATCGCGTCGACGACACCCACATCATCGTCGGCAACGACAACAATCTGCCGTTCTCGTCCAGCCGCGATCCGAACAAGGCCGACGACGACGAGTTCATGCTGCTCGAAGTGGCGGATTTCCTGAAGGCGAAGTAGAGTGTCGCTCTCTCCTCTCCCGCTTCGCGCGGGGGAGGAGCCCGATCACCGCCCGAAGATCACCGGGATGTTGATGGGAACCGTCGAATATGTGATCTCGGGCGGCATTGCCGGAAATGGTTGAGCCTGCCGCATCATCGCCGCGGCCTGGGCGTCGAGCGCCGCAAAGCCCGAAGATCCGCTGACGCGGCTGGACAGGACCTGACCACCGCGGCCGAGCGTGAAGCTCAACCTGACAACGCCTTTCTGACCATTGGCGCCTGCCGGATACTGGTGAAAGCGCATCAGATGCGCGCGGACGCGCTGGTAGTAGGTCGCCATCGCAGAAGCGACCGCGCCTGCGCTCACTGCAGATGCCAGCGGAGCCTGGCGCTCCGCACGCGGCGGCGCGCTGGTGCGGAGAGCCGGCGGCGCCTCCGACGGTTTCCTTGCATCGGGGCGCACCACCCTGGGCTTCGCAGGCGCCGGCTTCTCCACGGGCTCCACCCTGGCAAACTCGGGCTTCGGCGGACTTGGCTCGAGCTTCTGCTCCGGCGGAGCCACGACGTCCGGCTTCTCTTGCGGCGGCGTTGACGGAATCATCTCTTCGACGGCCTGTTGCTGCACCGGCTCGGGCGGCGACGCGTCCGCCTGCTCCATGATCGGTCCCGGCGCGATATCCAGTGGCGTCGCCTGCGGCGCGGACGTCTCCGGCGTCATGTCGATGAGGATCGCCGGCGTGTTGACGCCCTGCTCCGGCGCCTGCTTCAGCCAGCTCATCGCGAGCAGCGCAGCGGCAAGATGCAGGGCCACGACCACCACTGCCGACAAGGCCCAGTGCGCGGTCTCGCGCTCGCCGGGCCGCTCGTGCAGGGCAAAGGCGTTGGCGGCCATCAGCTGCGTCCGTCGAGGCCGACCAGGGCGACCTTGAGATAGCCTGCATTGCGCAAGGTGTTCATCACCTCCATCAGGTCACCGTAGGAGACCGCCTTGTCGGCGCGCAGGTAGATGCGCTCGTCCTTGCGGCCCTTGGTGGCCGCATCGAGCGCGGTGACGAGGCCATCGCGGGCCATCGTGTCCTCGCCGACGGCAATGGTGAGATCCGCCTTCACGGTCACGAAGGCCGGCTTGTCCGGACGCGGCTGCGGCTCCGCCGCGGTCGCGGGCAGCTCGACGCCGATGTCGACGGTAGCGAGAGGGGCTGCCACCATGAAGATGATCAGCAGCACCAGCATCACGTCGATGAACGGCGTGACGTTGATCTCGCTGACAACGTCGAGATCGTCCGGAACGCCGCGCGATCCAAGCCTCGATCCACCGAGCTTTGCGGCCATCGCCTACTCCGCCGCTCGGGCCAGGCGGAATTCCCGGTGGTCGCGCTGGCGGCTCACCAGCAGCATCAGCTGTGCCGAGGCGTCACCGAGCAGTGCGCGGTAATCGGCAATGCCGCGGACGAGGTGATTGTAGATCACGACCGCCGGGATCGCGGCGACGAGCCCGAGCGCAGTGGCGAGCAGCGCTTCCGCGATGCCGGGCGCGACCACCGCAAGGCTGGTGGTGTGGCTCTCGGAAATGCCGATGAAGGAATTCATGATGCCCCAGACGGTGCCGAACAGGCCGACGAAGGGCGCGGTTGCGCCGATGGTCGCGAGCACGCCGGTGCCGCGCGCGATCCGCCTCGACATCGCCGCTTCGACCCGCTCCAGCCGCAGCGCGACACGTTCCTGAAGGCCCTCGTCGAGCACGCCGCCGGAGAGCTCGGCCTCCCTGGCGCAGGACTGGATGAGCTGGGCGACGGCATCGTGGGCACCACCGGCGCGCGCGGATGCCTCGGCCAGCTTGATATTGCCTTCGAGCGAGCGCGTCCGCTGCAAGGCGAGCGCGCCCTTGCGACGCAGCTCGATGGATTTAGCCAGCCACACCGTCCACGTCACCAGCGAGGCAACGGCGAGCCCCACCATCACCGTCTTCACGACGATGTCGGCGCCGAGAAACATGCCCCAAGGTGACAGATTGCGCGGCAACAGCGCCTCGTCGATTGCAAAGGCCGGCACCGGCGCGAGCACCAGCGCGATCGTTAGGATCACATGCCGAAGCCCAAACTTGCCCTGCATCCTGATCTCCCGACAGGTTGAAGCGAACTAGGCCGCAGCCCCGACCCGGTCCGCGAGCTGCCGGAACCGCAGCAGCTGATCCGCCCGCAGTGCCCTTGTCTCGTCGCGGCCGACGAACACCTTGAACATGATGCCGCCGTCGGCGTTCACGAACGCGACGAAGGCGGAACTCTTGCCCATGAAGGGGCGCTCGACGAAGGCGAGGCCTGCGCAGCGTTCGTGGCGAAGATGGCCGTGCAGACCCTTCGGCTGCATCAGGTTGAAATAGCCCCGGCCGACCTCGCCCGCAGGCACGGCGCCGGTGAACTCGAAGATCGCATCGTCCGTGTGCACGATCAGCGTGACCTCGCCCCACGCCGCAATGTCCTGCATGGCGGCGGCAAAGTGCTCGCCGCCGCCGATGCGCACCATGGATGACGGCAGCGCCTCGATCACCGCGCGCGGGGTGACGTTGCGCTCGCGCGCGACGTCCTCGATCACCGCGCCCGGATTGTCGGCCATGTACGCCTTGAGATCGGAGAGATCGGTGCTCAGCATGTCCGGCTCCTCTCGTGCATCATCGACTTAAGCGGCCGCCGCCTTGCGCTCGGTCTGGATCACCTCGAAACCCTCGAACTTGGGATGGCCGAGATAGAGGCTCTCGCCGGTCCTGTTGTCGGCACGAGCGTGCGCGCGGCGGAATTCCTCCGAGCGTGTCCAGGCCTCGAAGGCCGCCTTGTCGACCCAACTGGTGTGCGACGAATAGAGCGTGTGGTCCTCGGCCTCCGGGCCCTTCAACAGATGAAACTCGACGAAGCCCGGCATGCTGCCGAGATAGGATTCGCGCGTGGCCCAGACGGTCTCGAACGCGCTCTCCGCGCCCTTCTTCACCTGGAAACGATTCATGGCGATGAACATCAAAGTCTCTCCTTCTGATCAAAACGGAACGCGCCGAAGCCGCGCTGGAGCATCAGCGCGGCACGGCGGAGGTTTGTGGTGCTGCGATGCGCGTTACGCACCTCCAAAGTGGATCTTCATGCCGGCCTTGTAGACCCTGCCCGGTCCGGGGCTCGACCACAGCACGTCGTTCTGCGTGGTGCCGTCGGTCGACGTGCCGGGAATGGCGTAAGGCCGGTAGTACTGGTTCAGGAGATTGTCGATCGAGGCCGAGAACACGATGTCCTTGGTCGCGTTGTAGGTCATGTACAGATTGACCAGCTCGTACCCGGTCGCCGGCAGATAGCCCGCCGGCACATCGTTGTTGGCGCCGTACGAGGCCCACTGTGCCGACAGGATCAGGGTGCGATCGAGCAGGCGGACACCACCTGTCGTGACCACCTTGCGCGGGGTGATGGTCGCAAGTCCGACATTGGTGACGGCGTTCTTGCCCTGGATGTAGTGGCCGGCGACGCCGATGAACCAGTTGCCGGCGTCATACATCGTCTCCGCCTCGAAGCCCTGGATGCGGGCCTGCGCGATGTTCTGGTACTGGTAGAACTGGCTGAACGAGCCGAACCCGGTCGGGACCGGCGTCGAGGCGACGAGGTCGATGTAGTCGGAAACGTCGTTGCGGAACAGGTTGATCTTGCCCCGGAAGGAGTCGTTGGCACTGAAGATGTTGTCGTATTTCAGGTTGATGCCGACTTCCTTGTTCTTGCCGACTTCGGGGCGAAGATTCGGATTGGGCAGGAAGCAGAACAGGCCTACGGTGCCGTCGGGACACGGGAAGAAGGCCGGTCCGCCGCCCGTCGCATGCGCGCCGGAGATCACGGTCTCCGTGATCGACGGAGCGCGATAGCCTTCGGCGTAGCTGACATAGGGCTGGAAGCCGGCAACCGGCATCACGCCGAGGGTGATCTTCGGCGAGAAGCGGTCGCCGCTGCCGTTTGTCTTGCCCGATTCCAGATCGTAGCGGTCGTAGCGGATCGCGCTCACCGCCTCGAACCAGGTGCTGTAGTTCTGCTTCAACTGCAGGAACCCGCCCGATACGGTGCGGATGCCGCTCGGCGTGGTGATGTTGGAGTTGCCGCGGCTGTCGGTCGTGATCACGTCGTCCTGGAACGCATCGAAGCCGACGGTGAGGGCATTGCGCCAGTCGCCGACGTTGAACCGCGTGGTGTTGTTGGCGTCGATACCGTAGGTATTCAGGACATAGCCGCGCTTGTCGCCCACGCAGCCCGAGATGTTGTTGCCGAAATTGCCGGTGCCGCACTGGGCCGCGCCCGACGTCGAATAGTGATAGGTCTTGGTCTGGTCGTTATCGACACGGTTGCCGTAGACCGACATGTGCCAATCGAACAGATTGTCGCTCGGCAACGAATAATTCCAGGTGATCGTACCGGTGTAGTTCTTGGCGTCGGAGGCGTAGACCGACGAGCCCTGATAGAGCGCGCGCTGCGCCGCCGTCGCGACCGGCCCCCTGTTGAACTGGCCGATATCGTATTGATAGTCCTGGAAGATGGCGCCGAACTTGACCTCGTGGCCGAGGGCGGGACGCACCGTGAGCTTCATCAGGCCGCTCTCGACCTGGTTGCCGGTGTTGCCGATCTCGGTGCCGTTGCCGTCCTTGTAGTTACCCTGCGTGCGATAGACCGCGCCACCGAAGATATCGACGTCGGGCGTGGCGCGCACGCCTCCGAATACCGAGCCGAGGCCGCGATTGCTGTTGGATCCGTAGGAGCCCGAGAGATCGACGCCCCAGCGCTCGCCGGGGCGCAGCACGTCCTCGATGTCCTTGGTGCGGAAGGAGACGAGGCCGCCGATCGCACCGGAGCCGTAGATGTTGGCGGTCGGGCCGCGCACGACGTCGACACCGCCGATCAATTCAGGATCAAGGAAGAAGGAGCCGCTCGCATTGTGGCCGGTGCGCTGGTAATTCTGCCGGGCCCCATCCACGACGACGGCGACGCGACCGAACTCCTGCAAACCGCGAATGTTGATGACCGTCGCGGGATCGTCGCCGCGCTCCTGGAATGACACACCGGGCACCGCATAGAAGATATCCGACAGCCGGTTCGGCTGGAGCCCCTGGATCTTGTCGAGCGTCACCGTGCTGACCGGAGCGAGCGAGTCGATTGCACGCTCCTCGATCTTCGTCGCCGCAACCGTAATCGCGTCGAGCGTCTGCACGGGCGCAACGCCACCGGCCTGTGCGCGCGCGTTCATGACTTCAGGCGTCGCCTGCTGCGCCGCCATCGGCTTGGCCTGCTTGCGCCTGGCCTGCTTCGGCCGTTCCGAGGACGCATTTTCGGCTTGCGGCGATGCAGTCTGCGCAAGACTGCTCTCCGTCGTCATTGCCGCGATTGAAACCACAGACGCGCCCAAAATCAGGGCGCGCGAATACCTAGCCCCGTCAGCCATATCAGCCCCAGCCTGCACTTCACTTCAAATTCGGAGTCTTTGGCTGGCGTGCGCTCGCAACGCGAACGACTGGCTGGCTGATTGTCTTGGCAGGCGGGCAAGTCGCCCGCCGCCATGATTGGTTACGTGGCAACACTCTGACGGTCAATGTCACAAGGTTGCAGTTTATATCGATTGTAAATTGCAGCCGTTGGAATGCGCTTCGTGCCGCTTGTACAAACAAGCAGCACTCCAGGATTTCGAAAGCGCATCACACCTCACATGTCAGCAACGTCCGCAGACAACGACGGCGACGCCACAGGGACGGCAGGAAGCCCTTCCGCGACAACGAGAACCCTCACCATGCGTGGCGGCCGGATCGACAGCCGCGAGCTGTTTTCGGTCGAACGCGAGATCATCATCGCGCATGGCGAGGACAGCTACCGGCTTCGCCTGACGTCGCAGAACAAGCTGATCCTGACGAAGTAATCCGCAATGACATTTTGTCGCATCCTCGCCAGTGTCCTGCTCTCCAGCGCAATGGCGCTCGCATCCGCCGCGCACGCCGCCGGCATCACCGTGCATGACGCGCGCAACCGCGAGATCATCGTGGCCGATGCCGCGCGCACGGTCTCGATCGGCGGCGCCATCACCGAGATCCTCTATGCGCTCGGGCTCGAGAGCCGGCTGGTCGGCGTCGACACCACCAGCCTTTATCCCGCGTCGGCGCTGCAGGACAAACCCAATGTCGGCTACATGCGCCAGATCTCGGCCGAAGGCGTGCTGGGCCTCAATCCGACCCTGATCCTGGCGATCCAGGGCTCGGGGCCGCGCGAGACCATGGACATCCTGGAAACGGCGAAAGTGCCGCTGGTGCTAGTGCCCGACACCTTCACCGAGGCCGGTCTGATCGAGAAGATAAAACTGGTCGGCCACGCCATGGGTGTCGACGCGCGCGCCGCGTGCCTGAGCGCCGCGGTCGGCGCCGATCTGGCGCAGCTCGGCGCCCTGCGCGCGAGGGTGACCAAGCCGGTGCGGGTGATGTTCGTGATGTCGCTGCAGAACGGGCGAGCACTGGTGGCCGGCCGCAAGACGGCGGCCGAGGAGATCATTCGGCTCGCTGGCGCCACCAACGCCATCGACGATTTCGACGGCTACAAGATCATCGGTGACGAAGCGATCGCGGCGGCAAAACCCGACGTCGCACTGTCGATCGAACGCGGCAAGGATTCGCTTCCGGCCGAGGCGATCTATGCCCATCCCGGCTTTGCGCTGACGCCGGTCGCGGCGAACAAAAGCTTCATCACCATGGACGGGCTCTATCTGCTTGGCTTCGGCCCCCGGACGGCGTCGGCCGCGCGCGATCTCTCGGCACGGCTCTATCCGGCATTGGCCGAGCGGAGCGATGGATTCGCGTCGGCGCTGCCGGCGGCGAATTGCCGGCAATGAGCGTGGCGATCGGGACTGAGGCGCGCAGCCCGGATCGACGCGCCAGCACCAGACGACGGTCCGCATCGCTCATCATCCTTCTCCTGATTGCAGTGCTGGCGGTCACCGCGATCGTCGCGCTGACCCTCGGCGCCGCCGGCATCCCCCTCTCGCGCCTGCCTGCCGCGCTCGGGCTGACGGGCGAAAGCACGGCCATGACGGCTCGCGACCAGCTCGTGCTGTGGTCGATCCGCGTCCCCCGGATCGCGGCAGCTGCGATGGTCGGCGGCCTGCTCGCTGCGGCCGGCGCGATCATGCAGGGACTGTTTCGCAACCCGCTCGCCGATCCCGCGCTGGTCGGCGTCTCCAGCGGAGGCGCGCTGGCGGCCGCGAGCACGATCGTGTTCACCGATTCACGCTTCGGCGAGACGCTTCGCTTCCTGCAGACCGAGCTCCTGCCGCTCGCGGCATTCGCCGGGTCGCTGGCAACGACCGCGATCCTCTACGGCATCTCCAGCCGATCGGGACGGACCTCGATCGCGATCTTCCTGCTCGCCGGCGTCGCCATCACCGCCATCGCCAATGCCGGCATCGGGCTTCTGGTCTTCGTGGCCGACGACCGCCAGCTCCGCGACATCACATTCTGGATGCTGGGCTCGATGAGCGGCGTGACCTGGACCAAGGCCGCCGTGCTCGCCCCGGTTCTCCTCATCGGGCTCGTCGCCTGCACCTTCATCGCACGCGGTCTCGATCTCCTGGTGCTCGGGGAGGCCGACGCCTTCCACGGCGGCGTCGATGTCGAGCGTCTCAAGCGGATCTCGATCGTCATGGTCTCCGCCATGACCGGCGTCGCGGTGTCGATCGGCGGCGTCATCGGCTTCGTCGGCATCGTGGTGCCGCATCTGCTCCGCCTCGTCATTGGACCTGCGCATCGGCTGCTGTTGCCGGCCTCGGTGCTATCAGGCGCGATCCTGATGGTCGGCGCCGATACGCTGGCGCGCACCATCGTGGCGCCTGCGGAAATGCCGATCGGCATCCTGACCGCGGCGGTCGGTGCGCCGGTTTTCCTCTTCATCCTGCTGCGGCAGCGCGGGCTCGCCTCGCTATGAGCATCGTGATCGAGGCGCGATCCTTAAGCAAACGCGCCGGACGCGCGACGCTGCTCGATAACGTCGGCCTGACGGTTGCGGCCGGCGAGATGGTTGCCGTCATCGGCCCGAACGGCGCCGGCAAATCGACGTTGCTGCGGCTGCTCTCCGGCGATCTGCGGCCGAACACAGGCAAGGTGCGACTGAGACAGCGCGATATCGCCAACTTCTCGCCGCGCGAGCTTGCCGCTCACCGCGCGATGCTGTCCCAGCACATCAGCGTCAGCTTCCCCTTCACCGTCGAGGAGATCGTGCAGATGGGCGCGGGCGAGCGCGGCGCGCATGAAACAGGCGTGCTCGTCGACGCGGCCCTGGAAGAGGTCGGCCTTGCGCATTTTCGCGAACGGCAGTTGCCGACGCTGTCCGGCGGCGAGCAGCAGCGCGCCCATTTCGCCCGCGTGCTGGTGCAGCTCGCCTGCGGCGAAGCCGAGCATGGGCCGGGGCTTCTGCTGCTGGACGAGCCGACCTCGAGCCTCGATCTGCGCCACCAGATCGACCTGGTCGAAGCCGCGCGCCGCCGTGCGGCTGGCGGCACGGCCGTGATCGCGATCCTGCACGACCTCAATCTCGCCATCCGCTTTGCCGACCGGTTGGTCGTGCTGGCGGGCGGCAAGCTCACCGCCGACGGCCCGCGCGCGGACATCGTCACGCGCGAGACCATCCGCGACATTTTCGAGATCGACGCGATGGTCCATCAGGCCGATGACGGCGTGCCTTACGTGCTGCCGCAGTCGATGCGGGCGATTGAGACTGGAATTTAGCGGACACTGCTTCTGCAATGGCGGTGCGCTCCCTCCCCCGCTTGCGGGGGAGGGCTGGGGAGAGGGTGTCTCGACAACGAAGATTCCCCCAGGGGAGAGCCCTCACCCCAACCCTCTCCCGCTCGCGGGAGAGGGGGCGCACCTTGCGCGTGGCGGGCGCCCTACCCCGCCGGCACGATCACCATGCTCTTGTCCTTCGGCCAGCGAATGCGCCAGGCGAAGCTGATGTCCTTGACCTCGCCGGGTTTGGCGTCGAACGACCATTCCAGAACGCCGCGCTTGTCGCGGATGTTGCTCGCGGTCGGCGGCGTGGTCGCGGGCAGCATCTCGACGACGATGTCCTCGTTCTCGCTGACCGGAAGCTGATCCTCGATCGCGACCCTGATCGGGAAGTCGTGACCGTTGCGGATCGTGGTCTTGAAGGAACGCTCGTCGGTCTTCGACGTCGTCACGAGCAGGCCGGCCGAGCCTTCGTTGCGCTTGAGCACGGCGCGCTCGATCTTGATCTTGTCGTCGGCGCCGAAGCCGAGCCGCACGGTGTCGTCCTTGGCCGACGCCGAGATCTTGCCGCGGCCGACGAAGACGCCGTCGCGGTAGATCGCAACCTTGCCCGGCAGCAACGTCGTGTCGTCTGTCTGCTTGAAGCTGGCTTCGAGGAAGGCGGTCGGGTCCAGCACCGGCGCGGCGCGCACCGCGAGATCGGCCGGCACGGTCATGGCCGCGATGCGCATGCTCTTGGCGCCCTCCTGAGCGCCGAGGCTGACGCGGCCGGGGATCTTGAACGTCGCCTGGAAGCCGCCGATCTCGGCCACCGCCTGCTGCTCGTCGGCACGTTCGCGCGACTCGGCCGCTTCCGCCATCTTGGCCATGGCCGGCGACTGCGCCTGTCGTGTCATGGGTGCGGGCCGCGCCAGATCCGATGCCGTGCCGAGGGCCAGCGGCTTCGGCACCTGCGGATATTGCGCCACCAGCGAGCCCAGCTCCGGCGCGCTGCCGCCGCGGCCGATACGCACGGTGGAGACGCCGAGCGCGACGTTCGACCAGTCCTCGCCGGTCGATTGCGTGATCTCGGCACGGCGGACCAGCTCCAGCTGAGGCTTGCGGTCCTTGGCGCCGGTATCGAGCCGGGCGTCGTAGAGCGGGACCCAGCGGGCGTTACGCACGGCATAGGTCACGCGCAGCGTCGCCTTGGTCGCGGCCGCCGAGGCGACGTCGATCCGCACCTCCAGCTTGCTCGGCGGCTTGGCCGAGCGTTCGGCCTCGAGCTGCGCGATCTGGCGGTCGAGCTCGCGCTGCTTTCGCGTAGCATCGCGGATCGCCGTGTCGGCCGTCGCGATCTCCTCGGCGACCGCCGCAAAGGCCGCGCGCCATTCGGTGATCGGCCGTGCCTCACCCTTGTCGCCGAGCCCGGCGGGAGAGGCTTCGGCGAAGTGCTGGGCGAAGCTGCGCCGGGCATTGGCGGAATCGATCGCACCTTGCAGATCGGCGCGCTGATCTCTTAGCGCTTCGATACGCTTGTCGAGCTCGGGCAGGTTGACGGGCGGCGCCGCCCGCGGCGGGCGGGCATCGATGGTGCCGATGGTGAGCTTGGCGCCCGCTTCGCCTTCGACGCGGAGGGAGGACGGATCGAGCGTGAGCGGAAAATCCTTGGCGACCAGCGTCGAGTCACCCGCGGCAAGGTCCAGCGCGATGACGCGGGTCACGGTGGCGCCGTCGGGATAGACGGTGACGGTGTCGATCGCCGAATGGGCGTCCAATTCGGCCGCCCATGACGGCACCGCGAATGCCGTGGTCACCAGAACCAGGCTCGTGGTTGCCAAACATCTTGCGGTGATGCGCATGAAAGTCCCTCCTGCCGGTATCGCCGCGCCGCCAGCCGGACGCGCGCGATCAAATGCCTCGCCAACATGGTTGGACGCGGCAGGGAAGGAACCGGTTCGATTGGGGTTTCCGTGGGGCGTCGCCGCGGCGGCACCAAGGCCGCGGAACGCGTGGCGGTCCCGCGGCAGGCCTCACGCCTGGGTCGGCGAGCCCTGATCAAAGATGCGGCGAAGCAGATCGGTCACGTTGCGGGCGCCGGCCTTCTTCAGGACGCTCGCGCGGTAGCCCTCGACCGTCCGTGCGCTCAGATGCATGCGCCGGGCGATCTCCTTGTTGGTGAGGCCGGCGGCAAGATGCTCGAGCACGTCGCCCTCGCGTGCTGTCAGCGGCTCACAACCGGGCAACCAGCCCTGCCGGCTCGCGCTTGGCTGCGCGGATTCATCGATGGCGGCATCGATCCGGCCGACGACGTCATGAGTACGGAACGGCTTTTCGATGAAATCGGCCGCGCCGCTCTTGATGGCGTCGACCGCCATGGCGATGCTGCCATTCGCCGAGGTCACCAGCACCGGCGCCATGCAGTTTTCCTCACGCAACCGCTTGAGCACGTCGAGGGCGGAGCGATCCGGCGGCATCTCCAGCAGCACGCAGGCCGGCATCCGCGCCTTCGCTTCCGAGAGGAGCGAGGCACTGTCGGCGAAGCAGATCACATCATAGGCGCTCTGTTGGAGCGCGGCGGAAAGTTGTTCGCGGGAGGCCGCGTCAGTCTCAATGACGAATACCTCACCCTTGGAAAGCGTGTTTCCCGGCATAATCCCGATCCAGCAATGTCTTGGTCAAATGATATGAGACGGCCGGGGGCCCCATCGCGCCCCGCCGTCGTGAGCACGGCATTCGCGCCAGTGCTTCGGTTTTCCTTATGTATGTTCCGCCGTGTTCCCGGATTTGACGGATCGGGACAGAAACTTTACATTTCGGGACATCTGCGGGAATGGCTGGCAGGAACGGTTCGCATGACCGACCTCATTCGCAGCGCAGGCTTGAGCTATTACCCGGAGGTCGCCCGGTCGGTGGGGCTCGACCCCAAGCAGATGATGCGCAAGGTCAGGTTGCCGCTGGCCTGTCTCGACAAGCCGGACACCCCCATCGCCGTCACTGGCCTGCGCCGCCTGCTCGAATTGTCGGCAGAGGCGTCCGGTGCCGAAGATTTCGGCCTGCGTCTTGCCGAGCGCGGCGGCCTGACCAATTTCGGCGCGGTTGGCCTGATCGTGCGCGAACAGGCGACAATCGGCGAAGCGATCGAGGCGTTCTCGCGCTTCATCCATATCCATCATGACGGCATGCGGCTGGACGTCACCCGCGGCAAGCAGACCGTGACCGTCACGCTGCATCTGCGCGGCCGGCATCCGAGCGCGCCGCGGCAGTCGATCGACATGGCGCTCGGCAGCGTCCACCGTATCATTCGATCGCTGTTCGGCAGCGATTGGCGCCCGCAGGAAGTCCATCTGCATTATCCGCCGCCGCGCGATCGCAAGCGCTACCGCGATTTCTTCGGTTGCCGCGTGACCTTCAATGCGGAGGACGATTCGATCCTGCTGTCGACACACGACATGGAGCGCCGGATTCCGAGCGCGCATCCGCTGATCGCGAGCTATCTGCGCAAGCGGATCGAGGCGATCGAGACCCGGCCGGCAAGTTGGGAAGGGAAGGTCGACGAGGTCGTGCGCCGCCTGCTCGCCGGCGGCGACTGCACGGTCGAGCGCGTCGCCGAGCATCTTGCCTGCACCCGCCGCACCATCCACCGGCATCTGGCCGAAGCCGGCACCAGCTTCTCGGCCATCCTGGATGCGCAACGCGCCGATCTCGTGATCCAGTTGATCGACGACCCCGACCGGCCGCTGGCTGACATCGCGGTGCAGCTCGGCTTCTCCGCGCAGAGCGCCATGGCGCGCTGGTTCCGCGGCCGCTTCGGCTGCACCGTCAGCGATTGGCGCAAGGGCGTGCGGCCTTCCTCACCGCCGGCCGAAGCGCCGTCGGCGACCGCAGCCTGACTTCAGCGCGCGGGAGCCGGCACGCCCATCGTGGCGAGGGCGCGCCGCCGGCTGCCGGCGAGCAGCGGGCCGAATGCGACGGCAAATCCGAGGAACGCGACGAGCCATCCGCAGGCGGCGATGTGCAGCAACACATCGCTCTGCGCGGGAAACGCCACGGCAGCGACGCGCGTCAGAGCCGCGATGATGACCGCGGCATAGATGGCCTGGATCGCCGGCGCAGCCGTCAACGCCTGCCCGGTATGGCCGAGGCTGGCGCGGGTCATCACCGCGAGCGTCATGGTTCCCGCCGCACCCGTCATCCAGGCGTGGATGCCGGCGCTCGGCGGCAGCGCTCCGAAAACTGCAAACGCGTGCAGGATGAAGCCGAACGGCACGAAGACGTAACCGACATGCAGGATCACCAGCAGCCGCTCGCGAAAGGTGCGGTCGCCGGCCCAGCGCGCAAGCCGTACCAGATGCAGCCCGCCGACCAGCGCCATCAGGACGCCGGTGACGGCATGCAGCGGTGCCACGACCCAGGCTATGAGCGCGAGCGCGCTGCATCCGATCACGGCACCGTCGAAGCGGGCGAACGGCACCGGCAGACGGCCGGGATTGAGCTTGACCAGCCAGTTGCGGGTGAAGCTCGGGATGATGCGGCCGCCGATCAGCGCGATCAGCAGCACGACCACGCCGATGCCGACGCGGATGCTGACATCGGCCGCGCCGCGATAGTGCGCCTCGAGATGGAATGCGACGTTGCCGGCGAGCAGAACGGACACCAGCCCCACCACGGGCAGGTTGCGCCAATTGCCGCCCGCGATGATCTCGCGCGCCGCGGCGGCGACGACCAGCGCCAGGAAGGCGGCATCGACGAGAAGCGCGAACGCCCAGCCGGTATCGGCCGACAACGTCACGGCGGCACGCCCGGCAAGCCAGACCATCACCAGCGCCATCAGCGAGGTGCCCTGGATCGGCAGCCGGCCAGTCCAGTTCGGGATGGCCGTGAACAGAAACCCGGTGATGACAGCCGGCAGGAAGCCGTAGAGCATCTCGTGGACGTGCCAATCGCGCGGCGCGAATGCGGAACTCACGGACAATTCGCCATAGAATATCGGCAGCCAGGCCAGGATCGACAGCCCCGCCTGGATCGCAGCGAGCAGGAAAAACGGCCGAAAACTGTTCGCAAACAGCGGCCAGCCCTCATAATTGCGAGATCGGATGCCAGCCATGGGTTAACTCCAATAAGTTCAGACCGTCGTTTGTGGAAAAATACTGCCACCCGGCCGTCCCGTTTTGCGCTATCGCAAACTGCGAGACGATTGCAGGTGCCATCACACTCCCAAGCGCCAAGGAGACAGAATGGCCAAGGTCGACACATCGCTGGTTGCGCATCTGCCGCTGTTTGCCGGGGTCACACCGGAAGCTCTGGACGAAATCCTGCGTGAGGCCCGTTCGGCGCGCTATCCCAAGAACAGCGCCATCTTCGAGCAGGGCGCGGACGCGCAATCCTTCTTCCTGCTGCTGCACGGCCATGTCCGCGCGGCCAAGACCACGCCGACCGGCGAGCAGATCGTGGTGCGCTATGTCGCGCCCGGCGAGACGTTCGGGCTCGCCATGGCGATCGGCGCCGCCCGGTATCCGGCGACCGCGATCGCAGTCGATGACAGCGTGGTGCTAATCTGGCCGACCTCGGCGTGGCCACGGCTGGTCGAGCGATTTCCTTCTCTGGCCGCCAACACGCTCCAGACCGTCGGCACGCGCTTGCAGGAGAGCCACACCCGCATCCTGGAAATGTCGACCCAGCAGGTCGAGCAGCGCGTCGCGCATGCGCTGCTGCGCCTCGCCAAACAGTCCGGCAAGAAGCTCGACCAAGGCATCGAGATCGACTTCCCGATCAGCCGCCAGGACATCGCGCAGATGACCGGAACCACACTGCACACTGTCAGCCGCATCCTCAGCGGCTGGGAGAGCCAAGGCCTCGTCGAAAGCGGCCGTCAACGCATCATCCTGCGTAACCCGCATGGGATCGTCGTGTTGGCGGAGCGGAGCGCCGACAGCGGAGCGGTATGACCGCCGCACCAAGGCGCCTGCGCCCGAGATAAGGGCGGGGGCGCTTCCGCTTACGGCGAAAGCCGTCCCCTCACCCGAGAATCCGCGCGCGCCCGCGCGAATTCCAGACCGTTCACGCCGGCACGCAACCGACCAGCGCGGCGAGGAATTTTTCGCGGTCGATGCCATGCTCGCGGCAGGCATCATCCACCGTGTGGAAGGTTGCGATCGGGCAACCGACACAAGCCAGCTTGAAGGCCAGAAACACGCGGATCGTGTGCGGCGCCGTACGCATGATGTCATCGACCAGATCGTCGGATGCAAAGGACATGGACAACTCCGTTCCCCCACGAAATTAGCGGAACGGGCCGGAGTCTCCTTGTCGAAGCGCAAGCTGCTACCAGTTTCTCCCTTCGTCATTCCGGGGCGCGCCTCTTGGCGCGAGCCCGGAAATCCATTGGACGCGCAGAGACAGTCGCACGATGGATTCCCGGTTCGCCCTTCGGCGCCCCGGAATGACAGAGAGAGCGTGGCTCTACACAGCCCGGCTGTGCAGCTGCTTTGCCGGATTGAGATGCGCGTCGAACGCGGCGGCGACGCTGCGAACCAGGAAGCGGGAGTCTTTTGCGACCGCGAGGCGATTGCCCTCCAGCTTCACGACGCCGTCGGAGATCAGCGGCTTCAGACGCGCCGCCGAGTTCAGCATCGCCCCGGCTTCTGCGCCATGGCGCGCGCAGATGTCGCCGAGATCGGCACTGAACTCGCACATGATGCGTTCGATGATGTCGGCGCGCAACCGGTCGTCGTCGGTGAGCCCGTAGCCCTTCGCGGTGGCCGGACGGCCCGCGGCGATGCTCTGCGCATAGGCACCGATCTGCACCTCGTTCTGGACGTAGCCCTGCGGCAGATGCCCGATCGCGCTCGCACCGAAGCCGAGCAGGACTTCACTCTTGTCGGTGGTGTAGCCCTGAAAATTGCGCCGCAGCGTCCCCTCCTCGAAGGCCACCGCCATGGAATCGTCGGGCCGGGCGAAATGATCGAGCCCGATCTGCACGTAGCCGGCTTCCTTCAGCGCATTGGCGATCGCGCAGGCCTGGTCGTGGCGCGCAAGGCCATCGGGCAGCACGCCCTCGTTGATCATGCGCTGATGCTTCTTGAAATCGGGCACATGGGCGTAGCCGAACACGGAGAAGCGGTCGGGCGCGAGCGTGAGGCTGCGCCGAACCGTATCCAGGCACGATGCGACGGTCTGGTGCGGCAGCCCGTAGATCAGGTCGAAATTCACCCCCGTAATGCCGGCGCGCCGGAGCATGTCGACCACGGACGCCGTCTGTTCAAAACTCTGCACGCGATTGATGGCGCGCTGCACCACGGGATCGAAGCTTTGCACGCCGAGGCTGGCGCGGTTGACGCCCGAGAGCCGCATCGCCTCGACCATGTCGGCGGTCAACGTGCGGGGATCGATCTCGACCGCGATCTCGGCCGAGGGCAGCACGAAGAACTTCTGCCGCATCGTCGCCATCAAATCGGCAAAGGCCTCCGGCTGCATGATCGTCGGCGTACCGCCGCCGAAATGGATGTGCTCCACCTTGATGCGGCGGCCGATGGTATCGGCAATCTGGGAGATCTCGTTGCGCAGCGTCCGCTGATAACCGGCGATGAGCTCGTCGCGGCGGACGATCTGGGTATGACAGCCGCAATACCAGCACATCTCGCGGCAGAACGGGACGTGGAGATAGAGCGAGGCGCTGGCGCCCGCCGGCAGCTCCGCCAACCACCGGGCATAGGTGTCCGGACCGATCGCCTTCGAGAAATGCGGTGCGGTCGGATAGCTCGTGTAGCGTGGCAATCGCTCTTCGCCGTAGCTCGCCGCGAGGTCAGCTCTCATGTCTTACCCATTCGTAAATTTCGGCCGTGTAGAGACATCACGGCAAATCACGGAATGTACTCCACTAACCCGGATCCGAGGGGGCGACCTTGCGCTCGCTCAAAGTCGGCCGGGGGCTTGCGGACATTGCGCTCGCGCAAAGCGCAACGGCCGGCTCCAGGCCATGATTAGAGCAATTCGCACGACATCCGGAGCGTTTGCCCATGAGGCTTCTTGCACTCGAACTGATACTTTCCTTGCTCGACGTCCGCGGCCATATCCCGCGTTTCGACGATTTTCGGCCGGCCCCGGTCGCCCCGGCCGGCACCGCCCGCGCTCTGGCCGCCGTCATCGCTGTCCTCGCCGTGCTGTCGCTGGCGATCTGGGCGGTGGTCTGGCTTGCCACGCATCTGTTCTAGTCGCGTCTTCCACAAGGCTCCGATCATGATCTCATTCAAGCGCGCGTTCGCCGGCGCGGTCATCCTGACATGCCTTGCCGGGTCGCCCGCCCACGCAGCCGACACGACCAGCGGCGATCTCGTCATCACCGGGGCCTGGAGCCGGGCGACGCCCGGCGGAGCCAAGGTCGCCGGCGGCTATCTGACGATCGAGAACCGGGGCCATTCGGCGGAGCGCCTGCAAGCCGCATCGACCGCCCATGCGCTTCGAACCGAGATCCACGAAATGGCCGTCAACGACGGTGTCATGACGATGCGCGCGCTCGACAAGGGGCTGGTCATCGCACCCGGGCAAATCATCACCCTCGCGCCCGGCGGCGGGCATCTGATGTTCATCGGCCTCGATATCCCGCTCCACGCCGGCGACCAGATGCCGGTGAAGCTGTCGTTCGAGCATGCCGGCGAGGTGAATGTGACGCTGGACGTGCAGGCGATCGGCGCGCAGGCGCCCGCAAGGACGGTGAGCACCGCAGCAGCGGAGCCCGCGCATCGCGCGGAGCAGGCTGCGGCGGCTTCAGTCGCAGCGACGTCCGACGCGGACGAGAGCTTCTTCACGCATCTCCATGCCGAGAAGGCCATGGCCAACTTCACGGTCTCGCCGGGCCGCGCCGGTCCGGTCGAGATCGCAATCCAGCTCGAAGATGCGAACGAACTGCCCCTGAGTGCAGATGCGGTTGCAGTCACGCTCGGCAACGCCGAGCATGGCGTGGCGCCGATCACCGCAAACGCCGAACGCGTCGGCAACGATCGGTGGCGAGTCAGAATGTCGGCACCGTTGTCCGGCCGCTGGTCGCTCGGTCTCGACATCCGCATCACGCCGGTCGACGCGGTCAACGTCGTGTCACCGATCCTGCTCCGTTAAGACACCTAAGTACTGTCGCGGAGCCGAATCCGGCGAAAACTTGTCGCAGCGCAAACACTCTGGCCACGATCGGCGCACAGTGCATCCGTCATCAAAAACCTTTCCAGATGAAGGATGCCTACGATGTTCACCCGCAGAGTCGCATTGATCGGCGCCGCAGCGACCGCTCTGATGCTGGCGACCCCCGCCATCGCTGCCGACGATCTCAAACTGCCGCGCCAGAAGGTCGAGCTGGTCGCTCCGCCCTTCGTGCATGCGCACGAGCAGGCGACCAAGCAGGGCCCGAAGATCATCGAGTTCAAGCTCACGATCGAGGAGAAGAAGGTCGTCATCGACGAGAAGGGCACCACCTTCCAGGCGATGACCTTCAACGGCTCGATGCCGGGCCCGCTGATGGTCGTACATGAAGGCGACTACGTCGAAACGACGCTGGTCAATCCCGCGACCAACACCATGCCGCACAACATCGACTTCCATTCCGCGACCGGTGCGCTCGGCGGCGGCGCGCTGACGCTGATCAATCCCGGCGAGCAGGTCGTGCTGCGCTGGAAGGCGACCAAGACCGGCGTATTCGTCTATCACTGCGCCCCGGGCGGCCCGATGATTCCCTGGCACGTCGTCTCCGGCATGAACGGCGCCGTGATGGTGCTGCCGCGCGACGGACTGAACGACGGCAAGGGCCATGCGCTGAAGTACGACAAGGTGTACTATATCGGCGAGCAGGACATGTATGTGCCGCGCGACGAGAAGGGCAACTTCAAGTCCTACGACTCGCCGGGCGAAGCCTTCACCGACACCGAAGAGGTGATGAAGAAGCTGATCCCCACCCACGTCGTGTTCAACGGCAAGGTCGGCGCGCTCACCGGCAAGAATGCGCTCACCGCCAATGTCGGCGAGAACGTGCTGATCGTGCATTCGCAGGCCAATCGCGACAGCCGCCCGCACCTGATCGGCGGCCACGGCGACTATGTCTGGGAGACCGGCAAGTTCGGCAACGCACCCGAGGTCGGACTCGAGACCTGGTTCATCCGCGGCGGCTCGGCGGGAGCTGCGCTGTACAAGTTCCAGCAGCCCGGCATCTACGCCTACGTCACGCATAATCTGATCGAGGCCGCCGACCTCGGCGCCACCGCGCACTTCAAGGTCGAAGGCAAGTGGAACGACGATCTGATGACCCAGGTGAAGGCGCCCGCCGAAATACCGGCTGCCAAGACCAACTAAACGCGACAAGGGGCCGGTCATCACCGGCCCCTTCCTCCTTCGAGGAACGACCATGCTGATCGCCTTCAAGCTCAAACTGGCACTCGCCTGCGCCGCCGGGCTCGCAGCTCCGATCGCGGTGGCGCCGGTGGTCTCGACCATGGCGGTCCGCGGCACAGCCGCGGAGCCTGCGATCGTCAGGGTCGCGCCGGGCAGCATGTCCTATCGCGAGGCCGGCGATTTCACGCGCGCCGGACAGCAGGCGGAAGCGCCGCTGCGCGCGATGCGCGTCGACCGGCCGCTGCACATCATGCGCAATCAGGTCTCGTCATCCGACTATCAGCTTTGCGTGCAGGACGGCGCCTGCCGCGCGCTCGACCGCGACGTGGCGGTCGCGCCCGATCGCCCTGCAGTGCAGGTCAACTGGCACGACGCCGAGGCTTATGCGGGCTGGCTGTCGCGCAAGACCGGCCGCCATTATCGCCTGCCGAGCGATGCGGAATGGGCCTTTGCAGCCGGCTCCCGATTCAAGGATGATGGCGTGGCGGTCGATGCGAACGATCCTTCAAAGCGCTGGATCAGCCGCTATGAACGCGAATCCGAACGCGACCTCTCCGACACCACGGCCTATCCGTTCGGCAAGTTCGGACCGAACGAGCATGGCGTTCAAGATCTCGCCGGCAACGTCTGGGAGTGGACCTCGACCTGCTTCGTGCGCTCGCGCGTCGACGAGGCCGGCAACGCGGGCCGCCCGACCGTGAATTGCGGCGTGCGTGTCGCCGAGGGCGCGCATCGCGCCTATGTCACCGATTTCATCCGCGACGCCCGCGCCGGCGGCTGCGCCCAGGGCGTGCCGCCCGCCAATCTCGGCTTCCGCCTGGTGCGCGAGGAGACGTCGTGGGTCGCGAGCGTGTCGGCGCGATGGAGCAAGGTGTGGGCGGCAAGGACGTAGGCGGATCCGACCCGCGAAATCGCAAAGCGGCGGCCGCGCCTCATACTCCGTCATTGCGAGCGTAGCGAAGCAATCCAGAATCTTTCGGCGGGGACGGCCTGGATTGCTTCGTCGCATCAGCGCAAAATTGCTACGCAATTTTGTCGCGAGCTCCTCGCAATGACGCGACTGGAGCGCGCCTGCGCTCAACTGTCACCATTCGCGGAGCATCCCATCTTGCGCGCAAACATGCGAAAGCCGGGCGCGCCGATGATCGCCTCGAACGCGGGATCGCGCTTTTCCTCGGCAAGGACAAAACCCGCCTTGGCGTAGGCGCGCTCGGCGGGCTCGTTGCCGATCAGGAACGAAATCGTCGCCCGGTTAAATCCGGCCGCCCGCCCCTTCTCCAGCGCGTGCGCGATCAGCGCCTGCACCAGGCCGCGGCCGCGATGAACGGGATCGGTCGCAACATGCTCGATCATCCAGTCGCCTTCGCCGCCCTGAACCCAACAGGCCCGCGTGTAGCCGCCGCGGCGGCGGATGGCCTCCAGCTCCGACGCAGCGAGGCCGGTCGCAGCCGCGACTTCCTCGATCGCACGCCAGGCCGCAGGTCCCGTACCGGCTCCGGGCAGCGCGCATAGCGCCGCGGCCGGCTTGCCGTCGACCTCGGCGACCAGGAATTGCGAGACGTGCCACATCGACATGGCCTGCGCGACCGCGATGCGCGCGATGAACGCACGGCATTGCGCATCGGGCCAGCCGAGCGCGACGTCGAACCAGCCGCGCGAGCGATAGCCGCGCTGCGATGACTGGATGGTTTGTGCGATGAATTCGGCATCTTCGGGACGCGCGGACCTTATCGTCATGCGCGCCCCGTTCTCGAAGACCTCAGGTGTTCTTCAGCGCCACGCGGAATTCGGCTTCGGTCTTGGCCTTGACCTCGTCGAGCGTGACGCCGTCGGCGAGCTCGATCAGGGCCATGCCGCCGTCGCCGTGCTTGTCGATGGTGAAGACCGCCAGATCGGTGACGACCATGTCGACCACGCGCTCACCGGTCAGCGGCAGGTTGCACTTCTTCAGGAGCTTCGAGCCGTCCTTGGCGGAATGCTCCATCACCACGACGACGCGCTTGACGCCGGCGACGAGGTCCATCGCGCCGCCCATGCCCTTGACCATCTTGCCGGGGATCATCCAGTTGGCGAGATCGCCGTTCTGGGCCACCTGCATGGCGCCGAGGATCGACAGATCCATGTGACCGCCACGGATCATGCCGAAGGAATCCGCGCTGGAGAAATACGAGGTCGAGGGCAGCTCGCTCACGGTCTGCTTGCCGGCGTTGATGAGGTCGGCGTCTTCCTCGCCCTCATAGGGGAACGGGCCCATGCCGAGCATGCCGTTCTCGCTCTGCAGGCTGACGTCGACGCCGTCGGGGATGTAGTTCGAGACCAGCGTCGGGATGCCGATGCCGAGATTGACGTAGTAGCCGTCGCGCAATTCCTTTGCGGCGCGCGCGGCCATCTGTTCACGGGTCCAGGCCATCAGATTTCAACTCCTGTTCCGGCCGCAGGTGCGCTGGTGGGGCGCGGGCGGGTGTTGCGGAATTCGATGCGCTTCTTGGCCGTGCCGACCTCGACGATGCGCTTCACGAAGATGCCGGGCGTGTGGATGTGATCGGGGTTGAGTTCACCGGCCGGAACCAGATGCTCGACCTCGGCCACCGTGATCTTGGCGGCGGTCGCCATCATCGGGTTAAAGTTGCGCGCCGTCTTGCGGTAGATGAGGTTGCCGGCGGTGTCGCCCTTCCAGGCATGCACGATGGCGAGGTCGGCGAACAGACCGCGCTCCATCAGGTACTTCTCGCCGTCGAATTCCTTCACTTCCTTGCCTTCGGCGATCAGCGTGCCGACGCCGGTCTTGGTGTAGAAGGCCGGGATGCCGGCGCCGCCGGCGCGGATGCGCTCGGCCAGCGTGCCTTGCGGATTGAATTCGAGTTCCAGTTCGCCGGCGAGGAATTGCTGCGCGAACAGCTTGTTCTCGCCGACATAGGACGAGATCATCTTCTTGATCTGGCGGGTTTCGAGCAGGCGGCTGAGCCCGATGCCGTCGACGCCGGCATTGTTGGAGACGACCGTAAGCCCCTTGACGCCGGACTCGCGGATCGCATCCGACAGCTCCTCGGCGATGCCGCAGAGGCCAAAGCCTCCCGACATGATCATCATGTTGTCTTTGAGAATGCCTGACAGAGCCGACTTGGCGTCGGGATAGACCTTGTTCATACAGGAAACCTTCGGCTTGGAGGCGTCGCGCCCTATTGGCGGCGATTATTAGGCGAAATCCTCCAAAGCCGTCAATGATACGGGGTTCTCCGCGCGGCGTTCGGGTGATAGAAGCTGCCCACGCCGTGGGCAGAACCGTCTGCGGCCTTGAAAGCGACAAGAAAACCCATCAAGTTGCGGCACTTAACATAACGGGGCTCGGGCGCGGGCACGCAGGTTTCCCCTCCCGCCCGTCCGGCTCCAACGACCAACCCGATCAGGACATGCCATTGACCATGGCCCAAGGAATGAAGCGCCTCGGGACGCTGATCGCGGCGCTGCTCGGCGTTGCGCTGATCGCCCTGATCGCGACCTCCTGGCTCATCAACCGCGACGCGCTGCGTAAGGCGGTCGAAGCGCAGATCCGCGACGTCACCGGGCTCGAGCTGAGTGTCGCAGGCAGCATCGATATCTCGGTACTGCCGGCGAGCTACATCTCGTTCCACGACGTCGGTCTCAAGGGCGGCGGCACCAGCGATTCCGCGCTCCATGTCGACGTGCTCACCGCCAATCTGCGGCTGCTGCCGCTCTTGCTGCAACGGTTCGAGATCGCCGACCTGACGCTGCTGCGGCCGCGCATCCATGTCAGCCTGCAGCCGGACGGCGAGAGCAACTGGACCCCCTTCATCCAGACCATCGCGCGCACCATGAAGCCCGGGGCCGAGAACCAGGTCTCGTTCTCCGAGATCCGGATCCAGGACGGCGTGCTCGATTACGAGGACGCCGCCACCCACGCCACCGAGAAGCTCGAGGACATCGACCTGTCGCTGGCCTGGCCCTCGATCTCGCGCTCCTTCGCCGCGACCGGACAGTTCGACTGGCGCGGCGAGCGCGTCGACGGCACGATCAGCTTTTCCGATTTCGTCGCCGCCCTCTCCGGCGAGCGCTCGGGGCTGAAGGCGCGGATCGCCAGCGCGCCGCTCAAGCTCGCGTTCGACGGCAGCGTCGCCAACCGCACCAGCCCGATGATGGAGGGGACGCTGACGATCGACAGCCCCTCCTTGCGCAACGCGCTGCGCTGGACCGGGCAGCCGCAGCCCGCCAGCGGCGGCTTCGGCCGCTTCGCGCTGAAGGCACGCGCCAACGTCGTCGGCGCCTCGATCGCGCTCACCAACGTCAATGTCGAGCTCGACGGCAACGCTGCCGAGGGCGTCATGACCTATGCCAATAACGGCCGGCAGACGCTGCAGGCGACGCTCGCCGCCGACGCGCTCGACTTCACGCCTTATATCTCCACCTTCCGCCTGCTCGCGAGCGGGGCACGCGACTGGAACAGGCAGCTGTTCGACCTCAACGGACTGTCGACCACCGACCTCGACATGCGCCTGTCGGCGGCCAAGCTGACGGTCGGGCCGACCAAGCTCGGCCGCACCGCGATCGGCGCCAATTTGCGCAACGGCACGCTGGCGCTGTCGGTCGGCGAGGCGCAGGTCTATGGCGGGATCGCCAAGGGCTCGTTCGGCATCGCGCGCTCCGACACGGTCGCCGACATCAAGGCGCAGTTCCAGTTCACCGACGTCGACCTCCAGGCCTGCGCCACCGAGCTGTTCGGCCTCAGCAAACTGTCCGGCCGCGGCAACATCAACGTGTCGCTGTTCGCCTCCGGCTCGAGCCCGTTCGGCCTCGTGCAGTCGCTCGACGGCAGCGCCACCGTGACGGGACACAACGGCGCGATTTCGGGCTTCAATGCCGAGCAGCTCCTGAAACGGCTGGAGCGGCGGCCGCTGTCGGGCGGCGGCAATTTCCGCAACGGCTCGACCCCCTACGACAACCTCACCATCGCGGTGAAATTCTCCGACGGCGTGGCGACCGCCGAGGACATCCGCGTCGAGGGGCCCGCGGCCAAGATCACGATGACCGGCACGGCGTCGGTGCCGACGCGCGAATACGACATGAAGGGTGTCGCGAGCCTCAACAGCGCGTCCGGCTTCGAGCTGCCCTTCGTGGTGCAGGGCCCCTGGGACGATCCGCTGATCTTCCCCGATCCGGAGAGCCTGATCCGCCGCTCGCCGGCCTCCGCGCCCCTGCTCGACATGCTGAAGGACCGCAAGGCGGGCGACGCCGTGCGCTCCGCGATCGAGCGCATCACCGGCACCGGCAAGCGCCCCGCACCGCCAGACTCGCCGACGGCGGAGAACGCCAAAGAGAACGCCAAGTCCAACTAGAGCGTTCTCGAGCGAAGTGGACACCGGTTCGCGTGAAGAAAACGCGTCAAAACAAGAATCTAGAGCTTCGGTTCTGATTCAATCAGAACCGAAAATGCCCTAGCGCTTTCCGCCGTCCCAATCGCCCAGCACGGCCTGGACCAGCGCCAGCGCCGCCACGGCGGCCGTGTCGGCCCGCATGATGCGGGGACCGAGGGCCAGCCGAAGAATTTTGGGCTGGCGCAGCAGCAGGGCCCGCTCTTCCTCGGCGAAACCGCCTTCGGGGCCGATCAGGACGTCGATACCTTGTCTGGCCGCGCGCGCGGCCTGCAGGCTCTGAACCGGGTTTTCGAGCTCCGCCGCCTCATCGCAGAAGATCAGCAGCCGGTCGGCCGGGCGCTGGCTGAGGAAGCGCTCCAAGGCGACCGGTTCGGTCACGGTCGCGATGCTGAGGATGCCGCATTGCTCGGCGGCCTCCACCACATTGGCCCGCATCCGCTCGGTGTTGACCCGGGAGGCCTGGGTAAAGCGGGTCAGGACCGGATGCAGCGCGGCGGCGCCCATTTCGATCGCCTTCTGGACCATATAGTCCAGCCGGGCATGCTTGAGCGGGGCAAAGACGTAAGCCAGGTCCGCGAGCCGGTCCTGCGGCCGGGTCTGCTGCAGGATGACGAGGCCGTCCGGCCGCTTGCGGCCTTCAATGGCGGCCTGCCACTCGCCGTCACGGCCGTTGAACGCCAAAACCTCGGCCCCGGCGGCCAGCCGCAGCACATTGCCGAGATAATTGCTCTGGTCACGGTCGAGCGCGACCCTGGTGTCCTGGGCCAAGGGAGCATCGACGAACAGGCGGGGCGCGCGAAAATCGTGGGAGGGCATCGTTCAAAAGTCCAATTTCGCGCCGTTATTAACCGAAAGCAGCCGTTTCGGGGGTAAATATTGCCCTACCGCTGCGTCGGCGCGCCGCGCTCTTGCCCTATTCGGTGGGTTGTTAAGGGCCGGCGGGAATCGTAAAATCGCGAGCACGCTGGTTGCGCTTCAATTGGGAAGGCGCTGGACCCCGTCAGCTCCTGCCGGAGAGATTTTCTTGATGATCCGTCATTTGATGGTTCCGATCACTGCCGCCATGGTCACCATGGGTGCCGCGGGTGCTTATGCGCAAAGCGCGTTTCCGGCACCGCTGCCGAACCAGGCTGCAACCAGTTCGGCGTTTCCGCCGGTGAACGGTTCGGCGCCGGTCGCGTCCGTCGGTGCGGCACCGCAATCGTCCTTCCCCGTGAACGGCGCCGCGCCCGTTGGTGGCGCCGGCGCTTTCAGCGCGGCCCCGCCGACGCAAGGCGGTCCCGGCGAGGACTGCATGAAGTCGTTCATGCCCCTGCGCGAGGAAGCCGAGAAGCGCGGCAAGCTGATCAAGGCCGCGAGCGACCGTCACGCGCCGCCCGACGAGGCCTGCAAGCTGATCCGCAATTTCAGCCAGGCCGAGTCGAAGATGATCAAATATATCGAGGCCAATGCCTCGAAGTGCGGGATTCCGGCACAGGTCGGCGCCCAGATGAAGGACGGCCACAAGAACACCGAGGCCATGCAGGCGAAGGTCTGCAACGTTGCGCAGCAGATGCAGCAGCAGCAGGCACGTCCCGCCGGCCCGTCGCTGAGCGAGGTGCTGGGTTCGGGCTCGGCGCCTGAGGCCAATGCCGGCAAGAAGGGCGGCAGCACCTTCGATACGCTCAACGGCAACGTCCTGACCCGATGAGCGACACATCCGCCCGCGTTGCCGATTCCACCGGCAACTGGGTCGATACGCTCGCGCCGCAATGGGCGCGGCCTTATTTGCGATTGTCCCGCTTCGATCGTCCGATCGGCTCCTGGCTGCTGTTGATGCCGTGCTGGTGGTCGGCGGCGCTCGCGAGCGGCATGGCGCACGACATCCGCGGACTGCCACTCACCATCGTGCTGTTCTTCGTCGGTGCCTTCGTGATGCGCGGGGCGGGCTGCACCTGGAACGACATCACCGACCGCGACCTCGACGACAAGGTCGAGCGCACGCGCTCGCGGCCGCTGCCGTCAGGGCAGGTCAGCACGAAGGAGGCGTTGGCCTGGATGGCCGTGCAGGCGCTGATCGGCCTCGTCGTGCTGCTGCAGTTCAACCGCTTCGCGATTGCGACCGGCATCGCCTCGCTCCTGATCGTCGCGATCTATCCGTTCATGAAGCGGATCACCTGGTGGCCGCAGACCGTGCTCGGGCTTGCCTTCTCCTGGGGCGCCCTGATGGGATTTGCCGTCACCTTCGGCCGCATCGACCTCACCGCGCTGGTGCTCTATGCCGGCGCGATCTCCTGGGTGATCGGCTATGACACGATCTACGCGCATCAGGACTCCGAGGACGACGCGCTGATCGGCATCAAGTCGACCGCGCGCCTGTTCGGCGCGCATACGCAGCAGGCGCTGATCCTGTTCTATGGTGTCGCGGTGATGCTGATCGGCGTCGCGCTGGCCTCAGGCGATGCGCGCTGGCCGGCCTGGCTCGGGCTAGCAGCCTTCGCCGCGCATCTGGCGTGGCAGATCGTGCGGCTGAACATCGCCGATGGCGCGCTGTGCCTGCGCCTGTTCAAGTCGAACCGCGATGCGGGGCTGTTGCTGTTCGCGGGCCTGCTGGTCGATGCGGTGATGCGGGCGGGCTGACTTGCCGTCGGCCTCTCCGGGCGAGTGGCCCTCTTTTCAATCCTCACCTTTCACCTGATCCCGGGCTTCGCTTGGGGACATGTCGAACATGCGACGGAAGGCGCGATTGAAGGTCGATACGTCGTCAAAGCCGTGCATGCTCGCAATGTCGAGTATCTTGATGCGCATGGCTGCGGGGGCTGAGAGGAAGCGGCGGGCTTTGAACAGTCTTTCCCGGCGGATATAGGCCGCGACTGCATGGCCGTCATTGGCAAATAGCTTGCGGATATAGCTGCGCGACAGGCCCATGTGCCTGGACAGGAAATCGTCGTTGAGCCTGGGGTTGTCGAGGTGGCGCGCGACGAGCTCCTTCGCAAGCGCCAGACGCACGGCGGGAAGTCCCGATGTCGTCGCGTTGTGCGCCCCGTCGCGGTTGGCCCCGAGGGCAAGCCCGGCCAGGTCGTGCAGATGGCTGCTGGTGGTTTCAGCAAACGTCGGAGTGACGTGGCTCAGATCGGCCGCTTGCAGAGTTGCGACATAGGTGCGCAACAGCGCCATGGCCGGATGTCCGGCGGTGACACGGCGCATTGGAGGACCGTTCCCTAAATCCACGCGACGCCGGATGGCGTCGATCGATAGTCGCATGTTTATGACGCGCGAGCGCTGCGGCTGATGCACGTGGAAGCCCTCATCGCTCCAGTGAAACAGTCCGTCTCCCGGCTTGTTCTCGTACTCCCAATTGCGGCCGCTGACCTCTCCTCCGCCCGTCAGCACGCAGCTCAAATAGACGTCATCCTCGTGGCCGATCTCCGGGCTGACCCTGGCCGCGATCGGAGAATTGTCTCCGAGAGCACACGTAAAGTCGGGGAAGACCATGAGATCGCTCGTCAGCTCGAGCGGCACGTTCTCAACGGGCCGGATGGCGAGGCGATAGAGATGACGGTTGGACCAAAGCGCGACCATGTCTTCGGCGGTGGCTTCTGGAATGTCGGAAGTCGTCAGCCTGGCGCGGGAAACAATCATCAGGGCTCGTGCAAGAAGGGATTGGACACGTCGATGGGCGTAAAAGCTTGCAGCTTCGTGCCCTCTGAGCTCCGGCAATTGCTCGATCTTGCGGTTGCCGTACTTTGCGAGGGCGCGCCGATGCACGCCTGAACGGTCTGTCGCCGCCTGACCCCATCACGTTCATAGATCTCGCACCCACTGGCGTGCTGTCTACGCATATTTGACAATCGCGACAGGCAGATTTGACAGTCGCCGCGCCATGGGCGTTCGCTGAAATGCGACACCGTCATTTTTTCACATAATCCAGTGTTAGCGCTGCCGAGAAGTTCGCGGCGTCACCCGACATAGTTCCCGCCAGATTCTGCAAGTGCGGGGAATGGTCGATGACGTCTCGTTTGATGGGCAAGGCTTTTCGTATGGGCGTGAGCGCCTTTGCCTTTGTCGTGGGGTCTGGAAAGCTTGCTCCCGCCATTGCTGCCTGCACGGTCACCGGCACCAATCAGACCTGTTCGAATTCTGCGATGATTTCCGGCGCCTTCTACGGCATCCAGGACTTCGGATCTCTTCATCTTACGCTCAACGATGGAGTGATCACCGGGCAAGCCAGCGCGGGTATTGTGGCCGCCAACGATATCATCATCACGTCTAACGTCGGCACGATCGCCAGTATCAACGGGGTGGGCGTGCTCGCTGGTGGCGGTTCGATCATCAACAATTCCGCGGGGGTGATTTCGGGCAACATCGGCATGTCGCTCGGTAGTTCCAATGTGCATAATTTCGGGCAGATCACCGGCACCGGCGGCGACGCCATCCAGCTGGATAGTGGGAATTTGACCAATTATGGCGGAGCGACCATCAGCGGTGCCGCCAACGGCCTCGCCGTCGCGCACGACCTGGACCTCACGAATTCCGGAACGATCAGCGGTGCCGCGCTGTCCGGCATCATATTCGGGCCGACTGCTGGTGCCGGGAGCTCTGCCATCCACAACAACGCTGGCGGCACGATCGCCGGCTTTCAGAGCGGTATTGGCGGCAGCGGCGACAATGCATTGGTCGACAACAAAGGAACCATCTCAGCCAGCAACGGCACCGGCGTTGCGGTCGACGGTTTGAATTTTCAGATAAACAACGATGTTGGCGCCAGCATTTCAGGCCAGAATGGTATTGCCAACGCCGTCGGGTCGGTGACCCTGAATAACAAGGGAATCATCACCGCGAGCGGCTTCAACAATGGTTGGGCGGTGTATGCCGCGGGCGGGGGCGCGGTGACCAATTCGGGGACGATCACGTCCGATGGCGGCGGCATCTTCAGTCCTGCAGGTGGTTCGGCGCTGACCGTGATCAACACCGGTACCATTTCAGGCGGCGGAACCAATGTCACAGGCGTCGGCATCCACGCTGTGGGGGCGCTGACGCTCACCAACAGCGGGAGCATCACCGGCGGCGCGGTCGGCACCGCCGTGTTTGCGGGCGCAGGATCCAAGATCGCCAACGACGCCTCAGGCACGATCGCGGGCGTCTCCGGCATAAGCATCACCGGCAACAACAGCACCATCACCAATGCCGGCACGATCTCCGGCGCAGCAAGTTCAATTACTTACCTCGGGGGAACGACCGGTCATGTCCTGAACGTGCTTCCAGGCGCGGTCTTCAATGGGGCAATCCAGTATTTCAACAACGTCGGTAACACGATCAACTTCGGTACCGGCAGCTACACCCTGCCGGTCAGCCAGTACCTGGTGGCATCCAACACGATCAATCTCTCCAGCAGCGCGCAGACGCTGATCACGTCGGGCCTCGACGGCGCCGGCACCGGCAATATCGTCGTCGCCAACGCTTCGAACGTGGCGAGCACGCCGACCATGGTGCCGGATTTCACCCGCTCGTTGTTCAACATCATCTCCGGCATCCTCGACAACAATATCGACTATCCGCAAACCGTGGCCTCCAGCCCCGCCATTGGTTACGCGGATGGTGCTTCCGGCAGCCTGGAGTCGCAGCTGCCCGACCAGCTTCGCGGCTCCGGCAACAGGCTTGCCCTGGCCTCCATGCCGCAAGGCACCAGCATGGACGCCTATGGCAATCTGTTCTGGGCGCGCAGCTTCGCCGGGCTCCGTCACCAGCTATCGACGCCATCGGCTGCCGGATCCACCACGAACCAATATGGCGGCCTGATCGGTTTTGATCGGCGGCTCGATAGCTGGCGGGTCGGCGGCTTTGCCGGTGCGGGCAGCCTGTCGGGCTGGATGGCGGACAACTCCGGCACGTTGAAATCGGACGTCTATTTCGGCGGCCTCTACGGACGCCGGGAATGGGGGCCCCTGGTGTTGGACGTCGCCTTTGCAATGGGAGGGCTCGATGCCAGGAGCACGCGCACGGTCTATGCCACCACTGCGGAACGAGCGGTAGGAAGCTTCGGCGGCTACTTCATCGCGCCGCAGGCGGCTTTCGGCTACCGCTATGCACTCAGCCCTGCCGTCACCGTCACGCCCTTTGTCCGGGCGGGCTACAGCGGCACCTTCAGCGATAGCTATTCGGAGACCGGTTCCTCGCAGAACCTCGCCTACCAGGCGCGCCAGGTTCATCTCTTCGAGGAGCGTGCCGGTGCGGCATTCTCGCGTGATTTCTTCACTGGCAGCTTTGCCCCACTGACCAAACTTTCCCTTACCGCCTCGATCTTCGGCCAGCAGCGCGTCGGCCCGCAGGGATTTGGCGCCAGTTTTTCCGGCACCGACTTTACCGTGAACTATACGAGCGCCGCCCGGGTGTTTGGCGGCACCGTTGGTTTCGGCTTCGACACGATCGTGGCTCGTGGCACCGCTCTGTTTGGCTCCATCGATGCTCAGTATGCCAATGACGCAACCGCCTCCTACAATGGGCGGCTTGGTCTGAAGGTGGCGTTTTGACGATCGTTCGACAAGCCCGAGGTTCGGCGCGCAGCCGAGGGCCTGATACGCCTAATTTCTTGCGATGATCTCGCGCTCGGCGCGATGCACCGGCAGCTCGCGCGCCATGGCGACACGGCGGCGCATCAGGAATTTCGGACGGCGGGCGCGGATCGCGTTGGCGCGGCGGCGGCGGGCTGCCGGCTGGCGGGCGCCTTCGTCGAGCTGGGGCAAGGCGAACAGCTCGCTCCAGATCGCCCAGGCCTCAGCCAGTTCCCCGGCATCGGCGCTGACCAGCAGCGGGACGGAGAGTGAGGGGTCGCGATGGACCAGAACGAGGGTCTGTGCCTCGTCATTGCCGCGCAGCGCGACACCGGTGAAGTCGCTGACGCGGACGTTGATCGCCATCTGCATGCCGCGGACGGCACGGCGCAGCACGACGCGTTCGCGGTGAAGCTCGATCTGCCTGGTATATCCGTCGGCGCGCGGGTCATGCGCATCGAAGCGGACCGGAAGGGAAAGAGGGTCGAGCCGCAGAGAGCGGCTCGACCCGGCGGGAGCGACCCCGCATGTTGCTGTTTGACGCCTCACGGCTTAGTTCTCCCCGCCGGGATTATGTTCCCGGTCGATGCGAGGACCTTAGCGCGGCCCTTTCCGAAACCGCTTAAAAAGGCTGGTTAACCCACCGTCACTGCGGCTCATGATTGACAAGACCTTGGCACGCATGATTGACGAGACGTTGCGCCGA
This sequence comes from Bradyrhizobium nitroreducens, assembly GCF_002776695.1. Lineage (GTDB taxonomy): Bacteria > Pseudomonadota > Alphaproteobacteria > Rhizobiales > Xanthobacteraceae > Bradyrhizobium > Bradyrhizobium nitroreducens. Next base: position 2,363,978 of record NZ_LFJC01000003.1, read on the forward strand.
TGGTGCGAATCTGAGCTTTTGGCGGGCTGAAAATGCTTGAAGTCCGCGCAATCAGGGCACATCTGTGGGTTCCGGTCCCGAACCCCCGCCCCAACAGGATTTCTTCGTGAACTCTTCACCAAGCTCGATGCTTTCGACCACAGAAAATCGCCTGTTCGACCAGTCCGCGCTCTCCGATCTCGCGCAGCGGCTGGTGGAGGCGGCGCGGCGCGCCGGCGCGGACGCTGCCGATGCGGTCGCGGTGCGCGGCGTCTCGCAAGGTGTCGAGGTACGCGACGGACGCGTCGAGGAATCCGAGCGGTCCGAAGGCGACGATGTCGGCCTGCGCGTGCTGGTCGGCCAGCGCCAGGCGGTGGTCTCCACCAACGACGTCAGCGGCGACGCCGTCACCAAGCTCGCCGAACGCGCGGTCGCGATGGCACGCGTCGCGCCCGACGACAAATATGTCGGCCTCGCCGATCCCGCGCTGCTCGCGCGCGACTTTCCCGATCTCGATCTGCTCGATCCGAACGTGCCCGCCACCAGCGAACTCGAGCGCCGCGCGCTCGCGGCCGAAGCCGCCGCGCTCGCCGTGAAGGGCGTGACCAAGTCCGGCGGCGCCTCGGCCTCCGCGGGCATGGGCGGCATGGTGCTCGTCACCTCGACCGGCTTCCATGGCTCCTATCTGCGCTCCAGCCAGGGCATCTCGGCCACCGCGATCGCGGGCGAGGGCACCGGCATGGAACGCGACTACGATTTCACCTCGGCGCCGCACGGCGGCGATTTGCTGTCGCCCGAGGTCGTCGGCCGTTCTGCCGGCGAGCGCACCGTGGCGCGCTACAATCCGCGCAAGGTCGAAACCTGCAAGGTGCCCGTCGTGTTCGATCCGCGCGTCGCGGGCTCCCTGGTCGGCCACCTCGTCGGCGCCATCAACGGCGCCTCGATCGCGCGCAAGACCAGCTTCCTGAAGGACAAGCTTGGCCAGCAGCTGTTCGCCAGGAACATTCGCATCATCGACGATCCCCTGCGCAAGCGCGGCCTGCGCTCGCAGACTTTCGACGCCGAGGGCGTCGCGGTGAAGAAGACCGCGCTGGTCGACGAAGGCGTGCTGACGACCTGGCTGCTCGACTGCGCCACGGCGCGCGAGCTTGGCCTCACCACCACCGGCCACGCCCATCGCGGCGTCTCGTCGTCGCCCTCGCCCGGGCCGTACAATCTGCATCTCGAAGCCGGCACGCCGACGCCCGCCGAGCTGATCTCCGACATCAAGCAGGGATTCTACGTCACCGACCTGATCGGCTCGGGGGTGAACGGCGTCACCGGCGATTACAGCCGCGGCGCCTCCGGCTTCTGGATCGAGAATGGCGAGATCACCTATCCCGTCAGCGAGGTGACGATCGCCGGCCATCTGTTCGAGATCTTCAAGTCGATGCAGCCGGCGAACAATCTCGAATTCCGCTACGGCATCAATGCGCCGACGGTGCGCATCGAGGGTTTGACGCTTGGCGGACGCTGACGCGAACTCCCCGGACGAAGCCATCCTGACGCGCGACGCGGCGCTGCTGCAAGACACGGTGCGGGAAGCGGGCGCGCTGGCGCAGTCGATGTTCCGCACCGAGCTGAAGAAGTGGACCAAGGGTGCCTCCTCGCCGGTGTCGGAAGCCGACATCGCCGTCAACGACCTGCTCGAAACGCGCCTGCGCAATGCGACGCCGGATTACGGCTGGCTGTCGGAGGAGAGCGCCGACGACGTCGCCCGGCTGTCGCGGCGGCTGACCTGGATCGTCGATCCCATCGACGGTACGCGCAACTACCTCAACGGCCATGAGGATTGGTGCGTCAGCGTCGCGCTGGTCGAGGACGCCGCGCCGGTGCTGGCCGCGGTGTTCGCACCTGTCAGCGGCGAGTTCTTCTTCGCGGCGCGCGGCCAGGGCACGACGCTGAACGGCAGGGCCGTGCAGGCGTCGCCCGGATCGGCGCTCGACTTTGCCCGCGTCGCCGGCCCGAAGCCGATGGTGGAGCGGCTCAATACCGCCGGCGGCGACATCAAGCTGCATCCGCGAATCGGCTCGCTCGCGCTACGCCTGTGCCGGGTCGCCCATGGCGCGCTGGATGCGGCTTTTGCGGGGGGCAACAGCCATGATTGGGACCTTGCGGCGGCCGATTTGATCGTGCAGGAAGCCGATGGTAGGATGAGCGACCTCTCCGGAGAACCCATCCTCTATAACCGCCGGGAAGTGGCGCACGGGGTGCTGGTGGCAGCGGGACGCGATCGTCATGCGGGCATAGTCGCGCATTTTCGAAACCGTCCCTTGGCCTAAGGCGCTTTTCGTCGTGCTTCTCGAACACTGCTTTGCCGGGCAGACCGTTAGGAACAGAAGTCATGCCAGATAGTGCCCCGCAACAACTGCTTCACCTCGTCATCGGCGGCGAGCTCGTCGATCTCAAGGGCAACACCTTCAAGAATCTCGACGACGTCGAAATCGTCGGCCTCTATCCGAACTATGCGGCCGCCCATGCCGCCTGGCGGGCCAAGGCGCAGTCGACGGTCGACAACGCGCAGATGCGCTATTTCATCGTCCATCTCCACCGGCTGCTCGACCCCAATCAAGAACCGGCGCGTTGAAAAAACTGCTTCGCAATACGCTGCGAAGCAGCTGGTTTCAGCGTGCCGTCGGGGTTCTGGCGGCCGAATATCTGCGTCTGGTCTGGCGGACCAACAAATTCACGTTCGATCCGCCCGACGTCTACGACATCGTCGAGCCGCAGATCCCCGCGATCTTCGCCTTCTGGCACGGCCAGCATTTCCTCACCCCCTTCATCAAGAACAAGGCCTCCTACCGGGCCAAGGTCCTGATCTCCCGTCACCGCGACGGCGAGTTCAACGCCATCGCGGTGGAGCGGCTCGGCATCGGCCTGATCCGCGGTTCCGGCGATCACGGCAGCGCCTTCCACCGCAAGGGTGGCGTCGGCGCCTTCAAGGAAATGGTGCGGACGCTCCAGGACGGCTGTAATGTCGCGCTGACCGCCGATGTCCCCAAGCGCGCACGCGTGGCCGGGCTCGGCATCATCATGCTGGCACGGGAATCGGGGCGGCCGATCATGCCTTTTGCGATGGCGACCAGCCGCTTCATCCGGCTGAAGAACTGGGACCGCACCACCATCAACCTGCCGTTCGGCCGGGGCGCGCTGGTCGGCATCAAGGAAATCCACGTTCCCGCGGATGCCGACGCCGCCACGATGGAGGCGCTGCGGCTGGAGCTGGAAGAGACGTTGAACGAGGCGACCCGCCGCGCCTACGCGCAGCTCGGCCGCCCGGGTCCGCAAGATGCCTAAATCACTGCCCATCGCGCTGCCGATCACGCTGCGGATGTACCGGCGTCTGGCCTCGGGTCTGGTGCCGCTCGCACCTGCGCTGATCAAGCGCCGGCTGAGGCAGGGCAAGGAAGATCCCGCACGCGTCGGCGAGCGGCGGGGGCTGTCCCGCGACGTGCGGCCGCACGGCCCGCTGGTCTGGATCCACGGCGCCAGCGTCGGCGAGGTGCTGGCCGCGGCGGCGCTGATCGAGCGTCTGCGCGATCTCAATCTGCGTATCCTGCTCACCTCCGGCACCGTCACCTCGGCCGCGGTGGTGGCGAAGCGCTTTCCGCCCGACGTCATCCATCAATACGTGCCGTATGATTCGCCGCGCTATGTCGCGCGCTTCCTCGACCATTGGAAGCCGTCGCTGGCGCTGTTCATCGAATCCGATCTGTGGCCGAACCTGATCCTCGCCGGTGCAGCGCGCCGCGTGCCCATGGTGCTGATCAACGGGCGGATGTCGCCGCGGTCGTTCCCGCGCTGGCGGCGCATGCACGGCACCATCTCGGCGCTGCTGTCGCGGTTCGACATCTGCCTGGCGCAGTCGAAGACCGATGCGGAGCGTTTCGCCACGCTCGGCGGCCGCGACGTCGTCACCACGGGCAATCTCAAGCTCGACGTGGCGGCGCCGCCGGCCGATCCCGCCAAGCTCGAACGGCTGATGGCGATGACGCGCGGGCGACCGATCATCGTCGCGGCCTCGACCCATCCGGGCGAGGACGAGATGCTGGTCGCGGCGCATCGCAGCCTCGTCGGTTTCTTCCCGCAGCTCCTCACCGTGATCGTGCCGCGGCATCCCGATCGCGGCTCCTCGATCGCCGGTCTGATCACGGCCTCCGGCCTCACGCCGGCGTTGCGCTCGCGCGAGGAGCTGCCGACCGCGACCACCGATGTCTATGTCGCCGACACCATGGGCGAGCTCGGCCTGTTCTACCGCCTCTCGCCGATCGTGTTCATGGGCGGATCGCTGATCCGTCACGGCGGCCAGAATCCGATCGAGGCGATCAAGCTCGGGGCTGCGATCGTGCATGGTCCGCACGTCTTCAACTTCGCCGACGTCTATGAGGCGCTCGATGCGAGCGGCGGTGCGAGGCAGGCCGACACGCAGGAGGCGCTGGTCAAGCAGCTCGGCCAGTTGCTGGCCGACCCTGTCATGCGCGAGAAGATGCAGCGCGCAGGCCTGGGCGTGGTCGACCAGCTCGGCGGCGCGCTGGAGCGCACCATGACGGCGCTCGAGCCCTATCTGCTGCAATTGCGAATCGAGATGGGGGCCGCCAATGCGTGAGCCGGCCTTCTGGTACCGGCCACGTTCGCTTCCATCCTATGCGTTATGGCCGCTCGGAGCCCTCTACGGCGCCATCGCGGAGCGGCGCATGCTGCGCAAGGGCACGGATGCCGGCATTCCCGTGATCTGCGTCGGCAATTACCACGTCGGCGGCGCCGGCAAGACCCCGACCGTATTGGCGCTGACGAAATTGCTGCGCGAGCTCGGCGAGACGCCGGTGGTGCTCAGCCGCGGCTATGGCGGTCGCCTCAAGGGCCCCGTCATGGTCGACCGCGAACGGCACAAGGCCGCCGATGTCGGCGACGAGCCCTTGATGATGGCGCGCGACGTCCCGGTTGCGGTGGCGCGCGACCGCCTCGACGGCGTCGCGCTGGCGAAGTCGCGAGGCGCCACCGTGATCCTGATGGACGACGGTTTCCAGAACCCGCGCCTTTTGAAGGATGCCTCGTTGATCGTGATCGACAGCGAGCGCGGCCTCGGCAACGGCGCGGTGTTTCCCGCAGGCCCCCTGCGCGCGCCGTTGAACGCCCAGCTCTCGCGCACCGACGCGCTGGTGCTGATCGGCGACGGCCGCGCCGCCAACGAGGTCGCGGCGGAGCTTGCCAAGCGCGACAAGCCGGAGCTGCGCGCGCGCCTGAAACCGGACGCGGCCTCGCTCGCGCAGTTGTTCGGCAAGCGCGTTCTCGCCTTCGCCGGCATCGGCGATCCCGAACGGTTCTTCCGCACGCTTCGTGCTGGCGGCATCGACGTCGCGCGCACGCGGCGCTTTGCCGACCACCACATGTTCTCGCGCGAGGAGATCGCCGCCCTCGCGGCCGACGCCGCGCGCGAGCAGCTCACGCTGGTGACGACGGAGAAGGACCTCGCGCGCCTGCGCGGCAACGAGGGCGTGCCAGACGGCATCGTGCCGTTCGCCGTCCAGCTCGAATTCGACGATCCCGCCAAGCTGCGGCAGCTGATCAGCGATCATCTCTACAAGGCGCGCGAGCGGCGGTTTTCCAGGCGCTGATCTCACCGCTGGCCCCGGATCTCGTAGGGTGGTCAAAGGCGCCCTTGCGCCGTGCCCACGATCTGTTGCGTTCGGAGACAGGTGGTGGGCACGCTCCGCTTTGCCCGCCCTACAGCACCTCGCATTCAGGCGGCATTCATCGCAAGACCCCTATCCATCTCGAACGATCCTGGAGACTACGATGAAATCGACGTCCGCCGCCGTCGCCGCCAGCCTTGTGTGCCTGATTGTTGCGCCGGTGTTGGCGCAAACGACGCCATCCGCAAGTCCGACTGCCACGGTGCCGGTTCCCGCGACCAAGCGCGTGACGTGCCTTGCCACGACGGCGAGCCTGAAGGGGCAGGACAAGCGCGATCAGCTGCAGCTCTGCCTGGCGCAGGCGCGGCTCGACTGCCTGAAGCAGGCGATCGATCAGAAGATCGTCGGCGAGAGCAGGAAGAGCTTTATCAAGACCTGCGTGGGCGGCGATGCGACCGAGCAGCAATAGCACAACGGCGCCGCGAGCTCGGTCTCGCAGCGTGGGCAAAGGCGCAAAGCGCCGTGCCCACGGTCTCTTCGCGATCGAGACGATCAACGTGGGCACGCTTCGCTTTGCCCAGCCTACGAGAGTTACGGGAGCGGAAAGCTCAGGCTTGCGGCTTCGGCGCGTTCGGGAAATGTCGCTGCAGGACGGCAGCGGGCGTGGCGTAGGCTTCCTGCAGATCCACGCTCCAGTACTTCAGCTCGTCGAGCGGGATCCGCACGTCGGTGATCGCGCAGCGCACGAACGTTCCCGGCGAGATCACGCGGAAATCGCCGTCGAGATATTGCACCTGCGCTTCGCCATGGCCCGAGGGGCCGAACTTGTTCAGCACGGTCGAAAGTCTCCGTGGAAGGCCGCTTCAGGCAAACGCCGGGAGGGCACGATGTGTTGGACGGGATTTAGCATAGATAGGCAGGCTTGTCCGCCCGTTAAACCCACCGGTTTGTGATGTTTTGCCTCCGTTCCCGCGTGATAAGCCTCGGCCGAAGGATCTTGCGGCAGAGTCCGATGCGCCTTCCGTTAACCACCGCCCTGTTCCTGACGCTGTTGATGTCGGCGGCGCCCGCCGCGCCGGCGCCGCAAGCAGTCGAGATTCCGCTGGCATCGGGCGTCCTCCATGCGCAGCTCTACAAGCCCGAGGGCGCAGGCCCGTTTCCGACCGTGATCGCGCTGCATGGCTGCGGCGGGCTCAGCAGCCATTCCGACGCCGTGCTGCCGCGTTATCGCGACTGGGCCGAGCGCCTGCTCAAGGCTGGCAATGCCGTGCTGTGGCCCGACAGCTACGGCTCGCGCGAGCTCGGGCCGCAATGCCGCGTCAAGGAGATGCACGTCAAGGCGCGGCGCGAGCGCGTCGCCGACATCGCGGCGACGAAGAGCTGGCTGATGAAGCAGAACTGGGTGGCGCGCGACCGCGTCAGCCTGATGGGCTGGGCCAACGGCGCCAGCGCGCTGCTCTGGGCGGTGCGTCCGCAAAGCGTGGCGCGCGATCTCGGGCCCGATTTCCGCGCGGCGATCGCGTTCTATCCGGATTGCCGGATTTCCGCCGGCCTCGGCTGGAGCACGCGGGTGCCGACGCTGGTGCTGATCGGCGCCGATGACGACGTCTCGTCGCCGCCGGCGTGCCGCCAGATGGTCGAGGGCGCGCACGGCCGCAGCGCGCTCGCGCGCATCGTGGTCTATCCCGGCGCCTATCACGATTTCGACCGCGCCAACACGCCGCTGCACGCAGCGGCCGGCACTGGCGATGCCGCCGCGCCCGAGCGCGGCCATCTCGGCACGGATGCGCAGGCCCGCGCGGAGTCGCAGAAAGAGGTGGTGCAGTGGCTGGCGCGCTAATGGAAGTGCCGTAGCCCGGATGGAGCCAACGGGTCGGCGCAACGCGCCGCCCGATGACAGGCTCCGCGCAATCCGGGACGGTGCAACGTGTGGCACGATCCCCGGATTACGCTGCGCTCCATCCGGGCTACGGATTCTCGAGCGGGGCCGCCAGGGGAACAACGTGAGGCGAGCAGCCCCGCATCGACCACCGCCCTGCACGGAGTGCGGCCGACCGTGCATTGACGGATCGCGCGCGCCGCCGGTTTCAACGCGCGACGGCGCCTTAGTTCGACCATGATGTCGATTAAACGCAATGCTCATGCGCAACCGCATCACCCTGTTCTCCGCAATCGCCGTCTTCACCGTCGCGATCTTCCTGTACGAGGCCCACGCCGGCGCTCCACAGCGCGCGCCGGAGCATTGCGGCTTCTGGACCACGATCGACGCGGGATTGTCCTGTAGGTAGGGGGCTCCCTTTGCCAATCCCGTCACCCTGAGGTGCTCGCCTCTTCGGCGAGCCTCGAAGGGCGACGGCCCGGCTGCATCTCGGCCGTGCATCCTTCGAGGCTCACCACGCGATGCGTTCGCATCGCATGGTTCGCACCTCAGGATGACGGGTCTGATAGTGCCGCCCTCGCGCCTCAGAACAGGCTGCCCTGATCCACCGGCTTGGCTACGCGCTTGGGTGCCGGCTTGGTGTCCGCCGCTGCCGGCTTGGCTTGCACCGGCGCGCGCTTGGCGGTCGGCGCCGGCCGGTCCGCGTCAGCGGTCGCCGCGACACGTCCATCCGCGAACTCGATCTCGAGCCGCGCGCCCGGCCCGACGCTGTCGGCCGCATGCACGGGATGCCCCGCCTCGTCGCGCACCAGCGCAAAGCCGCGCGCGAGCACGCCGCGATAGGACAGTGCCGAGAGCAGCTTGCCGCTGGCTTCGACGCGCGCGTCCAGCCGCTGCAGCAGCGTCGCCAGCGCGCGGCCGGCGCGCTCGGCGAGCCGATGCGTGCGCTCGCGCTGGCGGGCAATGGCGTTGCGCTGCGCCTGCGCGTTGGAGAGTTTTGAGGCGCGCAGGCGAACTTCCAGCCCGGCAAAGCGGTCGCGCCGCTGCCGCAGCAGCGAGCGCGCGGAGAGGCCGAGCCGCTCGCCGCACACGGTGAGACGGTGGTCGGCCTGCGAGATCTGCCCGTGCAGCACCCGCAGCGTCAGCTTCGAGCTCGCCGCGGTGAACCTGCGGAAATGCGCGTGCGTGTTGGCCTTGAGGCAGCGGGGCAGGGCGCTGCCTGCCGAATCCAGCCGTTGCCGGGGAATGGCGAGCAGATCGCCGGCGGCCGGCAGCGCGCGCGCGGCGGCGCGCAGCTCGCTGCGGCGGCTCTCCTGGGCGCGCTGCCAATAGGCGCGGGTGCGCCGGCCGAGATCGGCGACCTCGACGAACAAGTCGCTGCGCACCGGGACCGCCATCTCCGCCGCCGCCGTCGGCGTCGGCGCGCGCTTGTCGGCGACGAAGTCGATCAGCGTGATGTCGGTCTCGTGCCCCACCGCCGAGATCAGCGGGATCATGCTCTCGGCCGCCGCGCGCACCACGATCTCCTCGTTGAACGACCAGAGATCCTCCAGCGAGCCGCCGCCGCGCGCGACGATCAGAACGTCGGGCCGCGGAATCTTGCCGCCCTCGGGCAGCGCGTTGAAGCCGCGGATCGCAGCCGCGACCTGCTCGGCCGAGCCTTCGCCCTGCACCTTCACCGGCCACACCAGCACGCGGCGGGGGAAGCGGTCCTCGAGGCGATGCAGGATGTCGCGGATCACGGCGCCGGTCGGCGAGGTCACGACGCCGATCACCTCGGGCAGCCAGGGCAGCAGCTGCTTGCGCGCCTCGTCGAACAGGCCTTCGGCGGCGAGCTTCTTCTTGCGCTCCTCCATCAGCGCCATCAGCGCGCCGATGCCGGCCGGCTCCAGCGCCTCGATCACGATCTGGTATTTCGAGGAGCCCGGATAGGTCGTCAGCTTGCCGGTCGCGATCACCTCGAGCCCCTCCTGGGGCTTGAAGCGCATGCGGCCGTGCACGCCCTTCCAGATCACCGCCTCGATCTTGGCGCTCTCGTCCTTCAGCGCGAAGTAACAATGGCCGGATGAGTGCGCGCCCCGGAAGCCGGAGATCTCGCCGCGGACCCGGACATGGCCAAAGGTGTCCTCCACCGTCCGCTTCAGGGACTGCGAGAGCTCGGAGACGGTGAATTCGTACGCGTTGTTCAGTTGTTCCGCAGGCGGCATCGGCAAACGATTCGGGGTTTTGGGGTCAGACCCGACGTTAAGGATTTTCGCCTGGCAGCGCCAATCCGGGGATTGATCTCAAGAGTACTCTGTAATATAGAGTTCTCTATTGATTGATGCCTTGAGGAGGCGAGCCATGGCGATCCGGTTGCTGCGAGGCGCTTTGAACGGCGTGAAATGGGCCCTGTGTGCGGTCGGCGCCGCGGCGCTGATCCTGACCATCATGATCGCAACCCCGCTGCAGCGGCCGCCCGAGATGCGCTCGGTGTCGGATTCCACCAAGGGGATCGACTGGTCGACGCTGCCGCCGCTCGAGCGCTTCCAGGCCCGCGATGGCACCTGGATCGGCTATCGCCATTACGCACCGATCGGCCCGGCGACGGGTGGCGGGGCGGTCTTCATCCACGGCTCCTCCGGCTCCAGCGGCACCGTCAACCATGCGCTGACCCATGCCATCGCCGCACGCGGGGTGGAGACCTGGGCGCTCGACATCCGCGGCCATGGCGGCTCCGGCACGCGCGGCGATATCGGCTATGTCGGCCAGCTCGAGGACGACCTCGTCGATTTCGTCGCCCATCTGCGTCAGACCGCGCCCGACCTGCCGCTCACCCTGATCGGCCATTCCGCCGGCGCCGGCTTCTCGCTGCGCGTTGCCGCAACGGCGATCATGCAGGACATGTTCGTGCGCACCGTGCTGCTCGCGCCCTATCTCGGCTGGGATGCACCGACCAACCGGCCGGGCAACGGCGGCTGGGTCAGTGTCGACCTCCCACGCTTCTTCGGCCTCACGGCGCTGCGCAGGTTCGGCATCGACTGCTGCGCGCAGCTTCCGGTGCTCGCCTTCGCGGTGCCGGCGAGCTCGGCGAAGTACCTCACCTCGACCTATTCCGATCGCCTGATGCGCAACTTTACCACGCACGGCTATCGGGTCGATCTGCCGGCAACGACGCGTCCGATCACGATCTTCGCAGGCGCAGACGACGAGATGATGATCTCGGACAAATACGCGGAAGCCGTGCAGGCGGTGAAGCCGTCGGTCGACGTCAAGATCATCGACGGCATCAACCACATGGGCATCGTCACCAATCCGAAGGCGATCTCCGTGATCGCCGAGGACGTCGCAACGCGCGGGGGCGGGCAGTCATGATGCGCCCCATTGACGGCAAGGCCATCGGAGATGAGCGCGGCTTCCCCACGGCCATCCTTCGAGACGCCCGCCTGCGGCGGGCCCTCAGGATGAGGGCGGAGTTTGCGGCGCTCGCTTTAACGGGGACCGGTGCAGCTGAGCCTCATCAAACGGCGAACCTGTCGCCGAGCCTCATCCTGAGGAGACCGCGAAGCGGTCGTCTCGAAGGACGAGGCGTGCGCTCGGGTATCGCCGCGAGTCCGCGATGGCTCCGAGACAGAAAGGGATGACATGATCGACAGCAAGGAGGCCTCCGCCGCGCTGGCCGATATCGACGACATCGTCCAGCGCCTGAAGCAATCGCAGCTCTACGAGCTGGCGAGCCTGGCTGCGGTGTGGTGGGGCGTGATCGTGTTCGCGGCCAATCTCGTGACCTGGCTCTGGCCGGTCTACGCGGGCTACGCCTGGGTTGCCGCGGATGTCTTGGGCGTCGGCGGTCTGGTCGCGATCCGCGTGCTGAATCCGCCGCAACACGCCAACGGTTCCGCGGCCAGCATCAGGATGCTCCTGGTGCTCGCGCTGTTCTTCGCCTTCGGCTATCTCTGCACTGACGTGATCGGCCATTTCGGCCCGCGCCAGCTGGGCACGTTCTGGCCGCTCTACTTCATGCTGTTCTATACGATGGCCGGCCTCTGGTTCGGTCATGCCTTCCTGGCGATCGGCCTCGGCATCGCCGCGCTGACGTTGTTCGGCTTCTTCTACATCGGCGAGGCGTTCCCGCTCTGGATGGCCTTCGTCAACGGCGGCGGCCTGATCCTCGGCGGCGTCTGGATGCGGCGGATCTGATGGCCGAGCTCGACGACATCATCCACCAGCCGCTGCGGCTCAAGATCATGGCGGCATTGAATGCGCTGCCTGCGACGGCCGGCCTGGAATTCGCGCGGCTGAAGAAGCTTACCGGGGCGACCGATGGCAATCTCGGCGCGCATATCGAGACCTTGGCCAAGGCTGGCTATGTGTCGGTGGAGAAGGCCTTCGTCGGCAAGAAGCCGCAGACGACGGTGACGGCGACCGCGGCGGGGCGCGGGGCGTTCGCGCGGCATGTCGCGACGTTGCAGGAGATTATCGCGGGGAAGCAGGGGTAGTTCTACGCCTCTGATTTTTACGCTCCCTCTTTCCTTGCGGAGAGAGGGCAGCAAGGACGGTAGACAAAGGCTGCGCCTCACGGCATTGCTCTCTTCAGGAGACTTCTTCTTAGCCACGCCCTATTATGCGCACAGATTGAATGCGTCAGGCAGGTTTAGAGATGACCGTGACATTCAAGGCCAGCCTCCAAGGCAATCCTTGGGACCTGTGGGGACTGTCAAAGATATTCGACGGCACGAATAGCGATGCCACCTGCATCCACGCAAAGGATCCGGCGATCGTTCGACTCGATATGCGGAAGCCCGAGGACCGAGAGCACTTCAACATGTTCGGCCATGAAGCCCATGTCGATCTCACCAGCAACCGCTTTACGTTGGAATACCCCTTTAATGGGCGCAGTATGTACGAGCTTGCCATGCCGGTAATTAACCGGATCAACGCGATAGGTCGCCTGCTCGACCCTGAGTTTACGCCGGTCACGTTGTTCAGCTGCGATTACCCTAGGGATAAGCCGAATTCGTTCAACCTGTACGGTCCGGGCAAACCGTACAAGAACAAGACCGGTCTAGGCGAACAGGGGCAATCGCCCTTCGCGCACGATGTCTTTGAATTGGGCTCGGAAAACTCAGTCATCGATTTCGTGATGGAGACATGGACCCTCCCCACGACGTGGGCCTCTTTGTACCTCATTTATGAAGCGATCAGAGATAACGTCGGCGGACAAGCCGAACTCGAGCAGTTCAATTTCGTTACGGGTCAGGAATTGAGAGATTTCAGGTTTGCCGCGAACACTTGCCGGGTGATCTCCGAAGGCATCAGGCATGCAAGCCGGCTTGACGAAGCTACCCTATCCCACATTCCGCTATCGGATGCATGCCAGATCATCAATAAACTGACGGTTGGCTGGCTTGATGCATGGCGGGCTGAAGTCTCAGCTCGTAGGATGGGTTGAGCCCTTGCGAAACCCATCGCCTTCCTCCCCCGGCTCTCGGTTATCGCGGCTGATGCTTCTTAAATTTAGTGCACTGGACTGCACCCCTGAAGTGAGACACGATAATTACAGTGACAGGCATTTCGAGGATGACCTGTGGCAGGACGAGGAAAGAAGCGTCAGTTTCCGACGGCTTACAAATTGAAGGCGATCAAGCGTGTTGAGCGAGGCGAAGGCGTCCTCCCTGTAGCCCGCGAGCTTGGAATCTCCCGCAAGATTCTCCATGACTGGATCAAGGCCTGGAACGCCGAAGGGCCGGATGGTTTGAACCGGAAGCCCGGACCCAAGCCTGGCCCCCGCAAGCTCAAGCCACTACCGACGTACGACGACAAGCGCTCCGCCCTCGCGCTCGCCAAAGCCCGCATCGCCGAACTCGAGCGGCTGGTGGGCCGCCAGCAGATGGATCTCGATTTTTTTCGGCAAGCCTTGCGCGCATTGGAGCGGCCGGCCGCGCAAGGCAAACCCGTACCCGCATCGTCGAAGTCGTCAAAGCCATGACGATGGAGACGACCGATTCCTATGCCGATGTCCAACGCCTGTGCCGCCTCGCGGGCTTGCCGCGCGCGACCTATTACCGGCACCTCGCCAGACACGATCCCAAGGCAGCAGATTGCGAACTGCGCGACGTGATCCAGCGCATCTGCCTCAAGCACGTGTTCTACGGCTATCGGCGGGTGACGGCGGCCCTCAGGCGTCAGGGCATGGTCGTGAATGCCAAGAAGGTTCAAAGACTTATGCGCGAAGACAATCTGCTCGCGCAGCGCAAGACACCATTCCTGAAGCCGCCCTCGGAGCGGCCATCGGGCTTTCTCGTCGTCCCCAATCTGGTTCGTGGCCTGGTGCCGTCTGCGCCCGACCAGATCTGGGTGGCGGACATCACCTACGTCCATCTCGCCAGGACCTTCGCCTATCTCGCCGTCATCCTCGACGCATTCTCGCGCAAGGCTGTGGGCTGGGCCTTCGACGACACGCTCGACACCTCGCTTGCGATCAGCGCCTTGGAGAAGGCCATTGCCGCGAGACGGCCAGCGCGTGGCAGCCTGATCCACCATTCCGATCGCGGCGTGCAATACGCATCGATCGCCTATCGCCAGCGGCTTGCCGATCGGGATATCACGTTGAGCATGAGCAGACCCGGCAACCCCTTCGACAACGCGAAGGCCGAGAGCTTCATGAAGACGCTCAAGGCCGAGGAGATCAACGGGAAGACCTTCGTCGATCTCGACGACGCCCGCCGCCGCATCAACAGCTTCATCGCGGAGGTCTACAACAAGGAGCGCCTGCACTCGGCGCTCGGATACCAATCGCCTCTTGAGTTCGAAACCGCGTTCGCGCAAAACAAAGCACGATAACGTACCGTGGCAACCGCACTGTCACTGTAATTATCGTGTCTCACTTCAGGGGTGCAGTCCAGCACTGTTACCGTAATGCCGATTATTGCGTCCTGTCCCGTTGTGTGAGGGGGGCCGCGAAGACGGTAGACGCAGCCTCACTGGGGTGAGGGCGGCACTATCTTCATACCGCCTATCGTACGCTATTCAGGGTGATGCGGAACCATAGCCGAGCGCTAGCGTTATCTGCCTGGCAGAGGTGGATAATGACTTTCATGTACCCTTGGGAGCGACCTGGCTTCAGCGCGGCTGTAGGCCCACGGCCTGATTCGGAGCCTGCCTCAAAAGGCGACATTGCAGTTGTTGCGAAAACGGTTGCTTTCCCATTGAAAGCAACTGGGGCTCCTGGCCTAGATATCGCAGCCAAGCTTGCAGAAAGGTCGGTCGCCTCCGCGCTCACGGGAGCGCCAGTCTGGCTAATCGATACGCTGGGCATAGTGGCCTTCGGCTTGATCGTGCAAGCGGCCATCTGGGGCGTCTATTTCGGATTTGTCGGCTCTTGGTGGAAGCTTGCTTCAAGCTTGATCGCTCACTACCTCTGACGCGCTCTCGGCTTGCTTCCATTCCCACGTCGCCGCGTGCTTCGCGAGTTCGATCTGTGTTTCCGTGTTGCCGTATAGCTGCTGCATGGCAACGTGTGCCTCGTCCGCGTTACGTTTGATGTACTCCAGTTGTATCGAGAGGTATTGCGGGAATTACGGTGACGGTGCAGTCCAGCACACTAAACTCCCAAGAGGGCAGACGAATTGAATGCACTGTCGCCGTAACTGCCTCCGCTCCGCCAGATGGACGGTGAAGAAGAAACACCGACCCGGAACGAAGTTGTGGCGGTACGCGGTCATGACGCTATCTTATCACGAACCAAGTGCGATGGGTTTCGCAAAGGCTCAACCCATCCTACGGGCTTAGTGCACTGTCATTGTAGCTCATATCGCTAACGCGATCCTCGCTGACGTCACTTATCAAGCTTCTGGGCGAGTGCGCCGGCTTGCCGTTCAAGCTCTGCCGCCTCGGTCTTGCCGTCGCAGTACCGCACCAACGTTTCAGCAAGCTCGGCAAGCCGACCCGGCTTGGAATCGCGGGGCGGCGACCAGCTTTGGCCTGCGAGGAAACGGGGCGGCGAAATATGGCTTGGGGGCGAGGCAGCCCAAAAGTGGTATGTGACGCCGTCGCGGCCGATGGTGTTATCAGCAGGCAAGTACCGCGTTTCAAGCAAAACGCCGATCCAAGCGGCTGAGACTTGCTCGGCCACCGCCGCGTCGAGCGGTCTTTCGCAGCGAGTTAACGGAACGTCCTTTGGATCGGCCGGAAGGCGTGATTTCAGTCTCTCAACCTCATCCGTTCGGTCTTTTGGATCGTTGAAGTAGACCGCGTCGGAAGACCAAATATACAGTGCTGCGTAGCCCCCAAGCGGGATGGTCGGGCGCAGATAGAATACGCGATGATCGTCGCCTCCCTCGATGTTGGCATGACGCAGCCCGACCAGATTTTCGGGTGAAAATGCCGGGATAACCAAGGCTCTCAGGCTGACATCGCGGGCGTAACCGTCAGCGAGGAAGTCGGTAATGAGCTCGTTGTACCTTCTGATGCTCATCGAAAAGACATTCGATGAGCCGTCGGTCAAAAGGGAGTCCTCCGGCATCAAGTGGTCGGGCCGCTGTTGTTGCGCATAGGCAGGGTTCACACCAAACTCTGCGAAGAGAAGGAGAAGTATGAGTCGTTGCATAAGTCGGCTTCCCAACGGGGATTGGTCGCGTCAGAGAGAAGGTGCCGCTCTGGTTCGGCAGAGCAGAGGCGACACCAAAGAGGGCTCGTGTGGCGAGCATGTGACCCGTCTGCGCGCTCTTGTACCCGCGTAGATGCGCCCGGAATGAAGTTACCCCCTTGAGCCCCACCCCGATTCATGCGACCTCCGCCCCAGCAAAACCCCTCAATTCGAGCCCTCGATGCACATTCTCCTGCTTGGTTCCGGCGGCCGTGAACATGCCCTGGCATGGAAAATCGCAGCCTCGCCCCTGGTGACCAAATTCTGGTGCGCGCCCGGGAATGCCGGGATCGCCAGGGAGGCCGAGTGCGTGGCGCTCGATGTCGCCGACCATGCGGCCGTGATCGCCTTCTGCAAGCAGAACAAGGTCGAGCTGGTGGTGGTCGGGCCGGAGACGCCGCTGGCCGCCGGCATTGTCGATGATCTCACCGCCGCCGGCATCAAGGCGTTCGGGCCGAACAAGATCCCGGCCCAGCTCGAAAGCTCCAAGGGGTTCACCAAGGCGCTGTGCACCGAGTTCGGCATTCCGACCGGGGCCTACAAGCGCTTCACCAACGCCAATGACGCGCGCGCCTATGTGCAGAGCCAGGGCGCGCCGATCGTGGTGAAGGCCGACGGGCTTGCCGCCGGCAAGGGCGTCGTCGTCGCCAAGACTGTGCGCGAGGCGGAGGATGCCATCGCCATGATGTTCGAGGGCGCCTTCGGCGAGGCCGGCGCTGAGGTCGTGATCGAGGAATTCTTGCCCGGCCGCGAGATCAGCTTCTTCGCGCTGTGCGACGGCGAGACCGCGATTCCGCTGGCCTCCGCGCAGGACCACAAGCGGGTGTTCGACCACGACGTCGGCCCGAACACCGGCGGCATGGGCGCCTATTCGCCGACGCCGCTGGTGACGCCTGCCGTCCACGACGCGATCATGGCCAAGATCATCCTGCCGACGGTCGCGGGCATGAAGCAGCGCGGCACGCCGTTCCGCGGCATCCTCTATGCCGGCATCATGCTGACGACGCAGGGGCCAAAACTGTTCGAGTTCAACGTCCGCTTCGGCGACCCCGAATGCCAGGTGCTGATGCTGCGCATGATGAGCGACATCGTGCCGGCGCTGCTCGCCGCCTGCGACGGCCAGCTGAAGAATTTCGATCTGCGCTGGCACAAGGAAGCCGCGATCACCGTGGTGATGGCGGCCAAGGGCTATCCCGGCGACTACCAGAAAGGGACGCGCATCGAGGGGCTCGATGACGCGGCGAAGGTGGATACCGTCGAGATCTTCCACGCCGGCACGGTGGCCAAGGACGGCGCGATCCTCGCCAATGGCGGCCGCGTGCTCAATGTCTGCGCGCTCGGGGCGACCGTGACGGAAGCGCAGGCCCGCGCCTACCAGGCCGTCGACCGCATTCGCTGGCCCGAGGGCTTCTGCCGCCGCGACATCGGCTGGCAGGCGGTCGAGGCCGAGAAGGCCAGGGGCTGACGGGGGCTCGTCCGGAGCCGGCTCGGGCGCGGTCATCGTCACCGGTTCGCCACATGTGCTCGCCAGAATGTGGTGTAAGTCGTTGGGCTTAGTGACCCCGATGATGATACCGGTACTGTGCATGGGGTTGTTTTCGCAAAATTAGATGTCGGGGACCGGCCCGACTGCCCTTCAAGGATGCAACAAGATGTCCGATCTCGCCGACCTCTATCCGGGCTTTCGCTCCGAATGGATCGATACCTCGTTCGGCCGCGTCTTCGCCCGCGTCGGCGGCAGCGGACCGCCGCTCCTGCTCCTGCACGGCTTCTCCGAGACCAACGTGATGTGGCACCGCGTGGCGCCGCAGCTGGCCGACAAGTTCACGCTGATCATCGCCGACCTGCCGGGCTATGGCTGGTCCGACATGCCCGAGAGCGACGCGCTGCACATCCCCTACAGCAAGCGCGCGATGGCGAAGGCCATGGTCGAGATGATGGAGCGGCTCGGTCACGTGCACTTCGCGCTGGCCGGCCATGACCGCGGCGGCCGCGTCTCGTATCGGCTGGCGCTGGACCATCCGGGCCGGCTGTCGAAGCTCGCGGTGCTCGATATCCTGCCGACCTATAATTACTGGGAGCGGATGAACCGCGCCTACAGCTTGAAGATCTGGCACTGGACCTTCCTGGCCCAGCCCGCGCCGCTGCCGGAGACGCTGATCGCAGGGCAAGGCGAGTTCTTCCTGCGCTTCAAGATGGCGAGCCAGACCAAATCGAAGACGCTGGACGCCATCGATCCGCGCGCGCTCGAGCACTACCTCGCCCCGTTCCGCGATCCCGCCCGCATCCACGCGATGTGCGAGGATTACCGCGCCGGCGCCACTTTCGACTACGACGTCGACAAGGCCGATTTCGAAGCCGGCAAGAAGATCACCGTGCCGATGCTGGCGCTGTGGGGCAATGCCGGCATCGCCCAGGCCGCGGCGACGCCGCTCGACACCTGGAAGCAATGGGCGACCAACGTCGAGGGCATGCCGGTGGAGTCCGGCCACTTCCTCACCGAGGAGAATCCGGAGGTCACCGCGAAGGCGTTGCGCGAGTTCTTCGCAGGGTGAGACTCTTGTAGCCCGGATGAAGCGAAGCGTAATCCGGGTTTTGCCAACGCCGCGACACCGCCCCGGATTGCGCTTCGCTCCATCCGGGCTACGAGCTACCGCCGCTCCCGAAAGAACTCCTTCAGCAGCCGCGCCGCCTCGCTCTCGCCGACGCCGGAATACACGTCCGGCGCGTGGTGGCAGGTCGGCGAGGCAAAGAAGCGCACGCCTGATTCCACCGCGCCGCCCTTGGGGTCGGCGGCGCCGTAATAGAGCCGCCTCACCCTTGCAAAGGAGATCGCGCCCGCACACATGGTGCAGGGCTCCAGCGTCACGTAGAGGTCGCAGTCGATCAGGCGCTCGCTGCCGATCTTGCTGGCCGCCTCGCGCAGCGCCACGATTTCGGCATGGCCGGTGGGGTCGTGGTCGGTCAGCGTCCGGTTGGCGGCGGTGGCGATGACCTCGTAATTGCGGACGATGACGCATCCGATCGGCACTTCGCCCGATTTTCCGGCGTTTTCGGCCGTTTTGAGCGCCAAATCCATGAAAGAGGGGGCTTTCAAGCCTCGTATCATCCGAAGAAACCTGCTAGTAGCTGCGCCTTCAGCAGAAGTGCTTACCGATCTTGCCTGAGCATGCGGCTCCGAATGAGCGCGCACAATGCTTTTTGGCCATCCCCTGAGTGAGATTATCCATGCCTCGCGACAGCGACAAAGACAACGATTCCCGCGGCCGGCGAGGCCCGGCCCGAGGACCGTCAAAAGGCGGCCGCAGCGGCAAGGCGCGCGGCCCCGAGAAGAAATTCGCCAAGCGCGGCTTCGAGGGCAAGAGCGAGGCGAGAGGCGATCGCGATAGCCGTCCACCTCGCGCCGACCGCGAGAACCGCCCGTTCCGCCGCCGCGAAGAGGGCGATGCCCCGCGGCGCGATTTCAGTGATCGTCCGCGCTTCAAGCGCGACGAGCGTGGTGGCGAAGGTCGCGGCGAGCGCAGCTTCAAGCCGCGTGGCGACCGTCCGTTCTCCGATCGCTCCTCGCGCGACGGCGAGAAGCGGCCGTTCAAGCCGCGTGGCGATCGCCCGTCCTCCAGCCGTGACGACCGTCCGCCGCGTAGGGATCGCGATGACTCGCGGCCGGCCAGCCGGTCCGGCGGTGAGAGGAAGTTCGGCGAGAAGCGGCCCTATGCGCCGCGCGGCGACCGTCCGGAGCGCAAGTTCGACGGCGAGCGCAAGTTTTCGCGTGGCGGACCGGATCGGGATCGCGGGCCGCGCGAGGATCGTGGCGAGCGCAGCTTCAAGCCGCGTGGCGACCGCCCGAATTTCGATCGCGGTGATCGTGCGCCGCGCGGCGAGCGCCCGGAGCGCAAGTTCGACGGTGAGCGGAAATTTTCGCGTGGTGCACCGGATCGCGACCGTGGGGATCGCGGCCCGCGCAAGGATTTTGGCGGCCGCGACCGCGGCGCAGACAAGCCGTGGCAGAAGCGCGAAGGCGGCGGCGAGGATCGTCCGCGCTTCTCGCGCGCGCGCGATGATCGGCCGTCGGGTGATCGTCCGTTCCGTGACCGCCCGAAATTCGAACGCCCGCGCGAGCGCTCCGAGGGGCGTTCCGACTGGCACGAGCATCCGCGCAGCGAGGGCCGTAGCGGCGATCGTCCGCGCCGCGACAACGAGGATCAGAGCAGGATTTTCGAGAAGCGCCCCGCCTTCGGCGGACGTGGCGCCTATCGCGAGCGCGAGCGTGATTTCGACCGCCGTCCGCGCCGGGAGGAAGAGCCGCCGAAGCCGAAGAAGGCCGGCGAGCGTATCGCCAAGGTGCTGGCGCGGGCGGGCCTTGCCTCGCGCCGCGACGCCGAGGAGATGGTCACGCAGGGCCGCGTCACCGTCAACGGCCGTGTCATCAATTCGCCGGCGCTCGACATCACCAAGAACGACGTCGTCCTGGTCGACGGCAAGCCGTTGCCCGAGCGCGAGCGCACGCGGCTGTTCCTCTATCACAAGCCGCGCGGGCTGATGACGACGCATGACGACCCCGAGGGTCGTCCGACCGTGTTCGACAATCTGCCCGAAGGGCTGCCGCGCCTGATCAGCGTCGGCCGGCTCGACTTCAACACCGAGGGCCTGTTGCTGCTCACCAATGATGGCGGGCTGGCGCGCACGCTCGAGCTGCCCGACACCGGCTGGCTGCGCCGCTACCGCGTCCGCGCCCATGGCGACGTCACGCAGGCGCAGCTCGACGAGCTCAAGGGTGGCATCGAGATCGAGGGCGTCAAATACGGTCCGATCGACGCGACGCTGGAGCGCGATCAGGGTGCCAATGTCTGGCTGGTGTTCGCGATCCGCGAAGGCAAGAACCGCGAGGTGCGCAACGTCTGCGCCCATCTCGGCCTCGAGGTGAACCGGCTGATCCGCGTCTCCTATGGCCCGTTCCAGCTCGGTGAGGTCCCCGAAGGCCAGGTCGAGGAAATCCGTTCGCGCGTGCTGCGCGATCAGCTCGGCGAGAAGATCATCGAGAAGTCGGGGGCGCAGTTCGACGTGCCCGCGAAGTCGGCCGCGCGCGTCGACGACGCGCCGAGCGAGAAAAAGCCCGTCAGCAAGCGCGCCGTGATCAACGACCGCAAGGGCCGCCGCGTGCTGGTGCAGCGCACCGGCAGCGAGGAGGCGCGCGAACGCAACGAGGAAGAGGCGAGCGGCTACGGCCCGCCGCGCCGTCCCAAGCGCGGCTATCACGGCAAGCGCGACCTGACGCCGAAGGAGGACTAGGGTTGCGCGTCGTCGGCGGTCGCTTGAAGGGGCGCAATCTTGCCTCACCGTCCTCGCGTGACATCCGCCCTACGGCGGACCGCTTGCGCGAGTCCGTGTTCAACATCCTCGTGCACGCCTATGACGATCCGATTCTGGACGCGCGCGTGCTCGATCTCTTCGCCGGCACCGGCGCGCTCGGCATCGAGGCATCGTCACGCGGCGCGAAGTTCACGCTGTTCGTGGACAACGGCGCGGAAGCGCGCGCGCTGCTGCGCAACAATGTCGAGTCGCTCGGCCTCGGCGGCGTCACGAAAGTCTATCGCCGCGATGCGACCGATCTCGGGCCCGCGCATCCCGTCGAGCCGTTCTCGCTCGTGTTCCTCGATCCGCCCTACGGCAAGGGCTTTGCGGAGAAGGCGCTGGCGTCCTTGCGCGATGGCGGCTGGCTGACATCAGGCGCGTTGCTGGTGGTGGAAGAGGCGAAGGCCGCGCAGTTCGTGACGCCTGAGGGCTTTGAGGAGCTGGAGCGGCGGGCGTATGACGACACGGAGTTCGTGTTTCTGAGGAAGCCGTAGCTTCGTATCGATGCGTAGGGTGGGTTAGCCGAAGGCGTAACCCACCGCTGTCTTTTTCCGCGGAAACAAAAGAGGTGGGTTACGCTTCGCTAACCCACCCTACGAATTCGCTACCGCCGCCCGAACAGCTTCTCCACATCCGACAGCTTCAGCTCGACATAGGTCGGCCGGCCGTGATTGCACTGGCCGGAATTCGGCGTCTCCTCCATCTCGCGGAGCAGGGCGTTCATCTCTTCAGGGCGCAGCCTGCGGCCGGCGCGCACCGAGCCGTGGCAGGCCATGGTCGCCGCGACGTGCATCAGGCGGCGCTCGAGCGGCAGCGCCTCGTCCCACTCGGCCATGTGCTCGGAGAGATCGCGCAAGAGGCCGCCGGCATTGGTCTTGCCGAGCAGCGACGGCGTCTCGCGCACCGCGACCGCGCCGGGGCCGAAGGATTCGATGACGAGGCCGAACGAAGCCAGCTCCTCGCTGCGCTCCAGCAGGCGTTCCACCGTCGCCTCGTCCATCTCGACGATTTCGGGGATCAACAGGATCTGCCGCTGCACGCCGTTTTCGGCCAGCGAGGCCTTCAGCCGCTCGTAGACGATGCGCTCATGCGCGGCGTGCTGATCGACGATGATGAGGCCGTCGCGGGTCTGCGAGACGATATAGGTCTCGTGGATCTGCGTGCGCGCCGCGCCGAGCGGGCGATCGACGAGATCACTCGCGGGCTGCGTCTCGATCCGCACGTCCGCGCTGGGCGCACCGACATCGAATGCGGCCTGCGCGCGCTCGGCGAATACAGGTGCGGCTGCGCCTTCGAATGACGGCATCGGCGCAGCGGGGGCGGCTGGCGAGGCGCGCCAGTCCCAGCTCGCCGGGCGTTGCGGCGTGAACGCGGGCCGGAACGCGGACAATGCGCTCTCGCCGCTGTTGGCGGCGGTGCGGCGGCCCTCGCGTGCGAGGGCTTCCTTCAATCCGTGCACGATCAGCGCGCGGACGAGACCGGCATTGCGGAAGCGCACCTCGGTCTTGGCCGGGTGCACGTTGGCGTCGACCTCGCGCGGATCGAGCGCGACGAACAGCGCCAGCACCGGATGGCGGTCGCGCGGCAGATAGTCGGAATAGGCCGCGCGCACCGCGCCAAGGATCAGCTTGTCGCGCACCGGGCGGCCGTTGACGAAGAGATATTGCCCGAGCGCGTTGGCCTTGGTCAGCGCGGGCGCGGCAGCGTAGCCGGCGACGACGACGCCCTCGCGCTCGGCATGGACCTCGATGGCGTGGCTGCGGAATTCCGCGCCGAGGATGTCGCCGAGCCGGGTCAGCCGTCCGGCGGCGCCGGGCAGCGCCGCGGCCCAGGTCACCGGCGCGCGCTCCTCGCCGGCCAGTGTGAAGGCGATGTCGGGCCGCGCCATGGCGAGACGCCGGACCACCTCGCGGATGGCTTCCGCCTCGGTGCGGTCGGTCTTGAGGAACTTCAGCCGCGCCGGCGTTGCGTAGAAGAGGTCGTTGACCTCGACGCGGGTGCCATGCGCCAGCGCCGCCGGCATGATCTCGGATTTCTCGCCGCCCTCGACGCTGAGCGCCCAGGCGTGCGGCTCGCCGGCATGGCGGGTGGTGATGGAGAGGCGTGCCACCGAGCCGATCGAGGGCAGTGCCTCGCCGCGGAACCCGAGGGTGCGGATCTGGAGCAGATCCTCGTCGTCGAGCTTGGAGGTGGCATGGCGCTCCACCGCGAGCGCGAGGTCCTTCGCGGTCATGCCGCTGCCGTCGTCGGTGATGCCGATGCGCCGCCGCCCGCCGCCATCGGTGAAGACGTCGATTCGGCTCGCGCCGGCATCGATGGCGTTCTCGACCAGCTCCTTGACCACGCTCGCCGGGCGTTCGACCACCTCGCCGGCGGCGATGCGGTTGACGACCTGTTCTGGGAGCTGGCGGACGGGCATGAGGCGTTCGATCTGGATTCGCGGACAGCGCTATTCTAGGCCGTGTTGCGTCAAAAGCATGTGTTGGGCAACAGCCGTCTGGCCGCCTGGGGAAGAGGGCTACCTATCACATTGAAGACATTGGGCGTTCGAGAAAATCGCGCAGCCGGGATGGAGCGAGGTTCGGATACCGTCCTGATTGTGAGGTGCCTGGCCGCGGTGTAGCATCGTGAAAAAACGGCAACAGGACGGGAGGACGCCATGTGCCATCTCTTCGCGCACCAGCCCCAACGCGATTACGAATCCCAGACCCGCTCCTTGCGGATCGACGGCCATTGCACCTCGATCCGGCTCGAAATGGCGTTCTGGGACACGCTGGAGGAAATTGCCGCCAAGGAAAGCATGAGCCTCGGCAAGTTCCTGACCACGCTCTACAACGAGGTGCTCGACCACCACGGCGAGGTCAACAATTTCGCCTCGCTGCTGCGGTGCTCGTGCCTGATCTATCGCTCGAAGACGATGGCGTCGGTGCAGGAGTTCAAGGCGCCCATCCTCGATGCGGCTGAGTAGTCGTCCCGACAAAGTTGCGTAGCCCGGATGGAGCGCAGCGAAATCCGGGATTCGTGCCGCAAGCAACAGCGGCCCCGGATTGCGCTGCGCTCCATCCGGGCTACGAGACTCCCTCCGCCGTCATTGCGAGGAGCTCTTGCGACGAAGCAATCCAGAGTTTTTCCGCGAAGGGATTCTGGACTGCTTCGCTTCGCTCGCAATGACGGGGAGAGAACGGCGCGCAGTCAAATCTCCCTCTTCTGCATCGCCCCCGCAATGTAGTCCGCCTGCCGGATCGCCAGCGCGACGATGGTCAGGGTCGGGTTGCAGGCAGCGCCGCTGGTGAACTGGCTGCCGTCGGAGACGAACAGGTTCTTGACGTCGTGGCTCTGCCCGAACTTGTTGACGACGCCATCCCGCGGCTTCTCGCTCATCCTGTTGGTGCCGAGATTGTGCGTGCTCGGATAGGGCGGGGTCGGATAGGTCACGGTGGCGCCGACGGCGTCGTAGACCGCCGCGCCCTGCTTGTAGGCGTGGGCGCGCATCGCAAGGTCGTTGGGATGATCGTCGAAATGCACGCTCGCGACCGGCTGACCGTGCTTGTCCTTCACGACGGGATCCAGCGTGATGCGGTTGGTCTCCTGCGGCATGTCCTCGCCGACCAGCCACATGCCGGCCATCCGGGGATAGCCGTCGAGCGCTGACGTGAACGAGCGGCCCCAAGCGCCGGGATCGAGGAATGCCGCCATGAAGGGCAGGCCGATCGACAGCGTCTCCATCTCGTAGCCGCCGACGAAGCCGCGCTTCGGATTGTTGGCGGCCTCGTCACGGATGATGCCGGCCATGGTGGTGCCGCGATACATGTGCACCGATTTCTCGAACACCGCGTAGACGCTGCCGGTCATGTGCCGCATGTAGTTGCGGCCGACCTGTCCCGATGAATTGCCGAGGCCGTCGGGGAACATGGTCGAGGCGCTGTTGAGCAGCAGCCGCGGGCTCTCGATCGAGTTGCCGGCGACCGCGACGATGCGCGCCTTCTGGCGCTGCATGGCGCCGGTCCCGTCGGCATAGACGACGCCGGTGACCTTGCCGCCGGCATCATGCTCGATCTTGACCGCCATGCTGTCCGGCCGCACTTCGAGATTGCCGGTCGCCTCGCCTTTGGGGATCTCGGTGTAGAGCGTCGACCATTTCGCGCCGGATTTGCAGCCCTGGAAGCAGAATCCGATCTGCTGGCAGGAGCCGCGCCCGTCGCGCGGCTGGCTGTTGATTGCCATGTTGCCGGTGTGCACCGTCTTGTAGCCGAGCTTCTTTGCGCCGGCCTCCAGCACCTTGAAATTGTTGTTGCCGGGAAGTCCGGGAATGCCGTTGGTGCGGGTCACGCCCATCTTGTCCTCGGCCTTGGCGTACCACGGCTCCATCTCGGCAAGCGTCACCGGCCAGTCCAGGAGGTTGGCGCCGGGAATGTTGCCGTAGGTGCTCTTGACCTTGAACTCGTGCTCGTCGAAGCGCAGCGAGGCGCCGGCCCAATGCGTTGTCGAGCCGCCGACCGCCTTGACGATCCAGGCAGGCAGTCCCGAGAAATCCTTGGCGACGCGCCAAGTCCCCGATGTGGTGCGGGCATCGGTCCAGGCGAGCTGCGAAAAGCTCTCCCACTCGTCGTTGACGAAGTCGTGGTTCTCGATGCGGGGACCTGCTTCGAGGATGACCACCTTGACGCCCTTCTGCGCGAGCTCGTTGCCCAGCGTGCCGCCGCCGGCACCGGAGCCGACGATCACCACAACGCTGGAATCGTTCAGATCGAATTTTGCCATATGCGTTCTCCTGAACCGTTGGGGTGAATCTCAAGCCTTCGGCAGCCAGTCGATATCGGCGAAGCCGCGGTTGATGTAGCCGCCGTGCTCGGCCGAGGAGCCCTCGTAGCCGAACCGCGGCCAGACCTCTTTCTGGTTGTAGAGCGAGACGATGAGGTCGCCGCGCACCTTCTGGAAGAAGTCGTTTTGCTCGATCTCCTTCAGCAGCACGACGCGGTCGGCTTCCCAGGGCACTTCGGCGTATGCCACCTTGTGGCGGTCCCGCGCGTTCTGATCGAGCCGCGTGATGCCGTCGCTGATCAGCGATTTGACCGCGGGGTCTTTGGCCGCCTTGCCGTCCCACGGCTTGATCGCGGTGATGTAATAGCTGTCGCCGAGCACGTCGTGCGGATAGATGTCGCGCGCGACCTTCAGCAGCGTCTTCATCGTTGCGGGCGAGAGCGCGGTGGCGTCATCGGCCCAGGCATCCTCGATGCTCACAGTGACGCTGGTCGCGACAGCCACAACCGGCACGGCGGTGGCCGCGCCCTTGAGAAAGACGCGGCGGCTGTGCTTGCTTCGACGATCGACTTCTCTCATGGCATTCCTCCGTGGATTTTTTGATTTGGTCTAGTTGAAACGTCCGCCCCGCTGGATCACCTCGATCTTGTAGCCGTCGGGATCGCTGACGAAGAAGAAGCGCGCCAGCGTTCGGCCCTCGTGCTTGAAGTCGCGCAAGGGCCCCGGTGCGAGCTTCTCGCGCTCGAAGCGGCCGTGCTCGGCATCGAGATCCTCGACCACCACGGCGAGATGGCCATAGCCGTCGCCGAGCGCATACGGCTCCTTGCGGTCGAAATTCACGGTGAGCTCGACCTCGAAAGGTGAGGAGGGGTGACGCAGATAGATCAGGGCGAAGTCCGCGAATTTCAGATGGTCGGCGACTTCGAGGCCGAAGGCACGCTTGTAGAAATCGAGCGAGCGTGCCTCGTCGAGCACGCGGATCATGGAATGAACGGGCTTTGCCATTCAATTCAGCTCCTTGAGGTAGGTGATGATGGCGGCGCGCGTCTCGGGCTTGGCCTGCCGGTAGGCCATGACCACGCCGGGAATGACGGCTTGCGGATTGGTCAGCCAGGCGTCGAGCCGAGCTTCGTCCCAGGCGAACTCGGCCCTCGCCAGGCTGTCCGAGTAACGAAAGCCGTCTATCTTGCCAGCGGGCCGGCCCACGACCTTGACCAGCGGCGGCCCCTGCCGCATCGGCTCCGACAGGCTTGTGGTGTGGCAAACCGCGCATTGCTGTTTGAAGAGTGTCGCACCATCCGGCGGCTTTGCTGCCGGCAAAGCCATTTGCGCGTCGGCAACCCGCGCCATCAGCACCGTCGCGGTGCACAATCCCAGCACGATCACCCGCATCGTTAACAGCCGCCCATCCACATCAACGCGCGCAAACTCTAGGCGGCGTCAGATGGGCGGTGGTAGTAGCGGGCTGTTTCGCTGCGTGCAGAGATGTTCACGGCGCGTGTTGTTCCGCACCGCCTTATATGCGGAGCACAATTCCGCGAAATCGCCGTCAAATCCCTAAACGATCACCACACGATGCGCATTGCATGGCGTTCGCGCCGCTCGAATTTTCGACGCGATGCAAATGGTCCGGTGCAGACGAGCGGCGTAGCGTGCCGCCGAGCCATTCGTCGCGAAACAATCCAGGAGAAATGGATGAAGTTGGTGAAGACCTCGATGATCGCATGCGCCGTGTCGGCTCTCATCGCGACACCCGTCCTCGCACAAAGCGCGCCTCCCACCGCGAAATCAGGCGGCACCGTGCAGAGCAAACCCATGCAAGGCAGCAGCGGCGATGAGGAGATGAATGCTCAGTCGGGCGCAGCAGGCGATAAGACGGGCATGAAGTCGACCAAAGGCACCAAGGGCACGGTCGGCACCACGGGCAGCGCTGCGCACAAGGGAACGACTGACGATACCGCGACGGGTGGTGCCACGGGCAAGCGCTACTAGTGTCCCGAATCTGAAGTTCGACGGACTCCAAATCGACTCGAACCTAGCGGAATCTCTCGATTTTGGGGAGGATCGGTT
>NZ_LFJC01000003.1:2392326-2486328 GCF_002776695.1 Bradyrhizobium nitroreducens
AGTGAAATCACTCCGCCGCTGATACCGGCACCTTGGCGCCCTGGCCGTAACGCTGCTCGATGTAGTCGATCACCAGCGCCTTGAAGTCGGCGGAGATGGTCGGGCCGCGCAGCGTGCGGAACTTCTTGCCGTCGACGAACACGGGCGCGGCCGGCGCTTCGCCGGTGCCCGGAAGCGAGATGCCGATATTGGCGTGCTTGGATTCGCCGGGGCCGTTGACGATGCAGCCCATCACCGCGACGTTGAGCTCCTCGACGCCAGGGTATTTGGTCTTCCAGGTCGGCATCTCGTCGCGGATGAAATCCTGGATCGAGCGGGCCAGCTCCTGGAACGTGGTCGAGGTGGTGCGGCCGCAGCCGGGGCATGCCGCGACCAGCGGCACGAAGGTGCGGAAGCCCATGGTCTGCAGCAGCTCCTGGCCGACCTGCACTTCACGAGTGCGGTCGCCGCCGGGCTCCGGCGTCAGCGAGATGCGGATGGTGTCGCCGATGCCCTGCTGCAAGAGGATGCCGAGTGCGGCCGATGACGCCACGATGCCCTTCGAGCCCATGCCGGCTTCGGTGAGGCCGAGATGGATGGCGTAGTCGGAACGGCTGGCGAGATCCTGATAGACCGCGATGAGATCCTGCACCGCCGAGACCTTCGCGGAGAGGATGATGCGGTTCTTGGGCATGCCGAGCTCTTCGGCGCGCGCGGCCGACAGCAGAGCGGACTGCACCATGGCCTCGCGCGTCACCGCGCGCACGTCGCGCGGATTGGCGGACGCGGCGTTCTCGTCCATCAGCTTGGTCAGGAGCTCCTGATCGAGCGAACCCCAATTGGCGCCGATGCGGACAGGCTTGTTGTTCTTGTTCGCGATCTCGATGATGTCGGCGAACTGGGTGTCGCGCTTGTCCTTGAAGCCGACATTGCCCGGGTTGATGCGGTACTTGGCGAGCGCCTCGGCGCAGGCCGGATAGGCCGCGAGCAGCTTGTGGCCGATATAGTGGAAGTCGCCGATCAGCGGCGTCGTGATACCGCGCTTGGCGAGGCCGTCGCGAATGTGCGGCACGGCCGCTGCGGCTTCCTCGCGGTCCACGGTGATGCGGACCATTTCGGAGCCGGCGCGCGCGAGTGCTGCGACCTGGGCGATGGTACCGTCGATGTCGGCGGTGTCGGTGTTGGTCATCGACTGCACGACGATCGGCGCACCGCCGCCGACGGCGACGTCGCCGACCTTGACCTGGGTGGTATGATGGCGCGGCGCGGGCCCCGCGATGTCGGAATCGATTGATGTTTCGGGCTTGTTCATGGGGTCCAAATATCAGGTTTTGGTGACGTTCAGCAATGCATCACGCGGCGCCGCAGCCACTTGGCTGGGACGGTTAACCAGAAAAAGCCCAGCAATTACAAGGAGGGCAGCCGCCCCGAATGCCAGGCTTAGGGTGTCGTGCATGATGAAATAGCTACCCACCACGCCAAACAAAGGGGTGATGAAGGTAAAAGCCGACAATTTGCTGGCCGAATAGACCTTCACCAGTGCGAACCAAAGCGTGAACGTGGTTCCAACCACCCAGATCGCCTGGAACGCCATCAGGCCGAGCGACAGCGGCGCCGGCATGTGCGTGATGCTCTCGCCGAACAGCCAGGCCGCCAGCCCCAGGATCGGGATCGAGGTCGCGACCTGATAGCCCAGTGCCTTCTCCGGCGCGGCGAACCGCAACCGCGTGCCCTTGGCAACCAGCGTGGTCGCCGCCCACAGCGCGGCACCACCGACGATCATGAGATCGCCGAGCAGCACATGCGAATCGACATTGGGCTGCGGCACGCCGATCGCAAGCGCAACGCCGGCAAAGCTGATGGCGAGGCCGAGCCATTGCGAGGCGCCGAGCCGCTCGCCCAGCACCTGATAGGAGCCGAGCGCGACGAAGAACGGCGCGGTGTAGAGGAACACCACCGCACGCGAGGCCGAGGTGAGGCGCAGCCCCTGGAAGATCAGCACGAATTCGATCCCGAACATCAGCCCGGCAACGAGGCCCGGCTTCCAGGTGCCGTCATTCTCGAAGAATTTGACGCCGCGAAGCGTGCCGATGATGAACAGCACCGGCAGCGCGCCCGCCGAGCGGATCGTGGCCTGGAGCATCGGCGGGATATCCGGCAGCACCAGCTTCACCGCGATCTGGTTGAACCCCCAGGTCAGGCACAGCATGAGCATCAGGGCGATGGCGCCGGCACTGAGGGGGCGCGCGGCAGATGGGTTGGCTTGTGGTGAGGGCATGTCTTCCCGAAAAACCGGCTTTGCGCCGTTGTTGCTTTATGCAGCTTTCTGACAGTGAGTGCAGACGCCCGTGATCTCCACCACGGACAGCTTGGGCGCGAAGCCTGAGCTGCGCGCCGCGGCGTTGAGGTCCTTGGCGAATGACGCCGAGGGGATCTCGCCGACCAGGCCGCAGCGCTCGCAGATCAGGAACGCCACCGCCGAGGTCGCATCGTGATCATGGGCGGCACAGGCGAGGTAGGCGTTGCGGCTTTCGATGCGGTGCACAAGGCCGTTGGCCATCAGGAAATCGAGCGCGCGATAGACCGTGATCGGCGCCGGCCGCGGCATGGACTTGGCAAGTTCGTCGATCACCTCGTAGGCGCCGAGCGGGCGGTGGCTGGAGAGCAGCGCCCCCAGCACCTGGCGGCGAATCGGCGTGAATTTCTGCGCGCGCTGCTCGCAGACCTCCTCGGCATGCGCCAGCGCATCCGCTGTGCAGCGGCCGTGATCGTGGTCGGGCGTCGGAAATGCCGGCTTTGCGAGGGTCATATAAAAATATTCTAGCATTTGGGCCCGGGAACCCAAAGCACGACCCTGCAAGCGGCTGCCAGCCATGCTCGCGCTGCGGGACAGCATCCTGCTAATCGGCCATGGAATAATCATAAGCTTGCTTATTATATTCCAAGCTTATTGGAGACCAAGCTTATGACCCGCGGGTCCGTCGACCAGAATTTCCTGTTCACGCTGGGCGAGCTCTACCGCCTCTTGCGCGTCTATGCCGACAAGGAGGCGTCGCGGTTCGGCATCACCCGCGCCCAATGGGCGGTGCTGGCCAAGGTCGAGCGCAGCGAGGGCATGAAGCAGTCGGAACTCGCCGAGCTCCTCGAGATGCAGCCGATCACGCTGACGCGCCTGATCGACAAGCTCTGCGACAGCGACTGGATCGAGCGCCGCAACGATCCTTCAGACCGCCGCGTCAAGCGGCTGTACCTGAGGAAGGCCGGGCGACAATTGCTGGGGCGGATGAGCGGGCTGAAGTCCGAGCTTACGGCCAACGCGCTGGACGGCATCACGCCGGCGGACGCCCATCGCCTCCTGACCCAGCTCGAAACCATCAAGGAAAACGTGCGGACCGCGATCCAGACATCCGGCGCGGAGCAAGCACGCAAGGAGCAGCGCTATGGCTGACCAAGTCCTCAAGTTCCAGCCGGAGCAGAAGACCGACGGGGGCAAGCCCACAAAGAAAGCCGGCACCGATCCGCGCCGCCGCCTGGTCGCGGGCCTCCGGCGTTACCGCCGCTTCCTGCTCCTCGTCGTGCTGCCTGTGATCGCCGCCATCGGCGGCCTGACCTTCTACCTCCATGGCGGGCGCTATGTCGGCACCGACGACGCCTATGTCGGCGCGCAGAAGGTGCTGGTGACGCCCGACATCTCCGGCAAGATCCTGAAGGTGGTCGTGAAGGAAGGCCAGTCGGTCAAACGGGGCGACGAGCTGTTCGAGATCGATCCCGTTCCGTTCCGCCTCGCGGTGGAGGAGACCAAGGCGCAGCTCGCGCAGGCGCGCACGACCTATGACAACCTCGTCGCCAACATCAAGATCTATGGCGACATGCTGGGCCTCGCCCAGCAGGGCATCGATCTGAAGCAGCGCGACGTCGAGCGCAAGCAGGCGCTGGTGAAGAATAATTTCGGCTCGCAACTCGATCTCGACAACGCCTCGAATGCGCTGGTCACCGCCGGTGCGCAGGCGCAATACATCAAGCAGCAGCTCTCCAACGCCAGGACGCAGCTGCTGGGCAATCCCGATCTGCCGCTGGAGCAATTCCCGCCCTACGCACAGGCGAAAGCCAAGCTGGATGATGCCCAGCGCAATCTCGACCACACCGTGCTGCGCGCGCCGATGGACGGCGTCGCGACGCAGGTCGAGCAGATCCAGCTCGGCCGCTTCGTCGCCGCCGGCACGCCGGTGTTCTCCATCATCGACGTCGCCCATCCCTGGGTCGACGCCAATCCGAAGGAGAGCGACCTCACCCACGTCACCGAGGGGCAGCCGGTCACGCTCGAGGTCGACGCGTTCCCGAACCACGTCTTCAAGGGCAAGATCGGCTCGCTCTCGCCCGGCACCGGCGCGCAATTCGCCATCCTGCCGCCTCAGAACGCCACCGGCAATTTCGTCAAGGTGGTGCAGCGCGTGCCGATCCGCATCTATTTCGACGAGACCGACAAATACGTGCGGAAGCTGAAGGCCGGCATGAGCGTCTATGCCACCATCGACACCGGCCACAAGCGATCGCTCGCGGGCCTGTTCGGCTTGTCGGCGACGGCGAGCCAGGACAAAGACCAGCAAGACAAAGACTGACGAGACGAGGACTGATCGGATGTCCGGTCCCAACGCCAATTTGATGGTCCCCGGCCTGCGCCGGAACATGGTGACGATCTGCGCCATGACGGCGACCATCATGCAGGCGCTCGACACCACCATCGCCAACGTCGCCCTGCCCTACATGCAAGGCACGCTGTCGGCCTCGCAGGACCAGATCAACTGGGTGCTGACATCCTATATCGTCGCTGCCGCGATCATGACGGCGCCGGTGGGCTGGATCGCCAACCGCTTCGGCCGCAAGCGCATCTTCATCATCTGCTCGGCCGGCTTCACCATGGCCTCGGTGCTGTGCGGCCTCGCGCAGGACATCAACCAGATGGTGCTGTTCCGCCTGCTGCAAGGCGTGTTCGGCGCCGCGCTGGTGCCGCTGTCGCAATCGGTGATGCTCGACTATTACACGCTGCAGGAACGCGCCAAGGCGATGTCGATCTGGGGCATGGGCGTGATGATGGGCCCGATCATGGGGCCGTCGTTGGGCGCGTGGCTGACCGAGACCTATTCCTGGCACTGGGTGTTCTTCGTCAACCTGCCGTTCGGCGCCATCACCGTGCTCGGGCTGATCGTGTTCATGGACGAGACCAGGAAGGACCTCAGCCTCAAGTTCGATTTTTTCGGTTTCGCGGCGCTCGCGGTTGCGATCGGCGCCCTGCAGCTCGCGCTCGACCGTGGCGAGCAATTGGGCTGGCTGGAATCCAATGAGATCCTCGCGGAGTTCATCATCTCGGCCGTCGCCTTCTACTTCTTCCTCGCGCACTCCTTCACGACCTCGACACCGTTCATCCGCTTCGCGCTGTTCCGGGACCGCAACTTCGTCACCGGCTGCATGTTCATGATCGTGATGGGGCTCGTGCTGTTCTCGACCATGGCGCTGGCCTCACCCTACATGCAGAACGTGATCGGCTATCCCATCATCACCGCCGGCCTCTTGCTGGCGAGCCGCGGCTTCGGCACCTTCTTCGCGATGATGCTGGTCGGCCGCATGATGCGATATTTCGAGGCGCGCACGCTGATCATCTCCGGCCTGACGCTGACCGCGGGCTCGCTGTTCCAGATGACCGGCTGGACCGACCTGACCCAGGTGCCGGAGATCGTCACCGTCAGCGTCATCCAGGGGTTTGGCTTCGGCCTCGTCTTCGTGCCGCTCTCGACCGTGGCGTTCCTGACGCTGTCGAACGATTTGCGTACCGACGGCACCGCGATGCTGACCCTGATGCGCAACGTCGCGAGCTCGGTCGGCATCTCCGTCGTCATCGCGCAGTTGACGCAGGGGACGCGGCGGACCTACGCGATCCTGTCCGAGCACATCAACCCGTTCAATCATGCGCTGCAGATGCCCGACGTCCGGGGCCTGATCAACCTGTCCACCGACGCCGGCCGCGCCATGGCCGACAGGATGGTCAGCGTGCAGGCACAGATCATCGCGTTTTCGCAGGACTACCAGCTGGTAATGCTCTTCATCCTCTGCACCATCCCGCTCGCTCTGCTGATCGGCTCGACCAAGGCCACGCTGCGCAAGCAGGCAGCCGGGCCGGAACACGCGGTGATGGAGTAGCCCGCTCGATCAGCACTCTGCGCTGTCGTCCCGGACAAGCGCGCCGTTCAGCGCGCGCAGAGCCGGGATCCATAACCACAGGGAGACGTTTTGGCGAAGGCTCGGAGTTACCAGTCTCGCGCCGAACCTCTCCCTGTGGTTATGGGTCCCTGCGTTCGCAGCGACGACACCGAGAAGGTTGAGCCGTCACCGCGCCTCACACCGCACCGAGCGAACGGCGCGGCCCTACCCCAGCAATTCCTCGCAGCCCAGATCGTCCACGGCCGCAAAAATCCGCTCCAGATTATTCCACCAGATCACCGGCGGGATGTTGATGCTCCGCTGCCAGACCGGCCGCGTGATCTGCCAGAGCACGGCCCAGCGGTAATCGCGATCGAGCGCGCCGCGCGTGTAGCCGGTGATGCCGCTCTCGATCAGCGCGTCGTGATAGAGGTTGAGCAGCGCGCGTTCCAGCGCCTGCCGGCGCTCCGGATACCAGTGCATCGCCATCATATAGGCGAGGTCGTGGGTTGGAACGTTGATGCTCCACTGGTCGAAATCGAAGATGCGGGTGGTATCGGCAACGCCGGCGCGCGGCAGCAGGAAATTCCAGACATGGGCATCGCCATGGGTGATGCTGAGATGACGGCGTGAATGGTAACGCTGGGACAGCCGGTCCGATTGATCGATCAGGCGGCGATAGAGGATGCGCCGCTCCTCGCTGAGACGGTCACCGAGAGAATCGGCAAAGCGGTCGTAATGGCCCGCGAAAGTTTCCATCCGCGCCGCACTGTCCTCGGGGCTCGCGAATGTGCCGACGGTGTCGCCAAGCCTCGGGTGGTCCCACCAGGCCGCATGCCAGCGTGCCAGCGTGGTGACGATGGCGATCGTCTGCTGGCGCGACGGCGGCAGCGGCCAGGCCGCCGCGATGTCGTGGCTGTCCGTGAGGTCCTCGAGCAGAAGATGCCAGGTGAGGCTGCCCTCGTCGAAATGTCCGTCGAAGCAGCGGGGCACCAGTCCGGGCGGCATGCTTGGCGTCACTTGCGTGTAGTATTCCACCTCGTGCCGGCCGCCATTGGCAAGCTTCGCCGCGAATTCGGAATTCGCGGTCTTCAGGATCAGCGATTGCGGGGCGCCGGCGGATTCGCCGACATAGCGCAGGCCGAGCCGGATGATGTGCGACACGACGGTGTCGCGCTGATGCAGCACCTTCACCTCGCGGACCGCGCCGGCGTCCAGCACGCCGCCCCTGCGCAGCGCTGCTGTCAGTTGGGCGGGCTCAACGACCGCCGGCAGTTGTGGAGGTGTCATGACCACGATGCCCCTGTCCCGCGCCATACTGCACGATCACAACCCGGGGCACCAGCGGCAGGCCTGGCGCCCGGTTCAAGCCGCCGCGGTGGAGTCGCGCACGGTCCGCACCACGACCGACCGCAGCTGTTCGAGATTGGCCGCCATGCCGGCGATCGCCTGCCTGACCTCCGCGGCGCGCTCGTTGACGGAGGCGGCGTCGCGGCTGACATTGCCGATCTTGGCCGAGACCTCCTTCGCCGCGGACGCCGATTCGGAAATCGACCGCGAGATCTCGCGGGTCGCAGCGTCCTGCTGTTCCATCGCGGTGGCGACCGAGGTCGCCACGCCGTCGATCTCGGCGATGTGCCCCCCCATCGTCTCGACGGCGTCGACCGCAGCCTGCGTCGAGGTCTGGATCTCGGCGATCAGCCGCGTGATTTCCTCGGTGGATTTGGCGGTCTGGTCCGACAGCGATTTCACCTCGGCGGCGACCACGGCGAAGCCGCGGCCGGCCTCGCCGGCGCGCGCCGCCTCGATCGTGGCGTTGAGCGCCAAAAGGTTGGTCTGGCCGGCGATGCCGCCGATGAGGTCGGAGACCTCGGCGATCTTCTTCACCGATCCGGCCAGCGACTGGATGGTCGAGCGCGCCTGCTCGCGGCCGGCGACCGCCGACTTCGTGACAGTGCTGGTCCGCAGGACCTGGCTTGCGATCTCGCGGATCGAGGCGCTCAGCTGTTCGGCCGCGGCCGAGACGGTCTGCGAGCTGCCGAGGGCCTGGGTGGAGGCTGCCGCCACCGCCTGCGACTGCGCGGAGAGCGACCTTGCGATCTCGGACAGGCTGGACGCCGCCCGCTCGACGCCTTGCGTCGCCGCACCGGCTGTGTCGACCGAACGACCGGTCTCCCGTTCGACAGTCTCGGCCATCTGGTGCAGGGCGGAGCGCTTGGCCAGCGCCGCCTCCTGCTCCTGCCGCAACTGCTCCTCGCGCAGACGGGCATTCTCGACCGCCGCCTGCTTGAACACCACAAGCGCCCCCGCCATCGAGCCGACCTCGTCCTGGCGCTCAGCGAATGGAATGTCCGCGGCGAGATCGCCGGTCGCGAGTCTCTGCATCGTGCCCGTCATGCGGACGATCGGGCGCACCACGCCGAGGGCGACGCCGAGCAGGCCCGCGGCAACGAAGGCGAGGACGGCGGCGGAGACGCCGAGGAGGATATAGAGCATCGAGCTGTCGCGGTCCGCGGCCAGCTTCTCCATGGCGGCATTCTGCTTGTTGGCGCTCTC
Organism: Bradyrhizobium nitroreducens; assembly: GCF_002776695.1. Classification (GTDB taxonomy): domain Bacteria; phylum Pseudomonadota; class Alphaproteobacteria; order Rhizobiales; family Xanthobacteraceae; genus Bradyrhizobium; species Bradyrhizobium nitroreducens. The sequence goes on from NZ_LFJC01000003.1 coordinate 2,401,057, forward strand.
GACGATGCTGTCGATCACGGCGCGATGTGCGGTGTAGGCGTCCCTGAGCTGCGCGTAGGCACGCTCGGAAGCGGCGGCGTCCTTGGCCTCGAGGGCCGGCAGGAGCTGGTCGGACGCCTTCCAGAATTTCTGCACCTCGGCGTCGGACTTCGACACCAGCGCCGTCTTCAGGTCGGCCGACAGGCTCGAGGTGACCCAGAACGCCTTGCGCTCGTCGTAGTCCTTGCGGAGCTGAACCAGCCGCTCGCCGTGGGCCGCCAGCTGATCCGGCTCGCGCATCGCCAGGGTCGCCTCGAGATAGGCCTCGATGACATATTCCGGCGGCGGCAGGATGTCCGCGATGAGGTCGTTGCCCAGCTTGATGTCGGAGTAGAGCGGACCGCCGACCTTGAGCTCTTTCAAGGCGTACAGGCTGGTCGAAACCACGGCGGCAAAGCCAATGGCGAGAACGATGCCGAACGCGACGATCGCAGAGGACAAGGACAGCCGAAATTTCATGAAACAATCCGGAGCAGCGGCATTGAACTGCGGCCACCTTAGACAAATACGGTAAATGCGGGATTGCTTCGCGGAGGAATTGCATCGCGCGAGCTCCGCATAATTACGGGATTTGGACGTCGCGCTATCGGTATTTGAGTCAGCGAAGCTGACACACGCACGGGAGAAACGTTTCGGCTGCAACAACGCAGCCTCGGCGTCGATGCGCCGGATGAGATATGCGTGCCGGGGATGAGCCCTCCCCGGCACGCATGGCCTTACACGTCGAAGAACACCGTTTCGTTGTCGCCCTGAAGCCGCAGGTCGAGCCGGTAGACCGGCTTGCCGGCATCCCGCACGGCGGTCAGCGTGGCGCGGCGATCCGCCGGCACCAGCGCCAGCACGGGATCGGCGGCGTTGCCGGCCTCATCGCTGAAATAGATGCGGGTGTAGAGATGCCGCAGCATGCCGCGGCCGAACACCGCAAGGAGGATGTGCGGCGCCTGCGGCTTACCGTCGGGATCCGGCACCGCGCCCGGCTTGATGGTCTCGAAGGAATAATTGCCGTCCTTGTCGGTGCCGCAGCGGGCAAAGCCGCGGAAGCTCGCATTCGGCAGCGCGCGCTTGTCCTGCGGGTCGGCAAAGCGGCCCTGCGCGTCCGCCTGCCAGATCTCCAGCATGCAATCCGGCACGGCAACGCCGTCACCGTCGAACACGCGGCCTTCGATACGGACGCGCTCGCCCGTGACGTCGGGGGTCAGCGTCGAATTGGTGAACGCGTCGTTCCAGGCGTACTCGCCGGTCGGCGTCAGACCGTATTTGAAGAACGGACCGACGGTCTGCGACGGGGTGATACCGTCGGGCTTCACGGACTCTTGCACTTTAGTGGTTCTCCATGGGCGTGGCGTTCTTGCCGCGCAGCACGACGTCAAAGCGGTAGCACAGCGCCCATTCGGGCTGGGTATTCTCGAGGTCGAACGACGAGACCATCCGCGCCCGCGCCTTCTCGTCCGGCACCGAATTGAAGATCGGATCGAACGGGAATAGCGGGTCGGCCGGGAAGTACATCTGCGTCACGAGGCGCGTGACGAAGGAATGGCCGAACACCGAGAGATGGATATGCGCGGGACGCCAGGCATTGTGGTGATTGCCCCAGGGATAGGCACCCGGCTTGATGGTGACGAAGCGATAGTAGCCGCTCGCATCGCTCACGGTGCGGCCGGCGCCCGTGAAGTTCGGATCGAGCGGCGCCGGGTGCTGGTCGCGGACATGGACGTAGCGGCCGCAGGAATTGGCCTGCCAGATCTCGACCAGCGAGTTCGGCACGCCGCGACCGTCCTCATCGCGCACATGGCCGTGAACGATGATGCGTTCGCCGATCGGCTCGCCGGTGTGCTGGGTGGTGAGATCGTTGTCGCCTTCGCGCACGGTCTCATGGCCGTAGACCGGGCCGGTCAGCTCCGACAGCGTGTGGCGCATCGGGATCAAGGGCTTGTTCGGCGCACGCTTGATCGAGCTCTTGTAGTCGGGCGACAGCGGCAGCGGATGCGCCTTGTTGCTGTCCGTGGGGTAGATGAATGTCATAGGCGAACTCCTCCCCGGCCATTTTTGATCCGGCCGGTCAACGCTTCCGCCAATCATTATAGGATATAACTAATTTGGGGAAGCGGGTTTGGCGGGCGCCCTGCGCCCGTCAGCAGCGCTATTTGATCGGCGGGCGCGGCAGCACGGCCTCACCGGCCTCGAGCCGGTAGGTGTGGTCGAGCGAGTACCATGGCGTCGCGACGTCGCGCATGGTCGGATGCGGCGCATCGTGGCGCTGGAACTTGCCGATCAGCGCCTGCGTCACCCCGAACTGCACGTCGCTGTCGATATGGGGATCGTTGGGATCGTAGACCTGCGAGATCAGGACCTTGAATCCCGGCTTGAAGATCAGGGCATGAAGATGGGCCGGTCGATAGGGGTGGCGGCCCTGCGCCGCGAGCAGGCGGCCGACCACGCCATTGGTCGGAATGGGATAGCCGACCATCATCACCGAGCGGAAGGCGAAGCGCCCATCCTGGTCGGTCGTGAACTTGCCGCGCAGGTTCATGTCGGCCTGATCGGGGTCCTGGTTCTCATAAAGGCCGACCGGCGAAGCGTGCCAGACATCGACCTCCGCACCGGCAACCGGACGGCCGTCCCTGTCGACGACGCGGCCGTTGACGAACAGCGGCGCCCCCGGCGTCTCCGAGCGCACGATCGATCCGCCATTCTCGACCCGCGGCGAGTTCAGCCGCCAGAACGGCCCGAGCAGCGACTGATCGGTTTCGGTATTGCCCTGATCGCCATTGTTCAGCAGGCACACCAGCGGCGAGACGCCGAGCGAGCCCGCCATCAGCACGACTTCGTTGTGCGTATCGGTGGTCAGCTTGCCGAGCTCGGCGATGACCGCGGTGGCATCGCGAAACTCCTTCTCCGTCAGGCGGACATCGCGGACGAAGTCGTGCAGATGCTTGACCAGGGACACCATGATCTGGCGCAGCCGCGGATCGGACGTCCGCTCCATCACCGCCAGCGCCGCGGCCGTGACGTCCTGCTCACGCTCGATGATCATGGGGCGGTCCTTCCCTGTCATTCCGGGGCAGCCCGATAGGGCTGAACCCGGAATCTCGAGATCCCGGGTTCAGCCCTGACGGGCTGCCCCGGGATGACGAGACGCTGTGCGTCTCGTCAATTCAGCTTCTCGATCGCCACGGCAACGCCCTGTCCGACGCCGACGCACATGGTGGCGAGCGCGAGCTTGCCGCCACGCTTCTCCATGCCGTGGACGGCGGTGAGCACGAGGCGCGCGCCGCTCATGCCGAGGGGGTGGCCGAGCGCGATGGCGCCGCCATGCGGATTGACGAAATCGGCATCGTCGGCAACGCCCAGCTGACGCATGCAGGCGATGCCCTGCGAGGCGAAGGCTTCGTTGAGCTCGATCAGGTCGAAATCGCCGATCTTCTTGCCGAGGCGCTCCATCAGCTTGCGGGTCGCGGGCACGGGGCCGATGCCCATGATGCGCGGCGGCACGCCGGCCGAGGCAAGGCCGAGGATGCGGGCGCGGGGCGTCAGGCCGTGCTTCTTCACCGCGGCCTCGGATGCCAGGATCATGGCAGCAGCGCCGTCATTGACACCGGAGGCGTTGCCGGCGGTCACCGTGCCTGGATTGCGCACGATCGGCTTCAGTTTGGCCAAGCCTTCCAGCGTGGTCTCGGGACGGGGGTGCTCGTCCTTGTCGATCGTGATCGGACCTGCCTTGCCGCCGGGAATGGTGATCGGCGTGATTTCCTCCGCGAAATAGCCCGCCGCAATCGCGGCGCCTGCCCGCTGCTGCGAGCGGATGGCGAAGGCGTCCTGGTCGGCGCGCGAGACCTGGAATTCCTCGGCGACGTTCTCGCCGGTCTCCGGCATCGCATCGACGCCGTACTGCGCCTTGAGCAGCGGATTGATGAAGCGCCAACCGATCGTGGTGTCGAAGATCTCGGCCGAGCGCGAGAAGGCCTCCTGCGCCTTGCCCATCACGAAGGGCGCGCGGGTCATGGACTCGACGCCGCCGGCAATGGCGAGCTCGATCTCGCCGGAGCGGATGGCGCGGCCCGCGGCGCCGACCGCATCGAGGCCGGAGGCACAGAGGCGGTTCAGGGTCTGGCCGGGAACCGAATCCGGGAGGCCTGCGAGCAGCAGCGCCATGCGCGCGACGTTGCGGTTGTCCTCGCCGGCCTGGTTGGCACAGCCGAAGAAGACCTCGTCCACTTGCGCCCAGTCGAGATTGGGGTGCTTGGCCATCAGCGCCTTGATCGGGGCGGCGGCGAGATCGTCGGCGCGCACCTTGGCGAGCGAGCCGCCGAAACGGCCGATCGGGGTCCGCACGGCATCGCAGATAAAGACGTCACGCATCGTTGTTCTCCCTGAATGCCGCGGTTCGGCCAGAATTCTTCAATGACGGCGGAGTTTTAGGAGGGTGCCCGCAGCAGGTCAATTGACGGTTTCGCGGGGCAGACGTCATTCCGGGGCGCGCCATTTGGCGCGAGCCCGGAATCCATTTGTCCGCGTGACGTGCGGCCCGATAGATTCCGGGTCTGCGCCTGCCGGCGCATCCCGGAATGACGAGCGAGAATGTGGCAGCACCTCGCGCCCCCCACACGGACAACGTGGAAAACCTCCCCTATCAAGCCAAACCGATAGGAGCAGGAAGCGAAATTTTGTAGGTTGCGCCGCCCATGACGATGCAACAGCCGATACAAGCACCGCCCCCCGACGAAGCGCCCGCGCCCCAGGCGGAAGCCGCCGCGCGCGTCACGCCGATGATGGAACAGTACCTGGAGATCAAGGCGGCGCATCAGGGCCTGCTGCTGTTCTACCGGATGGGCGATTTCTACGAATTGTTCTTCGAGGACGCCGAGATCGCCTCCAGAACACTCGGCATCGTGCTGACCAAGCGCGGCAAGCACCAGGGCGCCGACATCCCGATGTGCGGCGTGCCGGTCGAACGTTCCGAGGATTATCTGCATCGCCTGATCTCGGCCGGCCACCGGGTCGCGGTCTGCGAGCAGACCGAGGATCCCGCCGCAGCCAAGGCGCGCGGCAACAAGAGCGTGGTGCGCCGCGGCGTGGTGCGGCTGGTCACGCCGGGCACGCTGACCGAGGACACGTTGCTCGATGCGCGCGCCAACAACTATCTGCTGGCGATCGCGCGGGCACGCTCATCGGCAGGCGGCGACCGCTTCGGCCTCGCCTGGATCGACATCTCGACCGCCGAATTCACGGTGCTGGAGTGTTCGGGCGGCGAGCTCGCGGCAACGCTGGCGCGGATCAATCCGAACGAGGCGATCGTCACCGATGCGCTCTACAGCGACAACGAGCTGAGCCAGACCTTGCGCGAGCTGCCGGCGGTGACGCCGCTGACCCGCGACGTCTTCGACGGCGCCACCGCCGAGAAGCGACTCTGCGACTATTTTGCGGTCGCGACCATGGACGGCCTCGCGCAGCTCACCCGTCTGGAAGCCACGGCTGCGGCTGCTGCCGTCACCTATGTCGACCGCACCCAGGTCGGCAAGCATCCGCCGCTGTCGCCGCCCGCACGCGAGGCCTCGGGCGCGACCATGGCGATCGATCCGGCCACGCGCGCCAATCTCGAGTTGACGCGGACGCTCGCGGGCGAACGCCGCGGCTCGCTGCTCGACGCGATCGATTGCACCGTGACCTCGGCCGGTTCGCGCCTGCTGGCCCAGCGCCTGGCGGCACCGCTGACGGACGCGCCCGCAATCGCGCGGCGGTTAGACGCGGTCAGCACCTTCGTTGCCGATTCCGCCGCGCGCGAGGACATCCGCAGCATATTGCGCGGCGCGCCCGACATGTCGCGGGCGCTGGCCCGCCTCTCGGTCGGGCGCGGCGGCCCGCGCGACCTTGCCGGACTTCGCGACGGCATCATCGCCGCCGACCAGGTGCTGGCGCGGCTGGGCGAACTGGACCATCCGCCGCAGGAGATCGCGGTGGTGATGGCGGCCTTGAAGCGACCATCGCGCGAGCTTGCTGCCGAGCTTGCGACGGCGCTCGACGATCAGCTGCCGCTGATCAAGCGCGACGGCGGCTTCGTTCGCCAGGGTTACGAACCTGCCCTCGACGAAGCGCGCAACCTGCGCGACGCCTCGCGCCTGGTGGTCGCCTCGATGCAGGCGCGCTATGCCGACCACACGGGCGTGAAAGGCCTCAAGATCCGGCACAACAACGTGCTCGGCTATTTCGTCGAGGTCACCGCACAGCACGGCGACAAGCTGATGTCGGCGCCGCTGAACGCGACCTTCATCCATCGCCAGACGCTGGCCGGCCAGGTGCGCTTCACCACCTCCGAGCTAGGGGAGATCGAGGCCAAGATCGCCAATGCCGGCGACCGCGCGCTCGGGCTCGAGCTCGAGATTTTCGAGCGGCTCTGCGCCAAGGCGCTCGAGATCAGCGACGATCTGCGCGCGGCCGCGCAAGGTTTCGCGCTGCTCGACGTCGCGACATCGCTGGCCAAGCTGGCGATCGACGAGAACTACGTCCGGCCCGAGGTGGATTCCTCGCTCGCCTTCGCGATCGAAGCCGGCCGCCATCCCGTGGTCGAGCAGGCCCTGAAGCGCAACGGCGAGCCGTTCATCGCCAATGCCTGCGACCTGTCACCAAACCCTGCGCAAAAGTCCGGCCAGCTCTGGCTGCTCACCGGTCCGAACATGGCCGGTAAATCGACCTTCCTGCGCCAGAACGCGCTGATTGCTCTTCTTGCCCAGATTGGCAGTTTCGTGCCGGCGACACGCGCGCGCATCGGCATCGTCGACCGCCTGTTCTCGCGCGTCGGCGCCGCCGACGATCTCGCCCGCGGCCGCTCCACCTTCATGGTGGAGATGGTCGAGACCGCGGCGATCCTCAACCAGGCCGGCGAGCGTGCGCTGGTGATCCTCGACGAGATCGGCCGCGGCACCGCGACCTTCGACGGTCTCTCGATCGCCTGGGCCGCGATCGAGCATCTGCACGAGAGCAACCGCTGCCGCACGCTGTTCGCGACGCATTATCACGAGCTGACGGCGCTCTCGGCCAAGCTGCCGCGCATGTTCAACGCGACGGTGCGGGTGAAGGAGTGGCAGGGCAATGTCGTGTTCCTGCACGAGGTTCTGCCGGGCTCGGCCGACCGCTCCTACGGCATCCAGGTGGCCAAGCTCGCCGGCCTGCCGCCGGCCGTGATCACGCGCGCGAAATCCGTGCTCTCCAAGCTGGAGGCGCAGGACCGCGGCCAGACCGCGCGCGCCCTGGTGGACGATCTGCCGCTATTCGCAGTCCCCTCGCGCGCCGCCGCAGAAGCCGCGCCGCCGAGCGAAGCGGAACTGCTGATGGAAGCCGTGAGGGCGCTGCACCCCGACGAGATGTCCCCGCGCCAGGCGCTCGATGCGCTCTACGCGCTGAAGGCCAAGCTGCCGAAGGCGTGACGGTGCCGTAGGGTGGGTTAGCCGAAGGCGTAACCCACCGATTTCACCGCTGCGCAACCAAGAGAAATGGTGGGTTACGCTGCGCTAACCCACCCTACGCTTCCGAGTGCTTAGGCTACGCCCGCGCCGCGATCGCGGCCGCTTCCGCGGCGGCGCGCTGCATGCTGGTCGACATCTCGTTCGTCACCGTGCTCTGCTCCTCGATGGCCGCGGCGGTCGACGTCACGTATTCGCTGACATTGTTGATCGCCTGCTTGATCGAGCCCAGCGCGCTGACCACGTCGCCGGAGATGCCGTTGAGGCTGCCGATCTCCTGACCGATCTTGTCGGTCGCCTGCTTGGCCTGGTTGGCGAGGCTCTTCACTTCGGAGGCGACCACCGCAAAGCCGCGTCCGGCTTCGCCGGCGCGCGCGGATTCGATCGTCGCGTTCAGCGCGAGCAGGTTGATCTGCCCGGTGATGTTGTTGATGAGCTCGACGATGCCGCTCATCGCCTGCGCCGCCTCGGTGAGGCGCTGTGCCTGCGCGTCGGCCGAGGAGACCTGCTCCACCGCGCTCATCGCGGTCTCGCGGGATTTCGTCATCGCCTCGGAGATCTCCCGCACCGAGGCGTTCAGCTCCTCCGAGCCCGCCGCGACCGATTCCATCATGCCGCGGACGCGCTCGTTGCCCATGCGGACCAGCACCTGGCGCGTGGTGTCGGTGGCATATTTCACGACCTTGAACGGCCTGCCGTTGAGGTCGAGGATCGGATTGTAGGAGGCCTGGATGTAGACCTCCTTGCCGCCCTTGCCGATGCGCTTGTATTCGGCTGCCTGGTACTGGCCGCGGTTGAGCGCCGCCCAGAACTCGCGGTACGCTGCGCCGTCGCGTTCCGAGGGCTCGACGAACATGCTGTGGTGCTTGCCCTTGATCTCGGCCAGCGAGTAGCCGAGCGCGCCGAGGAAGTTGGCATTGGCGGTGATGATCGTGCCGTCCATGTTGAACTCGATCACCGCCTGGGCCTTGTCGATCGCCGCGATCTGGCCGGCGAGGTCGGCGTTCTTCAGCTTCTCCGCGGTGATGTCGGTCGCGAACTTGACGACGCCGTACGGCTTGCCGTTCTCGTCGAGCAGCGGATTGTAGGAGGCGAGAATCCAGACCTCGCGGCCGCCCTTGCCGATGCGCTTGAACTCGCCGGCCTGGTAGTCGCCGCGGTTGAGCGCGGCCCAGAAATCACGATAGGCGGCACCGCTCCGCTCGGCCTCGGCCACGAACAGGCTGTGATGCTTGCCCTCGATCTCGGCCAGCGAATAGCCGAGCGTCTTGCAGAAATTCTCGTTGGCGGTGACGACGGTGCCGTCGAGCTTGAACTCGATGACGGCCTGGGCACGGCTGATGGCCGCGATCTTCGACGCATCCGTCATGCTCCGGATCTTCTTCGCGGTGATCTCGGTTGCGATCTTGGCGACCATCACCGTCTTGCCGTTGCCGTCGAGCACCGGATTGTAGGATGCTTCGATCCAGACCTCGCGGCCGCCCTTCGCGATCCGCTTGAACTCGCGCGCCTGATACTCGCCGCGGTTCAATGCAGCCCAGAACGCCTTGTACTCGGCGGTGTCGCGCTGATCGGCCGGCACGAACATGGAGTGATGCTTGCCCTGGATCTCGTCGAGCCGATAGCCGAGGGCGTCGAGAAAATTCTGGTTAGCCGTGATGATCGAGCCATCGAGATTGAATTCGATCATGGCCTGCGAACGGCCAATGGCGTCGAGCCGCGCTTGCGCATCACTGTGGGACTTGCGACCGAACATCAAACAATCTCCATCTCGAAATAGCGTGGACAGCCCGTAGGGAAGTGACCGTTGCGGCAACAACACAGCCGTATTCAAATCTACAATTCCCGCGAGTCCGTGCACTCGGATGCAGCTCGGACGAGTTCACGCTGACGACAGCGGGGTACGCTTGAGTCACTCGTAGTCGAAAAGCGCGAAGAAAGTTCTAATAGAAATGTCGGAAATCGGCGGGAGCTGGAACGACCTTCGCCCCTATCGCGATCGGGCATGAGCGTCGACGCAACTTGAAATGACGCATCTCATTCAATGGCTTGCGGAGATGCCGCGCTGCCCATCAGCGTGAAATCGACATTCCTGCACAGGGCTTTTCGCGACGCGACATCAGGTCTATCCGTAGTCTCACGGCTGTTGCCGCGCCTTGTGCATCGCACGCCGGCCGAGTCCCCACAGCGTCAGGTTCCAAGCAATACAGGTTCCGAGTGCGAGACACAGGCCGACGGCCGACCCGAATGCCACCACCGCAACGTGCAGAACGGCGATTGCCATGCCGAACCCGAGCAGACCCCAGGCGGAGTTGGCCAGCACAGCGGCGGTCGGCGGGCCGCCGATACGCGGATGCAGAATCACCATGATGCTGGAGAACACTACGGGATACAGCGCGATGATGCCGCTGATGCGGGGACCGACCCAGCCGGAGGTCGAGACCACGATGGCAACAAGGGTCGCGACCAGCGCAGCCCGCATCGGCACGTCGTACCAACGGCGTGTCACCAGCGGCATCTTTACATCGCGATAGCCGGCCAGCAGCGGAATGCAGATGCCGAAAGCGATCAGGTTCGCAGCGAGGCCAGCGCTGAGCGACCAGTCGAATTGGCGGATGATGGAAGCCAGCACGATCCAGACCGCGACCGCGCTTCCGCAACTCAACAGAAGATTGTGCCGTTGCGCCAGCACGACGTAAGTGAGGCACATGAAGATCGTCGCCGCGTTGACCGGCAGGCTCGCCAGCGCCCCCTGCGCGATGAAGGCAGCGTCGTGGTCAAGCGCGAGGAAGACGTAGGAGGGCCCCGCCGACACCGGCAGTGTCGCGATCAGCGCACCGATCACCGGACCTGCGCGTTCAGTGATGATCGACGCCGACACGACGAACGCCGCCGCGATCGCCATGCGCAGGAGGAGGATGAGGAGGAAGTGAAGGTCGAGGGACATCTTGGCTTCTTACCCTCCCCTGGAGGGGGAGGGTCGGCTCATATGAAGCGCAGCGAATATGAGACGGGGTGGGGTGACGGTCTCTCGACGGATACAGTGCCCGAGTGGAGAGATCACCCCACCCCGCTCGCGCTACGCGCGATCGACCCTCCCCCTCCAGGGGAGGGTACACAGAGTCACATCCGCTGCATCGACACCGAGACCTTCGGGCCGTTCTTGATGGTCTGGTAGACCACGCAATAGCGCTCGGTGAGCTTCAGCAGGAGATCGAGCTTGTCCTGCGGCGCGTCGGTGTCGACCTCGAAGCGCAGACGGATCTCGGCGAAGCCGACCGGGGTCTCCTTGTCGATGCCGAGCGTGCCGCGGAAATCGAGATCGCCCTCGGCATAGACGTTCCCGGTCTTGAGCGGCACCTCGATCGCGGTGGCGACCGATTTCAGCGTGACACCGGCACAGGCGACCAAGGCTTCCAGAAGCATATCGCCCGAGCAGAGCTCGAGGCCGGAGCCGCCCGTCGCCGGATGCAGGCCCGCAAGCGCGATGGCGCGGCCCGTCTCGACCTTGCAGGCGATACCTTCGCTATCGGTGGAGCCCTTGGCCTTCAGGGTGATCAGTGCGGTCTTGGGATCGGTCTTGTAGCGCTCCTTGATCGGAGCCTGCATCTGGCGCAGTTGGGCGGCGTCCATCTTGTTCTCTCCCGGAAAATTGCCCTTCGATGTACCGGCTCGGAGGGACATTGTCACCACCACATGGCCTGACCGGGACCCTGGGTTGCGTCGCGGTCGGGCACGCTGCGATCGAGCGAACGGTCGAGTGACGTCAGCACACTTCGCTTGAAGTTCTCGAATAGCGGCGAATTGCGGTCGCGCGGGCGGGCGAGATTGATCTCGATCTGGTCGAACAGCCGCCCCGGCCGCGGCCGCATCACCAGCACGCGATCGGCCAGCACCACGGCTTCATCCACGTCATGCGTGACGAGGATCAAGGTCGGGCGGGTGTCGGCCCAGAGGTCGAGCAGATGATCCTGCAGGTCGCGGCGGGTGAAGGCGTCGAGTGCGGAGAACGGCTCGTCGAGCAGGAGCACCTCGGGCTGCGGCACCAGCGCGCGGGCGATCGCGACGCGCTGCGCCTGCCCGCCGGAGAGTTCGCGCGGCCAGGCCTGCGCCTTGTCTACCAGCCCGACGCGCTCGAGCGCACGCACCACCTTCTCGCGCCGCTCGGTCGCGGGCAGATCGGTAAGGCCGAAGCCGATATTGTCGGCGACACTGAGCCAGGGCAGCAGCCGCGGCTCCTGGAAGATGATGCCGATCTTGGCGTGCGGCGAGGCGATCGCCTCATTGTCGAGCGTCACCGTGCCCGAGCTGGCGCGATCGAGCCCGGCGATGGCGCGCAGCAATGTCGACTTGCCGCAGCCGGAGCCGCCGATGATGGCGATGATCTCGCCCTGCCTGATCTCGGCGGAGAAGCGCGCCAGCGCCGCGACGCCGTTGGGATAGGTCTTGCTGACCCGGTCGAGCGCCAGCATCGCCTTACGCTCCCTTGGCCGGACCGAAGGCGTCCTGCCAGCGCAGGAACGGCGCAGCGGCAAGCTCGATCAGCCAGTCGGTGAGCTTGCCGAGAATGGCGAAGATCACGATGGCGGCCAGGATCTGCGCGGGCTTGCCGAGCTGCTGGCCGTCGAGCAGGAGATAGCCGAGGCCTTCGGAAGCGCCGATCAGCTCCGCCGCCACCACGAACATCCAGCCGAGGCCGAGCCCGACGCGCAAGGACACGACATAGGCCGGCAGCACGGCGGGCAACAGGATGCGGCGGATCATCGCGAAGCCCGAGAGGCGGAAGGTGCGGCCGACCTCGACGATCTTGCGGTCGACGATGAGGATCGCGCCCATCACACCGAGATAGACCGGGAAGAACACGCCGACCGCGATCAGCGCGACCTTCGAGGTCTCGAAGATGCCGAGCCAGAGAATGAACAGCGGCACCCAGGCGAGCGACGGGATCGCGCGCAAGGCTTGGACGGTCGGGTCAAGCAGCCGCCGCGCCAGCGACCAATAGCCGGAGATGGCGCCCAGCAACGTGCCCGCGACCACGCCGAAGGCAAAACCGAGCGAGACGCGCCACAGCGTCGCTGCGATGTGGCGGACCAGCTCGCCGGAGCGAGCAAGCTCGGCGATGGTAGCGAACACGCGCGAGGGCGGCGGCACCAGCCGGCCATTGGACCAGCCGAGCCAGACAACGAGCTCCCAGCCGAGCGCGAGCGTCAGCGGCAGCAGAATTCCAAGCAACGGCCGCGCATAGCGCGCGGCGCGCGACGGCGCGGCGGCGTTGTCGGCCGGTTCCGAAGTCTGTTGTAAGGCTGGCGCGTCGGAGACCATAGTCATTAGCAAGCGCGTCTGGTCAGGGAATGCAAGGGCGCCTCTTACCCTCCCCTGGAGGGGGAGGGTCGGCACGCGATCGAGCAAAGCGAGATTGCGTGACGGGGTGGGGTGACAGTCTCTCCACGAAGCAGTGCCCGAGTGGAGAGATCACCCCACCCCGCTCGCGCTGCGCGCGATCGACCCTCCCCCTCCAGGGGAGGGTAAGAGGATCAATTCGTCGGCAGCGGGACCTGGTCGTCGATCAGGGCATCCAGCGTGGCCTTCACGTCGACCTTGGCATCGACGACGCCGGCCTGCTGCAGGGCAAGGCCGGCGGCGAGGATCGACTCGCGCTGGGGCGCGCCGATGCGGCTATGGGTGAGCTCGGTGCGCTCCTTGAGCTGTTTGTCGACGACGGCCTCGGGAAGCTTGGTCACGGCGATGAAGGTCTTCTTCAGCTCGTCGTAGTTCGCCAGCGAATATTTGCGCGCCTCCTCATACACGGCGAGCACGCGGCGGGCGGCGTCCGGATAATCCTTCAAGAACTGCTCGCGCACATTGAGGATGCCCCAGGTATTGGCGTCGGCCTTGCGGTAGAACAGCTTTGCGCCCTCCTCGACCTCGGCCTGCGCCATCATGGGATCAAGGCCGGCCCAGGCGTCGACGTCGCCGCGGATCAGCGCAGTCTTGCCGTCGGCGTGCTGCAGCAGCACCGGCGTGATGTCCTTTTCGGTGAGGCCCGCCCCCAACAGCGCACGCACCAGGAAGATGTGCGGATCGGTGCCGCGCGTCACCGCGACGCGCTTGCCCTTGAGGTCGGCCACGCCGGCGATCTTGGAATCCTTTGATGTCACCAGCGCGGTCCATTCGGGACGCGAATAGACATAGATCGACTTGATCGGATTGCCGTTGATCTTCGCCACCAGCGCCGCCGAGCCCGCGGTCGAGCCGAAATCGATCGAGCCGGCATTGAGGAATTCGAGCGCCTTGTTGGAGCCGGCCGACTGCACCCAGGTGACGGTGATGCCGTCCTTGGCGAACTCCCTCTCCAGAAGGCCCTTCTGCTTCAGGACCATCGACACCGGATTGTAAGTCGCCCAGTCGATGCGGATTTCCTTGAGCGGATCCGCGGCCCTTGCTGCAGGCGCCATGACGAGCGCGACCGCTCCGGCCAACAGAATGCGTCGTGAAATCTCGGTCATGCCCAGAGCCCTCCAAAACTTCATTGTTTTTCAATGAGTTATATCTAGAGGTCAACGAGAAAATCCGCCCCCAGAAAGCCCGCCGGCCGAGAACAGATTTGCCCGAAGCCGCAGCTTTCCAGCATGGAACGACTATTGCCAGAGAATGGCGGGTGACAGCGCCTGTCACCTCTTATATCCGGTGAGACATGGACAGCGTCACAACTGAGCATAAGGCCGAGGGGGACGATCGTTTCGACACTGCGCGGATCACCGCGGCGGTCGATGCGCTTGCCGAAAAGCACCAGGGACGCGAAGACGCGTTCCGCACGGCCACGGCGCAATTGCTCAAGGCCGAGCTGATCGCGGCACGCGCCGCGGCACAGGAAATCCTCTTGAAGGACCGCCACGGCCGTCGCTGCGCCGAGCGGCTGTGTTACGTCCAGGACGAGATCATCCGCATCCTGTATTCGGCGGCGACCCGTCATCTCTACCGCTCGCCGATCCCGAGCGGCGCCGAGCGCATGGCGGTGGTGGCGACCGGCGGCTACGGCCGCGGCCTGATGGCCCCCGAATCCGACATCGATCTCTTGTTCATCCTGCCCTACAAGCAGACCGCCTGGGGCGAGCAGGTGGCCGAAGCCATCCTCTATTGCCTCTGGGACATGGGGCTGAAGGTCGGCCACGCCACGCGTTCGGTGGACGAGTCGATCCGGCAGGCGCGCGGCGACATGACCATCCGCACCGCGATCCTGGAGACGCGCTTCCTCACCGGCGACAAGCCGCTCTACGAGGAGCTGGTCGCGCGCTTCGACAAGGAGGTGGTGCAGGGCACCGCATCGGAATTCGTCACCGCGAAGCTCGCCGAGCGCGAGGAGCGCCATCGCCGCGGCGGCCAGTCGCGCTACCTGGTCGAGCCCAACGTCAAGGACGGCAAGGGCGCGCTGCGCGACCTGCACACGCTGTTCTGGATCGCCAAATACGTCTACCGCGTGCGCGACACCAGCGAGCTGGTGGAGCGCGGCGTGTTCGACGCGCAGGAATATCGCACCTTCCGCCGCTGCGCCGACTTCCTCTGGTCGGTGCGCTGCAATCTGCATTTCTACTCCGGCCGCGCCGAGGAGCGGCTTTCGTTCGACCTCCAGCGCGAGATCGCAGTGCGGCTCGGCTACACCTCGCATCCCGGCATGCAGGACGTCGAGCGCTTCATGAAGCACTATTTCCTGGTCGCCAAGGAAGTCGGCAACCTCACCGCCATCCTGTGCGCCAAGCTCGAGGACCAGCAGGCCAAGCCGGCGCCGGTGCTGAGCCGGATGATGGCGCGGCTGCGCCCGACCGCGGCGAAGCGGCGCGTCCCCGACAGCGACGACTTCATCGTCGACAACAACCGCATCAACGTCGCTGCGCCCGACGTCTTCAAGCACGATCCGGTCAATCTGATCCGGATCTTCCGCCTCGCGCAGAAGAACAACCTCGCCTTCCATCCGGACGCGATGCGCGACGTGACGCGCTCGCTCGGCCTCATCAACGCGCAGATGCGCGAGAATCCCGAGGCCAACCGGCTGTTCATGGAGATCCTGACCTCCGACAACGCCGAGATCGTGCTGCGGCGGATGAACGAGACCGGCGTGCTCGGCCATTTCATCCGCGCCTTCGGCAAGATCGTCTCGATGATGCAGTTCAACATGTATCATCACTACACCGTCGACGAGCACTTGATCCGCTGCGTCGGTTTCCTCCAGGACATCGAGCGCGGCGGCCTCGATGAATTCGCGCTCGCGAGCGACCTGATGCGCAAAATTCGCCCCGAACACCGGGCGGTGATCTACATCACGACGCTGCTGCACGACATCGCCAAGGGCCGGCCCGAGGATCATTCGATCGCCGGCGCCAAGGTCGCGCGGCGACTCTGCCCGCGGCTCGGCTTCAGCGCCGCCGACACCGAGCTCATCGCCTGGCTGATCGAGGAGCATCTGACGATGTCCACGGTCGCACAGTCGCGCGACCTGTCCGACCGCAAGACCATCGAGAATTTCGCCGCCGTGGTGCAGTCGGTCGAGCAGATGAAGCTGCTGACGATCCTGACCACCGCCGACATCCGCGGCGTCGGTCCCGGCGTGTGGAACGGCTGGAAGGCGCAGCTTTTGCGTTCGCTCTACTACGAGACCGAGCCGGTGCTCACGGGCGGCTTCTCCGAAGTCGATCGCGGCAAGCGCCTCACCGCCGCCTATGCCGAATTCCGCAACGCCTTCGCCGAATGGCCGGCGGAGGAGCTCGACGCCTATATCGGCCGGCACTATCCGGCCTATTGGCTCAAGGTCGAGCTGCCGCGCAAGATCCGCCATGCCCGCTTCGTCCGCTCCAGCGAGCAGGCCGGCCACAAGCTCGCGATCAATGTCGGCTTCGACGAGGTGCGCGGCGTCACCGAGCTGACGATCTTCGCCGCCGACCATCCCTGGCTGCTGTCGATCATCGCGGGCGCCTGCGCCTCGGCCGGCGCCAACATCGTCGACGCCCAGATCTACACCACGACCGACGGCCGCGCGCTCGACACCATCTCGATCTCCAGGGAATACGACCGCGACGAGGACGAGGGACGGCGCGCCACCCGCATCGGCGAGATGATCGAGGACGTGCTGGAAGGCAAGCTGCGCCTGCCCGAAGTGGTGGCGCGGCGCACCGTGCGCAGCAAGGCGCGCCCCTTCGTGATCGAGCCGGAAGTCACCATCAACAACCAATGGTCCGACCGCTACACCGTGATCGAGGTCTCCGGGCTCGACCGGCCCGGCCTGCTCTACGAGCTGACCACCGCGATCTCGAAGCTCAACCTCAACATCGCCTCGGCGCACGTCGCGACCTTCGGCGAGCGCGCCCGCGACGTGTTCTACGTCACCGACCTCCTGGGCGCGCAGATCAACGCGCCGACGCGCCAGGCCGCGATCAAGAGCGCGCTGACCCATGTGATGGCCGGCGACAAGGCGGTCCAGCCGGCGGCGTGACGCTGTCTCGTCGTTCCGGGGCGCGTCTCTTTCCACTCGTCATTCCGGGGCGCCGCATAGCGGCGAGCCCGGAATCCATCAAGCCACCGACGACGCCGACAAATGGATTCCGGGTTCGCGCGCCCCGGAATGACGGCGGAGCTAAACATCCACCCCCTCATGCCTGAGCAGCCAGCGCTTGCGCTCGAGCCCGCCGCCGTATTTCACCAGCGAGCCGTCGGCGCCGATCAGGCGGTGACACGGCAGCACGACGCTGATCGGGTTGGAGCCGTTGGCATGGCCGACGGCGCGAATGGCTTTGGGCATCTCGATCGTCGCGGCCATCGCGCCGTAGCTCATCGTGGTGCCGGCAGGAATCTTCGCCAGCGCAGTCCAGACCTTTTGCTGAAACGGCGTGCCGGCGATGCGCCAGGCGATGTTCGAGAGCTGGCCGAGGTCGCCTTCGAAATAGCGTGACAGGGCGGTCCGGATGTCCACCGGCGCGGATCGATCACTCAGATCGACCGCACCGTAATGCAGCCGCAACAGTTCGCGCATGCGGTGCTCGTAATCGTCCCAGTCGAGCGCGCGCAGCGCACCTGCGGCATCGGTGACGAGCAAGGCGATCCCGATCGGCGTCGTCAGGCGATCGAGGCCGAAGCTCACGGAGGACTTGGTTGATCGGCTGGGCATTGCGGCACCATTGCATCGAACACGGCCATCGCACTTGCCATGCCGGCCATGCTAACGTCCACCCGAAAGCTGACGCTTTTTGGGGGAGCTCATCTTGATCTGGATCGCCAATATCCTGGTGGCGCTGGTCGCCGCGCTGCACGCTTACTTTCTGACCCTGGAGATGTTTCTCTGGGACAAGCCGCTGGGCTTGAAGACATTCCGCAACACGCCCGAGAAGGCGGAGATCACGAAAGTGCTGGCCGCCAATCAGGGGCTCTATAACGGCTTCCTCGCCGCCGGCCTGGTCTGGGGGCTGGTCCACGGCAACCCCGCCTTCGCATTCCAGATCAAGGCGTTCTTTCTGCTTTGCGTGATCGTGGCCGGCGTCTATGGCGCCGCGACCGTCAGCAGCCGCATCCTGATGGTGCAGGCGCTGCCGGCGGCGATGGCGCTGGTTACGTTGTTTCTGGCCTGAACGCCCTGAGCTCGGACTCCGACGCCTGAGACGCTACGGCGCAGCGCTGCGATCCTTGCGCGGCGCCGCACCTTCCTCCACAATCTTCGGCAGCGATGGCAACCGTTGCAATCAACGGGAAAAGACCGTCGACCGGAAATTCCGTCAGGAGGAACAACCAAGATGAACAATCGCAGAGCCTTCATAGCTGCCGCGGCGACGCTCGTCCTTGCGTTCTCCGCGAGCCAAGCGCTTGCCCAGAAGAAATACGACACTGGCGCAACCGACACCGAGATCAAGATCGGCCAGACCGTGCCGTTCTCCGGCGCCTACTCCGTCTACGCCAATATCGGCAAAACCCAGGCCGCCTATTTCAAGATGATCAATGATCAGGGCGGCATCAACGGCCGCAAGATCAATCTGATCCAGTATGACGACGCCTACTCGCCGCCGAAGACGGTCGAACAGGTGCGCAAGCTGGTCGAGGGCGACGAGGTGCTGTTCACCTTCCAGCTGATCGGCACCGCGGCCAACGCGGCCGTGCAGAAATATCTCAACGGCAAAAAGGTGCCGCAGCTGCTGGCTTCGACCGGCGCGGCCCGCTTCAACGATCCCCAGAACTATCCCTGGACCATCGCCTACAATCCCAACTACGTGTCCGAGGGCCGGATCTACGCCAAATACATTCTCAAGGAGCATCCGAACGCCAAGATCGGCGTGCTCTACCAGAACGACGACATGGGCCGCGACTATCTCGCGGGCCTGAAGAGCGGCCTCGGCGACAAGGCCGCCAGCATGGTCGTCGGCGAGGTCTCCTACGAGGTCACCGACCCCACCGTCGACTCCCAGGTGGTCAAGCTGAAGTCGATGGGCGTCGACGTGTTCTTCGACGCTTCGACGCCGAAATTCGCGGCACAGGCGATCAAGAAGCTGGCCGACCTCGGCTGGACGCCGGTGCACATCCTCGACATCAATGCGAGCCCGATCTCGGCGACGCTGAAGCCGGCCGGCCTCGACATCTCCAAGGGCATCATCTCGACCCAATATGGCAAGGAGCCGAGCGATCCGCAGTGGAAGGACGATCCCGGCGTGAAGGCCTTCTTCGCCTTCATGGACAAGTATTTCCCGGAAGGCGACAAGCTCAACACGGTCAACACCTATGCCTATTCGGTGGCCGAACTGCTGGTCCAGGTCCTGAAGCAATGCGGCGACGATCTGACGCGTGAGAACATCATGAGGCAGGTCGCCAACATCAAGGACTTCACCCCGAGCTTCGCCCTGCCCGGCATCAAGATCAACACCGGGCCGAACGACTTCCGCGTCAACAAGCAGATGCAGATGATGAAGTTCAACGGCGAGCGCTGGGAGCTGTTCGGACCGATCATCGAGGACACGGGACCGTCGGGCTAGCACGCCCCTGATACCCCGCCTCTGCCCCGGCAGAGCCACACGGATGCTCCGCACCCACGGTGCGGAGCATCCTTCTTTTCAGGCTGCCCGCGTCGTCAACCTTACCGGAGGACTCCGGCGTCGGTTCGACTAAAGTCGGTTCCGTTGCCAGCATGTAATCTTGCGTCGCAGCAAGGCCTCCGCCACACTCCCCTCCAGCGATGACGTCCGCCGCCGCCACGGCAGCAGAAAGATCGTCTGCGATAACAAACCGAGGAAATTGCGAATGAGGAACGGACTTTTGCATCTGGTCACCGGCACGGCGCTCGCTTTGGCGCTGTCGATCTCGGCGGCCAATGCCCAGAAGAAATATGATCCCGGCGCGTCGGACACCGAGATCAAGATCGGTCAGACCAACCCGTTTAGCGGCCCCGCCTCCGCCTATGCCACGATCGGCAAGACGCAGGCTGCCTATTTCAAGATGATCAACGATCAGGGCGGCATCAACGGCCGCAAGATCAATCTGATCCAGTACGACGACGCCTATTCGCCGCCGAAGGCCGTGGAGCAGGTGCGCAAGCTGGTCGAGAGCGACGAGGTGCTGCTGACCTTCCAGCTGCTCGGCACCCCCTCGAACGCCGCCGTGCAGAAATATCTCAACGCCAAGAAGGTGCCGCAGCTCTTCGCGGCCACCGGCGCCTCGAAGTTCACCGACCCCAAGAACTTCCCGTGGACGATGGGCTTCAATCCCAACTACTTCGTCGAAGGCCGCATCTACGGCCAGTACATCATCAAGAACCATCCGAACGCCAAGATCGGCGTGCTCTACCAGAACGACGATCTCGGCAAAGACTATCTGAACGGCATCAAGGCCGGGCTTGGAGACAAGGCCTCCAGCATGATCGTCTCGGAAGCATCGTACGAGGTGTCCGACCCCACCATCGACTCGCAGATCCTCAAGATCAAGTCGGCAGGCGCCGATCTGTTCTTCAGCGCCACAACGCCAAAACAGGCCGCGCAGGCGATCAAGAAGATCGCCGAGCTCGACTGGCATCCCGTGCACATCCTCGACATCAACGCCACGTCGGTCGGCGCCGTGATGAAGCCCGCAGGACTCGAAGCGTCCAAGGGCGTGATCAGCGTCAACTATGGCAAGGATCCGCTCGATCCAAGCTGGAAGAACGATCCGGGCATGAAGAAATATTTCGAGTTCATGGCCAAGTACTATCCGGACGGCGACAAGGACTCGAGCTTCAACAGCTACGGCTACTCGACCTCGCAGTTGATGGCCTACGTGCTCCAGAAATGCGGCGACGACCTGACCCGCGAGAACGTCATGAAGGTCGCGACCAGCCTGAAGGACGTGGAGCTCGACCTCTCCCTGCCCGGCATCAAGGCCAACACCTCGCCGACCGACTACCGCGTCAACAAGCAGCTTCAGATGATGAAGTTCAACGGCGAGCGCTGGGAGCTGTTCGGCCCGATCCTGGAGGATGCCGGTCCGGCGGGTTAGCTTCCATCGCCGTCATTCCGGGGCGATGCGACAGCATCGAACCCGGAATCTCGAGATTCCGGGTTCGGCGCTACGAGCCGCCCCGGAATGACTGATTGAGAAATCGTGGATGGCCGGGTCAAGCCCGGCCATGACGACGGAGACAGACGTCTACTCCGGTATCTCCCCAAAGTTCTTGCCGACCGGCAGAACGGCATGCCGGATCAGGCGCGAATCCTCCACCGCGGCCTGCCTGTGCTTCACGGCCTCGCGATAGGCGGGATCGCGGATCATCTCGACGAAGGCTCCAACGCTCGGATACTCCGCGATGAAGCAATGGTCCCAGCGCTCGTCCTGCGGGCCGATCAGCATCAGCTCGAACTTGCCCTGCCAGACGATGCGACCGCCGAGACGTTCGAACACCGGGCCACTCTCGCGGCCATAGGCCGCGTAGGCTTCCGCGCCGCTCGCCTTGCGGCCGTCCGGATAGGCCGCCTCTTTCCGCAGCCGCACCAGGTTGAGCATGTGGATCGGACCGGGACGGTCGTTCTCCCGGAACTGCGCGAAGACTTCCTTGGTCGGATCGATATGGCCCATGTGGGTTTCCTCTGGGTGCTTCCTCTTTTTGTGCCGGCGATCCTAGCTCCGGCGCCAAAGGAGCGGAACTGCGGGGTGCGAATGCCCCACCTCCTAATCACGCGTTAACGCCGGGGTAACCGGGCCTTAAACAGCGACCGCTAGCGTGCGGCGGGGCGGGCTGACCGGGCGTTTGCATATGGCGTGGGGAAAGAAAAAGGGTGGGCGGAAGGAGCCGCTGTTCGGCTTGCCCGCGGCGCTCGCCGATCTGCGCCTGACCCCGGCCGATCGCATTCCCGGCGGCGAGGACAAGCCGAAGAAATCAGCAAAATCATCCACCAAGCGCAAGAGCGAGGACGCCGGCGACGAGCCGCCGCGCGAGCGCAAGGCGCCGGCCAGCCGCAGCGGCGCCAAGCGCCGCGCGAAGTCACGCGGCGGGTTCAGTCTCGGTCGCCTGGTCTATTGGGGCGCGGTGCTGAGCCTGTGGGGCGTGATCGCCGTGATCGGCGCCGTGATCTATGTCGGCGCCCATCTGCCGCCGATCCAGTCGCTGGAAATCCCCAAGCGCCCGCCGACGATCCAGATCGTCGGCATTGACGGCAGCATGCTGGCGCAGCGCGGCGAGATGGCCGGTGCCAATATCGCGCTGAAGGATCTGCCGCCCTATTTGCCGAAGGCGTTCATCGCCATCGAGGACCGCCGCTTCTATTCGCATTTCGGCATCGACCCCGTCGGCATTTTGCGCGCCCTCGTCACCAATTTGCTCCATCGCGGCGTCTCGCAGGGCGGCTCGACGCTGACGCAGCAGCTGGCGAAGAACCTGTTCCTGACCCAGGAGCGCACCATGCAGCGCAAGCTGCAGGAGGCGGAGCTCGCGATCTGGCTGGAGCGCAAGCATTCCAAGGACGAGATCCTGGAGCTCTATCTCAACCGCGTCTATTTCGGCTCCGGCGCCTACGGCGTCGAAGCCGCCGCGCAAAGATATTTCGGCAAGTCGGCGAGGAACGTCACCATCGCCGAGGCCGCGATGCTCGCCGGCCTCGTCAAGTCGCCCTCGCGCCTTGCGCCGAACCGCAATCCGGAAGGTGCCGAAGCGCGCGCGCAGATCGTGCTCGCGGCGATGGCGGACGCGAAATTCATCACCGATGCGCAGGCGCAGGCCTCGATCGGCCATCCCTCCTACAACGTGAAGCCGGTCGGTGCCGGCACGGTCAACTACGTCGCCGACTGGATCGGCGAGGTGCTGGACGATCTGGTCGGCCAGATCGACGAAAGCATCAAGGTCGAGACCACCATCGATCCCAAGCTGCAAAGCGTTGCGGAAGCCGCCATCATCGATGAG
Organism: Bradyrhizobium nitroreducens; assembly: GCF_002776695.1. Classification (GTDB taxonomy): domain Bacteria; phylum Pseudomonadota; class Alphaproteobacteria; order Rhizobiales; family Xanthobacteraceae; genus Bradyrhizobium; species Bradyrhizobium nitroreducens. The sequence continues at coordinate 2,423,944 of NZ_LFJC01000003.1, forward strand.
CTCGCGGCCAAGAGCGTCAAGTTCAACGTCAGCCAGGGCGCGCTGGTGGCGATGACGCCTGACGGCGCGGTGCGCGCCATGGTCGGCGGGCGGAACTATTCCGAGAGCCAGTACAATCGCGCGGTGACCGCCAAGCGCCAGCCGGGCTCCTCGTTCAAGCCGTTCGTCTATCTCACCGCGCTCGAGCAGGGCCTGACGCCGGACACGATGCGCCAGGACGCGCCGATCGAGGTCAAGGGCTGGAAGCCCGAGAACTACACCCACGAATATTTCGGCGCGGTGACGCTGACCCAGGCGCTGGCGATGTCGCTCAACACCGTCGCCATCCGCCTCGGCCTCGAGGTCGGACCGAAGAACGTGGTGCGCACCGCGCACCGGCTCGGCATCTCCTCCAAGCTCGAGCCCAACGCCTCGATCGCACTCGGCACGTCGGAAGTCTCTGTCGTCGAGCTGGTCGGCGCCTATGCACCCTTCGCCAATGGCGGCTTCGCGGTGGCGCCGCATGTCGTGACGCGGATCAGGACGCTCAGCGGCAAGCTGCTCTACATGCGCCAGCCCGACGAGCACACCCAGGTCATCGACCCCCGCTATGTCGGGATGATGAACACGATGATGCGGGAGACGCTGATCTCAGGCACCGCCAAGAAGGCGGAGATCCCGGGCTGGCCGGCCGCCGGCAAGACCGGCACCAGCCAGGATTATCGCGACGCCTGGTTCATCGGCTACACCGCCAATCTCGTCACCGGCGTCTGGCTCGGCAATGACGACAACTCGCCGACCAAGAAGGCCACCGGCGGCGGCCTGCCGGTGGAAGTCTGGACGCGCTTCATGAAGACCGCGCACGAGGGCGTGCCGGTGGCGGCCCTGCCGAGCGCGCCCGGCGGCTGGGGCCTGTCGAATCTCGCGCAGGCCGCATCGCAGGTATCGCCGCCGACGGCGGCCGCGCCCGCACCGGCAGCGGCGAACAACGGCGGCTATCGTCCGCCGCCACCGACGCGCGCCAATGCGCGGCCGGAGGCTGCGGCAGGTCTCGATGGCTGGCTGATGGACCGCCTGTTTGGCGGAAACCGATAGGCTCCGCCTGAGGTCGCCTGCGGCCTCAAGACAAAAACTGCGAAAACAACCCCATGCACAGTAGCCGAGGATAGCGAAATCAACGGCTTGCGCGGACGGCACAGACGCATGAGGCAGGCCTTGAAGTCCGCCGCCACTTCGGCAAGTCCTGCCTATTGCGGCAAGATCAACCGGGGTGTGATCCTCCCCGAAAGCAAAAACACCAGTCTCTTCAAGCGCGCGCCACCGGCCCGGGATTTGCTCTCATAAGTTGAGCGAGTGGGAAGGAGCGTTCCATGATGTCAGGTGTGTCCGGCGCGACGTTGCCCTATCTGCGGCCTGCATCGACGTCCGCTTCCCATGCCGCATCCGGCCTTCAACCGGTGGCACCGGATGAGACCGGCGCTGCCGCGAACGGATTTCGGGTCGACGTCTCGCAGGTGAAGCTGTTGTCGGGCGCCAAGCCGATTTCGGTGGCGGATAATCCTGTCCTGCATGACCTCATGGCCACGAACTGGCTGATGACTCACGGCGCGAACGCGACGCAACCGACCGTCTCGGACGATGCACCGGAGAACACCTACGCTCAGGTCAAGGTCGACGGCCGGGTGGTGGCCACGCTGTACAATGGCGGCTCCTCGACCATGACCAATGCGGCGGCAGCCAACATCGGCAAGCTTGAGGATCCTCCCGGCTTGGCCGGGCCGGATCTCGCGCAGTGGCGAGCCGACCAATATGCCGCGCGGCTTGGCGGCACCGTCGAGAAGGCATCCACCGCGATCACGCAAGCGCAATGGACGCCGCGTGAAAGCAGATCCACGGCCTATAGCCGCCAGCAACTCGACGCCGCCTTCCAGGCGATGCTGGCGGAGGGGCAAAAGGCCAGCGCGCAACGGCAATCGTCCTATCCGGCCTCACGCACGCAGGCAGGAACGAGTGCGGATTTCAGTGCATGAGGGTTGCCTGAGGCCGCTGAGCGCGCGTCGGCCGGAATCCAAAAAAATACGTCGACGGGCGTTCTGCCTGGCGCCGTCAATGAGTATTGTGCTGCGATCAGGTGAAGCGCGCAGCGCGTGGGATCCGATGTATATGCGCCAGATTGTTTTCGCCGTCGTGCTGCTCGGCGTTTTGGTTCGGTTCGGGGCTGCCGCAGCCGAGGATGGCTTTCCGGCAGCGGAGTGGGAGCGCGTCACCCCTGCAGAATCGGGCTGGTCAGAGACCGAATTGGCCCAAGCGCGATCCTTTTCGGATCAGATTCGCTCGAGCGCGGTTGTGATCGTTCAGCACGGAAAGGTGGTCGCCGAGTGGGGCAATACGACGAAGCCGATGGAACTCGCCTCCATCCGCAAGAGCGTGCTCAGCGCCCTGATCGGCATCGCGGTGTCGGATCGCCTGATCAACCTCGACAGCACGCTTGGCGAACTCGGCATCGACGATAATCCGCCTGGCTTGACCGGAATCGAGAAGGGCGCGACGGCGCGCGAACTCCTCCAAGCGCGCTCCGGGGTCTACCACGCGGCGCTCTATGAGACGCCGGACATGGCCAAGATGAGACCGCCGCGCGGCAGCCACCCGCCCGGGACCTTCTGGTATTACAACAATTGGGACTTCAACGCGCTCGGCACGATCTACGAGCACGCAACTGGCAACGGCATCTTCGAGGCGCTCGACCAAAAGATCGCAAAGCCAATCGGCATGCAGGACTACCGGCCACAGGATGGCAGCTATATCCGCGGCGAAGCCTCTATCCACCCCGCCTATGAGACCCGGATGAGCGCACGGGACTTGGCGCGTTTTGCACTTCTCTATCTGCACAAAGGCAATTGGGCCGGGCACCAGATCGTGCCCCGGGACTGGGTCGAAGAGAGCACGCGTAGCCATTCGAGAGCCGCGTTAGGGATGGGCTATGGCTATCTCTGGTGGATCGGTTTTCTGGGCGGTGCCGTTGCGCCTACGGTCACTTTGCCGGAGGGCAGCTTTATGGCCCAGGGATCCGGCGGCCAATACGCCTTGGTCGTGCCCGCGCTCGACCTCGTCGTGGTGCATCGTGTCGACCGCGACATGCCCTTCACCGAACCGACCATGCGTAGCATTGGCAGGCTCTTCTGGCTGATCCTGAAAGCCGAAGGCTATGATCCCGGGCCCGATGCCTCGCTCACCGCAGCGGCCGGCGAACGACCGACAGGCGAGACCCTGGCCGCAAAATTCCAGGGCAAGACGATCAGCTTCGGTACCAAGCTCAGGAATGGCCCGTTCACGATGCGATTCGAGCCCGACGGCCGGATGACCTATCCGCACTGGGACGAGTCCCTTGGACCTAAGGCCGGGACATGGACGGTCGTGGAGGACAAGCTCTGTATCTTGGGTGCCAGACGTCGCTGCTACATTCCCGTGCTGAACGGTGAGCAGATTGAGTTGTTCGACCAGCTTGGTGTCATGCAAATCGCCGGGGTGACGCTGCCTCAGTGATCTGCGTGCAGCTATCGGCTCGCGACGTCTGTTGAGGGTCATGCACGACAAACGCTTCGACAGGACCAAGCAATGCCGTCTGGTGGCGATGCGCTAAAGCGCGATGAGATCTGGATGAATCGCCATCGCGCTTTAGGTTATTGTTTGCGCATGATCTTTCCGGAAAACCGCTTCGCACTTTTCCGGATCATGCTTTAGGACAAGCGCGCCGCCAACGACCTTGCATTTGTCCAGCTGGCGTCAATCCGGTCGCGGCTGCGCCTTGACGAGCCGCGCCCTAGTCTTCGACCCCGTAGCGGTGCAGATCGTTGCCATACGTGTCGAGCCACTTCTTGGCGCGCTCCATCGACGGGCAGACCTTGCCGCAGACGCGCCAGAACCGTGCCGAGTGGTTCATCTCGACGAGATGGGCGACCTCGTGCGCGGCGAGATAGTCGAGCACGAAGGGCGGCGCGAGGATCAGGCGCCAGGAGAACGACAGCGAGCCGGCCGAGGTGCAGGAGCCCCAACGGCTGGACTGGTCGCGGATCGACAGGCGCTTGACCCGGACACCGAGCTCGGCGGCGTAGGCCTCTGCCGAACGCTGCAGATCGCGGCGCGCCTCGCGCTTGAGGAAATCGCTGACGCGGCGGTCGACATGCTCGAGCCCGCCGGCGACGCAGAGGATGCGTTCACCGCTGTCGCGCACCTCCGTCCACACCGTGCCGCGCGTGCCGGCGCGATGAACGATACGATGCGGCGTGCCGCGCAGCGGTATCACCGTGCCCGGCTGGAACGGCGCAGCCTTCGGCAAGCGACCGAGACGTGCGGCGATCCACGCACCGTGACGCTGCGCGAAGTCCTTGGCTTCGGCCAGCGTGCCGCGCGGTGGCATGGTGAGGATGGCTTCGCGATCGCTCGGATGAATTCTGAGCGTATAGCGGCGCGCGCGGCGATGCCGGCGCAATCGGATGGCAAAAAATTGCGATCCGTGGGTGATGACCAGGGTCTTTGGCTCGTGGGGCCGCCGATAGAGGAGAGCGCGAGTGGCCATGTCTGTCAGTCCGGGGGGCAGGAGGGCGCCCGGATTCTGCCATAACCGCCGCCAGGGAAAGCGCTCGGCGCAAAAACAAATCATTTGCCCAATATACAGCGGGTTGGCGTCCGGGAGACCCTACAGACTGGGGTCGGAACCGGCTTTTTTCGCCCCCGCTGGACGCATGCGACACCCCCAAGGGGTGAGGATGGACTCACTCCTATAAGGCTACCTAAATACCGCGAATCTGGCGGGAACTCGGCCCCTTCCGGAGCCTCCGGCCGGGCCTGATTTTCGACGGGAAAGCCGAAACGAGAGGTTATTCGGCGGCGCGCGCCTGCAATGAGCTCGGATTCGCTGCTGAGACCATGAAATCATGAATCCGCGGCACGATTTCCGACTTGAAGCGTGAGCCGTTGAACACGCCGTAATGTCCGACGCCCTTCTGGACGTAATGAACGCGGCGATGATCGGGGATCGCGCTGCACAGCGCGTGCGTCGCTTCGGTCTGACCAAGACCGGAAATGTCGTCATTCTCGCCTTCGACCGTCATCAGCGCGACGCGCGTGACCTTGGAGGGATCGACGCGTGTTCCACGATGGGTCATCTCGCCCTTGGGCAGCGAGTGCTTCACGAACACGGTGTCGACGGTCTGGAGGTAATACTCGGCGGAGAGGTCCATCACCGCGAGGTATTCGTCGTAGAACTCGCGATGCTTGTCGACGAGGTCGCCGTCGCCCTTCACCAGATGGGCGAAGAGCTGCTTGTGGGCGTCCATGTGCCGGTCGAGATTCATGCTGATGAAGCCGTTGAGCTGCAGGAATCCCGGATAGACGTCGCGCATCATGCCCGGATGCGGAAACGGCACCTTGGTGATGACATGGTTGCGGAACCAGTCGATGCCGCGCTCCTGGGCGAGATTGTTCACCGCAGTCGGATTGCGACGGGTGTCGATCGGGCCGCCCATCAGCGTCATCGACGTCGGCACGAAGGGATCGCGCCGCGCTTCCATGATCGAGACCGCGGCAACGACGGGCACGGAGGGCTGGCACACCGCCATGACGTGGGTGTTGCCGCCGAGCACGTGCAGCATCTCGATGACGTAATCGATGTAATCGTCGAGATCGAAGCGACCGTCGCTGAGCGGCACCATGCGGGCGTCGGCCCAATCGGTGATGTAGACCTCATGCGCGGGCAGGAAGGCCTCGACCGTACCGCGCAGCAGCGTCGCGTAATGGCCGGACATCGGCGCGACGATCAGCACGCGCGGCTGCGGGCTGCGCAGCGGACGGGTGAACTTGCGATCGAAGTAGAGCAGCCGGCAGAACGGCTTTTCCCAGACCGAGCGGACCTCGACGGGGACGCGGATGCCGTTGACCTCGGTGTCGTCGAGACCCCATTCCGGCTTGCCGTAGCGGCGCGTGGTGCGCTCGAACAATTCGCAGGCCGCGGCGACCGACTTGCCGACCTCGGTGCGCGTCCAGGGATTGAGCGGATTTTGAAACAGCAGCTTGGTCGCGTCCGTGACGGCACGCGCCGGATTGAGAGCGGCGTGCGCCATCTCGTACATCCAGTACATCGGCGTCGTCAGGACCGGACTGCCTTCAGCCGCCAGGGGCGGCGCGCCGCCAAACTCACCAATGGGCATCGCTATATCCTTCTTCGCATCGCAGCATACTGCCGAATGCGTAATATTGCGTCAATGCATGGTTCCGTACATCTACGTAGCCGAAACGGCTAAACCTACCCGAATCCACGAGAAAGTGACGCTATTCGCCGCCGGACAGCAGCGAGCCCTGTCGCTTGGCGCTGCGCAAAAGGGCAAGGAATGCCCAAAAGGATGCACCCAGAAGCACGGCATTGATGGCCAGCGCAGCCAACATCAGGTCGGCGCGGAAGGTGTTCTCGATCAGGAGCGCGCGCATTCCTTCGAACACGTAGGTCGGCGGCAGCGTCCATGCGACGTATTGCAAGAACACCGGCAGCACGCTGACGGGATAGTAGATGCAGGCGAGCGGCATGATCGCGAACATCAAGGTCCAGACGATGCTCTCGGCGCCGAGGCCGTTGCGCAGCACGAGGCCCGAGACGAAGATGCCGACCGACCAGCTCGTGAAGATCAGATTGCAGAAGAAGGCGATCAACGGCAGGCCGAGCGCGTAGACGTTGAAGTGAAACAGGAACAGCGCCAGCAGCGTCATCGGAATCACCCCGATCGCGAGCCGGATCAGGCTCATGACCATCAGCGACAGCAGAAACTCGATCGGCCGGAGCGGGCTCATCATGAGGTTGCCGAGATTGCGCGCCCACATCTCCTCCAGGAACGAGATGGAGAAGCCGAGCTGGCCGCGGAACAGGATGTCCCAGAGGATGACGGCCCCGATCAGCGTGCCGCCGGCGCGCGCGAAGAAGCTGGAGTTCTCGGCGATGTAATATTGGATGAAGCCCCAGGTGATGACCTGCAGCGCCGGCCAATACAACAGCTCGAGCAGCCGCGGCCAGGACGACAGCAGCAGGTACCAGTAGCGCAGGATCATCGCGCCGATGCGGTGGGCGGAGATGCCGCGGTGGAGGGGGAGAGAGGTCATGGCAGCTCCTTCATCTTAAAAGGAGCCGTCATTCCGGGGCGATGCGTAGCATCGAGCCCGGAATCCATCGGCCCGCAGCAAACGTCGCGAAATGGATTCCGGGCTCGCGCTCCGCGCGCCCCGGAATGACGGCCGAGACACGAGAGCCCCCTCACCTCGCCACCTCCTTCGCGCCGTTCACCCGGCCGCGCGCAACGTCCAGGAACACCTCCTCCAGATTGGTGCGGTTGTAGCGAGCCATGATCGCCCGGGGCGTATCGTCGTCCTCGATGCGGCCGCGTTTCATGATGATGACGCGGTCGCAGAGCCGCTCGACCTCGAGCATGTTGTGCGACGCCAGAAGGATGGTGGCGTTGTTGTCGCGGCGATAACGCTCCAGATGCGCCCGCACCCAGTCGGCGGTATCCGGGTCGAGCGAGGCGGTCGGCTCGTCCAGAAGCAACAGCTCGGGCTGATTGATCAGCGCCTTCGCCAGCGCGACGCGGGTCTTCTGCCCGGCGGACAGCTTGCCGTTGGCGCGGTCCAGGAATTCGGTGAGGTCGAGATCGTCGGCGAGCGCGGCGATCCGCTCCGACAGGTTCTTCACCGCATAGAGCTTGCCGAACACGGTGAGGTTCTGCCGCACCGTGAGCCGCATCGGCATGTCGACATAAGGGCTCTCGAAGTTCATCCGCCCCAGCACCGCGGCGCTCTCTGCGGGCATCTCGTGACCGAGCACCTGCACGCGGCCGGAGGTCGGCAGCACCAGGCCCATGATCATCGCGATGGTCGTGGTCTTGCCGGCGCCGTTGCCGCCCAGCAGCCCGGTGATGCTGCCGCGCGGCAGGACAAAGGAGATATCGTCGACGGCCCGGGTCTGCTTGTAGACCTTGACGAGGTGATCGACCGCGATCGCCGCGGGCAAGCTGCGCTCCGCGACAGTCGGCCGACTTGAAGCCTCGTCATTCTCCGTCATGCTGACCGTTCTTCTGCTATTGCGGCAGGGAGCGCAAGGCTTGTAATCCGGTGGTTCCGCGAGCCCAGCGTTTGTGAGCTTAGAAGGCACCGCCACATTGGCCGATATGACCGAAATTGCCGCCTCCAACTTCCGCCATGCGCAGCGGCATATCCGCCTCGATACAATCCTGCGGCTGCGCTGGCTCGCGGTGCTGGGCCAGCTGGCCGCAATCTTCATCGTGGCACAGGGTCTGGAATTCAACGTCGAGATCGTCCCCTGCGTCAGCATCATCGCCCTGTCGGCATCACTGAATCTGGCACTCCAGACTGCAGCCAATCCGATGCACCGGCTGGAGCCGATACAGGCGGCCGGACTGCTGGCGCTGAATATCGTGGAACTGGCCGGCCTGTTGTTCTTCACCGGGGGCTTGCAGAACCCGTTCTCGTTCCTGTTCCTCGCGCCGGTGCTGATCTCGGCCACGGCGCTGCCGGCACGCTTCACGTTCGGCCTCGGCGTGCTCGCCGTGGCCTGCGCCTCGGTGCTGTTCTTCTTCCATCTGCCGCTGCCCTGGGATTCCGACGATCCGCTGGTGCTGCCGCCGATCTATCTGGTCGGCGTCTGGCTCTCGATCGTGCTCGCGATCGGCGTCACCAGCCTCTACTCGTTCCAGGTGACGGAAGAGGCGCGCAAGCTCGCGGACGCGCTGGCCGCGACCGAGCTGGTGCTGACGCGCGAGCAGCACCTGACCCAGCTCGACGGGCTTGCCGCTGCCGCCGCGCACGAGCTCGGTACGCCACTCGCCACGATCTTCCTGATCTCGCGCGAGCTGGAAAAGACGGTGAAGGACGCCAGCATCGCCGCCGACCTGAAGACGCTGCGCGAGCAGACCCAGCGCTGCCGCGACATCCTGAGCAAGATCACCCAGCTCTCCACCGACGCACCGTTCGACCGCATGAAGCTGTCGGAGCTGATCGAGGAGGTGGTGGCCCCGCACCGCGATTTCGGCGTCGAGATCAAGGTGCGGATCGCGGTTGCCGCCGTGTCCGAGCCGGTCGGCTCACGCAATCCGGCGATCCTCTACGGCGTCGGCAACATCGTCGAGAACGCGGTCGATTTCGCCCATACCACCGTCGAGGTGAACGCGTGGTGGAACAAGGACAATATCGAGCTCGTGATCTCCGACGACGGCCCCGGCATTCCCCCCGACATCCTGAACCGGATCGGCGAGCCTTATCTGTCGCGGCGGCGCCCCCAGGATGACGGCGGCGGCGAGCGGCGCGGCCTGGGGCTCGGCGTGTTCATCGCGCGCACCTTGCTGGAGCGCACCGGCGCCAAGGTCTCGTTTACCAACCGGACCTTCCCGGAACACGGCGCGGTGGTCCACATCACGTGGCCGCGAGAGCGTTTTGAGGCTATCGAGGCGCTCGAAGAAACAATAGGATAGGCCGCGACCTTGCGTCGCACGACGGGGCCGATCGACTATCGGCGGCCTTGGCACCGCCCGATTGCGAGGCCATATGTAGACGCGTTGGAGAGAGGAAAAAACCTTGAACGCCATCGCCGAACTGAACGAACAGACCGACCGCTCGCTGCTCATCGTGGAAGACGACAAGCCGTTCCTGGAGCGCCTGTCGCGCGCCATGGAGACGCGCGGCTTTGCGGTGACGTCATGCGACACCGTCTCGGACGGTCTTGCGCAGATCGGCAAGGCGGCCCCCGCGTTCGCCGTGGTCGACTTGCGGCTCGGCGACGGCAACGGCCTCGATGTGGTCTCGGCGCTGAAGAAGAAGCGCCCGGATGCGCGGGCGATCGTGCTGACCGGCTACGGCAACATTGCCACTGCCGTCACCGCGGTGAAGATGGGCGCGATCGATTATCTCTCCAAGCCCGCGGACGCCGACGACGTCGTCGCCGCGCTGCTGTCGACCAGCGCGGAGAAATCCGAACTGCCGGCCAATCCGATGTCGGCCGACCGCGTGCGCTGGGAGCACATCCAGCGCATTTACGAAATGTGCAACCGCAACGTCTCGGAAACCGCGCGCCGCCTCAACATGCACCGCCGGACGCTGCAGCGCATTTTGGCCAAGCGCGCGCCGCGGTAAGCTTCAACGGCTCTCGTGCCCCGGACGCAGCGCAGCGCTTCTTCAGCGGTGCGCTGCAGAGCCGGGGCCCATGACTCAGCATACATTTAACCTTCTGGGTCCCGGCTCTGCGCAGCAGCGTTTCACGCTGCAGCGCGTCCGGGACACGAGGCCGCCGCTACTCCCAGAACTCCGCATGGCCTTGCGGATCGACCAGACGGTTGATCCGCAGCGCCGCCGCCATTCCAAACCGCACCGTCATTTGCTTGCGCGTGGCGGCGGCGAGCTTGTGCTCGGGCGCCTCGCAATGCATGTGCGCGCCATAGGCGTCGGCGACGATCAGGCCGGTCTCCGCAGGAAAGATCTCGCACGGCAGATCCTGCGTGAAGGCGAAGAACAGCCGGTCGCAATGGGCGCGGTATTCGTGCCATTTCTGGTCGGCGCGCAGATCCTCCACCGACGATTTGATCTCGACGATCCAGATCTCGCCGCGCTCGTTCAGCGCAACGAGATCGGCGCGCCGGCCCGAGGGCAACGGCAATTCGCTGATGCAGGAGAAGCCGAGCGAGCGCAGCAGCCGCGACGTGCCGCGCGCGATCGCGAGCGCCGTCTCGGATTGGCGGCGATCGGGTGGTGGCACGAGGGCGATGTTGCGGGCGGCGTTGTCCATGGGTGGAAGGATAGCCGATTCCATGGGGCTCGTCATTCCGGAGCGCGCGCAGGTGGAGCGACGATGACGCCCTCATTGCCCCTGAGATCGAGCACGCCTTCGATCCGCTCGCCCTCGCGATCCAGGAACGTCGACAGCAAGATACTGCTGCCGAACTTGATCGCACTCGTCGTCACCGCAATCGGGTCCGGGCCGAGATTGAGCGCCGCGATCACCGCCCAGCCCTCGGCCTCGCGGCGATAGACCAGCAGGTCGCCTTGCGCGGCGATCGGATGATACTCGCCTGCGACCAGCGGCGGACAGCTCTTCCGCAAGCCGATCAGACGCTTGTAGAGGCTGAGGATCGAGCGAGAATCGGCTTCGAGATTGACGACATTGTCACGCACATAATGCTCCGGCAGCGGCAGCCACGGCCGCGCCGTGGAGAAGCCTGCAAATTCGGTCGCGTCCCACTGCATCGGGGTGCGGCAGCCGTCGCGGCCGACGCCGATGCCGGGCACGTTCTTCTCGAAGGGATCGCGCACGTCCTCCGGCGCGATCGCCACCTGGTGCATCCCGATCTCGTCGCCATAATAGAGCGTCGGCGTGCCGCGCAGCGTCAGCAGCAGCATGGCGGCGATGCGGGCCTGGTCGCTGCCGATGCGGCTGGCGACACGCGGACGATCATGGTTGCCGAGCACCCAGTTCGGCCAGGCGCCGCGCGGCAGCGCCTTCTCGTAATCCTCGATGATCTTCTCGATCGAGCGCGCGCTCCAGAAGGTCGACAGCAGCGCGAAATTGAACGGCATCTGCGCGCCGGTGAGGTCGTTGCCGTAATAGGCCATGAGACGGTGCAGCGGCAGATAGATCTCGCCGATCAGAACGCGCGCGCGATAGGCATCGGTGACGCGCCGCATCTCGGCGATGACGTCGTGCACCTCGTCCTGGTCGGTGGAATATTGCGTCAGGATCTTTTCGTTCGGCGGCCGGCCCTCGACATAATGCGGGTTCGGCGGATTGTCGCGGAATTCGGCGTCCTTGATCAAATGCCAGATCACATCGACACGAAAGCCGTCGACGCCCTTCTCCAGCCAGAACCGCATCGCGTCGTAGATGGCGTTGCGGACATCCGGGTTACGCCAGTTGAGATCGGGCTGCTGGGCGAGGAAGGCATGATAGTAGTACTGACCCGTGGTCTCGTCGAAAGCCCACGCGCTGCCGCCGAATTCGGACAGCCAGTTGTTGGGCACGCCGCCGTCGCCCGCTGGATCGCGCCAGATGTACCAGTCGCGCTTGGGATTGTCGCGCGAGGCGCGGCTCTCGACGAACCAGGGATGCTGATCGGAGGTGTGGTTCGGCACGAGATCGAGGATCAGCTTCAGGCCGTTGTCATGGACGGCTGCGATCAGCGCATCGAAATCCGCCATCGTGCCGAACAGCGGCTCGATCCCGGTGTAGTCCGAGATGTCGTAGCCGAAATCGGCCATTGGCGAGGGAAAGATCGGCGACAGCCAGATCGCGTCGACGCCGAGGGACTTCACGTAAGGCAGCCGCCGCAAAATGCCGGCGAGATCGCCGACGCCGTCGCCGTTCGAGTCCTGAAACGAGCGCGGGTAGATCTGGTAGAAGATGCCGTCGCGCCACCAATTGTCGTCGCCCTGAGCCAAATCGTCCCCCGAATGTCCTTCGCGCGGACAGCAACGCCGGATCGCGCCAGCGGTTCACAGGAACGGACAAACGAACAGGGCTTTGGGACGGCGATGTGACGCGTGCAGCGCGGCATGCCGTCGTCCGACGCCGCATGTTCAGGGTTCCCCGGGAAACGCCGCAATTTCGCGCCGGTTGCGCCTTCGTTCCGGCTTCAGGCCACCGCGATGCCAGTGGAACCTTGGTTCCGAGGGACGAAACCACTGGAGGGACCCGATGAGGTCACGCATCACACTGTGCTCGCTCGCCTTCGCACTCGCCACCATGCCGCTTGCGGCAGGACTGTCTCCCGCCCAGGCCAAGCCAACCGTTGAGGTCGCCTTCGTGCTCGACACCACGGGCTCGATGGCCCGCCTGATCGAAGGTGCCAAGCGCAAGATCTGGTCGATCGCCACCACGATCGTCGATTCCAATCCGGACGCCGACATCCGCATGGGCCTCGTCGCCTATCGCGACATCGGCGACGATTACGTGACGTCGAAGATCGAGCTGACCCGCGATATCCAGGATCTCTACGCCAATTTGCTGGAGCTGAAGGCGCGCGGCGGCGGCGACTGGCCCGAAAGCGTCAACGAGGCGCTCGACGTCGCCGTCAACAAGCTGCAATGGACCGCCGGCGGCGACGTCAGGCACATCGTCTTCCTGGTCGGCGATGCCCCGCCGCACATGGACTACGCGCAGGACACCAAATATCCGACCACCCTCGCGGTCGCCCGGCAGAAGGACATCATCGTCAATGCCGTGCTCGCCGGCGATGCCCGCGATACCGAGCGGGTGTGGCGCGACATCGCCCAGATCGGCAGCGGCCGCTTCATCCCGATTCCGCAGGATGGCGGGCAGGTCGTGGTGATCGAGACGCCGTACGACCAGGACATCATCATCCTGCAACAGCAGCTCAACGACACGGTGATCCCCTATGGCCCGCGCGAGCGGCAACGGCACACCGAGCTGAAGCTGCGGCAGACGGCCAGCGTGGCGGCATCCGCACCGTCAACGGCCAGCGACATGGCGAGCTATATCAACAAGCGATCCGCCTCGACCTCCGAAGCGGTCACCGGCGGCGGCGACCTCGTCGCCGATGCGGCCAAGGGCACCACCAGCGTCGCCGCGGTCAAGGATGCCGACCTGCCCGACAATCTGCGCGCCATGAAGCCCGAGCAGCGCGAGGCCGAGGTGGCCAGGCAGGTCGGGCAGCGCAAGGCCTTGAACGAGAAGCTCACCGCGCTGGTCGGCCAGCGCGACAAATACATCGCCGAGCAGGCGGCGAAATCGCCCAAGGCCTCGACCTTCGACGGTGTCGTCCGGGAGACGTTGAAGGCGCAGATCAAGCGGTAATCGCAGGGGCCCGGGGAACGATCGTTCCCCGGGGCCTTCACCCGAATCTTTTGCTTGGCGGCATGGCAAAAATCGGCATTGTGGCGCCATGACCGAGCAAAATGACACTCAAGACTCCTCGCAAGCCAAGGCCGGCGCGATCATCGTCCCGGTGACGCTGTTCGAGCAGAACTGCACCATCATCTGGAACGAGCCGTCCAAGAAGGCCGTGGTGATCGATCCCGGTGGGGACGTGCCGAAGATCCTCGACGCCATCAAGCAGACCGGCGTCACAGTGGAGAAGATCTGGCTGACCCATGGCCATATCGACCATGTCGGCGGCGCCGCGGATTTGCGCGATGCGCTGAAGGTGCCGATCGAGGGGCCGCACGAAGCGGACAAGTTCCTGCTCGACAATGTGGTCGCGAGCGGCGCGCGCTTCGGCATGACCGGCGTACGCAACTTCGCGCCGGACCGCTGGCTCAACGAGGGCGACACCGTGTCGATCGGCGATCTCTCGTTCGACATCCTGCATTGCCCCGGCCATTCACCGGGCAGCGTGGTGTTCTTCAACAAGGACTTGCGTTTTGCCCATGTCGGCGACGTTCTGTTCGCCGGCTCGGTCGGGCGGACCGATCTGCCCGGCGGCAGTCACGCGACCCTGATCAACTCGATCCTGACCAAGCTGCTGCCGCTCGGCGACGACGTCGGCTTCATCTGCGGCCACGGCGCAGGCTCGAGCATCGGCCAGGAGCGGATGACCAATCCGTTCATCACCGGCGAGATGTGAGGCCCACGACAGGCTCCGCTGTCATCCCGGACAAGCGCAAGCGCAGATCCGGGATCCATAACCCCACGGCGATGTGGTTACGGGGACTCGGAGCTACCTCTTCGTGCCCAACTTGTCCTTTGGCTATGGGTCCCGGATCTGCGCGCGCTTGTCCGGGACAACGGCTGAAATGCGTGTCGTCCAACTACTTCATCAGCCCCGCAGCGGTCAGTGCGCGCGTGATGATCTGGCCGAGGTCGAAGCCGCGAGCTTCCTGCTTCCGCTCGGCGGACTCGTCAGCAACCGCTGTGCGGATCGAGCGGGCGAGATGCGGCGCGGGTGAAAGTGCCGGCTTCGCGACAGGCTTGGCTTCCGCCTTTGCAGCGTCGGCGATCCAGTCGGTGAGGCCGAAGAACTTTGCGATGTGGTAGGATGAGGAAATGCCGGCTTCGATCAGAAATGCGCCTTCGACGCCATAGCGCTGATCGTTGTCGGCGAGCCCAAGCGGCGTGCCATGCGCCATGTCGGTGATGGCGTAGGACTCGACCAGGGTCTCGCCGTCCCTGCCCCACCAGGCCTGGCGCGGATAGCCGTCGACATTGGTCTCCGCCATCGGCGCTTCCGGCAGATCGTGCAGATCGAGCCATTGCTTGACGATCTCGTTGGCGTTGCCGGGATTGACGGTGCGGTCGGCACTGCCGTGCCACACCGAGATTTTCGGCCAGGGGCCGCGATGAGCCGAGGCGTTGCGCACGAGATCGCCGAGCTCGCGCGCCGGACGCACCGGGGAATGAAACATGCCGTCGAGCGCCTCACGCAGATTCGAGGCGATGCCATAGGGCAATCCGGCGATGACCGCGCCGGCCGCGAAGACTTCCGGATAGGTCGCGAGCATCACCGACGTCATGCCGCCGCCGGCGGATAGGCCGGTGATGAAGACCTGCCTGGGATCGATGCGATGTGCCCCGACCGTGTGCGCGATCATCTCGCGGATCGAATGTGCCTCGCCGCTGCCTCGCGCCGTGTCTTCCGGGTTGAACCAGTTGAAGCAGGTATTGCCGTTGTTGATGCGCTGCTGCTCGGGCATCAACAGCGCGAAGCCATAGTGCTGAGCCAGTGTCGACCAGCCGGCGCCGAGGTCGTAAGCCGCTGCGGTCTGGCCGCAGCCATGCAGCACGACGACCAGCGCACGCGGCTTCTGCAACCGCGCCGGGACGAATGCGAACATGCGCAAGGCTCCGGGATTGTCGCCGAAGCCCGTGACCTCTTCCAACGGACTGGACGCATCCGCGCGGCGACCGAGCTCGGCAAAGCGCAGACCGTCCAGCCTCGGCAGACGTCTCAACAGATCGACATTTCTGGCTAACGACACGGCAAATTCCTGGTGGGCAACGTTCAACGTCCAGCCAAACCAGATAGTTGCTGCATTGCAAAATAAAAAGACCGTGCGCTGTCAATCCAATGAAAAACGACGGAAATCACGGGGGAATCCGCACGTATTAACCGTAATGCCTCAACTTGATGCAGATGCGCGGCGCAGCCACGACAAAAATGCGGCGCAGATCATGATGAGTGTCACAAACAGCACAAGCGAGACCAGAAATCCTGCGCGCGCTGATTGCAACGCCTCCAGCGCGAAGAACACCGCGCCGATTGCGGCCACTCCGGCCGCATTTCCAATCTGCGCCGTGGTGCCGTAGATGCCGGAGGCCGAGCCTGCGGCGACGGGCTTCACGGTCGCGAGCACCGCGCCGGAGAGCGGCGCCATCACCAATCCCTGGCCGTAGCCAAAGACGATCATGGTGAAGGCGAGCAGGAGCGGCGACGGCGTATCGACAAAGCCTGCGACGAGCGCGAGGGCGGCGAGACCTGTGATCTGAACCGCGCAGCCTTCAATCAACACCTTGGTGCCGCGATGCCGCGTCCGCGCGCCGCTATGGCGCGACGCGACGACGAAAGCGATCGCGAGCGGAATGAAGGCCAAGCCGGCGGAGAGCGGCGGGATGTGGAGGCCGCGCTGCATGAACAGCGTCATGACGAGGTAGAAGGAGAGATTGGCGAGGAAGAAAAAGAAGGCGGCGCCGAGCCCGCGCAGGAAAGCAGCGTCCGCCAGCAGCGTGAGGTCGATGAGCGGCATGCCGCCGGCACGCGCGACCGCATGCTCCAGCTTCAGGAACGCGGCCAGGACGACGCCGCCGGCTGCCATCACGGCCCACAGCCAGGGTGCCCAGCCGACATCGTGGCCGAACAGCAGCGGGCCGATCAGGCACAGCAACCCCGCGAACAGGACCAAGCTGCCTTTGATGTCGAGCCTCGTGCCTGATCGCCGCGGCACCGACGGCATGATGCGCCAGGCGGCAAGAGCAATGATGAGGCCACTGGGCACGTTGACGAAGAACACCGAACGCCAGCCGGTGCCGGCCAGATCAACCGTGATCAAGAGACCGCCGAGCAGGAAGCCTGCGGCGCCGGCCAGCCCGAGCACGATGCCGTAGATGGCGAAGGCGCGACTGCGCGATTCGTCGGTGAACAGCAGATGCAGTGTCGCCAGCACCTGAGGCACCATCAGCGCCGCGGTCGCGCCCTGCGCCAGCCGGGCGATGATCAGCTCCGCAGCCGAATGCGCGAGGCCGCACCACAGCGACGTCAAGGTGAAGCCGAGCAAACCGGCCAGGAACACGCTCCTGGTGCCGTGGATGTCGCCGAGACGGCCACCGGTGACGACCAGCGTGGCGTAGGCGATCAAGTAAATCGCGACCACGGATTCGATCTCCGCCGGCGTCGCGCGCAGCTCGACCGCGATGGTGGGAATGGCGACGTTCACGATGAAGGCATCGACGCCGAACATGAACTGGGCGGCGACGACGATCGCCAGCACCCACCAGCGGCGGGAGGAATCGACTTGTCGCGTGACGATCTGGTGCATCGGCGCAGAATCCGGGACTATCCTTGCCCGATGATTTCAGACCGTGGACGGTGTCGCGATTACCTCGGAGGTCAGATTCGCGGGCTCCAAGCCCGGCCATGACGGAGAACCTGGCTTCATCGCATGCCTGCATTCCGTGGCACGGGAGACCGCGCGATTGCGTTCGTGCCCCCGGGCACGTAGCCTTGTGGCCTCAACAATCAGAAAATCAAAGGCCGGAGAAAACGTCATGGCGCGTCTGAAGTTCGGAGCCTTCCTTGCCCCGCATCACCCGATCGGGGAGCATCCGATGCTCCAGTTCCGGCGCGACCTCGACCTGGTCGAGCAGCTGGACGCGCTCGGTTATGATGAATTCTGGTGTGGCGAGCACCATTCCTCGGGCTGGGAGATGATCGCCTCGCCCGAGATGTTCCTGGCGGCGGCCGGCGAGCGAACCAAGCGGATCAAGCTCGGCACCGGCGTGGTGTCGCTGCCCTATCATCATCCCTACAACGTCGCCCAACGCATGGTGCAGCTCGACCACATGACCGGCGGCCGCGCCATCTTCGGTTCCGGCCCCGGCGCGCTCGCCTCCGACGCCCATACGCTCGGCATCGACCCGATGACGCAGCGCGACCGCCAGGACGAGGCGATCGGCGTCATCCGGCGCCTGTTCAACGGCGAGCGCGTCACCGCCAAGAGCGATTGGTTCACGATGAACGACGCCGCGCTGCAGATCCTGCCGCTGCAGGAGGAGATGCCGTTCGTGGTGGCCTCGCAGATCTCGCCTTCAGGCATGACACTCGCCGGCAAATACGGCATCGGCATCATCTCGCTGGGCTCGATGACGACGCAGGGACTGATGTCGCTGCAGCAGCAATGGCAGTTCGCCGAGGACGCCGCGAAGAAACACGGCACCACGGTGAACCGCGCCGACTGGCGCGTGCTGCTGACCTTCCACATCGCCGAGACCCGCGAGCAGGCGCGCCGCGAGGCCGGCGCCGGGCTGATGCGCTGGCACAACGAATATAATGTCGGCACGCTGCAGCGGCCGGGCCTCACCGCTTTCTCCTCGCCGGATGAGGCCGTGGACAAGACTGCCTTCGTCGAGGGCGCGGCCTCCACCATCGGCACGCCCGACGATCTCGTCAAAACCATCAAGAACGTGATGCAGGTGTCGGGCGGCGTCGGCGCCATCATCGGCTTCGTGCACGACTGGGCCAATCCGGAAAATACGCGCCGGAGCTGGGACATGGTCGCGCGCTACGTCGTGCCCGAGATCAACGGCTATATCGACGGCCTGCGCAGGTCGCAAAAATTCGTGATCGAGAACCGCGCCATCTTCGAGCGTGCGGGACAGGCGGTGATGGCCAAGATCATGGAGAACGAGAAAGCCGCCGAGGCGCTGAAGGTGACCGGCCCCGGCCGCGTCGCCATTCCCGCCGTCAACGCGCCGGATCTGCAGAAGGAAGCGGCGAAGAGGGGATAACCGGGGAAGGCCTGTCGCCATTCGTCGTCCCGGCCCCCCACCGCGCAGCTCCGCAGGGCCCGGGACGACGATGTAGGTGTGACGATTTTGTGCGTAAGACGACCGCAGCTCATCGCGGCCGGATCGTGGTATGTTCGCGGAATCTGCCAACCGGAGCAATCGTCATGTCGATGCAGAATGTGGCCGCAACGGCGCCCGATTACACCGCGCCCAAGCGCAACGCCCTGACGCACATTCCCGGCGACGAAGGCTGGCCGATCGTCGGCAAGACCTTTCAGGTGCTGGCCGATCCCAAAGGCCATGTCGAGGCGAACGGCGCCAAATACGGCCCGGTCTACCGCACTCATATTTTCGGCGAGACCAATGTCGTGCTGCTCGGGCCCGAGGCCAACGAGCTCGTGATGTTCGACCAGAAAAAACTGTTCTCCTCGACCCATGGCTGGAACAAGGTGCTCGGCCTGTTGTTTCCGCGCGGATTGATGCTGCTCGATTTCGACGAGCACCGGCTGCACCGCAAGGCGCTGTCTGTCGCGTTCAAGTCGGGACCGATGAAATCCTATCTGGCCGATCTCGACCGTGGCATCGCCGCGCGGGTCGCGGAGTGGAAGGCCAAACCCGGCGAGATGCAGCTCTATCCCGCAATGAAGCAGCTCACGCTCGATCTCGCGGCGGCATCCTTCCTCGGCGCCGACATCGGGCCGGAGGTCGACGAGATCAACCGCGCCTTCGTCGACATGGTCGCGGCTGCCGTCGCGCCGATCCGCCGCCCCCTGCCCGGCACCCAGATGGCGCGCGGCGTTGCGGGGCGCAAGCGCATCGTCGCCTATTTCCGCGAGCAGATCCCGCTACGACGCGGCAATCACGGCGGCGACGATCTGTTCTCGCAGCTCTGCCGCGCCACCCATGAGGACGGCGCGCTGCTGTCCGAGCAGGACATCATCGACCACATGAGCTTCCTGATGATGGCGGCGCACGACACGCTGACCTCGTCGCTGACCTCCTTCATCGGTGAGCTCGCCGCCAATCCGGACTGGCAGGACCGTCTGCGCGCGGAAGTTCTGGCGCTCGGGCTCGCTCCGGGAGCGCCGAGCAGCTTCGACGATCTGGAGAAGATGCCGCTGTCGGAGATGGCGTTCAAGGAAGCGCTGCGGATCAAGCCGCCGGTGCCCTCGATGCCGCGCCGCGCGATGCGCGATTTCACCTTCAAAGGCTTTACGATACCCGCCGGCACCGCGGTCGGCGTCAATCCACTCTATACGCATCACATGAAGGACATCTGGCCGGAGCCGGACCGCTTCGATCCCTTGCGCTTCACCGAGGACGCCCAGCGCGACCGTCATCGCTTCGCCTTCGTCCCGTTCGGCGGCGGCGCGCATATGTGCCTCGGCCTGCACTTCGCCTACATGCAGGCGAAATGCTTCGCGCGGCACTTCCTGCAGAACCTCGAAGTGTCGCTGGAGCCGGGCTACAAGCCGGACTGGCAGATGTGGCCGATCCCGAAGCCACGAGATGGGCTGCGGGTGAGGGTGAAGGCGGTGTGAGCTTCTCGTGTCCCGGACGCGCGAAGCGCGAGCCGGGACACAGAATCCTGAAGTGCGTTCAGTTCGGAGCGATGGGCCCCGGCTCTGCAGCGCACCGCTGAAGAAGCGCTGCGCTGCGTCCGGGGCACGAGACCTGTTTACGCCCCCTGATCGAACGCCTTGCGCAAGGCCACATAGCCCTGCTGCTGCTGGCTCCAGTTGCGGCCACCGGTCATGGCGCCGTCGACGACGAGGTCGTGGCCGTTGATGAAGCTGGATTCGTCGCTGGCCAGGAACACTGCGGCCTGGGCAATGTCGTCGGGCAGGCCGGCGCGCGGGATCGGCTGCGCGGTCTTGTAGACCTCGCGCATCACCGCAGGCGTCTTCTCCGCGGCATCAGTCGACAGCCCCAGCGCTTTGCCGAAAATGCCGGTCGCGATCGCGCCCGGCGAGATCGCGTTGACGCGCACATTGGACTCGCCGAGCTCCATCGCCACGCATTTGGTGAGATGGATCACCGCGGCCTTGGCCGCGCTATAGACCATCGAGGACGAGAAGCCGGCGAGACGTCCGGCAATGCTGCCATTGTTGATGATGCTGCCGCTCCCCTGCTTCTTCATATGAGGCGCGGCGTGCTTCATGCCGAGCATGACGCTGCGCACGAGGGTCGCCATCGCCGCGTCGAAGCGCTCGACCTCGAGGCCCTCGATGCCGCCGGTCTGCGCCGGACCGCCGGCATTGTTGAACAGGCAGTCGATGCGGCCGAACCTGTCCACGGCGAGCGCGATCAGGGCCTGCATCTGCGCCTCGACTGTGACGTCGGTTTGGAGGAAGACGCAATTGGCCCCGAGCTGCTTCGCCAGCGCCTCGCCTTCCGGTAGACGCCGGCCCGCGATCACAATTTTGGCACCTTCGGCAACGAAGACTTCCGCAGTGCGCAATCCGATCCCGCTCGTCGCTCCCGTGATCACCGCAACCTTGCCGTCCAGCCTGCCCATGGAATGTTCCTGTTTTCGAACGATTTGATGACAAATGACGAACATCGACCGCTGCCGTTGCAGCAGCGGCCACTATCCCCGCCTGCTTGCGACAAGGCAAGCTATGCTTGGGCGAACGGGATGCGTAACATCCTCATGGGCCGATCGAATTTCGAACGCATATCGCAACTGAGCTGCGCATGGGGAAGCTGATCGACGAATTCCGCAAGGGCTGGCAGGGCGCGGCGCCGCCATCCGTCGGTCTGAGCATTGCGTTTGCGGTGGCCTGCCTGCTGGTTGCGACGCTGGCGCGCTGGGCGCTGGCCCATGTGCGGCCCGACGTCTACTTCACACCCTACTTTCCGGCCGTGTTCTTTGCCGCCGCGTTCGGAGGCTTCCGGATCGGGATCGTGACCGCCCTCGTCGGCGGCGTGCTCGGCGTCGTCGTGAATTTCGGCGATGCCTTCGCCGACCGCGCCCGGTTTGCCCTGCTTGCACTCTATTGGGCGGTCTGCGCGCTCACCATCTGGGGCGTCGAGCACTACCGCACCATGCTGGCAGAGCAGCGCCGGATCTCCAAACGCCTGATCGAGGAAGAAGAGTATCGCAAGCTGCTGGTCGACGAGCTCCAGCACCGGCTGAAGAACAAGCTGTCGACGGTGCACGCCGTGCTGCACCAGGTGCTGCATGACCAGCCGCTGGTCTGGGCCCGGATCGATCCGCGGCTCCGCTCGCTCGCGGCGACCGACGATCTGATCTCGCGGATCGACAAGGCCGGCTGCGACATCCGCGACCTCCTGATCTCGGAGCTCGGCCCCTACGGCCACGTCCGCTTCACCCTCAATGGCGATCGGCTGTTCCTGCCGCCGAAGCTCGCGGTCACGCTGTCATTGATGTTTCACGAGCTCGCCACCAATGCAGGCAAATATGGTGCGTTCTCCTCGCCCCGTGGCCTGTTGCAGGTCTCGTGGACCATCAGCGACGACCGCCTGACCGTCACCTGGGACGAAAACGAGGGCCCGAGCGTGGACAAGGTGTCCGAACCCGGCTTCGGCACCAAGCTGCTGAAATCGGCATTGTCGGCCTTCGACGGCAGAACCGAGATCACCTATTTGAAGACCGGGCTGCATTGCATCATGCAGTGTCGAATCCCGCGAAGCGAATAGCATCGCACGCCAAGCGAAAGCGCAACCCGCGCGCTGCCCGCCGTTTCGCATGCGCCGTTGACGCTCTGTTAATGACGATCGTCGGCGTAGCTCGCATCGTCGCAAGTTTCACCCAAAACACCCCCGTATTTCTCCGGAGCCCTTAACCAAACTTAAGAGGGAACCACGCAAGATCGTGCTCATTGCAAAACGCGCTGAAACAACAAGATTCATGACTTCTATGAACGACAACAAATATTCCGGCGCGAGCGAAGCCGAGCTCGGATTTCTCAAGGAAATCGTTAGAATGCTGCCGGCGGGCCTGACCGTGCAGGATGCGCATGGCGAGCTTCTGCTGGTTAACGACGCCGCGGCCGCGCAGCTCGGCATGGACGGCAGCCGTCCCTCACCCGATCTTTCGCCGCGCCGCGAAGCCTGCCGCCAGGCCCTGAGTGCCGGCCAGCCTGTCGTCACCGAGGAGGCACTTCATGGCGGCGCCGCCCGACAAGTGCTGCTCACCACCCATCGTCCCGTCCGCCTCGCCGGACGCGAGCTGCTGATCTCGGCGTCCTCCGACATCACCGAGCAGAAGAATTTCGAGGACCAGCTGTTCCGCTCGGCCTATTTCGACGAGCTGACCGGGCTGCCCTCGCGGCGCGTGATCGAACATCGCGCCAACGGCCTGCTGTCGGAGAGAAGCGGCGGCGAGCGTTTCGCGCTGGCTTTCCTCGACGTCGACAATTTCAAGCACATCAACGACTATTACGGCCACGCCGTCGGCGACGCGCTGCTGGTCGAGCTGTCGAAGCGGCTCGGACGCGACCTGCGCGATTCGGACATGCTGTCGCGCATCTCCGGCGACGAATTCCTGCTGCTGCTCTCGCCGATCCAGAGCCAGGAGGAGGTCGCCGAGTTCATCCAGGCGACGCTGGAGCGGCTGACCGCGCCGTTCTTCATCGACAATTCGGAGGTCTTCGCCTCGACCTCGGTCGGCATCAGCCTCTATCCCGATCACGGAAGCAGCTTCGAGACGCTGCGCCAGAACGCCGACATCGCGATGTATCGCATCAAGAATGACGGCAAGGGGATGGCGGCCTTCTTCGATGCCAGCATGGAGCGCGAGGCGCAGGCGCGGACCAAGATCGAGCAGTCGCTGCGGCTCGCGATCCTCGAAAAGCGCTTCTGCTGCGCTTTCCAGTCCAAGGTCGACATCCGCACGCAGGCCGTGAAGGGCATCGAGGCATTGGTGCGCCTGCGCGACGACGAAGGCGTGATCCAGGCGCCCGGCTCGTTCATCAATCTCGCCGGCGAGCTCGGGCTGATCGACGAGCTCACTCATCTCGTGCTCGCCGAGATCGTCAAATCGATCGACCTGATCAACGAGACGTTCGGCGCGGAAGCCACCATCAGCATCAATGTCGCCGCCAAGCAGGCCGGCAAGCCCGAGTTCATGCGCAGCTTTGCGCAGGCGCTGGAAGAGACCGGCTTTCCCCAGCGCTTCATGATCGAGGTGACGGAAGACGCTTTCGTCGCCAAGAATCACTTCCAGGCCGAGATCCTGCCGATGTTCCGCAAGCTCGGCGTCGGCATCTCGATCGACGATTTCGGCACCGGCTATTCCTCGCTCTCGGCGCTGGCCGACATCACGGCCGACGAGATCAAGATCGACCGCTCCTTCATCACCGACATCCATAAGCGCCCGCGCAGCCAGGGCATCCTGCGCGCGATCGAATCCTTGAGCGAGGCGCTCGGCATGACCGTGATCGCCGAAGGCCTCGAATCCTACGAAGAGCTCGCTTATCTCCAGGCCGCGACCAAGATCCGCTACGCGCAAGGCTATTACTTCTCGCGCCCGATCTTTCTCGAGGAGCTGAAGCTCGCCACCCCGCTCTCCAGCGAGTCGCGGGCGAGCGTCGTCAGCCGCCCGATGCAGCACAACCGCCAGGGCTATTCGCGCGCGAGCGGATACCGGCGGTAGGGACGATCGCGCCGCTCCAATCTCGCTGTCGTCGCCCGGCTTGACCGGGCGACCCAGTATTCCAGAGACAGTCGTTATTGAATCGAAAGGCCGCGGCATACTGGCTGCCCCGGTCAAGCCGGAGCATGACAGCGGGGATGGGGCGGCACCTCGACGCCCCCATTTCCCCCTTTGAAATTGCTGGTCTTTTGGTAATACACGGGCAGGCTTCCCGCGAGGCATGCCATGTCCGGTCCCTCTTCCGTCGTCAGCGATCCCGCCTATATCCGCGCACGCGCCATGGAAACGCTGTTCGAGCGGCTGGAGCATCTGTGCGAGGGCGCCATCGCGATCGACCGCAGCGGACGCGTCGTCTATGTCAACGAAAAATACGTCACCGCGATGGGCCTTTCGCATGAATCCGAGGCGCTCGGCCGCCCGATCGAGGAGGTCATCCCCAACAGCCTGATGCGAAGGGTCGTGGAGACGGGGGAGCCGATCATCCTCGACATCATGGAGCTCGGCGGCGAGCAGCTCGTCGTCACGCGCATGCCGATCGAGGACGAGAAGGGCAACATCATCGGCGCGATCGGTTTCGTGCTTTACGACCGCCTCGAAGGCCTGAAGCCGCTGCTCGGCCGCGTCGCCCAGCTCGAGAACGATCTGCGGCTGGCGCGGCGGCAATTGTCGCATGCGCGCGCCGCGCGGTTCACCTTCGAAGACTATGTCGGCACCACCGCGGGCATTGCGCAGGCCAAGGAGCTCGCGGCGCGTGCCGCGCGCCAGAGCGTCACCGTCCTGCTCACCGGAGAGACCGGCACCGGCAAGGAAATGCTGGCGCAGGCCATCCACAACGCGTCCGCCCGCGCCGAAAAGCCGTTCGTCAGCGTCAACGTCGCGGCGATCCCGGAGACGCTGATCGAATCGGAATTCTTCGGCGCCGTGCCGGGCGCCTATACCGGCGCGGACCGCAAGGGACGCGAGGGAAAGTTCCGGGTCGCCGACGGCGGCACGCTGTTTCTCGACGAGATCGGCGAGATGCCGCTGCAATTGCAGGCCAAGCTTCTTCGCGTGCTGCAGGAGCGCGAGATCGAGCCGCTCGGCTCCGACAAGGTCACCAAGGTCGACCTGCGCGTGATCGCGGCCACCAATGTCGATTTGCACAAACGGGTCAGCGAGGGGACATTCCGGGCCGACCTCTATTACCGACTCAACGTGCTCTCGATCGAGCTGCCGCCGCTGCGCCACTGCCTGGACGACCTGCCCGAGATCTGCGGACGGCTGCTCGAAGACATCAGTGCGTCCGGCGACTATCTCAACGCCAGGATCACGCCGAGCGGCCTCGCCGCGCTGGCGCGGTATGACTGGCCCGGCAACGTCCGCGAGCTGCGCAACATCCTGGAACGCGCATTGATCCTGAGCGATTCGGGACGCCTTACCAGCGACGACTTCGACCGCATTCTCCCCGTGAGCGCGGAGACGATACCCGCGGCGCCATCGCGGCCAACCGGTCTCGTCCTGCCCTACGCCGAAGCCGAGGCCGAGTTCGAGAAGCACACGCTGGAACAGGCGCTCGCCGCCAGCAATGGCCAGATCTCGGAAGCAGCCAGGATGCTCCAGATCTCGCGCGCGACCTTCTACAAGAAGCTCGCCAAGTTCGGCCTCGCCGCAGGGCCGGCCTCCGTCTGAGTTTCGAGACACGAACGTGTCCGGAGTCTCGGATTCCGGACACGGCGCTGAGCCGCTCGTTCCGCCCACGTTGGCGGGATTTGCCGTGTTTTCAGCCAATTTGCGCAAACCCTTCGCATCTGGCGCGGACCTTGCTCTTCGCCCTGCACAATGACGCATGCTGCACATGCGCATTCTCAAACCAGGGAGGACGCAGGATGAGTGAAGCGATCTCTGTCCATCAGCTTCAGGCGAGACAGCCCTCGCACGTCACGGTCGCCACCGCGAGCCTGATCGGCACGGCCATCGAGTGGTACGACTTCTTCCTCTACGGCACCGCCGCCGCGCTGATCTTCAACAAGCTGTTCTTTCCGACCTTCGACCCGATGATGGGAACGCTGCTGGCGTTCGCGACCTACGCGCTCGGCTTCATCGCACGCCCGCTCGGCGGCGTCGTATTCGGGCATTACGGCGACAAGATCGGCCGCAAGACCATGCTCTATCTGACGCTGCTGATCATGGGCGCGGCGACCGCAGCGATCGGTTTCCTGCCGACCTACGAGACCGCCGGCATCGGGGCCGCGGTCCTGCTCGTCACCTGCCGGCTGATCCAGGGTTTTGGCCTCGGCGGCGAATGGGGCGGCGCGGTGCTGATGGCGGTCGAGCATGCGCCGGCGGACAAGAAGGGCTTTTACGGCAGCTGGCCGCAACTCGGGGCGCCGCTCGGCCTCGTGCTGGGCACGCTGGTATTCTCCGTGGTGTCGGCGATGCTGACCGACGCGCAGCTTCTTGCCTGGGGCTGGCGCATCCCGTTCCTGTTCTCGATCGCGCTGGTGCTGGTCGGCCTCTGGATCCGCTTCACCATCGCGGAATCGCCGGAATTCCAGAAGGTCAAGGACACCAAGCAGGACGTGAAGATGCCGATCGTCGAGGCGATCCGCATGTACCCCAAGAACATCCTGCTGGCGATGGGCGCGCGCTTCGCCGAGAACGGCTTCTTCTACATCTACGCCACCTTCGTGCTCGCCTATGCCACGCAATCGCTCGGCATGAACAAGCAGGACATGCTCAACGGCGTCCTGATTGGCGCCGCCATCGAGACCTTCACCATCCCCGCCTTCGGCGCGCTGTCCGACCGGCTCGGGCGGCGGCCGATCTACATCTTCGGCGCGGTGTTCTCGGCGCTGACGTCGTTCCCGCTGTTCATGCTGCTGGCAACCAAGAACCCGCAATATGCCTGGATCGCGATCGTGCTCGGCCTCGCCATCGGTCATGCCGCGATGTACGGGCCGCAGGCGAGCTTCCTGTCGGAGCTGTTCGGCACCAAGGTGCGCTATAGCGGCGTCTCGCTCGGCTACAACCTCGCCTCGATCTTCGCCGGCGCGCTGTCGCCGCTGATCGCGACGGGCTTGATGACGGCCTACGCGCCGGCGACCTGGCCGATCTCGCTCTACATGATCGCGCTCGCGCTCATCACGATCGTGTCGGTCTATTTCGCCACCGAAACACGCAAGATAGTTCAGGCCTGAACGTCCTGATCTTGTCGCCCGTCGCGAGGAGCAAGCTGTTCCACGGCTGCTCCTCGCGATAGGATCAAGCAACAACGGCATGCGGTCGAAGGGATAGGGAGGAACGCCGTGAGCCATCATCCAGCGCTGCCTTACCTGCGCAATTCCGAGAAGGGCAAGGTCGTCACGGCGGCCGAGGCGGTCATGCTGATCCGCGACGGCGACACGGTGGCGACCGGCGGCTTCGTCGGCATCGGCTTTGCCGAGGAGATCGCGATCGCGCTGGAGGAGCTCTATCTCTCCCACGAGGGCGATGCGCCCTATACGCAAGGAAAGCCGCGCAACCTGACGCTGGTCTATGCGGCGGGCCAGGGCGACGGCAAGAATCGCGGCCTCAACCATTTCGGGCATGAAGGCCTGGTCCGGCGCGTGATCGGGGGACATTGGGGGCTTGCGCCGAAGTTGCAGCAGCTCGCGATCGCTGGCCAGATCGAGGCCTACAATCTGCCGCAGGGCGTCATCACGCATCTGTTCCGCGACATCGCCGCGCATCGGCCCGGCCATGTCACCCGCGTCGGCATGGGCACCTTCGTCGACCCCAGGCACGGCGGCGGCAAGCTGAACGCGCGCACCACCGAGGATCTCGTGGAGCTGATCACGATCAGCGGTGAGGAGTGCCTGCTCTACAAGACGTTTCCGATCAATGTCGGAATCATCCGCGCCACCACGGGCGATCCGGACGGCAACCTCACCATGGAGAAGGAGGCGCTGACGCTGGAAGCGCTGGCCATCGCCATGGCCGCGCATAATTCCGGCGGCATCGTCATCGCCCAGGTCGAACGCGTCGCCGAAGCCGGCAGCCTCAATCCGCGCCAGGTGAAGATTCCCGGCATCCTCGTCGACTGCGTCGTGGTGGCAAGGCCCGAGAACCACTGGCAGACTTTCGGCACGCAGTACAATCCGGCCTTCTCGAGCGAGATCCGCGTCCGCGCAGCTTCCCTGCCGGTCATGCCCATCAGCGAGCGCAAGATCATCGCCCGGCGCGCCGCGCTGGAGCTGAAGGCCAACAGCGTCGTCAATCTCGGCATCGGCATGCCCGAGGGTATCGCCTCGGTCGCCAATGAAGAACGGATCATCGACCTGATCACGCTGACGGCTGAGCCTGGCGTGATCGGCGGCATTCCCGCGAGCGGCATCGACTTTGGCGCGGCGATCAACACGCAGGCCGTGATCGACCAGCCCTATCAGTTCGATTTCTACGACGGCGGCGGCCTGGACGCCGCCTTTCTCGGCCTCGCCCAGGTCGATCGCGCCGGCAACCTCAATGTCAGCAAGTTCGGGCCGAAGCTCGCGGGCGCCGGCGGCTTCATCAACATCAGCCAGAACGCCAAGGAGGTCATCTTCGTCGGCACCTTCGGTGCGGGCAGGCAGCGCATTGCGGTGAGCGACGGGAAGCTCGTCATCCTCGACGAGGCCAAGTCGCGCAAATTCGTCGACAGCGTCGAGCACGTCACCTTCAGCGGCCCGTTTGCCGGCGCACGCAAGCAGCGCACGCTGTACGTCACCGAGCGCTGCGTGTTCGAGCTCGGGGCGGACGGGCTCGAACTCACCGAGATCGCGCCCGGCATCGACATCGAGCGCGACATTTTGCGCCTGATGGACTTCAAGCCGCTGATCCCGCGCGATCCGGCGCTGATGGACGCGCGCATCTTCGGCGACGGCCTGATGGAGTTGCGCGAGCGGCTGCTCACCATTCCGCTCGAGCAGCGCTTCACGCTGGACGAGCAGCAGAACCTGTTCTTCGTCAATCTCGAGCGCTATCCGTTGCGCAGCAAGGCCGAGATCGACACCATCGCAACGATCGTCGAGGCCAGGCTCACGCCGCTCGGCCGCCGGGTCTACGCCATCGTCAATTATGACAATTTTTCCATCCTGCCGGAGTTGATGGACGATTATTCGGCGATGGTGCGCAGCCTGGTCGATCGCTTCTACTCCGGCGTGTCGCGCTACACCACGTCGGGCTTCCTGCGCATCAAGCTCGGCGAAGCCCTGGAGAAGCGCGGCGTCGCGCCGCATATTTTCGAAAGCGCCGACGAGGCGCAGTCGGACCGGCGTCAGGCCGAGGGAGCCGGCGAGGCGCGGCTGGCCCAAAAATGATGCAGGCTAAAAAGGCCGACGCGCTCGGCCGGAAGGTGTAATTGCAATGTTCGCAAGCTTGTGCAAATCGCTGTTGCCGAGAAACGTTGAATCAGGAGGGACCATCGTGCGTCGATCACTCATCATAGCAACAACCATCCTCGCGCTCGGCGCGGGCACCTCCGCGCAAGCCGACGATCTCAAGGTCGCGCTGATCTACGGCAAGACCGGCCCGCTCGAGGCCTACGCCAAGCAGACCGAGACCGGCCTGAAGATGGGCTTTGAGTACGCGACCAAGGGCACGATGACGCTCGACGGTCGCAAGATCGTCATCATCACCAAGGACGACCAGGGCAAGCCGGACCTCGCCAAGGCCGCCCTCGCCGAAGCCTATCAGGACGACAAGGCCGACATCGCGATCGGCA
Source organism: Bradyrhizobium nitroreducens (assembly GCF_002776695.1). Classification (GTDB taxonomy): domain Bacteria; phylum Pseudomonadota; class Alphaproteobacteria; order Rhizobiales; family Xanthobacteraceae; genus Bradyrhizobium; species Bradyrhizobium nitroreducens. The sequence goes on from NZ_LFJC01000003.1 coordinate 2,454,256, forward strand.
CGACCTCTTCGGCCGCGGCGCTCGCCATTCTCCCCGTCGCCGAGGAGAACAAGAAGATCCTGATCGTCGAGCCCGCCGTCGCGGACCAGATTACCGGCGAGAAGTGGAATCGCTACATCTTCCGCACCGCGCGCAACTCCTCGCAGGACGCGATCTCGAACGCGGTCGCGATCGGCAAGCAGGGCGTCACCGTCGCAACCCTGGCGCAGGACTATGCGTTCGGCCGCGACGGCGTCGCCGCCTTCAAGGACGCGCTCGCCAAGACCGGCGCGACGCTGGCGGCGGAAGAATATGCTCCGACCAACACCACCGACTTCACCGCGGTCGGCCAGCGCCTGTTCGACGCGCTGAAGGACAAGCCGGGCCGCAAGGTGATCTGGGTGATCTGGGCTGGCGCCGGCAATCCGCTGGCCAAGCTTCAGGACATGGATCCGAAGCGCTACGGCATCGAGCTCTCCACCGGCGGCAACATCCTGCCGGCGCTCGCTGCCTATAAGGGCCTGCCGGGCATGGAAGGCGCGACCTATTACTACTATGAGATCCCGAAGAACCCGGTGAACGACTGGCTGGTCGCGGAGCACCAGAAGCGCTTCAACGCGCCGCCGGACTTCTTCACCGCGGGCGGCTTTGCCGCTGCGATGTCCGTCGTCGCCGCCGTCACCAAGGCCAAGTCGACCGACAGCGAGAAGCTGATCACGGCGATGGAGGGCCTCGAGTTCGACACGCCGAAGGGCAAGATGGTGTTCCGGAAGGAAGATCATCAGGCGCTGCAGAGCATGTATCACTTCAAGGTCAAGGTCGATCCGAACGTCGCCTGGGCTGTCCTCGAGCCGGTGCGCGAGCTGAAGATCGAGGACATGGACGTTCCGATCAAGAACAAGCGGTGATCTTCTGCACCTCTCCCGCTTGCGGGAGAGGCCGGGAGAGGGCTCTGTCCTCTTGGGGGTTCTTGCCCGCGGAGACACCCTCTCCCCCGCCCTCCCCCGCAAGCGGGGGAGGGAGCGCAGCGTGGCCCGCGGCGATATCCCGATCATCATTTGCCAGACATCCAATGACGCTCACCCTCGAAACCCGCGACCTCACCATCCGCTTCGGCGGCCATGTCGCGGTCAACAGCGTGACCTGCACGTTCCGTCCGGGCGAGCTCACCGCGATCGTCGGGCCGAACGGCGCCGGCAAGACCACCTATTTCAATTTGATCTCGGGTCAGTTGCGCGCCTCCAGCGGCAACATTTTGTTCGACGGCACCGACATCACGCAGCAGTCCGCGCCGATGCGCACGCGCGCAGGCCTCGGACGCGCATTCCAGCTCACAAACCTCTTTCCGAACCTGACGGTCGAGGAGAACGTCCGCCTCGCGGTGCAGGCTGCCAATGGCACCCATTACGACATGCTGCGGCCGTGGATGGTGCGCCGCGACCTGATCGCGCGCGCCGATGCCATCCTCGACCAGGTCGCGCTCGGCAGCCGCCGCGGCGTTGCCGCGACCGCACTGTCGCATGGCGATCAGCGCAAGCTCGAGGTGGCGCTGATGATCGCGCTCGAACCTGATGTCTTCATGTTCGACGAGCCGACTGCCGGCATGAGCATCGACGAGGTGCCTGTCGTGCTCAACCTGATCGCGCAGCTCAAGCAGGACAAGAGCAAGATCATCTTGCTGGTCGAGCACAAGATGGACGTGGTGCGCTCGCTCGCCGACCGCATCATCGTGCTGCATAACGGGCAACTCGTCGCGGACGGCCCGCCCGCCGAGGTGATTGCCTCGCCGATCGTGCAGGAGGCCTATCTCGGCGTTGCTCCCAAGAACACTGCCGAGAGTGCCGCATGACCGATCTCCTCAAACTCTCCGGCGTGCACACTCATATCGGGCGCTACCACATCCTCCAGGGCATCGACCTCGCGGTCCCGGAAGGACAGGTCACGATGCTGCTCGGCCGCAACGGCGCCGGCAAGACCACGACGCTGCGCACCATCATGGGCCTGTGGCAGGCCTCATCCGGCGAGATCAGTCTCGCCGGCGAGCGTATCGAGAGCCGCGCCACGCCCGACATCGCCCGGCTCGGCGTCGGCTACGTGCCGGAGAGCATGGCGGTGTTCTCCGATCTCACGGTGAAGGAGAACCTCGTGCTGGCGGCGCGCGACGCTGCGATGGACGACAAGCAGCTGGAATGGATTTTCGGCTTCTTCCCGGCGCTGCGCCGGTTCTGGCTGTCGCGCGCGGGAAGCCTCTCGGGCGGGCAGAAGCAGATGCTGTCGATCGCGCGCGCCATCATCGAGCCGCGCAAGCTGCTGCTGATCGACGAGCCGACAAAGGGGCTGGCGCCGGCGATCATCGTGGCGCTGATCGAATGCCTGAAGGAGATCAAGCGCAAGGGTGCGACGATCCTCCTGGTGGAACAGAATTTCTTCGCCGCCCGCGAGCTCGGCGACAACGTGCTGGTGATGGACAACGGCACCATCGTCCATCGTGGCGAGATGGCGGCGCTCGCCGCCGACGTGCCGCTGCAGGAGCGGCTGCTCGGCCTGAGCCTGGAGGCGCATCAGTGACTGACCTTGCCGCAACCGATCCACTGCCGAAGCCGAAGCGCGATATCGCGCCGATCCTGCTGCCGGTCGCGCTCGCGCTGCTGATGATCCCACTGATCGGCTCGACCTCCTCCTGGCTGACGCTGACCGCCGCGAGCCTTGCCATGGGCATGATGATCTTCATCATGGCCTCGGGCCTGACGCTGGTGTTCGGCCTGATGGACGTGCTCAATTTCGGCCACGGCGCCTTCATCGCCGTCGGCGCCTATGTCGCGACGCTGGTGTTCGCGCCATTCGCCGCCTCCGTGCAGGCCGACTCGCTCTGGATCAACCTCGCGGTGCTGGCGCCGGCGGCGCTGCTGTCGATGGCGGTGTCGGGCGCGCTCGGCCTCGTCGTCGAGCGCGTGCTGATCCTGCCGGTCTACGGCCAGCACCTGAAGCAGATCCTGATGACGACCGGCGGCCTGATCGTCGCCGAGCAGACGCTCTATGCGCTGTGGGGACCGCAGATCATCCCGATGCCGCTGCCGACATCGCTGCGCGGCTCCTTCATCCTCGGCGACGTCGCGATAGCAAAGTACCGCGTGCTGGCGATGCTGATCGGGCTTGCCGTCTTCATCGCGATCCAGCTCGTGCTCAACCGCACCAAGCTCGGTCTGCTGATCCGTGCCGGCGTCGAGAATCGCGAGATGGTCGAGGCGCTGGGCTATCGCATCCGCCGCCTGTTCCTCGGCGTGTTCATGACGGGATCGGCGCTGGCCGGCCTCGGCGGGGTGATGTGGGCGCTGTATCGCGAGCAGGTGCACGCCTCCATGAGCGACGACCTCACCGTCTTGATCTTCATCGTCGTCATCATCGGCGGCCTGGGGTCGATCGGCGGCTGCTTCATCGGTGCAATCCTGGTGGCGATGGTCGCCAATTACGGCGGCTTCCTGGTGCCGAAACTCGCCCTCGTGTCCAACATCCTGCTGATGGTCGCCATTCTGATGTGGCGGCCGCGCGGCCTCTATGCGGTGACCAGCCGATGATGATCCTCTCAGGCGATCCGCCGCGTAGCCGAATCCTCACGCTCGTTCTCGTCGTCATCATCCTGGCGCTGGCGGCGACGCCGTTCCTGTTTCCGGGGGCGAAGGCGTTGAACGTCGCGGCCAAGATCTGCGTCTTCGCCGCGCTGGTCGCCTCCTACGACCTCTTGCTCGGCTATACCGGCTCGGTGTCGTTCGCCCACACCATGTTCTACGGCATCGGCAGCTACGCGATCGCGATCGCGCTGTACGGCATGGGCCCGAACTGGGCTGCGGTCGCCACCGGCATCGTCGTCGGCTTGCCGCTCGCAGCCCTGCTCGCGCTTGCCATCGGCCTGTTCTCGCTGCGCGTCGCGGCGATCTTCTTCGCCATGATCACGCTCGCGGTCGCCTCCGCGTTCCAGGTTCTGGCCTCGCAACTGTCCTGGCTGACCGGCGGCGAGGACGGACGCAGCTTTCAGCTGCCGGAGCTGCTTCGCCCCGGTACGGTGCTGATCTCGAAGAACCTCTTCGGCTTCGAGATCAACGGCCGCATCCTGACCTTCTATCTGGTGTTCGCCGTCTCGGCCCTGATGATCCTCGCTTTGCTCCGCGTCGTGAACTCGCCGTTCGGGCGCGTGCTGCAGGCCATCCGCGAGAACCGCTTCCGCGCCGAGGCGCTCGGCTTCCGAACGGTGTTTCATCTGACCTACGCCAACTGCCTCGCCGCGCTGGTGGCCGCCGGCGCCGGCATTTTGAATGCGTTGTGGCTGCGCTATGCCGGTCCGGATACCTCACTCAGCTTCTCGATCATGCTGGACATCCTGCTGATGGTCGTCATCGGCGGCATGGGCACGATCTATGGCGCGATCATCGGCGCCAGCATCTTCATCCTCGCCCAGAACTATCTGCAGTCGCTGATGGGCGTCGCCTCCAAGGCGGCCTCCGAGGCCGGCATGCCGCTGCTGCCGGGACTGTTGCACCCCGATCGCTGGCTGCTATGGCTCGGCCTGCTGTTCATCGCCAGCGTCTACTTCTTTCCGACCGGCGTGGTGGGGCGGCTGCGGAATCCGGCCGGCGACAAGGGCGGCGGCTCGCATTAACGCACGATTCATGATGCGACGCAGCGTTGACGGCGCACGCCGCGCAACCGCGACGTGATTCCCGCTCCACTGTATCCGGACGGGACTGCGCAACCCGATTAATGCTTAGGTAACTGGCTTTCCTAAGGTTTGGGCCATTTGTGCGGTGTATTCGTGTTCCTCCAGGGAGGGGGAATGCGCCAGGTCTTTTCCACGGTGGCAACCGGAATGTCTCGAGCCGCAACGAACGGCTGGGAGGCCTTGACGCGGCGTGGCCCCGTCCTGTGGTTGACCCTGTGCGGCGTGTTGCTGGTCGCGGGCATCTTCGGCTTGACGGCCATGGCCGTCGGGGAGTTTCGCGAACGCACTCTGGCCAATCGCGAGCGCGAGCTCGAAAACACCGTGCAGCTGATCGCGCGGCACTTCGATCAGCAATTCGAGGATTCCGACGTCGTCGCCGCCGATCTGATCGGGCAGATGAGCCTGGTCGAGATCAGCTCGCCCGCGATGTTCCGCGAACGGATGTCCGGGCCAGCGGCGAACCAGATGCTGCGCAGCAAGATCAGCTCCGTGTCCTATCTCGGCGATATCGCGCTCTACGACGCCGACGGTGAGTTGATCAACTGGTCGCGGGCCCAGCCACTGCCCAAGATCAACGTCTCGTCCCGGGCCTACTTTCAGACCTTCAAGACGAATCCGCAGTCCGAAGCGGTGCTGCTGGAATCCGTCCGCAGCTTCATCATCAACAAATGGACCACGATCGTCGCACGCCGCTTGAACGGCGCGGACGGCACCTTCCTCGGCGCGATGGTCCGCCGGATCGATCCGGACAGCTACCAGCACTATTTTGCATCGGTCGCACTTGCCGAGGGCACGGCCATCTCGCTGTTCGATCGCGAAGGCAAGATGCTTGCGCGCTATCCGCATCGCGAGGAGCTGATCGGACGTAACTTCAAGGACGCGCCGCTGATGCGGAAGGTGCTGGCGCAGGGCGGCCAGCAGACGCTCCGCGGCAAGAGTCCCGTCGACGGCGAGGAGCGGCTCGGCTCGGCGGCATCGCTGACGCACTTCCCGCTGGTCATCCTCGCCACCAACACGACAGCCGCGGCCTTGGCGGACTGGCGCCAGCAGACCGGGTTCATGGTGACGACCGCCGCGCTTTCGGCAGCCGTCATCGCGCTGATCCTCTATCTGATCATTCGCCAGATCGACCGGCAGAACCGTGAGGCGCAGGAACGTCTCGAAGCCGAGCGTCTGCGGCTCGACACGGCCCTGAACAACATGTCGCAGGGACTGATCCTCTACGACGCGAACGGCTACATCGTCACCTGCAACCGCCGCTACGCCGACATGTTCGGCCTCTCCCACGACGTCATCAAGCCCGGCTGCCACATCCGCGAGGCGATGTACCATCGCAAGGAGCGCGATGCGTTCGACGGCGACGTCGAGGCGTTTTGCGCCGACGTCATGAGGGTCGTGGCCGAAGGCACGGTCTCCACGCGCACGCATCAGCTCGCCAACGGCCGTGCCTTCCAGGTCATCAACACGCCGCTCGCACAGGGCGGCTGGGTCGCCACGATCGAGGACATCACCGAGCGCCGCAATCTCGAGCGGGAACGCGACCGCAACCACACGTTCCTGCGTGAGATCATCGACCACATCCCGTCGCAGATCACGGTGAAGGATGCCCGCACGCGGCAATACCTGTTGCTGAACGGCGTCGCCGAGCAGTTGTTCGGCCAGTCGCGCCAGGAGGTCATGGGCAAGACTGCTTTCGACATCTTCCCCGAGGCGCACGCGGCCCACATCACCGCGGACGACAGCAGCGCGCTGCAATCGGCCAAGGGGTTGTTCAAGGACGAGCACGCCTGGCAGATGCCGGGCATGGGGTTGCGCTACATTACGTCAACGCGGATCGGCATCCGCGACGACGCCGGCGAGCCGCGCTATCTCATTCACGTCATCGACGACGTCACCGAGCGACGCCGGGCCGACGAGAAGATCGCACATATGGCGCATTACGATGCGCTCACCGACCTGCCGAACCGCACGCTGTTCCGCGAGCAGATCGAGCGCGAGCTGGCGAAGGTCGCCGACGGGGATCAGTTTGCGCTGCTCTACATCGACGTCGACGAGTTCAAGGGCATCAACGATTCGCTCGGCCACCACGTCGGTGACGAGCTGCTGAAGGCGATCGCAAGCCGTCTGCGCGGCTGCCTCAAGGAGGGCGACCTGATCGCGCGCCTGGGCGGCGACGAATTCGCGGTGATCCAGACCGGGATCCAATCCTCTGCCGAGGTGCTGTCCTTCGTGACCCGGATCTACCAGGCGATCCGACAGCCCTATCATTGTCTCGGTCATCAGCTCTCCACCGATGCGAGCATCGGAATCGCCCTTGCGCCGCAGGACGGCACCGATCTCGACCAGCTCGTCAAGAACGCCGATCTGGCGATGTACGGCGCCAAGGCCGAGGGGCGCCGCACCCACCGCTTCTTCGAGCCGGAGATGGATGCGAGCGCCAGGGCGCGCCTGAGCATGGAGCAGGATCTGCGGCAGGCGCTGGTGAACGGCGGCTTCGAGATTCACTATCAGCCGCTGGTCGACCTGCGTACCAACGAAGTCTCGGGCTGCGAGGCGCTGCTGCGCTGGCGCCACCCCGAGCGCGGCATGGTGTCGCCGGCCGAGTTCATTCCGGTCGCCGAGGATACCGGCCTGATCACCGAGCTCGGCGACTGGGTTCTCCGCATGGCCTGCAACGAGGCCGCGACCTGGCCGACGCATATCCGCGTCGCGGTCAACGTGTCGCCGGTTCAGCTCAAATGCGACACGCTGGCGCTGCGGATCGCGGGCGCGCTCGCCGCCTCGGGCCTCGACCCGCGCCGGCTCGAGATCGAGATCACCGAGGCCGTGCTGATCCGCGACGACGAGGCTGCGCTCTCGATCCTGCACCAGCTCCGCTCGATCGGCGTGCGCATCGCGCTCGACGATTTCGGCACCGGCTATTCCTCGCTCAGCTATCTCAAGCGCTTCCCGTTCGACAAGATCAAGATCGACCGCTGCTTCGTCGCCGACATCGCGGAGACGAGCGGCGCACCCGTGATCGTGCAGGCGGTGGTGAACATTGCAGCCGCCAGCAGCATGACCACGGTCGCCGAAGGCGTCGAGACCGAGGCGCAGCGCGAGATGCTGCGCGCGCTCGGCTGCACGCAGATGCAGGGCTACCTGTTCAGCGCGCCGAAGCCGGCCGCGGAGGTGCGAAAACTGTTCGGCACGGGCGATGGTTCGCCCGGCATCGTGCCGGTCGCGGCGGTGGCCTGATGGCAAAGCCGGGAAGGATTTCAAGCAGAGCTCCAGGCAAGACCGTCGACGTCGCGGATTCCTATGCCGTGCGGCTGATGCAGCATCTGGTGGTACCGACCTTCGTGATCGACCCCAAGCGCCGCGTCGTGATCTGGAACAGGGCCTGCGAGCGGCTGACCGGTCTGGCCGCCTCGGAGGTGATCGGCACCAACAGGCACTGGCAGGGCTTCTACGAGACCAGGCGCCCCTGCCTTGCCGACCTCGTCGCGCTCGACCGGCCGGAGCGGCTGCCGGAGTTCTATTCGGAATATGCCGCGCGCGGCCATAACGGGCTCGGCTTTTCCGCGGAGAACTGGTGCACGATGCCCAAGCTCGGCAACCAGCTCTATCTCGCCATCGATGCCGGCCCCATCCACGACGAGGCCGGACATCTGATCGCCGTGGTGGAGACGCTGCGCGACCTCACCGACCAGAAGCGCGCCGAGATGGCGCTGAAGGAGCTCGCCACCAAGGACGGCCTGACCAGCCTGTCGAACCGCCGCTCGTTCGACCAGATGCTGGCGAGCGAATGGGCGCGCGCCCACCGCACGCAGAGGCCGCTGGCGCTGCTGTTCGTCGACGTCGATCATTTCAAGCTGTTCAACGACCATCACGGCCACCAGATCGGCGACGAATGCCTGCGGGCGATCGCTTCCGTCGTCAGCCGGCATGCCGTGCGCCCGCTCGATCTCGCCAGCCGCTACGGCGGCGAGGAGTTCGCGCTGATCCTGCCGGACATGGATTGCGACAGCGCCTGCGTCATCGCCGAGGAAATCCGCAGCGCCGTCATGGCCTTGCAGATCGTCCATGGCGCTGCGGGCGCCGGCGACCACGTCACCCTCAGCGTCGGCGTCGCCAGCCACATTCCCGGCGCGGTCGACGGCGGCCCCGACCGCCTGCTGGGCGCGGCCGACGAGGCGCTTTACGTCGCCAAACGGCTCGGTCGCAACCAGGTCATCTGCGCCGAACGCGTGCTGGCCGAATTCGCCGCCCTGGGACGGCAGGCCAAGCAGGTTCCGGGCCCTTTGCGGCGCAAATCGGCTTAAGTGCCGATCCGGCGAGAAGCGGTTGCCCGCCCCTCGCCAATCGGCTAAATGAACCTCGACTAGCACCCGTAGCTCAGCTGGATAGAGCGTTGCCCTCCGAAGGCAAAGGTCACACGTTCGAATCGTGTCGGGTGCGCCATTTTCCGCATTCTGAGTAAAATATCGAACTTTGGATGGGGCCGTCAGCGACCGCTTTTGGCGCGTGTCGTCACGCATTGCCTTCTTCGAGAGTCGACGTTCGAGCTAAGCTCTTTACGCTGCGACTTCGCCCCTCGCCTTACGGATTTGCTCCGCTAGGCGCTTTCGCGTTTTGGCAATGTGCTCGCGCATAAGTCTCTCAGCCCGGTCGCCGTCCCGCTTCTCAATGGCATTGACGATTTGAGCATGCTCCAGGACGCCACGGCGACGTTGTTCGCCTTCGGACGAGACGCGCTGGAGCCCAATCCGCATCTGGCCTTCGAGCGAAATCAGAATGTCATGGAGGCGGCTGTTTCTCGAAAACCGGCCGATTGCCTCGTGGAATGCAGCGTTCGTCTGAAAGTAGCCCGCGGCATTGTCCTTCGCCACACACTTCTCCTGACGTGCGATGATGGACCGAAGTTCCGCCACACCATCGGCATCGATCCGTTCGGCGCACAGCCGCGCGGATAGCGCTTCGACGAACTCGCGGATTTCGTGGATTTCTAGAACGTCGTTGAGCTCGATCGTCGCCACCACGACGCCCCTTCGAGGCTGCTCGACCGCCAAGCCGTCCGATACCAATTGCAGCACGGCCTCGCGGATCGGGCTTCGCGAAACATTCAACCGGCGCGCCAGCTCCGGCACACTGAGCGGCTGGCCCGGCGGCAATACACCGGACAGAATGCCCTCCCGAAGTGATTCGTGAACGGCGTCGACGATCCGCGTCGCGGGGCGCAAGGGCGGCAGATCGGTCATCGGCTTGAGCTATCCTTTCAACATCATGCTGGCTGGCTGGCCGGCATCTCCGCGAAGAAACCCACTGGTCTTCATGAACTCCGCCAGTTTGGGCACGCCGACGAGTTCATCGGTAAACGTCGTGTTCGGGTCAGCCAGAAGCGTCTTGAACCCCTCGCTGGTCTGACGCCCGCCGGATTCGGCTGCGAGCATTTTGGCAGCTTCTTCCGGCTGAGACTTCAACAATGCGATACCTTTCCCAACGGCATCCCTGATTGCCTGCACGTTCGCTGGCCTGTTCTTGCCATATTTCTCGAGCGCAAAGCAAACACTGAAGGTAAGGGGCCCAACGATGTCCCGGCTGTTCAGCAGCGTCCGGCAGCCTCGTTTGAGGGCTTCATTCTGGAAGGGTGGGGACCCCATGTAACCGGCGATTTGGTTTGTGACGAGCGCCTGCAGTGCGTCGGGATGTGGCATCGCCAGAAAGCACCCGTCGAGTGCCTTGGCGTCGCCGAGGACCTGTTGCGCCGCCAACCGCAGAACGAAAGCTTGATTGGTGTCGGGCGCGGTCACCGCGATCTTCTTGCTGTTGTCGAAGTCGCGTAACGCCTTGATCGCAGGATCGTTGATTACCAGCAGAAGATCCATGATCGTAAGGCTGGAGATAAGGCCGACCTTGAAACCGCGGTCGCGTCCGATCAGAAACGGTGCAATACTCCCGGCCCCTACGTCGATATCGCCCGACAGCATGCCTTCGCGGATCGCGGCGCTCGAAGCGATCTCAAGCCAGTTGACTTTCAGGCCCGGGACGGCGGCTTCAATCCATCCGGCATGCTTTGCGAGGGTCAACGGCGCGTAGCCGAGGCCAGGGAGCACGGCGATCGTCAACCGCTCACCAGCCTCGGCCCGCAACGTTTCGGGCATCACGAACGGTGCCGCCAGGCCGGCAGCGAGAAACGTGCGTCTTGCGATCATGGTCCTGATCCTTGTCGACGTTTGCGGTGCGTATCAGTCATCGATTGTCGCCGTGGCCTGCTTCATCCCCCACCGCACGATGGTGCGGCGCTCGATCCAGTTGAAGCCCGCCTCGAGAATGATTCCGATCACCGCAACGCTGATGATGCCTGCGAAGACTTCGTCAGTGCGGAGGAAGTATCGTGCGTCGTTGAGGTAGTTCCCGAGCCCACTCTTCGAGCCCGAAATGCCGAACACCAGTTCCGCGGCGATGATCGTGCGCCAGCCATATCCAAGCCCGGTCTTGAGGCCGGTCATCGTGTAAGGCAAAGCGGCGGGGAACAGCACATCGGTCACCATCCGCCACCACGAGAGGCCGAGGACCCTGCCGACGTTCACAAGGGTCTGGTTGGCGGTCCTGAAGCCGGTCGAGATGTTCAACGTCACCGGCCAGACCACGGCGTTCACGACTACAAAGATCAACGAATTAACGTTGAGTCCGAACCAGATGATGGCGATCGGCAACATCGCGACCGACGGCAGTGGATTCAGCATCGAGGTCGCCAACTCGACGGCGTCGTCAACGAAGCTGTTGACGCGCGCGAGGACCGTGAAAATAAGGGCCATGACCACGCCGATCAGGAGGCTGATGCCGAGCAGCTTAAGGGTGGTCCATGTCGCACCGGCCAGTGCGCCGCTCGACCATCCGCGCCAGAGCGCGCTGAAAACGTCTCCGGGCGGGGGAAAGATCAACGGGTTGACGTCGGACGTCTGAACATAAAGCTGCCAACCGGCGAGGATGAGGCTCAATTGGATCGCTCGCCTCAGCGGAACCGGAAGACCGCGCCAGCCGCGCCGGCGAGGGACGAGACCGTCATCAATCACCAATGACATGGGATGCCTCCTGACCCATTGACTGCGCGACCTGTCGGCCCACCTCCAGTGCCTCCTGCGAGGCCGGGTCGCAGACACTGCGGGCGTCGACGATCGACGCGACGCTCGACGGCGATCCATCGAGAATGATGATGTCGTGGCCGACCAGCGCGGCTTCGGCGATCGAATGGGTGACGAACAGGACGGTCGCGGCTGTCCGTTTGACGACTTCGATCACCTCAAGCTGAAGGCGCAGCCGCGTCTGCGGATCGAGCGCTCCGAACGGCTCGTCCATCAACAGGACAGCGGGCTCCAGGGCCAACGCACGCGCGATCGCGACGCGTTGCTTCATTCCGCCGGACAATTGATGCGGAAATTTATGGGCAGCGGCTTCCAACCGCATGACGCCGAGCCAAAGATTCGCGCGGTCCTGTGCCTCGGCCCGGGTTGCTTTGCCAGTGGCGCGCAGAGGGTAGGCGACGTTGTCAAGGACGGTCCGCCACGGAAACAACTGGTCGAATTCCTGGAAGACGACGGCACGATCAGGCCCGGGCTTGTCGACCTTGCGATTGGCGACGGTGACGGCGCCCTGGAGCGGCTTGATGAACCCCGCCACGGATTTCAGGATCGTTGACTTGCCGCAGCCGGAGGGGCCGAGCAGGATCGCCGTCTCTCCGCGTCGCACCGAAAAACTGACGTCTCTGACCGCGACGGACATGCCCGCAGGCGTCTTGTAGCCCAACGACAGGCCAACGACGTCCAGCATGGGCGTAGCGCGGCTGTGATCGATCGGCGCTTCGGCAGCATGCACGCCGCTTTGCTCCATGGGATGTGTGTTGCTCACGCGACGGCCACGATCGCTTCGATCTCGATCTTCGCGCCGAGATGCAATTCGGGGCATGGCACGACCGAGCGCGCCGGTTTGTGATCACCGAAGAACGCGGCGTAAGCCTTGTTCGCTTCCCCCCAGAGAGCGATGTCCGTGACGTAAATCGTCGCCTTTACGACCTGGGCACGGGAGGCCCCTACGGTGCGTGCGATCGCCTCTATGTTGCTGAGGGCGTAGGTGACCTGATCAGCCACCGCGACGGACTCGGGAGAAGGCGTGTCCTTTGCCACTCCGAGCTGGCCAGAGACGTAGAGAGTGTCGCCGTTCAGGACGCCCTGCGCATAATGCCCGAGCGGCGTCGGCGATTGCGAACTGATGATTCGGGTCTGCCGGGGATGCGTTTTCATGATGGATCCTTCTACCAACCGCTGATCTTCGGCCACGTCCCGGCGAGCTCGCCGTTCACGACGAGCCGGTACTCGTCGTAGGCTGCGCAGGTGAGACAGGCATGATTGGGCAGGACACGCACAAGCCCGCCAATCGGCAGGCGGTCGAACCAATCGGTCGACGGCACGGCGATGGTGCCGTGCTCCTGATGCACGACGTCGAGCGAAAGTGCTCCCAATCGTTCGAGCGAGACGGGGTCGCACACATAACCGTAGTTGACGTCCGGCAGATTGGCGTTGGCGCCGAGATCCTTGGACAAGGCGAGCGCTCCGGCATCAATGATGACGCTCATGTTCGCTCGGTTGTGACTGATGACCGACGCCAGGACGGATACCGCGATATCGTCCTGCCGGCAGACGTTCCGCGAGAGCTGCGCCAGATCCCAGAACAGGTAGATGCCGCAACGAACCTCTGTGACGCCTTCGAGGTGGCGGGCGAGCAGCACGGTCGGTGTCGATCCCACGCTGACGATCGCGCAGTCCAAACCGGCGCGGTGCAGGATATCGGCGGCATCGACGGCTGCACGTCGTTCGGCTTCCGCGATCTCTTCGACGACGTGACGGTCCGCTGATGAATAGGAGTGGCCAGCGTGCGTCATCACACCTTGGAGCGCCACGCCCGGCGCGTCCGAAAGGATTCGGGCGATCGGAACGAGCTGGTCAGCTTGCGGCGGCACGCCGCTCCTATGCTCCCCGCAGTCGACTTCGATCAGGCAATGGAATTTCTGCCCGAATGAAGGGGCGCGACCCGCGACCATGGTTGCGGCTTCAATCGTGTCGACCACGATCAGAATGCGTGCTTCGGTCTCACATTGTATCCTTTCGATATGCGCAAGCTTCGGCTCGGCAATCGCGACCGCGTACATGATGTCGCGGTAGCCGCCTCGTGCGAAATACTCGGCTTCCTTGATGGTCGAGACCGTGATGGGACCGAACGTTCCGCCGGTCGCGATTTCGGCGACATTGAGGGACTTCGACGTCTTCAAATGGGGCCGAAGCGGGACGCCGAGCTCAGCACACCGCTTCCGCATCACGCTCGCGTTGTTCCGAAGACGGTCGATGTCGAGTAGCAGGGCTGGCGTCTCAAGGCTCCGGAAGGCCTCGACCGCGGTTTTTTTGATGTCGGTTTGCATCGGGTGGCTCACACCAGCTCCAGCAGCGGCCGAAGGGTGTCTGATACGATCATGGGACGCGCCTTGTCGGAGGTGAAGGTAAGCCCCGCCCGGTTGTGCCAGAACACTGGCATTCCAACGCCGGTTGCGCCCGGAACATCAGCGGAGGAGCCCGCCACAAACAGCGTGCGCGCCGGATGGGTACCGAGCTTTTTCAGGACGGCCAGATAGGGCTCCGGGCGCGGCTTGTAGTAGCCCGCCTCTTCGGCACAACAGACGGCGGCAAATTCGATTCCGACTGCCGAAACCGCAGCACCGGTCATGGCGATGGAACAATTGGTGGCGATGCCCAGCGGTACTCTCCTGGCGAGTTCGCCGACCACTTCACCGACGTCGTTCCATGGCTCCAGACCACCCCAGAGCGTGAGAAGCGCTTCCGGAGCGGCTTGGGGCAGACCCGCGACCTCAGCGGCGGCGCGGACGAGATCTTCGTATGGTCGATAAGGCCCGCAACCGTAGGTGAGGCCGAGATATGCCTTCCGCCAGCGTAATCCGGCGTCATCTGAACCCGCTGCTCTATTCCAAAGCTTCCAGGAATCGAGCAGGGCCGTGAGCAGATCGAAAACGACGGCGTCATAGCGTTGGTCTATCGGCAAAGACGCCCCCTTCATGTTACATGTAATATCATTATTTACATGTAACATGAAGGCGACCGATGTCAATTGGCTGCCGCAGGGTCGATGGAAGGAAACCGCTCGCGATGCCGGCGGCCTCAGGAACTGGATGGCAGAAGCATCAATGTTCCCAGTACGGAGCATCTGCTCGTAGATCTACGACGGCCCAACCCCTCTCGGCGCCAGACGGCTCGTTTGCGAGGCCCGAGGTCGAGAAAATTATATGCTGATTTCAATCACATAGGAGTTCGCGGCTTTATTCTGAATGGCGCGCCATTCTCGCCGCGGTTTTCGTACCGCCGCTCACGTCAGCATCGAGATCATCGTCTTTGATGAACTCGGGGCTGAACGCCTCAATTCATCCGCCAGATCGCCGCATTGAGCACGCCGGCAAACGCGACCCAGGCTGCGTAGGGCACGAACAACGCGGCGGCCAGCCGGTCACGTGACATCTCCAGGCCGATGTAGCTCACGATCGCGACGAACATGCCGACGAGGACGACGAGCGCGGTGCCGATCTGGTGCATCGTGAACATGACCGGCGACCAGGCGAAGTTCAGCGCGAGTTGCGCAGTCCAGGCCAGCATGGCCTTGCCTGACGGCTCGCGGCGAAAGGTCCGCCAACCCGCGATGGCGATCATGACGTAGAGGATGGTCCACGCCACCGGGAACGCCCAGTTCGGCGGCACGAAACCCGGCTTGGCGAGGCTCGCATACCATTCTCCCGGGAGATTGGTGGCACCGATCAGCCAGCCGATGCCGACCACGCCCACCACGAAGACCAACAGTTGAAACATCCCTCACCTCGCGCATCACATGGCGCAATTGTATCATCTTTCCATGAGCGAATCCGACACGATGACTGGCGAGGCCTCGCCGGTCCGCAAGATCATCCATATCGACATGGATGCCTTCTATGCGTCGGTGGAGCAACGTGACAATCCGGAGCTGCGCGGAAAACCGGTTGCGGTCGGAGGATCGGCCGAGCGCGGCGTGGTCGCGGCCGCCAGCTACGAGGCCCGCAAGTTCGGCGTTCGCTCCGCCATGCCGTCGGTGACGGCGAAACGGCAATGCCCAGGCCTGATCTTCGTCAAGGCGCGCTTCGAGGTCTACAAGGCAATCTCGAGGCAGATCCGCGACATCTTCGCCGAGCACACGCCGATCATCGAACCCTTGTCGCTGGACGAAGCCTATCTCGACGTGACGGAGAATTTACAAGGCATCCCGCTGGCGCGTGATATCGCCCTGCGCATCCGCGAGAAGATCAAGGCCGAGACCGGTCTCAACGCGTCGGCGGGCGTGTCCTACAACAAGTTTCTGGCAAAACTCGCCTCCGATCATCGCAAGCCCAACGGCCAGTTCGTGATCGCCCCCGGAATGGGCGAGGCCTTCGTCGAAACCCTGCCCGTCGGCAAGTTTCACGGCATCGGGCCGGCGACGGCGGCGAAGATGAACGCGCTCGGCCTGTTCACCGGCCTCGACATCCGCAATCAGACGCTTGAGTTCATGAACGCCAATTTCGGCAAGTCTGGCGCCTATTATTACTGGATCTCGCGCGGCGTCGACGAGCGGCCGGTCCGGGCCAACCGGATCCGCAAGTCGATTGGCGCGGAGACCACATTCTCGACCGATCTTGCCGAATATGGCGCGCTGGCCGCCGAGCTCAAGCCTCTCGTCGACAAGGTCTGGCGCCATTGCGAGACCACCGGCAACCGCGGCCGCACCGTCACACTGAAGATCAAGTTCGCCGACTTCGAGATCATCACGCGCAGCAGATCCGTGGCAGCGGCGGTCGCGACCCGCGACGATCTGGAGCGGCTGGCTTGCGACCTGCTCGAGGTCGAGATGCCGCTGCCCAAGCGTGTCAGGCTGCTGGGGGTATCGCTCTCCTCTCTCCAGATCGGCGACGATGTGGAGCCGCAGCTGACGTTCGGAATTTGAGCCGGATTGGAAACGCCCGGGAACAGCGACATCCTGATCCGCGACCTGGCTTCGAACCCGCCGCAGGCAGCGGCGGGTTTTTCCAATCCGCCACCACCGGGGGTCGATCAGCTCGCCCCATCAATGTCGCACGTGCTCGAACACCACGATCACACCGGTCGGCTCGGGCTCGTGCGCCATCAGGCGCGTCAGGTCGGAATCGCCCCAATCGGCGAGGCTGACCACTTCGCCGCTCTGGCGATCGGTTCCCAACGACGGGGTGGGTTCGAGGACCTTGAGGCCCATTTCGTCGACGAAGAAAGTGTGCTCGCCGAACATGCTGTTGAGCTGGGGCATGGCGGGATGCTCGTCGGGCAGCACCTGGGCGCCGAGTTGGTTGACGGTCTGCTTCACCTGGTCGGATGTGAGCTTCATGAGCTGCTCCGTTCTGTCTCCGGTTTCATTGGCCCGGGCGGGAGCGCGCGTTCCCCGCACCTTTGTCCGCCTGGCTCAACTGCGAACAGATGCTGCGCACGAATGTTCCTGTGAAATGTCTTTTCGTGATCGTGCGTTCCGTTCGCCGCACGCGCGGCACGAGATCGCCACAGGATGCACACGATCTGCCCGCGGCGGGCTCATCTGCAGCTTCGACGATCCTGATATCGCGATCCGCGCCACCACCGACCAGGCCGTGCGCGGGAATGTTCTCGCGGTCTACGATTCGCTGCGGTTCTCGCCGACCGACAGTGCGCAGATCCGTGACAGATAGGTGTAGGGCAGGCCGGTCTCCTCGGCCCAGGCGTTGAACTGCGCCTGCACCTTGGCGAGATCGCCCTTCGACTTGACCTCTTCGGCAATGTCGAGACCGGCATCGCGCAGGCAAGCCACCACGTCCCCGGACGTCACAAAACCGTCCCAGCCGAGGAAGCGCAGCAGCATTTGCCCGGTGTTGCCACCGAGCCGGCTGCCGCGCTTGCTGAGGAGATCGAGCAGGCCGATCTCGTTGGACGGCGGCCATTTGGCCAGAAACTTGCCGAAGCTGCCGTGCTCCTTCGCAATCTCCAGCACGAAGCCGGCATTGTCGCGCACCGACATGATCTTGGCCGCGTTGCGCACGATACGCGCGTCGCGCAACAGGCCTTCCCAATAGTCCTCGGGCTGGAAGCTGAGCTTGGCCGGCTGGAACTGCAGGAAGGCCGCTTCAAAGCCATCCCATTTCGAATCGATCACGCTCCAGGCGAAGCCGGCGCAGAACACCCGCTTCGTCATCTCGGCGAGGACGCGATCGTCGCCAAGCTTCGCCAGACGCTTCAGGTCGGGCTTTGCCGGCATCAGCTTTTCCAGGGCCTTCGGCCCGCCCTTGCGCTTCTCGGCACGGGTACGAATGGTCTTGAAGGGGGGCATGCGGACACAGGCGGTTGAGGGCACGCCACGACATCAGAATTCGACGATCCGGTCCAGCCCTCGCGTTGCCCGCCCCTTGCACTCCGCAGCGCGCCCCAGCATGCTGGCGTTCCCTGGATTGACGGATTGACGCGTAGGGGCGCCCGGGCTGGTCTGCTTCTTGCTTTATGTCGTTTTGAAATTCCCTGACATTTTTGGTCTCTCGCGACGGATTTTCCATGCGCTGCTTGGTCGTGGCCGACCTGCACTACTCGCTGCCGCAGCTCGACTGGCTGGTCGGCGCGGCGCCGCAATTCGACCTCTTGATCTTCGCCGGCGATGCGCTCGACATCGGCTCGATGGTGGATTTTCGCGCGCAGATCGTGGTGGTGAAGAAATACCTCGCGCTGCTCGCGGCAAAGACCCGCGTGATCCTCTGCTCCGGCAATCACGACCTCGACGAGCGCAATATGGAGGGCGAAAAGATTTCGCGCTGGATCTCGGAGGTGCGCGAGCTTGGCATTGCCTGCGACGGCGACAGCCTCACCATGGGGGACATCCTGTTCACGGTGTGCCCGTGGTGGGACGGGCCCCTGGTCAAGCAGCGCCTCGTCGAGCAGTTGCGCGATGCCGCCGCCAACCGCCCGCAGCGCTGGATCTGGGCACATCACGCGCCGCCGGCGGATTCACCGACCAGCTGGGGCGGCAAGCGCTTCTTCGGCGATGTCGAGCTGGTGCAGTGGATCATGCAGTACCAGCCGTCGATGGTGATCTCGGGCCATGTGCATCAATCGCCCTTCATCACCAATGGATCGTGGTTCGACCGGCTGGGACAGACCTGGGTCTTCAACCCCGGCCTGCAACCCGGCCGTCCCCCGACCTACATCGTGCTGGATCTCGATACGGAGAAGGCGTTCTGGCTGGCCGCGGGCGAGGCGCAGTGGATCGATCTTGCCGCGCCGCTGAAGCGGCCCGCCCCTCCGATCGAGGCACCGCCCGACTGGCTCACATTCTTGGATCAGATTGCCGATCCGAGCCTGGCGAGACATCAAGCGGCGGCAGGTTGATCATGCTCTGCAGCACCTCGCCGACCATGGCCAGATGCGTGCCGTGGCCGGCATATTGCCGCTTGAGATCGGCAAGATAGGTGTTGGCGACGTTGAGACGCTGCGCCAGCATCCTGGCGATCAGCAACGCGATGCCCGGCTCCTGCTTGAGGAACGAGGCGGCGTCCTCGAACTCATAGATGACGGCATCGGAGCAGGCCCGCACCGTCGCCGTATGCGGCAGGCCCAGCAGCACGGACATCTCGCCGAGAATCGCGCCGGGCTCTGTGACGGTGGCGACCACCATCTCGCCCTTGAGTACCTCGAGCTTGCCTTGCATCAGCACATAGAGATGGCCGCTGGTGCCACCTTCGGTGACGACCAGCGTGCCGGCTACAACCTGCCGTTCCGTTCCGCCGGTGCAATAATCCAGGACTGCGCGCATCTTGCGAAAGCTCCCATCGCTGGGGATACCCTACCCGATACTAGAGCACGATCCGTGCCACGCGGCAAATCAACGCTGGCGCAACAGGCACTTGGCGAAGTGGACCGACTGCCAGTCTCCAAGTCCGGAGTCGTCAAAGCCCGCCTTCTTGGCGAGGCCTCGCATCTCGGCGTTCGTGCGCGCCGTCTCGGCGGCGATCATCTCGTGGCCGAGATCGATCGCACGCGTTTCCATCGCCGTCATCATCTGAAGGCCGAGACCCCGGCGCTGAAAGGCATCCGCGACCGAGATGGCAAACTCGCCATAGTGTGCCGCCGCATCATAGGCGTATCGCGCTTCGCCGATGATCCGGCCCTGCCCGTCCTCCCTGAGCTCGGCGAGCAAGGTGAAATTATCGAGGCCGCCGCTCCTGGCGATGCATTCGGCCGCGACCACGCCGGGATCCGCTCGCGCGCCGCTGAAGCGCTTGTTGCGGGACGTCGTGGACAGGCCGGTGAAATAGACCGACAGGTTCTCCAGATCGGACGCGCTGGCGGTCCTGATGCAGACCATGCCCTTCGCTTCGGCCAGTTCGACCGGCTCGACGACTCCCGGAAACGGCTGTGACATGCGTGATGCTTTCGGCAGGTTGCTGGGACTTGCACACCTAGCCGAGGCCGCGCTCCGGACGCTTGGACGGAGCTGCCAATCATGCGGATGAAAACGAACAGCGCGTTCTCATGTGCCGCGCGTCACACACGGGAGAGCGACGGCACCTCCTCGGGCATGATCGCCTGGAGGCCGCCGAATCGGCGCTCGCGGCCATGGAAGGAGGCCAGGGCCACGGCGAGATCGCCCGCGTCGAACTCGGGCCACATCCTCTCGGTGAAGTGCAGCTCGGCATAGGCGCCTTCCCAGAGCAGGAAGTCCGACAGCCGCTTCTCGCCCGAGGTGCGGATGATGAGATCGACGTCGCGCAAGCCGGCTTCGCCGGTGACGAGCTGCGAGAAGGCTTCACGAGTGATGCTGGTCAACGCTGCCGCCTTCGCCGCCGCATTCAGGATGGCGTCGCGCGCGGAATAATCGACCGCGATCCGCAGGTGCAGCGTGGTGCCATCGGCGGTGGCCTCCTCGGCACGGGTGATCGCCCCTGCGATGCCTTCAGGCAGGCGATCGCGGCGGCCGATCACGGTGAGGCGCACGCCGTTCCTGACCAGGCTCTGCACCTCGCCGGCGAGATAGAAGCGCAGCAGGGTCATCAGCGCGGCGACCTCGGCCTTCGGCCGCCGCCAATTGTCGGTGGAGAAGGCGTAGAGCGTCAGCGTGCCGATGCCCTGCTTGGGCGCGGCTTCGACGATGCGGCGGATGGTCTCGACTCCGGCCTCGTGGCCGCGCACGCGCGACAGGCCGCGCCGCGTCGCCCATCGCCCGTTGCCGTCCATGATGATGCCGACATGAAGCTTCTCGTCGCGGGACGCATCACTTTGCATTGCAAAGTCTCCGGTTAAAAAGGGGGAGGATCAGGTCGAGACGATACCGAGGCGACCGACCGGCGGCGCCTCGCGGCCGGCAGCCTTGGCGGCGTCGCGCACCAGGCGCTCGAGCACGGCGAGATAGTCGAGGAAACGGCGGCGGCCGGTCTTGGTGAGACGGCAAGTCGTGTGCGGACGATTGCCCTCGTAGCCCTTGGTCACGTCGACGAGGCCGGCCTCCTGGAGCACGGCGAGGTGCCGGCTGAGATTGCCGTCGGTGAGGCCGCAGAGCTGCTTGAGGTCGGCAAATGCCAGCCCCTTGGGATGGGCCATCAGCGAGGTCAGAAGCCCGAGCCTCGCCTTCTCGTGGATCACGCGGTCGAGCCCCTCGTAGGAGAAGGGTGCGCTGTCAGTCTTCGACATCATGGTCTCCGGATGCGACGTGCAGAATGGCCGCCATCAGCGACTGCCCAATCACGAAGGGCAGTCCCATGGTCCATGGCGACAGCGTGTGGGTCTGGCTCGCGAGCACCACCACGGCGAAGCCGGACACGAAATACCAGGCGCCGGCGAGCGCGACGGTGCGCGGCAGCGAGCGAACGGAGGCGAAGATGCCGATCGACACCAGGATCTGCCACAAGCCCGGCAGCAGCCACAGCGTCTCGCCCGCAAACTTCCACATCACCACCGCGAGCAGCACACCGGCAACGCCTGCCGGCAGGAATTGCTCGACTGCCTGGTGGATCATGGCGTCGGCGAGCCCCGAATGATGCCGGCGCGATCGCGCGCGCATCTCGATCCCGATCATCAGGACGGAGAGCGCAGCGGCGACGAACCAGCCGACAAAGAAGCCGAGCGGCTCGCCGGTGGGATCGCCGAGCAGCCAGAATTGCAGGACCGCGGTAAGCAGCGCGACGGCGGCGGTCGCGGCCATCGTCGCCGGACCATAGCCGCGGAAGGCGGTACCGGCCGCGATCTGGCTTCGGATCGCCACGATGTCGGCCAGTGCCTTGTCGAGATCGCGCATTGGCAACGCCAGAACCTCGCTCCGCGCATGTTTCCCGGGTTTGTTTACCCGTTACTTTGTATTGCAAAGTATATAACGATGCAAAGTAAACGCAAGCCCGAAATGGCCGTGACGGGATTTACGCGGCGGCGAACAACTGCCGGTTGCACGGACCGCGTTCCCGCAGATAAGATGCGCTCAAAAGCGTCCGGGGGCTGGTATGTGGCTTAGATCATTCATCGTTGCGTCCTTATTGCAGGTCGGCATCGCGGGAGTTGCACATGCGGCGGGGCCGTTCGGCAGCGTCAATGTCGGCAATTGGATCGGCGGCGCCTTCAGCAACGACGAGACGGGCGCGTTCTCCCATTGCGCCGCGACGGCGCCTTACCTGAACGGCGTCATCCTGGTCGTCGGCTACAATTCCGTCGGCACATGGTCTTTGGCCTTTGCGAGCCCGAGCTACCGCTTCAAGCAAGGCGAGAACGCCGCAATCGACGTCATCTTCGACGGACAGGAGCAGGCCCGGCTGTTCGCCACGGCCAATCAGCCGAACATGCTCACGGCGGTCATGCCTACGAACGTGGTGCGCACGTTCCAGAAGGCAAACCTGATGGTGGCAACCAGCGGCCGCACCGTGCTGAATTTCGACCTGGCCTCGGCCGGAACGGTGATCACCGCATTGTCCAATTGCGTCACCAGAGTGAAGGCCGACGGACTGAGCAAGGCTGGCGACTTCGTCAAGAGTGCGGCCAAGCCAGCCGCCACGGCGGAGAAGCAGCCGTCACCGCCCGCGGGCAGCAAGGTTGCCAGGGCCAAGACCGGCACCGGCTTCGTGGTGAGCGCGAACGGTCACGTCGTCACCAACCACCATGTGATCGACGGCTGCGTCGGCGACATCAAGGGTAATCTCACCGGCGAGGCCTCGATGGTGCTGCGCGTCGTATCGAGCGACGCAAGCAACGACCTCGCTCTCCTGCAGGCCCCGTCGACGACGACGTTCAAGGACTTTGCGCGGATTCGCGACCGCTCTATCCGCTCCGGCGATTCCGTCATCGTCATCGGCTTTCCGTTCCATGGCTTGCTCTCGTCGGATTTCACCGTGACGACCGGTATCGCGAGCTCGCTCAGCGGCATGCGAAACGATACGCGCTTCCTGCAGATCAGCGCGCCAGTGCAGCCCGGCAATAGCGGCGGCCCGCTGTTCGACACCACCGGTCAGATCGTGGGCGTGGTCACGGCAAAGATCCCGGCCTTGCGCATCGCCGCCGCGACCGGCAACATTCCGGAGAATATCAACTTCGCCATCAAGACCGGCGCGCTGCGCGACTTCCTCGACAATTCCGTGGTGCCCTACCAGACCGCCGAGCCGAAGGGTGAGCTCAAAACCACCGACATCGCCGGGAACGCCCGGCCGTACACGATGCTGATCTCGTGCAACGCGACGGAGCAGGCGGAAGCGAAGCGATAACGGCACGAGGCGTAGCCCGGATGGAGCGCAGCGGCATCCGGGTTGCGAAGCCGGTCGATCCTCAATACGGCGCGGCCGGCCGCACGCGCCGCGGCGGCCGTGGTTGCTGCGGCTGCCCCTGACCGTAGGCGAAGCGCGGATTGCGATCGCAGTACAGCAGCCGGCCGGACACGCTGGCCTGGCATTGTTCATAGGTGCTGTAGGCGCATTCGCCGGGATAGTCATACTCGCCGCCTTGGGCGCACCATGGATAGTCCCGCGCGGCCGCCGGCGTGACGGTGGCGAAGCCGGCCAGGACCGCCGCACCGAACGTCAGCAGCACCAATTGCGTCTTGCGCATGATCCAACTCCTCTCCTGCTGGCCCGAGATACGGCGCCATCTATCATCAGGTTTCGCCGCGCCGTTTTATTCCAGATCAACGAAACAAGACACGCAAGAAAAAAGCCCTGCCAAACGGCAGGGCTCCATTCCCGGTCATCACAAGATCGCTACTCGACCTTGAGACCGGCGAACTCGACGACCTTCTTCCACTTTTCGGTCTCGGCCTTGATCTCCTCGCCGAACGCCTCGGGGGTCTGCGCCCGCGGCTCGCCGCCGAGCTCGACCAGGCGCTTGGTCATGTCGGGCTCCTTCATCAGCGTGTTGATCTCGCTGTTGAGCTTGGCGATGATCTCCTTCGGCGTGTTCTTCGGCGCACCCATGCCGAACAGCGCGCTCGCCTCATAGCCCTTCACCGTGTCGGCGATCGGCTGCACGTCGGGAAGCTGCGGCGAGCGCTCCGTCGTGGTGACGCCGATCGCGCGCAGCGAGCCGGAGCGGATGTGCTGGATGATCGAGGGCATGTTGTCGAAGATCACCTGCACCTGGCCGCCGAGCATGTCGGTGATCGCGGGCGCGGCGCCGCGATAGGGCACGTGCTGCATCTTGCAGCCGGTCATGGCCATGAACATCTCGCCGGACAGATGCACCGAGGTGCCGTTGCCGGACGAGGCCATGTTGACCTTGCCCGGATTGGCCTTCACGTATTCGATGAACTCGGCGACGTTCTTGGCCGGCACGTCCTTGTTGACGGTCATCACGTTCGGCACGCGCTGGAACGAGGCGACCGGCGCGATGTCGTTCACGAAGTTGAACTTGAGATTCTTGTAGAGCGAGGCGTTGATGTAGTTGGCCGGATTGACCAGCTGCAGCGTGTAGCCGTCAGGCTCGGCATTGACGACCGATTCGGTGCCGATGTTGTTGCCGGCGCCCGGCTTGTTCTCGATCACGAATTGCTGGCCGAGCTTTTCCGAGAGCCTCTGGCCGATCAGGCGCGCCAGGATGTCGGTGGCGCCGCCCGGCGGATAGCCGACCACCCATTTCACGGGCCGGGCCGGATAATCGGCGGCAAGAGCCTTCGACAGCGGGGTGGCTGCAAGCGGACTGGCGGCGAGCAGGCCCAGCGCGGTACGGCGAGTGATCATCTCAAGGGTTCTCCCAGTGTTGTTCTTGAAGCCAGACAGCTTGAAACCGGCGTCGGTGGGGTTGTAACAAAGCTTGCCGCAGGCGGAAAGTGCGCGCGGCGCATCGCGACGAAAGGATAAGTCATGGCGATCAAGATCGACGCGCTCGATCATCTCGTGATCAATGTCGCCGACGTCGCGGTGACGACGGAGTGGTACCGCGAGATTCTCGGCATGGAAGTCAAGGTGTTCGATCCCGGCGGCGGCAAAGCGCCGCGAACTTCGCTCATCTTTGGTAACCAGAAGATCAACGTCCGGCCGCGCGATGCCGACAAGGTCGAGTGGTTCACCGCGAACCATCAGACCGCCGGCAGCGAGGACCTCTGCTTCCTCACCTCTGCCGCGCCCAACGAGGTGGTGGCGCATTTGCAGGCACACGGTGTCGCGATCGAGGAAGGACCGGTTCCGAAGCAGGGCGCGCGCGGCACGCTGCGCTCGGTCTATTGCCGGGACCCGGATGGCAGCCTGATCGAGATCTCGTCGTACGAGGATTGAGGCGCGCTCTCGGGGCCATTCGGTCGTCATGCCCGGGCTTGTCCCGGGCATCCACGTTCTTCGTGCAGCAAGGCGTGGATGGCCGGGTCAAGCCCGGCCATGACGGAGGAGACAGGCTCACGCATCACAACGCTTGCCCCCCGATTTGCGCCCCGCGCCATCCAGTGGCAGGAAGACGCAATCATCCAAAGACAGCCGCCAGCAAGATGCAGGCTGCACGGGGGAAAGCCATGTCACGTCATCAGACCGAAGCCGGCATCGTTGGACCGTTCGACGGGCTCGACGTACCCTGGCTGCTCAAGCTGCGCGCCGAGGTCCGGCGCGATCATCCGTTCCTGATCTGGGCGCCGTTCGATGCGCCGGCGCGGCGCTGGAGCTATGGCGAATTTCACGAGCGGGTCGGCGCGCTCGCGGCGGGGCTGGCGAGGCGCGGCGTGAAACAGGGCGAGTATGTGCTCATTCATCTCGACAATTGTATCGAGGCGATGCTGGCCTGGTTCGCCTGTGTCGAGTGTGGTGCCATCGCAGTCACCACCAACACCCGCTCGGCGCCGGCCGAAATCGAATATTTCGCCGATCATTGCGGCGCGGTCGCCGCGATCACGCAGCCGGCCTATGCAGACATCGTCGCGCAGAACTGCCGCAACCTCCGCTGGCTGGCGGTGACCTCGCACGATGCGGGCGTGGCGCCGGCGCAGCCGGTTTCACATGGCGACAGCTTTGACGCCTTGTTCGCCGACAGCGCGGACCGTCCGAAGCGCGCGACCGATCCGCTCGCGCCTTGCAGCGTGCAGTACACCTCGGGCACGACGTCGCGGCCGAAGGCGGTGCTGTGGACCCATGCCAACGCGCTGTGGGGCGCCAAGATCAACGCCGCGCATGAGGACCTGCATGCCGGCGACGTGCATCAGACCTACCTGCCGCTGTTCCACACCAACGCTCTCGCCTATTCCATGCTGGCAACGCTGTGGGTCGGCGGATCTTGCGTGATCCAGCCGCGCTTCTCAGCCAGCCGCTTCTGGGGCGTCGCGCGCGAGCATGGCGCGACCTGGACCTCGACGATTCCGTTCTGCATGAAGGCGCTGCTCGAGCAGGAGATCCCGCAGGACCACAAGTTTCGCCTGTGGGGCAGCGCGATCAACGAGCCGCCGGCCTTTGCCGCCTTCGGCGTCAAGGTCATCGGCTGGTGGGGCATGACCGAGACCATCACCCACGGCATCGTCGGCGAGGTCGACCAGCCCAACATCCCGATGTCGATCGGCCGCGCCGCGCCCGAATATGAAATCCGCATCACCGATGACGATGGCCGGCCGACGGAGGTCGGCGGCACCGGCAATCTCGCGATCAGGGGTATCCCTGGCCTGTCGCTGTTCGCGGAGTATCTGCACAACGAGAAGGCGACACGCGAAAGCTTCGACGCGCACGGCTTCTTCCTCACCGGCGACCGCGTCGAGCGTCTTGCGAACGGCTACATCAAGTTCGGCGACCGCGCCAAGGACATGCTGAAGGTCGGCGGCGAGAACGTCGCGGCTTCCGAGATCGAGCAGGTGATCGCGCTCGTGCCGGGCGTGCGCGAGGCCGCCGTGGTGGCGAAGTCGCACCCGATGCTGGACGAGGTGCCCGTCGTCTTCATCATCCCGCAGGACGGCGTCGCGGGGGCTGCGCCCGATCTGCAGGACCGGGTGATGGCGGCCTGCCGCAAGGGGCTCGCCGACTTCAAGCTGCCGCGCGAGATCAGGCTCGTCGACGACATGCCGCGCTCGACGCTGGAGAAAGTGGCAAAGGCGGAGCTGCGGAAGATGGTGGGGTGACGGCGTCGCCGAACGGCACACTGCCGTAGGGTCAGCAGAGCGAAGCGTGCCCACCAATCCGCGCGCGAACAGAGAGAGCTCATGGGCACGGCGCTACGCGCCTTTGCCCACTCTACGGCACCGTTGTCAGAACGACCCCAGCGCCACCGGGCGGAACGCCTGCAACAGCTGCTGGTCGAGCTTGCCGCCCATGCCTTCCATCATCGTGAAGGCGCGCGAATGGGTGAAGGGCATGCGGTAGGCGCGCTTCTCGACGAGAGCCGCGTAGATGTCGACGATGGTCGTCAGGCGCACGATGTCGCTGATCTGGTTCGACGACAGGCCGTTCGGATAGCCGGAGCCGTCGAGGAATTCGTGGTGATGCAGCACCACGTCGAGCATCTCCGGCGGGAAGCCGCCCTGGGCTGCGAGCGCGTCGTAACCGCGGCGCGGATGCTGGCGGACTTCGGCCATCTCCTCGTCGGTGAGCTTGCCGGGCTTGTCGAGCAGCGCGGAGGGAACGAAGGCCTTGCCGACATCGTGCAGCAGCGCGGCGCGGGTCAGGCGGCGCTGGTCGTCCTCGCGCATGCCGAGATGCTGCGCGAAGGCGACGGCAAAACCCGTGACGAACAGGCAGTGGCGATAGCTGCCGACATGGTGGCAGCCGACCGTGGTGAGCCATTCGCGCAGCGAGGAGTGCTTGATCGCCTTCAGGATCTTGCTCTCGGCGGCGATGACGTCGTCGAAGGTCAGAGGCACGCCGAGCGGCAGCTTCTCGAACATCTTGGCGAGCACCGCATGTGCCGCCTCGACGCCGCGGTTGAGCGTCTTGCCGCGATCGGTGGCGTCATAGACGGCGGTGTCCGGGAAGGCGGCGCGGATGCGCTGAAGAATGGCGTCGGCCTGCAGCGGCCGCGAAATGGTGTCGGTGGCGCCCAGCGCCCAAGCCTGCATGGTGCCGTGATGCAGCGCGTCGGCGAGCACGAACAGCCGCGGCATCGAACGATAGGCGTCGCCGCGCAGCTTGTTGCGCACCCGCTGCACGCTCTCGGGCGAACGCAGATTGATGTCGACCACGAGACCGGAGAGATCGCGCGCCGGCTGCTCGGGGATGCCCTGGGTGGTCACCGTCGAGACCTCGCCGACCGCCTTCAGGATGCTGGCGAGCTCAGTGCTCTCGTCGCTCCGGTCGGAGGCGAGCAGAAGCCGGCGTTTGGCGGCGGTTTTGGCTGGCGCGTTCATGACTACCCCAAAGCATGGGACTGGATTTGGCGTCAGCCTAAGCCGGATCAGGTTCTCTGGCCCTTAAGAGGCGTGCTCAAAGGAACCTTGCGGAATTGGGCGCAATTTTACGGATTTCGGGTTCCGCAGGGCTGCAAAGCAAAAGTGCGAAAACAACCCCATGCACAGTAGGATGGGCATTGATAAAAAAGGGGAATTTTGAGGCCCAAGTCTTCGTCATGGCCGGGCTTGTCCCGGCCATCCACGACCTTGGTCCCGGGGCGCAAAGAACGTGGATGCCCGGGACAAGCCCGGGCATGACGGTGTGTGCGGATGCGAAGGGATCTCAAAACAAATCCGCCGGAGGCTGCCCTCCGGCGGATCGTCTCATTCGGCAATCACGCTCGGCATTACGCCTTCATGCTCGCCTTCACCGCCTCCGCCGTGATCGGCAGTGCCCGCACGCGGGCGCCTGAGGCGTTGAAGATGGCGTTGCCGATGGCCGGGGCGACCACGGTCACCGCGGGCTCGCCGACGCCGGTGGCCTTCTCGCCATTGGCGATCACGGCAACCGCGACCTCGGGCATCTGGCTCATGCGCAGGGGCCGGTAGCTGTCGAAATTGGTCTGCTCGATGCCACCGTCCTTCAGCGTCGCCTTCTCGTACATCGCCAGCGACAGGCCCCACAGCGCCGCGCCCTCGACCTGGGCACGGATGTTGTCGGGATGCACCTGCGTGCCGACGTCGGTCGCGACCGTGAGCTTCTTCACGGTCACCGCACCCGACGGCGCCACCGCGACATGGGCGACGCATGCCGTCCAGCTCGCGGTCGCGCGCTCCTGTGACGACACGCAGGCGACCCCCATGCCCTCGCCTTTCGGCAATGGCCTGGTGCCGTAGCCCGACAGTCCCATCGCGGCGAGCAGCGTGTTGCGCAAGCGCTGCGCGCCGCCGTCGTTCTTGCCGGCGCCGTCGAGCAGCGAGATGCGGAACTGGGCGGGATCCTTGCCCGTGGCGGCCGCGATCTCGTCGATCATGCTTTCGACCGCCCAGAAGGTCCAGCCCGGCGCCACCGAGCGAAGCTGGCCGGAGGGCGTCGCATTGTGCGCGAGCTCGTTCTTGATCGCGCGCACATAATGATTGGGCACGGTGTAGAAGAAGTCCGCGCCATTGACCGTGAAGCTGTCGAGCGGGCCCTTCTTGTCGACCGAAGGCGTGAGGAAGTCGGGAATTCCCCAGCGCGCGGTCGGCCAGGCCGAGACCACGTCGTGGCTGAGCGCGACGAGCTTGCCGTCGCCGTCCACGCCGGCCTTCACTTTCTGGTAGGTGAGCGGACGCGAGAAATCCATCGTCATGTCGTTCTCGCGCGAGTAGATCACCTTGACCGGCTTGCCGACGGCCTTCGCCGCCTGCACCGCGGGGATCATCATGTCGGCATCGAGACGCCGGCCGAAGCCGCCGCCCAACCAGTGCTGGTGCATCACCACGAACTTGGGATCGATCCCGGCGGCACCCGCGGCGATCGCGCCGGAGCGCGTCGCGAACTGATTGCCGGAATAGATGTGCAGGATGTCACCCTTGAACTCCGCGGTGGCGTTCATGGGCTCCAGCGGCGCGTGGATGTTGATGCTGGTGGTGTACTCGGCCTCGACCACTTTCGCCGCCGTGCCGAAGGCCGCATTGGGATCGCCGTCCTTGACGAAGAACTGGCCGGAATCCTCCAGGCCCTGAAGCCGCTTGGCCTCGTCCAGCAGCGACTGGCTCGACAGTTTTGCGTTCGGACCGCCGTCATAGGCGATCTTCAGCGCATCCGCCGCCTTGCGGGCGTTGGCATAGGTGTTGGCCACTGCGACGACCCAACCGGACGTGGTTCCGGTCTTGTCGTCGAGGATGACGGCTTTCATGAAGCCGGGCACCTTCTTGGCTTCACTGTCGTCGACCGACTTCACCGTGGCGCCGAAGCGCACCGGCGGGGTCACCACCTTGCCATAGGCCATGCCCGGCAGCATCACGTCGATGCCATACTTGGCCGTGCCGTTGGTCTTGGAGGGGATGTCGAGCTGCGGCACCGAGACGCCGATCATGGTGTATTGGTCGGGCGTCTTCAGCTTGATCGCCTTCAGCTCGTCCGGCGTGAAGGTCTTCGTCGCCTTGCCGCTCTTGACGATCTCGGCAAAGCTCATCTGCTTCTTCGACTTCGGATGCGAGACGATGGAATCGCGCACCACGAGCTCGTCCTTGAAATAAGGCGGCAGGCCCATGGCCGCGGCCGCGGCCTCCGTCAAGGCGATGCGGCCGGCGGCGCCCGCCCGGCTCATCGCCTCGAAATTCATCATGGTCGACCAGCTGCCGCCGGTGATCTGCGCGCCCAGAACGGGATCGTTGAACTTCGGATCGTTGGAGGCGAGCTGCACGCGCATGTCGCTCCATTTCGCGCCGAGCTCCTCGCAGACGATCTGCGCCATGGTGGAAGCGATGTGCTGGCCCATGTCGGCCTTGCCGCAGGTCACGGTGACGAGACCATCCGGCGAGATCGCATACCAGACACTCGGCTCGAAACTGGCGGGAGCTGCGGCCGATGCGGACTCGATGCCGGGCACGCCGGCATAGCCGAGCACGAGCCCGGTCGCCGCGGTGCCGACGAGGAAGGAGCGGCGGCTGAGATCGGTCGTCTCGGGAGTTACGTTCTTGATGTGCTTATTCATGTGGGCCTCCGCTCGCTGGAGGTGGCCGACGCGGTGCGCATCTCGGATGCGGCGCGCATGATCGCCTTCTGGATCCGCGAATAGGTCATGCAGCGGCAGAGATTGCCGTCCATATGAGCGACCACTTCCTCCTTGGTCGGATTGGGATTCTTCGCGAGCAGCGAGGCTGCCTGCATGATCTGACCTGACTGGCAGTAGCCGCATTGCGGCACCTGCTCGGCGACCCATGCCTTCTGCAAGGGGTGATCGCCCTTGGCGGCGAGGCCTTCAATGGTGGTGATCTTCTTGCCGGCGACGTCGCCGACCATGGTCTGGCACGAGCGCACGGCTTCGCCGTTGACGTGCACGGTGCAAGCCCCGCACAGCCCGGCACCGCAGCCGAACTTGGTGCCGGTCATCTGCAATTGCTCGCGGATCGCCCAGAGGAGCGGCGTATCGTTCGCCGCATCCACGGACATACTCCGCCCGTTGATGGTGAGAGTTGGCATAGGCGTCTTCCCCTGCCGGTGCATGAAGCCGCTTACGGCGGCAACTTGAATGGCGGACGCCCACCGGGCTGGCGGCCCGCCTTGGCCGCGAGAATGATCGCGTTCAGCGGCGGAGGCAAATGCAATTTGGAACGTGTCGCAACTATTGGGGAAGCTCAGTGTTGTGCGTTGCGAGAACGAGGTTGAATGCAGCGGCTGAACGCAACAAGCAGAGCACTTGCACATGCACGCCATCGCGTTGAAGGCAGTTTCTTCGAGGTAACTTGGAGGGCTAGTGTCCCGAATCTGAAGTTCGACGGACTCCAAATCGACTCGAACCTAGCGGAATCTCTCGATTTTGGGGAGGATCGGT
>NZ_LFJC01000003.1:2486338-2789665 GCF_002776695.1 Bradyrhizobium nitroreducens
CGGTCCTGACAACCGGTGGATGACGGCTCAACGCATCGAAGTATCCGGCGGACAGACCATCTAAGACTTACTGATTCTGGGCTTTGAGATCGCCGGGCGTCCTCCGGGATTCCCGGTGAAAACCATGCCAAAGTCTGGGCGACTGATCAACCAGAACAGTCGCTGGTCAAGAAGCGCATGGCTGCACTCGCGAGCTGCAAAGAGAAGCGGAATGGGGTCGTTCTTGGAACAATGATCCGACAGTCAATACACCGTGAACCGCCAGCTCAAATTGGAGACGCTGCGGTTGCATCCATTCAAGGATCTAATGGGCCGCCGCCGGTCAGATTCATCGGAGGTAGCTTCGTGCAAGAATGCCGTCAGCAGACTATGCCGCCGGCAGCACAAACGAAAAAGTCGCGCCGCCTTCCGGGGCGTTCGCTGCAAGGAGCTCGCCGCCGTGCTCGCGCACGATGCCATAGCTGATCCACAGGCCGAGCCCCGTGCCTTCGCCGACCCGCTTGGTGGTAAAGAACGGTTCGAAGATATGGCTGATGTGATCCTTGTCGATTCCCGGACCGTTGTCCGAAATCCGCAACGAGATCTCGTTGCCCTCGCGTGCAGCCGAGACGACCAACCGGGGCAATTCGGTGCCTCGCATCGCGTCGATCGCATTTTCCACGAGATTGACGATGACCTGATGTAGTTGGCCCTCGTTACCGGAGATCCAGAGCTCCGGTTCGAGCTCCATCTGCAGGTCGATGCGTACCTGCTTGGTGCGGACGGCCCACAGCACGGCGGTGTTGATCAACCGCTCGATATTGACGCGCTCGACCTCACCGAGCTTGCTGAAGGACAGCCGGCGGAGGTTCTTGACGATCTCGCTTATGCGGACCGCACCCTCCATGGTGCCCTCGATCAACGGACCGAAATCCTCGATAACATCGTCGATCCGCAGGCTCTTCTTCAGCGCCGCGAGGTCGCTCGCCCGGCTCTTGCCGTGAATCGCGTCAAGATAGGCGACGATGGCAGCGCGGTAGCGTATCAGGGTGTGGATGTTGCCGTAGACGAAGCTGATCGGATTGTTCAGCTCGTGCGCGACACCGGCGACGAGTCGGCCGAGGCTCGCCATCTTCTCCTGCTCGACAAGTTGCCGCTGCGCGCGCTGCAATTCATGATGCGCCTTGTGCAGCGCCTCATAGGCACGGCGCAGCTCGCCGATCGGTCGGCCAGTCAGAACCACACCGATGAAACGGCCGCGATGATCGTGACGCGGGGAGCTGTTGATCGCGAACAGATCGGTGCTGCCGCCATCCGTCGAAAATCTCAATTCGCCATCGACGACGTCGGGCGTGCCGCGCGGCTTCAGGAGCGGCACGATCTTGGCAGCGTCGGCGGCATCGATGACGTCGGCGATGTTCTTACCCACCACGTCCTCGACGCTGCGGCCAAGCGCATGCTGGAATGCGGAATTGACCTGCTGCACCAGACCCTTGGCATCACAGACAACGAGGATGTCCGAGACGGACTCGATGACGTTGGTGACGAAGGCCTGGGCCTCCTCCAGCTCCGCGTTCTTGTGCTCGAGGTCGACTTCGTAGCGCAACAGGTCCGAATAGACCTCGTCCATCTTGCGGATGACTTCGATCCAGGCGCCCTCGCGCTCGCGATCGAATTCGATCGCTCCGCTGCTGGTGACCAGCTTGAGAAGCGAATCCGGTTCGATCGCTTCAGGAGAATGCGTCGCCTTTGGCATTTTTTCTCAGATCATACCTAGACAGCTTGTTCCTGAGTCCCACCCGTGACAGACCCAGCTCGCTCGCAACACGGCTGATATTTCCGTCGTACCTCTCCAGGCAATTCATGATAACCGACTTCTCGAGATCCTCCACTTTATCTTTCAAGGAGGCCGATCCGTTCGACTTGCCGTGGGCCGGGATCGGCGCGGGTCGCCTCCCGCTGCGGCGCCCCAAGAGCGGCGGGGCGCGCAGCTCGTCCTGATCGGCAAGGACCGCCATGCGTTGGATCTCATTCTGGAGCTCGCGCACGTTGCCCGGCCAGTGATATTTTGCGAATTCATCCAGTGCCGAACGCGCGAAGCGCAGGCTCGGCCGGTTGAACGAGATCTTGACCGCCGACAGCACGCCCTCGGCGATCAGTGAAATATCCATCGGACGCTCACGCAGCGCCGGCATATGCACCGGGAATGCAGCGAGGCGATAGTACAGATCGCGCCGAAAGCGGCCGGCTTCGACCTCGGCCTCCAGGTCGCGATTGGTCGCCGCCACCACGCGCACGTCGACCTTGCGCACGCGCTGTGCACCGAGGGGGCGGATCTCGCTCTCCTGCAGCACGCGCAGGAGCTTGACCTGGAACGCCGGCGAAGTCTCGCCGATCTCGTCGAGGAAAATAGTCCCGCCGTCGGCGACCTCGAACAGGCCGATGCGATCCTGATAGGCGCCGGTGAAGGCGCCCTTCTTGCAGCCGAACAGTTCGCTCTCCAAGAGCTCGTCCGGCAGTGCGCCGCAGTTCTCGACCACGAACGCCTTGTTGGCGCGCGCCGAGCCGTAGTGGATGGCGCGCGCCAAAAGCTCCTTGCCAGTGCCGGACTCGCCGGTGATCAGAACCGAGATATCGTAGTCGGCGGCGCGCCTGCCGAGTTCGATCACGTTGTGCATCGGACTTTCCGGCGAATGCACGATACGATCGAAATCGTGGAGCTGCTTGGCCACCCCACGCTTGACCGAGACGACCTTCTTGATGTGACCCGACGTCGCCTTGACGTCGACGCCGGCGGTTTCCGTCTCCTTCTGCAGCCGATAGAGCTGAACCGCCTCCTTGACGATCTCGATCAGCTGCTCCGGCTGCCAGGGTTTGGTGATGTATTGATAGATGCCGGCCTCGTTCAGTCCCGCGATGATGTCCTCGGAGTCCGAATAGCCGGAAATGATCATCCGTACCGGATCTGGCCAGAGCTCGCGGACGCGCTTCAAAAAGCTCACGCCGGATTCATGCGGCATCCGCTGGTCGCAGAGGATCGCGTGGACGATCTCGCCCTCCAGCAGCTTCTCCGCATCGGTCGCGTTGCCGACGCAGAGCACCTCGAAATCCTCCCTGAGCACGCGCCGGAGCGCTTCCTGCGAGCGGACCTCGTCGTCGACGACGAGAATGGTTCCCTGAATGCTCACGATGGCACCGCCATGCCAATGGGCCGCCCGGGCACGCGGGTTGACCGGTGACTCGCGATGGTCAACGGCGTGCGCGATTTCGGGACCTTGTGAATGAAGTTGTAGCGCGCGACGTGGTAGCTCGGATCGAAGCCGTAGAAATTCAGCTTCATCCGCCGCAGTTCCGCGTCGCGATAGGATTGCAGGGGCTTCTCGGCTTCATCGGCTGCGCGACGCTGCTGCTTGGCGGCTAGGCGCATGGCAAGCCCGGCATCCGACGCCATGGCGGCGCCGCGCCGTACGAGGCTTATGTCGGCAAGTTCCTCGCCTGATAACACGCGATCGACGATGCCGAGGCGCCGCGCTTCCGCCACCCCCATCGGGAGCCGGCATTGCGTGATCCGGGTTGCGTTCGCTGCGCCCGCACGGCGCGGCAACAGATAGGTCCAGTATTCCGAGCCGTAGAGATTGCCCATGTCCTTGTAGTGCGGATTGAGGACGATCTGGTCGCTTGCCCAGACCTCGTCGGCGGCGAGACTGAGGAACACTCCGCCCGCACCAGCGTTGCCGCGCATGACCGAGACGACCAGGCGATCGGTGGTCTCGATGATCGCGCGGGCGAGATCGTCGATCGCATTGATGTTGCGCCAAGACTCGTCCGCGGCGCTTTCGGCCGCCTCGATCTCGGCAAGATGGATGCCGTTGGACCAATAGTCCTGGCCGCCCGTCAGCAGCAGCACCCTGGTCGGACGCGCCAGCGCGGCGCGATAGGCGTCGAGCAGGGCTTCGCAGTCGCCGGTGCTCATGGCGCCGTTGTAGAACGAGAATGCGAGCTCGCCCACCTGGCCATACTCGCGATAACGTATCGGGGCATAGCCGCAACCGGGCCTGTGCGGCAGCTGCGCCGCCTCCTCCGCGAAGATCTTTGCCGCGGGCCGTTTCAGGCTCCTTGGCGCTAGCCGCCTGACGTGGCCGATCCAGACCGCACCATCGATCGTGGCTCGCGCAAGCGCGCCGTCGCATTGCGCGACGACGGTTCCGGGCACGCCGGAGATCTCGTGCGCTTCATGCGCGTCGAACAGCCTGACGTCCTGGAAGAACAGGCTGTCGACGAGACCCGGCATGCCATCGGCGCTGCGGATCTTGCGCAGGATGGTCGCAGTGGTGTCGAGTTGCCAGTCGATCGCTCGGTCCGCCTGACGGCACGGTCCACGCGTGCGAATGCGCGGGTCGTCCGCGCGTAACGGCTGCGGAGCAGCTCTTCCGGCTTCGATCGCCGCGACGGCTTCGAGAACCGCCTCGACGGCGCTCGATGTCACCTCGTCGCGGTAGATGCTGGACTTCGCGGCGGACCGCATCGGAAAGGTACGAAACGCCCAGACCGGACCGGCATCGAACTCACCATCCGCCTGCAGCACCGTGACGCCCCATTCGCTTGCATCTTCGAGAATGGCCCAGTCGAGCGCAGCCGGACCACGGTCACCGGGGGGTCCGGGATGAACGATCAGGCAGCACACGCTGCGCCAGATATCGTCTGGAATCGCTCGCTTCAGGAACGGCGCGATCACCAGATCCGGCCGATAGAGCGCCACGCTCTCGCGCGTGACATCGGCATGGATGTCGAGCTCGACCGAGACGTGGTGACCTCGTTCCCTAAGCTCGACGTGGAGCCGCTGCGTCAGGCTGTTGAAGGAATGCGACAGGAGCAGAATGCGCATCGTGGGCCTCAGCAGATACGGGGTAGTTGCTCGCCCGACAACCAGTCGACAATTCGGCCGCCGCCAAAGCTCGTTGCCATCTGCACGAAATGATGATCGTCGGCAACGGCCTCGCCGATGTCGGCAGCCTCCCGGCCAAGCGGGTGCGCCCGCATCGCGGCCAGCACCGCACCAGCAGCCTCCGACGCGACGATCGCGACCAGCTTGCCCTCGTTGGCGACGTGGAGCGGATCAAGTCCAAGCAGTTCGCACGCCGCCGCCACCCCCGGCTTCACGGGGATCGCCTGCTCGATGAGATGGAAGCCGAGGCCGGACTGCTGGGCGATCTCGTTCAGCGCAGCCGCGAGTCCGCCGCGGGTCGGATCGCGCATGAGGCGGATGCTGCGACCACCGGCTTCGACCATGTTCGCGACGAGACCGTTCAATGACACGGAATCCGAGACGATCTCGGTCTCGAAGGCAAGGTTCTGCCGCCTCGACATGATAGCCACGCCGTGATCGCCGAGCGTACCCGATATCAGAACGCGATCGCCCACACGCGCATTTTCGGCCGAGAGATCGAGCCCGTCGGGCACGACCCCGACGCCGGCGGTCGAGATGAACAGACCATCGGCCTTGCCGCGCTCGACCACCTTGGTGTCGCCAGTGATGATGTGGACGCCGGCCTTGCGCGCGGCTTCCCCCATCGACTCCGCGATCGTCTTGAGGTCGGCGAACCGAAAGCCTTCCTCGATGATGAAGCTCGCCGAGAGATAGAGCGGCCGTGCACCGGCCATGGCGATGTCATTGACGGTGCCGTGCACCGCGAGCGAGCCGATATTGCCGCCGGGAAAGAACAGCGGCGAGACCACATAGCCGTCGGTCGTCATCACCATGCGCCCGGCGCCGACGTCGAAAGCCGACTGGTCGTTGCCGCGCGCCAGCCATTCGTTGCCGAAAGCCTCGTGGAACAGGCCCGAGATCAATTGCGCCATGGCACGGCCACCCGAGCCGTGGGACAGGTCGACGCAGCCGTTCCTGATGTCGAGCTTGCGCTGGTAGGCCTTCATGACGCCCGCCTCTGCTGGTGATCCCGGAAGCGGCCGTAGGTCCAGTGCGCGGCGCAGGCCCCTTCTGAGGAGACCATGCAGGATCCCATCGGCGTCTCCGGTGTGCAGACGGTGCCGAACAGCTTGCAGTCGACCGGCTTCTTCACTCCGCGCAGGATGGCGCCGCATTCGCACGCGGGATTGTCGTCGGCATGCAGCTCGTCCATGTCGAAGCGGACCTCAGCGTCGTATTTGGCGTAGGCGCGCTTCAGCTTCAGTCCGCTATAGGGAACCTGTCCAAGACCGCGCCATTCGAACTGGTCGCGTAGCTCGAAGATGTCGGAAACTTCTTCCTTGGCGCGAAGATTGCCGTCGCGGTTCACCGCGCGGCTGTATTGGTTCTCGACCTCATGCCTGTGCTCGTTGACCTGCCGCACCAGCATGAGAATGGCTTGCATCATATCGAGCGGCTCGAAGCCGGAGATCACAACCGGCTTGCCGAACTCCTCGGCAAAGAACTCGTAAGGAGCGGTGCCGATGATGGTCGAGACATGCGCTGGCCCGACAAAACCGTCGATCTCGACCCGGCCGATATTGCGGATGTCGGGGCTCTCCAGGATGTTCTGCATCGCCGGCGGCGTCAGCACGTGGTTGCAGAACACGCTGAAGTTCTCGATCTGCTTTTTCTCGGCGAGCCGGATCATGACCGCTGTGGGCGGCGTCGTCGTCTCGAAGCCGATGGCGAAGAACACGACCTCGCGCCCGGGATTGTCCGCGGCGATCCGGATCGCGTCGGTCGTTGAATAGACCATGCGGATGTCGGCACCGCGCGCCTTCACCTTCAGGAGCGATGCGCCGTGCGAGCCGGGCACGCGCATCAGATCGCCATAGACGCAGAGGATAATGTCCGGCCGCTCCGCAAGCCGGATCGCCATGTCGATGCGCCCGGCCGGCAGCACACAGACCGGACAGCCGGGGCCGTGGATCATCCGCACGTTCTTCGGCAGCATGTCCTCGAGACCATAGCGCGAGATCGCGTGCGTATGGCCGCCGCAGAATTCCATGAAGCGATAAGGCTTGTTCGGATTAGCCTCGTTGCGGATCGCCTTCGCGAGCCCGAGCGCAATTTCCTTGTCGCGAAACTCGTCGGCATATTTCATGACGCGGCTCCTTCTCCCGCGGCGCTGAGCTCTCGCAACAGTTCGAGCGTCCGCCTGGCCTCCTCCGGATCGATCTTGGTCAGGGCGTAGCCGACATGGATGATCACGTAGTCGCCGACGGCAAGGTCTTCGATCAAGGCGACTGATATCTCCTTGCTGACGCCGTCGATCGAGACAATCGCCATCTCGTCAGGGAGGAGCTTCGTGACCTCAGCAGGTATCGCGAGACACATCAGGCGGTTCCTTCCAGGCCTTGCTGTTCGAGGAGTTGCAGCGCCGCGATCCACGCCTGACCGAGGCTGAGACCACCGTCATTGGGCGGCAGCTGCCGCGGCCGCAATGGAGAAAGGCCCGAGGCGATGCAGCCGCGCTGGATCTCGTCCGTGAGAATCGCATTGAGGAAGCAGCCGCCGCTCAGGGTGACGGTCGTGATGCCGGTTTCGCGCGCCGCTCGACCGATCCAGTCGACGCAGGCCGCCGCAACGGTGCCGTGAAACAGCTCGGTGCCGTGGACCGGATCGAGGCCCTCGGTAGCAAGGTGCGCGAGCAACGGGACGAGAGACAGCATCCCGTTCTCGATGGTCCAGCCGTCCTCCGCGATCTGCGGCGTGCGAACGCGCGCTTCCAGCTTCATCGCGGCTTCGCCCTCGTAGCTTTGGACCCGGCAAAGGCCGAGCAGTCCCGCCGCTGCGTCGAACAGCCGCCCGGCGCTGGTCGTCACCGGCACGCCGCCTTGCGCGAGCATGGCGGCCAGATGCGCAGCCTGCGGCTCTGCCGCAAAGCGCGTTGCAATCGTCTCGCCACGTTGCAGGACATGAAGCACGCCTGCGGCCATGCGCCAGGGTTGGCGCGCGGCGCGATCGCCGCCCGGCATCTTCAAGGGCGACAGATGTCCGAGCCGCCGGAAGCGCGCGCCCTCGCAGAGCAACAGCTCGCCGCCCCAGTTGCCGCCATCGCTGCCATGGCCGAAGCCGTCGAGCACCAGCGCCAGTGCCGGTCCCGCGACGCCATGTTCCGCCATCACGGAGGCCGCATGGGCGTGATGGTGCTGGACCGCGATCAACCTCTTTCCGCTCGCCTCGGCAAAACGGGTGGAGGCCATGTTCGGATGTAGGTCATGAGCCACGACGACCGGCTCGACATCCAGCGTCAAGAGCAGGTGCTCGATGGTCTCCTCGAAGAAGCGGATGCCTTCGGCGGTGTCGAGGTCACCGACATGCTGCGAAACGAAGGCCTCGTTGCCGCGCGTGACCGTCACCGTCGATTTCAGCGCGCCGCCGACGGCGAGGATCGGCGGCACCGACCGCGCGAGGCGAACCGGCTCGGGCACGTAGCCGCGGGCACGGCGGATCATTTGCGTCCGGCCGGCAATGACTGCGGCCACGGAGTCGTCGGCACGGGTGACGATGTCGCGGTCATGGGTGACGATGAGGTCGGCGATACCGGCCAGCATTCGTTCTGCCTGGCGATTGTCGGTCAGAAGCGGCTCGCCGCCGCGATTGGCGCTGGTGGCGACAATCACCCAGCGCCCATCGGTCCGCGGATGCGCCGATTCCAGCGCTTCGAAGATCAGGTAATGCAGCGGGACGACCGGCAGCATGACGCCGAGGCGCGACAATTCAGGTGCGATCGCGGGCGCGAGACGATGGCGCGACGTCATCAGTACGATCGGCCGCGGCGACGTTTCGAGCAACGCCAGCTCGGCGGCGGCGGCGTCAGCGATGTCGGCAACCGTGTCCCGCGACGCAACCATAACCGCAAACGGCTTCTGGTCGCGCTGCTTGCGCTGCCGCAGCCGCAGTATGACCGCCTCGTCGCGGGCATCGCAGAGCAGCTGATAGCCGCCGAGCCCCTTGATCGCGACGATCCCGCCAGCGGCAATCGCCGCAGCGATGTCCGCGCACCCGTGGCTGAGCTTTGGGCCGCATTGCGGGCAGGCGATCGCCTCGGCATGGAAACGGCGGCTCCTGGGATCGGCGTAGTCGCCGGCGCAGGCCCCGCACATGCCAAAGCGCTTCATCGCCGTGGTCTGGCGATCATAGGGCAGCCGCTCGGCGATCGTGTAGCGCGGGCCGCAATGGGTGCAGTTGACGAAGGGGTACCGGTAGAAACGGCTGGCCGGGTCGAACAGTTCGCCTAGGCATTCCGGGCAGGTCGCGGCATCGGCGACGATGCGTGTCGACACCCGCCCCTGTTCGCTGGTGCGGATGCAGAACTCTTCGCTCGCCACCGCGCCGACCGGCTGCACCGAGATCTCGTCGATCCTGGCGAGCGGTGGCTTTTCCAGCGGCAGCGCCAAGACGAAGTCGGAGGCGCGATCGCCCTCCACCTCGATCACGACGCCGTGGGGATCGTTGGCGACGAAGCCGCCGAGGCGATAGCGGGTGGCAAGGCCATAGACATAGGGGCGAAAACCAACGCCCTGCACGGCGCCGCGCACATGCAGGCGCAGTCGCCGTCCATCCTGTGCCGTGGCTTCGCCGCCCATCATCACTCCGCTGCCGTCATCGCGTTGGACGCCGTCGCCGCCATCCGCTTGCGGATCCAGGCGTAGAACGCCGCAAAGCCCTCGCCGGTGCGCGCCGACACCGTCAGCACCTCGATCTTCGGGTTAACCCGCCGCGCATATTCGACCGTCCTCGCCAGATCGAAATCGAGCACGGGCGCAAGATCGATCTTGTTGATCAGCATGAGGGACGAAGCTGCGAACATGTCGGGATATTTCAGCGGCTTGTCCTCGCCCTCGGTGGTCGAGAACACCACGATCTTGCAGGCCTCGCCGAGATCGAACGCCGCCGGGCAGACCAGATTGCCCACATTCTCGATGAAGAGAAGACCGCCGTTCAGCCACGGCAGCCGGTCATAGGCCTCGCCGACCATGGCGGCATCGAGGTGGCAGCCCTTGCCGGTGTTGACCTGGATCGCCGCCACGCCGGTCGCGCGAATCCGCTCGGCATCGTTAGAAGTCTGCTGGTCGCCTTCGATCACGCCGATCGAGCAACTGGACTTCAACTCCGACACGGCGCGGACCAGCAGCGAGGTCTTGCCGGCGCCGGGGCTGGACACCAGATTGAAGGCGAGCACCCCATCGGCGGCAAAGCGGGCACGGTTGTCGGCTGCGAGCCTGTCGTTCTTGCCGAGGATGTCGCGCTCGACCTGGATGATGCGGTCGCTGCTCATGCCGGCGATGGTCTGACCCGCCCGGTTGGCGCTGCGGTCGAGCAGACCTGCGTCATCTGGGATGTGATCGCATGCGTCGCCGTGCTGATGGTCATGGTGTTGGCCGTGACCGTGGTGATGATGGTGACCATGGCCATGATCGTGATGATGATCATGCGTGTGTTCGATGGATGCCTTGCCGTCGCTGCAGCCGCAGACCGTACA
This sequence comes from Bradyrhizobium nitroreducens, assembly GCF_002776695.1. GTDB lineage: Bacteria > Pseudomonadota > Alphaproteobacteria > Rhizobiales > Xanthobacteraceae > Bradyrhizobium > Bradyrhizobium nitroreducens. Next base: position 2,496,775 of record NZ_LFJC01000003.1, read on the forward strand.
CATCAGTCGACCTCCAGTTCCCTCACACGCATCTCTTCACCGCCCGTCACCTGCAATTGATAGCCCCCGCAGGACGGGCACGGCTCGTAACGCTGATTGATCTCGACGCTCTTCGAACAAGCCATGCACCAGGCCGTCCCGGGCGTCTCGACGATCTCAAGCCGTGCGCCTCGCGCGATGCTTCGTGCCGCGATGGCCTCAAAGCAGAATTTCAGCGCTTCCGGCGCGACGTGGCTGAGCGCGCCGATCTCGAGGCAGACGACTTTCACCTTGGCGAAAGCGCGCTTGCGCGCTTCCTCCTCCACGATTCCGATGATGCCTTCGCACAGCGCCATCTCATGCATGGCCGGCCTCGCGAAAGCCGAGGCTGAAGCCGACGCAGGGATCGAACGAGCCGACCAGCGCGCGAACCGCATCCTGCCCCTGCCGGCCGGCAGCGAGAGTCGCGCCCTTGAGGTTCCGGACCAGCGGCCCATGCGCATGGAAATTCCATTCGGTCGGTGCCAGGAATTCGAAATTGACGATCCGGCCCTCGCCGTCCAGCGCGACGGCGTGATAGAGCCGGCCGCGCGCGCATTCCACCGCAGCCGCGCCCTTGCCCGCGCCAAGTCGATAGCTCGCGACCACGCCCTCCTCGAGATCGGTGGCGCCGTGATCGAGCCAGGCGCAGAGCTGCCCGATCTCGGCAATACGTGCCTTCAGACGCGCAGCGGGGTCGCCCGATGACGAGGACATCTCCTTCCGGCGCGCGCTGCGCGCCCAGACGCCGGTTTCCGGAATCCGGCCACAGAGATCGGGCGCATCGGAATAAGCTGCGCCGTCCGCCAGCAGACGCGCGACGATCTCGATATCGTCCGCCAAGGTCAAGAACGATGGCTCGACGACCGGCTGTGCCACGAGCTTACCGCTGCATCCCGCAACGGATGCGGCCAGTGCACTTCCCGGCTCAAAGGCCGCAGCTTCGCTCGATATACCCAGCGCACCGAGCGCGGTCCTGATCTGCGCGATCGCTTCGCAATGCAAAGCCTCGGGGGCGGCTTCGTCCACGCCGCCGAGGAGCGCGCTCGCCTGCATTACGGCACGTACCGCAGCGGCGCTGGTGCCGTCGAGCGCAGCCCGTCCAACGAACAGACCACGCAGCAATTCCGTCAGCCGTTCGCCGATCACCGCAGTGATACGGCTCCGCAGCCTCGCGGGCGCCGGCTCGCGCCCTTGCGCGGCTTCCATCGCCGACAGGTACGCAACCTGATGGGCGACCGAGCACAGCGAAAACAGCCGCGGCAGTACCGGGAGCAGCGATGCCGCCGGCTTGCCGGCAAACAGGCGCGTCAGCGGCGGCCGGCTGCGCGGCTTGATGGCAACGTCGGCGATCGTGGCGCCGGCGAGCCACACCGTAATGTCAATTTCGTTTCGGAACGAGAGGCTCATCCGCGCCGCTCCGTCAGGGCGCCCCGCAGGAAGTTGCGCCGATCGATCTGAGGTGTCGGAGGCTCGCGACGGCGAACCGCCTCCTCGCTGTCGGCTGCCAGCATCAGCTCGGCCAGCGCGGCTTCAGCCGTCGCCCGCGCGGCTTCCATGTCTGCGAACTCGGACATCGGCGAGAACAGCGAACAACTCGCGATATTGCCGATCGGAACGACCTTGCTCACGACGAATTCGATCTCGCCCGTCGGAAAACGCATGCGCTGTGTCGCGCCCGCCTGCGCTCCCGCGCTCGCCGGCATCATCACGTTCATGAACCACGGCGTGACCATGATGCCGACGGTCGTGCCGTTGAAGCGATGAAAGCCGACCGCTTCGACGCCGAGCGCATCGTTGTAGATCGGTAGATCCTGCATCGCGCGCGCGCCGATCTCCCGGTAGGCGCCGGCCAGCAGTTCGCCCCACGCCGCGGCGTCGGCGTCATCGACCATGGCTGGCGCGCTTGCGGTCACGATTCGACCGCCATGAATTTGGATTTCGGCGCGTCGCAGTTCGGGCAGCGCCACTCCTCCGGTAACGCCGCGAACGGCGTCCCCGGCGCGATCTGCGCGACCTCGTCGCCATCGGCCGGATCGTAGACGGTCCAGCAGATGCCACACTCCAGCCGCGTGACGTCGGCGACGTCCTGGCGCACTCCGAAATTCTCGAAGGCGCTCATCTGAAATACGCCTCGATGATTTCCGTGAGCCGCTCGGCGGAATCCTCGAAATCCTCGTCCGCAGCCAGCGCCACGGTCGGCACGCCGCCGACCTCGAGCGTGTCGAGGATGATGGTGTCCATGGCGTTGAAGAACTGCACCGACCAGACATTGCGGATGCCAGTAGACAGCACCCGGCAGGTGCCGTAGCCGCGCGAGACGAGCTGGATCGGCCCGTTGCCGATCGTCTCCTGCAGGAAGCTCATGTCGATGGGGCTCATCGGCAGCAGCGTGAAATTGATGATCTGCGAGCGCATGCCGGGCCGAAAGGCCTGCGCCCGCTCGCGGATCTCGGCGAGCACCGGCAAAACGTTCATGGCGCCTTCCGGCGGCTGGCCGATCTCGAAATCGGCGGAGGTCAGATCGGCGGCCGCGCGCTTCACGATCTCGGGGATCGCGCCGACCTCGAGATATTCGTGATGGCCGTCGGTCTCGATCCGGATCCGCCAGAGGCCGGCAAGCACCGACTCCTGAATCTGCGCAAGCGAGCCGTCCGGCAGCGCGACGACGCCGGCCACCTCGCCCTCACCGAGCACGTCGGCGACGAGCCGGCGCTCGAGATCGTTGAGATTGCCGAGCCGGAATAGCTGCGTCGGCGCATCAGCCTTCTGCCCGGCGATCACATCCGCCACCTTCGACAGCAGCTCCACTGCATTGGGGCAGCTCCTGGCCAGCTCGGCGCTGTCGAGCGTGGCGAGCTTGGCCAGGGCCCCGGCCGCCGTCAGGCTGCCGCTCGCGGCATTGAGACTCTCCTCGCCGATCGGAAACACGCTGATCGGCTGCTCGGCGCCTTCCGGCGCAGTCCAGAAACCGGCTTTCATAGCTCGACACCCTGTCCGCGATGCTGGGGAACGATGGTGGCCGCAACGGCCGCGCCGTGTCCGCGCGGGCGCTCGATCAGCCTGGTGATGCGATCGATGTAGACCGACCAGTCCTGGATCTTGGCGATCAGCCCGAGCGTCTCGCCTTTGGCGACGAGGATCAGCGTCGGCTGCACGCGCACGCCAAATCGCTGGCCGAGCTCGCTCTCGGCCGCGCGCGCGATCACGGCACCGCGCAGCCGTCCCTGGAACGCGTCGATCAGCTCCGGCAGCACCACCGCAACGTCGATGGCCTCCGGGAAACGCTTGGGGTCACCCGCCGACAGCAGCACCGCGACCGCGCCGGCCCCGTCGGCCGCGCCGAGAAATCCATCGACCGTCGCGGCATCGATCTCGGGCAGGCCGCGCCGCGCCAGATCCTGCCTTCCCTCCTGGAATTCCATCAGACCTCCCCCTGACAAGCTTATGATTCTACTCGGAATAGAGGTTAGCAAGGTACGTGCCAGGATCGAGTATCCATCTTTCCGGTTTTATCTCATTGATCTAGATCAGCTATTTTCTGAGGCGAGTGGCAAGGCAAGTCTCGATGAAAAGATACTTTCCAAATCGGGCCGAGAACTATCTTTGCAGATAGAAAGCCACCTTCCAGCCGTTTTGCGGCTCGCGCAAACCCGGTCCAAGTGCTGCTGTCGTGGCGCTTGAAGGAGAGCGGCTGCTAGAGCGTTTTCGAGCGAAGTGGACACCGGTTCGCGTGAAGAAAACGCGTCAAAACAAGAATCTAGAGCTTCGGTTCTGATTCAATCAGAACCGAATACGCTCTACTGTCCCGAATCTGAAGTTCGACGGACTCCAAATCGACTCGAACCTAGCGGAATCTCTCGATTTTGGGGAGGATCGGTTATGGGTCGACGCTTTGCCCCGCTGGGGCTCGATGAGATGGAACACGCTGAGTTGACGTCGCTGGCGTCGCGCCGGAGCACGGCGCAGGCGTTGGCGCTGCGGGCTCGGATCATCTTGGCCTGTGCTGAAGGCGAGCAGAGCAAGGTCGTGGCGGCCCGCCTGGCTATTGATCCTGACACGGTTAGCAAATGGCGTCTGCGCTTCGCCGAGCATCGACTTGAAGGTCTCTTGGACAAGCCGCGATCAGGGACGCCGCGCACCATCGAGGATGCCCGGATCGAGGCGGTGATCGTCCGCACCCTTGAGACGAAGCCTGCCGATGCGACGCATTGGAGTTCACGCGGTATGGCACGGGCCAGCGGGCTGTCTGTCTCGACAGTACAGCGGATATGGCGCGCCTTCGGCCTGCAGCCGCATCGGTTGGAGACCTTCAAGCTCTCAACCGACCCAGATTTCGTTGCCAAAGTTCGCGACGTGGTCGGCCTCTATGTGGCCCCGCCCGAGCGCGCCATTGTACTGTGTGTCGATGAGAAATCGCAGATCCAGGCGCTGGACCGCAGCCAGCCCATGTTCCCCATGCGGCCTGGCCAGGCGGCGCGCCGCAGTCACGATTACAAGCGCCACGGGACGACCTCGCTGTTTGCTGCCCTCGACATCGCAACTGGCCGGGTCATCGGCAAGTGTTATGGGCGCCATCGCGCCGTGGAGTTCCGCAAATTTCTCGATGAGATCGAAGCCGCTGTTCCAGACAGTCTGGACGTTCACCTTGTCATGGACAATTACGCAACCCACAAGACGCCGCTGATCCGCAACTGGTTGGCCAAGAGGCCACGCTGGCACGTGCATCTGACGCCAACCAGTTCATCTTGGCTCAATCAGGTCGAACGTTTCTTTGCGCTCATCACCGAGCGCAAAATCAGGCGCGGTATCTATCGCAGCGTGGCTGCGCTGCGCACCGACATTAAGTCCTTCATCGAACTTCACAACGCCAAACCAAAGCCGTTCCGATGGACAAAATCAGCCGACGACATCCTTAGTTCGATCGAGCGCTTCTGCGCTTACAGTTTGCCCGCCAAGGCCTAAAATGCCACGAACTTTTGGTTCAGGACACTAGAGCATTTTCGGTTCTGATTGAATCAGAACCGAAGCTCTAGATTCTTGTTTTGACGCGTTTTCTTCACGCGAACCGGTGTCCACTTCGCTCGAAACCGCTCTAGGCACGGCGAACGCGAATTTCGCTTACCCTCCCCTGGAGGGCGAGGGTCGGCTCACATTGAGCGTAGCGAGAATGTGAGACGGGGTGGGGTGACAGTCTCTCCGCCCTGTGCACTGCCGGTGCGGAGCGATCACCCCACCCCGCTCGCGCTTCGCGCGATCGACCCTCCCCCTCCAGGGGAGGGTACGCGACCGCCGTCCCTCACTTGAACCAATGCACCAGCGCGATGCTGATGCCGAGCAGCAGCATCAGCGACAGCGTGACTGCGGCCGTCACCCGGCCGCCGACATTCGCCAGCACGCGCACGTCGACGCCGAGGCCGAGTGCGGCCATCGACACCACCGTGAGAAAGCTCGTGATCTTCGTCACCGGCCCCACCACCGTGCCCGGCACGATCTCCAGCGAGCGCAGCGTCGCCAGCGCGAGGAAGCCGAGGATGAACCAGGGGACCAGGCGGAAGAAGCCGACATTGGTCTTCTTGGCGTCGGTCTGCCAGCGCGAGGCGATCAGCGACAGGCCGACGACGACCGGCCCCAGCATCAGGACGCGCATCAGCTTCACCAGCGTGCCGATCTGCGTCGAGACGAGCCCCGCCGGCACCGTCGCCGCGAGCACCTGTGGCACCGCATAGACCGTGAGGCCCGCGAGGATGCCGTATTGCGTGGCGGACAGTTGCAGCAGGGGGATCAACAGCGGCAGGCCGAGCACCATCATCACGCCGAGGATCGCGGTGAAGGAGATCGAGGATGCGATCTCGTCGTTGTTGGCGCCGATGATGGGCGCCACCGCCGCAATCGCCGAATTGCCGCAGATCGAGTTGCCGCAGGCGATCAGGATCGAGAGCCGCGTCGACAGGCCGAGCAGCCGGCTGAGGCCGAAGGAGACGCAGAGCGCGATCACGACGACGGCGGCGATCGAGGCCAAAAGCGCAATGCCGGAGGCGGCGATGGCCGCGAAGCTGATCGAGGCCCCCAGCAGCATGACGGCCACCTCAAGCAGCTGCTTGGCGCTGAAGGCGATGCCGGCCTGCCAACGCAGAGCCGGTCTCCAGAAGCTGCGGAGCGCCATGCCGAGCAGGATCGCCATCACCAGCGCCTCGACATAGGGGTGCTCGAACACGCCCAGTTCCAGGTGCTCGAGCAGGGCCGAAACGCCGGCCACGGCGATACAGAGGAGAATGCCGGGAATCAGCGCGACGACGCGGCTCGCGGCAGTGGTCGGCTTGGCGTCGGCCGGGCTGGATGCTTGATTCTGCGACACAAATCTCTCCCAGAGGAGAAATATTTATACGCAGCGTCGGCTCGATGGGGAATAAGTTTTCGGCATATCAGGGCCGAGGGAAGTTCTGTCCTCAGCCCGGAATAATCGGGGATCAGAAGATCAGGCTCTTGGCGAGCGATGCAACCCGGCTGAAGCCGTCATAGATGCCCGGCTCGAAGAAGGCCGCACGCGCCAGCACGATGCCCGCAACCAGCGACCAGAACAGCGTGGTGCCGGCCCGCAGCAGGAGCTTCGAGGCACGCGATTTCGGCTGGGCGTCCGTTGCGGACACCAGCTGCTCGCCGAAGGGCTCGAATCCAGTGCGTTCCATGACCGTGGCCAATCCATCAATTTCAGATGGGAATGTCGTCGTTTCGGCCCGAAACGGCAATGGAAGCGATTGGCGTTTTTGCCTCCCGAAGGGGAAACTCCTTCCGCGGGACGATGTCGAGGCAATGGTTTTCTTCTTCCCGCCTACAGAGGCACCGGCGCCGGCTTACAGGGCCAGGTAACGCCGCCGGATGGCATCGTCGGCCTTCAGCTCGTCGATTCCCGCGGCATAGACGATCTGTCCCTTGTCGATCACCGTGGCATGGCTGGCAAGGCCGAGGCAGAAATGCATGTTCTGCTCGGCGATCAGCACGGTCGATCCGATGCTTCGAAGCTGGCGCAGCAGCTCGCCGATCCGTTGCACGATGATCGGCGCGAGCCCCTCGCTCGGCTCGTCCAGCAGCAGCAGCGCGGGATTGCCCATCAGCGTGCGCGCGATCGCCAGCATCTGCTGCTCGCCGCCCGAAAGGCGCCCGGCGATGCGATGGCGCAGCGGCTCCAGCAGCGGGAAGACCTCATAGATCCGCTTGATCGGCCATTCGTCCTGGCCCTCCGGCCCCTTCTTGCGGCCGATGACGAGATTGTCCTCGACACTGTGCTCCGGAAAGATCTGGCGATCCTCGGGCACGAAGCCGAGGCCGGCGCGTGCGATTGTGTGCGGCTTCTGGCCGGAGATCACCGCACCGCGCAAGCTGACCTTGCCCCGCCGCGGCGGCGCAAGACCCATGATCGCCTTCATCGTCGTCGACTTGCCGGCGCCGTTGCGGCCGAGCAGCGCCATGGTCTCGCCCTGCCGCACCGACAGGCCGACGCCGAACAGGATCTGGCTTGTGCCGTAATAGACGTCGAGATCGGCAACTTCGATGACGGCGGCGCTCATGCGGCGGCTCCCGCATGATCTGTGCCGAGATAGGCGTCGATCACGGCGCTGTTGTTGCGGATCTCGTCGGGCGTGCCTGTGGCGAGAATGCGGCCGTAGCACAGCACGACGATCTTGGGCGCGATCTTGAACACGATGTCCATGTCGTGCTCGATGAAGACCACGGTGATCTTCTGGGTCTCCCAGAGTTCGCGCACCTTGTCGATCATGCGCCAGCGTTCTTCCGGCCCCATGCCGGCGGTCGGCTCGTCCAGCAGCAATACCTTTGGTTCGAGCACCAGCGCCAGCGCGATGTCGAGCAATTTCTGGTCGCCGTGCGAGAGCGTCGCAGCGGTGCGATGGCGTTTGCCGGCGAGCCCCAGCAGCTCCATCACATGCTCGGCACGGTCGCGCGTCTCGGGCAGCGGAAAGCGCTTGTGCAGCACCGCGGAGGTGCGCTGATCGGCACTGACCGCGGCGAGCATGGTCTCCTGCACCGTCAGCGATTTGAAGATGCTGGCGACCTGGAAGGCACGTCCGATGCCGTGACGGACGATCTCCGGCGGCGAGCGGCCGGCGAGATCGACGTCGTCGAGCAGCACCTGACCGCTGTCCGGCCTCAGCGCGCCGGTGATCAAATTGAAGAACGTGCTCTTGCCGGCGCCGTTCGGGCCGATCACGGCCGTCAGCGAGCCGTCGGGGAAGTCGAGCGAGACGTCGTTGGTCGCTTTCACGCCACCGAAGGATTTTGCGAGGTTGCGGATCTCGAGCATCGCTAGCGCCCCTCGCCTGCGTCGCGGCGCTGCGAAAACCACTCGGCGACGAAGTCCAGCAGGCCTTTGCGCAGGCCCAGCGCGAAGAACAGGATGACCACGCCGAGCACGATGCCATGATACTCGGTGAAGCGCGTCACGGTGTCGTTGAGCAACAAGAGCAGCACCGTGCCGACCATCGGCCCGAGGAAGGTCGAGACGCCGCCGAGCATGTTGATGAAGATCGCTTCCCCCGAGATGGTCCAATAGGCGAATTCCGGATAGGCGCCGGAGACGAACAGCGCCATCACCATGCCGCCCATGGACGCAAACAGCGCCGCCAGCACGAACACGGTGAGCTTTGCACGCCAGACGTCGATGCCGAGAAAGCTCGCGCGCGCGGCGTTGTCGCGGATCATGCGCAGCGTGTAGCCGAACGGCGATTGCGCGATCTGGCGCATCGCGAGCAGGCCGAGAACGAGAAGCGCGCAGCTCGCGATGTAGAGATGAATGTGGTTGGCAAGGTTGATGCCGAGGAACGCGGGCCTGGGGATGCCGCCACGCAGGCCCTGGTCGCCGCCGGTGAAGGAGGCCCAGGACAGGATGGTCGAGTGGATCAGCATCTGGAAAGCGAGCGTGACGAAGGCGAAATAGATTTCCTTCAACCGCACGCAGATCGCGCCGATGATCGCAGCGATCACGGCAGTGATCGCCAGCGTTGCGACGACAGCGACCGGAATGGGAACGCCGAGCTTCTGCATGATCAGGCCGAAGCCGTAAGCACCGAGGCCGAAGAACATGCCGTGGCCGAACGAGGTCAGGCCGGTGTAGCCGACCAGGAGATTGAGCGAGGTCGCGAACAGGCCGTAGGCCGAGCAGCGGATGACGAAGTCGAGCAGCGCCTTGCTGCCGGTGAACAGCGGCAGGCTCGCCAGCACGGCGAACGCAACCAGCGCGATCAGCACGTCGCGATAGCGTTGCAGCGCGGCGCCGCCGCGCACCGGCGCCAGCGCTTGCGCGCGCCCGGCCTCGAGCTCGGTCATGCCGCCTCCTTGCCGAACAGGCCGGTGGGCTTGGAGACCAGCACGATCACCATGAACAGGTACATCAGGCCCTCCGTGAACAGCGGAAAGCCGAGCGAGCCGAACGATCTGATGAGGCCGAGCAGCAGCGCGCCAATCAATGCACCCAGAATCGAGCCCATGCCGCCGATCACGGTGACGATGAAGGATTCGATCAGCACGGAGAATCCCATCCCCGGCGTCAACGAGCGCACCGGGGCGGCCAGTGCACCGGCAAGACCCGCCAGCATGCCACCGAGCGCGAACACGCCGCCATAGATCAGGCCGGTGTTGATGCCGAGCGCCGACACCATGCCGGGATTATGCGCGGCGGCGCGGATCACCTTGCCGATGCGGCTGCGCGATAGACCAAAGCCAAGTACGACAGCCGCGACAAGTGCGACGCCGATCAGCAGCAGGTAATAAGGCGGCACCACGCCGCCGGCGATGAACAGCGGCATCACCTGGAACGCCGACGGCATGCCCATCGACTTGAATTCCGGCCCCCAGATGATGCGCACGACGTCGTCGAAGATCAGCACGAAGGCATAGCAGACGAGCAACTGCATCAAGACGTCCGCGCCATAGACGCGGCTCATGAAGACGCGTTCGAAGATCAGGCCGAGAATGGCAGTGCCCGCCGCCCCCGCCAGCATCGCGAGCGCGAAACTGCCGGTGAGCTGATAGGCCGCCATCGCAAAATAGGCGCCGAACATATAAAAGGCGCCGTGGCTGAAATTGACCACCTTGAGCACGCCGAAGATCAAGGTCAGCCCGACCGCAACCAGAAACAACAGCATGCCGATGATGAGGCCGCTGGTGGTCTGCGTCACCAGGCAGGCGGAGCTGGAGAGGCAGCCGGCAAGCGCGTCGAGATCCACGGGAACACTTTCATTGCAGCGCGCCTGATGCGGCGCGGGGAGCCAAACGAAAACGGCGGAGACGGTCGCCCGTCCCCGCCGCGCATCAACTCAGGTGTAGCCCTTGCTCTTCTTCCACTCGGCCTCGAGCTCGAAGATCGTCTTCCAGTCGCCGGCCTTGACCTCGGGCACATAAGGCTCCTGCGGGATCGTCGTGCCCCAGCCGATGGCGTAGCCGACCAGCGTGTGATCGTCGCCACGCATCGTCACGGTGCCGTCGGCGCCGAACGGGCACTTGATGGTGAGGCCCTTCAGCACCTCCGCGAGCTTCTTGCCGTCGGCCGAATTCGCCTTCTTGGCGGCTTCGGCGAGGAACATCACCGCGGTCGCGTTCTGCCACGACCAGTTGGTCGGATACTCGTTGTACTTGGCCTTGTAGGCATCGCCCCAGGCGGCATTCTCCGGCGTGGTCGGAAACGTCTTGATGTAGCGATTGCCGGAGTGGATGCCCTTGGGCAGGTTCTTCACCACCGTCAGCGCGGTGTAGTCGGCCATGTTGACCGCGAACACCTCCATCTGGCCGAACATCGCGTAGATGTTGGCCTGGTCGATGCAGGAGGTGAGGTCGCCGCCCCACAGGCAGGAATACAGCGCCTGCGGCTTGGCCTGCAAAATCTTCGTCACCACCTCGGTGTAATCGGGCTGGAACAGCTTTGGCCAGGACTCGCTGATGATCTCGACGTCGGGCGCGAAGCGCTTCAGGTACAGCGTGAACTCGCCGGTGGTGTCGCGGCCATAGGCGTAGTCGGGCGAGCACGTCGCCCATTTCTTCAGGCCCTTGGCCTTGGAGATCGCGGCGGCGTAACTGCCGCCGACGATGGAATCGTGGATGCCCTGCCGCACGCAGCGGAACGCGTTCGGGATGTGCTGCTTGGGATCGGCCGTGAGCGAAGAGGCTTCCGAGCAGGTGTGGATGCAGAGCACGCCGAGGTCACGCGCGACCTCATGCACCGCGAACGATCCGGAGGACGCTTCGCCATCGAGCAGCAGCTCGCAGCCGTCGGTGTTGACGAGCTCGCGCGCGACACGCGCTGCTTCCTGCGGCTGGCCCTTGGAGTCGCGGACCACCATCTCGATCTGACGCCCGGCAAGGCCGCCCGCGGCGTTGACCTTCTCCACCTCGAGCATCACGGCATTGCGCGAGGACGTGCCGAGCTGCGCGACGCGGCCTGACAGGATCGTCGGCATACCGATCTTGATCGTCTTGGCTTGTGCGCGCGCCGCCCACGGCGCGGCAAACGTCATCGCTCCGGCGCCCATCAGCGCCAGTGCTGAACGGCGGCTGATGCCCGGCGTGCGGGTTCTCGTCATTTTCCCCTCCCTCTTTCGGGTCGGCGTTTCCTGATCCCTTGCTGGAGATCGTCTCGTCTCCATGTTCCCGAGGATTTCAGAGGTAGAGGGGTGACGTCAAGCCAAAGATGAATTACGAGTCAGAATTCATCTGGGAGGAAACGAGGCCGGCAACCGGCCCAAAACAAGCGCAATGATCAACCTGTCGAGCTTCATCGCCTTCCATGCCCGGCGCACGCCGGAGCGGCCTGCGCTGAAATATCGCGGCGAGGAGATTTCCTACGCGGCCCTGGATGCGCGCGTGCGCAGGGTCGCGGGCTGGCTTGCCGCACAGGGCATCGGCGCCGGTGATGTCGTCGCCGTGCTCATGAAGAACAGTGCGGCGTTCCTGGAACTCGTCTTCGCCACCAGCCATCTCGGCGGGGTCTTCCTGCCCATCAACTTCCGCCTCTCGCGCGACGAGGTCGGCTACATCGCCACCAATGCCGGTGCGCGCCTGCTGATCGTCGACGAGGAGTTGGCGGCAAATGCCGCGGGCGCAAAGACTGTCGTGCTCGACGAGGCCGGGCAGCAGAGCGCCACGCATCTGACAGGCAGCACGCCGCCAGCCCCCATGCACGTTCGCCAGCCATCAGACCTGATGCGCCTGATGTACACCTCGGGCACCACCGACCGCCCCAAGGGCGTGATGCTCACTTACGATAATTTCTACTGGAAGTCGGCCGACCAGACCATCGCACTCGGCCTCAGCGCCGACACGCGCCTTCTCGTCGTCGGCCCGCTCTATCACGTCGGCGCGCTCGACCTGCCCGGCATCGCCGTGCTCTGGCATGGCGGCTTCATCCGCATCGAACGCAATTTCGAGCCAGAGACGGCGCTCGCGGCGATCGCGGAGGACAGGCTCGACGCCGCATGGTTCGCGCCCGTGATGACCACAGCGATGCTCACCTGCCCGACCCGCGACCGCTACGACGTCTCCAGCCTGAAATGGGCAATCGGCGGCGGCGAGAAGACGCCGGAGCTGCGCATCCGCGCCTTTTCCAAACTCTTCCGCAACGCCCGCTATATCGACGCCTATGGCCTCACCGAGACCGTCGGCGGCGACACCTTCATGGAGGCCGGCCGCGAGATCGAGAAGATCGGATCAACGGGCCGTGCCATCGCCCATGTCGAGATCGAGATCCGCGACGAGGACGGCAAGACGCAGCCGCCGAACGTTAACGGCGAGATCTGCCTGCGCGGGCCCAAGATCACGCGCGGCTATTGGAAGGATCCGGAGAAGACTGAAACCGCCTTCTTCGGCGACTGGTTCCGCAGCGGCGACGTCGGCTATCTCGACGACGAGGGATTCCTGTACCTGACCGATCGCAAGAAGGACATGATCATCTCCGGAGGCGAGAACATCGCCTCCTCCGAGGTCGAGCGCATCATCTACGATCTGCCTGAAGTGCGCGAAGTCGCGGTGATCGGCCTTCGCGATACGCGCTGGGGCGAGCGTCCGGTCGCCGTCGTCGTGCTGGCCGAGGGCGCCCGCCTCGAGCTCCCCGCCCTCACCGATCATTGCCGCGCGCGGCTGGCGAGCTTCAAGGTGCCGAAACAGCTCGTCATCCGCGACAGCCTGCCGCGCAACCCGAGTGGAAAGATCCTCAAGCGCGTGCTGCGCGCCGAGCTGGAGACGTCTGAATGACGCAAGCGAATGCCAAGGTGACAAAGCTCAACCGCGTCGAGCGCAATGCCTGGACCAAGCAGAAGATCTTTGACGCCGCGACCAAGGTCGTCGGCAAGCATGGCTATGCGGAGGCCTCCGTCGCCCGCATCACGGAAGAAGCCGGCGTCGCGCAAGGCACCTTCTACAATCATTTCGAGAACCGTCAGGAACTGCTCGACCAGCTGTTGCCAAAGATCGGCCTCGACATGGTCGAGTTCATCCGCGCCCGCACCGGCACGGCGGATGCGGCGCGGCAGGAGATTGCGCGCTTCTCCGCCTTCTTCGACTTCATCCGCGAGGTGCCGGAATTCCTGCGCATCCTCAACGAGGCCGAGTTCTTTGCACCTCACGGCTACCAGAAACATCTCGACAACATCTCGGTCGCCTATGTCCGCATCTTGCGTCGCGCGCGAACGGCGTGCGCGATCCGGGATTACAGCGACGAGGAGTTCGAGGCCATCGTCCACATGCTGATGGGCGCGCGCGGCTATCTCAGCCGCCGCTATTCCTATTCGGAAGGCGGTGTCACCGCCGTGCCCGACCACGTCATCTCCGCCTATCGCAAGCTGATGACGCGCGGCCTCTTCACTGCATCCGGAGATCAGGACACGCCATGAACATCGCATCTCCGCAAGAGCCATTCGACCTCACTACTGCGGTCGCCGAGGGCGACATCCGCTGCCTGCTGATGGTGCTGGTGCACATGACCGGCGACGAGAAGTGGCTCGAACCGCCCTACCTGCCGAAGCGCGATATCCGCCTCATCCCCGATCCCGAGGCCGGCGTGCCACGGGAGACCCAGGACGAGATCCGCGCCGCAGTGGTCAGGCTGTTTGCCGATGGCACGCCGAAGCCTGTCGTCACCGATCCCGGCGACGAACTGCTGCTGAGGATGATGCGCGTCTGTCTCGGCGAGAACGTCGCGCCGGAATATGCGCCGCTGATGCGCGAGGAGATGGGTTTTGTGCCGCGTGAGCCGCGATGGACGAAGCGTCCCTCTGACGAGAAGCTTGCCCGCCAGCACGTCCTGATCGTGGGCGCCGGTGTCTGCGCCATCGCGCTCGGTGTCGCGCTCGGCCATCTCGGCATCCCCTACACCATTGTCGAGAAGAACGCCGAGCTTGGCGGCACCTGGTGGATCAACCGCTATCCCGGCTGCGGCGTCGATACGCCAAACCATTCATATTCGTATTCGTTCGGCTCGGGCAATGCGTGGACCCGCTACTTCTGCCAGCGCGAGGAGCTGCTCGGCTATCTGCTCAAGGTCGCGGACGAATACGGCATCCGCGATCATCTGCGCGTCAACACCGAACTGACCTCGTCGCGCTGGGACGACAGCAGGCAGCGCTGGATCTCGACGCTGAAAACCAAGGACGGCGAAGGGACCATCGAATCCACCGCGCTGGTCTCGGCCATCGGCCAGCTCAACGACCCCTCCCGTGCCCGCTTCAAGGGCGAGGAGGACTTCAAGGGAACGATCCTGCATTCGGCGCTGTGGTCGGACGACATCAAGCTCGACGGCAAGCATGTCGCGGTGATCGGCACCGGCGCGACCTCGATGCAGCTGGTGCCGTCGATCGCCGGCCGCGTCGCCTCGGTCACGGTCTATCAGCGCAGCGCGCAATGGGCGCGGCCGGTGAAGGGCTACGCCGATCCGATCAGCGAGGGCGCGCGCTGGCTGCTGGCGCACCTGCCGTTCTATGTGCAGTGGTACCGCTTCAACATGTTCTGGCGCTACGGCGACGGCCTGCTGCCGTTCCTGCGCAAGGACCCGGCCTGGCCGCACCCCGAGCGCGCGGTCAACAAGGGCAACGACCGGCACCGCCAGGAGCTGACCGACTTCATCCTCACCGAGTTGAAGGACCGGCCTGATCTAATCGCGAAATGCGTGCCGACCTATCCGCCCTACGGCAAGCGCATCCTGCTCGACAACAACTGGTTCAAGACCTTGCGGCGCGACAATGTCGAGCTCGTCACCGACGCGATCGATCATTTCGACGAGACCGGCATCGTTGCCGCCGACGGCAAGCACCGCCCCGCCGACATCATCGTGGTCGCGACCGGCTTCAAGGTGACGGAGATGGCAGCCCGCCTCAACATCACCGGCCGCGGCGGCAAGGATTTGCGGCAGGCCTGGGCCAACGACAATCCGACCGCCTTCCTCGGCCTCACCGTGCCGGGCTTTCCCAATTTCTTCTGCATGCTCGGCCCGAATTCAGGGCCGGCCCATGGCGGCAGCGTCATCTTCCAGTCGGAATGCCAGAGCCGCTACATCTCGGCCTGTCTCGCCGCCATGATCGAGCAAAACCTCGACGCCATCGACGTCCGCCAGGACGTGCTCGACGACTACGTCCAGAAGGTGGATGCCGAACACGAGGCCATGATCTGGACCCATCCCGGCATGAGCACCTACTACCGCAACTCGAGCGGCCGCGTGTTCTCGGCAATGCCGTGGCGGTTCGTGGATTACTGGCGCATGACGCACGACCCGGATCTCAGGCAGTACAGGCTGACGAAGGGGTAAGGCTCGAGGCGTTGATGCTGCCGCGATGACGGTGCACCCTCTGGATCGCTTCGCTACGCCGCCAGCCCACTCCCCACCGGCGCGAATTCCAGCCCGAGACTTTCCGCCACCGCCTTGTTGGTAATCCGCCCGCGATGGACATTCAGCCCGTTGCGCAAATGCGGATTCTCCAGCACCGCCGCAAAACCCTTGTTCGCCAGCATCAGGCCGAAGGGCAGAGTCGCGTTGTTCAGGGCCTGGCTCGAGGTTACCGGCACGGCGCCCGGCATGTTGGCGACACAATAGTGAACGACGCCGTCGACCTCGTAGGTCGGATCGGTATGCGTGGTCGCGTGCGAAGTCTCGAAGCAGCCGCCCTGGTCGATTGCGACGTCGACCAGCACGGCACCGGGCCGCATCGATGTCAGCATGTCGCGGGTGACGAGCTTCGGCGCGCTGGCGCCGGGCACGAGCACGGCGCCGATCACGACGTCGGCGGCGAACACCTCCTCCTCGACCGATTCGATGGTCGAGAAGCGGGTACGCACGCGTCCGGCAAAGAGATCGTCGAGCTCGCGCAGGCGCGGAATCGAGCGGTCGATCACGGTGACCTCGGCGCCGAGCCCAGCGGCCATGCGCGCCGCCTGCGTTCCGACCACACCACCGCCGAGCACGACCACGCGCGCGGGCTGCACGCCGGGCACGCCGCCCAACAGCAGTCCGCGGCCACCGGCCGAGCGCCTGAGCGCGGCGCCGGCGGCCTCGATGGCGAGGCGGCCGGCGACTTCGCTCATCGGCGCGAGCAGCGGGAGGTGACCGCTCGCGTCCGTGACGGTCTCATAGGCGATCGCGGTGCAGCCGGAGGCAAGCAGGCCCTTTGCCTGCTCCGGATCCGGTGCAAGATGAAGATAGGTAAACAGAATCTGGCCTTCCCGGAGCTGAGCCCACTCGCTCTTCTGCGGCTCCTTCACCTTCACGATCATGTCCGACCTGGCGAAGATATCGCGGGCGCTCTCGGCAATGGCAGCCCCTGCCCGCCGATACACCTCGTCGGACGCGCCGATGCCGGCGCCGGCGCCGGTTTCGACCGTGACCTGATGCCCGGCCGCGACATATTCGCGAACGGCGCCCGGGGTGAGCCCGACCCGATATTCCTGCACCTTGATCTCCTTGGGAACACCGACGCGCATCCTGAACTCCTTCGCCAACGGATTGATTCCGCTCCTCATCGTAGCGACGGGCCCGGTTTGGTTTCGTGCAAATATCCGCTAGTTTCGGCAGGCCCGCGCCGGTTTCCGGCGCCAAGGCGCCCATTCACGCTGGAAACGAAACCTTGGCCCTCGACCGGAAAGACCTCGCGATCCTCGCGGAACTCACGACCAATGCGCGTGCCAGCCACACCGAGCTTGCCAACAAGGTCGGGCTATCAAGCACGGCGCTGGCACGTCGGCAGAAGGTGCTCGAGGACGACGGCTACATTCAGGCCTATCAGGCCGCGCTCGACCTGGCGCAGTTCGGGCTCACCACCACCGTGCTGGTGCGGATCGCGCTGGAGAGCCAGAGTGACGAGGCGCTGAAGGCCTTCGAAGCGGAGGTGGTGAAATGCCCCTCCGTGGTGCGCTGCTTCCTGATGTCGGGTACCGACGACTACATCCTCATCGTGCTCGCCCGCGACATCCAGGATTTCGAGCGCATCCATCGCACCGAGCTGTCCCGCCTGCCGCGCGTCGCGCGCGTGCAATCGAGCTTCGCCCTGCGCGAAATCGTCAACCGCGCGGTGCCCACCGTGGTGTTCGGCGAAGCGAAGCGCTAGCCGGAATCATCCGGCGCTGCTGTCATCCAACTGTCATCGAATGTGCCGAGAGCTGTGCTTCTCGCACATTCGGGACACACCATGGACTATTTCAAGCGCTTCAACTTCCTGTTCGCCGCACCAATGTTCGACGCCGACGATCTCGAAGGCGTCCGCTTCAACCAGATCATCGAGGAGATCCAGCGCTCCGGCTTCGAGGTGGTCCGGGCCCGCAAGCTGGAGGACGCCGAGATGGCGGTGCAGACGGATGCCGCGATCGGCTGCATGGTGGTGGACTGGGGCAAGAAGGGCCTCGAAGGCAGGACCTCGGCGCTGATCAATCTGATGCGGCGCCGCGGCCTCGACTTCCCGATCATCCTCCTGATCCGGCGCAAGCGCTTCGAGGACCTGCCGGTCGAGGTGCTCGACTTCATCGACGGCTATGTCTTCCTGTCGGAGGAAACGCCGACCTTCATCGCCAAGAATTTGATCAGCCGGCTGAAGCAATATGCCGAGACGCTGAAGACGCCGTTCTTCGGGGCACTGGTCGACTATGCCGAGGAAGGCAACCAGCTCTGGACCTGTCCGGGCCACAATGGCGGCGTGTTCTACAACCGCAGCCCGATCGGCCGGGTCTTCGTCGAGCATCTCGGCGAATCCGTGTTTCGCGACGATCTCGACAATTCCGTGCTGGACCTCGGCGACCTCCTCACCCATGAGGGCCCGGCCCTGAAGGCGCAGAAGGAAGCCGCAGCGATCTTCGGCGCGGAGAAGACCTATTTCGTGCTCAACGGCACCTCGACCTCGAACAAGGTCGCGCTCGGCGCCCTCGTCACCGACGGCGATCTCGTGCTGTTCGACCGCAACAACCACAAGGCCGCCCATCACGGCGCGCTGATGATCAATGGCGGCATTCCGGTCTACGTCCCGACAGTCCGCAACGCCTGGGGACTGATCGGCCCGATGCGCTGGGACGTCCTCGACGAAAAGGCCCTGCGCGAGGCGATCCGCAACCATCCGCTCGTCACCGACAAGGACGCCTGGCGCAAGGAACGGCCGTTCCGCGTCGCCGTGGTCGAGCAGTGCACCTATGACGGCTCCATCCACAGCGCCGAGATGATCATCAAACGCATCGGCCATCTCTGCGAATACATCCTGTTCGACGAGGCCTGGGCCGGCTTCATGAAATTCCACCCGCTCTACGCCGGCCGCTTTGCCATGGGCCTTGCCAATCTTTCCCCGGAAGCACCGGGCATCATCGCGACGCAGTCGACCCACAAGCAGCTCGCGAGCTTCTCGCAGGCCTCACAGATCCACATCAAGGACCGTCACATCCGTGGCCAGAAGCGACGCGTCGAGCACCGCCGCTTCAACGAAAGCTTCATGCAGCACGCTTCCACGTCCCCCTTCTATCCATTGTTCGCCTCTCTCGATGTCGGCGCGCAGATGATGAAGGGTCGCTCCGGCGAAGTGCTATGGGACGACACGATCCGCCTCGGCATCGAGCTCCGCAAGAAGATCCGGGCGATGCGCCGGGAGTTCGAGGAGAAGGAGCAGAATCCCGATCGTCGCTGGTTCTTCGAGCCCTTCGTTCCCGACCGCGTCGCCATTCCCGACGTCAGCCGCCCGGGCGCCGTGCACAACGTCGCCTGGGAGACGCTCTCCACCGACGAGCTCGCCACCAATCCCGCGCTGTGGCAACTCTCTCCGGATACCAACTGGCACGGCTTTCCCGATCTCGCGGAAGGCTTTGCCATGACCGATCCGAACAAGCTGACGCTGCTCACCCCCGGGTTCGACCGCGCGACCGGCGCCTATGCCGAGCACGGCATCCCCGCACCCGTTGTCGCCCAATATCTGCGCGAGAACCGCATCGTCCCCGAGAAGAACGACCTCAACTCCCTGCTGTTCCTGCTCACGCCCGGTGTCGAGGCGAGCAAGGCCGGCACGCTGATCTCCGGCCTCGTCGCGTTCAAGAGGCTGCATGACGACAATGCGCTGCTGGCGGACGCGATCCCGGAATTCCACCAGCGGCGGCAGGCGCGCTATGCTGGTGTGCGGCTACGCGATCTCTGCGGCGACATGCATCGCTTCTTCCGCGCTGCCAATGTCAGCCTGCTCCAGGCGAAGCAATTCATGCCCGAGCACATGCCCGAGATCGCGATGTCGCCCCGCGATGCCGCGCGCTATCTGTTCCGCAACGACGTCGATTATCTGCCGATCGAGGCGATCGCGGGCCGCATCGCCACGACGCCTTTCGTGGTCTATCCGCCCGGCATCGCCACCATCGTACCCGGCGAGCGCCTGACGGAACGGGCCAAACCGATGATCGATTACCTCAAGATGTTCGAAACCTGCTTCAACAACTTTCCCGGCTTCGACGTCGAGATCCAGGGCGTCTACAAGGAGGTCGATGCAAGCGGCAGCATTGGACTCTATACTTACGTCGTTGCCGAGTAGGTGCCGATGAACGAAACAGCCGTGCGCGTGAGTGACGAACCCGTCCTGGTCAGGCCGTCACGCGAGAGCGACGTCGAGGCGATGCTGGCGATCTACCGCCATCACGTCCGCAATGGCGTGCCGCGCGATGTCGAGGGAACCGGCGCACCCGAGCCGGACGATTTGCGCGACCGGCGCAAGAACCTGAAGCAGACCCGCCTGCCGCATCTGGTCGCGACCTTTCGCGGCGAGGTGGTCGGCTATGCCTACGCCGTGCTGTTCCGCAAGCGTCCGGCCTATCGCTACACGGCCAAGCACTCGATCTACGTCCATCACGCCCATCTCGGCCGCGGGGTCGGACGGCTGCTGCTGCAGGAACTGATCGACGCCTGCGCGGCGGCCGGCTTCCGCCAGATGATCGGCTATATCGATGCGGACAATGCGCCCTCGCTGGCGCTGCACGAGAAGTTCGGCTTCGCGCGCGCCGGCCTGCTCAGCGGCGTCGCCTATCGCCACGGCCGCTGGTCCGACACAGTCATGGTGCAGCGCTCGCTCGGCGTGGGCGTCACCGCGCCGCCGCCGGCAGCAGCACCCGGCCGGTGAGGCTTACGAGGGGAAGTCAGCCGGTCTGACGTGGATGCGATCGGCATGCAGCGACCAGTGACACAACGCCTGGTCCTTGCAAAACCGCGCCTTCGCCCGCTCCCTGGCTTCGTCCTCGTCGGCGGCATCGATCTCGAGCGTGCCCTGACAGACCTCGCTCTGCCGGCCGTACTCCCCGAGCACGTCCTTCATGAACCTGACGACATAAGTGGACATGGGACCTCCTGCTGCGCCGGCAGCACCTTAATCCCATTTAAGCTCTTGGGGGATGGAGATTTTGACGCGGATCAAGGCCGGCAAGGTTCCCGCCGCCCATTCAGGCAGCAGTCCGACCTCATGTGGTGATGTCGAGCAGCGACTTTTCCGTCTCGGAATAGGCCTGAATGACCTTCGCATTGGCAATGAAGCTGTACTTTGCGGCCGCCAGTTGCGCGAATTCGTTGGCGATATCGACGTTCGGCGCTGCGACCAGGCCATCCTGGTTTGCGAAGGGAGCGCCTGGATCGGATTGTGCAGTATAGCTCGGCGACACCGTCGACACGGTCGCGATCGTGCCGCCGGGCGTCGAGCCGCTCGATTGGGAGACCTGATCGACGCGCAACGGCACATAAGCCGCGGGAAATGTCGGAGCGATGCCCGAACCGCCTGTCGCGGCCGATGAGCCCGATCCGGCCGACGCTGGCAGCGGGCCGGTCGTTTGAACGTTGGCGATGTTGCTCGCGGCAACGTTCACACGCAAACTCGCCGCGGAAAGTCCGGATGTCGCAATCGAGAAGATGCTCATGGACTTTCAACTACAGGACAAGTGATACGCGTTCACTTCCCCGATCGATAAGATGCGGCGCTTTACGTTTGCCTCGCGCTAACCAATGATCGGAGCGCGCTGACCTCTGCGCCGCTACCCCGGCATCACCCCGAACGCCTGCTTGAAACGCGCCGCGTAAGCCGGCCAGACCTCGGGATTGATGATGCGCGGCGGGCGCTTGCCGTCGAGCGTGTCCAGCACCTGCTCGGCCGCGATGCGGCCCATGTTCTGGCGCGCCTCGATGGTCACGCCCGCGGTGTGCGGGCTCGCCAGCACGTTGTCGAACTGGAGCAGCGGATGCTCCGGTGGCGGCGGCTCCTTGGACCAGACGTCGAGGCCGGCACCGGCGATGCGCTTGTCGCGCAGCGCCTGAAGCAGCGCATCCTCGTCGTGGATGAAGCCGCGCGCCGTGGTGATGAAGTAGGCATGCGGCTGCATCAGCGCAAACTCGCGCGTGCTGATCATGTTGCGGCTGCCCTTGTCGAGCGGACAGGAGATCGAGACGAAATCGGAGCGGCGCAAGAGCTCGTCGAGCTCGACCTTCTCGCCGCCCCGCTCGGCCATCACGTCGGCGGAGAGATAGGGGTCATAGGCCAGCACCTTCATGCCGAGCAGCCCCTTGCACAACGCGGCAATGCGGCGGCCGACATTGCCGAGGCCAATGACGCCGACGGTCTTGTGCTCGACCTCGTTGCCGACGAGGTCGTTGCGGTTGACGTTGGCTTCCCGGCGCAGGCGGCGATCGGACTGGATGATGCGCTTGGACAGCGTCAGCATCATCGCCAGCGCGTGCTCGGCGACCGAATGGGCGTTGCCGCCGGACTGGTTGACGACCAGCACGCCCGCATCGGTGCAGGCCTCGACATCGACGGGGTCGAAGCCCGCGCCGTTGCTGGAGACAAGCAGCAGGTTCGGCGTGCGCTTCAGGAAGGCGGCATCGACATGGAAATGCGGGGCGAGCTCGTCGCGGGCCGCGCCGATCTGGTAGACATGCGCCGCATTCAGGATCGGCGCGTAGAAGTCTTCCGGGCTCTCGTTCTCGATGCGATCGAGCCGGACGTCGGGCCGCGCCTTCAGGATGTCCACATAGATCGGATTGGCCAGGTATTTGACGTAGAAGACGCGCTTGCTGTTGACGGACATCAGGACCCTTCCGGCTCTCTCGAAGGGCGACTTAAGGTCAGCGCGATGCGCTGCGTCCGTGCCTCCCTCCCATTTCTCGTTGTCGCCGCTTATGACATGGCGGTGCCGGCCACGGCAGGCCGTCTGGCGCAGATCACGGTGCCGGCCCGGACATGTTGACAATCCCGCCGGCTCCGTCAAGTTCGGCCGACAGCCGCGACGGCCGAAGAAGAAGCATGCGCGGCACGAGGGAGAACGCAATGGCGGTTGCAGAACAGCAGACTGCGTCCCAGGTGGCACCGGGGGCCGGCGACAAGAGCTGGCACGGCATCGTCCTGCAAACCCTGAAGCGGAACGAGATCAGCCTCGTCCCCTACGTGCCCGACCGCGTGCTGACCCCGTTGATCTCGAACCTGCATGCCGATCCCTTCTTCACCACCTTCGCCACTGCGCGCGAGGAGGAGGCGGTCGGCATCGTTTCCGGCGCCTGGATGGGCGGTCGGCGCGGCGCGGTGCTGATGCAGACCTCGGGCTTTGCCACGCTGGCCAACGTGCTCGCCTCGCTCGCGGTGCCCTACCAGATCCCGCTGATCATGTTCGTCTCCGAGCGCGGCACGCTCGGCGAGTTCAACTACGGCCAGTCGCTGGTCTGCCGAACCATGCGCCCGGTGCTGGACTCGCTGGCGCTGGAGCACCACACCATCACCCGGCTCGACGAGCTCGAATTCATCACCGACCGCTCGATCAAGCAGGCCGTCACCACCCAGGCGCCGGTGGCCCTGATCCTCAATCCGCTGCTCACGGGCGGCAAGACATTCGACAAGTGAGCGCCTCCATGGATACGCGTAACACCAAGGTGATGAACCGCTTCGATGTGACCTCGCGCCTGATCGGAAAGCTCAAGCACGAGGAGGCCGTGATCGGCGGCATCGGCAACACCAATTTCGACCTCTGGGCCGCCGGCCACCGCCCGCAGAATTTCTACATGCTGGGCAGCATGGGGCTCGCCTTCCCGATCGCGCTCGGCGTGGCGCTGGCGCAACCCGACCGCCGCGTCTTCGCCCTCGAAGGCGACGGCTCGCTCTTGATGCAGCTTGGCGCGCTCTCGACCATCGCGACCCTGAAGCCGAAGAACCTCATCATGATCGTGATGGACAACGGCATCTACCAGATTACCGGAGCGCAGCCGACGCCTGCGGCGAGTGTCGCCGACATCGTTGCCATCGCCACCGGCTCCGGCCTTGCCAACAGCGCCTGGGCCGCGGACGAGGAGGATTTCGAACGGCTGGTCGAAGAGGCCATGTCCGCCGTCGAGCCCCATTTGATCGCCGTCCGCATCGACGACAAGCCGGGCGTCGGCACCACACGACGCGATCCCGTGCAGATCCGGGAACGCTTCATGCACGGGCTCGGCGTACGCGAGCCACTTTAACGTTTCGTCATTAACTACACGGCGATCTGATGCAGCGACAGTACCGGTCCGCTGCCGATCCGTGCTAAGCGGACCGGATGTCCATTTTGGTTCGATCCATTGCCTGGCTGCTCGCGGCTGCCGTCACTTTCGCCACACTCGGTCCCCCCGGCCTACGGCCCCATTCCGACCTCGGCCAGGACGGCGAGCATGCACTCGCATTCATCCTGGTGGGGCTGGCCTTCGGCCTTGCCTATCGGCGCCGGCGCCTGCTGATCGCAGCTGCCGCGGTGGTCCTGATCGGCGTGCTCGAGCTGATGCAATTTTGGGCACCCGGGCGCCACGCGCGGCTGGAGGATTTTCTGGTCGATGCGCTCACCGCCTGCACCGGCTTTGCGCTCGCGGCCGGAGCCGATTGGCTGTTCTCCCGGTTCCGCGCAAACCCTGCGGTAACGAGCGAAAGCCCCGCGGAGTGACACTCCGCAGGGCTCATCTTCTCAACACTTAGCAATGCGGCCGATCAGTCGATGATCTTGACGACGCGGCGGGTCCGCGGCTCGACGATCACACGGCGATCGTTCACGACCGCATAGCGATATTCGGTATAGTTCGGCACGGGGCGGAGCACCACGGTCGGTGGCAACGGCTCGCCGACCACGACGCGCTCCTCTACGACGACAGAGTCGCTGCGCGGAATGCCACCCAGCACCGCATTCGGAATTTCGAGACCCGCGCCGACCGCCGCACCGACGGTGCCGCCGACCATCGCGCCGATCGGACCGCCGATGTCGCCACCGGCACGCGCGCCGTCCCTGGCGCCCTGTTCGGTCGTCGACTGAGCAAAGGCCGCACTCGACGCCAGCAGCGACGCGGCAGCCAACGAGATCGCAAGACGGGTTTTCATGTTGTTTGTCTCCAGTGATTGTCCTGCGCCTTCAACCGCCGCGCCGGATCATTGTTCCGGTTCCCGGGAGCCGAAGGATGCGGCAAAACTGGAGACTGTTACCGCGTAACAGTTACGCCGCGGCGATCTCGTGGCCCGCCATAAGTTCCAGCGCCCGCACCATCGCGGAATGATCCCAGGCCTTGCCGCCATGCGCGGTGCAGGACGAGAACAATTGCTGCGCCACCGCCGTGCTCGGCAGCGACAGGCCGAGCGCGCGCGCGCCTTCGAGTGCAAGATTGAGATCCTTCTGGTGCAGCTCGATCCGGAAACCCGGATCGAAATTGCGCTTCACCATCCGCTCGCCATGCACCTCGAGGATGCGCGAGGAGGCAAAGCCGCCCATCAGCGCCTTGCGCACCAGCGCAGGGTTCGCACCGGCCTTGGACGCGAACAGCAGAGCCTCGCTCACGGCCTCGATCGTCAAGGCCACGATGATCTGGTTGGCAACCTTCGTGGTCTGGCCGTCGCCGTTGGCGCCGACATGGGTGACGTTCTTGCCCATCCTGTCGAAGATCGGCTTCATGGTGCCGAAGGCCCGCTCCGGGCCGCCGACCATGATGGTCAGACTCGCAGCTTTCGCGCCGACCTCCCCGCCCGACACCGGCGCATCGAGATAGTCCGCTCCCAGTGCCTCGATCTTCTTGGCAAACTCCTTCGTCGCCAGCGGCGAGATCGAGCTCATGTCGACGACGATCTTGCCCTTGGACATGCCGCTCGCAACGCCGTCCTTGCCGAACAGCACGGCCTCCACATGCGGCGTATCCGGCACCATGATGATGACGGCGTCCGCCTCCTCCGCGACCTCCTTGGCCGATTTGCAGGCGATTCCGCCCGCGGCAATCAGCTCGGGCGCGACCGGCGCAACGTCGTGCAGGAGCACGCGATGGCCCGCGGCCAGAAGATGGCCGGCCATCGGCCGTCCCATGGTGCCAAGTCCGATGAAGCCGATGTCGATCATGTCATATCATTCCTCTTTGTTCAGGCTAAGTCGATCCGCGGACTCGGTGCGCCTCTCCCGCTTGCGGGAGAGGGAGCCCACCGTGACCGTGGCTATGACTACGTCTCGAAGGTCTGTGCGGCATGCCAGGAGAGGCCTTCCAGCGTCGTGGTGCGCGGCTTGTACTCGCAGCCGATCCAGCCGCGATAGCCGATCGCGTCGAGATGGCGGAACAGGAAGGGATAGTTGATCTCGCCGGTGCCGGGCTCATGACGGCCGGGATTGTCGGCGAGCTGGATGTGGGCGATCTCAGGAAGATATTCCTGCATGGTGCGGGCGAGATCACCCTCCATGATCTGCATGTGATAGATGTCGTACTGGACGAACAGGTTGTTCGACCGCACCTCCGAGATCAGCTGGATCGCCTGCTCGGTGCCGTTGAGGAAGAAGCCGGGAATGTCGAGCGTGTTGATCGGCTCGACCAGCAGCTTGATGTTTTCCCGCGCCAGCGTCGAGGCCGCAAAGCGCAGGTTTCCCACCAGCGTCTCCTGAAGCTCGCGCGGGTCGGCATCGGCAGGCGCGATGCCGACGAGGCAGTTGAGCTGCCCGCAGTCGATCGCCCTAGCATAGTCGATGGCGCGGAACACGCCGTCGCGGAATTCGGCGGTGCGGTCAGGCAGGATCGCGATGCCGCGCTCGCCGCCGGCCCAGTTACCGGCGGGGAGATTGTGCAGCACTTGCGTCAGCCCATGCGCCTCGAGCTGCTCGCGCAGCTGCGCCTTGTCGAAATCATAGGGAAAGAGATATTCGACCCCCGAGAAGCCCGCCGCCTTCGCCGCAGCAAAGCGGTCGAGGAACGGCATCTCGTTGAAGAGCATGGTGAGGTTGGCGGCGAATTTCGGCATGATGCTTCTTCCCCTATTCCGCCGGCTGCAGCACGCCGGGCTTCTTGGTTCCGACCTCGTCGAGGGCTAAGTCCAGCACCTCCTCGAACTCGACGATGTTATCGATCTCGGTGCCCATCGCGATGTTGGTGACGCGCTCGAGAATGAACTCGACGACGACAGGCACGCGGTGCTTGGCCATCAGCTCTCGCGCGGTCGCGAACGCGGCCTGAGTATCCTTCGGGTCGGTGACGCGGATCGCCTTGCAGCCGAGCCCTTCGGCCACTGTGACATGATCGACGCCGTAAACGCCGATCTCCGGGGAGTTGATGTTCTCGAAGGAGAGCTGGACATGGTAGTCCATGTCGAAGCCGCGCTGGGCCTGGCGGATCAGGCCGAGATAGGAATTGTTCACGACGACGTGGATATAGGGCAGATTGAACTGCGCCCCGACCGCAAGCTCCTCAATCAGGAACTGGAAGTCGTAATCGCCTGACAGCGCGACGATCTCGCGTTCCGGACACGCCGCACGCACGCCGAGCGCCGCGGGCAACGTCCAGCCGAGCGGCCCGGCCTGCCCGGCATTGATCCAGTTGCGCGGCTTGTAGACACCGAGGAATTGCGCGCCGGCAATCTGCGACAGGCCGATCACGGTGACGTAGGTGGTGTCGCGGCCGAACGCCTTGTTCATCTCCTCGTAGACGCGCTGCGGCTTGATCGGGACGTTGTCGAAATGGCTCTTGCGCAGCATCGTCTTCTTGCGGTCGCGGCAGGCCGCGGGCCACGCCTGGCGCTCGCGAAGCCTGCCGGACCGCCGCCACTCCCTGGCCACGGTGACGAAGAGTTCGAGCGCAGCCTTGGCGTCCGAGACGATGCCGAGATCGGGATTGAACACGCGGCCAATCTGGGTCGGCTCGATGTCGACATGCACGAAGGTGCGGCCCTTGGTGTAGGTCTCGACCGAGCCGGTGTGGCGGTTGGCCCAGCGGTTGCCGATGCCGAGCACGAAATCGGATTCGAGCATCGTGGCATTGCCATAACGGTGGCTGGTCTGAAGGCCGACCATGCCGGCCATCAGCACGTGATCGTCGGGGATCGCGCCCCACCCCATCAGCGTCGGCACGACAGGCACGTTGGTGATCTCGGCGAATTCGACCAGCAGGTCCGAGGCATCGGCATTGATGATGCCGCCACCGGCGACGATCAGCGGCCGCTCGGCGGCGTTGAGCATCTCCAGCGCCTTCTCGACCTGCTTGCGGGTCGCCGTGGGCTTGTACACCGGCAGCGGCTCATAGGTCTCGTCGTCGAACTCGATCTCGGCGAGCTGCACGTCGAGCGGCATGTCGATCAGCACCGGCCCGGGCCTCCCTGAGCGCATCACATGAAACGCCTGGCTGAACACGCGCGGCACCAGCGCCGGCTCGCGCACCGTCACCGCCCATTTGGTCACGGGCTTTGCGATCGACTCGATGTCGACGGCCTGAAAGTCTTCCTTGTAGAGCCGTGCCCGCGGTGCCTGTCCGGTGATGCATAGGATCGGAATGGAATCGGCGATCGCCGAATAGAGCCCCGTGATCATGTCGGTGCCCGCCGGCCCCGAGGTTCCGATGCAGACGCCGATATTGCCGGCCTTGGCGCGCGTGTAACCCTCGGCCATGTGCGAGGCGCCCTCGACATGCCGCGCCAGGATGTGGCGGATAGAGCCGCGCTTCTTCAGCGCCGAGTAAAGCGGATTGATCGCGGCACCGGGAACCCCGAAGGCGGTGGAGATGCCTTCCTTCTCCAGAATCCGCACGGCAGCATCAACGGCTCGCATCTTCGCCATATCCGACCTCGCTTGTTACACGTCAGCGAGCGAGATCATCAGGCGCGAGAGGCGCGATCTCAACGAGATCGATTTTATTTTCCACGATGCGGCAGCCGCAGAAAAAATCGCGGCGGTCTCAATCGGTTAGATCGAGAAATCCGTGAAAGAGGTTCACTCGAACAGCGGCGCCAGCACCATCTGCGGCACCAGCACGAGGCCCTTGTCGGTGATGCGAATTTCCGGAATGACCGATAGGGGAATCAAATTGAAGCCCATATAGGGGATGGTGCAGCCGGCCTCGGCCCACTCCTTCTTCAGTACCTTGACCTCCTCGGCCACCTCGGTGACGCGCTTGTCGGACAGCAGCCCCGCGATCGGCAGCGGCACCAGCGCCCTCACCTTGCCGTCGGCGACGACGCAGACGCCGCCCTGCTGCTCCCTGATCGCCGCGATCGCGACCTGCATGTCCGCCTCGTTGGTGCCGGCGACAATGATATTGTGGCTGTCATGCCCGACGCTGGAAGCAACCGCGCCGCGCTTCAGGCCAAAATCCTTCAGCAGACCGTAGGCGACGTTGCCCGCCGATTTGCCGTGGCGCTCGACCACTGTGACGAAGCAGAGGCCGTAGCGCGCGAACAGCGACGGCCAGTCCTTGGCCGGCTCGATCGCAACCTTCTCGTGGATCAGCGTGATGCCCGGAAGTGCGGTCTTGATCGCGTTGACGGTGCACGCCTTCGCCGGCAGTTCCGGCGTCAGCTTCATCGCCGCCGGTAGCTTCACGGTCGCATAGGCCGCCTTGGGATATTGATAGCGCTGCGACAGCGCCTGATCGAGGCGACCAGTGATCTTGCCGCGCTCGACCACGAGCTCACCGCCATACCAGGTGCATTGCGGCTTGAGCTGATCGTCCATCAGCACGAGATCGGCACGGCGACCGCCGCCGAGCCCGCCGATGTCGCCGTCCATGCCGAAGCGGGTCGCGCCGTGCAGGGAGCCCATCGACCAGGCCTGCTCCGGCGACATCCCCGCCTTCACCGCCTCGCGCACCACCCAGTCGAGGCCGAACAGCAGCAAATCGTCGGCATCGCGGTCGTCGGTGCATACCGCCGTTCGCTTGTGCGAGGCACCGAGCTCGGTGATGGTGCGGATCGCCTGCGGCAGCGAGTGCCAGGGCGTGGTCGGCGGGCCGCCGCGCAGGAAAATCCAAACGCCGGCATCGAGCAGATCGTCGGCGATGTCGCGGTCGATCGCCTCATGGGTGTCGGTGACGCCCGATGCCGCATAGGCCGCGACAAATTCGCGGCCGTAGACATGGCCGGACACCGGCCGCCCGCGTTTCAGCGCTGCGGCGAGGATCGCGTGGCTGCGCTCGTCGCCCATCGTCACCGGCACGAAATCCATCTTCTCGCCGAGCGCGACCGCTTCCGGCCAGCGGTCGAACAGTCCGGCGATCTTGTCCGGTGTGAGATCGCCGCCGGCTGTTTCCAATTCGGCCGAGGTCGCAGGAACCGTACTCGGCACCGTCAGGAAAATCGAGAGCGGCGCCTCGCGCGCGTCCTCCAGCATTGCCTCGACACCGGCGACGTCCATGACGTTGCCGATCTCGTGGCTGTCGCAGAAGATCGTGGTGGTGCCGTTGAGCAGCGCGGCCTCTGCATAGGCACAGGCCGTCACCATCGAGGATTCGATGTGGATATGCGGGTCGACCAGGCCCGGCGCGATGATGCCGCCGGCTGCGTCGTAAGTCGACACTCCGCTCCAGGCCTTCTTGGCCGCTCCTGCCGGCTTCACCGCCGCGACACGGCCACCGGTGATCCAGACCTCACGGTTCGCATGGATGCGCTCCGAATAGGTCGAGAGCACCCGCCCTCCCGTGATGACGAGATCCGGCGCGATGCGCGCCGAGGCGACGTCGGCGAGGCGCCGCGTCATGCTGTGCAGCGGCGCAACGGAGAAACGGGTGAGTCTGGTCATCGTGGCTCTCGCATGGCGTTACGGGCGAGCGATGGTTACGCCCCGCGACAAACCGGGCAAGCGCAAATATAGCGGCAGGCTCTGCTTACGGCTTGGGCGCCGAACTGCCTGCCTTCCCCGCCCCAGCAGACCTCCGCGAGTTCCGCCGCCGCGGCGGCGGTGCGGCAGTGGGCTTGACCCGGATTCGCATCGACCGGCCCTTCGACTCGTCGATCTCGAACGAATTCGTCTTGCGCACGAGGTCACTCAGCTTGCGGAAGCCGAACGTTCTCGGATCGAAATCGGACGCCAGATTGGCGAGCTGCCGTCCGACTTCACCGAGCGCAACCCAGCCGTCCTCACTCTCCATCTGGGTGATGACCTTCTTGATGATGGGCGTGGCGGCATCGAGCGGCTGAAGCGGTGCAGGCCCCGACGCGGCGCCTTGGGTGGTGGTCGTGCCGGCAAGCAGGTTCTCTGTGTAGACGAACCTTCGGCAGGCCTGCCTGAAGCTTTCCGGCGTCTTCTGCTCGCCGAACCCAAAGACATCGATGCCCTGCTCCCGGATGCGGGCGGCCAGACGGGTAAAGTCGCTGTCGGACGACACCAGGCAGAAACCATCGAACCGTCCGCTGTGCAGCAGGTCCATCGCGTCGATGACAAGGGTGATGTCCGACGCGTTCTTTCCGGTCGTGTATGCGAACTGCTGCTGCGGTATGATGGCGTGTTTCGACAGGATGTCAGCCCAGCCCCTGGAACGCGCATTGGAGAAATCGCCGTAGATGCGGCGGACGCTGGCCTCGCCGATCTTGGCAATCTCCTCGAACAGCCCATCCGCGATCTTGGCAGAGGCGTTGTCGGCATCGATCAGGACGGCGAGACGGGGCGAGCGGAGTTCTGACGGCATGGCGTTTCCTCAACAAGCTGGAGGCAGCATCTAGAAGACGCACACGGCAGAACGGTTAATCCTCGTTCGCCTTGAAGCGCCCGAGGCCCTTTAGCACGAAGGGCGCCAGCAGCGCGATCAGCGCGATGCCGAGCAGCGTCGCCGAGATCGGGCTCTGCAGCAGCGTCATGGGATCGCCGAGGCTGATCGCGAGCGCGCGGCGGAGCTGGCTCTCGGCGATCGGGCCGAGGATCAGGCCGACGACGACCGGCGCGATCGGAAAATCGAACCGGCGCATCAGGAAGCCGAGCACGCCGAAGCCGGCCAGCATCGACAGCTCGACCACCGACGGCTTTGCGGCGATGGTGCCCATGGTCGCGAACACGAGGATGCCGGCATAGAGCCAGGGCTGCGGGATCGCGAGCAGCCGCACCCACAGGCCGACCAGCGGCAGGTTGAGCACCAGCAGCATCACGTTGGCAATGAACAGACTGGCGATCAGGCCCCACACGAGGTCGGGCCGTTCGGCGAACAGCAGCGGCCCCGGGTTGAGGCCGTATTGCTGGAAGCCCGCCAGCATCATCGCGGCGGTCGCCGAGGTCGGCAGTCCCAGCGTCAACAGCGGCACCAGCGTGCCGGCGGCGGAGGCGTTGTTGGCGGCTTCGGGGCCGGCGACGCCTTCGATCGCGCCCTTGCCGAATTCTTCGGGATATTTTGTGAGACGCTTCTCGGTCGAATAGGACAGGAAGGTCGGGATCTCCGCGCCGCCCGCCGGCAGTGCGCCGATCGGGAAGCCGAACATGGTGCCGCGCAGCCACGGCTTCCACGACCGCTTCCAGTCTTCCTTCGTCATCCACAGCGAGCCGCGCACCGGCTCGAGCTTCTCCTCGCTGTGGTGACGGCGCGATGCAACGTAGAGCGCCTCGCCGACCGCGAACAGGCCGACCGCAAGCGTCGTCACCTCGACGCCATCGAGCAGTTCAGGAACGCCGAACGCAAGCCGGGCCTGCCCCGTCAGCTTGTCGATGCCGACGAGACCGAGCGTCAGACCGATGAACAGGCTGGTCAGACCGCGGATCGGGGAATCGCCGAAGGTCGCCGACACCGTGACGAAGGCGACGCACATCAGCGCGAAATAATCCTCAGGGCCGAAGCGCACCGCGAAATCGACCAGCCAGGGCGCGAGGAACGCAAGGCCAATCGTGGCGATGGTGCCGGCGACGAAGGAGCCGATCGCGGAGGTCGCCAGCGCGGGACCGCCGCGGCCGGCCTTGGCCATCTTGTTGCCTTCGAGCGCGGTCGCCATCGAGGCGCTCTCGCCGGGCGTGTTGATCAGGATCGCAGTGGTCGAGCCGCCATACATGCCGCCGTAATAGATGCCGGCGAACATGATCAGCGAGCCGCCGGGATCGAGCTTGTAGATGACGGGCAGCAGCAGCGCGACGGTCAGCGCGGGGCCGATGCCCGGCAGCACGCCGACCGCCGTGCCGAGAAACACGCCGATCAGCGCATAGAGCAGGTTCACAGGCTGAATGGCGACGGCCATGCCGTGCGCCAGCGCCGCAAAAGTGTCCATCACAGCAGTCGCTCCAGCGGCCCGGTCGGAAGGCTCAGCGTCAACAGCCGGTCGAACGCGAGATAGATGAGGGTCGACATCACGAGGGCGATGATGCCGTCGACGAGGATGGCGCGGCGCCCGAAGGCCGCCGAGGTCGTCACGAACAGCGCCGACGTCGCCAGGATGAAGCCGCCGCCAAAGCCGATGATGGCGATCAGCAGCGCGAGGCCGATGAGGATCAACACCACCGGCACGGGGTCGGCGCTCTCGCGCGCCGGCAGATTGCCGCGCAGCGCATCGATGAAATTGCCGATCGCAAGCAGCGCAAGGCCGCAGGCGACCACGACCGGCATCGCCTCCGGCCCCATCCCGTACATCGCGGTGGATGACAGGCCGCGCGCGTCGAAGACCAGCACCGCGGCGAGGCCTGCGAGCAAGGCCGCGATGACGATGCCGGCGCGATCGACGCGCCGCGGCGGCCGGGCCGGATCGCCCGAGCTCATGACTTGACCAGACCGACCGATTTCAGCACGTCGGTGACCCGCACGGTTTCCTTCTTCAGGAAGTCGGCGAAGGCGTCGCCGCCGAGATAGGCGTCCTCCCAGCCCTTCTGCTTGAGGATCTCCTTCCAGGCGTCCGACTTCACCATCTTCTCGACGGCATCGCTCAGCGTCTTCTTCTGCTCCGGCGTGATGCCGGGAGGCGCGACGACCGAGCGCCAGTTGGCGATCACGAGGTCGATGCCTTGCTCCCTAAAGGTCGGGATGTCGCTGCCCGGGATGCGCTTCTCCGAGGTCACGCCGATCGCGCGCAGCTTGCCGGACTTGATCTGCCCTTCATATTCGCTGAGGCCCGAAATACCCGCGGTGACCTTGCCGCCGAGGATCGCCGCCAGCGACTCGCCGCCGCCGGAGAACGGGATGTAGTTGATCTTCTTGGCGTCGGCGCCGACGGCGCCGGCAAACAACGCCGCCATCACATGGTCGACGCCACCGGCCGAGCCGCCGGCAAAGGTCACCTTGGCGATGTCGGCCCTCACCGCGGCAGCGAGATCCTGTGCATTCCTGATCGGCGAATTCGCGGGCACCACGATCACCTGGATTTCCTCGGTGAGGCGCGCGATCGGCGTCACCTGCTCGAGCGTGACCGGCGACTTGTTCATGGCGAGCGCCCCCACCATGACGAAGCCGTTGACCATCATCTGGTTGCCGTCGCCCTTGGCACCATTGACGAATTGCGCGATGCCGACGCTGCCGCCCGCGCCGGGGACGTTGGTCACCTGCACGCTGCGCGCGACACCGGAGGCCACCAGCGCCTGCTGCATCGAGCGCGCGGTCTGGTCCCAGCCGCCGCCCGGAGCCGCCGGCGCCATCAGCTTGAGCTCGAGCTGCTGGGCAAAGGACGGCGTCGCCGCCGCAAGGGTCAGCGCGACGGCTGCGCCGGCAAGGCGCGCAAAAAATCGGGACATAAGGGCATCTCCAGGCTCATGCGGACGTTTGCCGCATTGTGTCGTTTGGTCGCATATCAACCAAAACGGCCGATGCTGTCCAGCCATCCCCCAGGAGTTTTGGGTCAGCGGGGCGTCGGGATCACCCCACCGAGGGCAGCCGTCAGTTCGGCGGCGACATCCCGGACGATTTGCCCGATTTCCGGCAACCTCTGATCGGTCAACCGGCTGGTCATGCCGGAGACGGAAATCGCCGCGAGCGGCTCGGCGCAGTCGTTGTAGACCACCGCCGCAATACAGCGCAGGCCCATGCAGGCCTCCTCGTCGTCGAGCGCAAAGCCCTGCTGGCGGATCTTTTCGAGCTCCCGGAACAGGTCGCTCGGCCGCACGATCGATTTCTCGGTCAGGCGGGGCATGCCGTGATGGCGGATGACGGCGCCGACGTCCTCGTCCGAATAGGTCGCGAGCACCGCCTTGCCGACGCCCGACGTCACCATGGCGACCCGGCCGCCGACCTGGGTCAGCGAGCGCATGATCTCGCGGCTCTCCATCCGGGTCAGCACGATGATGAACTCGTCGTCGACCACCGCGAGGTTGGCGGTCTCGCGGGTGAGATCGCGCAGCTTGCGCAAATAGGGGATGGCCTGTGTGGAGAAATTGCGCCGCCGCGCAAAGCTCGCGCCTACCGTGAAGGCGCGGGAACCGACGTGCCATTTGGATTCGGCGCGATCGAACTGGACGAAGCGGCGGCTTTCCAGCGTCGCAAGCAGGCGGTGGACGGTGGAGGCCGACAGGCCGGTGCGCACGGCGAGGTCGCTGAGGCGATAGCCTTCGTCGTCTTCGGCCAGCGTCTCGAGGATCGACAGCGCGCGGTCGACGGACTGCACGCCGCCGTCGCGCGCGTCATGGTCGGCCTCCGAAGGAGGCCTGGGCTCGAGCGATTTGCGCCGGATCACGTTCTTGCTCATCGCGACCTGCCGCTTGTGCATCCGTCATTCCGGGATGGTGCGCCGGGACTGCGCGCAGCGCGGGCCTGGCGTACCAGACCCGGAATCTCGAGATCCCGGGTTCGACGCTTCGCGTCGCCCCGGGATGACAGGAGAGATAACGCTCAGAGCAGCCCTGCTCCGCGCGCCCATTTGTACTTGGCGCCCAGCACCTCGACCGGCAGCTCGGTCGAATAGGCGTAGGCCGGGATGCCGTTCTGGTAGAGATACTCGGCGGCTTCCTCGACCTCGACGTCGCCGGCGAGCGAGGCGACGATCGGCTTGACGAAGCCCTTGGCCTCCATCTCCTTCTTCACCTCGACCATGTTGCGGGCGAACACCATCGGCGGCGTGACGATGGTGTGCCAGTAGCCGAGGATCAGCGAGTGGATGCGCTCGTCCGACAGGCCGAGCTTCACCGTGTTGACGTAGGTGATCGGGGGCTCGCCGCCGGTGATATCAACGGGATTTCCGGCCGCGCCGAACGGCGGGATGAACTTGCGGAAGGCCGCATCGAGATCCGGCGGCATCGACATCAGCGACAGGCCGTTGTCGACGCAGCTATCCGACAGCAGCACGCCCGAGCCGCCGGCACCGGTGATGATCAGTACGTTCTCCCCCTTCGGCGTCGGCAGCACCGGCACGCCACGGGCGAATTCGAGCAGCTGCCGCAGGCTGCGGGCGCGGATCACGCCCGACTGCGCCAGCACGTCCTCGTAGATCTTGTCGTTACCGGCGAGCGCGCCGGTGTGCGAGGACGCCGCCTTGGCGCCGGCCGAGGTGCGGCCGGCCTTGAGCACGACGACCGGCTTCTTCTTGGAGACGCGCTTGGCGGCTTCCGCGAAGGCGCGGCCGTCCTTGAGATCTTCGCAGTGCTGCGCGATCAGGTTCGTGTTCGGGTCCTGCTCGAAGAAGGCGAGCAGATCGTCCTCGTCGATATCCGACTTGTTGCCGAGGCCGACGATGGCGGACACGCCCATCTTGGCCGAGCGCGAGAAGCCGATGATGGCCATGCCGATGCCGCCCGACTGCGACGACAGCGCCGCGTGGCCCTTGACGTCGTAGGCCGTGCAGAAGGTCGCGCAGAGATTGGCGGGCGTATAATAGAAGCCGTAGATGTTCGGCCCCATCAGGCGGATGTCGTACTTCTTGCCGACCTCGACGATCTCGGCCTGAAGCTCCGGCGCACCGGCCTCCGCAAAGCCCGACGGGATCAGCACCGCCCCCGGGATCTTCTTCTCGCCGCATTCGGTCAGCGCCGCCGCCACGAACTTGGCGGGGATCGCGAACACGGCGGTGTCGATCACACCAGGCACGTCCTTGACGCTCTTGTAGGCCTTGTAGCCGAGGATCTCGGCGGCCTTGGGATGGATCGGATAAATGTCGCCCTTGTAGCCGCCGTTGATGAGGTTCTTCATCACGGAGTTGCCGATCTTGCCGTCCTCGGCGGAAGCGCCGACCACGGCGACCGCCTTCGGCTGCATGATACGGCTCATCGCCGCGACGATCTCCTCGGTCGGACGCGGCTTCGGCTTCGGCACATAGGCGAAGTCGACGACGATGCGCACGTCGGCGGCGGTCGCGCCCTTCGCCGTCGCAAACACCGGATTGAGGTCGAGCTCGACGATCTCAGGGAAATCGGTGACGAGCTGCGATACCTTGACGATGACGTCGGCGAGCGCCGTGCGGTTCACCGCCTCGCCGCCGCGAACGCCTTTCAGGATCTCATGTGCCTGGATGCCGTCGAGCATCGAGAGCGCGTCTTCCTTGGTCGCGGGCGCGAGGCGGAAGGTGATGTCCTTGAGCACTTCGACCAGCACGCCGCCGAGGCCGAAGGCGACCAGCTTGCCGAACGAGCCGTCGGTAATCGAGCCGACGATCACCTCGGTGCCGCCGGCCAGCATCTGCTGCACCTGGACGCCCTCGATCTTGGCGTCGGCCTTGTACTTCTTGGCGTTGGACAGAATGGTCTCGTAGGCCTTCTCGGCGTCTTCAGCATTCTTGAGGCCGACGATGACGCCGCCGGCTTCGGTCTTGTGGAGGATATCCGGCGAGACGATCTTCATCACGACCGGGAAGCCCATCGCGGAGGCCATCTTGCCGGCCTCGCCGGCCGACTTGGCCACGCCTTCCTTCGGCACCGGAATGCCGTAGGCGTCGCAGACCAGCTTGCCTTCCGGGGCCGTCAGGCTGGTGCGGTTGTCCGCCTTGACCTGGTCAAGCACCTTGCGGACGGCATCTTTGGAATTGGACATGTGGCTTCTCCCTTGACCTCAGTTCGTTCTTTGCAGAGCGCGCGCGTGGTTGCGGCTGCCCGTGATGCTTGCCATTCGCCGCGCTCTGTTCCATGTCGCGGGTCGGAGCGGCATAAAACCTGAGACTACTCCGCCGCCTTGGATCAAAAATGGCTGGCGATGGCATTTGGTATGCCAGAAGCCAACTTGTCAAGCTGCTGCGTTGCTTGGAACGCCGCAAAAAATAGCCGCCTTGACATTCTGGCATGTGGTATGCCAAAAACTTTCCCGTTAATATTCCTGTAAAAGACGACTCCCACTGGAGGAGATTCGTCGTGTCACTACGGAAACCAACCAAGGCGTTGCCGCACATGGCCGAGGCAGACATCGCAATCGTTCGCATTGCCCCGGAGAGCAGCTTCAAGAACAAGGCGTATGACGCCTTGAAGGAAGCCATCCTCAAGATGGACATCTACTCGACGCCCGAGCCGGTGATGCTCGACGAGCGCGCATTGTCCGAACGCCTGGGCGTCAGCCGCACCCCGATCCGCGAAGCCATCGCGATGCTGGAACAGGACGGCTTCGTGAAGACGGTGCCGCGCCGCGGCATCATGGTTGTGCGTCGGACCAAGAGCGAGATCGTCGATATGATCCGCGCCTGGGCGGCGCTGGAGAGCATGGCTGCGCGCCTCATCACCACCACCGCGCGGAAGAAGGACATCACGGCGCTGCGCGACTTCTTCAAGGATTTCGGCAAGGACCGCCTGCCCGAGGATCATGTCGAGGAATATTCCAAGGCCAACATCGCCTTCCATCAGGCGCTGATCTCGCTGTCGGAATCCCCCGTGCTGGTCGATCTCACCAACGACCTCCTGCTGCACGTGCGCGGCTACCGCCAGCTGACGATCGGACGCAAGGACCGCACCGCGACCTCGCTGCCCGAGCATCTTGCCATGATCGAGGCGCTGGAGGCGCGCGACACCGAGCTCGCCGAGAAGCGCGCCCGCGACCACACCCTCGGCCTTGCCGCTTACGTCGAAGCGCACGGCCAGGAACTCTTCTAGCAACGTTCACCAGAAGGGCGAAAAACTCGCCCCAGTATTGAGACCAGGGAGACAAGGCCCATGCTGAACACCGCGACCAAGTCCGAGGCACCGGGCACCGAGCAGGAGCTGACGGATGGCTTCCATCTCGTCATCGACGCGCTCAAGCTGAACGGCATCAACACCATCTATAATGTGCCGGGCATCCCGATCACGGATTTGGGCCGCATGGCGCAGGCCGCCGGCATTCGCGTGATCTCCTTCCGCCACGAGCAGAACGCCGGTTACGCCGCAGGCATCGCCGGCTATCTCACCAAGAAGCCCGGCGTCTGCCTCACGGTATCCGCGCCCGGCTTCCTCAACGGTCTCACCGCGCTCGCGCACGCCACCACCAACTGCTATCCGATGATCCTGGTCTCCGGCTCCTCCGAGCGCGAGATCGTCGACCTGCAGCAGGGCGACTATGAGGAGATGGACCAGCTCGCCATCGCCAAGCCGCTGTGCAAGGCGGCCTATCGCGTGCTGCACGCCCAGGACATCGGCATCGGCTTCGCGCGCGCCATCCGCGCCGCGGTCTCGGGCCGTCCGGGCGGCGTCTATCTCGATCTGCCGGCAAAGCTGTTCGGCCAGGTGATGAACGCCGAGGCCGGCCAGAAATCGCTGGTCAAGGTGATCGACGCCGCGCCTGCGCAGATCCCCTCACCCGCTTCGGTCAAGCGCGCGCTTGACGTGCTCAAGGCGGCAAAGCGTCCGCTCATCATTCTGGGCAAGGGCGCAGCCTACGCGCAGGCCGACGAGGAGATCAAGAGCTTCGTCGAGAAGAGCGGCGTGCCGTTCCTGCCGATGAGCATGGCCAAGGGCCTCCTCCCCGACACCCATCCGCAGTGCGCTGGCGCGGCCCGCTCGACGGTGCTGAAAGAGTCCGACGTCGTGCTGCTGATCGGCGCGCGGCTGAACTGGCTGCTCTCGCACGGCAAGGGCAAGAGCTGGGGCGAAGCGCCCAAGAAGTTCATCCAGGTCGACATCGAGCCGCGCGAGATGGATTCCAACGTCGAGATCGTCGCGCCCGTCGTCGGCGACATCGGCTCGGTCGTCTCCGCCTTCAACCAGGCGATGGGTGCAGGCTGGACCGCCCCGCCCGCCGAATGGACCAAGGCGATCTCGTCCAAGCGCGAAGAGAACGTCGCCAAGATGGCGCCGAAGCTCATGAACAACAAATCGCCGATGGACTATCACGGCGCGCTCGGCGTCTTGAAGAACGTCATCAAGGAGCACCCGGAGGCGATCCTCGTCAACGAAGGCGCCAACACGCTCGACCTCGCCCGCGGCGTCATCGACATGTACCGCCCGCGCAAGCGTCTGGACGTCGGCACCTGGGGCGTCATGGGCATCGGCATGGGCCAGGCGATTGCGGCCGCGCTCGAGACCGGCCACCCCGTGCTCGCGGTGGAAGGCGACTCGGCGTTCGGCTTCTCCGGCATGGAGGTCGAGACCATCTGCCGCTACAACCTTCCGATCTGCGTCGTCATCTTCAACAATGACGGCATCTATCGCGGCACCGACGTCAACGGCGCGAACTCCGATCCGGCGACGACCGTGTTCGTCAAGGGCGCGCGCTACGACAAGATGATGGAAGCCTTCGGCGGCGTCGGCGTGAATGCCACCTCGCCCGACGAGCTCAAGCGCGCCGTCAACGAAGCCATGACGTCCGGCAAGCCGACGCTCATCAACGCGGTGATCGATCCGGCCGCGGGCTCGGAGAGCGGCCGCATCGGCAACCTCAATCCGCAGAGCGTTCTGCAGAAGAAGAAGTAAGTCCACCCCTTCAACCCTTTAATCCCTGTGGTTCGCAGGGGCAGACAGAGTACGGAGCAACACAATGACCAAAGCGCTCGAGGGCGTTCGCATTCTCGACTTCACCCACGTTCAGTCAGGCCCGACCTGCACGCAGCTGCTGGCATGGTTCGGCGCCGACGTGATCAAGGTGGAACGCCCGGGCGTGGGTGACATCACCCGCGGCCAGCTGCAGGACATCCCGAACGTGGACAGCCTGTATTTCACCATGCTCAACCACAACAAGCGCTCGATCACGCTCGACACCAAGAATCCCAAGGGCAAGGAAGTCCTCACCGAGCTGATCAAGAAGTGCGACGTGCTGGTGGAGAATTTCGGCCCCGGCGTGCTCGACCGCATGGGCTTCCCCTGGGAGAAGATCCAGCAGATCAACCCGAAGATGATCGTCGCCTCGATCAAGGGCTTTGGCCCCGGCCCCTACGAAGACTGCAAGGTCTATGAGAACGTCGCCCAGTGCACCGGCGGCGCCGCCTCCACCACCGGCTTCCGCGACGGCCTGCCGCTCGTCACCGGTGCGCAAATCGGCGATTCCGGCACCGGCCTGCATCTGGCGCTCGGCATCGTCACCGCGCTCTATCAGCGCACGCATTCGGGCAAGGGCCAGCGCGTCACGGCTGCGATGCAGGACGGCGTGCTCAACCTGTCCCGCGTCAAGCTGCGCGACCAGCAGCGCCTCGCCCACGGCCCGCTCAAGGAATACAGCCAGTTCGGCGAAGGCATTCCGTTCGGCGATGCCGTGCCGCGCGCCGGCAACGATTCCGGCGGCGGCCAGCCCGGCCGCATCCTGAAGTGCAAGGGCTGGGAGACGGACCCCAACGCCTACATCTACTTCATCACCCAGGCCCCGGTCTGGGAGAAGATCTGCGACGTGATCGGCGAGCCCACCTGGAAGACCGATCCGAACTACGCCAAGCCGGCAGCCCGCCTGCCGCGCCTCAACGAGATCTTTTCCCGCATCGAGCAGTGGACGATGACCAAGACCAAGTTCGAGGCGATGGAGATCCTCAACAAGGACGACATCCCCTGCGGCCCGATCCTGTCGATGAAGGAGCTCGCCGAAGACCAGTCGCTGCGCGCGACCGGCACCGTGGTCGAGGTCGACCATCCCACCCGCGGCAAGTACCTCTCGGTCGGCAACCCGATCAAGCTGTCGGATAGCCCGAGCGATGTGCAGCGCTCCCCGCTGCTCGGCGAGCACACCGACGAGATCCTGCGCACGGTGCTCGGCTTCAGCGATCACCAGGTCGCCGACATCCACAAGTCCGGCGCGCTCGACCCGCCGCAGAAGCAGGCCGCGGAGTAAGCGGGCTCGCATTGACTGGAACGAGAGGGCCGTCCGAAAGGGCGGCCCTCTTTGCTTGCGCTGGCGTACCGTCGCGTGGGCCGAGCGAAAGCTGGGAAAACACCCCGTGCACTTTAGCAGTCTGCTGAAAAACCGGCAAATTCGTTGCTGATTGGCGTTTGGGTTGGACCTTGGTCGGAAGTTTGATGTCGGAGCGGCGATTGCCTCTCCGATCGGCGACCTCAACCTGCGACGAGCTTGGGTATCCGGACGAGGTTGTAGGCAATCAGATTGAGCAGGAAGTCGGCGGCGACGCGAGCGATGCCCCGATGTTTGGTCTTGCGCATGGTGCCATGCTGCTTGCCCCATCCGAAGATGCACTCGACCATCGCCCGCCGTGACTGGGACATGCTGTAGCCCGGGTGCCGCGTTGTGCGCTCGTCGATGGCGCTGTTGCGGGTCTTGCCGGTTTTGGTGACGGCCTGGTTCTGGGTCACATGCGGCGTCACGCCGATGGCACGAAGATTGTCGACATGCTCGGCCGTATCGTACGCCTTGTCCTCACCGGCGGTGATGCGGCGGCCTGCGGCTTTGCGTCTCGCCTTCAGCATCGCCTCTGAAGCCCGGCGTTCGGCGGTACCATTGGCATGCGTGACCTTGCCGGCTACCGCCAGCCCGTGCCGGTTCTCCATGGTGGCGTGGCCCATATAGCAAAGCCTGGCCTCTCGCCCGGCCGCCTTGCGATAGAGCCGGCTGTCAGGGTCGCTGGTGCTCGCATGGGTGTCGTTCTTGCGCTTCTGGCCATGGAAGTTGGCGCCGTCATCATCGTCGCCGCTGCCGTCCTTGGGGCGAAAGCTCTTCTGTGAAGCCCAGGCCTCGATCAGCGTGCCATCCACCGAGAAGTGCTCGCTCGACAACAGGGGCTTCACATCCGGATGGTTCAGAAGCTTCGCCATGAACTTGGCGAACACCTCGCCGTTCTCCAACCGGGCACGGTTCTTCGTAAACGTTGTCGGGTCCCAGACCGGATCATCCGGCGAAAGCCCCACGAACCAACGATACAGCAAATTATAGTCCAGCTGTTCCATCAGCTGTCGTTCCGAGCGGATGCCATAAAAGGCCTGCAGCAGCAGAGCACTCAACAACTGCTCGGGCGGGATCGAAGGACGACCTTCCTTCGAATACAGCCCGCTCAATGTCCGGTTCAGATCGCTCAGAACGGCACGTACAAGATCTCGTATCTTGCGCAACGGGTGGTCCTTCGGAACCAGCGCCTCAGGCAAAACATACGAGAACAGTCCACCCTGATCCTCGAACTTGCCACGCATCCCCAGCCTCCGAGATCCAATGCAAATCAGTGAATCACGAAACTCCGACAAAAACGATAGTTTTTCAGCAGACTGCTAGAGCGTTTTCGAGCGAAGTGGACACCGGTTCGCGTGAAGAAAACGCGTCAAAACAAGAATCTAGAGCTTCGGTTCTGATTCAATCAGAACCGAAAATGCTCTAGTGAACCTTGATTTCGTTGAGGGGAAGATGGAGCTCGCTGGCGCGCTCCAGGCGATCCTTCCTGCGGAACTCGTTTTCCCTGTGCTCGAACTTGATCATCTCTTCATGCGCCGCCTCCCGCAGAGGTTTGCGCCTGGTCGTTTCGCGATACTCGTTGTCCGTCATGACTGCCGTCCCCGGAGTTGCGGTCTCATCCCTGGAGAAGGCCTAAGACCGCGAAAAGGTTCGGTGCCGCAGGATTGCGGATTTATGGCGGCGACCGGACATGCGTCGTCGATGCGCATCGGCTTCGGCTGGGGAGGGCGCCCGCGCCTGCGCGGCTATTTCGGCGGTTGCAGCCCTGGGGATTTGACCCATTCGTGCAGATGGTTTGCCATCTCGGCCTGGCGCGCCTTCTTGAGGAGTGCGTCCCTTTCAGGACCGGGAGGCAGCCGGTCGGCGTCCTCCTTGACCTGCTTCACCCATGCGGAGAGCCGGTCTTGAAGGGTCAGTTGTTGCTTGAACCGTCGCCGCTTGAACATGGCACGCTCCTGTCCGTGCGAGGAAGGGCCGGAGCGCAATCGGCGTTCTGGTCACCGATAGCAGCCACGGCCTGTGCGGTGATGGCGCATTAGGGCGCAGCGAGAGAGCTGCGTCTGTCCAATTGTGCGCACAGGGCGGGACGGCGGGGGCCCAAATCCGAAAAGAACATATTGCGAACCAGGAACAAATGGGGTACATTGCTTTTATCGCCGAGCTGCCTCGCAACCGTTTGTCCCTCACGCGAATCCTCGCCATAAGGAGCACGACCCAATGTCCGCAACTGCCCTGCGTATCGTCGAAGGATCCTCCATGGACAAGAGTAAAGCTCTGGCCGCCGCGCTCTCCCAGATCGAGC
This sequence comes from Bradyrhizobium nitroreducens, assembly GCF_002776695.1. Lineage (GTDB taxonomy): Bacteria > Pseudomonadota > Alphaproteobacteria > Rhizobiales > Xanthobacteraceae > Bradyrhizobium > Bradyrhizobium nitroreducens. Next base: position 2,540,949 of record NZ_LFJC01000003.1, read on the forward strand.
GTCAGTTCGGCAAGGGCTCGGTGATGAAGCTTGGCAAGAACGACCGGTCCATGGACATCGAGGCGGTGTCGTCGGGCTCGCTCGGGCTGGATATCGCGCTCGGCATCGGCGGCCTGCCCAAGGGGCGCATCGTCGAGATCTACGGGCCGGAATCCTCGGGCAAGACCACGCTGGCGCTGCATACGGTGGCGGAAGCGCAGAAGAAGGGCGGCATCTGCGCCTTCATCGACGCCGAGCACGCACTCGATCCGGTCTATGCCCGCAAGCTCGGCGTCAACATCGACGAGCTCCTGATCTCGCAGCCGGACACCGGCGAGCAGGCGCTGGAGATCTGCGACACGCTGGTGCGCTCGGGTGCGGTGGACGTGCTGGTGATCGATTCGGTTGCCGCCCTGGTGCCGAAGGCCGAGCTCGAAGGCGAGATGGGCGATGCGCTACCGGGTCTGCAGGCCCGTCTGATGAGCCAGGCGCTGCGCAAGCTGACGGCCTCCATCAACAAGTCCAACACCATGGTGATCTTCATCAACCAGATCCGCATGAAGATCGGTGTGATGTACGGCTCGCCCGAGACCACCACCGGCGGCAACGCCTTGAAGTTCTACGCTTCCGTCCGCCTCGACATCCGCCGCATCGGCGCGATCAAGGAGCGCGACGAAGTGGTCGGCAACACCACCCGTGTCAAGGTGGTGAAGAACAAGCTGGCGCCGCCCTTCAAGCAGGTCGAGTTCGACATCATGTACGGCGAGGGCGTTTCCAAGATGGGCGAGATCCTCGACCTCGGCGTCAAGGCCGGCATCGTCGAGAAATCCGGCGCCTGGTTCTCCTACGACAGCCAGCGCCTCGGCCAGGGCCGCGAGAACTCGAAAGCATTCCTGAAGGCCAACCCCGACATCACCGCCAAGATCGAGACCTCGATCCGCCAGAACTCCGGCCTGATCGCCGAGCAGATTCTCGCCGGCACGCCGGAGCGCGACGCCGACGGCGAGGAGCCGGCGGAGGAGTAAGCCTTAACGCGAAGAGTTTTTCGCGAGGAGCGGGCGCTGAGGACGTTGAGTTGCCGACGTCTTCGGTGCCCGTTTCGTTTTGGGGAGCGCGCGAGTTGAAGCGTATGATCCTGACCAGTTCGTCCGGCGTCGGTCTTACCTATGCCGATCGCGCCGACATGGTCATCCCCTTCATCTATCGCTTTGTTTCGGGGCCGCTTCCAACGCCTGACCACCTCATCCGCTATCTCGGCTGGCGCGAATTCAGGACGTTGATCGACGAAATGCACTGGTCAGATTGTGTCCCCGTGCGCCAATCGCCTCTCATCAGGCGCCAGGATCGGGCAGGGGCGTTGCTCTGGATATGCGAGAATTACGCGGTCGATCTCATCGAGTTGTGGTTTGATCCTGAACCCAACAGCCAATTGCAGTTGATCTGGATCCTCGATTACCTGCGTTTCAGGCCGTCACTGACGGAGAATCTGAGACTTCGACACGTCGATTTCAGTCTACGGGGAGCAGATCCAGCAGAGCTTCGTCATCGTGACGTGGAGCAGCTCGATGTTGCGGAAAGCGACGTCGAGATCGCAACTCTGGCGTGGGAGGCCTACCGCGCGCCGACACCCGAGCTTTGCGCCGCGCTGCTCGACAGGCCGCTCGGCAAGCTGTCTTTTCTGAAGCCGGCCATGGAAGACCTGCTCTCGGAACTGCCGTCGCCGGTGACGGGACTGGGAGCGACCGAGACGCGGCTTCTCGAACTGATCGCAAGCGGACGCAGTCGCGCCGATGAGCTGTTTCGGCCAGGCACGCCTGAGGTTCGTGTGTTCGATCCCTGGGAGTTGGGCGCGCTGCTCGAAGGGCTCGCATTCGGCCCGGTACCTGCGATTGCAGGGCTGGACGGCAAGCTGCTGACACTCGATCCGGACAACACGCGAGGCCGCAACGCCGCCTATCGCCGGAGTCGGCTGTCGCTGACCGAATTCGGCAAGGCGGTTCTGGAAGGTCGGGAGGATTTTCGGCGTCACAACCCGATCCGACGCTGGTGGGGCGGTACGTTCCTCACGAGCGAGCGGCTGTGGCGGTGGGACGCCGAGAACCACGCGTTGATTGCGCCTGACTAACTCGTGTGCTCCCGTATTGCGCAACAATTTCGAGAGGGCAATCGTGTCCCATTTGATCCTGACGACGAACGACCGCGCGGAGGACGCTCTTCGCCAGTCGCGCCTGGCGAACGTCGTGCTTGGTTTCTCTTCGCGCTTCGTCTGGAGGAAATTGCCTTCCCAAGAGCAGCTTTCGATGGGGCTGAAACGTCGGTCGGACAGGCACTGCAATCCGGGCGACCATTGGCTTGATCACGCTCGCTGTGGCTCGCTCGACGGCTTCGGCACGCGCGATATCGGTTTCTTCGAGCTGTGCGCAAAGTTCGACTCAATTGAAATATGGGTCGACCCTAAAGCCAATGATCAGCTCGTGCTGGTCTGGCTGCTGGACCTTCTCCGCCCCTACAAGGAGGTCACCACGAAGCTCAGCCTTGTGCATACGGACGATCAGGTTGCGAATTATGCTCCCGAGTCTATCGCAAAATGGAAGCTGCCGGCCTTCAAGGTGACCGACAACCATTTCGCGATGGCAAGCCGCGCCTGGCAGGCCTATCAGGCTGAGACGCCACAATCCTGTTTCGATTTGCTGATGACGGATTTGACGATCCTGCCGGGACTTCGACCGGCGCTCATTGCTTTGCTCGAAGAGCTTCCGGACAGCGTGACCGGGCTCGGTGCCACCGAAATGGATATTCTGGACTTTGTGAACGATGGGCATACCAACCCGAGGCATGTCACCGAGGCGAGGTGGATACGCGATGTGCTCGACGAAAACGACGCGGGCGATGCGTTGCTCGAATTGGGGGCACATCCGGCGCCGGTGGTCCTGTTGGGTGATTCGGCGTTCGACAACGAGGATCGCTACTTCGGCAGGAGCGAGTGGAAGGTCACGCTGACCGAATTCGGACGTTCAATTCTTGCACGCGAGGACGATATGTGGCGCCACAACCGGATCTATCGCTGGTGGGGCGGGACTGAGCTCAGCAACGAGCGGCTGTGGCGATGGGATCGCGAAAGCCGATCGTTGGTTGCGCCGTAGGGCAGGCCGTAGGGTGGATTAGCCGAAGGTGTAATCCACCACTGTTTATGTCTGTGGAGATAGTGCCGTAGGGTGGGCAAAGGCGCGCAGTGCCGTGCCCACGATCTTTCACGTCATGCAAAGGTGGTGGGCACGCTTGCGCTTTGCCCACTCTACGAGACCTTCGTCGCGGCCTTACTCCGCCGCTTCTGCGTAGTCGCTCACCGGCGGGCAGGAGCACACCAGATTGCGGTCGCCATAGACGTTGTCGACGCGGCCCACGGGGCTCCAGTATTTGTCGGTGCGCGAAGTGCCCGCGGGGAAGCAACCTTCGCTGCGGGTATAGGCGCGCGCCCACGCGTCGTCCGCGATGTCGTGCACGGTGTGCGGGGCGTGACGCAGCGGCGAGGCCTCGATCTTGAAGCGGCCGGCCTCGACCTCGGCGATCTCCTTGCGGATCGCGATCATGGCGTCGCAAAAACGATCCAGCTCGGCCTTGGATTCCGACTCGGTCGGCTCGATCATCAGCGTGCCCGGCACCGGGAAGCTCATGGTCGGCGCGTGGAAGCCGTAATCGATCAGGCGCTTTGCGATGTCGTCCACGGTGACGCCTGAGGTCGTCTTCAACGGACGCGGATCGACGATGCATTCATGCGCGACGCGGCCCTTGGCGTTCTTGTAGAGCACCGGGAAGTGCGCATCGAGGCGCGCTGCGATGTAGTTGGCGTTGAGGATCGCGATCTCGGTGGCGCGCTTCAGACCGTCGCCGCCCATCATCAGGATGTAGATGTAGGAGATGGTCAGGATCGAGGCCGAGCCGAACGGCGCGGCCGAGACCGGGCCGACCGGAGCGTCGCCATTCGTCGCGGGGTGACCGGGAAGGAACGGCGCCAGATGCGCCTTGACGCCGATCGGGCCCATGCCCGGGCCGCCGCCGCCATGCGGGATGCAGAAGGTCTTGTGCAGGTTGAGATGGCTGACATCGGCGCCGTAATCGCCGGGCCGGCTGAGGCCGACCTGCGCGTTGAGATTGGCGCCGTCGAGATACACCTGGCCGCCATGGCCATGCACGATGTCGCAGATCTCTCGGATGTGCTCCTCGAACACGCCGTGGGTCGAGGGATAGGTGATCATGACCGCGGCGAGATCATTGGAATGTTTCTCCGCCTTGGCGCGGAGATCATTGACGTCGACGTCGCCGTTCTTCTCGCAGGCGACCACCACCACCTCCATGCCGACCATCGCGGCCGAGGCCGGGTTGGTGCCGTGGGCGGAGGAGGGGATCAGGCAGATCTTGCGGTGTGCCTCGCCGCGCGCGGCGTGATAGCCGCGGATCGCGAGCAATCCGGCATATTCGCCTTGCGCGCCCGAATTCGGCTGCAGCGAGATCGCGTCGTAGCCGGTGATGTCGCACAGCCATTTTTCCAGCCGCGCGAACAGCGCGTGATAGCCGCTCGCCTGCTCGCGCGGGACGAACGGATGCAGCGATGCAAACTCCGGCCAGGTCAGCGGCATCATCTCGGTGGTCGCGTTCAGCTTCATGGTGCAGGATCCCAGCGGGATCATGGCGCGGTCGAGCGCGAGGTCGCGGTCACTGAGCTTGCGCATGTAGCGCAGCATCTCGGTCTCCGAGCGGTGCGCGTGGAACACGGGATGGGTGAGGAACGCGGTGGTGCGCTTCAGCGCCTCCGGCAGCGCTTCGCGCGTGGTCGCATCTAACTCGGCATAGGCGAGATTGCCGCCGAAGGCGCGCCAGACCGCTTCGACCGTCGCAGGCGTGGTGGTCTCGTCAAGCGCGATGCGCAGGTTCGTCTCGCCAACGCCGAGATTGATCTTCTCGGCCGCCGCACGCGCGACGATTTCGGCGCGCCTGGCGCCGGCATCGACGCTGAGCGTGTCGAAGAAGCTGTCGGATTGCGGTGCGAAGCCGAGCTTGCGCAGGCCGGCGGCCAGCACGGCGGCGCGGCGATGCACATTGCGCGCGATCTGGGTCAGGCCTTCGGGGCCGTGATAAACCGCATACATCGAGGCGATCACGGCGAGCAGCACCTGCGCGGTGCAGATGTTGGAGGTCGCCTTCTCGCGGCGGATGTGCTGCTCGCGGGTCTGCAGCGCGAGCCGATAGGCAGGTGCGCCGCGGGAATCCACGGAGAGGCCGACGATGCGGCCGGGCAGCGAGCGCTTCAGCGCATCGCGCACCGCCATATAGGCCGCGTGCGGCCCGCCATAGCCCATCGGCACGCCAAAGCGCTGCGCCGAGCCGATCGCGATGTCGGCGCCGAGCTCGCCGGGCGAGGCGAGCAGGGTGAGCGCCAGCAGGTCGGCGGCCACGATCGCGAGCGCGCCCTTGGCCTTCAGCGTGGCAATCGCGGGCCGGAGGTCGCGCAATGCGCCGGAAGAGCCGGGGTATTGCAGCAGCGCGCCGAGCACGTCGGCCTTGTCGAGATCGGTGAGGGGGTCGCCGACAATCAAATTCCAGCCGAGCGGCTCGGCGCGGGTGCGCATCACGGCCAGCGTCTGGGGATGCACATCCTTGTCAACGAAGAAGGCTTGCGCCTTCACCTGCGAGTGCCGCTCCGCCAGCGCCATCGCTTCCGCCGCGGCGGTGGCCTCGTCGAGCAGCGAGGCGTTGGCGACGTCGAGCCCGGTGAGGTCGCAGATCATGGTCTGGAAGTTGAGCAGCGCTTCCAGCCGGCCCTGGCTGATCTCCGGCTGGTAGGGCGTGTAAGCCGTGTACCAGGCCGGATTCTCCAGGATGTTGCGCTGGATCACCGCGGGCAGGATCGTGCCGGAATAGCCTTGGCCGATCAGCGAGGTGAAGACCTGGTTCTGACGCGCAAGCTCCGTCATGTGCGCGATCGCCTCGGTCTCGCTCAAGGGCTTGCCGAGATCGAGCGGGGCGGCCTGCCGGATCGAGGCCGGCAGTGTCTCCGCCATCAGCGCATCGACGCTCCTGGCGCCGACGGCCTCCAGCATTGCGGTGACATCACGCGCGGAGGGGCCAATGTGGCGGCGAACGAAACTTGCGGCGGTGTCGCCGTTGGTCTTGCGGTGCGCGGTCATCGCTTGCTCCATCGTCCTCAAGCCGTATGTGCCTTGTACGCGGCTTCATCCATGAGGCCGCCGAGCTCGCTCTTGTCGGCAATCCTGAGCTTGAAGAACCAGGCCTTGCCCTGCGCGTCCGAGTTCACCAGTGCCGGCTCGGCCGCGAGCTCCGCATTGGTCTCGAGCACTTCGCCGGAGATTGGCGCGTACACGTCCGAGGCCGCCTTGACGGACTCGACGACGGCGGCGGCTTCCGCCTTCTTCAAGCTCCGGCCGACCTTGGGAAGCTCGACGAATACGACGTCGCCGAGCTGCTGCTGGGCGTAGTCGGTGATACCGACCGTGGCGACATCGCCGTCGATCGCCAGCCATTCGTGGTCGGAGGTGTACAGCGTCGTGGTCATTTCGAATCCTCAGCGTTTGTAGGTGTTCTTGACGAAGGGCATTGCGGCAACAGTGAGCGGCAGGTGCTGGCCGCGCACCTCGGCGAACAGTTTCGTGCCGAGTGCGGCGAGAGGCGTTGGCACGTAACCCATTGCGACCGGCGCACTCAGGCTCGGGCCGAAGCCGCCCGAGGTGACTTGTCCGATCGGCTCGCCGCCCGCCTCATCCGCAAACAGCCGCGCGCCTTCGCGCACCGGTGCGCGCCCTTCCGCGCGCAGGCCGACACGGCGGCGGGATGCGCCCCGATCGAAATGGGCGAGAATCTTCTCCGCGCCGGGAAAGCCGCCGGCGCGCGCGCCGCCGCTGCGGCGGCTCTTCTGCACCGACCATTCCAGCGCGGCCTCGACCGGCGTGGTGGCGGTGTCGATGTCGTGGCCGTAGAGGCAGAGCCCGGCTTCCAGCCGCAGGCTGTCGCGGGCCCCGAGGCCGATCGGCAGCACGTCGGGGTTTTCGAGCAGCGTCTTGGCGAGGCGCTCGGCGTCCGCAGCGGGGACCGAGATCTCGAACCCGTCCTCGCCGGTGTAGCCCGAGCGCGACACGAAGCAAGCGAGACCGGCAACCTCATGCGGGCCCGAATCCATGAACTTCATGGCGGGCGTCGCTGCACACAATTTCGCCAGCGCCGCTTCCGCCTTCGGGCCCTGCAGCGCGATCAGCGCGCGGTCGGCGAGCGAATCGACGATGCAGTCCTCGGAGAGATTCGCGCGCAGATGCGCCTCGTCGGCGTCCTTGCAGGCGGCATTGACGACCAGGAACAGGTGATCGCCGAAATTGGCGACCATGAGATCGTCGAGAATGCCGCCGTCTTCATTGGTGAACTGGGCGTAGCGCTGCCGCCCCGGCGCGATCGCCAAGATGTCCTGCGGCACCAGCCGCTCCAGCGCGCGGGCGGCGTCCTCGACCTTGCCGGATTTCGGCCGAAGCGCGATCTGGCCCATGTGGGAGACGTCGAACAGGCCCGCGGAGGCCCGGGTATGGAGGTGCTCCTTCAGCACGCCGGCGGGGTATTGCACGGGCATGTCATAGCCCGCGAACGGCACCATCTTGCCGCCCAGGGAGACATGAAGCCCATGAAGGGGCGTACGTTTCAGGGAGTCTTGGTCGTCGCGTGCAAGCATCTCAGGGGCCCTCGGCGGTTCCCCGGGGACGATTCCCCGAGACAAACCAGTCGAAGCCCCATCTGTCGCTGTGCCTGAGAGTATTATCCCGTCGGCGGACGCTGGTCCGGGTCTACACCCGTCAGCGCCTCTTTCCAGATGCTGTCAAAGCCACGCGGTCCTTTTGCCTGAGAGTTTCCGGGGCGGTTGCTCCTTCGGCGCCGGCTGCCTAAAGCCGGTCTCTCCCGACGTGGCCGTACGATACAGATGGGTACAGACCACAGGGCGGCCAAGCCTGTCAACGCGGCATCGATGCCTTTCAACGGGATTGAATACGGGACGACGCGCCTGCGGCAACCCTCTGATCTGCTTGCACATCTCCTTGCACAGTTTCTGGACAGGAAAGCTGGCCTTGTCTAAAAGCGCTTTGGCCCGCAGATATCAGCCTTAACGTTCCGGTTTGGATGGCGAGTAGCGGGTCCTAAAGCGCGATGAGAGTTGTCGCGCTTTAGCTCTTTGTTTGAGCATGATCTTTCGGAAAACCGCTTCACACTTTTCCGGATCATGCTCTAGCACACCCGATTGGATGAACATGAGCGGCGTCAACGAGATCAGGTCGACCTTTCTGAACTTCTTTGCCGAGAACGGCCACGAGATCGTGCCGTCCTCGCCATTGGTGCCGCGCAACGACCCGACCTTGATGTTCACCAATGCCGGCATGGTGCAGTTCAAGAACGTCTTCACCGGCGTCGAGAAGCGGCCCTATCAGCGCGCCACCACCTCGCAGAAATGCGTGCGCGCCGGCGGCAAGCACAACGACCTCGACAATGTCGGCTACACCGCGCGCCATCTCACCTTCTTCGAGATGCTCGGCAACTTCTCGTTCGGCGATTACTTCAAGGAGCGCGCGATCGAGCTCGCCTGGAAGCTGATCACGAAGGATTTCGGGCTCAACAAGGACAAGCTGCTGGTCACGGTCTACCACACCGACGACGAGGCGCATGGGCTCTGGAAGAAGATCGCCGGCTTCTCCGACGACCGCATCATCCGCATTCCGACCTCGGACAATTTCTGGGCGATGGGCGACACCGGCCCGTGCGGCCCGTGCTCGGAGATCTTCATCGACCGCGGCGAGCACATCTGGGGCGGCCCTCCGGGCTCGCCGGAAGAGGACGGCGATCGTTTCCTCGAATTCTGGAATCTCGTGTTCATGCAATACGAGCAGGTGACGAAAGAGGAGCGCGTTGATCTGCCGCGTCCCTCGATCGACACCGGCATGGGCCTGGAGCGCATGGCCTGCATCATGCAGGGCGTCGAGAGCGTGTTCGAGACCGACCTGTTCCGCCATCTGATCGACGCGACCTCGTCCGCGCTCGGCAGCGGGCCGACCGAGCAGAACGTCGCCTCGTTCCGCGTCATCGCCGACCATTTGCGCTCGTCCGCCTTCCTGGTCGCCGACGGCGTGCTGCCCTCGAACGAGGGCCGCGGCTATGTGCTGCGCCGGATCATGCGCCGCGCGATGCGCCATGCGCAGCTGCTGGGCGCGAAAGAGCCGCTGATGCATCGGCTGGTCTGGGCGCTGGTGCGCGAGATGGGCCAGGCCTATCCCGATCTGATGCGCGCGGAGAATCTGATCGAGGAAACGCTGCGCCTGGAAGAGACCCGCTTCCGCAAGACGCTGTCGCGCGGCCTCGCCATCCTCGACGAGAAGAGCGCGTCCCTGAAGAAGGGCGACATGTTCGACGGCGACGTCGCCTTCACGCTGTACGACACCTATGGCTTCCCGCTCGACCTGACGCAGGACGCGCTGAAGTCGCGCGGCATCGGCGTCGATCAGGCCGCGTTCACCGACGCGATGGAGCGGCAGAAGGCCAAGGCGCGCGAGTCCTGGAAGGGGTCCGGCGAGGCGGCCTCCGAGGCGATCTGGTTCCCGTTGCGCGAGAAGCTGGGGGCGACCGAATTCCTCGGCTACGAGACCGAGAGCGCCGAAGGCGTGGTGTCCGCGCTGGTGAAAGATGGCGCCGAGGTGACGGGCCTCAAGGCCGGCGAGACGGGCGCGATCGTGCTGAACCAGACGCCGTTCTACGCGGAGTCCGGCGGCCAAGTCGGCGACACCGGCGTGCTCACGGGCGAGGGCGGCATCAAGTTCCGCGTCACCGACACGCAGAAGAAGCTCGGCGATCTCTTCGTCCATATCGGCAAGGTCGAGCAAGGCGAGCTGAAGCTCGGCACCGCGCTGCAGCTCGAGGTCGATCATTCCAGGCGCTCCTCGATCCGCGCACATCACTCGGCGACGCATCTCATTCACGAGGCGCTGCGCCAGGTGCTCGGCGACCACATCGCCCAGCGCGGCTCGATGGTCGCGCCTGATAGGCTGCGCTTCGACTTCGTGCATCCGAAGCCGATCACGGCCGAGGAGCTTGCCCGCGTCGAGGACATCGCCAACGACGTAGTGCTGGAGAACGACGAGGTCACCACGCGCGTCATGGGCGTCGACGAGGCCCGCGAGGCCGGCGCGCGCGCGCTGTTCGGCGAGAAATATGGCGACGAGGTCCGCGTCGTCTCCATGGGCCGGACCGCGCGCGAGCGCGGCGCCAACGCGCTCGGCTGGTCGGTCGAGCTCTGCGGCGGCACTCATGTCAGGCGCACCGGCGATATCGGCCTGATCACGCTCACCGGCGAGAGCGCGGTGGCCTCCGGCGTGCGCCGCATCGAGGCACTGACCGGCAATTACGCGCGCCGGCATGCCAACGACACCATGGCGCTGGCGAAGACCGCGGCGAACGAGCTGCGCACCTCGATCGACGACGTGCCGGCGCGCATCACAGCCCTGATGGAGGAGCGCAAGAAGCTCGAGCGCGAATTGTCCGACGCCCGCAAGAAGCTGGCGATGGGCGGCGGCGCTTCGGCCGGCGGCAACGGCGCAGCGAGCGGCGTGCGTGAGGTCGGCGACGTCAAGCTGATGGCGCGCGCGGTCGAGGGCATCGAGATGAAGGATCTCAAGAGCCTCGCGGACGAGGCCAAGAAGCAGATCGGCTCCGGCGTGGTCGCCATCGTCGGCGTCACCGGGGATGGCAAGGCTGGCGTCGTGGTCGGCGTCACGCAGGACCTCGTTTCGCGCTTCAACGCCGTGAACCTCGTGCGCGTCGCCTCCGAGGCGCTTGGCGGCAAGGGCGGCGGCGGCCGGCCGGACATGGCGCAGGCCGGCGGCCCCGATGGGGCCAAGGCGACCGAGGCGCTGGCCGCGATCGAAAAAGCGATGGCAGGCGCTTGAAGATCATGCGCCCCGTTCCGCGAGGACGTGGGCTTCGCGATCCCGATCTTCGGGATCGCCTCTACGAATTGCTGGAGCACGACCCGCTGGCCTATTCGGCCGGGTCGCGCTTCATCAAGTTCATCATCGGCGTCATCGTGCTCAACGTCGTCACGATGATCCTCACCTCGGTGCCGGAGCTCGACGCGCAATTCGGCACGCTGTTCGAGGCCGTCACCATCCTGTCCCTGATGGTGTTCGCGCTGGAATATCTGGCGCGGCTATGGACCGTGGCGGGACACACCCAGCGCAAGGGCTCGGCACTGTCCGACCGGCTCGGCTATGCCTTGTCGACGCTCGGCATCATCGACCTCATGGCGTTCCTGCCTGGAGCAATCGTGCTCGCCACCGGCCGGCACGCGACGCTGGCAGCCCTCGGCATGCTGCCGTTCTTCAAGCTGATCCGCTATTCGCCGGCGATGCGCTCGCTGCTCGCCGCCGTGCATGCCGAGCGGCGCGCGCTGATCGGCTGCATCGTGATTCTGATCGGCGCGGTGCTGACGTTCGCCTCGCTGCTCTACGCTATCGAGCGCGACGTGCAGCCGGACAAGCTCGGCACCATCCCGCAGGCGATGTGGTGGGCGATCGTGACGCTCGGCACCGTCGGCTATGGCGACGTCGTGCCGGTGACGCCGCTCGGCAAGCTCGTCTCGACCTTCGCCATCATCTCGGGCTTTGCGATGATCGCGCTGCCGGTTGCGATCATCTCCACCGCCTTCGCCGAAGAGGTGAAGCGGCGCGACTTCGTCGTCACCTGGGGCATGCTGGCGCGGGTGCCGCTGTTCTCGCATCTTTCGGCCGCGGAGATCGCCGACATCATGCGGCTGTTGCGCGCGCGCACGGTCGAGCAGGGCGAGATCCTGGTGCGACGGGGGGATACGGCATCGTCGATGTACTTCATCACCGCCGGCGAGGTCGAGATCGCGCTGCCGAGCCAGCACGTGCGGCTTGCCGACGGCACCTTCTTCGGCGAGATCGCGCTGCTGCACAAGACAAAACGCAGCGGCACGGTGACCGCGACGCGCAAGACGCGCCTCCTGGTGCTCGACGCCCAGGATTTCCACGCCCTGATCGCGCGCATGCCGACGCTGGCCGATCACGTCCACACCACCGCCAAGGCCCGGCTCGCCGACACCGGGGATCTCGCGCTGGCCGAGCTGGCACAGGCGGAACAGGACGAGGGTCCGGCTACGTAGCGCTCAGCTCCGGTCGAGGAAGGGCGCGACGACCTCGCGCGTCTCCTTGCTGGGCACCACAGGCACGATCTCGAAGGTCATGCCATTGCCCTGGCAGTTCAGCACCCATTCCTGCAGCAGGCGGGCGTCGTCGCATTCCATCAGCTGGAAGCAGCGGTCGAAATTCGGCTCGATCCAGCTGCCGTGATATTTCAGGCCGTCCGGGAATTTGACGCCTTCGTCGCGGACGCGGCGATAGACCGGAATGGGGTCCCGGTCTTTGAAGCGTTCGATCACCATGAAGAGCATCGGTCTCAGCCCTTCTTCAGGAAGACGTAATCGGCGGAGTAGGGTGAGCTTCTGAACTCGCCGGCCTTGTCGCACGCGCCGTCCAGCTTGCCGCCCTGGGTGTTGATGCGCTGGACTGTGTCGACCGGCGTCAGCGTGCCGCTGCCGCGGTGGGCGGTCACTTCCAGCTTCAGCCAGGGGATGTCGGCCACTGTTGTGCCCGGCGCATTGCCGATAGCCTTGCCGACCACCGCGCTGCCATCGGCGAGCTCCCAGTTCGGGCCGGCATAGTGCCGGCCGATCGTCTTGCCTTCGGAGAGCAGCGTCGCGATCGGCTCGCGGAAGGCCCAGGCGAGCTTGCCGTCGGCGGCGGCCTTGCATTCATAGACCTGCGCGCCCTCGGCGTGGACGCTGAGCACGACGCTCTCGCCGGGGGCGGCGATAGCGTCGGGAAGCGGCTCGGCAGCTCCGGCCGGTCCGATCAGGGCCGCGAGCAGCATTGCGGGGCCGGCAAGCTTGATCAACATGGTGGCATCTCCGGGCAAGGTCCCAAAAAGAAACGGGCCGCGCTGTTGCGCGGCCCGCGATGATGTCTGGCCCAGTCGGGCGAAATTGCGGACGGCTCAGGCCGCCAGCGCCTTCCCGAGGTTCTCGGCGACCTTGTCCAGGAAGCCGGTGGTCGAGAGCCAGCGCTGGTCGGCACCGACCAGCAGCGCGAGGTCCTTGGTCATGTAGCCGGCCTCGACGGTGTCGACGCAGACCTTCTCCAGGGTATTGGCGAACTTGGCGAGCTCGGCGTTGTTGTCGAGCTTGGCGCGGTGGGCGAGGCCACGGGTCCAGGCGAAGATCGACGCGATCGAGTTGGTCGAGGTCTCCTTGCCCTTCTGGTGCTCGCGGTAGTGGCGGGTCACGGTGCCGTGGGCAGCTTCCGCCTCGACGGTCTTGCCGTCGGGGGTGAGCAGCACCGAGGTCATCAGGCCGAGCGAGCCGTAGCCCTGCGCGACCGTGTCGGACTGCACGTCGCCGTCGTAGTTCTTGCAGGCCCAGACGTAACCGCCGGACCATTTCAGCGCCGAGGCCACCATGTCGTCGATCAGGCGGTGCTCGTAGGTCAGGCCCTTGGCCTCGAATTCCTTCTTGAACTCGCGGTCGTAGATGTCCTGGAAGATGTCCTTGAAGCGGCCGTCATAGACCTTCAGAATCGTGTTCTTGGTCGAGAGATAGACCGGGTAGTTGCGCAGCAGGCCGTAATTGAGCGAGGCGCGGGCGAAGTCGATGATGGAGTCGTCGAGATTGTACATCTCCATGGCGACGCCGGCGCCCGGCGCCTTGAACACTTCCTTCTCGATCACGGTGCCGTCCTCGCCGACGAACTTCATCGACAGGGTGCCCTTGCCCGGGAACTTGAAATCGGTGGCGCGGTACTGGTCGCCATAGGCGTGGCGGCCGATGATGATCGGCTTGGTCCAGCCGGGAACCAGGCGCGGCACGTTCTTGCAGATGATCGGCTCGCGGAAGATCACGCCGCCGAGGATGTTGCGGATGGTGCCGTTCGGCGACTTCCACATCTGCTTGAGGTTGAACTCCTTCACCCGGGCCTCGTCCGGGGTGATGGTGGCGCATTTGACGCCGACGCCGACTTTCTTGATGGCCTCGGCGGCGTCGATGGTGACCTGATCGTTGGTGTGGTCGCGGTACTCCATGCCCAGGTCGAAATACATCAGCTCGACATCCAGGAACGGGGTGATCAGCTTGTCCTTGATGTACTGCCAGATGATCCGGGTCATCTCGTCGCCATCGAGTTCGACGACGGGATTGGATACCTTGATTTTTGCCATGATCGGGGAAGCCTCTTGGGAACGGCGCTTTTGGCGCGCCACGGGAATATCCGCCGCCTCATAGCACCCAGACGCGGCGGGCGAAAGCCAAGGGATTATGCACTTTTAGCCCATCCAGCCTCCACAGACGAGGGGCGGGGAGCGGCCCCCAGGCCGGGGCGCGCCTCAGGCTTCAGACGAGATTCAAAAGTCGATTCCAACCCGTTATTTCCCTTGAGAATTTCGTCAGGACAGGCAAACGACAGGCGAACGGGCAGCCGGTCCCAAGGAGATCTTGGTGACCGGCTTGAATCAATTCCTGAGGCGGCCTTGCCAAGGCCTTGAGGGACAGCGTGAAGGCGAAACGAGATGTCGGGGACTGACAAGAGCAAGGCCGGCCTGTCCCTCGACGGTCCCATCGTGATCCTGGTCGAGCCGCAGCTCGGCGAAAACATCGGCATGGCCGCGCGCGCCATGGGCAATTTCGCGCTCGGCGCCCTGCGCATCGTCAACCCCAGGGACGGCTGGCCCAACATCGCGGCGCAGCGGGCGGCGGCCGGTGCCGACCACATCCTGGAAAAGGTCCAGTTGTTCGGCACGGTCGAAGAGGCGGTCGCCGACCTCGACCTGCTGTTTGCCACCACCGCGCGCCCCCACGACCAGGCCAAGCCGGTGGTGGGGCCTGAGGCCGCCGCGGCCGAGATATCCGGCCACGTCGCGAGCGGCGGCAAGGCCGGCATCCTGTTCGGCCGCGAGCGCTGGGGACTGACCAATGAGGAGGTCGGGCTCTCCAACCGCATCATCACCTTCCCGGTCAATCCGGGGTTTGCCTCGCTCAACCTGGCCCAGGCCGTGCTCCTGGTCGGCTATGAATGGTTCAAGCGCGCCACGTCCGGTGAGCTGCCGCATGCCATGCCGGAACGGTCCGAGCGCGCCTCGCAGCACCAGATGCAGGCCTTCTTCGACAACCTCATCCGCGAGCTCGACAAGGTGGAATTCCTGCGGCCGGCCGAGAAGCGCGACACCATGCTGGTCAACCTGCGCAACATCTTCAGCCGGATGGAGCCGACCAAGCAGGACATGCACACCCTGCACGGGGTGATCATGGCGATCGCGGAAGGGCGCAAGGGCCCGGCCAAGGGCGGCGTGCTCGACGGCGAGCAGGCCACGCGCCTGCGCGCGCTGCTCGCCGAGCACGGGCAGGGCGGCGGCGTTCCCGACAGCGGCTCGACCGTGCGCGGCCTGGCCCGCCTGCTCCGCCGCAACCCGACCGATGCCGAGCGCCTGCTCTGGCAGGCCCTGACCCGCGACCGCCGCTTTGCGGGCCAGTTCAAGCGCCAGACCCCGGTGGGGCGGCATATTCCCGACTTCGTCTCCTTCCCGCACCGGATCGCGATCGAGCTGGTCAACCCGGGCGAGGGCGAGGCGATCGCGGCCGATCGTGCGGGACGGCGGAGCTGGCTCGAGGCGCGGGACTATCGCGTGCTCGACATCCGCGCGGCCGATGTGGAGCGGGATCTGGAGGCGGAACTGGTGCGGCTGCAGGGGATGATGGAGCAGGGCGCGTAGGTCGCGCAAGTCTGGCAGGGTGCGGGGAGCCGGCTTGAGCGTTTGGGCCAAACGACTCCCGCTCTGTACACGGCTTCAACCAAGGGCTGTGCAGAGACAGGATCGATTGCTATGTCGTTCCCGGCAATTGAGTGGGAACGACATGTTTGGGACCGTCGGCCGCGCACAAGCCTGTGCGGCAGCAAGCTTCGGTGTTGTGGCGCTGATCGTCCTGATATCAGGCGCCCGCGCCGAAACGCCTTTGCCCTCCAAGTGCAACGCCGTCGGCAATCTCAGCGTCGACGACCGCATTGCGGGCTGCACCGCCATTATCCAGTCGGCGACCGGCATGCAGCAAGGTGTCGTCATGGCGCGCTTCCGCCGCGCCATGTTCTACCGCCAGAAGGGTGAGGTCGATCTTGCGCTTGCGGACTACGACCAGATCATCGAGCGCGATCCGGGCAATGTGAATGCGCGACTTAATCGTGCTTCCATATACGTCCAGAGACGCGACAACGAAGCCGCGCTTGCGGATTACGACAAGGTCATCGGGCTCGATCCCAGGAATACCTATGCGTATCTTGGGCGTGCGCGGCTGTACGCGAACGACGATGTCGATCGCGCCATCGCCGACTATGACCGTGCCCTTCTGATCCATCCGGACAATGTCCATGCCTATATCGGTCGCAGCTTTGCCTATGAGACAAAGGGCGAGCCGGATCGCGCCTTGGCCGATTGTGCGCGGGCGATCGAGATCGGCCCAGACCGTTGGATTGGCCAATTCTGCCGGGCCGACATCTATCTCGCGCGCGGCCAGATTGATCTTGCATTGGCCGACTTCGACCGCGCGGTCCAGCTCACCCCGAAGGACCCGCGGCCCTATGTCGGTCGCGCCAGGGCTTTTCAGGTCCGAGGCGATCTGGAAAAGGCATTGTCGAACCTCGACATGGCCATCGAGATCAATTCCAATAACCCCGGATTCCATCGCTTGCGTGGGGCCATCCACTTCCAGTCCGGCCATCTGACGGAGGCACTTGCCGACCTCCGTCGATCGAACGAACTGGATCGGAAGGATGCCTATACGCAGCTGTGGTTCGATCTCGCCCAACGAAAGAGCGGCAGCGGGAGTGAGCTCGGTGAAGGTGTAAAGCTGCTCGACCCGTCTCGTTGGCCCGCGCCCATCCTTAGCTTCTTCCTGGGCGAGATAAGTTTCGAAGCCTTGCTCGCGTCTGCGCAAGACAATTCCGTGCAAAAGACAAGGGAGCGGCTCTGCGAAGCGAACTTCTATGCCGGCGAGCTGGGGCTGGAGCAGGGAGCTGATCAAGCCGTACGGCTGCTGCGCGCCGCCGCGGACGAATGTCCGAAGCGCTTTTTGGAATGGGCTGCAGCCAAGGCAGAACTTCACAAGCTCGAGACGAAACCCGGCAGCGATTCACGTCCGGTGCAATAGCTGCCTCCGCACCGGCTCAGCGCTGAAAGACAACCTTGCCGCCCACGAGCGTCATGTCCGCCTTGATGTCCTTGATCTGCTCCTCCGGCACGGCCGTGTAGTCGGCGGAGAGCACGACCATGTCCGCAAGCTTTCCGGGCTCAATGGTCCCTTTGCGCGCTTCATCGAAGGTGTAGCGCGAGGCCGCACTGGTGTAGAGGCGCAGGGCCTGCTCGCGGGTGATGGCTTCCGTCGCGCCGTAGATTTTTCCGGCGGGGTCCTTCCTGGTCACCATGATGTACATGTTGAGGAAGGGGTTGATCGGGTTGACGGGAAAATCCGTCCCGGCGCCGAGGTTGTCGAGCCCCATTTTTTCGATCAACGTCCTGGTCGGCACGGCGCGGTCGGCGATCGCTTTCCCGAGAAAACGTTCGACGGTCGCTGCCTTGTCCCACATGAAAACGTTCTGGAAATCGATGCGGACACCCAGCCTTTGCGCACGTTCCATCTGCTCCGGCCGGATCAGGCTGGCGTGAATGAGGACGAAGCGCCGGTCGCGGATCGATTTTTCCTTATCCACGGCCTCGAACGCATCGAGCACCTGGTCGATACCGAGGTCGCCCACGACGTGAACACCGACGCGCCAATCATACCGGTTGCAGATGGAGATGAGTTGCTTCAGCCGCTCGGGCGTCTGCTGCGCGATGCCATGGTAGTTGTCATGTGAATCCGGATACACCTCGCGCATGAGCGCCGTCTTCAACGTCATGCCGCCGTCGTAGAAGATCTTGATGCCGGCGAATTTGAGCCAATCGTCGCCGAAGCCCGAAGAGGCTCCGTTGCCCGACACGATCGCTTCCCATGCGGTCAGATCGGCCGGAGGCTCAGGTCGAAACATCACACCTGTGCGCAAGGTGGCTTTGCCGGATGCGACAAGCTTCTGCAGCGTGCGAATATCGCGTGGCTCTGTCGCGCCTTCGATCGCGCTGGTGATGCCGAAGCTGTTCAGCACGCCTTCGGCAATGGTGAATTGCCGCATCTCGTCGTCTTCCGTCCAGGGCGGCACCGCCTTCTCGACCCGATCGATCGCCGTCTCCACCAGCAGGCCGGTCAACTCTCCGGCCGCATCGCGCTCGAACTTTCCACCACTCGGATCCTCGGTGGTCTTGTCGACGCCGACCCGTTGCAGAGCCATGGTGTTCGCCATCGAGAAATGCCCGACGGTGCGGAGATAGACCGGGTTGTCCGGCGCCACGCTATCGATCTCCTGCCGCGTCAGGTAGCGCTTCTCGGCCAGTTGAGACGGCGGATGCCACGCGCCACCCACGATCCACTCGCCCGGCTTCCTCTTCGCAGCGAATGACTTGATGGCCTCGAGCGCTTCGGCGACGGTCTTGGCGCGGCCCATGATGACGACGTAGTCGCCCAGACCAGCGGCCTTGAAGTGAGCGTGCGTATCGATCAACCCGGGAATGACGGTCTTGCCTGACACGTCGAGCACGCGGGTCCGAGCGCCGGCAAGCGATCTCATCGAAGCGCTGGTCCCCGTTGCGATGATCCTGCCATCCGCGACGGCCACGGCCTCCGTGACCGTGGACCGGTCATCCAGCGTCAGAACCTTTCCGTTGAGGATCACCAGATCGGGCGCGTTGAACTCCCGCTGCTGGGCGGCGGCGGATGCGACGCCAGAGATCCAAATGACCGTGGCAACGATTGCAGATGCCGCAAACTTGCGAACCATCGCGTCCCCCTGGCGCTGTCGGTTGACCAACATTTGCGAGCGTATCTTTGATCAACCGCGGGTTCAACGCCGCTCGACGGCTTGAGGCTCCACATAGTGGGCAAAGGGGTGCGCTTGCGGCTCAGGCGGCGACGCTGGCCGCGTTCGCAGGCCGCCTGCCATTGTGCTGAAGCCGGCGCAGCGCGGTCAGGCCGATATCGAGCCCGGCTAGGCAGCAGCGTGACTTGCCGCCGGATTTCGCCTCGTAGAGGGCCATATCCGCGACCACGAGCAATTCGTCGACCTGAGATCCGTGATCGGGCGCCATTGCGATGCCGACGCTCGCACCAATGGTGACAGGGGTCTCGCCATCGATCTGGCAGGGGGCTGCGATCTCGTCGACGATGCGTTGTCCCATCGCCAGCGCCTGATCGGCCGTGATGCCATCGACCAGCGCGACGAATTCGTCGCCGCCCATCCGCGCCACGGCTGCGCCTCCGGGCACCGCCTTGCGCAGCCGCTCGGCGACCACCTTGAGCACCTGATCGCCGGCTGCATGTCCGAACGTGTCGTTGATCGGCTTGAACGCGTCGAGGTCGGAGAAGAACAGGGCAAAGGGACGGTCTTCGCGAAGCGGGCGCGCGAGCTTCGCCTCCAACGCATCGAGGAATCCGGCGCGGTTCAAGAGCCCGGTAAGTGCATCGTGGTCCGCGCGGTGGCTGTTCTCGCGCTCGGCCCGCATGGTCGTGATCAGCATCCGGTTGAGCCGGAAGGCCGCGCCGGCCATGGCCGCGAGATACATCGGGATCTGATAGATCATGATGTACAACACCGGCTCGCCGAGAAACGGGATGTAGACGGCGATCGGGCCGAGACTGATCAGGATCATGAGCCCGGCAAATCGCGGCGCACCGAAATTGCGGAAGCAGATGCCGCCGATCATCGCCGCCGTGGACATGCAAGCAAGCATCGCCACGAGCCAGTCGCCGCTCGCGATGCTCGCCATCGCGCCGAGGCCGAGGCTCAGGCTCCAGGCCATCGAGAACAGGAGATGAAGATCGGTCGGGGTCGGCCGGTGCAGCCGGATCGCGCGATGCGCCGCGAGCAGGATCGCGAGACGCGCCAGGCAAATCACGAGTTCAAGCACGAACCAGGCAATGAGCGGCGCCGTCTGCTGTCGATAGGCGATGATGGCCGCGATCGCGACCGAATTTATGGCGCCGCCGGCAAAGATCGGGACCGCACCGAAGAGTTGGGCGATGAGGGCCGCACGAATGTCGGCCGGTACGTCGGGGCCGACGTCCGTCAACCACCGCATCAGGCGCCAGCGTGGCAAGCTATATCGTCCAGCGTCGGACCGCATCCCAAATCCCCTTGTCCGGCGGATGATAAGGCGCAGGGGGGCCTAAAGCCGTGTTTACAGGGTTCCCCGATCGCAAGCCGTGCTTCATGGAAGGTAAATTCACGCGGTTCGCCTTGCCGCCGGACGGAATGTCCGGCGGCCGAAGCTGGGCGTGCCACCATGCCGATCAACCTTGCGGAGGCAGGGAAGCGCGAGGCAGCGTTCACGTCGCGGGCTGGTCGAGAAACACATAGAGTGCGGCGATCCTGCCGCTCTCCACGATGATGACGTCCCATCCGGTGTAGTCGGGAGCCTCGCCGCGGGGGCCAGATCTCCAGGCCAACCGGCCTGCATTGTGAAGCGCCTGCGGTTCGCCCGTCGGCGTGTAGACGAAGTGTGGATGCGTGCCGCGCAGATCGCCGGCGAACTTGTCGATCGCGTCGCGGCCGGCAATCACGCCGGGCGGGACATACAGAGTGGGGTTCTCCGTCCAGAGCTCGTCGATTGCGGCGCGGCGGCGCTTTGCGTCGCCCTCGCCGAAGACTTCCTGAAGGTTGCGGCGAAGGAGCTCGTGGATGCGATCCGCCGATTCATTTGTCTGGGTCATTGGCATTTCCGTGATTGATCCTGTGCAAGGTCCGTTCAGATCTGAACCTGACCGCCGTCGACGAACAGCTCGACGCCGTTGACGAAGCTTGCGTCGTCGGAGGCGAGGAACAGCACGGCCTTGGCGATCTCCTCGGGCTGGCCTATGCGGCCGGCCGGGATGAGTCCCGCCAGATATGACTTGGTGCCTTCGGCCTGCTCACCGCCGCCGAACAGATGGTTCAACGCGGGCGTCTCAGTCACGCCGGGGCTGACCGCGTTGACGCGGATGCGCCGGTCCTTCAGATCGAGGATCCAGTTGCGCGCGAAGTTGCGGACGGCGGCCTTGGTCGCCGAATAGACGCTGAAGGCGGGTGTCCCCGACACGCTCGTGGTCGATGCGTTCAGGACGATCGAAGCGCCGTCGCGGAGCAAGGGCAGCGCCTTTTGCACGGTGAAGAGGACGCCCTTCACGTTGGTGTCGAATGTGCGTTGATAGTGCTCCTCCGTGATCGCGCCGAGCGGTGCGAACTCGCCGCCGCCGGCATTGGCGAAGATCACGTCGATCTGCTGATGCTTTTTCTGAACAGCGTCGTAGAGCCGGTCGATGTCGGCAAGGACGGCCATGTCGCCCTGCACGCCGGTCACGCGGCCGCCGATCGACTTCACCGCCGCGTCCAGAGTGTCCTGGCGGCGACCGGTGATGAACACCGAGGCGCCCTCAGCCGCAAAAGCCTTCGCGGTGGCGAGGCCGATGCCGCTCGTGCCGCCGCTCACCACCACGACCTTGTTGTTGAACCTGTTCGTCATCGTCCGTCTCCTTTGGAAGCTCCCGGCAAAAGCGCCGTCGCTTGTCGTATATGCTTTCGGAACGATGGTGCCGGTAGAACGCAAATCTGGTACTTAGCGTTCTATGGGAGGAACGATGAAAGCTGATTTGAACGACTTTGCCTATTTTGCCGAGGTGGTCGGGCACGGTGGATTTGCCGCCGCAGGAAGGGCGCTGCGCGAGCCCAAATCAAAGCTGAGCCGGCGGATTGCCGGGCTGGAGGAACGCCTGGGGTTGCGCCTGATCGAACGCTCAAGTCGACGCTTTCGCGTCACCGAGGTGGGCCAGGCCTTCTACGAGCGTTGTCGGGCCATCATGGCGGAGGCCGAACAGGCCGAGGCGCTGGTCACGCAAGCGCAGGCCGAGCCGCACGGCCGCATTCGTTTCAGCTGTCCGACCGGCATGGTCGGGGAGATGTCCGGACTCGTGACGAGCTTCCTGACGCGGTATCCCAAGGTACGCCTGCAGCTCGTCGCCATCGACCGGCCCGTGGACTTGATCGAGGAGCGGATCGACGTGGCCCTGCGGGTCCGTTCTGTGCTCGTCGGCGACGCGGCACTCACGATGCGGACGCTGGGCACTTCGATGCGGATCCTCGTCGCAAGCCCGCAATTGGCAAGCCGGCTGCGAACTCTCGACGATCTTGCTGCGCTTCCGACGCTCGCGACGTCCGATGACGACGCGATGGTCGAATGGCATTTGGAAACGAATGACGGGCAAGCTCGTATCCACAGGCACGAGCCGCGGATGGGATGCGGTGACTTCAGCGCCGTGCGTGATGCGGCGGTTGCCGGTCTCGGTATCGCACTGCTGCCGGATCACCTCTGCCGGGAGGCGCTCGATCAGGGCAAGCTCGTCCATGTGCTGTCAGACTGGCGCGGTCACCAGGGCATCGTGCATCTCGTGTTCACGACACGACGCGGCCTGCCGAGGGCCGTGCGCGCTCTGATCGATCATCTTGCGGCGGGTTTCTCCAAGACGTTGGCGTAGTGCGGTCTTGTCATCCTGCGGAATCGAATTTGTATCAGCCGCGCCCGAGCTGCACCTCGCGCTCCACCGCGATCCAGGTCGTGCGAGCCACGGCCAGCAGCCTCCCGGCTTCATCATGGAGCGCGGCATCGGCCGTGCGCTTGCGGCCGTCGCGGCCGGTGGGCCAGGCCGTGATGATGCAGGGCTCATCGGGGCGGGGCCGGGCTTCGATGCGGGCTGACATCCGTCCGAGCAGGAGCGGGGTCTTCTCGAAGCTCAAGCTCTGCTGATCGTAATTGCAGGCAAAGCCGGTGGGGCAGTCGAGCGCGGACCAGAGGAATTCGGGTGCGATGAGGCCATCCCCGGCGGCGAGATTCGGATCGGGCGCCCAGCTCGCGGCGAGAACGGGAGTCTGTCCACGACGGTTGAGCGGGCCGGCGAAGATGCGCAGGCCGTCGCCTTCTTTCCTTGCGGGCCCGCAGACGAAACAGTGTGGCAGCGGATGCTCGTCTGGCCTGAACAGCGCCAGCAATTCGGCCGCGCGCGCTTCCGGCAAGGTCGCTGTCTCGACCTGCGCAAGCTCGAAGCTCACGGCGCGGCCGGTGGCGACGGTCTTGCCGGCGTCGCGAAGCTCCCATGTGCCGTCGTCCCGCGCGATTGCATCGAGCGGCTTGTCGAGGGGAGGCGGTGCGCGCAGCGTCACTTCCGCAGCCGAGGGGATGTGACGGGCGAGCCGGCCGCAGACATAGCCGCCATTGCCGGAGTTCGGCGGGCCGCAATAGCGCTTGTCGATGATGATCTCCGTCATGGCGCGCACTCTACCTGATCCTGAGCACAATTCGCCCCTGAACCGTGCGGCCAGCCACGGCGCGCATGGCGTTGCCGGCTTCCTCCAAAGGGAGGATGCGGTCGATATGGGGGCGGATTTGCCCGCCGGCCAGCAATTGCATCAGCGTGTCGTTCATCCGCGCGGCTTCATCGGGAAATTTCTCCGCCCAGGCACCGGCAAAGACACCGACGATGGAATAGTTCTTCAGCAGCGGCAGGTTCATCGGGAGGGACGGAATCGCGCCGCCGGTGAAGCCGATCGGCAGCAGCCGTCCGCCCCATCTCATCAGTCTCGCCATCTGCTCGAAGATCGCGCCACCGACATTGTCGAAGCCGATATCGATGCCTTCTCCTGATGTAATCGACTTGATCCGCTCCCGCAGATCTCCGCTGCGATAGTTGATGACCTCGCTGGCGCCGTAATCGCGCACCAGGGCCGCCTTGTCGTCGGAGCCGACACCGGCGACGACACGCAGGCCGAGGTGACGGCCGAGATCGACCGCGGCAAGCCCGACCCCGCCGGCAGCGCCGGTGACGAGCAGCGTCTCATCCCGCGCCGCGCGTGCCCGCTCGACCAGCGCATAATGGGCCGTGCCGTAATTGTGCAGCACCGTGGCCGCCGCTTCAAACGCAACTCCGTCAGGCAGGCGGACGCACTTGGATTCCTTCGCGATCATCCGTTCGGCGTAGCCGCCGGTCCAGCTGCTGCAGGCCACACGATCGCCGGGCGCGAATTTCGTCACCTTGTCGCCCATTGCGACGACGGTTCCGGAGGCTTCCGTGCCGGGTACGAAAGGCGTCGGCGGCCGCATCTGGTAGAGACCGGAAACCAGCAGCTGGTCCATGAAGCTTACCGACGCTGCATGAACGTCGATGAGAATCTCGTCAGCGGCGGGCCGGGGCTCGGCAATCTCGCCGAGACGCAAATCGCCGGGGCCGGTGAATGCGTGGCACAGAATGGCTTTCATCGCGGCGCTCCGACAGGCCGACGATCTTCGTTGCGGCGGCGTGCGAGGAGGCCCGGCACCAGCATCGGAACGCGCCGGCGATACTCCTGATACGTTGCGCCGAACACGGCGATCAGGTCCCGCTCTTCGAACTGCAACGCGACCAGGATGTAGGCCGTGTTGGCGAGCGCGAAAAGCAGGTGACCTTCCGTCATCGCGGGCGTGGCCCAGAACGCGAGCAGAAAACCGAGCATGATCGGATGCCGTACGATCTTGTAGAGCAGGGGCGTCCGGAACGACTGGTCGGTCATCTCGGCCCCGCGCCACGCGAGAACAGCCTGGCGCAAGCCGAACAGATCGAAATGATCGATCATGTGGGTCGAGGCGAACGCGATCAGCCAGCCGAGCCAATGCACGGAGGTCAGCACCCAGGCTGCAATTCCGCTCGCCTGCCAGACCGGTGCAGGGATCGGCCGCCACTGCCAGAACAGCAGGAGGAGGATCAGGCTGGAGAGCAACACATAGGTGCTGCGCTGGCAGGCCGCGGGAATGAATTCGCCCAGCCATCGCTTGAAGGCCGGGCGCGCCATCACGGTGTGCTGGACGGCGAACAGGCTCATCAGCAGCAGGTTGACGGCGATGGCTTCGACCAGATTCGAAGCGGGGCCGACGTCGATGGACTTCGGCACGACATAATTGCCGACGAAACCAAGCGCGTAGAGAAATGAAACCGTGAAGATGGCATAGCTCACGATGGCGTAGAGCAGGATTGCGAGGCGTGCGAACATGGGTTTTCCTCTTGTGCCGATGGCGACGGTGCCGCATGCAGAGCCGGGGCGCCCGCCGGCGGGCAGGCTCGACCTGGCCCGACCGTACCCACCGGACCGTCCCCTGCGCGTCCCCCGGGAGACCTGGGCCGGAAGAAGAGGATTTCGATGACGGCTTTCTCGCTGAGGACGTTCGGGTTCCCCGAGGTCCACGCCGATGGCCGCCCGATCAAGCTGGCCTTGCGCAAGGGGCTTGCGCTGCTGGTCTATCTCGCCGAGGCCAAGGGCGTCGTGGCGCGCGAAATCATGGCCACGCTGCTATGGCCGGAGACGCCCCGCGAGACGGGCCTTGCGCGCTTGCGGCGGCTGCTTCACCGCGTCGAGCTCACGCTCGGCCAGTCGGTGTTCGAGACGGACCGCACCAGTCTGCGATGGTCGCCGGACGTCGAGCTGAAGCTCGACTCGCATCTGTTCGAGGAGGCCTGCGATCGCGGCGCGTTCGAACAGGCCTGTCTGATCTACCGGGGCGACTTCCTGGCGGGCTTCGCTCCGGAGGACTGTCCAGAATTCGACGATTGGGCGTTCTTCCGCCGGGAGGCGCTGCGAGGCCGGCTGATGCACGCGCTGGAGCGCCTTGTGCAGGACAAGAATGCCGCCGGCGAGCATTTTGCCGCCACAGTGCATGCGCATCGTCTGGTCGAGCTCGATCCGCTCAGCGAAGTGTATGGCCGGCATCTGATCCGCAGCCTGCTGCTGGCCGGCGACCGCAGCACGGCGGAGCGTCAACACGCGGCCCTGACACAGCGGCTGCGGGACGAGCTTGGCGTTGCGCCGGAAGCCGAGACCGAGGCGCTGATGACCCCCGCTTCGGCGCCGCATGCCGTACCCATGACGCGCTACGTGAAGGGCGACGCTGTGCATCTGGCCTACCAGACCTATGGCAGCGGCCCCCTCGATATTCTGGTGATGCCCGGCTTCGTGTCGCATGTGGAGCGCGCCTGGGAGCATCCGGCGAGCCGGACCTTTCTGTCATCGTTGATGAAGCTCGGGCGTCTCATCGTGTTCGATCGTCGCGGCATCGGGTTGTCGGACCGGGTTGGATCTGCGCCCGGCATCGACGTCACCGCCGCGGATATCGGCACCGTGCTGCGCGCGCTGGACGCGCGCCGCGTCGTGCTGTTCGGGGCTTCCGAGTGCGGGCCGGCCTGCATCAAATTTGCGGTCGACGAACCGCGCCGCGTGGCCGGGCTCATCCTGTTCGGTGCGCTGGCCAAGGGCTGCTGGTCGCAGGACTATCCTTATGCGTTGCGCGCCAGCCAGTATGACGCCTGGAGCAAGCAGCTCGTGGCGCAATGGGGTGGCCCGGCCGGGATCGAGACTTTTGCGCCGAGCCTGGCCGCCGATTCCCAGGCGCGCGCCTGGTGGGCCGGGCTGTTGCGTGCGGCCTCCAGTCCCGGCGGCATCTCGGCCGTGCTCGAGGCCTTTCGTGACGCCGACGTGCGGCATCTCCTGCCTGAGATCTCCGTGCCGACACTGGTGCTGCACCGGCGCGGCGACCAGGCCGTGCGGATCGCGGCCGGCCGCGACATCGCGAGCCGGATCAAGGGGGCAGAGTTCGTCGAGCTCGACGGCAATGATCACTGGTTCTTCGCGGGGGACCAGCGGCCGGTGCTGGAGGCGATCGACGGATTCACGAAACGGATCTCGTAGAGTGGGCAAAGCGGAGCGTGCCCACGCATTCTCGCGATGTGGAGGCAGATCGTGGGCACGGCGCTTTGCGCCTTTGCCCACCCTTCGAGATTACGGCAAAGTCACACCGGTTCTAACTGCTCCGTCGCTCGCTTCTTCTTCGCCTTCGCCTGGCCGAGCAGCGGGCTGGCGGTGAGTGCTGCGGTATCTGCCACGCCCGGGTCCCGCGAGATCATCGCGGCGACGATGGCGCCGTCGATGATGAGGCCGAGCTGGTGCGCCAGCACGGCGGGCTCGGCTGATCCGAGCTCGCCCGCGAGCTTCTCGATGTGACCGAGCACGATCTTCTTGTGCTTCATCGCGATGTTGCGGAACTGCTTGGCGTCCTTGTCATGCTCGCCGACCGCGTTGATGAAGGGGCAGCCGTAGAAGCGTTCTTCCGCGAACCAGCTCTTCAGCGCCGGGAAGATGCGCGTCAGCTTGGCCTGCGCGTCGCCGCCGCCGTCTTCCATGGCGGCGATGAACCATTCGCGCCATTGCTTGCCTTCGCTCTCAAGCACTGCGTTGACGAGATTGGTCTTGGAGCCGAACAGTTTGTAGAGCGTCGTCTTCGCCGTGCCGGCTTCCTCGATGATCGCATCGATGCCGGTGGCGTTGATGCCGTTCTTGCAGAACAGATGCGACGCGGCACTGAGCAGCCGCCCGCGCGCGGATTCGTCGTCGCCAGCGGCGGCGTGGGGCGAGGTCTTCTTTGATGACGTCTTTGCCATGAGTCCAAACTTACCTGCAGCGACGCCGCATCAGCAAGCCGCATCTGTTCCGCGCCGAAAAGATTCGCATGGCAGGGCCCATCTGCATCGCCTTTGAGCAAGGGTGCGCTGATCAATCCGCAGGCAGGGTTCGCTAACCGGCTCCAATGCTTCGCCTTTTGTTTTTGGCCGTCTCTGGCACGCTCCATGCAAGGAAACAGACCGTTCGGTATCCTGCCGCGTTCCGCGGCTGCCAGGGAGAAGATGATGACTGCCGTCGTTCAAAAGACAGTGCTGACGGGGTGCCTTGCACCCATCGACAAGAATGGCCTCGAGCAACTGATCGCGAGCGGCAAGGCCAATCCGAAGGTCATCAAGACCTTGAAATGCAAGACGGTCGCGGAAGGAAAATTCCGCCACGCCAACTACATCCGCAACCTGCCGCCCTACATCGTCGACGAGCCGCCGGGCCTTCTGGGCGACGACACCGCGCCGAATCCGTCGGAGGCTTCGCTCGCCGCGCTCGGCTCCTGCCTTGCCGTCGGCCTGCACGCCAACGCCGTGCATCGCGGCTGGATCGTCAACAAGCTCGAGCTCGAGCTCGAAGGCGACCTCAACATCACCGCGGTCTGGGGCACCGGCGATACCTCGGACAAGCCGGTCGGCTTCACCGATGTGCGCGTCAAGGTCGACATGGAGTGCGAGGGCATCGCGCAGGACGAGATCAACGCGCTCGTCGCCCATGTGAAGAAATGGTCGCCGGTGGCCAACACCTTCACGCGCCCGGTCAATCTCGAGGTCGGCATCTAGCAGACGGCAATCAGGACAAGGTGCGGGAGACGATCATGGGTTCACTGGCTTTATCGCGGGTCGAAGTTTCGGATCAGCCCGCACCGTCCATTGCAGGCGAGGTGGCGCGGATCGCGCGCGAAGATCTCGCGCCGCTTGCCGCCGGGATCGACGACGGCTCGGTCTATCCGGCAGAGGTGCTGCGCAAGTTCGGCGCGGTCGGGGCGTGGGGGAGTCACGTCCCTCACGAAGGCCCCGCCGATCTGCGCTGCGCGATCCAGGCGATGGCTGCTATCGGCGAGGTCTGCGGGGCGACTGCCTTCATGGCCTGGTGCCAGAACACGCTGGTCTGGTACGCCGCCAACTCGACCAATCTGAAGCTCGCAAAGCGCTTCGGCGATGGCTTCTCGACCGGCCGCGTGCTCGGCGGCACCGGGCTTTCCAACCCGATGAAGAGCTTCTTCGGCATCGAGAAACTGAAGCTGAAGGGGCGCAAGGTCGAGGGCGGCTATCTCGTGCGGGGTGCGCTGCCCTGGGTCTCCAATCTCGGCCCCGGTCATTATTTCGGCACGATCTTCGAGCGCGAGGACGAGCCGGGGCAAGTGATGTTCCTGGCCGATTGCTCCGCCCCCGCGATCACGCTGACGCCGTGCAAGCCGTTCATGGCGATGGACGGCACCGGCACCTATGGTGTGCAGTTTCGCGACGCCTTCGTGCCGGATGAGCTGATCCTCGCCGATTCCGCCGGCCCCTTCGTCAAGAAGATTCGCGCCGGGTTCATCCTGCTGCAGGCCGGCATGGCGCTCGGCCTCATCCGCGATTGCATCAACATCATGGGCGAGGTCGATGGTTCGCTCGGTCACATCAACCGCTACCTGCCGCAGCAGCCGGTGCATTTCCGCGATCTCGCCGCCGAGCTCGAAGCCGAGACCATGGCGCTGGCGCGCGATCCCTACAACGAAGAGGAGACTTACTGGCGCAAGGTGATCGCGCTCAGGCTTCGCGCCGGCGAAGCCAGCGTCGCGGCGGCGCATGCGGCGATGCTGCATTGTGGCGCGCGCGGCTACCTCAAAAGCCACCGCGCGCAGCGACGCCTGCGCGAGGCCTATTTCGTCGCGATCGTCACGCCGGCCACCAAGCAGCTGCGCAAGATGCTCGCCGATTGCTGAGCTTCACGAGTCCACCCCAGAAGACCACTTAACCTCAACGGAGAGGCTGCCAATGACGGACGTTCTGATTTCTGCCAGCGAACTTGCCGATCTCTTGAAGACAGAACCCTGTGTCGTGATCGACACCCGCAATCCCGACGCCTACGCCGCCGGGCACCTGCCCAATGCCGTGAACGTGCACGAGATCTTCACGTTCCTTGCGACCTCGACACCGGAGGGTATCAGCGAGCTCAAGACCAAATTCGCCGACGCCTTTGGTGCTGCCGGTCTCTCCGGCAAGGAGACGGCCGTGATCTACGAGCAGTCGATGAATTCCGGCTTCGGCCAATCCTGCCGCGGCTACTACCTGCTCACCATGCTCGGCTATCCCAAGGTCAAGGTGCTGCATGGCGGCTTCGATGCGTGGGCCGCCGCGGGTCTGCCGGTGACCAAGGATGTCCCGACACCGGCGAAGGCCTCGTTCGCGATCGTGCCCGAAGCGGGCGAGATCCTGATCGACGCGAAGACGATGCTCGCCGCGGTCGGTAAGCCCGGTATCGCCATTCTCGACGTGCGCGATGTCGACGAATGGATCGGCGACAGCTCGTCGCCCTACGGCAAGGATTTCTGCCCGCGTAAGGGGCGCATTCCCGGTGCGGTATGGCTGGAGTGGTACCGCATGATGAAGCCGACAGCGGAAGGCCCGCGCTTCAAGTCCAAGGATGAAATCCTGGCGGAATGCGCCACCGTCGGCATCACCCCGAGTACGCCGGTCTATCTCTACTGCTTCAAGGGGGCGCGCGCCTCGAACACCTTCCTCGCGCTGAAGAACGCCGGCGTGAAGGACGTGCGGATGTATTTCGGCTCCTGGAACGAGTGGTCGCGCGATCCGTCGCTGCCGATCGAGCAGGGGCTGCCGATTGCATCGGAGGTGACGACCAAGGCAGCGTGACTGCTGCAATCACATGGCCCGCGGACGAGGCGCGATTCCCAGCGCCTTGATCCGCGAGGCCAGCGTGGTCGGCTTGATGTCGAGCATCTCGGCCGCGCCGCCGGGGCCGAACACCTTTCCGGCACAGGCCTCGAGCGCGGCCTGGATATTGGCGCGCTCGTGGTCGCGCATCTCGGATGAGGTCATCACCGCAGGGCGCGCGTCGGTCTTCGCGCGCGTGGCGCCGCTCGGTGCTTGCACGCCGGATGTGTCCGGCAGGTCGATGCGCAGGCGGCCGTTCTGCGACAGGATCGCCGCGCGCTCGATCACGTTCTGCAATTCGCGGACATTACCGGGCCAGTCGTAGCGTGTCAGCCGCCGCGCATCGCCCTCCGACAGCCGCAAGCTCGATTTCAGCGCCTTGCCCTCCCGCGTCAGGAAATGCTGGGCGAGCAGGGGAATGTCCTCGCGCCGTTCGCGCAACGGGACGGTCTCGATCGGGAACACGTTGAGGCGGAAATAGAGGTCTTCGCGAAAGCGCCCACGCTGCACCTCCTGCTTGAGGTCGCGATTGGTCGCGGCGATGACGCGGACGTCGACCGCCCGGGTGCGCTCCTGGCCGACGCGTTCGAAATGGCCCTCCTGCAGCACGCGCAGCAGCTTGCCCTGCAGTTCGAGCGGGATCTCGCCGACCTCGTCCAGGAACAGCGTGCCGCCGTCGGCGAGCTCGAAGCGGCCGATGCGGTCGCGCGTTGCGCCGGTGAAGGCGCCGCGGACATGGCCGAAGAACTCGCTCTCGAACAGTTCGCGCGGGATCGCGGCGCAGTTGACGCGGATCAGCGGCCGGTCGCTGCGGGTGGAATCCTCGTGGATGGCGCGCGCGATCAGCTCCTTGCCGGTGCCGGACTCGCCGGTGATCATCACCGCCGCGGTGGTCGGTGCCACCAGCTTGACCTGGCGCAGCGTCTTCTGGATCGCCTCGCTTTGACCGATGATGCCGCGCGGGTTGGTCTCGATGCGGATTTCCTCCTGGAGATA
The DNA here is from genome assembly GCF_002776695.1 of Bradyrhizobium nitroreducens. Lineage (GTDB taxonomy): Bacteria > Pseudomonadota > Alphaproteobacteria > Rhizobiales > Xanthobacteraceae > Bradyrhizobium > Bradyrhizobium nitroreducens. The sequence goes on from NZ_LFJC01000003.1 coordinate 2,572,537, forward strand.
GGCGTTCTCCAGCTCCAGACGCTCGCGCAGGCGATCGACCTCGCTGAGCGCGGCGTGCAGCTTCTCGTCGGCCTCGCGGCGCTGGCTGACGTCACGAAATACCACGACGGCGCCGACCACGACGCCGCGGTCGCGGATCGGGGTCGAAGTGTATTCGACCCAGGCCGGCGAGCCGTCCTTGCGCCAGAACACCTCGCCGTCGACCTGATGCACCGCGCCGTCGCGGAACGCCGCGTAGATCGGGCAATCATGGTTGTGATAGTGCCGGCCATCGTGATGCGTGTGGTGCATGATGGGGTGGATTTCCTTGCCGACCAGCTCTTCTGCGGTCCAGCCCAACATGCGTTCGGCCGCGGGGTTCACGAACGTCGTCTTGCCCTCCGCATTCACGCCATAGATGCCTTCGCCGGCGGCGCGCAGGATCAGCTGGTTCTCGCGTTCGATGTCCTGGAATACGCGTTCGACCCGCTGCCAGGTCGCAATGCCGCTGCGCATGTGGTCTTCGGCGGCGGCATCGACATTGCGGCGGCGACGCGCTTCGAGGTCGGTGAGGGTGATCTGCACGAGCGTGCGTTCGTCCTGGGGCAGGACGCAGCCCGCGTATTCCAGGCTGAGGTGTTGTCCTGTGGCATGGCGGGGCTTCAGCGCCGTGGTCCACCAGGCACCCTTGTGCAGCACGGCCTGGGTGAAGACGGTAAGGGCCGGGAGCTCGCCGGCGTGCAGGGCGCTCGCCCTGGTTTGCCGCAGCAGCGCCCGGTCGTAGCCGAGCAGGGCGCAGGCGGCCGGATTGGCATCGACGATCTGGTCGCCATAGGGATCGACCAGAAGGATTGCCTCGACCGAGGATTCGAACGCGGTGATGCGCGGGTCGATGGCGGGGGCCACATCGTCGTGGACGGGCATTGGCGTCGTTGCCATTGCGAAATCTCGTAATTGAGCTACGAAATCTCGTTTATCACGAGTTTTCGTAGCAGCCAAGCGCGGGTGAAAGTGCTGCGTCATCAAGGCACTGGCCGGCCGTAGGGGCATGGCATGCTCCTTGCGTAATTCCTTCTCGCAATGACGCGCAGGAGGTCCGATGTCTACGTTCGACAATCCGTTTGATCCCGACCGCAACCTTCGAGCCGGCTGCGTCTGCGGTCAGCATCAATCCGCAGCGGAGCATGAGCAGGCCACGGCGCTGCGCTGCGATCCCGTCGAGAGCGAGGAGAAGCGTTACGAGGGCGTCGTCGCCTCGGCGGTGATGCGCGCGATGTTTCCGCAGGACGTGGCGCGGCGCGCCTTCCTGAAATCGGTCGGAGCCTCCACTGCGCTGGCCGCACTGTCGCAGTTCTTCCCGCTCAAGACGGCGACCGAAGTGTTCGCGCAAGGAGGCGCGCCCGAGAAGAAGGACCTCAAGGTCGGCTTCATCCCGATCACCTGCGCAACGCCCATCATCATGGCCGCGCCGATGGGCTTCTATGCCAAGCACGGCCTCAATGTCGAAGTGGTCAAGACCGCCGGCTGGGCCGTGATCCGCGACAAGACCATCAACAAGGAATACGACGCCGCGCACATGCTGGCGCCGATGCCGATCGCGATCTCGCTTGGCCTCGGTGCCAACGCCATTCCCTTCGCTGTCCCTGCGATCGAGAACATCAACGGGCAAGGCATCGTGCTGGCGGCCAAGCACAAGGACAAGCGCGATCCCAAGGACTGGAAGGGAATGAAGTTCGCCATCCCCTTCGACTATTCCATGCACAATTACCTGCTGCGCTATTATCTGGCCGAGCACGGTCTCGACCCCGATACCGACGTGCAGCTGCGCTCGGTGCCGCCGCCGGAAATGGTCGCCAATTTGCGCGCCGACAACATCGACGGTTTCCTCGCTCCCGACAACATCTGCCAGCGCGCGATCTATGACGGCGTCGGCTTCATGCATCTGTTGTCCAAGGAGATCTGGGACGGCCATCCCTGCTGCAGTTTTGCTGCCAGCAAGGAATTCATTACGACCGCGCCGAACAGCTTTGCGGCGCTGACCCGCGCCATCGTCGACGCCACCGCCTACGCCTCGAAGGCGGAGAACCGCAAGCAGATCGCGGAGGCGATCGCGCCGGCGAACTACATCAACGCGCCGGTCACGGTGCTGGAGCAGGTCCTGACCGGCACCTATGCCGACGGCCTCGGCGGGGTGAAGACCGACGCCAAGCGCGTCGATTTCGATCCGTTCCCCTGGCAGTCCTTTGCGGTGTGGATGCTGACGCAGATGAAGCGCTGGGGGCAGATCAAGGGCGACGTCGACTACAAGGCGGTCGCCGAGCAGGTGTATCTGGCGACCGACACCAAGAAGCTGATGACCGAGATGGGCCTGTCGCCGCCGGCGACCGCCTACAAATCATTTGCGGTGATGGGCAAGACCTTCGATCCGGCCAAGCCGGAGGATTACGTTGCGAGCTTCAAGATCAGGAAGGCGTCGTGATGGTGAGCCGCGCTCTCTTCGCCTCTCCCCGCGTGCGGGGAGAGGCCGACGCGCGTAGCGCGGCGGGTGAGGGGGGCTCTCCGCGAGTCCGTCTGTCACCTCCCTTGCGGAGGGCCCCCCTCACCCCAACCCTCTCCCCTCACGCGGGGAGAGGGAGATGACCACCACCTCCCTCCGTCTCCGTGCCGGCCTCGTCTCCATCGTGCTGCTCGCCGCGTTCCTCGGCATCTGGCATCTCGCCACGCGCTCGACGGCGTCGGTGGCGACGATGAGCCCGGAATATGCCAAGCTGATGGGCCTGACCGCCACGCAGGGCAAATCCGCCATGCCCGGTCCGCTCGATGTCGGCGCAAAGCTCTGGGAGCATTTGAAGCGACCGTTCTACGACAACGGGCCGAACGACAAGGGGCTCGGGATCCAGCTCGCTTATTCCATTGCGCGTGTGGGCACCGGCTATCTGCTGGCGGTGCTGGTCGCGATCCCGCTGGGCTTCCTGATCGGCATGTCGCCGCTGCTGAGCAAGGCGCTGGATCCCTTCATCCAGGTGCTGAAGCCGATCTCACCGCTGGCCTGGATGCCGCTCGCGCTCTACACCATCAAGGATTCCTCGATCTCGGCGATCTTCGTCATCTTCATCTGCTCGATCTGGCCGATGCTGCTCAACACCGTGTTCGGCGTCGCCAGCGTCCGCAAGGAATGGATCAACGTCGCGCGCACGCTGGAGGTCGGCACCGTCAGGCGCGCCTTCACGGTGATCCTGCCCGCGGCGGCGCCGACGATCCTGACCGGCATGCGCATCTCGATCGGCATCGCCTGGCTGGTGATCGTCGCGGCCGAGATGCTCGTCGGCGGCACCGGCATCGGCTATTTCGTCTGGAACGAGTGGAATAACCTCTCGATCACCAATGTCATCATCGCGATCCTCTTGATCGGGATCGTCGGCATGCTGCTTGACCAGATCCTCGCGCGCTTCACGCGCATGGTCACGTTTCCGGAGTAGGGGCGGTGTCCGACAAATTCATCTCCATCGAAGGCATCGCGAAGCGCTATCTTGGCGCTGGGGGAGCCACCACGACCGTCTTCGAGAATCTCTGGCTGTCGATGGCGCGCGGCGAGTTTGCTTGCGTGATCGGGCATTCCGGTTGCGGCAAGACCACCGTGCTCAACATCCTCGCCGGCCTCGATGCGCCGAACGAGGGCGCCGTCATCGTCGACGGGCAGGCGATTTCCGGCACCAGCCTCGACCGTGCCGTCATCTTCCAGAGCCACGCGCTGCTGCCCTGGCGCACCGTGCTCGGCAACGTCGCCTATGCCGTCAGCTCGAAATGGCGGAGCTGGGACCGGGCCAAGGTCAAGGCGCACGCGCAGAAATTCATCGAGCTCGTTGGTCTTGCCGGCTCCGAGCACAAGCGACCGTCGGAGCTATCGGGCGGCATGAAGCAGCGCGTCGGCATCGCGCGCGCTCTCTCGATTACACCGAAGATGATGCTGATGGACGAGCCGTTCTCGGCGCTGGACGCATTGACGCGCGGCACGCTGCAGGACGAGGTCCGGCGCATCTGCCTGGAGACCGGGCAGACCGCTTTCATGATCACCCATGACGTCGACGAGGCGATCTATCTCGCCGACAAGATCTTCCTGATGACCAACGGGCCCGGCGCGGTGCTGGCCGAGGTCGTCGAGAATCCGCTGCCCAGGGATCGCGGCCGCACCGACCTGCACCGCCATCCGCTGTACTACGCGCTGCGTAACCACATCATCGATTTTCTGGTGACGCGCAGCAAGACCTTCGCCGCCGAGACGCCGGATCACGATCCGCGCAACGTGCCGGTGGTGCGCATCGGCAAGCCTGGCCTCTCGATCGCAGCAAGCGGTGAAGAGCAACGACAGACCTGGACACCCGGGACCAATCCCGGATTGACCGCCTAACGAGGAGACCCTGACATGAAACGCGAAGACCTCACCGAGAAGCTGCTCGACATCAAGCGCGAGAAGGGCTGGAGCTGGAAGCACATCTGCGACAAGATCGGCGGCTATTCGGAGGTGCTGATCGTCGGCGCCATCCTCGGCCAGATGAAATTGACCAAGCCGCAGGCTGCCAATGCCGGCGAGTTGTTCGGCCTGTCGAAGGCGGAAGTCGCGATGCTGAACGAGACGCCGATGCGCGGCATGCCGATGCCCCCGACCGACCCCCTGATCTACCGCTTCTATGAACTGGTCATGGTGAATGGTCCGGCCTGGAAGGCCTTGATCGAGGAGGAGTACGGCGACGGCATCATGTCGGCGATCGACTTCGACATGGTGATGGAACGCCTGCCCAACCCCAAGGGCGACCGCGTCAAGATCACCATGAGCGGCAAGTTCCTGCCGTACAAATATTACGGCGCCAGCGGCAACGTGCCGGAATACGGCTTCAAGGAGGAGTGACCGCGGCGAAGGCGCTGCGCAGCGCGCCGACGTCTGCCATCTCGCGAATGTAGGTGAAGGATCCCTTGTCCTTCATCTCGCGCGCGCAGCTCAGGAACGCGGCGAGCGCGTAACGCGACATCGCGCCACCGACGCTGATGCGCTTGACGCCGGCCGCGGACAATTGTCCGACTGTCAGCGTCGGGTCGGCAAAGCCCATCACGTGGTTGAATGGCTTACTTAGCGAGGAGACGACAGTCCGGATCGTGGCGAGATCGTATAGCCCCGGCGAATACAGCACGTCGGCTCCCGCGGCCTCGAAGGCCTGCAGGCGGCGAACCGTGTCGTCGATGTCCTTGCGGCCGTGCAGGAAGTTCTCGGCCCGTGCAGTCAGCGTGAACGGAATTGGCAGCGCGCGCGCCACTTCCACGGCGGCCTGGACGCGCTCGACGGCGTGGGAAAAGTCGTAGATGGGGCGATCGCGGTCGCCGCTGAAATCCTCGATCGAGCCGCCGACGGCGCCGGCCTCGGCGGCACGCCGAATTGCTTCGGCAGCACGCTTCGGCTCGTCTGCGCCGCAATTCTCGAGATCGACGCTGACCGGCAGTTCGGTGGCATCGACGATCGCGCGCGCGTTGGCGAGGATGACATCGAGGCTGACGCCGCTACTGCCGACCGTGTTGGCGACCCCGAGGCTCGTGGTTGCCAGGGCTTCGTAGCCCATCGCCGCGAGCAGCTTGGCCGTGCCTGCATCCCATGGATTGGGAATGATGAAGGCGCCGCGCCGCTCGTGCAGCGCGCGAAACGCCGTCGCCTTGTCCAACTGGCTCGTCATGGCTCGTCTCCGTGTTGTCGGTCCAGGCAGCCTTAGGCGCGTTTTCTCCATCCGCCAAATTTGTTATCTTTGCAGCTATCATCAGCTTTTTGCATGAGGTTGGGATGGACAGTGACGCCCTCAACACCTTTCTGACCATTCATCGCAGGGGCGGGATTTCGAATGCCGCGAAGTTCCTGCACCGTTCGCAGCCGGCGATTTCGCGCCGTATCGCGTTGCTGGAGCAGGAGCTCGGCGTGCCCTTGTTCGAACGCGTGGCAGGCCGCACCCGGCTCAGCGATGCCGGGCGCGTGCTGATCCCCTATGCCGAGCGCGCGGTCGCCGCGGCGCAGGATGCCGAACAGGCGATACGTGCATTGACGAAGCAGAATGCGGGGCCGGTTTCGCTGGCCGTGACCGGCACGCTCGCCGATGGTCGCCTCTCGACCATCATGAAGCGGTTCGCCAGGGAAAATCCGGCGGTCACGTTGACCTTGCGGACGGCGACCAGCACGGAGGTCAGCGATCTCATCCGGCGCGGAGAGGCCACGATCGGCCTGCGCTACAATGCCGATCGTTCCGGCGATCTCGCCTGCGAGCTGGTGCTGACCGAGGCGCTGCAGGTCGCTTGTGCGCCCGACCATCCGCTGGCCGGCAAGCGCGTGAAGCGCCTCGCGGAGCTTCGCGGTGAACGCTGGATCGCATTCCCGGAAACGCGCGGGCGTCGCGAGATCGCTGCGGCTCACGTATTCGCGCTGTTTCTCACGCAGGGGCTTGGCGAAGTGGAGTGGACGGCCGTGGACAGCCTCACCGCGCAGAAGCGGCTCGTGGAGGCGGGCTTCGGTCTCGCGCTGCTGGCGCGAAGCCACATGGCGGAAGAGCTGCGTGCGGCCTCGCTCGCGACGATCGCCGTGGGCGACCTTGCAGCGGAGCAGGACATCGTCCTCGTCACGCGTCGCGGCGGCTTTCTGAGCACTGCGGCTGAAAGCCTGCTCGAGACCATCCGGCGCAACTATGCCGGGCTGGACGCCTCGATTACACGGGACATCGGAAAACGATCGCCGGCGCGCAAGGGTATTGCGCGCCGGCGCCTCGTCTAAGTCACTTATTTCCCGGCCTTCACCTCGGCGGCCGCGACTGCGAGCAGCTCGCTCATCTTGGCGCGAATCGTCTGCTCGGTGACGGCGACGTTCTTGGCGGCGAAATCGGCCGTCAACTTGCGCACGACGTCGGCATCGCCGGCCTCCTCGAAATCAGCCGCGACGACCTCCTTGGCATAGGCGGTGGCGGCGTCGCCGGAGATGCCGAGCTTCTCGGCCGCCCACAGCCCAAGCAGCCGGTTGCGGCGGGCCTCCGCCTTGAATTTCTGCTCCTCGTCGAGGGCAAACTTCTTCTCAAAGCCTTCCTCGCGCTTGTTGATCTCGCTCATACCTTGTTCCAAATCCCCTGCTGAATGGAGCGGGAGCCTTCCGTTGCGGCGACCCGGCTGCATGCCTACATAGATAGCACGAATCGGCAAAACAACGGGCCGTTAAGCCGCAGGCAAGATGGTATAAGTTGGCGCCGGACGGCCGGATCGATTGTGCTCGGACAGCCAATCGGATAGGTTGCCTAAAGGCTTGGTTCCCGTTCTGTTTCCTCAGGTTTCCTTAGGGCATGGATGGGGTTCCCAGCCGTTCACGGCAGCTCCGCTGTGGGTCGTAATCCTAGTCAACCGGAGCACACCAAATTCATGGATTTCAACAGAACACGGTACATCCCCATGAGCCGTCGGCGTCGCATTTATGAAGGCAAGGCAAAGGTTCTCTATGAAGGCCCGGAGCCCGGTACCCTGATCCAGCACTTCAAGGACGACGCCACCGCGTTCAACGCGAAAAAGCATCAGGTGATCGAGGGCAAGGGTGTCCTCAACAACCGGATCTCGGAGTACCTGTTTCAGCACCTCAACGACATCGGGGTGCCGACCCATTTCATCCGCCGTCTCAACATGCGCGAGCAGTTGATTCGCGAGGTCGAGATCGTGCCGCTGGAAGTGGTGGTGCGGAATGTCGCCGCCGGCTCGCTGTCGCAGCGCCTCGGCATCGAGGAGGGCACCCAGCTGCCCCGTTCGATCATCGAATTCTACTACAAGAACGACCAGCTCAACGACCCCATGGTGTCGGAAGAGCACATCACGGCCTTCGGCTGGGCGACGCCGCAGGAGATCGACGACATCATGGCGCTCGCCATCCGTGTCAACGACTTCCTCACCGGCCTCTTCCTCGGCATCGGCATCCGCCTCGTCGACTTCAAGATGGAGTGCGGGCGTCTGTTCGAGAACGAGATGATGCGCATCATCGTCGCCGACGAGATCTCGCCGGACAGCTGCCGTCTGTGGGACATCAAGTCGAACGAGAAGCTCGACAAGGACCGCTTCCGCAGGGACCTCGGCGGCCTGCTCGAGGCCTACACTGAAGTTGCAAAGCGCCTCGGCATCCTCATGGAGAACGAGCGTCCGCAGGGCTCCGGCCCGGTGCTGGTGAAGAGCTAAAGGGGATTTTGACGTGAAGGCACGTGTCACCGTTACCTTGAAGACGGGCATTCTCGATCCGCAAGGCAAGGCCATTGAAGGCGCGCTGAAGTCGCTCGGCGTCGACGGCGTCGCCAGCGTCCGGCAGGGCAAGGTGTTCGACATCGAGCTCGCCGCTGCCGACAAGGCCAAGGCCGAGGCCGCGCTGAAGGAAGCCGCCGACAAGCTGCTGGCGAACACCGTGATCGAGAACTATCGGGTGGAGCTGCTCGGCTAAAGCGCGATGAGGTTTGGATGAATCATCATCGCGCTTTAGGTTGTTGTTTGCGCATGATCTTTTCGGAAAACCGTTTCGCACTTTTCCGGATCATGCTTTAGGCCAGCTCTTGTAGCCCGGATGGAGCGAAGCGAAATCCGGGTTTGCATCTGCGGTGACACTGTCCCGGATTGCGCTGCGCTCCATCCGGGCTACGGAGCAATTCCGTCACAGCCAGCCCGCCCTGCGAAACCGCCAGTACAGCGCGCCGCAGGCCGTCAGCATCACGCCGAGCAGCAGATAATAGCCGTACTCCCACTCCAGCTCCGGCATGTGCTTGAAGTTCATGCCGTAGATGCCGGCGAGGGCGGTCGGGATCGCGATGATCGCAAGCCAGGAGGCGAGCTTCTTCGACACCGCCGTCTCCTGGGCCTGGCCGACCAGAAGGCTGGCTTCGAAGGCGAAGGCCAGCACCTCGCGCATGGAATCGATGCGCTCCTGGATGTTGCGGACGTGGTCGGTGACGTCGCGGAACAGCGGCTGCATGGCCTGCCGCACCATCGACAGCTCGTCATGCTCCAGCCGCCGGCAGACCTCCACCAACGGTCCGATCGCGTTGCGCAGCCGCAACAGGTCGCGGCGCAGCATGTAGAGCCGCTCGATCTGCGCCTTGCTGATCGGCTTGGAGAGGACGTCGTCCTCGATGCCCTCGACCTCGTCGTGGATGCTCTCGAGCACGGGCGAGTAATTGTCGACGATGAAATCGAGGATGGCGTAGAGGATGTAGTCCTCGCCGCGGGCGAGCGCCCGCGGGCAGCTCTCGCAACGTTCGCGCACAGGCTTGTAGGACGTCGAAGCGCCGTGGCGCACGGAGACGAGATAACCTTCGCCGACGAAGATGTGCGTCTCGCCGAAGGCGATGCGGCCCTCGATCAATTGCGCGGTGCGCGCGACGATGAACAGGGCCTCGCCATATTGCTCGATCTTGGGCCGCTGATGGGCGTGGTTGGCGTCCTCGATGGCGAGCTCGTGCAGGTCGAACTGCTTCTGCACCGCTTCGAGCAGCGCCATGTCGGGCTCATGCAGTCCGATCCAGACCACGTGGCCGGGCTTGGCCCGCCAGCTCGAGGCTTCGCTGATGGCGATATTAGCGACGCGCCTTCCATCGACATAGGCGCCGGCGGCGACGATGCCCTCGGTGGATACCGGCTGGGAGGGTGATGCGGGTAGCGACGGGACGTTCATGGCTTCAATCCCGGGCAAATGGCCAGGCAGAAGTGCCCTGGCTATGGCCTGTGTACAAGGCCGCCCGGCAAGGCTAGCACTGGTAAAATCCCCGTCAAATGGCTATGTCTCTTGACGAAATGGCCCTTTGGCCAGCCCGATTCCCGTCACCATCGGAACCCGAACATGAAAGCCGCCATCCTCGTCTTTCCCGGAATCAACCGTGAGCGCGACATGGCGCGCGCCTTGAGGCTGATCTCGGGCCACGAGCCGGCGATGGTCTGGCATGCCGAGACCTCGCTGCCATCAGGCACCGACCTCGTGGTGGTGCCCGGCGGCTTCTCCTATGGCGACTATCTGCGCTGCGGTGCGATCGCGGCCCGCGCGCCGGTGATGGACGCGGTGCGCGACTATGCGGCCAAGGGTGGCCTCGTGCTCGGCGTCTGCAACGGGTTTCAGATCCTCTGCGAGTCCGGCCTCCTGCCGGGCGTCCTGATGCGCAACGCGCGGCTGAAGTTCATTTGCCATGACGTGCATCTGCGCGTCGAGCGTTCCGACACGCCCTTCACCCGCGGCTACAATGCCGGGCAGGTGATCCGGGTGCCGGTCGCCCATGGCGAGGGCAATTACGAGGCGGACGAGGAGACCATCAAGCGGCTCGAAGGCGAGGGGCGGGTGCTCTATCGCTACTGCTCCGCCGACGGCGTTGTGGATGAGGCGCACAACATCAACGGCGCGGCACATTCGATCGCCGGCATCGTCAACGACAAGGGCAACGTGCTCGGAATGATGCCGCATCCGGAGAACCACGTCGAAGACATCATGGGCTGCACCGACGGCCGCGGCCTGTTTGCAGGTCTCGCCCAGCATCTGGAAAAGGCCGCGTGATTTCCTTCGTGCTGAAGCGTTCGCTCGCCGCGATCGCGGCGCTGTCGCTGGCGTCATTGTCGCTCGCAACCGGCGCCTTCGCACAGGACTTCCCCAAGCGTCCGATCACCATGATCGTGCCGTTCGCGGCCGGCGGCACCTCGGACGTGATCGCGCGCGCGGTGGCCGAGCAGATGGGCATCGCGCTCGGCCAGACCATCGTGATCGAGAACGTTGCGGGGGCCGGCGGCTCGACCGCGCTGGCGCGCGCCTCCCGCGCCGAGCCCGACGGCTACACCATCGCGATCGGCAATGCCGGCACCAATGCCGCGACCTACACGATCTATCCCAAGTTGCCGTTCACGCCTGAGTCCTTCGTGCCGATCGCCATGGTGGCGAAGACGTTCGGCATCGTCGCGCTGCGCAAGGATTTTCCGGCGAAGGATTTGAAAGAGTTCATCGCCTACGCCAAGGCCAATCCCGGCAAGATCAATCTCGGCCATGCCGGCGTCGGCTCCTCGAACTACCTGATCTGCAAGAGTTTCGTTACCGCCGCCGGGATCGACGCGACGCTGGTCGGCTATCGCGGCGCCGCGCCTGCGCTGACTGACGCGGTCGGCAGCCAGATCGATGGCGTCTGCGATGCCGCAGCCTCGGTCTCGCAATCGATCAACGAGAAGCTGGTGAAGGGCCTCGTGGTCGGCTCGACCGTGCGGCTCGCCACGCTGCCCGACCTGCCGACGTCGGCGGAAGCGGGCCTGCCTGAATTCGAGGCGCAGGGCTGGAATGGTCTGTTCGCGCCGAAAGGCACACCGCCGGCGATCATCGCCAAGCTGAACGCGGCCGCGCGCGCCGCCGTGGAGACCGACGCGGTCAAGAAGCGCTTTGCGGATTTGTCGACCGTCGCGCCCGATGCCGACGAGCATGCGCCGGAAGTGCTGCAGAAGCTGGTGACGCGCGACGTCGAGAAATACCGGAAAATGTTGGCGGACGACGCCAAGTGATTGCGGGGCCGCACCGCGGCTCCCTCCCTTCGTGAACCTCCATCGCGATCGAAGCGACTGATTGGTCGTCGCCGTCAAGGCGCGCGCGCTCCGGGTGCCGAATTTGTGCGGAGAAGGGCAACTCAAAGTTGTTTCGCCGCGATAGTTGTTGTATCCGGAATGCTTGCGCATCATCGTGCTCCGGATGTCACATGCCCGTTGCTCTCGTCGTTCTGTTGCTGGATATCACGCTGATCTATCACGCTTCGCGAACCGGGCGGTTGCGGCCGTGGGCCTTCATCATCCTGCTGGTGCCGATGATGGGCGCGATTGCCTATATTGCGGTGGAGCTCATCCCCGAATGGTTTTCAAGCCCCGGCGCGCGGCAGGCGCGCCAGCGCGTCGCCAACCGGCTCGATCCCGAGAAGCGCTATCGTGAGCTGTCCGATCGCCTGGCCGGTACCGATACCATCGCCAACCGCGCGGCGCTGGCCGAGGAGTGCCTGAATATCGGCCGGTTCAGCGAAGCGGAAGCGCATTATGACCACATTCTGAAGCTGCCGATGGGGCACGATCCCGCCTATGCGCTTCGCAAGGCCCAGGCGGAGTTTTCCGCAAAGCGCCCCGCTGACGCGCTCGCGACGCTGGATGATCTCCAGAAGCAATGGCCGGATTTCGACTCCGCCGACGCGCATCTGCTCTATGCCCGTGCGCTCGCCGAGGTCGGACGTCTCGACGAGGCGCTCGAGGAATATCACGCGCTCGCCGGCTACTTTCCCGGCGCCGAAGCGCGGGTGCGTTACGGCATGCTGCTGCAAACGGTCGGCCGCAGCGCCGAGGCACGCATGGTCTTCAACGAGCTTCTGATCCAGATGCGGCGAGCGCCGAAATATCTGCGCAAGGCGCAGGCGGAGTGGCTGTCGATTGCGGAGAAGCAGCTGTCGACTTGAGCGCCGGCGGTGGGTTGAATCACCCCAGTGGCTACGGGTTCGCTAACCTCTCCCGCTTGCGGGAGTCTAGAGCTTCGGTTCTGATTCAATCAGAACCGAAGCTCTAGCGCAGCTTGAGCCGCTCCGCCGGCACCGTCATCGCCGCAACGCCCGCCATCACCAGCAGCAGGCCGAGTGCGAGGTTCGACGGTACGCTCTCACCGAGCAGGACCACCGACAGCCCCACGCCGATCGGAATGCGCAAGTACCCTTGCGCATTCGTGGTCAGCGTGCCGAGCCGGCTGAGGCAGACATAGAACAGCATCAAGCCGAATGCGCTCGAGACGATGCCCATGACGATGGTGGCGACGATCGCTTCGAGCGTCGGCTGCAGCGTCCAGGGCTGGTCGATGATCAGCGCCGGCGGCAGCAGCACGAGGCCGCCGAACAGCACTGAGCCCGCCGCCACCACCATCGGATCATAGTCGGACAGGCGCAGGCCGAAGATGCTCGCGCAGGCAAACGAGATGGTGGCGAGCAGGATCGCGATCTCCGCCACGATCTCGCTCCCGAGGCCGCGTATCGCGTCGAGGCCGACGATGACGACGGTCCCGGCAAGGCCGAGGATCGCGCCAGCCAGCTTCAACAGCATCGCCGGCTCGTGCCGCGTGATCAGCGAGGTGATCAGGAAGGCGAAGATCGGCGTCGTCGAGGCCAGCACCACCGTGTTCGACGCCGGTACATATTGCTGCGACCAGGTGATGACCAGAAACGGAAAGGTGGAGTTGATGAGCTGCTGGCTCGCGAACAGCTTCCAGGCTTTCGCGTCGGTCGGGACCTTGATGCCGCGCATCCACAGGATCGCGAACAGGAAGGCGGCGGCGATCAGCGAGCGTACCGAGATGAAGGTGATCGGCGGGATGGTGGGAAGCGCCAGCTTCGTCAGCGGATAGGTCGAGCTCCAGCAGAACGCGAGCGCGAGCAGCAGCGCATAGTCGCGCCAGTTGCGCGCACCGTTGGCGATGGATGGCAACGGCGTTGCTGCGGACGCCGTCGCGCGACCCGCCTCCGATGTGCTCTGCGGCACCTTGTTCCTGCTCCCCGGCGCGATCGCGCTTGCCGGGAAGTCTGGGCGAGGGCGCGCGAAAAGGGAAGGCGCCGAGCTATGCGTTTGGCTGAGGGAGCGCCTTCCGCTTCATCCGCTTGATCGTGCCGGAAAAGGTGAGCAGCACGCGCTCGCCGGACGTCATCTTGCCGCGCAGGAAGATCAGCGAACCGCCGGCGCGGGTGACCTCGCCGGTGCATTCGATCAGCTCGCCCTCGCGTGCCGCGTCGAGGAATTCGCAGGCGAAATTGGTCGTGACCGCCCGGCTGTCCAGGACATGGGTGGCGATCGCAAACAACGAGTAGTCGGCAAAGGCCATATAGCAGCCGCCATGGACGTTCCCGGAGCCGTTGAGGTGCTTCTTCTCGACCCGGAAGGCGCTGCGGACGTTGCCGTCGGCCTCGATCCGGTGCCAGAAGGGGCCGACATGGGCTTCAAAACTGTCGCGAATCCAGGTCCGCCAGCCCACAAATTCGCCCTCGGTGGCAACGTGGAGGTCAGGGCGGCGGGGCGGGGGCGCTTTGGTCAATTCGTGCAAGGAAATGGGCCTTCAATTGCGGGTCTTTAGCCCTTAAATCCGATCCGTCCGCGCCGTGCAATTCCTGTTCCCGCTGCCCCCGCCTGCAAAACGTGGGACAGCGGGAAAATGGGCCATAAAGGGCTTTTCGCGAGCCCCGGATGTTCCTAAGAACGGCCAAACCGCCGCCGAAAGCCCCTGAAGCCATGAAGAACGAACCCAAGATCACCCCCGAACTGGTTGCCGCCCACGGGCTCAAGCCCGACGAATACGAGCGCATCCTGAAGCTGATCGGGCGGGAGCCGACCTTCACCGAGCTCGGCATCTTCTCGGCGATGTGGAACGAGCACTGCTCGTACAAATCCTCGCGCATCCATCTCAAGGGCCTGCCGACCAAGGCGCCCTGGGTGATCCAGGGCCCCGGCGAGAATGCCGGCGTGATCGACATCGGCGACGGCCAGGCCGTGGTCTTCAAGATGGAGAGCCACAACCACCCGAGCTACATCGAGCCCTACCAGGGCGCGACCACCGGCGTCGGCGGCATTTTGCGCGACGTCTTCACCATGGGCGCGCGTCCCATCGCCTGCCTGAACGCGCTGAGCTTTGGCGCGCCCGAGCATGCCAAGACCCGGCATCTGGTCTCCGGCGTCGTTGCCGGCGTCGGCGGCTACGGCAATTCCTTCGGCGTGCCGACCGTCGGCGGTCAGGTTCGCTTCCACACCCGCTATGACGGCAACATCCTGGTCAACGCCATGGCGGTCGGCCTCGCCGATGCCGACAAGATCTTCTACGCGGCCGCCTCCGGCGTGAACATGCCGATCGTCTATCTCGGCTCCAAGACGGGCCGCGACGGCATCCACGGCGCCTCGATGGCCTCGGCCGAGTTCGACGACAAGTCCGAGGAGAAGCGCCCGACCGTGCAGGTCGGCGATCCCTTCGCCGAAAAACTGCTGCTGGAGGCGTGCCTCGAGATCATGGAGAAGGGCTGCGTCATAGCGATCCAGGACATGGGCGCGGCAGGGCTCACCTGTTCGGCAGTCGAGATGGGCGCCAAGGGCGACCTCGGCGTCGACCTCGATCTCGACGCGGTGCCGACCCGCGAGACCGGCATGAGCGCCTACGAGATGATGCTCTCTGAGAGCCAGGAGCGCATGCTCATGGTGCTCAAGCCCGAGAAGGAGAAGGAAGCCGAGGCGATCTTCAAGAAGTGGGGCCTCGACTTCGCCGTGGTCGGCTACACCACCCCGAGCAAGCGTTTCGTGGTCAAGCATGGCGGCGACGTCATGGCCGATCTGCCGATCAAGGAACTCGGCGACGAGGCGCCGCTCTACGACCGCCCGCACGTTCCCTCCGCCGCTCTGCCGGTCGTGCACGCCCGCGACGTGCCGGCGCCGATGGCGCTCGGTGCCGCGCTGGAGAAGCTGATCGGCACGCCCGACATGTGCAGCAAGCGCTGGGTCTGGGAGCAGTACGACCACGTCATCTTGGGCAATACCATGCAGCGTCCGGGCGGCGATGCCGCCGTGGTGCGCGTCGAGGACGGGCCGAAGGGCCTCGCGCTGACCGTCGACGTCACGCCGCGCTATTGCGAGGCGGACCCGTTCGAAGGCGGCAAGCAGGCGGTGGCGGAAGCCTGGCGCAACATCACGGCCGTCGGCGGCAAGCCGCTCGCGATCACCGACAATCTCAATTTCGGCAACCCTGAGCGGCCCGAGATCATGGGCCAGTTCGTCGGCTGCCTGAAGGGCATCTCGGAAGCCTGCCGCACGCTCGACTTCCCGGTCGTCTCCGGCAACGTCTCGCTCTACAACGAGACCAACGGCCGCGCGATCCTCCCGACGCCCTCGATCGGCGGCGTCGGCCTGCTCGACGATTTCACCAAGTCGGCGTCGCTCGCCTTCAAGGCCGAGGGCGAGGCGATCCTGCTGATCGGCGAGACCCATGGCTGGCTCGGCCAGTCGGTCTATTTGCGCGACATCTGCGGCCGTGAGGAAGGCGCGCCGCCGCCGGTCGATCTCGCTGCCGAGAAGCGCAACGGCGATTGCGTGCGCGGCATGATCCATGCGGGCACCGCGACCGCCGTGCACGACCTCTCCGACGGCGGCCTCCTGATCGCGCTTGCCGAGATGGCGATGGCGAGCGGCATCGGGGCCAAGCTGCTGGCGGCGCCGACCTCACTGGTCTCGCAGGCCTATTGGTTCGGCGAGGACCAGGCGCGTTATCTCGTCACCGTGCCCGAAACTGAAGCCGGCCGCGTGCTGGCCAAGATGCGCGGCTGCGAGGTACCCTGCGTGCGCATCGGCACCACCGGCGGTGATGCCATTGCGATCGCGGGTGAAGCGCCCGTCACGATCGATGCCCTGCGCAAGTCGCACGAGGGCTGGCTGCCGGAATATATGGGCGGCAAGGCGGCGTAAGACCCCGCCGCGAACTCAGTGCCGTAGCCCGGATGGAGCGCAGCGTAATCCGGGAACGCTAATGCGTGTGGCAAGACCCCGGATTGCGCTACGCTCCATCCGGGCTACGGACTACGTCTACAACACGTGCGACGCGCCCGGAATCTTCCGCAATGCCGCCGTCAGGCCCCAGCTCAAAATCACCGTGAGCACGAAGCCGATAGCGGCCTTCACGATCGCCGGCAGGCCGTAGTCGAACAGCACGTACTGGATCCACAGCGCGATCGGGTAGTGCACCAGGAAGATGCCATAGGCATCCGCCTGCATGCGGTCGAGCAGGGTCGGGCCCGGCGCCTTCGAATGCAGGAAGAAGGCGAGGATCGCGAGCAGGATCGAGGCCGAGAACAGCACGAAGAACGTGCCGTAGAACAAATGGTACCAGTATGGCAGGTGATCGGGATTACCCAGGATCTCGCGCTTGATGTAGATCATGCACCACATCAGGCTGTACGGGACCAGCGTGACGATCACCCATGACCAGCGGCTCTTGGGCAATTGGCCGTCAGCGCCGAGAATACCGCGATCGAAATTCGCCGCACCGACGCTGGCGCCGATGAAGAAATAGCTGAAATAGAGCAGGATGCGGCTCGCCTGCACCGAGAACGGTCCGAACTCGAACCATTTGTTGGTCCCGAAATAGAGCAGCGCCGGCAGATAGACGACGACGCTGACGGCGACGAGCATCAACCAGAACAAGACGGGCTGCTCGAATCCGCGCAGCGAAACGCGGTTGCCGGGATCGACCAGATGCGCCGAGACGCGGTAGAGCAGGCTCGCGGTCAGGTCGAAGGCCAGCAGCACCCACACGAACCAGATCGGGCCGCTCGGCCACGGGCCCGCCGTCACCGTATTCCACCAGAACGCAGCGAAGGTCAGCTCGGGCTCGGCCCGCAGCGCGATGGCGTAATAGGCGAGCGGAATCAAGGTGAGGGCCGCGACCGCGAACGGCAGCCCAAGCCGCAACAGGCGGTCGCGCAGGAACACCGAGGGCGCCTTGCGCGCGATGCCGGGCCAGGTGAACAGGCCGGACAGGAAGAAGAACATCGCCATGAAGAAGCTGTCGGTGGCGAGCACGATCATGTCGAAACCGGCAAAGGAGGCCGGGTCGGTGTGACCGAAATGGGTATAGGGGATCACCGCATGATGCAGCAGCACCACCAGCGTCAGGAAGGTGCGGGCGCGATCGAGCGAGAGGTTGCGCGATTTGCTCGTTGGCGCGGCATGCGCTTCCGCGCCGATCGTCGCTGAATGTGACATCGTGGTCATGGCCGCCCCGCGCTCTCGCTACCGGGCGCGACTGTGCCGCCGGGAACCGGATTCAGCAAGTCTAGAGCATTTTCGGTTCTGATTGAATCAGAACCGAAGCTCTAGATGCTTGTTTTGACGCGTTTTCTTCACGCGAACCGGTGTCCACTTCGCTCGAAAACGCTCTAGTCTCTTTTGAGCTGGTGTTCAGGCCAGGCAGGACTAGGAACCAGTTCCACGCAGCGAAGTTAGCGCTTGCGAAAAGGGCGTGGAGGGCCGCAGGCGAGCGGCACCGATTGGAGCTGGCGATGACGATCCTGAAATGGGCGCTGATCTTCCTGCTGATCTCGATCGTGGCCGGCGTGCTCGGCTTCACCGGCATCTCGGCCGCCTCCGCCGATATCGCCCGCTTCCTGTTCTACGTCTTCGTGGTGATTTTCCTGGTGCTGCTGATCCTGGGGCTCACGATTTTCAGGGCGTAGCGGGGCTGCGTTGTCATTCCGGGATGGTGCGCAAGCACCAGACCCGGAATCTCGAGATTCCGGGTTCGATGCTTCGCATCGCCCCGGAATGACAACATCCAGAGCTACCCCACTTCCTCGATCTTCACCTTGTCCGGATAGAAGGCGAGATGGCCGGAAATTTCGGTCATCGCGGGGAAGGGCGTCTCGTAGGTCCAGATCGCGTTGTCCAGCGTCCTGCCATCGGCCTTGACGCTGTAATAGTTGGCGTCGCCCTTGTAGGGGCAATGGGTGGTGCGCTCGGTGCGCTCCAAGAGGGCCATGTTGGTGTCCTCCCGCGGCACATATTGCACTGCCGGATATTTGGCCTCTTTCAAGGTCAGCGCCTTGCTGGTCTCGGCGATCACGATGTCGCCCGCTGTGACGCGGACGCGCCTCGGGTTCTGGGTGATGGTGATGGGGTGGTCCGGCCCTGGAAGCTTCATGATTTCACGCCTTTTCGATCGATCTGCCGCGCGCGGCACTTTGTCGTGCCTTTATCCTGATGGGATCAGAGATATAGTGCCTGAAGGCGTGACGTAGAAGGCCGTTCACGCTAAGTTTGCCTGCGCCGGCCCGGGGACCCCGGCAAACGATTCGACGATGAGATTAGGAGCTAGACCCGAATGCCCATGGACGCCCACGATATCGAGGCGATGATCAAGGCGGCGATCCCCGATGCCGAGGTGACCATCCGTGACCTCGCCGGTGACGGCGATCACTATGCCGCGACCGTGATCTCGGAATCCTTCCGCGGCAAGTCCCGCGTCCAGCAGCACCAGATCGTCTATCAGTCCCTGCGCGGCCAGATGGGCGGCGTCCTGCACGCGCTGGCGCTGCAGACCGGGGTGCCCGGATCCTGAAGGGATTGCACCTGACCTGACCTGCGCCAGGGGGGACCATGATGGCTGCGGACAATCCGCGCGGCGCGTTGTTTCGCGTCATCACGCCGGACCAGCACAGCCGCGTCACCAATGTAGAGCTGTTCTTCGACCTCGTCTTCGTCTTTGCGGTGACGCAGGTCTCGCACACGCTGCTGCACCATTTTACGCCGCTCGGTGCCGTGCATGTCACGATGCTGTTCCTCGCGCTATGGTGGGTGTGGGTCTACACCGCCTGGGTCACCAACTGGCTCAATCCCGAGCTGACGCCGGTTCGCATCCTGCTCTTCCTGATGATGCTGGGCGGCCTCGTGCTGTCGACGACGATTCCGACCGCATTCGAGGGGCGGGGCCTGTGGTTCGCGATCGCCTACGCGACCATGCAAGTCGGACGCACCGCGTTCTGGCTGTTGGCAACGCCGGCGCACCGGACGGCGGTGCGGCACAATGCGATCCGCATCCTGGTCTGGCTCTCCGTGTCCGCGGTGTTCTGGATCCTCGGCGGCCTCGCCCATGACGAGGCCCGGCTGTGGTTCTGGATCGTCGCCCTGACGATCGAATACATCTCGCCCGCGGTGCGCTTCTGGGTGCCCAAGCTCGGTTTCTCCTCGATCGAGGCCTGGGCGGTCGAGGGCGGCCACATGGCCGAGCGCTGCTCGCTCTTCGTCATCATCGCACTCGGCGAAGCCGTCGTCGTCAACGGAGCGACCTTTGCCGAGCTGGAATGGACCGCGAGCAATATCCTCGCCTTCGTCTCGGCGCTGGTCGGTAGCATCGCGATGTGGTGGGTCTATTTTCACAAGGGCGCGGAAGCCGGCGCCGAACGGATCTCGAAGTCCACTGAATCGGGTCGTCTGGCGCGGCTCGCCTACACCTATCTGCACCTGCCGATCGTCGCCGGCATCATCCTGACCGCGGTGTCGGACGAACTGGTGCTGAAGCACCCGAGCGGCCATTCCGACATCCGCACCATCGTCAGCACGATCGGCGGGCCGCTGGTGTTCCTGGTCGGCACCATCCTGTTCAAGCACTCGGTGCGCGGCTTCCTCCAGCTCTCGCACGGCATCGGTATCATCGCGCTCGCGGTGCTGTGCTGGTTCGCGCCGGACTTGTCGCCGCTCTGGCTGTCGGTGGCGACGAGCGCGATCATGGTCGTGGTTGCGGTGTGGGAATCGGTGTCGCTGGGATCGAAGGGCGAAGAGGCCGAGGCTCACTGAGCCCTGGAGCGCCTGAGCAGGCGCCTCGTCCTTCGAGACGACCGCGGAGCCTGTCATCGGGCCGCGCTTGGCGCGGACCCGGTGGCGGTCTCCTCGGGATGAGGCTGGTGAGCGGCGGCGCCCATTGAACCTGCTGCCACACACTCTGCCCTCATCCTGAGGAGCCCGCCAAAGGCGGGCGTCCCGAAGGATGCGCCACAGCGATGGTGCGGAGTCCTACTCCGCCACTTCCAGCGCGTGGACCGAGAACATCTTCGCCGCGTCCGTCCAACTCTCGCGCACACGCCAACCCGCGCCCTGCGCCAGCGCGGAAAAACGCTCGATGCTGTATTTGTAGCTGTTCTCGGTGTGGATGCTCTCTCCCTGGCGGAACGAGAAGCTGGTGCCGAGCAGGCGCACGCTCTGGCTCTTCTTGCTGATCAGGTGCATCTCGATGCGGTGCCGCTCGCGATTGTAGATCGCGCGATGGGTGAAGGCGGAGAGATCGAAATTGCCGCCGAGCTCGCGGTTGATGCGCACGAGAACGTTGAGGTTGAAGCGCGCGGTGACGCCGGCGGCGTCGTTATAGGCATCGAACAGCACGCGCTCGTCTTTTTCGAGGTCGGCGCCGATGATCATCTGCGCGCCGCGGCCGAGAATCGCGCGCGCGCTCTTCAGGAACGCCTGCGCTTCATGCGGCTCGAAATTGCCGATGGTCGATCCCGGGAAGAAGCCGACCTTGGGCATGGATGCCACCTGCTTGGGCAGCTCGAAGGGCGCGGTGAAGTCGGCGGCGACCGGGTAGATGCCGAGCGAGGGGAAATCCCGCTTGAGCCCGTTGGCCTGGGCCTTCAGGAAGTCGCCGGAGATGTCGACGGGCACATAGGCCGCGAATTTGCAGTGATTGAGCAGCAGGCGGACTTTTGTGGTCGCGCCGGCGCCGAACTCGACGAGTGCGGCGTGCTCGGGGATGATCCTTGCGATCTCGTTGCCGCGCTCCTTCAGGATCGCAAGCTCGGTCCGCGTCGGATAATATTCCGGCAGCTTCGTGATCGCCTCGAACAGCTCCGATCCCGTCGCGTCATAGAAATATTTCGGCGACAGCTTTTTCGGCTGCTGCGAGAGATCCTCGATCGCTTCGCGAGCGAAGGCGGTGGTCTGCTCGTCGGGAAGATGGGCTTCGGCTAAAGCGCTGGCGCGCACATTCATGATACTCTCCTGAACGCGCTGTCCGGCGCGTATTTGTCGTCGGAATTTTACTCGTAGGCGGCGAGCCGCAGTCCAGTGAACTGCCAGCGGTGGTGCGGATAGAAGAAGTTCCGATAAGTGATACGGCTGTGGCCTTCCGGAGTTGCAAGCGAGGAGCCGCGCAGCACCAGCTGGTTGACCATGAACTTGCCGTTGTACTCGCCGAGCGCGCCTTCGATGGCGCGGTAGCCGGGGTAGGGTGAGTAG
The DNA here is from genome assembly GCF_002776695.1 of Bradyrhizobium nitroreducens. Lineage (GTDB taxonomy): Bacteria > Pseudomonadota > Alphaproteobacteria > Rhizobiales > Xanthobacteraceae > Bradyrhizobium > Bradyrhizobium nitroreducens. The sequence continues at coordinate 2,594,338 of NZ_LFJC01000003.1, forward strand.
GACGATCGCGTCCACTGCCAGACGATGCCGAAGGCGTCGTTGAGCTGGCCCGTGCGCGCGGCGACCTCCCATTCCATTTCGGTCGGCAGGTGCTTTCCGGCCCAGCGCGCGAAGGCGTCGGCCTCGTAATAGCTGATATGGCAAACCGGTGCGTCGGGATCGACCGGCTTGAGGCCGGCCAGCGTCATCACCTGCCACGCGCCATCGACCTCGCGCCAATAGCCGGGGGCCTGCCAGTCTTCCTTGCTGGCGGCGGCAAAGCCGTCCATCAGCCACAGCGTGGCGGCCCGGTAGCCGCCGTCGCGCATGAAGGCGAGCCACTCGCCGTTGGTGACGAGATTACGTGCGACCTTGACGGGGCCGACCAGGGCGCGATGCGCCGGCCTCTCGTTGTCGAAATGAAAACCGTCATCGGCATGGCCGACCGTGTGGATGCCTTCGTTCAGCGTCAGCCAGTCCTCGCCGGCGCGCGTTGCGGGCGGAAAGCGCCAGTCCGGGTCGTAGGCCGGATAGACCGGATTCTGCGCGAAGGCGTGCAGGATGTCGGTGAACATCAATTCCTGATGCTGCTGCTCATGGTTGAGCCCGACCTCGACCAGCGGCGCGATCTCGCGCAGCTTGTCCGCGCCGGCCTCGCCGAAGAACTTGACGACAGCCGCATCGACATATCGGCGGTAGGCCCCGACCTGATCGGCGCTCGGACGGGTGATGTCGCCGCGATGATTGCGGGCATGGCGCGGGCCGGCGCTGACGTAATAGGAATTGAACAGGAATGCGAAATCGGGGTGGAAGGGCCGATAGCCAGCCGCGTGCTCACCGAGCAGGAATTGCTCCCAGAACCAGGTGGTATGGGCCCGATGCCATTTCGTCGGGCTCGCATCCGGCATGGACTGGATCTGCTGGTCCTCCGGCGATAGCGACGCGGCCCGGCGTTCGGTCTCGTCGCGGACGGCGACGAAGGCGTCCTGAAGCCTCCGGACGAGGCCGCCCTGACCGGACGATGACGAAAGCGGGGCGGTGGCCGTGGCGGAGGCTTGTTTCGTCACGTTTTTCTCCAGACAGGACAAGAGAACGTTGTTGGCGTTGCCCGGTTCCACAACCTGGGTTCGTCCTAGATAGGGGCTCCGTTACGGTATGAAAGTCCTCTTCAGCGATGATATTGATGTCATCAGCCTATGGACGAGGGTGGGGTCAGACCACCCGCAGGGGGCCTGTCGCCGCCATTTTACTTTGGATGCACAACGGTTTGGGCTACATATATAGGCAGGTATCGGGTTAAATCGGCTGGGCCGGCCCGAGATGATTGGTGAGGGCTCCGCCCCGGAAGGACATGGAAATGAGCATTGAGGAATTCATCGCCAACGAAGTGAAGTCGAACGATGTGGTTCTGTTCATGAAGGGCACGCCGCAATTTCCGCAGTGCGGCTTCTCCGGCCAGGTCGTCCAGATCCTCGACCATATCGGCGTCGGTTATAAGGGCCTCAACGTCCTCGAATCCGCCGAACTGCGCAACGGCATCAAGACCTTCTCCAACTGGCCGACCATTCCGCAGCTCTATGTGAAGGGCGAGTTCGTGGGCGGTTGCGACATCGTCCGCGAGATGTTCCAGGCCGGCGAATTGCAGCAGCTCTTCTCCGACAAGGGCGTCGTCGTCGCGGCCTGATGACGTGACCGTGCTGACGCGCCGGATTGATGGCGCCGAGCTCGAGGTCATCGTCGCCGACATCACTACGCTGAGCGTTGACGCCATCGTCAACGCCGCCAACACGTCGCTCCTTAGCGGGGGCGGCGTCGATGGTGCGATCCATGACGCTGCCGGTCCAGAGCTTCTCGCCGAGTGCCGGACGCTGGGCGGATGCCCGACCGGCGACGCCAGGATCACGAAGGGCTACCTCCTGGCGGCACGTCATGTGATCCACGCGGTTGGCCCCGTCTGGCACGGCGGCACCCGCGGCGAGGCAGAGGCGCTGCGCTCCTGTTATCGCCGCGCGCTCGAGATCTCCCAGGCCAATGGGCTGAACTCGCTGGCTTTCTCCGCGATCTCGACTGGCGTGTATCGTTTCCCGGCCGATCAGGCCGCGAAGATCGCTGTCCATGCGACCATCGAAGCCCTGCCGGCTGCGCCGCTGGTTGCCCGCGTCATATTTTGTTGTTTCTCGGGATCGAGCGCCGCTCTGCATACGGACGCTTTGGCGCGGTACGCCAGCCCTTGTGCCTGATCACGCGGCCGGTACACTCCGCCGGACGATGTTCCTGGGAGGGGATATGATTTTTCATTTTGGACTGCGCTCATTTGCGTGCGGTGCATTGCTATCGCTCAGCGCGATGTCGCTGGCGCGGGCCGAAGGCACCTATGAGATTCCGGTCGGCGCGCATTTCAATCAGGACAAGCTCGGCAAGATCAGCGAGTTCTTCAAGAACGAGGTCGCGACCGGCAAGATCGCCGGCGCAACCATCCTGATCCAGCAGCATGGCAAGCCGGTCTACCACGAAGCCTTCGGCGTGCAGGACGTAGTCAGCAAGGCGCCGATCACGGACAAGACCATCTTCCGCCTGTTCTCGATGAGCAAGGCGATCACTTCTGTCGTCGCGATGCAATTGATCGAAGACGGCAAGATCAAGCTGGATGATCCAGTCTCGAAATACATCCCGTCTTTCGCCAATGTGAAGGTCGGCGTCGAGAAGAAGGCCGAGGACGGCACCAAGTCGCTGGAGCTGGTGCCGCCGAGCAGGCCGATGACGGTGCACGACCTGATGACGCACACCTCGGGCATCACCTACGGCTTCTACGGCGACAGCCTGGTCCGCAAGGCCTATCGCGAAGCCAACATCTATGCCGGCGATTACGATCTCGCCGAGTTCGCCGAGCGCATCGCCAAGCTGCCCTTGCACAACCAGCCGGGCGCGCTCTGGCAATACGGCCATTCCACCGACGTCTTGGCGCGGGTGATGGAGGTTGCGGCCGGCAAACCGCTGATCGACATCATGCGCGAGAAGCTGCTCGATCCGCTCGGCATGGTCGACACCGGCTTCTTCGTCACCGATCCCGAGAAGAAGAAGCTGGTGGCCCAGCCGGTGCCGAACGATGCCGATTTCCGCGTCGGCCGCATCAACGACCCGACGGTCCCCAAGAAGATCATGTTTGCCAGCGGCGGCATGGTCACGACCATGGCGGACTACAGGCGCTTTTCGCAGATGCTGCTCAATGGCGGCAGCCTCGACGGCAAGACCATTCTCAAGCCCGAGACGTTCAAGCTGATGACGACAGATCAGGTCGGGCCGGGCTCGGGCGTCGACCGCGACTATTTCTACTTCCCGGGCGACGGCTTCGGCTTCGGTCTCGGCCTTGCGGTCCGAACCGACCCCGGCAACGCCAAGCCGCCGCCGCCCGGCGATCTCGGCGAGCTGAAATGGGACGGCGCTTCCGGCTGCTATTTCGTGATCGATCCCAAGCAGGACATGTTCTTCGTGCTGCTGGAGCAGACCCCGACCGAGCGCCAGCGCGTCCAGCGGACACTGAAGCAGCTGGTCTATGAAGCCATGGAGAAGTGAGGCGCTCGCCCGCGCCGTCGTCGCGATCGCCTTTGCACTGCTGGTCGGCGCGGCGGGCCCCGCCCGCGCTGAAGCCCCCGTCATCCGCAGCTTCTCGACTGCGGGGCTCGCGCGGATCAGCGCTTTTCTTCGTGGCGAGGTCGCCGCCGGCAGGATTCCCGGCGCGGTCCTGCTGATCCAGCAGCACGGCAAGCCCGTGCTCTCCGAGACGTTCGGTCTGCGCGATACCAGGACGGCGCAGCCGATGACGGACGACACCATCTTTCGCCTCTATTCGATGTCGAAACCGATCACCTCGGTCGCGGCGATGATGCTGGTGGACGATGGCAAGCTCGCGCTCGACGATGCTGTCGCGAAATACATTCCGGCTCTTGCCGATGTGAAGGTCGGCGTTGCGCAGGCCGATGGCGGGCTGGCACTCCGGCCGCTGGCGCGGCCGATCACGGTGCGCGACCTGCTCCGCCACACCTCGGGCATCACCTACGGATTCTATGGCGACAGTCCCGTGCGCAAGCTCTATGCGCAGGCCGGCCTGTTCGACGGCGATCCCGACAACGCGCAATTCGTCGCGCGGCTCGCGCGCCTGCCGCTGGCCGAACAGCCGGCGACGCTGTGGGACTATGGCCATTCCACCGACGTGCTCGGGCGTGTCATCGAGGTTGCCACGGGTCTGTCGCTCTATCGATTCGAGAAGGAGCGGCTGCTCGATCCCCTGGGAATGCGGGATACGGCGTTCTTCGTCGCCGACGATGCCAAGCGGCCGCTGATCGCCGAACCTTTGCCCGGCGACTGGTTCGATCGTCCCGTCGCCGGCATCAAGGAGGCGACCGCGCCGCGGCGCTGGGAATCCGGCGGCGCCGGTATGGTCGGCACCATTGGCGACTATGCACGCTTCGCGCAGATGCTGCTCAACGGCGGCGAGCTCGACGGCCGGCGCTATCTCAGGCGCCAGACGCTGACGTTGATGACATCCGACCAGATCGGCGAGGGGAGCGGCGTGCGCAAGGACCCCGAATTCTACTTCCCGGGGGCCGATAGCGGCTTCGGGCTCGGCTTTGCCGTGCGCAGGCGAGCCACGGCGTGGCTGCCGGCAGGCGAATATCGCTGGGACGGCGTTGGCGGCACCTTCTTCTTCATCGATCCCGCCGACGACATGTTCGTGATCTGCATGATGCAGTCGCCCTCGCAGCGTGGCCGCATCCAGGACGAGTTGAAGCGACTGGTCTACGCGGCGATGGGGCGCTGACTACGCCCCGCGCACGATCTCTCTGACGTATCCGATCGTCTCCTCGACCTGCGCCGCATTGACGTCGAGATGGGTGCAGGCGCGGATGCGGCCGTCCATCATCGCAAGCGTCACGCCGCGCTGGCGTAGCGCGGCGACCATCTTGTCGCCGGCAATGCAGGCGCCGTCAGGCTTGAAGAACACCAGATTGGTCTCGGGCTCCTGCACCTCGATGCCTGCGATCTGCGACAGCCCGCGAGCCAGCGCACGCGCATTGGCGTGGTCGTCGGCGAGGCGGTCGACGTGATGGTCGAGCGCGTAGATGCAGGCGGCGGCGCAGATGCCGGCCTGCCGCATCGAGCCGCCGAGGCGCTGCTTCCACTGCCAGACCGCGTCGATGAAGGCGCGCGAGCCCGCCAGCACGCCGCCGATCGGTGCGCCCAGTCCTTTCGAGAAGTCGATCCAGGCCGAGTCCCAGCCCGCGGTCATGTCGCGCGGGGAGATGCCGCTGGCCACGGTGGCGTTGAGCAGGCGCGCGCCGTCCATGTGGGTGACGAGGCCGTGTTGTTTCGCGATCGCGACGATCTCGTCGAGCGCGGCCTTCTTCCAGATCGTCCCGCCGCCGATATTGGCAGTTTGCTCGACGCTGACGACGGTCTGCGGCGGCTGGTAGCGGGTGCGCGGATGCAGGGCTTTCCGGAACGTTTCCGGTGTGAACTGGCCGTCGGGACCCCTGAGCTGCGTCACCTGAAAACCGCCGATCGCAGCATGCGCGCCGCCTTCGCGGGCGATGATATGCGCGGTCTCGTGCGCCAAAATCTCGTCGCCGGGGCGGCAATGCACCAGCGTCGCGGTGACGTTGCACATGGTGCCCGAGGGCATGTAGACGGCGGCTTCCTTGCCAAGCAGATTCGCCACGCGCTCGCACAGCGCATTCACGGTCGGATCGTCGCCGACCTGCTCGTCGCCGACCTCCGCCCGCGCCATCGCCTCGCGCATTCCCGGCGTCGGCTTGGTCTGCGTGTCCGAGAGCAGATTGATGCGCACCGGCGGCGCCTTGGGATCGATCGGGGGAGGCGTGTAGAGCATGCGACGGCTCCTAAGCATTGCGGCCACTGAAGTGTGGCTCTTAAGCAAAAAGGCCCCGGCGAACCGGGGCCTTTCGATATTCAGATCTTAGCGCGAATAGAATTCGACGACCAGATGGGGCTCCATCTGCACCGGGAACGGCACGTCGGAGAGGCCGGGGATGCGAATGTACTTCGCGGTCATCTTGCCGTGGTCGACTTCGAGATAGTCGGGGGTGTCGCGCTCGGGGAGCTGGCTGGCTTCGAGGACGTGGGCGAGCTGCTTGGAGGCTTCCTTGACCTCGATCACGTCGCCGACCTTGAGCTGGTAGCTCGAGATGTTGACCTTGCGGCCGTTCACCTTGATGTGGCCGTGGTTGATGAACTGGCGGGCGGCGAAGATGGTGGAGACGAACTTGGCGCGATACACGACCGCGTCGAGACGACGCTCCAGAAGGCCGATCAGGTTCTCGCCGGTGTCACCCTTGAGGCGGCTGGCTTCCACGTAGATGCCGTGGAACTGACGCTCGCTGATGTTGGCGTAGTAGCCCTTCAGCTTCTGCTTGGCGCGCAGCTGCACGCCGAAGTCGGAGAGCTTGCCCTTGCGGCGCTGGCCGTGCTGGCCGGGGCCGTACTCGCGGCGGTTCACGGGGCTCTTCGGGCGACCCCAGATATTCTGGCCCATACGGCGATCGATCTTGTACTTCGCCTCACTGCGCTTAGTCATCGCGTCCTCTTCGGTTGCATGGTTTGAGGAAACGCGCCCTCCTGTGTGACGGGCCAAAGCCCGGCACCGACAGGTCCGATCCCCAAAGCTAGAGGGAGCCGACCACGGGTCGCGAAACGCTTCGCGGGCCGAAATCGGCCCGCGAGCAGGCGCCTTTTAGGGGAGTTTGGGGTTCGCTGTCAATGCGAATGGCCCGGAATCAGGTCCCGACGGCCCGGATCGGCTTTGGCCCAGCCGCCCGCAATTCGGCAGCGATTTCAGTGTTCAGGACCTGTTCCAGACGGGTGAGCACCCGGGCGATCGGGGCAGCGTCGGTGACCCGGTGATCCCAGCGGATCACGACATGGATGGTCTGGTCGCCCTCGACCACCCCATAGCTGACGATGAAGGGGCCCGGCGTGACCGGGTGGAGTTCGCCACCGCCATAGGCGGCCACCGAGCTCACCGCAAAGCTGCCGAACCAGTTGCCGCGCTGCCGGCCGAAATTGAGGCCAATCGCCCAGGACAGGCGCCGCAGCGGCCACGGCAGGCGGGTTGCCCGCATGATCTTGCGGAACATCGGGACGTCCTCGATCGGCGCCGTCTTGCCGCGCCGGATCTCGGCGTCGATCGCGGCCATGGCCATGGTCTCGGGAGCCGCGATTCGCTGCGGCAGGACGCATTCCTCGCCGTCCTCGACCCGGGCAATGGCCACCAGCGCCACGCTCTTGGGCAGCTCATAGAGCGTGGGACGGGGCCATTTGGCATAGACGGTGCGCAGGATCGGCTCGTCCCTGGCGACGAGGGCGAAAGCCTTGACGAACATCGCCGCCCAGCCGGCCGGTGCGGCCGCACCGGCGCGGGCCTCCAGCAGGGGGCGGATATGGAGCGAACGGGACAGCGACACGAACGGCACGTCCATCGACGCGCGCATGAGGTCGCAGATCAGGCGGCGCGGCAGCGAAATGGCTTTTGGCGTCCCGCGCATCGCTCTTTCGGTTCCCGCGGATCAAAATACGTGCAGCGAGAGGGAGTTCCCGCTCGCCGCCTGCTCTAGCACGAACCAACCCGCGTAGGGTCGGTAGGTTCGACGAATCAGGGGGCCGGCGAAGCCAGCGGCTTGGTCTTGTCGACGACGTAAACTCCGAGCACTTTCATGGCCTTGTCGCCGTGGGCCTTGGCGTCGTGCACCACGCCGGCCGGGATCTGGTAGGAATCGCCGGCTTTCAGGGTTTTCTCAGGCTGGCCATCGATGAGGAGATTGAGCTCGCCTTCGAGCACGTAGCCGGTCTCGATACCCGGATGGGTATGGCGTCCGGCGGCGCCGCCCGCCGGGACTTCCGCAATGGCGGTGATGGTATTATAGCCCTCCGGGAACTCGACCTTCTGAAGCGGGGTGCGTTTGATGCCGGGCTGCTGGGCGAAGGCGGCAAAGGCAAGTCCTGCAAAGGACAGAGCGAGCAAAGTCTTCTTGAGCATGGTTGTTTTCCTCCCGGGAACGACCCTAGCAGCGCGGCAGTTCCCGGCAAGGTGGTCGCGTCGGCTTGTTTAGCGCCTGATCCCGTCGAACGCGGCCATGATGCCGCGCTGGAATAGCGACCAGTCAAAGCCGAGCGCGATGGCGCGATAGCCGCGGTCGATGAGGGCGTTGGCCTGATCGGCGGTGCGAGCGACGCCGCCGATCGGCACGCCGCTTTTGAGGATGCCGGCCTCGGCCCGTGCGACCAGCTCCAGCAGCTCCGGATCGTCCATCTGTCCGCGCTTGTTGATGGACGTCGCGAGATCGCCGGGGCCGATCACCGCGACGTCGATTCCGGGTGTGGCCATGATCTCGTCGATGCGGTTGACGGCCTCGATATGCTCGATGGTGACCATGCAGATCATCTCGTCGTCGGCACTGGCCATGTAATCCGGCATCGACTGGCCCCAGCGGAACGGCGCGTGGAACGGACCCCAGAGACGATCGCCGCGCGGCGGATAGCGCACGCTGCGCACCGCCTTCTCCGCTTCAGCGCGGTTCGTGATCATCGGAAAGTTGATGCCGAAGGCGCCGATGTCCATCGGGGCCTTCGCAAGCCACGGCTCGTTGGCGGCGATCCGCACCAAGGGCGTGCATGGCGTGCCCGTCGTCGCGGCGATCATCGCGTGTGCTTCGGTGAGACCGATCGGTCCATGCTCGAGATCGACGATGATCCAGTCGAGCGAGCGCGCCATGATCTGCACCATCTGCACGCTCGGGATCGTCGCGATCGCGCCGAAGGCGGGACGGCCCTCGCGCCAGAGCTGGCGGAGACGGTTGAGTGGCGTGGACGGAACTGGCATCGAAAGGCCTGCGGCTAGGGAGTGACGGCAAAACCTAGCAGCGCGCCGTCGCAGCGCAAGCTCAGGCCAGCGCGCGGCCGCCGAAGAACGGCGTCAGCGTGGCCGAAAGACCGTGCACGCGGTTCGAGGTGAAGATCATCGCGGCGCCGGCCTGCGCGATGTCGCGGCCAGGCGCACCCAGCAGATCCGAGACGCGGCGGGCGATCGCCGGCGCCGGATCGATCCAGTCGACCGGCCACGGCGCCAGCCGCTTCAGCCGGTCGAGCAGCAGTGGATAATGGGTGCAGGCGAGCACGATGGTGTCGGTGCGCGCGCCGGCGTCCTCGGCATCGCCGACGAAGCAGGGAGCGAGCTCGGCAAGGATGTCGTTATCGCTGATCGGATGGCCACCGAGCGCGGCTTCGGCGAGCGAAGCGAGCTCGGGCGAGCCGACCAGCGTCACCTCGCAACCTTGCGCGAAGTCGCGGATCAGCGCCTTGGTGTATTCGCGCTTCACCGTGCCCTTGGTGCCGAGCACCGAGACGCGGCGGGTCTTCGACTGCGCGCAGGCCGGCTTGATTGCCGGCACGGTGCCGACGAAAGGCACGGAATATGCGGCGCGCAGGTGAGACAGGACCAGGGTGGACGCCGTATTGCAGGCGATGACGACGATATCAGGATCATGCATGCCGATCAGCTCCCCCATCAGCGGCACGACGCGGGCGATGATCTCGTCCTCGCTGTGGTGGCCGTAAGGGAAGAAGGCGTCGTCAGCGACGTAGACGAAATGGGCATCGGAGCGCGCCGCCACGACCTCACGCAGCACCGTGAGCCCGCCAAGGCCGGAATCGAATACCAGGATCGTCGGAGAATTGGTCACACGGTTACCCTAGCCCTGCATGGTTACCATTCGGTTTTTGGGGCGGTTTTGCGGCGAGGGCACCCAGAACGCGTTTGGCCCGGTTGATTTCTTGCTTGGCCCGTCATATCCGCAAATTCCCGGGGGGACAGGGAGGTGCGGCGCGCGCTTTCCTGGCGCGAGGCGGTAGGATGCCTTCCGGCTGGTCCGATTTGCGCGCGCAGGAGGCGTCATGCTCACCGTCCATCATCTTGGCAGGTCGCAGTCCGAGCGCATCGTCTGGCTCTGCGAGGAGCTTGGAATTCCCTACGAGCTGAAGCGCTACGCCCGCGATCCCGTCACCATGCTTGCGCCGCCCGACTACAAGGCGCTGCATCCGATCGGGGCGGCACCCGTTATCACCGAGGGCGATATCGTGCTCGCCGAATCCGGCGCCATTGTCGACTACATCATGGCCAGATACGGCAATGGCCGGCTCGTGCTCCGCCCCGACGATCCTGATTTCGCGCAATTCCTGTACTGGTTTCACTTCGCCAACGGCACGCTGCAGGCCGGCATGGGGCGCCTGATGATCCTGAGCCGGCTCAAGCTCGCCGAGGACAATCCGATGCTGGTCGCGACCAGGGGGCGTGTCGACCGCGCCTTCGATCTGGTCGATGCGCGCGTCCGCGATGCCGAATATCTCGCCGGCAGCACCTTCACCACCGCCGACATCATGATCGGCTTCTCGCTCACCACGATGCGCTACTTCCAGCCTTATGACCTCCAGCGTTGCCCGAACGTGGTGAGATATCTCGGCCGCATCGGGGCGCGGCCTGCCTACCGGCGAGCGATGGAAAAGGGCGATCCGGGCATGGCGCTGCTCTTGAGTTGAGCCGCGGTCACGCGATCCGGTTCGTCGTGGCGGCCCGTGCTGCGTTCAGCTGGTTCTGCAGGCGATCGATGTTCTGCAGCAGGCGCTGACTGGTCAGCACCAGGAAGTAATAGCCGAACTGCGGATCCTGGAAGTAGATCTCCAGCAGCCGGTCGTAGGTGATCGTGAGCACCTGTCCGTCCTCGATGCATTCGATCGTTCCGGTGCGCCGGTTGTCCGGCGTAAGGAAGCCGAGCTCCCCCATCAGCGCGCCAGGCCCGATCTCGACATTGATCTCCTTGACCAGGAACTTGCCGGTGACGGTGAGCAGCATCTCCTTGGCGGGATCGCCGAGCTTGAACAGCGTGTCGCCGCGGCGATATTTGCGTTCGGTCATGAACGGCTTGAGCCACTCGATCGACATGTCGCCCTCGGCCGCATGGCGCGCCTTCTTGACCAGCTTGAGCATCTGCCGCAGGCGCAGGGCGTTGATCGGAAGCATCAGGAGGTAGAGCAGGAACGTCGCGACATTGGCGGAGAGTGCGCCGAAAATGGCGAAGAATGCGCAGCCGATCATGTTGGCGACGCGCAGCGGCACCATCGTCCGCATCAAGAGGGTGGCGACGAAGAAGACCGCACCGACCACGGCGAACATATTGGCGAGCGTGATGTTGTGGACGAAGATCTCCAGCAGCCGGTTGAAGATCGCATCCCAGGTGACGTCGTTGGGATCGAGCCCCATCTGGACCAGGATCTTTGCGATCCTGAGATTGTCCGTGGCCGCTTCGAGAATGCGGTCGAGGATCGAGGAAATGTCTGCGCTGCCGGACGGCATGGTACTAACCCCGCGTAAGGCCTTCAGTCCTGGTCCGTATTGGTATAGCCGAAATCGAATGACGACCGCTTGAATGACGCTTTCGGCCGTCATGCCGCAAGAGGCAAATTTTAGCCCGATCGGGCGTTTCGGCAATTGCCCGTTGGTTGTGCGTATGACCTTGAAATGCCGGTGATTCGGAACTGGCGGCACGGGCTCCGGTCTTGAGTCAACCTTGCATGCCCCCGGCTAGCCTGGCGCGCAGGCCGACCGTCGCCTTACGGCTTGGCGGCGGGCTGCACGACCCGCTGTTCGACGAGGTCAAGGTGACCGGGGAGCGAGCCGGCGCGCAGCAACATGGCGACGCTGCTCGCTTCCTCCAGGGTAAAGTTGCCGGAGATCTGGCCCGAGCCGCCGGTGATGGGCTCGCGGATCACGGGGGCGGAAACCACCTTGTCGTCGAGCACGATGGCGAAGGGCCTTCCGACATTCTCTGCGGTGAGGTGGGCGAAGCGCCGCGTGCCGCGGCCGTTGAAGCGGAACCAGGCGATCGGTTCCTTCGTGCCGGTCGCAAAGCCCGGGCCCGCATAGCTGACGTCGTCCCCCTCGAGCGCGCTGCCCTTGGCGACGAGATAAGGCTTGTTGTCCTTGAAGCCGAGCAGGACTTCGCTGCCTTCGGGCGGCGTGCCGGATTGCGCCTGCTCGCCCGGCATCGAAAGGTCCACAAGGCGGAAGCCCACCTTGATCTTCCGGGCAAAGATCGCAGTCGTCTGCTCCGGATTCATTTCGCCCGGCACGAAGATGCGGATGCGGTCGGTGCCGTCGGGTTGGACGCTGGCGAGCCTGATGCCTGAATCCTTGAGGCGTTGTTCGATCATGGCGACGGAATCTTCAACGAGATCGCGCAGCCGTGCCGCGGAAGCGGCCTCGGTCGGTGCCAGCCGGACCAGTCCGTCGCCGCCATCTGTCACGGTGAGCGCATGCGACGGCAATCCCTCCGCGGCTGAGGCGAGCTTGCGCGCGAGCATGTCGCGGGCCCTGGCGTCCGCGATCTTCAGTTCGACGCCGCCATCGCGGATCGCAAGTCCGGAGAAGGCGATCTTGTTCTCGCGCAGGGTCTTGTAGACGTCGTCGCGCCAATCCGTGATCACGCTCTCGCGCAGGCCGTCGGCATCGACCTTGTAGACGATGCGCGAGCCGCCGAGTTTTTCCATCTTGTCGCCGACGAAGGCCGCGATCTTGGCGCGCATCTTGTCGAGCTGACTGTCCTCGGCGCGCGAGGCCCGGGGCAGGGCGATCGCGGCCGCAACGGCGAGCGCGACGATCAGCACTGTCTTGCGGTCTTGCTGGGGCCTCGTCATGATCACCTCGAGTCTTGCGGCAGGACGCTGGCAGGCGAAGCTGATGCCTGTTTTAGGTCCCCGGACCGGGCGCGGAGGTTCAAACATCTCACAGGCAAGTTTGATCGCCACGGCCGCTGGGCCATGGACGAACGCTCGATCATCCATCATTCTGTTCCCGCTCGACCGGCCATCGGTCGAGACCGCGCCGAACCAAAATGTCAAAAGACAGGGCGGCCGGGATTTGCATCTGAGGGAGGACGGAATTCCATGGCGGGCATCCACGCGCTCGATCGGCTCATCGGCAGCGACTATCCGGATCTGTTGACGGACGCGGAAGTCCGCGCTTTCGAGCAAGTCCCTTACGCCGAGCGCGTTGCGGCCGAGAGCACCTATGAGGCGATCACATTGGGTGCGGCGCGCAACCCCGACGGGGCGGCGATCCAGTTTCTGCAGAACGCCGATCCGGCCGACACGCCGCAGGTTGTCACGTACCGCGATTTCATCGCGCGCGTCACGCAGGCCGCCAACATGTATCACGCGCTGGGCGCGGAGAAGGACGACGTCATCAGCTTCATGCTGCCGCTGGTGCCCGATGCCTTCGTGACGCTCTTCGGCGCGGAGGTGGCGGGCATCGCCAATCCCGTCAATCCGCTGCTGGAGCCGCACCAGATCGCGGAGATTCTGGAGGCTGCGAACACCAAGATCCTGGTCGCGCTTGGGCCGATGCCCGGCACCGATATCTGGCAGAAGGTCGAGCAGATCCGCCCGCAATTGAAGCACCTCAAGGCAATCGTGCAGGTGTTCGGCGGCGGCGATCCGGACAAGGGCGTCTTCGCCTTCAGTGATCTGATCAGGCAGCAGCCGTCGGATCGGCTGGTCAGCGGGCGCAAGATTCTTGGCAGCGACATCGCCGCCTATTTCCACACCGGCGGCACCACCGGCACGCCGAAGCTGGTGCGGCATACTCACACCAATCAGGTCTACCAGGCCTGGGCGCTCAGTCTGCTGCTGAAGTCCAAGCCCGGTTCGAACCTGCTGTTCGGCATGCCGCTGTTTCACGTCGGGGGATCGCTGACGCAGGTGCTGCTGACGTTGTCGAGCGGCGGCTCGCTGGTCGTGCTGTCGCCGAGTGGCTGGCGCAATCCGAATGCGGTGAAGAACATCTGGGGACTGGTCGAGCGCTTCAGGCCCGAGGCGCTGTCGAGCGTGCCGACGGTGCTCGCCGCGACGCTCGCGGTGCCGCCGGGTAATGCCGACATCTCCAGCCTGAAATATGCCGCCGGTGGCGGCTCGGCGATCCCCGTCGCGGTCGGCTCGGCGATCCAGGACAAGCTCAAGCTGCCGGTGGTCGAGGTCTACGGCATGACCGAGACATCGAGCGTGCACACGCTCGCCTACCCGGGCCGGCCGATCCGGCTCGGCTCGGTCGGGCTGCCCATGCCCTACGCGCGCGTGCGTATCGTGCAGCTGGATGCGGAAGGCCGCCTGATCCGCGACTGCAAGCCGGACGAAATCGGCGTCGTCATCATGGCTGGGCCCGGTGTGTTCGGCGGCTATCTCAACGACGAGCACAACAAGGGTGCCTTCGTCGACGACGTCTGGGTCAATTCCGGCGATCTCGGCCGCCTCGATGCGGACGGCTATCTCTGGATCACCGGCCGCGCCAAGGACCTCGTGATCCGCGGTGGTCACAACATCGACCCGGCGCCGATCGAGGAGATCATGTTCCGCCATCCCGCCGTCGGCTTCGCCGCGGTGGTCGGCCAGCCCGACGCCTATGCCGGAGAATTGCCGGTAGGTTACGTGCAGCTGAAGCCGGGCGCGACCGTCGAGCCGGGCGAATTGGAGACGTGGGTGCGCGAGCGCACGCCGGAGCGCGCCGCCGTTCCGGTCCAGGTCATTCCGATCGACCCGATGCCGGTCACCGGCGTCGGCAAGGTGTTCAAGCCGCAGCTGCGCTGGGACGCGGCCGAGCGCGTCTTCACCAAGGTGCTTGCGCCGCTGGTCGAGCGCGGCATCGACTGCAAGGTCAAGGTCGGTGCCCATGGCAGTCACGGGTCAATCGCGACCGTCACGCTCGCCGGTCTGCCGGCGGACCAGCGCGAGGCGGTTGCTGGCGAGGTGCACACGCTGCTCGCGCCGTTCGTGATGCGGCACGAGGTCGTGCAGGCGTAAGGCGGCGTGCGATCTCCAGACCAGGCATGATGCGGCGATATGTCGTCGCATCGTGATCTGGCGAAGAGATTCCGCCGCCGGTCATTGCTGCTGCGCGCTGGACCGGGTTCATGGATCCGGGGCTGGCCAGGAGAGTCGCCTGCGCCTGCATGTGACGATCGTGGTGGCGAGACCAGCAGGGCCGGAGCTGATCTTGATCCAGGTTAAGAACACCGATCAAGCGGCCGATTCAAACATTTACCGCAACCAAAGCTTGCGGCCGCAACGCGGGCGCGAGGTTTTGATTTTAAGTTCATCTTAGATAGGTGGGTGTTCGCATCAGAGCCGGGAGGGAACTCTGATGCACTCATTAGGTCGTTCGGAGAGAATCGGCGGTTTGGCGGGCTTCGTGCTGCTGCTTGCTGCGGCGATCGTCATGCAGATCGGGACGGGGGCGCTGGCCGCCTATGTCGCGCTGTTGTGCGTCGGGCTTGTCTGGCTGTTGGCATCGGCGGACCGGCCCAAGTCGACAACTGTGCTGGACCACGCCATCGAAAGCGTGCCCGCCGGCCTTTGTGTGTTCGCGGCGGACTTGCGGGTCATCGCCAGTAACCAGCAATTCGCGAGCATGTATGGCTTAACGCGCGCCGACGTCAAACCCGGAACGCGACTGCGCCAGATCACCGAAGCAAGGAGGGCCAAGCGCGGCCTTTCGGAGAGCGTCGTCGACGCCATCCATGGGTTCGACGCCGCGGCGACGTCGGTCCACGAGCTCCGCGACGGCCGGTTCATCTCGGTCTCGCGGCACCCGATGGCCGGCGGCGGCCTGGTCGAGGTGCATCGGGATGTTACCGGCGAGCGGTTGGCCGAGATCCGGGCCAACGAAACGATGCAGGAGCTGATCGAGAAGCAATATGCCATCGATCAGGCCGTCATCGTCGCGATCACGGACGTGAAGGGCATCATCAACTACGTCAACGACAATTTCTGCTCGATCAGCGGCTATTCGCGCGAGGAGCTGATTGGGCAAAATCATCGGATTCTGAAATCGGGCGTCCATTCCAAGGAGCTCTTTCGCGACATGTACCGCTGTCTGGCGGGCGGCCATGTCTGGCGCGGCGAACTCTGCAATCTTGCCAAATCCGGCAGGCTGTATTGGGTGGATACCGTGATCACGCCGCAGCTCGGTCCCGACGGCAAGCCCGTTGCCTATATGGCCATCCGGGTCGATATCACGGCGCGGAAGGAAGCCGAAGCCAAGCTCTCGTTCGCCGCCACGCACGATTCCCTGACCGGCCTGTTGAACCGGTGTGCGCTGTTCGATCAGGCAGGAATTGGCCCCGAGCCTGACGTGCAGCCGGACCGCCTGGGCGTTCATCTGATCGACCTCGATGGCTTCAAGCGTATCAACGATACGTTTGGGCACGACGTCGGTGACCACCTGCTCAAGGCGGTCGCCTCGCGCCTGCGTTCGCTCGCCACGGACCGGGATCTCGTCGCGCGATTGGGCGGTGACGAGTTCGCCATGATCCGGCGTGTGGGTGACGACGCATACGAGACCGCGCAGGATCTCGGTCGCCGCATCGTCGATGTCATGGCGGCGCCGTTCGAGATCGAGGGCCATCAGCTCGACATCAGTGCAAGCGTCGGGATCGTGCTCTGTCCGGAGCACGGCTCGAGCAGCGCCGATCTCCTGAAAAAGGCGGATCTGGCCCTTTATGAAGTCAAGGCCGCGGGCCGTGACGGCCATCGCCTCTATCAGCCTGCAATGCTCGAGGCGATCAAGGGGGAGAAAGTCCTGGAGGCGGAGCTGCGTCGCGCGATCTCGGCGCAGGAATTCGAATTGCACTACCAGCCCATCCTCGACGTCGAAAGCCGCACGGTCCATACGGCCGAGGCGCTGGTGCGGTGGCGCCATCCCGTCGATGGTCTCGTTGCGCCCGACCGGTTCATTGCGCTGGCCGAACGCACCGGTCTGATTCAGCCGCTCAGCGAATGGATCATTCAACGGGCGTGCCTGGATGCGGTGTCCTGGCCGCCCCATGTCCAGCTCGCGGTCAACGTATCCGCGACCCAGTTCAAGCGCGGCGATCTGTTCGATGTCGTCCTGCAGGCACTGCTTCGGTCGGGCTTGAATCCGCGGCGGCTGCAGATCGAGGTCACCGAAACCGTCCTGCTCGAGCAGCAGTCCGAGCAATTGCAGACGTTCCGGCGGTTGAAGTCCATGGGTGCCACGCTCGTGCTCGATGATTTCGGCACGGGATTCTCGTCGGCGAGCTATCTGACGAATTTTCCGTTCGACAAGATCAAGATCGACAAGTCCTTCATACAGGGCTTGTCCAGGCGCGAATGTGCGGCGGTGATTGCGTCGGCGGTCGTGCTGGCGAAGGGGTTGGGCATCAGCGTCACGGCCGAGGGAATAGAAACCGAACCCCAGCTCGAGCACGTTCGTTCCATGGGAATCGATTTCGCGCAGGGATATCTGTTTGGTCGCCCGGTACCCTACCGCCAGTTCAAGTGCACGGCGGCGATTCCGGACGATTCGGGCCGTGTTCTGCGAACGGCGATGGCCGCCGCGAATTGAGGCTCGGGCTCAGTTCAGCGCACCCAGTCGCTGAAGCTCACGCAGATCGAATACTTCAAGCACGCCGTTCGACAAATCCGCGACGCGGCGTTCCCTGAAGGCGCTGAGCACGCGGCTGACATGGACCGGCGTCAGTCCCACGGCGTCGGCAATGTGCTGCTGGCGGAGCGGCACGCGATAGCGCTCGTCGCGGATCACGTTACGGCTCGCAATCCGCTTCATCAGTTGCAGGAACAGATGGGCGATGCGCTCCTCCGCCGAGAACTGGCCGAGTGCGGCAATGGTCTCGTCGGCCGTCCTGGCCTCGTTCGCGCAACACTCCGCCGCGGCCCAGAGAATGCGCACGTTCATCGCGACACGTGCGTGGACTTCCGTCCGCTTCATCGTGCTGACCTGGATCGCCGTCAGCGCCTTGACCGAAAAATGCAGGCGCTCGTGAAGGAGCGAGCCGGCGAGGACATCGCCTGGCAGCAGGAAGCCGAGGATCTGGCGCCGTCCGTTCGGCATCTGAAGAAATCGAAATCCCCAGCCTGCGCAAAAAACATAGATGTCGGGAGAGGCCTGGTTAGCGGTCAGCAGCTGCCTTCCGGCGGGGACCACGAGATGATGCTGCCAATCGGATGCGCCGATCGATTCAGTCGCTGCCGCGTTATCGAATATCGCCGCACAGAATCCGGAGGCGCCGCTCTTCGGGCACGTTGCACAAGGCGAAAGGTCCTTCATATTCTGCTGAAGTCGCCGCTGTGCTGCCGCATCGTCGCGGATTCTCCCGAGGTCATGGCCACTATGATCCGTAACATTTTCGCATAGTCAACCGCTCATTTTGTTGCATATTTCGGAGGGCAGAAATTTGGAGGTTGTCTGAAGAAGCGTGAAGAGCGTCGCATCGATTGCCCCCTGTGACGATTGCCCGGGCGAGACGATGCGGCGGCGCTGTTTTTAATGTGCGTTATTAATCTGCATCAACTCCGGGTCACCTGTGTTGTTTCGCGCTCAGCCAAGCTTAACCGAAAGCGATGATAATCGCCGGCATTGAAGTCTCCGCGTGATTGTTCGTTCGCAGCGTTTCGCCTCCGATGAATTGCAAAGGGCGTTATCATGACACTCGCGCAGACCGCAAATGATGAGAGCCAGGATCGCGACGGCCGCATGCGCTTCATGCGCATCGGTGCCGAGACAGGCGAACTCCTGCGCGGATTCTGGTCGGCGGCCGAGCCCGCGCTGCCGGATATCCTCGACGGGTTCTACCAGCATGTATCGAGCGAGCCGCGGCTTGCCGCCTTGATCGGCGATGACATGCAGCGGCTGAAAAAGGCCCAGAGCTCGCACTGGGCGCGGCTGTTCAATGGCCGCTTCGATCACGACTACATGCGCGGCGTGCGCATGATCGGGCTGATGCACAACAAGATCGGGCTGGAGCCGCGCTGGTATATCGGCGGGTACAATTTCGTGCTCTGCCGGCTGGTGGCGCTGGCCGTCAGGAAATATCGATGGACGCCGATGCGAATGGCCAGCGTGCTCAGCGCCCTCAACGCCGCCGTGATGCTGGATATGGACATTGCCATCTCCGCCTATCAGGAGGCGATGCTTGCGGAGAGACAGAAGCAGCAGGAGACCATCGCCGCCGCCATTCAGGATTTCGACGGCCGGATGAAGATCGTGCTGGGAGGCTTAGGCAGCTCGGCGGCCGGTCTGCAAGGCGTGGCCGATGTACTCAGTGCAAGCGCGGAGCGCTCGATCCGGCAATCGACCGTGGTGGCTGCCGGCTCGGAAGAGGCCTCGACCAACGTGCAGGCCGTGGCGGCCTCGACCGAGGAGCTCGCGTCTTCGATCAAGGAGATCGCCCGCCAGGTTTCGGAATCGACCAGGATGACCGGCGAGGCCGTCGATCAGGCTGCCCGTTCCGGTGCCGCCATCGAGAGTCTGGCCAGGGCAGCTCAGAGAATCGGCGACGTCGTCGAGCTGATCAACACGATCGCGGCCCAGACCAATCTGCTTGCGCTGAATGCGACAATCGAGGCTGCGCGCGCCGGCGAGGCCGGCCGCGGCTTCGCGGTGGTCGCATCCGAGGTCAAGGCGCTCGCGGAGCAGACGGCGAGGGCAACCGGCGAGATCGGCCAGCAGGTCCTCTCGATACAGCAGGCGACGACGGAGTCCGTCGGCGTCATTCGCCAGATCGGCGCAACCATCGCCGCCGTCGACGAGGTCGCGACGGCGATTGCTGCTGCGGTCGAGCAGCAGGGCGTGGCCACCGCCGAGATCGCGCGCAACGTACAGGAGGCCGCGCAGGGCACACATGACGTATCGAGCAATATCGGGGGCGTGAGCAATGCCGCCAGGGAGACCGGCATCACGGCCTCCGAGCTCCTGGCGGCCTCCAAGGAGCTTTCGAGTCGGACGGATGTGCTCCGCTCCGAGGTCGAAGGCTTCTTCGCGGCGATTCGGGCGGCGTGACGATTACGCCGGCATCCGCGTCTCGATCATGCGCACCCAGAACGAGGCGCCGTGGCCCAATATGTTGTCGTTGAAGACGTAGGCCGGGTGGTGGCATTCGTTGCCGTCGCCCATGCCGACCAGCACCATCGCGCCGGGACGCGCTTCCAGCATGAAGGAGAAATCCTCGGCGCCCATCATCGGGATGAACTTGTCGTTGACGCGATCGGCGCCGACGATGTCGCGGGCGACGTCGGCGGCAAGGCCGGCCTCGCGCGCATGGTTCATCGTCACCGGATACATCCGCGTGTACTTCGTCTCGGCCGAGCCGCCATAGGCGCGGGCGACGCTGTCGGCGACTTCGCCGATGCGGCGCTCGACGAGATCGCGCACTTCGGGATCGAGCGTGCGCACGGTGCCGCCGAGCTCGGCGACTTCAGGGATGATGTTGAAGGCCGTGCCGGAGTGGAATTGCGTGATCGAGATGACGGCGGATTTGAGCGGATCGACGTTGCGCGCCACGATCGACTGCAGCGCGTTGACGATCTGCGAGCCGATCAGCACGCTGTCGACGGACTTGTGCGGGCCCGCGCCGGCGTGGCCGCCCTTGCCGTGGACCGTGATCTGGATGTTGTCGGAGGAGGCGAGCATCGCACCGGGGGTGGTTGCAAAATGGCCTTCCGGCAGGCCCGGCATGTTGTGCATGCCGTAGACCTCCTGGATGTTCCAGCGCGTCATCAGCCCGTCCTCGACCATGGCCTTGCCGCCGCCGCCGCCTTCCTCGGCGGGCTGGAAGATCATGATCGCCGTGCCGTCGAAATTGCGCGTCTCGGTGAGATATTTGGCCGCGCCCAGCAGCATTGCGGTGTGGCCATCATGGCCGCAGGCGTGCATCTTGCCGGGGACCTTCGAGGCGTAAGGCACGCCTGAGGTCTCCATGATCGGCAGTGCGTCCATGTCGGCGCGGAGCCCAATGGTTTTGCCGGACGCCGATTTGCGGCCGCGGATCACGCCGACCACGCCGGTCTTGCCGATACCCGTTACCACCTCGTCGCAGCCGAACTCGCGCAACTTGTCGGCGACGATGCCGGCAGTGCGGTGGACTTCGTAGAGCAATTCCGGATTCTCGTGGAAGTCATGGCGCCAGGCGGCCATTTCGTCGGAGAGGGCTGCAACGCGGTTGACGATGGGCATGGGAACGGTCCGTTTCTTCTGTGTTTGCAGGAGGGCGACGACGGCAAGCGTACTCCGCGGCATCGCAGTCCGCAAATGGTCGCCGGGCTTTCGTCGTGACGTTCGACGACTATAAGATGAGGCCTCAATAGGCCGGGGACGGGGGCAAGCCATGAAGTTTGGACGCGATAGTCTCGTGCTGGCGGCCTGCCTCGCGATCGTGACCAGTCCGGCCTTCGCCTGCGATATCGGATCGGCGGCGGCGGCGATCGCATCGATCGGTCAGAAGATCCAGGCAGGCCGGATCAAGCGGATCGATGTGCTGAAGATCTCCGATCGCCTGCTCGCCAGCATCCCGATCTCGCCGGAGCATTTTTCGAGCTACGCCAGCGAACGCAAGACCCTGGTTCTGGCCGAACGCGACGCGACCGAACTGGCGGCAGCTGTCAAGGCGCTGGCGCCGGCCCGATTGTCCTACCAGCCCGATCTGCGCTGGCAGCTCGTTTTCGTCGATGACGCCGGCAACAAGCCGCACACGATCTTCTTCAGCAAGCGCTACGTGCAGGGGCGCGGCCGTGCGGGCTATGTCGACGGCAACATGTGCGCCTTCAGCGCCGCCGCCATCGGCAGCCCTGCGCTGGTGAAATGGCTGCTGAAGCGACTATAGGCCGAAATGGCACATGCCCTGGCAGCCACGTGCGTGGCTCACCGGGCGACGCAAGCGGTGCTCAGCTCTCGCCGAACACGCGCTTGAAGATCGTGTCGACGTGCTTGAGGTGATAGCCGAGGTCGAAGAGCTCATCGAGCTCGGCATCGCCCAGATATTTCCTGACCTCGGCGTCCTTCTTCAGGAGCTGGAGGAAGTCGCCTTCGCCGCGCCAGACCGGCATCGCGTTGCGCTGCACGAGCTTGTAGGAATCCTCGCGGCTCGCGCCCTTCTGCGTCAGCGCCAGCAGCACGCGTTGCGAGTGCACGAGGCCGCCGAGGCGGTCGAGGTTCTTCTGCATGTTGGCGGGGTACACCAGCAGCTTGTCGATCAGGCCGGCGAGGCGCACCAGCGCGAAATCGAGCGTCACGGTGGCGTCCGGGCCCATCATGCGCTCGGCCGAGGAGTGCGAGATGTCGCGCTCGTGCCAGAGCACGACGTTTTCCAGCGCCGGCGTCACATAGGCGCGCACCATGCGGGAGAGGCCGGTGAGATTCTCCGACAGCACCGGGTTGCGCTTGTGCGGCATGGCGGAGGAGCCCTTCTGTCCCTCGGAGAAGAACTCTTCGGCCTCCAGCACCTCGGTGCGCTGCATGTGGCGGATCTCCACCGCGATGCGCTCGACCGAGGAGGCGATCACCCCGAGCGTCGAGAAATACATGGCGTGGCGGTCGCGCGGGATCACCTGGGTCGAGATCGGCTCGGGAACGAGGCCCATGGCTTTCGCCACGTGCTCTTCGACGCGGGGATCGATCTGGGCAAAGGTGCCGACGGCGCCTGATATGGCGCAGGTCGCGACTTCCTTCCGCGCCGCGATCAGGCGCTCCTTGGCGCGTGTGAACTCGGCATAGGCATAAGCCAGCTTGAGGCCGAAGGTGACGGGCTCGGCATGGATGCCGTGGCTGCGGCCGATGGTCGGCGTCATCTTGTGCTCGAAGGCACGCTTCTTCAGCGCGGCCAGCACCTTGTCGAGGTCGGCAAGCAGCAGGTCGGCGGCGCGGGTGAGCTGGACGTTGAGGCAGGTGTCGAGCACGTCGGAGGAGGTCATGCCCTGGTGGACGAACCGCGCCTCGGGGCCGACGATCTCGGCGAGGTGGGTGAGGAAGGCGATGACATCGTGCTTGGTCTCGCGCTCGATCTCGTCGATGCGGGCGACGTCGAAGACGGCGTCCTTGGCCTTGGCCCAGACCGTCTTGGCGGCTTCCTTGGGAATTGTCCCGAGTTCGGCGAGGGCGTCCGCCGCATGCGCCTCGATCTCGAACCAGATCTTGAACCGGGTCTGCGGTTCCCAGATCGAGGCCATTTCCGGGCGGGTATAGCGGGGGATCATCTGACGGCTCCAGGAAGGTGGGCGGGCGGTCCTGAAGGGGGCGACGCCGGCCAAAATGCTTTTTACGCCGTGATTTAACAGAGCGGGCAGGGCGAAACAAACGGTCTGGGCCCTGGGCGAGGGGGATCGCCGAGCTTTCCACCGGACCCGGTCGGCAGGGAGCGACCCCGGCCCGCAAATATTAACTGTCAATCACGGATCATTGACTGACAGATATTGAAATCTGTCAGCGGGACGTGTATATCCGTTCCCGGACGCTCCGATTGGGCGTCCCGCGACAAGCCCCGGGGAGCCCGACATCCGAACCAAGCTCGGATCGAAGGGCGAATTGAAGAACGGGGACCCGCGGACGAATGGAGACTTACGACGATGACGACCGAAATCCTCAATTTGACCGGTGTGATTGGGCAATGGCTCAATTTACTGGTGGCGCGCCAGATCGCGGCGCAGGCTGCAAAACTGCCTCATTAAGGCATAGGCTTTCCGAACCGACCGGCTACGGGCGCTTCGGAAGCAGCCCTACTGCCGGAGTAACTGAGCCCTGAACGGGAACATGGTGCTGGCATGAATGAAGCCGTTGTCTTGACGCCGGAGCGGATCCTCGAAGTCACCGAGGACGTGCTCAGGCGCTTTGGACTTGCCAAGGCCACCGTGGTCGACGTGGCCCGTGCGCTCGATGTGAGCCACGGCAGCGTCTATCGCCATTTCCCGAGCAAGGCCTCGCTGCGCGAGGCCGTCGCCAAGCGCTGGCTGGACCGCATCGATGCGCCGCTGCGCCAGATCGCCGAGGAGAAGGGCCCGGCGCCGGCGAGGCTGGAGCGCTGGCTGCGCACGCTGTTCGCGGCCAAGCGGTCGCGCGTGCTCGATGACCCCGAGATGTTCGATACCTATCTGACGCTGGCGCGCGAGGCCTGCGCGGCCGTCAAATGCCACAAGGATACCCTGACCGACCAGGTCGTGGCCATCCTGTCCGACGGTGTGGCACAGGGCGTCTTCGCCATAGACGACGTCAAGGCCACCGCGCGCGCGATCTACGATGCCACCAGCCGCTTCCACCATCCGGCCCATGCCGACGAGTGGAAGGATGCCGATCTTCCCGCGCGCGTCGATGCAACACTCGCGCTGTTGCTGCGGGGGGTGAGGGCTTGACGCTTTTTCCCTCTCCCACAAGGGGAAGAAGGAAGAGCGCGCGTCTCAATATCCCACCTAGATCCTCGTCAGCCCGCATGTCGCGGCAAGGCGCACCAACTGCGCATCCGTGCGGGCGCCCGTCTTGGTCTTGATCAAATAGTGATAGTTCTGCACCGTCTTCACACTGAGATTGAGGTGTGCGGCGATCTGCTCGGTGGTGGCGCCGCCGGCGAACTGGCGCAGGATCTCGATCTCGCGTTCGCCCAGCTGATCCAGCGCTGAGCCCGCCGACAAACTGTCCTCGGCCAGAATATGCGCGATGTCGTCGCTCATGGCGCGCTCGCCGCGGGCGACGGCGCGGATGGCGCCGACCACGGCGGACGGCTCGCTGCTCTTGGTGACGAAGCCGCTGGCCCCGGCACCGAACGCGGCCTTCACCAGCACGGCCTCGTTGTGCATGGTGAAAACCAGGATCCGCGCCCGCGGGCTGCGCGCGCGGATATTGCGGATCGCCTCCAGCCCACTCGCGCCCGGCATCGAAATATCGAGCAAGACGACGTCGGGGTCGTGCGCCTTGAAGGCGCCGTAGGCGTCCGCCGCGTTGTCGGCTTCCGCGACGACATGGAGGTCGCCCTGGCTTTCCAGCACGCGCCGGTAGCCTTGCCGGACGATCGGATGGTCGTCGACCAGCAGCACGGAAATGCCTGTTGCTGCCACCTCGCTCATGTCGGCCTCATGCGGCGAGCGGGATGGTGGCGGCGACGCTGAGGCCGCCGCGGGCCGGCAGGATCGATAGGGATCCGCCGACGGCCGCGACGCGCTCGCGGATGCCGGTGAGGCCGAACCCGGCCGACTGTGCGACGCGTTCCGCATCGCCGCCACCGTCGTCCTCGACCCGGATCAGCAGCGCGTCGTCCTCGCCGGCGCAGCGCTCGACGCGCAAGGAGATCTCGCGCGCCGAACTGTGGCGCAGCGCATTGGTCAGGCATTCCTGGGCGACGCGATAAGCGGTGGTGGCGGCCGGTCCGCTGATGTCGGTGAGATCGCCCCTGAGGTCGAGCTGGATGGTCGGCTGCGCCGCGCTCTGCGAGCGCCAGCTGTCGACGAGATTGACGAGGCTGGCCTCCAGCCCGAGCTCCTCGGGCAGGGGATTGCGTAGCCGCTTCAGCGCATCGCGCAGCGAGGCCATCAGGTGATGGGTGGCTTGCGAGATCATGCGGGCATCCTGTGCGACGCCATCGTTCTTGCTGTCCTTCGCGCTTGCGTTCTCGATCGTGTTGGCAAAGGCGAGGATGGCCGACAGATTTTGCCCGAACTCGTCGTGCAGCTCGCGGGCGAGCGCACGACGCTCGTCGTCGCGGATCTCGATCAGGCGCCGTGTCAGTGCGGCGCGCTGCTCGGTGGCTTCCTCCAGTCGGCCGCCGAGCTCGCTGACGGCGCTGCCGATCATCGCCAGCTCCATCGAGCGGAACCGCGGCAGCTTGGTGCGATACTGGCCGCGCGCCATGCGCTGCAGGGCGGTCACGATCGCCCGCGCCGGTGCCAGCGCATGCGCGATCGCCAGCGAAGCCAGCAGCGCGATGGCCGCCGCCATCAATAGCGCGACGTCGATCACGTTGAGGATGTACTCCCAGGCGAGCGAAATCGCAGCCGCGGCGTCCGGCGTCGCAACCACCGTTCCGGCCGAAGCAGCGCGGGGGCTAACCGGCCGCACCACTTCGGCGTGGCTGCCGAGGAAGATCGGCACGATCGATGCGAACCAGCGCGGCGGGGTCTTGCCGAGCCCCTCGCTCTGGCCGCAGAGCGGCTTTTCAAATGCGATGGCCGGCTGGAACTCGACGCAGACGCCCGGCGAGATCAGCTTCATCGTCTCAAGGGTGCGCCATTCCGGAACCGGCAGGAGCTGCTCGCGCGTTCTGCTGCTGCGCAACAAGAACTCATGCCAGTACAATGCCTGAAGGGCCTGCCCGACCCGCTGCGCGGAGGCCGCAGTCGCCCGGTCGACGCTGCGATAGGCGTCGAACGTAGCCCATACCGTCGCGGCACCCAGGCACAGAGCCACGATGAGCAGCAGACGGGCGACAAGCTGAAGCACGAGGCGCATGCGATGACCCCCGACGTTTGATAGGATCAGCCTAACAACGCCGCCGCGCCTTGCCAATTGCGGGGTGTGGCAGGATTGCAGCTCGGGCAAATTTCCCAAGCCGGATTGGGCATGGGTCTTTGGACCTGATACGGCGGCTTTGATCTAATTGGACAGGAAGCTTGATAGGCTGAACGTTGCGAGCGAGGAGCAGTGCAGCATGAGTTCGATGACGATTGGACCGATCGCGCCTGCAACGACCGACCCGTCCGAGCGCAGCGCGTTGCTGTTCTGGATGATCTTCACCGGTCTCTCCATCTTCGCCGTCGTGCTGCTGTGGCGGTTCGGCTTGATCAACCTGATGCTGACCTCCGACCGCACCTACATCTCCAGCGTCATCGCGGTGCTCTACATCCTCACCTGCGGTCACTGCTTCCTGCGCACCCGGGCGATCGCACGGGAGGGGGCGGCGGCGCGGCGCTGCCGCGAGGCGCTCGCGGCGCCTGACGGCGGCAAGGTGCTCGACGCGCGTGCGACGGCGCTGCCGCGCGGGCTGGTGCGCGATCATATCGAGAGCCTGGTGACCAAGGCTGCCGCGCAGGATTATCGCCCCGTCGACCAGACCCTGCTGCTGCGCACGCTTGCCGACCGCCTGCGCGGCTCCAACGGGTTCGGCGCCTTCGTCTCGGATACGCTGATGAAGCTCGGGTTGCTCGGCACCATCATCGGCTTCATCATCATGCTGGCGCCGATCGCGGGGCTGGATGCCGCCGACAAGGTGGCGATGCGCTCCTCGATGGGGTTGATGAGCGATGGCATGGCGGTCGCGATGTACACGACGCTGGCCGGCCTCGTCGGCTCGATCCTGGTCCGCATCCAGTATTACATGCTGGATGCCGCGACCCAGCGGGTGTTCTCGGACGCGGTGGTGCTGACCGAGACCTACGTGACGCCGGTGCTGGAGCGCAAGGGTGCCGGAACGCCATGATGGATGATTTCGGTCTCTATCCGCGCGAGGAGCCGTTCGATCCGCTGGGCGTGATGCTGTTCAAGGCGCTCCAGGTGATCGCATTCCTGTTCTTCCTCGCGCTGCTCGCGGTCTCGCCGGACGCCAAGGAAGGCAAGATCGACTCCAAGGCCGAGTTCATCATCACGCTGGATTGGCCGGACAACCACCCCGACGACCTCGACCTGTTCGTGCAGGATCCCGCCGGAAACATAGCCTGGTATCGCCATCGCGAGGCCGGCTTCCTCACCCTCGACCGCGACGACCGCGGCGGAGCCAACGACTTCATCATGGTCGCCGGCAAGAAGATCGCCTCGCCCATCCGCGAGGAGATCGTCACCGTGCGCGGCATCCTCGCCGGCGAATACACCGTCAACGTCTCGCATTTCGTGGCGACGACCGGCGAGCCCGTCACGGCCAATATCAAAGTGCAGAAGCTCAATCCGACGGCGCAGGTGGTGTTCGACAACAAGTTCACGCTCGACCACACCGGCGACGAGAAGACCGCGGTGCGGTTCCGGCTCGACGCCGAGGGCAAGGTCGTCAATGTCGACCAGCGGCCGAAATCGCTGCTGGAGACGTTCCGTAGCGGCTGGCGCAACGGCGCCGATCTCGACCCGAGGACCGGCGTGAGCAAGAACCCCGTGAGGATCCGCCGTGATTAACCTGCAGACGGTCATCCTCACGCTGTCGCTCGCCTACGCCGTCATCGGCGCGCTGCTGCTGGTGGTGCTGGTCTATGCGCGGCTGCACTGGTCGCTGAAGGCGGTCGCGGTGGTCGTGACCAGCGCCTTCTATGTCGTGAGCTTCACCGAGATGCGCGGGCTGCTCGGCTGGGCCAGTTCCGACCGGTTGCCGACGGCCTTCAAGCTGCTGAAGGCCCGTATCGTCGAGCCGCATTCGCTGCAGGGCGATCCGGGCTCGATCTATCTGTGGGTCGAGCAGCTGGATGAGGACAATCGTCCGAGCGGTATCCCGCGGGCGTTCCGCGTGCCCTACAACGACAGGCTCGCCGAGAAGACTCATGCCGCGGAGAACGAGATCGCTCAGGGACATCCGCAAGGTGGCCGGGCGGCGGATTTCGGCGGGGGCGACGGCAGCCTGATCGACATGGTCCGCGAATATGTGACGCCCAAGACGATCATGGAGACGAGCGGCGGCGATTCCTCGACCGGCGAGTTCATGGCACCGCCGGCCGGCGCGCAAGGCGCCGTGTTCACGCCGATACCGCCGCCCCGGATGCCCCCGAAAGACGAGCAATAGGCCCTTCATCATCGTGTCGCCGGGCGCTGGTCAACCGCCCAGCGCTGGCGCATCTTGTTGACATCCCTCAATTTGGCCTTATCGGCCTTCAATAAGAATTGGGGGGTGGAGGGTGCGTGCTTCTCGCTGTCTTTTCGGATATCCACGGCAACCGGCAAGCCTTCGAGGCCTGCCTGAAGGCCGCCCGTGCGAAGGGCGCGGAGCAGTTCGTGCTGCTCGGCGATTTCGTCGGCTATGGCGCCGATCCCGAATGGGTGGTGGATACCGCGATGGAGCTCGTTGGCCAGGGGGCCATCGCCGTGCGCGGCAATCACGATCAGGCGGTCAATTCATCGGCGGAGACGATGAACGCCGAGGCGCAGGTCGCAATCGAATGGACCCGTGGCCGCCTCGACACCGCGCAGCGCCGGTTCCTGAGCGAATTGCCGATGCTGGTCGACGACGGCGACTGTCTCTTCGTGCATGCGGAAGCCTCGAGCCCGCAGCGCTGGCACTACGTCCGCTCGACGGCGGACGCGGCCAAGAGCCTGATCGCGACCCCCGCCCATGTCACGTTCTGCGGCCATATCCATCGTCCCGCGCT
Organism: Bradyrhizobium nitroreducens; assembly: GCF_002776695.1. Classification (GTDB taxonomy): domain Bacteria; phylum Pseudomonadota; class Alphaproteobacteria; order Rhizobiales; family Xanthobacteraceae; genus Bradyrhizobium; species Bradyrhizobium nitroreducens. Next base: position 2,623,504 of record NZ_LFJC01000003.1, read on the forward strand.
CTATTCGATGTCGGTGACGGCGAAGATGACGAGCTTCGTGCCGAAGACCGACGTCCCGGTGCAGCTGCTGCGCGGGCGGCAATGGCTCGCCGTGATGGGCTCGGTCGGCCAGCCCCGCGACGGCGATCCGTCGGCGGCCTTCGTGTTGTTCGACACCGAATCGTGCCAGATCACCTATTGCCGCGCGCCCTATGACATCGCGACCGCGGCGGGTAGGATCCGCGACAACGGCCTGCCGCCTTGGCTGGCCGATCGGTTGTCGCAGGGGCGCTAGGAGCCGATGCCGAAATCGCTGGTCCAATCCGGTGCGGAGATCGACGGTTACACCATCGGCGAATGCGTTCACGCCGGCGGCATGGCGACGTTATGGACGGTGACCCATCCCGGCATCGACGTACCGCTGCTGATGAAGATCCCGCGGGTGTCGGAGGGCGAGGACCCCGCCGCGATCGTCTCCTTCGAGATGGAGATGATGATCCTGCCGCGGCTCGCGGGGCCGCACGTGCCGGCCTGTTTCGGCACCGGCGATTTCGCGCACCAAGCCTATGTCGTGATTGAGCGGATTTCCGGGACGACGCTCTACAAGCGGCTGCCTGATCTGCCGCTGCCGTATGACGAGGCACGGCAGCTCGTCGCCAGGATCGCGACCGCGCTCGCCGATCTGCACCGGCAGAACGTGATCCATCACGACATCAAGCCGAGCAGCATCATGTCCCGCGAAAGCGGCGAGGCGGTGCTGATCGACTACGGCCTGTCGCATCACAACCATCTGCCGGATCTGCTGCAGGAGGAGTTCCGCCTGCCTTACGGCACCGCGCCCTACATGGCGCCCGAGCGGCTGTCGGGAGTACGCGACGATCCGCGCAGCGATCTGTTTTCGCTTGGCGTGCTGCTGTACTTCTTCACGACCGGCGAGCGGCCGTTCGGCGAGGGCGAGACGTTGCGTGCGATGCGGCGCCGGCTGTGGCGCGATCCGCATCCGCCGCGAAGCTTGCGCGCGGACTATCCGCCATGGCTCCAGGAAGTGGTGTTGCGGTGCCTCGAGATCGAGCCGGTGCGGCGCTATCCGACGGCGTCCCAGCTTGCCTTCGATCTCACCCATCCGGATCAGATCAGACTCACGACGCGCTCGGAGCGGATGAAGCGCGATCCGCTCAGCGTCGCCTGGCGCCGCCGCTTCAATCTGGGCGTCATGGCGCCGCGCGTGAAATCGGATGTCGCTGCCCAAATCGCGTCGAGCCCGATCCTCGCTGTCGCGCTCGATACGGTGGAAGGGGCAGCCGAGCTGAACGAGGCGCTGCGCGTGACCACCGAGCGCATCCTCGCCACCTTGCCGTCAGCGCGGCTTGCCTGTGTCAACGTGCTCAAGCTGAGCCGGATCGCGATCGACCGGACCCTGGACGAGCAGGGCTCCAACAAGCATATCGACCGCCTGGTCGCGCTCAGGCATTGGGCGACGCCGCTCAAGCTGGATGAGAGCCGGCTATCGGTTCACGTGCTGGAAGCCGTCGATCCCGCGGCCGCGCTGCTGGAGTTTGCCGAGGTCAACCATGTCGACCATGTCATTATCGGCGCGCGGCAGAGCTCGTTTCGTCGCACGCTGCTCGGCAGCGTCTCGGCCAAGGTGGCCTCGGAGGCCGGTTGCACGGTCACCGTGGTACGGCCGCCGCGGATGGCAGGAGATGCCGACGAGGCGGGCGCGATATCGACGCCGGGACGCGACTCCGCTTAAGCTTCCGTGACCGGGAGCCAATATCCGGCCGCGGACTGAACTGCCGTCGAACACGACGACATCCGCCGCGTCTCATGTCGTGGGCAAGTCAAATCGCTTTGATAATGCCGCGAACGCCTGAGACCTGATTGAGCCATCTCGCACTGAACCTCTTCGCGTCAAGATAGTCGCCTCCGGAATACACCGTGTAGCCGACGGCCCCGACATAGCCGGCGTAGGCAATTGCGGGTCCCCACGGTGAAAGTGTCATCAACGCCGATTTGGCCCAACCGATGCCGCGCACCACCCATTCGAGTGTGGCGCACGATTTTTCGTAGCGGGCGAGGAGCTCGTCCAAGTCACCCGTTGCCTTGTTCCATTGTTCGGCAGCGGTTGATGGCGATTTGCCCGCGATTTCGTCGGCGATCTCCTTGCCGAGTTCGTCCGCAGCGTAAACGCTTTTCAGGAGGCCGCTCACGATGTCCTGCGGCTTTCCGAGGACGCTATCAATCCATGATTTCGCCTCGGATTGAATTTCCTTCTGTTGGTCCTTTCCGAAAGCGCTCCACAGTTTCTGAATGGCTTCACGGACCAGCCTGACGGCATAGCGGACAAACGTCCCGAGGCGTCCCGAAATATCGCCGATTTCCTGAGCGAGTGCCGAGGCCCATTCCTGGGCCGGCCCGAGGCCGAAGGTCGTCACGCCAGTCCCGGTGAACATCAGGACCCTGGCTGACCGATCGACAATGCCACGAATGACGGTCTCGGCTTTCTTGCCCAGGCCGGCGCGCGCCGCGTTGACGTCCGGCGGCCCGGCCGATCGCTCGGTCAGGAACGATTTCATTCCACGTTCCAGCGGCGCGTCGAGAACCTCTCGCAGCGTGGGGTCGACGAAGACCGCGACAGCCGATCGTTCAGTTTCCGACTTCTCGCCGCCGCTCTTGTTCTTGTCGATGAGATCCTTTGCGAGGCCGAGATCATACGCCGCGGCGGCCAGCAACTTCATGCTCGCCAGATCCTGGATGTCGGCGGTCCTCGTCGTCTGCGCGAGCGCGAGTTCCTCGTGCAATCGGACCGACGCTTCCATGATCCGATCGAGATTGCCAATCTCGCCCGAAATTCCGCCGGAGCGCTCGACCCCCGGGGTCGCGGAACTTCGAGCGTCCTCGATCGCATCACGATAATCGTGCCAAGCCTTATCTGCTGACGCCGTCATGTTCGTCTCCCTATATCAGGCCGCCGCCATCATCGTCGCTGTCGTCGTAAGTCAAATCATGCATAACCCGATCGGGTATTTCGTTGGCGATGATCCGGTCGGGAATTCTGTCGGGACTGCTTGGAGCGGGAAGTTCAGAGTTGAAAATTCGGTCGGAAATCTCCGTCGTCGTCTTGGCATCGCTCAAACTCTGAAGCTCGCCCTCTACACCTTTGATCGTTGCGCGGGCCGTCGCGGCTGCGGCCATCGCCTCCTGGGCCCCCTCCTGCTTCAGCGTCCCCAGCACGACGGCAAGTGCCGACGAAGCCGTAATCTGCGTCAGCTTGTCGTCCAGAGCCTTTGCCAGATCGGAGGCCTTCCGAGCGAGCAATGCGGCGGCTTGTGGTTTGTCTCTCTGAAGCATCAATTTCGCGCGCTGCGCTGCCACGGCGGCCTCGAGTACACGATCCTTTTCCGCGTGCGCATATTTCTGGCATTCATCGTAGCCGCGCTCGGCATCGTCCAAACGCCCATCGCGCTGCGCTACGACGGCCAATTGGTAGGTGGCGTAAGCCGCGGCTCCTGCCTGTTTGAGCGAGGTGTTCAGCTCGATCGCCTGTTCGTAGTTCCGTCTGGCCTCGTCGTAGCGGCGTTCCGCGAGCGCCAGGTTGCCGAAGGCGACGAGGCACTTGGCAATACCGTTCTGGTAGCCGAACTGTTGGAACAGCCGCATCGCATCAGCGAAGCACGCCTGCGCCTTTTCATAGTGCTCCGAGTAGTAGTGCTGGCAGCCGATCAGGTGGAGGATGCTCGCGCGCTGGATCTGGTCGCCGGTCTTTTCCGCGAGGCGGCGCGCCTGGTCGAAGTCGGCTAGTGCCTGCGCGGGATCGGTAGCCTGATTCATGGCGCCCCGACCGAGATGGGCGCGCGTTTGCTCTTCGTCGTCGCCGATCTGCTCCGCCAATCGCAGGGAACGTCGATACGCCTCCTGCGCCTCAGTCCGGCGTCCCTGCTGGGCCAGGACAGCGCCTTGTCGCGCAAATGCTCCCGCGAGATCGGCGCCAGCCAGTAACGGATCGAACGACATGTGCGCAATGCCGTCCCGGAGATCCTGGTCTGCCAGCATCAGGTCGCCCTTGAGAACGTGAACGACGCCTCGTCGGTAGAGCGCGCGTCCAAGATTGACGCTATCGCCATCACACTCGAAACGTTGCGCGGCCCTGACCAGATCGCTGAGCGCATCGTCATAGCGAGCGAGCAGTGTGTGCAGTATCGCGCGGTGCAGGAAGGCCCATCCGCGATTTTCATCGCTCAGATACTGCTCGCTGCTCAGGCACGCATCGATCCTCTCGAACGCCTCCGACCAAAGTCCCCTGATACGCAGAAAGTCGAATAGATTGCGCAAAGTTGCGATGACCCGGTCGAGGTGGCCTGGCTCTTCGCTCTGGACGAAGTCGTCCAGCAGTCCGAGTAGGTTGTCTTGCTCCTTCTCCAGCATCGGATGGTTTTTCCGATTGTCTCTGGCGTATTTTTCGAGCCATTGTTCGGCATATCTACGCTCGGAGGCGACCTGCTCTCGATCCAGGGCAGGATTGCCGTGTTCGGCGAGCAGCGGGTGCTGGCTGAGGCGATCGGGGCCTATGGCATCGAGCAGACCCAGTGATATCAGCTTGTCCTTGGCTGGGAAGAACTCCTTGATCTTCTCGCCGGCTTGCAAGGCTGCGAACGAAGCCTCGAGAGCCGGGAAGCTCGCTATCCTGACCAGAAGCCTTTGAGCACATGGAAGCGACGCCAGCTCGTCGTAATTTGCCTTGAACAGAACTTGAACTTCGTCGTTCGAGATCGTTTCGGGGGCCGTCTCGAGCCGCAACCACAGGGTCTTGTACGAGTCGCCCTCCGCGCATTTGGAGGCCGCCAGCCTGATTCCGAGCGGAAGGCGACCCATGCGCTTGCAGATCTTGTCCACCAAAATCAAGTCAGCCTTGTTCAGGTCGGCTGCAGACACTTGGCATAGTGAAAGGAACAGCTCTCTGGCAGCCTCCGCACTCAGCGGCTTAACTTTGACATCCTGTACTCCGTTCAGCTTGAGCGGCGCGGTGCCGTTCATCATCACAGCGCAGCCATTTGTGGCATCCAGCACGGCACGTCCGATCGTCTGATCGGATACTTCGTCGAGTCCGATCAGCAATCCCGGAAAGCTCGCCAACAAAGCCTTGAAGGCCTCGGTCTTGGCGGCCAGCCCGTCGGCCTCCGAGACTTTTCGGCCCGGAAAGAGTCTCGCAAGAGACTCGATGGCGCGTTCGGGGGTGGTTTTTCCAAGGCGATGCCAGATGCGGCCGCGTTCGATCGGCGCGCTGGTCGAAACCTGATTGAACAGCTGCGCTGCCAGACTGGTCTTTCCAACGCCGAAATTGCCGTGCAGGAACAGGTTGACGCCGGGTTTGACCTGCGCCGCGAGCTGTTCGAGCTGGTCGGCGCGACCGATCAGTGGCATTTGAAGTGGTGGCGCCTCGATGCAAGGTGCCGATACTTTTCGATCTTCGGTTTCTTGTTGTGGAAAGACCACACCTTGATCACCCCGCAGGTAGAGTACGAGCGCGCCCCAATCGCGATCTCCCAGGGCCGATTGCTGGAAGATGCTCTTGCGAGCCTGGAAGATGCAGTGGTCAATGGTCTCGCCGGACAGCAGGCGGGGATAGATCGCTTTGGCGATGGCAACGGCGTTCTTGTCGCGTAGCCGGTATTGGCTCGCAACCACCGCCGCAAGCCCCTTGAGGACGAGTGCGGCGGCGACTCCGCCATACGGGTTGTCGCCGCGCTCTGCGCTCTCACAGGCCTCCAGGATAGCCACCTTCACCTTGGCATCGCCGAGGAGTTGCGCGAGTTTGCTCCCCTCATATTTCTCGCTCTTCCTGTCCGCCCCCACGAGCAGCAGGCTGCCTTCTCCTTCCCAGAAATAGCCATGGCCTGAGAAATGGAACACGTCGCAAGGGCCCTTGAGCAGTCGTTCCAATTCCTCGCGGGTCCCCTGTCCGCCCCAGGCCGTCGAGACGATGACGCCTTTGGAATTCTTCGAGATTGCTTCAAGCGCGGCGGCGATGGCCTCGCGATCACCCTCGAGGTTCAGCTTTGGCTGACCATCCGGGCCTGCGAACGCGGCAACCAAACGGTACTTGCCGCCGTGCGGCGTCGATGGTTCCTCACCTCCGATGTCTTCGTGACGGACAATGGAGATGTCCTGATCCAGCGCCAGAAAGCCCGAAGGGTCGCAGATTTCCTCCTTCGGCGGCAGATAGAGATACTCCCATGGAAGGGACTTGAGTTCGGGCACCTGCAGCACCAGCCGCAGCCGCAACCGCTCGCCGACGTCCTTGACCTTGCGCCTGCTCGCCAGAAAGTTGGAGCGTACGGCCTTGGGGAAAATGAGTTCGGCGAGGATCGCACCTACCTGATAGAGGACCGCATCCCCTCCCTGCCGATCCTTGATTTGATCCAGCAGATTGACCGGCTCGCCGCTTGCGTCCTTCCGAACAAAAAGGTCGGGGCTATACGTAACTCGTTCCGGCTCGCCTGGGTTCGTTTCTCCCGGGGTCGAGCCCCACACTTGGACCCAGAGCGCGGTCTCCTTCCGTTCACTCCGGGCTTGCGGCGCAACGTGATCCGGCTGCTGGATAATGCGCGCGTCAGGCTCCTCCTTGGAGCCGCACCAGACGCGAACCGCGAAGGTCCGATAGACCGCTCCAGGCATGAGACGCGACCTTTGGCTAATCTGGCTAAGAGCCGATGTAATTTAGCCGAAAAGTAATCGTCCTACAATCTGTGAGCGAAGGTATTGGGAGGCATCGGCAGTTCTACGCCTCTTGTACGCCTCTTGCCGCGCAGCGGCAGGCAAACCGAGCATGATCTCGAGGGCGCGATGCGACCGCGCCCGCTCGGCTCATTGCCGGTCGACCTCGGCAGGCGACGAGTTCAAGCCGCGTGAGCGGTGTGGGCGACGCGCTTGCGGCGGATCGGCCAGGAGAACTGCGGGCCGGGCTCGCCGTGATCTGCGCTACCGCCGAAATACTGGATGATCTCGCGGCAGGGCTCGCAATTGAACAGATTACGCGACGCGGATGCCTTGGTCATTTCCTTGAGGCAGTTCGGGCAGTGCGGTTTCATGGGGCGGTCCGGAAAGTAAATCTCAGTGTCGGCGTTGAGACGGAAAGGAGTGGTCGAGGTCCGTCGTGTCGAGCCCCGCATCGTCGTCCAGCGTGCCGTCGGTGCGCTCGAGGCGGCCGAAGAAGTAATCGAGGCCCGGATGCGGACGGCGCGGAATGCGGCACCTGCGTTTCGGCTGGCGCTTCACGAGTGCGATCTGCATGGCACTCAGCTCCGGCGGCGATGAAGGTGGACGATGCGGGCGGAGGTCGCGATCTTCACCGGTTGCGCCACATAGAGGCTGCGAGCTGCAACCGCCACGTTGAATCCGAGCCACAACGCTACGCCAGTCCAAATCAGGGTCATTGCCATGATGTGCTCCCGTCAAAAGCAGGCAGGAGTCACTTGCGGTGATTTGCGCGAATCAGTGAAGTCCGGATGAGTACGGATCAAGGTTGCAATTTTAGGCATTGCGCGTCGCAACACCCGTAAAAGCCGCGAGATTTCCGGTCGTTCGCTTGCGCCGCTCGATCTGGCTCAAATCGCTTCGCCGCGTGCTCCCAGCGCCGCGTTGCGGATCGCGGCGATGTTGGCCTTGTAGGCGTCCTGGGTGCCGCCTCTGAACACGGACGTGCCGGCGACGAAGGCGTTGGCGCCCGCCGCGGCGAGCGCACCCGTAACATCGGGGCCGACGCCGCCGTCAACCTCGATGTCGATCGGGCGTCCCGCGGTCATCGCGCGGATGTCGCGGATCTTGCCGATCGCCGAGGGGATGAAGGCCTGGCCGCCGAAGCCGGGATTGACCGACATCACCAGCACGAGGTCGACGAGGTCGAGGACATATTCGAGCGTGCTGATCGGCGTGCCGGGATTGAGCGAGACGCCGGCCTTCTTGCCGAGCGCGCGGATCGCCTGCAGCGAGCGGTGCAAATGCGGACCGGCCTCCGCATGCACGGTGATGTGGTCGCAGCCGGCTTTCGCGAAGGCCTCGAGATAGGGATCGCAGGGTGAGATCATCAGATGCGCGTCGAACACCTTCTTGGTGTGCGGGCGCATCGCCTTGATGATGTCGGGGCCGTAGGAAATGTTGGGAACGAAATGACCGTCCATCACGTCGAGATGGATCCAGTCGGCGCCGGCGGCGTCCACCGCGCGCACCTCCTCGCCGAGCCTGGAGAAATCCGAGGCCAGGATCGAGGGTGCGATGGCCAGGGGGCGGGGGACGAAGGCTTGGGTCATGGCGCGGTTTCCCGGAAGGAGCCGTGAAAGATGGGCCTCGCCTAACATGGGCCTCCACGGCGGGCAATGCAGGGAGGCGTGCTTCCTGTGGGCGGAAATTTCTGCCGCGACCGGCACGAATTGCCGATGTGCCGAGGCCGCCTGGGGTGCGGCAGCAGCAGATTTCATTGAACTTTTCGCGCTGGCACGACGCTTGCTGATCTCGCCTGCAGAACATTGGCCGCGGCATGCCGCATTGGTTGGAGTTGTGCAATGTTGTTCGCCCTTGGTGCCGTCTCGAGCGCCCTCGACGCGATCCAGTCACTGACGAACTCGAAATCGTCCTCCTCGACGCACAAGACGGGGTCTGCGCAGGGCGCGACCAATCCGTTTGCGATCGACAGCGGCAAAAGCAGCACGACCAGCGGCGCGACCTCCTCCGTCAATTCAGGCAGTTGCGCGCAAATTTCGCCGGAGACCATGAGCGCGCTGATCGCCGCGCAGAGCCAATCGGCCGATAGCACCAGCGGTGCGACGAGCTCGACCTCCGCGAGCTCCACCTCCTCGACGTCGAACAGCCGGGATGCTGCACTCAAGGATCTGTTCTCGCAGATCGATGCGGACGGCGACGGCAGCATCACCAAATCCGAGTTCGAGGACGCGCTGGGCGCCGGCGGGACCAACCTCGCGCAGGCTGACGACGTGTTCTCCAAGCTGGACTCCAATGCGGACGGCAATGTGAGCCTGGACGAGATGTCGAAGGCGCTGAAGAGCGGGCACGGCAGCCACCATCACGCGCAAGGTGCCAGCGGCGCGGGCGATGGATCGGATTCCTCGTCGAAGTCCGGCGGCGGATCGACCTCGACCACGACGACGGCCGCGGACGGCTCGACCACCACCACCGTCACCTATGCAGACGGCTTCAAGATGTCGACGACGGTCCCGGGCGCCTCCAGCCCCCGCAATTCGGCTTACGATCTGTTCGCGCAGTTGATGCAGCAGCAAGGTGGGCAGGGGCAGGGCGCTTCGGCGGCTGCCGGCTCGTCCATGTCGATGAGCGTGTAAGCGGCATCTGAATTAGCCGGCATGCTCGTGCGTGATGTCACGACAGGCATAGCGGTCGCGGATCTCGTGATTGAAGAACACCCCCTTTGAGCGTGCCTCCCTGAACGCGGCGGCCACCTCGGACGGGACGTCCTCATAGACATAGAGGCGTCCGTTGACGAAGGTCACCTTCAGCTCGCGCGTGTCGGGCGCATAGCGAAAGAAGCGGATCACCGAAGACGGCATGGTGTTACACCCTGGTCCGCCAAGGTAGCGCTGTGCTCGCCGTTTCGTTTCTAGCCGAAGCTGTCCTTCCACGCCGCTTGCGCACCTGTAAACGGCAGCGCGGTTGCGTTGTACACGCCCCGCGCAATGGCGCGCGCGACCACGTTGGCGGCGACGGTGCCGAGCTCGGTGAGGCCGACCAGCGGCTCGATCGGCTTTTCACCGGTCGCAGCCGCGAACAGCACGTCGCCGTCGGTCGGGGCATGCACCGGATAGATCGCGCGGGCCATTCCGGTATGCGCGATCATCGCGAGCCGCTTGGCCTGGGCCTTGGTGAGTGTCGCATCGGTGACGACCGCACCGATCGTGGTGTTCTCGCGCGCGCTCGCTGCGGGGCCGCCCTTGATGCGCATCGCCAGCATGTCCGGCGTGAATTTGGGCGGCAGGCCGCGCCCGCCGAACTCGCCGTTCTCCTCGAACGGCGCCGCCCAGAACCACGGCCCTTCGCCGACGGTCGTGCTGCCGACCGCGTTGACGACCATGATCGCGGCGACCTTGATGCCGCTGGCGAGAACCGCCGAAGCCGAACCGAGCCCGCCCTTGAAGGTCGCGGTGGTGGCTCCCAGGCCCGCGCCGGCGCTGCCGAGTGCGAAATCGTCACCTGCGGCCGCCGCCGCGGCGTAGCCGAGATCGCGATACGGCGCGAAGCGGCCCCAGGACTTGTTGCCGCCGTTGAGCAGGTCGAACATGATCGCACCCGGCACCAGCGGGATCACCGCACCGCGCACATTGAGACCGCGGCCCTGCTCGGCGAGCCAGGCCTGCACGCCGCCGCCGGCCTCGATCCCGAAGGCAGAGCCGCCGGACAGCGCGATCGCATCGACGCGTTCCTGCGTGCTGGCAAGATCGAGCAGCGCATCCTCCCGCGTGCCGGGGGCTCCGCCGCGCACATCGAGGGCTGCGACTGCCGGCTGGTCGAAGATGATCGCGGTGGTGCCGGAGGCGACCTTGGCATCCTCGGCATGGCCGACGCGGACGCCGGCGATATCGGTGAGGAGATTCTTCAAGGCGGCTCCGTCGGCTGAAGGCGTTGCGCTTCAGCGATAGCGCAGGGATGCCGCAGGCTCAACTGGCAAGGGCTGTCCTGAGCATCTTGGCGAGCTCGGACTTGCGGTAGGGCTTCGCCAGCAGCAGCACGCCGGAATCGAGCCGGCCGTGATGGACGATGGCATTCTCGGTATAGCCCGAGGTGAACAGCGTCTTGAGGTCGGGGCGGCGCCGGGCGGCTTCGTCGGCCAGCTGACGACCGTTCATGTTGCCCGGCATGATGATGTCGGTGAAGAGCAGGTCGATGGTCTTGTCGCTGTCGATGATGGTCAGGGCATCCGCGCCGTTGGCGGCCTCGAGCGCGGTATAGCCGAGGCTCCTGACCTGGGTCACCACATACTGCCGCACCAGCGCATCGTCTTCGACGATCAGGATCTTCTCGCTGCCGCCGGTGATGGGCGCATTCTGCAGCGCCTCGATCTCGGTCTCCTGCACGCCGCTCGAGCGCGGCAGGTAGATCTTCACGCTCGTGCCGTGGTCCTGCTCGCTGTAGATCTTGATGTGGCCGCCCGACTGCTTGACGAAGCCGAACACCATGCTGAGCCCGAGTCCGGTGCCCTTGCCGACCTCCTTGGTGGTGAAGAAGGGGTCGAACACGCGGTCAATCAGCTCCGGCGGGATTCCGGAGCCGGTGTCGCTGACGGCAATCATCACGTAACTGCCGGCAACGACGTCCGGGTTCATGCTGGCATAGCCGTCGTCGAGGAATATGTTGCGGGTTTCCAGCACCAGGGTCCCGCCCTCGGGCATGGCGTCCCGGGCGTTCAGCGCGAGATTGAGGATCGCCGTGGACAGCTGGCCGGGGTCGACCAGCGTCGGCCATGCATCCTCGGTGAGCTGCGGCACGATGGTGATCTGCTCGCCCAGGGTGGGGTGCAGCAGCTTGGCCGCTTCGAGCGCCAGCGCATTGACGTCGATCTCGCGCGGCTGGAGCGGCTGCTTACGGGCGAAGGCGAGCAGATGCTTGGTCAGCTGCGCGCCGCGCTCGGCGGCATCGTCGATCAGCTTGGTGATGGCAGCGAGCTCGGGGCGGTCGGCGACGGCGTCGGCCAGGATACCGATCGTGCCGGTGATGACGGTCAGCACGTTGTTGAAGTCGTGCGCGACGCCGCCGGTCAACTGGCCGATGGAGTCCATCTTCTGCACCTGGCGGAATTGAGCCTCGGCGGCCTGCTTCTCCGTCAGATCTCGTCCGATGAAGAAATGGCGCTTCACGGGCTCCGACCAGGTGCCCATCCAGTTCAGTGTGACCTCGTGACCGTCGTAGTGATAGTAGCGCGCCTCGAAGCTGCGCTTGACCGCACCGCGCCGCGCCGCGCGCATCTCCTCCCGCGTCTTGTCGAGATCGTCGGGGTGGATGAACTCGGTCGCGCTGTGTCCGATCATGTCTTCCGGGCTGAAGCCGAGGATGTCCTTCACGCTCGGGCTGACCTGGATGAAATTGCCGAAACCGTCGGTGACCAGGATCAGGTCCTGCGAGGTCTCGAAGATGCGTTGCCGCTCCTCGATCTCCCGGCGAAGTTTTTCCCTGGATTGCTTCTCCTCGGTGATGTCGTGGGCAATCTTGGAGGCGCCGATGATTTGCCCGTCCTCCGCCCTCAGCGGCGAGACATTGAGGACGACATCGATCTCGCGACCGTCCTTTCTGATTCGGACCGTCTCGTGCTGGGCGATCGATTCGTTGCCGCTGATGCGGTTGAGAATGCTCCTGACTTCCGGCTTGCGATCGTTCGGTACGATGATGTCGATCGGCTTGCCGATGGCCTCCGCCGCGGAATAGCCGAACAGGTCCTCGGCGGCGCGGTTCCAGCCGGTGACGACGCCGTTGAGCGACTGGGTGATGATGGCATCGTTGGAGGATTCGACGACGGCGCCATAGAGCGCCAGCCGCTTGCCGTAGAAGTCCCGATCCGATGCCGATTGCTCGCGCAGCCTGCCGACGAGACCCACCGTTCGGGCCTGAAGGCGAACGTTCTCGATCAGCAGCACGGCGAGCACGAAGCTCGACGCGCAGAGGCCGTAGAGACGGCCGGCATAAAAACCGAGATCGAAACGTGCGACGTTGACGATCGCGGACAGCGCGATGTCGAACAGCCATGCGCACATCACGACCATGAGCCAGACGTCGATCACCGAATGCGGGCGGCGGAACCACAGTGAAACGAGCGCGGCAAAGCTCAGCGACCACACGAAGGACACGACCCCGATCATGGTCGCAGTGTAACGGCCGTCGCGAAGCAGCACCGGCAACAGATCGTGCTGGCCGGTGACGATCCAGGTGAAGGCCCCCATGGCCGCGACCACGCCGAGCACGATGGCGTAAATCGCGTTGCGCGTGGTGCCTCTGACCCTGGGGCCGCCGTCCTTTTCCTTCAGCCAGGCATAGCCGAGGACGAAGAGCGGAAAGCCGCCGTGCCAGATCATGTAGAGCCAGACGGTGGTTTGGCTGCCCGCCCCAAACAGCCCGGTCGGCGTGAACAGGCCGGGGAAGGTGAGGGCGTGCACCAGCGCCGCCGCGGCGGTGAACAGGTAGCCGCTCGACAGCCACAACAGCGCGCGGGTCCGCAACACCGAAAACTGCGACAGCAGCAGCACGGCGGTGACGATGTCGCTGACCGCCAGGGCCGATTGATAGCTCGCGACGAAGGCCGGGATCGGAAGTAACGGGATACCTGCGAACGGAACGGCCAGGGCGAACAGGATCGAGGAAATGCCGACGATCCATAAGGCCGCGGTTCGGTCGGCCGACGTGGCCGGCAGGGTTGAAAGAAAGGTGCTTCGGTCGATCGCAGGCGCATTCATGTCGTGCAGACCCGTTTTGAGCATCTCCGCATTCCAAGATCCGGGCAGGCTGACCTTCACGGTAACCCGTTCCGCGCGCGTGTCGCGAACTGTTGCAGCGACGACTCAACCGAAGGTTACAGTTTACTTAATTTGGGTGGGAACGCGGAACAGGGATCAGGTAAGATGCGCTTTACTGGGCGGTGTCATAATGCCCTGCTACTGTGCCGGGTTCCAGGTTTGAATCATACGATTTGGTCGATCTGCGGGAGTTGTTCCCATGCCTCGCGTTCTCATCATCGACGACCAGAAGGACGTGCGCGCGATGGTCGCGATCGTGCTCCGGGTCAACCATTACGAGGTTGCCGAGGCCGACAATGGCGCGGCCGGGCTGAAGACCTTCGCGGAAAGCCCGTTTGACGCGGCGATCGTCGATATCTTCCTTGGCGACATCAGCGGTGTTGACGTCATCGCGGCCCTGCGGGAGCGCGCGCCGGGGCTTCCCATCGTTGCGGTGTCCGGAATGACGGCGCTGGATTTCATGGAACAGTCGCCCCACCTCGCCAACGTGATTTGCCTGCAAAAGCCGTTTCGACCGAACGATCTCCTGCAGGCGCTTCGCAAGGCCCAGACCGCGGCTACCGGCGAGCTGCCCGCAGCCGTTTGATACTGCCGCGAAAAAAACGCCCCGGGGCAAGCCGGGGCGTTGACGAGGTTCGCATGACGGGCTCGAGGGCCCGCGCCGCGCTCAGGTGCCGTTGCCCTTGATCTCGGCGTAGCCGCCCTTGGCGTCCCACTTGTAGACGACATAGTCGAGCTGCTTGATGTCGCCCTTGGCGTCATACTCGATCGGGCCGATCACGGTATCCCACTTGCCGGCCTTGATCGCAGCCATGACCTTCTTGGCGTCCGTGGTGCCGGCCTTCTTGGCCGCCTGCGACCAGACCTGCATCGCCGCATAGGTGTAGAGCGTGTAGCCTTCGGGGTCGATGTTCTTGGCCTTGAAGGCCTCGACGATCTTCTTGGCGGTCGGCTTGTTGCGCGGGTCGGGGCCGAAGGTGAAGAGCGTGCCTTCGCCGGCCGGGCCGGTGATCGAGGCGTACTCCTTGTCGGCGAGCGCGTCGCCGGCCATCAGGATCGTCTTGAGGCCCTGGTCGCGCATCTGGCGCAGGATCAGGCCGCTCTCTTGGTGGTAACCGCCGACATAGACGAGGTCGATGTTGTCGCGCTTCAGGCGCGAGACGATCGCGTTGAAGTCCTTGTCGCCCTTGTTGTAGGACTCGTACATCTTCTCGGTGATGCCGGCCTTGTTGAGCGCCTTCTTGGTCTCGTCCGCAAGACCCTTGCCGTAGGTGGTCTTGTCGTTGAGGATCGCGATGTTCTTGCCCTTGTAGTTCTTGGCGATGTACTGCGCCGCGACCAGGCCCTGCTGGTCGTCGCGGCCGCAGACGCGCGCCACGTTCCAAAGTCCCGCATCGGTGAACTTCGGATTGGTGGAGGCGGGGGTAATCTGGAGCACGTTGCCGTCGGCATAGGCTTCGGAGGCGGGGATCGACGACGACGAGCAATAGTGCCCGGCCACGAACGGGATCTTCGCGCCGGCGATCTTCTCGGCGATCGAGCGCGCCTGCTTCGGATCGCAGGCATCGTCCTCGACGGAAAGCGCGAGCTTCTTGCCGTTGACGCCGCCGGCGGCGTTGATATCGGCCACGGCCATTTCGGCGCCGTTCTTCATCTGGCGGCCGAAGGCGGACTCGCCGCCGGTCATCGGACCTGCGACTGCGACGGTGACATCCTGCGCGAATGCCGCGCTCGACAGCGCGATCGATACGCCGAATGCCAGACCGATGAGCTTCAGTGATTTCATGAGATACCTCGCGGGTGGTCGCCTGTGGAAGTTGCCGGGCATGCCCGGTCCAAACCGGGCGCCATTCTTGAATGAATTCGAGGAGAAGTCACCGGCAAAATACGGGCATTGGCGCAGATATCTCGCCACATTCGGCCGCACGCGGGCGCCCTGCGGCTCCGTCAGCCGTGCCGGCCGCCTTCCAGATAGGCGGCCCGAATCTCCGGGCGCTGCAACAATTCGGCGCCGGTGCCGGCCAGGGTGATCAGGCCATTGACCATGACATAGCCGCGATGGGCGAGCTTGAGGGCGTGGTTGGCGTTCTGCTCGACGATCAGCACGGTGAGGCCGTCCTGCCGGTTCAGGGTCCGGATTGCATCGAAGATCTGGCGCGCGATCAGCGGGGCGAGACCGAGCGAGGGCTCGTCGAGCAGGAGCAGGCGGGGACGGCTCATCAAGGCACGGCCGATCGCCAGCATCTGCTGCTCGCCGCCGGACAAGGTTCCGCCGCGCTGGGCATAGCGTTCCTTCAGCCGCGGAAACAGCGTGAAGACGCGTTGGAGCGTCGCCTCGCGTTCCGCATCCGTGCATTCGGTGGCATCCGCTCCCATCTGGAGGTTTTCCGCCACGCTCATGCGGGGGAAGATGCGCCGGCCCTCCGGCGATTGCGCGATGCGCAGATGCGCGATCTCGTGAGTGGGAACATCGGTGATGTCGCGGCCTTCGTACAGGATCTGGCCGGCGCGGGCGCGCGGCTTGCCGAAGATCGTCATCATCAACGTGGACTTGCCGGCGCCGTTGGCGCCGATCAGCGCCACGATCTCGCCGGCATTGATCTCGACGTCGACGCCCTTCAGCGCCTCGATCTTGCCGTAGGCAGCGCGAAGGCTGCGGATCGCGAGCAGGGGAGTGGGCGACGTCACGACCCGCTCTCCATCACGGCTGCGGCCTCGTCCTCGTCGGTGCCGAGATAGGCGGCGATCACCTTGGGATCGTCGCGGACCTCGCGCGGAGTGCCTTCGGCGATCTTGACGCCATGGTCCATCACCACGATGTGGTCGGAGATCTCCATCACCACCGACATGTCGTGCTCGATCAGGAGGATCGAGGTGCCGAGCTCGTCGCGGATCGAGAGCAGGAGCTCGCTCAAGGCCGCGCTCTCGCGCGCATTGAGGCCGGCGGCGGGCTCGTCCAGGCACAGCAGCGCGGGCTCGGTGCACATCGCGCGCGCGATCTCGAGCCGGCGCTGGTCGCCATAGGCGAAATTGCCGGCAGCATCGTCGGCGCGGTCGAGCAAATTGACCCGCTTGAGCCAGTCGGTGGCGAGATCGATCGCGCGCTTCTCGGCGTCGCGATAGCCGGGCGCACCGATGAGGCCGAGGAAGGTGAAGCCGGAGGCGCGCATCAGGGCGTTGTGCTGCGCCACCATCAGGTTTTCCAGCGCGGTCATGCCGGGAAACAGGCGGATGTTCTGGAAGGTGCGGGCGACCTTGGCCTGCTTGGCAATGCGGAAATCGTTCAGGCGCTCCAGCGCGACCGTTCTGCCGTCGTCATGGGTGAGGCGAATGGCGCCGCCGCTCGGTTTGTAGAAGCCGGTGATGCAGTTGAACACCGTGGTCTTGCCGGCGCCGTTCGGCCCGATCAGCGCGGTGATCTTCTTGCGCGCCGCCGAGAATGACAGGTCCTGCACGGCGACGATGCCGCCGAAACGCATGGTGAGCCGGTCGACGGTGAGAATCTTGTCGCCGCTCATCCGTGCCCTTCCTTGACGAGGTCGGAGGAGATCGCCTGTGCCTTGGTCAGATAGACGGTCGGTGCGCGATGGCCAATCAGGCCGCGCGGCCGCCAGATCATGATCAGCACCATGGCCATGCCGAACACCAGCATGCGATAGGTCTCCAGGCTCCGGAACAGCTCGAAGCCGCCGATCATGGCGAGCGCGGACAGCGCGACGCCGAGTTGCGAGCCCATGCCGCCGAGGACGACGATCGCCAGCACCAGCGCCGATTCCTGGAAGGTAAAGGATTCAGGGCTGATGAAGCCTTGACGGGTGGCGAAGAACGCACCGGCAAAGCCGCCGAACATCGCACCCGTCGCGAACGCCGTGAGCTTGGTGGTCGTGGTGTTGATGCCGAGCGCGCGGCAGGCGACCTCGTCCTCGCGCAAGGCTTCCCAGGCCCGCCCGATCGGCAGGCGGCGCAGGCGGATCGTCGCCCAATTGGTGAGCAGCGCGAGCGCCAGGATCAGATAGAACAGGAAGATAATGCGGTGGGTTGGCGAATATTCGATGCCGAGCTTGGCGGCGAGGCCGTCATCGCTGTTGTCGAGCGGGATGCCGAAGAAGGAGGGGCGGGGAATGCCGGAGACGCCGTTGGGGCCGCCAGTCAGATCCTGCCAGTTGATGATGACGAGACGAATGATCTCGCCAAAGGCGAGCGTCACGATGGCGAGGTAGTCGCCGCGCAGGCGCAGCACCGGGAAGCCGAGCAGGACGCCCCAGAACGCGGCGAGGATTCCGGCCAGCGGCAGGCAGATCCAGAACGACCAGCCGAAATTGGTGGCGAGCAATCCATAGGAGTAGGCGCCGACCGCGTAGAAGGCGACGTAGCCGAGGTCGAGCAGGCCGGCGAGCCCGACCACGACGTTCAGGCCCCAGCCCAGCATGACATAGGTGAGCACGAGGATCGCGAGATCGAGAATATAGCGCTGGTTATAGAAGATCACCGGCACCAGCAGCGTGAAGATCAGGAGCGCGGGCG
This sequence comes from Bradyrhizobium nitroreducens, assembly GCF_002776695.1. GTDB lineage: Bacteria > Pseudomonadota > Alphaproteobacteria > Rhizobiales > Xanthobacteraceae > Bradyrhizobium > Bradyrhizobium nitroreducens. The sequence goes on from NZ_LFJC01000003.1 coordinate 2,641,530, forward strand.
CAAGGTAGCGGCCGATGAACGACACGCCGCTCTTCACCGCGGGCGGCACCAGGTTCTCGGCGCCGGTCGGGCCGATCCATTGCCTGAGCAGCTCGATCACGATCGAGCCGCCGAACACGGCGGCGACGATGGATGCGAGGTCACCGAAGCGGGTCCAATAGGTGAGCTGGCCCGAGGAGCCCGCCTCGGTGCGGATGCCGATCATCAGCGAAAACAGCACCAGCGCGATCAGCGCGTTGACGAAGGCTGTCTTCAGGAGAGCGGGGATGCTCGTTGCAGGTTTAGCCGGGTGGGTCGAGGGAGCTTTCACGCGTGCGACCGTCAGACTTTTTCGACTTCGGGACGGCCGAGCAGGCCGGTCGGCATGAAGATCAGTACCACGATCAGGATCGAGAACGCCGCGACGTCCTTGTACTCGACCGAGAAATAGGCCGACCAGAACGTCTCGATCAGGCCGATCGCGAGGCCGCCGAGCATGGCACCCGGCAGCGAGCCGATGCCGCCGAGCACGGCAGCGGTGAACGCCTTGATGCCGGCGACGAAGCCCATGAAGAAATCGACCAGGCCGTAATAGAGCAGGTACATCAGGCCCGCCACCGCGGCCAGCGCCGCACCGATCACGAAGGTCATCGAGATGGTGCGGTCGACGTCGACGCCGAGCAGCGCCGCCATGGTCTGGTCCTGCTCGCAGGCGCGCATGTCGCGGCCAAGCCTTGTGCGCGATACCAGCCAGGTGAAGATCGCCAGCAGCACGATGGTGGTGATGACCACGATGATCTGGATGTTGGAGAGCTGGATGACGAAGCCGTCCGCGCTCTCGTGCAGGGTATAGCCGCCGGTAATGACGGGCGGGATCGGCTTGACGCGTGCGCCTTGCGCCACCTGCGAGTAATTGGTCAGCACGAAGGACATGCCGATCGCCGACAGCATCGGGGCGAGGCGGAAGGAGTGACGCAGCGGCCTGTAGGCGATGCGCTCGATGGTCCAGCCATAGAGCGCGGTGATCGCCATCGACACCAGCAGCACCACGAGCAGGATCAGCGGGATCGCGGTGAGGCCGAGCGAGATCAGGATCAGGAAGGTGATCAGGGCGATGAAGCCGCCGATCATGAAGACGTCGCCATGGGCGAAGTTGATCATGCCGACGATGCCGTAGACCATCGTATAGCCGATCGCGATCAGGCCGTAGATGGAGCCGAGCACGAGGCCGTTGATGAGCTGCTGGGCGAAATAATCCATGGGCTGCCGTACCAAACCTGACGCGGGCTCAAAGGAAGAGCTCTTAGGAGAGTGGGTTTATTGGGCCGTTTCTTTGGGCCCCGGCAGCCCCTAAGCATTCTTCCGGTTTTGTAACAGGAGGGAACTGGCGGCTGCAACAGGTCAACCTCTCGGCAGAAGGTCTTGTACAGAGGTCATTTGCGTTTTCGGGTTCCGCACCTGCGAGGAACTGGGTTCCCGGGGCAACCAATATGGATCGCGGCGGTTATCTCGTCTCTGACGTCCAACAAGGGAGTTCCCCGAATGACGAAGCAGCAGAACCAGAATCCGGGCCAGCAGAGTCAGACCCCCGGCCAGCAGCGCCCCGGGCAGCAGCAGGGCGGCGGTCAGAAACCCGGACAGCAGCAGCAGAACGACCCGATGCGCCAGGGCGACAGGCCCGGCCAGCATCAGGGCGGCCAGCGCGATCAGGACAATTAGTTTGGGAGCCCAGGAGTAATTGAGGGTGACGAGGGCCCCGCCGGAAGGCGGGGCCTTCTTTCTTTTGGGTCTCACTCCGTCATTCCGGAACGGCTCGAAGAGCCCCCCGGGGATCTCGAGATTCCGGGTACTGACCACCATCCCGGAATGACGACGTCCCAGGGGCCCGGTTAAGGTAAACAAAGGGTTTAAATTGCCGCCACAGTCTGATGCGAGTTAGCTCCGGCGAAGCCGCTGCCTTCCGTCGAAGGCCTACGGCCAGATCAAGCGGGAAGCGGCATGTTCAGGAATTGGCGGATCGGCTCGGTCAACGGCGCGCTGCTGGCAGCCTATTTCATTCCCGTATGGACCCTCGTCGCCTTCAGTATCATCGTGGCACCGGTGCACGGGCTCTACGAGCGGCCGAGCGTCGCCGTTGCGCTGTATCTCAGCGATCATCTCCAGATGGCAGGGATGGACACGGTGCGCGCCGCCTGGCTGCTGGCGCTGGGACGGCTGACCGTTGTGGCGTTCTTCGTGATCTATCTCGCGCTGCTCTGCATTCCCCGCACGCGGAAGAGTGGCGGCAGCGACGAGGCGCTCGGCATTGCGCTGGCGATCGGCAGCCTGCTCTCGTTTGCCAGCATGGTGATGGCCTCGAAAGTCGGCGAGATGGCTGCGCTCCGGCTGCACGCCACCGAACTTTTGCTGCTGCTCGGTGCCGCGATTGTGCTCGTGATCGAAAAGCCGGTGGCGCCGCCGAAGACGGTCGAGGCCGGCGCGCCGCCAAACCTTCAGCCGGCAAGTCTTCAGCCGCTAGCTCTTGAGCAGGCCGAGCTCCTGCACAATCGCTGAGGCTTCCTTCACGGCGTGGTTGGCAGCCGGCACGCCGCAATAGATCGCTTGCTGGAGCAGGATTTCCTTGATGTCCTCGGGCGTGAAGCCGCCCTCGGCGAGCGCCGCGCGCACATGCAGGCGGAATTCGTCCCATTGCCCGAGCGCGACCATGGTGCCGATCACCAGCACCCGCCGCGTGCGCTCGTCGAAATGCGGTCGCGTCCAGATCTCGCCCCACGCATAGCGCGTGATCATGTCCTGGAAATCGGTGTTGAACGCGTTGCGGTTCGCGATCGACTTGTCGACCCAGGCATTGCCCAGCACCCTGCGGCGAACGTTCATGCCGGCATCGCGGCGCTTCTGGTCGTCCATTGTGTTTCTCCGGATCGGGCATTCCGGGGCGCCTCGGAGAGGCGAGCCCGGAATCTCGAGGTGATGAATGCGGATCGAGATTCCGGGTTCGATGCTCCGCATCGTCCCGGAATGACGGTGATGGTGGTTAGCGCTGCGTCAGGAAGCCCACCACTGCGTCGGTGAATGCATGCGGCTGCTCGACGTTGGAAATGTGCGCGGCGTCGATGATGGTCATGCTGGCGCCGGGAATGTTCGAGCGGATCAGCTCTCCCGCGGAGATCGGCGTCGCCATGTCGTGGCGGCCGGCGATCACCAGTGTCGGACTCTTGATCTTCGGCAGCAGCGAGCGCTGGTCGAGCGTCGATAGCGCCTCGCAGCAGGCGAGATAACCCTCGACGGGCGAGGCAAGCAGCATCGACTTCATCCTCGCGGTGATGTCAGGCTCGCGCTCGCGAAAATCCTGCGTCAGCCAGCCTGCGATCACGGCGTCGGCGACCGCGGCGATGCCGCCTTTCTTCACGGCGTCGATGCGCTCCAGCCATTTCGTCGGTTCGGCATAGTAGCAGGAGGTGTTGGCGAGGATGAGCTTGCCGAATCTTTCAGGGGCATTGGCGCCCAGCCATTGCCCGACCATGCCACCCATCGACAGGCCGCACCAGTGCACCTTCTCGATGTTGAGATCGTCGAGGATCGCGAGCACGTCGCGGCCGAAGCGCTCCATCGTGTAGGGGCCTTGCGGCACCTGGGACTTGCCGTGGCCACGGCGGTCGTAGCGGATGACGCGGAACACCTGCGTCAGCGCCTTCATCTGCGGCTCCCACATCTGAAGCGTGCAGCCGAGCGAGTTGGAGAGCATCAGGGTCGGCCCGCCGTCGCGGCCCTCGACGGAGACGTTGAGCAGGCATCCGTCGGCATCGATCATGGGCATGCGGCGTCTCCGTCGTATTGTTCAGTTCTTATTCGCGGTCGAGGCTGTCAAGCAGCCGGTCGATCAGGGCTTGGGAAGCCCCTTGATAGGCCATCGGCTCGAACAATGCCGCAAGTTTTTCCGGCGAGAGATGCACGGTGACCTGCGAATCAGCCGACAGCACTTCGCGCAGGTGCCTCTTCTCGGCAACCGCGCGCTTGCTGGCGGCCTCGACGAGATGATGCGCATCGCTCTTGCCGATCCTCTCCGCCAGCGCAAAGGTGACGGCTTCCGCCATGATCAGGCCATGCGTCGCATCGAGATTGCTGCGCATGCGCGCGGCGTCGACGTCCAGGCCCTCCGCAATGTCGACAATCGCGGCCAGCGCGCCCGAGGCGACCAGCATCAGTTGCGGCAGCGTCGGCCATTCCGCGTGCCAGGGGCCGGCGCTGCGCTCGTGGTCCTGCACCTGGGCCGCGAAGATCGTCGCCGCAAGCTGTGGAGCCATTGTCGCGGCGCCCAGCGCGCTGGCCGCGGCGACCGGGTTGCGCTTATGCGGCATGGTCGAGGAGCCGCCGCGGCCTTCGCCGGCGGGCTCGAATGCTTCGGCGACGTCGGTCTGCATCAGCAGCGAGACGTCGCGCGCGATCTTGCCGCAGCTTCCGGCCAGAATGGCCAGGCCGGACGCGGCCTCCGCGATGCGGTCGCGATGGGTGTGCCAGGGCGCCTCCGGCAGCGGCAGGTTCAGCTCCTGCGCAAGCCGTTCGGCCACCGCGAGCCCCCTGTCGCCGAGGGCGGCGAGCGTGCCGGCGGCGCCGCCGAATTGCAGCGCGAGGCCCTCGCGGCGCAGCCGCCGCAGGCGGCAGCGGGTGCGGGCGAGGCTCGAGGCATATTCGGCGGCCTTGAGACCGAACGGCATCGGCAGCGCGTGCTGGAGCCAGGTCCGTGCCACCATCGCAGTGTTGCGATGGCTGCGCGCCAGCGCCGCAAAGCCCTTGATGGCGCGGCTGAGGTCGGCGTCCAGCGCATCGATGCCGGCGCGAAGCGTGAGCATGGTCGCGGTGTCGATCACATCCTGGCTGGTCGCGCCCCAATGCACGTAGCGCGCGGCCTCCTTGTCAGCCTTGCCGACATTGGCGGTCAGCATCTTGACCAGGGGAATGGCGAGATTGCCCGATCGCGTCGCGGCCTCCGCCAACGCGGCCACGTCAAAGCCATCGGCCCTGCACGCGGCCTCGATCGGGCCCACCGCCGATACGGGAATCACATCCGTGGCGGCCTCGGCGCGTGCCAGGGCTGCCTCGAAATCAAGCATGTACAGGAGCGTCGACCGGTCGTCGCAGACCGCGCGCATGGCGGCGCTCGACAGCATCGGTGCGAGCAGGGGGGAGAGGGAAGTGCTCATGGTGCGCGCGACCTAATCATCATGGCCCGGCCGTGCCAATCCCCCACCGCCCGCACACGTCTTTTTGCAGTTGCGAATATGCATTGCTCGTGACCGGGCGCCGCCCTTTCCTTTGCCGCGTCCCTGCGTTACTTGATCAGCACTATAGTTGCGCGATCCGGGAGGTACCCTCATGGCCATGACGATGAACGGCGAAGTCCAGCTTGCGGCGCCGCGCGAGGCCGTGTGGGCCAAGCTCAACGATCCCGAGGTGCTGAAGGCCTGCATCCCCGGCTGCGAAGAGCTCGAGAAGACCGACGACGGCGGCTTCCGCGCAACGGCGAAAATGAAGGTCGGCCCGGTGTCGGCACGCTTCAAGGGCAAGGTCACGCTCAGCGATCTCGACCCGCCGAACGGCTACAGAATCTCGGGTGAGGGCGAGGGCGGGGTCGCCGGCTTCGCCAAGGGTGGCGCGGTGGTCAAGCTCGCGGAGAAGGACGGCGGCACGCTGCTCTCCTACGAGGTCGAGGCGCAGATCGGCGGCAAGTTGGCGCAGCTCGGCCAGCGCCTCATCAACGGCGCCGCCAAGAAGCTGGCCGACGAGTTTTTCGCGAACTTCGCCAAGGCGGTACAGAGCTGAAGGTCATCGCCTTCGGCATGGCGCCTTGCACCCCGGGCGATGTTGCCCCGGGGCATAATGGCCCATATGATGGGTTGGAATAATTATAAGAACCGCTTCGACGGGACCCGTCGGGGCGCTGATAGAGAGTGCTTATGGCAAAAATCTCCCTCATCGTGAACGGCAATCCTGTTACCGCCAACGTCGATCCCCGCACCCTCCTGGTGCAGTTCCTGCGCGAGAATCTGCACCTGACCGGCACCCATGTCGGCTGCGACACCTCGCAGTGCGGCGCCTGTGTCGTGCATCTCGACGGCAAGGCCGTGAAGTCCTGCACCACGCTTGCCGTGATGGCCGATGGCCACGAGGTCAAGACGATCGAGGGACTGGCCGCCGACGGGGCGCCGCTGCATCCGATGCAGGAGGCCTTCCGCGAGCATCATGGCCTGCAGTGCGGCTTCTGCACGCCGGGCATGATCATGACCGCGATCGACATCGTGCATCGCAAGGGCCACGAGCTGGACGACCATACGATCCGGGAAGAACTGGAAGGCAATCTCTGCCGCTGCACCGGCTACCAGAACATCGTCACCTCGATCTCCGCCGGGGCCAAGGCGATGGCGAAATCCGATCTCGCGTAACGCGCCTCCCGCGACCAGGACATTCAGATGTACGAATTCAAATATCATCGCCCCGGGACCGTGCGGCAGGCCGCCAACCTCCTGGTGAAGAACGAAGACGCCAAGGTGATCGCCGGCGGTCACACGCTGATTCCCGTCATGAAGCAGCGCCTCGCCAGCCCCCCGCATCTGGTCGACCTCTCCCATATCGAGGGGCTCAACACGATCGAGATGAAAGGCCGTTCGCTCGTGATCGGCGCCACCGCCAGGCACGCCGAGGTCGCGGGCTCCGCGATCGTCGGCGAAGCGATCCCGGCGCTCGCGAATCTCGCGAGCCAGATCGGCGATCCCGCCGTGCGCCACAAGGGCACGATCGGCGGCTCGCTCGCCAACAACGATCCGACCGCGGACTATCCGGCCGCCGTGCTCGCGCTGGGCGCGACCATCGTCACCAACAAGCGCCGTCTCAAGGCCGAGGAGTATTTCCAGGGCCTGTTCTCGACCGCGCTGGAAGCCGACGAGATCATCACCAAGGTGATGTTCCCGCTGCCCAAGAAGGCGGCCTACATCAAGTTCCGCAACCAGGCCTCGCGCTATGCGCTGGTCGGCGTGTTCGTGGCGCGGCGTCCGTCGGACGTTCGGGTTGCCGTGACCGGCGCCGGCTCCGAGGGCGTGTTCCGCGTCGAGGCGTTCGAGGAAGCGCTGAAGAAGCGCTTCGCGTCGAAGGCGATCGAAGGCATCGAGGTGCCGGCGGAAGGGCTCAACAGCGACATCCATGGCAGCGCCGAATACCGCGCGCACCTCATCGGGGTGCTGACGCGGCGTGCCCTCGATGCCGCCAATGCCAAGGGGTGAGTTCATCTCACGCCACGGCAAAACTTGTCCCGGTGAGGGCGTAGCGAGACTGGCTTTTTCATGACTTCAGCGACCAATTCTTCCGGTGCTTTGCCGGCATCGGTGGATGCGATGCTCGAACTCCTGACGTCGCGCGGCTATCTCGCCGAGCGATCGCTGGCGACGGTGACGTACCTCTCGCTGCGCATGGGCCGGCCACTGTTCCTGGAAGGCGAGGCCGGCGTCGGCAAGACCGAGATTGCAAAGGTGCTGTCGGCGGCGCTGGGGCGGAAGCTGATCCGCCTGCAGTGCTACGAGGGCCTCGACGTCTCCTCCGCGGTCTACGAGTGGAATAGCGCTGCGCAGATGATCGCGATCCGGATGGCGGAAGCCGCCGGCGATACCGATCGCGATCAGCTCTCGAGCGACATCTTCGCCGACCGCTACATGATCAAGCGTCCGTTGCTCCAGGCGCTGGAGCCCGACGTCGCGGGACCGCCGGTGCTGCTGATCGACGAGCTCGACCGTGCGGACGAAGCGTTCGAGGCGTACCTGCTCGAAATCCTCAGCGACTTCCAGGTGACCATCCCCGAATTCGGCACCGTGAAGGCACCGGCCCCGCCGATCGTCATCATCACGTCCAATCGCACCCGCGAGATTCACGACGCGCTGAAGCGGCGCTGCCTCTATCATTGGGTGGATTATCCCGCCGCCGAGCGCGAGCTCGCGATCGTCAAGACGCGCGTGCCCGGCATCTCGGCCAAGCTGTCGCAGCAGGTCGTGCGCTTCGTGCAGGCGCTGCGTAACCAGGACTTCTACAAGTCCCCGGGCGTTGCGGAGACCATCGACTGGGCCACCGCCCTGTCCGAGTTGGATGCCCGCTCGCTGACCCCGCAAGTGGTCGGCGACACGCTGGGCGCGCTGCTCAAGTACCAGGACGACATCACCCGCATGCAGGGCGACACGCTGCAGAAGGTGCTGAAGGAAGCGACGAGCGAGAATTGACGTTCGCGCGTCATAACTAACTCGTCATTCCGGGGCGACGCGTAAGCGTCGAGCCCGGAATCCATCGGGCCGCAGAGTTAGTGGATGAATGGATTCCGGGCTCGCGACTTCGTCGCGCCCCGGAATGACGGCTGAGAGTGCTGAAACATGGCCATCAACCACCTTGCCCCCGAGCAGACCGAGCAGTTCGCCGACAACATCGTCGGCTTCGCCCGCGCGCTGCGCGCGGCGGGCATGCCGGTCGGGCCGGGCGCTGTCATCGATGCCATGAGCGCGCTGCAGGTGATCGACATCGGCAACCGTGCCGACGTCTTCACCACGCTGGAGGCGATCTTCGTCAAGCGCCACGAGCATGCGCTGATCTTCAGCCAGGCCTTCAACCTGTTCTTCCGGGCCTCGGAAGAATGGAAGCACATGCTGGATTCGGTGCCGCTGCCGGACGAGGCCAAGAAGAAGCCGAAAGCCGGCTCGCGCCGCGTGCAGGAGGCGATGTCGCAGCCGCGGATGACGGAGACGCCGCAGCACCAGGAGCAGGATCTGCGCCTGTCGGTCTCCGACAAGGAGATCCTTCAGAAGAAGGATTTTGCGCAGATGAGCGCCGCCGAGATCACCGAGGCGCTGCGTGCCATCGAGCGGATGCACTTGCCGCAGGCCGAGCTCCTGACGCGCCGCTACCTGACCGATCCGCGCGGGCTGCGCCTCGATTTGCGCCGCACGTTGCGCGCGTCCTTGCGCACCGGCGGCGACATCATCGACATCCATCGCCTCGGGCGGATCGAGAAGCCGGCGCCGATCGTGGCGCTGCTCGATATCTCGGGCTCGATGAGCGAATATACCCGCCTGTTCCTGCATTTCCTCCACGCCATCGGCGACGCGCGTAAGCGCGTCTCGGTATTCCTGTTCGGCACCCGCCTCACCAACGTGACCCGCGCGCTGCGCCAGCGCGATCCGGACGAGGCGCTGGCGAGCTGCTCGGCCTCGGTCGAGGACTGGGCCGGCGGCACGCGCATCTCGGCCTCGCTGCACAACTTCAACAAATTGTGGGCGCGGCGGGTGCTGAGCCAGGGCGCCATCGTGCTCCTGATCTCCGACGGGCTGGAGCGGGAGGCCGATTCCAAGCTCTCCTTCGAGATGGACCGGCTGCACCGGTCCTGCCGCCGGCTGATCTGGCTCAACCCGCTGCTCCGGTTCGGCGGCTTCGAGGCCAAGGCGCAGGGCATCAAAATGATGCTCCCGCACGTTGACGAATTCCGCCCCGTGCATAATTTGAGTTCGATCCAGGAGCTGATCACCACGCTCTCCCGGCCGCTGCCGCCGCATCACCGCAGCCTGATCCGCTCCGCAGCTTGAGAGGCCACCGATGCTCGATCGCGACGAGGATATCCTGAAGGCGGCGGAGGACTGGCAGAAGGCCGGTCATGGCGTCGCGCTGGCGACCGTTGTGGAGACCTGGGGTTCGGCGCCGCGCCCGGCGGGCTCGAGCCTTGTCATCAACGACGACGGCACGTTCTTGGGCTCCGTCTCCGGCGGCTGCGTCGAGGGTGCCGTGGTCACCGAGGCCATGGACGTGATCCAGAGTGGCAAGCCCAGGATGCTGGAGTTCGGCGTCGCCGACGAGACCGCCTGGAACGTCGGGCTATCCTGTGGCGGCACCATCCGCGTCTTCGTCGAGAAGGTCGGCTAGCCGTGAAGCTCGAGATCCTGCACGAACTCAATGCCGAGCGGGCCGCGCGCCGGCCGGCGATCCTGGTCACCGACACCGAGAGCGGCGAGCAGCGCCTCGTGAAGGCGAAGGATTTTGCCGGAGATCCCCTGCGGGCCGAGCTGGAAAAGCAGCTTCGCATGGGCAAGAGCGCCAATGTCGAAGTTGGCGGCAGGAAGCTGTTCCTCAACGTCTACGCGCCGACCGCAAAGCTCGTCATCATCGGCGCGGTCCATATCAGCCAGGCCCTGGCGCCGCTGGCGCGCTCGCTCGGCTATGACGTCACCGTCGTCGATCCCCGCACGGCGTTCGCAAGCCCCGAGCGTTTTCCGGACATTCCGCTGGTGGCCGAGTGGCCCGACACCGCGTTGCCGCCGCTCAATGTCGATGCCTACACCGCCTTCGTCGCGGTGACGCACGATCCCAAGATCGACGATCCCGCCTTGCTGCATGCCTTCGAGCGCGGCTGCTTCTATATCGGCGCGCTCGGCTCGCGGAAGACGCATGCCAAGCGCGGCGACCGGCTGCGGGCGCAGGGCGCGAAGGAAAGCGACATCGCGCGCATTCACGCGCCGATCGGGCTGGCGATCGGCGCCGTCTCCCCGTCGGAGATCGCGGTGTCCATCATGGCGGAGATCACGGCGGTGCTCCGTCTGCCTCCCAAAGAAAAAGAAGAAGCCGCATGAAATTCGGCCCGGCGAGTCCCAACGATGCGATCGGCGGGGTGACCGTCCACACCCTGCGCCAGGGACCGCTGGTGCTGAAGAAGGGCACGACGATCGGCCCCACTGAGGTCGAGCAGCTCACGCGCGCCGGCATCAAGGACATCGTCGTTGTGCGCATGGAGGCGGGCGACGTCTCCGAGGACGTTGCGGCCGCCAGCATCGCGCTGGCCGTCGGCGGCGAAGGGATCCATGTCGAGCGCGCCTTCACCGGCCGCGCCAATCTGTTCGCCGCACAGCCGGGCGTGCTGGTGATCGACCGCGCCGCGGTCGACCGCATCAACAACATCGACGAGGCCATCACCTTTGCGACGCTCTCCGCCTACAAGCCGGTGGTCGAGGGCGAGATGGTCGGCACCGTCAAGATCATCCCGTTCGGCGTCGAGGGAAGTTTGCGCGATGCCGCGGTGAAGGCTGCGGGCAAGGACGGGCTCAGAATCGCGCCTTACGTGATCAAGCGCGTCGGCGTGGTCTCGACGCTGCTGCCGGGCCTGTCGTCCAAGGTGATCGACAAGACGCTGCGCGTCACCGCCGAGCGGCTTGCGCCGGCCGGCGCCGGCATCATCGCCGAGCGGCGGGTCCAGCATGACGAAGCCGCGCTGTCGGCCGCGATCAAGGAATTGCTCGCGCTTGGCGCCGAACTCGTCATCGTGTTCGGGGCGTCCGCGATCGCCGACCGCCGCGACGTGATCCCTGCGGCCGTCACCGGAATCGGCGGCGAGATCGAGCATTTCGGCATGCCGGTCGATCCCGGCAATCTCCTGCTGATCGCACGGGTCGGCGGCGTGCCGGTGCTGGGCGCACCGGGCTGCGCGCGCTCGCCGGTCGAGAACGGCTTCGACTGGGTCTTGATGCGGCTGCTCGCCGGCATCAAGGTGACGCGCGCCGAGCTGATGGGCATGGGCGTCGGCGGCCTGCTGATGGAGATCGTGACGCGCCCGCAGCCCCGTGCGACGCCCGCGGTCGAAGGCAACAGCCGCGTCGCGGCCATCGTGCTCGCGGCGGGACGCTCCACTCGTATGGGCGGGCCGAACAAGCTGCTCGCCGAGCTCGACGGCAAGAAGCTGGTGCGGATCGCGACCGAGCAGGCGCTCGCTTCAAAGGCGTCCGAGGTGATCGTCGTCACCGGCCACCAGACCGAGCTGGTCGAGCAGGCGCTTCAGGGGTTGAAGGTCCGGTTCGTCAAGAATCCCGATTTCGCCGGCGGCATTGCGAGCTCGGTCAAATCAGGCATCGCCGCCGTGCCGGAGGCTTGCGATGGCGCCTTGGTCTGTCTCGGCGACATGCCGCTGATCGATGCCGGCCTGATCGACCGCCTCATCGACGGCTTCGCGCCAGATCGCGGCAATCTCATCGTCGTGCCGGTCAGCGAGGGGCGCCGCGGCAACCCCGTGCTGTGGTCGCGCCGCTTCTTCAGGGAGTTGATGACGCTCGACGGCGACGTCGGCGCGCGTCATCTGATCGCCAAGCACACCGAGGCGGTGGCCGAAGTGCCGGTTGACGGCGAGAGCGCCTTCCTCGACATCGACACGCCGCAGGCATTGGAAGCGGCGCGACGGGGGTGACTGTGGGTTAGCCTTGCGGTTGCACGAAGCGCAGGCGCAGGACGTAACCCACCATGTCTTCGCGTTTGCCGAGCGAAGGTGGTGGATGATGCGGTGCGGACTGCGCTTCGCGCAGCCGCGAGCTCATCCACCGCACCACCTTCGCCGCTCGCCTACTTCTTCGTGTTCGACAGCTTTTCGGTGGCGGCCTTCAGGTCAACGCCGCCCTTCGTCAGCAGGGCCTTGTCGCCGCTGTTGAACGTGAAGGTGTCGGCGCCCGCGCTGATGCCGTTCCATGCGACGGCCTCGCCGAGGGACAGATACCACAGGCCCTGGAATCCAGACGAGTTATTGAGCTGTCCGGTCCAGACGGTGGTCGAGCCGCAGCCGAGGAAATTCACCGAGAAGCTGATCGCGGTGCCGGAGTTGCCGTAGGCCAGCCAGCCCGTCACGCCCTGTGGCTTGCCCTCATCGCAACTGTTCGCCGCGTTGTTGGTGTAGGTCCCCGCGATCGCGCCCGTGTTCTGGTTGAAGCTGGTGATGGCCAGCGTCGAGCCGTACTGGTTGGTCCAGGTCCAGTTCACCGACTGCGCATGCGCCGATCCGATCAGGCACGTCGACAGGATGATTCCAAAGAGCATTCCGTTGGTTCGATGCATGGCGGTTCCTCCGGGCCCCTGTGCTGGCGCTTCCAGCCGCAACCACCTTAAATAACGCGATTCAAAAATACAACTAAAAGATGTATGAAGTCACTCATTCGTCAATCCGGCTTTTCAACCACCCATTCACCATCTGGAAACGACCGCCGCTTAGAGTTCCTCCCGACCTGCCTTGGGGGGAGGGGATTTTCCATGGTTTCGAACGTCGTCGCGCGCCGTTGCGCGATGTTTTTCTTTGCGCTGTCCATTTGTGTTTCCGGCGCCCGCTACATCACCGAAGCCCATGCCGCCGGCGCGTTTGCGGTCGGCAAATGCGGCGCTTATGGCCAGGCCTTCGATTATGGCCACGAGCACGAGGCGCGCGCCGCGGCGCAGAAGCAGTGCAAGGGCGATTGCACCACCGTGACGATGAAGCGCGCCTGCGCCGCCATGTCGGTCGACCTCGCCAATCCCTGCGGCGCCTATGGCTACGCCGTCAAGCCGAAGATTTCCGCCTCGCTCAACGCCGCCACGCGCGAATGCTACAGATACGGCGGCAAGGAATGCGTGATCCGCGCCTGGGCCTGCGACGCGAAGGGCTGATTTCTATATTGTCATTCCGGGGCGCGCGACAGCGCGACCCCGGAATGACAATCGAGGGAGTTACATGCAATTCGACACCAAGATCGCCATCGTGATCCGCACCGACCTTCAGGCCTGGCAGAAGCTCAACGTTGCGGCCTTTCTCACCAGCGGCATCGCGGCTGCGTTTCCCGAATGCATCGGCGATCCCTATGGGGACGCCTCGGGCACCTCATATCACGCGCTGATCGGCCAGCCGATCCTGATCTACGGCGCCGACGGTCCTGCCTTGTCGCGCGCGCTCGACCGCGCGCTGACGCGCAACGTGAAGCCGGCGGTCTACACCGAGGACATGTTCAAGACCACGCATGATGCCGCCAACCGCGAGGCGGTGAGGGCGGTTGCGCGCGCCGATCTCAATCTCGTCGGCATTGCTGTCCGCGCCGAGCGCAAGGTGATCGACAAGATCGTCGACGGCCTCAAGTTCCACGGCTGACACGCCAGTCGCGCTTCGCCGTGCTGTCATCTCCATGTCACGATCGCGCGAGCGCTTTGCGTAAACTTTGTGCGGTTTGACTCCAATCAAAGGCGTATCGCCCGTCGCCGCTAGTCTGTTTCCGCAATCTAGACGGAGCAGACAGATGCCGACCATGAAAGCCGCAATCGTCAAGCAGTTCGGCAAGCCACTGGTGATCGAGGACGTGCCGGTGCCGCAGCCCGGTCCTGGCGAGGTTCTGGTCAAGGTCAAGGCCTGCGGTGTCTGTCACACCGATCTGCATGCAGCCTCCGGCGACTGGCCGGTGAAGCCGGTTCCGCCTTTCATTCCCGGCCACGAGGCCGCGGGCATCGTCGCGGCGCTCGGGCCCGGCGTGAAGAATCTGAAAGTGGGAGATGCCGTCGGCGTCGCTTGGCTGCATGACGCCTGTATGTCGTGCGAATATTGCGAGACCGGCTGGGAGACGTTGTGTGAGCACCAGCACAACACCGGCTACAGCGTGAACGGCGGCTTCGCCGAATATGTCATCGCCTCGGCGGCCTTCGCCGCGAAGCTGCCGGCGAACGTCGATTTCGCAGCCATCGCTCCGATCCTGTGCGCCGGAGTCACCACCTACAAGGGCTTGAAGGAGACCGAGGCCAGGCCCGGCGAGTGGGTCGTGATCTCAGGCGTTGGCGGGCTCGGCCACGTCGCGGTTCAGTATGCCAAGGCGATGGGGCTCAAGGTCGTGGCTGTCGATATCGCCGAGGATAAGCTCGAGCTCGCCCGCGAGACTGGCGCCGATCTCGCCGTGAACGCGCTTGCAGCCGATGCGGTCGACAAGGTGCTGGCCGCAACCGGTGGCGGCGCTCATGGCGTGCTGGTGACGGCCGTCTCGACCCCGGCATTCGCCCAGGCGCTGAAAATGGTGCGCCGGAAAGGCACCGTCAGCCTCGTCGGTCTGCCGCCGGGCGAATTCCCGACGCCGATCTTCGACGTCGTGCTCAAGCGCATCACGGTGCGTGGCTCGATCGTTGGCACGCGTCGCGACCTCGACGAAGCCATCGCCTTCGCGGCAGACGGCAAGGTGAAGGCCGAAGTCGCGAAGGTGCCGCTTGCGGAGATCAACAACGTCTTCGACCGCATGAAGGCCGGCAAGATCGACGGCCGGATGGTGCTCGATTTCGGCTAGCGCCTCATCCGGGCGGCATGCCTTCGAACTTTACCAGATCGGGATCGAGGTGATCCCAGCCGTGACCGCGCGCCGCGTAGGTGACAGCCTGCGGCTTGTAGCGCGCGGGCTCGTCGAGGCTTGCGGCGCGGATGGTGAAGATGTCGGGCATGGCCGCGAAGGTCATGTAGACCGCGACGCCGCACCGCGGGCAGAAGCCGCGCGTCTTCACATTGCCGCTGTCGCCGACCATGTCCCAGTGCTTGGCCTCGCCAGTGACCATGACGCCGGCCCGCGCGAACGTCGCGTAGGAGCCGTGGCCACTGCCGCTTTCCCGCTGACAGTCGCGGCACTGACAATGATTGCTGAACAGGGGCTCACCCGGAATCGAATAGCGGATCGCGCCGCAGGCGCAGCCGCCGGCATAGGGCTTGTTCATCGCGATGCGTCCTCAGCTCTCTTCGCCGGCGATGGTATCGAGCCGCTGCAGCACCTTGACCCAACCGTCGCTCATGTTGCGATAAGCCGTGTCGTTCTTCGGCGTCACGAAGCCCGAATGCACCACGCGCACGCGCGTGCCTGCTTCGACCGGGGTGAGGGACCAGGTGACGACGGTGTCGAGCGCCGAGCCGTAGCCGGAGTTGCTTTCGTCGCCGCCCTTCCAGGCATAGGCGAAGCGCTGGTTCGGCACGACCTCCAGAACGCGGCAGTGGATCGTGCCGTCCCACACGCCCGCCGGATTGGTCTTGAACGTGAAGGTGTTGCCTTCGACGGCCTCGAAGCCGGTCGGCGGCATCAGCCAGCGCGCGATCAGCTCGGCGCTGGTCAGCGCCTTCCAGACCGTCGCGACGGCATGAGGGAAGACCTCGTCGATGACGATGTTCTGAGTTTGGACTTTGGAAGCAACTGCACTCACGGATCGATCTCCTTCAAGAGGTCACGCAGGTTCTGGAAGCGCTCGCGCCAGAACACGCCGTAATGGTCCATCCAGGTGACCAGGGGCTCGAGCCCTTGCGGCGCGGCGCGGTAGTAGACGTTGCGGCCCTCGGCGCGCTCGGCGACGAGGCCGGCCTGCTTGAGGGACTTCAGATGCTGCGAGATCGCGCCCTGGGTCACGCCGCTGCCCCGTGTCAGTTCGGCGACGCTGATCTCCTTGCTCTCGAACACGCGCTCGAACACGGCCCGGCGCGTCGGGTCGGCGAGGGCACGCATGACGGTGGTGACGGGGTTTGGAGCAGCTTCGATCATGCCGACTAATTAGCAGATACTAATTCATTAGTAAATACTAATTTATCGAGTCTGGAGGGCTGTCTTGACGATGACTGACTAGTCAGTCATATATCGAATATGACGAAGAAGTCGACCAGATCTGCCAAGCTGTCTGCAGAGAGTGGAGGGCATGCGCCCGCGGCCGGCGGAGAGATGCCCGCGTCGAACCGTGCGTCACGCGCGTTGGAGCGGCGCGCGGCGATCGTGGAGGCAGCGATGGAGGAGTTCATCGCCCGCGGCTTTGCCGCCACGCGCCTCGACGACATCGCCAAGCGCGCGGGCGTCGCCAAGGGCACGATCTACCTGCACTTCAAGGACAAGGAATCGATGTTCGAGGAGCTGGTGCGCGTCGTGATCGTGCCGGTCGTGGCGCGGCTGACCGCGCTGCCTCCGCCGACCGGCTCCGTTCGCGACCTCATCGAGGGCTTTGCCGGCAACTTCCTGAAAGAGGTCATCGGCACCAGGCGCGGCGATCTGGTGCGCCTGATCGTGGCAGAGGGGCCGCGTTTTCCGGCCGTCGCCGACTTTTACTACCGCGAGGTCGTCTCGCGCGGCATCGCCGCCATGCGTGGGCTGATCGAGCTCGGCATCGCCCGTGGCGAGATCCGTGAGAAGGATCTCGCGCGCTATCCGCAGATCCTGGTCGCGCCCGCGATGATCGCGGTGATCTGGCAGAGCCTGTTTGCGCGGCATGCGCCGCTCGATGCGCAGGACATGCTGCGCGTTCATCTCGATTTGATTTTTGGCGAACGGAGGACGACATGACGTCGTCACGCTTACTTGCGGCATTTGCATTGGTCGTCCTCGCAACCGTCGTTGCCGGGTGCAAGGAGAAGCGCGATCCCGGCTTCCAGGGCTGGGTCGAGGCCGACATGATCTATGTCAGCCCCGATGAAGCGGGCCGGGTGACGAAGCTCACTGTGCGCGAGGGCGATGACGTCAAGGTCGGCGACCAGCTCTATTCCGTCGACGACGACCTTCAGCTTGCCGATCTCAACCAGAACAAGGCGACGCTGGCGAATGCGCAGCAGACCTATGATCGCGCGGCCTCGCTGAGCAAGACCGGCTCCGGTACCCAGGCCAATCTCGATTCCGCGGTGTCCGCCCTGCGCGTTGCGGAAGCGCGGGTGGCGACGTCGGAGACGCGCATGGCGCGGCGCAAGGGCTTTGCGCCCGTTGCCGGCACCATTCAGCAGATCTATTTCCGCGAGGGCGAGATGGTGGCGGCGCAGCGGCCGGTGCTGTCGATCATGCCGCCCGGCAACATGAAGCTGCGTTTCTTCGTGCCGGAGACCGCGCTGCCCAAGCTTTCGATCGGCGATACGGTGCGTATCTCCTGCGACAATTGCGCGGCCGATCTCACCGCAAAGATCTACTTCATCGCGACCTCGGCCGAATACACCCCGCCGGTCATCTACAGCCTCGATGAGCGCAACAAGCTGGTCTATCTGATACAGGCGCGGCCGTCGCGCCCCGACGCGCTGCGGGTCGGACAGCCGATCGACGTCTATCTCAATCCAAAGACCCCGGTGGCGGACAAGCGATGAACGGCGGCAACGGCATCGCGATCGACGTCAAGGGCCTGAGCAAATCGTTCGGCGGCCGCGAGGTCGTGCACGATCTGTCGATGCAGGTGAGGCGCGGCTCGATCTACGGCTTCCTCGGGCCCAACGGTTCGGGCAAGACCACGACCATCCGCATCCTCTGCGGGCTGCTCACGCCCGATAGCGGCGAAGGCACCTGCCTCGGCTACGACATCCGGCGCGACTCGGAGAAGATCAAGCGCCAGGTCGGCTATATGACGCAGCGCTTCAGCCTGTACCAGGATCTCTCCGTGCGCGAGAACCTCGAATTCGTCGCGCGGCTCTATGGTCTGGCCGACGCGCGGGGGGCCGCGCGCGAGATGATCAGGCGGCTCGGACTCTCCGGGCGCGAGGAGCAGCTCGCGGGCGAGCTCTCGGGCGGCTGGAAGCAGCGGCTGGCGCTGGGCGCCTGCACGCTGCCCAATCCGCAATTGCTGCTGCTGGACGAGCCCACCGCCGGCGTCGATCCCAAGGCGCGACGTGACTTCTGGAACGAGATCCATGCGCTCGCCGCCGAGGGCCTCACCGTACTGGTGTCCACCCATTACATGGACGAAGCCGAGCGCTGTCACGAGATCGCCTATATCGCCTACGGCCATCTGCTGGCGCGCGGCACCGTGGAGGAGGTGATCGCGAAATCCGCGCTGACGACCTACACCGTGACGGGCGATGACCTCAACGGCCTCACATCCGAGCTCACCGGCAAGCCCGGGGTCGACATGGTCGCGCCGTTCGGCACTTCGCTGCACGTCTCCGGCCGCGACGTTGCGGCGCTCGAAGCCAGCATCGCGCCGTGGCGGCAGAAAAGCGGCTTGCGCTGGCAGCAATCGTCGCCCTCGCTGGAAGACGTGTTCATCGAGCTGATGGGGCGCTCCAAGGACAACTTCCAATGAGTGCCGTCGATCGCCCGGCGCCAGCCCAAGGCCCAGCCCCGGTCCACGCGATCCGCGAACGCTTCGGCTTCCTGCGGCGCTCCTATGCGATGCTGATCAAGGAGTTCATCCAGCTCAAGCGCGATCGCGTGTCGTTCGCGATGATCGTGATGCTGCCGGTGATGCAGCTCATGCTGTTCGGCTATGCCATCAACACCACGCCGCACCATCTGCCGAGCGCCGTGCTGCTCCAGGAGGATTCCGATCTCGCCCGCTCGATCCTGAAGGCGCTGGAGAACACCGCCTATTTCCGCTTCCTCTATGAGGTGCACGACGTCGATGATTTCGACAATCTCCTGAAATCCGGCAAGGTGCTGTTCGGCGTCGAGATTCCGCGCGGATTCGAGCGCGCGGTGCGGCGCGGCGACAAGCCGGCGCTGCTGGTGGCGGCCGATGCGACCGATCCGGTGGCGGCGAGCGCAGCGATGGGCTCGCTCGGCATGATCGTGCAGACTGCGCTCAAGCACGATCTCTATATCGGTGATCCCCCGGAGATGCCGTTCGAGATCCGCGCGCATGCCCGCTATAATCCGGCAGCGAGCTCCAGCCTCAACATCGTGCCGGGCCTCGTCGGCACCATCCTCACCATGACCATGCTGATCTTCACCGCGCTGTCGGTCACGCGCGAGGTCGAGCGCGGCACCATGGAGAGCCTGCTCTCGATGCCGATCAAACCGGTGGAGGTGATGTTCGGCAAGATCGTGCCTTACGTGCTGGTCGGCTTCCTCCAGGCCTTCCTCATCATCAGCATCGGGGTCGGCCTGTTCGGCGTCCCCGTGCTCGGCAATCTGTTCCTGCTGGCGCTGCTCTCGACTCTGTTCATCACCACCAATTTGTCGATCGGCTACACCATCTCGACGGTTGTGCAGAACCAGCTCCAGGCCATGCAGATGTCGATGATGTTTTTCCTGCCGAGCATTCTGCTGTCCGGCTTCATGTTCCCGTTCGCGGGCATGCCGACCTGGGCGCAATATGTCGGCGAATGCCTGCCCCTGACCCATTATCTGCGCATCGTCCGCGCCATCATGCTGAAGGGGGCTAGCATGCAGAATCTTCGTTTCGACACGCTGGCGCTGGCGGCCCTGATGCTGCTGGCCATGACCATCGCCGTGACGCGCTTCCGCCGCACGCTGGATTGAGGCAAACTGTCTCGATGTCATTCCGGGCGATGCGCTAGCATCGAACCCGGAATCTCGAGATTCCGGGTTCGCGGCTTCGCCGCGCCCCGGAATGACAAGGGGGCAGGATGGTCAGGTTTGCGAGCAGAAGGACACGGCACCACGCCGTGCTGTCGGAGGATTTCGAGCGCGAGCTGACGCGGGAAGTGCTGCGCACCGAGCTTTTGCGGGTGCGGGCGCTGATCATGACGGGCTGCATCATGATGGTGCTGCTCACCGCGATCTATCTGATCGACCCCAGCGTGGTGAACCGGGTGTGGCGGGGGACGGAGGGGCTGGTCGAGGTCTACGGCCTCCTCGGCGGCTTTATCCTGTTCGAGGTCTGGGTCCACACCCAGATCAGGAAGAATCTCCGGCTCGATCGCGATGTGCCGGTGATCAGACGCTACATCGGCACGCTGATCGAGACGTCGGTGCCGACTTTGATCCTCATCCTGCAAACCCGCACCATGGGCCCGAGCCAGGCTCTCGGCTTCGCCGTGCCGCTGATGTACTTCATCTTCATCATCCTCTCGACCCTGCGACTGGATTTCTGGCTCTCTGCATTCACCGGTTTCGTGGCTGCAGCCGGGCTTCTGTCCGTCGCGCTGTACTACAATTCGGCCGACGAAGCCGGCGATCCCCTGATCTATTTTCACGCGGTGCGCAGCGTCGTCATCCTGATCTGTGGCGTGCTCGCCGGCTCCGTCGGCGCGCAACTGCGCCGCCAGTTCGCCGCGAGTATCGCGGCGGCGACCGCGCGCGACAGGGTGACGAACCTGTTCGGCCAGCATGTCTCTCCGCAGGTCGTGGAGCAACTGATCGCGGCGGGCGCCGGCGGAGGCGGCGACGTCCGCCGCGTCGCGGTGATGTTCGTCGATTTCCGCGGCTTCACGGCGGGGGCGCAGTCGCGCACCCCGCAGGAGGTGGTCGATCGGCTCGACGGCGCCTTCGCGGTGCTGGTGGACATTCTCGACCGCCAGGGCGGCATCGTGAACAAGTTTCTGGGCGATGGTTTTCTCGCACTGTTCGGCGCCCCGCTGGAGGCCTCCGACGCTGCGCAGCGCGCGGTTGCCGCGGGCCGTGAGATGCTGCGTGCGATGGACCGCATCAACGCGCAGACGAGCTGGCCGCTGCGCATCGGCATCGGCATCCATTTCGGCGAGGTGGTCGCCGGCAACATCGGCTCGCCCCGGCGCAAGGAATACACCGTCATCGGCGACACCGTGAACTTCGCCTCGCGCCTGGAAGCGCTGAACAAGGAGTTCGGCTCGCAGCTGCTGATTTCGGCGACCGTGCGCGAGGCGCTGGGCGAGGCCGGCAGCGACGCCGTCGCGCTCGGAGAGGTCGCCGTGCGCGGTTATGAGCGGAAGGTGGCGGTGTTTCAATTGGGGTAGCGCGCCTTCACGCGAGAGTCGCGGTTCGTTGAAGCGCCGTCGCGCTGCGTTGAAGACGCGCGATGACATATCCCTGCTAGCTTTCGGGTCCTGCACTGTGGAAGCCGAATGTCTCGGCTTTCACGTGTCACCCGGAGAAAGCCAATGACCCGATTGATCCTCGTTGCAGCCGCCCTGATCGCTGCAGCCGCCACCCAGACCCAGGCCGCAACGATGCGCCACGCTGCCCCGCCGCGCGCCGCCGTCACTCAAGCGATGACCGACACCTGTGTCAGGGCTCCGGCGGAAGGCGCGTATGCCTCTGCGCCTTATACGCAGCCACCGTGTCTGCCGAACACGGGGGACTCGGACCCGTACGCCTACGCCTACTGACGAGCGCGACAGACGATGCCGGGCTGGTGTGTGGTCTGCCAGCCGGCGCTGCGAACACTGACGGCGGGGAACTGGCCGCAGGGGTATTTTAGTAGCGCTTGACTCCCCTCTCATCTAGTCATCTATATGACTATATGAATCCAGCGCCCCTCGACGACCGCCTGCCACGCTACCAGCGTCTGCGCGACGACCTCGCCGCGCGGATCAACCGCAACGAATGGCGGCCGGGGGAGCCGATCCCATCGGAGGCCGAGCTCGGTGCGCATTACGGCGTCGCCATCGGCACCGTGCGCAAGGCGATCGACCAGCTTGTCAGCGACAACGTGCTGGAGCGGCAGCAGGGCCGCGGCACCTTCGTGCGCCGCGCGCGCTTCAATTCCTCGCTGTTCCGCTTCTTTCGCTTCCAGTCCGAGAGCGGCGAGCGGCGCGTGCCGAAGAGCCGCATCATCCGCCGCAAGAGCATCGCTGCGACCTCCGCCATTGCATCCGCGCTCCGCATCCCGGTCGGTGAACCCGTGATCAGCCTGTCGCGCCTGCGCCTGATCGATGATGTGCCGCTGCTCGCCGAGGAGATCTGGCTGCAGCAGTCGCGCTTCGGGCCGATCCTGGAGATCGAGACGTCCGAATTCGGCGACCTCCTGTATCCGCTCTACGAGGAGCGCTGCGGCGAGGTCGTGGTCTCTGCCGAGGAAATCCTGACGGTCGAGACCGCCAACGAGATGCAGGCGCGCCTGCTCAGGCTCGAAGCCCACGCACCGCTGATCGTGATCGAGCGCCTCGCGCTCGATCTCGAGCGGCGGCCCATCGAATGGCGCCGCTCGCGCGGGCCGGCGGACCGCTTCCGCTATCACGCCGAAATCCGGTGAGAGCAGCCGCTCTCACCAACAAATCAAGCAAAAAAGTACAGGGGGGGGAAACATGTCGAACTGGTACAGCGAAAGCTCGCCGCTGGAGCGGCGCACGTTCTGGGCAAGCTTTGGCGGCTGGGCATTGGATGCGCTCGACGTCCAGATGTTCAGCCTCGCCATCCCCGCGCTGATCGCGGCCTTCGGCATCAGCAAGGCCGATGCCGGTCTGCTCGGCTCAGTCACGCTGTTCTTCGGCGCGTTCGGTGGCTGGTTCGGCGGCGCGCTCGGCGACCGCTTCGGCCGCGTCAAGGCACTCCAGATCACGGTGGCCACGTTTGCGCTCGCGACTTTCGCCTGCGCCTTCGCCATGACCTACACCCAGCTCGTGGTTCTGAAGGCGATTCAGGGCCTCGGCTTCGGCGCCGAATGGGCCTGCGGCGCGGTGCTGATGGCCGAGATCATCCGGCCCGAGCATCGCGGCAAGGCACTCGGCTCGGTGCAGAGCGCCTGGGCGGTGGGCTGGGGCGCAGCGGTGCTGCTCTCGGCGCTGGTCTTCACCTATGCGCCGGTCGACATCGGTTGGCGGCTCCTGTTCGCACTCGGTCTGCTGCCCGCGCTGCTCATCATCTTCATCCGCCGCGGATTGAAGGAGCCGCCGCGCGCGGTCGCCGCCGAGGCCACGCCGTTCTTCGCCACCCTCTCCGGCATCTTCCATCGCGATGTGCTGCGCTCGACCTTGATCGGCGGCCTGTTCGGCATCGGCGCCCACGGCGGCTACGCCGCGCTCACCACTTTCCTGCCGACCTACTTGCGCGAAGTGCGGCATCTGTCGGTGCTGGGCTCCAGCGGCTATCTCGCCGTCATCATCGTCGCCTTCTTCTGCGGCTGCGTGACGAGCGGCATCATCAGCGATCGCATCGGGCGCCGGGCCAACGTCGCGTTCTTTGCCACCGCCTGCATCGTCACAGTGCTCATCTACATTTTCGCGCCGCTGACAGATGGGCAGATGCTGGTGCTCGGCTTTCCGCTCGGCTTTTTCTCCGCCGGCATTCCTGCCAGCATGGCGGCGCTGTTCAGCGAGCTCTATCCGGCTGGCGTGCGCGGCACCGGTGTCGGCTTTTGCTACAATTTCGGCCGCATCGTCTCCGCCGCGTTCCCGTTCCTGGTCGGATTCCTCAGTGATCGCATCGGGCTTGGACCTGCGATCGGCATCGATGCGGCCTTCGCCTATTCGCTGGTCCTGATCGCAGTGCTGCTGCTGCCCGAAACCCGCGGCAAGGTCTTTGAACAGACTGCGGCGACGCGCGCCTGACGACGGATGGGGAGCATCAACCATGACATTCGCAAAGCGCGGCCTCACGCGCCGCCAGTTCGGCGCAAGTCTCGCGTCCCTCGTCACGGTGGCCGCGACCACAGCCAGGAGTGAGGCGGCCTTGCCTGTTATCGACACTCACGCCCACGTGTTTCACCGCGGTCTCAAGCTCGCACCGGGCCGGCGCTATGCGCCCGACTACGATGCGCCGCTGGCGCTTTATCTGGAGCAGCTCGATCGGGGCGGCATGAGCCATGGTGTGCTGGTGCAGCCGAGCTTTCTCGGCACCGACAATTCCTACCTGGTCGAGTGCCTGAAGCAGGCCAATGGCCGCCTGCGCGGCATCGCCGTGGTCGATCTCGCGGTATCTGCAGACGAGCTGCGCGAACTCGATCGCGCCGGCGTCGTCGGTATTCGCCTCAATCTCGTCGGCCGGCCCGTGCCCGATCTCGCCGCCAGCGAGTGGAAGGCGTTGCTCGGGCAGGTGAAGGCGATGGGCTGGCAGGTCGAGATCCAGCGCAACGCGGCGGATATCGCCCTGCTGGCGCCGCAACTGCTCGATCACGGCGTCACCCCAGTGCTCGATCACTATACGCTACCCGATCCGAAGCTCGGTATCGCCGACGCCGGTTTCCAGTCGGTGCTGAAGCTGGGCGCGACGAGAAGCGTCTGGGTCAAGATCTCGGCGCCGTATCGCAACGGTGCGGCGGGCGAAGATTTCGCGAAGCAAGCCTATCCGCTGCTGCGCAACGCCTACGGTCTCGATCGCCTGTTGTGGGGTAGCGACTGGCCGCACACGCAGTTCGAGGCGACCCAGACTTACGCGAAGAACCGGGAATTTCTCGATGCGCTGATCGTCGATGAGCGCGAGCGCGCGCAAGTGCTCGCCTCGCCCCGTCAGCTCTTTCGCGTCTGAAGTCATCTTCCGCGATTGCTCCGATTGCACTCAATTTAGGGGCATGACGAGCGATGTCTCCGGCTTGTAGACTGCCGGAGATGCGGCCGGCTATCGGCCGCGACTTGCATGGGGAAGTGACGATGCAGCGCCGCTACATCACCGTCGACGTGTTCACCGATCGCGCCTTCGGCGGCAATCAGCTCGCCGTGGTGCTCGATGCCGGCGGGCTTTCGACCAAGCAGATGCAGGCGATCGCCACCGAGTTCAACTATTCCGAGACCACCTTCGTGCTGCCGCCGCGCGACAAGGCCCATGATGCGCAGGTGCGCATCTTCACGCCGGTGCAAGAGATTGGCTTTGCGGGCCATCCCAATGTCGGCACCGCCTTCGTGCTTGCCTCGATGGCGAAGGAGGGGAAGCCGCGTCTGCTGTTCGAGGAGAAGGCTGGGCTCGTGCCGGTCGAGATCGTCAGAGAGCAGGGCCGGGTGATCAGAACCGAGCTCACCGCGCCGCAGCCGCTGGAGCGGCTCTCACGTCTCTCGGCTGCCGAAGCCGCGAGCTGCATCTCGCTCGGTGCGGGCGACATCAGGACGGACAATCACGAACCGCAAATCGTCACCGTCGGAAACGCGTTTCTGGTGATGGAGCTGCATTCGCGCGAGGCGCTGAAGCGCGCGCGGCCGGATGCGGCGGCCTACGGTAAGGTCTTGCCGCGCGACGGCGCCCGCTCGGTGTGGTTCTATACGCGCGACGTGCCCGCGGCGGAGGCGCCTTGCGAGCGCCAGGCGCGAATGTTCATGCGCGGTGCCAGCGGTCTCGTCGAGGACCCCGCCACCGGCAGCGCCACGGTTGCCGCCGCTGCGCTGTTCGCCGATCTCGATCCCGCGCGTGACGGCGAGCTCAAGCTGACCGTCGGCCAGGGCTTTGACATGGGCCGGCCGAGCATCCTTTCGACGCGCGTGCACAAGCAGGGCGGCAAGGTCGTCTCCGCCCATGTCGGTGGCAGCTGCGTGCAGATGATGGAGGGGACGTTTCGGCTGGCGGGGGAGGAGTGAGTTGTCATTCCGGGGCAGCGCAAAGCGCTGAGCCCGGAATCCATCAGGCAGCAGAGACGGTGGATGAATGGATTCCGGGCTCGCGCCAAGAGGCGCGCCCCGGAATGACAGAGGACTACACCTGCCGTCCCGCCAAATTCTTCACCGTCACACCATCGCGCTCCTCGATGATCTCTGCGATCATCTGGCGATGGCAATGGGTGTGGTCGCGCTCGTAGCAGAGCAGGCACACCGGGCCGGCCTTCTTCACCAGCGCCGAGAGCTCGTCCATCGCTTCCCTGGCCTCGGGTGCCTTCAGGTGTTTTGAGAAGATCTTCTCCAGCAAATCATACTGCCCGCTGCGTGCGGCGAGGCGGCCTTCCTTCGGCGTGCCGAGCGCGGCGAGATGGACATAGGCGATGCCGCGTTCGTCGAGCCCCGCCGCCAGCTGCTTCTTGGAAAAGCCCGGCCGGCGCGACGACGTCACCGCGCGCACGTCGACCACGAGCTTGACGCCGGCCTGCTCCAGCTCGTCCAGCACCGCCTTGGGCGGCGTCTGCTCATAGCCGATGGTGAAGAGCTTCTTCGCTTTTGCCATGGGGCGCCTCAGCTGACCCGCGCAATCAGTTCCATGGCGCCGGCCGGTGCGCGGACCTTGCCCTCGTGAATGACGTAGGCGAAGACGTCGCGCGGCTCCTTCTTCGGCTTGGCCTTGTCAACTTTCGGCAGGTCGTCCGGTTCACCGCCAGAAGCCCAGGCCTTGAAGCGATCGGCCCAGGCATCGAGCTGCTTCGGCGGGTAGCACGTCTTGATCTCGTCATTGCCCTTCTGCAGCCGCGCATAGACGAAATCGCCGGCGACGTCGGCGATCGCAGGATATTTGCCGTGCTCGGCGAACACGACGGGCGTCTCGAATTCGCGGATCAGTGCCACGAAGTCCGGCGTGCAGAAGCTGTCGTGGCGGACCTCGACGACATGGCGCAGCGCGCGTCCCTCGAGCTTGCGCGGCAGCAGCTCGAGGAATTTGCCGAAATCGGCGCCGTCGAACTTCTTCGTCGGCGCGAACTGCCACAGCACCGGCCCGAGACGGTCACCGAGTTCCAGCACGCCGGAATCATAGAACCGCTTGATGGAATCGCCGGCCTCCGCGAGCACACGGCGGTTGGTGGCGAAGCGCGGTCCCTTCACCGAGAACACGAAGCCGTCGGGCACTTCGCTCGCCCATTTGCGAAAGCTCTCCGGCTTCTGCGAACCGTAATAGGTGCCGTTGATCTCGATCGAGGTCAGCTTCGAGGCTGCGTAGGACAGCTCCTTCGCCTGGGTGAGTTTCTCCGGATAGAACACGCCGCGCCAGGGCTCGAAGGTCCAGCCGCCGATGCCGATGAAGATGTTGCCGGATTTTTTGAACGCGGTTTTTGCTTTGGCCACGGGAGGATCTCGCATCGACGGGGAGGGAGGGCTTCATCCTAGTCAAACGAGATGTGATTGGCCAGTTCTCGCGTCGAGTCTAAGCTCGGCGCTGATCTGCGAAGAAGGAGAACAAGATGCGGATGCTGACGGTGGGAGCGGGGCTCGTCATGATGACATCTGCTGCCATGATGTCTTCGGTCATGGCGGATGATGACGACGCGAAAGGCGCGCAGAAGCTCGCCCAGCAGGGCCGCGACGATTACTGGCATTGCCTGGCGCGGGAATATTCGCGCGACAGCAATCAGGGAATGACGGAACAGGATTTTGGCCGCTCGGTCGCGGGCGCCTGTCCGTCGGAGCGACAATATTACCGGGTGGCGCTGCTCGACTATCTCACCACGCAATATCCGAACATCGATGCCGGCGCCCATCTCGCGACCGCGAACAGGGCGGTGGAGTCTGCGCAGAAGGATATCGTGTCGGCTTTCGTCAAGCACAGGCCGCCAGCGAAGTAGGGGCCCTTCCGGCTCCGCGCGCATCCGTGGTATCACGGGGCGCATCTGGATGAGGGATGGGTTTCATGGCGTCTGAGTCGATGGGTGGCATTCTGGGCGCGATCGTCGCCGCGATCGTGCTTGCGGTCGCCGTCGTGTTCGGGCCGATCGGCCAGTACGGCAAGCCGCCCAGACCGGCGAAAGTGGAGCCGGCCCCGGCTGCGGCCCCCGTTGCCCCCGCCGCGCCCGCGCCCCGGGGGCCGATCATCCGGGAAGTGCCGAACCAATAAGGCACCAGAATCCCGGTTTTCGCCCCCTTGCGGACGGGACTTGCCGTTCCTATCTAGCTTCTAACGGCGACGTTGAGAGAAATACTCCGGCGCTGGGACGACCTTGGAATAGCTTGGGCTCGCGCCGGATGTACGCGCGGCCTGCCGTTCCGGGGTCGTTGGCATTTTAGGACCCCTTTTGGGGCCTTTCCCACAGAACCCCCGGCTTGACAGCGCAAGAACTTGGCAGCGCCGGACGCGGCGGATATACGCTGCCGTCATGAATGAAGCGATCAGACCCGGCTCCGACCATCCGCCACAGGCTCAAGAGGGCCCGGAACTGTCGGTCATCGTTCCGACCTTCAACGAGCGCGACAACGTCACGGTGCTGTACCGGCGCCTGGAGGCGACGCTGGCCAGCGTCGCCTGGGAAGTCGTGTTCGTCGACGACAATTCCCCGGACGGCACCTGGGACGTCGTGCGTGCGCTGGCGCAGCGCGACAGCCGCGTGCGCTGCATCCGCCGCATCGGCCGCCGCGGCCTGTCGGGCGCCTGCATCGAGGGCATCCTGGCCTCGAGCGCGCCCTTCGTGGCCGTGATCGACGCCGACCTCCAGCACGACGAGACGCAGCTGCCGAAGATGCTGTTGCTGCTCGCCAGCGACCAGGCCGACCTCGTGGTCGGCAGCCGTTACATCGAGGGCTACAAGAGCGAAGGTTTCAACAAGCAGCGCGCCGGCGCCAGCGCGCTGGCGACCGAAGTCGCCAGGAAGGTGCTGCGGGTCGAGATCGCCGATCCCATGAGCGGCTTCTTCATGGTCCGCCGCGACCGTTTCGAAGAGCTCGCGCCGAAGCTGTCGGTGCACGGCTTCAAGATTCTGCTCGACCTCGTCGCGACCGCGCATGGCGGCTTGCGGGCCGTCGAGATTCCCTACACCTTCGGCGCCCGCCAGCACGGCGAGAGCAAGCTCGATTCCATGGTCGCGCTGGATTTCCTCGGCCTCGTGCTCGCCAAGCTGACCAACGACATCGTCTCGCTGCGTTTCGTCCTGTTCGCGATGGTCGGCGGCATCGGCCTCGTGGTGCACCTCACCACGCTGTTCATAGGACTTCAGCTGTTCAAAGCGCCGTTCGCGGAGGCGCAGGCCGCCGGCGCCATCGTCGCGATGACCAGCAATTTCGTCCTCAACAACTTCCTCACCTATCGCGACCAGCGGCTGAAGGGCTTTGCGCTGCTGCGCGGCCTGATCGCCTTCTACATCGTGTGCAGCGTCGGTCTGCTTGCCAATGTCGGCGTCGCCTTCTCGGTGTACGACCAGGAGCCGATCTGGTGGCTGGCCGGCATGGCCGGTGCGCTGATGGGCGTAGTGTGGAACTACGCGATGTCGGGCCTGTTTGTCTGGCGCAAGAAATAGCCTGAAGATGGGCGGAGCTGACGCGCGGATCGTCCGCAACACCGCGCTGGTGATTCTGGCGCTGGTGGCCCTCCGGTTGGTCGCCGCTGCCTTCACGCCGATCACCTTCGACGAAGCCTATTACTGGATGTGGTCGAAGAACCTGGCGGGCGGTTACTACGATCATCCGCCGATGGTCGCCTATGTGATCCGTGCCGGTACCATGATCGCCGGTGATACCGAGCTCGGCGTCCGCCTCGTCTCCATCCTGCTCGCGCTGCCGATGAGCTATGCGATCTACCGCTCCGCGGCGATCCTGTTCGGCGGGGTGCGTGTCGCCGCGACCAGCGCCATCCTGCTCAACGTGACGCTGCTGGCCTCCGTCGGCACGCTGATCGTGACGCCGGATGCGCCGCTGCTGGTGGCCTCCAGCTTCGTGCTGTTCTTCCTCGCCAAGGTGCTCGAGACCGGCCGCGGCGTCTGGTGGCTCGCGGTCGGCGCCGCGGTCGGCGCGGCGCTGCTGTCGAAATACACCGCGATGTTCTTTGGCGCTGCAATCCTGATCTGGCTCGCCTGCGTGCCGAAGCTGCGGCGCTGGTTCCTCTCGCCCTGGCCCTATCTCGGCGGCCTCGTTGCCCTGGCATTGTTCTCGCCGGTGATCCTCTGGAATGCGGATCATCAATGGGTCTCGTTCGCCAAGCAGCTCGGCCGCGCCAGGATCGAGGATTTCCGCCCGGTCTTCATCGCCGAGCTGATCCCGACCCAGATCGCGTTCGCGACCCCGCTGGTCTTCATCCTCGGCGCGATGGGGTTGCATGCGTTGACCTGGCAGCGCGCCGGCGCGCTGGCCTCGCGCGTGCTGATCGAGGCGTTGTTCTGGACCATCGTCGCCTATTTCGTCTGGCATTCGCTGCATGCCCGGGTCGAGGCCAATTGGTTTGCGCCGGTCTATCCGCCCTTCGTCCTCGCCGCGGGCGCCGCCGCCAATCTCGTGCAGTGGAGGCCGCGCCAGCGGCGCCTCGTGGATTTCTGCCTGCGCTGGGCCGCGCCCGCGGGCATCGTGATGTTTGCCGCGCTGATCGTGCAGGCCAACACCGGCTGGCTGTCGGGCTATCGCCGCGACGCGACCGTGCGCAGCGTCGGCGTCGGCTGGCGCGAGCTCGCCGCGGACATCGAAGCCGTGCGCGCGCGCCATGGTGCGACCTGCGTGCTCGCGCAGGACTACGGCACCACGGGCTGGCTCGCCTTCTATTTGCCGCGCGGCACCTGCGTGCTGCAGCAGAACCAGCGTATCCGCTGGGTCAACATGGGCGAGCCGGATCCAAAGCTGCTCGCGGGCAAGCTGCTCTATGTCGACGAGCTGCGCGCGGGCGGTCACCCCGCCCTCAATGATCTCTTTGCGAAGGTCACGCAGGTCGCGCAATTGCAGCGCAAGCGCGGGCCACTCGTGGTCGAGACCTACGGCGTCGATTTGCTGGAGGATGCCAAGGGCGACGTGCTCGACCGTTCGCCGCCGCCGGAAGCAAGGTAGCAGAGTTCATTCTCCATGCCGTCGTCCTTGCGAACGCAGGGACCCATACCCCCAGAGAGAAGTTTGGCGAAGACTGTTCGTGGGCGATCTTTCAGTCGGTACGGCCACTTGCGCTCATCGATGGATCACGCGGTATGGATCTCCGCGTTCGCGGGGATGACAGCGGAGTGTTCGGCAAGCGGACGACGCCACTCAGCTGATTACTTCAGCCTTTGTCGCAGCGTGGCCTGGCCCGCTTTGATCGCGCCAGAACCACACGGTCACGACGCCCGAGCGGCCGCGGACGCGGGCAAGGATGGGGCCCGACAGAGTGCCGTCGGGCGCCCCGTGGAAGTCGGCGGCATCCAGCAGCGTATCGCTCAGCGCGAGCCGCGCATCGTTCTGGACGGCGACCTCCATCAACCGGTTCGCGACGTTGACGGTGTCGCCTGTCGCGGTGATGTGCTGGTGGCTCTCGCCGAGGCGAGAGGCGACGATATCGCCGAAATGCGCGCCGATCTTGAAGCCCAGCCGATCGCCGATGGCGGGGGGCAGCGAAGCGATCCAGCGTTCGATGCCGCGATGCAGGTCGATCGCACATTTCAGCGCGCGCGCCGCATCATCGGGCATCGCACCCGGAAGCCCGAACAGGATCATGGCGCCGTCGCCGAGAAAGCCCGTGATCGTGCCGCCGCAATCGACCGCGGTCCTGTCGATCAACGCGTGAAATGCCTTCAGAACCTCCTGGATCGCGTCAGGATCGGTCTGTTCGCTTAAGCCCGTGAAGCCGGAGAGGTCGATGAAGACCACGGCTGCGTTTTGCCGGACCGGCTTGGACAGGAAATTCGGATCTCGCGCCAGCCACTCTTGCACTGCGGGCGCCTGCAACCGGGCCAGCGAGCTGCTCTTGGCTGTGAGATACTGCGTGCGGCGGCCTCCGACCCACAGCTGTACGCCGGCAAAGATCGCAACCGGCGGCACTGCGGCGGCGAGCGTGGTCGCCGCATTCAGCCAGACGCCATGCGTGAAGGCGAACGCATTGAGGCCGGCCCAGGCGATCATCACTGCAGCCGCCGCCATGATGCCGAGCGCGCTGCGCCGCCAGGCCAGCAAGCCGATCAGCAGCATCGGCAGCAGGATTGCAGCGAGCGCGTCGGCAACATGAACCCTGTAATCGCGCACGATGCCGTCGCCGGCAACGAGATGCGTGATCGCTGTCGAGACCACTTCGACGCCGGGCATCAGCGAATCGAACGGTGTGGGATAGAAGTCGCCGCCGCCGGCGACCGAGGCGCCGATCACGACGATCCGGTTCTCGATCGCCGTGCGATCGAGCGTGCCGTCGAAGATGCTCTGCGCACTGACGGTGCGGATGGTGCGTCGCGGACCGTAATAGGTGATCGGCAGCGCGAAATCGGCATCGGTCGGTACCGCGCGCTCGCCGAGCATGAGGTGATCCGAGGCGATCGTCAGCGGCTTGTCGAGCGCGCGGGTGGCGACCCGCAAGGGGAATGACAGCTCGACCTTGTCGTGCGTCCGGAACAGCATCGGCACCGAAAGCGGTGAGCCCGACTGCCCCGTCGCGACGTTGACAACGCCCACTTCGGCGTGGTCGGCGAACGCCGGCAACGGCAGCAGGAAGCGTTCTGCCTGCGGCAGCACGGCGAGGGGGCCCGCACTGCTCGGCTCCACGGTTTCGCTGGCGCTGGGAAAGATCGCCGCGGCGGCCAGCACCATGGGGCCGGTAGCCAGCGTGTTGGCAAGCGTTGCGTCGCCGATCGCGGCGCTGCGGTCGACCAGGAGGAGATCGATCGCGACGACCTTCGGCTTGAACTGCACGATGGTGTCGACGACCCGGGCGAGATCGGCGCGCGGCAGTGGATAGCTGCCGCCGCGCTTCACCACGGTATCGTCGATCGCGACGATGGTGACGACATCGGGCGGACGCTGCACGCCGCGGACCTGGGTCCGCCAATCGGTCAGTGTCGCTTCGAGGCGGTCGAGAAAGCGCAGATGGCCGGCGGCGTGCGCGGCATAGATGCCGGCACCCCACAACGCGGTGAGGACGAGTGCCACCAGGATCTGAACGCGTCTAGTCACTACGTACTGCAATCTTCTCTGTTCTAGGGCCTGTTGACCAAAGCCTTATCGACCAAGCCCCATTGACCCGGCATTATTGACCCAGCCTTGCCATCAGCCCGTCGACGCGCGGCTGGCCCCATGTCTTGACGGTCAGCGGGCCGGTCGCTTCGACGTCGACGCCTTCGCCGGGGCCAAGGACGACGCCGCGTCCGCGAGCCCTGCGGCTGACGCCGACACGGCCGTCAGCGACGAAAACGGAGGTCTTGGCCTCAGCGACGTCGACCGCCCATCTTGTGCCGCGCACCGCGGCAATCGCCTGCGGGGTCAGCACCTTGAAGGGATTGCCGCCGGGCTTCCTGGGCACCTCGACCAGCAGGGCTCTGCTGCTCAACTCGACGGAGTCTATATGTCCGTCGCGGTTGGCGTCCTTTAGTTCAAATCTGGCGCCGTTTTCTGCAACGATGGTGATGCCATTGTCGCAGCGCCAGACTTGCGTGCTCGCGGCCGATGGCGATGACGTGCAGCCCGCATTGGCGGCAGGCTGTGCACTCGCATACCCGATCATCTGAAACAACCACGCCAGGGCGAAAAAGCCGGCGCGCGCGAACCTACTCATGCCAGCCTCCGTTTGCGTGCTTGGCACAGTTCAAGGCGATGTTGATACGGTACCGTATCACACGCAGAGGCTGCCGAAAAGTGCCGAGTTTGGAGGTATTTTCTCCGCACGGCCTTTTCCAGATCGGTGCGATCAACTTTCGGTCAGGCACTGTGTCGCGTGAGTGTTCTGTGCGCGATGTGTGGCCCTTGTGCCATGCAGCGGCCTCTCGCGCCGCGGCTGGCAAGGCGCGCGCGCACCAGCCTCGCGCAACGCTTTCCCGGTATCATTCCGGGCATTGATGACCACGAAAAGGACTTGGTTGGATGCGCTTAGAGAGGGGCCGGCGAGGTCCGCTGAACGCGTCGATCCGGCCGAGAATTACGGTTAACAGACGCGCCTAAGTCCGTAGTTTTGCGGGCTTTTTTCTCAGAATGAGACAGCGTTAACGAGTTGCCCCACATCCGCCCGAACTTAATCCGCATTTAACTAAAAGTCGCCTTAATGACGCTCCGACCCTCTGCGAGATGCTGTTCCCGGATCGTGACCAGCGGCACTTTGAAGGGGGACTGAGTGACACCGTCCTGGACGCAAGGCGAATGAGTACGAGTATCGCTGCGCAAAGTAACGCGGCACGGAAGTCCAAGAGAAATTCGCGGAAATCTTCCCGGAAAATGACCACGACCAATTGGCTTGGCGCCGCAGCGATCGGCTGCGTCGTGATGGGCGCCGGCTGGACCATCTACAACAACGTCTTCGGCGCGAGCGTCTATCCGACCGTCGGTAGCATCGGCTACGACGAGCCGGTGGTGAAACGTGCGCCCAAGGTCGCGCTGCGCGAGGCCGGCGACGCCATCAAGGAAGCTTTCGCGCTGCTGCCCGACCGTTTGCAGGTGGCCGCCCCGATCTCGCGCGAGATGTTCAACGAGCGCTTTGCGGCGGCCGCGACCCAGGGGGTGGCGTCGAACGCAGCGAGCGCGGCGCCCGCGACCCAGGTTGCGGTGGTGAAAGATCAGCCGAAGCAGAGCGTGATCGCCAAGGTCGCGGAGGCGCTGAAGCCGGCCCCGGCCAAGAACACTGACAAGACGACCGACAAGGCTGCGGACAAGACCAAGCGCGCTCCGGATGCCCAGGTGCAGCTCGCCTCGGCAGATCCCGCGCAGATCGTGCCGGCACCCGAAGCGAAGAAGTCGTTCGCGGACCGCGCCAAGGCGGCGGTGATGTCGATCACCGGGCCGCGCCAGTCGATGGTCGAAAAGCTCTGGGGCAAGCGTGAGCCGTCCGGCGGGCTCTTGGCCTATGCCTCGGCCGATGCCAGCGTGACCTCGGCGATCGCGCCGAAGGAGCAGAACCCGATGTTCGGCGGTGCGCCGCCCTATGAGCGCGACACCGCAGTCTACGACATCACGGCCAAGACGGTGTACCTGCCCGATGGCACCAAGCTCGAGGCGCATTCGGGCCTCGGCTCCAATCTCGACGATCCGCGCTCCCAGCGCACGCGCATGCGCGGCGTGACACCGCCGCACATCTACACGTTGAAGCCGCGCGAGGCGCTGTTCCACGGCGTGCCGGCGCTGCGCCTGACCCCGATCGGCGGCGAGAGCGCGATCTACGGCCGCGACGGCCTGCTCGCCCACACCTTCATGCTCGGGCCGAACGGCGACTCCAACGGCTGCGTGTCGTTCAAGGATTACTACGCGTTCCTCGACGCCTATCGCAACAAGGGCATCCGCAAGCTCGCGGTGCTGGCGCGGGTCGAGTGAGCTCGGTAAAATTCGGATAACGAAAGGGCCGCGTCGCAGCGGCCCTTTTCTTTTTCGATTTCAACCGGGCCAGCACTGGCCGCCGCCGTCGATGCGCAGCACCTGGCCCGAGACGAAGGCGCCCATCGGTCCTGCGAAGAGCTCGACGACGCGCGCGACCTCGTCGACGGTGGCGATGCGATCGAGCGTGCCGGTCTCGACCATCCGGCCAGGATCTACCGCGCGCGTGCCGAGGAAGCGGCCGGTGCGGGTGTCGCCCGGCGCGATGCAATTGACGGCGATGTCGTAGGGGCGAAGCTGGTCGGCGAGGCATCGCGTGTAGTGGGTCACGCCCGCCTTCGACACCGCGTAGATCGAGCCCTGGGTGCGCCCCTTGAAGGCAGCGACCGAGCCGAGCGTGACGATGCGGCCAGCCCGCCGCTCCATCATGCCCTTCGCGACCGCCTGACAGGTCAGGATGGTCGAGAGCAGATTGCGCTCCAGCACCGCGCGCACATCCGCTTCCTTGATGTGGACGGCGTCGTTCGGATCGGGCTTGCCGCCGGTGGCCGCGATGTCGCCCCCGGCATTGTGCACGAGGATGTCGATCGGGCCGAGCGCGCTTTCCGTCTCGGCAATCACGCGCGCGATGTCCTCGCCCTTGGTGAGGTCGCCCAGCACGCGCTGGCTGCGGACGCCAAACTGCTGGCCGATCTCCGCGGCCACCGCGGTGAGCGTGGTGCCTTCGCCATATTCCGCCGGCCCGTTCTCGCGCATGCCGTGGATGGCGACGTCGGCACCGAGGGCGGCGAGCTTCTCCGCGAAGGCGCGGCCGAGCCCGCGGCCTGCGCCGGTCACCAGCGCGATCCTGCCGGCAAGAATCCTCGTTCCGTCATGCGTTGCCATGATCTTGTTCCTGTCGTGAGATGTCCGCGTGTTGCGGGGTCGGGGCCGACAGCCATTGCCCGCACCGCGTGATATCGCACGATCAGCGCTTGACGAAAACCAGATTGCAGGCGCGCGCCTCGTTGCGCTTGCCGCTGCCGCGGGTGCGATCGAACTGCGCATCGACCGTGAAGGCGTAGGGCGAGCCGGGCGCGACGTTATTGAGGGTGTAGGTGCTCGCTCCCGTCGTGCCGCGCGCGCTCAGGGTCGTCTTCCCGTCGGCTGGGATCTGGCCGTCGATCTCGAGCCGGTTGACGCCGTCTCTGCTCTGGGCCTCGGCGTGAAACACACCGTTGGTCACCGTGGCGGCCAGCGGTCTTGTGAATCCCTGCGCCTTGCCGGTCGGCGGACAGTTCAGCGTCACGTCCCAGTTGCCGTCGAAATCCTTGCTGCCGGTGGCTCGCGCGTTGCCGCTCGGCGCCACCGCCACCTTCTGCTTCATTCCTTCAACGCGCGCCTTGGCGAGGGTAGCGAAGATGCAATTCGGGAATCGCGCGAGATGGTCCTCGAAGGCCGCCAGCGTGCCGATCCCGTCGGCGGCTTTCCAATGCGCTTCCGCAGCCGAACAGGGGTCGGCCTTCGGCGCGGCCTGCGACGCCGCCGGCGCGACCGTCACCGTCACCGGTCCGTTCAGATAGAATTTGCCGATGATCGACAGCGACAGTTCGGGCAGCTGGGACTTGCCGCTCGCGTCATAGACGTCGCTGCTGATGTCGCGAAAGACGTCGCCGATTTCGTTCGGCTCCTCGATGTGCTTGAGGAACGCGCTGGTGTAGGGACTGTTGCGGCCAGCGCCATCGGCGGCGACCTGACCTGATTGCGTCGAGAACGACACGATCGTGCCGCGCGGGGCCTCGACTTTCGACAAGCCCCGCCCGATCGAGGCTGCACGCGTCGCGCCCGCGGAGCGCTTGAGGGTTTCGGCCAGCGGATTGTCTCGGCAGGAATCGAGCACGAGGATGCGCAGGTTCTTGGCCTGCTGCAGGTCGTTGATGATGTCGTCGACGCGCACGAAGCGCTTGAGGTCGGCTTCGTCCGCCAGCACGGCATCGACGGGCATCAGATAGTTGACGCCGTTGTACTGCATGGCATGGCCGCTGTAGTAGAACATCGCGACGTCGGCGCGGCTCGCAGCGCGCGCGAAGCGGATGGTGAGGTCCTGCATGTCGGCCTGGCGCAGGTCGATGCCCTGGATCACCTCGAAGCCGCTGCGCCTCAGCGAGGCCGCGACGTCTTCGGCATCGTGCGAAGGGTTCGGAAGCTGCGCCGTCGAGGCATAAGCGCCGTTGCCGATCACCAGTGCGACCCGCGTCTCCGCAAAGACGGAACCAAGGCCGAGCCAGTAGGTGAGGAGAGCCAAACAGAATCCGGGCAGGTGACATCTTGAAAAGAGACGCATGAAAGCCGTCCGGGAAAAATTGAAAAATATCCCGTCAGATTAGCGCATGCCGCGCCGACTTCAATGCCCTCGCGATCGCCCTTCCAAGTTCGGTAGCCGTGGCATCCTGTCACGCCGCGAGGTTTTTGCGCAGCGCCATCTCCGTTGCAACCGCCTCCCGCACCGCCGGCCGCGCCTGCATGCGCTCGAGATAGGCCGACAAGGACGGCCATTGCGCGATGTCCAGCCCTGCGGGACGGAGCAGCAGCAAGGCCCAGGTGAGGTGCGCATCCGCCACCGTGAAGCGATCGCCGACCAGAAACTCGCGCTCCGCCAGATGCGCCGCCGGCACCGCCAAGGTCTGCGTGATTCTTGCGCGCGGCTTGGCCAGCGAGCCGTCGTCCTTGTACCAGAAGGTTGGAAACAGGAACGCCTTGTGGATCTCGGCGCCGATGTAGCTCAGCCATTCCTGCAGCCGATAGCGATCGGGATCGCCGAACGACGGCGCAAGACCGGCCTTCGGCTTCACGTCCGCGATATATTGCAGTACGGCCGCGCTCTCGGTCAGCCGTTCGCCGTTCGCCAGCACCAGGACCGGCACCGCGCCCTTCGGCGAGACGCCGCGGAAATCGCTGCCGTCGTCCACGATCTTCTTCGTCCAGATATGAGCGAGGTGATATTGCGCCTCGATGCCGGCCTCCATCAGCGCGATGCGGCTGGAGAGCGAGCAGGCCATGGGAAAGAAATAGAGTTGCAGCATGATCGGCTCCGTCAGGTCAGCGCATCGCTCTGCGTGACGATCGCGAAGCGGTCCGAGAGCTCGGCCAGCGCGACCTCGTGAATGGTCCGGGCGTCCAGCGTGCCGCCGTGGCCGTCGGGCAGGTCGCGGGTGCCGCAGGCGTCGGCCGCGATCGTCGTGCGCAGGCCGAGATCGAGCGCGGCGCGGGCGGTCGAGGAGATGCACATGTGCGTCATGAAGCCGGCCAGCACGATGTTCTTGCGTCCGGTCGCGGCAAGCTTTTCTTGCAGCTCGGTGCCGGCGAACGCGTTC
This sequence comes from Bradyrhizobium nitroreducens, assembly GCF_002776695.1. Classification (GTDB taxonomy): domain Bacteria; phylum Pseudomonadota; class Alphaproteobacteria; order Rhizobiales; family Xanthobacteraceae; genus Bradyrhizobium; species Bradyrhizobium nitroreducens. The sequence goes on from NZ_LFJC01000003.1 coordinate 2,680,272, forward strand.
GGCAGCGCCTTCTCGATCACGGGTTCGCTCGCGAGCGGTGCCAGTCGCTCGACGATCGCGCCGCGCGCGGCCTCACGGTCGAACAGGCCGCCGGCGCGGCCCTTGTGCGCGACATGGAAGATCGCGGTGCCGCTCGCCCGGGCCCGCGCGAGCAGGCGCGCGGCTGCTGCGATCGCCGGCTGCGCATCCGGCAGGGCCAGCGGGCCGGCGCAGTATTCGTTCTGGATGTCGATCAGCACGAGGCAGGCTTCGTGCAGCTTCGGCGGATTGAGATCGGCGCCGGCGAGTTCGAGCAGTGTCTTGGGAGCGGTCATGTCAGGGCCTTCTAGCGCATCGGATGGGGCGACATTAGCGCAGTCGCTTCCTGCCATTGTGCAGGACTATTGCAGCTTACGGCTGCAGAATTGCAGGCGGTGGCATGGGCTGCTAGACTCGGCCCCATGAACTGGGACGATCTGCGCATCATCGCCGCGGTGAGGGACGAGGGCACCTATGCCGGCGCCAGCGCGCGGCTCCGCATCGACGAGACCACCGTCGGCCGCCGGCTGGCGCGCATCCAGCGCGATCTCGGCGTGCCGCTGTTCGATGCCGTGGACGGGCTGCGGCGGCCGACGCGTCATTGCGAGGCGGTGCTCGAGCATGTCGGCGCGATGGCCGCCCATGCCGCGGCGATCGATCGCATCAAGGAGAGCCAGCCGGGCCCGGTCGGGCGCCTTCGCATCGCCTCGACCAATGCGGTCGCCGAGGAACTGCTGGCGCCGCGGGCGATCAACCTCCTGCGCGATCATCCCGGCCTGACCCTGCAATTCCTCACCTCCAGCGGCAACGTCAAATTCTCGCGCTGGCAAGCCGACCTCGCCATCCGCCTGCGCAAGCCCGAGAAGGGCGACTTCACCATCTCCAAGCTTGGTGACGTCAGGCTGTATTTCTTCGAGCCTGCCGACCGCTCGGGTGGCGAGCCGATCGCCTGCGTCTATCCGGACGAGCTCGACACGATCCCGGAATCGCAGTTCTTGCGTGCGAAGCGGCTGACGAACGTCCGTTGCATCACGGACAATGTCCGCATCATCAGAACCATGATCCAGTCGCATCAGGCCGTCGGCGTGCTGCCCGAGCACAGCTGCACCGCCTTGCTCGCCGACCGCGGCCTGCGCGCCACGCTGCTGTCGAAGCGGCGCGACGTCTGGCTGCTGGTGCAGAACCATCTCAAGCGCGACGCGGCGACGCGGGTGACGATCGACTGGGTGAGGCACTGCTTCAGGGAGGTGTCGCCCGGCTGACCGCCGGTGAGGTCCAGCCCTGCAAATTGAACGCGGTCCGCGCGATGTGCGACCAAGATCACGGAGCCGGGATTGCGCGTGCGCCAGAGTTGCGTAATCTCGCGGCGAGACCTGATCGGGGCAAGTGCATGACCACTCTTTCGGAAGCGATCCGGCCCTCGCGGGCGCAGGCGCGGGAATGGAAGGCGATCCTCATCCTGATCCTGCTGGTCCCGGTGCTGTGGTCGCCGCTGATCCTGTTTCGTTTCGTGCTCTATCAGCCGTTCAACATCCCCTCGGGTTCGATGGCGCCGACGCTGATGGTCGGCGACTACGTCTTCGCCGCCAAATATGCCTATGGCTACGGCCGCTACTCGATTCCCTTCGCGCCGTCCTTCATCTCGGGCCGCGTCCTGGCCGCCGACCCCGCATACGGCGACATCGTCGTGTTCCGGACCGCGAAGGACAATTCGGTCGACTACGTCAAGCGCGTGGTCGGGCTGCCCGGCGACCGCATTCAGACGCGGCAGGGTCAGCTCATCCTCAACGACCGTCCGGTGAGGCGCGTCGCCCTGGAAGCGAAGCCCGCCGGTTCGACCTGCGGAAGCGATGAGGAGGCGAAGGTCAAGCGCTGGCGCGAGACGCTGCCGAACGGCGCCTCCTATGTGACCAACGACTGCGACGACAACGGCTACCTCGACAACACCAGCGTCTTCACCGTGCCGCCAGGCCACTTCTTCGTGCTCGGCGACAACCGCGACAATTCCACCGACAGCCGGATGATGTCGACGTTCGGCTTCGTGCCGATGGACAACCTCATCGGCAAGGTGACGCGCATCTTCTGGTCGCTCGACGAAGACGGCGAGCCGCATATGGAGCGGCTGGGAAGGGTGGAGTGAGGCTTACTCCGTCATTCCGGGGCGATGCGCAGCATCGAGCCCGGAATCCATTGATCCGCGAGGTCAGACCGCAATTTGCGGATAGAGATCAATCCATTCAGGAGTCTTCTCTTCTATGAGCCGGATTTTCCATTCCCTCCGCCACTTCTTCAGTTCCTTCTCGCGGGTGATCGCGGTGATGGGGTCGTCGTAGATCTCGTACCAGACCAACCGATCGACAGAGTATCGTTTGCTGAACCCTGCAACGACTTTGCTTTTATGTTCGTAAGTGCGTCGGACAATCGTTCGTCACGCCTAGATAGAGCGTGCCGTATTTCTTGCTGGCGAGGAGGTAGACGTAATAGGCCATGAGCAAGCCGTGAAATGGATTCCGGGCTCGGCGCTTTGCGCCGCCCCGGAATGACGCTGGAGCGCTATCTTAACGTGTATCAAGGGAAAACAAAAACCCCGGCATCGCTGCCGGGGTTTCGTAGTTCTTGAGAACGTTGGACCCTTAGAAGTCCATGCCGCCCATGCCGCCGCCGGGGGGCATCGCCGGGCCGGCGCCGCCCTTCTTGGGCAGCTCGGCGACCATGGCTTCCGTGGTGATCAGGAGCGCTGCCACCGAAGCTGCGTTCTGGATCGCGGTACGGACCACCTTGGTCGGGTCGATGATGCCCTTCTTGACGAGGTCACCATATTCGCCGGTCTGGGAGTCGAAGCCGTAGGCGTAGGTCTTGTTCTCCAGCACCTTGCCGACGATCACGGAGCCGTCTTCACCGGCGTTGATCGCGATCTGGCGAGCGGGAGCCGACAGCGCCTTGCGCACGATCTCGACGCCGGTCTTCTGGTCGTCGTTCTTGGTGCGCAGGCCCTTGAGCTGCTCGGAAGCACGGAGCAGGGCGACGCCGCCGCCCGGGACGATGCCTTCCTCGACAGCCGCGCGGGTCGCATGCATCGCGTCATCAACGCGATCCTTGCGCTCCTTCACCTCGACCTCGGTCGCGCCGCCGACGCGGATCACCGCGACGCCGCCCGCGAGCTTGGCAAGACGCTCCTGGAGCTTCTCACGGTCGTAGTCCGAGGTGGTCTCCTCGATCTGCGCCTTGATCTGGGCCACGCGCGCCTCGATGTCGGCCTTCTTGCCGGCGCCGTTGACGATCGTGGTGTTCTCCTTGTCGATCATCACCTTCTTGGCGCGACCGAGCATGTTGAGCGTGACGTTCTCGAGCTTGATGCCGAGATCTTCCGAGATCGCCTGGCCGCCGGTCAGGATCGCGATGTCCTGCAGCATGGCCTTGCGGCGATCGCCGAAGCCCGGAGCCTTGACGGCCGCGACCTTCAGGCCGCCACGGAGGCGGTTCACGACCAGGGTCGCGAGCGCTTCACCTTCGACGTCTTCGGCGACGATGACCAGCGGCTTGCCGGTCTGCACCACGGCCTCGAGCAGCGGCAGCAGCTCGTTCAGCGAGGAGAGCTTCTTCTCGTTGATGAGGATGTAGGCGTCGTCCATCTCAACGCGCATCTTGTCGGCGTTGGTGACGAAGTAGGGCGAGATGTAGCCGCGGTCGAACTGCATGCCCTCGACGACGTCGAGCTCGGTCTCGAGCGACTTGGCTTCCTCGACGGTGATGACACCCTCGTTGCCGACCTTCTTCATGGCGTCGGCGAGGAACTTGCCGATCTCCGCGTCGCCGTTGGCCGAGATGGTGCCGACCTGGGCGATCTCGTCGTTCGAGGTGACCTTCTTGGAGTTCTTGACGAGGTCCGCAACGACGGCCTCGACCGCGAGGTCGATACCGCGCTTGAGGTCCATCGGGTTCATGCCGGCGGCCACCGACTTGGCGCCTTCGCGCACGATCGCCTGCGCCAGCACGGTCGCGGTGGTGGTGCCGTCGCCGGCCGCGTCAGCGGACTTGGAGGCGACTTCGCGCACCATCTGCGCGCCCATGTTCTCGAACTTGTCCTCGAGCTCGATCTCCTTGGCGACGGTGACGCCGTCCTTGGTGATGCGGGGAGCGCCGAACGACTTGTCGAGCACGACGTTGCGGCCCTTCGGGCCGAGCGTGACCTTCACCGCGTTGGCGAGGATGTCGACGCCGCGAAGCATCTTGTCGCGCGCATCGACGGAGAATTTGACTTCTTTAGCTGCCATCTGGATTTTTCCTTAGGTGTTTAGCTGGGTGAGAGAGGGGCTCTTAGGCCGCCTTCTTCTTGGAAGCGGGGACGTCGAGAACGCCCATGATGTCGCTTTCCTTCATGATCAAGAGATCGACGCCGTCGATCTTGACCTCGGTGCCGGACCACTTGCCGAACAGCACACGGTCGCCGACCTTCAGGTCGATCGGGATCAGCTTGCCGGCCTCGTCGCGGCCACCGGGGCCGACGGCGATGACTTCGCCCTGGGAGGGCTTTTCCTTGGCCGTGTCGGGAATGATGATGCCGCCAGCGGTCTTCTCTTCTGCGTCGATGCGCTTGACCACGACGCGGTCGTGAAGCGGACGGAAATTCATGCAGTCCTCCTAAGCAATTGCTCGGGTTGATGATTTCAGATTGTTAGCAGTCGCCGCCGGCGAGTGCCAGGCGGGCCAGCTTGAGATAAGGCAGGATTTTTGCGGGGGCAAGGGCTTCTAGCAGAAAAATAAGCACTCGGAAGCGCGGTCTGCCAAAATCTCATTCCCATCGTTAACCGAAGCCGAGCCCCGTATTAGCACGGTGCTGTATCTGCTGCTAACGCATTGAATTTCAACAGCTTGTTAAACTTTTGGGCTTGAGATGGATTGTCAGTTTGCGTCACATTTCTCTCATGTGAGCGCATCAGTACCGGGTGGCTCGTAAGGCGCACACCGACCAGGCCGCCCCCTTGAATGCGCTCCTGCAAAGGAGGTTGGCATGGGCTTGCGGAGTGGGGGCGTTTCCGAGGATTTCCGGAAACAGATGCTGGGTTACGGGCTGACGACGGCGCAAATTCTCTATCGGATGCCGGATCATCCCTCGCTGCTCCAGACCTACGTCTGGCAGAACTACGACATGTTTCCGAAATTCCCGGCGCTGAAGGATTTCCTGGCGTTCTGGCAGGAAAAGCTCGACGGTCCCCTCCATTCGGTCACTGTGGCGCATTCCAAGCTGATCAAGCCGGCCGAGCTGCGCGCCGTGGACGGCGTATTCCGGCTGCATTGAGGCGAACAGCGGTTTCGTCGGTGGGCAAAGGCGCGCTCTTGGCGCGCCGTGCCCACCATCTGCCTCTGATTGAGAGAGGTCGTGGGAACGCTTTCGCCTTGCCAACCCTGCGATATCTCCATTGCGGCTGCGTCGAGCGAACGCCCTAGCCGCGTGATCGCCTGAGCCGCAATCAGGCGCCTTCGCTGCAATAGCGTCTCCACATCGCGCGATAGGCCTCGTCCACAGCGCGCCCGTATGAGACGGGGTTGCTGGCGGCTGCGGCCCGGATCGTGTCAGGCAGTTCGCGGCGCAGTTTGTCGAGCTCGCTGATCTCTGAGGCTCGGCTCGTTGCGATGTCGATATAGGCTTCACGGCTATCGGTGACCCAGTCCGGCAGGCCAAGCGCCGTGAGGATGGAGCCGGCAGCACGGCTCGGCAGGCTGTTGCCGAGCTTCGCGACCACCGGCACGCCCATCTGCAGGGCTTCCCACGTACTGACGCCGCCATTCTGCGGGAACGGGTCGAGGCAGATGTCGACGCGATTGAACGATGCCAGATGTTCGCTTCGCAAGGTGGCCCCGAGCAATTCGACGCGTTCGGCCGGCAATCCGCAAGAACCGAACCGCGCCAGGAGATTTTCGCGGACCATCTCGTCATCCAGCGCGACATCCTTGATCAGCAGTCGCGAGCCCGGCACCTGCTCGAGGATCCTGGACCAGACCTGCGCGGCCTCGTCCGAAATCTTGCTGATGCGGTTGAAGACGCCGAAGGTGACGAAGCCGTTCGAGATCGCGGGCGTAGGCGCCCGCGCAATCCCGTCCGGCAGCGGCGCCAGCGTCACGAAGCATGGCAGGTCGACGACGGTCTCCGCAAACAGATGCCGGACGCCGTGAGGAATCGCGACCGGGTCCGACATCAGATAGTCGATCGTCGGCAGCCCGGTGCCCGTGCCGTGGCCCCAGCCATGGACCTGGATCGGCGCCGGCTTGCGCGCAAACACGCCGAGGCGGTTGCCTCTGGTATGGCCGGACAGATCGATCAGGATGTCGATGCCGTCAGCGCGGATCTCGTCGGCGAGGCGATCCTCGGTCCATTGCGAGGCGTCGCGCCAGCGATCGGCGATCTTCTGAAATTCGCCGGTCGTCGCATCCACTTTCGACGAGCAGGCGTAGCACACGATCTCGAACTGTGCCCGGTCGTGGTGTTGAAGGACCGGCATGAAGATCAACGCGGCCGAATGCGCGTTGAAATCCGACGAGACATAGCCGAGCACCAGGCGGCGGTCCGGATCGCGGCTGTTGCCGTGCGGTCTTGCCGCTTCCGAAGCGATTTTCGCGCCGACACGCTCCCACCACACCTGCCGCGCCTGCTGATGCCGTTCGACGGTGGCGTCTCCGGCAAAGTCGAGCGTGAATATCTTGTTGGAGATCGCGCTCTGCAGGTCAGGCTGGATGTCGAGCGCCCTGTCGAAACTGGCGAGGGCTTCGTCGACCCGGCCAAGTCCGGCGAGGCAGAGGCCCAGCACCAGATGAGCCTGAATGGAGCCGGGATCGATCGCGAGAGCCTGCTCGCAATCGTGCGAGGCCTGGGCAATCTGCTGGATCTGGAGCAGCACACCGGCCCTTGCGAGCCACCCATTCGCGTCGTCGGGTGCCAGCGCGATGGCCCGATTGCCGTCTGCCAGGGCTTCGTCAAATCGCTGAAGTTCCCGCAAAGCGGTGGCGCGGTTCGCGAGCGCCGCGGCGTAATTGGGCTTGATCGACAGCGCACGGTTCAAGCTTGCGACGGCCTCGTCATAGCTGCGCTGACGGCAGAGCGCCCAACCCCGGCCGTTATGGGCTTCGGCAAGGTTCGGGTCGAGTGCGAGCGCCTTGTCATAGCTGTGCAGCGCTTCCTCGTGAAGCTCCAGGGCCACGCTCGCATTGCCGAGATTGGAAAGCGTGACGGCATGGTTGGGCCGCAAGGCGAGGGACTTTCGGTAGCTCGCGCAGGCCTCGTCGTGACGCCGGAGGCCGTTGAGGGCGATGCCGAGGCTCATATGGGCATCGGCAGATCGTGGATCGGCAGCGACCGCCCGGCGCAGCAGGCTTTCGGCCTGCTGATAGTTCTTGGCATCGGACTCCATGATGCCGAGCATGTGCAGCGCGACGACTTGGTTGGGCGCGAGCTGAAGGACTTGGCGATAGGCGGCCTGCGCCTCCGGCAGAAGTCCCATCTTGTGCAGCTGGAGAGCGTGCCCGACCAGCGGCAGCACTTCCGCCTTTTGCCGCTTCTGAAGCCGGGCATTCTGAAATGCACGCTGACCTACGCTGCCGCCCATGAATCAAGTCCCCCAGAATCTCCCTGCAAGATTAATTCAGCGAGAAAGCGAATACGAGATAAGGGCCGTTCGCGACGACAGCTTCGGACAAGCTACGATCTTCGGGTGACCAGCCTTACGCCCCGCAATTGCTGCCTCGTCCAAGACTGGCTAGTCTGCCTTCGGGGCGCACCCGTCCGGCGGGCACGGCTCCGATCAGGGAGGCAGACAATGGCCAAGCAAAAGGCATCAAGACCCGCGGCGAAGACCGCAGTGAAGAAGCGCAGCGGCGTGAAGGCGGCGGCGCGATCGCCGGCGCGCAAGGCGGTGAAGGCGAAGGCACCCGTCGCGGCTCCGAAAAAGCCCGCGCGCCCGAGACAACGCATCGCGATCAGCCATCACCGCGAGGAAGACTTCAAGGCCGACGGCCTGCGCGCCTACGCCAAGTACCGCGACCTCGGCATTGCCGATGCGACACATGGTCTTGCGCAAGCGCATGTGATCCGCCTGCAAGGCCCGTGCAATCCGGCCGAGGTCTCGAAGCTGCACTTCCACGACGTCGAGTTCCAGATGGTCTATGTGCTCAAGGGCTGGGTGAAGACCTACATGGACGGGCAGGGCGAGACCTTGATGAAGGAAGGCAGTGCCTGGACCCAGCCGCCGAAGATCAAGCACATGATCCTGGATTATTCGGATGACGTCGAGCTGCTGGAGGTGATCCTGCCGGCGGAGTTCAGGACGGTGGAGCTGAAGGCGTAGGCGCGTGCCTCTTGTAGCCCGGATGACGCGGGGCAACTAGCGCCCAAGATAGCCCAGTTCCGCACTCATGATCTTGCGAGCATATTCGGCGAAGGCATCGATCAGGCGGCTGCGCGCGGCATAAGGCGGGTAGAGCAGTGCGATCGTCACGGGGACGGCGGGGCTGAAGGGGCGGGTGATCAGTGCCGCGCTCGCGCTTTCGTCGTGCGCGGCAACCGGGTTGATGATGCTGATGCCGAGACCAGCCGCGACCAGAGCACAGACCGATGCGCCGAGATCCGTCTCCGCAACAATGCGGCGCGTGACGCCCGCCTGCGCGAAGATCGTATCGATGCGATCGTGGAGTGGACTCCCCGTGGCGAAGGAGATGAACGCCTCATCGGCAAAATCGGCGGGGCGCAGCGTTTTCTTTTGCGCAAGACGATGCCCCTTCGGCATGATTGCGACGCATTTGGTCTTGAGCACGGGCTCGACATTCACTCCCGCAACCTCGCCGTAGAGCATGGCGAGCCCCGTGTCGCAAAGCCCGGAGCTGATCCAATCGTGTACGGCGCTCGCCGTGCCGGATCGGATCGAGATCATCACGTGCGGATAGTCGATCTTGAAGCGCGCCGCGATGTGCGTCAGCAGGCCGCCGGCCAGGCGCGGCATCGCCGCAACGCTGAGCCGCCCCATGCCGAAGGAACGGATGCTGGCTGCGCTGGCCTCGAGGCCGGCCAGGCCGATGAAAGTCTTCTCGACCTCCTGGAAGAAGCGCGATCCCTCCACCGTCGGGCGGAGGCGGCCGCCACTGCGGTCGAACAGCGGGAGTTGCGTGATCGCTTCCAGCTGTCCGATCAGGCGGCTGATTTGGGGCTGCGAGGTATGCATGCGCTGGGCAGCCTGCGTCATCGATCCCGTCTGGAAGACGGCCCGAAATGCCTCCACGTGCTTCAAGCCCATGCGTCTGGCGGCCATATCAAATCCGTATAGGAGAGTGTGAAACGGGAATTTCCATCAGATCGAGCTTTTGGGCGATAGTCCAGAGCATGAGGCCGTTCGCGGGGAGCTCTGCCGTGGCTCACGCCGCGGGCGGGCATTTGCGACGAGAGGGGGATGTCATGAAAGCGACCGTCATCAAGACACTGGCCACGGCGATCGCCGCTGCATGTCTTGTTTCGAACCCGGCCCTGGCGCAGGGTGCGAGCAGGCTGGACAAGATCCGCGAGAGTGGTTCGATTTCCTTGGGGTATCCCGAGACCTCGGTGCCCTTCGCCTATCTCGACGACAACCAGAAGCCGATCGGCTACACCGTGGAAATCTGCGAACATGTGGTGCAGGCGATCAAGACGGCCCTCAAGCTCCCCAAGCTCGAGACACGCTACGCGCCCATAACCTCGGCGACGCGTCTTCAGCTGCTCGCCAATGGGACGATCGATCTCGAATGCGGCAACACCACCAATAATCTCGAGCGGCACAAACTCGTCGCCTTTTCTCCCACCATCTTCGTTGCGCAGGTCGTCCTCGTCGCGCGCAAGGATGGCGGGGTCGACGTCAACGACCCGGCTTCGTTTCGCGGCAAGGCCATCGCCGCCCAGGCCGGTGGCCAGACTTTCAAGGTGATTACGCTGATCAACGCCAAGAACAATCTCGGCATCACCGTCGTGCCGGCCAAGGACACGGCCGAGACCTTCCTGATGCTGTCGTCGGGCCGGGCGGCCGGTACCGCCAACGATGACGGTCTTGCCTATGCTACGGTCGCCTCGTCGAGGACACCGGATGACTTCCTGATCGGCAGCAAGAGTCTCGAGCTGGCTCCTTACGGCATCGTCGAACCCAAGGATGATCCTGCTTTCAAGAAAGTCGTCGACGACGCCGTGATCGATCTGATCAAGAACGGACGGATTGCGGCGCTCTACGACAAATATTTCAATTCGCCGATCCCGCCGCATGGCCTCAACCTGAAATTCCCGATGAGCGCGGCCCTGAAGCGGGCGCTGGCGAACCCGACCGATTCCGGCGACCCGGCGGTCTACGAATGATGCGCAAGGCGCTCTAGGACGTCCGTCATGGCACAGCAAAACGAAACAAACTCGGCGGCCGCCGACTTGCCGCCCATCGACCTGCGCAGCGATACGGTCACCAAGCCGACCGAGGCGATGTACGCCCGCATGGCCTCGGCGCCGCTGGGCGATGACGGGCTGGACGGCGACCCCACGGCGCGGGAGTTGGAGGCCGTTGCGGCTGTGGCCTTGGGCAAGGAGGCCGGCTTGTTCGTGCCGAGCTGCACTTTGGCCAATCTCCTGGCGACGCTCGCTCAGTCGGAGCGCAGCGAACAGGTCGTGCTGGAATCGACCGCTCATATGTATGTGTCTGAACGAGGCGCGGCGACGTTGACGGGGCTGTTCCACCTTCCTGTCGCCGGGACCGCCGGCGCGATGGACCTGAATTTGCTCGAGGACGCCCTGCAGGGCGAGGGGCTCAAGCTCAAGACCGCCCTTGTCGCGATGGAAACCTCGCACAACAATGCGAGCGGCGCCGTGCTGCCGCTGGAGCACATGCAGGCCGTCCACGCCATGGCCTCATCTCGCGGCGTCCCGGTGCATCTCGACGGAGCGAGGATCTTCAACGCCGCAACCGCCCTTGGCGTGGCGCCGGATCAGGTCGCGAGGCATTGCGACACGGTCGCCCTGTGTCTGTCGAAGGGCCTGAGTGCGCCGGCCGGCGCCGTGCTCGCCGGGCCGCGCGCCGTGATCGACAGGAGCCGCAGGTTTCGCCGCATGCTGGGGGGCTCGCAGCGCCAGATCGGCGTCCTTGCTGCAGCGGGCCTGGAGGCCGTTCAGGTCATGGGGCAGCGTCTGGCGCAGGATCACAGGCGAGCGCGCGCCCTGAGTGATGCGTTGAACAAGATGCATCCAGAGGTGAGTGCGACAATCCCGCAGACGAATATCGTGCAGGTCGATGTCTCCCGCTCCGGGCGTGACGGCGCCGCGTGGTCTGCGGCTCTGGAGAAGGCTGGCGTGAAGGCGAGACCTTGGGGCAAACAGCGACTGCGCTGTGTGACCCACCGCCATATCGACGATGCGGATATTGATCGCGCCGCCATGACATTTCGCCTCGTGGCGGAAACTTTCGCTTAGAAAGGCCTACGCCAGCACCCCCACCACCGCGCCCATCAGGCACGTCGTCAGCGTCCCAGACACGATCGACTTCAGCCCGAGCGTGTTGATCTCCTCGCGCCGCTCCGGCGCCATCACGCCGAGGCCGCCGATCATGATGCCGAGGCTGGCGAAATTGGCGAAGCCGCACATCGCGTAGAGCATGATCAGGCGCGAGCGCGGGTCGAGCGCGCCGGGCGGCAGCTTCGAGAAATCGACATAGGCGATCAATTCGTTGAGCACGGTCTTGGTGCCCATCAGGCTGCCGGCGGTGACGGCCTGATCCCACGGCAATCCCATCAGCCAGCAGACCGGCGCCATCACGAGGCCGAGCAGGCGCTGCAGCGAGATCGCTGCGCCGCCGATGGCGGGCAGCAGGCCGAGCATGGCGTTGACGAGATAGACCAGCGCCACCAGCACCAGCAGCATCGCGACGATGTTGAGCAGCAGCTCGAGACCGGCGGTGGTGCCCTTCACGATCGCGTCCATTGTGCCGGCGACGTGCATCTCCGGGTCTTCCAGCGCGCCGCCGGTGCGCTTGTCCGAGGTCTCGGGCACCATGATCAGGCTGACGAGGATCGCGGCCGGCGCCCCCAGCACGGACGCGATCACGAAATGCGCGGCGGCATCCGGGATGAGGGGCGCGAGCAGCGTCGCGTAGAGGACCAGCACCGTGCCGGCGATGCCCGCCATGCCGCCGGTCATCACCAGGAACAATTCGCTGCGGGTCATCTGCGCGAGATAGGGCCGAACGAACAGCGGCGCCTCGACCATGCCGAGAAAGATATTGGCCGCGGTCGACAGGCCCACCGCGCCGCCGACCCCCAGCGTCCGCTCCAGCAGCCAGGCCATGCCGCGGACAATAGGCGGCAGCACGCGCCAGTAGAACAGCAGCGTCGTCAGCACGCTCATCACCAGCACGATCGGCAGCGCCTGGAACGCCAGGATGAAATCGGCGCCGGGCACCTTGAGGTCGAAGGGCAGGGTGCCGCCGCCGACATAGCCGAACACGAAGGCGGAGCCGGCGCGCGAGGCCGCCGAGATCGCACCGACCGCGTCGTTGATGGCGCCGAAGGCGTGCGCGACGACCGGCAGCTTCAGGAGCACGATCGCGGTGGCGAAGGTGACGAGCAGGCCGACCGCGGCCTGGCGCAGCGACACGGCGCGCCGATTCTCCGCGAGCGCGAAGGCGATCAACAGCAATGCGAAAATGCCGAGTGCCGATTGCAAGCGCAGCATGATGTCCCCAAACCCTCAATGATTATGGCCGCGCCCGCGCTGCAAAGGCAATGCCGGGAGCGGCTGGAAGCGCCCCACTGTTGACAAGCCGGTCGACCTCGGTCACGCGAGGCCCCGTCCACGTCGAAGGGGGAGAGCGGTCCGAGGGTGACCCGAAAGGCGATGCCAGAGCAGCCAATATCCGGACATCCGCCGGTCAGCGCCCGCGCGCTTCTTGCGCACCGCGCGTTCCTGTTCTTCCTGCTTTCGCGCAGCCTGTCGCGTTTTTCCAGCCAGATCGCGGCGGTCGCGATCGGCTGGCAGATCTACGATCTCACCGGATCGGCCTTCGATCTCGGCATGGTCGGCCTCGTCCAGTTCCTGCCCACCGCGCTCCTGGTGTTCGTCGCCGGCCATGCCGCCGACCGCTTCGAGCGCAAGCGCGTGGTCCAGCTCTGCCAGCTCGTGGAGGCCGCGACCGCGCTCTATCTCGCCATCATCACCTATGTCGGCGCGGTCAGTGAAGTGCAGATCTTCATCGCGACCTTCCTGCTCGGGATCGCCGGCGCGTTCGAGAGCCCGACCACGGCGGCGCTGCTGCCGCTGATCGCGCCGCAGGGCTCGCTGCAGCGCGCCACCGCCGTCTCCAGCGGCGCGGCGCAGGTCGCAACCATCACGGGCCCTGCGCTGGGCGGCTTGGCCTATGCACTCGCACCGCATCTTGCCTATGCCATGATGGTGCTGTTCTGGATCTTCGGGATGATCCTGACCGGCTTCATCCGGCCGCGCCCGCAGGCCATCGCGAAGGCGGGGACGGAGACGGACAATATCTTCGCCGGCGTCCGCTTCATTCGCAGCAATCCGGCGATCCTCGGCACCATCTCGCTGGATCTGTTCGCGGTGCTGTTCGGCGGCGTCACCGCGCTGTTGCCGATCTATGCCCGCGACATCCTGCAGACCGGCCCGGTCGGGCTCGGCGTGTTGCGCGCCGCGCCCGCGGTCGGCGCGCTGCTGATGACCATGGTGCTGGCACGTCACGCCATCTCACGGCACGTGGGCCTGCGCATGTTCCAGGCCGTGATCGTGTTCGGTCTTGCCACCATCGTGTTCGCGCTGTCGTCCTGGATGTGGCTGTCGGTGCTGTCGCTCGCCGTGCTCGGCGCCGCCGACACGATCAGCGTCGTGATCCGCTTTTCGCTGGTGCAGCTCTCGACCCCCGACGAGATGCGCGGCCGGGTCGGCGCGGTGAACTTCCTGTTCATCAACGCCTCCAACCAGCTCGGCCAGTTCGAAAGCGGCGTGGCGGCAGCGCTGCTTGGCGCCATGCCCGCCGCCGTGCTCGGCGGCGTTGCCACCGTCGCGGTGGCGCTGCTCTGGATGAAGCTGTTCCCGAGCCTGCGGAAGGTGGAGAGCTTGGAGTAGGGGAAGCCTCGTGTCCCGGACAAGCCGCAACGCATCAGCGTTGCGGTGCAGAGCCGGGACCCAGAAGGCCAAGCAGGAGATCTCGGAGGCATGGGCCCGGCTCGGCAGCGCGTCATTGCCTGCCGCGCAGCGTCCGGGGCACGAGGGCACTGTGCTCGCAATGACGATTGTTGAGACAGCGCGGCGACTTAACGCGCATTGCCCCCGCAACCAAGCAGCAGCAGGCGCCACTTGACGCCTACTGTGCATGGGGTTGTTTTTCAATTTTTGAGTCCGCCGGCCTTCCGGAAAGGGCGGTGTGTATGGGGCGCCACACGAACGGCGTATTCCTACCGGCAAGGTCGTCGTCGGGATCGGTCTCTACGCAGGATAGACGGGAAGATGGGCCGGCGATCACGATTGTTAGCCCTGGCATGGCTTGCTCTGACCGGCGGTACGTTCGCCGCTCATGCGATGACCAGAAGCATGGTCGAAATGATCTGTCCCTATGACGGCGTCAAATTCACTTTCAGTGCGCAGAACTCCGGTACGTCCCTCGACCAGCAGCTCGACCGGATGCCGGTCGGGGCCATCGAAAGTCCGTGGCCGCTGGCGAGCTGTCCGACGAATGGATTTGTTTTCGTCAAGGCGAAGTACGAGGATGACGAACTTGAACGGCTTCGGCCTTTGATCCTGTCTCCGGAGTTTCAAGGCATCAGGAGCGAGATGCCCTATTACCGTGCGGCGTGGATCGTGGGGCACACTGGTGCATCTCATGCGGCGGTATCAAATCTGCTGCTGCAGGCGACATGGGAGGCGGGACGAGCCGACCTTGTCGAACGCCTGAAGGCGCCTGGCGGGCCCACAAGGATCGGTTCGGACTCTGTCCGGCGCCTGATGGCCGAGGGCACGACCGGCGAACGCTACACGCGCTATGCGACTGAATTGCTCGCGCGGCTGGCCGTGGACGTTGCCGACACGACGAGGAGCGCAGAAGAGCGCATGTCCGATCGCCTTCTGACCGGTGAAATACTGCGCCGCCTTGGCCGGTTCGAAGAGGCCGACCGCCACTTCGCGACAATGGTCGGTGATCTTGCGCCCGACAGCAAGGAAGCAACGTTGGCCGCATTTCAACGACAGTTGATCGCGGCCAAGGATCGTGGGCTTCATCTGGTATCAGAAGCCCTCGGCAAGAAGTAGCGGTTCTAGCCCCGTCCGACGAACGGCATCTTGGTCGCCATCACCGTCATGGTCAGCACGTTGGCGTCGAGCGGCAGGCCGGCCATGTAGGCGACGGCGTCGCCGACCGCTTTCGCGTCCATGCGCGGCTCGTGCTTGGTGGTGCCGTCGGGCTGCAGCACGCCGGGGCCGTTGACCATGCGATCGGTCATCGGGGTTGCGGCATTGCCGATGTCGACCTGGCCGACCGCGATGTCGTACATGCGGCCGTCGAGGTTAGAGGCCTTGGTCAGGCCGGTGATGGCGTGCTTGGTCGAGGTGTAGGCCGCCGAGAACGGCCGCGGCGCGTGCGCCGAGATCGAGCCGTTGTTGATGATGCGGCCGCCGCGCGGGCTCTGGTCCTTCATGATGCGGAAGGCGTGCTGGGTGCACAGGAACGGGCCGGTGAGGTTGGTGTTCACCACCGCCTGCCACTGATCGAGGCTGAGGTCCTCGAAAGGGATCGCGGGCGCGCCCATGCCGGCATTGTTGAACAGCACGTCCAAGCGGCCATAGGTCGCCTTCACCTTGTCGAACAACGCGGCGATCGAGTCGGGCTTGGTCATGTCGGCGGTGACGCACAGGCTCTTGCCGGCGGGACCGAGCTTTGCGGTCTCCTCGAGCATCTCCATCCGGCGCCCGACCAGCACCACGGTGAAGCCGGTGTTCATCAGCGCCAGCGACGCCGCGCGTCCGACGCCGGTGCCGGCGCCCGTCACCACGGCGATCTTCTTTGCTTCACTCATCGTTTCCTGCCTTTTCTCTCTTCAAGGTCTCTTGGTTGTCAGGTCTTGGGTTCTTTTTCGTTCTTGTAGGGCGGGCGCGGAATGTTCTGATGCGCCGCACGCAGCGCCGCCGACCAGCGCGAGCGCAGATCGTGGAAATAGGGCTCACCCGCCTCGATGCGGTGGTTGAGGTCGGCCTCGCAGGCGTCCGAGCGCACCACCAGCACGTCGATCGGCAGGCCGACGCCGAGGTTCGAGCGCATGGTCGAGTCCATCGAGATCAGGCCGGTCTTCAGTGCCTCGTAGAGTTCGACGTCGTAATGCATGGCGCGGTCGAGCACCGGCTTGCCGTATTTGTGCTCGCCGATCTGCAAGTAGGGGGTGTCGGTGGTGCACTCGATGAAATTGCCGGCGGTGTAAACCATGAACAGGCGCATGCGCGCGCCCTTGATCTGGCCGCCGAACAGGAAGGAGACGTCGAAGGACACGTCCTCGGACTTCAGGGCCGGCCCTTCGGTGGCGTGCACGGCGCGAATGGCCCGGCCGATACGCTGGGCCGCCTGGAACATGGTCGGCGCGTTCATCAGCGTCTCGATCTCGCCCGTGTCGGGGTCCTCGAGGCCTTCGGTCAGCGTGGAGAGCACCGACTGGCTGATGGCGAGGTTGCCGGCGCTGGCGATCGCCATGATGCGCTCGCCGGGCTTTGAGAAGATGTGCAGCTTGCGGAAGGTCGAGACGTTGTCGAGGCCTGCATTGGTGCGGGTATCGGCGATCATCACCAGACCGTCCCGAACCAGGATTCCGCAACAATAGGTCATTTCCAGTCCCCGAACGCGTTTGCGCGGAATTACTAGCCAATTTCGCCGGCCGCTCCAACCCCCGATTCCGATCGTCATTCCGGGGCGCGACGAAGTCGCGAGCCCGGAATCCATTGCGCGGTAGAGTTCGTGGATCAATGGATTCCGGGTTCGCGCTACGCGCGCCCCGGAATGACGGGGGGAGATGGCAGTCTATTCCGCCCTATCGGCCAGAAACGCCTCGTCGACGGGCACGCCGAGCGCCGTGACCAGCCGGTTCGTCTCCGCGGCCATGCCGACGATGGCGAGCAACTCGCCATATTCGGCCTCGCTCATGCCCTTGGCTCTCGCGGCGGCGGTGTGCGAGTGGATGCAATAGCTGCAGCCATGCGCGATCGACACCGCGACGTAAAGCATCTCCTTGACCTTGGGATCGAGCGCGCCGGGAGCCATCACCTCCTTGATGCTCTCCCAGGTCCGCCGCAGCGTCTTCGGATCATGCGCCAGCGCGCGCCAGAAATTGTTGACGACGTCGGACTTCCGCACCTTGCGGATATCGTCGAAGACGGCGCGCGCCTCGCCGGAGAGTTCATCGTCCGAAAGCAGTTTTACGGTGGCCATGGGTACCTCGCGGGGGCAGGTCTGATCCCGCGAGTGTAGCACGGCAGACGGGCCGGACGGCTGCGCCTAGCTCTGCCGCTGCGACTGCGATTGTGACTGCCCGCCGCGGCCGGCCTGGTCGACCTTCACGGCCACCGTCAGCGTCTCGGCGCCCCCGCCATAGCGGGTGCCGCGCACCGGGGCCGCACCGAGATAGTCGAGGCCGATCGCGACGCGGACATGGGCGTCGGTGGCGCAGATGCTGTTGGCGGGATCGAAGCCGACCCAGCCGAGATCGGGCACGAAGGCTTCCGCCCAGGCGTGCCCGGCGTCCTGATGCAGCATGCCGTCGGCGCGCAGAAAATGGCCGGAGACGAAGCGCGCCGGCACGCCGCCGGCACGTGCGCAGGCAATGAAGATATGCGCGTAGTCCTGGCAGACCCCGCGCTTGAGCGTGAATGCCTCCGCCGCCGCGGTTCCGCTGTGGGTCGGGTCCTCGTCGAACGTCATGTGATCGGCGATCTCAGTCATCAGCGCATGCAGAAAGCCGAGCGTGTCGCTCTCGGCCTCGCTGCGCAACTGGCGCGCGACCGCCGCCATCGCCGGATTGACCGAGGTGAGGTCGGTGGAGCGCAGGAACATGCCAGCCGGAAAGCGCTCGTCGGTGCCGCGCAGGACGCCGCCGGTGTCGTGGGTCTCGATCAGCCCTTCGGCGGTGATCTGGATGTCACCGACAGGTCCGCAGGACAGCACATGGGTGACATTGCCGAAGGCGTCCTCATGCATGTCGAGCTTGGTGTCCGTGGAGACGTCGATCTGCCATTCCGCCACATATTGCCCGTCATGGCTGCCGGGCGTCATGCGCAGGATCTGGATCACGCTCGTGGCCGGCGGCTCGTAGCGATAGGTCGTGGTGTGCAGGATTCGCAGGCGCATGGTGGACCGTTGTTCTTGCCCCGTCATTCCGGGGCGATGCGTCAGCATCGAACCCGGAATCTCGAGATTCCGGGTTCGCCCGTTGGGCGCCCCGGAATGACGGCATCAGATCAAATACTGCTTCGTGATGATTTCGCCCAGCCTGGAATTGTCCGTGATGAATTCCTGAATGAATTCATGCACGCCATGCTGGAAAATGTCGTTCATGTTGCTGTGTTCCAGCCGGTTGCGGATGCCGCGGGCGTGGCGCTGGGCCGGGCCCTGGCGGCCATAGGCGACGCCGATCTGGTCGAGATTGCGCACGAGATTGTCGTAGCAGCTCGCGAGCGAGCGCGGCAGCGTGCCGTTGAGGATGAGCAGATCCGCGACCAGCCACGGTTTCAGCGTCTCGCGGTAGACCCAGTGATAGGCCGTCAGCGCCGACACCGAGCGCAGGATCGAGCTCCATTGATAGAAGTCGAGCGGGCCGCCAACGTGCTCCTCTTCCGGCAGCAGCACGTGATACTTCACGTCGAGAATGCGCGCGGTGTTGTCGGCGCGCTCCAGGTGCAGGCCGAGGCGCGAGAACCAGTAGGCGTCGTTGCGGAGCATGGTCCGGTAGGCCGAGCCGTCGAAGCGCAGCGAGGTCTCCTGCACGAAGCGCAAGAACTTGGCCAGATCCTCGCGGGTCGAAGTACCCTTGCTCCAGACCTCCTGCAACTCGATCCAGGCCGAGTTGATGGTGTCCCACATCTCGCTGGTCAGCGCGGTGCGGACGGAGCGCGAATTCAGCCGGGCCGCTTCGATGCAGTTCCTGATCGAGGACGGATTGTCCACGGAGAAGGAGAGATAGTCGACGACGTTGTGCTCGTTGGCTTCTTCATATTTCTGATAGAAGCTGGCGGCGACGCCGGCGGTGAGCAGCGCCGAGTCCCATTCGTTGGTCTTGCCGATATAGGCGGCGGGAAGCGCTGTGACGCGGAGCGTCGCATCGATGGTGCGCGCGAGATATTCGGCCCGTTCGACGTAGCGGGCGAGCCAGTAGAGGTTTTCGGCGGTACGCGACAGCATCTGACTACTCGTCCAAAATCCAGGTGTCTTTGGTGCCGCCGCCCTGGCTCGAATTCACCACCAGGGAGCCTTCCTTCAGCGCGACGCGGGTGAGGCCGCCCGGCACGATCGTCGTGCTCTTGCTGCCGGTGAGCACGAAGGGCCGCAGGTCGACGTGGCGCGGCGCGAGGCCGGAGGCCGTGCAGGTCGGGCAGGTCGAGAGCGCCAGCGTCGGCTGCGCGATGAAGCCTTCCGGCTCGCGCTTGAGCTTCTCGCGGAAGGCTTCGATGGTCGCCTTCGTCGCGGCGGGACCGATCAGCATGCCGTAGCCGCCGGAGCCGTGCACTTCCTTGACGACCAGCTCGCTAAGATTGTCCAGCACATAAGCGAGATCCTTCGGCTCGCGGCAGCGCCAGGTCGGCACGTTCTTCAGGATCGGCTCCTCGCCGAGATAGAACTTCACGATGTCGGGCATGTAGGAGTAGATCGCCTTGTCGTCGGCAATCCCGGTGCCGACGGCGTTGGCGAGGGTGATGTTGCCGGCCGCATAGGCCGACATCAGACCGGGGACGCCGAGCACGGAATCGGGCCGGAAGGTGAGGGGGTCGAGGAAGTCGTCGTCGACGCGGCGGTAGATCACGTCGACCCGCTTCAGCCCTTCCGTCGTCCGCATGAACACTTCGTTGTTCTTGACGATGAGATCGCGGCCCTCGACCAGCTCGATGCCGAGCTTGTCGGCAAGGAACGAGTGCTCGTAATAGGCGGAGTTGTAGACGCCGGGAGTGAGCAGGGCGACCGTCGGCTCGCTGGATGCGCTGAGCGGCGCGACCGAGCGCAAGGCCGAGAGCAGCTCGTCCGGATAGCGCTCGACCGGCGCCACCCTGTGGCGGGCGAACAGATCCGGAAACAGCCGCATCATGATCTCGCGGTTTTCCAGCATGTAGGACACGCCGGAGGGCGTGCGGGCATTGTCCTCCAGCACGATGAAGTCCTCGGCGTCGACCCGGACGATGTCGATGCCGGCGATGTGCACGTAGACGTCGTGCGGCACCTGCTGGCCGTTCATCTCGGGCCGGAACACCGGGTTCTGGAAGATCAAATCGTCGGGCACGATCTCGGCGCGCAGGATGTCGCGGCCGTGATAGATGTCGCGCAGAAACATGTTGAGCGCGCGCACGCGCTGCTTCAGGCCCTTTTCCAGCAGCGTCCATTCCTTGCCGGACATGATCCGGGGGATCACGTCGAAGGGGATCAGCCGCTCGGTGGACTCGGCCTCGCCATAGACCGCAAAGGTGATGCCGATCCGGCGGAACAGGAGCTCGGCCTCCTGGCGGCGATATTCGAGCGCCTCGGGAGGCGTCTCCTTGAGCCAGCGCGCCAGCTCCTGATAGGCGGGGCGAAGGTCCCCGCCGGGAATGTTCATTTCGTCAAACGCGACTGCCATAGATCCCGACTGTTCTCCCCAGGCGTTGCGCCATTGGTCAGGTCGTTTGGTCCTTGGTGGAGACCGCAACGTCCTGTGGCCATGCCGTGAGAGTGCATGACTTCCGTAGGAGGTAGCAAGGGCCGGGCCAGCGCGATAAGCATGCACCGGCAGCGTTTGTCGGTGATGGCCGGGGGCCTGCCTCAAAAAATGGCTGAGGACTGCTTATTTCGGCAGCAAAACTGCGTGACTTCAACGCGTTACCCCGGCAAAGTCGGCGCCACAGGTGAGGGACTTAAGGCATGAGCGAGATCGTCACGGCGGGCATTCTGGTCATTGGGGACGAAATCCTGTCCGGCCGGACCAAGGACAAGAATATCGGCTTCATCGCCGAATACCTGACCAATATCGGCATCGACCTGAAGGAAGTCCGGGTCGTCTCCGACGACGAGCCCGACATCATCGCGGCCCTGGATGCACTGCGGCATCGCTACACCTATGTCTTCACCACGGGCGGGATCGGGCCGACCCATGACGACATCACAGCCGACAGCGTCGCCAAGGCGTTCGGCGTTGGCATCGACCACCACCCCGAGGTGGTCGCCCGCTTTCGCGAGCGCTGGAGCGAGCAGGACCTCAACGAGGCCCGGTTGCGCATGGCCCGCATCCCCGATGGTGCCGAGCTGATCCAGAGCGCGACCATCCTCGCCCCCGGCTTCAAGATCGGCAACGTCATCGTCATGGCGGGCGTGCCCTCGATCATGCAGGCGATGATGGACATCGTCGCGCCCAAGCTGAAATCGGGCGTGCGCATGCTCTCCGACACGGTGCGCGCCAATGCGCGCGAGGGCGACATCGGCAGCCCCTTGCGGGCGATTGCCGCCGCCCATCCCGACACCATCATCGGCAGCTATCCCTTCATGGACGAGGAGCAGAAGCCCAACACCAATCTGGTGGTGCGCTCGCGCGATCCGGAGAAGCTGGCGGCTGCGATGGCGGCCGTGAAGGACATGCTGGCAGGGTTGAACATCACCCGCTAGCGGGGATGTTGCCGGCAGGCGAAGCAGGAGACGACAATGGCTGGTGAAGCACCGGAACTGAGCGCACAGGAGCGGGCGGGCAGGGCCTTTCCGGTCTCGTGGGACCAATTCCACCGCGACTGCCGGGCACTCACCTGGCGGCTCAACGAGGTCGGCCCGTTCCACGCGGTCATCGCGATCACCCGCGGCGGCCTGGTGCCGGCCGCGATCGTGGCACGCGAGCTCGGCGTGCGTGTCATCGATACGGTCTGCATCGCCAGCTACGACCACGACAAGCAGGGCGAGCTCCAGGTCCTGAAGGGCATCTCAGAGCAGGCCATGAAGCTCGGCGGCGGCACCGGCAAGGGCCTATTGATCGTCGACGACCTCGTTGACACCGGCAAGACCGGCAGGATGGTGCGCAAGATGCTACCCGATGCGCATTTCGCCACCGTCTACGCCAAGCCGATGGGCCGTCCGCTGGTCGACACCTTCATCACGGAAGTCTCGCAGGACACCTGGATCTTCTTCCCCTGGGACACCGCGCTGTCCTACCACCCGCCGCTGCGCGACGGCGCGGCGTGAGGGGCGGAGTCATTCCGGGGCGATGCGAAGCATCGAACCGGAATCTCGAGATTCCGGGTCTGGTCCTTCGGACCATCCCGGAATGACGATCGCGGAATAGGGAACGCATGCCCCTGCAAAACCGCGTCACGCCCACCGGCGAGATCATCGCGACGCCGCATCGCGGCATGTTCACCGGCAATCGCGGCATCATCCACGATCCCGCGACGAAGACGCTGCTGAAAAAGCGCTGGTCTTCGCCGGCCTGGATCATTTGCCTGTGCGAATTCCGCGGCTGGCGGCGCCCGGTGATGGCGCGGCGGAGCTGGACCGAGCTGTTCTTTCTCGACGAAGCCACTGCCTTCGCCGCGGGACACCGACCCTGCTTCTTCTGCCGCCGCGACGATGCCAACCGCTTCCGCGCGGCATGGGAGAAGGGAAATGGTGCGAGCAAGGTGAGCGCAAAGACGATTGACGCCGAACTGCATCGCGAGCGTCTCGATCGCGGCAAGAAGCGGCTGCACGCGCTGCCGATGCCGCTGGCGCAATTACCCGACGGCGCGATGGTGCAGCAGGGCGAGGAAAGTTTTCTGACGAGGAAAGGCCGGCCGCTGCTATGGTCGCCGGCCGGCTATACGCACGCCGCGCACGAGCTGGCCAACCCCATGCTGCTGACGCCCCCGTCCACATTGCGGGCACTCAGCGCCGGATATCAACCGGCGCTGCATCCGACCGCTCTGGACTAGCAGAGCGGCCCTGGGATCGCCGCCGTCATCCGAGCTTCTCGCGCGCCAGCGCCGCGCCCGCGCCGAGCGCCATCAGCTTGGCTTCGGCGATGTCGCGCCGCATCGGGGCCATGCCGCAATTGGTGGTGGCGATGATGTTGCTCTTGGGCACGAATTTCGACACCGCGTCGATCACCTTCACGACGTCTTCGGCGGTCTCCACGGTGTCGCTGGCGACGTCGATCACGCCGGCCTGCACGACCTTGTTCTTCAGAAGCGCGAGCAGGTCGAGCGGCACCTTGGAATTGCGGCATTCGATCGCGACCTGCTGGATCGGGCTGGCGTCGATCGCCGGGAAGATCTGCTCGTATTGCCGCCATTGCGTGCCAAGCGTCTCCTTCCAGTCGGTGTTGGCCTTGATGCCGTAGCCGTAGCAGATGTGCACGGCGGTGGTGCAAGTCAGCCCCTGCGCCGCGCGCTCGAGCGCCTTGATGCCCCAATCGTTGACCTCGTCCATGTAGACGTTGAAGGCGGGCTCGTCGAACTGCACGAAATCGACGCCGTCGGCCTGCAGGGCCTTGGCCTCCTCGTTGAGCAACTCGGCGAAGGCAAACGCCATCTTGACGCGATCGCCATAATAGCGGTCGGCGATGGTGTCGATGATGGTCATCGGGCCGGGCAGCGTGAACTTCAGCTTCTTCTTCGTGTGCATGCGCGCCACGCGCGCCTCGAAGGCATGGACGCGATCCTTCAGGCGAAGCGGGGCGACCACCTGCGGCACCATCGCCTTGTAGCGGTCTTTGCGGATGCCCATCTCGACCTTGTGGGCGAAATCGATGCCTTCGATCTTCTCCAGGAAGCCATGGACGAAATGCTGCCGGGCCTGCTCGCCCTCGGTGAGGATGTCGATGCCGGCGTCCTCCTGGATCTTCAGCCAGATCAGCGTCGCATCGCGCTTGGCGCGCAGAAGCTCGTCGCCTTGTGATTTCCAGGGTGCCCAGAGCATGTTCGGCTCGGCGAGCCATTCCGGCTTTGGCAAGGAGCCGGCAATCGTGGTTGGAAACAGCATGGCGGCCCTCCCGGCAGGTTGTGTTGCGCCCCTTCCTGCCATGTCCTAACGTCGAGGTACAGAACAACGAAAGTCGCTCTCTATTCCAGCGGCGGCGACAGGAAATGCCAAGGAAAGTGCCAAGGGACAGGTCATGATCGACCTCTATTACGCGCCGACGCCGAACGGCTGGAAAATCTCGATCATGCTGGAGGAGCTCGGGCTTCCCTATACGGTGAAGCCCGTCAACATCCGCGCCGGCGAGCAGTTCGGCCCCGAGTTCCTGGCGATCTCTCCGAACAACCGCATTCCCGCGATCGTCGATCATGAGCCTGCTGACGGCGGCGAAGCGTTCGCGGCCTTCGAGACCGGCGCGATCCTGATCTATCTGGCGGAGAAGACCGGCCGCTTCCTGCCGGCCGATCTGCGCGGCCGCTCCACCACGATCCAGTGGGTGATGTGGCAGATGGCCGGCCTCGGGCCGATGCTCGGCCAGCACGGCCATTTCGCGCTCTATGCCGCCGAGAAGATCCCTTACGCGATCGAGCGCTATCGCGACGAGGCCGCGCGGCTGTACGGGGTGCTCGACCGGCAGCTGAAGAAGACCGGCGCCTATGTCGCCGGCGATTATTCCATCGCCGACATCGCCTGCTTCCCCTGGACCATGACCCACAAGGCGCAAGGCTTCACGCTCGACGACTATCCGAGCGTCAAACGCTGGTATGCCGAGGTCCGCGCCAGGCCGCAGGTGCAGGCGGGGCTTGCGATCGGAAAATTCGTCAAAGAGCCGTTCGACGAGGAATCACGCAAGATCATGTTCGGGCAGAGGGCTAAGGAAGTGCTGGGAAGGAAATGACCTGTCATTCCGGGGCGGCGCATAGCGCCGAGCCCGGAATCCATCGGGCCGCAGCAAAACTGGTGAAATGGATTCCGGGTTCGCGCCCAAGAGGCGCGCCCCGGAATGACGAGAACAAAGGAAACGCCATGATCGAGTTCTTCTTCGACTGCTCCAGTCCCTGGACCTATCTCGCCTTCCACAACATCCAGCCGCTCGCCAGGGAGCTGGGTGCCGAGATCGTCTGGCGGCCGATCCTGGTTGGCGGCATCTTCAACACGGTCAATCCGAGCGTCTATGCGCAACGCGAGAAGCCGGTGCCGCTGAAGGCGCGCTACATGAAGAAGGATCTTCAGGATTGGGCGCGCTCGGCGGGCCTTGCGATCAAGATGCCGCCGACGGTGTTTCCGGTGAACAGCGTGAAGGCGATGCGGGGCTGCATCTGGCTCGCCGCGGACATGGTGCCGTTCGCGACCGCGGTGTTCGAGACCTATTGGGGCGAGGACAAGGACATTTCGCAGGACGCCGTGCTCGCCGAGATCTGCAGGAAGGTCGGCATCGACGAGGCAAAGTTCTTCGCCGGCATTTCGGAGCAGGGGATCAAGGATCAGCTCAAGGCCAATACGGAAGAGGTGGTCGCCCGCGGCGGCTTCGGTTCGCCGACGATCTTCGTGAACAAGACCGACATGTATTTCGGCAATGACCGTCTGCCGCTGATCCGCGAGGCGCTGCTGCGCAGCAAGGCGAGCGCGGCCTGATGGTGCGCGCCGTCGTCTGCCGCGCGCTCGGCGAGCCCGAAGCCCTGCGGCTGGAAGAGTTTCCGTCGCGTGCTTTGAAGCCGGCCGAGGTGCGGGTCAAGATCCGCGCCGCCGGGTTGAATTTCCCTGACGTGCTGATGGCCGCCGGGCAATATCAGCTCAAGCCCGAGCTGCCGTTCACGCCCGGCATGGAAGCCGCTGGTGACGTCTGCGAAGTCGGCACTGAGGCGAGGGGCGTCGCCGTCGGCGACAAGGTCATCGTCAAGATGCGCCATGGCGCGTTCACGGACGAAGCCGTCGTCACGCCGTCACAGCTCACCCCCAAGCCGTCGACGTTCGACTACGCGGAAGCTGCCACTTATCTTGCCGGCCATGGCACGGCCTATCACGCGCTGATCGATCGCGGCCGGGTCGAGCCGGGAGAAGTGTTGCTGGTGCATGGTGCCGGCGGCGGCACGGGATTGGCGGCGGTCGAGATCGGCAAGATGCTGGGTGCGACCGTGATCGCGACCGCCTCCAGCGACGAGAAGCTCGCCATCGCGAAGTCGCGCGGCGCCGATCACCTCGTCCGCTACGACCGCGAGCCGTTTCGCGATGCCGTCAAGCGTATCACCGACGGGCGCGGCGCGGACGTCGTGTTCGATCCCGTCGGCGGCCAGGTCTTCGAGGACTCGATGCGCTGCATCGCCTGGGGCGCACGGCTCCTGGTGATCGGCTTCACCGGCGGCATCGGTTCGGCGAGGACAAACCTCCTGCTGATCAAGGGCGCCAGCGTGCTCGGCGTACGCGCAGGCGAGGCGGTCCGAAAGAACCCTGCGCTCGGACAGGTGCGTTTGAACGCGCTGCTGCAATGGGCGGAGGAGGGCAAGCTGCGCCCCAACGTCTCACACCGTCTGCCTCTGCACGATTATGCAAAGGCGATGCGGCTCTTGATCGACCGCAAGGCGATCGGCCGCGTGGCGTTGATGATGGACTGATCGACTTGCCGCATTCGTGAGCAGGTGCCGCCTATCTTTTTCTCACTCGTATAAGGAGTTTTCTTTACCAGTCCGATCCTATCACGAGTACGCAATCGCGAACTCGGATGATGTTCAAGAAGATAAGAATAATTCATCGCATCGCTCTGGCGGCACTGCTGCCTCTCGCGACGCTCGCTGCGCTCGCCCTGTACGATATTTCTGCCAAATGGGCCGTGCGTTCTGAAATGGTGGCCATGCAGCCGGTCGTGGATGGCGTCGGCAAGTTGAGCGGCCTGGTCCACGAGCTCCAGCGCGAACGCGGACTCTCCCTGACCTTTCTGAGCAGCAAGGGCGCACAATTGGGCGCCGAGCTCCAGCAGCAGCGCGGCCGCACCGACGCGGGCCGCGCGATGGCGCTGGGGGCGCTGGCGGATCTTGCCCGCGAAGGCAGCGGTCGGCTCACCTCTGCAAGCCAGGCGGCAATCGAGAGCCTTGCGCGCCTGGATTCGCTGCGCGCGCAGATCGATCGCCAGGCCATTGCGCCGGCGGCCGCGACGGGCGCCTTGACGGAGATCGTGGGGCGCCTGATCACGGTGACCTCAGGCATTTCCAAGCTCGCGACGGACGACGAGATCTCGCGGTCGATTGCCGCGCATGCCAATCTGGTGGAGGCCAAGGAACGCGCCGGCCTGGAACGCGCGACCGTTGCCGGCGCGATCGCCGCCGGACGTTTCGAGCCGCAGGCCTATGTCAGGGCGATTGGCCTTGCAGCCGCGCAGGACAGCTTCTTCGCCGCCTTCCGCGCGGTGGCCTCTCCTCACGCGAGGGATCTGTTCAGCGCGGAATTGTCGGGGCCTGCGATCGACAAGTTCGACGGCATGCGCAAGGTGGTCGAGCGGGGCGGGCTTGCGGGCGAGTTTGGTGCGCTCGACAGCAAATCCTGGTTCGATGCCGCCACGGTTCGGATCGATCTGTTGAAGAGGATCGAGGATGGGCTGGTGACGGAGCTCACCGGCCTGTTGGCGAAGAAGAAGTCCGAAGCCACTCTCAGCCTTGGCCTCGTGACCGCGCTGTCCTTGCTCGCGCTGCTGACGAGCATGTTGACCGCGGCGATCATGGCACGGGGCATTACCGTGCCGATCGGTCGGCTCGCCGGCACCATGACGCATCTTGCCGACGGCAAGCTCGACCAGCAGGTCGAGGGCACTGACCGCACGGACGAGATCGGAGCGATGGCGTGCGCGGTTCAGTTCTTCAAGGACAGCCTGGTCCGGAGCGTCGAGCTGAACGCGAGAGAGCGCGAGGCTGCTGCGCAGCGCGCCGCGCGCGCAACGCGCATCGACGAGCTCTCCGACCGTTTTGACGTCGACGTCACCGAGGTGATCGAGACCGTCATCTCCGCATCGTCCCAGCTGGAGGCGACCGCAGGCGGGATGAGGCGCTCCGCCGGTCACACCAGCGACGAGGCAGCGAGCGTGGCAGGCGTGACCGAGATTGCGTCGGCGAACATGCAGACCGTCGCCGCGGCCACCGAGGAATTGTCCAGTTCGGTCGCCGAGATCGGACGCCGCGCGACGCAGTCGGCGCAGATCGCGGAGAAGGCCGTCGCCGAAGGACGGCGTACCAACGAAACCGTGCAAGGGCTCTCGTCCGCGGCGGAGAGGGTCGGCGATGTGCTCAAGCTGATCAACGAGATCGCGCGGCAGACCAATCTCCTGGCATTGAACGCGGCGATCGAAGCGGCGCGGGCGGGGCAGGCGGGCAGGGGATTTGCCGTCGTGGCGGGCGAGGTGAAGAGCCTCGCCGAGCAGACCTCCAAGGCGACCGACGACATTCGCGATCAAATCGCCGCCATCCAGACCAGCTCCGGACAGGCCGTGAGCGCGATCCACGGCATCACGGCCACGATCGAGGAGATCAACGAGATCACCTCGTCGATCGCCGCCGCGGTCGTCGAGCAGGACGCGGCCACGCGGGAAATCGCCCGCAATGTCCAGGAAGCCGCGCGAGGGACCGGCGAAATCTCACAGAGCATCCAGGGCGTCAAGGTCGGCTCGGGCGAGTCCAGCGCCGCCGCCGGCGAAGTGTTCGATGCTTCCGAGGAACTGACGCGTCAGTCGGAGAACATGCGTCAGTTCGTCGAGACCTTCATTCGTGCCATCAAGGCGGCGTAGGCTTCGTTCGCCTACGCCACCGGACGCGTCCTCACTTGTACTCCCGCTCCGACCACCAGGGAAAATAGTCCGGCATGTCGGTCGAGACCTTGTTCTTGAATTGCGCGGGACGCTTTTCCAGGAACGACACCACGCCTTCCTTCACGTCGTCGGAGCGGCCGCGGGCGTAGATGCCGCGGCTGTCGACCTTGTGGGCCTCCATGGGATCATCGGCGCCCATCATGCGCCACATCATCTGGCGGATCAGGGCGATCGAGACCGGCGCGGTCTTCGCGGCAAATTCCTTGGCGAGCGCGCGGGCGGTCGGCAGCAGATCATCGGGGGCGACGACCTTGCTGACAAGGCGGCCGGCGAGCGCTTCCTGCGCCGGGAAGACGCGGCCGGAATAGCACCATTCCAGTGCCTGCGAGATGCCGACGATGCGCGGCAGGAACCAGCTCGAGGCCGCCTCGGGCACGATGCCGCGCTGGGAGAACACGAAGCCGAAGCGCGCGGCGTCGGAAGCGATTCGGATGTCCATCGCGAGCTGCATGGTGACGCCGATGCCGACCGCCGGGCCGTTCACCGCGGCAATCACGGGCTTCAGGCACTTGAAGATGCGCAAGGTCACCTGGCCGCCGCCGTCACGCACCTGCGGATCGCTGTAGTCGACCCTGCCGTCGGCGAGGCGCTTCACCGGGCCGCGCCGCGCGTCGCGGTCGAAGGTGTCGGCGCCGGAGGAGAGATCGGCACCCGCGCAAAATCCGCGCCCTGCGCCCGTCACGATGATGGCGCGGACATTGTCGTCCTTGTCGGCGGCGTCGAACGCGTCGATCAGCTCGGACTGCATCTGCGCGTTGAAGGCGTTGAGCTTGTCGGGCCGGTTCAGCGTGATGGTGAGGATCTGCTCGGCGACCTCGTATTTGATCGTCTCATACGCCATGGTGGTTTCCTTCCTTATTTTCTCACTGCGCTGACGGCAGGCGGGTTGAGTTTTCCTTACCCTCCCCTGGAGGGGGAGGGTCGATCGCGCGTAGCGCGAGCGGGGCGGGGTGATCCCTCGTCTCGGGCGCGGAGAGACCGTCACCCCACCCCGGCGCACATTTCGCTGCGCTCTATGTGAGCCGACCCTCCCCCTCCAGGGCAGGGCTATCGCATGTGACCGATAAGGCTGAGAAGGAATTCGTCTTCCCAGCCTGCTCGTTTGACCTTCTGTCGCATGGAGATGCGGGCGGGGTGGGCTCGAATGAGATTGATTGCAGCTCGCCGCAAGATCGCGAAGTTCTCGGGGCCGTTGTTTTTTCTGGTTCGGCAAGCGTCTTCGCCAAAGACGACATCGAGCACCCAGTGCAACTGATTCTCGATGCTCCAATGGCCTCGGACGACCTGCAACAATCGTCTTGCGGGCAGGTATTTGGACAACAAGTAATATCGCACGGACGGCTTGCCGGCGGGTTTGCCATGCAGTCGTCGGCGCGAAGTGATGCGAGCCACGGCCGCCACTCCGGGAAAGCGGTTTGTCGTACCCAGACTGATGTTGCGCATGACGGTGGCGCGCCGGGATTCGCATCGATCGTGCGTGCTCGGCTCGCGTCGTTGAGCCACGCTGCGCTTGCCCGAGCGGGCAAAGCAGCGCTCGACCTCCGCGAACAGTTTGCTTTGATTTTCCTTGAGAGCCAGCACGTAGTGGGCGCCACGCTCGAGCACCTTCTTGGCGAAGGGACGATTGCAATGCAGGGCGTCGGCAGTGACGATGCAGCCTTCGAGCGAAAGCATTTGCAGCACATCCAGGGCACCTTGGGCCTCGTTGCGGCCTGGCGCCTTGCATGCAGCCAGGGCCATGCGGGCTTCGGTCGCAAAGACATTGACCATGTGCAGTGGCGTGGCGCTGCGACCGCGTTCGTAGGCTCCTCGAACAGCTTTGCCATCGACTGCCACCACGCCGGTGAGCTTGATCCCGTTGGCCTCTGCGAATGCTGCCATAAAGCTTCGGAAGGCTTGTTCGAAAGCCCCCGGATCGAGCGCGTTGAAGACCCGGCTGAACGTATCGTGACTGGGGATTCCGTGCTCCAACCGAAGGAATTGCCGCAACAGCTTTTCCTTGGACGACGCGAACACCTCCATATCCGTCGCGCCCTGTCCTCCGCACAACACCGTTGCCAGCGCGATGACGATGAGATCCAGCAGGTCGTGCAGTGCGTTGGGTGCACGCGGATCGGGCAACGTACTGAAGATACTGCGAATCTTGCGCATAGGACCCCCACGCCGAATCGGGAGTCCTCTTCAGAATCCATATCGCTGGACCGCGCAATACCACCCTCAAAACCACATGCGATTCCCCTGCCCCTCCAGGGGAGGGTAAGGGAGAGCCGCCTTGACCTTGCCGCTCTAATCCGCTCCCTTTGGCGCGACACAATGATCCTCTCAAGGGAAAACGCCAAGGTAAGCCGCCATGTCTTTCGTCCTCGCCATCGACCAGGGCACCACCTCCTCGCGCGCGATCGTGTTTCGCGGCGATATATCCATCGCGGCGAAGGCTCAAGCGGAGTTTCCGCAGCATTTTCCGGCGTCGGGCTGGGTCGAGCATGAGCCGGAGGACATCTGGACCTCGACCGTGATGGTCTGCCGCGAGGCGATCGAGCAGGCCGGCATCAAGGCCAAGGACATCGCCGCGATCGGCATCACCAACCAGCGCGAGACCACCGTGGTGTGGGATCGCGCCACGGGCCAGGCCGTGCACCGCGCCATCGTCTGGCAGGACCGCCGCACCGCCGACATCTGCGCGAAACTGAAGGCGGACGGCCGCGAGGGCGTGATCTCGCAGAAGACCGGCCTGATCATCGATCCCTATTTCTCCGGCACCAAGGTTGCCTGGATCCTCGACCACGTGCCCGGCGCGCGGGCCCGCGCCGCCCGCGGCGAATTGATGTTCGGCACCGTCGATTGCTACCTGCTCTGGCGCCTCACCGGCGGCAAGGTGCACGCCACCGACGCCACCAACGCCTCGCGCACACTGCTCTTCAACATCCACACCGGCCAGTGGGACGACGAGCTCCTGGAGATCATCGGCGTGCCGCGCTCGATGCTGCCGGAGGTGAAGGACTCTTCCGCGCGCTTCGGCGAGAGCACGCCCGATCTGTTCGGCGGCGCCATCGCCATCTCGGGCATCGCCGGCGACCAGCAGGCCGCGACCATCGGCCAGGCCTGCTTCCGCCCGGGCATGATGAAGTCCACCTACGGCACCGGCTGTTTTGCCCTCCTCAACACCGGCAGCACGCCGGTGGTGTCGAAGAACAAGCTGCTCACCACCGTCGCCTATCAGCTCGACGGCAAGCGCACCTATGCGCTGGAGGGCTCGATCTTCGTCGCCGGCAGCGCGGTGCAATGGCTGCGCGACGGCCTCGGCATCATCAAGCACGCCGCCGAGACTGGGCCGCTCGCGGATCAATCCGACTCCATGCAGAGCGTCTATCTCGTCCCCGCCTTCGTCGGCATGGGCGCGCCCTACTGGAATCCGCGCGTCCGCGGCGCGCTGTTCGGCCTCACCCGCAACACGGGACCGGCCGAGCTCGCCCACGCCGCGCTGGAAAGCGTCTGCTACCAGACGTTCGACCTTTGGGCCGCAATGCGCGCGGATTGGCCGAGTTCGGAGACGGCCAGCGTCGTGCTCCGCGTCGACGGCGGCATGACCGCTTCCGACTGGACCATGCAGCGCCTCGCCGATCTCCTGGATGCTCCCGTTGATCGTCCCGTGATCCAGGAGACCACGGCGCTCGGCGCCGCCTACCTCGCCGGTCTTGCCGCCGGCGTCTATCCCGAGCCGACCAAATTCGCCGACAACTGGCGATTGGAGCACCGCTTCAAGCCGAACATGAGCCAGGCGACAAGAGAGCGAAAGCTCGCGGGCTGGGCGCGTGCGGTGAAGGGCGTTCTGGCGAGCGACGAGGGGGAGGGGTAGCGGCAGGGCGAGCCTCGTAGCCCGGATGGGGCGCAGCGAAATCCGGGACCCCTGCCGGCTCTGGCAAGAATCCCGGATTGCGCTGCGCTCCATCCGGGCTACACATACTCTCTCCACCGTCATTGCCTCTCCACCGTCATTGCGAGGAGCTCTTGCGACGAAGCAATCCAGAGTCCCTCCGCGGAAAGATCCTGGATTGCTTCGCTGCGCTCGCAATGACGGAGTATTGAGCCCCCGTCGTTCTTTAAATCGGCACGGCTCGCCCGCTTGCCTATAACGAAGGAAGCAACCAACCATGATCCTCCCCGACGGCTATTCCGACGTTCCCGCCGGCAAGATCGCCTCCGTCGTCACCCATCTGGAAATGACGGCGCCTCCCGCGCGCCGCGACGATCCGCCGGGTGCGTGGTCGCTGCGCAAGGTCGATGCGCCCGCGCTTGCCTGGTACCGCGATCTCTTCCGCCGCGTCGGCGAGGACTGGCTGTGGTTCTCGCGCGCCCGCATGAGCGATGCCGAGCTCGCCGCGATCATCCACGCGCCTGAGGTCGAGGTCTACGCCCTGGCCCTGGACGGCCGCGACGAAGGCCTGCTCGAACTCGACTTCCGCGAACCCGGCCAGTGCGAGCTGGGTTATTTCGGCGTCACGGGTCGCCTGATCGGCACCGGCGCCGCCCGCTTCCTGATGAACCGCGCGCTGGAGCGGGCCTGGTCGCGCGACGTCAGCCGCGTCTGGGTGCACACTTGCACGCTCGACCATCCCTCCGCCGTCGCCTTCTACCAGCGCTCCGGCTTCCGCCCGTTCCGCCGCCAGATCGAGATCGCCGACGATCCCCGCCTCGACGGCACCGCGCCGCGCGATGCGGCAAGGCATGTGCCGATCATCGGATAGCGTGCGAGCTCGCAGCCCGGATGAGCGAAGCGATATCCGGGGAAGTGCTCACAAAAATCCCCGCATGTCGGCTCGCTCATGCGCTGTCTCCACAGCGCGTTGCGAGGAGCTCTGGCGACGAAGCAATCCAGGTTGCCTCCGTGGACTGATTCCGGATTGCTGCGCGGAGCCCGGCATCGGGCCGCGCTATGCGCGGACCCGTTGGCTCGCAACGACAGCGTGCCGACGCGGCCGTCAGCGCGTCAATGTGCGACGGTGCCGGGCGGGCCTCCTATTGGACGCATTCGTCAGCCTCGTCCAAAAGCCATGCAACGAATGCCTTCACCCGAGCATCACTTGCCAAGACCGCGGGCCAACGCACGAGGTGTACCTTCGTCGACGGCATGTCCCAGGTCTCAGGCAGCACGCGCACGAGGCGGCCGTCGATAAGCGCGTCGCGCGCGAGGAGTGAGCGCGTCAGCACGACGCCGCTGCCTTGAAGTGCGGCACCGATCGCTGTCGCCATGTTGGCGTAACGTAGTCCAACCGGCGGCGGCGCATCGAGGCCAAGTCGCGCGAACCACGTCGCCCAGGACCACTCCGTTCCCGCGTTCGCGTCTGCGCCAGCCCCCTTATGGATCAGCGGCAGCGCGGCAATGCGCATCGGGTCGTCGAGCGGCGCCGACGGCAATAGTTGCGCGTGGCAGACGGGGAAGACCTGCTCGCGGAACAACACGCGCTGCGTCGAGGTCTCGCGTGCCTCGCCCTCGAGGAGCCAATGGATCGTGATGTCGAGATCGAGGTGGATCGCTTGCGCCGTGCTCTCGACGATGATCAGTTCGATCGGTGTCGATGAGGCCTTGAACATCGGCAGGCGTGCGACGAGCCAATAGTCCGCAAGCGCCGCACTGACGCCGACGCGCAGCGGGCCATTGCTGGCGGCAGCGCGGCATCGTGCGCGTAGCTCTCCGAGGCCGGTGAGGAGTTCCGCGAGGCCGGATGCAAGCGCTTCACCGGCGGGAGTCGGGCGCATGCCGCCCGAAGTCCGCATCAGCAGTGGCAAACCCATGAAGTCTTCCAGCCGGCGCAACCGGTGGCTCACTGCGCTCTGCGTCACACCGAGGTCGCTTGCTGCGGCGGTGACGCTGCCGAGACGGTGCACGGCTTCGAAGGCAATCAGGGTATCGAATGGAGGCTGAGCGGTCATGTCGACATTATGAAGGAGATTCATGCTGAATTGAACACTCGGCATACGCCGAGGGCGCAAGCCGATGATAACAAGCGGGCATCGCAGCGCTTCTGCGCGGCACTTTCCCGGCTCGGCAGAGGATTTGTGAAGACGGCCCCCTCCTTATGCGCTCGTGATCTTTCCGTTGTCCTGACACTCGGCCTCGGTGCGTTCTTCACCAATCTCGACGTCACGGCCGTCGTCGTCGCGCTGCCTGCGATGGAGCATACCCTCAACTTCGGCATGGCCGCGACGGCCTGGGTGATCGATGCCTATTCGCTCGCTTTCACGGGCATGCTGCTGGCGGCTGGGGCAATCGCCGATCGCTTTGGTCGCCGCCGCGCTTTGCTGGCCGGCAATGCGATATTCCTTGTCGCTTCCCTTGCTTGCGGCCTTGCCTGGGACGGTCCGTCGTTGTGGCTTGCCCGAGGTCTGCAAGGCGCTGGCGCAGCGTTCGTCGTCACAGGCGCCTTGGCGCTCGTCGCCAGCGCGTTCCCGGATGCCGCCGTCAGAGCGCGCGTATTCGCCTTGATGGGCGTCGTCTCCGGTGTTGGAATGGCCGTGGGGCCGACGCTCGGTGGCGTGATTACGGCTTGGACCGGGTGGCGCTGGATTTTCTTCATCAACGTGCCGTTCTGCGTGGCTCTCACCATTGCGGTGCCGCGGCTCGTCGTCGAGGGCCAAGCCGCGGAGAAGCGCTCGCTCGACATTGTCGGCGTCGTCCTGTTGACGATGGCACTCGCGCTGCTGATTGACGCGACGTTGCGCGTACGTGTCGATATGATCGGTGCCGCGAGCCTCGGCGGCGCGGCGCTTCTGCTGTTGGCAGGCTTCGCCCTTCAACAGCGTCGATGCGTCGTGCCGCTCCTCGACCCGGCCGTGTTCGGGACACCCGCGATGATCGGTGTCGGCCTGCTGCTGATTGCGGTCTCCGTCAGCTACTGGGCCATCCTTGTCTATCTGCCGCCGGCGATGCAGAGCGCATTCGGGTGGCACGCCGATCGTACTGGCCTCGCGCTGCTTGCTGCAACGGCGCCGATGCTCATCGTACCGCCAATTGGCGGCCACCTCGTCATGCGCATAGGTTGGCGCTGGCACTTCGCGCATTCTCTCGCAATACTCGCAGTCGGTAACCTCCTTTTGCTTGCATCCCTCTGGCGTACTGACACGGCCGAGACCCTCGGCCTTATGCTCGCGGGCATGGTCGTCATCGGCAGCGGCGCGGCGCTCGCCCACCCGCAACTTTCGGGTGCCCTGCTTGCGCTCGCCCCGGCAGACCGTTCCGGCATGGCCTCTGCCATGACGATCGTGGCGCGGCAGGGTGGCTTCGCGCTTGGGATCGCTGCGCTGGCCGTAGTTGGTGGCGGGCATGCCTTCGAGGCTATCTTTGCGACCGCGGCGTCAATAGCAGTCTTGGGCGCTCTTGCAGCAATCTTCCTGCTTCCCGCCGATCGGTGAGCGCATGAAATATGGCTCTGGCTGCGGCATCCTCCATGTTGCGCCGGAGTGATCGTCTTCCCAATCGTGTCGATCCTCGTCAGTCAAGGGCACGATTTCATTGCCTCTGCCAACGCTCCGCAGGAAGGCTTACGGCCTTTCGCCTCAAAACACCTCCTGCTTCCCCCGCGCCAGCGAAAACCCGCGCTGCATCGCGTTGAAGCACGTCAATCCCGTCTGCTCCGACCTGCACGTAAATCCCCCGCGCTGCCAGATCTCGCCATAGGCCAGCACCGGCAGCGAGGCGTCCATCACGGTGTCGCCGGCACAGATGCGCCCCGCGGCGCCCTTCGCGCTCATCTCGAAGGCGTGGCCATAATCGAGGTCGCAGTCGGCGGGGCGGCGCGGGCGCGCGTCCATGTTCATGATGTCGCAGCGGAGCACACCTCTATCGTTGGCTTGGCCGTTATCGGTGAAGAACTGGCAGGCAATGTTCTTCGACGGTGTCAGAAAGCCGATCGGGCTGTCCTGGGCGTGGGCGGCACCCATCGTCGGCAACAGGATCGATATCAGCATCAGTCTGCGTGTTGCCTTCATGCCATGCCCGCTCAGCTGTCGAAATTCACCGCCGTGGTGTTGGCGCCGCAGAGCAGAACCGCGACGCGCTCGGCGGGTGAGGGACGATAGCGGCTGGAGAGCAGCGCGGCAAACGCCGCTGCGCCGCCCGGCTCGGCCACGAGACGCAGGCGCGACCACAGGGCTGCTTGGGCCTGCCGGATCGCATCGTCGCTGACCAGGACGACGCGCTCGACATGAGCCCGCGCGACCGGAAACATCAGCTCGCCGACGCGCCGCGGCGCAAGGCTGTCGGCGGCGATGCCGCCGGCCGGCGCATCGACCGGTGCGCCGGCTTCGAACGCGGCGTGCAGGGTGGGCGATTGCTCAGGCTCGACCGCCACGATGCGCGTCCTGCCGGCGTACCACGCCGCAATGCCGCCGATCAGCCCGCCGCCGCCAACCGCCACGAGCAGCGTGTCGATGCCGGGAGCATCCTGCTCCAGCTCCAGGCCGACGCTGCCCTGGCCCAGCAGGGTTTCGGCCTGATCGTAGGCATGGACGGCCAGCGCGCCGGTCTGCACGACATGCGCCTCGCTGGCGGCGAGCGCATCGGCGTAGCGGCTTCCCGCGATCACGAGCTTTGCGCCATATCCTCTGATCCGCTCCGCCTTGGCCGGCGAGGTGATGTCAGGCACGAAGATCGCGGCGGGAATGCCGAGCTGCTGCGCCGCATAGGCGACGGCCGCGCCGTGATTGCCGCCGGATGCGGCGACGACGCCGGCCTCCGGCACCTGCCGCAGCAACAGATTGGCGAAGGCGCCGCGCGCCTTGAACGATCCGGAATGCTGCAGCATCTCGAGCTTGAACGTGACGGGCGCGGCGGGCAGGCCGAAATCGGCGAGATCGGCCCGAAGCAGCGGTGTGCGCCTGAGATGCGGACGGATGACCGTCTCGGTCGCCGCAATCCGCTCCCGCGTGATGTCCGTGGTTGCTGTCATGACGCAATCCAGACTAGCGCATGGGAGAGTTGACATCAATTAGGTAATTAGCAAAATAACTAAATGAAGTTCGCCGTTGCCTTGCGCGCGCTCGCCAATGAACGCCGCCTGCAGATCCTGGAATGGCTGCGGGATCCGCGGCGGCATTTTCGCGAGCAGGCCGATGGCGACCTGGTCGAGGACGGCGTCTGCGGATTGCTGATCGCCGAGAAGCTCGGGGTCAGCGCGCCCACGGTGAGCGAGCACATGCGGGTGCTGACGGCGGCCAAGCTGGTGCGCGCCAAGCGGATCAAGCAGTGGACGATGTACAAGCGCAACGAGACGGCCATCGCCGCGATCAAGCGCTCGATCCAGGACGGCCTTTGACGGGTAGCGCCTGAGGTGGTCGCGGGCGACGTTGCAGCCGGCGCAATGCTCCATTTCCGAGATTCTTGTTGCGCCGCACCGAGCCGGTCGTGGAGACTGATCGGCCCTGCCGGGTCCCACGACTGAGAAGAGCGAGAACCATGTTCCTGATCGGCCAATATGATTCCCCCTTCGTCCGCCGCGTCGCGATTGCGCTGCGGCTTTACGGCATCGCTTTCGAGCACAAGCCATGGTCGACTTTCGGCGATGCCGACAAGATCGCGCCGTACAACCCGTTGCGGCGCGTGCCGACCCTGGTGCTCGACGACGGCGAGGCGCTGATCGAGAGCATGATCATCCTCGACTATCTCGACGAGCGCGTCGGCGCGGACAAGGCGATGCTGCCGCGAAGCGGCGCCGAGCGGCGCAAGCATTTGCGCATTTGCGCGCTCGCCTCAGGTCTCGGCGACAAGGCGGTCAGCCTGCTCTATGAGCGCGTGCTACGGAAGGAGCAGCTCGTGTTGTGGGTCGAGCGTTGCCAGGCGCAGATCGGCGACGTGCTCAAGGTGCTGGAGGCCGAGCGCGCCAGGGTGGCCACGCCGTACTGGCTGGGTGATCGCATCGGCCACGCCGATGTCGCGGTCGCCTGCGTCGTCCGCTTCACCCGCGAGGCGCATCCGCTTCTGTTCGACGCCTCGCGCTATCCGGCGCTCGCGGCACATGCCGAGCGTTGCGAGGCGTTGGCCCCGTTCCAGGAGGTCGTGCAGCCGCTGGCCCCGCCGAAGGGGTGAGGTTTCTTACCCGCCCCTGGAGGGGGAGGGTCGATCGCGCGCAGCGCGAGCGGGGTGGGGTGATCTCTCCGCACGGGCAGCGTTGGATGTGGAGAGACCGTCACCCCACCTCGGTCCGCATTCCGCTTCGCTGCATGTGGACCGATCCTCCCCCTCCAGGGGAGGATGGGCACCGTGCGCGTAGGAAGAGTGAAATAGCAATCCGCTGCCGGCGCTGCTTCAGTGGCCACAGCAGCCAATGATGCAACAATACCCCTGTTTTGCCCGACGTCGCAAACCGCGCCCGACGCCATGCAAAAATTGCTCAACCCTTTCAACCCCATGGCTACTGTGCATGGGGTTGTTTTCGCAACTTTTGCTTTGGAGCGCGGCCTACACCGCCCCCGCGCGCTTCTTCTGCCAGACCAGATGCACCGCGCAGGTGCAGCCCGGCGGATGCGAGGCGAGATCCGCCGGGGGCTCGTCGTTCGCCGGCGTTGCCGCGAAGGCCTTGTCGGTCTGTTGCGACGGGATGTAGTTCAGCACCGGCGCGAGCCAGCGCTCGGTCTCGGCCACTGTCATGCCCTTGCGCGCGGCGTAGTCCTCGACCTGGTCGCGCTCGATCTTGCCGACGCCGAAATAGTAGCTCTCAGGCGCAGCGAAATAGAGCCCGGACACGCTCGAGCCCGGCCACATCGCAAAGCTCTCGGTCAGCTTGACGCCACAGGTTGCTTCCGCATCGAGCAGCTCGAACAGCGTCGCCTTCTCGGTGTGGTCGGGCTGCGCGGGATAGCCGGGCGCGGGGCGGATGCCAGAGTACTTCTCCAGGATCATCTCGTCGTTGGAGAGGGCCTCGTCCGGTGCGTAGGCCCAGAACTCGCGGCGCACGCGGGCGTGCATGCGCTCGGCAAAGGCCTCCGCAAGGCGGTCGGCCAGCGCCTTGCACAGGATCGAGGAGTAGTCGTCGTTGGCCATCTTGAAGCGGTCGGCAACGGCATCCTCGCCGATCCCCGCGGTGACGACGAAGCCGCCGACATAGTCGGGCACGCCCGCGGGCGCGACGAAGTCGGCGAGCGCGGCGTTGAAGCGGCCCTCGCGCTTCTCGAGCTGCTGACGCAGCGTGTGCAGCGTCGCGATCTTCTTCGTGCGGGTTTCGTCGGCATAAAGCGCGATGTCGTCGCCCTCGGCATTGGCCGGCCAGAACCCGATCGTCGCGCGCGCCCGGAACCACTTCTCCTTGACGATGGTGTCGAGCATCTTGCGTGCATCGTCATAGAGCGAGCGTGCGACCTCGCCGACCTTGGCGTCGTCGAGGATGGCGGGGAAGCGGCCGGCGAGCTCCCAGGTCTGGAAGAACGGCGTCCAGTCGATGTAAGGCACGAGCTCGGCGAGATCGTAGTCGTCGAAGCTCTTGGTGCCGAGGAAGGTCGGCTTCACCGGCGTGTTCTTGGCAAAGTCCACCGGCACGCGGTTGGCGCGGGCGGCCTCCAGCTTCAGTCGCTTCTTGTCGGCCTGCGCGCGCAGATGCGCCTCCGAGATTTTTGCGTATTCGGCGCGCACCTCGGCGGCATAGGCCTCGCGCTTATCGGGCGAGAGCAGCGAGGAGGCGACGCCCACGGCGCGGCTGGCGTCGTTGACATGGACGACGGGGCCGGCGCGATAGCTCGGGTCGATCTTCACGGCGGTGTGCACGCGGCTGGTGGTGGCGCCGC
Organism: Bradyrhizobium nitroreducens; assembly: GCF_002776695.1. Classification (GTDB taxonomy): domain Bacteria; phylum Pseudomonadota; class Alphaproteobacteria; order Rhizobiales; family Xanthobacteraceae; genus Bradyrhizobium; species Bradyrhizobium nitroreducens. The sequence goes on from NZ_LFJC01000003.1 coordinate 2,721,048, forward strand.
CGATCAGGAGCGGCAGCTTCAGGCCTTCGCGCTGCAATTCGCCGGCGAAGAACGCCATCTCGTCGAGCGAGGGCGTGATCAGGCCCGAGAGACCGACGATGTCGGCCTTCTCCGCCTTCACGGTCTCGACGATCTTGGCGGCCGGCACCATCACGCCGAGGTCGATGACCTCGAAATTGTTGCACTGGAGCACGATGCCGACGATGTTCTTGCCGATGTCGTGGACGTCGCCCTTGACGGTCGCGAGCACGATCTTGCCGGCGGACGAGGAGCCCTCGGTGCCGATGCCGTTGGCGAGGTTGCGCGCCTTCTCCTCCTCCATGAACGGCATCAGCCAGGCCACCGCCTGTTTCATCACGCGGGCCGACTTCACCACCTGCGGCAGGAACATCTTGCCGTCACCGAAGAGGTCGCCGACCACGTTCATGCCGGCCATCAGCGGGCCCTCGATCACGTCGAGCGGCCGCGAGGACGCCTTGCGGGCCTCTTCGGTGTCCTGCTCGATGTATTCCGTTATGCCGTGCACCAGCGAATGCGACAGTCGCTTGGCCACCGGCCATTCGCGCCAGGCGAGATCGGCTTCCTTGGTCTGGGTCTTGTTGCCGCGGAATTTTTCCGCCAGCGCCAGCAGCCGCTCGGACGCACCGGGATCGCGATTGAGGATGACGTCCTCGCACACCTGGCGCAATTCAGGGTCGATGTCGTCATAGACGATCATCTGCCCGGCATTGACGATGCCCATGTCCATGCCCGCCTTGATGGCGTGATACAGGAACACTGAGTGCATGGCCTCGCGCACCGGCTCGTTGCCGCGGAACGAGAAGGAGAGGTTGGAGACGCCGCCCGAGATGTGCGCGCCCGGCAGGTTCTGGCGGATCCAGCGCGTCGCCTCGATGAAGTCGACGCCGTAATTGTTGTGCTCCTCGATGCCGGTCGCGATCGCGAAGATGTTGGGATCGAAGATGATGTCCTCGGGCGGGAAGCCGACCTTGTTCACCAGGATGTCGTAGGCGCGCTTGCAGATCTCGGTCTTGCGCGCGAATGTATCGGCCTGGCCGACCTCGTCGAACGCCATGACCACGACGGCCGCGCCGTGGCGGCGGGCGATCCTGGCCTCGTGGATGAACTTCTCCTCGCCTTCCTTCATCGAGATCGAGTTGACGACCGGCTTGCCCTGCACGCATTTCAGGCCGGCCTCGATCACCGAGAATTTCGAGGAGTCCACCATCACGGGGACGCGGGCGATGTCGGGCTCGGCGGCGACGAGGTTGAGGAACGTCACCATCGCGGCTTCCGAATCCAGAAGCCCCTCGTCCATGTTGACGTCGATGATCTGCGCGCCGTTCTCGACCTGGTCGCGGGCAACCTGCAGCGCCGCCGTGTAGTCGCCGGCGGTGATCAGCTTGCGGAAGCGGGCGGAGCCGGTGACGTTGGTACGCTCGCCGACGTTCACGAACGGAATGGCGTCCGTCAGCACGAACGGCTCGAGGCCGGAGAGCCGCAGGCGCGGTTCGATCTCGGGCACGATGCGCGGCTTGTGCGGGGCCACGGCCGCTGCGATTGCCGCGATGTGCTCCGGCGTGGTGCCGCAGCAGCCGCCGACGATGTTGACGAGGCCGTCACGCGCGAATTCGCCGACCAGGCGCGCCATATATTCCGGCGTCTCGTCATACTGGCCGAACTCGTTGGGCAGGCCGGCGTTCGGATAGGCGCATACCAGCGTGTCGGCGACGCGGCCGATATCGGCGATATGGGCGCGCAAATCTTCCGCGCCGAGCGCGCAGTTGAAGCCGATGGTAACAGGCTTGGCGTGCCGCACCGAATTCCAGAACGCTTCCGGCATCTGGCCGGAGAGCAGGCGGCCGGACTTGTCGGTGATGGTGCCCGACACCATCACCGGCATGTCGATGCCGCGCTCCTCGGTGATCTCGGCGATGGCATAGAGCGCCGCCTTGGCGTTCAGCGTGTCGAAGATGGTCTCGACCAGCAGCAGGTCGACGCCGCCGTCGAGCATGCCGCGGATCTGCTCGCCATAGGATTTGCGCAGATCGTCGAAGGTGACGGCGCGGTAGCCGGGGTTGGAGACGTCAGGCGAGATCGAGGCGGTGCGGTTGGTCGGGCCGATGGCGCCGGCGACGAAGCGCGGCTTGCCGTCCTCGGCCTCGACGCGGCGGGCGGCATTGCCGGCGAGGCGGGCGCCTTCGCGCGCCATTTCATGGACGATGTCGGTGAGATCGTAATCGGCCTGCGCGATCGAGGTGGTGGAGAAGGTGTTGGTCGCGACGATGTCGGCGCCGGCGCGCAAATAGGCCGCGTGGATGTCCTCGATCGCCTGCGGCTGGGTCAGGATCAACAGATCGTTGTTGCCGCGCAGGTCGCGATGAAAATTCTTGAAACGCTCGCCGCGGAAGGCGGCCTCGTCGAATTGCAGGTTCTGGATCATCGTGCCCATGGCGCCGTCGAGCACGAGGATGCGCTCGCGGGCGGCGTTGAGCAGGGCAGTTCGCTTCGGAGAGATGGGTACGGTCATGCTGTCTTAGGCCGCCTTCTGGGCGCTCTTGGCGCGGATGCCGAGCAAATGGCTGATCGCGAACACGAGATCGGCGCGGTTCATGGTGTAGAAATGGAAGGTGTCGATGCCGTGTTTTGCCAGTTTCTGTACCTGCCCGGCTGCAACAGTGGCAGCTACGAGCTTGCGCGTCTCGGCGTCGTCGTCGAGGCCCTCGAATTTCGCGGCGAACCAGTCCGGCACGGTGGTGCCGGCGCGCGTTACGAAGGCTCTCGCCTGCTTGAAATTGTGCATGGGCATGATGCCCGGCACGATCGGGATGTCGATGCCGCGCGCGCGGACGCGGTCGAGATAGCGGAAGTAGAGGTCGTTATCGAAGAACACCTGGGTGATCGCGCGGGTCGCGCCGGCATCCACCTTGGCCTTCAGCGTGTCGATGTCGGCGTCGAAGTCGCGCGCTTCGGGGTGCTTCTCCGGATAGGCCGAGACCGACACTTCGATGTCGCCATGCCGCTTCTTGATCCCGGCGACGAGGTCCGCGGAGCTCTGGTAGCCGTCGGGATGGCTGGAGTAGGGCGTGCCGATGCCGCCGACGGGATCGCCGCGCAAGGCCACGATGTGGCGGACGCCGACCTCGTGATAGCGGTCGACGATCTCGTCGATCTCGCCGCGCGAGGCGCCGACGCAGGTCAGATGCGCGGCCGGCAGCAGCGCAGTCTCTTTCAGGATGCGGGCGATGGTCGCATGGGTGCGCTCGCGGGTCGAGCCGCCGGCGCCGTAGGTCACCGAGACGAATTTCGGGTCGAGCGGGGCGAGCCGGTTGATGGTCTCCCAGAGATTGCGCTCCATGTCTTCCGTCTTGGGCGGAAAGAACTCAAAGGAGATCGCAGGCCGCTTCAGGTGCCCGTCTTGCCCGTTGGTCCGGGCGGGGATCGTCAGATCGGTCATGGCACCACTTGCTCCAGATTTATCGCCAGGTTTCGGCGGCCGACGGTCAGGTCTCGCTTGGAGGCCCAAGATAAGCCAAAGGCAGGGTGATCGACAGCCCATCGATGGTGGGAAGTGGCCCACTTCTACCAAATGATGTGGAATTATTGCTTCAATTTCAGTTCGAGTGGGAAATTGAAAACGATCTGAAAGCCTATATATATCAAGAAATTGTATAAAATTCAGGGTCGGATGGCGGAAAGTTTTGTCGATGGGCAGGCCAAAGTGTTCGTTATCTAGACGTTAATCTGCCCATTGGCTCGCGCTGGCCCGCCGCGTCGGCTCGTGGCCCGCACACCCCAGACCTGCGTAGCCGACCCATTGTCGCCGCTTGGCTCTCCATTAGGTTACGCCGCCATGATCCCGCTCTCCGTCCTCGACCTCTCCGTGGTCACATCAGGCACCAAGCCCGCCGCGGCGTTGCGCAACAGCATCGATCTGGCGCGCCATGTCGATGGCCTCGGCTATGTCCGCTATTGGCTCGCCGAGCACCACAACCTCGCCTCCGTCGCGAGCCCGGCGCCCGACGTCATGATCGGCCAGATCGCGGCCGTCACGAAGCATATCCGCGTCGGCTCCGGCGGCGTGATGCTGCCCAACCACGCCCCGTTGGTCGTGGCCGAGCGCTTCAAGATGCTGGAGGCGCTGTTTCCCGGCCGCATCGATCTCGGGCTCGGCCGTGCGCCCGGCACCGACGGTGCGACGGCTTACGCGCTGCGGAGCCGGCTCGACCGCCGCGAGGGCGACGATTTCCTGGAGCGGCTGCACGAGCTGATTCTGTGGGAGACGCGCGAATTCCCCGCAGGCCATCCCTACCACAACGTCGTCGCCATGCCTGACGACACCAAGCTGCCGCCGATCTGGCTGCTCGGCTCCAGCGATTATTCCTCGGAACTGGCCGCCCAGGTCGGCATGGGCTTCGCCTTCGCCCATCACTTCGCGTCCCACGATGCGGTCGATGCGATGGTGCATTACCGCAACCGCTTCCAGCCTTCGGCCTGGCGTGCAAGCCCGCACGCGATCCTCGCGGTCGCCGTCATCACAGCGGATACCGATGAGGAGGCGGAACGGCTCGCCTCTTCGTTCGATCTCAACCGCCTGCGCCGCGACCGCGGACAATATCTGCCGCTGCCGAGCGTCGAGGAGGCGCTGGCCTATCCCTATTCCGACGCCGAGCGCACCTCGATCCTGCGCAACCGCTCGCGCCTGTTCGTCGGCAACCCCGCCACGGTGCAGAAGAAGCTGCAGCCGCTGATCGAGGCGAGCAAGCCGGACGAGCTGATGGTGATCACGGCGGTCTACGATCACGACGCGCGGAAGAGATCGTACTCGCTGCTGGCGGAGGCGTTCGGGCTTAAGGCGGCGGCTTAGCTTACCCTCCCCTGGAGGGGGAGGGGCGATCGCGCGTAGCGCGAGCGGGGTGGGGTGATCTCTCCTCACGGGCACTGTTGGACGTGGAGAGACCGTCACCCCACCCCGCTACGCATTGCGCTGTGCTCCATGCGTAGCGACCCTCCCCCTCCAGGGGAGGGTGAAGGATCAATCCTGCTGGGCTTCGCTGAACGTCGCGCGGAACGGATGGCCGGGATACACGCCGACGATGCGGAATTCGCGCGAGAAGAATTTCAGCTCCTCGATGGCGAAAGCGAGGCCCTTGTCCTCGGGGTGGCCGTCGACGTCGGCGTAAAACTGCGTGGCGAAGAAATTGCCGTCGACCATGTAGCTCTCGAGCTTGGTCATGTTGACGCCGTTGGTGGCAAAGCCGCCAAGCGCCTTGTAGAGCGCGGCCGGCAAATTGCGCACGCGGAAAACAAACGTCGTGACCAGCGGTCCCGAGCCCTGCGCGGCCCATTTCGGCTCGCGCGCCAGCACCACGAAGCGCGTGGTGTTGTGGGCCTCGTCCTCGATGTCCTCGGCGAGGATGTCGAGGCCGTAGATCTTGGCGGCGAGGCGGGAGGCGATCGCGGCCACCGTCTTGTCCTTGCGCTCCGAGATGTCGCGTGCGCTGCCGGCGGTATCGGCGTGCACGATCGGCTTGATGCCGAGCTTGCGGATGATGCGACGGCACTGGCCGAGCGCATGCACATGGCTCTCGACGCTCTTGATGTCTTCGAGCTTGGTGCCCTTCACCGCCATCAGTTGATGCCGCACGGGGAGAAACCATTCGCCGATGATGAAGAGGCCGGAGGCCGGCAGCAGATGATGGATGTCGGCGACGCGGCCGGCGACCGAATTCTCGATCGGAATCATGCCGAGATCGGCCTCGCCCGACGAGATCGCCGACAGCGCGTCCTCGAAGGTGGCGCAGGGCATCGGCTCGGCGTCGGGATAGGCCTCGACGATGGCGATGTGGGAATTGGCCCCGGGCTCGCCCTGGAATGCGATCTTCAGCTTGGTCATGTCTCGAATTGCTCCTGCGGCGCCTTGTAGCAGCCGCTCAGGATTTGGAAAGGATGCTGCGGGCGGTTTCGAGATCGGGCGGCGTGTCGACGCCGCGGGGCACGCTGTCGACGATCATGATGTCGATGCGCATGCCGGCTTCGACCGCCCGCAATTGCTCCAGGCTTTCCTGGCGTTCCAGGGGCGAGGGCGGCAGCGACACGAATCGCTCCAGCGCGGCGCGGCGATAAGCATAGAGACCGATGTGATGGTAGCGTGGTCCGTTGCCGTAAGGCGCCGTGGCGCGGGTAAAATAAAGTGCCCGCAGCCGCCGCGGCCCGATCGGTGAGCCCACGGCCTTCACAACGCTGGGCGCGAGGTCCTCCTCCTCGGTGTGGATCTGCGAGGCCAGCGTCACGATGTCGACGCCAGGGTCGTCGAACGGCGGCAGCACCTCGCGGATGGTCTGCGGCGTGATGGTGGGGAAGTCGCCCTGGAGGTTGATCACGATCTCGGCCTTGCCGTTCGGGTCGAGCTTCTGCATCGCCTCGTGGATGCGGTCCGAACCCGAAGGGTGGTCGGCGCGGGTCATCACGGCTTCGCCGCCATGGGCCGTCACGACCGAGGCGATCTCGGGCGTGTCGGTCGCAACCGCGACCCGGCCGATGGCGGCGGCCTCGGCGCGGCGCATGACATGGACGATCATCGGCAGGCCCGCGATATCGGCGAGCGGCTTGCCGGGCAGGCGGGTGGCGGCCATGCGGGCCGGGATCAGCACCAGGATGCGGGGATCGATCATTGGGTCCAAAGGTCTGGGGTCAAGAGCCTGGAAACAGGGCGTTTTCCGCGCCGAGAAATGGAGTGGGGACGGGCCGCAAGCGGGGTCGCTTATACGGGTTGCCAGACCCCGGGCAAACCGATATCTCAATGGCAAAACTCGGGGAAACAATAAGGAACGTTTGATTCTCCCGAGGCTCGTCCTGGCGGCCGCCCGGCCGCTCGATCCTTCTTGCGGTGTGGGGCCTGGCCGGAAATGGACTCTTTCGAACTCAATAAGATTCTCGGTGCCGTGCTCGGCACCTGTCTCATCCTGCTGGTGACGAGCTTCACCGCGAGCGCGCTGTTCTCGCCCAAGATGCCGGAAAAACCGGGCTTCGAGATCGCCGTGAAGGAAGATGCCGGTCACGGCAAGGAAGGCGGCGCTGCCGCGGCAGCCTCCGAGCCGATCGAAAAGCTGCTCCAGACCGCCTCCGTCGAGAAGGGCGCCGCCGCCGCCAAGAAGTGCGGCGCCTGCCACACCTTCGAGAAGGGCGGCCCGAATCGCGTCGGTCCGAACCTCTATGGCGTCGTGGGTGAGCCGAAGGGCCAGGGCCGCGGCGGCTTCAACTTCTCAGCCGCCATGAAGGGCAAAGGCGGCGAATGGACTTTCGACGATCTCAACAAGTTCATCGCCAATCCGAAGGGCTTCGTCCCGGGCACCGCGATGGGCTTCGCCGGTATCCCCAAGGATTCCGAGCGCGCCGACGTCATTGCCTATCTGAACTCGCTGTCGGAGCATCCGAAGCCGCTGCCGACCGCGTCGAAGTAAGGCTTCGAGAACCTGTCTTGGAATACGCGGCCAGGCTGAGAAGCCTGGCCGTTTCCTTATCAGGGCCTCGCGATGACGTTATCGGGGCGTTTGGCCGCATCCGACAGGCCGCCCGGCCTTCCAAGATGAGGAAAAAGCAACATATTCGGTCGAAACCTCGCCTATATTGGGAACTTAAAGGAGTAGCCTCCTTCAAGACAGGGATGTTGATTTGGCCATTACCCGACGCGATCTCCTGCTCACCGGCACTGCTGTCGCAGCGCTTCCCGTCCTCGGTTCCGTAGCGGGACTCCCCGTCGTCGGTGCGGCGCAGGCGCAGTCTTCGAACGAGCTGCCTTGGCGCCATGCGCTGTCGCTGTTCGGCGACATCAAGTACCCCGCCGATTTCAAGCATTTTGATTACGTCAACCCGGTTGCGCCCAAGGGCGGCGTCGCCCGTCTGATCTCGATCGGGACGTTCGACAATTTCAACCTCGCGGTCGCCGGCATCAAGGGCTCACTCGCCCCGGCCGCTGCGATGATCTACGAGACGCTGATGACCCGGGCGCAGGATGAGGTGGCGACCGAGTACGGTGAACTCGCCGAAGCCGCACAGCATCCGGACGATTTTTCCTGGGTGATCTACCGCCTGCGCAAGGAAGCCCGCTGGCATGACGGCAAGCCGGTGACGCCGGAAGACGTCATGTTCTCACTGGAGACGTTCAAGCAGCAGAGCCCGATGTATGCGTCCTACTATCGCCACGTGACGAAGGCGGAGAAGGTCGGCGATCGCGACGTCAAATTCACGTTCGATGGACCGGGCAATCGCGAATTGCCGACCATCGTCGGCGAACTCACGGTGCTGCCGAAGCATTGGTGGGAGGGCACCGACGCGCAGGGGCGCAAGCGGGACGTCAGCGCGACCACCCTGGAAATCCCGCTCGGCTCCGGGCCCTATCGGATCAAGGAATTCGTGGCGGGGCGTTCAGTCAAGCTGGAGCGGGTCAAGGATCATTGGGGCGCCAATCTGCCGAGCCAGATCGGCACCAACAATTTCGACGAACTGCGCTTTGAATTCTTCCGCGACAATCAGGTCGCGCTGGAAGCGTTCAAGGCCGATCAGGCCGACTGGATCGCGGAAAACTCAGCCAAGCAGTGGGCGACGGCTTATGACTTCCCGGCGGTGACCGAGAAGCGGGTGATCAAGCAAGAGTTTCCGATCAACGATTCCGGCCGCATGCAGGCCTTCGTCGTCAACAACAGGCGCCCCCAATTCAAGGACGCGCGGGTGCGGCGCGCGTTCAACTATGCCTACGACTTCGAAGAGATGAACAAGCAGTTGTTCTTCGGTCAATACAAGCGCATCAGCAGCTATTTCGAAGGCACGGACCTTGCGGCGACCGGCCTGCCCCAGGGCGAGGAACTGCAGATCCTCGAGACCGTAAGGGACAAGGTGCCGCCGGAAGTCTTCACCACGCCGTACCAGAATCCGGTCGGCGGCAATCCCGAAGCCGTGCGCGCCAATCTGCGTGAGGCAGCAAAGTTGCTGAAGGAGGCCGGTTTCGAGGTGCGGGATCACAAGCTGGTCGACGCGTCGGGCAAGGTTCTGACGGTCGAAATCCTGGTGCAGGAACCCTCGTCTGAGCGAATCGCACTGTTCTACAAGCCGTCACTGGAGCGGATCGGCGTCAATACGTCGGTTCGTGTGGTCGATGACGCGCAATACCAGAACCGCCTGCGCAGCTTCGACTTCGACATGATCATCGACCAGTGGGGTGAGTCGCTTTCGCCCGGCAACGAGCAGCGCGAGTTTTGGAGCTCGGCGACGGCGGACGTGCCCGGTGCACGCAACACCATCGGCATCAAGAACCCGGCCGTCGATGCCTTGATCGAGAAGGTGATCTTCGCCAAGGACCGCGCCGGTCTTGTCGCCGCTACGCGTGCGCTCGATCGGGTGTTGCTCTGGAATTTCTACGTAGTGCCCCAGTTCACCTATCCGTTCTCGCGCTACGCCCGTTGGGACCGCTTCAGCCATGCCGAGCCGCTGCCGAAATACGGCCGGTCTGGCCTGCCGGCGTTGTGGTGGTACGACGCGGACAAGGCGGCGCGCGCCGGAAAACGATCTTGAGGAAGCGAGTGCGCATGGCGCAGCTTTCACGCCGGCATGTGCTGGTCCTGGGTGCCGGCGGTGCGCTCGGCGCCGCCCTGCCGCGCGGCGCGGCGGCGTCGGAAGGGCCGGCCGAAGCCCACGGCATCTCGGCGTTCGGGGATCTCAAATACCCCGCCGACTTCCACCACTTCGACTACGTCAATCTCGATGCGCCGAAAGGCGGCGTGTTCTCGCTCATTCCGTCAACGCGCGGCTATAATCAGTCCTACCAGACCTTCAACTCGTTCAATGCCTTCATCCTGAAGGGCGAGGGCGCACAGGGGATGGATCTGACCTTCGCAACGCTGATGGCGCATGCCGGCGATGAACCGGATGCCATGTACGGCTTTGCCGCCAAGTCGGTGCAGATATCCGCCGACAAGCTCGCCTATCGTTACACCATACGACCCGAGGCGCGGTTTCATGACGGGACGAAGCTGACCGCGCATGATGTCGCGTATTCGATCAACACGCTGAAGGCCAAGGGCCATCCGTTGATCCAGATCCAGATGCGCGACGTCAAGGGCGCGGAGGCGCTCGATGATGCCACCGTGGTCGTGAATTTTGCCGAGAGGCGCGCGCGCGACGTGCCGCTCTACGCGGCGGGCCTGCCGATCTTTTCGAAGGCTTACTACGCGAACCGGCCATTTGACGAAACGACGACCGACACGCCGCTGGGCTCCGGTCCCTACAAGGTCGGAAAGTACGAGATCAATCGCTTCGTCGAATTCGAACGGGTCAAGGATTGGTGGGGCGCCGACCTTCCGGTTTGCCGGGGCAGCAACAATTTCGACGTGATCCGCTACGAGTTCTACCGCGATCGCGACGTCGCCTTCGAAGGTTTTACGAGCAAAAGCTACCTGTACCGCGAGGAATTCACTTCGCGTATCTGGGCGACGCGCTACGACTTTCCCGCGGTCAAGGACGGCCGCGTCAAGCGAGAGCTGGTGCCGGATCAGACCCCGTCGGGCGGCCAGGGCTGGTTCATGAACACGCGGCGTGACAGGTTCAAGGATCCAAAAGTCCGCGAAGCGATCAACTGCGCGTTCGATTTCGAGTGGACCAACAAGACCATCATGTACGGCGCCTATGCCCGCACAGTCTCGCCGTTCCAGAATTCCGATCTTGTCGCGCAGGGACCGCCGTCGGCGGAGGAGTTGAAGCTGCTCGAGCCTTTCCGCGGGCAAGTGCCTGATGAGGTCTTTGGTGAACCGTACGTGCCGCCGGTGTCGGACGGCTCCGGCCAGGACCGCGCGCTTCTGCGCAAGGCGCAGCAACTGCTCCAGGAAGCGAAGCTCACGGCCAAAGACGGCAAGCGGATATTGCCCAATGGGGATGTCTTCACCATAGAGTTCCTGATCGATGAAGCCTCGTTCCAGCCGCACCACGGCTCGTTCCTGAAGAACCTGAACACGCTGGGCATTGAGGCCAGCTTGCGCCTCGTCGATGCGGTCCAGTACCGCGCGCGCGTCGAAGCGTTCGACTTCGACATCGCCATGCAGCGCCTGACCATGTCGGCCACGCCCGGCGACGGCTTGCGGACATATTTCACTTCGCAAGCCGCGGCGACGAAGGGATCGTACAATCTGGCGGGCGCCGCCAGTCCTGCGATGGATGCTCTGGTCGAGAAGGCCATGGCGGCCGAGACGCGTAGCGACCTGACCTTCGCCTGTCGCGCGCTCGATCGCGTGTTCCGCGCCGGCCGCTACTGGGTGCCGCAATGGTACAACACCAGCCATCGGCTGGCTTATTGGGACCAGTTCGGTCATCCAGCGAACCTGCCGCGTTACGCGATCTCCGACTACGCCAGTGGCGTGGGTGAACGAACCCTATGGTGGTATGAACCCGCCAAGGCGGCCAAGCTCGAGCAGGCGAAATAATCATGAGCGCCTATATCGCCCGTCGCATCCTGCTGATGATCCCGACTTTGCTCGGAATCCTCTTCGTCTCCTTCGTCGTCGTGCAGTTCGCGCCGGGTGGCCCGGTCGAGCGCGTCATCGCGCAGCTCTCGGGTGCCGACACCGGCGGCACCTCGCGCATTTCGGGTGGCGGCGATTTTGCTCAGCGCGCGCCGGGGCAACTGGGAGCCGGTGCCGATGCGATCAACTCGAAATATCGCGGCGCGCAGGGTCTCGACCCCGATTTCATCAAGAAGCTTGAGGCACAGTTCGGCTTCGACAAGCCGGCACCGGAGCGCTTTGCGCTGATGGTCTGGAATTTCGCCCGCTTCGATTTCGGCAAGAGCTATTTCCGCGACGTCAGCGTCCTGCAACTCATCAAGGAGAAGCTGCCGGTCTCGATCTCGCTCGGCCTGTGGTTGACGCTCCTGACCTATCTGATCTCGATTCCGCTCGGCATCCGCAAGGCGGTCAAGGACGGAACGCGATTCGACACCTGGACGTCGACTGTGCTCGTGCTCGGCTACGCCATACCCGGCTTCCTGTTCGCGATCCTCCTGATCATCCTGTTTGCGGGCGGCTCGTTCTTCAACTGGTTTCCGCTGCGCGGACTGACGTCAGACGGCTGGTCACAATTTCCCTGGTATTGGAAGATCATCGATTACTTCTGGCATTTGACGCTGCCGCTGATCGCGATGGGGCTAGGCGCGTTCACGACCATGACATTCCTGACCAAGAACTCGTTTCTGGACGAAATCCGCAAGCAATATGTGATGACCGCACGCGCGAAGGGCTGTAGCGAGAATCGGGTGCTCTACGGTCACGTCTTCCGCAACGCGATGCTCATCGTCATCGCGGGCTTTCCCAGCACCTTCATTCACGCCTTCTTCTCGGGCTCGCTTCTGATCGAGACCATCTTCTCGCTGGATGGCCTCGGGCTGCTCAGTTTCGAGAGCGTTCTCAACCGCGATTATCCCGTGGTGTTCGGGACGCTCTACATCTTTTCGCTCGTCGGCCTCGTGGTCAATCTGATCTCCGACCTGACCTATATGTGGATCGACCCCCGGATCGATTTCGAGGCGCGGGAGGTCTGATGACGATCACCGCGCCGACCCCGATCGAAACCACGGCAAAGTCGCCGCTGGGCGAGATCGTTCCGATCACACGCAAGCCCTTCGCGCCGTCGCCGCTGAACAAGCGGCGGTGGCAGAACTTCAAGGCGAACCGCCGCGGCTATTGGTCGTTCTGGCTGTTCATCGCCCTGTTCGTGCTCTCGCTGTTCGCCGAGCTGATCGCCAATGATCGGCCTTTCCTGATCAAGTTCGACGGCCGTCTCTATTGGCCAGCCTTCGTGACTTATTCGGAAACCACCTTCGGCGGCGACTTCGAAACCGCGGCGGACTATCGCGACCCCTATTTGCAGAAGCTGATCAAGGACAAGAACGGCAGCATCCTCTGGCCGCTTATCCGCTACTCCTACGACACCCACAATCTCGATCTGCCGACGCCGGCGCCGTCGGCGCCGACGTGGATGCTCACGGAAGCGCAATGCAAGCCGGTGGTGGAGAAAAAGGGGCTGAAGAGCTGCCGCGACCTCGAATACAACTGGCTCGGAACGGACGATCAGGGGCGCGACGTGGTCGCGCGGCTGATCTACGGCTTCCGCATCTCGGTGCTGTTTGGCCTTTGCCTCACGATCGTCTCGTCCGTCATCGGCATTGCAGCCGGCGCGGTGCAGGGCTATTTCGGCGGCCGGGTCGATCTCATCTTCCAGCGCTTCATCGAGATATGGACGGCGATTCCCTCGCTCTATCTTCTCCTGATCCTGTCCTCGGTGCTCGTGCCCGGCTTCTTCGTGCTGCTCGGCATTCTCCTGCTGTTCTCATGGGTCTCGCTGGTCGGCCTGGTGCGGGCCGAGTTCCTGCGCGGTCGCAATTTCGAATACATCCAGGCGGCACGGGCGCTCGGCGTCTCCAATCCCGTCATCATGTTCCGCCACCTGCTGCCGAACGCGATGGTCGCGACCATGACGTTCCTGCCCTTCATCGTGTCGAGCTCGGTGATGACGTTGACGGCGCTGGATTTCCTGGGCTTCGGCCTGCCGCCGGGATCGCCCTCGCTGGGCGAATTGCTGTCGCAGGCCAAGTCCAATGTGCAGGCGCCCTGGCTCGGCTTCTCCGGCTTCTTCTCGGTTGCAATCATGCTGTCGCTCCTGATCTTCATCGGCGAAGCGGTGCGCGACGCCTTCGATCCGCGCAAGACGTTCAGGTAAGGTCATGGACGCGATCAACCAGCCCCTGCTTGCCGTCCGCGATCTTTCGGTGGCCTTCCACCAGGGCGGCGCCACCACGCTCGCGGTCGACAAGGTCTCGTTCCAGATCAAGCGCGGCGAATGCCTGGCGCTGGTCGGCGAGTCCGGCTCCGGCAAATCCGTCAGCGCGCTCTCCATCCTGAAGCTGCTGCCCTATCCGAACGCCTCGCACCCCTCGGGCAGCATCCGCTTCAAGGGGCAGGAGCTGATCGACCGCTCCGAGCAGCAGATGCGGGAGATCAGGGGCAGCGACATCTCCATCATCTTCCAGGAGCCGATGACCTCGCTCAATCCGCTGCACACGATCGAGGCGCAGATCGGCGAGATCATCCAGCTGCACAATCCGACCAGCAATGCGCAGGCGCGCAAGCGGACGCTGGAGCTCCTGACGCAGGTCGGCATTCCCGAGCCGGAGACGCGTCTGAACAGCTATCCGCATCAGCTCTCCGGCGGCCAGCGCCAGCGCGTGATGATCGCGATGGCGCTCGCCAACGAGCCGGATCTGTTGATCGCGGACGAGCCGACCACGGCGCTCGACGTCACCGTGCAGGCGCAGATCCTGGCGCTGCTCGCCGAGATCCGTTCCCGGCTCGGCATGAGCCTGTTGTTCATCACCCACGATCTCGGCATCGTGCGCCGTATCGCCGACACCGTCTGCGTCATGAAGGGCGGCGTGATCGTGGAGCAGGGGCCGGTCGAGCAGGTCTTCAAGACCCCGAAACATCCCTATACGCGCGACCTGCTCGCAGCGGAGCCGAAACCCGATCCGGCACCGCCGCAGCCGGATGCGCCGGTGGTGATGTCGGCCAGTGATCTGAAAGTGTGGTTTCCGATCAAGCGTGGCCTGATGCGCAAGACGGTCGGCCATATCAAGGCGGTCGACGGCGTCAGCGTCGCCGTGCGCAAGGGTGAGACGCTCGGCGTGGTCGGCGAATCCGGCTCGGGCAAGACCACGCTGGGGCTGGCCCTGCTGCGGCTGATCTCCTCGAACGGACGCATCGTATTTCTGGGCAAGGACATCCAGGGCCTGCGCTTCAAGGAGATGCGACCGTTCCGGCGCGACATGCAGATCGTGTTCCAGGACCCGTTCGGCTCGCTCTCGCCGCGCATGTCGGTCGCCGACATCATCGCCGAAGGTCTCTCCGTGCATCAGCCGAAGCTGTCGCGGGAAGAGCGCGAGGCGCGCGTCGTCAAGGCGCTGGAGGACGTCGGACTGAAGGCCGATACCCGCTTCCGCTATCCCCACGAATTCTCCGGCGGCCAGCGCCAGCGCATCTCGATCGCACGCGCGGTGGTGCTGGAGCCGGATTTCGTCGTGCTGGACGAGCCGACCAGTGCGCTCGACATGCTGTTCCAGGCCCAGATGGTCGATCTGCTCCGCGAGCTGCAGCGCAAGCGCGAGCTGACCTACATGTTCATCTCGCACGATCTGCGCGTCGTCGCCTCGCTTGCGAGCCATCTGATCGTGATGCGCGGCGGCAAGGTGGTCGAAGAGGGGCAGGCTGCCGAGCTGTTCAAGAATCCGAAGACGGATTACACCCGCGCGCTGTTTGCGGCGGCGTTTCGGTTGGAGACGGCCGGCAACGGGACGGTGGCAACGTAGCGCCGTGGGATGGGTAGAGCGCACGCTCTCCCCATCCCACAAAGTCTCGCTAGAGCGTTTTCGAGCGAAGTGGACACCGGTTCGCGTGAAGAAAACGCGTCAAAACAAGAATCTAGAGCTTCGGTTCTGATTCAATCAGAACCGAAAATGCTCGAGCGCGAGCCTCATGCCCCCTTCAAGACGGGTGAGATTGGCTTCTGGCTGCCTTCCAGCCCGGGGCGGATACGTGTCTTCGCTTGGCGGCGCGACCGGTCAGGGACGGTTCGGTAAGGCCTCAATGCGTCCAGGGCTCGCCGCGGCGGAACGAGAAATTGTCGGCATAGGCGACCGGGCGGCGGATCGAATCCTGGGGCTCTATGACCTGGTAGGCGATGCCCTTGCGCTCGCAATAGGCGACCGCCTCCTCCTTGCTGTGGAAGCGCAGCGTGATCTGCTGCTTCATGTCCCCCGACGAGGTCCAGCCCATCAGCGGCTCGACCGAACGCGGCTGCTCCGGCTCGTAGTCCAGCTGCCATTCCTTCGTCTTGGACCGGCCGGATTGCATCGCGTTCTTGGCGGGCTTGAAAATGCGTGCGGTCATGGGGGCCGGGCCTCGTTTTTCGTCTTTTCGTTCGATTTCGATGCGTCAGGGTGGCAGTTGGTGCAAACCTCGGGGATAGTATAGAGACACCGGTTGGGAACTGATTGGTGATTCCGGCCCCCGTAGCCTCTGCGACGGTATAGTCATTATGCTGCACCGTGACAATTGCGTACCCGCCTTCGGCGCCGGGATCCCGCCCGGTGGCACTGCCTCCCCGACCTCAGTGTGTCCGCCCCCTCCGAGAGCTCCCCTCGCATGGCCTTCCTGAACATCAACGCCACGCTCCCCGAAAAAGGCCGTGACCTCCGGCTCGATTTGTTTCGCGGCGTCGCGAACTGGGCGATCTTCCTCGACCACATCCCCGACAACGTCGTGAACTGGATCACGACGCGCAATTACGGCTTTTCCGACGCCGCCGATCTGTTCGTCTTCATCTCCGGCTACACCGCCTCGTTCGTCTATGCGCGCATGATGCTGGACCGCGGCTTCATCGTCGGCGCCACCCGGCTGACCAAGCGGGTCTGGCAGCTCTACGTCGCCCACATCATCCTGTTCGTGATCTACATCGCCTCGATCAGCTATCTGGCGCTGCGCTTCGGCGATAGCGAGATGATCAACGAGTTCAACGTCGCCGGCCTCGTCGACAACGCCACCGAGACGCTGCGCCAGGGCTTGTTCCTGCGCTTCAAGCCGCTCAATCTCGACGTGCTGCCGCTCTACATCGTGCTGATGGGCCTGTTTCCGCCGGTGCTGTGGTTCATGCTGCGCAAGCCCGATCTGACCATGGTGCTGGCGATCGTGCTGTGGCTGGCGGCGCGTCACTTCGGCTGGAATCTGAACGCCTATCCGGCCGGCCAGTGGTACTTCAACCCGTATTGCTGGCAGGTGCTGTTCGTGTTCGGCGCCTGGTGCGCGATGGGCGGGGCGCGGCGATCGATGACGCTGATCAACGCGCCGATCACGCTCTATCTCTGTCTCGGCTATCTCCTGTTCGCGCTGGTCATGACCATGGCCGGCCGCTTCCCCGCCTTCGGCGGCATGTTCCCGGAGTGGCTGTTCTCGGCCTTCAACCCGAACGACAAGACCAACCTTGCGCCCTATCGCTTCATCCACTTCGTCGTGATCGTGATCCTGGTGATCCGCTTCGTGCCGAAGGAATGGCCGGGGCTCGAATGGAAGGTGTTCGATCCCCTGATCGTCTGCGGCCAGCAATCGCTCGCCGTGTTCTGCGTCGGCGTGTTCCTGTCCTTCGTCGGCCATTTCGAGCTGTCGATGAGCTCGGGGTCGCTGTTCGCGCAGATCTTCGTCAGCATCGCCGGCATCGCGATCATGACGACGGTGGCCTATTACATCTCGTGGTCGAAGAAGCAGGACAAGCCGCTGAAGCCCCCGCCGCCCAAGCCTGCGGCCAGTGCGGCGAAGGCTGCCTGAGCCGAGAAAGACCGACATTCGGAGCGCGCCGGGCAATCGCCTTGGCGGCTCGGGCGATAATCGATTGACTTGCGTCAACCAGGCGTCGCGCAGGCCGGCCTAATGTCGTCACGACACGCGCCGCCTCACAGATGTCGGCGGCCTCCCCTCGGACAAGGCCCAAGCACATGCCCTCTCATTTTCACGCCGTAGTATGGATCGACCATTCGCAGGCCAAAATCTTCCATCTCGGCCTGAGCGGCTCCGACGAAGTCACGTTGCATCCGCAACTGGCAACGCGTCACCTTCATCACAAGGCCAACGTGGTCGGCAGCGGCCATGCCGCCCCCGACAAGGCGTTCTACACCGAGGTGAGCAAAGCCCTCGCCGATGCCGGTGAGATCCTCATCATCGGTCCGGCGAGCGCGAAGACGGAGCTGGCCAGCCACCTTCGTGCGCACGCCCCCGACATCGCCAGGCGGATTGCCGCGGTGGAGGCGGCCGATCATCCTTCCGACGCCGAAATCATCGCCTATGCGAAACGTCACTTCAAACTGCCGCTGCCGCGCGTGCAGGCACCGGGATAGGCCGCGGCGTCGGCAATGACCCAGGCGCGATGATGGGGCACGCCCCGCTCATCGCGCCTCAAGCCGCTTCCTCGCCGTCGAACTCGGTGAACTTCTTGTAGATCCAGTCGCGGCCGTCGTGGCGGCGCCAGACCTTGCCGTACACGAGCCGACCGTTGATCGAGCGGCGCGGCACGATCACGGTCCAGAGGTGCCAGACCTCGCTCCAGGTCGATTGCGGACCGGCGGTTCGGAGATTGCGATCGATGGACATGGCGTAGAACTCACTGACGCAGCACTCACTTGCGCAGAACTCAACCGGAGCGAACGCCGCGATGAGTTGCGATCTCGTGTGAGCACGGATTGCAAGCCCCGTCGGGAGCCGGGATCAATCTGATACCGATCGCCGGAGCGGCCGCAACGACCGCTCGTCCTTAACCTAACCGGTCAACCTTACTTCCCGTGGCCAACGTCAGCGGAGCGGTTGAAAGCCGGCGCCGATCCATTCTAGAGTGCAGGTACGATTTGAGAGCGGCCGCGCCAGCTTGGGGGCGGGATTATTGATTGAGCTGACGCCTAATTTTGCGATTGAATTTTCGAGAAGACTCGTCGGGGCGACCACAATGAATTTGGAATGTGCACGTCTGCGCCTGGCGCTGCGATCGACGCCGCCTGCGCCGGTCGCAAGGACGCCGGCGCAAGAGCGGCCGAAAGCCGCGAACGACAACCATTTGGTCTGGCCGTTCGTCCCGTTTCCGGCGGGCTGGCACGCGTCGGCCTGATTGGCCGGATGTTTCCCAAAATGACGCCGGAAAAGCGCAACGCCGCGCAAGCGGAATATCATCGCTTGGCGGCGTCCGTTTAGACATTGGGCGCTGAAATCCCCAACACACATATGTCTACGGCGACAGCCAAAGGTTCGATGACGCTTCGGTCATTCTGACCGGCTTCGCTCAGACCCCGGCGCTGGACGTTGCCTGGCCATTGGCTTGAAGCACGCCTTGCGCGTCGTAGGTCTGTCCCGCCTGACCGCCCTGGTTGCCCTGCGCGCTCGCCGAGGTCTGCACCTCGGTGGTGCCGTCGGAATAGGTAATCGTCGTGGTGGTGACACCGTCGATGGTGATGGAGACCTCGCTGACGATGGTCTTGGCCGCGCCGCTGCCGCCCGATCCGGCGCTGCCACTCGCCGATTGCGAGGACGACGTCTCCGATGTCGCTGACGCCGCTGACGTCGATGAAGCTGCCGACGTCGGGGATGCCGACGTCGTGGCGGCCGACGGGGACACCGTCGCGGTCGCACTGGCTGAAGCAATCGCACTGATCGACATGAAGACCTCGCCTGAAGGAAATATCGGGCGCAGCGCCGGTTGTGCGCCCTCTCCTTCAACGCGGCAGGCGGGCCAAGCAGGCGCAGGAATCTGCGCCCTCGCCCGGAATACCGGACAGGTCGAAATCACGAGGAAAATGAAAGGGATTCATCGCCGGGACTGGTCGGGGCAGCTGGATTCGAACCAACGACCTGCAGTACCCAAAACTGCCGCGCTACCAGGCTGCGCTATACCCCGAATGTCCGGCGAGCCCCGTCGATACACGCTTCCAAAGGCGCCAGCAAGGCTGGCAACGCCTCCGGAAGGCGCCCCTATTTGCTGCCGAACAGCGGGTGGCCGACGCGGTCGCCGGGGCGGATGCCGTATTTCTGTGCCGTTCCCGCCACCACCTCCAGCACCGCCCGGGCGGGCCCCCGGGACGAGATGATCTTGGTCGACATCGGCTCGGTGTTCTCGGCGATGCGCAGGATGCGACCATTGGCGCCGATGAAGATCATGTCGAGCGAGACGTAGGTGTTCTTCATCCACATCGACACCTCCTGCTCGGGGCTGAAGTCGAACAGCATGCCTTTGCCGTCCGCGAGCTCCTTGCGGTACATCAGGCCGGTTTGCTTCTCCTCCTCGGTCGTCGCCATTTCGACCGAGAACACTTGCACGCCGTTCTTGGTGACGATCTCCAGCGGCTGGAAGCTGGCGGCGCGGGCCGGCATGCCGCCGACGGCAAGACCGGCGATGACGAGGACGGCGGCAAGCCAACCCTTGAGAGCGGACCAGACAGCCTTTCGATCAGGATTCATGGGGGAACACTCGAGGCGTGGGACAGGAACCAGTCCTTACGCGGCGATCGCCGGAAAAGCCATAGGCGCGCCGGCCTGCCGACGCGCCTCTGCTCACGATTGCGGGAATTGGTAACTCGAGCGTCGTCGGGACGCGCGGCGTCTCTTCGCACTTAGTGCGACTGCAATCCCGGCGATCCGGTCTCGGGATGGATCTCGGCCGCCATCATGCCCTTGGAGCCGGGCCCGAAGCGGACCAGGACATACTGGCCGGGCCTGAGCTCGGTCATGCCGAAGCGGCGCAGCGTCTCCATGTGCACGAAAATGTCGGGCGTCCCCTCGCCACAGGTCAGGAAGCCGAAGCCGCGCAGCCGGTTGAACCATTTGACCTGGGCTCGTTCCAGCCCGCTGGTCGGGGTGACCGTGACATGGGTGCGCGGCGGCAGCATCTGCGCCGGATGGATCGCGGTCGACTCGTCCATCGAGACCACGCGGAACGCCTGGTATCCCTTGGCGCGCTGGATGCACTCGACGACGATGCGGGCGCCTTCATAGGCGGTCTGGAAGCCATCGCGCCTAAGCACGGTAACGTGCAGGAGCACGTCCGGCCAGCCGTTGTCGGGCACGATGAAGCCGTAGCCTTTGGAGGCGTCGAACCACTTGATGACGCCGTGGACTTCGACGAGATTGGCGCTTGCCTCACCGAGCCCGCTGAAAGGACTGAGTCCGCTCTCGCGACCGGCACCGCCGTGTTCGCCCGGCGTGATCCGCCCGGACGATACCCCCTGCCCGGGAACCCCGAGCTTCTTGGACTCAAATCCGTCCGACGACCCCATAACCCCGGACCCCACACTGCCATGCAACCCGCCACATCGGCGGCGCTCGAATCACGCGTCTTAAGAGAATGTTCTCAATTGGACGCGACGCGAATCTTTCGACTCAAAAGATAACACTCCCGGTTGCGAGGCATAGACAAAAAAGAGATTCGCCGGAACCTATGAACAGCTTGCACAGCCGCGAATCAAATTGATGCCTCAATTGCCGACAAAGGGGCCGAGCGCTTCGCCGATGTCGTGATGGATGACGAGGTCGGCGATGTCGTCCTGTTCGGTCGGCTCGCGATTGATGATCACCAGACGTGCACCCGCGTCCTTCGCCATCATCGGAAAGCCCGCCGCCGGCCAGACCACGAGCGAGGAACCGATCGCGATGAACAGGTCGCAGGCCCGCGACAGCGCGGTCGCACGCTGCATTTCCTCGTCAGGCATCATCTGTCCAAAGGAGATCGTGGCGGTCTTCACCGGCTCGTCGCAGGCCGTGCAGTTGGGCGCGGCGCCCTCTTCGTCGAAGCGACGCTTCACCCAATCGAGCGGATAGACCTGCCCACAACCGATGCAGCGCGCATAAGTGGTATTGCCGTGAAGTTCAATCACGTGCTCGCCGGCGAAGCCGGAGGCCTGGTGCAGATTGTCGATGTTCTGGGTGATGACGGCGGGAACCTTGCCGGCACGATAGAGCGAGGCCAGCGCGCGATGGCCGCGACCGGGCTTTGCCGCTGCAAACACCTCCTCCATCGCAAAGCGGCGACGCCAGGATTCGTCGCGCGCCTCCTGGTGCGCGACGAATTCGCCGAACTCGATCGGACGGTTGCGTGTCCAAATTCCGCCGGGCGAGCGGAAGTCGGGAATGCCGCATTCGGTCGAGATGCCGGCGCCGGTGAACGGCACGATGACCTTGGCCTCGGCGATCATCTCACCGAGCCGTTCGACCCCGCTCTGCAGATCCGATGCAATCAATTTGCGATCTCCCGATTCGTTTTGCCTGACAGCAACATGCGCAAGCGGCAAGATTGTTGACGCTGTTATCAAGCGCTAACGCGTTGCGCTCGGCAATTTTTTCCGACCTTCGCATATCACAATCCTGCAATGCCTCCTCCCCATTGACGCCCCATTCAGGAGCACCAATGGATGTGCGAACGCGACTCAAGATGATGCGGCGGCAGTGCTTGAGGTAGTTAAGTAAACCCGAGGGGATGGCCATGACAGAAGACGAAGAACGCAAAGCCCGTGAGCGCGACGAGATCGCCGCCCGTGTCGCCGCCTTCCGTGCCACGCAGGAGAAATTCAAGCGCGAGCGCGAAGAGTATTTCGTGTCGACGCTCGAGAACGCCCGCAAGGTCGAACGGCCCTCGCTTTGGCCGTAAGACACCTCTGATCAACGCGCATGAAAAAAGCCCGGAGCATCGCTCCGGGCTTTTCGCTTGCTGGTCGTTACCAATGGCGCCAGTGGTGATGGTGCCGGTAGTACGGTCCGCCGCCGTAATAGGCGTATGGGCCAGGCCCGTAATAATAGCCGGGGCCGTCATAATAGCCGTAGCCGGGACCGTAGCCGTAAGGATGCGATGCTGCGACCGCGCCCGCGGTGATCGCGCCGGCGGCGAGGCCGAATGCGAGACCCGGACCGATGCCGCGTCCGCGTGCCTCGGCAGGCGCAGGGGCCGCAACCGCGGTCACGCCGACGGCTGCGACGGTGGCCAGAACTGCCAGTGTCTTCTTCATGCTCTCCTCCTTCGCGTCTCCTGGAGATAACGACGAGCACCTGCGATGGTTGCGCGCATGGTGCGGAACCGGCCCCTGGAAAAAAGTTCGCGGCCTGCGGAACGAAGTCGCTCCGCGCAGATTGACTTTCCAAGTGCGGGAGCCTCCGCCATCCGGGTTGAGGCAACAGCACGAAGACCCCGTCAGCATCTCCGCGATGCTGGCGGGGTTTTCAGTTTCACGGGAACGCGTGGCAGCAGAAACCGACGGCTGCCAGCGGGGCGGAATATCGAGGAGGAGGAAGCCTTGCCCTTATCCGCTTTGCTGGCCCGTATCCGCAGGATGGTTCCCAGATCCGACGATCGGCATTACGACGAGATCGTCCGCAGCTTCGGGGTCGGCACCCTGCACCCGCCGCCGACGCCGATGAGCGACCGCGAGCTGGCGCGGGCCATCGCCGAGTTCCTGAGAGAGCAGCCGTCGAGCGAATCCGTTGCGACCCTCGGGCGTCGGCTCGACCCGTCCTCTCCGGTTTGAGCTTCTTTGCGGGAGCAAGGAACCCCGGATTGCGCGCGGACGTTGAATTCTTCTTCGCGCAGATCGTTTGCGCAGATCGGAAGAGGCCGACATGCCCGCGTGGCTCGAAGTCTTGCTGAACCTGTCCGGCTATGCCGGCTTCGTGGCGCTCGCCTCGCGCGGGACCGCGAGCCCTCAGACGCCGGCTGACGATCACGTCTGCGGCGAGCGCTGAGCGGCGTGCAGCGCGCTAATTGGCGTGCGGCGCCTGGCCCGCCGTCCGCACCAGCCGGTCGGCCTTGACCGCAATGCGCGTGTCCTCGATCTGCGGTCGCAGCGAAAAGCTGATCACCACGAAAGCGAGACAGAACAGCGTGCCGACGATGGCGACGCGGCGATAGGTGTGCCGGTCGCCCTGGTAGAAGGACGGCTCTGAAAAAGGTGTCATGACAAAATGGCTTCTTGGCAAAGTCGCTTCTTGCTTGTCTTTGCCAGACACCTACCGCAAGCCGCGGCAAGCGCAACGCGATTGGGCTTTTAACCTAACCGAATAGGGTTATCGGCTTCCGCGCAAGCAATCGTTAGGCGTTTTGCGGCGCCTATCGATCGCGACGATCCGCCTTCCTATTGCACGACGCCGAGTTGCACGACGCCGAGGCTGCGACGGTCCGCGGCCCGCCGACCGGCTTTGTTCCAGTTTCGACACCATTCGTTCTCGAAGAACGAATCGGACTTCAGGAAACCGGT
Organism: Bradyrhizobium nitroreducens; assembly: GCF_002776695.1. GTDB lineage: Bacteria > Pseudomonadota > Alphaproteobacteria > Rhizobiales > Xanthobacteraceae > Bradyrhizobium > Bradyrhizobium nitroreducens. Next base: position 2,744,911 of record NZ_LFJC01000003.1, read on the forward strand.
GCGGAGCAGTTCTTAACAAAACATGCGGAGCACGCAGCGATCCCATCACGTTGCATCAGAAGACCCGGCCTTGGAAGAATTGGCCTTGGAAAATTTGGCATTGGAAGATCTGGCGTCGGAAGATTTGGCATCCGGAGACGTCGACGCGGGCGCCGGCACTTGCGGCACCGACGGCTTGCCTCTGCGCAAGCGCGGATGCCGATCGTACCAAAACACTTTCGCGATCTCGGCGAGAAACCAGCACGCATCCATGTCGCTCTCCTCGCCTCACCCCTTAACGAAGAGGCGTGGACGAGACTGTGCGAAGCCTCACGCTGGCTCGTTCTGACACACGGCGCCACTTCGTCGCCGACAGGCGCGACTTGTTCTGCATCCGACTCCATTTCGTTCTCGAAGAACGAATCGGAGTCGAAAAAATCGGCGCTGGGCGATTCCTAACGATCGATGAAGGCGCGCGACGCAACGTCTTCAGCGGTCGTCGGCACAATCTTCGGCGACAGGAATTTCGACACGACCGCAAACACGATGACGATCTCGCGGCAGGGTTCGCATCGAAAGCTGTTGGCGGAGATCGCCGTCATCGGCTGGGCGCATCACGCGCATGTCATGCAGGCCGAACGCTGACGACACGTGTTCGTTCCTGCACGTTCGCTCCTCAGTGATCGGTGGCGAATGGCTACGGCCGACCAACGACACACGCCAGAGCGGGCCTCGGATGGATCATGTCGTGCCTCCCCGCGCCCCCTTTAACGCCGCTCAAGCGCTGCTCCAGAAGGAGACCGCGCGTGCCGGGGACGTCGTCGGCGTTCGCTGGCGCAGATCAGGCCGCCCGCTTCGCTTTGCCCTCTTTCGCGAAGCACTCCAGGATCTGAATGCGAAGCTCCTCTGCGGCCGGGCCCTCGAGCTTTCTCAGCTCGTTCCAGAGCCTGATCACTTCGCGCTGTTTCTCGACGGTCATGAGTAGCCTCCAAGGGAACATCAGAAAGGGATTACCAGAGCAACTCATTAGAACAAAATGAGAACAAAAAGTCCAGCCCTTTGCGCGATTTCCTCCGGAGATGTCGCCTTGAACCTTTTCGGCGCGTCGCGGACCCATGCAAGCTGGGGATTTCAGCGCCCAGTCACAGGGCAGCGCCGCGGTGGACGAACATATTCCGTCATCGCGGCGCTGTTGCCTTTTGGATTTTCAACCTTAAGTTAGAGCCAGATATCTTGTTAGAGATGGCTGACGGCCAGGCGCTGAAATCCCAACGCCGTCAGCCAGAAGAGCCCCGTGCGAAAGCGCGGGGTTTTTCTTTTGAAGCCGTGTCTGGCTGAAATGGTGCGGCGGGCCCTGTGGTTCGTCCCGATCGTCACGGTGATGTTCGGCATCGCAATCGCCGAGCATCGCCCTGTCTTCAGTCCTGGCGTGCGGCATCTCCCGGCCGCGACAACGGCGTCTGCGCCTCAGACGGCGTCCTTGGCAACCTTCAGCGGCGAGGCCTTCACCGACTTGCTCGCGGGCTTGGCCGCAAACTGCATCGGCTCTTTGGTGAAAGGATTGACGCCCATGCGGGCCTCGGTCGCCGGCTTGTTGACGACCGACATCTTCACGAAGCCGGGAATGACGAACTCACCGGACTCGTTGAGCTCCTTGTAGCCGACGGTGGCCATGTATTCGATCACCGACTTCACGTCGTTCTTCGAAAGCTGCGTGCCCTCGGCAATCGCATCAATCAATTGGGTCTTCGTCATCTTCGCCATGTCTGAATTCCTTTGAAGGGTGCGCGCGAACAACTCTGCCGTGACGCGGCCGGACCGCGGAGGCGCGCTTCTGATTCATGCCAGAGGTCATGAAGTGACCGGGCTTAGAGCCTATCGAGGCTCAAAACGCAAGCAGGGGTTCTCCCGGGGTTCCCGACTTCCTGTGCAAGATGCCGCAGGGACACGCAATTTCCTTTTGAACCATTTTGCCGCTGACGCGTCTTACTCATGAAGTCCCCAAGCTTCACCCCACCAGAGAGCCCCGCTTCCCCCAGGCGGGGTTTTCGCTTTCGGGGCATGGCAGAACGCCCCGGCGGCCTGTAATGTCTGAAGGTTTCTCGCGGGGGGCTCATGAAGGTCGCTATCGTCATTGCAGGCTTGATCGTCGTTGCTGTCGCAGCCATCGTCGCGCTCCAGCCGAGCTTCCTGAAGCCTGCCTCCCTCGCCCTCGTGAAGAAGTCCGACATCTTCGGCTTCTCGCCCGGGATGACATTCGACGAGACCAGCAAGCTCGTCAGCCAACGCCATTATCTCTGCCGCCAGGGCCGCGGTTCGGACACCCTCGAATGTGACATCAACGGCGCCAAGGTCACTGTCGACAGCGACGGGACTGACGCCAGACGCCCGATCTGGCGCGTCAATGCAACGGTGAAGAATGCGGGGTCGCAGGAGAGTGCCGTGAAATCGATCTCCGAGCAGTTCAACGCGCAAGCCATCAAGGACCGAGAGGGCTGGATGTGGATCGTCGGACGCGGGCTCAAGCTGAGCTATGACGGCCTCGCCCTGGACCTCGTCGACGAGGCCGCCGAGGCCCGGCTTCGCAAGACGGAAGCCAAACGCTAGCATGTGACGTCACCTCGTCGTGAAACTTGTGGCTCCGCCCGTCTTGTTGACACTTCAGTAACCCAACGCCGCCAAGCTCCAACCAGTCTCGTTGCGTTGGAGTACCCCCACAGTGCTGGATTTTGACGAGCTGCGTGAACTCGCGGCCGATGTTCGTGTTTTTGTCGAGCTCGCCGAAGACAAGGCCGAAGCGCTCAGAGCCATCATCGCCGCCTATGACGTGGTGCTGGCGATCTTCCCCATCGACGAAGGCATGGGCCTCCATGTCATCAAGGGCAAACAGATCCTGGACACGATTGCAAATTCGAGGACGCATGCGGTCTACAGCCATACGGCGGTCGCGGTCCCCGACCTGCAGCATGCCCAGGCGCTCAAGATCCTGACGGCTCCGGTCGAACAGCGGATTGCGGCGTAACTGCAGGCGGCCAAGGTTCGGCCTTGGCTGTCTCCGTGGGCTGCCGAGCGCCTTGTCAGCGGAGCCGGTTGACGATCTGGAGCGGGATCCACGATCCCGCCACCATCAAGATCGCAATCACGGCGACCACGACGTATTTCAGCGGCTGCTGCGACGAGGCGAGCGAGCCTTCGAAGTGGAGATACGGCAGGATCGCCTCCATCCCCATTCCGACCAGAGCAATCGTTGTCAGGCCGCCAAAGATTGACGCAAAGACATTGACGATCCATCCGAACGCCCCGCGCCCGTTCGACCACGCCTCTTCAATCGCAACCGCCAGCGTCACGACGAGGAAGACCAGCATGAAGCTCATCGAGCCGCCGACGCTCGACGTCGGGCCGAAGACCTCGAGCAGCAGCATGGCCGCCACGGCAAGCAGCGTGATCGTCTTCACGGCGCTTTCCTCATCCGTGGCCCAGCAGCAACACTGCAGAGCCGATCACGATGCAGCCAAGGCCGAAGATGGCCGCCGCGATCTCGACGACGTTTTCCAGACCGAAGAACCTGACCACGGCGCTCCATGCGGCCGACAGCAGAATTTCCACGATCGCGCTGAGCAGGGCTTGAAGCATGAGAATTGGTCGTGCCGGCGGAGTTGGGGTTCAACCGCGTCGTCGCAGATCACGGAGTCTGGTTACTCCCCTCGGACCGCGATATCGAAGACGGCCGTGGCGTAAAGATCCATCATGACGTCCTCAGCACGATCGTGCCGACACAACCGTCCACCGCCAGGAGAACGAAGAGCGGAGCCCTGAGATATCCGCCGCGCACAGCCTGAGGCTGGCGAGACCAAGCAAGGCGATCGCGGCATATCGCATGACACACTCGGTTCGCTGGAGCGTGCCGATATCGGCGTGCCGGCGCCGTGACCGCCATCACGGTCGTCTGAGGCAACGCGCCGCGCCAACTCGACCACGGCTCGTCCATCGCGACGGTCTAGATCCTCCGCCGTCGCCCCACGTTAGGCTGTGACGAGGTCAGCTATGATCTGGGCCAAATCGGTTTCATCCCCGTCGAAACTCGCAATCATGGCATTCAGCATGGCATCAGGGTTGAGCCTTTCCAGATCGAGCGGATGGCCGGCATGCTCAGCCAACATCGCAAAGAACGACAGTTGAGACCGCCCGTTTCCTTCACGGAACGCGTGGATGACATTCAATTCAGAAAGGAAATGCGCACCTTTCGCTGCGAATTCTGTTACGGGAAGGCCTTCGAAGAACCGGTTGGACTTCAGTTCTTCAAAAAGCTTGGTCGCCTGGGCTCCGATATGTTCAGGGAAGCAAAATGGGCTACCTTGCTTGGAGATGCGAACCGTTCGCGGTGTCCCTGCCCATTCGTAGACGTCCTGGAAAAGATGATGATGAACCGCGCAGTAGTGAGCGAAATCCAACGCTCCTTCGGGCAACGGCTCGGTCGATCGAGCGCTTGTAATTTCGGCTTCGAAATCGTCAAGCTGCCCCTGGTCCCTCAGGTCGAGCTTGTTAACGAGAACAGTGGAATTTTCGTAGGTGTAGGGATCGTCAACCGCATCGTACATGCGATTGCGCTTAGCTCTTGCGGTAGCTGCGCAAGATTGTGCGGCGATACTCTTCTGCGGAGAGGCCCTTGGCGGTGGCTTCGGCGGCCCTTTTCGTCATCGCCGGCTTCAGCCGAATGCCTTCGACCGCGCTGATCTTCGCAAAGCCGGCGCGACCAACCACGAAGCCACCCTTGCCGGTCCTTCCGGCCTGTTGCTTTTCCTTTGGCATTATTCGAATCTACCACGTTCTTATCGCTTTGCCACGCCGTCCTGCCCCAATTTCGTACCCGGGATTCCCAGACTCCAGGCGTTGCTAGCCGTCTCCATAGTGGCCTGCTGGCTCTCGCCTTCGCTCCAACCTTCAGGGACAGCGTCAATTGAGTGCACTGGCACGGCATTTTTTCTGATGTCAATCTTCCACCAGGCAGCCTCGAGCACGTAGGATGGGGCGAGCGAAGCGGAACCCATCGAGCCTTGTTGCGAGACGAAACATGACGGGTTTCGCAAGTGCTCTCCTGATCCTATCAGCTGGAAAAATTGCGGCGTCCTTCTGTAACCGACGTCTGCAAGCGGCGTAGCATTCCGCCCTCCTATTTGATCGACTTCATCGGCAAGGGCAAAGATGAAAGCCTGCGCCGCTGGACTGCACCTTTCGAATAACACAAGATAGTTCAGGTCAGTGCAGCAGATCGGACGGCGGCCAGCGTAAGTTAAGTGCGCCGCAATAAAAACCAGAAAGCGGCAGGGAGGAACGATGCGGCGAAAAGGAAACGTGGCGCTTGGTGATGCGATGGCTGGCCTGGGTCTGGTCGCGGCCATCATGGTCATGGCGATCGCGCCGGCGAGCGCCGACGATTCAGCCAACATACCGCCCGCGCTCAAATGCGCTGACCTGACCGGCTGGAAGATGCCGGGATCGACGGCAACGGTCATCAAGGCCGAAATGGTGCCGGAGGCAGCGCCGGGGACCGTGCAGCCGGCGCCGCCGGCACCGGCCACCGTCTCTGTGGCGCTGCCGCCGAACTGCCGCGCGGATGGCGTGATCGATCAGCGCGTCGGCGTCGAGGGCAAGTCCTACGCGATCGGCTTTGCCGTTGCCCTGCCCGATCGCTGGAATGGACGATTTCTGTTTCAGGGCGGCGGCGGCTTGAACGGCTCGATCCGGCCGCCGCTGGGTTACCAGGCGGCCGGCGAGGTGCCGGCGCTGGCGCGCGGCTTTGCCGTTGTTACGACCGATAGCGGTCATCAGGGCGCGGTGTTCGATGCCTCGTTCCTGAAGGACCAGGAAGCCGCGCTCAACTTCGCCAATGCATCCGTCGGCAAGGTGACGATGGCCGCCAAGGCGATCGTCGCGCACTACTATGGCCAGCCGGCAAAGCGTTCCTATTTCACGGGGTGCTCGACCGGGGGCCGCGAAGGCATGCTGGCGTCGGCGCGCTATCCCGAACAATTCGACGGCATTGTCGCCGGCGCGCCTGCGATGCGCACCGGCAACTCCAATATCGGTCTCGCCTGGGCCAACGCGGCCTTCAGCCAGATCGCGCCGAAAGATCCGTCCGGCAAGCCGGAGCCCGCCAGGACTTTCTCCGCAGACGAGCGCAAGCTGATCACGAAGGCGATCCTCGATGCCTGCGACGCCAAGGACGGCGTCAAGGATGGCCTGATCTTCGACGGCAAGGCCTGTCAATTCGATCCCGCGGTCCTCACCTGCAACGGCGACAAGACCGATTCCTGCCTGGCGCCGCCGCAGGTCGACGCCTTGAAGAAAGCTTTTGCCGGACCGAAGAATTCACGCGGCACGCAGGTCTACCCGCCGTTCCCGTGGGACAGCGGCGTAGCCGCCGAAGGCGTTGCCATTCCCGGCATCCTGACAACAGGCGCGCGCAGTCCGGTCGGACCGCCGGTTTGGGAAAGCATCAACGTCGATCAACTCGAAGACCGGGTCAACGCGAGCGGGTTGGAACGACTCACCAACACCGCCTACTGGACCAACCTGTCGAGCTACTTCGGCCATGGCGGCAAGCTGCTGTTTTACCACGGTGTGAGCGATCCCTGGTTCTCGGCGCACGACACGGTGAATTACTACGAGCGCATGGCGGCGGATTCCGGCGGCATGGAATTGGTGCGGGAGAAATCGAGCCGGGCCTTCCTCGTCCCCGGCATGGGCCACTGCTCGAGCGGCGCAACGCTCGACCGTTTCGATCTCCTCAGCGCGGTGGTGAACTGGGTGGAAGACGGCAAGGCACCCGATGCGGTGGTCGCGACGGGACCAGCCTTTCCCGGCCGTACTCGGCCACTGTGCGCCTATCCGCAACATGCGCAGTACAAGGGCCAAGGCGATCCGGAGAGCGCGGCGAGCTTTGAGTGCAAGTAGGGGAAATTTGCGCGGTCAAATGCGAACCAACTACGGAGACAGTGCGCCGTAATCGCTCGAGAGATAAACCCGCAGTTGGGCAGGCATAGTGCTCTCGACGTCATCGGCCCGCTGTTTCCGGCGCTGCTAACACCGTCGCCACCGACAGTGCTGGACCGTCACAGCAATCCTTGATCTGCCGCAAAGCGGCTTCCGATACACGGATAAAATGGCCTCCCGAGGCGGCGATTCTCGTCCGCACCGGCAGGGGGGCCGGTTCGATGGCGAAGGCGATCTACTCCAGCGATCTCAAGGAAATCTCGGAGCATCTCGTCGACGGCGACGAGAGCGCACTCGATCTCGGGTTCGAGACTCTTCCCAAGCAGGAACCGACGATCGAGGAGTCCAAGCAGCAAGGCAGCCCGCTCCCGCAGATCACTCTGGAGCGGATGGAGACCCGCACGGTTCAGGAGATGGCCGCGAAGGACCGCCTCGCCTGGTATCAGCGAAAGCTCGGTGGCTACATTGCCCAGATCAACGCAAGCGCCAGGTCTCAAAAGATTCCGCCGGACCTGTTGGCCGTCGTGGTCCTCAACGAGCTGGCGCAGATCAACTGGATCGACGAGTTGCAGGAAGCCTGGAAGATCAACGGCTCGATCGGCATCGCCCAGATCCAGGTCGACACGGCATTGGCGCACGGGTTGACCAGCGAGCCCGGCGACGACGAGCTGGTGAACCGGCAGGCGGCGGAACGATATGCGCTGGATCTGGAAATGGCGAAATATCCGGATCCGCCACCGCGAAAGACGCTTGCGGAATACAAGGCGCTCGCACGCTGGAATCTGTGCTTCGAAAGACTTCGGACACCCCAGTACGCGATCGAAGCCGCCGCGCGGGAGATCAGACGCCAGCTGAAGGAAATGGCCGACCACAAGGGCAATCCCTGGCAAAAACGCCTGGATTTCAGCCTGCCCTCGATCGACGATCTCACGTCGACGGACGACGCGTACTTCTACGTGAAGGGAACGTCATTGTCGGACAAGGCCCGCAACCTCGCCCAGCTCGTCGCCACCGCATACAATTCGCCCGCGATCGTGGTCGCCGTCGACGAAAACAGCATCACACCCGGCGCGCAAGGATTTCGCTACCCGGGCGCCGTCATTCACGGGAACAATGCCTGGGAATTGATGAAAGAGATCTTCGCCTTGACGCGCCGATCCCGGAATGAGCTTCTGTTGGATTCGAGTTGGGCCGGGAGGGTCGTGGCGATCGGCGACATCTTCCGCTACAGCAGGGACAACGTCACCGCAGCGGAATACTCAAGCGCGCTGGAGCAGCGTGCGGTCATCAAGCGACATGGCAAGATTCGCATCGTAGCGACCGCGCGCAATATCCGCGTCACAACGCTCAAGCACAATTTCCTCGCCGATTTCTACGAGCGCGGCGAAGATGAGATTTCGGACGATATGGTTCCAAAAATCGGCCCCATCACGATCCGGGTCTACTCCGAGAGGATATGCCGGCTGCAGGATGGATTCACGAACGCGACCAGCAACGTCTACGATGACTTCATCGAACCGCTCGCGCATCAGTACACGGTCGATTGGAGCGACCATGAAAAGCTGCCGCCGCACCTGCTGCTCGCAGAAGGCGGCTACGCGGTCAACCTGTCTATCGATACCGGGCTACTGTCGAACACAGTCGCGGCGCTGAAGGCATCGCGGCCGGACCTCGATATCGACGACGAACTGGACTTGGAGATCGGCTGGTACATGTCCGCCAGCGACATGCTCGGGGAGAAAACCGAATTCTGCATCGCCAATTGGTCCGAGCACTTTCTGATGAGCGCGGCCTAGTCGGTCGATCGAGCGCTTGAAATTTCGGCTTCGAAATCGTCAAGCTGCCCCTGGTCCCTCAGGTCGAGCTTGTTAACGATAACTATCCACGATTGCGCCGAGCAAGGCCTGGAGCATATGGATGAGTTCCGCCGTTGGAGTTGGGGTCCAACCGCGACCGCCTCGGCCGCAATTTCCGTGTCTCAGTGGATCCGCCCCGTGCGTGCGCGCAAGAAATACAGATTGAGTCAGGCCAACTCTGACCTCTTCCAACGCGTTCTCCTTGCTCAAGGTAAGCAAGTTCGACACTGTGTGAGGCACTGGACGGGCGAGAGCAGATAAAATGAGTAAGATCGTCGAGATCCTCGCCTCGGATCCACTGATGTCTGCAGTCTATGCCTTGCGACACGAGGTGTTCGTCGTCGAACAGCGAATTCCAGAAGACCTTGAAGTCGACGAAGACGACAAGGTCGCCGTTCATCTTGCTGCACTTTCTGATGGCGAAGTCATTGGAACGCTACGTATCGTGTACCATGAACGAAAGGCCAAGATCGGTAGAATGGCGATTCTAGCTTCCGCACGGAAGCTAGGGATTGGAAGAGAATTGATGGAGCACGCAGCGGCCGCTGCCTTTGGCGCTGGCGCCGACGAAATCATTCTCGGTGCGCAAGTTACAGCACGCGGATTTTATGAGCGACTTGGATACGTCGAAGAAGGAGCTGAGTTCGATGATGCAGGGATACCGCACGTGATGATGCGTAAGCTGCTCCGGCGCACTTAGCGCGCACTACTCCGCCGCGATCTGCCCCCTGCCCCTCCTCCTCTTTTCCTGCTATCTCCTACCCCCGCCGTCCCGGCCGAAAGCAAAACCCTCCACCACCCAGGGAGCCCCACCCATGCGATACCTCCACACCATGCTGCGCGTGCGCAATCTCGATGTCGCGCTGAAATTCTATGTCGATGCTTTCGGGCTGAAGGAGGTGCGGCGGATCGAGAACGACAAGGGGCGATTCACGCTGGTGTTCCTGTGCTCGGCGGACGATCTCGAGGCGCTGAAGAAGCAGCCGCCGACGCGCGGCGCGCCGCTGGTCGAGCTCACCTATAATTGGGACGAGGAGAAGTATGGCGAGGATCGCTTCTTCGGCCATCTCGCCTATGAGGTCGACGACATCTACGCCACCTGCGAGAGGCTGCAGAAGGCCGGCGTCACCATCAACCGCCCGCCGCGCGACGGCAACATGGCGTTCGTGCGCTCGCCGGACCTGCACTCGATCGAGCTGTTGCAGAAGGGCGACCCGAAGCCGCCGCAGGAACCGTGGTTGTCGATGCCCAACACCGGCCACTGGTAGCCCCTCGTCTCTGGAACAAGCCTTCGCCACCCGCGTTCACTCTCCGACAATGCGATTGGAGGAGAAAACCATGGGACGCGGAATCTTGCTGTGGCTACTGGGCGTGCCGATCCCGGTGATCATTCTGTTGTGGCTGTTCTTCGGCCGCTGACGTCAGCTTCGACGTTGCAATGAAAGCTCCGCCCCGGGCGGAGCTTTTTGCATGAGGGGCGCGCGACAATCGCGCATCGCTCCGACGTGCGAATTCCGCTATCACCCGCGACAAGAGACAAGGCCGCGGGAGACACCTCATGCCGGACACCAAGCTGACGATCTGGGGCCGCGCCAATTCGGTCAACGTGCAGAAAGTGCTGTGGTGCCTCACCGAGCTCGGCCTCGCTTACGAGCGCATCGACGCCGGCATGAGTTACGGCAAGACGCGCGAGGCCGAGTATCTGGCGATGAACCCCAATGCACGGATCCCGACGCTGGTCGAGGGTGACTTCGTGCTGTGGGAATCCAATTCGATCATGCGCTATCTCTGCCTCGCGCATGGACGCGGCACGGCGATCTATCCCGAAGCGCCGAAGCTGCGCGCCTCGGTCGACCGCTGGCTCGACTGGACGCTGTCGACGGTGCAGCCGGTCGACCGCCCGGTGTTTTGGGGCATCGTGCGCACCGCACCCGCCGAGCGCGACATGATCCAGGTGCAGCGCGATGCCGATGCCGCCGCCGAGGTCTGGGCCATCGCCGACCGCCTGCTCTCCTCGCGCCGCTTCATGGAGGGCGATGCATTCACGCTCGCCGACATCGCGCTCGGCTCCTATGCACGGCGCTGGCTCGGCGTCGAGGGCATCTCCCGGCCGGCACAGCCGCATCTGACCCGCTGGCTCGCCGAGCTCGGCAAGCGGCCCGGCTTTGCACAGTTTGTCGCACCGCCGATGTCGTGAGCCGGCGGCGCGGCGTAAGCTGTGCTGAGCGCGGGATGAATCCGTGTTTCGGCGCAAGCCGGGTGCGTCACGTCGGCGCTTGACGGCTACTGTGCATGGGGTTGTTTTCGCGTTTTTTGTTTTGGCTCAGCCCCAGCCGCGCTCGACCAGCAGGACGCAGACGATCAGCACCAAGGTCACCGCCGCGGTCGCCAACCGCGCCGTCCAGCTGAGGCCGCGGCCGACCCACCACAGCAGCGCGCAGTACATCAGGACGGGAACAATGAGGTCGAGGCGCAGCAGATCCGCCGGCATCAGCGCCTCATGGTGGTGTCGACGCTGATCGAGCCGCCGACCTTGACGCAGGTGCCGGTGCCCTCGACCATGACGAAGCGCGGGCCATAGGAGGCGCAGGAGCCGGCGCGGGCCTTGCCGGCCTCCCCCTTCAGCGGCACGGTCGTGCCCGTCTTGGGCCGCTCCGCAGGCGGCAGACGCAGGGCCTCGGCTGCGGCAGGGGCAGCGGATCCGGCGAGCAACGGGATCAGGATGAGAAGCGGCAGACGCATGGCGGCGTTCTAGCCCGGACGGACATCGCGCGCCATCGGGCCTCCCGCGGCCGCGATCAGATGAACTTGATGCCGGCCGATTTGCCGCGGCGCCATACCACCTGGCAGCTCCGCCCGGTGCGCGCATCGCGTGCGAAGGCGAGCCGGATCACGCCCGGGAGCTGGCCGGCATCCTCGTCCAGCGTGATCTTGGCGCCCGAAGCTGAAATGTCCTGGACCAGGCAATGACGCGCGGCGAAGCCGCCGTCGAGCGTGATCCAGGCGTGCTGCGACAGCAGCTTGCGGGCTGCGCGCTTTTTCGGCGGTGGCATTGGAAATCTCCCAGTCCAGCGCTACTCACGGAACCCTAAGAAACCGTTGAAATCGCCCCCAGATCATTCCGGGGGCAACACTATCCACCGGCCCCAAAAGACCGTCCCGAACGGCTTGCCCGGAGGCGGAAAGGCCACTATACGTTCGCCCGCTGCAAGCCGCCGGGCCCTGTTCGGCCGGCCAGTGGCCGTGCCGGAAAACGGCGGGGCCCTGCGTTGCTCCCTTCGTCTATCGGTTAGGACGCCACCCTTTCACGGTGGAGAGAGCGGTTCGATTCCGCTAGGGAGCGCCACCCAGCCCGGGTTCCCCTCCCCGCTGCTCCAGAAAGCTGCTGCGCACCTTCGCGCAGGCAAGCCCGACGGTATAGACGTGAATCCCCTCGATGACGCAATGGTCCGGATTGAGCGCCAGGAGTCCGATCGCATTGTCGGCCTCGAGCGCCACGGCCGAGCGGACGACGATGCAGGGATAGTCCGCACCGAGAGTCGCATAGCTGTACGGTCGAAAGTTGTTCTTGAGGACGCGCGTGTAGGTGTTGTGGTCCAGCAGCCGGGCCGGAAAAGCGTTCGCATAGGCCGTGGAGAACCGCTCCCGCATCGCCTGGTCGCCCCAGAGCTGCACCGTCATGTCCCAGCCGTGGTTCATGTCGTTCTCCGGCGCGCGCACGAACATGCCGGAGACATTGGCGCAGGCGGGACCCGCCGCGGCCACGGCCTTCGAAAGCCGGGCCCCGATCTCATTCGCGCGGAACGCATGCAGCGCTGCGGCACGGGCGTCGATCAGCGTCGCCGCGCTCATGGCGGCGCAAAGGCCGCCCGCAACCAAGCTCAACACGGTCGACGGAACGGCCGGGGCCAGCCGCTTGAGCTGCACCACGACCAGGACCAGCACGCCGCCGGTCAGGACCCAGGGCGCCATCATGTAATGGAGCGCGTAGTGCTTCGATGTCGCCACCAGATGCGCGGCATAGATGAGAGTGGCAGCACAGAGCGTCAGGCTGTTCGGATCCCGCCAGCTCCGGTTCTTGACGCACCAAGCCAGCGCCACGGCCGCCGCTGCGATGTACACGCCGAGCACGAGCGGCGCGGCTTTGACGATCTCGGCCATGTTCGACCAGAATATTCCGAAATCGATGAACCCCGGCTCGCCCTCGCCGTAATTTCCCTTGTGGGTGGCGATCTGCACAAGCCATCCGAACCCGCGCGTGACCGTTCCCGGATTGAAGATCAGGCTGAAGCCGACGAACCCGATCGCCCCGGTGATCACGGCAGCGACGAAGGCGCGCCTGTTTCTGAGCAAGCACACCGCGAGCAGCCCCTGCGGCAGATAGAGATATTTCGTCGAGAACCCGAGCGCGAAAATGATCCCGCACCCGACGCCGATATTCGTCGCCGGCGGATGCGCATCGAGCGCAGCCTTGATCACGATCGCCATGACGAACAGGGCGATTGCGGCCATCAGGCTTTCCGGCGCAAGCACCGTCTGGAAGTGAAACGCATCGGGATGCACGAACGCGCCGGCCTGAAACAGCATCGCGGCGATCGCGCTCTGCGTCGTCCGACCGACGACGAGCCCTCCGGCCAGCAGCGCGCCGGTGAGCACCAGCGCCTCGCCGGTGCGCGCCGCCCATGTGATCGCGTCGTAATGCTCGAGCCCGAACGCGACGATATCCTCGGCCCGGGCGATCACGGCCCAGCCCCTGACGATCAGCTCGACGAGCAGCGTCGTGGTCGTTCCCGGATGATCGAATTTCAGCGAGCCGTATCCCGCCGCCGCCGCCAGCCCGTTCATCGTGTACGCCGATTCCGGATCGACCTGGACGCCCCAGACGGCCTGATGGGCCGAATAGAGCAGCGTCGCCGCCAGATACAGCGACGGCACGATGAGGATCAGCAGCGTTCTGATCCTTCCGCTCACGCGGGCGTCGGGAAAACAGTAATGGTCTGAGATCATCGTCGCCCAACCGTGGCTTCCGTGTCTAGATCGCCTTGATCTTGAGGAAGGCGAAAGCCACCATCTTCAACAACATCCAGCCATGGCGAAACCTGGAGATCTGGGTCTCGCCATAGGTGCGCGCGGCGTAGCGGATCGGCAGATCCACCGACTTCAGGTTGAGCTTCGATGCGCCGAAGATCAGGTCGAAGTCACCGAACGGATCGAAATCGCCGAAATAGGCCTTGCCGGCCTTCAGGCGCTGATAATCGCTGCGGCGAAGGACCTTGGTGCCGCACAGCGTGTCGGTATAACGCTGATTGAGCAGCCAGGAGAACAGGTAGGAAAAGATCTTGTTGGCGATCAGATTGAGAAAGCGCATCGCGCCATCGTCCATCGGATAGACCAGCCGCGAGCCATTGACGAACTCGCCCTTGCCCGCCAGCAGCGCTTCGACGAATTTCGGAATCTGCTCCGGCGGCATGGTCAGGTCGGCGTCGAGAATGATCAGCACGTCGCCGCGCGCCACGTCGAACGCGGCGAAGACGGCGTCGGCCTTGCCCTTGCCGGGCTGGCGCATCACCTTGATGTCCTTGGATGGATAGGCCTGCCTGACCCGCTCCATCTCCTCGAAGGTACCGTCCTGGCTGTGGCCTTCGACGAAGATGATCTCGACATCGTTGCAGAAGTCGGGAATTCGCAGGACCGCAGGCTCGATATTGCCGCGCTCGTTGCGCGCCGGGACGACGACGGTAGCCGAGGCAAAGTCTTCCCTCGCCCTGCGGCTGGACCGTGCGACCAGATAATGCCGAAGCGCCAATTGGCGGATTCCCGGCAGCACGCTGACGAAACGATTGAGAAATCGCCCGAGCCCGAACATCCGGACCGGCGAGAGCACGCGTTGCTCCGACTTCACCGGATCGAAATCCGCAAGCCTGGCAAGGTTGCGCAGATCAGGCGGCGACAGCACGTTCTGGTCCGGTTGCGGCATCCGCAGGCCAACGAGCTCCGCGAATTTCAGCAGGGGATACCACAGATGCGAGAAATAGCCGATCACCAGCCGTGTATCCCGCGTGCAGAACGGATGCAGCTGCGCGATGAACTTCTGACAATCCTCCATCGAGCCGATCGTATCGAGGACGAGGATATAGTCGAACGGACCTTGCAGCGCGTCGAGCGTGGCGGGATCCTCGGCATCGCCTTCGACGAAAGTGAGATCGGGGTGGCGCTGTCGCGCGATCGCGATTTGCTTGCGACAGAAATCGACCCCGACGCCATGTGATGGCGCGAGGCTTGCGAGCGTATCGCCAATGCCGCAGCCGATGTCGAGAACGCGACTTCCCGGCGGAATCAGAAACCGGAGATAGCGTTCATCCTCGGCGTGGAAAAAGCTGTTCTTCCCGCGCCATGCCACGCGATCCGTGGCCATGCGATCAGCGTGATCGAGAATACCTGCTTTCCGCGGAGACAGGCAGCCGGACATGACGGTCAAATCCATGGCAAGACACAGGTCGCACTGAGCCTGCCGGAACTGAAATCGACCGCAAAATATTTCGCGGCGGCCCAAGTCGCCGCAGCCAAGAAATCAGACATCAATATGGTCCCCCCAGACCTGTCGGCACTCAAGCGCAACTGGGGAGCGAGAGCAACAGGAAGATCGTCGACAAGCTGGATATGTCTGGCGTCGGGCCCATGAAGGAGGACCTTTCCGGAGCGGCACGAAATCAGACCCTGCGGATTTGCGGAAATCGGGCGCCAACTCGTACTCGGCCAGGGGCGACCAGCGGCAAATATCCGCCACCCGGCATGAACCTTCCCGGCCCTCACCTCCGACCAACGTCCGAAAGAAGCCGCGTCGCCCGCCACGATCGGCATCACGGATTGAAGGGGATCTGGTTGGCCATGGAGCAAGGCAAGTCGGCCCCGGAAAGTCAGTCCGGCCTCCCCTCCGTTACGACCGCGCCACCGGCATGGATGCGCCGCACGGCGCCATATTCGGCGGACCGGCGCGCCAAAATGCTGGAGCACATGGCGCGCGTCAGATCACGTCCGCAGCGTCGGGCAGATCTTGCGCCAGCCGCGGCTGCGACGTCAGGCCAGAGCGCCAAGGACATTCTCGGCGAGGTCGTCGGCCACGTCATCCTGTTCGGTGTCGTCGCCTCGATCTTCCAGTCGCGCGTTCCCCTCTGTCTCGGCGCATTTGTCTTCCTGACCAACGGCGAGCGCATTGAGAGCGTCCTCGCAATGATCGGTATCCGGCTCGAGTCCGAAACGATCGGCGCCGACATCATCAAGCGCTTCCCATTCTGGTTCGGATGGTTCGCGTTACTCGGCCTGTTGAGGGGCGCCGTCCCCGCCTGGCTCGCACCCTGGATGCCTCCGGCGGAGTCTTGGCCTTCCCTCGCCGGCATTGGCCTTCTGCTCGCCGTCGTCGAAGCATTCACGGCGTTCGGAATGCGACGCGCCTTGCCGCCGCTGGGCGTGGAGATCAGCCCGAACGGCCTGACATGGGCGATGATCCAGTTCGCCATGGCCGTTGGCGCGCTCGCTTTGCTGGTGCTGTCCGGATTTCCCTAGACGTCGCGCTGTGCGGTCGCTTCATCGCCCCAAGATGACGATGTTGTGAGCAGTCCTCCGGCAAAAAGGGTCCAAATGCCGCGCTTTTCGGTGCGTGGCCGAGGCGCGCGTTTACCGGAAATTTACCCCCGCTTTTGAGTGCTGGTATCATTTACTTAGAATTTGACCGGTACCGTGGAAATACGGAAGCGATCCCGAACATCATTGGCACCTCATGTCCGTCGCAGAGTTCCTCAGGCAGCGCGCAGTGGACGTCAGCGTGAACGGCAGCTACTCGCTGCCGCGCTGGTACGATTGTGAGGGCAAGCTGCGCAGCTTTGCCTGTCGCACCAAACGCGTCTCGCCCTTCCGCATGATCGTGGACGTCCCTGTCGTCGGCAAGGTCGGCGAACGCCTGACCTCCTACTTCCAGGATTTCGGCGAATTCCAGTGCACCATCAGCGCGACGCTGAAATCGGGCTTCCTGATGGAGCTCGACATGACGCGGGCGCGGCGCGCCTGGATGTCGGAAAAGCTCACCTGGCTCGAGAAGAAGCAGAAGGATGACAGCGTCAAGGAACTGCGGCGCGACGCCCGTTTCGTTCCCCAGGTCTCGCACACCCTCCTGACTCTTGCCGACGGCAGTATCCATCCCTGCTTCATCATCGACGTCTCCACGGCCGGCGTCGCCATATCCTGCGAGTACGACCCGCCAGTGGGAACCGCGCTTGCCGTCGGCGCCTGTGTCGGGCGCGTCATCCGCAAATTCGACAATGGCTTTGCCGTCAAATTCGCCGAGAAGCAGTCTCGAGACGACCTCGTGCGCCTCATTGTGCGCTCGCCGCTGCAGCAGTCGGCCTGAACCGGGTCAGCCTCGACTCTTTCTTAACCGAACGCCGAAGGTGAGGTCCCTCGCGCGCTAGACTAAGCCGGCAGGCAGCGGCCGCCGCCCGGCCGTCTGGCCTCCGCATCGCCGCCCTATCGCGGCCCCATTGCAGGATCAGCTTTTGCACGTCCGTGCCTCACGCCGGACGTGATTTGCGGACTTGCGATCGGGGGACCGGATGGCAGTCAACAAGATTACCTGGGACAGGGTCGGCCGGGTCTCCGAGCCCGGGCGTTACATGTACACGTTCGGCTGGCTCACCATCACCGCCGGCGATCTCGAGATCTGGAAGCTCTACCCCGAAGCCGCCTTCACGCTGCTGGCGCAACCGGGCGAGCCGGATCCATCCCTTGGCGAGGAATTCCATCTCGGTGCCTTCGACGTCGCCCCCGGCGCGCCGCCGCCGTTCACCGCCCACTGACGGCGGAAAGCGGCTTCCATTGCGGGAACGCATGGCATGCGCGTTGCTTTGTCAATCCCATGATGCACATCCCCGCCGTCGACCAAGCCTTCCTGCTGCTCCTCATCGTGTTCTGCCTTGGCACGTGCCTCGTGTGCGCCTTCTGGGAGCTCGAGCAGGCGCGGATGCGCCGGATCGCCTCGCCACCCCCTGGGCGCCCAACGGCCCGCCGTTAGCCGGCCAATCCTGCGTTGGCTGCCTCGAAGAGACATCTAAGCGGCAGATCGAAAAAACCTCTGCACTTCCTTGATCTGACTTACCAATCACGCCCGAACGGACGTCGCGCGATCGTTGCCATGGATGACGAACGAGTTCTGTCATGCAATTGATTGCGCTTGTATTCTACGTTTTCGCGGCGACGGCAGATGAACGGAAGCTGTCGTGCGCGTTAAGCGAGCCGACAGCGGGCGCATGACACATGGTCGCATCGGTAAAATGTGGATAAGCGGACCAATGGAACCTATTTTCGGCGCCGATGTACCTGATTGAAGCGTTGCCCACCGTCATCGGAACTGCTGCCATCGCCCCGGCGCT
The DNA here is from genome assembly GCF_002776695.1 of Bradyrhizobium nitroreducens. Lineage (GTDB taxonomy): Bacteria > Pseudomonadota > Alphaproteobacteria > Rhizobiales > Xanthobacteraceae > Bradyrhizobium > Bradyrhizobium nitroreducens. Next base: position 2,763,161 of record NZ_LFJC01000003.1, read on the forward strand.
GCTGATGCTGTGGCTCGTCATCGCCGCCGAAGAACGCCCGGGGCCACCCGCCCAGGTCTGGACCGCCTTCCTGCTCGGCGCCGCCAGCATCTCGCTGCTGGGCCTGGCCCGCGCCCCCTTCGCCAAGATGGTCGCCGCACCCGACAACCCCTGGGCAGCCCTGGCCATGCATTCGATCTTCGGCGTCGCGTTGCCCGAGGAGGCCGTCAAGGTCATCGCCATCGTTCTGATTTCCTCGACCAAGCGGCGGACCTTTGCCAATCCGATGGACACCGTGGTCTATGGCGCCGCGGTCGGCCTCGGCTTCGCCGCTTATGAGAACCTCGCCTATCTGGTTCAGCACGCCGAGATGTGGCGCTCGCTGGCCGCCTTGCGCAGCGTGCTGACCGTGCCGTTCCACGGCGCGCTCGGCATCATCGCCGGCGCCTACCTCACGATCGCGCGCGCCGGCACGGCGCTCGGCGCGAACCGCCACCATCGCGATTGGGCCCGCCTCTCCAGCCGCCTCCTGATGCTCGCCGGCCCCCTCGCGCTGCATTCGGCCTTCGACTTTCCGCTGCTGACCTTGCAAAGAATGCCCGATCTCGATCCGACGTTGCGGATGTGGCTGGGGGCTGCGAGCCTGCTGGTCGGCTTTGGCTCGATCGCCTTCGCGATCCGCCTGGTCCGGCGCGTCGCCCGCCACCACGCGCCCCGGACAGATGTTGCGCGGGAGCGGCTCAGCCAGCTCCGCCGGATGTGGGCGCTGCTGCTGGCGGGCGGCGGGGTCGGCTTTCTCGGCCTCGCCTTCGTGCTGACCTCGATCCATCACTGGCTGATCAATCCCGAGCGCAACCTGACGCTGGCCCTGATCCCGATCGGCTTCGTGTCGATCCTGCTCGGCCTCGCGCTTCTGGTTGTCACGACCGCGATCTACATTCTCGGCCGCAACCGCATCCGTACCAGCGCGGAAGGTTTTTCCTCGGCGCCCGGCAGCGGGTGAGCTCGCGGGATGGTGAGCGCGCCGCGCGCATAGTAGATTGAGCGTCGACCTTTCGACCTGGAGCCTGCCCATGACCTCGCCCGATGATTTCTCACGGCTGCAATCCGTCATGAGCCGGACGGTCAAGACGCATTGGAAGGCCTTCCTGTTCGAAGGCATCCTGCTCGTCGTTCTCGGCGTCGCAGCGCTCATCCTGCCGCCGCTCGCGAGTCTTGCGATCGCGATCTTCCTCGGCTGGATGTTCCTGATCAGCGGCATCGGCGGGCTGATCGTGACCTATTGGGCGCGCAGCACGCCGGGCTTCTGGTGGTCGCTGATCTCGGCCGCGCTCGCCGTGCTCACCGGCATACTGCTGCTGGCCCGCCCGATCCAGGCCGTGCTGACGCTGACCATCGTGCTTGGCGCCTACTTCCTCGCCGAGGGCGTCGCCACCATCATGTACGCACTGGAGCACCGCCGCGAGCTGAGCAGCCGCTGGTCGTGGCTGCTCATCTCTGGCCTCGTCGACATCGCGATCTCGTTCATGGTGATCACGGGGCTGCCGAGCTCGGCGGAATGGGCCATCGGCATCCTCGTCGGTATCAATCTGCTGTTCGGCGGCGCCAGCCTGATCGGCATGGCGCTGGCGGCGCGCAACAGCAACACCTGAGGCACCTCGTCGCCTGCCGCGCCGATGGGGGGGGTGACAAGCCGCCAATGGCGCGCTATATGGCCTGCCATGATCACTGTCGCCACCAGCTATTTTTGGTACTTTAGCTACGACAGCTCGCTGGCGGCAGGAGGATCGCGCTCAATCTGAATATTGAAGCAAACGTCCGAACAAGCCGCCAGACCTGGCGGCTTTTTTTATTGGCCGGCAGGTTCTCAAATTGACAGGAGCCCGCCGTGCTGAGCACGACCGACGATCTTCGCATCCGCGAACTGAAAGAACTGAGCACCCCGGAAGAGGTGATGCGGGAGGTCCCGCGCACGCTCACCGCCACGCGCGTCGTGATGGCCGCACGCAATGCCATCCATGCCATCCTGAACAACCAGGACGACCGTCTTCTGGTCGTCGTCGGTCCCTGCTCGGTGCATGATCCCCGGGCTGCGCTCGATTACGCCGAGCGCCTCGCAAAGCTCCGCGAGGATCTCGCCGATCAGCTCGAGATCGTGATGCGGGTCTATTTCGAGAAGCCGCGCACCACCGTCGGCTGGAAGGGCCTGATCAACGATCCCGATCTCGACGGCAGCTTCGACATCAACAAGGGCCTGCGGCTGGCGCGCAACGTGCTGTCGGCGGTGAACAATCTCGGCCTGCCCGCCGGCACGGAGTTCTTGGACATGACGACGCCGCAGTACATCGCCGACCTCGTGTCCTGGGCCGCGATCGGGGCGCGCACCACCGAGAGCCAGATCCATCGCGAGCTCGCCTCGGGGCTGTCGTGTCCGGTGGGCTTCAAGAACGGCACCGACGGCAATGTTCGCATTGCCGCCGATGCGGTGAAGTCGGCCTCACACCCGCATCATTTCATGGCCGTCACAAAACTCGGCCGCTCGGCGATCGCCTCGACCGCGGGCAACGAGGACTGCCACATCATCCTGCGCGGCGGAGCCAAGCCGAACTATGACGCGGCAAGCGTCACGGCGGCCTGCAACGAGCTGACCAAATCGGGCGTCGCACCGCTGGTGATGGTCGATGCGAGCCACGCCAATTCGAGCAAGAAGCCGGAGAACCAGCCGCTCGTGACGGCCGACATCGCCAGCCAGATCTCCGCCGGGGAGAACCGCATCATGGGCGTGATGATCGAGAGCAATCTCGTTGCCGGCCGCCAGGACGTCGTGCCCGGCAAGCCGCTCGTCTACGGCCAGAGCATCACCGACGGCTGCATCGACTGGGCGTCTACGGCGACCGTACTCGAGCAGCTCGCCGACGCGGTCGAGGTCCGCCGCAACGTCCGGCGCGCCGGCCTGCACGAGCGGTCGGCATAAGGCTGGAAGCGAATGCGGGCGGGGCGAGTCGTGGCGCCCTGCCCGCAACCATCATGGATCAGCAGCCGCGGCAGATGCTCTTGATCTTCTTGTCGAGCGCCTGGTTTTCCTTGCTGAGCGGATCGTTCGGATCGGTCAAATTCTTCTCGCTCGGCACGTCCGAGGCGCGCGGCTGACGATGGCCCACGGGAGCTTGCGGCAAGGATCCGGAGCTCGCACCGCTCGACGTCGAACCCTTGGCGCCGGTCTGCGCAATCGCCGTGCCGCCGAGCAAGACCACGAGCGATGCTGCCAGCATGATCTTCTTCATGTCCGATCCTCCATTCTCAAACCGGCGCTTCTCACCGCTCACGTCTCGGGCGGATAGAGATGAACGTCGCCGCAATAATCGACGATACGATAGCTCGTTTTCGCTCCCGCTTCACGTGCATCGGCTGCGGTATTTTGCTCCGCCAACACATAGCTAGGCCCCACCGGCGACTTGCCGGCGCCGCCGGGAATATCGATGACATAGTCCGGCTGACACAAGCCTGACACGCGGCCGCGCAGCTGCCGCATCAGATCCTGCCCCTCCGCCAGCGTCGTCCGCAGATGCGCGGTGCCCGGGGCGAGATCGCCGTGATGCAGATAATAAGGCTTGATCCGGCATTCGACGAAAGCTCGCATCAAATCCGAGAGAGCGGCGATGTTGTCGTTGATTCCGCGCAAGAGCACGGACTGGCTCACCAGCGGAATTCCGGAATCGACGAGCCGCGCGCAGGCGGCGCGCGCCGGCCCAGTCAGTTCGCGCGCATGGTTGGCATGCACGGCCACCCAGGTGGTCGCGCCCTCGACGTTGAGCGCCGCCACCATCTCGTCGCTGATGCGCGCGGGATCGGCCACGGGCACGCGGGTGTGAAGGCGGATGATCTTGACGTGATCGATGGAAGCGAGCTCGGTCATGATCTCGCCCATCCGTCGCGGCGACAGCATCAGCGGATCACCGCCGGTCAGGATCACTTCCCAGATCTCGTGATGCGATCGGATGTAATCGATCGCAGCGCGATAGGCGCTGTCCGACAGCGCGTTCTCCTTGCCCGGGCCCACCATCTCGCGGCGGAAGCAGAAGCGGCAATAGACCGCGCAGACGTGAACGAGCTTGAACAGGACGCGATCGGGATAGCGGTGCACGATGCCGGATACGGGCGAGTGCGGGTGATCGCCGATTGGATCGGCGTTCTCGCCCGGCTGCATCTCCAGCTCCGCGGCGGTCGGAACGAACTGCCGGGCGATGGGATCGTCCGGGTCGGACGGATCGATCAGCTCGACCAGTGCCGGCGTGATGGCCACCGCATAGCGCGCGGCCACGCGCTCGAGCGCGGGCAGCGCAGCCGCCGGCGCCAGACCTTCGGCCACGAGCTCGGCCGGCTCGCGCAATGTCCGTGCAAGACTACTCTTCGTCATTTCTCACCCGCAGGCGGTGTCCACACCACCTGATCGATCCGCGATGCGCCGCTTGCCAGCATCACCAACCGGTCGAGGCCGAGCGCGACGCCGCTCGCCTCCGGCATTGCGGCGACCGCGGCCAGAAAGTCCTCGTCGAGCGGATAGGCCTCGCCGTAGCGGCGCTGCTTCTCCGTCATCGAGTCCGTGAAGCGCTTTCGCTGCTCCTCGGCATCGGTCAGTTCCCCGAAGCCGTTGGCGAGCTCGACGCCGCAGGCGTAGACCTCGAAGCGCTCGGCGACCCTGGGATCCGCCGTCGTCACCCGCGCCAGTGCCGCCTCCGGAGATGGGTATTCGAACAAGATGGTCAAACGCCCCTGCCCCAGATGCGGCTCGACATGCTCGACCAGGACCTTGCTGAAGATATCCGACCAGGTGTCGTCCCCGGCCACCCGGACCTTGCCACTGGCCGCCTCGGCGAGCGCGGCACGGTTACCCTCCCCGCCCCTGATTGTCGACAGCAGGTCGATGCCGGCGAACCGTTCGAAGGCGCCCGCGACCGTCAGGAGCTCGGGTTCGGCGAAGGGATCGGCGGTCCGGCCGCGGAAGGAGAAGGTCCCGATGCCGGTCGCCTGCGCCGCACGGGCGATGACGACAACGCAATCGGCCATGATGGCGTCATAGGGCGCGCCGGCCCGGTACCATTCCAGCATGGTGAATTCGGGCAGATGCAGGTCGCCGCGCTCGCGGTCGCGGAACACCCGGGCGAGCTCGAAAATGCGCGTTTCGCCCGCCGCCAGCAGCTTCTTGCAGGCGAATTCCGGCGAGGTCCGCAAATAGCGGCTGACCCGGCTGCCGTCCGGCCGCATCAGCTCGGTTCGGGGGGCGTGCAGATGGGTTTCGTTGCCCGGGGAGACCTGGAGGACCGAGGTTTCGACCTCAACGAAGCCCTGCTCGGCGAAAAAGCCCCGTATTGCTGCAATAATGGCCCCCCGCGCCCTCAGGAAAGGCCGCCGGTCGAGGTGCCGGTCGGGCGACCAGAACGGTGAAATGGGCTTGTCCCCAGCCATTAACCCACCGCCCCAGCCCCACGCAAAACGCTGGCATCTAACGGCAAAATCAGTATGTTGCGGCCCGAAACGGGCGCCGAGGTCCGATTTGAGGCCCCAAGTCCCCCATCGAATTGATCACGTCCTGGCCGGTGCCGGGCCAAGCAAGCAGGAAATACAACTTTGAGAGTCATCGCCAGTTCTATTCGCAAGGGCAACGTGATCGAGCAAGACGGAAAGCTCTATGTCGTCGTCAGCGCCGAGAACATCCATCCCGGCAAGGGCACCCCCGTCAGCCAGATCGAAATGCGCCGAATCTCGGACGGGGTAAAGATCTCCGAACGCTACAAGACCACCGACCAGGTCGAAAAGGCCACGATCGAGGAACGCAACTACACCTTCCTGTATGAAGATGGCGACGGCTTCCACTTCATGAACCCCGAGACCTACGACCAGGTCCAGGTTTCCAAGGACGTCGTCGGCGATGCCGCTGCCTATCTTGCGCCGGACATGACCGTCAAGCTGTCGATGCACGACACCAACCCGGTGTCGATCGCACTGCCGCAGCGCGTGACGCTTGAGGTGGTGGAGACCGAGCCGGTGACGAAGGGCCAGACGGCTTCGTCTTCCTACAAGCCCGCGGTGCTGTCCAACGGCGTGCGCACCACCGTGCCGCCGCACATCTCGGTCGGCACCCGCATCGTGGTGATGACCGAAGACGGCTCCTATTCCGAGCGCGCCAAGGACTAACGGGGAACAGAGCGGTCGCACAGGTGGCGCCGGGGGGCGAGACAGTGGTTGGGAAGGGTTTCCGCTTCGTCTCGCAAGTTCTGGCGTTGCTTTCGCTCCTCACGGCCTCTCCGCTCGCTGCGGATGAATTCCGCAGCCCCTCGCTCACAGCCCTGCGCGTCGACTGGCGCGCAGCGCTCGACCAGCTCCGCACCGAGATCGGCAGCCGTCCCCGGGTCGCGGAGGATTTCACCTTCGTACCTCGCCGGTCAGTGCCGCGCTACGATCCGCGCGCGACGCCCGCACTGGTGCAGCTCAACGCGGTCTCCTCGCGTTTCTTCACGGGCATCACCCGCAGTCCGGTGCCCGTGCTGTTGCCGTTCGACGCCGCCGCCTACCTCGAGGCGCAGCGCAGCGGCGCGCCGGCGATACTTGCACTCTCGCGCTACCAGGCGGACTTCAATCCCGTCGATATGTTCGATGCCGGCCCCGCCGGCTACAGCGCGACCTTCTCGCTCGAGCCCGGCGCCGGCGACGGCATGCCGGCCCGGGTGTTCGCAAGGCCGGTCGAAGTGCAGATCACGGGCTCTGCGCTCGTTTACGACATCGCCGATCCCTCGGGGGGCAAGGGCGAGCAGGTCAAGCCGCTCGCGGCGCTCTATCCGGACCTGCGAAAGTTCATCCGCGAGGGCTATGTACGCTACGCCTTCACGCGCTTTGGCGTTGCCTATGTGGTCTCGATCCAGTGCCTCGACAGCGTCGCCAAGCCGCGGCGGCTCGCCTGCAAGGAAGCCTATCCGGTTGCCGAGCGCTTCCTGAAGGCCCTCCGCGTCGCCGGCGGCCAGCGCATGCGGCCATTGGCGGATATCGCCTCCAACATCCTCGATCGTCCGGCGGAGCGTTCAGCCGACTTCAGCTACCGGCCGAGCGGCGACATCATCCCGAACACCGGCTACCGCAAGCAAGGCGGTCATCCCGACGTGATGGCCTATGCCCAGATCCGCTTTCCGCTCGAAAAGGCCCCGGCCTTCGTGCGCTCGCAATCCTACGGCAAGCGCGACAAGAGCGAAGGTCCGACCGCCTATCCCTGGCGCGACAATTTCTGCGAGTCGCGCAGTTTCGAGGTCTGGCAATGTGGCGGAGGCTACGGCCATCAGGGCGAAGACATCCGCGCCGCGGACTGCCCGCCCCCCGGCGAAGGCCGCGAGCCCTGCGATCCCAAGCAGCGTGCCGTCGTCGCCGTGCGCGACGCGATCGTGATCCGCGGAGCCAAGGACCAGGCCGCGACGCTTCACGTCAACAGCCGCACCGAGCACATCCGCTTTCGCTACATGCACATGAACCCGCAGGCGATGAACGCCGATGGCGTGCTCAATGGCCGCCTTGTCACCGAAGGCGAGAAGATCGGCGTGATCTCCAACTATCTCGACCATCCCGCGGGAACGTCGATGCATCTGCATTTCGACGTGCAGGTGTTCACCCGCGACGGCTGGATCTGGGTGAGCCCCTACGTCACCCTGGTCTCCGCCTATGAACGCCTGATCCACGCCCGCGGCCGCGAGGTCGGCCCGGAGATGGCAGTCACGGCCCAGCCGGTCGCCCATGCGCTGCCGGACGACGTGATCAAGCCGGACCTGCGCGAGGGAGCGAGCGGCGAGGAGAACTGAGCGCTTGCACGCTCCAATGAAGGGCGGTGCAAGCGCGGACAGTCGCGGACACCGCCAGCTCGAACCAAGAAGGGACCGGGTTGATGAGTGTCGGATTGATCGGTCTCCTCGACGATGTCGCGGCGATTGCAAAGGTGGCAGCAGCCTCGCTCGACGATGTCGCGGGCCAGGCTGCCAAGGCGGGCACGAAGGCCGCAGGCGTGGTCATCGACGACGCGGCCGTCACGCCGAACTACGTCATCGGTTTTGCCTCGACGCGCGAGCTGCCCATCGTCGGCAAGATTGCGATCGGATCGCTGCGCAACAAATTGCTGATCCTGCTGCCGATTGCCCTGCTGCTCGGCTATTTCCTTCCCGCCGCGGTCACGCCGCTGCTGATGCTGGGCGGAGCCTTTCTCTGCTACGAGGGCGCCGAGAAGGTGCTCGAAGCCGTGATGCCGCATCATGCGCACGCCCACGCAGCTCAACCGCAACCGATTGCGGTGGATGCCGGGACGGTCGAGGACGAGAAGGTCGCGAGCGCCATCAAGACGGATTTCATCCTGTCGGCGGAGATCATGGCGATCACGCTGGCGGCAATCCCGTCGGGCAGCATCTGGACGCAGGCGCTGGTGCTGGCTTTGGTCGGGTTCGGCATCACGGTCGGGGTCTACGGCGTGGTGGCTCTGATCGTGAAGGCGGACGATGCCGGGCTGGCCCTTGCGCGCTATGAGGGTGCCTCAGCCATTGGCGCCGCGATCCGCGCACTTGGACGCGCGCTCGTTCGCGGCATGCCTCCCTTCCTGACCGTGCTGAGCACCATCGGCACGGCCGCCATGATCTGGGTCGGCGGCGGCATCATCCTGCACGGCATCGAAAAATACGGCCCGCCGGTGGTCGGCCGCATGGTTCATGCCGCGACCGAGGCTGCGGCACACGCACTTCCATCCGCTGCCGGCATCGTCGAATGGTCGGTCGAGGCGGCCATCTCAGGCGTGTTTGGATTGATGATAGGTGCGCTTGCGATCCCGGCCGTCGAATACGGCCTCGCGCCGGCCTGGAAACGGCTGAGGCGATCGCGTTCGGCCTGACCGGAGCGCAGTCGGCCGGCCGCGCTCCATCCAGGCTACGGATCACTCCAGGAGCGTCGTGAGCTGCGCGCCCTCATCCGCAACGAACACGGCGATCAATTCCGCCGGCTCCGTCATGCTCGCGTTGGCCGACACCAGATGCGTCGAGCCCGGTGGCTCGAAGAAGGACTGGCCGACGCCGAACGTCTCGACCGGGCCGCCGCCGAGCTGGGAGCGGATCTCGCCCTTGGTGATGTAGGCGGTAACAGATCCCGCATGACGGTGCGGGCGCGAAAATCCGCCCGGTCCGTAGAATACGCGAACGACCGTGACGCGCTTGCCCGGAACATTGGGCAGCGCGTAGGAGCCGATCGGCTCGACCTTGTCGAGAGGCGAGCTCTCCGCAGCTGTGGCACAGAGTGGGACCAACGCACTGGATATCGCATCCATGGTCACGGGCAGCGCCTTGCCGATCGCAAGCGCGCAGGAGAGCCCCGCGACAGCGGCCAATGCCATCGCGCGCGACGGCACCGGGCGTTGCGGGTTGGCCAGGCTCATTGCTGTCATGACGACCTCCCCTCGTGCTGATCAGGATGCCACGGCATTCGCGGCCACCGGCCGGGCCGCCGGCGTCCAGCGAAATGCAGCACCAAACCGGTTCCAGACGTTGATCGAGGCGACCGCCGAGGTCAGGTACATCAGCTCGGTCTCGGAAAATTCGCGGGCAGCCTGCGCATAGACCTCGTCACTGACGCCGTCGGGCAGGAAAGTCAGGGCCTCGGCCCAGGCCAGCGCGGCCCGCTCGCGCGGCGAAAACATCGGTGCCTCGCGCCAGACCGCGACCAGATTGAGCTTGTCCACGGGCACGCCGATGCGTTCAGAGAGGAGAATGTGATGCTGCACGCAGAAGGCGCAGCCATTGATCTGCGAGGCGCGCAGCTTGACGAGCTCGAGCAACTGCTTGTCGAGGCCGGCCTTGGCCGCAAGCTGGCCCAGCGCAAGCACCACATCGTACGCATCGGGCGCGATCCGTTTGAAATCCTCGTACTCGCTGCGGGCGTGTGACATTGCCGTTTACCTCGTGCTATTATAAGACTGCTTACATATTATAAGAGCACTTATATGTTGCGCAAGGCGTCCGCCATCACGAGATCGAAATCCCGGGGCAAACCCGCCGGGCCGGAGGCCGTGCACGTGCCCGCCCCGGGCGAAGGCAAGCGCGGCGAAGACGGCTATCTCGGTTATCTCCTGCGCCAGGCCCACGCCGCGGTTCGCCTGACGCTGGAGCGAACGCTCGCCGATCTCGGCGTGACCTCGCCGCAATTTGCCGTGCTGACGATGCTGAACGCCTATCCGGGCCTATCGGGCGCCGACGTCGCCCGCCTCACCTTCCTCACCCCCCAGACGGTCGGGGTCATCATCCGCAACCTCGAACGCGACGGCGCGATTGTGATGACGCCTCATCCCGTCCACGGCCGCATCCAGCAATGGACGCTGACCAAACGGGGGACGGCGCTGCTGACTGCGTGCCGGGAACGCGTGATCGCGCTGGAAAAGCGGCTGGCCAGCGGCCTCGACGCCAAGGCCGAGGCGAGCATTCGCCGCTGGCTCGCCAACGTCGCGACGGAGCTGCAGGAGGAGTAGATGTTGGGCTAGCCGCCCTTCAATGCTTTTTCGACTTCACCGTCGGGCCAGGCTTCGCCCGCCGCGATCACTCGCACACGGCTTTGGTCGGCGCCGTTCACCAGCACATGCGAACTCACCCGGTCGCCGCTTTGCTCGAGGTGCAAATCGGTCTCGGGCTTCCAGCTCAGCGTTGTCGCGAGATCGCCGGGAAAGATCTGCCATTGCGACCCGTCGTCGAGCTCGACCACGTGGCTTTCCGCATGCGCGCGTATCTTCATTCCACGCCGAATTCTCGATGAAAGGGAGCGGCCCCGGCGCTCGTGCCGGGGCCAATTCCGTCAGTCGTTGTCGTGATGGATCACGGTCTTGCTGCGATTGCCGTACTCGTCTTCCTTCTTGATCACGGTGGTGCGGCTCGACGGCTCGCGTTCCCGGATGACTGTGGTGCGGTCACGCTCGCGGACGCGATAGTCCGGCGACTGGCCGACCGTGACGCCGGCACCGACCGGGCCGACGTGAACACCAACTTCATCGGCGAATGCAGGGGCCGCAATGACGGTCACCATGGCGGCGGCAAACAGATATTTCCTCATCTTGTCCTCCTCGTTGTCGTGGGGAGGGAATGCAGGACTGCGACACTTTGTTCCGCATGAACGGCCTGTTCCGGCGTACCCGGAACCGGCTCACACCGGTCATGTTTCCGGCTAGACTGGACCCATGAAACAAGCTGATTCCTCGGCCCATCACACGCGGCGCACATTGCTGAAGTCCGTGCTCGGCGCGGCCGCTGTCCTCGCCTCACCGGCACGCGTCCTCGCCGCGCCTCCAGGCTTCGATGAATGGCGCGAGGCCTTTCGCGCACGGGCGATGGCCAAGGGAATTTCTGCCGCAACCTGGCAACGCGCGATGGCGCGGGTCGAGCCCGACATGAGCGTGTTCAAGCAGATGCGCAGCCAGCCCGAATTCCACGAGCAGGTCTGGCAATACATCAATCGCCGCGTTTCCGACTGGCGCATCATCAACGGCAAGATTGCCCTGAAGAACAACGAGGCGCTGCTCGCACGCATCGAGCGCGATTTCGGCGTCGAGCGCGGCACGCTGTTGGCGTTGTGGGGCGTCGAATCCGCCTATGGCGATCCCCTGGTGCAACAGAACCACATGACGCCGGTGTTTCCCTCGCTCGCCGCGCTCGCCTGGAACGAGCCGCGCCGGAAGGCCTATTGGGAAACCGAGCTGATCAACGCGCTGCGCATCGTCGACAAGGGCTGGAGCACGCCGGAGCAGATGCAGGGATCCTGGGCCGGCGCCATGGGCCATTCGCAATGGATGCCGGAAGTCTGGCTCAATGTCGGCATCGACTATGACGGCGACGGCAAGGTGTCGCCATTCGGCAAGCCCGACGACGCGCTGGGATCGACGGCCAAATATCTCGTCAATCGCGGCAAATGGCGTCGCGGCGAGCACTGGGGCTACGAGGTGCGCGCGGCCGGCAATATGAGCGGCAGCCGGACCTATGCGGCCTGGCAGGCGGCCGGCGTCACCCGCGCCGACGGCCAGCCCTTTCCGCAACCGAATGCATCCGCGCAGATGTGGACGCCGGTCGCGGGCGGACCGACGTTTCTGCTGGGACCGAACTTCTACTCGGTGAAGAGCTACAATCCTTCCATGAACTATGCGCTGGCGATCTGCCATCTCGGCGACCGCTGCCTCGGAGCGCCGCCTTTCATCCAGCCCTTCCCGGGCTCCGAGCGCGCACTGACGCTGGCGGAGGTGCAGGAGATGCAGACACGCCTGACCAAGGCCGGCTTCGATACCGGCGGCACCGATGGCCGCGTCGGCAACGACACCATGAAGGCCGTCAAGGATTTCCAGCAGCGCGCAGGCATCACACCGGCGGACGGTTATGGCGGACTGAAGGTGCTGGCGAAGCTGCGGCAGGGATCGTAGGCCGCGGCCGTCATTCCGGGGCCCGCGTAGCGAGAACCTGGAATCCATTGGGCAGCAAGCGACGCGGAAAAATGGATTCCGGGCTCGCGCCAAGTGGCGCGCCCCGGAATGACACCGTGGTCAATGCCGGTACTGCGGCTCCTCGGCATCCAGCTGCCGACGGATCGCGGCGAGATGCAGCCGCGCGGATTCGGAATCGCCCTCGCGCATTTGCCGGTAGGTTTCGGCCGCGACAGCAGGATCGACCGGCAGGACTTTCCGCCCCGTCGACATCGCCAGCACCTGCACCTCGGCGGCGCGCTCGAGATAATAGAGATCGTCCCAGGCTTCCGCGATGGTCGGGGCCAGCACCATCACGCCGTGATGCTTCATGAAGATGATGTCGGCATTGCCGACGGCGGATGCGATGCGCGCGCCTTCCTGGTTGTCGAGCGCGAGGCCGTTGTAGTCGCGGTCGACCGCCGTGCGGCCGTAGAATTTCAGCGCGGTCTGGCCGGCCCAGATCAAGGGCTCGCCTTCGGTCATCGACAGCGCCGTGGCATAGGGCATGTGCGTGTGGAACGCGACCTTGGCGCGCGGCAGCAACCTGTGCATCTCGGCGTGGATGTAGAACGCGGTCGCCTCCGGCACGCCCTCGCCGTCGAGCACATTGCCGTGGAAATCGCAGATCAAGAGCTTCGAGGCCGTGAGCTCGCGGAAGGCGTAGCCATAGGGGTTGACGAGAAACAGATCGTCATGGCCGGGCACGACGGCCGAGAAATGGTTGCAGATGCCTTCCTCGAACCCGTTGCGCGCGGCCATGCGGAAGCAGGCGGCCAAATCCTCCCGCGCGGTGCGGATCGCATCACTGGCGAGGTCCGGGCGGTTCGAGCGGAATGGCGCTGACGCGGGTGAGGAAGCGTGAAGGCTGTGCGCCATGGCGAAGGACACCTCTGTCGGTCGGAAAGCTCCCCCGCGTTCTACAGGGCCGACGCCTGCGCGTCAGCCCCCGCGCCTGCCACCCTGCCCTGCGCGGCTCAGGCCCGCCTTGGCACGCCGCCGGCATTCATGCCGCCGTCGATGACGAGCTCGCTGCCGGTGACGTAGCGCGAGGCATCGGAGGCCAGATACAGCACGCCGCTGGCGATCTCCGCGGCCTGCCCGGCGCGGCCGAGCGGGGTTACGAGCTTTGCCCGCTCCTCCGGATCGATCGGCGCGTTCTGGCCGGCGCCGGTCGCCCCGGTCGGGATCTTGCCCCAGATCGGCGTGTCGATGATCCCGGGATGAACCGAGTTGACGCGGATGCCGTCGCCTGCCGCCGCGCACTCCATCGCGATCGATTTGGCAAACAGCCGCACGCCGCCCTTGGTCAACGAATAGGCCGAGAGGCCCGGCGAACCGCGCAGGCCTGCGAGCGAGGACATCATGACGATCGAGCCGCCGCCGGTCTTGCGCATCAGGGGCAGGCAGTGCTTGACCGAAAGAAACACACCATCGAGATTGATCGCATTCTGCTTGCGCCAGTCGGCGAGCGTCATGTCGACGATCGAGGGCACGGCAATGCCGATGCCGGCATTGGCGACGAGAATGTCGAGCCGGCCATAGCGCTTGGCGATCTCGGCGACCATCTCGATCCACCGCTCCTCGCTGGTGACGTCCTGCTCGAGAAAGATCGCCTTGTTGCCGGCTTTCGTCACGCGCGTGGCGAGCTCGGGCCCGCGCAGCTCGTCGATGTCGGTGATGACAACAGTCGCGCCCTCGCGCGCGAACAGCTCGACGATGGCCTCGCCAATACCGGAAGCCCCGCCCGTGACCAGCGCGACCTTGCCCTCAACCTGCCCTGCCATGTTGACTCCCTTTTTTGTTGTTTGCGCGATCTATTGTCGAGGCATGATCTCCGCGCAAACGCGTACCGCGTTTGTCGCGAGGGATCTTGCGTTATCTAATCACGGATGGCCCCTGGTCCGGCAGCGCGACGTCGATGACGCGGAATTGCACGCGCTCTGCGCCTTGATAGCGATCGACCGAGAGCGAGCCCGCGACGTGCAGCTGCTGGCCGCGATTGGCGAGCAGCGCATTGCCGAGCTTCTGGCCGATCGAGCGGAATGCGATGCCGTTGACGATCGCGCCGTCGCCCGACTTGAAGCGCAGACGCAGATGCGCCTGCCCGACCTCGTCGGCAAAAACGAGCTGATGCGCCGGCAGCGCCAGCACCGGCTCCGGATTGCCGCTGCCGAAGGGACCTGCGCGATTGAGCGTCGCCGCAAGCTCGGTCGTCACCGCGCGCGCGGAGACCGCGCCGTCGATGAAGAGCTCGTTGACGTGCCGCGCCTCGGCGACGTCCTGCGCCAGCGCGCTCTCGAGATAGGCGCGGAATTCGGCGAGTTTTTCTTTGCGCAGCGTCACGCCCGCGGCCATCGCGTGTCCGCCGCCCTTGAGCAAAATGCCGTCGGCGACCGCCTGCCGCACCGCCTTGCCGAGATCGACGCCGGCGATCGAGCGCCCCGAGCCGGTGCCGATGCCGCCGGGCTCGAGCGCAATGGCGAAAGCGGGCCGCGAGAACTTCTCCTTGAGGCGCGAGGCCACGAGGCCGACGACGCCGGGGTGCCAGCCTTCGGACGCCGTGACAATGACGCCGAGCTTGTCCTCCAGCCCGATCGAGGCCAGCGCCTCGGCCTCGGCCTGCGCCTCGGCGGCCTGCTCGATGACGCGGCGCTCGCTGTTGAGGCGGTCGAGCTCGGCGGCAATCCGGGCGGCCTCGACACTGTCGCCTTCCAGCAAGAGCCGCACGCCGAGATCGGCGCGGCCGATGCGGCCGCCGGCATTGATGCGAGGCCCCAGCATGAATCCGAGATGCCAGGCCTCCGGCGGCCCGTTGAGCCGCGCCACATCCATCAGCGCGGTATGGCCGACATGGTCGCGCCGCCGCATCGCGATCAGGCCCTTGGCGACGAAGGCGCGGTTGAGGCCGATCAGGGGCGCCACATCGGCAACCGTGCCGAGCGCGACGTGATGCAGCATGCCGAGCAGATCCGGCTCGGGCATCTCCGCGCTCCAGAAGCCGCGCTGCCGCAGCTCGCGGTTGACCGCGACCAGCGTCACCAGCACGAGGCCGACAGCGGCGAGATGACCGAGGCCGGAGAGATCGTCGAGCCGGTTCGGATTGACCAGCGCGTCCACCTCCGGCAGCTCCGTGCCGGCCTGGTGATGGTCGATCACAACGACGGACATGCCGAGGCGCTTGGCCTCGGCGAGCGGCTCGATGCTGGTGGTACCGCAGTCCACCGTGACAAGCAGCGTGGCGCCCTTTGCGGCCAGCCCGCGAACCGCTTCGACATTGGGCCCGTAGCCTTCGAAGATGCGGTCGGGAATGTGGATCAGCGGATCGAGCCCGCAATGGCGCAGGTGCCAGGCGAGCAGCGCGGCCGAGGTGGCGCCATCGACGTCATAGTCGCCGAAGATCGCGACCTTTTCGCCCTTCACGGCGGCATCCGCGATCCGCTTCGACGCGGCCTCCATCTCCGTCACGGTGAACGGGTCCGGCATGAGCTTGCGGATGGTCGGATCGAGAAAGTCGGGCACCGCGTCGATGTCGACACCGCGGCCCGCCAGCACCCGCGCCAGCAGTTCCGGCAGCTGGTGCCGCTGCACGATGGCAAGCGCCTGGGCCGCCCCGCGGGCGTCCAGCCGGTCGCGCCAGAGCTTGTCGGTCAGCGAGCGCGCGACACCGAGAAACGCCTGGGGCGCTTCGACGGGCAAGGCGGTTGCAGGCGGCGTCATGGGTTGCAGTTGGTTTGAGGAACCCGCAATCGACGGTATCGCGTCGGTCCGGCTTGCAGGACGATTGACCCGGAATCCCCAGGGATTTGCAATCTCCGCGCCGCACAAAGCGGTGGATTGCTGATTTGCGGCGCCGCCTGACTATCATTTAGGCATTCCACAGAACAGCAAATTAAGCAGGCGTTAGGTGGAATCCTCGAAAAAGAATCGTATTCGATCTGTAATTTCTGGTTCCGGGTTCATTGCAGATCAGACCTCATTGCCAAAGGGAAATCCCCGATGTCTGCTGCGCTGGGTCTGAAGGCCAAGCCGATCGCCACCGAACCCGCTGACGACGATTCCGACATTTCCGCGCTGATCAATCGCCTCACCGCGGAGGTCAACCAGATCGCGGTCGACAAGACCAAGTCGATCCAGCAGATCACCAACCAGATGAAGATGCTGGCGCTGAACGCGCTGATCGAGAGCTCGCGCGCCGGCGCGCAAGGTGCGGGCTTTGCGGTGGTAGCCCAGGAGGTGCGCGGCGTCGGCCAGCAGGTCGAGACCATCGCACGCGAGCTCGAGACCCAGTTGACCAAGCGCACCGGCGACCTCGTCTCCTCGATCGAGCGCATGAGCCAGCGTTCGCGCGGCGAGCGCATGATGGACCTGTCGCTGAACGCGGTCGAGCTGATCGACCGCAACCTCTATGAGCGCACCTGCGACGTGCGCTGGTGGGCGACCGATTCCGCCGTGGTCGAATGCGCGGCCTCGCCGGCGCCGGCCGCGGTGACCTATGCGTCGCAGCGCCTCGGCGTGATCCTCGGCGCCTACACGGTCTACCTCGACCTCTGGCTCTGCGACCTCGACGGCAACGTCATCGCCAACGGCCGCGCCGACCGCTTCCGCGTCGTCGGCCAGAACGTCGCCCACACCAAATGGTTCCGCGAGGCGAAGGGCTTGCGCTCCGGCGACGACTACGTCGCCGGCGACGTGGAGAACCAGCCGCTGCTCGGCAACGCGCAGGTCGCGACCTATTGCGCCAGCGTCCGCGCCGGCGGCCAGGCGAGCGGTGCCCCGATCGGCGTGCTCGCCATCCATTTCGACTGGGAACCGCAGGCCCGCGCCATCGTCCAGGGCGTGCGCGTCGGCGACAGCGACAAGGCCCGCGTGCTGCTGGTGGATTCGAATCTGCGCGTCATCGCGGCGTCCGACGGCCAGGGCATCCTCAGCGAGCGCATCTCGATCTCGCTGAACGGCCAGCGCTCCGGCTTCTATCACGACCGCACGGGCGCGCTGGTCGCCTTCCACGCGACGCCGGGTTACGAGACCTATCGGGGCCTGGGCTGGTACGGCGTGATCATCTGCGGGGCGTGAAGCGGCAGGCTAGCAAAAAATGCGAAAACAACCCCATGCACAGTAGCCAGAGGGTTGTTTTCATTGATCTTTTCAGCTGAAATTTCCGCCTGATTTTCCGAAGATTTTGACACGACGGGCAAAACACTGGCAATCTGCGATCATCGCGGAGTGTGTTGCGGCACGAGGGGATGCCCCTAGAGCATTTCCGGTTCTGATTGAATCAGAACCGAAGCTCTAGCTTCTTGTTTTGACGCGTTTTCTTCACGCGAACCGGTGTCCGCTTCGCTCGAAAACGCTCTGGCGGCTTTGTGAAATCACACCCCGCCTTCTGAAGCATTTTCCGGCAAGCCGCGCCCGTTACGGGCAAGAGCCCGGCGCCCTTGTTCGAATAGA
This sequence comes from Bradyrhizobium nitroreducens, assembly GCF_002776695.1. Classification (GTDB taxonomy): domain Bacteria; phylum Pseudomonadota; class Alphaproteobacteria; order Rhizobiales; family Xanthobacteraceae; genus Bradyrhizobium; species Bradyrhizobium nitroreducens. The sequence continues at coordinate 2,781,093 of NZ_LFJC01000003.1, forward strand.
GTCGCTTCGCATCACGTTCATCGACGTGAGCGCGCGAATTCGCACTGGCATTGGCCATCTCGCGCTCGTCACATGCCAAGGAGACAGCCATGAAGATCGTCGTGATCGGCGGAACCGGATTGATCGGGTCCAAGCTCGTGGCGCGGCTCAGGCAGCAAGCCCACGAGGCCGTAGCCGCCTCACCGAAGTCAGGCGTGAATGCCGTGACAGGGGAAGGCCTCGCTGCGGCGCTGGCGGGCGCGGATGTTGTCGTCGATGTCGCCAACGCGCCGTCCTGGGAGCCGGACGCCGTGCTCGAGTTCTTCCAGCGTTCGAGCAAGAATCTGGTCACTGCAGAAGCTGCGGCGGCCGTAAAGCATCACGTGGCCCTGTCGATTGTCGGAACCGAACGGTCGCCCGACAACGCCTATTTCCGTGCCAAGCTCGCCCAGGAGACAATCATCAAGGCTGCCACAGTCCCCTACTCGATCGTGCGCGCCACCCAGTTCTTCGAATTCCTCGGCGCCATCGCCGAAATGGGCGCGACTGACGGCAAGATCGTCGTTCCCTCGGCAATGTTTCAACCGATCGCGGCCGACGACGTCGCCGCCCGCCTCGCCGAGGTCGCAACAGCCAGGCCGCTCAACGGCACGATCGACATCGCAGGTCCTGAGAAGGCTCCCTTCAATGAATTCATCGCACGCCGCCTGAAGGCGTCCGGCGACACCCGACCCGTGGTTGGAGACCCGAAGGCGCCGTACTACGGCGGTCTCATTGACGACAAATCGCTGAACCCGCTCGGCGAGGCACGGCTCGGAACAACCCCGCTCGCAACATGGCTCGCGCGCCTCTGAGACTGATGATCACAAGACACCGCAGAAAAGGAGCTCCCATGCGCAGATTGCTGACCGCGATAGCGATTTATGCCGCCTCATTGCTGACGGCCCACGCAGCCGAGCCGGCGGCGCCATTGGCAAAAGTCACGGTCGTGTTCGACCAGCCACTGCCCAACGTTCCCGGCAAGAGCATGAAGGGCGTGCTGGTCGAGTACGGCCCCGGAGGCTCGTCGCCGGCCCACATCCACGCGCCCTCCGCTTTCATCTACGCCACGGTGCTGGAAGGCGCGATCCGCAGTCAGGTCAATGACGGCCCCGCTAAGGTCTTTCACAAGGGAGAGAATTTCTCCGAACATCCCGGTGACCGCCATGCCGTCAGCGCCAATGCCAGCGATACCGAGCCTGCGAAGCTGCTTGCCGTCTTCGTGGTCGACACGACGGACAAGGAGCTGACGACGCCGATCGCGAAGTAGCGTTCACCCAAGCCGCCTTCCGGCGGCGGCCATCTCCGCCGCCAGCAATACCGCCGCACGGCTGGCGCCGATCGAGGCGATGCCTTGGCCTGCGATGTCGTAGGCGGTGCCGTGCGCGGGCGTGCAGATCGGGAACGGAAAGCCGCCGAGCAACGTCACGCCGCGATCGAAGCCCATCAGCTTCATCGCGATCTGACCCTGGTCGTGATACATCGTCAGCACCGCATCGAAGGCGCCGCTCTTTGCGCGCAGAAACACGGTATCGGCGGGGAACGGTCCCTCCGCGGCGATGCCCTCGCGCTGACCGGCCGCGACCACGGGCGCGATGACGTCGATCTCCTCGCGACCGAAATTGCCGCCGTCTCCGGCATGCGGATTGAGACCGGCAACTGCAATGCGCGGCCGCGCGAAGCCGGCCTTGCGCATGCAGACGTCGGTCAGCTCGAGCGCGCGATGGATGCGGTCGCTGGACAGTCGTTCGGCGACGTCCTTGAGCGGGATATGCGAAGTGACGCGTGCGTTCCAGAGCCGGTCCAGCACGTTGAATTCGCTCGCCGGGGTCTTGAGGCCGACCACCTCCGCGGAGAATGCGATCTCGTCGTCGTACTCGGCGCGGGCGAGCCGCATGGCCTGCTTGTTGAAGGGGGTGAAGCACACCGCATCGGCACGTCCGTCGCGACCAAGCTCGAGCGCGTGCCTGTAATTGGCCAGGGCGAACTTCCCGCCGGCAAGGGTGGCGGTCTTCGGCTCGACGTCTCTGGGATCGAGGTGGCGGAGATCGACAAACAACGCATCGCCCTGCGCCGCGCGATGGTCGGTCCCCTGCTCCACCATGGTCAGCTCCGGCTTGACGCCGACAATGCGCGCGCCCTCTTCGAAGACGCGGCGGTCACCGATGACGACGAGCCGGCAGCTCGCACGGATATCTTGCTGCACCGTGAGCTTCGCCGTCAGCTCCGGGCTGATGCCGGCGGGATCTCCCATTGCCAACGCAATGAGCGGCTTTGCGGTCATATGATCACCTTCTCCTGGGCTGTTGTGTCGGCCGCGGGGACTGCGGGCTTGCGCCAGAGGCGCGCGAGCTGCAACACCAGCGGCAGCAGCAAGAGCGCGATGCCGGCCACGATCAGGCAGGTCACCAGCTTGTTGGCGAAGAAGATGCCGAGGGATCCCTTCGACATCAGCATCGACTGCCGGAACGCATCCTCGGCCTTGTCGCCGATGACGATGGCGAGCACGAGCGGCGCCAGCGGGTAGAACAGCTTCTTGAAGAGATAGCCGATGACGCCGAAGCCGAGCATCATGACGACGTCGAGATAGGAGTTCGACACCGAATAGGCGCCGACGACGCAGATGATCACGATCAGCGGCGCGATCACCACGAAGGGGATCCGCATCAACGCGGCGAAGACCGGGACGGTCAGCAGCACCAGCGCGACGGCGACGATGTTGCCGACATACATCGAGGCGATCAGGCCCCAGACGAAATCTTTCTGGTCCACGAACAGCATCGGCCCGGGATTGAGGCCCCAGATCATCAAGCCGCCCATCATGACGGCCGCGGTCGCCGAGCCGGGAATGCCGAGCGAGAGCATCGGCAGAAGCGCGCTGGTGCCAGCGGCATGATCGGCGGTCTCCGGCGAGATGATGCCCTCGACCTCGCCGGTGCCGAAATAGCGGCCGCGACGCGAGAAACGGCGGGCGATGCCATAGCTCATGAACGAGGCCGCGGTCGGACCGCCCGGCGTGATCCCCATCCAGCATCCGATCGCAGCGCTCCGCAGCAGCGCCACGCCATGGCGTGGCAGGCGGCCGACGGCGCGAAACACCTCGGCCCAGTCGATCTTGGAGGAGACCGCACGGGCATGAAATTCCTCTTCGACGGCAACCAGGAGCTCGCCGATTCCAAACAGGCCCATCACGGCAACGACGAAGCTGACGCCCTTGACGAGCTCGTCGACGCCCATGGTGAGGCGGACGCTGCCGGAGACGGTATCGATTCCGATCGCGGCAATGGCGAAGCCGATCGCGAGCGCCACGACCGTCTTGATCGGCGCGGCGCCACCCATGCCGACGAAGCTGGCGAATGCCAGGAAATAGACCGCAAAATATTCCGCCGGCCCGAAAGCAAGCGCGACCTGCGCCACCCAGGACGCCAGGAAGGTGATCAGGATGACGCCGACCAGCGCGCCGAATGCGGCCGAGCCGAAGGCAGTGGCGAGCGCCGTGGTTGGCCGGCCGTCGCGCGCCATGGGATAGCCGTCGAAGGTGGTCGCGACCGACGAAGGCTCGCCGGGAATGTTGAACAGGATGGAGGTGACCGAGCCGCCGAACAACGCGCCCCAATACATGCTGGAGAGCAGGATGATGGCCGAGACCGGCTGCATGCCGAAGGTCAGCGGCAGCAGCAGCGAGACCCCGTTGGGTGCGCCCAGCCCCGGCAGCACGCCGACGAGAATGCCGAGCAGCACGCCGACGACCATCAGCACCAGATGCGGCACGGTGACCGCGATGCTGAAGCCGTGCAGGAGTTCCCCGAGATTGTCCATCGGACTCGCCCTCAGAAGCCGAGTGCGGCGGCGAGCGCGCCGTGCGGCAGGCTGACCTGGAACATGCGCTCGAACACGACGTAGAGCGCGAGCGCCGTTGCCCCCGCCATGGCGAGGGCTCGAGGCAAGGATTGGTGCCGCGGAATCGCCAGCACCGCAAATACATAGAGCGCGGAGGCGACGTACATCCCCGCCAGCGGAATCGCGGCGACGAAGATCGCGGCCGGCACGAACAAGCCGGCGAGCCGACGCAGCTCGATCGGCGTGATCGCGATGGGGACGTTTGCCAATGTCGCAACCGGCAGCACGCCCCGCGCGAGATTGTAGAGGCTTCCGAGCACGATGATGATGCCGGTCAGGAACGGAAACGTGCCGGCGTCGACGCCCGCGCTGGACCAGCCGATGCCGTTGTCGAGACTCTGGACCACCACGGCGACACCAAAGCCGCCGGTGAGAACGGCAGTCGCGAGCTCGAGGGCGCGGCGCGAGATCATGGAGGGCTCCGGTCAGACGTCGGGCAATTGCCGGCTGTAGGCACGCATCTTCCCCCGGGTTCGCCGTCGTCCCTGCGCCTCCGCGCGCAATTGCGCGCTAGGCAGGGACGACATTTGTGGCGCGGTTCTGCCCAACCGGTCCCCGTCGTTGCAATAACCCCGCCTCACTTGACCAGCCAGCCCTGCTCGCCCGCGACCTGCTTGACGTGCTCGAGGTCCTCCTTGATGAACTTGTCGAACTCGGCACCGGTCAGGAACGTGTCGACCTGGGACGTCTTCTCGATGTAGTCCTTCCACTCCGGCGTTGCCTGCACCTTCTTCATGAGGTCGACATAGAACGCGGCCTGGTCCGGGGTGACCTTGCCGGGCAGCCACACCGTGCGCGGCTGTTCATATTGCTTGATGTCGAGGCCTTGTTCGATGCAGGTCGGAACGTCGCTCCAGCCCTCGCTCGCGGTGACCTTCGGCCCCTGCGGCAGGCGCTTGGGGCTGAAGACGCAGAGCGGGCGCTGCGTGCCGCCGCGCCATTGGCCGAGACTTTCGCTGGGATTGTTGACGTGGGAGTCGAGATGTCCGCCGGCGAGCTGCACGGCGGTCTCGGCGCCGCTCTTGAAGGGGATGTAGGTCAGCTTGACCTTGCCGGCCTTCTCGATCATGCGCGTCAGCACCTCGTCGGTGTCCTTGGACTGCGCGCCGCCCATCTTGAATTCGCCCGACGCGGCCGCCTTCAGATAGTCGCCCGCGTTCTTGTAGGGCGCATCCTGCTTGACCCAGAGCAGGAACTCGTCCTGAGCCATCGCCGCGATCGGGGTGAGATCGGTGTAGTTGAACGCGACCTTGGAAACGAGCGGCTGCTGCCAGGCGTTCGAGGTGCCGAAGATCACTTTGTAGGGATCGCCCGAGGACGCCTTGCCGTAGACGTAGCCTTCGGCGCCACTGCCGCCGCCCTTGTTGACGACGACGATCGGCTGCTCCGTCAGCTTGTGCTTGGTGATGATGTTCTGCACGGCGCGCGCGAGGTTGTCGGTGCCGCCGCCGGGGCCGGCGGTGGCGACGAACTCGATCGGCTTTTGCGGCTGCCAGGCACTGAGCGCCGGCATCGTGCCGGCGAGCACGGTCGCGGCTGCGGAGAGCAGAAATGTTGACGTCCGACCCATGATTTCCTCCAGCTGATTTTTGTCTTTTGTATTTTTCTGTTTGGTCTCGTCGCATCGACGTCCGGTCAGGCGACGCGTTCCTCGCGTCTTTCCAGGGCCGAGACGATTGCGCCTTCTTTTTCGAGCGCTTCGATCTGCGTCTGATCGAACCCGTGCTCGGCCAGCACTTCGCGCGTATGCTCACCATAGACCGGCGCGCCCGACAGCACTTTGCCTGGGGTCTCCGAAAACTTCACGGGAAGCCCGATCGTCTTCACCGGGCCGAGCGTGGAGTGCTCGACCTCGACGACCATCTCGCGCGCCAGTGTCTGCGGATCGCTCAGGGCCTCCAGCATGTCATGCACGGGGCCGCAGGGCACACCCTTCTCGCCCAGCGCCGCGAGCCAGTGTGCCCGCGACTTGGTGCGGAAGCGCTCGCTCAGGACGGCTTCGAGCTGCTTCAGGTTGGCCATGCGGTCGGAACCATTGACGAAGCGCGGATCGGCCGCGAGCTCGCCGGCGCCGAGCGCCTCCAGCATCAACAACCAATGCTTCTTGTTGGCGCCGCCGACCACGAGCCAGCCGTCCGAGGCCTCAAAGGCCTGGTACGGCGCGTTGAGCGGATGGGCCGAGCCCATCGCGCGTGGCGCCGTACCCGCGGCGAGCGCGATGGTCGATTGCCAATAGGTCTGCACCAAGGCAGCCTCGTAGAGCGAGGTCTCGACCCACTGCCCTTCCCCGGTCTTGAGGCGGTGCGTGTAGGCAGCGAGAATGCCCATGCTCGCGAGCAGGCCGGCGGTGATGTCGGACAGCGGCGGGCCGCATTTCACGGGCGGGCCGTCCGGGCGTTCGCCGGTGAAGCTCATGATGCCGCTCATCGCCTGCGCGACGAGGTCGAATCCCCGGCGGTGCTTGTAGGGACCGGTGCGGCCGAAACCGGACAGCGAGCAATAGATCAGTGCCGGGAATTGCTTGTGCAGCTCTTCATAACCGAAGCCGAGGCGCTCCATGGCGCCCGGCGCAAAGTTCTCGACCAGCACGTCCGCGTCCGCGATCAGGCGCCGCAGCACCTGCTTGCCGCCATCGGTCTTGAGATCCAGCACGATGCCGCGCTTGTTGCGGTTCATCATCAGGAAGGAGGCCGCTTCATCACCGATTTTCGGCGGCACCGAATGACGGGTGTCGTCGCCGTTCGGCGACTTCTCGATCTTGATGACGTCGGCGCCCATGTCGGCGAGCATCAGGGTGCAGGTCGGTCCCGCCATGACGTGAGTGAGATCGATGACCTTGAGGCCGGCGAGCGGTCCCTGATGGCGAGAGGTGGATGGCGGGCTTTGCATCAGGGGCGTCCTATTGGCCGCGCCATTGCGGCGCGCGCTTGTTGAGGAAAGCATCGAGCCCTTCGCGAAAATCCTGGCTCGTGTAGCACATCAGGATGAGGTCCTCGCCCTCGTCGCGCGTCAGCCGCTGTTGCAGGCGGGCGACCGCCTGCTTGGTCGCGTTCAGCGTCAGCGGCGCGTGACTGGCGACGAGCCGGGCGACCTCGTCAGCCCGCTTGTCCAGCGCGGCGAGATCCTCGACCACCTCGCCGAGCAGCCCGACACTGGCGGCCTCGGCGGCGTCAACGAGACGCGCTGTAAAAATCAGGTCCTTGACGCGCGCGGCACCAATGAGCGCGATGAGACGGCTGACATTGGACATCGACAGGCAGTTGCCGAGCGTTCGCGCGATGGGAAAACCCATCTTCGCGCTCTTCGTGCCGATGCGCAGGTCGCAGGCCGCGGCAATTCCGGCCCCGCCGCCGGTGCAGAAGCCGTTGATCGCAGCGATCGTCGGCACCCGGCACTGTTCGAGCGTGGTCAGGATCCGATCGATGCGGTTCTCGTAGTCGATCGCATCCTGGGGCGTCCTGAATTCGCGGAACTGATTGATGTCGGTGCCGGCGGCGAAAGCCTTGTCGCCGGCCCCGCGCAGCACCAGCACCTTGATCGCATGGTCGCGATTGGCTTCCTCGCAGATCGCGGCGAGCCGCTCATACATGGCGAAGGTGAAGGCGTTACGCGCCTGCGGGCGGTTGAAGGTGACCCGCCCGATACCGTCATTGCATTCAAAAACGAGGTCGTCCGCCTCCGCCGCCAGGTCCATTTCCTCATATCCTCGTTTTTTTTTTCATTTTTGAATGCAAAATTTGCGATTAGCAAGCTGGAACTTCCAGATTTCAGACCAATATCCAAGCTTTGCATTCAAATTGGAGTGCCGATCCCATGCTGCATGAGGAGGTCGTCGGGCGTATCCGCGCCATCCTGCTCGACGGCGAGATCCCGCCGGGCGCGCGAATTCCCGAGCGCGAGCTGTGCGAGCGGCTCGAGATCTCCCGCACGCCGCTGCGCGAGGCGCTCAAGGTGCTGGCCGCCGAGGGTCTCGTGCAGCTGCTGCCGCATCGCGGCTCGCGCGCGGCGAAACTGACCGACAAGGACATGCGCGACCTGTTCGAGGTCTGCCAGGGTCTCGAAGCCCTCGCCGGCGAGCTCGCCTGCGAACGCATCACCGACGCGGAGATCGACGCGATCGCCGCGGCGCATGCGGACATGGTGCAGCATTATCGCGAGGGTGATCTGATCCAGTACTATCGCGGCAACCGCGCCATCCACGAAGCCATCGTCACGGCGGCCGGAAACCCCGTGCTCGCGGGGCTTTACACATCCGTGACGGCGCGCATCCGCCGCGCGCGTTATGTCACGCCGATGACGCCGCAGCGGTGGGCGCTCGCGGTGAGGGAACACGAAGCCATCCTGAACGCGCTGCAGAGGCGCGATGGCGCCGGACTCTCCCATATTCTGCGCGCGCATCTGCGCCACAAGCGCGAAGAGGTGCTGCAGGCGGGCTTTGCCGAGACGGAAGCGAACGACCTCACGCTGAGAATTGCGTAAGACGCAATTCGTGTTGTTCTGGCTGGCGCAGAGTGCATCCACACGCGGCCTTCCCTCCCCGCAATTCGTTCTCGCTCCGCGTGAATCTGCGCACCAGAGCATTTTCGGTTCTGATTGAATCAGAACCGAAGCTCTAGATTCTTGTTTTGACGCGTTTTCTTCACGCGAACCGGTGT
>NZ_LFJC01000003.1:2789675-2820460 GCF_002776695.1 Bradyrhizobium nitroreducens
TTCACCCGCAGTATTCCCGGCCCTGTCGACGAAGCCGGAAACTTACGAGCGAGACGAACCTAGCAGCGCCGTCGTCCGCACGCGGTTACGGGCTCACAGGGACTACCCGCCCTGCCCGCGCCTCTCGTGCCGACGCTGCCGCGTCCACCGCAAGCCCGGCTCGCGAACAAGACGACCACAAGTCGCCCCTCTTGGGTGAGCCGGGATGAGCGACACATACGACAAAACCGAATTTCGGTAAAGTGGAATATTTTTAGCGAAGCTGATTGACACCGAGCCGACACAGGCGCGGTCCCGTAGCCCGGATGGAGCGCAGCGCAATCCGGGACGGTGCGGAATGCCGGGCGAGCCGCCCCGGATCACGCTTTCGCTCCATCCGGGCTACGGGTCCCATCCGCTCACGCCGACATCGCTCCCTTGCGCCCGAACGGGGCGAGCAGGCGGACGATCTCGCAGACGGCGACGAGGCCGGCGAGCCAGACGGCGCAGGTCAGGCCGATCCGCGTCACGATCGCGAACGTGAAGGCGCCCTCGCCGCCGAGGAACGGCGTCGCGGCGAGCAGCGCGAGCTCGTAAACGCCATAGGCGACGACGAGCGCGATCGCCAGCATCAGCGGCGTGCGGCCCTGCGGCAGTCGGCCGAGCGCCAGCGACGCCGCCGCGGTCGCCAGCAATGAAGCCGCGCCGATGACGAAGCCCCAGGCGATGGTGCTGGCGTCGACGGGATAATGCAGCGCGCCGAAACCGATGACCTGGTTCACGAGCCAGGCACCGGTGACGACGAGCAGCGCCGGGCGCAGCGGCAGGATCGCTGCGGCGACGACGGCGAAGGCCGCAAACGGCGTGGCGCAGGCAAACGCGAAGCTCGCGAGCGCACATGATGCCGTCAGCAGCGCAAAGCCGAACATCGGCGCAAGGCGCGGCGCGACCGGATGAAGGCGGAAACGGTCGTTGTCAGACCGCAGGATGCTGAGCGCCATGAGTGATCTCCTTGTTTTCGAGTTCTAATCCATTTGCGGGGTTGTGACAGCCCCTGCGGCGTCAGAACGTGGCGCCGGCCTTGAGCAGATAGGTGCGGCCGGGCAGCGGATAGGCGCTGAAACGGCCGTCGGTGAAGGTGCTTGCGATGGCGTAGTCGTAATAGAGCGCGTTCAGCACATTGTTGACGCTGAGGGACCAGAAGTAACGCTCAACCTGGCCGCTGAGCTTGAGGTCGATCGTGCCGTTGGCGGGGATCGGCTTCTGGGTCCCGGCCTGGTCGTTGTCCATGCGCCGCTCGCTCCAGAAGCGCGCGGTGGCATCGAGCACCAGATAATTCTGCCAGATATTCCAGGTGACGCCGGCGCTCGCCGTGTAACGCGACACCAGCGGCACGTCGTTGCCGGCCCAGATGCCTTCACGGAACACCGCGCGTGTATAGGCCACGCCCGAGCTCAGCAGCAGGGCATCGTTGACGCGATAGGACAGACTGGTCTCCGAGCCGTAGCGCCGGGTCGGATCGAGATTGGTGTTGTAGAACAGGACCGGATTGAAATGGACCTCGTTGGTGAGGTCCATCAGATAGAGACTGCTCTGCAGTTGCAGACCGCCGCCCTTGATGCGCAGACCGCCCTCGATATCCTGGGAGCTCTGGGTCTTGAGCTGGAAGGTTTGCGGGATCGATGCGAAGGTCAGGGGATCGAAGGACGGCCCCGAGGACAGGCGCTCGTCGACGTCCGGCGTGCGGAAGGCGCGCGCGGCGCGGCCGAACAGCGAGACCACGTCATTGAGGCGATGCTCGGCGCCGAGATGCAGCGCGTATTGGGTCTCACTGCTGGTCAGCGGCAGCGCGCCGATGTCGGCGTTGAACGGCGCGGCCGGATCGAAATTGTCGCGTGCGGCGAGACTGACGTTCTGCACCCGTGCGCCATAGGAGATATCGGTCGTCGGTGCCACGCCCAATGTGTGCTGGAAATAGCCCGCGACCGTCTGCTGCCTGAGGTCGTAATTGTGCCAGGCGGCGAGCCCCTTCCCGGCGCCGCGGTTCTGCTCAAAGCTCGCATCGTAATAGTCGATGCCGGTCAGGAGCTGCGAGGGCATGCCGAGCAAGAGGCTCTTCACGCTGAGCCGCGGCGTGATCGACCATGTCGTCAGATGGGAATCGACATAGGTCGAGGTGAAGAAGGCCGGGACCGGCATCGGGCTGGAGAAGAACGCGCTCTGCTGCTTCTTGTCACGCACGCCGCCATCGACGATGAGGTCGACGCCGTTGACCAGGGTCTTGGTGAAGCCGGCCGTTGCGCTGAAGCCTTGCTGGTTCGCGTAATTGAACGGCGTGCTGGTGCCGCGCCTGTTGCTCGCGAGCTCATCGAGGCCGATGGAGGGATCGACGGTGCGGCCGCCCGGCAGTCGCAGTTCCTGATTGTCGCCGGTGACGGTGAGAAACGCAGTCAAGCCGGGCGTGGTGTAATTCAGATTGCCGACGGCATTTTTCTGGGAATAGCGATTGTTGTCGCGATAGCCGTCGGTGCTGACGGCATTGCCGTAGAACGAGGTCGACCACGGACCGGAATTGAGTGAGGTCGAGACGTTGCCGAGCCTGGTGTTGAACGAGCCGAAGCCGGCTTCGATGCGCGCGGTCACGGGCGGCCCGCCGACGCCGTTCCTGGTGACGATGTTGATCACGCCGCCGACCGCGTTGTCGCCGTAGAGCACCGCGCCGGAATTACCGCGCGTGATCTCGATCCGCTCGATGGAATTGAGCGGGATGGTGGAGAGGTCCACCTGCGCCATGTCGACGTCGTTCAGCCGCCGGCCGTTGACCAGCACCAGCGTATTGGCGGTGGCAAAAGCGCCGAAGCCGCGCAAATCCACGCTGGTCTTGGCGCCGATTGGGCCGCCATAGAACGTGGTGATCTGGGCTCCCGGCGTCTGCGCCGCGATGATCTCGGCAAGCGTCTGCGACGGCGAATGCGCGATATCGGCGGCCGTGATGACGGTCGTGGCGGCGCCGACGATGCCGCCATCGCCGGCGCCAGAATCGGATCCGGACGAGCCGGCACCACGCCCTGCCGGCGCGACAGTCGCGGCTTCCCGCGGCCGCGCCGCATCGCCATTTCCGGTCGCCCTGGCCCGCGTGCGGTTCTGATCGGCCGTCTGCTTCACCTCGATCGGCGGCAACTGCTCGGCAAGGGCCTGCTGGGCGAAGGCGGCAGACAGATCGAGCGAATGGAGGGAGACGGACGCGAACAGGCCAGCGCTGAGGCGCCAGGCGGCAGAGATGGGACGGGACACAGTTGAAACCTCGGTACGACGTCAGTGGCACGTCACAGCGAACGAGGTTTCACGGCAGAGCGATGGATTGCTCCGGTGAAGCCAATGTCTGTACTCCCCGACCGACATCGTCGCGTGTGACCACGGCTGACGGCAGGTCTCCTGGCTCGCGGGTCGTGACCTCTGCGTCGCCTTCCCAGGACCGAGATTCCCAGTGGCATGAGACGAAAGATTCACCGCTTACAGTTGCGGGGGCAGCCGTGGCGTTGAGACAGATCCCGGCGTTGGGACGTCCCGCACCACATTCCCTTTTGATCTCCGTGAGGAGAACCGTCACCGGCCATTTACGTGTCGTTCCGCCGGAGAGTCAATCGACGGCCGGCCGTCGTCACCCCCGCCAGCCGGCATCGCCGTACCGGCCGATGGTTCATGAGAGCGGGGCCGGTCAGGTCCGCCCCCGCAAACGTTGCGCCTGGGCCCAGGCCGCAGCGACGTCGCGTGGCGGAACGTCGACGCGCTTGATGGGGGTCAGTTCGCCGGAGGCCGAGACGATCGCGGTCTCCTCGCGGCGGCACCGCGTGCAGACGAAGCGGACCTCATGTGGGGACGCCGACCAGCTCGACCGCTTCACATTGGCCGCCATCGGCCAGGTATCGCAATGCGAGCACGACACCAGAAATCGACCGGGATCGAGCATACCCATTTCCATCGGACTCCGCGTCCTGCCGTGTCCCTCAATGATTAACCCACGTGAATCGTTCCGGTGCCCGAGCACCGCCGGTTCCGTCCCGGGAGCAGCCGCTGCCTGCGAGTGCGCTCAGCGCGCGCCCTTGAGGGTACAGGAGGTGGTGCAAGTGACCGTCGTGCCATGATCGCAGGATTTGCAGGCGCTGACGCACTGGTTCATGTCGCGGGGATTGTAGCTGTAGTTCCGCAACGGGCAGACCGGCGTGGTCGAGCCCGTGATGTCCTGCTCCTGGTCGCAGGCGGCCGTCATGAGCGCGAATATGATCACGGCAACGAGGCGCATGGGATTGCCCTGTTAGGCTTGGCAATGACACTCACGAGACGCGCTGCATTGCAGCGAACCCCGGCCTTCCCACCACGGGCATCGCCGATCAGCGACGCCTGAGTGCCATCAGGATGCGCGCCAGATGTTAAGAACGGATTGCAGCCGGCCTCAGGCCGCAGCCCTGGTCGCGATTGCCTGCCGCATGTCCACCGCCAGCTGACGGTACTGCTCCGAAAGCTTCAGATAGAACTCGCGCTTGGTGCTGTCGGTGGCGAGCTTGGCGATCAGCTCGCATTCGGCCGTGAGTGTCTCGAACCGTTCCAGCCTGTCCTGAAGTTCTGGCATCGGCGTGTCCCCATCAAACGCCTCAAGGACATTCAACCTAAGCCCGCGGAATAGGTCACGGCGAACATCGTTATCGAGTAGAATCAATTTTTCCGATGCGGCCGCCTATTTGCTGTCGAGCCGCCAGGCGCCGTCCCATCCCTCGTCCGGCGGGCTCGCCTCGAACTGCGCGATGCGGCCGAGCATGGTGCGCGAGGGGCCATCGCCGGGGACGGCTTCGAGCGCCGCGTTGAAGCCGGCGCGCGCCGCATCGAAGCGCCGGATACGATAGGCGGCGAGCGCTTCGGCATAATGCGCGCGCAAGCCGGCTTGCGCATCGGTCAGTGCGCCCGCCCGCGCCATCACCTCGAAGATCGGCTGCGGCGCGCTCTGGCCCGCGACGGCCAGACGATCGATCTCGCGCAGCTCGAGCCGCGATCCGATCGCCTCGGCCGTTGCCTGCGAGACCAGGATGCGGGTGCCGTAGACCTTGTTGGCGGCCTCCAGCCGCGAGGCCAGGTTCACGGCATCGCCCATCACGGTGAAGCTCATCATCAGCTCGGAGCCGATGCTGCCGGTCAGGACCTCGCCGGTGGCGATGCCGATCCGCAAATCGCACGGCGCGGGCATGGCGCGGATGCCGAGCAGGTCGGGCAGCTGCCTCTGCAGCGCCGGCACCTGGTCGGCCATCTCGATGGCGGCGACGCCGGCCAAGAGCGCCTGCTCGTCCTCCTCGACGAAGGGCGGGCCCCAATAGGACATGATGGCGTCGCCGATATACTTGTCGATGACGCCGCGATTGCTCCTGACGGGCGCGGACATCACCGTGAAATAATGGTTCATCACCTTGACGAGGCCGCGCGGCGTCATGCCCTCGCTCATCGAGGTGAAACCGCTCATGTCGCAGAACATGATGGTCATGACCCGGCGCTCGCCGTCGATGGCGACCTCCGGCCGGTCGATCAGCCCCTGCACCACCTTGGGATCGATGTAGCGGCCGAAGGTCTCGCGGATGCGCTCATTGTGCCTGAGCTGCTCGGTCATGCGGTTGAAGGCTGCGGCGAGCTCGCCGATCTCGTCCTGGGTGGAGACGGTGATGGTCTTGTCGAAGCGGCCCGCCTCCACCTCGCGGGTGCCGGCGAGCAGCAGCCGCACCGGGCGCGTGATACCGCTGGACACCATGAGCGCAAACACAAAGCCGACGATCGCCGCGAGCAACGTCACGACGCCCGACACGACGATCGCCTGATGCTGGCGGCTGATCACCTGCGACGTCGAGAAGAACACCTGCGTCAGCATGTCGGCGCGGATCGCATCGACCTTGCGGTTGAACGCGTCGCGCAGACCGTCGAGCTGTTCCAGCGTGCCGCGGGCCGCGGCCATGTCCTTGGCCTCGACCTGCTTGAGCAGTTTTGCATTGCCCTCGTCCAGATTGCGCCGCAGCTCGGTGACGGCGTTCTCGATGCGGACGTCGATCCGCCCCAGCGCGGCATTGTCCGAATACGTCCTGGGATCGTCGATGATCGCGTTGATGAGCTTGCGCGCGGCCTCGGCCTCCTCCTCGAACTTGCGGTCCGATTGTTCGAAGGCGCGAAGGCGCGCCGTATAGGCCTCATCGTCCGAAGGGGCCTCCATTCTGGTCATGACCATCCGCCGCAGCGCCAGCGCGCGCTCCAGCGATTGGATGTTGGCGCGGGCCAGATGGCTGTAGGCCGGGATGTAGCGGTTGGTCAGCTCGTCGAGCAGGACGCCGACCTGGCTGGACATCACCATCGACAGGATCGAGGTGACCAGCATCAGGACGATCAATCCGAGGGCGATGCCGACGATCTTGCGCCGGATCGACTGGTTGAAAAGCGGCATTGGTGCGGGGCAAAGGCCAGAAGGATGGAGCGATGGAACTCCATACACCGGATCCGACCAGGGGAACACGCGCAATTGGGGTCCGCTGACGCCCGGAACCGACCCGGCCGTCGTGCAGGGCCGGATCGTTAACGAAGGTTAAAGGGACTGCCCTTTGCGCCAGTCCCGAAGTTCCCGCGTCGCATCTGTATTTTGCCGCATTGTTGCGACAGCGTGAGGAATGCGGGACGATGCCGTGGCATCGTCTTCGATGCCTTTGATTCTCAAGCCGCATGTCGTCGCGGACCTTGGTTTGTAGTGGTTTCGCAGGGGGACCATGGAATGAACCAGTGCCTACGCTCGCTCGCGTGTGTCGTTGCCGTGGCCGCGTTGGCCCTCATTCCCACCGAGCTGGCAGCGAAGAGCAGTCACAAATCGTCCGCGCCGAAGAAGTCGCATGAGGCGAAAGCCGGCAAGCAGCGTCATGCCAACGCCGGCAAGGCGCGGCATGTCAAGCAAGCAAATGGCAAGCATGCCGAGGCCAAGCGCAAGTCGAAGACGCAAGACGAGGCGCCCGCGGACAAGCCGGCAGCGCCGGCGCTCACCGGCGACCTTGCCGCGCTGAAGGACGCGATCGATCTCGCGCGCAAGGGCAAGACGGAGGACGCCAGCGCCGCGCGCGACCGCATTGCCGATCCCGCTGGCCAGAAGCTCGCCGACTGGTTCATGCTGCGCCACTCCGAGAGCACGGCGAATTTCAAGCGCTACGCCGCCTTCCTCGCCGCCAATCCGGACTGGCCGAGCCGAACCCTGCTCCGCCGCCGCGCCGAGGCGCGGCTGTGGCAGGAGAAGAGCGACGCTGCCACCGTGCACAAATTCACCATGGACCGCCCGATCAGCGCCAAGGGCAAGTTCGCGCTCGCCCGTGTGCTGCTGACCGAGGGCGATGCCGACCGAGCCGCGCGCCTCGTGCGCGAGGCCTGGCGCACGGACGAATTGTCCGAGCGCAGCGAGGAGGATTCCTACGAGGCGTTCCGCGATCTCTTGACCGCAGACGATCATCGCGCCCGCATGGACAAGCGGCTCGGCGCCAAGGACTACGCGGCTGCGCGGCGCGCCGCAAAGCGGCTCGGCGAGGACGAGCTTGCGATCGTCAAGGCCTGCGCCGCCGTGACTGGCAAGGCCAACAAGGCCAAGGACTATCTCGACGACGTCTCGACGGAAGCCCGCCGCGATCTCGGTTATGTGCTGTGCCGCGCCCAATGGCACCTGCAGAAGGACCGCATCGACGACGCCGCCGAGGTGATCCTGGCCGCCGCACCCGACACCATGGCGGCGCAGGATACCGACGCCTGGTGGCGCGAGCGCCGCCTGCTCGCGCGCAAGCTGCTCGACCAGGGCAAGTCCAGAACCGCCTACGACGTGGTGCGCACCGCCGCGGTGCCCGAGAAGGAAGTCTATCGCGTCGACTACCACTTCATGTGCGGCTGGATCGCGCTGCGCTTTCTTGGCGATCCCAAGGCGGCGATGGTGCACTTCGCCGCGATCGACGAAGGCTCGGCCAATCCGCTCGCGCTGTCGCGCGCCCATTATTGGCGCGGCCGTGCGGCCGAGGCCATGGGCGCCATGGCCGATGCGCGCATGAGCTACAGGGCCGCGGCGCGCTATCCGACTGCCTATTACGGCCAGCTGGCGCGTGCCAAGCTCGGTCTCGACCGGATCGAGCTGCGTCCGCCCTCGCCCGTGCTGGCCGCCGTCGACACGTCGCCCGCCGACGAGCGCGTGCGCGCCGCCGAGATGCTCTACGGCATCGGCGAGCGCGACATGGTGTTCTATTACGCCGAGGATTTCGCCAAGGAGAGCACCGACGTCACGGCGCTCGAAGCGCTCGGCGAGCTTGCCGGGCAGCGCAACGACGCGCGCGTGATGCTGGAGGTCGGCAAGACCGCGCTGGCGCGCGGGCTCGCGCTCGACCATTACGCCTTCCCGACCATCGGCATCCCCGAGCACAAGCAGGTCGCGCCCGCGATCGAGACCAGCGTGATCTATTCGGTGGCGCGCACCGAGAGCTCGTTCGACCAGCGCGACAAGTCGCCGGCCAATGCAGTCGGCCTGATGCAGGTGACGCCGGAAGCCGGCCGCGACACCGCCAAGCGCTTCGGCTTGACTTATGACTGGGACAAGATGGTCTCCGATCCCGTCTACAACACGCAGATGGGCGCGGCCGAGCTCAGTGCGCTGCTGTCGGAATATCGGGGCAACCAGATCATGACCTTCGCCGGCTACAATGCCGGCCGCGGCCGCGTGCGCGAATGGGTGCAGGCGCGCGGCGATCCGCGCGACCCCAATGTCGATCCGGTCGACTGGGTCGAGCGCATCCCGCTGTCGGAGACGCGCAACTACGTCCAGCGCGTGATGGAGAACGTGCTGGTCTACCGCGCGCGGTTCGAAGGCAGCGGCATGGTCGCCGGCAAGACCGACGAGCGCGTGGTGACGAAGGACGCCAGCGCCAAGGCAACGCCGGTGGGATTGACTGGGGCCGGCGACTGATCGTCGGGCCCTGAGGGGCTCCAGGCCGTCAGCCCGGGACCACCAGGCCGCTCATGGGGCGGACTGTCACACCCGCGCGCGGCGTTGCAGAGTCATCTTGACGCAACTCCCCAAATTATTCAATTTTGGCGATCGTTATTTTTTTGCTGCATTTTTTGGGTGTATCGATGGATTGTCCGCGCGTTTCGGTGCCGCTCGATCGTATTTCCCGCAATCTCGTCCGCCTGACGACGCTAGCCGGAATTGCCCTGATCGCCATAGGAGGTTTGCCGGCCAAGGCGCAGAACCAGGAAGCCTGCACCCAGCTGGAAGCCAAATTGGATGTGATCAAAGCGGCGGACCGGGAGATTGCCGAGGCCGATGGCATCATTGACGCGGCCGGGAAGTCGGAGACTGAAAAGACTGCGGCCAAGGAGCAGAAGGAGGCCGCAAGCAAGATCAAGGCGGCCGCCTCGAAATCCAATCCGTTGCAGTACGAGCTGAACAGGCTCTCGACTTTACCGGCCGAGCTGCGCGTCGAGAGCAGCAGCAACAGTCTGCCCGGCGGAGGGCAGGCCTGGTTCAACATCGTCGGTGCGCCCTTCAGCGACGAACGTGCGAATGTGTGCGTCCGGCTCTATCAACGAACCTCGCCGCAGCCGCGATCGGCGGCTCCTCCCCCACCGGCGCAGCAGAAACCACCCGCGCAGCAGACAGAACCGACACAGTCGGAGAACTTCACGCAGGTCTCGATCGCGCAATCCTATCGCTTCGTCGATGCGACAGATAAGAACACGCCGAAATATCGCATCATATTCAATGTGGAGGCTCCGGCTTCGCCCCAACTGCAGTCAACAGACCGGGACTACCTGCTGGTCGCGTTCTTCGCGGCCGCCAAACCTGCCGATAGCAAGCTGCTAACCTACTTCACCACGAAGTCCGTGACGCACAAAATGCCGGCTGTCATCGCGGCGCTGCTGTTCGTTAGCATCATCTATATCGGGCTGGCCTGGGCGACTTATGATCTCAAGGACATGGGCGACCTCACGGGTCTGAGCCGCGACCTCTATGCCGTCAGCCCGATCCGCATCACGGCCGGCGTTCTCGGCGATTCCAGCATCTCTCAAGTCCAGGTCGTCCTGTTCACCTTCATCGTCGCGGGACTTCTGTTCTATCTATGGCTCCGCACCGGATTGCTTGCGAGCATCTCCGCCGACCTGCTTTACCTCCTCGGCATCAGTGCAGTGGGCGCCGGCGGCGCCAAATACACGGCCACACTGAAGGCCGAGCTCGACAAGGAAGCGAATGATTTTGCGCTCGCCAAGGGCTGGTACAATTGGACTCCAATACCGGCAGCCAAGAACGCAAATCTGGCAAACCTGCTGATGACCGGGCAGCGACTCGACGTCTACAAATTCCAGGTGGCCGTCTTCACTCTGGTCGTCGCAGCCTACGTCCTCTCCAGCGGTCAGAACGATCTGGGAGACGTCACGATATCAGAGACGATGCTGTATCTGATCGGCATCTCCCAGGGCGTCTATATCGGCGGCAAGGCGATTACCGACCGGAAGACGCTGATCGAAAATGCGATCAAGAAGATGAACGCTCTGGAAAAGGAGACGGACCCAGCCAAGAAGAAGGAATATGCCGCCGCGGAGGAGACAGCGAAGCGGGAATTCGCATCGTTCTTCCAGCTGGAGCAGGACAAGCCGCGCGACCTGCCCCCACCGGCGCCACCCGCCCCGATTCCATGAGCGGCGCCGATCCCGCTCCGCCTCAATCCACCTTGATGTTCGCCGCCTTGATGATCGGCCACCATTTTGCGATCTCGGCCTTCTGACGGGCGCCGAGCGCTTCGGGCGTGAGCTGATCCTTCGGCGTCATCTCGAGGCCCTGGCCTTCGAGCTGCTTCCTCACGGCGGGATCGTTCAGTGCTTCCACGGCCGCGGCGTTGAGCTTGGCCACGATCTCCTTCGGCGTGCCCTTCGGCACCCATAGGCCCGACCACAGCGTCATGTTGAAGCCCTTCAGGCCCGCCTCTTCCGCGGTCGGGATGCCGGGCGCCGAGGCGAGGCGCTTGCTGTCGGTGATGGCGTAGGCGCGGATGGTGCCGGCGCGAACCTGGGCGATCGAGTTGGAGGTCTGGTCGACGATGAGGTCGATCTGGCCGGCGATCAGGTCGTTCAGCGCGGGCGCGGTGCCGCGATAGGGCACATATTGCAGCTTGATGCCGGAGACGCTTTCGAAATAGACGCCGGCAATGTGGCTGCCGGAGCCGGCGCCCGCGGTCCCCGCCGTCGGCGGCGAGGGGCGCGACTTCAGCCATTCGATCAGTTCCTTCAGCGACGTCGCGGGCACCGCGTTCTTGCTGACGACGATCATCGGATTGCTCGGCAGCAGCACCACCGGCTCGATGTCGGCGACGAGGTCGTATTTGAGCTTGTAGACGGCGCCGTTGGCGACGTGTGTCCCGAGATGGCCGAAGGAGATGGTGTATCCGTCAGGCGGCGATTGCACGGCACGGGCAACGCCGATCGAGCCACCGGCGCCGGTGACGTTCTCGACCACGAGAGGCTGGCCGAGCGAAATGCGCATCCGCTCGGCGAGCACGCGCGCCATCGCATCCGACGGTCCGCCGGCCGCGAACGGCACGATGATGGTGATGGGATGGGTGGGATAGTCATCGGCGCGCGCGCCAGACGTCAATCCAAGACCCGCAACGAGTAGCGCCCATAGCAATTTACGCCCCATGCCTGCTCACCTCCGCCCTTTCTTGCTCGCGCGACACCGCCGCGCTTTCTTGTTTCGAGCTGACAAATATCACGCTATTGGCATTAGACACATCATTGCGAACTACGTAATTCGTCGCGGCCTGCAGCATCAGCCGCGGGCCGAACGGTGCTTGGGAATGTCGCTGGCCGTTCTGGCCGGCACGATATGACCACGAGCCCATGACGATCGAATCAACGGCCCCATCCTACGCGCCGCTGCTGCGGTGGATTCACTGGACGACTGCCATCCTGTTCATCATTGCGATGCTGATCGGCCTCTATTGCGGCCTGCAGTCGCCGGGCACGTCGCCGCGCCGAGAATTGCTCGAGGTGCATAAATCGCTCGGCGAGACGCTGCTTTTCCTGACGATCCTGCGGCTTCTGGTTCGCGCCGTGACCAAAGCGCCGTCAATGCCGCACGATTCCAGTGCGTTCGTCCGGCTTGCGGCCGGATTGAACCATCTGGTGCTCTACGGTCTGCTCGTCGCGATGCCGGTTACGGGATATTTGTTCTCTTCAGCCGGCGGCTATCGATTGAAATATTTCGGGATGTTCGATCTGCCGCGCCTGTTTGCAGGCAATCAGGTCGTCGCTCATCTTGGCGAAGCCGTCCACGGTGTGCTTGCTTGGCTCGTCTACGCCACGGTCGCCGCGCATATCGGCGCGACGTTCTGGCACGCCGTCGTGAAAAAAGACGACACTTTGGCCCGCATGCTGCCGCCTCGCAGCGCGGCAGGATCGGTCAACGACGGATCCTGATCGGCGGGGGCGGAACAGTCAGAATTGCGCGTAGTCGATCGGCTTGTGGCGGTCGAGCGTACGCGTGACCGGCGGCAACGGGTACTTCAGGCCGGTGGCGCAGTTGAAGAGCATGACGCGGTCGCTCTTCAAGACGCGGCCGTCGGCGAGACTCTCCTTGTAGGCGGCGTAGGTCGCGGCGCCCTCGGGGCAGAGCAGCAGCCCCTCCTCGCGCGCGACCTCGTTGAGCGCCGCGGAGATCTTGTCGTCATCGACGGCGATCGCAAAGCCCTTGCTCTCGCGCACCGCGCGCAGGATGAGGAAATCGCCGATCGCCTGCGGCACGCGGATGCCCGAGGCGATGGTGTGGGCGTCCTCCCAGCGCGTGGCGTGCTCGGTGCCGGCCTCATAGGCCCGCACCATCGGCGCGCAGCCGGAGGCCTGCACCGCGACCATGCGCGGACGCTTGGAGCCGATGAAGCCGATCTTCTCGAGCTCGTCGAACGCCTTCCACATGCCGATCAGGCCGGTGCCGCCGCCGGTCGGATAGAAGATCACGTCGGGCACGTCCCAGCCGAGCTGCTCGGCGAGCTCCAGGCCCATCGTCTTCTTGCCTTCGATGCGGTACGGCTCCTTCAAGGTCGAGGTATCGAACCAGCCGACCTTTGCTTTTCCCTCGCCGACGATCTTGCCGCAATCGTCGATATAGCCGTTGACGCGGTAGACGGTCGCGCCCTGCAGTTCGATCTCGCTGACGTTCACTTCGGGCGTATCGGCCGGGCAGAAGATCGTGGTCTTGATGCCGCAGGACGTCGCGTAGGCCGCGAGCGCCGCGCCGGCATTGCCGTTGGTCGGCATCGCCATGTGCTTGATGCCGAGCGCCTTGCCCATCGACACCGCCATCACGAGGCCGCGTGCCTTGAACGAGCCGGTCGGCAGGCGTCCCTCGTCCTTGACGATGATCTCGCCGCCGCCGAGCTTGTTAGCCAGCTTCGGCAGCCGGATCAGCGGCGTCGTGACCTCGCCGAGCGAGACGATGTCCTGGCATTTGCGCACCGGCAGCAGCTCGCGGTAGCGCCACATGTCGCCGGGTCGCTGCGCGAGGGCGTCCTTGGTCAGCGCGTTCTTCACGCCTGCGAGGTCGTAGCGCACCAGCAGCGGCTTGCCGGCCTTGGAGAGGTTGTGAACCTGGTCGGCGGCGTAATGGTCGCCCTCCATCGCGCATTCGAGATGGGTGACGAAGGTTGGGCGTTCGATGGTGAGGTTGTCGTTGTCGTGCATGGCTCGATTCTTTCTTCTTCCTTGTTGCCAGTTTCTTGCCTCCGTCATTGCCGGGCTTGACCCGGCAATCCATCTCACGAAGAGCGCTTCGCTGGATGGATGCGCGGGTCAAGCCCGCGCATGACGAGCGGTCAAATATTCAACACCCGTCCATACGCATCCAGCACGGCTTCCTTCATCATCTCCGACAGCGTCGGATGCGGGAACACCGTGTGCATCAGCTCTTCTTCCGTGGTCTCCAGGTTCATCGCGACGACGTAGCCCTGGATCAGCTCGGTCACCTCGGCGCCGACCATGTGGGCCCCTAACAGCTGGCCGGTCTTCTTGTCGAAGATCACCTTGACGAGGCCCTGGTCCTCGCCGAGCGCGATCGCCTTGCCGTTGCCGACAAAGGGGAAACGGCCGACGCGGATCTCGCGGCCGCTCTCCTTGGCCTTGGCTTCGGTGAGGCCGACGGAGGCGACCTGTGGATGGCAATAGGTGCAGCCCGGGATCAGGTTCTTGTCCATGGGGTGCGGATGCAACCCCTTGATCGCTTCGACACAGATCACGCCCTCATGCTCGGCCTTGTGCGCGAGCATCGGGGGGCCGGCGACGTCACCGATGGCATAGATGCCGGGAATGTTGGTCTTGCCGTAGCCATCGATCACGACGCAGCCGCGGTCGGTTTTGACACCAAGCTTCTCGAGGCCGAGATTCTCGATATTGCCGACAACACCAACCGCCGAGATCACGCGCTCGAACTCGGTCGTGACGGGCTTGCCCTTGCCGTCGTCGATGGTGGCGACGACGCTGTCGGCCTTCTTCTCCAGCTTGGTCACCTTGGTCGAGGACATGATCTTGATGCCCTGCTTCTCCAGGCGTTTTCGCGCAAGGCCCGCGATCTCGGCGTCCTCGACGGGCAGGATCTGCGGCAGCACCTCGACGACGGTGACGTCGGAGCCCATGGTCTTGAAGAACGAGGCGAACTCGATTCCGATCGCACCGGAGCCGACCACCAGCAGCGATTTCGGCATCCGCTCCGGCACCATCGCCTCGAAATAGGTCCAGACCAGCTTCTTGTCGGGCTCGAGCCCGGGCAGCACGCGCGGCCGCGCGCCGGTCGCGACGATGATGTGCTTGGCCTGATAGCTCCCCTCGCCCAGCGACCCCTTCGGCGCCTCGACGTCGGACTTCTTCACGGTGACCTTGCCCGGGGCGTCGATCGAGGCCGCGCCCCAGATCACGCTGACCTTGTTCTTCTTCATCAGGAAGCCGACGCCGTCGTTGAGCCGCTTCGAGACGCCGCGCGAGCGCTGCACCACCGCCTTCGGGTCGTAGGAGATGTTGTCGGCCGACAGGCCGTAATCCTTGGCGTGCTGCATGTAGTGATAGATCTCGGCCGAGCGCAGCAGTGCCTTGGTCGGGATGCAGCCCCAGTTCAGGCAGATGCCGCCGAGATACGACTTCTCGATGATCGCGGTCTTGAGGCCGAGCTGGGCGGCACGGATGGCGGCGACATAGCCGCCGGGACCGGAGCCGATGATGATGACGTCGAAGGATGTGTCGGCCATGGCGGCTCCCGTTCAACTCAAGAGGCGCCGCGAGCGCGGCGCTTGACCAGAAAAGATCTCACCAGCCATTCGAGCACCACCACCACGGCCATCAGGGCCAGAGCGATGAGCACGATGGGCTGGGCGATGTTCCGTGCCAGCTGCTCGCCGGCAAAGAACGCAGAGTGCAGAAAGTCGAGCCCAATCGGGTTGAGCGCGACGACGGCGCCGAGCAGCAGCGATATCCATGGCCAGCGGGTACGGACATGCAAGGTTGCCCCCTCTGCCCCGGCGTCAGACCATCATCATCACGGGGTTTTCGATCAGCTGCTTGAAGGCGCCGATCAGCTCGGCGCCGAGCGCACCGTCGATGGCGCGGTGATCGCAGGAGAGAGTGACGCTCATCATGTGCGCGATCTCGATCTTGCCACCGCGCACGACAGGACGCTCCTCGCTGGTGCCGACCGCGAGGATGGTCGCATGCGGCGGGTTGATCACGGCGGTGAAGTGGCTGATGCCGTACATGCCGAGGTTGGAGACCGCGGTGGTGCCGCCCTGATATTCCTCTGGCTTCAGCTTGCGCGAGCGGGCTCGGGCGGCGAAATCCTTCATTTCGTTGGAGATGGTCGAGAGGGTCTTGGTCTCCGCTTTCCGGATGATCGGGGTGATCAGGCCGCCGGGCATCGCCACGGCAACGCCGACGTCGGAATGGTGATGCTTGACCATGCCGCTTTCGGTCCAGCTGACGTTGCAGTTCGGGATCTTCTGCAGCGCCACCGCCATCGCCTTGATGACGAAGTCGTTGACCGAGATCTTGTAGAGCGGCTTCTTCTCCTTGTCCTTCGGCGCGGCCGCATTGATCTCCTCGCGCGCAGCGAGCAGCTTGCCGATGTCGCAGTCGATGGTCAGGTAGAAGTGCGGGACGTTCTGGATCGACGCGGTCAGGCGTTGCGCAATGGTGCGGCGCATGCCGTCATGCGGGACGATCTCGTAGGAACCAGGCTCGAACAGCGACAGGATCTGCTTGTCCGACATGGTCGGCGCGATCGAGGGCGCACCGGACGGTGCCGCGGCGGGCGCCTTGAGACCCTTGCCGGACTTGGCCTGCTCGACGTCGCGCGCGACCACGCGGCCGTGCGGGCCAGTGCCGGTGACCATGCCGACGTCGATGCCGGCCTCCTTGGCCAGACGCCGCGCCAGCGGTGAGGAGAACACGCGGCCGGCATGGCCGTTGCTCTGCGCGGCTGGAGCCGCGGCCTGCGGCGCAGGTGCCGCGGCGGGCGCAGCAGCCTTCGGTGCGGCCGGCGCCGGAGCCGGCGCAGCGGCGGGAGCCTCAGTGGGCTTCTCTGCTTTCGGCGGCGCGGCCGACGCGCTGGGCTTGGCGCTACCTGCGGCCTTGACGTCCTCGCCTTCGCCGGCGAGCACCGCGATCACGTCGTTGACCGGGACGTCCTGCGTGCCCTCGGGCACCAGGATCTTGGCGATCGTGCCCTCGTCGATGGCCTCGACCTCCATGGTCGCCTTGTCGGTCTCGAT
The DNA here is from genome assembly GCF_002776695.1 of Bradyrhizobium nitroreducens. Taxonomy (GTDB): domain Bacteria; phylum Pseudomonadota; class Alphaproteobacteria; order Rhizobiales; family Xanthobacteraceae; genus Bradyrhizobium; species Bradyrhizobium nitroreducens. The sequence goes on from NZ_LFJC01000003.1 coordinate 2,806,493, forward strand.
CTCGGCGATGACGTCGCCGGACTTGACCTTGTCGCCTTCCTTCTTCAGCCATTTGGCGAGGTTGCCCTTCTCCATCGTCGGCGAGAGAGCGGGCATCAGGATGTTGATGGGCATGCTGACCTCAAGAAGAACTTTGCAATACGTCGTCTCCGACAGCGAAGACGACCAGGTTTAGTTGCCGATGTCGCCCTGCCACAGGCGCTCATTGGCAGGGATGGAACGCCAATTCTTCATCATGCTGATGGAGCGGTCGTCGGCAAGGTCGATCCAGGGGATGCCGAACTTGTCGAGGATGTCCTTGGAGCCCTCGAAGGTGACGGACTCTCCGATCACCACGAGCTTGACCTTGAACAAAGCGAGCGCGCCGGCGCACATCGCGCATGGCGACAGCGTGGTGTACATGACGGTGTCGTGAAACGAGATCGCGCCAGCTTCGCGCAGGCAGCTCATCTCGCCGTGCAGGATCGGGTTGTTCTCCTGCACGCGGTTGTTGTGGCCGCGGGCGATGATCTTGTTGTCGCGCGTCAGCACGGCGCCAATCGGCAGGCCGCCTTGCGCGATCGAGTCCTGCGCCTCGCGGATCGCCTCCAGCATGAAATCGAAATGATAGGATTCGATTGCCACGGTCAGTGCCCCTTCCCGCGCGGCGTCGTCGTGCCGGTGTCGGTCGGACGCTCGATCTCGGCCTGGAACATGTCCAGGATCCGGCTCAAGGCGTCCTCTTCCGTGTATTCGCTCTCGCGCGCATAGGCGCGCGCGGCGTGGCGGGCGAGATCGACGAGCAGCAAGCCCCACATGTCAGGCTCTTCAAAGGCACGCTGGAACGCCATCGACAGCCCGCCGTCCAGCACGAACACGCGCAGGATCTCGACCGCGTCGTCGCGGGCGAGGACGTCGGGCGGCAGTGGCTGCTCCTTCGGGCCCGCCATGGTCTACCTGTAGCAGACGGCTTTGGCGGCCTCGACGACTTCCGCTGCCGAGGGCAGCGCGAGCTTCTCCAGGTTGGCCGCATAGGGCATCGGCACGTCCTTGCCGGAGACGCGCGCAACCGGCGCGTCCAGATAGTCGAAGGCGTTCTCCATGATGCGCGCGGCGATCTCGGCGCCGACGCCGCTCTGGGCCCAGCCCTCTTCAACCGTGACGGCGCGACCGGTCTTCTTGACGGAGTTGATGATGGTCTCGGTGTCCATCGGGCGCAGCGTGCGCAGATCGATCACCTCGGCCTCGATGCCGTCCTTGGCGAGCTCGTCGGCGGCCTTCAGCGCATAGGTCATGCCGTTCGACCAGGAGATGATGGTGACGTGGCTGCCCGCACGCGCGATGCGCGCCTTGCCGATCGGGATGATGAAGTCGTCGAGCTTGGGCACCTCGCCGGTGTGGCCGTAGAGCACCTCGTTCTCGAGGAAGATCACCGGATTGGGGTCGCGGATCGCAGCCTTCAGCAGGCCCTTGTAGTCGGCGGCCGAGAACGGCGCGACGACCTTGAGGCCCGGGACGTTGGAGTACCAGGCCGAGTAATCCTGGCTGTGCTGGGCGGCGACGCGGGCTGCCGCACCGTTCGGTCCGCGGAACACGATCGAGCAGCCCATCTGGCCGCCGGACATATAGAGCGTCTTGGCCGCGGAGTTGATGATCTGGTCGATTGCCTGCATGGCGAAGTTGAAGGTCATGAACTCGACGATCGGCTTCAGCCCGGTCATGGCCGCGCCGACGCCGACGCCGGCAAAGCCGTGCTCGGTGATCGGGGTGTCGATCACGCGCTTGGGGCCGAACTCCTGGAGCAGGCCCTGCGTCACCTTGTAGGCGCCCTGATATTCGGCGACCTCCTCGCCCATCACGAAGACATCGGGATCGCGACGCATTTCCTCGGCCATGGCATCGCGCAAGGCTTCGCGGATGGTTTGCGTCACCATCTCGGTGCCCGCGGGCACTTCGGGATCGGGCTCGGCGACAGCTTGCGGTGCGGGCGCAGCTTTCGGCTGCGGTGCCTCGGACTTTGCGGCAGCGGGCGGCGCGGACTCCGCGGCCTTCTCCTGCTTCGCCGGCGCAGGCGCCTTGGCGAGATCGGCGGCGCTTTCGCCATCGGCGAGAATGGTCGCGATCGGCGTGTTCACCGCGACATCGGCGGTGCCCTCGGGAATCAGGATCTTGCCGAGCGTCCCCTCGTCGGTCGCCTCGACCTCCATGGTCGCCTTATCGGTCTCGATCTCGGCGATCACGTCCCCCGACTTGATCGTCTCGCCTTCCTTCTTCAGCCATTTGGCGAGGTTGCCCTTCTCCATCGTGGGCGACAACGCGGGCATCAGCACTTGAATTGGCATGTCTTCTCCAAAAGAAAGCTAGCGCGCGTTCAGCGGTAAACGTCGGTCCAGAGCTCGGCGGCATCCGGCTCGGGATCATGCTGGGCGAAATCGGCGGAAGCGTTGACGATGTCGCGCACCTCGGCGTCGATCGCCTTGAGATCGGCCTCGCTGACCTTGGCGGCCAACAGGCGGTTGCGCACCTGCTCGATCGGATCCTGGTCGTGGCGGACCTTCTCGACCTCCTCGCGTGTGCGATATTTTGCAGGATCGGACATCGAGTGGCCGCGGTAGCGATAGGTCTGCATCTCCAGGATGAAGGGACCCTTGCCGGCGCGGCACCAGGCGACGGCTTCGTCGCCGGCGGCCTTGACGGCGCGGACGTCCATGCCGTCGACCTGCTTGCCGGGGATGTTGAAGGAGACGCCGCGCTTGGAGAAATCCTGCTGGGCCGAGGCGCGCGAGACCGCGGTGCCCATGGCGTAGCGGTTGTTCTCGATGACGTAGATCACCGGCAGCTTCCAGAGCTCCGCCATGTTGAAGCTCTCGTAGACCTGGCCCTGGTTGGCCGCGCCGTCGCCGAAATAGGTGACGCTGACATTGTCGTTGCCGCGATAGTGATTGGCGAAGGCGAGACCGGTGCCGAGCGAGACCTGCGCGCCGACGATGCCGTGGCCGCCGTAGAAGTGCTTCTCCTTGCTGAACATGTGCATGGAGCCGCCCTTGCCCTTGGAATAGCCGCCGCGGCGGCCCGTGAGCTCGGCCATGACGCCGTTGGCGTCCATGCCGGTGGCGAGCATGTGGCCGTGATCGCGATAGCCGGTGATGACCTGATCGCCCTGCTTCAGGGCCATCTGCATGCCGACCACCACGGCCTCCTGGCCGATATAGAGATGGCAGAAGCCGCCGATTGCGCCCATGCCGTAGAGCTGGCCGGCCTTTTCCTCGAACCGCCGGATCAGGAGCATGTCGCGGAGCGCCTTGAGCTCCTGCTCCCTGGTGAATTCCGGGGGCGAACCGCCGTCGGTCTTGTCCTGTGGAGTGCTTGCGGCGGCTTTCTTGGGTGCGGCCATGGGAATTCCGGGTCAGAGAAAACTTTCGTCCTCTCTAACCCAAGTCAAACACCGTTGGAAAGCGCCACTACGGCATGCCACGGCTTTCATTATGCCGCAGTGCAACGTGGTCGAAATATTGCAAAATCTTTGGCGCTGATCGGGCAACAAATCTAACGCCGAACGTGCCGGCTCCCACTTGCCGGAACGAGCGGCGCCAAAACAGCGCCGCCCGCTCTGCCCGATCAGAAGAAGCCGAGCTTTTTCGGGCTGTAGCTGACCAGGAGATTCTTGGTCTGCTGATAATGATCGAGCATCATCTTGTGGGTCTCGCGACCGACGCCCGACTGCTTGTAGCCACCGAACGCGGCATGAGCGGGATAGGCGTGGTAGCAGTTGGTCCAGACGCGGCCGGCCTGGATCGCCCGGCCGAAGCGGTAGCAGCGGTTGGCGTCGCGGCTCCAGACGCCGGCCCCGAGGCCATAGAGCGTGTCGTTGGCGATCTCGAGCGCTTCGTCGTCGGTCTTGAAGGTCGTGACCGAGACCACGGGTCCGAAAATCTCCTCCTGGAAGATCCGCATCTTGTTGTGGCCCTCGAACACGGTCGGCTTAACGTAGAAGCCGCCGGCGAGATCGCCACCGAGCTCGGCACGTCCGCCGCCGGCGAGCACCTTGGCGCCCTCCTGCTTGCCGATGTCGATGTAGGACAGGATCTTCGCCAGTTGCTCGCCAGATGCCTGCGCGCCGATCATGGTGGTGGCATCGCGCGGGTCGCCCTGCTTGATCGCCGCGACGCGCTTCAAGGCGCGCTCCATGAAGCGGTCATAGATGTCGGCGTGGACCAGCGCCCGGCTCGGACAGGTACAGACCTCGCCCTGGTTCAGCGCGAACATGACGAAGCCTTCGATCGCCTTGTCGAAGTAATCGTCGTCCTCGGCGGTGACGTCCTTGAAGAAGATGTTCGGCGACTTGCCGCCAAGCTCCAGCGTGACCGGAATGAGGTTCTGGCTGGCGTATTGCATGATCAGCCGGCCCGTCGTGGTCTCGCCGGTGAAGGCGATCTTGGCGATGCGCGGGCTCGAGGCCAGCGGCTTGCCGGCCTCGAGGCCGAAGCCGTTGACGATGTTGAGCACGCCTGATGGCAGGATGTCGGCAATGAGCTCGGCCCAGACCATGATCGAGGCCGGGGTCTGCTCGGCGGGCTTGAGCACGACGCAATTGCCGGCGGCGAGCGCAGGCGCGAGCTTCCAGCAGGCCATCAGCAGCGGGAAGTTCCACGGGATGATCTGGCCGACCACGCCGAGCGGCTCGTGGAAATGATAGGCGATGGTGTCGTGGTCGATCTCGCCGATGGAGCCTTCCTGGGCGCGCACGACGCCGGCAAAGTAGCGGAAGTGATCGATCGCGAGCGGGATGTCGGCGGCGCGGGTCTCGCGGATCGGCTTGCCGTTGTCCCAGGTCTCGGCAATGGCGAGACGCTCGAGATTTTCTTCCATGCGGTCGGCGATCCGGTTCAGGACCGCGGCGCGCTCGGCGACGCTGGTACGGCCCCAGGCGCCCTTGGCGGCATGCGCCGCGTCGAGGGCCAGCTCGACGTCCTGCGCGTCCGAGCGCGCGATCTTGCAGACGATCTGGCCGTTCACCGGCGAAGCGTTGTCGAAATATTTGCCCGAGATCGGCGCGACGAACTTGCCGCCGATGAAATTGTCGTAGCGTTCGGCAAAGGGAACTTTGGTGACGCTGAGGAATTCCACCTTGTTCATTGATCACTCCCGATGTTTGCTGTTTGCGCAATTCGTCGCGTGGCTCGCGACTTGCGCGGACGATGTCGCGGGAGGTGTCTTCTGTCAGCCCGGGGGAAAGCGATGGCGGCGGCGACCTGTCGCAGTTCTGCGACAGTCGTGCCGCGACGCCGCTCCCGTGTCCCGGACGCGCTGCAACGCTCTTAGCGTTGCCGCGCTGAGCCGGGATCCAGCAGGCGACACGGGAGAATGCGGAGGCATGGGCCCCGGCTCTGCAGCGCACCACGTCGCAAGGGCGACGCGCTGCGCTGCGTCCGGGGCACGAGACCGACGTTTGAGCGCGCGGCATCAACACCGCAACGACGGCTGAGGAAACAGCCGTTCAGTGGTTCAGCTCGAACCGCTTCAGCTTCCTGTGCAGCGTGGCGCGGCTGACGCCGAGGGCCTTGGCGGCCGCCGAGACGTTGCCGCCGGCCCGGAGCAGCGCCCGCTGCACCACCGCGCGCTGACCGCCGGCGAGATGATCGCGTGCGGCATCGCCGCCGAGCAGATCGGCCGCGGGCACCGGCTGCAATGCCCGGCTGGGGGCAAGACCGAGCGCTGCCCGGGCGGAGCGGGTCGCGCCGATCACGAGATCGTCCGCATCGACCGCGACGAGGCCTCCGCATTGGCCGTCCGCGGCTTGCGTCAGCACGATGCGGGCATGGGCGAAGGCCCGGCGGAACAGATCGGCCTCGATACGCCTGGCCGCCTCGCCTGCCGCAAGCGCGATCAGACTGGCAAACGCGTCGGTCCGGTCGGCCCGGCAGGAGGACACGTCGAGCACGCCCGCGAGCGCGGCCTCATGGTCGTAGATCGGAACGGCGGTGCAGCTCAGAAGCGTGTTGCGGGCGAAGAAATGCTGGTCGCGGTCGATCGTCAGCGGGCGCTGCTCGACGAGGCAGGTGCCGATGCCGTTGGTGCCCTCGTGCTCCTCGCTCCAGAGCGCACCGGTCCACAGGCCCCAGGACTGGAACGTCGCATCGTCCGCCGGCGTGCCGCGACGGTCGACCGGCACACCTTCGCCGTCGGCGAGCAGCACGCAGCAGCCGCTCGCGCCGACGGCCTGATAGAGCCGGTCCATCGCCCCTTGCGCCGCGGCCAGCAGCGGCGCGATGCGCTCGCGCGCCTGGAGCAGCTCGGCTTCGGTCAGCCGCATCGGCGAGGTACGGCCGCCGGGATCGAGGTGATGCAATCTGGAGGAACGGCGCCACGAGGCCACGAGCGCGGACCGAGCCGCCTGGCCTGACGCAATGGCGGCCTCGACACGGGCCGCGTGATGCCGGGGCATTGACCCATTCACCACTGTTTCCTCCGGTTGGCAGACTAGAACGCGCTGGCGCCGCTTGGTTGATCTGCGTCAACTTCGGAAGAGCGTCACAGAAGCCATGAGCCCGCCGCGGCGCCGCCGTCAAGGCAGCCAGCGGGTTCCAGACTTACGACCTTCGCAGGAGCACCGGGCACGGCGGCTGGATTTTCGCTAGCTGCTTTCGTGTCGGTTTCGAAGCTTGCGGAAAGCGCTACTTCGCGGGGATCATCCGAACGAGATCGCGCGGATTGACGTAGTCGAGCTGGAAGCGCGCCCGCTCGTCCAGCATGTCGGGGTCGATCCGCTCGGACCGCAGCAGCGACACCCGCTGCTCGCTCCTGGCGCGCTCGCGCTTGAGCTGGGCCAGCTCGCTGGTCAGCGCGATGATCTCCTGGTCGAGTTCCTGGCGGGCGTTGAGGCCGTATTTGCCGGTATAGGCGTTGACGCCGAAATAGCCGACGATGGCGGCCGCCATCGCATAGAGGGCAAGGCCGGTCAGGATCGATTTCAGGCGCGCGCGGGAGACCATCCTGGGAAGATGGGACAGGTTGGTTAAGGGAGTGCTAACTCTGAGCAAGCTGTCATTCCGGGGCGATGCGCAGCATCGAACCCGGAATCTCGAGATTCCGGGTTCGGCTCTTCGAGCCGCCCCGGAATGACAGGTTCGGCCTCAGCCGTGATGCTTGGCGACGTGCGCGGCGAAGGCGTCGATATAGGCCTGGAGCACGGGCTTCAGCGACTCCTTGGTCAGATTGCCGTCCGCATCGAAGGCATCGCCGACCGCGTTCAGATAGGTCTCCGGCTGCTGCATGATGGGGCCGGCAATGCCCGGCAGAATGTTCTGCAGCGTCTTGGCGGCGCTGACGCCGCCGAGCGGTCCCGGCGAGTTCGAGATGATGCCGACCGGCTTGCCGTTGAACGAGCTCTTGCCATAGGGCCGCGAGGCGACGTCGATGGCATTCTTCAGCACGCCCGGGATGGCGCGGTTGTATTCGGGCGTGACGAAGATGACGCCGTCCGACTTCTGAAGCTTGTCGCGGAAGGCCAGCCAGTCCGCGGGCGGCGCAGCTTCGAGGTCCTGATTGAAGAACGAGATGCCCGCCGGCGTGATCACCTCGAGCTTGAGCGAGCCGGGCGCGAGCTTGGCGAGCGCGTTGGCGATCTTCAGCGAAAAGCTCTCCTTGCGCAGGCTGCCGGCGATAACGACGATGTTGTAGGCCATGAGGTGTCCTTGAAACCTTGAGGAAAGTGCCGGAGGGCACTTAAGCGATCCGGATCATTGGATGCAAGTGCATGAACCGGCTCGATTTGGAAACGCAGCGTTTCACGAAAGCAGATGGTCGCCCAAAACAATCGGGCCGCCAGGCGGCGGCCCGATCATCGCGCAAATGTCCAACTCGGCTCAGATCGTCGGATTCCAGGCCGAGGGGATCAGACGGTATTTGGCGCCGTCCTTCTCGACATGACCGACCGACGGGAACGTGAAGTGGAAGCCGACCACGGTCGCCTTCTCGGCTGCCGCCATGTCGTAGAATTTGTGACGCGTCTCCTGCGCCAGCGCGGCATCATTGTCGAACATCACGTGCCAGTCGGGATTGCGCAGGAAGAATTCGGGAATGTTGGTGACGTCAGACTGGATCAGCACCTTGGCATCGCCCGAGGCGACCGCGAACGAAGTGTGACCCGGTGTGTGTCCCGGGGTGGCGATCGAGGTGATGCCCGGCGCGACTTCCTTGCCCCACTCGAACTTTGTGACCTTGGACTCGAGGCCGGCAAAAGTCTTCTTCACGTTGGCGAAGTAGTTCTTCATCATCGGGTTGGACTCGGCCTTGGCGGCGTTGTCCTCGCTGGTCCAGAACTCCCAGTCCTTGCCCGGCACCATGATCTCGGCATTGGGGAATGCGAGCCCACCGTCGGCAAGGCGAATGCCGTTGGTGTGATCGGGGTGCAGATGCGAGAGCAACACGACGTCGATGTTCTTCGGGTCGACGCCGGCAGCCTGGAGGTTTTGCAGGGTGCGCCCGACCGCGCCCTTGCTCGCCTCCAAATTGGCAACGCCGTTGCCGGTGTCGATCAGGACGAGCTTGGAGCCGGTGTTGATGAGTTGCGGGTTGAACGGCACCGTGACCATGCCCTTCGGCATGTAGGCCGCCTCGCCCGCCGCCAGCGCTTCTTCCTTCGGCTTGTTGGCGACGAACTTGTCCGGCATCGGGAAGGTGCGCGCGCCGTCATTGATCGAGGTGCACTCGAAAGCGCCGACCTTGTAGCGATAGAAGCCCGGCGCCTGCGTCCCGGCTTGCGGCACTGCGGCATTGACGGCGGCCGGTCGGAGGCCGGTTACCGCGGCCGCACCGACGACGGCGGCGCCAGCGAGCAAATGACGACGATTGAGATCGGTCATGGAGAGGTCCCCTTCTGAGCCCTTGCGGTTTTCCGCATTCAAATGGCGGCGGAATAATCTCCCGCTTTGCTCAGAAGGCAAGACCTTCCTTCGGCGACGTGCCCTCGCACATCACGATTATTTTTTTGGGTTGATGAGGAATTTTTCGCCTATCGCCTGTCTACGCCAGTATCGCTTCGGCGCCTGGCCGTAGACTCGCTTGAAGGCGTGCCCGAAGGCGCTCTCCGACGAATATCCCAGCCGCGCGGCGGTTGCTGAAACGCTGGCGCCAAGCCGCAGTTGGTCGCGTGCCAGCCGCATGCGCCAGCGAAGCAGATAGTCGAGCGGCGCCAGCCCGACCAGAGACTTGAACCGCTTCGAAAACGCAGATCGCGACATGGCGATCGCGCCGGCCAATGCGTCCAGGGTCCAGGGGTGAGCGGCGTCTGCGTGCATCAGCCCAATTGCCTTGCCGATCCGGGCATCGACCAGCGCATTGATCCATCCGAGTCCCTCGCCGTCGGTCTGATCCGACGCCGCACGAAGCACCTGGACCAGCAGGACGTCGGCCAGCCTGTTGGTGAGCACCGCCGCTCCAATTCCCGTGCCCCTGATTTCGAGGTCGAGAATCCCGAGCGTGGACTGAATGACGGGTGCCGGCGGACTGCGTGACGGGATGAGCAGAAAGCGCGGAAGCGCGTCGAGCAGCAATTCGGCGTCCGACGGTTCGAAGCCGAAACTGCCGGCGAGCAACACGGTATCGCCGCCGCCGTGGCGCGCGACGTCCGACTGCGCCCAATCGAACGCCGCGATACCATCCGCGGGAGCAAGGTGCTCGTCGTTGGCCAGAACATAGGCCGGCGCATTGGAGAGAAGAAAGCAGTCGCCGGAGGCGAGCCGATGACGGGCTTCATCGCCGAAATCGATCCAGCATTCGCCTTGAACCACAGCGCCGAACTTCAGGGCCGGCTTTGCCGGGAACCGATACGACCACCTGCCGCCCGCCTCGAACCTCGTACAACGCGCGGCGCGAACGTCCAGGAGTGAGAAGACCTGAGACAGAGGGTCCAATGTCTTGCCAAGATGCTTGGCCGCGAGCTTGTCCAAGGCTTGATCCGATCTCGACGATTTTCGACCCGCTTGAGCATAGATCATCTTCGCTTCCGATGCGACGTTCGTCCTGCAAACGAACTGAACGGAACAGCCATGACGGGTATCGCAGGCAAGGTCATCGCCATCACGGGCGCCAGCAGCGGAATTGGCGAAGCGACCGCCCGGCATCTCGCAGAGCACGGCGCCGTCATGGTCCTCGGCGCGCGACGCTCCGAGAGACTGGAGATGCTGGCCGCGAGCATCGTCTCGAAGGGCGGAAAGGCGTCCTATCGCGTCACTGACGTCAAGCAGCGCGAGGATGTTGCCGGCCTCGTCGGACTTGCAACAGAGCGATACGGGAAGCTGGACGTCCTGATCAACAATGCAGGGATTGCCCCGATCTCCCGCCTCGACGACCTCCGGGTCGACGACTGGGACGACATGATCGACGTGAACGTGAAGGGCGTGCTCTACGGCATTGCCGCGGCCTTGCCTGTCTTTCGACGTCAGGGCTTCGGTCATTTCGTCAACACGCTGTCGACCGCCGGAATCAAGATCGTTCCGACGATGGCGGTCTATGCGGGGTCGAAGAACGCCGTCAGGGCGATTTCCGAGGGGCTTCGTCAGGAAGCCGGTCCGTCGCTTCGCGTGACGACCATCTCTCCCGGTTATGTCGACACCGAGCTCCCCTCCTCGATGACGGATTTCGAGCTAAGGCAACAGGGACAGGCGGCCATGAAGGCCATCGCCATTCCGGCGAGTGCCATCGCCGAAGCCATCGCTTTTGCGATACGCCAACCGGACAATGTGGACGTCGGCGAGATCGTTGTTCGTCCCACGGCTCAGGCATGATGCGTCGACCGGGCCGCCGCGCCCCGGAATCCTCCGTCCTCGCAAACCCTGATTATTTGTTCGGGTTGATGAGGAATTTTTCGCCGGTGGCCCGCTTGGCGTACACGGCGATGTTGGCGGGATCGAGCACCTCGGCCAGCGACACCACCTTGGTGTAATGGCTGGCGAAGGTGGTCTTGAGCTCGGACGCCACGCGCTGGCGCAGGCGGCCGATCTCGGCCGGACCGATGTTCTGGAGGAACGGCGTCAGCAGCCAGCCGCCGACACCCCAGGTCAGTCCGAACGACCGGTTCAATTCGGTCGGACGATTGTCCAGGCTGCCGTAGATATAGACCTGCTTGTACACGTTGGAGCCATAGCGGCTGTATTCCTTCGCGGTCTTGTTGGCCGCAACTTCCATGGCGGTGAGAATCTGGCTGGCCAGCTTGCCGCCGCCGATGGCATCGAAGGCGATCGTGGCACCGGTCTCGACCAGCGCGTTGGTGAGATCGTCCGTGAAGCTGGGCGCGCTGGAATCCACCACGTATTTGGCGCCTATCTTGTGCAGGATCTCGGCCTGCTCCTTGCTCCTGACGATGTTGACGAGGCCAATGCCGTCCTTGATGCAGATCTTGTTGAGCATCTGGCCGAGATTGGACGCGGCCGCCGTATGCACCAGCGCCTTGTGGCCCTCCCGCCGCATCGTCTCGGTCATGCCGAGTGCGGTCAGCGGATTGACGAACCAGGACGCACCGTCCGCGGCCGTGGTGCCCGCCGGCAGCTCCATGACGTCGCGGACCTTGAGCACGCGATACTGCGTGTACATGGCACCGCCGATCATCGACACGGTCTTGCCCATCAACGCCTTCGCCGCATCCGAGGCTCCGGTCCGGATCACCGTGCCGGCGCCCTCGTTGCCGACCGGCAGCGACTGATCGAGCCGGGCTGCCATCATCCGCATCGCCGCCTCCGGCATCGTCGCGGTGATGACCGGCATCTCCTTGGTGCCGGAGACCTTGGCGGCCGACATGTCGGCGGGCCCGATCAGGAGGCCGAGATCGGAGGGGTTGATCGGCGTCGCCTCGACGCGAACGACGACCTCGTCGTCGGCCGGCTCCGGCGTCGGGACATTCACGAGGGACAATTCCAGCTCGCCGCTCTTTTTCAACAGCGAGCGCAGTTGCAGTCCGGACGTGCCGTCGCTCATGTCGATCCTCCCCTGTTCTCTTCTCGCGAGTCGAGGCGCCGGCTTATGCCAGCGCCTTCAGTGCGGCCTTGCCGCCGTACAGCGCCTGCCTGCCGAGCTGCTGCTCGATGCGCAGGAGCTGGTTATATTTGGCGGTGCGGTCGGAACGCGCAAGAGAGCCGGTCTTGATCTGCCCGCAATTGGTGGCGACCGCGAGGTCGGCGATCGTCGAATCCTCGGTCTCGCCGGAGCGGTGCGACATCACCGAGGTGTAGCCGGCCTTGTGCGCCATCTCGACGGCGGCGAGCGTCTCGGTCAGCGTGCCGATCTGGTTGACCTTGATCAGGATCGAGTTGGCGCGGCCGGTCTTGATGCCGTCTGCGAGGCGCTTGACGTTGGTGACGAACAGATCGTCGCCGACCAGCTGGCACTTCTTGCCGATCAGGTCGGTGAGCTCCTTCCAGCCGTCCATGTCGTCCTCCGACATGCCGTCCTCGATGGTGACGATCGGATAGCGGCCGACGAGATCGGCGAGATACTTGGCCTGCTCGGAGATCGAGCGGGTCTTGCCCTCGCCTTCATAGACGTATTTGCCGTCCTTGAAGAACTCGGTCGAGGCGCAGTCGAGGCCGAGCACGATGTCGGAGCCCGCCTTGAAGCCGGCCTTGCCGATTGCGTTCATCACGAACTCGAGCGCGGCGTCGGCCGACGGCAGGTTCGGGGCAAAGCCGCCCTCGTCGCCGACATTGGTGTTGTGGCCGGCCTTCTTCAGCTCCGACTTCAGCGTGTGGAAGACTTCCGCGCCGTAACGCAGGCCCTCGGCGAAGGAGGACGCGCCGACGGGCAGGATCATGAACTCCTGGAAATCGATCGGGTTGTCGGCATGCACGCCGCCGTTGATGATGTTCATCATCGGCACCGGCAGCAGGCGCGCCGAGGTGCCGCCGACGTAACGGTAGAGCGGCATGTCGAGCGAGTTCGCGGCGGCCTTCGCGCAGGCGAGCGAGACGCCGAGGATGGCGTTGGCGCCCAGCCGGCTCTTGTTGGGGGTGCCGTCGAGGTCGATCATGATCTGGTCGATCTGGGCCTGCTGCTCGACGTCGAGGCCGCTGAGCGCCTCGAAGATCTCGCCGTTGACGGCGCCGACCGCCTTGGTGACGCCCTTGCCGAGATAGCGGGCCTTGTCGCCGTCGCGCAGTTCCACGGCCTCATGGGCGCCGGTGGAGGCGCCCGAGGGCACCGCGGCACGGCCGAGCGCGCCATCCTCCAGCACGACATCGACCTCGACGGTGGGATTGCCCCGGCTATCCAGGATTTCGCGGCCGATGATGTCGATGATGGCGGTCATGAGAGCCTCATTTCGAGAAACAAAGGGGGCAGTTGGCGGTGCTTCTACCGCAATGCATCGAGGTGGAAAAGGCCGGGTGACGGCCGCCGGATGATTGGCTAAGAGGGCCGCTCGGAGGCGGCCTCATGTCGAAAAAACCCAGCAAATCGAAGATCTCAAGCCTGGACCCGGCTGCCCTGCAGCTTGGCCGTGAGGTGGAATGGCCGGATGCGCCCGAAAAGGCCCAGCTCGACCGCGTGCCCAATCCGCAAAAGGGCACCGACTATCTGGTCCGTTTCACCGTGCCGGAATTCACCTCGCTGTGCCCGGTCACGGGCCAGCCGGATTTCGCGCATCTGATGATCGACTACGCGCCGGGTGCCTGGCTGCTGGAGTCGAAATCGCTGAAACTCTACATCGCGAGCTTCCGCAATCACGGCGCCTTTCATGAGGACTGTACGGTGATGATCGGCAAGCGCATTGCCAGCGAGATCAAGCCGAAATGGCTGCGCATCGGCGGCTACTGGTATCCGCGCGGCGGCATCCCGATCGACGTGTTCTGGCAGACCGGCCGCGTGCCGAAGGGCCTGTGGGTGCCGGAGCAAGGCGTCGCGCCCTATCGCGGGCGCGGCTAGAGCATTTTCGGTTCTGATTGAATCAGAACCGAAGCTCTAGATTCTTGTTTTGACGCGTTTTCTTCACGCGAACCG
>NZ_LFJC01000003.1:2820470-2865965 GCF_002776695.1 Bradyrhizobium nitroreducens
TTCTAGACCCCCGCCACCGAAGCCCACACGTCCGAAAGCCTCTTCCGCAGCGCCTGCGCGCGCGTCAGCGGCGGGGGCGTCTCGTCTTCTTCCGGCAGACGCAGGCCGACGACGTTGACGCGGCCGCCGGAGATGCTGCGCGCGACCAGCACGATCTCGTCCAGCGCGAGTTCGGCGCCCTCCTTCGGCGCGCGGTCGAGATGGACGTCGAAATAATCGGCGAGCGTCAGCTTGCCCTCGTCCTCACTCACCTTCACGCCGTAGACCTCGGCGAGCTCGGCCAGCGTGTGCTCGCCGGAGACCATGAAGTCGCCGAGCAGATGCGGGTCCGGCGCGGTGCTCGGCTGCATGTCGACGAAGAAGCGGTCGAGCGACTCGGCCTTTTCCGGCGGCGCCAGCAGATAGATGTAGTCGCCGGGCGCGATCGGATCGGCCTCTAGCGGCGTCAGGATGTTCTCGTTGCGAATCACCAGCGTCGGCTTGGACCAGGACGGGATCAGGCCGCGGCGAAAATAGAGGCTCTTGGGCCGCACGGGATAACCGACCAGCTGCTGCTCGAGCTGGCCCGGCAGGTCCAGCTCGACACGGCGCGGGCCGCGCTCGGCGCGCGGCAGCGCCACATGCAGCTTGCGCGCGGCCGGCGCCAGGGTCCAGCCCTGCAGCAGCAGCGAGATGATGACGACGACGAAGGCGACGTCGAAATAGAGATAGGCCTTGGACAGGCCGACCAGCATCGGGATCGAGGCCAGGAAGATCGCGACCGCACCGCGCAGGCCGGTCCAGGCGATGAAGGTCCTTTCACGCCAGTTGAAGCGGAACGGCGCAAGGCAGGCGAACACCGCGATCGGCCGCGCAACCAGCATCAGCACGAGCGCGACGGCGACCGCCGGCACGATGCTGGTACCCAACCGGCTCGGCGACACCAGGAGGCCGAGCAGCACGAACATCACGATCTGTGCCAGCCAGGTCGCGGCATCGAGGAAGGCCACCACCGAATTATGCGCGCGCGTCGGCCGGTTGCCGATGATGATGCCGGCGAGATAGACCGCGAGGAAGCCGGAGGCGTGCATCATCTGCGAGCCGCCGAAGATCACCAGCGCGCCCGTGGTCACGAACGGCGCGTGCAGCCCCTGCGGCAGCGCCACCTTGTTGAGCGCGATGACGACGAGGCGTCCCCCAAGGAAGCCGACGACGGCGCCCAGCACCGCCTCCTGGATGAACTCCATCGCCACATGGCCCGCCGAGCTCGATCCCAGCGAGATGTACTCGACCAGCATGAGCGTGAGGAAGATCGCAAAGGGATCGTTGGTGCCGGATTCGGCCTCCAGCGTCGCGCCGACGCGCGGGCGCAGGCGCAGGCCCTGGGTGTGCACCAGCAGGAACACCGCGGCGGCGTCGGTCGAGGCCACCACGGCGCCGACCAGCAGCGATTCCGTCCAGTTGAGATCGAGCGCGAATTTGGCGAACGGCGCCGTGATCAGCGCGGTCAAGAGCACGCCGGCGGTCGCCAGCACCACGGACGGCGCGAGCACGGTGCGGATGCTGGCAAAACGCGTCTTCAGGCCGCCGTCGAACAGGATCAGCGCGAGCGCCACCGAGCCGACCAGATAGGTGGTGCGGACGTCGTCGAACTGGATCTGCCCGGGACCGGAATCCCCGGCGAGCATGCCGACCGCGAGGAAGACGAGCAGCAGGGGCGCGCCGAAGCGCAGCGCGAGCAGGCTCGACAGGATACCGGCCATGACGAGGACGGCGCCGAGCAATATGGCGAGGCTGACGGAGTCGAGAGAGGCCATCCACCTTCCAGGTCAAAGCAGCAGGAATGGCATCTCTATCGTCGCCGCCTGTGCGCGCCAACCCATTTTCGCGTCTCGCGGCAATCTGCCCGTATTTTACGGCCTTAACGTCCATCACATGCCGGTGTATCGATGGCCCGGCCGCGCCCTTTGTGGGATTCTGCGGCTCCCCCGAATCAATCCCTCCCCGCTTGCCGACGAGACCGATGGACATGGACCTCAAGGACTTCATGGAGTTCGTGCAGACCACCGCGCGCAGCGTCGGGGCGGAAATCTCCTCGCCCTGGTTCTACCTGCAATTCGGTCTCATCCTGGCCGCGGCCGGTATCGCCTATGCCGCGGAGGCCGCCATCCGCAGCCGGGTCGACATGAGCTCGCTGGCGATGCGCTGGCCACTGCCGCTCCGGCACTTTGCCCGGGTGATGGTCTCCAGCGCCTCGACGGCGGTGTTCACCCTGCTCGTGATCGTCTCGCGCCTCGTGATGTACCACGCGACCTGGCCGAGCCGCTCCTATCTCTTGATGGTCGCCGCCAAGCTCGGACTGGCCTGGCTCGTGATCCGGCTCGTCACCTCGGTGCTGCGCAATGCCTTCATCGTCCGCCTGGTGTCGATCACGGCGTGGTTCATCGCCGCGCTGTCCATCCTCGGGCAGCTCGATACCACCGTCGACCTGCTCGATTCCTTCGCGATCGTGCTCGGCGGCCTCAGGCTGACCCCGCTCTTGGTGCTCAAGGCCGGTGCGCTCCTCCTCATCGCCCTCTGGGCCACCAACATCGCGAGCAATTTCGCCGAGAGCCGGATCAACGCGACCAGCGATCTGACACCGTCGGTGCAGGTGTTGCTGGTCAAGATCATCCGCATCGGGCTGCTGGCCGTCGCCATCGTCATTGCGCTCGGCGCCGTCGGGATCGACCTTTCGGCGCTCGCGGTGTTCTCCGGCGCGGTCGGCGTCGGTATCGGTATCGGCCTGCAGAAGATCGTCGCCAATTTCATCTCCGGCATCATCCTGCTCGCCGACAAGTCGGTGAAACCCGGCGATCTCGTCACCATCGGCGACAATACCGGTCGCATCAGCGCGATGAAGACGCGCTATATTTCCGTGGCCGCCGGTGACGGCCGCGAGTTCCTGGTGCCCAACGAAGACCTGGTGACGCAGAAGGTCGTCAACTGGACCTATACCGACAAGAACACGCTGGTGAAGATCGCGTTCGGCACCAATTACGACGCCGACCCAAAGCTGGTCTGCAAGCTTGCGGCCGAGACCGCGGAAGCCCATCCGCGCGCGCAAAAAGGCAAGCCGCCGACCTGCATCCTGACCGAGTTCGCCGAGGCCGGGATGAAGTTCTCGCTGACCTTCTGGATCGCCGATCCCGACGGCATGGACAAGGTCAAGAGCGACGTGATGCTGGCACTGTGGGACGCCTTCAAGCGCGAGGGCATCCGGGTTCCCTATCCGGTCCGCGAAATCCGCATCCGCGGCGGCGCGCTGCCGGTCGAAACCACCGTAGAAGTCCCGAATTAGGCCTCTTTCGAGCCAGAGCGGGCACGCTCGGCTTGCATGAAGGCCCGCAATCATTAAATTGGGGCCTGAAATCAAGCCTTTCCGCCGAAGTCCTGATCAGCCCCAGAAGACCGCCCAAGCATGAGCTACGTCGAAGCCACCGATACCTCGCTGCGCAAGACCGGACAGATCAAGCTGCATGGCCCGGCCGCCTTTGCCGGCATGCGCAAGGCGGGCGCGCTGGTGGCCAAGTGCCTCGACGAGCTCACCGACATCGTCGGACCCGGCGTGCCGACCGAGCGCATCGACCAGTTCGTCCGCGACTTCGCCTTCAGCCACGGCGCCTTTCCGGCGACGCTGATGTATCGCGGCTATCGCTACTCGACCTGCACCTCGCTCAACCACGTGGTCTGCCACGGCATGCCCGGCGACCGTCCGCTGAAGGAAGGCGACATCGTCAACATCGACGTCACCTTCATCGTCGACGGCTGGTACGGCGACTCCAGCCGCATGTACGCGATCGGCCCGATCGCCCGCAAGGCGGAGCGGCTGATCGAGGTGACCTATGAAGCGATGATGCGCGGCATCGCCGCGGTGAAGCCCGGCGCCACCACCGGCGACATCGGCCACGCCATCCAGAGCTTCGTCGAGCCGCAGGGCATGAGCGTGGTGCGCGATTTCTGCGGCCATGGCCTCGGCCGCATGTTCCACGACGAACCGAACATCATCCATATCGGCCGGCCCGGCGAAGGCGTGCAGCTCAAGCCCGGCATGTTCTTCACCATCGAGCCGATGATCAATCTCGGCAAGCCGCATGTGAAGATCCTGTCCGACGGCTGGACCGCCGTGACCCGCGACCGCTCGCTGTCGGCGCAGTTCGAGCACTCCGTCGGCGTCACGGCGACCGGCGTCGAGATCTTCACGCTGTCGGAGCGGCACGGCGAGAAGCAGATCGGGTGAGGCCGGCGCAACGGCTACCGCCGGCGGCGGAATGACGATGGTGCCCTCTTGTAAGTCGCCGCAAAGGCGTCGTTGAAGCGGCGGACGCTGCCGAAGCCGGCCGCAAACGCAATCTCCGCCAAATTCATCTCGGTCTGGTCGATCAGGCGCTTGGCTTCCTGCACGCGGCGGGTCGCAGCGATCTCGCTCGGGCTCGCTCCGGCGTGTCGCATGAACAGGCGGAGCAGATGACGCGGCCCGACCCCAAGAGTTTCAGCCAGCTCCGCCATTGATGACCGATCCAGGAAACCGTCGTTGATCATGCGCATGCCACGCGCAACGGTGGTGGCGGTCCCCATCCAGGCCGGCGACCCCGGCGCGGTTTCCGGCCGGCAGCGCAGGCACGGGCGAAAGCCGGCGCGCTCCGCAGCCGCCGCGGTCGCGTAGAAGGTGACATTCTCCGAGCGCGCGGGGCGAACCGGACAGACCGGCCGGCAATAGATCCGCGTCGAGCGCACGCCCGAGAAGAACAGGCCGTCGAACGCGCGCGCACGCGAGAGGCGTGCCCGATCGCAGGTGTCCCAGTCGAGATGCGGTGGCAGCGTTTGCCGCTGCGCTGGACCTGTCGTCATCGCAGGAGAATAGACGCGGCACGGCGTGCCGAGTAGCTGAAATCGGACTCGACCCGGCGATGAGGTCCGAATTCAGCCAGCCCGTCTCGCGGCTCCGGCTCATGGTGCCAAGCACCGCAGGAGCAAATCGCGTGAGCACACAAGCCCAACCGACGACGTCACGACAAACCACGCTCGCGATCGACATCGGGCTCCTGCTGATGCTCTCACTGATCTGGGGCAGCTCGTTCACGCTGATCAAGATTGCCATCCCGACCATTCCGCCCTTCACGATGGTTGCCGCGCGGGTGACGATCGCGGCCTTGCTCCTGATCCTGGTCGCCGCTGCGCAAGGACATGCCCTGCCCCGCCGGGGATCGGTATGGGCCGCCTTCTTCGTGCAGGGGCTGCTGCAAAGCGCGCTGCCCTTCACCCTGATCAGCTGGGGCGAGATGCATATCGCAAGCAGTCTCGCGGGCGTGCTCAATGCGACCCCGCCGATGTTCGTGCTCGCGATCGCTGTCATGACCAAACGCGGGCGGCAGGCAATCAGCGGCCGGAAGGTCATCGGCGTTGCTCTCGGCCTCGCGGGCGTGGCCCTGACCATGGGCATCGATGCGCTGTCCGGGGTCGGCACGGCTGCGCCTCTGGCGCAGATGGCAGTGCTCGGCGCCAGCCTCTGCTACGCGCTCGCGCCGATCTGGGGGCAGCGCTTCTCCGGGCTCCCTGCGATCGTCACGGCGGCCGGAGCGATGAGTTGCGCCGCGGTGCTGATGCTCCCGACCGCCGCCATTCTCGAACAGCCGTGGGGGCTGGCACCGCCGCCCGCACGGGCGATCGCCGCCGTGATCGCGCTGGCGATGGTCTGCACGGCCTTTGCGATGGTGATCTATTTCCGGCTGATCCACACGCTCGGCGCGCTCGGCACGACCAGCGGCAGCTATCTGCGCGCGGGCTTCGCCGTGGCGCTCGGCACCGCCATTCTCGGCGAGCACTTGAGCTGGTCCAGCCTTGCCGGGATGACGCTCATTCTCGCCGGGGTGGTGGCCGTCACGGCACCCGCTCTCGGCAAACCGGCCGGCGCGCAGGGGCGCAATTGATGGTTGCAAAAACGCGGGTCCCCGGCAATGCTGGCGGCCGATGCCCGCCAAGCCGCACCACGACAAGAGCAAGCCTGACGATACGCCGCATTATCACGGCCATCGCGAGCGGCTGCGCGAACGCTTCTACAGTGCCGGTGCGGATGCGCTGAGCGATTACGAGCTGCTGGAGATGGCGCTGTTTCCGGCGCTGCCGCGGCGCGACACCAAGCCGCTGGCAAAGGCGCTGATCAAGACCTTCGGCTCGTTCGCCGAGGTCGTGCACGCCCCTGTCGCGCGGCTGCGCGAGGTCGACGGCATCGGCGAGGCCGCGATCAACCAGCTCAAATTGATTGCCGCTGCCGCAAGCCGCGTGACCAAGGGCGAGGTCAACAGCCGTAACGCGCTGTCGTCCTGGAACGAGGTGATCGACTATTGCCGCTCCAGCATGGCGTTCGCCGACAAGGAGCAGTTCCGCCTGCTGTTCCTCGACAAGCGCAACCAGCTGATCGCCGACGAGGTGCAGCAGACCGGCACGGTGGACCACACCCCGGTCTATCCGCGCGAAGTGATCAAGCGCGCGCTGGAACTGTCGGCGACCGCGCTGATCCTGGTGCACAACCACCCCACTACCCCGCTCCGATCACGCTGAGTCACGGTAGAGACCGCTGAAACACCAGCAGTTGTTTCGCTTTTTGCGAGTTGCGTACAGGGGGCGGTTATGGCAAATTGGGGGCGGTTGAAGGGGTAGGAAACGGCTTTCCGCTCCCAGCAAACGATCCCCGTTTCTCCTCGACCGATCCCAGTTGCGGACTAGGAGGAACGCCATGCCCAGCTTGACCGACACCGCGATTCGCCACGCGCTGAAGCGTGTCGAGGCGAGTCAAAAGCAAGAAAACCTCGCTGACGGCGAAGGTCGTGGCACGGGCCGTCTCGTCCTCGTCCTAAAGCCGATGCCTAAGCGTGTCACGGCCGACTGGATGGCGCAGCAGTGGCGTGATGGGAAGCGAACCAAGAAGAAGCTCGGCGCCTACCCGTCAATGTCGCTCGGCCAGGCGCGCGAGATCTTCAAACGCGACTATGCCGACGTCATCCAGAAGGGCCGAAGCATCAAGATCGCCACTGACACGCGCCCCGGCACTGTCGCCGATCTTTTCGAGGGCTATGTCGCGTCGCTCAAGGCTGCGGACAAACCCTCTTGGAAGGAAACCGAAAAGGGACTGAACAAGATTGCCGACACGCTCGGGCGCAACCGCCTCGCCCGCGAAATCGAGGCGGAGGAAATCGTCGAGCTGATCCGCCCGATCTACGAGCGCGGCGCCAAGTCGATGGCCGACCATGTGCGCTCATATCTCCATGCTGCCTTTAGCTGGGGCATGAAGTCCGACAACGACTATCGGCAGCAGTCCGCTCGCCGGTTCCGCATCCATTTCAATCCGGCCACGGGCATTCCGACAGAACCCAAGGTCAAGGGCACGCGCTGGCTCGATGAGGACGACTTCGTCCAGCTCTATCGCTGGCTCGAATGCCCCGACACGCCGGTCCATCCCTCTTACCCGCGCGCCGTGCAGCTAATCATGCTGACCGGCCAGCGCGTCGAGGAGATCGCGCGCCTGCATGTCGATCAATGGGATGCCAAGGAGCGGATCATCGACTGGTCCAAGACCAAGAACGACCAACCTCATGCCGTTCCGGTCCCCCAGCTCGCCGCCGAGCTGATCGAGTCGATCAAGCCGAACGAGTATGGCTGGTTCTTCCCCTCGGCCAAAGACCAGTCGAGGCCCGTCAGCCACGGCACACTCTATAGCTTCGTCTGGCGCCAGCGGGACCGCGGCGTGATCCCCTATGCCACGAACCGTGATCTGCGCCGAACCTTCAAGACGCTGGCCGGCAAGGCGGGAGTCCCGAAGGAAATCCGCGACCGTCTGCAAAACCACGCCTTGCAGGACGTCAGCTCGAAGCACTACGACCGCTGGCACTATATGGTCGAGAAGCGGGCCGGCATGGCGAAATGGGACAAATTCGTCCGCGCCATGCTGGCGAAGAAACGCCTGAAGGCGGCCGCATGACCTTCCGTCCGCCCAAACCCGCCCCTCGCCGCGTGAAGGCCACCCCCACAGCCGAGATCGAACCGCAGAGCTATGCGGCCTTCGTCAGCGACCTGAAGCAGAAGATCGCCGAGGCGCGGCATCGCGCCCTCGAGCCCAGTCAGATCGACCTAAGTTATCTCGGCCCAGACGATCTTTGGGTCGCTCCGCAGCCTTGACGCGGACTCCCCTTGACTCTCGCCATCGACTCTTCGCGCGCGCAGATCGACAAGCGCGCGATGTGAACACGCTTCGCACGCGTGAAAAGGAGGCCGCCAATTCTGGGCTACTCTTTGAGACAGCCGGTTGCAGTCGTCCTTTGTCCGAACGTGGGTGCAAGGTCACAATAATCTCATTCCGAACACGGAAGTTGGCGCAGTCGTCCCTAATCCGGACGTGATATGCAAAGGCCGCTTGCATCATACTGATTTCACGAATGCCGTCGATGGGTTTTTCCGATCCGGCCGAAAATCGGGTGTTCCGGCATCTTGAGGGTAGCCTCACTTTTTCGATATACGTCTGAAGCTTCGCGGCGGCCCCCCTTCGAGCGAGTGCGTTCGTGAGTACTTTGACCTCGCGAGCCCGAAAGCTCGTCAAAAAAAGAAAAGCCGCCCACAGCGGCGAGGATGCAGTCATCCCTCATGCAGGCGTGACGCGCGAAACCTTCGGCTCAATTCGATGACAAACGAAGAAGGCGTAGTCGCCCAGCATCCGGGCGTCATGTGTGCGCCTTGAATAGCGCAGCCGGCGGCAGCGCTCAAGATTTGAGAACGCCCGGCTGGCCGGTTTCCTCCAAAGAAGATTGAGGGCACGGCAGCTCGAGGCCGCCGGCTTTCACTTTGGAGCTCGCACCCGTGACCCAGTCGCCCTCGAAGCGGGCGTGATGCGCAAGAGCCATTGGCCGCGCCAGATGCACGCATCCGTAAAACCCGATGTCGAGCTGATGATACGTCACCGAGCCCTCACAGTCGATGGTTCGAAGCGAGGCCCGTCGCAAGTAAAGCAACCGCGGCTCACGTCGCGCAAACCGCACGATTTTGACGCGGGCGTTAGGCGTATGGTGGATGCCTAGACGGCGCAGTCGTCCTCAATTTGGACGTGTTGTGGACGTGCAGATGCACGAAAAGACCCCAGAAGCTTTAGTTGCAGTCGTCCCTGATCTGGACGTGGTGTGCAAGTCGCCTCATCAGTGAGACGGCGACAATCTCTAGTGGCAGTCGTCCTTAATCCGGACGTAGTGCGCAGGAGCCGTGACTATATCACATTGATTTCACGAATGTCTTCGATGCGTCTTACCGATCCCGAGCCCCCCCTGGAGACAGCGTCTCGGAGCCGCCGCCTCGTTTCTCGACGATTGTTCAAGGGTTTGCGAGTCGCCGGTCGAGAGGACAGATGCGTTCGGGCAACATCCGACCACTCAACCGCCGGAAGCATGATACGATACCCGCACGTTTTTGGAGAGGGGTCCATGCAGATCATTCGGCCATATGGTTCAAGCCGCAGCAAGCAAGGCCAGGACGGCCTACGGCGGGTTTTGGTAGAGAAGACCTCCGGGCGCGCGGAGCAAGACATCCCGACTTATGCGCGCACACACGAAGAGCTCGTCATCGCGCAGTGGATTTCCACGATCGACAAGATCGCGCGTAAGCCCACAAGCCGGAAAAAGCCGAGTGCGGACCAGCGCGCCTTTCGGGACAAGCTGGGCAACGCGTGTTGGGTCCGGCTGATGGGCAGCGGTCGGCTCAAAGACATCAACGACGCAAGGCGGGCATACCTCAGTGACCTCTGGTGGTTCAAAATACATCCTTACGAGCTCGGAATCGATGAGCCTCGGCCTCGCCGCGACGGCAGTATGCCGGCGGCGCCAAAGGTCGAAGGGCGTTGGTACAAAGTGTTTGCAGGTGACGGCGCGCCGCAAATGTCAGGCCCCGAAAAAATTGCCGAAATTGCGGAGCGCATCGAACGGCATCTTTATGAAAGCGAACGTCGGCTCGGCCCCGACGCGCGGCCGCGGAAGTTGGGGAAGATCGAATCACGCGCCGAAAGCATCAGCGGAAGCGTACTTCGAATGGCCAATGGCGCCCACACTGAGCAGCCGGGATGGAGCAAGGACGACGAGAGGGCCTATACCGAGACGGGCGATCCGGTCGTCTCGATCCGCGTCGAAGCGGAATCGACAGAACGGAATAAGGGACGCGCGAGCCTTCCTCTCGCCGCGGAAGTTTTGTTCAAGCATTGGGGGAAGGTGTTTCTCGATCCCGACACCGGTACGGCGATGAGTTACATCGCCGCACAGGCGAAGCACCCCGGCATGGTGGCGCTGCATATGGAGCTCAAACAGTGCTATAGGCGGCTTCTCAAGCGCACGCGCAAAGACACGCGCGAACATCGAAAGCGGGACCCGGATGAGCGCAAGCTGTCGAGGTTGTTGCCCCGGAATCTCGCGGAAGCGTTGAGCCTGTCGGCGAAACAGGACGCGAACGCAGAACTCGGGCACCTCGTGCGGCTCGGAAAGGTCATCTACTACACAGCTTCCGACGGCGAGGCCGACTGCGCGGGTGCAATCGGAAGAAACTGGCCGGATAAGGTTGAGACGAGCCGGTTTTGGTCAAGCGAAGGACAGGCAGAGATCAAGCGCGCTGAAGCGTTTGTGCGCATCTGGCGACACGCGCTGGTACTCGGCGGGTTGACTCTCAAGGATTGGGTGTCAATGAAGGAGCCTTTTCCCGGCGACATCCTCGGTGGCGACCGGCAGCTCACCAGCGCACTTGCCCCGGAACGATTCGATAGGGGACCGTTCGATCGCAAACTCCAACTGCTGTTTGGCAACCGCTCGAACGCATTCGTCTTCGCGGACGATGGCCAACGGCTCGACCTGCTGCGCGGTTTGATCGGCGGGGCTGCGAATCTGCGTCACGCAGCGTTTCATTTCAAGGGGCGCGGCCAACTACTCCGCGCGCTTGCGGAGCTGCCAGGCAAGTTCTCGAACCGGCTCCAAGAGGCTGCGCGGGGACTTTGGCGTGACGATGCCTCCCACCGGGCTGACCGTCTGAAGGCGACGCTGCGCGGAGTCCATATTGAACACTTCGTAACCAAGGAGCAGGCGGAACAAGCGCTGGCGCTGCTTTTGGAAGAAGCGCGCGCAGAGCTGCCGTTGCCGCGGCTGTCGCGTGTTTTGCTGCGGGCAGAAAATGCCTGGGGCCGAGACGATGCGGTCAAGCTGCCCGAACCAGCCAACCGGCGCGCACTCGAAGCGCCGCCGCGGCAGTGCCAGTACACGCTGCTCAAGCTCATTTATGAACGGCCCTTCCGGTCGTGGTTAAGAGACCGGCGCGCGGATGTCGTGTCACAGTGGATTGATCGCGCGGTCGCACGCGCGACCAGAGCCGCCAAGACGATTAATGCGAAGGGCGACGACGTCGCGCGACGCATGATTGCCGCAAAGGCAGAGAAGCTGCCGAAGCCGGCCGCCGGCTCAGACATGATCGATTTCTTCTTCGACCTGTCGGCGGCTACAGCGGGCGAGATGCGGGTCCAGCGCGGGTACGAAAGCGACCGCGAACAGGCGCGCGATCAGGCCGACCACATCGACCAGCTTTTGTGCGACGTGGTGATCCTGGCGTTCAACGAGTATCTGTCAGAGCGACAGCTTGATTGGATTCTCACGCTCAAAGCCGACCAACCAGTGACCGGGGAACGAGCGTTTTCACTTGACGACTTGCAGACGGTAGCGATGCCGGTAGAGGACGTGGATGATTGGCAGGTAGCGCTCTATCTCCTATTGCATCTCCTGCCGGTCGAAGCTGTCGCCAAATTGCTGCACCAGCTCTTTAAATGGGACATCACAGCCACACGTGAGGGACGGCTTCCAAGAGATGAATCGCAGCGGCTGCACCGCTTGTTCGCGACGCTGACGCTCTACCTTGATATGCACGACGCGAAGTATGAGGGCGGTAGTCCGCTTGCCGAATATGCGGACGTTCAAGAGTTGTTTGCGACCGCGCGGGGATTTGGTCGGGTATTTCCGAGCGACGCGAGCTTGGAGGCGGATCGCAGAATCCCCAAGCGCGGCCTGCGGGAGATCCTGCGGCTTGGACACCTGCCGTTGGTCAAAGCGATCGCGGGCGGGAGGCGGATTGAGGAGGCGACGATAGATCGCGTTTTCGCGTTCGAAACTACGCCGGACGGAGGCGGCCTTACCCCGATCGCGGCTCTTCAGCAACGGCGCGAAGAACTGCACGACCGGTGGGTTCGACAAAAAAATCTCGATGAGTACGATCTTCGCGAGTATTGCGAAGCCGTCTCGAAGATATCCGGGCACCGCCAAGACTCGAATTTTATGAACCTTGTCGATCACGTGCGGGCTCACCGCACGATTCTCTCGGTCCTTGGACGGTTAGTGGACTACGTCGGTCTATTTGAGCGTGACCTCTATTTTACGACGTTGGCATTGATCAAACTTCACGACGAGCGCCCAGATGCTATTTTTGACGAGCGTGGGCTGAGGCTGTTTCATAATGGCCAGATCATTTTTGCATTAGGAGCATTGAGAGGCGGCTCAGCGAAAGTTGCGGCCATCAAGGGAAATCTGGCGCGCCACTTTACCGAGGTTTGGGTACAAAATAACGACGCGAAGGACATACGTAACGACCTCGCTCATTTGAACATGCTTCAGGGAGCCCATCCGGTTCCAAAGCTCACGTATTGGATCAACCAAACTCGACAGTTGATGGGCTACGACCGCAAACTGAAGAACGCGGTAAGCAAGTCCATCATCGACCTGATCGATCGCGAAGGGATCGAGCTAAAGTGGGCAATGCGAGTTGAACGCGGCTCCCACGACCTGGCGGACGCCACGCTCGCAGCACGCAGCGCCAAGCACCTTGGAAAAAAGCAACTTACACTCGACGGATCATCCGGCCGCTCAAGGCTCACGCTTGAAGAAAGTCTGCACGGCCTCGGCTTTGTGACCATGATTGCAACCTCCTTCGAGGGGAAGGCACAAGCTGTTGCCTCAATCGGCGACCACCTGCCAAAGGTCGATTGGAAGACCAGCGCCCAGAGGGGACCAAGGCACGGTTCTGGTCAGGGGAGGTCGCAGCGGCCGTCTTCGGGCGGAAAGAAGTTTCGTCCGTCGTCGACCAGGAATGAAACCGGGAGGAGATGACACTGCAGATGCGCTGCGCCAGGCAAATATTGATTTGGGAAACGCAAAAAAATGCGGTAGGTGCCCGACTGGCTGAACTGCAAGATTTACTTGATGCCCGTGAACAACTTCAAATAAAATGCGTTGCCCAAGCGATGACCCAACCACTCAATACACTGGGACGACGAGTTCGACAGGCATTAGACGATCTCAAGAACGGCAAAGTACCCAAGCCGCCATTAGTGACGCCGATTGCCATTCCTGGGGCATATAGCGGTGGCAGCTCTTCCTCGGTGCCATTCCCTCCGGAAGTCCAGGTTATAAAGAAGGCATTCCATCTTTGACCTTCGGATGCGAGTGCTTCAAAGGCGGTTGCGATTGGCGGCGTGGACCGTCGCCCTCCGAAGGCAGGTGTCAAGCCGGTCGTTGCGAAAAGTGAGGAAGAAAGAGTATTGGATTAGAAAGACTTGCGAGGACACGCGTGAGGCCTAAACTCCTGCACAAAACCCGCGTAAGCACTGCGTAAGCAGTAAGCACCCGTAGCTCAGCTGGATAGAGCGTCGCCCTCCGAAGGCGAAGGCCACACGTTCGAATCGTGTCGGGTGCGCCAATTTAGTGTACGCCAAGCACCAAGGTTCAAGACCTAACGCGAGGCGCCTGGATGGAGGAATATCCCTCGTAGCCGTCGCTCAAAAGTGTCACGCCCCCTGCCCCGACCCCGATCCTCATGTCGCCCCGGCACTTCCAGCACGCTGAGATACATCGAATGGCGACTACCGGTCGGCGATCTCGAACGGCGTAAGGAGAACGATGGTCGTGACCCGCGTCAATGTTTCTATCCCACTCTCAACCACGAGCGAGAACGGCTTTTTCAATCATCGTGAAACGCCGCAGCGGCAGTTGCTCGGCTACGCCGTGAAGATGCGTATCCAACAGCCGCATTATTACCTGGAGTTCCAGGACGTCCCGTTAGAACTGGCCGCCGAACTGTTGGACAGAATCCGAGTGATTCTACCGTGGGCGGCATTGCGGCTGGACTTCGGCATTCTGGCTGCTGGGGGTGATCTACGAGTCGCGGATGGACCAACGTTCGACGGTCAGTTCGCTACGGCGTATCCAGTGCACCTCGCACCCGCCCCTATCAGGGTCGCAAGCAATCATCGGTCAGAAGAAGCGGATGCACGCTTGTTTTCAGCCCTGATCGAAGGCGCTGAGCTAGAGCATCTGATCGGACCGAGCCCGCAGCCGGAGTTGAAGCTCGCCTGCGAGATATTCGCCTCGGTCGATTTCGAAGCGTCGAACAACGCGCAGTTCCTCACGCTGATCTCGATCCTAGAGATAATGGCGAAGCCGGCACCTCGCCCAAAGCCTTGCCTCGACATCATCGAAGACGCGATGGTCCGGATGAAGAGCGAGGCCGAAACTGCGATGGATCCGGCGCTTCGCCAAGCGCTTTTCGACATGCACAAGGGCGCGATACATTGGAAGTCGGAGTCGATTAGGAGTTCAGTCCGTCGGTTGGCGATGGACGTGGCGCGAACTTTGGGAGATCCAGACCCTGGCGCCGTCGGAAAATCAGCCGTGCGACTCTACGATAAGCGAAGCTTGGTTGTGCACCAAGGTGAGACGGCTTCTCTCAGTGAGGCGCGGTTCGCAAGGCAGTTCGTGCGGGAGGTGCTGGCGGTTGCCGCTGGAAGCTACGAGCACATTCGCGAGCGCTTTCCCACGAATTGAGCGTCCCCAGGAACAGCCCATCCCGTGCGCGGCCACGGTGCCACCAAGCTATCTCCGCTGACGGCGTCCGGCCCCGCCAGGCGCTCAAATGGGTTTGCGCGCTAAGTTCCTCAATGCGAATTCGTCCTCCGAGCCCACGTTCCGAAACTACGGTTTGCGCGGTGACTATGGGTAACATCGCGGAATTATCCGCAACGACCGTTGTCACGTTATTCATTGACTTCCTGTCGCTGCGAATGCCCGGATACAATGGAGAAGCCGTTCGGCGGAGAGAGTGTCAGTCAATCCCCATTGAAAGATAAGCCAGTTTCGATCTTTCCCGACCAGAACCCACGGTTTGAGCAACGGCGAGCGTCAAGCCACAGAAAGGCAGATTGTCCATGCGCTTGGCGGCCAGCGCGGCTCTTCCAACAAAGGTGCGTCCATTTTCAGAGGCCAGCGACTTGACCTAAGAACCCCGGACTGAATTCAGGAAAATCGCGACTTCGAGTTTCAGGCGGCCACTCTCAGTAGAGAGCAGTCTTGCCGCTGAGAGCACCTGTGAGGAAGCCGCGCCTGTCTCGCTGGCGCCTTTTCGCACGGACGCGACATTGGAGGAAACCTGACGGGTGCCCTCCGCAGCCTGTTGAACGTTTCGAGAAATCTCCAGCGTTGCGGCGCTCTGCTCTTCGACGGCTGCCGCGATAACCGAGGCGATCTCGGACAATCTTTGGATTGTCTTGCTAATGCTGAGAATTGCGGCGACTGAGTCCTGGGTTGCGGTCTGAATGCCTGATATCTGCTCGCCGATCTGCCCCGTCGCTTTCGCCGTTTGCTCCGCCAGAGCCTTTACCTCATTGGCAACAACCGCGAAGCCGCTGCCTACATCGCCGGCGCGAGCCGCCTCGATCGTGGCATTCAGAGCCAAGAGATTCGTCTGCCCCGCGATGTTGTTGATGAGTTCTACGACGTCGCTAATGCGGCTTGCTGCCCTCGAAAGTTCGCCAACGCGGTCAGTGGTCGACCGCGCCTGCTCGACCGCTTCGGACGCCAGGGACGCCGATTCCTGGACTTGACGGCTGATTTCGCTGATCGACGCCGAAAGCTGTTCGGCGGTAGAAGCGACGGACTGCACGTTGGTGGATGCTTCTTCCGACGCCGACGCCACGATAGCTGACAGATCCTGCGCGTGTCCTGCGGAGGCGGTCAAGGTATTGGCGGAAGTCTCCAGCTCTGTCGATGCTGAGGAAACCGTCTCGACGACTTCTCCGACAGCGTTTTCGAACTGATCGGCCAGGCGATGCATTTCCAACCGCCGTTGGTCATGCGAAAGCCGGTCCTGCTCTTCTTTTGCCAGTGCGTCTCGTCTCGCCTTTTCGGTCAGCATTCGGTTGACGCTGTCGACCCCACGGGCAGCTTCTCCGATCTCGTCGCCGCGGCTCACGCTCCCCATGTTCACCTGCTCGCCCGCAGCCATGCGCGTCAAGAGATCAACGAGCTGAGCCAGCGGACGGGCGACACCCAAGATTCCCAATGCAAGCGCTGCCCCGACGGCGACGACACAACAAATTGCAGCAAGGATTACAACAAACCAAATTTCCGTGGTCACTTTGTCGTGTTGCTCATCCGCTCTTAGCTTTGCAAACGCAATAACCTCGTCCGCTAGCTCATTCTGAGATGCAACCGCCGACTGGAGAGCTCCATTGCACTGTGCGCGCATTCTTGAGACGGCTGTTGCATCGCCGGCGCCAGCAGCAGCGAATTCTATCGCTCGTCTGCATATTGAGAGGGCCTTCCGGAACTCGTCCGTTCTTTTTCCGATCGCAGTCGCCTTTTCCGGCAACGTCGATTGTGCATGCTCAAGCGTTTGAAGAACGATGCTCGACTTTTCTTGCGCCGTTGCGAGCAATTGAGCTTTGTTGCCCTCCGACATCTCCGTCAGGATTTCGAACGACGTAGCCCGATACGTCTCGGCACGAGTAGCTACACGCGCGACCAAGGTCGCTGATGCATCAATTCGCTTAACGACGTCGGCATATGCCCGATCCACAGCCGACATACGCACCGCCATATAGGCGACAAGGCCGACCATGACCGCCCCGAGCCCGAGCGCCAGCAAGGTCAGCTTCACGGGCACACGCATGTTGTCGAGCGAAAGCATGACGAGTTGGACCTTCCAGTTTGTCAAAAATCGCGGGCCCGGTGGGCCCTCACGGTCTGCGGAGTAACTCGACAACAGGAAGTCGCTGCGCGGCGCGTACAATCTCGGAATCTTTGGATGCAGCCTCGATGCTCGCGTTACAGGCGGCCCCCTCTATCGCAGCCTCCCTTCCCCCACTTGATTCTCCCAGGGAAAGGATATGCGTAATTGCATTAAATGCAATTTATTTTTACTTTACGCAAAGACACCCGAACCGAGGTCGATCAAAAAGAGAGCGAGGATCCGGAGATCCTCGCAGTCAGAGGGAGCCACACAATCGCTCTTAGCTTCAGCCGCCCTCGTTGAGTCACAACGGCGGAGCTACAGAATTCTCAGGCTAATAAATGTTGGATTGGACAACTCGGAGACGAGAATCTCTTCCCGAGGCCGCCTTCTATTCTGCGTATACAATGATCGTGATGAACTGAATTCGATCATCCAGAAGCTTTTCAGGACCGTGCAAAACATTCCCCGAAAATGTGAATGCATCGCCCGGTTCGACGAGAAACGTCCGATCGCCAAAGCGGTATTCCATGCGACCGCTGAGCATGTAGATGAATTCGGTGCCAGGATGCTGAAAACGGGGATAGCTCTCGCTCTCCTTATCCATGTCGATCAGGAACGGCTCGAAGATCTTGCGCGGGCCCTTGTTGTACGAGAGCAACCTGTAAGTATGACCGTGCTTCGTTCCCGAACGGACGACCTCCATCTGATCGCTGGCCTTAATCAGCTGCGCACTTCCGCTGTTCTGCTCGATTTCCCGGAAGAGTGTCGAGAGATCCGTTCCCAATGCCGTGGCGATGCGTTCCAGCAGAGGAAGGCTGGCCGTGGATTGCCCGTTTTCGAAGCGGCTGAGCATCGGAACGGAGATGCTGGCAGCCGCCGCGAGCTCAGTGAGCTTGAGCCCTCGTTCCAATCGACCTCGCCGGATAGCTGCCCCCATTCTCTCATCGATCGGCGGCTTGGCTATCGCGACATCCGCGGTCGGCTCGACCGGGGCGGCCGACGTCCGCGCCGTCTTCTTTTCAGTGTGACGCCTGTGGGTCGCTCGTTTTGTTTTGCGCACGTGCTTCTATCCCAACGGTTACGAAATTTCCGATCCTATGGCGAAATAACTCGTCTTCGGCTGTGGGGCTCAACTCCACATTGCGCGCCTTGGCAAGTTATCGCCACTGCTTTTCCTCGCTTATCCAGTGAGATCCAGGCAGGGATCCAGGCTTGATAAAGGCATCGACGACGTTGCCCAGAAGCCTGGACACGTTGTTGTCAAAATTCTTCGCCGGCAGCGCCTGACCAAACGCAATCGAACCGCCGCAGAAAACGGCTCCGTCATTCGGAGCGTTGAAGAAGATGATGTCGCCGCGGATCCGATAGTCCTGACTTCCCGCAAGACCAGGATATGGATAGAGAATCTCCTCAATCGATAGCATGTAATTGTCGCTGTGACCGCCCGACGAAGCCAAAATCTTGGTGTGCGGGGGCGTTCCCAGCGTCAAATCGTAGCGGTCGAGCTCGAGGCCAGCGGCACCGCCGTAGGCAAGCCCCTCCTCGCCAATCAGCTCGCCCTCGATTCCTTCCATGATCCACGAGACCTGACGATGGTAGCTGTCCGGCATCCGTCGATAAGGACGGCTGGTCTCGAACCCCTCGGCGATGAACCCGATACCCACCAGTTTTTGCGGTGGGCGGCCCAGATTCTTCCAGAGTCCGCTCTTCTGACCGGTCGTCGCCAAGTAGTGCTCGCCGGGTCGCGCGTTCCACGCTCTCATCCCCGAATCGAGCTTGCGCACCTCCATGATCCACGGCTCGTCCTCACGGAAGGCTACGTTCCAGTAATAGCCGTTGCCTCCCATGTAGATGTAGCGCCCGCCGCCTGAGATATAGTCCTCCGTGCCATCAAGCATTCTTTCCGAATAGTATTCCGGATGCGTCCCTGTAAGTACGCAGCTGTAGGGCTTTAGCGCGTCCACGCCTTCGATATGAAGGTCCTCGTCGGTGAGCACATCATAGTCGTAGCCTTTGTGCTCAAGCCAACCGACGATCGACAGATCTGCCGGGAATGCCCATGGCACACCCATGCTCGACATGCGGTGCTTCGGGCGCATATTGACAATTGGCCGGCGATAGGAGCTATAGCAAACACCGTTGCCGTCGGCCCAACTGTCATAGGTCGACAGCCCGAAATCCAGGTTCTTGTACATCTCGACGTCAATCTCAGAAATGATGGGCGGCTGGCCCGTCATCGGCTGAATGATTTCCGCGTCGAAACTCAGATGCTCATTTGCGTATGCAAGATAACTCGCAGTCGGCACCAGGAATGCAATCTTCGCCTTAGGCTGTTTGGGACGGACATAGAACACGACATATTCCTCGCCCAGGCCGGCGCCATCGCCAGCCCGCAAGCGCATCGCGTAGATACCGGAGCGCAAGCTTTCAGGCAGTCTGACCGTCCTGGTCGGCTTCCAATTGCAATCGATCATCGCGTCGTGATGAAGCTCGACGCCCCCGTACTCGCGGGGAGCCAGCCGGAAGCAGTCGTTTCGGCCGTTCCAATTCCACCCCGTCTGAGCGCGCACCGGGCGATTGTAACCCTTGGCGTTCAGCTTATTTGGCCCGATATCGATCACCGTGTCGCCGATGCCGGCGTCGGTATATCCCTCTGCCGTATCCCAATAAGCGACCAGGCCGTCCGTACTCGGAAGCGTCCCCTTTGCCAGTTGCTCAAGCTCGCCGCGGCTCAGCGCCCGATCGTAGATGCCGGGCCTGTCAATCTTGCCGGAGAAAATTTGAGAGACAAATGGCCCGCGCAGTTCATGGAAGTCGCGAGACCCTCCAATCAGGAACGGCGTATCCTCGAGGTTCTTTTGCTTGAATCGAAACGTTTCGGCGACGTGCGACCGATAGTCGATCGGCGCAACGCTTCCGAGCAGGCCGTTGTAGCGATTTGTCACCGACTCCTGGTGGATGGTGGCTTTGCCGCTGGCAGCGTCGAAGGTGGCTGCGACGAAGTACCAGGTCTTCTTCATCAATGGCACTTCGGTCTTTATGTAGTCGACCTCGTCGCCGCGTCCGACCCAAAACTCGAGATGTCCGTCTTGACTGATCCCGAGACAATAGCCAGCGCTCTTGTCATTATTCCATCGTCCGATGAGGCACTGGCGACGTCCATCTCCCGGGAGCCCCGGAAAGATGAAACCAAAAACGCTCATACTCCCTTCGAGAGCAAGCTTTCCCACGGGATCATCGACCGTCAGGAATGAACCGAGTTGAGTGTATTGCTTCTGCACCCGCCACTCGCCGTTGGCCTCGCAAGAAACTTCCTCCTCGATAAAGCCGGGTCCCAGAGGATTCTCGTCGCCGTGCACCAGTCTAACCAGCTGTGCAATCGCGGTGGCAGCACCATCCGCGCTGACGTGGAAGGTGACAGCTTCTCCGGGTTTGACCGAAATCCGGTCCGTGTAACCAAAGAGCTTGATTTGAGCCATTGTCTGTCCGCCGCGTTGCTGTACTGGTTAGATCAAGATTCCAAAAGGTCCTGGACACGGCGCATGAATACGCCGTGATAAGCCTCGTCCTGCGAGGGATAGAGCTTGTCCTCGACGACCCGCGGCGGAACGCCGCGATGGCCTGAAAGTGCAACGATCCGGTAAGCCTTGAACGGCTGCACCACTTGGATCGCATATTTGTCGGGAAGTGGCTGACGTCGGAAGTACAGCAAGAGACGTTCGAGCGCCTCGCTATGCTGACCGAGAGGGTTGCTCTTGTGCTCCTCGATCAGCTCGGACGAAACCAACGATTTCAGATAGTCTCGCTGTATCTTGTCGTAACGGCGCCAATAGACCAGGTCCTTGTTGCTCGTTTCGGTCGCTTCTTCCGGTAACATTTCGCCTCCTTTCTCTGCTCGCGCAGAGCGCCGCTCGCTCTTCTTCTTGTCTCGCCAGGCACGGAACTGCTGCTTGATGCCGAACAATCCGTTCCGGAGATACAAGACGACGAGCAACATGATGATGCCGATGGCAAAGAGCCTCAGGGGGCCCCAACTGATCAACACCTTGTCGAGAAACACCACGACGGCCGTTCCGACCACCGCACCCTCAGCTCTCCCGATACCGCCGATGACGAGCATCGCCAGACCGAGCAGAACCGTATCGAAGCTGAAGATCGAGAATCCCACACCCCTGTAGTGCGCGGCGTAGAAACCTCCGATGAATCCGAGGGCAATCGATGAGACGACGAACACCTGAATGCGAGCCCTGCGGAAGTCCACTCCAGTGGCTTCCGCGAAAGCTTCCCGCTTTTCGGGCGCCATGCGCAGTATCCGGCCCAGCCGTCGTCCGTCCACCATGCGGTAGAGCAGCAGCGCGCCACACATCAGCATGAGCGCTGCATAGTAGCCCAGCATCGACTGGTCGAACGGCGACCAGGATTTCGGCACATAGGTGTCCGCGCCATAAAGGCCGCCGGTGGCCGAGCCGAAGATCTTCGACTGCACAAAGTAGACCCGGCACAACTCGTTGAGCCCGAGCGTCAACAGCGAGTAGTAAAAGCCGTCCAGGCGTGTGGCCGGAATAGCAATCACTACTCCAAATACAAGTCCTATGGCGCTACCTATAATCGGCAGGCCCCACCAAGGTAGACCAAGCGAGATCGACAACCAGGTTGTAATGAATGCCGCCGTACCCACGACCGCATAAGTCGCAAGCGAGAAGATGCTCGCGGTACCGAGCACGAGCATCCAGCACAAGTTAATGGCAGCATAAATTCCGAAGAAAGCACCAGCAGCAAGAAGCGTATTCAGCTGGGATGCGGGAAATGCAAACGGGGCCAGCGCAAGAGCGAGCAGCCCGAGAGCCCACCAGATTGGCCGCTTGTCAACGATGGTCTTTTCGCGGCGCAGCGTCTTCGGATTATATTCTCCGCGCACGTGAAGGATGCGGCGGCGCGTTGGCCAGTAGCGGAGCTTGGACCAAAGCTTCTCTCCGTGTCCGGGCCATTTGTAATAGTACCGAAGCCGGCCGACAGGCAGCAGCGGCACGCCCGATTTGCGTGTCTCCGCCCAAATCTCGGTCGGGTCCTTGTAAGGTATGGTCGGTACTTCCGGCTCGGCGCCGGCACCGCCCCAAGCCGTCAACGGATTGCGCCAAATTCGCACGTCGTCCTCAGACCCTTCAGTCGGAGTTGTAGTGTTCGGAGCTGGACTGAGCATCTTCAGGCCTCCCGCGCCTTGTCGAGGAGACCAGCGATACCGCGTGGCCGAACCAGAATGATCAGAATGATGAGAAGGAATTGAGTCATCAGCACGTATTGGCCGCCCAACGCCACGGACGTCATGGCCTCATTGAACCCCAACAGCAGGGCCGCGATCACCGCGCCTGGCACGCTACCCAATCCGCCGCACAGCGCGATGCTGACACCCTTGATCATCGGGGTGAGCCCATTGAACGGCTGAATATAATAGGTCTGAGAGAGAAGCACGGCGGACAAGCCAGCCAGGCCGCCGGTAATGGCCATGACGTAGAAGCTGGTGCGCCGCACGCCAATGCCGACGATCGATGCGGCGTGGGGATTCATCATCATGGCGCGAATTTCGAGACCACGCCGGCTTGAACGCATCCAGGTCAAGACGATCAGCAGCATCGCGATCGAAACGATAACGTTGCCAATCTTGTCGGCGGTCAGAACCAGACCGAACAATGACCGCTTGCTCGCCCCAAAGATTTCCGGGAGGCTCTTCGACCTTGGGCCGAACCACCAGAGCAGCAACTGGGTGCCCATTAAGCTGATGGCCAGAGTTGCGATCATGCCGCGAATCGTGAAGTTCGGCTTGTCGTGAACCGGGATGAACGCCAAGGCGCACACCAGCACTCCGCCCAACGCGCCAGTTGCGACTCCGCCGGCCAGGATCATCGCCCCTCGCAGCGCATCCGGCGTCACGGCCACGACATATTGACTGGTCAGCCAAGCGCCATAACCAGACAGGGCAAAGATGAACCCGTAGGCGAGGTTCAGCAAGCCGAGACTCGACCAGGTGATCGAGATGCCGATGGCGAGAGTGCCATAAATGCAGGCCAGCACGATTGCGTTGGAAATAACATATGGCCAGTTCATCTTAGAGATCCCGATTGCTGTTCAGCATCAGGGCAGCCGAGGCCCCCCCCTTTAGCTTGCCCACATGCATCCCGATCACGCGATCCACCTTCCCTTCCAGCAATGCAATGTTCTGCTCCGCGATGACCATGGCCGAGTCGCTGAGCTCAATGCTCATCAATGCGTCGAGCACGCCCTTTCCGATCTTGGGGGCAAGACCAAGTGAGGGCTCATCGACAAGAAACAGAGACGCTTCAGCCATCAAGCCTCGGCCGATCGAGACCATTCGCCGCTCCCCGCCCGAAAGTCGGCCAACCGGCGTGTTGCTCAGTTTTCGTAAGGGCGGAAACACATCGTAGATGCGTCGCTTGCGGGTCGCGCGCTCCTTCCAGGCGCGTGGAGTGAATGCTCCGGAATCGAGGTGCTCTTCGACAGTGAGGCCATGAAAGATTTCGTCGCCCTGTGGGATCAAGGCCAGTCCCTGCCTTACGATCTGGTGCGTATAGCGGCCTGGGCCTTGGCTTCGAGTGCGTCCGATCTGCCTTCCGTTCAGGAGGATCGAACCTCGCTGCCATCCCGTCAGACCCGCGATCGCGTAGAACAACGTGGTCTTGCCATGGCCATTGAGCCCGACCAATCCGATCCGCTCACCTGCCTTCACGATCAAATCCAGGTCATGGATCACGCGCAGCGGTCCCCAGCCCGCCGAGAGGCCTTGCACCGAAAGAACTTCGCGCGCTTCAGCCATCGAGCGCCCCTTCCTCGACCGTCTCGAAATAGGCCGCGTGCACCTTCGGATCGGCCAGAATGTCGGCGAGCGAACCCTCCGAGATGACCTCGCCCGCATCCATCACCATGACGCGGTCGGCAATCGTCTCGAGCAATTCGATGCGATGCTCGACAATGATAATCGCGACGTTCATTTCTTTCGACAGCATCCTGATCAGATGGTCGATCTCGTCGACCTCGGAATTGATCAGACCCGCGGCAGGTTCGTCCATCAGCAACAAGGCAGGCCGACGCATCAAGAGGCACGCAAGCAGGAGCTTGCGTCTGTTGAGCGTCTCAAGCGAGCTCGTGCGCTCCTCGGCGTCCACGTCGAGACCGACAAGCTCGGCACCGTACTCGGCGTCAAAACGCGTCAGATAAGGCTTGTATGCCTGTCGCGCGGCCTTGAACGTCTGCCCGACCGTCAATTCGTCCGGCACGACCGGCGTCTGGTAGGTGCGTCCAATACCAAGGCGAGCTCTTGCATGAAGCGGTAGGGCCGTCACATCCGAGCCACGGAAGCGTACTGAACCGGACTTGGGCCTCATCCGGCCAGACAGGACTTCGAACAAGCTCGTCTTGCCAGCTCCATTCGGTCCGATGATTCCCAACACTTCGCCAGGAGCGACGCTCAGGCTGATGTCCCTGAGGATCTCTCGCCCGCCCAGATCGAGGGAGATACTCTCTCCCGCGAAAAGGGCGGGCGATCGACGCATCTCGGCGCCGAGTTCCGAAATGTTCACTATGTCCACCATGGTGCGGGCTGCAATGTAGATTCCGAGATCTCGTTCGGAAATACGATCTTGTGCTGCACGTTCTGGACCTGGACGTAGAGCTGGCTCATGCCCTTTTCCAGCTCCTTCGCCGAAATCGGATTTCCATCGTCGGGGAAATGAGCAGCTTCCTGATAGTCATTGTTGAGGTCCATATAACCACAGACACCGCGATAGGGATGCTGCCGTATCCAGTCGCAGACCGCCTTGAAATCCTCCGGCTTGCCGACAGCCTCCCAGGCGAGCTTCAGCCAATGCGTGATGTCATAGCCGTTGCCGGTGTAAACGAGGCCCATCGTTCCCGGAAACCGTGCCTGGTACTTCTTACGAAACGCCTTTCCGCGTTCGTCTGCGTAGACACCCAACACGGTCGACCAGCAAAATCCGTTCGCTGAGGACCCGGCCAGCTCGAGAAACTCAGGCTGAGACGGTCCATACTGAAGATAAACGAGTGAGTTCTTGACTGGATCCGCGGCGAACTGTTTACAGAACGCTGCATATTCTGCAGCGACCCAATGATCGATCATGATGGCGCCGGCGTCGACCTCCTTCAGCTTCTGCATGACAGGAGACCAATCCTGCACGGGAAACTGGATGTCCGTGACAGCTGCGACTTCGAATTTGCCGCGCTTCTTTATCGCCTCCTGCGCGGCCTTCGAGATCGTCTGGCAATAGCCCACCTGCTCCTGGACGATATGGACCTTGCGGTTCTTCGGCTTCCACACGCCCCGCTTCTCCTCGTGCTCGAGCCAAAGCGGATAGGTGTGGCCGTAGTGGACCTCGGAAGGGTCGGTCTGGAAGATGTGACTATATTTCTTCGGGTTGGCCTTGAAGGCTTCGGTCGCCGCGCGTTGGGTATTGCCCTGCAAATACGGACATCCGTACTTGGCGGACTCGTCCATCGCGGGGATCGGCGCAAACACGAATGCGTTCGAGATCGCGTGCACCTTCGCATCAGCGCATGCTGCGATTGCTTGCTGACAGCTCTCGGGCGACAGCTTGTCGACGTCGGTGACGAACAACTTCAGGGGACGCCCCAATATCCCACCAGATGCGTTGATCTCGTCCACCGCGAGCGTCGTGCCGTTGAGATGATCGAGATCGTCGGCGACACCGGCTGCCGCCGTCTGCGACGTTGGCACGCCGAGCAAGATCGGCTCCCCCTTGGGCGCCGCTCCCGATTTGGATATCCAGGGCATCGCGACGGCGGCCCCGACGCCAGCAACCACACTTCGTCTCGTCAACTTCAGTTTCGTCATCACTCCCCTCCTCCATGGAGCGTGACGCGACGACCGCCGCCGCGTCAGCGCCGCAACTATTGACCGGGAATCCAGCTCGTTCCTGCGAGAGGAAGACGCGTCATTGCGGCAGCCTCTATCGTTAGCGCGACGAGATCTTCGGGCTCGAGATTGTGCAGGCGGCTCTTTCCGCACGCACGCGCGATCGTCTGCGCCTCGAGCGTGATCACCTTGAGATAATTTGCGAGCCGCCGGCCCGCCAAGACCGGGTCGAGCCGGGCCGAAAGTGCCGGATCCTGAGTCGTGATGCCCGCCGGGTCCTTGCCTTCTTGCCAATCGTCATAGCAACCGGCGGTCGTTCCCAAGGCTCGATATTCGTCTTCATACCGCGGATCGTTGTCGCCGAGCGCGATCAGTGCTGCAGTCCCGATGCCAACGGCATCCGCGCCAAGCGCAAGCGCTTTGGCAACGTCGGCGCCGCTACGAATACCGCCGGAAACGACGAGCTGTACCTTGCGGTGCATCCCGAGGTCCTGCAAAGACTGAACGGCGTTGCGGATCGCCGATAGAATCGGAATTCCGACATGCTCGATGAAGACGTCCTGGGTGGCGGCGGTGCCGCCTTGCATCCCGTCTAGCACGACCACATCGGCCCCCGCCTTCACGGCGAGCGCGACATCGTAGTAAGGACGGCTTGCACCGATCTTCAGATAGATCGGCTTTTCCCAGCCGGTAAGTTCCCGTAGCTCGAGTATCTTGATTTCCAGATCGTCCGCACCCGTCCAGTCCGGA
This sequence comes from Bradyrhizobium nitroreducens, assembly GCF_002776695.1. GTDB lineage: Bacteria > Pseudomonadota > Alphaproteobacteria > Rhizobiales > Xanthobacteraceae > Bradyrhizobium > Bradyrhizobium nitroreducens. Next base: position 2,847,202 of record NZ_LFJC01000003.1, read on the forward strand.
TGGCGGCAAGCTGAACGCTGGTCTATCCCCTTCGGGAGAGAGCGCATCTGTGCGACCCGATCGGATATCTTCTGGCCCAGCAACATACCGCCACCACCGGGCTTAGCGCCCTGGCCGACCACGATCTCAATCGCGTCCGCCTTGCGCAGATCGTCGGGATTCATGCCATACCGGGACGGCAGATATTGATAGACGAGCGCCTTGGACTGCCCGCGCTCTTCCGGAGTCATGCCCCCGTCGCCAGTGGTGGTCGACGTTCCGGCGAGACTTGCGCCTCGACCCAAGGCCTCCTTTGCCTGAGCCGAAAGAGCGCCGAAGCTCATGCCGGCGATAGTGACGGGAATTGCCAGATGTAGCGGCTTCTTGGCATACCGCGTCCCGAGCACGACGCTCGTCTCGCAGCGCTCGCGATAGCCTTCCAGGGGATAACGCGACATCGATGCACCGAGAAACAAGAGGTCATCGAAGTGCGGGACCTTCCGCTTGGTCCCACCGCCGCGAATGTCATAAATGCCGGTAGCGGCGGCACGCCGTATCTCCGCAATGGAGTGCGCGTCGAACGTTGCGGACTGACGCGGCGGGATATACCCCCACGTCTTTTCAAGAGCAGTCATCAATAGGCCCCGGCATTGTCGATATTGAAGTTGTAAAGCTTGCGAGCCGATCCATAGCGGCGGAACTCGGATACATCGATCTTGTGGGCTTCGCCGGCTTGCTCGATCAGCGCAAACAGCTCCGCCCGATGCTCATCTCGCAACTCCTTTTCGATACAGTCCGCCCCGAGGCCCTCGACCTTGCCACGCACATAGATGTGGGCTTCGTATATCGAATCCCCCAAGGCATCGCCCGCATCACCAAATGCCACCAGACGCCCGGTTTGGGCCATGAAAGCGGAGAGGTGCCCGATGTCGCCTTTGACGACAATGTCGACACCCTTCATCGAAATGCCACACCGAGCACCCGCGTTGCCATCGATCAACAACAGGCCGCCATGTCCGGTGGCGCCGGCAGACTGGCTGGCATCCCCTTTCACGTGGATCAGCCCGGACATCATGTTCTCGCCAACACCCTGGCCAGCATTTCCATGGATCACGATGCGAGCACACTTGTTCATGCCGCCGCAGAAATAGCCCACGTGGCCCGCCACTTCGACGTCAATGGGCGCATCGATGCCAACCGCCACTGCGTGGGCACCGTTAGGATTCTGCACTCGCCAGAACGTCTCATTCGTCGGGACCTTCAGCGCCTGAAGCCGGGCGTTGAGTTCGCGAAGCGACAAAGCGGACAAATCCAACTCGGTGAACGGGTCCGATGGCCCCCGCCCTGTCCTGATGTCGCGGCCCGACCACGAGCCCAATTCGACTTGATTCATCTTAGTGTTCCCAGAAGTAAGGCGTTGCTGGCTTCGGCTCGAAGACCCGCGCGTTCGCAACACCGGGAAGCCCGGTGAGGCTGCGATATTCGGAGGCGAACGCCACGTAGTCGTCTGTCTCCGCCATGACGGCAGGCTTGCATGCGATCGGATCACGCAGCACGCCGAAGCCATTTTTGGTACCAACCACGAAGGTGAAGAAACCATCGAGATCATTGACGCTCGACTTCAGCGCATCGCCCAGCGCCCTGCCGCGCCGCAACTCTCGCGTGATGTAGCCTGCGGCAACCTCGGTATCGTTCTCTGTTTCCGGAACGATGCCGTCCTGGCGGAGCTCACGACGCAGAGAGGCGTGGTTTGAAAGCGAGCCGTTGTGAACCAGGCACTGGTCGGGGCCTGTCGAAAACGGGTGGGCCCCGGTGGTGGTCACGGCCGATTCGGTCGCCATGCGCGTGTGGGCGATGCCGTGGGTTCCGGAAATCGACCGGATATCGAACTTCCGCGCGACATCATCCGGATAGCCGACCTCCTTGTATATCTCAAGATTGGAGCCTTCGCTGAGGACCCGGATGTCCTGCGCATTCTCCACTATCCAAGCGCGGCACTGGGCCACCTCTTCCTCTGGGACAGTAAAAACGCTGTGCGTGTAGCGGTGCGTCGTCAAAATCGGCGCCCCCAGCGAGCGAGACAGGATCTCGCCCAGCGTCTGAAAATCACGTCTTCCATTCACAGATGTGAGCGTGAGCTTTACCCTGCCCGGCTCACTCGTCGTGTACAGAGCGAAACCTGCGGAATCAGGCCCTCGGCTACACAGCGCTGATGTCATGTCAGAGAGCAACGCCCCAAGCTCCGGCCTAAGCCGAGAGCTTTTGATAAACAATCCTGCAATTCCGCACATCGCGATCTCCAATACAAAGCGAAAGCTAGAAGAAGCTGAGGTAGCGCTCGACTTCCCAATCCGAGACGTGCCGGTGATACTCCAACCACTCGGACTTCTTCAGCGACACGAATTCGTTGATGACCTGAGGCCCCAGCGCAGCGGAAAACACAGGATCGGCTTCAAGCTCTCCGATCGCCTCCGCAAGTGTTTGTGGCAGCAGCTCTACGCCCATGTCGCGAATTTCCTCGAGCGACAGACCATAGAAGTTCACGTTCTTCGGCTCGCCCGGATGGAGCTCGCGATCGATACCATCCAGCCCGGCAGCAATGAGGGCTGCGGTGGCGAGATAGGGGTTCATGCTGCTATCGCCGGTGCGAATTTCGATCCGGCCGTATGGTATGCGGGCCATGGCCGTGCGGTTGTTGTCGCCATACGCGATGAAGGCCGGCGCCCAAGTTGCGCCGGAAACCGTGCGCCCGACCACAAGCCGCTTGTAGGAGTTCACGGTCGGCGCCAGCAGAGCTGTCAAGCCCTTGGCATGAGCCATGACGCCACCAAGAAAATGATAGGCGAGCTTGGTCAGGCCAAGGCCATTTGAATCTCCATCATCGTGGAAGAGATTGCTCCCGTTGGCATCGGCAATCGAGCAGTGGATGTGCATGCCGCTGCCAGTGGAACTGCTCCTGGGTTTCGGCATGAATGAGCAGATCGCCCCGAGATCATTCGCAATTTCTGAGGCTGCCATCTTGAAGAACAAGATCTGATCCGCGGTCTTCAGCGCGTCTGCATATTTAAAGTTGATCTCGTACTGCCCGTTCGCATCTTCGTGGTCGATCTGATAGACGTCTACACCCACAGCCTGCAAAGATTCCGTGACACGCTCGAGGAAGCTGCGCCCCCGCATAAGACCTCGATAGTCGTACGCCGGCTTCGCAAGCGTGTCGGTACCGTCGAATGGTAGCAACTTTCCGTCGGCATCTCGACGCAATAGGATGAATTCGGGCTCCAGCCCCGTATTCAGAGTCCAGCCACGCTCCGCCAGACGCGCGACCTGCCTCTTCAGGACATTTCGTGTATCCACCGGATGAGGGACTCCCTTCACCGTTCCTACGCCCATCATTCGCGCATAAGCGGGAGCCCACGGCGTCACGGTCAACGTGTCCAGCTCGCAGACGACCATGTACTCAGCTTCGTGCGGAAGCATGCCAAGCCCCCACGCGCCTGCTCCGGCAAACCCGGCTCCGTCGGTCAGAACATCTTCCAAGTGCTGCACGGGAACGGACTTGCTTTTGGCCACGCCGTGCAAGTCGACGAATTGTGCGAGGACGTAGCGAACTCCCGCCTGCCTCAGAAAAGCCTGAGCTCCGAGAAGGTCTAGCCCGCGAGGAGTAGCGAGACTGCCTGGGGCCAGCGCGCCGGTCCACGAATTGGGAAGATGCATTTAAAGTCTCCTTGAAGCTTCCGCGCCGTGCCGCGCCGCTCACTCGGCGGGTCGTTCCTATCTTGAAACCGTTGTATAGCACTCTTGCATTTGCTGCAAGTCGTTTTTATTATCTGCAACTGCACACGTCAAGAAAAGTTTGAGAGGCACGCTCATGGCGATCTTCGTGGATCCACATTCGAAGAGCGAACCGATCGGAATTCGGCTGTCAGAGCTTTCTGAAGGCCGCACAAAATATTGGTCGACCCAGGCGGTACCTTATTGGTGGCGCGACGCCCCACCATCCCCTGGTCCCTGGCCAGAACCGGTCAAGAAGGCAGACGTTGTCATTGTGGGAGCTGGCTACACCGGCCTCTCCGCAGCCTTGGTTCTTGCGCGCGCAGGCAGGCACGTCGTTGTAGTCGATTCCTTTGCTCCCGGCTTTGGCGCAAGCACCCGCAACGGCGGACAGATTGGAAGCGGAAATCAAAAATTCCGAGTGAAGACGCTCATAGAAATGAAGGGCGAGCGGAAAGCTGTCGAGCTGCTGCACGAGGGCATCGAAATGCTTGACGGCATCGACGCTCTAATTGAACGCGAGAAGATCGACTGCTCGTTTGTTCGTTGTGGGCGCTTCCGTGGCGCGATGCGTGCCGAACACTATGAAGCGATGGCGCGGGACATGGAGGATCTCAAGCGTTATGCGGGAGTCGAGTCCTGCATGATTAGCCGACGCGAACAGCACACTGAGATCGCTACCGAGCTGTTTCATGGCGGGTCACTGTTGCCCGGGGACGCCAGTCTGCATCCCGGCAAGTATCACGCGGGTCTCCTCAATCGGGTCATCGAAGCTGGCGGCGCCGTGCACGGCAACATGCCTGTGCGGTCTATTTCATCGGATCGGGCCGGATACACGGTGCACTTCGAACGTTTCAGCATTCAAGCACGGGACGTTCTCGTCGCGACTAACGGATATACCAAGAATATTGGCGCATTCTTTCGAAAACGGATCGTTCCTATCCGCTCCGCACAGATCACCACCGAAGTCATTGCACCCGAGATCTTTCAGCGATTGATGCCGAACAGGCGCGTCTTTGGAAACACGAATCGGGTATTTTTCTACTTTCGCCCCGCCCCGGACGAGGACCGGCTGATCTGGGGCGGCCGCTCAAATCACTTCGCGAGAGACTCCGTCCTTGCAGCCTATTCGCACCTCGCTCGCGATCTTCTGCGCACGTTTCCGATGTTGGGCGACATACGGGTTCCCTACGCATGGAGCGGCCTGATCGGCTACACCTTCGACGAATTTCCGCATCTCGGCCGGTCGCCTGAAGGCGTCTACTACGCAATGGGTTATTGCGGGACGGGCGTATCGCGCTCCACGCACTTCGGACGGAAGATCGCGCTGCAGATTCTCGGCAAGACAGAGGGCCAGTCGGCTTTCAACGACCTTGTCTTCCCGAGTCATCAATTTCAGGCGTTCGCCAAACCCGCCGTTCCTATCGTCGAAACCTGGTACCGCCTGCGTGATGCAGCCGGATTGTAAAGGGAGAGTGGAATGAATGTTATCGACAACTCCGTACTTGATACACGACGCAATATTTCATCTGGCGGCGCCTACGAAAATGTTTTCGGCTATTCGCGCGCAGTCGTGAAGGATGGCCAGGTTCACGTTTCTGGGACGTGTGCACCTGCGAGTTACGAGGGCCGCGGCGCCTACGAGCAAGCCAAGGGCGCGCTTGAGACAATCGCGACCGCACTTAAGAACGCGGGGTCAAGCCTCGCGGACGTGGTCAGAACGGTCGTTTATGTTCGCGATATCATGTACGCGGATGCTGTTGCAAAGGCTCATTTGGAGGCCTTTGACACCGTCCGCCCGGCCTCGACCCTTGTCCAGGTCACCTCGATGTTGCGGCCCTGGCAGCTAGTCGAGATCGAAGCCTATGCGCTAGTGGGAGGTTCGATATCGGGTAACACGCTACGAGCCCTCACAAGTAGCGACGAAGCAAAGGGGGCAGAAGCCCAAAATGCGAAGCGGGCTCCATTCCGCGCAACCTATGACAACTTCATTGGTGGCAGATGGACCCCACCTGCATCGGGTAAGTATTTTGACAATACTTCGCCGATCACGGGCCAAGTCATCTGTACGATCGCTCGCTCCGACCAGCATGACGTGGAGTTGGCATTGAACGCAGCGCACGCCGCGAAAGATGCATGGGGACGAACCAGCCCTGCCGAACGCGCGCTGATCCTCAACCGTATCGCCGACCGCATGGGGGAAAACCTCGAGCGGCTTGCGATGGCCGAGACCTGGGACAATGGCAAGCCAATTCGCGAATCGCGTGCTGCTGACCTGCCGCTGGCAATTGATCATTTCCGCTATTTCGCCGGCGCCATTCGGGGCCAGGAAGGCAGTCTAGGCGAGATCGACCATGATACCGTCGCCTATCATTTTCATGAACCGCTCGGCGTCGTGGGGCTGATTATTCCCTGGAATTTCCCGCTCCTGATGGCCTGTTGGAAGCTTGCGCCAGCACTTGCGGCTGGCAATTGCGTGGTCTTGAAGCCCGCGGAACAGACGCCCGCATCCATCATGCTTTGGATGGAGTTGGTGGCAGATTTGCTGCCGCCGGGTGTCGTCAACATCGTCAATGGGTTCGGGCTCGAAGCCGGCAAACCGCTTGCATCCAGCTCGCGCATCGCCAAGATTGCGTTCACCGGCGAGACTACGACCGGGCGGCTTATCATGCAGTACGCGAGCCAGAACCTCATCCCCGTCACGCTGGAACTCGGCGGCAAGTCGCCGAATATCTTCTTCAAGGACGTCGCGGCAGAGGACGATGACTTCTTGGACAAGGCGATCGAGGGGTTCGTCATGTTCGCGCTCAATCAGGGCGAGGTCTGCACTTGTCCCAGTCGCGCCCTGATACACGAGTCGATCTACGACCGGTTTATGGAGCGCGCGCTCAAGCGCGTTGCTGCCATAAGACAGGGCGATCCGCGCGATGGCGACACCATGCTCGGCGCGCAAGCATCGAGCGAGCAACTTGAGAAGATCCTTTCCTATATCGATATCGGCAAGCAGGAGGGAGCGCAGCTGCTCGCTGGCGGCGAACGAGCCAGGTTGAATGGCAATCTTTCCGGAGGCTATTACATGCAGCCGACCGTGTTTCGCGGACGCAACCAAATGCGGATCTTCCAGGAAGAGATCTTCGGTCCAGTCGTATCGGTGACGACGTTCAAGACTGACGAAGAGGCCCTTTCCATCGCGAATGATACACTATACGGCCTGGGTGCCGGAGTATGGAGCCGCGACGCAAACCGCTGCTACCGTTTCGGTCGCGCCATTCAAGCAGGGCGCGTATGGACAAACTGCTACCATGCCTATCCAGCGCATGCTGCGTTCGGCGGTTATAAGCAGTCCGGAATCGGACGCGAGACCCACAAGATGATGCTTGACCACTATCAGCAGACCAAGAACCTGCTGGTGAGCTATAGTCCGAAAAAGCTCGGCTTTTTCTAACGCGTTCAAGTCGACAATCGCTCGGTACTTTTCGAGCGGATTTCGGCCGGCGGTGCCCCTCTGCGCCGCCGGTCCAGAAGAACCGTGGAGAATTCTCGGCATGCACGACAAGGTCACCGCGACATCCGCCGCAGTCGAACTGTTGGCCAAAATTGTTGCCGATCATGGTCCGGTAATGTTCCATCAGTCAGGCGGCTGCTGCGACGGATCCTCCCCGATGTGCTATCGACAAGGCGAGTTTCTCATCGGTGACCACGACATACTGCTCGGCCATATCAGCGGAATGCCGGTTTATATCGGCGCTGCCCAGTTCGAGGTATGGAAGCACACCGACCTGATCATCGATGCCGTTCCAGGCCGCGGCGGGATGTTCTCGCTCGACAATGGGCGCGAACAGCGGTTTCTGACCAGGTCGCGAATCTGTCCGATAGGGCTAAGCGGTCAAGACGCCGGGCCGGACTGAGTTGAAGGCGCGTTTCTAAAGAACCTGCCTCATTTGCCGCCAGATCAGTGTCAACCCATGTTCCAGTCGTCGCATCCGTGGCCCGGCGATCATCGACAAGAACGCCATCAAGCGACCAGCGAAAGGCAAATTGCCGTCGCGCTGCTTCTCGCGCGATTGCGGCGTCTCTCGCTCGCGCGAAGTGCTGATTCAATTCCGTCGGAGGCACCCAGCAAGCCGCGCATCGAGTCGCCCCGCTCAGTCGCGTTCGAGGGGGTGCGCGAGCGCGTTGGCGATGTGACAATCCATGATGGTCTCCCGGGGCGGGTCGGAGCGGAAGTCGCGCTCATGGGCCCTAACAGCGCTGGCAAGACGGCGGCACTCAATGTCATGACCGGCGTACTACCGAAACGTGGATTTCGCGTCGTAATCAATGGATTGGATGTGCTCCGACCCGACCCTTCTAGCCCGCGAGCCCAAAAAGGCGGCCTGGTGATGGCGTTGTCGCGACTGCCTTGAACGACCTAGCGCAAATGTGGCGATCCCAATGCACCGGATCTTCCAAAACTTCATAGACGCATTAGCGTGCGCGCAAAATTCCGCTGATTTTTCGGAGGCGATGGCGACGGTAGCTAGCGCTCTCGAACTGTCATGTTTTGCGTATCTTGCGCTACCGGGTGGCCATGAACGAAAGCCGCGCCTGATCTCGACGTATCCAAAGGAGTGGACTTCTCGCTACATTGAGAGTCGCTATGAATTGATAGACCCAGTCATCACTCGAGCCCTACAAACAGTCGAACCTTTTCAATGGGGAGCTGGGATATCTTCAAATCAACGCTCGTCGATTCAGCAACAATTACTTGATGAAGCAGCTCAGTTTGGGATCCGGATCGGCTTTACGGTCCCAATACATGACGGTCGTGGCCCAATGGCAGCGCTGACATTCGCCAGCCGCAGGGGCACTCCTGTCTTTGACAACTGCGTCCAATCTCAGTCGCGTGTACTTCAGCTCATGGCGATGTATTTTCATGCTCACGTACAGCGCAAGCTTGTAAAGGAACCGGCTATAGATGGAATTCGCCTGTCTCCCCGCGAAATTGAATGTTTAGAATGGGCGGCTCAAGGCAAGAGCGCTTGGGAAATTGGACAAATCCTCGGACTCTCGCGTAACACGGTGGCGTATTACATGGAGAACGCGAAGCAGAAGCTCGGTGTTCGCACGATTGCGCAAGCGGTGGCGCGTCTAGCCGCTGCTAACAAAACCAAGCAGAATTAGGACGCACTTCCCCTACAACTACAGGTAATGACCTGGAGTAATGGTGCCGCTTCAAAGGAGATGATGAACACCTTTGGAGGGATCATGATTCAGCTCATCACACCGTCTTCGTATGGGGAGTTTTCGAGCACGCTCGTCGAGATGCATCGGCTGCGGCATCGTGTTTTCAAGTTACGCATGGCGTGGGACGTTCAGGTCAGCGGCGATATGGAGGTCGACGAGTTCGATGCACTTCACCCAGCGTACCTAGCTCAGTTATCGGATGATGGTCGGGTGCAAGGTTCCGTTCGGCTCCTCCCTAGCCACGGTCCGACGATGCTTCGTGACACCTTCCCCGCGCTTCTCGACGGCCAACCCGCGCCGTCAACTCCTCTCGTTTGGGAAAGCAGTAGATTCGCAATCGATATTGCTCCCGACGCTCCGAAAGGAGATCATGGTATAACTCGTGCCACTTACGAGCTGTTCGCTGGAATGGTCGAGTTTGGGCTATCACGACAGCTCACGGATATCGTTACCGTTACAGACGTCCGAATGGAAAGAATCCTTCGGCGGGCCAGTTGGCCGCTGCGGCGCATTGGCATTCCTCGTTCAATCGGCAGCACCCTGGCAGTGGCAGGCTATCTTACCGTTTCGAGTGAGATTCTAGCGAACCTTCGTAGAGCCGGTGGCCTTTCGAGGCCGGTTCTTTGGACGCCGGTCATTTTCGCAGCCGCCTAGAACGATCAACCCAGCAAGCAAGATGCGCGTCCCTGTGTAAAGCAGGGGCGCTGCGTGTGCCGGTTTGCCGCCGAGTTAGAGACATGAGCGAAACTGACATAAGAAGCAATCGGCGGAGCGCAGCTAGAGCCATTGACCTACAACAGCTTCGATTAGCTGTGGCTGCCTGCGACTACGGGAGCTTTCGACGAGCTGCTGAAGTGCTTTCGATCAAGCACACGGTCCTAAGCCGATCTATCGGTCAGCTCGAGTATCTGGTTGGGACTTCACTGTTCGAGCGCTCCAGCGGGGGAATCAAGCCCACGCTGGCCGGCCGAGCGGTTCTGCGAATTGCGCGGTTGATCTTGGAGCAAGTCGACATGCTCGTTGACACAGGAAGGTCCGGTGGTCGCGGCGATACCGGCCATCTTGTCATCGGCTTCTTCACATCCATGTCCACCGGTAATTTGCGAGCGACGATAGGTGAGCTCAAGAAGCTGCTACCACGGCTCGAACTGGCAACGATGGAACGCTCTCGCTTCCGCCTGATGACTGCCCTCCGTAACGGAAACGCCGACGTTGTCGTTAGCCCCGGACGTCTCCCTTCAAAAGACACCAGATCACTTCTGCTCTGGAGCGAACGTATCCTGATCTCGTTGCCTCAGGATCACTGCCTGGCAGCACGTGAAATTGTTTATTGGACCGATTTGCGTAACGAAAAGATCCTTCTAAGTGAGTATGATCCCGGACGAGAGCTCGAGGACCTCTTAATTTCGAAGCTCGTGCTACCCGACGATCGCCCCAAGGTAGAGCGCCATGACGTAAGCCGTGGCATCATCAAGAGTCTGACAAGTATGGGCATGGGGCTCAGTCTGGTGATGGAATCGGATATTGGTGCAAGTTTCGCTGGCCTTGTGTACCGGGAGTTGCAAGACGGAGCGGGACCAAGCCGGGTGGATTTCTATGCGCATTGGCGCGAGGACAATGAAAATCCGGTTCTGAAGCGTTTCCTCAACCTGCTGGCAGAGCGCTATCCCTCAGCTTCGCCGGCTCTCGGGGAGTGACCGGCTCGTCTCGCCTTTGCGAACCCGCGGTCCGTGGCCATGAAGCGCGCCAGCATGGGCGCGATCAGCTTCGCTGGATCGATACGCTGTCCGCTTTCGCGTGCCACGGCCTCTGCATAGGCAATGAGATCCCTGTGCACTGATGCCGGGAGCTCAACGGTGACCTTGACCGGCTTGTCGTCTGGCAATGCTCCTATTCTAAGCTTGGACATCCCCTATCCTCCGTACGGCGCTAGTATGAGGTCGCGATTGACGACAACACGAACCGGGAAACCAGGTCGCACGGTCAGCGTGGGCTGGATGTTGAGGCTGCGCCGAACCACCTGCTGTCCGGTCTGGTTTAGTGAGTCCGAACCGCCGTGTCGCAATGCCTGGATGATTGCGCTGTCGTTGCTGTTGGTATCCGAGCCAGCCCCCAGTTCGGTCCCGACCGCCAGAAACGTCGATAGTGCCGCAGCCTTGAATAGCTCGCCCCAGTGATTGTCGACCTGATCTTCGAGGCCTGCATACCCGGCTGTGTCAGCGCCAGGCTGTCGCTCGAGAACGATAGAACGTCCATTCGGCATGATCAGCCGGGTCCAGACGAGCAGGACGCGGGACTGACCGAAAGCGACCTGGCTGTCGTAAATCCCGATCAGACGCGCTCCCTGAGGCACAAGAAGAAAACGGCCGGTCGGCGTGTCGAAAACATTTTCAGTTACCTGCGCGGTGATTTGGCCTGGCAGGTCCGATCGGATCCCCGTGATCAGCGCTCCCGGAATTACCGTTCCAGCCTGCACGATGTAGGGTGAAGCGGGCTTGGTGACGCGGTCAGGGCTTACCGTGCGACGGTCTACCGAGGCGTTTACGAAGGCAAGCTTGCGGTCCTGACCGTTTTGCCCGGCCCCATCGTCGTCGGCGCTCGTTGCGTTCGGCGGCACGACGCGCTCGCTGCCAACAACGGCACCGGCTGACGGACGCACTTCTCGTCCATTGGTCGAAGCGAATAGATGACTAATGCGGGCTGCCTCGGTCTCTTGATCCCGGCGCTGCTGGTCCGGATCAGCGCCGATCGCGGGAGACTGGCCTTGAGCGGCAAGGATCGGTCGACCGAGGTCCCCGGGGAGCGGCGGACCAAGCTGCGGTAGTGGTTGGCGCGGAATGCCAGCATAGTCCTTCGGCAGCGTCGTAATACCGTCGGCGACATTATGATGGTCAGTGCTGTAAAGCTCATCAGCCGCCTGGTTTCGGGAGCGATTGCCCTGCAGCGACCACAGGACCGCTCCGCCGATAACCAGCAGGGCAACCGCACTTCCTCCGGCCAGCACTTTTCTCGACAACCGCGTCACGCGCGGATGCTCGCCTCTAAGGCGAAAGCTCCTGGACTGTTCCTCTTGTGTCTTCGCCGGTGCTGATTGCTCTTGATCGTTTCCATTCCGGCTGTTCATGACGACGGCCTCCCGTCGGTCCTGACAATTCTGACCTTCTGTTGGTGTTCACCGCCGAGCCGGAGTTCCGCGGCTGCAAACAGCCGATCGACGATCAACACGTTGCCGTAGGCCCGATAGTTGACGAGTTCGGTCTTGCCGTCTGGGCCGATGACAAACAGCGGTGGCATCTCACCCTGGACAATGCCCTGCGGGAATTCGACGTAGACCTTGCGGCCATCGTCATACACGGCGAGCGGCCGCCAGGGCGGACTATCCCCTTCGATGGCATAGCGGGAGATACGCTGCGCCGGATCCGGAAGAACAGGTTTCAGAGCGACTGAACGGGACCGTTCGCGCGCTGTTTCCGGATAGTACCAGGCGACAGATGGCATGTATGGCCGCTCCCGGGAGCGGAGCTCGATCAGGTAGGTGCGCCGGTCGGTATTTACGACGAGATTGGTCTCAATCGATGCGCGGGTTGGCTTAACCAGGATATGGACCCGCCGCGTGTCGCCGCTCCCGCTCTCTGTATCGCCGACGACCCAGCGCACGGTATCTCCGGCCGCGATAGGCCCTGATCCCGTCAACTGCTCTCCCTCCTCGAGTGCAATATCCGTGATCTGCCCCGGCGCGGCATAGATCTGATAGAGCGCCCCGGGGCTGTAGGCGTAGATCTGCGCTGCGTTGAAGTACCCTCGCTTGCGCGGTTCGACCCGGGCTGCGCTATTTGCCGTCTCAACCCGGCTCACGGGTTCAGCGTCTTCCTTCCCTCCCGACTTGCCGCCGAGAGCCGGCTTCCAGAGGGGTGGAACGTGAAGCGGTCGCGATCTATCGTCGAGAGCCGCTGGCGTCGCCGGCAACGGAGGAACTTCAGCGTCATAGCTGATCTCCGGCGGAATGTAGGTCGCGCACCCACCAAACGCCGAGGAACCAAGCAGGAGAGCAAGCAGGACTGCTCGCTTCGCGGTCACGAGTTCGGACCAAGCCGAATTGAGCCTGCTGTGTGCGATGGGACGATTCGAATGAACGTCATGCGGCGTCTTGGTCACTGACTCAACTCCTTTGACCAGTTGATGGCGCGGACATAGACGCCAAGGGGATTCTTGCGCAGGCGTTCGGCATCGCGCGGCGTCTCGATCACGATCGTGAGGATTGCAGTCCAACGTTCGGTCGAACTCAGCGAGCCGCTGTCGTAACTGCGTTGAGTCCATGCGACCCGAAAGCTTTCTGAAGACGCGCGAATGACGCTCGAGACGTCAACGGAGATCTGGGCCTTGCCCAACTTGGCAAAGGGGTCATTGTTACGCGCGTAGTCGTTGAGTGCAGCGGCGCCGCGATCGGTTGTGAAATCATAGGCCCGGAGCCAGTTTTGGCGCAGAACGATTCCGTCGGCGGGCAGGCTTCTGACATCCTCGATGAAGCGCGCCAGATGGTATGCGATCTGCGCGTCCGTAGGCTGATAGTCGATATTGGCGGGCGCAACCCTTTGGGCTTGGCCGAGATGATCGACTTCGACTACCCAGGGCGTGATCGAGCCTTGGCTGGATTGCCAGACAAGGCTGCCAGCGAGACCGGCCGACAGCATCAAACAGCCGAACGCCATTAGGCGCCAGTTCTTGGCTTGCACGCGCGCTGATCCAATGCGTTCGTCCCAAACCTGCGCGGCCTTTTGATAAGGCGTAATCGGCTCGGGCATGCGCCCGTAGTTAACTGATGGTCGTTTGAACATTGATGGTTGCCCCTGATATCGTGTGATCGGTTTCGAGTCGTGCGATAGGTGGATTTGAGGCGTGCTGTGCGGCGGAGATGCAGTCGTGCGTCTCAGCGTTCTCCTTCGGACAAATCGACGGAGGAGCCGCTGCCACCATGATCGCCGGAGCGGACGGCGTGGCCAGCGGCCGAGGCACCATGCCGAATGGTCTGAGCACGCTTCATGCGGCGAGCCCAATCAGGCTGCCCTTCGACCGGAGCGCTCGCGCCTTGGTCGCCCGCTTGGCTACCTCCGAAGGCAGCCGCTGCTCGACGCAATGGACTCGTGACAGCCGAGCTGCCCGCCTCCGCCAAGCCGGCAAGGCCGCCGCCGCTTCGATAGGCGGCTGTTGCTCCGGTTATGACAGCGCCGCCCCCGCGCGCGGCGCCTGCAACCGTACCGCCAGCGAGACCGGCACCGCCAGCGGCAAGTCCCGCGCCAGCCGCAACAATGCCGCCAGCAACAAGGCCTGTTCCAATCGCGGCGCCGGCGCCGAGTTGAGGTCCGCCCGACACTAGGCCGTTTGCGATACCCGGACCGAAGATGCCGAGGCCCAGCAGGGAAAGCGCCGCAAGCACCAGCGTCATCGCGTCTTCGATGGTCGGCTGTGCACCGCCGAAACCTGCGGTGAACTGCGAGAATAGGGTGGAGCCGATGCCGACGATGACGGCCAGGACCAGGATCTTGATGCCGGAAGATATGACGTTGCCCAGAACGCGCTCCGCCGCGAATGCGGTCTTGCCAAACAAGCCAAAGGGAATGAGCACGAATCCGGCCAGTGTCGTGAGCTTGAACTCGATCAGCGTGACGAAGAGCTGGATCGCCAGAATGAAGAAGGCGAGCAGCACCACGACCCACGCGAACAGGAGAACGACGATCTGGACGAAATTCTCGAAAAAGCTGATGTAGCCCATCAGGTTGGAGATCGAATCGAGGAGCGGTCGACCGGCATCGAGACCGACTTGAGCGATCTTCCCCGGTCGCAGGAAATCCCCCGCCGACAGGCTTGTGCCGGACGCTTTCAACCCAAGACCCGCAAAGCTTTCAAAGACGATGCGCGCCAGGCTGTTCCAATTGCTGATCAGGTAGGCGAAGACGCCGACAAAGAGCGTCTTCTTGACGAGGCGTGCGATGATGTCCTCGTCCGGCCCCCAGCTCCAGAACAACGCGGCAAGCGTGATGTCGATCGCGGCAAGCGTAGTTGCGAGATATCCGACGTCGCCACCCAGCAGCCCGAAGCCGTTATCGATGTAGCGCGTGAATGTTTCAAGGAACTGGTCGATGATGCCCGTATTGGTCATGGCTTGCTCGCTTCAGGTAAAGCCAGGGGCGGATATCCTTGTGGGACTCGGCTCTGATCCTTTGGGGCGGACGCCAAGCCTGCGGTGGAATCGTCTTGGCCAGGATCCGCGGGACCGTTCTTCTTGAAGAAGCGTCTCCGGTTTTCGGCCCAGACGTGCCTGCAATGCTGATAATCTGCAGTTTGGACCGCAGTGACGCTGCGGCAGCGCGCGAGGTCAGAGTTCGCTTCATCTGTCGTCTGCTCTCCCTTCGGCATCGCGAGCGTCTTGTCACCGCCGCGAAGCTGAATCGTGCAGGCAGTGACGACCAACACGCCGATTGTCGTCAGCAGCGACAACGCCTTGAATGCCCTTATGTCGGTCATTAGTGGAACATCTGCACGTTGGAGGATTGATAGCCCTGCCCCGGTGTCAGGAAGCGCCGAAGCTGCTCTCGTCCCTGATCCTGGGCCGAGGCGCGCTGAGCCGCTTCAAGACTCTGCGCCCGACCTTGCGCCGTCACGACAGCAGTAAGATCGACGAGCTGCTGCGCGTTCAGCGCAAGGATCTGATTTCCAGCCTGCGTTGCCTGCAGCGCGCCGCTGGCACCCTGGCTTGACGTTACGAGTGCGGACGTCTGGATACGATTGGTGTCGAGGTTGCCAACGATGCCGGCCTGGACGCGAAGCGCGTCTTGCGTTGCCGAGTAAGTATTTTGCCAGCGCGATTGCGCATTGGAGATCAGCAACTGATTCGACTGGCTGCCGGTCGCCGGCGCGTAGCTGGTCGAGAAGGCACGATCGATCTG
The DNA here is from genome assembly GCF_002776695.1 of Bradyrhizobium nitroreducens. Classification (GTDB taxonomy): domain Bacteria; phylum Pseudomonadota; class Alphaproteobacteria; order Rhizobiales; family Xanthobacteraceae; genus Bradyrhizobium; species Bradyrhizobium nitroreducens. The sequence continues at coordinate 2,863,122 of NZ_LFJC01000003.1, forward strand.
CTGCACGTCGTATGCGATACGCTGGGCCTGGGCCAGCAATTGCTGGGTGCGCAGGATCGAGGATTGCAGTTGCTGCAGCGATGAATACGGCAGGCTTGCCAGATTCCTCGCCTGATTGATCAGCATCTGCGCCTCGTTCTGCAACGAGGTGATCTGATTGTTGATCTGTTGGAGCTCCCGCGCAGCAGTCAGGACGTTCTGAACGTAATTGTTGGGATCGAAGACGATCCACTGCGCCCGCGCCGGTGCCGCGACTCCAACCGTGAGAGCGATGGTGCCAGCAGCCACCAATAGGCCGAGATGCCTCATTGCGATTTCTCCAGATTGACGAGATTGGGGATCAGGTCCAGGGCCCAGGCGACGCCGCGGTGCTCAAGCCAGGCCGGTAAGAAACCGTCAGGTCCGTGTTCAGCGAGGAGCTGCGTGATGGCGTCCTGATCGGTCCTTGAGGAAGCTGCGGTGAATGCGAGCGCAACCTCACCAAGGCCAAGTTCGAACATCCGGTTGCCGCGACGGGACTGGCAGTAATAGTCGCGCTTTGGCGTTGCCCGGCTCAGAAGCTCGATCTGCCGATCATTGAGGCCGAAGCGGCGGTAGATGGCTGTTATCTGCGGTTCGATCGCCCGTTCATTCGGCAGCAACAGGCGCGTCGGGCAGCTTTCGATGATCGCGGGCGCGATCGCGGAGCTATCGATGTCCGAGAGCGACTGGGTGGCGAAGATGACGGATGCGTTCTTCTTCCGAAGCGTCTTCAGCCATTCCCGGAGCTGGCCGGCAAAATCCTCATCGTCGAGGGCAAGCCAACCTTCGTCGACAATCAGGAGTGTCGGCCGACCGTCGAGACGATCACCGATGCGATGGAAGAGGTAGGCCAGCACGGCCGGGGCCGCGCTCGTTCCGATCAGACCTTCCGTCTCAAACGCCTGGATCGGGGCTTCGCCAAGGCGCTCGAATTCGGCATCAAGCAGCCGGCCGGACGGGCCGCCCAGGCAATAGGGTTGCAGGGCACGTTTCAGAGAGTTGGATTGCAGGAGAACTGACAGTCCCGTCAGGGTGCGCTCCTCCCTCGGCGCCGAAGCGAGAGACGTCAGCGCCGACCACAAATGATCCTTGACCTCCGGGGTGATCTCGACCTTTTCCCGTGCCAGGATCGCGCCGATCCATTCCGTCGCCCATCCGCGCTCGGAAGGATCATCAATCCAGGCCAGCGGCTGCAGGGCGACGGGTTGTCCACCTCCGTCGGACAATGCGCCGCCGAGATCATGCCAATCACCGCCCATGGCGATGGCGGCCGCCCGGATCGAACCACCAAAGTCAAACGCAAAGACCTGCGAGTTCGGATAACGCCTGAACTGTAGCGCCATCAGCGCGAGAAGCACTGACTTTCCGGCGCCTGTGGGTCCCACTACAAGGGTATGACCAACGTCGCCGACGTGGAGTGAGAATCGGAACGGCGTTGATCCCTCGGTCTTGCCGAACAGAAGCGGTGGACCCTTGAAGTGCAGATCCCTCGCCTCGCCGGCCCACACGGCCGACATCGGAATCATATGGGCGAGGTTGAGGGTCGATACCGGTGGCCGCCGCACGTTCGCATAGACATGCCCCGGCAGGCTGCCGAGCCAGGCTTCGACGGCGTTCACCGTCTCGATCATGCAGGTAAAATCGCGCCCCTGAATGACCTTCTCGACCAGGCGGAGCTTTTCATCAGCAGCATTGGGATCACCGTCCCATACGGTGATGGTTGCGGTGACAAATGCTTGCCCGATCTGATCCGACCCCAGTTCCTGCAAAGCCGCGTCGGCATCTATCGCCTTGTTGTGAGCGTCGGTATCGAGCAGCGTCGATGCCTCGTTGGTCATGACCTCCTTGAGGATGACGCCGATGGATTTTCTCTTCGCGAACCACTGGCGGCGGATTTTGGTCAGCAGCTTGGTGGCATCGGTCTTGTCGAGCATGATCGCACGGGTCGACCACCGATATGAAAACGCCAGGCGATTCAGGTCATCCAGAACTCCTGGGGTCGTCGCCCCCGGAAAGCCCACGATCGTCAGAACCCGCACATTGGCCGAACCCAGCATCGGCTCGAGCCCACCGGTCAGCGGCTGGTCAGCCAACAGCGCATCGATGTACATCGGAATTTCTGGCACCCGAACGCGATGACGCTTGGTCGAAATCGTCGAGTGCAGGTAGGTCAGCGTGTCCTGATCATCGAGCCAGATGCATTCCGGCATAAACCCTTCGACGAGTTGCAGCATACGGTTGGTTTGGTCGATAAACCCGCGGAGGATCTCGCGCGCGTCGGCGCCAACGGTACGATCACGCCCCTCGTAAAGCAGTCTCTCTGCCCTCGCGGCTCCCTCCTCCGGCGGCAGATAGAGGAAGGTCAGGAAGTAGCTGGACTCATAATGCGCACCCGCCTCCTCGAACTGAGCCCTGCGTTCCGCGTCAACCAGCGCAGACGCGACATCCGGAAAGCAGTTAGGCGGGTAGGTCCCCGCAAAATGACGCTGCGCCTCGACGAATACGGCCCAGCCCGATCCCAGGCGACGCAAGGCGTTATTCAAACGACCGGCAACGGCGACAAGCTCAGCCGGCACTGCGCTGTCGAGGTCAGGCCCCCGGAACTTCGCCGTCCGCTGGAACGAGCCGTCCTTGTTCAGGATGATTCCCTCGTCGACCAGGGCTGCCCAGGGCAGGAAGTCTGCGAGCCGAGCGCTGGAATGGTGATATTCGGCAAGGTTCATCATGACCGAGAGCTCAGCTGTTGAGATGACCGGGGATGCGCAGATGTCGGCGCACCACATCGACAAAAGCGGGGTCGCGCTTGGCGGCCCAGACGGCGGC
>NZ_LFJC01000003.1:2865975-2882744 GCF_002776695.1 Bradyrhizobium nitroreducens
TGATGTGACCCACGTCCACCGCCACCCGGCCCGCGTTCGTGACGATCGCGATACGCCCCTCTTCGTTGGGTCGGGATGCAGCAACACATACGCGATATCCGAATTTCGGTAAAGTGGAATATTTTTGGTGATGAGGGTTGCCCCACCGCTCGCGTGTTTTGCCCGTCAGGCAACGCAAGGGCTTGTAGCCGCCGATGGATCAGGCGAATGCGACCTGGCCCCACGCTCCGCCGCGGGCTCGCTCGTCTTCCGAGAGGCCGGGCTTGCGGTGAGGCCGTGTCGCGGCGCCGCGTTGACGCCGATGCCGGACATCCAGGCGTCCCAACTGCGCGGCGATATTGCCCACGAGCGCGGCGACGCGCACCGCCGCTTGTTTGACGACGAACAGGAGCGTCGTGACGCGGCTGAGCACGCCGAGCAGGATCACCACCGAGAAGACGTCGATATAGGCGAGAAAATCGCCGATCAGCATCAACTCCGGCGGAATCGGGATCCGGTGGTAGTAGGCGAGAACGATGATCGCGACGGGGATGAAGGCGATGACCTTCCGCAGCGTCAGCCGGTCCAGCAGGGCAGCCAGCTGGACCACCAGCACATCCCACAGCGCATCACCGATCGCGAGCGGGACCTCGTAGCTCCACCTCCGCCACCATTGCTTCACGACATTGCTCCGTGTTCAGCCTGTAGCCCGGGTATCGCTTCGCTCACCCGGGCTACGGATTGCCGGCCTGCTGTACCCCTCAGTGCCTCACCACCAGCACCGAGCATTTTGCGTAGCGCACGACGTGGCCGGCGTTGGAGCCGAGGAAATAGGTGCGCATCGCCGGCCGGTGCGAGGTCATCACGATCAAATCGGCCTTCATGTGCGCGGCCTCCTCCAGGATCTCGTGATAGATGCCGCCCTGGCGCACCACGCTGGAGATGCGGCTTTGCTCGATGCCGGACTCGCGCGCGACGATGGCGAGCGCCTCCTCCGAGGTCTGGCGCTGCTGCTCGTCGAAATCGGCCGGCACGTATTCGGCCAGCATCACCGGCGTCATCGGCAGCACGTTGAGCAGCCGCACCACGCCGTTCCAGGTCTGCGACAGCGTGGCCGCGGTCGCGATCGCCGGCTTGGCGAGATCGGTGTCGGCGAGGTCGATGGGCACGAGGATGGACTTGAACATCTGCGCCTCCAGATCTTTTCGGCCGGCCGGTCGGGCCGGTCCGTCGCGCGGTCATCCCGATCGAAGCAGCTTGGGGCTGACGAACAGCACCAGCTTGCCGCGGCGGTAGGCCACGTCCCCCCAATCCTCGACGTCAAAGTCGAAGATCGCAAGCCCCGAGGTGGGAAGATTATGGGCGAGCGCCCTGGCGCCATCAGGATCGCCGCCGCCCATCAGCATGAGCGCGGCCTCGTGCATGCCGGGATTATGGGCGACCAGCAGCAGCTGCTTCGGGTCGGCCGGGGCGGTTGCAGTGCGAATGGAATCCAGGATCTGTGCGGGATCGGCGCCATAGAGTTCCGGCAGGATCTCGACCTGCGGCGCCGGGACGCGGTCCTTCATCGCCTGCCAGGCGATGTCCCAGGTCTGCCTGGCACGGACGGCGTGCGACACCAGCACGGTATCGGGGAAGGGCGGATGGCTGGCGATCCAGTCGCCGATCTCGGCAGCATCCCTGTGGCCGCGGTCGTCGAGCCGGCGGTCCTGGTCACGGCCGCTCGGAGCGTCAGTCTCGGTCTTGGCGTGACGCAGCAGCATCAAACGGCGCATGGCATTCTCGAATCGTTCTTCGTCCTGAATAATCTACAGGCGCCGGTCGAGGACAAGGTGACCGGGGCCCAATGGGTCCATTTAAGTTGTCGTTTCGAGCATGGTCTCCGCACAAATGCATTTTGCGTTCGTCACGAGGAAAAACCGCTGCACACCGTTCCGGATCATGCTCTAAGAAAACGACATGAGCGAGACTTTCACAAGCGTGTCCCAGGAAGAAGCCGGCTTTCGCGACCGCACGCGGCTGTCGTTCGACCTCGACGCCGACATCTGCGTCGTCGGCGCGGGGCTGGCCGGGCTCACCATCGCGCTGGAGGCGGCCCGGCTCGGGGCCAGCGTCGCGGTGCTCGAGGGCCGCCACATCGGCTGGAACGCGTCCGGCAACCAGCTCGGCACGGTGATGCCGGGCTTCGCACTGCCGCTCGCCGACCTGATCGAGCGCATCGGCTTCGAGGACGCGCGTGAATTGTGGACGCTGTCGAAGGAGGGCGCCGAGTTCGTCCGGGCCAACGCCACGGAAGAGAACATGCCGGGGATCGCCAGAACCGACGGCGTGCTGGAGGTCTCCAACGTCGATGCCGGCGACCGCCTGATCAGCCGGCTGCAGATGCTGAACGAGGATTTCGACACCGAGGTCGAGGGCTGGCAGGTCGATCGCGTCCGCGAGGTGCTCAAGACCGATCACTACTTCCACGGCGTGTATTATCCCAAAGCGTTCCAGGTCGACGGCCGCAAATACGTGCACGGCCTCGCGGCGCTGGCGCGGCGGGCAGGCGCCCGCATCTTCGAGGACACGCCGGTCGTCAGCATCGATCATTCCGGTATCCGCAAGCGCATCGTCACGCCCTCGGCGCGGCTGCGCGCGACGCATATTGTCCTTGCGGGAAATATCCATCTCGGCGCGCCGCTGCGGCGCCTGTCGGAAACGCTGCTCCCGGTCTGGCGCTATGCCGGCATCACCGCGCCGCTCGGCGAGCGTGTGCACGAGATCATCGCCTTCAAGGGATCGGTGATGGATTCCGACGGTGTCGATCATTTCCGCATCGTCGACGGCGACCGGCTGATGTGGGAAAGCCCGGAGACCACCTGGGCGGCGCGGCCGCAGCGCTTTGCGGGCGCCGTCAGGCGGCGGATCCGCACGATCTTTCCCGCGCTCGGCAAGGTCGAGGTCACCGACATGTTCGGCGGCGCCACCGGCCAGACCGTGCATGGCATGCCGCAGATCGGCCAGTTGCGCAAAGGCCTGTGGGTGGCGAGCGGGTTCGGCCGCCAGGGCATGAACACCTCGGCGATGGCCGGGCAGATGATCGCGCGCAGCATCCTGTGGGGCGACGAACGCTGGAAGCTGTTCTCGCCGTTCGAGCTGGTCTGGGCCGGCGGCGCCACCGGACGGGTCGCCGGCCAGCTGGTCGGGATCTGGGGCAGGGCGAGTTCCGCCGCCGCAGGCTCGCTCGCCCGCTACCGCGAGCGGGCCCGGATCAAGGATCGCCAGCGCGAGGCCCGGCTCGCCGAGGCCAACCGCGCCGCCGGCACCGGCCCGCGTCGCCCGCCGCCCGGCGTCCGGCCGCGGCCGGCCCCGCCGCCGAAACCCGCCGTTCACGAGGAGGAACGAACCACGGAACCGGCCTCGCAGGAGGCCGATGGCGCGCGATAGACTGAAGAAAAATTCCGCCCGGAAGTGTAACGTCGGCCGTTAGAGCCCGTATCTCAGGGCGTGGAGCTCCCGCACGGAGAATGAGATGTTTGACCGCCGCATCCTGTTGACGACCGCCGCCGGCCTGTTCGGCCTCGGGGCCCTTCGCTGGCTGAGGGGAACACCTGCCGCGGCCGGTGAGAAAGCCGCGGAAAAGTTCGAGATCACGAAGACGGAGGCTGAATGGCGCGCCCAGCTCACGCCGCAGCAATATGAGATCCTGCGCAACCACGGCACCGAGCGGCCAGGCTCCAGCCCGTTGCTGAAGGAGCATCGCAAGGGCATCTTCGCCTGCGCCGGCTGCGACCTGCCGCTGTTTGCCTCCGACACCAAGTTCGAGAGCGGCACCGGCTGGCCGAGCTTCTACCAGCCGATCGAGGGCAATGTCGGCAAGACCGAGGACCGCACCTACGGCATGCTTCGCACCGAGGTGCATTGCCGGCGCTGCGGCGGCCATCTCGGCCACGTCTTCGACGACGGCCCGAAGCCGACCGGCCTGCGCTACTGCATCGACGGTTTCGGGCTGGTGTTTCACCCGGCGGCAGCGTCGGCGACGTAGGTTTTACCCCTCGTCATTCCGGGGCGCCCGAAGGGCGAGCCCGGAATCTCGAGGTTCCGGATTCGAGGCTTCGCATCGCCCGGAACGACGATGTGTCCCGGCAATTGTTGCCGGTCCCGGCAATTGTGCCCCGGTCATCGGACCGGGGCTTTTTCGTTAAGTCATTGATTTTCTGAAGATACCCGCATTGGCATAGCCCTTGCGACAGTCTCACCCGACTGCGGCCATGGTCGACCGGCCGCCGAGATCGGATCTGGAGACAAAGTTATGGGTATCTTCGATGCAATGAACACCTCGGTGGGTGGCCTGCAGGCGCAGTCCTACGCGCTGCAGAACATTTCCGGCAACATCGCGAACTCATCCACCACCGGTTACAAGGGCATCGGCACCAGCTTCGTCGATCTCATTCCCGACTCGTCGGTTCCGAGCAAGCAGGTCGCGGGCGGCGTGACGGCCAATGCGAAGGCCACCATCACCACGCAGGGCACGATCTCGGGCTCCACCGTCGCCACCAACATGGCGATCACCGGCGACGGCTTCTTCTCGATCCAGAAGGCGACCGGCGTCGTCGACAACGTCCCGGTGTTCAGCGGCGTCACCTATTACACGAGGCGCGGCGACTTCCAGCTCAATGCCAACGGCAATTTGGTCAACGGCGCCGGCTATTATCTGATGGGCGTCACGGTCGACCCCAAGACCGGCAACCCGACCGGTAACGTTGCGAACGTCCTGAAATTCCAGAACAACTTCATCCCCGCGCAAGCCACCACCTCGATCCAGTATGCGGCCAACCTGCCGACCCAGCCGAACACTGCAGCAAGCTCGACCGCTTCGCCCGGAACGCTGCTCGCGGCCGGCGGCCTCAACCCGTCCGACTTCGCTGCCAACCCGCTTCCGGTCGGCACGCCGCCGGCGCCCTACACCAACAACACCGCTTCGGGCGCCGCGGCCACGGGCAACGTCCGCTCGCCCTATTCGTCGACGACGAACACCGGATCGGTCGCTCTCCAGAACAACTCGTCGGCCGTCGCATCGACGACGACATCGCTGGATGCCGCCGTCGGCACGCATCTCGCATCGAGCATTCTCACCGCGCTGAGCGGCCAGACGCTGACCATCAACGGCAACACGATCACCTTCAACGCGGGCAACACCGTCACGCTCGGCACCAACTCGACCATCGGCCTGGGCGCCGGCACGCCTGCGACGGTCCAGGACATTCTGACCGCAATTCAGAACGCAGGCGGCGCTGGCGTGACTGCGTCCCTCAACACGAGCGGCAATATCGTGATTTCGAGCGGCACCACCACGGACGTGGCGGTGAACAGCGGCACCGCGGCCACGGCGCTCGGGATCACCAGCGTGACGCGCGGCGGCAACGTGCTGTCGTCGCCCGCGATCTCGGGATCGACTGTGTTGAGCGGCAGCGCTACGGCAGGCGGCGCCCAGGTTCTCTCCTCGGGTTTCTCGGCGGGCCCGCCCGCCGACACGATTACCGTCAACGGCCAGACGCTGACATTCATGGCTTCCGGCGCGAGCGGTCCGAACCAGATCAACATCACCGACAACATCACGACCCTGCTCAGCAAGATCGACGCGCTCTCCGGCGCCACCGGCTCGTCCGTCAGCACCAGCGGTGTGATCACGTTGAACACGGGCACCGTGTCCAACCTCTCGGTGTCGAGTTCCAACAGCGCCGCCTTCGCCGCGCTCGGCTTTACTTCCACCATCACCAAGAACCGTAACGGCGGCGGCACCGCGGGCACCGGCGGCGTGATCGGCAACGACATCGCGACCTTCACCAAGGAGTCGATCAGCGGCGGCGCGGTGACCGCCTACAACGCTGCCGGCACGCCCGTGAACCTGCAATTGCGCTGGGCCAAGACTGACAGCGCCTCGCTGGGCGCAGGTCACTCCGACAGCTGGAATTTGTTCTACCAGACTGATCCGAACGCGACCGGCACCACGGTCGGCTGGGTCAATACGGGCCAGGCCTTCACCTTCGCTTCCGACGGATCGCTGACCACGCCGGCCGGCTCCGGCATCACCATCAACAATGTCAGCGTCAGCGGCCAGTCGCTCGGCTCCGTCGCCTTCAACATCTCGAGCGGCGGCCTGACGCAATATGCCAGCACGTCGGGCGCCGTGACCATCAACACCATCACGCAGAACGGCTACGCCGCAGGCCAGTTACGGTCGGTCGCGGTCAACAACAGCGGCCTCGTGGTCGGCACCTTCTCGAACGGCCAGAACCTCAACCTCGCCCAAGTCTCGCTGTCGCACTTCAACGGCACCAACTATTTGAAGGCGATGGATGGTGGTGCGTATGCAGCGACCGAACAGTCAGGCGCCGCGATCGACGGCGCATCGGGAAGCATCAGCGGTTCTTCGCTGGAAGGCTCGAACACCGACATCGCCGACGAATTCACCAAGCTGATCGTGACCCAGCAGGCCTATTCGGCCAACACCAAGGTGATCACGACCGCGAATTCGATGGTGCAGGACCTCTTGAACGTGTTGCGCTGATCGGCGCGTGACGTAACCAAAGGCGGCAAGTAACATGGGTTTGAGTTCAGCCCTCGCCAGTGCGATGAGCGGTCTGCGTGCCAACCAGGCCGCGCTCTCGATCGTCTCCTCGAACGTCGCGAATGCGCAGACGCCGGGTTACACCGTCCAGACCCCGAACCAGATCGAGGTCACCACCGGCGATTTCGGCTCGACGGCGATGACGACCGGCGTCAGCCGGGAGCTCGACGCCTTCGTGCAGAACCAGCTGCGCACCGAGACCGGCGGCAGCGGTTACGCCGACCAGATGGCCAACATCCTGAAGCAGCTTCAGAATGTCTATGGCACGCCCGGCAACAGCGGCACGCTCGAAGACGCGCTGAACAAATTCACCACGTCACTGCAGGCGCTGTCGACCAGCTCCGGCGCGTCCTCGGCGCAAACCGTTGCCCTCGGTGCGGCGCAGGCGCTGGCCACGCAGCTCAACGTCACCACCAAGGGCATCCAGTCGCTGCGCTCCAATGTCGAGCAGGATCTCGGCACCTCGGCGCAGGCCGCGAACGCTGCCATGCAGCAAATTGCCAACATCAACACCAAGCTCCAGGGCCTGTCGGCCAACGACCCCTCGGCTGCGACGCTGATGGACCAGCGCGACCAGGCCATCAACACGCTGTCGAAATATGTCGACGTCCGCGTCACCACCGACGGTTCGAACCAGGCCAACCTCTACACCACGACCGGCATCCAGCTCGTCGGCGCCGGGCTCGCCTCGCAATTTACTTTTGCTTCCGCCGGGGCGATGTCTGCGACCTCGCTCTACAACATCGATCCGGCCAAGTCGGGCGTCGGCGCGCTCAACATCGTGCTGCCGAACGGCTCGAAGGTCGATGTCGTCGCCAACAACGTGGTCTCATCGGGCCAGATCGCGGCCGACCTGAAGTTGCGCGACCAGACGCTGGTGCAGGCGCAGGATCAGATCGACCAGCTCGCCGCGACGATGTCGAGCGCGTTGTCCGACAAGACCACGGCCGGTAGCACGGTGTCGGGTCCGCCCGCCGGATTCGACATCGATCTTGCAGGTGCGCTGCCGGGCAACACCGCGACCGTCACCTACATGGACACGGCCACCAACACCCAGCGCCAGATCAAGCTCGTCAACGTGACCGATCCGGCGGCGTTGCCGCTGCAGAATGCGACTGGCGCCAACCCGATGCAGATCGGCGTGAACTTCTCCGGCGGCATGAGCGCGATCGCCGCGGCGCTTAATACCGCGCTTTCGACCTCGCATCTCAGCTTCTCCGCGGCGCCGGCGCCTGCGAGCGCCACGACGCTGCGGGTCACCGACGACAATTCCGGCCTCGCCAAGGTCAGTTCGGCCACGACGAGCAAGACGATGTCGTCGCTGACCTCGGGCAATCCGCAATTGGCGGTGTTCACCGACGGCGGGCAGGCGCTCTACACCGGTGCGATCACATCGTCGGGCTCGCAGCTGACCGGCTTTGCCGGACGCATCAAGGTGAACACCCAGCTGGCCGCCGACCCGACCAGGATGTCGGTGTACAGCACCTCGCCGGTGACGCCCGCCGGCGACACCACGCGTTCCGACTATCTCTATTCGCAGCTCACCTCGGCGGTGTTCTCCTATTCGCCGACGAGCGGCCTCGGTTCGGCCAACCAGCCTTTCTCCGGCAGCGTCTCGAACTACCTGCAGCAGTTCCTGAGCGTGCAGGCCAACGCCTCGACCCAGGCCACCCAGCTCCAGCAGGGCCAGAGCGTCGTGGTCTCGACGCTGCAGGCCAAGTTCGACTCGACCGCCAAGGTCAACCTGGACTCGGAGATGTCGAACCTGATCCAGCTGCAGAATGCCTATGCCGCCAACGCCCACGTCATGTCGGTGGTGCAGAGCATGATGAACACGTTGATCCAGGCTCAAGTGTAAACAGTATAGGGCGCTGAAACATGTCGATCAGCAGTATCAACTACTCTTCGTCGGTTCTCGGCTCGCAGATCCGCAACATCAATCAGCAGCTCACCGATCTGTCGACGCAGCTTTCGACCGGCAAGCTGTCGCAAAGCTATTCCGGGATGGGCACCAACGAGGGCTTTGCGATCGCCGGACGCGCGCAGCTCTCCAACATCGCGGGCTATACCGACACCATCACCAACGTCAATGTCAGCATCAACCTCGCCAATACCGCGCTGCAGTCGCTGACCAAGATCCGCAGCACGGTGCAGACGGGCTCCGCCAACACCGCGCAGGATCTCAACGTCAACGGCCAGACCATCGCGCAGAACACCGCGGCGGCCCAGTTCGGCTCGATGGTCGGCGTGCTCAACACACAGACCGGCAACCGCTATCTGTTCTCCGGAACCGCGGTCAACACGCAGTCGGTCGCGGATGCCGGCGACATCATCAACGGCACCACGACGCAGGCGGGCTTCAAGACCGTGATGGCGGAGCGCCAGGCCGCCGATCTCGGCGCCAACGGCATGGGCCGGCTGGTGCAGACGCACGCGACGCCGAGCACGGTGGTGCAGGTGTCGGAAGACGTCCCGGGCTCGCCGTTCGGGCTCAAGCTCAAGGCGGCGTCCTCGACGCTGACGGGCGCGACCTTGACCGGACCCAGCGGCTCGCCGGTGTCGTTCTCGATCGATCTCAACGGCAACAACCCCAGCAATGGCGACAAGCTGAGCATTCAGTTCACGCTGCCGGACGGCACGACCGAGCAGATCGACCTGACCGCATCCACGGCGACGCCGACGCCGCTCGGCAGCTTCGCGATCGATCCCGGTCAGCCCAACGCCGTTCCGCCGGTTGCGCCCGACCCGAACATCACGGCCTCGAATCTCAACACGGCGCTCAACACTGCGATCAAGAAGCTCGCGGGCACCTCGCTGGTGGCGGCATCGGCCGTGACCGCCGGCGACAATTTCTTCAATACCGCAAGCTCCGCGATCGGCGCTCCCAAGACCAGCCAGGCCGGCCCGACCGTGCCGATCAGCGGTGCGACGGCGCTGTCCGGGACGAGCCCCACGGACTCGATCGCGCCGGGCTTCGCCGCCGGCGACACGCTCACCGTCAACGGCACCACGCTGACCTTCGTGACCACCGGCGCGACCGGCAACGAGCTCAACGTCGGCGACAGCATCCAGACCCTGCTGAGCAAGATCGACGGCATCACGGGCACGTCGAAGCCGTCGACGGTCCATGGCGGCTCGATCACGATCAACACGGACGACGCAGCCAGCCTGAACATCACGAGCTCGAACACGGGCGCGCTGGGCTCGCTCGGTTTCGCCACCACGCCGGTGACCGCGACGCAGCCGCCTCTTCGCGTCGGGTCTTCTCCGGCAAGCTCGGCGACGACGCTGGTCAACGGCTCGGCCACCACGGTGAAATGGTACCTGGGCAATGACGGGCCCGGCTCGGCGCGCTCGACCGCGATGGCGCGGGTCGACGATTCCGTCACGGTGCAGTACGGCGCCCAGGCCAACGAGGACGCGATCCGCCGGCAATTGCAGGCGATCGCGGTGTTCGGGACCTTCTCGACCTCGCCGACCGGGCAGTATTCGGGCGGGCAGGTCGCAGCGCTGAGCCTGCGGGTGACGCAGGCGCTGACCCAGCAGCCCGGCCAGCAGCGTATCGAGGACATCCAGACCGACATCGCGATGGCCCAGAACACGATGAAGGACGCCTCCACGCGCCAGACCCAGGCCAAGGCGCAGCTCCAGACCATCATCGACCAGGCGGAATCGGCCTCGCCCGACCAGGTCGCGAGCGAGATCCTGTCGCTCCAGAACGCGCTCCAGGCGTCCTATCAGGTGACCTCGAACCTGGCGCAGCTCTCGCTCGTCAAGTTCCTGTAAGGCCGCGTTAAGACGCCGTTAACCATGCCTCTTTACCTCTTGGTGAGGATTGGAGCGGGGCGGAGCTGCCGATGTCGGACAAGATGCAATTGGTGGTGGCAACGCCGTGCTTCGGCGGGCAGGTGTCGAGCATCTATGCCAGCTCGATCTTCGCGCTGCAGCGCGCCGTGCACGGCATGTCCAATCTCGAGCTCAAGGTGCTGCTGCGGGACGGCGATGCGCTGATCACCCGCGCTCGGGCCAATCTGGTCGCGATGTTCCTGGACGACCCCAATGCGACGCATTTCCTGTTCATCGACGCCGACATCGGCTTCAAGCCGGAGCAGGTGTTCCGGCTGATCGAATGCGGCGCGGACGTCGTCGCCGGCTGCTATCCGATCAAGCGGGTCAACTGGGACAAGGCCGCGCGGGCGATCCAGTCGGGCCGCACCGACGTGCCGGCCGCCTCGCTCGACTACGTGCTCGAGATCGAGGACCCCGACCGCATCGTCGTCGTCAACGGCTTCACCCGCGTGCGCTATGCCGGCACCGGCTTCCTGATGATCCGCCGCCACGTGCTGGAGGCGATGTGCCGCCATCCGGACTATGCATCCCTGCAATTCTTCCGCGAGCATTCGCACGACACGCTTGCGGCGAGCCAGAACCGGTTCGCGCTGTTCGAGTGCATGATCGATCCGGCGACCGGCACCTATCTGTCCGAGGACTTCGCCTTCTGCAAGCGCTGGACCGACATCGGCGGCGAGATCTGGGCCGACATCCAGAGCTCGCTCGATCACGTCGGCCCGTCGGTCTTCCACGGCGACATTGCCTCGCAATTTGCGCCGGCGCCCACAGGGGCGGCGGCCGATGCGGCGTGAGCCTTCCGGGATGAGCGCCGGCGCATCCCGTCTGTCAGGGCTGGAGCGCGCCATCGACGGCGGCTCGCGTTATCGCCTGCGCGATCTCTTCACGCCACTGGACACGCTGCTCGTGTCCGGCGGAGATCCGCGGTTGGCGCTCGATCCGAGCGACCGCCTCAATGGCTATGGCTGCGCGGCCTCGCCGGAGCCGGAGATCTGGAATTTCGCCTCCTCGACGGCATCGACGATCTCGCAAGCCGCCTATGACCGTGCCGCGCTGGCGCGCGAAGAGCTGATGCACAAATGCCTGTTCGACGAGGTCGAGGTCGCCTTCGACGCGCGCTGCGAGGACATGCGGCACGAGCTGCGCGGCCATCTCCAGCTGGCGCCGCGCGTCGACATCGTGTTCTCGCCCTCCGGCACGGACTCCCAGCTCCACGCTCTGTTCCTGGCGCGCGCGGTGCTCGGCGCGCCGCCGGTGACGATCGTGGTCGGCGCCGACCAGACCGGAAGCGGCACGGTCCACACCGCCCGTGGACACCATTTCAGCTCCATGACGGCGGGCGGCCTTGCGGTTCGCAAGGACGGCGCGGTCGCGGGGCTCGCCGGCGCCAGCCTCGCATTGCCGCTGCTCGAGACGGGGCCGGGGATTGAGATGCGGGCGGACGCCGATGCGGCGGTGCTGCATGCGGTCGAGGCCACGATCGCGCGAGGCGCGCCCGTGCTGCTCCAGATCATGGATGCCTCGAAGCTCGGCTGGCGCGCGCCGAGTGCGGACTGTCTCGATGAGATCGCGCGGCGCTGGCCGCGCAAGGTCCAGATCGTCGTCGATGCCTGTCAGGCCCGGCTCGGCCGTCGCCGGCTGCACTCCTATCTCGACCGCGGCTACATGGTGCTGATGACAGGCTCGAAATTCTTCGGCGGGCCTGCCTTCAGCGGTGCGCTGCTGGTGCCGAAGGGCTTGTCGCGATCGCTCGACCGGATCGAGGGGATCGCGCCGGGTGTCTTCGACTATGCCGGCCGTTGCGATTGGCCGATGGCCTGGCCGGCACTGCGTTCGCGCTTCGAGCGGCGGCCGAACTTCGGCCAATGGCTGCGCTGGGAGGCGGCGCTCGCCGAGATCGGCAGTTACTACGCCGTGCCCGAGGCGTTCCGCGCCAGGGTTCTCGCCGAGCTCGCCGCCGGCATCGACAGCATGATCGCGTTGTCGCCGTCGCTCCGCGCCGTCGCAGCCGCGACCCGGACGACCCAAATCGATGACGAGGAATTGGCACAAACCACGATCTTTCCGTTCATGCTGCTGCGCGGCGGCAAGCCGGTCTCGATCGCCGAGACCAGCGCCATTCACCGGGCGATGGCGCGTGACATGAACGAGGCGATCAGCGGCAGCGCGGCCGACCGGCTGGTGGCCGCGCAACGCTTCCTGATCGGCCAGCCGGTCCGTCTGGAGCGGCAGGACGGGGCACCGCAGGCCGTGCTGCGCCTTTGCGTCGGTGCCCGGCTCGTGACCGAGGCCTGGTCGCCGGATGCGGCGGAGGCGCGGCGCAACGTGCAGCAAATTCTCGATCGCATCGCCGACGTCCTGGTAAAGATCGAGCTGCTGCTCGACCGTGGCGCGGTTGCGGCCGTGCCTGTAAACTCCGCGTTCGAGGTGTGAGATGCAGCAACCGGCTTCCGCCCCGCTTCGCATGACCGCGGCAGACTGCGCCGATCGCATCGGCTTTGCGCAGCTAACGCGCCAGGCCTTCGAAGGTGTCGACCTGCATCCATTGCGCGACCAGCTGCTGGCGCGGATCGCGGCGGGGACGGCGCTCGCGGGCGAAGGGCTGGACCTGTCGTTGATCACCCAGCTTCTCGGCGACAAGGATCAGGGGCTCGCGATCCAGTCGGAGGTGCTCACCTTCCATCAATTGTTTCGCACGCCGAGCACAGCTCCCAAGCCGGGCTTGCGCCTGCTCGCGCTTGCAGCCGACATCGACATGGGCGGCAACACGCCGATCGATTTTCTGCTCGAAGGCTCCGACGTCGAGCTGTTGACACTTTACGTGGTCAAAGGCGTCGGTCTGCCGGAGAATTTGCCCGAGCACGACGTTGCCATCGTGGTCGCCTCGGATTCCGAGGAATGCCGCGAGGCACTGGCCTTGATCGAGAGGGCCGCGCCGCACTGGCCGCGGCCGCTGCTCAATCGTCCCGACCGTATCGGCAATCTCGATCGCGACAAGCTGCACCGGCTGCTCGCGGGCGTGCCGGGGCTCGACATTCCCGCGACCATCCACGCGACGCGCGCGCAATTGTCCGATCTCTCCAAAGGACAGGTCGCCTGCAAGGACATCGCGGATGAACTGCGCTTTCCAATGATCGCGCGGCCGCGCGGCTCGCATGCCGGCGTCGGGCTCGCCAAGCTCGACGATGAGTCGGCGCTCGCGGCCTATCTCGCGGAGCGTGGCGAACAGGATTTCTTCGTCGCGCGCTTCGTCGATTATGTGAATCCCGACGGGCTCTACCGCAAATACCGTCTGGCGATGGTCGACGGCAAACCTTACGCCTGCCACATGGCGATCGCCGATCGTTGGGATATCTGGTATCTCAACGCCTACATGGCGTTCAGCGAGGAGAAGCGGGCCGAGGAAGCCGCCTTCATGCTCGACTTCGATCGCGCCTTTGCAGAGCGCCACAGAAGCGCGCTCGAGGAGATGAGCAGGCGCGTCGGCCTCGATTATTTCATCGTCGACTGCGCCGAGAACCAGGACGGTGAGCTCCTGGTCTTCGAGGCCGACAACACCGCCGTCGTGCACAACATGGATTCGCCGGTCGTGTTTCCCTACAAGCCGCCGCAGATGCGCAAGATCTTCGCGGCCTTCGCGGCGATGCTGTCGCGGCATGCAGGAGCGGGCGAGGGGAGTGCAGCATGAACGAGATCATCCGCAACGCGCACGCCTCCGTCGCGCACACCTCGCTCGATCCGCAGGATTGGAGCGCATTCCGCGCGCTCGCCCATCGCATGCTGGACGAGGCGATCGACGGCATCGCCGATGTTCGGGCACGCCCGGTCTGGCAGCCGATTCCCGATGACGTCCGTGCGGCATTCAGGACCGACGTTCCGCGCGAGGCGAGCGACCTCGCTGAGGTCTATCGCGAATTCGCCGAGCACGTTGCGCCGTATGCGACCGGCAACGTCCATCCCGGCTTCATGGGCTGGGTACATGGCGGCGGCACTGCGGTCGGCATGCTCGCCGAAATGCTCGCGGCCGGCCTCAACGCCAATCTCGGCGGAAGAGATCACATGCCGATCGAGGTCGAGCGCCAGATCGTCGACTGGATGCGGCGTCTGTTCGCATTTCCGGACAGCGCGAGCGGCATCTTCGTCACGGGCACCTCGATGGCCAATCTGATGGCGGTGCTGGTGGCGCGCACGGCTGCGCTCGGCACACTGGCGCGGCAGCACGGCATCGGCAACGACGGCGCGCTGCTCACGGCCTATACCTCACAGGCCGCGCATGGCTGCGTCTCCAGGGCGATGGACATTGCCGGGCTCGGCACCGATGCGCTGCGCAAGATCGGCGTCGACGCCGACCATCGCATCGACGTCGCCGCGCTGCGCGCGCAGATCGCCGTCGATCGCGAGGTCGGCTTCAAGCCGTTCCTCGTCGTCGCCTCTGCCGGCACGGTCGACATCGGTGCGATCGACGACCTCAAGGCCATCGCGGAGCTGTGCCGCGAGGAAGGCATCTGGTTTCACGTCGACGGTGCCTTCGGTGCGCTCGCGATTCTGTCGCCTGAGCTCGCGCCGCTGCTCGGCGGCATCGAGCTCGCCGATTCCATCGCGCTCGATTTCCACAAATGGGGGCAGGTGCCCTATGATGCCGGCTTCCTGCTGGTGCGCGACGGCGAGCAGCATCGGCAGGCCTTCGCGCAGCCAGCGGCCTATCTCAGCCGCGAGGCGAGGGGGCTTGCGGCCGGAGCGATCTGGCCCTGCGATCTCGGCCCCGATCTGTCGCGCGGTTTCCGCGCGCTGAAGACGTGGTTCACGCTGAAGACGTTCGGCACCGACCGGCTGGGGGCGACGATCGCGCGTAGCTGTGCGCTGGCGAAATATCTGGAGGCGCGCGTGCTGGCCGAGCCGCGGCTGGAATTGCTGGCGCCGGTCAACCTCAACATCGTCTGCTTCCGCTACCGTGCCGATGACGCGGTCAATCGCGAGATCGTCGCCGACATCCAGGAATCCGGAATAGCGGCGCCGTCGAGCACGACGCTGAGCGGCAAGTTCGCGATCCGCGCCGCGATCGTCAACCACCGCACCGAGGAGGCGGACATCGATGCGCTGGTCGCTGCGGTGCTGGACTTTGGCGGACGGCGCTGCGGCGACGGCGTGATCGAGGTCGAGGCGCCGCCGCTCGCGGCGCAATAGCATAGCTTCATGGCTGAAACGACGACGGCCCCGGAGATGATCCGGGGCCGTCGTCGTTTGCGGGATGGCGTGGTTCGGGCAGCCGTTGCCGCGCGAATACGCGCGGTCAGGCGGCGGAGCTCACGTCGTCCTTGTCCGCTTCCGCCTTGGGATGGGTGGCCTCGAACTGGCTCCGCAGCTTCTCTTCATAGGCAATCAGCTTGCGGGCGTCCTTGAGCGCCCGGTACAGGTCGCCGTTCAGGATGTTGTTGTTGATGGCCTCGATGATCGGCCAGGCGCTCGGCACCGCCGTGACGATGTCGCGCACCAGGTTGAAATAGGTGCCGTGCTGGGTCTGCGGGTCCGGCGAGATGTACATGAGCTGGACCGCCAGGTAGACGAGCTTGGCGGGCGTATCGGCGGTCTCCGGCGTGAGGATGTCCCGCTCGCGCAGGATCGGTACGTTGTCGCCGTCGATCAGGAGGCGGGCGCGCTGGTCCGTGTTGGTAATCACGCAGTTACCGACGATGATGCGTTCGTGCGGTCTGAGCTCGACCTTGAGGGCCATTGCCTGTTCTCCATCAACGCTTTCGTAACCGAGCGTTCGTTGCGGCCTATCAGGACGTGATTCTCGCTCGTAACTAGTTAACGAGCTGTAAATTCACGCCCCTTGCGCTGAAAAGCCCAATCATTTCAAGGGTCCGTTTGTGTGGCGGCGCAGCGATACGCGCCGCTTCCCGGACCGAATCACGCGTGACGCGGCAAAAGCCCGGGTTTCATTTCATGTTTCGTTAGAGGTCTCGGCGGCACCGTCCGCCGTCGCTGGATCAATCGCGATCCAAGCAGACGTGTAACAGTAGCGTCGCTTACCAGAAAGGTAACAGAGTTATGTCAGGCATCGTCCTCTCCTCGTCGGTTCGTCAGAACCTGCTCTCCCTCCAGTCCACCGCTGATCTTCTCGCCACCACACAGAACCGTCTGTCGACCGGCAAGAGCGTCAACTCGGCCCTGGACAATCCCACCAACTTCTTCACGGCACAGTCGCTCGACAACCGCGCCAGCGACATCAACAACCTGCTCGACGGCATCGCCAACGGCGTGCAGGTGCTGCAGGCCGCCAACACCGGCATCACCTCGCTGCAGAAGCTGATCGACAGCGCCAAGT
>NZ_LFJC01000003.1:2882754-2901647 GCF_002776695.1 Bradyrhizobium nitroreducens
AAACGACCTGCAAAGCTCGGGCGAAACGCGCCGCGAGATTGCGGGCGCGCGTCTGCAAGCTGAAGCGATCGTCCCGTCACCCTGAGGTGCCGGAGCGTAGCGGAGGCCTCGAAGGGCGACGGCCCGGCTGCCAGCTTGGCCGTGCATCCTTCGAGGCTCCCGGCTCGATGCTGTTGCATCGCGCCGCTCGCACCTCAGGATGACGGAATGCGCCGTCGGCGCTCTCGCCGTCTGCCCCGCCTCACCGGATCGCTTTTCGGCGGCACGCCGGCCTGATACACTGACGGCATTATTTTGAGGAATTTCGATGCGCGCGAGGATTTTCAATCGCGTCCTGGGGCTGGCGGCGCTGGCCTTGCTTGTCGCCGCCACGCAGCCGGCAATGGCCGAGAAGCGCGTCGCGCTCGTGGTCGGCAATTCCGCCTACAAGAACATCACGCCGCTCGACAATCCCTCGAAGGACGCGGGCCTGATGGCGGAGACGCTCGGAGCGCTCGGCTTCACGCTGGTCGGCGGCAGGGCCCAGCTCGATCTCGACAAGGGCGCGATGGACATCGCGGTGCAGAGTTTTGGGCGGCAGGTCCAGGGCGCCGACGTCGCGCTGTTCTATTATGCCGGCCACGGCGTGCAGGTCGCGGGCTCCAACTATCTCGTGCCGGTCGGCGCCAATCCGACGCGGGAGGCCGATGTCGACTTCCAGATGACCGACGTCAACCTCGTGCTGCGCCAGATGCAGGGCTCCGGCACGCGCCTCAACCTGGTCATCCTCGACGCCTGCCGCAACAACCCGTTTGGCTCGCGCGGGTTGCGTGCCTCGGACGGCGGACTTGCGCAGATGCGCGCGCCCGAGGGCACGCTGATTTCCTACGCGACGCAGCCCGGCAACGTCGCCCAGGACGGCGCCGACGGCCACAGCCCCTATACCAAGGCGCTTGCCAGCACGATCCGGGTCGCGGGTCTCGATGTGTTCCAGACCTTCAACCAGGTCGGCCTCGCCGTGAAGCGCGCCACCGCGGGCGCGCAGCAGCCCTGGGTGTCGTCCTCGCCAATCGACGGCACGTTCTTCTTCGTCCCGCCGGCGCAAGCTGCGCCGCCGCAGGTCGCGGCGATGCAGCCCGATCCCCTGCCGGCGGAGCGTCTGCGCGCCGATCCCGACCGCGTCCCCTTGCGCGATGCCGCGCTGCTCAGCGAGCTCAGCGAGCGGCTCTACGAGCTCAATTTCGATCCTGATACGCCCGACGGCCTGACGCGCGCCATCACCAAGCTGCAGCAACGGATCTCGATGGCGCCGACCGGCGAAGCCACCGAAGGCCTGTTGCTGCGCATGCGCAAGATGGAGGATCTCAAGCCGTGGGGCTCGATCGTCTACGGTCCCGACGGCAGCAAATGGGGCATCTCCTGGAACCACGCCTCGCGCCGCGCGGCGGTGGCTGATGCGCGCGGCAATTGCGCCGGCGCCAAATGCCCGATCGAGCTCTCCTTCTACGGCAAGAGCTGCGGCGCGTTTGCGATCTCCGACAAATCCTGGTCGCTGGTCCAGCGCGAGGGCGTGCAGCGCGCCCGGGACGCCGCGCTTGACGAATGCGGCAAGGCTGGCAAAGCTTGCCGCATTATTGGAGCCGTCTGCGCCGACGGCTCCGGCCGCTGATCCTTTTTCAATTTGGATTTTGCTCATGCTCAATGCCGTCACCCGTCCGACTGCCCTCGCCGTCCTCCTCACCGCCATCCTCGCTTCATCGTCCGCCATATCGCCTCTGTTGGCGCAATCCGGCAGTGCCGGCGGCTCGATTGGCAATGACGAGAAATCGCTGTCGGGCTCGCGATCGGACCGCTCGGCCGAGCCTGCCCCCTCGGCGCGCCGGAGCAAGCCCGCTGCCGAGGAGCCGCGCTCGTCGCGGCGAAGCGGCGGTGGCGGAGGTGGCAGCTTTGACGGCGCCTGGATGGTCACCAGCGTCGGCTGCGGCGGCTCCACATCCGGCGCGGTCGTGGTCTCCTCCGGCAAGGTCATCGGCCAGGGCGTCAGCGGCACGGTCAGCGCGAGCGGCGCCGTCAGCACGTTCGGTCATGGCGACGGCGGCGTGACCTTCACCGGCTCCGGACGGCTCGGTGCGCGCAGCGGTTCCGGCACCTGGCGCCGTTCCGACGGCTGCGGTGGAACCTGGACTTCGGCGAAACAGTAACGACGAAAGGGCCCATTTCGCTGCGGAACAAACATCCCGCAGGCCCAATTCAAGCCACATCCTCTCCGGATTTGCGGCTCATTGCCACCCAAGTCTTTGATGACAAAGGGGCAGTACAGTTGCATGCGTAACCGGGAGACCAGGATGGGCAACCGAACCGCGAAATTCGTCTCTGCCCTCGTCGGCAGTCTCATTGCCGGCGCGCCACTGGCGGCCGTGTCGCAGAACGCGCCGGCGGGAACAAGCGCAGCCAGCCAGGCCGCCGACTGCCTCGCCTCGCCGAAAGGCACCGCGCCGCAGGGACAGCACTGGTACTATCGCCTCGACCGCACAACCAAGCGCCAATGCTGGTACCTGCGCGCCGCCAGCGACAAGGACGGCGCGAAAGCCACGCAGACTGCGCAGGCCACGGTCGACGCGTCATCGGATTCACCAGCGCAGCCGCCGCAGCAGACCGTGCAGGACGCGCGCGCCGAATATGTGGGACCGCGCAGCACTGCAGCTCCCAGGGCGCCGAACGCGATCACGTCGGCCGCACCGGCAAACCCGACGCCGCCACAACAACCTGCCAGCCAGGCCGATAACAACGCGCCGCAAGCTCCCGCCACACCGGCCTGGCCCGATGTGTCCGCGGCGTCACCAGCACCGCAGCCCGCGCCGGCCATCGCCGTGGCAGCGGCGCAGCCGAACGCAAAGCCGTCAAAATCCCCCGCCCCGCTCCCGCCCGCCGCAACGGACGGCGCGACCGACAAGCCAGGGGTGCAGCTACTGCTGCTCGTGATCGGCGGCGCGCTGGCGCTCGCAGGCATCCTCGCCAGCGTCGTCTATCGCTTCGCCGGCGGACGCGTCCGCATCCAGGCCACCGACCGGCGCGGGCATTGGAACGATTGGACCCCGCAGGACCATGAGGGCAGCCGCGCCCCCTGGCACGAGCCGGCGCTCGTACCGCACGCGCAGGTCGGCCCGGTCGACTTCGATGAGGTCCGGCCGCCGCAGACCGCGCAGCTCGCAGCGTTCACCCGGGAGATCAGCAGGCTCGCGGCTCAATCCGCCTCCGTTCGCAGCGAGACCACTGCGCTCGAGGCCAACGAGCTCGACGAGGCCGACATCTTCAATGGAGAATTCGAGATCGAGGCCGCGCCGCCCCGCCTCGCGGCGAGGGAGACCGATGCCGACAAGCCCGTCGCCCGCAAGGACGACCATGGCGACCAGGATATGCAGTTCGAGGACAACGTCGACGTCGACGTGATCACCGCGATGCTGGAACGGCTGGCGCAGCAAGGGCCGCAATTGCCGCAGCCTAGGCCTGAAGCTGCCCTTGCAAACTTCGCACGAAGCCAACGAGGCCAATCCGCCGCTCGCGCTTGAGGCGCTCGGCCTTCAGGATCGACTGCACCTCGGCAAAGGCCTCGTCGACGTCGTGGTTGATCACGATGTAGTCGTACTCGGCCCAATGGCTCATCTCGTGGCTGGCGCGGCTCATGCGCTTGCGGATCACCTCGTCGGAATCCTGCGCACGTGAGTGCAGGCGCTTCTCGAGATCGGCGGCCGAAGGCGGCAGGATGAAGACACTGACGACGTCGGCGCGCGCCTTCTCGCGCAATTGCTGCGTGCCCTGCCAGTCGATGTCGAACAGCACGTCCTGCCCGGAAGACAGCGCAGCCTCGACCGGCGCACGCGGCGTGCCGTAGCTGTTGTCGAACACGGTGGCCCATTCCAAGAGCTCGTCGCCCTCCACCATCGCGTCGAAGCGGGGCTTGTCGACGAACAGATAATCCTTGCCGTCGACCTCACCCGGCCGCTTCGGGCGCGTGGTCGCCGAGACCGACATCTTCAGGCCGGTCATGCGATCCATCAAAAGACGCGACAGCGTCGTCTTGCCCGCGCCCGAGGGCGAGGACAGCACGAACATCAAGCCGCGCCGCTCGACACCGTCAGTTCCGTGACCGCCCGTCGTCATCGATCACTCCAGATTCTGGACCTGCTCGCGGAACTGCTCGACCACGTTCTTCATGGCGAGGCCCGTGTTGGTCAGCTCGATATCGTTCGACTTCGAGCAGCAGGTGTTGACCTCGCGGTGAAACTCCTGCGCCAGGAAGTCGAGCTTGCGGCCGATCGGGCCGCCCTTGCCGATCAACTCGCGCGCCTGCGCAACGTGCGAGGCGATGCGGTCGAGCTCCTCGCGGATGTCGGCCTTGGTCGCAATCAGGATCGCCTCCTGCATCAGGCGGTCGGAATCGAAGCGGTCGGAGGTGTCCAGCAGCGCCGCGATCTGCTCCGCGAGCCTGGCCTTGATCGCCTCCGGCTTGCGGCCCGGCGCGGCTTCCGCCTTCTTCGCCAGTTGCTCGATCTCGTCGACGCGCTGCGTCAGGATCTGCCCGAGCGAGGTGCCCTCGCGCTTGCGCATCGCGACGAGTTCGTCGAGAGCCTTGTCGAAGGCCGCGGCGGCAGCCGCGCGCGCGGCCTTGTCCTCCTCCTCGTCCCCCTCGGGCTCGGCGACCTCGACGACGCCCTTGATCGCGAGCAGGCCGTCGATGCTCGGGGCCACCGCGTCAATCTTGCCGCCGATCATTGCGGCGGCCTTCAGGACGGCGTTCAGCACGTCCTCGTTGACCCGGACCGAGGCGGCGGCATTGGTGCGCTTGACGGTGAGATTGGCGTAGACCGTGCCGCGCGACAAAAGCTCGCCGGCGCGCTTCTTGGCATGGGCCTCGAGCTCGTCGAACCCCTGCGGCAACCGGACCCTGAGGTCAAAGCCCTTGGCGTTGACCGACTTCAATTCCCATTCGAACGTGTACGGCCCGCTCGCGCCGTGGCATCTCGCAAAGCCGGTCATGGACGACAGCGCCATCAGGTCAGGTTCTCCAAAAAACGCGGGATTCGCGAGGCATCAAGCCACGCGAAACTTAAGACTATTTTGCAGGAAAGTGGAATCCGCAAAGTCCGCAGGCAGGTCTGCAGCGCGCCTAGCGCTGGACCACCGGCGGCGAGGGTTGCACCGCGCCCTGCCGGGCCGGTGCGGGATTGGCCGGGCGTGCCGCCGGCGGCTTCTTCTGCTGATTGGGCCGGGCCGGCGTGGCCGCCGTCGGCGTATCGGTCGCCCCGGGCGCGGCGGCGGCGGGCGGCGGCGCATCCTCGGCCGGCTCGACCGTGTCGTTCTGGATCTGCTTCTCCATCGCGCGGAGCTTGGCGACGTTCTTCTGATGCGCGTCGTAGGTCTCGGTGAAGGCATGCCCGCCGGTGCCGTCGGCGACGAAATAGAGGTCGCGGGTGCGGGCCGGATTGGCGGCCGCCTCCAGCGAGGCGCGGCCGGGATTGGAGATCGGGCCCGGCGGCAGGCCTTCGATGACATAGGTGTTGTAGGGCGAGGGCTGCGTGATCTCGCTGCGCTTGATCGGACGTCCCAGCGTACCCTTGCCGCCGACGAGGCCGTAGATGATGGTCGGATCGGACTGCAGCTTGATGCGCTGCTTCAGGCGATTGACGAAGACCGCGGCGACGCGGCTGCGCTCGTCGGGCTTGCCGGTCTCCTTCTCGACGATCGAGGCCAGCGTCACCAGTTGCTCCGGCGATTTGACCGGAATGTCCTGGTTGCGGCGTTCCCAGATCTCGGCGAGCACACGTTTGTGCGCCTGCTGCATGCGCTGGATCACCTGATCGCGCGGCGTGCCGCGCGGGAACTTGTAGGTCTCGGGCAACAGCGTGCCCTCGCGCGGCAACTCGCGCACGCTGCCGGTGAAGATGTCGTTGTCGGACAGACGCGCCACGATCTGCTCCGAGGTCAGGCCTTCCGGAATTGTGACGGCATGCTGCACCACCTTGCCCTCGACGATGGTGGCGATGACGTCGCGGAGCGAGGCGTTCTTCTGGAACGCATATTCACCCGGCTTGAGGTCCGAGCTCGCCTTCAGCGCGGCGACGCTGGCGATGAACACCCACGGGTTGACGTCGGTCACGCCTTCCCGGTTCAGCGTCTCGGCGATGTCGCGCTTGCCCGCGCGCTGCGGGATGTTGACGATCTTGTCTTCCCTCAGCGGGCCGGGTGCTTCCAACACCTGCCGGCCGTAATAATAGACGCCGCCGGCGCCGAGCATGGCGATCAGCAGAAGGGTGATGATGGCGTTGCCGACGACCACGAAGGGATTGCGGGCACGGTCCGATCGCTTCGGCGGCGGCGGAAGCTGCTCGGGCTCCAGCGCTGCCCGCGGGCTCCGGGGCGAAATGGGCGGCCTTTCACTCATCGAAGCAACCTGAATCCTGCCGGTTCAATAGCGGCCCGGCAATCGCTTGCCGAGCCAAATGCACGCGCCCACTTCCATGACTATCGCCGAATACGGCAAAACGGTGGATTCGTCTCAAACCCAAACTAATTGACCAGACGTCGGACGATCACCGACGCGTTGGTACCGCCAAAACCAAAAGAGTTCGACAAGGCGACATTCACCTCACGCTTCTTCGCCGTATGCGGCACGAGGTCGATCGCAGTCCCGACCGACGGGTTGTCGAGGTTGATCGTCGGCGGCACGACATTATCGCGAATCGCGAGAATGGCGAAGATCGCTTCGATCGCGCCGGCCGCGCCGAGCAGATGCCCCGTCGACGATTTGGTCGAGGACATCGCGACCTTGGAGGCGGCATTGCCGAGCAGACGCTCGACCGCACCGAGCTCGATCTCGTCACCGAGCGGTGTCGAGGTGCCGTGCGCGTTGATGTAGTCGAGATCGGATGCGGTCAGGCCGGCGCGCTTGAGCGCGGCCGACATGCTGCGGAAACCGCCATCGCCATCGGGCGACGGCGACGTAATGTGATAGGCATCACCCGACAGACCGTAGCCGATCACCTCGGCATAGATCTTCGCGCCACGGCGCCTGGCGTGCTCGAGCTCCTCCAGCACCAGGACGCCGGCGCCCTCGCCCATCACGAAGCCGTCGCGGTCCTTGTCATAGGGGCGCGAGGCCTTCTCGGGCGTCTCGTTGAAGCCGGTCGACAGCGCGCGCGCGGCGTTGAAGCCAGCGATACCGATGCGGCTGATCGGCGACTCGGCGCCGCCCGCGACCATCACGTCGGCATCGCCCAGCGCGATCAGCCGGGCGGCATCGCCGACCGCGTGCGCGCCGGTCGAGCAGGCCGTGACCACGGAATGGTTCGGTCCCTTCAGCCCGTGCTTGATCGACACATATCCGGAGGCGAGATTGATCAGACGGCCCGGAATGAAGAACGGCGAGACCTTACGGGGTCCGCGCTCCTTCAGGAGGATCGCGGTGTCGGCAATGCCGCTGAGGCCGCCGATGCCGGAGCCGATCATGGTGCCGGTGGCGCACTTGTCCTCTTCGGTTTCGGGGTGCCAGTTGGCGTCGTCGAGCGCCTGGCCGGCTGCGGCCATGCCGAAGATGATGAAGTCGTCGACCTTGCGCTGGTCCTTCGGCTCCATCCACTTGTCGGGATTGAAGCTGTCGTTCGACCCGTCACCGCGCACCACCGTGCAGGCGATCTTGGTCTGGAGATCGGAGACGTCGAAGCTCTCGATCCTGCGCGCACCGCTTTCGCCGTTGAGAATGCGCTTCCAGGTCGGCTCGACGCCGCAGCCGAGTGGCGAGACCATGCCGAGACCCGTGACGACAACCCGCCTCATATCCGAAAACTCCGCATCGAAAGATTCACGGCCAATAACAAGAAACCGGCTGACCGCTGCGAAGCGGCCCGTCCGGTTTCAATGTTGTCCCCGCGAAAATGAAGAGCCTTAGCTCTTCGCGTTCTTCTCGAGAAACTTCGTGGCGTCGCCGACGGTGAGAATCGTCTCCGCAGCGTCGTCCGGAATCTCGCAACCGAATTCCTCTTCGAACGCCATCACCAGCTCGACGGTGTCCAGACTGTCGGCGCCGAGGTCGTCGATGAAGCTCGCAGCGTCGACAACCTTCTCGGGTTCAACACCAAGGTGTTCGACCACGATCTTCTTAACCCGCTCGCCAATGTCACTCATTGCTTAACCTCGTGTTGTTCCCTGTAGACCCGACCCCCCGGGACGATACGAGCCGTCGTGGTCGTGTTACTTGCCTTCGCTTACGAACTTTGATTTGGCCCCATCCTAACCGATACAGGGCCCGGCGAACGACGGCCAAGGCTCCGCATCGCCAATATACAGGGTTTCAAAAACCTGCAATGGCGTTCTTTGCCCATCCGTTGAAGGTCCGGTTATCATACTTCAATTGCCTTGACCACAAGCCTCATTTCCCTCCGGAAACGGCCGTTTGCCGCATCCGGCACGGCCCCATGCGGGCAGTGCGGAACGAGGGCTTCAGATCATGGCCATGCCGCCGTTGACATGGATGGTCTGGCCGGTGACGTAGGCTGCTTCGTTCGAGCTCAGATAGACCGCGGCGGCCGCGATGTCCTCGGGCGTTCCCAGGCGGGCGGCCGGAACCTTGGTCAGAATCATTTCGCGCTGCTTGTCGTTGAGCGCGTCGGTCATCGGCGTCTTGATGAAGCCCGGCGCGATGCAGTTCGCGGTCACGCCGCGCTTGGCGTATTCGGCGCCCAGCGTCTTGATCATGCCGATCAGGCCCGCTTTCGACGCGGTGTAATTGCCCTGCCCGGGATTGCCGGTGACGCCGACCACCGAGGTGATGGCGATGATGCGGCCGAAGCGCTTGCGCATCATCAGCTTGGTCGCAGCGCGTGCCAGGCGGAAGGTCGCGGTCAGATTGACGTTGATGACCTCCTCCCAATCCTCGTCACGGAGCTGCACGAAGAGATTGTCGCGGGTGATGCCGGCATTGGCGACGAGGATGTCGACCTGGCCCATCGCGGCTTCCGCGGCGGGCACCAGCGCCTCGACCTCATCGGCCTTGGAGAGATTGCAGGGCAGCACATGAACGCGCTCGCCGAGCTTGCCGGCCAGCTCCTCCAGCACTTCCTTGCGTGTTCCTGATATCGCGACGGTCGCGCCCTGCGCATGCAGCGCCTGCGCGATCGCACCACCGATGCCGCCGGTCGCGCCGGTGACGAGCGCCTTTTTGCCAGTCAGATCGAACATCGAAAACTCCTCCAAAGCACGATCCGGAAAAGTGCGTAGCGGTTTTTCCGGAAAGATCGTGCGTAAACCTAGGCCTGCTTCGCAGCGGCCAGTGCGTCCTTGGCGGCGGCAATATCGTTCGGACCGCCGACCGCAACGCCGACGGCGCCGTCAGCGATGCGCTTGACGAGACCGGTCAGCACCTTGCCCGCGCCGATCTCGAAGAAACGAGTGACGCCCTGCCCTGCCATATAGGCAACCGACTCGCGCCAGCGCACCGTGCCCGTGACCTGCTCGACCAGCCGGCGGCGGATCTCGTCGGGATCGGTGATGGCGCTCGCCAGCACGTTCGACACCAGCGGCGCGGCGGGCGCCTTGATCGTGACCTTCGACAGCGCCTCCGCCATGGCGTCGGCGGCCGGCTGCATCAGCTTGCAATGGAACGGGGCGGACACCGGCAGCAGCATCGCGCGCTTGGCGCCCTTGGTCTTGGCGATCTCGACGGCGCGGTCGACCGCGGCCTTGTCGCCGGAGACGACCACCTGCCCGCCGCCATTGTCGTTGGCGGCCTGGCAGACCTGGCCCTGCGCCGCCTCATTGGCCACTTCCATGGCCGCCTCGTAATCGAGGCCGAGCAGCGCCGCCATCGCGCCGGCACCGACCGGAACGGCCTTTTGCATTGCGAGACCGCGGGTGCGAAGCAGACGGGCGGTATCCGAGACCGTCAAGCTGCCGGCCGCGGCCAGCGCCGAATATTCTCCGAGCGAGTGGCCGGCGACGAAGGCCGCGTCCCGCCCCACGGAAAAACCAGCCTCAGCCTCCAGCACGCGCAGGGTGGCGACGGACACCGCCATCAGCGCCGGCTGGGCGTTCTCTGTGAGCTGGAGGGTTTCGGCCGGACCATCCCAGATGATGGCCGTCAGCTTCTCGGAAAGCGCGGCATCGACCTCGTCGAACACGGCGCGCGCCACCGGAAAGGCGTCGGCCAGGGCCTTGCCCATGCCAACTGCCTGGGACCCCTGCCCCGGAAATGTGAATGCTGCCGTCATCGGCGCTCCCTGCTTGTCGGGCACGATCCCTCCTGAGAACCGGCAGCCGATTACGCGCGGCCTTGGGGCCCGGTTCCTTGGGCCATGGCTCCGGATCATGCTCCAAAGGGGGCCGTAGACACTGTCCGGGGCCGGACTGTCAAGCCGCGATGGGAACCCCGGCCGGCATTCAACTGGGGATACGAGAGGCTCAAAACCCACCGGCGGTCTGGTTGGCGTCGATCTTCACGCCGGCCTGCGCGCGACGCGCGCTGTTCACCAACTGGCCTGGCCGGTCATCCCGGTCGGGCTTTGCCGTCGCCAGGCGCAGCACCGCCGCATAGCCCGGCTGCACCTCCATGCGGCCGGCATGGCGGCTCACGCTCAGCAGCCGATGGACCTTCGGCAGATTGTAGCAGGGCACATAGAACAGCAGATGATGCTCGAGGTGGTAGTTCACGTAGTACGGCGCGATGAACAGGCGCTCGAGAAAGTTGGCATGCGTGGTGCGGGTGTTGCGCAAGGGATCGCTGCTGTCGGGGACGACGGCGTGCTCTGCGATATTGCGGATGCGGGTGATAACCATCATCCAGGTCAGCAGCGGCACCAGCCATAGCAGCGGATAGGCCCACCACACGCCGGCGGCCACACACACCGCAAACATCGCGGCGTTGACCAGGCATTGCGGCCCGAGCTTCCCCCAGAAATGCGCGGCGCGCTGGCGCCACGGCCAGTCCTTCGAACCGAGTGCGTTGAGCAGCTGCGCCTTGCGCTGCTGGTAGCCGGTCTGTCCGGTGATGTCGCGAACGAACTTGCGGCGGTAGCTCAGCCTCGTGATCGGAAACGGCGCCGACAGCACGAGATCGGGATCGTCCTCCTGCTGCGTGCGCGCATGGTGCTGCAGGTGGTAACGCCGGTAGCTGCGCGTCTCCGCAAACAATGGATAGGCGCACAGCCATTGGCTCAGGGCCAGATTGGCTTTCTCGTCGGCGGACAGGCAGCCATGCGCGCCGTCATGCATCAGGATCGCAAGGCCCAGCTGGCGCGAGCCGATGATGGCGACGGCGAGAACATAGGTGACCGGATTGGGCCACCACGCGACCAGCGCAACGGCACCAATGATCAGCGTCCAGGCGTGTCCGATCAGGGCGACGCCTTTCCACGTCACGCGCTCGCGCACGTCGGCGAGCTGGTCGTCGGTCAGGAAATCGCGGGCCCGCATGCGAAGCGCGGTCATGGCCTAGCCCTCCTCGTTCGAATGTGATGCGTCGTCGACGAGCCGCAGACGCGCGGCATCGCCGCTGGATTTCGCCTGCTCGCCGAGCACGCGCAGCATCTCGGCGCAGAGCGCCTCGGGCGAGCGGCCCATCGCATAGCCTTCGAGAATGACGCCGATGGCGACGGCCCAGAAACGCCGCGAGCTTTCGTCGGGCGCACGCAGCGACCGCCAGCCGTGCCGCGCCACCTGGCTCGCATAGGCGCGCGCGCCTTCGCCGTGCAGGCGCTCGATCGTGCGCTCGACGAGCGGTGCAAGATCCTGGCGTCGGCGGGTCAATGTCAGCGCTTCCGCGAAGAAGGCGACGGAATCGCTCGCGGTTACGGTCTCCGCCAGCGCGTGCGTGTAGTCCCGCGGCGTGCGCGCCTTCAGCGCCGCCTGCTCAGTCGCACGCGCCAGATACAGGAGGTCGCGGCAGGCGCATTCGACGAACAGCGCCTCCTTGGTGCGGAAATAGTAGGTGATCTGGCTCGGGAATGCGTCCGCGGCGGCCGCGATGTCGGTGATCGCCGTGCCCGACAGCCCCCGCTCCCGGAACAGCGGGCTCGCCGCATCCAGCAGCAGCGAGCGCATCTTGCGGCCGGCCGACCGGGTGGCTCGCGTCGCGTGCTTCGGGTCGCCTGCCGCCTCAAACGAGTCCTGGACCGACTTCTCCGCCATGGGCTTCCCTTGGTTGATTTATTTGTATGTTATACAAACAAAAACATCAACCGAGATGTGTGGGGGGACGGTCTGGCGCCCTTGACCGGCACCCTCCGGGACCAAAAACCCCGCCCCCAGCCTTGCAAAGCCGGTCAAAATCCGTATAAGCGCGCACATCCGCAGACCCCGGCCGGGAGCTGAACGGACGGTCTCAGCAAATCATTCGTGATTTTGGTGTGGCAGGGCCAGTCGGCCCGTCGTCCCGTGTTTCCGCCTTCTGAGCTTCATCCCAGAGTCCTTTCCGAAGGCCTCTTAAGGGCTTGACGCCGGGCGATGCGCCAACACGAGGAAAGGACCACCATGGCTCTTTATGAGCATGTCTTTCTCGCGCGTCAGGACGCGAGCACGCAGCAGGTCGAAGAGCTGACTGCGCAGATGACCGGTATCGTCGAAGGTCTCGGCGGCAAGGTCACCAAGACCGAGAACTGGGGCGTACGCTCCCTCACCTACCGCATGAACAAGAACCGCAAGGCGCACTTCGTGCTGCTCAACATCGACGCGCCGTCCGCGGCGATCGCCGAGATCGAGCGCCAGGAGCGCATCAGCGAAGACGTGATTCGCTATCTCAGCGTCCGCGTCGAAGAGCTCGAGGAAGGCCCGTCCGCGATGATGCGCAAGGCCGACCGCGACCGCGAGCGTGACGATCGTGGCGGCGGCTTCCGCGGTGAGCGCGAAGGCGGCTTCCGTGGCGACCGCGAGGGCGGTTTCCGCGGCGATCGCGGCCCGCGCCGTCCGCGTGACGAAGCTGAAACCACGGATGCGGAGTAAGAATCATGGCTGAAGCTGGTGCACGCCGTCCGTTTTTCCGTCGTCGCAAGAGCTGCCCGTTCACGGGCGCCAATGCTCCCAAGATCGACTACAAGGACTCCAAGCTGTTGATGCGTTACGTCTCCGAGCGCGGCAAGATCGTGCCGAGCCGCATCACTGCGGTGTCCGCGAAGAAGCAGCGTGAGCTCGCCCGCGCCATCAAGCGCGCGCGGTTCCTGGGCCTGCTGCCCTACGTCATTCGCTAAGACGAAATCAGCCGGCGGCGACATCGCCGCCGGCTGCACTCTTTAATTTCATAAGGCTTCCGGGTCGTCCGGTCGCCGATGGTTGGGGCAAGTCGCCTCTAACCGCTCGAAGGGAGCGGGACAGCTGATGATGCCATTTGTGCTGATAGCCCTGATCGCCGGCGCCGCCTCGGCGCTGATGTTCGCCTCGATCATTTCGGGCGCGCTGATCTCGCTCGTCCTGTTCTATCTCGCACCGCTCCCGCTGATGGTCGCCGCGATCGGCTGGGGACCGCTTTGCGCGAGCCTCGGCGGCATCGCTGCCGCGATCGGCCTCGGCATCCTGTTTGGCCTGCCCCATTGTATCGCGTTCGCCGTCACCGTCGCCCTGCCCGCGTGGTGGCTCGGGCACCTCGTCCTGCTCAGCCGTCCCGTGGCACCTGCCGCGCCGGAGGCGGCCACCGAACCGGCCGCCGAGCCTGAGCTCGAATGGTATCCGGTCGGCCGCATTCTGCTGTGGCTCGCCGGCTTCGCCACGCTGACCACGATCGCCGCCCTGCTCACGCTCGGGACCGACGCCGAGACCATCATGGGCACGCTGCGGCGCGGCCTGATGCGCCTCCTCCGCGCCACCGACCCGCAAAGCTCCGGCGAAGCCGGCCAGTTCGTCGACGCGATGGTGCGCATCGCACCGGCAGGCGCCACCGTCGTCGCGATGATGACGCTGACCCTCAATCTCTGGCTCAGCGCCAAGGTCACGGCGACGTCGGGCCGGCTACGGCGCCCCTGGCCGGACATGATGACGGCGGAGTTGCCGCCGATGACGCTGGTGGGCCTCTGCATCGCGCTCGCCTTCTGCTTCACCGGGGGGCTGCTCGCGATCGCCGCGCAGATCGCCGCGGCGGCGCTGATGATGGGCTATGCGCTGACCGGCTTCGCCGTGCTGCATACCCTCACGCTTGCGCTGAAGAGCCGCACCTTTTGGCTCGGCTCGACCTACGCTCTCGTCGTCGTCTTGGGATGGCCCGTGATCGCGATGGTGATCCTCGGCCTTGCGGATGCCGTGTTCGGCTTCCGCGAGCGCTTCCTGCGCAGCCGGCAGCCGCCGCCGCTGCCGACCCCTTGAGTTCAAACCCGAAACTGAAACCCTACAGAGCACTTCAAAAGGAGAACGAATATGGAAGTCATTTTGCTGGAACGCGTCAACAAGCTCGGCCAGATGGGCGAAGTCGTGAAGGTTCGCGACGGCTATGCCCGTAATTTCCTGCTCAAGCGCGGCAAGGCGCTGCGCGCCACCGCCGACAACCGTGCCAAGTACGACGGCATGAAGGCCGAACTCGAGGCCCGCAACCTCGCCTCGAAGGGCGAAGCGTCCAAGGTCGCCGAGAAGATCGCGGGCAAGAACATCATCGTGATCCGCCAGGCCTCGGAAGCCGGCCAGCTGTTCGGCTCGGTCAACGTGCGTGACATCGTCGTCGCGTTCGAAGCCGACGGCATCTCGCTGGCTCGCCCGCAGGTCCAGCTCGACGCGCCCATCAAGACCATCGGCAAGCGCTCCATCACCGTCGCCGTCCACCCCGAGGTCGAAGTCGAAATCACCGTCACGGTTGCGCGCAGCCAGGACGAGGCCGAGCGCATCAACCGCGGCGAGGACATCTCCACCCGCAACGAGGACCGCGACGCGGCCGCCGAGGCGATCGCCGCCGCCGGCGAGTTCTTCGATCCGGAAGCCCAGCTCGACGAGGTCGAGCCGGCCCCGGCTGCGGAAGAGAAGTAAGCCTACAGTACATCTCGTCATGCGCGGGCTTGACCCGCGCATCCATCGTCAAAGAACTCTCGCCAAATGATGGATTGCCGGGTCCCGGCTCCGCAAACGGCTTCGCCGGGCTCTCGATATCGGGCCGGCGAAGCTTTGCGAAGACGGCAAGCCCGGCAATGACAAGCGCCAAAAGCCCGGTCGCCTCAGGCGGCCGGGCTTTTCGTTTTGGCGGCGACGTCCTCGCTCAGCATCGCAATCGAGGCCAGCGCCGTTGCCGTGTGCTTCTCGACACCATCGCTGACGCAGAACACGTCGGCCGCAACCACCGACACCTGACGGCCAGGCTTGATCACCCGGGCACGGCAGATCAGCTTCTCGCCGACCGCGGGCGACAACAGATTGAGCTTGTATTCCGCCGTCAGCGCCGGCTGGCCGCGCGAGGTGGCGGCTGCGATCGTCGTGGCATTGTCGACCAGGAAGGCCGTGACGCCGCCGTGGAAGAAGCCGTGCTGCTGCAGCAGCTCCGGCCGGCGGTCCACCGCAATCGTGCAGGTGCCGCGCGTCAATTCCGAGAGCTCGGCGCCGACCAGGTTCATGAAGCCCTGCCGGCCGACATTGGCGTGGATGTGCTCGGCGATCGGTGCAAATTCCGGATCTGCGTCGGCTCGCATGCAGTCTCTCCCTATTGCCTGTTGATGCGATCTAACGGCCTCAGCGCGCGAATGGCGCAGGCGATCAGCGTGTCGGCCTCGACGCGCGGATCGGCGCGGTCGCGTCCCGACAGGAAAGCGCGGCAGAAGATTTGCGCCGGCCCGATGAGCTGGCTGACGAACATCCCCGGCGTCATCGGCAACAGCTCGCCGCTCGCAACCAGTGGCGCGCGCCAGCGCTCGATGCCTTCGGCAAGCCGCGCATTCTGCGCCCGTTGGGCGTCGCGCACCTCCTCGCCCCACTCGCTGCGCGAGATCTCGAAGAGGTAGCGCGCTTCGCGCCGGCTGGTCACAACCCAGTCGAGATGAGCCCGGATCAGCCGATCGATGCCTTGCTCGGCGCCGGGCGCAGGATCGAGCGCCGCCAGCACCGCGGCGTGGTAGTGCCTGAGCACCTCCAGGAACAGCGCGCCCGCGAGCTCCTTCTTCGAGCCGAAGGCGTGAAAGAAGCTGCCGTTGGAGGCGCGCGCCCGGGTGCGGATCGCGGCGACCGTCGCAGCTTCGAAGCCGACGCGGTCGAACACGACAAGTCCAGCCGCCAGCAGATCGTCTCGCACGCTCGCCGTCATCGACGCCTCCTGGAGTACCACTCTAGAGCAACGCTCCAATGACGGTCAAGACGACAAGGAGGCCGCGATAGAAGCGGCCTCAAGCAGGTTCGTATAAAAATCTGGGTTGGCTCAGCGCGAGATTGGCGGCGCCGGAGGCCCGGAGGACGTGGCTGGCGCCGGCTGCGGGGCCGGCTCGGAGCTGGCAGCAGGCTTGGGAGCCGTCTCCTCCGCCGGCTTGGGCGTTGCCGGCTCCGCGGGCTTGGCGGCGGCTGGAGCTGCCGGCGTCACCTGCGGGACCGGATCGGGCCGCAGCGCCGGTGTATCGCTGCTGCGCGGCTCGACCTTGGCGCTGCTGTCCGGCTTGGTGTCGGCAGGCTTCTCGGAGGCCTTGCCGCCGTCGGGCTCAACCTTCGGGCTCTCAGACTTCGCGCTCTCGGGCTTCGAGCTCTCAGGCTTTGAGCTCTCAGGCTTGGCGGTCTCGGTCCTCGGTTCGCTTTTCTTCTCTTCAGTGGCGGGAGCCGCGGCATCGACCTTCGGGGCTTCTTCGGTCCCGGGCTTGGCGCGACGCTTGCCCTTGCGCCCTTCGGGCGCAGCCTGGCCTTCGGGTTTCGCGCCCTCCTCGGCCGGTCGTGCAGCGCGCTTCTGGCGACCACCTTCCGCAGCGGGAGCAGCAGCCTCGCCGTCCGGCTTGGCAGCGTCCTGCGTGCGCGGGCGGCGGCCCTGATGCTCGGGATTGGTGCTCGCGTCCTTCTCCTTGGCGCCGTCCTTCTTGCCGTCCTTGGCCTGGTAGCGGGTGTCGGTGGCACCGTTGGAGACGAGATAGGAGGCGAGGATTCCCGCCATGTCCGAGCTCGTGGTGTAGTGCTGGCGCAGGAAGCCCGGCAACGAACCCGGCGCGACGGACTTGAGAAGTCCGCGCGGGCTCTTGTGGCACGCATTACAGGTCTGCGCGAAAAGCTGGGACGGGGTCTTGCCGGCCTCGAGGTTGGTCGCCTGCGCAAAAACGGTGTCGGCCGCGCCGAAGCCGATCAGAAGCAATACCGTCGCGAGGCTGAGCGCTCGGCTCGACATTCCCATCATCTCCATTGAATTCCGAGAGGTGCAGCCGGCCTCCGGGGCGGCGGCGGGTCACCTTTTAACCGATTGAGCCGCGAATGGAAGCAGCCTCCACGCGCAAGGATGTGATTAAGCGATTTTGGAATATCCCCTTTGATCACAGCGCAATAGCGGGCCCGGGCGACCGTCCCCAGATTTGGATGCAAACGCATAGGAACCGCGGGACCTGAGCGTCGGATGTGAAGGCCGGGTGTGTCGCATCTTTCGGGTTCGCTCGAGAGGAAGGTGGCGATGGACCGTTTGTTGCGTCGATTTCTGTCTCAATTCGTCCGCCGCGGGTCGTTGACGGTGACCAGCGCCAGCGGATCGACATTCACCGTCGGCGACGGCACTGGCGTGCCGGTCGCGGTGCGCTTCGTGACCGCAGAGGCGGAGCGGAAAATCCTCGTCAATCCCGAGCTCGGACTGGGCGAGGCCTATATGGATGGCGAGTTCGTCGTCGAGCACGGCACCATAGCTGACGTCCTCGCGATCCTGCTCGATCAGCCCGACCTCTTGCCGCAATGGGCAAAGCCCTGGTGGCATCTGCGCTATCTGACGCGCCACCTGAAACAGTTCAATCCGCGCTCGCGCGCCCGCCACAACGTCGCACATCACTATGATCTCGACGCCCGGCTCTATTCGCTGTTCCTGGATGCCGACAAGCAATACAGCTGCGCTTATTTCGAGGCGCAGGACGCGACGCTCGACGACGCGCAGCTCGCCAAGAAACGGCACATCGCCGCCAAGCTGCTCGTCAAGCCCGGCCAGCGCGTGCTCGACATCGGCTCCGGCTGGGGCGGGCTCGGGCTTTACCTCGCCGAGATCACGGGCGCCGACGTGACGGGCGTGACGCTGTCGACCGAGCAGTTGCAGATCGCCAATGCGCGCGCGGCCGACAAGGGCCTGACCGGCTCGGCCAGATTCGTGCTCCAGGACTATCGCGACATCGACGGGCCGTTCGACCGCATCGTTTCGGTCGGCATGTTCGAGCATGTCGGCGCCCAATTCTACGACACCTACTTCCAACGCTGCGCCGAGCTGCTCCGCGAGGACGGCGTCATGCTGCTGCATTCGATCGGCCGTTCGCAAGGGCCGGACTCGACCAATCCCTGGATCGCCAAATACATCTTTCCCGGCGGCTACATCCCCGCTCTGTCGGAGGTGCTGCCGGCGATCGAGCGCGCCGGCCTCCTCGTCTGCGATATCGAGATCTTGCGTCTGCATTACGCGGAAACGCTGAAAGCCTGGCGGGAGCGCTTCATGGCGCGACGTGAGGAGGCGGTGCAGCTCTACGACGAGCGGTTCGCGCTGATGTGGGAATTCTATCTGGCGGCCTGCGAGATGACGTTCCGCAAGCAGGCCATGATGAACTTCCAGATCCAGCTGACCCGGCGGCAGGGTGTGGTGCCGCTCACCCGCGACTACATGCCGCGCGAGGAAGCCCGGCTGCGCGCCCGCGAGGGTGCGACGGGGCCGAGGCTGAAATTGGCTGGTGAATAGATCCTAGTGTCCTGAACCAAAAGTTCGTGGCATTTTAGGCCTTGGCGGGCAAACTGTAAGCGCAGAAGCGCTCGATCGAACTAAG
>NZ_LFJC01000003.1:2901657-2939671 GCF_002776695.1 Bradyrhizobium nitroreducens
CCGCGGCGGCGCGGTGCCGGGCGGGGGTGGCGGCAGCGAGGCCTGGCCGCCGTTGAGCAGCGGCGTGATGTTGCGGATGGTGACGCGACGGTTGATCGCGCTCGGCCCCTGCGTCTGCTCCTTCAGATATTGCTCACCATAGCCCTGCGAGGTCAGGTTCTCGGCGGGCACGCCGAATTGCTGCGTCAGCAATTCGGCCGCAGCCTGCGCGCGACGGTCCGACAATGAGAGATTGTCGACCTCGTTGCCGACCGCGTCGGTGTGTCCCTCGATCAGGAAGACCTCGCGCGGATTGCGCTGGATCGCCTGGTTGAGGCCGTCGGCAATCACCTGCAGCCGGGCCGCCTGGTCCGGCGGGATGGTCCACGATCCCGTCTCGAAGATGATCGTGTTGACGTCGATGCTCGGCATCTGCATGCGAACATTGGGGCTGTAGCGGATCTCGTCGAGCGAGTAACGCCGATCGATCCGCTGCACCGGTGGCGCCACCATGGTCTGGTAGATGACGTCAGGCGACGCTTCCTGGGCGTCGACGATGTAGCGATCGTAGGGGATGTTCACGACCGGCGGCGGCACGTCGACATAGAAGCCGCCGACCGCGCGCGGATCGCGATAGGTGTTGTCGATGATGATGAGCTCGCGGCCGCGGGGATCCCTGCGGATGCGTCGCATCAGCCGGCCATCGGCGCCGACGACGGTGATGATCTCGCTGCCGTCGGGACGGATGACGACCGTGCGGGTCTCGCCGCCGACGGTGTCGGTGCGGATGTCACGGGCGCCGTAGCGGAAGCGATAGAGATCGTTGCCACGGACATAGGCCTGCCCGCCCGGATCGCGGATGATGATGCGGTCCGGCTCGGTGTAGACGGTGCGTCCACCCTCGATGGTCTCGCGACGCTGACTGTGGAGGTCGGCGATGGTGGCACCGAGGACTGCGCCGGCCACGACGCCCGCACCGACCGCGAGCGGTGTCAGGTCACGCTGCGGCGGACGCGGCGCGGGCGGCAAGGGTGCGGCAATCGTCGGCGCGGCCCTGAAGGCGGGCGCAATCGTCGGTGTCGCGTATTGCTTTCGGTCTGGCGGCGGCGTTGCTGCCGCCGAACCGGGGACGACCGACGGTGCCACGGCGCCGGCGGGAGGCGCCGGCGGCCGTGGCGGAGCGCCAGCTTGCGGGGACGCCGGCGGAGTTCCGGCGGCGGGCCCGCCCGCAGGAGGCGTTGCGCCTTGTTGGCCGGGTGCCGGCGTCGCAGTCGGGGCCGGGGTCGCGCCAGGAGCTGGTGCTGCACCTGGGCGTCCGGGCGTCGGCGTGCCGCCAGGAGTCGGCGTCGCTGCCGGAGCCGGCGCAGCACCAGGAGCCGGTGATCCCGCCGGGGGAGGAGGCGCGCCAGGGCGGCCGGGCGGCGGTGTACCGGGGCGCCCTGCCGGCGATCCGCCGGGCGTGCTGCCAGGTGCCGGCGTTGCGGTCGGCGCAGGCGTTGCCGTCGGTGCGGGCGTCGCTGTCGGCGCGGGAGTCGCTGCGGGCGCAGGCGCGCCGGGGCGGACCGCGGGTGCTGCCGTCGGGGCAGGCGGCGTTGCCGTGGGCGCAGGTGCGGGCCGGGCCGGGGGAGTCGCTGCCGGAGGTGGCGGAGGCGGCGGAGGTGTCGGAGTCGGGCGAGCCGCAGGCGGCGGCGTCGGAGCCGGCCGTGCTGCGGGCGGTGCGGGAGGCGGCGGTGTCGGGGCATGCTGCTGCGGAGCCGCGGCCGGAGGCGGCGACGGCTGCTTCGGCGCGGCAGGCGGCGGGGGTGGCGGCGGCGGAGCCGGCCGAGCCGCAGGGGGCGGCGGAGGCGGCGCGGCTGGGCGCGGCGGTGCGGCCGCGGGCGGCGGCGCTGCGGGCGGATGGGGAGGTGCAGCCGCGGGCGGCGGTGCAGCCGCGGGCGGCGGTGCAGCCGGGCGCGCGGGTGCCGCAGGCGGCGCGGCCGCTGGCGGTCCCTTCGGCGGCTGCTTCGGTTTTCCGTCAGGGCCCGTGTCTTGCGGCTGGGCCTGCGCGACCACGAACGGCGAAGCGCCTTGCGCATGCGATGCGGTGTTGGCCAATTGCATCGCGGTAAGAGCCGTGGTCGCGAGCAGCACGAAACGAAGGTTGGTCATGGCGGTGAACTTCCCCGGAAGGTTCTTTGACGAAGTGATGTGATGAACGGCTACGCGTTAGGCCGCATTGTGGCAGGCGAAGCAGTCGCGGCCCGATTTATTTCTTCACGCAAATCGACTCACTATGATGACGTTCATTGCGCATTCAGACGTCGGTTGCAATCGCCTCATATGTGATTGCGCGGCGGCATTGCGTCCGTCGCGGGATTGGGCGTGAGCGGACCGTTCGGCCCGCGCGGCGGAATCTCTTCAGGCACGCGGCCCGGCAATTCGTCGGGTCGCGGAGATTCGCCGGGCTCGCGCACCGGCGGCGTGATTTCGGGCTGCGGATTGCCGGGCGGAATTCCCGGCGGCGGCTCGGTCGGAGTGCCCGGTGTCGACGGCGGAATCTCGGGCGGTTCGATCGGCATCGGCATCATCGAGATCGTTGTCCAGAGAACGATAACGACGTTGCCGTGCCGATGTTCCGCCTCGCTTCGTTTCGAAGCGTGCTCTATTCGGGCAGATGACAGACAGCCTCGATGTTGTGGCCGTCAGGATCGAGCACGAACGCGCCATAGTAATTCGCGTGATAATGCGGGCGGAGACCGGGAGGTCCGTTGTCGCGACCACCGGCCGCGATCGCAGCCTCGTAGAAGGCATCCACGGTGGCGCGGTCCTTGGTGGCGATCGCGATGTGCACCGGCTTGTTCATCGCGCCTTCGCCGCCGAACCAGAGATCCGGCTTGCCGTCGGCGCCGAAACCCGCGGCCGCAGCATGACCGGTCTGCTCCGCCGTGACCTCCATGATCAGGCCGTAGCCGAGCGGAGCCAGCGCCTTCGCATAAAACGCCTTTGCGCGCTCGTAGTCGGAGACCGAGAAACCCAGATGGTCGATCATCACAACCTCCCTTGCTTGTCCCTGTCAGCGCGACAGGAATGTGTTGCTTCGTGTCTTGCGCGCGACCTTGAAGCCGCGTGCGACCATGTCGGCAATACAATCCTGCTGCCACTCGTTTTGTGACAGATGCTCGATCACCACCGCGCGCGGCCACAGCGATTGCGGCGCGTCGCGGAAGAAGCCGATCAGAACGCGGTCCTCAAAACCCTCGACGTCGATCTTGAGCGAATCGACCTCGGTGACGCCGGCCTCGTCCAGAATCCTTGTCAGCCGCAGCGACGGCACCCTGATCGCGTCCGCGCTGGCCGTTCCGGTGACGACATGCGTGGCGCCGAGATTGCCGCCGCCGCTCTCGATCATCAGCTCGCCGTCGTTGTCGCCGGCCGCAGCTTGCACCAGGCGCACTTGCGCCGTCTTCGATGCGGCATGGTTGAAGGACAGTCGTCCAAACGTCAGCGGATGCGGCTCGATTGCGACCACTTTGCCTGTGGCGCCGACCTGCTGCGCCATCACCAGTGCAAAGGTGCCGACATTGGCGCCGACGTCGACGAAGGTGCCGCCCGAACGGGTGTGCTGGCGCAGGAAGTCGAGCTCGTCGAGATTATAGTCGGGATTTAACATCGCGCCGCGTTCGGTCGCGCTGCCCTGGTGATGGAGGCGGAACGAGGCGCCCTGATATTTCACGTCGACTGGGCCGCCGCGCAGCAGATTGACCAGCCGCGACAGCCACGGACGGAATGCACCGCGTTTCAGCCCCGACTGCTGTGCGAGGCGAATGATCGCAGCCTGCGCCGCATTCGGCGCAAACGCGCCGAATGGCGCGGACGAAGAGGTATTGTCAGTCGTCAAGCAGCGGATCCTCGTTGCAAGCGGCGCATGCATAGCCGGTTTTGGCGGGGACTCCAACGCCGGATAACCGGGTCGTCCCGGGGCGCGAAGCGAACCCGGGATCCATAACCCCAGGGAGAAGTGTGACGCGAGACGCCCACTCCGAGTCGTCGTCAAACCTCTCCCTGTGGGTATGGATCCCGGATCTGCGCTCCGCTTCGCTGCGCTTGTCCGGGACGACGGAGAAAACCTCACGCCGCCTTCTTCGGTGCCTTGCGCTGCCGCAAAAATCGCCCGAGCAGCCTGCGCTTGCCCTTGCGCGGGATCAGGTCGATGTCGCTGACGAGCTTGGCGCCGCCCTTGCGGCGCTCAAGTACGATCTTGCGGCTGTGGAAGGCCTCGAGCTCGGCGCGATGCGCGACGCTGACGATGGTCGCCTTCGGTAATTCGTCGGTGACCATCCGCATCATCTTGTCCTGGCTTTTCTCGTCGAGCGCCGAGGTGGCCTCGTCCAGCACGACGATGTCGGGGTTGTGCAGCAACAGCCGCGCGAAGGCGAGGCGCTGCTTCTCGCCGCCGGATAACGTCTGGTCCCAGGGACCTTCCTCCTCGATCTTCTGCTTGAGATGGTCGAGGCCGACCTTGTGCAGGGCCTCGCCGATCTCCTCGACGGTCCAGTCCTCCTCGGCGCCGGGATAGGCGACGGCGCGGCGCAGCGAGCCTGATGGCACGTAGGGCCGCTGCGGCAGCATGAACAGCCGCCGGTCCGGATGGAAATTGACGCTGCCGCCGCCCCATGGCCAGAGCCCTGCGATGGCGCGCACCAGCGTGCTCTTGCCGGTGCCGGATTCGCCGGCAACCAGCAGCCGCTCGCCGGGCTCGATCGCGACCTCGGTCTCGCCGACCACGGCGGTGCCGTCGTCGAGCGTGACGGAAAGATCGTTGAGCTCCAGCATCGTCTCGTTGCGGGTCTCGCCGCGCTTGATGCGGCCGAGACCGTCGCCCTGCTCGGCGCGCTCGAGGCCGTCGAGCGACATCATCAACGAGGCGATGCGGCGGGCGCACGCATTCCAGTCGGCGAGCCGCGGATAATTGTCGACCAGCCAGCCGAACGCGCTTTGCACGATGGTGAAGGCGGAGGCCGCCTGCATCACCTGTCCCAGCGTCATGGAGCCGTCGAGGAATTTTGGCGCGCAGAGCAGGAGAGGGACCACGGGCGCAACGAGGCTCGATCCCTGCGACACCAGCGTGGTGCGCATGTGCTGGCCGGCGAGCCGCGCCCACTGCCTGAGCACGTTGGTGAAGTTGCGATCGATGCCCTCGCGCTCTTCCTCCTCGCCGCCGAGCAGGGCGATGCTCTCGCCGTTTTCGCGCACGCGCGTCAGCGTGTAGCGGAAATCGGCCTCGGCCTGGTTCTTGTCCTCGGAGACCTGCACGAATTGCCGGCCGATCACCAGGATCGAGCCCGAGGCGATTGCGGCGTAAAGCATCGCGGCGATCACGAGGAATCCCGGGATGGTGATGGTCGAGCCACCGAGCGTGACGGTGAGCGCACCGCCGATGGTCCAGAGCACGACGATGAAGGTCGCGGCCGACAGCAATGCCGAGGTGACGCCGGCGAGAAAATCGACTGGCGAGTCGGTCGCGATGCGCAAATCCTCGGCGATCCGGTATTCCGGATTCTTGTGGTCGCCCTCGACGAGATTGAGCTGGTAATAGCGCCCGTTCTTCAGCCAGCGCGTCAGCACGCTCGCCGTCAGCCAGGCCCGCCAGCGCCGCTGGATGCCCATCCGCGCGAACACCTGCACGACGCCGAGCACGATGCTGCCGATCGCGAGCGGAAAGAACATCGCAGTGAGATGAAACACGCTTGCCGCGTCGCGCTTCTCGATCGCGTCGAAGATCGCTCTGTTCCAGACATTGATGCCGTACTGGAAGCCGACGGTGAGGATGATCAGCAGGCCGAGACCGATTGAGAACGGCCAGGCAAGGCGATCGCCGCTACGTCCCCAGAAGCCGCGTGCGCTGATCCAGAACCGCGTCAGCAGATAGTCCTTGCGGGCCTGCTCGGCCTCCTCGGGCGAGAGTTCCGGGTCGGGCTCGAGCAGCTCCGGGGGCGGCGGTGCGACCTCATCGCCATTCTCACCCTTGATCCCAATGATGGGCGGTTTGTCCTGTTCGCGCTTTGCGGCCGGCTTGTTCATGCG
The DNA here is from genome assembly GCF_002776695.1 of Bradyrhizobium nitroreducens. Classification (GTDB taxonomy): domain Bacteria; phylum Pseudomonadota; class Alphaproteobacteria; order Rhizobiales; family Xanthobacteraceae; genus Bradyrhizobium; species Bradyrhizobium nitroreducens. Next base: position 2,907,700 of record NZ_LFJC01000003.1, read on the forward strand.
CGGACAACGCGAGAGAAATCAACCGGTTCCCTCGGGTTCCCGCAACCGCCCTATTCGGCGGCGCCGTTCTGGACGCGCCGGGTCCGGCCGGCGCGATGCAGAACACGTGACAATTCCTCGATGGAATAGGGCTTTTGCACCAGGTCGAAGCCGGCCGCGCCATCTTGCGACAGCGCCTGGCTGTAGCCCGTCGTCAGCACGACGGGCACGTCGATGTCGCGGTCGCGGATGGCCTGCGCCAGATCAAGCCCGGTCATGCCAGGCATCACCACGTCGGAGAACACGACGTCGAAGCGATCGGCGTCCATGACGAGCTCGGCGAGGGCATCGGTCGCATTGTCGACCAGCGTGATGCTGTAACCGAGCTCGGTGAGACCATCGGCGGCGAAATTGGCCAGCTCGATATTGTCCTCGACCAGCAGCACCGAGATGCCGCTGCCGGCCACCGCCGGCGCCGTGTTGGGCGCCTGCCGCTGCGGCAGCAGGTCCGGCGGCACGCGCGGCAGGTAGAGCGAGAAGGTGCTGCCGTGCCCCAGCTCGCTCGTGACCGTCACCTCGCCGCCGGATTGCCGGGCGAAGCCGAACACCTGAGACAGGCCGAGGCCGGTGCCGTGGCCGACCTGCTTGGTGGTGAAGAACGGCTCGAAGATGCGCCCCAATCGGGCAGCGGGAATGCCGATGCCGGTGTCGCTGACGGTCACGCTGACGAAGCCGCGGTTTGCCGAGATCTGGCTTGCCGAAGTCTGGCTACCCGAGGTGTCGGCCAGCGTATCGGGAACGGTCGTCGCGGGCTCGACCTTGAAACTGATTCTACCTTTGCCCTGCATGGCATCGCGCGCATTGGTCGCCATGTTGATCAGCGCCGTCTCGAACTGGCCGGCATCGGCACGGACGAGGCAGGGCTCCGTGGGCAGACGCATGGCGATCTCGATGGCCGGCCCCAGCAGGGGCGCAAGCATGTCGTGCAGCGCCTGCATCCGTTCGCCGACGTCGAACACCTCCGGCTTCAGGGGCTGACGCCGCGCAAAGGCGAGCAGCTGCGAGGTCAGCTTGGCCGCGCGGGCCACCGCGTCCGCGATCGCGGTAATGTAGCGCTGGCGCCGCTCCTCCGTCAGTTGCGGCCGGTTCAAGAGGTCGACGGAGGCGCGGATCACCGTCAGCAGATTGTTGAAATCGTGCGCGACGCCGCCGGTGAGCTGTCCGAGCGCCTCCAGGCGCTGGCTGTGCTTGAGCGCCTCCTCGGCCTCGCGCCGTTTTGCGGCTTCGGCCTGGAGGTGCTGGGTGCGCCGGAACGCCAGCGCCAGCAGCAGGAACAGCAGCGCGGTGGCGGGGATGCCGAACACCAGATGCTGGCCCATGGTGGCCAGCCAGCGCGCGCGGATCGCCGAGGTCTCGAGCCCGGCGCTGACATAGATCGGGTATTCGGCGATGCGCCGGTAGCCGATGCGGCGCTCGATCCCGTCCGATGGCCAGGCGACGGTGATGAGCCCGCGCTCGGGGCGCGCCGCGATTTCCCGGCCGACCGGTCCGGTCGGATCGAGCCTGAGGTCGCGGTCGAGCCGCGGGAAATGCGTGAGCATCGCACCGTCGGTGCGGCCCATCGCGAAGAAGCTGCCGGGATCTGATCCGATCCTGGCGTAGAAGCTCTCGAAATATTCGGGGAGGACCGAGGCCTGGATCACGCCGATGAAACGGCCGTCGTCGGAGTCGCGGCGGCGGCTGACCCCGAAGAAGCGGGCGCCCTGATAGGGCGGACGGGGCGTCAGCGCCGTGCCGATGAAGGTGCCGATGGCCTGGTCGACATGGGCATAGAAATAGTCGCGGTCTGCAAAGCTCAGCTCCGGCGGCGGCGAGACGAGGCTGTTGACCAGCGCTTTCCCGTCAGCGTCGAAGATCCAGGCCGATTTGAGCTGCGGCAGCGAATCGCTCAGCCGCTTCAGGCGGCGGTGCAGCGCCGGCTCGCGCGCGCGGATGGTGTCGTCGGACAGGCCGCGGGCCACCTCGTTGAGCTCGGCGAGGCTGCGATCGATGGTCTCGAACACCTTGAGCGCATGCTCATGCACGACGTCGAGCGTGCGCCCGATCTCCCGGTCGGCGACGTCCCTGGTCGAGGTGTAGGAGATCGCGGCGGTGATCACGAACAGCGCAACCGGCAGCGCCAGGGATGCCGCCATCATCCACTGCAACAGCTTCAGCGAGTTGCGTTGCGCCCTCTGCACAGTCGCTCCGTCCCTGACGGGAGCTTAACTGAATCTCGCGAAGGGAAGGAAGCAGCTTGTGCGGGAACCGTTGGTTGTAGACCGAAAGTTTGCGCGCGCAGCGGGTCGGAGAAAATTCTCCTCGAATTGACCGCGATTGGGGAATGTCCCGGCCAGTGCGGCCGGGACGGAAAGCGCAAATCTCGTGCTTTAGATCTGGCGCTCGACCATCTTGAGCTTGAGCTCGGCGATGGCTTCCGCGGGGTTCAGCCCCTTCGGACAGGCCTTGGCGCAGTTCATGATGGTGTGGCAGCGATAGAGCCGGAACGGGTCCTCGAGATTGTCGAGCCGCTCGCCGGTCGCTTCATCCCGCGAATCCGAGACCCAGCGGTTGGCCTGGAGCAGGGCGGCGGGGCCGAGATAGCGGTCGCTGTTCCACCAATAGCTCGGGCACGAGGTCGAGCAGCAGGCGCACAGGATGCATTCGTAGAGGCCGTCGAGCTTCTCGCGGTCTTCGTGGGTCTGGCGCCATTCCTTCTGCGGCGTCGGCGAGGTCGTCTTCAGCCACGGCTCGACGGAGGCGTATTGCGCGTAGAAATTGGTGAGATCAGGGACGAGGTCCTTCACCACCGGCTGGTGCGGCAGCGGATTGACCTTCACCGCGCCGTCCTTCACGTCGTGCATCGAGCGGGTGCATGCCAGCGTGTTCTGGCCGTCGATGTTCATGGCGCAGGAGCCGCAGACGCCTTCGCGGCAGGAGCGGCGGAAGGTCAGCGACGGGTCGATGTGGTTCTTGATCCAGATCAGGCCGTCCAGCACCATCGGACCGCAATCATTGGTGTCGACGTAATAGGTGTCGACGCTCGGATTCTTGCCGTCGTCCGGATTCCAGCGATAGACCTTGAACTCGCGAACCTCGGTCGCGCCCGCGGGCTTCGGCCAGGTCTTGCCGCCTGATATCTTGGAGTTCTTGGGAAGTGCGAATTCAACCATTGCTCTAACCTTTCGTCATCCCGGGGCATGCGAAGCGTGAACCCGGGATCTCGAGATTCCGGGTTCGCCCTTCGGGCGCCCCGGAATGACGGCTACTGTTCGATCAGTACACGCGCGCTTTCGGCGGGATGTACTGCACGTCGTTGGTCATGGTGTAGTCGTGAACCGGGCGGTACTCGATCTTGACCTTGCCGGCATCGTCCAGCCAGGCCAGCGTGTGCTTCATCCAGTTCTTGTCGTCGCGCTCGGAGAAGTCCTCGCGGGCATGGGCGCCGCGGCTCTCGGTGCGGTTGGCGGCCGAGTTCATCGTCACCACCGCCTGCGAGATCAGGTTGTCGAATTCGAGCGTCTCGACGAGATCCGAATTCCACACCAGCGAACGGTCGGACACGGCGATGTCGGTGATGCCGCTGTGGACCTTCGCGATCAGGTTCTGGCCTTCGCTCAGGACTTCACCGGTGCGGAACACCGCGCAATTGGTCTGCATCACGTTCTGCATGCCTTCGCGCAGTTTCGCGGTCGGCGTGCCGCCGGAGGCGTAGCGGTAATGGTCGAGCCGGCCGAGCGCGAGGTCGGCCGAGTTGGCCGGCAGCTCCGGCTGCTTGGCGTTCGGCGTCAGCTTCTCGGCGAGGCGGAGCGCGGCGGCGCGGCCGAACACCACGAGGTCGATCAGCGAGTTGGAGCCGAGGCGGTTGGCGCCGTGCACCGAGACGCAGGCGGCTTCGCCGATCGCCATCAGGCCCGGAATGATCGCGTTGTCGTCGCCGTCCTTCTTGGTCAGCACCTCGCCGTGATAGTTCGTGGGGATGCCGCCCATGTTGTAGTGCACGGTCGGCACGATCGGAATCGGCTCGCGCGTCACGTCGACATTGGCGAAGATCTTTGCGGATTCGGAGATCCCCGGCAGGCGTTCGGCGAGCACCGCGGGATCGAGATGGTCGAGATGAAGGAAGATGTGGTCCTTCTTCTTGCCGACGCCGCGTCCCTCGCGGATCTCGATGGTCATCGCGCGCGAGACGACGTCGCGCGAAGCGAGGTCCTTGGCGGATGGCGCGTAGCGCTCCATGAAGCGCTCGCCCTCGGAGTTGACGAGATAGCCGCCTTCGCCGCGGGCGCCCTCGGTGACGAGGCAGCCCGAGCCGTAGATGCCGGTCGGGTGGAACTGGACGAACTCCATGTCCTGCATCGGCAGACCGGCGCGCAGCACCATGCCGCCGCCGTCGCCGGTGCAGGTGTGCGCCGAGGTGCAGGAGGCGTAGGCGCGGCCGTAGCCGCCGGTGGCGAGGATCACGGTCTGGGCGCGGAAGCGGTGCAGCGTGCCGTCGTCGAGCTTGAGCGCGATGACGCCGCGGCAGGTGCCCTGGTCGTCCATGATCAGATCGATGGCGAAGAACTCGATGAAGAACTCGGCCGCGTGACGCAGCGACTGGCCGTACATCGTGTGCAGCATGGCGTGACCGGTGCGGTCGGCAGCGGCGCAGGTGCGCTGCGCCTGGCCCTTGCCGTACTCCATGGTCATGCCGCCGAACGGACGCTGGTAGATCTTGCCGTCCTCGGTGCGCGAGAACGGCACGCCCCAATGCTCGAGCTCGTAGACCGCGTCGGGTGCGTTGCGCACCATGTATTCGATCGCGTCCTGGTCGCCGAGCCAGTCCGACCCCTTCACGGTGTCGTACATGTGCCAGCGCCAGTCGTCCTTGTGCATGTTGCCGAGCGAAGCCGAGATGCCGCCCTGCGCCGCGACCGTGTGCGAGCGGGTCGGGAACACTTTCGTGATGCAGGCCGTGCGCAGGCCCGCTTCGCTGCAGCCGACCACGGCGCGCAGGCCAGCGCCGCCGGCGCCGACCACGACGACGTCGTAGGTGTGGTCTTCGATCGGATAGGCTTTGCCGTTGGTGGCGGGAGCGCCGTTGCCCGAGCCATTCGTTGTGGTGGCCATGGGTTACACTCCGGAGGAAAGTTTCAGGATCGCGTAGGTCGAGGCGAGCGCCACGGCGACCGAGAAGAAGTTGTTGAGCATGACCGAGACGAGTTTCAGCTTCTCGTTATGGACGTAGTCCTCGATCACCACCTGCATGCCGATCTTCATGTGCCAGGCGCTGGCGAAGATGAACAGCAGCAGGATCACCGCGACGGGAATCGAGCTGAGGATCTGCGCTGCGCCGACCTGGTTGCGGCCGAGCAGCATCATGATGATCACCAGGACCGGGATCATCAGCAGCGTCATGGCGACGCCGGTGATGCGCTGGCGCCAGAAATCGGACGTGCCCGAATGCGCGGCGCCGAGATTGCGGACGCGGCCGAGCGGGGTGCGCATGCTGCGCTTGGGCGTATCGGTCGCGCTCATCGTCCGCCTCCGATCGCATAGGCGATGATCCAGATCAGCACCGTCAGTGCGATGCCGCCGATCAGCGCGCCCCAGGTCAGCGCTTCGCGCTCATTGGCCTTGAAGCCGTAGCCGAGGTCCCAGACGAAATGCCGGATGCCGCTCAGCATGTGGTGCATCAGCGCCCAGGTGTAGCCGAACACGATCAGGCGGCCGATGATGCTGCCGGCAAAGGCCTGGACGTGGGCATAGGCGGCCGGGCCGGAGGCCGCCGCAACCAGCCACCAGACCAGCAGCAGCGTTCCGACGTAAAGGGCGATGCCGGTGGCGCGATGGACGATGGACAGCGCCATCGTCAGCGTCCAGCGGTAGACTTGCATGTGTGGTGAAAGCGGTCGTTCGATCCGTGCGGTCATGGGCTTTGATGTTGTGTGGCGGCCCAGCAGAGGGCGCGCGGGGATCGCGAAAGGTCGGCTCTATTTACGGAGTCGATTTGCCCTGCGCAATCTCCAAATTGCCATAAATCGAACCGGCGTTCAGCTCTAGACCCTTGATGAAACAAGGCCAATCAGGGTCTTGGTATACCAGAGCGGCTGTATGCCGAGTAAAAACAGAACAGCTATTCATCTCTTGTGGCAACGGCCCGGGCGCGTTGAAATCACTATTGGAACGGCTCTAACCCGCTCCGAGCCGTCGGGCGTTCGAACCAGTCAGTTCACACCGCCAAGGGCCGACCGGCCGGCCGACCCGACACGAGCGATTTCCGTCATGCGCACTCATTTTTCGCATCGCGGGCGGATATGCGCAGCCTGCATTCCACCCAAGACCGGCGACGCGGCGGTCGACCGTGCAAATCAGATCGCCTACAGCTTGGCACGCAGCCATTTCCGGGCGCTCGTTTCGGTCACGCTGCGACCAGTCGCCGGGCAGGTCAGGGGTGATCGCAGGTCTTGATATCAAGGACGTCGTCGAGCTCGCGCTGTTGCTGATCGCAACCGGCGCGCTCTCCGGATTCCTGGCCGGCGTGTTCGGCATCGGGGGCGGCGCGATTCTCGTGCCGGTGTTCTACGAATGCTTCCGCATCGCCGGCGTGCCGCTCGAGGTGCGGATGCCGCTCTGCGTCGGCACCTCGCTCGCGGTGATCATCCCGACCTCGATCCGTTCGTTCCAGGCGCATTACAAGCGCGGCGCCGTCGACTTGGGCGTCCTGCGCGTCTGGTGGCTGCCGATCGTGATCGGCGTCGTCGCCGGCAGCGTGGTCGCGCGCTACGCACCGGAGCGGCTGTTCAAGATCGTGTTCGTCTGCGTCGCCTGGTCGGCCGCGGTGCGGCTGATCTTCGCGCGCGAGGGCTGGAGATTTGGCGATGATTTGCCTGATGGTCCCTTGATGCGGGCCTACGGCTTCTGCGTCGGCATCCTGTCTACCCTGATGGGCATAGGCGGCGGCCTGTTCTCCAACCTCCTGATGACGTTCTACGGCCGGCCGATTCATCAGGCGGTGGCGACCTCGTCGGCGCTCGCGGTGCTGATCTCGATCCCCGGCGCGCTCGGCTATATCTATGCCGGCTGGCCCGCCGCGGCGACCTATCCGTCTGTCGCCGCGCTGCAAGTTCCGTTCGCGCTCGGCTACGTCTCGCTGATCGGCGCCGTGCTGGTGATGCCGATGAGCCTCGTCACGGCACCGCTCGGCGTCAAAGCCGCGCATGCAATGTCGAAGCGAACGCTGGAAGTCGCGTTCGGCTGCTATCTCTTCATCGTCGGCAGCAGGTTCGTGCTGAGCCTGGTGGGCGGGCAGTAAGCGGCTCGAGGCAAAGCGCAGGCCATATGCGCGGTGTCATTGCCCGCGAAGGCGGGCAATCCAGTATTCCAGAGACACCAGTGAATGAGCCGAGAAGCCGCGGCGTATTGGATGCCCGCCTGCGCGGGGCATGCAGCGTGCAGGGTGGAGGCAGATCGCAACAACGCGAACCAAATCGCCCCTCACTTCTTCGCGTAGATGTCCTTGTACGTCTCGCGCAGAATGTTCTTCTGCACTTTGCCCATCGTATTTCGCGGCAGTTCGTCGACAACGAAGACGCGTTTGGGCATCTTGAATTTTGCGAGGCGTCCGTCCAGGCCCTTCAGCACGGCTGCTTCGTCGATGCTCGCGCCGGGCTGGCGCACCAGCACCGCCGTGACGCCCTCGCCGAAATCGGCATGCGGCACCCCGATCACGGCGGATTCGACCACGCCCGGCATGGCGTCGATCTCGCTCTCGATTTCCTTCGGGTACACATTGAAACCGCCGGAGATCACGAGATCCTTGCCGCGGCCGAGGATGTGGACGTAGCCCTTGGTGTCGATCTTGCCGAGGTCGCCGGTGATGAAGAAGCCGTCGTCGCGGAATTCGGACTTGGTCTTCTCCGGCATGCGCCAATAGCCCTTGAAGACGTTCGGCCCCTTGACCTCGATCATGCCGATTTCCTCGCGCGGCAGCTCCTTGCCGGTCTCGGGCTCGGTCACGCGCACGGAAACGCCGGGAAGCGGAAAGCCGACCGCGCCGGGCACGCGCTCGCCGTCATAGGGGTTCGACGTGTTCATGTTGGTCTCGGTCATGCCGTAGCGCTCGAGCACCGCATGCCCCGTGCGCGCCGACCATTCGCGATGGGTCTCCGCCAGCAGCGGCGCCGAACCCGAGATGAACAGACGCATGTGCTTGGTGGTCTCGTGCGACAGCGCGGAATTTTGCAGAAGCCGCGTATAGAAGGTCGGCACGCCCATCAGCACGGTGGCGCGCGCCATCAGCTTGATGATCAGGTCCGGATCGAGCTTCGGCAGGAAGATCATCGAGGCCCGGGCGAACAGCGTCACGTTGGTCGCCACGAACAGGCCGTGGGTGTGATAGATCGGCAGCGCGTGGATCAGGACGTCCTTGTCGGTGAAGCGCCAATAGTCGACGAGCGAGAGCGAGTTCGACGCGAGATTGTCGTGGCTTAGCATCGCGCCCTTGGAGCGGCCGGTGGTGCCCGAGGTGTAGAGGATGGCGGCGAGGTCGTCGTTCGCACGCGGGACGGTTGCGAAATCGGGGCTGGCCTTGTCGGCGGCGTCCGTCAGCGAGCCCTTGCCGTCGGGGCCGAGCGTCTCGACCTTCGCCTTCACCTTGGCGGCGATCGGGGCGAGGCCTTCCGCCTTGGCGGGATCGCACACCACCAGCGACGGCTCGGCGTCGCCGATGAAGTAGTCGAGCTCGTTCAGCGTATAGGCGGTGTTGAGCGGCAGATAGACCGCGCCGGCGCGCACCGTGCCGAGATACAGCACGATATTGGCGACGGATTTCTCGACCTGCACCGCGACGCGATCGCCCGGCTTCACGCCGCGGGCGACCAGCACGTTCGCCATCTGCCCGGCCCGCGCGATCAGATCGCCATAGCTGATGCGGGTGCCGTCCTGCATCTCGATCGCAAGGCGCTTGGGATCGTCGAGGCCGTCGAACAGGCGGGAAAACAGGTTGGCGTTGGCTGCTTGGTTCATGCAAGAATTCCTCGACCGCAAGACTGACAAGGCCGGTCAAAACCGAGGGCTGGATTAGCAAAAACCGCCCCGATGAAGCAACGGAGACAGTTTGCATGACCAGAGTTGGGAAACGCGTGGCCTGGGTCACGGGCGGCGGCAGCGGGATCGGGGAGGCCGGGGCGGAGGCGTTGGCGGCCGATGGCTGGACGGTGGTGGTGTCCGGCCGGCGCCAGGCAGCCCTGGACGACGTGGTCGCGAAGATCACCAGGACGGGCGGCGCAGCCGAGGCGATCGCGCTGGACGTCTCCAACGCGGCAGAGGTCCAGAAGGCCGCCGATCAGATCGTCGCCAGGCACGGCCGCATCGACCTCCTCGTCAACAATGCCGGCATCAATGTTCCCAAGCGCAGCTGGAAGGACATGGAGCTGGAGGGGTGGGACAAGCTGGTCCAGGTCAACCTCAACGGCGTGCTCTATTGCATGCGCGCCGTGCTGCCGACGATGCGCCAGCAGCAGGACGGTGCGATCATCAACGTCTCGTCCTGGGCCGGCCGCCACGTCTCGAAGATGCCGGGGCCGGCCTACACCACGACCAAGCATGCGGTGCTGGCGCTGACCCATTCCTTCAACATGGACGAATGCGTCAACGGCCTGCGCGCCTGCTGCCTGATGCCGGGCGAGGTGGCAACGCCGATTCTCAAATTGCGCCCGGTCGTGCCGAGCGAGGAGGAGCAGGCGAAGATGCTGCAATCCGAGGATCTCGGCCGCACCATCGCATTCATCGCAAGCATGCCGGCGCGCGTCTGCATCAACGAGGTGCTGATCAGCCCGACGCACAATCGCGGCTTCATCCAGACGCCGAACAACAGGGATTGAGGCGAGGCGCGCGTGCCACACATTCGGTGTCATCCCCGCGAACGCGGGGATCCATAACCACAGGCAGATATTGGGGGCGCGACTGGTAACTCCGAGTCTTCGCCAAACAACTCCCTGTGGCTATGGGGCCCGGATCCGCGCTGCGCTTGTCCGGGACGACAGCGGAGTGTGTGGCGCGCGCTCACCGCACGGACACGCCGTCCCGAAGTTTCACCCATCACAAAGAATTTTTCTCCGAAACTGCACCCCAAACCCTCCCGTAGTTCGGTCCAACGACGGCACTGCTGCATCACGCCAAACTGTCGCAGTCGCTGTTGTTGCCCCAACCCAACACCGGCCATGGCCGGCACCAATTCAATCGGGAGACTTCCATGTCGAAGCGCATTGCCTATCTCGCTGCCGCCGCCTTCAGCGCCCTCGCCATCACCGCGACCGTCGTCGCGCCTGTGCGTGCCGAGGAGAAGACCGTCATGGTCGGCGGCGCCGCGATGTTCCCGTCCAAGAACATCGTGCAGAACGCGGTCAACTCGAAGGACCACACCACGCTGGTGGCGGCGGTGAAGGCGGCTGGCCTGGTGCCGACGCTGGAGAGCAAGGGCCCGTTCACGGTGTTCGCGCCGACCAACGCCGCCTTCGGCAAGCTGCCGGCCGGCACCGTCGACAACCTGGTCAAGCCCGAGAACAAGGCGACCCTGACCAAGATCCTCACCTACCACGTCGTGCCCGGCAAGCTCGAGGCCTCCGACCTCACCGACGGCAAGAAGATGAAGACCGCCGAAGGCGAGGAGCTGACGGTCAAGAAGATGGACGGCAAGGTCTGGATCGTCGATGCCAAGGGCGGCACCTCGATGGTGACGATCTCCAACGTCAACCAGTCCAACGGCGTGATCCACGTGGTCGACACCGTCTTGATGCCGGCGTCGTAACACCGCGCGATCCTGTTTCATCCCCGAACAGGATGGTTTCAGACCGCGAGCCGGGGATACCCGGCTCGCTTTTTTGTGACCACAATAGCCTGACGGCATCGATTCCATGGCCGGCGGGGCGTAACGAAAACCGGCGGGCCGGCGTATAATTCCCAACACACGATCCCAGGACGGAACGATCAGGACGGAACCATCATGGCGAGCCTCACAGTCACCGACGAGCAGGTCAGGGCCACCCCGGCCAAAGTGATCCAGCCGGCCTGGGTGCGGGTCATGCACTGGATCAACGCCTTCGCCATGATCCTGATGATCCTGTCGGGCTGGCAGATCTACAACGCCTCGCCGCTGTTCGGCTTCACCTTCCCGCGCGACTACACGCTCGGCGGCTGGCTCGGTGGCGGCCTGCTCTGGCATTTTGCGGCGATGTGGCTGTTGATGGTCAACGGCCTCGCCTATCTCGTCACCGGTTTTGCCACCGGCCGCTTCCGCAAGAAGCTGTTTCCAATCACCCCGTCAGGCGTGCTGCACGACGTCAGGGCCGCCCTGACCTTCAAGCTCGGCCATGACGATCTCACCGTCTACAATTATGTGCAGCGCCTGCTCTATGCCGGCATCATCGTGGTCGGCGTGCTGATCGTGCTCACGGGGCTCGGCATGTGGAAGCCGGTGCAGCTGCATTGGCTGGTCATGCTGTTCGGCGACTACCCGACCGCGCGCTACATCCATTTCTTCTGCATGGCCGCGATCTGCGCGTTTCTCGTCATTCACGTCCTGCTCGCACTCTTGGTGCCGAAGAGCCTGCGCGCGATGATTATCGGCCGTTGATTAGGAGACCCATCATGGCCAAGCGCTCTTTCCTGATCCCAGGCGTCGACAAGCGGCTGCTGATCAAGGACTCCATCAAGACGATGCCCGACGTCACCCGCCGCCGCTTCATCGCGGGCAGTGCCAGTCTCGGCGCCCTGACACTGTTGACCGGCTGCGACGTCGTCGATTCCTCCTCGGCCGAGGAGATGCTGAAGAGCGTCTCGAAGTTCAACGACGCCGTGCAGGCCTTCATCTTCAATCCCGATGCGCTGGCGCCGACCTTCCCCGAGAGCGCGATCACGAAGCCGTTTCCGTTCAACGCCTATTACGATCTCGACGACGCGCCCGACGTCTCGGCTGCGGACTGGAAGCTCGAGGTGCGCGGCCTCGTCGACAACAAGAAATCCTGGACGCTGGACGAGCTCCATAAGCTGCCGCAGGTCACGCAGATCACCCGCCACATCTGCGTCGAGGGCTGGAGCGCGATCGGCAGCTGGACCGGCACGCCGCTGCGCGATTTCCTCAAGCTGATCGGCGCCGACACGCGCGCGAAATACGTCTGGTTCCAGTGCGCCGACAAGGACGGCTACAATTCGCCTTTGGATATGCGCAGCGCCCTGCATCCGCAGACCCAGATGACGTTCAAATACGCGAACGAGATTTTGCCGCGCGCCTACGGCTTCCCGGTGAAGATCCGCGTGCCGACCAAGCTCGGCTTCAAGAACCCGAAATACGTGGTCTCGATGGAAGTCACCAACGACTACAAGGGCGGCTATTGGGAAGACCAGGGGTATAATTCGTTCAGCGGAAGCTGATTGGGGCCGTCATTCCGGGGCTCGCGAAGCGAGAGCCCGGAATCCATCGGGCCGCAGGACTGGTGGATGAATGGATTCCGGGTTCGCGCTATGCGCGCCCCGGAATGACAACCTAGCCCGGTCCCACCTTGCGCTGGCACAACGCTGCCACCGCCCCCAGCGCCAATAACGCCGCCGACACGTTCAGCGCATACGACAGGCTCCCCAGCGCATCCGTGATCGCGCCGACCACGATCGGGCCGAGCGTCTGGCCGACGCCGAACGAGATCGTCATCGCGGCGATCGCGGTCGGCCACACCTGCGGCGGATAGTTGAAGCGCACGAAGGCGGTGGTCGAGCCGACCACGGCGAAGAAGGCGACGCCGAACACGACCGCGGAGACGGCGAGCCATGCCGGCGAATGCCCGAGCATCGGCAGGGCCGCCCCCAACGCGTTGGTGCCGAGGATGATGGCGGTGGCGAGCCCGCCGCGATCGAGCGCGAGCACGCCGCGCCAGGCCCAGGGCGTTACGAAGGCGGACAGGCCGATCAGGCTCCAGAACGCCGCCTGCGCCGCGGCCCCGCCGCCGCCGTCGCGCACATAGGCGATCATGAAGGTCATGTAGGCGATGTAGCCGGCGCCGAAGAGGAAATAGCCGGCCAGGTAAATCAGCACGGGCAGGATCGCAAAGGCGGCGTGGCTGCCTTCGGAGAAGCGCGCGCCGCTCTCGATGCGGATCAGGAACAACGGCACGGTCATGACGACCGAGAGCAGGGTCATCGCCCACCACACGATCCACCACGAGCCCGGCCCGAAATACTGCAGCGTGAACGGTGCGATCAGTCCCGACGATAAAATGCCGATGCCGGGCCCGGCATAGAACAGGCTGAGCAGGAAATTGGCCCGCTCGGGGCGGGTCTGGGCGATGGTGGCCGCCAGCGCGCCGCCCGCGACGAAGCCGGCCGCGGCGCCAAGACCCAGCACGAGCCGCGCCAGGCTCAGCGCGATGAAATTCCCCGTCAGCGCGCAGGTGGCGAGCGCGGCGACGCAGGCGAGGGTTCCGCCGCGGATGGCCGCCGCCCAGCCGACGCGCTGGATCAGGCGCGAGGCGGCAAGCGCGCCCACGAGATAGCCGACGGCGTTGATGGTGTTCATGAAACCGGCCGCCGAGTAGGACCAGCCGAGGTCCTCCCGCATGTCGGGCAGCACCAGGGCATAGGCAAAGCGGCCGATTCCGAGCCCGACCGTCGCGGCCAGCGACAGGGTCAGGATCAGCCGCGCAGGGTGTGCGTCGGGTGGGGGGCGATCAGGGGCGTGCAAGGGGATACTCCGGCGTCCCGCACTGTGGCAGGCCCCGCCCGCCTTGCACAGCCGCGCCGCGGCAATGGTGTCTTGCCAAGCGCGCAACGCCGCTCTAGCACTCCCGCCGAAATTCATCCCGCTCGTCATGCCCGGGCTTGACCCGGGCATCCATCCTTCAAAAAAGCTGGATTGCCGGGTCAAGCCCGGCAATGACGAGAAAAAATCTGAGGTGACGACCATGGCGACCCACAAATTGCTGCTGCTTCCCGGCGACGGTATCGGCCCCGAGGTGATGGGCGAGGTGAAGCGGCTGATCGACTGGCTCAATTCGGCCGGGATCGCCAAATTCGAGACCGACACCGGCCTCGTCGGCGGCTCCGCCTATGATGCCCACAAGGTCTCGATCTCCGAGGGCGACATGGCCAAGGCGCTTGCCGCCGACGCCATCATCTTCGGCGCGGTCGGCGGCCCCAAATGGGATGCCGTTCCTTACGAGGTGCGTCCGGAAGCCGGCCTGCTCCGCCTGCGCAAGGATCTCGCTTTGTTCGCCAACCTCCGTCCCGCCGTGTGCTACCCGGCGCTGGCTGATGCCTCCAGCCTGAAGCGCGAGGCGGTCGAAGGTCTCGACATCATGATCGTGCGCGAGCTCACCGGCGGCGTCTATTTCGGCGAGCCCAAGACCATCACCGATCTCGGCAACGGCCAGAAGCGCGCCATCGATACCCAGGTCTACGACACCTATGAGATCGAGCGCATCGGCCGCGTCGCCTTCGAGCTCGCGCGCAAGCGCAAGAACAAGGTGACGTCGATGGAGAAGCGCAACGTCATGAAGTCGGGCGTGCTCTGGAACGAGGTCATGACTCAGGTCCACAAGCGCGAATACCCCGACGTCACGCTCGAGCATCAGCTCGCCGATTCCGGCGGCATGATGCTGGTGAAATGGCCGAAGCAGTTCGACGTCATCGTCACCGACAATCTGTTCGGCGACATGCTCTCGGACATCGCGGCGATGCTGACCGGCTCGCTCGGCATGCTGCCCTCGGCTTCGCTCGGCGAAGTGGATGTGAAGACCAAGAAGCGCAAGGCGCTGTACGAGCCCGTGCATGGCTCGGCGCCTGATATCGCCGGCAAGGGCCTCGCCAATCCGATCGCGATGATCTCGTCCTTCGGCATGGCGCTGCGCTATTCCTTCGACATGGGCGATCTCGCCGACAAGGTCGACGCCGCCATCGCCGCCGTGCTGGCGAGCGGCCTGCGCACCGCCGACATCAAGTCGGAGGGGACGACGGCCGCTTCGACCACGCAGATGGGCGAAGCGATCCTGAAGGAATTGCAGAAACTGCACGCGTAAGATGGGATGTCGTGGCCCGGATGGAGCGAAAGCGAAATCCGGGGTTCTCGCCACGTGGATAGACCTTCCCGGATTGCGCTTCGCTCATCCGGGCTACATGCCGGAGCCGCCTCATGGGCACATCCCCCCGCCCCAAGATCGCGGAAACCATCATCCATGACACGGTGCGCCGGCGCGAGGCGCAGATCGGGCGGCGCTGCGAAATCCTCGCGGGCACCCGCATCGAATATGCCTCGCTCGGCGACTACTCCTATCTCGGCGAGAACTGCGACGTCGCCGACGCCGTGATCGGCAAGTTCACGGCCATCGCCAATTCAGTGCGGATCGGCGCGCCGAACCATCCGATGGGCCGGCCGTCCCAGCATCGTTTCACCTATTGCCCCGAATATTACGAGCCGGGCGCAACGCGTGACCGCGATTTCTTCGCGGACCGTCGCGGCGACCGCGTCATCGTCGGCAATGATGTCTGGATCGGACACGCCGCCATCCTGCTGCCGGGTGTGAGCGTCGGTGACGGCGCGGTGATCGCGGCAGGCGCGGTCGTCAGCCGCGATGTCGAGCCCTACACCATCGTCGGCGGCGTTCCCGCGCGCCCCATCCGCAAGCGCTTCGATGAGGATGTCGCGCAGAGCTTGCGGCGCATCGCCTGGTGGGATTGGCCGGATGCGCTCATCTTCGAGCGCCTCGCCGATTTCCGCTCCGAGGCGATCGAGGAGTTTTGCCGGCGCTACGATCCGGCAGCCAACGCGTGAGGCGGACGCGTCTCGCAAAAAAAATGGCCGGGCGTGAGCCCGGCCTTTTGATTCGGATCGCTACGTCCGCTCAGTACAGCGGGAAATTCTGCGGATAGCCGCCGATGTCCTGCGGCGGCGAGAGCGGCTGGCGGTCGATCGGGCGATTGAGATTCTCGCGCGCGAAGGACGGATAGCCCACGGCCGGCGGGAAGGCATAGTCGGAGAATTTGCGGTCGCCCGGATTGACCTCGGTGCCGCCGTCGAGCCAGGAGCGCTTGCTGACATAGATGCGGGTGCGGCCCTGCTGGTAGACGGCGTTGGGACCGCTCGGGCCGTAATAGTGGCGGCCGCGCTCGTCGTAGCGCTTGGTCTTGTTGTCGGCCGAGGCCGGCGTCACGAGGGACATGGCAATCACGGCGCCCGCAGCAAACAAGGTCGCCAATTTGGCAGAGAATTTCGAGCTCATCACGTCCCCTTCAGGCGGCGCACCGCCAGTCGATTTCACCCCATACTAGCCCGGCCGGGGTGAGCGCAACTAGGTCTATTGGGTCACACCAGCTCGGAATAATCGGGCCCGCCGGCAAAAGTTGCATCAATACCAGCCACTTGAGCTTGATGCGCCTCAAAGCGTCCCGCGCAATTGCGCGTTCGCCGCGCCCAGCAGCCAGTCCGGCGAGCCCGCAAGGTCGCAAGCCCGGCGCTTCAGCTCGGCCCGGGCGAACAGATCGGCGAGCTTCGGCTCGTTGCCCGAGGTCAGCAGCGTCAGCCGGTTCAGCGTGCACGCGACGGCCGCACGCTGGGCGGGCATTGTGTCGCCCTGGCAGGAGAAGCCGGAGATCTGCAAGCCCGGCTCCTCGCTGCGCTTGAGGTAGCCGAGGCAGGCCCGCGCGCCCTCCGTTGCCGCGACCGGCCGGAACAGGGCGACGGGGCCGAATTTGGTCTCGATCAGGCCGGCCTGTTCGAGCGCGCTGGCCGCTTCCAGGCCCATCTGGACGGCGAGGTCCATCGCGGCAGGACGAGCCACGTCGAACTCGCCGCCCTCCCGGTAAATCTCCAGCTGGGCCAGCGGCTTGTCCGCTTCGCCTGCCCAGCGCATGATGTCCCGGCGGCCGCCTTCGGGATGTCGAAGGATGGTGTAAGATGCTGTTTTCTCGGACGAATCGAGCTTGCTGAGGGCGAATGCCGGATGCGAGCGGTCGGCGACGTTCCAGCCGGGCTTCGGCGCCGGCTCGTCGTCACGCAGATCGGGCAGCTGCCCGAGCGCCGCAAGGCCAAGGATGGCAAACAGGGCGAGCGTCCCCACATAGGCGAACAACCGCGCCAGCGTGCCGACGACCTCGTCGGCGAAGGCTGCTAACGCCAGATGGAGACTGGTCCGGGTCGAGAGTGCGGCCGTGCTGGCCTCAGGCGACTGCATCCACGTCCCTAAGGCGGGGTCCAACGTTGTCTTGCGGCCGGTTCTCGCATAGAAGCGCTGCTCTTCCTGTTTAAGCGTCAGCTTCAGGAACGGGCTTTTTCATCGGAGAGTGAACGATGGGTTACAAAGTCGCAGTCGTCGGCGCGACCGGCAATGTCGGACGGGAAATGCTCAACATCCTGGATGAGCGCAAATTCCCCGCGGACGAGGTCGTGGCCCTGGCGTCACGCCGCAGCGTCGGCGTCGAGGTCTCCTATGGCGACCGCACCCTGAAGGTCAAAGCGCTCGAGCACTACGACTTCTCCGACGTCGACATCTGCCTGATGTCGGCGGGCGGCTCGGTGTCGAAGGAATGGTCGCCGAAGATCGGCGCCGCCGGTGCCGTCGTGATCGACAATTCTTCGGCCTGGCGCATGGACCCGGACGTGCCGCTGATCGTGCCGGAGGTGAATGCGGCCGCGACCGAAGGCTTCAAGAAGAAGAACATCATCGCCAACCCGAACTGTTCGACCGCGCAGCTCGTGGTCGCGCTCAAGCCGCTGCACGACAAGGCGACGATCAAGCGCGTCGTGGTCTCGACCTATCAATCGGTGTCGGGCGCCGGCAAGGACGCGATGGACGAGCTGTTCTCGCAGACCAAGGCGGTCTACACCAACAGCGAGATCGTCAATAAGAAGTTTCCCGCGCGCATCGCCTTCAACATCATCCCCCAGATCGACGTCTTCATGGAGGACGGCTACACCAAGGAAGAGTGGAAGATGATGGCGGAGACCAAGAAGATCCTTGATTCCAAGATCAAGCTCACCGCCACCTGCGTGCGCGTGCCTGTGTTCGTCGGCCACTCCGAAGCCGTCAACATCGAGTTCGAAAATCCGATCAGCGCGGATGAAGCGCGCGACATCCTGCGCAAGGCGCCCGGCTGCCTCGTCATCGACAAGCAGGAGCCCGGCGGCTACGCCACGCCGTACGAGGCGGCCGGCGAGGACGCCACCTACATCAGCCGCATCCGCGAGGACGCGACGGTGGAGAACGGTCTCGTGTTGTGGTGCGTGTCCGACAACCTCCGCAAGGGCGCGGCGCTCAACGCGATCCAGATCGCGGAAGTGCTGATCAACCGCAAGCTGATCAGCGCGAAGAAGCAGGCGGCGTAAGCTCAGCTCTCTCCCCTCGTCGTCCCGGACAAGCGCGCCCTAAGCGCGCGAAGATCCGGGACCCATCACCACAGGACGTGGTTTGGCGCCAGGCCGGCAACTCCGAGCCTTCGTAAAACGACTGCTGCGGCGTATGGGTCCCGGATCTGCGCTTGCGCTTGTCCGGGACGACGATCGCGTTTGGCGCGGCAGTTTGCGAAATCGCCTACACCACGCCCCGCGCGTTCCTGA
Organism: Bradyrhizobium nitroreducens; assembly: GCF_002776695.1. Lineage (GTDB taxonomy): Bacteria > Pseudomonadota > Alphaproteobacteria > Rhizobiales > Xanthobacteraceae > Bradyrhizobium > Bradyrhizobium nitroreducens. The sequence goes on from NZ_LFJC01000003.1 coordinate 2,926,298, forward strand.
ATTCCTTCGCCGCCTTGTCCAGCACGAACAGCGATCCCTCCGCGACGCCGAAATAGGCGCCGTGGGTCTGCATCTGGCCGCTCTCCACGGCCTTCTGCACGAACGGGAACGTCATCAGGTTTTCCAGGCTGCGGAACACCGCGGCCTTCTCGATGCGCTCGACGAACTGCGCCATGCTCTCGTGGTCGCGCTGCTCGACCACTTCGCCCGGCTTGATGAACATCTGCATCCATTTGCCGATGAAGTCGCCGGGCGTCAGCGGCTCGATCTTGTCGACGAAGGCGCGGATGCCGCCGCACTGGGCGTGGCCGAGCACCACGATGTGCTTCACCTTCAGCACCGTCACCGCATATTCCAGCGCGGCGGAGACGCCATGGGCGTTGCCGTCGGGCTGATACACCGGCACCAGATTGGCGATGTTGCGCACCACGAACAATTCGCCCGGCCCGACGTCGAAGATCACCTCGGGCGAGACGCGGCTGTCGCAGCAGCCGATCACCATCACTTCCGGGAACTGCCCTTTCACCGACAGCTCGCGATAGCGGCTCTGCTCGGTCGGCAGCCGCTGGGTGGCGAAGGCCTGGTAGCCTTCCAGCAAATGCTTCGGGAATGTCATCATGGCCTATGCCTAAACATATACCGCAGGGGCGAACAAGCCTTTCGAATAGACAGGCCAGGTGCTATCGGCTCCGGTAACGAATTCGCTTGAGGCAGACCAGAAGGAACGCTCGCATGACCCGCCCGCGCCGCAGCCATCTGTTCATGCCCGGTTCCAACCCCCGCGCGCTGGAAAAGGCGCGCAATCTCGCCGCCGACGGCCTGATCCTGGATCTGGAAGATTCCGTCGCCCCCGAGGCCAAGGCGGCGGCGCGTGACGGCATTGCCGCCGCGATCGCGGCCAAGGGTTTCGGCAAGCGCGAGATTTTGATTCGGACCAATGGCCTCGATACGCCCTGGTGGGCCGACGACGTCGCCATGGCGGCGAAGGCTTCGCCCGACGGCATCCTGGTTCCAAAAGTTTCAAGTGTCGAAGATCTCGATACGATCGGCTTCCGTCTCACCGAGCTTGGCGCCGCGCCGACGGTGAAGGTCTGGGCCATGATCGAGACCGCGCGCGCCGTGCTGCATGCCGAGGAGCTGGCCGAAGCCGGACGCGATCAATCGCGGCGGCTCTCCGGCTTCGTGTTCGGTCCCAACGACATCTCGCGCGAGACGCGGATCCGCATGTTGCCGGGCCGCGCCGCGATGATCCCGATGATCACGCACTGCATCCTGGCGACGCGTGCCCACGGCCTCGAGATTCTCGACGGCCCCTACAGCGACATCGCCAACCCCGATGGCTTCGCCACCGAATGCGCGCAAGGCCGCGATCTCGGCTTCGACGGCAAGACGCTGATCCACCCCTCGCAGATCGACGCCTGCAACGCCATCTTCACGCCGCCCGAAGAAGAGGTCGCGCGCGCGCGAAAGATCATCGCGGCGTTCGAGCTGCCGGAGAACGCCTCGCGCGGCGCGATCCGCCTGGACGGCGCCATGGTGGAGCGTCTGCACGCCGACATGGCGCGGCGCACGATTGCCATCGCGGACGCGATCGCGGCGATGAGCAAGGGCTGAACGCAACCAGAGCCGCCGGGCCATTCAAGACGAGCGCTGCTCGTCGCCGTGGCTGCTCGCCGCTGCGCACGGGTCCCTTACTGTCTGCGTCTCGCATTCTTCAGCGTCTCGGAGGGCAGCTCGCCGATGGCCTGACGATATTCGGATGCGAAGCGTCCGAGGTTTCGGAAGCCGCATTTGAACGCCACGGCCAGCACGCTGGTCTGCCCATCGGGCCGCCGCAGCAGCTCAGCGGCGTGTTGGAGCCGGACGCGCCGCGCGAACTGGCCCGGTGATCCCCGCCCGGAATCCGAGAACTCCCGGAACACGGTCCGCACGCTCACATTGGCGACCTCGGCGATCTCCTGGAAATCGAGAGGTTCGTCCCAATGGGCCTCGATGTAGGATTCCACGATGTCGACCACGGCGCGGTTGGCGCTCGGCGCCGAGCGCTGCAGGCGATCGGAGAAATTGTGCCGATGCGCCAGAAGAATCCGGAACATCAGCGCCCGCTCGAGTTCGGCGATGGCGATCGGGGAGTAATCCTGCCCGAACCTTTCCAGCTCCTCGGCAAATCTGAAGACGTCGTGGCGCACCTGCGTCATCATCGCCGGATCGGCTTCGCTTGAAATGAAACGCAGATTCATGCCGCTGGCGTCGCCGAGCAGGCTCTTCAGCAAACGCTCCAGTGCATGGGCGTCGATCCTCAGCACCAGCTGGCGATAGCCGGGCGCGAAGTCGAGATCGAGCCGGGCGTCGCCGGAGATGATGGGAGTCCAGGCCTCGATCGGCCGGCTATTGCCGTTGGTCGTGAATCCCGCAGCCCCCTGGATGGAGAAGAACTGGCGGAGGATTTGCGATTCAGGAAAGGACAGCGATGCCGCGCCATCGTAGGCGCAGAACGCAAGGCCGATCGAATTCAGTCGGGCCAAATTGGCCTGGATGCCGAACCCATCACCGTGCTTGCCAAACCGATCGGCGCCGTACGCCGAAAACAGGCGATCGCGCGCAAACTCGCTGTCGCGCGATCGAAGCAAAGGATACCGGTCGAGGTACGAGACGGCGCCCAAATCAGAATCCTCAAAGCGCTCAAACCTACTGAGTCGGAATCCGAACGCTACCAATTGGAGATTGCATGGAACAGCCGAGAAAGCTTCACGCATCCCTCGCCAAGAGAACTGGGACAATTTGCCCGTCACTGCGACAAGTTGCCGGGGGCGGTCGCTGCGGATGAAGATCGCGCGCGCTCGCTCGCAGATCAGCCATGTGCGGACGTGCGAGCCGCGCAGGTGCCGTCTCGCGATCGACGTTTTGCCGAATACCGATAGGGAATTTAGCGCGACCTTCGCAGTCCAAGGCCGATGGCGCGGTCAGGGTGGCCGTGTGTCGCTGTCGGGTTAATCGCCCTGGCAAAAAGCGGCCATTGTGTCTGCGATCGGACAAATACTCTGATAATTCGATTCAGATATCCGTTTTGCTCGAACGGACCGCCCGTCGAGCGAAGCTCGAATTACGCGCGCTCCGCGAAGACAGTGGATGATGAGAGGCCGGTTCGCTCTGTGCGGCGGCCTGAACATCAATTTTGGAGCAAAATGAATGTTTGGTCGCAAGTCCCGGGTTGATGCACAAGCGCGGATCGAGGCGATCGGCCGATCCCAGGCCATGATCGAATTCAATCTCGATGGCTCGATCATCACGGCCAACCAGAATTTTCTCGACGCCCTCGGCTATCGGCTCGACGAGATCCAGGGCAAGCATCACTCCATGTTCGTGCCGGCCGACCAGCGCGACACCGCCGAGTACAAGGCGTTCTGGGCTGCATTGAACCGCGGCGAGTATCAGGCGCGCGAGTTCAAGCGGATCGCGAAGGGCGGCCGCGAGGTCTGGATCGAAGCATCCTACAATCCGGTGCTCGACGGCAACGGCAAGACGGTGATGGTCGCCAAGATCGCAACCGAGATCACCGCGAAGAAGATCCGGAGCATGACGGATGCGTCGAAGATCGCCGCCATCAGCCGCGCCCAGGCCGTGATCGAGTTCAAGCTCGACGGCACCATCGTCACCGCCAACGAGAATTTCTGCAAGACGCTCGGCTATTCATTGTCGGAGATCGAGGGTAAGCACCACAGCCTGTTCGTCGCCGAGGCCGACCGCAACGGCACGGCCTATCGCGGCTTCTGGGCCGCTCTCAACCGCGGCGAGTACCAGGCCGGCGAGTTCAAGCGCATCGGCAAGGGCGGCCGCGAGGTCTGGATTCTCGCCTCCTACAACCCGCTGCTCGACGAGACCGGCAAGCCTTACGGCGTCGTCAAGTTCGCGACCGACATCACCGCGGAGAAGCTGAAGAACGCCGATCTCGCCGGCCAGATCGCCGCGATCGACAAGGCCCAGGCGGTGATCGAGTTCAACATGGACGGCACGATCATTACGGCCAACGCCAACTTCCTCGGCGCGCTCGGCTATTCCTTGCCGGAGATCAAGGGCCAGCATCACAGCATGTTCGTCGAGCCGAGTGAGCGCGACAGCGCCGCGTACCGCGAATTCTGGGCGGCGCTCAATCGCGGCGAATACCAGGCGGCCGAGTACAAGCGCATCGGCAAGGGCGGCAAGGAGATCTACATCCAGGCCTCCTACAATCCGATCCTCGACCTCAACGGCAAGCCGTTCAAGGTCGTGAAATATGCCACCGACACCACGCGCCAGGTGCTGGTCCGCATGGGCAACGAGCGGGTCCGCGCGATGATGGAATCGGTTGCGGCCGGCTCGGAGGAATTGAACGCCTCGGTGCGCGAGATTGCCGAGGCCATGACCAAGTCGCGCGAAACCGCGAGCGGCGCCGTGGAGCAGGTCTCCTCCGCCGACGCGCAGGCCCAGCGCCTCACCGAGGCCGCGCAGGCGATGAGCGGCATCGTCGAGCTCATCAACAACATCACCGGGCAGATCAACCTGCTCGCGCTCAACGCGACGATCGAATCGGCCCGTGCCGGCGAAGCCGGCCGCGGCTTTGCCGTGGTCGCATCCGAGGTGAAGGGGCTTGCCAACCAGGCCAAGCAGGCGACCGACAAGATCGCTCAGGAGATCGGCAGTCTCAACCAGATCTCGGGCGACGTCGTCGGTGCGCTGGGTGCAATCAAGCAGGCGATCAACAATGTCAGCGAATACGTGACGTCGACGGCGGCCGCCATCGAGGAGCAGAGCACGGTGACGAACGAGATGTCGACCAGCATGCAGCGCGCCGCGGCGGAAGCCGCCGCGATGGCGAGCGGCGCCTGACCAGGCCGGCCACTTGCTTCAAACACGACGCGCGCCGCAGCCGCCGATGGTGTGCTGCGGGTGCATTCTTGTGATTTGGATCACACAGCCCGGTCGCCGGCTCCGATAAATTCGCGCCGTTTCAATCCTGCTTCCCATCCCCGATATGGCGCGTGGGCTGTCGCATGTTTCGCAAATTATTCTATTGCCTTGCACTTCTTGTTCTCACCGGGCCCGCAGTCGCCAGTGACCGCATCAAAGGCGAGGCCAACGCTGCCATTGCCACCGCCTCCGAGGCCATACGGCGAGATACCAAGGACGCGAATGCGTATTACGATCGTGGCAATGCCTATGCCGCCAACGGTGATACGGATCGCGCCATAGCCGACTACACTGCGACGATCCGGCTCGATCCGGCGCGCGCGGACGCCTACTACAACCGGGGCAATGGTTACAGCACCAAAGGCGACACGGACCGGGCCATCGCGGATTACACGGCGACGATCCGGATCGATCCGGCCTATGCGAACGCGTACTACAATCGCGGCAACGCCTACAGCAACAAGGGCGATCTGGACCGCGCCATTGCCGATTATGCCGGAGCGACCCGGTTGCAGCCCATGAATGCGAACGCCTACTTCAACCGAGGCAATGCCTACGGCAAGAAGGGCGACGCCGAACGGGCCATCGCTGACTACACTGAAACGATACGCGTGGATCCGACCTATGCGAACGCCTATGTCAATCGCGGATTGGCCTACGAGAAGCGCGGCGATGTCGCCAAGGCGAGGGCCGACTTCAATGCGACGCTCGGGCTAGGTCATGGTGCGACCAAATGGGCGCAGGACAAGGCACGGGAGCGGCTCGCCGCGCTGCCTTCGCCGCGCCCGGCAACGATATTGGTCGGGAAGCCCGGCGCTGCCGCAGCCGTCACGGCGTCCGAGGCGCCGAGCGGCGAACGCCGCATCGCCCTTGTCATCGGCAATTCGGCCTATGAGAACGTCGCCGCCCTGCCGAACCCCGTGCGCGACGCGAGCCTCGTCGCCGACGTGCTGAGACTCACCGGATTCGAAGCCGTCACCCTGCTGACCAATCTGCGCAAGGATGCGTTGGTGAATGCCTTGCGCGAGTTCGCAGCCCGTGCGGAGACGGCGGATTGGGCCGTCGTGTATTACGCCGGACACGGCATGGAGATCGGCGGAGTCAATTATCTCATTCCGACGGACGCCAAGCTCGCGGCGGATCGCGAGATCGGATTTGAAGCCGTGCCGGTCGATCAGGTGCTCAATGCGGCGGAGCGCGCCAGGAAGCTGCGCCTCGTCATCCTCGATGCCTGTCGCGACAACCCGTTCGCGGCGCAGATGAAGCGCACCATGACGGTGGCGTCGCGCTCGGTGTCGCAAGGCCTGGCGCCGCTGGAGCCGGAGGCGGGCACGCTGGTGGTCTTCGCCGCCAAGGACGGCGAAACCGCGCTCGATGGTGACGGCATCAACAGCCCGTTCGCGGTCGCCTTCGTCAGGAATCTTCCGACGCCGGGCCTCGAGGTCCGCAGGCTGTTCGACTTCGTTCGCGACGATGTCATGGAGGCGACTGGCCGCAGGCAGAAGCCGTTCAGCTACGGCTCGGTCTCCGGACGACAGGACTTCTATTTCGTCGCCGGCAGGTAGACGCTTACGACGGGCGTCAACGCCGCACCAGGTCGCGGGCATTCGGGGGTGGGTGCTACAGCAATGGGTTTACGATGCTCGGGGTTTCCCGTTGCAGTAGTGCAACGTAGTGGTACCCTCTATGAACGCCACTTGATTCAGGCAAATACATAGATGCGGACAATTGGGACAGCGATCATTTTCGGCATGTTGCTCTGGTTTGTCCCGCTTCCGGCATTTGCACAGCAGGCGCGGGTTGCGCTCGTCGTCGGCAATGGCGCCTACGAAAAGGTTCCCGAATTGCCGAATCCCACGCGCGATGCCGCAGACATTGGCCGTGCGCTTGAACGCCTCGATTTCAAAGTCACTCAGGTCAAGAACGCGACCGCCCAGGAGATGAGGAAGGCTATCGTCGAGTTCGGCCGCTCTGCGGAGGGTGCCGACCTCGCCGTCGTATTCTACGCCGGGCATGGGATGGAGATCGGCGGGGAGAACTGGCTGATTCCGATCGGCGCAGAGCTGCGCAGTGACACCGACATCGAGAGCGAGGCCATCAGCCTGCGTTCGGTGAGCCTTCAGGTTTCGAAGGCACGCAAATTGGGTCTCGTCATACTCGACGCGTGTCGCAACAATCCGTTTGCGGCGAAGATGAAGCGTTCCATCAGCACAAGAGCTGTGATGCGCGGACTCGCGCCGACCGAACCATCCGACAACGTTTTGATCGCATACGCCGCCCGCGACGGCACCACGGCGAGCGACGGCGATGGCCGGAATAGTCCCTTTACCGCCTCGCTCCTTCGTCACATCGAAACACCGGGCCTTGAGATATCTTTCTTGTTTCGCCGGGTCCGTGACGACGTGATGGCGACGACCAAGCGAGAGCAGCAGCCCTTTGTGTATGGCTCCTTGTCGAAGGAAGAGATTTACCTTAGAGCCCCTGCCGCGAGCGCTCCGGCCCCCGTCGCACCTGCTCCGGCGTCAACCGCCGCGACCCCGGCGCCTGCAAATCCAGCGGAAGACGAGAAGTTCTGGCTCGCTATCCAGACGTCGACAGTCGCAGGTCTTTACGAGGAATTTCTGGTCAGATATCCGCGCAGCAGCCATGTCGAAGAAGCGCGCCAGCGGATCAAGAATTTCAAGGCCAACGAAGTTGCGGCTCTTGCATCCCCGGCGGCCCCTTCGAAACCGGACACAACCGGTCGTCAGGGGCCTGACGCAAAAGCAGTTGTCCGAAATCTGTTTGGGCCCGAGGATAATCAGAAGGTGGTTGCCATTGCCTCGGCTCAGCAACTCAAACTGCCGAGCTTCGCCATCTCGCCTGATCAGAATGACCCGCTCAATGCCAACTCCAGATTCGTCGGCGTGTGGTCCAACAAACGAGGGTGGTCAAATGGCAAGGGTCGGTACACCATGCTGATCATCACGGAGGTCTCTGCGACCGGGCTGGCAAGGGGATATTATCTCTGGGGGCCGCCAACGAAGCAGTCGTGGATGAAGGACGCAGCTGGGTTTCGATCGTTTGCCGAATACATTGAGAACGACAAATTCTCCATCAACGGAACACCGGTCACCGTCAAGATGGACAAGAACGTTCTCGTGCTGTCGTCCTTCAAGAAAGAAAATCCGTCCGAGACAGCCAATATAGATCTTCGCCCGGTCTGGCAGCTCGTGCCAGTGCCCGACGACGCCCCGCCTTCAAACAAACGCGGAAAGGCAGCGCAGTCTCATGCCGTCAAGAAGGAGAGCTCCACCGAATCGCGCGCCCCCGCTGATGCTGGCGGGGCCAGCATGGAGGAGCGCTATCGTGCCTGTAAGAAGCTCGTGAAGGGCTTTTCCAAGCGTGAGTCTTGCGCGCGGACGGGCGTGATCTAGGAGCGGATCCTTCTGCCCCTGGACAGCCCCTCAGCGCGGCGCGACGTCGGCGTGGTCCAGCGATTCCAGCGTCGCGGCGTTGGCGCAATAGCGGTGATAATTCTCCGCAGCCGTGCCGTCGGCGAGATCGCGGTCGCATTCTCCCTTGTGGCCGCAGAGCGAGCAGACCCGCTCCATGTCGCGGAGCAGCAGCGGCTGTGCGCGACCGAGGCCTTCGGCGCTGATGCCGAGCTGCTGCAGCATCATCGGCAGCTCGTCGGCGGAATGCTTGCCGTGGCGGACCAGTTCCTCCAGATCGTCCGGTGCGATCCGCAGATCGTTCGCGATCCGATCGAAATCGGCGCGATCGAGCTGACGAATCTCGTTCATCTCGCGGCGATGCTTCAGCCAACTCGCGAAGGAATCGATGAGGTCCTGGACGATGGGGTAAGGCCTGCTTGCGGTGCTCATGGAAAGCTCCTTCGGACAGCGGAATTGGAGCGAATTAAGCACAATGATGCAGAGGCGCGTTGCGCTGGATCAAACTGGGAGGGGCATCCAATCCGGTCTCGTGCCCCGGACGCGGCGCATCGCGTAGTGGTGCGCCGCTGAGCCGGGGTCCATCGCGCCGCTAGCTGGGTCCCGGCTCTGCGAAGCAGCGTTACCACGCTGCGCCGCGTCCGGGGCACGAGAGCTAAGCGAACCGCTCCACTGCCCAGGCATACAGGCTGCCAGGAATCGGCTTCTCGCCGCCGCGTCCCTTCGGCGAGATGTGCAGGCCGATGATCTCGGGGTTGGTGACGAGGCCGAGATAGCTCGAGGGATCGAAGAACAGCTTCGGCTCGGCGTGCACGGCGTAGAACGATTGCTTCGGCAGCGCGCATCCCAGCTCGCCGGTGCGCCGCGCGAGCGCGGTGAGCGCCGCGGGGCCGAAGATCGCGACGCGGATATCCGCGAGGCGGTTCGAGCCGCCGCGCAGACGCCGCATCATGAAGGTGATGCGATGGCGCACCGACAGCCAGTTCGGCGTCAGTTCCTCCTGCTCCATCAGCTCTTCGAAGGCGGCGACGATGCCGTGCGCGGGCGGCAGGTAGATCACGGAATTGCCGAGCTGGCGCGGTCGCTCCCAGGCGAAATAGGGCTTTGCCGGGTCGATCTCGACAGGCTTCAAGAGCAGTACGTCGGCATCGAGCCACAGGCCGAGGCCCTTCGCCATCAGCTTCATGCGGAAGAAGTCGCTGAACTGCAGCGTTGTCCAATCGCGCCAGCTTCCGTCGGGCTGCGGCGGCCGCAGCCGTTCGGAGAATGCATGCGGCAGGATCGCTTCCGCCTCCGCGTTCTGGACGCCGGCGGGCAGACCGGGAATAGGGTCGAAGCTGTAGACCGTGACCTTGTGGCCGGCAGCGAGCTGCGAGCGCAGACAGGTCTGGCGCAGTGCGTCCATCGGGCCATGCCAGAAGGTGACGATCTCGGGCAGCATTCGCGAGCTATAGGGACAAGAAGGACAAAGAAAAAGCCCCGGCGCTGACGGCACCGGGGCTCGAAACAGAGAGCGATCTCAGGCCCAGGCGCGTTCGCGCTTGAGCTTCTCCTCGTAGGTGTCGATCGACGACTTCTTCTCCATGGTGAGGCCGATGTCGTCGAGGCCGTTGATCAGGCAGTGCTTGCGGAACGGGTCGATCTCGAACTTGACCTTGCCGCCGTCGGGGCCGCGGATCTCCTGGTTCGGCAGGTCGATCGTCAGCGTCGCGTTGGCGCCGCGCTCGGCGTCGTCGAACAGCTTGTCTAGGTCTTCTTGGGCAACGCGGATCGGCAGAATGCCGTTCTTGAAGCAGTTGTTGTAGAAGATGTCGCCGAACGAGGTCGAGATCACGCAGCGGATGCCGAAGTCGAGCAGCGCCCAGGGCGCGTGCTCGCGGCTCGATCCGCAGCCGAAATTGTCGCCGGCCACCAGCACCTTCGCGTTGCGATAGGCGGGCTGGTTGAGGACGAAGTCCGGGTTCTCGCTGCCGTCGTCCTTGTAGCGCTGCTCGGAGAACAGCCCCTTGCCAAGGCCGGTGCGCTTGATGGTCTTGAGGTACTGCTTCGGGATGATCATGTCGGTGTCGACATTGATGATCTTCAGCGGCGCCGCGACGCCTTCCAGCGTGGTGAACTTGTCCATCTCAGGCTTCCCGGTTTGTCGTCAGGGGAGGGCTGTTTAGCCCGGTTGGTGCGCGAATCCTAGGCCGGATTCGGCAATCTTGGTCTGTCAGAGGGGCGGGGCCATGGCGTCAGGGACGAAGCCCGTCGGCAGGCCTTCGATGCTCTTCATGTTCTTGAGGCCCCAGTATTTTCGCAAATTGTCGAGGCCCTGCCTGGTCCAGTAGCGGATGAGGCTGCCACGCTCCTGCTTGTAGTCGAACAGAGGCACGCCCATGCCGCACGATGTCTGCACCAGGTCGACCGAGAGGCGCACGATCTGGCGTGCCCCGGTCATGTCCTCGAAGGCAGGGGCGAGATCGGCGTACTCTGGTGTGCCGCGCATGAGCGACCGGCCTTGGCCATAGAGACGCAGGATCATCGGGGCACCTTCGAAGGCGCAAAACATGATGGTCAACCGCTTGTCGTCGCAGGCGGTCAGATGCGCGCGGGTCTCGCTGCCGCTACCGGTGCAATCGAGGTAGGCGACATCATTGTCTCCGAGCACCTGGAATGAGGACAGACCCTTGGGCGACACGTTGATGCGCCCCTTCGGCGGGGCGCTCGCGACGAAGAAGATCTTCTGCCGCTCGATGAAAGCCCTGTGCTCGGGTTCGATCCCGGTGAATTGCTTGCCCATGTGCGTCCTTGCGCAGCGACGAAGTCGGGCAAAAAGCTAGCACGGCCATGATACCAGTTTAAGTACCTAGATTATGCTGGTATAAAAATCACCATGAAAGCTCAGGACCCGATCGCACCGGCTCTCTCGCTCAGCGCGTTCCTGCGGGCGCTCCGGGAGCGCCAGTCTCCGGCAGAATTCGGCCTCGCCGCCGGCCCGCGACGGCGCACGCCGGGCCTGCGGCGCGAGGAGGTCGCTCAGCTCTGCGGATTGAGCGTCACCTGGTACACGTGGATCGAGCAGGGGCGCGACGTCTCCGTCTCTGCGTCGGCACTTGCGCGCCTCGCCGGCGGACTGCGGTTGTCGCGGGCCGAGCGCAGCTATCTGTTCGAGATTGCCGGCAAACGCGATCCCGAGCGTCCCGGCGCCCGCGATGACCCGCCGGAAGAGATCCTGGCCTGCGTCGATGCGATCGATGGGCCCGCCTACATCCTCGATCGCACCTGGCGCGCGCGTCGCTGGAATGCGAAAGCGTCGCTTCTGTTCGCAGGATGGCTCGATGCGGACGGCGAGAAAAATCTGCTGCGCTACATCTTCCTCAGGCCCGAGGCGCGAACCCTGATCCTCGACTGGACCTCGCGCGCACGCCGCGTCGTCGCGGAGTTCCGCGCCGCGGTGACGGCGTACTCCGACGATCCCGAGATTCGCCGGCTGGTCGAGGAACTGAGACTCCAAAGCCGTGATTTCGAAATGTGCTGGGACACGCAGGGGGTCTTGGCGCGCGAGGGAGGCGAACGCGCGTTCGATCATCCGTCCATGGGGCTGCTGCACTATCAGCAGGTGTCGCTGTCCCTCGCGGGATGGTCAGACTATCGGCTGACGATGCTTCTCCCCGCGGCGCGTTGATGGACTCCGCGTCCTACTCGGCCTGAGCCTCGATCGCCGCCATATCGTCGTCCGAGAGGCCGAAATGGTGGCCGATCTCGTGGATCAGGACGTGGCGGACGATATGGCCGAGGCTCTCGTCGTGCTCGGCCCAATAGTCGAGGATTGGCCGGCGGTAGAGCCAGACCATGTTGGGCAGCCGGGCCACGTCGCCAAGGCTCTGCTGCGGCAGGCCGACGCCCTGGAACAAGCCGAGCAGGTCGAACTCGCTCTCGCACTCCATCTCGTCCAGGACCTCCTCGGTCGGGAAGTCGTCGACGCGGATGATCACGCCCTCGCACAGCCCACGAAATTCCGCCGGCAGGCCCTCGAAGATCTCGTGTGCCGTCGCTTCCATCTCGGCCAGCGAAGGCGCTTTCAATTCTGTCCACATGGGGGTGTTCTAAAGCGTTTTCGAGCGAAGTGGATACCGGTTCGCGTGAAGAAAACGCGTCAAAGCAAAAACCTGGAGCCCGTTTCAATTCCATTGAAACGGGGTCCAGCGCGGGTTTCCCGCTGATGCATCCCGCTTTATAAAGCGGCGAGGTTGACGGGCGGCGCCAAAACGGGGAGCGTGGCACCTCGACGGGACGGTTCAGGTGGGCGAAAAAATGCGAGCAAAAACAGCGCTGACGCTACTGTGCATGGGGTTGTTTTCGCAATTTTGCGTTGGCGCGGAGGCGCAGACGGCGGCCCCCGGTGTCAGGCTGGCGCAGGCGGCCGCGCCGGATGACATCCCGCCCCCGCGCAAGCGCCCGCCCCCGCGCCTGCGCGTCACGCCCTATTACAGCCCTGACGGCGTCTATCCGCGCTACAATCCCGGTCCCAATGCGGTCCGCGAATGCAACGCGACCTATGTGCAGGAATTCCGGCCGAGCGGCACGGTGATCGTGCCGCGTGTGAGCTGCTATTGGCGCCCCGGTTAGCGCCGGTTCGACGTCGGCGGCAGCCTCGAGGGGTGATAATGGCGAGATGGATTGCATGGGCCGTTGCCGGCGCGCTCGCCGCTTGCCTGCCTTGCGCGTCCGCCGCACCAGGGGCGACGGTTCCGGAGGCCTCGGCGGGGATCGCGATCTTCGATGCGCGACGGCCCGCCCGAGCCTATGTCGTGCGGCCTGCGCTGCGCCGCGATCCCCGCTATTTCGCGCGGCCCGTCCACTATCGTCCCTATCCTTACCGCGTGCCCGCACCCTTCGTGCTCGGCTACGGGCCGTTCTGGTGAGGCGCTAAAGCGCGATGAGATTTGGATGAATCGTCATCGCGCTTTAGGTTGTTGTTTGCGCATGATCTTTCCGGAAAACCGCTTCG
>NZ_LFJC01000003.1:2939681-3049907 GCF_002776695.1 Bradyrhizobium nitroreducens
CCGGCGGGCGCAAATCCCTTGACCAGCAGCACGGTTGCCTGCGCGCCGGCTTTGCGGTCGCGCGAGATCTCCTCGTAGTCGGGTGAGCTCGAGAAGGCGAGGAAAGCGGCCTCGTCGGGGAACGACATCATGACGAGCTTGTCGTGCGGCCAGGTTCCTTCGAGCACGCGCGGCTGCTCATCGGCGGCGAGCAGCCGTCCATTGAACTTCCTGAACACCTCGAAGAATCGCGCCTGATAGCGGTCATAGGTCGCGCGGTCCGTCATCTTCAGCTGCGCGATTGCGTAGACGGTCATCTTTCAAAACTCCTCTCGTCGCGGCACCGCGTCGCAACTTCGGGCCTCGTTCATTCATGGCGCGTTCACATCGCTGTCCGCAATTTAATCCCGGGAGCGACTGCAATTGAACAGGGATGACGCGGGCCGGGAACGAGCATCGCAACTCCGCTGTCCAGATTCAGGGAGGATTCCATGCTGAGGAGTTTGGGTTTCAGGATAGGCCCGATGCGTCTGCTCGGGATTGCGGCGGCCGCGACGCTGATGCTGTCGGCCGGCACCGCGCGCCGTGCCGAAGCGCTGACCTTGATCAATCCGGCGACGTCACCTGCGACGAAGGCCGCGACCGACGATCTCGTCACGCAGGTTCGTCACGGCGGCGGTGGACATGGCGGCGGCGGACATTTCCACGGCGGCGGTGGCTTCCGGGGTGGCGGAGGACACATCGGCGGCTTCCGTGGCGGTGGATTCCATGGCGCTCATATCGGCGGCTTCCGCGCCGCGCCGGCCTTCCACGGCGGTGGCTATCGTTATGGCGGCGTTCACCGCTATGGCGGATTTCATCGCTACGGGATCTATCGGCCTCACTACGGCCATCGCCACTTCCACCGGCGCTATTATGTCGGCGGCTATTATCCCGCCTACTCCTACTATCATTACCCTCGCCGCTGCCGGATCGTCTGGACCTATTACGGCCCGCGCCGCATCTGCCGCTGGCATCGCTGGCACCATCCGTATCGCTACTATTGGTGATGTGAGTTAGGCCGTCATTCCGGGATGGCGCGTCAGCGCCAGACCCGGAATCTCGAGATTCCAGATTCGCCCTTCGGGCGCTCCAGAATGACGGGCCAAATTACAGCCAATCCTTCAGCTTCCACGACGAAGCTTTCCACCGCATCAGATTGTCCAGCTTCCACTGCTTGAACATCGCGGGCGGCCAGCGGCTGAGCTTCGAGGTCTCCTCGACCTCGGGCTTGGCGGCGATGCGCAAGGGGGCCGCGCGCCGACGGTGCTGGCGCGTGGCCTCGCCGATCAGGTCGACATATTCAGGCTTGTTGGCCATGGCGCGCGTCCTCGCGAAATCTTCGCGAGGACGAGAGTGTCAGGCGATCATTTAAGGGCGGCTTGCCGCGATCGCTCAAATTGGAGGGACAGGCTTAGCGCCAGTCCCTGACATCGACGAAGTGGCCCGCGATCGCGGCTGCTGCTGCCATTGCCGGTGAGACGAGGTGGGTGCGGCCCTTGAAACCCTGGCGGCCCTCGAAATTGCGGTTCGAGGTCGAGGCGCAGCGCTCTTCCGGGGCGAGCTTGTCCGGGTTCATCGCAAGGCACATCGAGCAGCCCGGCTCGCGCCATTCGAAGCCGGCCTTGATGAAGATCTTGTCCAGACCCTCGGCTTCGGCTTGCTCCTTCACGAGGCCGGAGCCCGGCACGACCATGGCGTTGACATGCGCTGAAACGGTCTTGCCCTCAGCAATCTTTGCCGCCGCGCGCAGGTCTTCGATGCGGCCATTGGTGCAGGAGCCGATGAAGATGCGGTCGACCTTGATGTCGGTGATCTTCGTACCCGCGGTCAGGCCCATATATTTCAGCGCGCGATGCTTGGAGATGCGCTTGGCTTCGTCCGCGATCTTGTCGGGATCCGGCACGAATCCGGTCACCGAGATGACGTCCTCGGGGCTGGTGCCCCAGGTCACGATCGGCGGCAACTTTGCCGCATCGAGCCGCAGCTCGTGGTCGAAATGCGCGCCGTCGTCCGAGCGCAGCTTCTCCCAATAGCGCATCGCCGCATCCCAGTCGGCGCCCTTCGGCGCCTTCGGCCGGCCGCGCAGGAAGTCGAACGCCTTCTGGTCGGGTGCGACCAGGCCGGCGCGGGCGCCGCCTTCGATCGACATGTTGCAGACCGTCATGCGGCCTTCCATGCTGAGCGCGCTGATCGCGTCACCGGCGTATTCCAGCACGTAGCCGGTGCCGCCGGCGGTGCCGATCTCGCCGATGATGGCGAGGATGATGTCCTTGCCCGTCACGCCATCAGGCAATTTGCCGTCGACGGTGACGCGCATGTTCTTCGCCTTCTTCTGGATCAGCGTCTGCGTCGCCAGCACGTGCTCGACCTCGGACGTGCCGATGCCGTGCGCGAGCGCGCCGAACGCGCCATGCGTCGAGGTGTGGCTGTCACCGCAGACGATCGTGGTGCCGGGCAGCGTAAAACCCTGCTCGGGGCCGATGACGTGGACGACGCCCTGGCGCTTGTCGAACTCGTTGTAATACTCGATGCCGAATTCCTTGGCGTTCTCCGCCAGCGCCTTGATCTGCTCGATGCTTTCAGGATCGGGATTCGGCTTGGTGCGGTCGGTGGTCGGCACGTTGTGGTCGACGACGGCGAGCGTCTTCTCCGGCGCGTGAACCTTGCGGCCGGTGGCGCGCAGGCCTTCGAACGCCTGCGGCGAGGTCACCTCGTGCACCAGATGGCGATCGATGTAGAGCAGGCAGGTGCCGTCCTCGGCCTCGTGCACCAGATGGTCGTTCCAGATCTTGTCGTACAGGGTGGTCGGCTTGGACATGAGCGTCAGCTCCGAAAGAATGTGTGAAGCGGATGGGCGCGGGTGGCGCGCGGGGCAACAAAATCGTCAGCGCAGCTTTTAGGCTGCGCGCGTAAGCTCTGACGTTGCCGAGGTCGCGAAGCGTCCGAAGAACCGGCCGGGCAGCCGCGAGCGGTCGTCGATGACGATGCGCTTGACGGGGACGAGGCTGGTCGGATCTGGAAACATTCTAGAGGCTATATAGCACGCAGCGGTAAAAGCGCGAGAGCCTAGCTGTGTCGTCATTGCGAGGAGCCCTTGCGACGAAGTAATCCAGGACTGCTTCCGCGGATAGACTCTGGATTGCTTCGCTTCGCTCGCAATGACGGGGCCGGAGGGCATTTGGCCAACAAAAAAGCGCGGAGCCGAGCCCCGCGCTTTCGAAAACTTGCCTGTAAGCGAGCTTATTCGTTGACGGCCTTGGCGTGCTCGGTCTTCTCGACGATGCGGGCCGACTTGCCGCGGAGGCTGCGGAGGTAATAGAGCTTGGCGCGACGCACCTTGCCGCGGCGCACCACCTTGATCGAGTCGATCATCGGCGACATCACCGGGAACACGCGCTCCACGCCTTCGCCGTAAGAGATCTTGCGGACGGTGAAGCTCTCGTTGAGGCCACCGCCGGAACGGCCGATGCAGACACCTTCATAGGCCTGCACGCGGGTGCGGTCGCCTTCGACGACCTTCACGTTGACGATCACGGTGTCGCCGGGGCCGAACTCGGGAATCTCCTTGCTGGCGGAGAGCTTGTCGAATTGCTCTTTTTCAAGCTGTTGGATCAGGTTCATGGGTAAATCTCCATCGGCGCGCCCAGCCCTGGAAACGGGGGGCTGCGCAAAATTCGTCTATCCAGCCATTGCGGATTTGGCCGCTGCTATAAGGCAAGCCGGAGCGTTTGTCACCCGTCTGTCTTGTTTTTTGGCGTTTTTTGGCGCCCGGCCCGATTCGCCGGCCTGGGCGGGATTTGGGCCCATAAATCGGGCCGCCGGGCCTCCGTGAGGGCCTCGGACTGCGCCCGCCGCCAGGCGGCGACCTTGGCGTGATCGCCGGAGGTCAGGATCTCCGGGATCGGAACCCCCTCGAACAGCTGCGGGCGGGTGTATTGGGGGTACTCCAGAAGGCCGTCGGAGAAGCTTTCCTCGGTTCCCGAGGCTTCCTTGCCCATCACCCCCGGCAGCAGCCGGACACAGGCGTCAATCAGGGCCAAAGCTGCGATTTCGCCCCCGGACAGCACGTAATCGCCGATCGAGACCTCCTCCAGGCCCCGCCCGTCGATGACGCGCTGGTCGATGCCCTCGAAGCGCCCGCACACGATCAGGGGGCCTGGGCCCCGGGCGAGCTCCGTCACCCGCGCCTGGGTCAATGGCCGACCGCGCGGGCTCATGAGCAGGCGCGGCCGCCCCTCGCCGATCTCCGCCGCGTCGATGGCCGCCGCCAGCACGTCCGCCCGCAGCACCATGCCCGGGCCGCCACCGGCCGGGGTATCGTCGACGCTGCGGTGGCGGTCGGTAGCGGAAGCCCTGATGTCCCGTGTCTCGATCTGCCAGAGCCCGCCAGCCAGCGCCCGCCCGGCGAGGCTCACGCCGAGCGGCCCCGGGAACATCTCCGGAAACAGCGTCAGCACCGTCGCGCGCCAGGGTGAGGGATGGGTCATCGGATCTCGGTTCTCGTCGTCCCGGACAAGCGCGGCTCAAGCGCGCGTAGATCCGGCAACTGTTATGTTGACGGTGCGACCTTATAGATTTTTCGGTCGCGCAGCATAGCGTTGAGGATGGTCAGCAGCTTCCTGGCGACAGCAATGAGGGCGAGCTTCGCTGGTTTGCCGGCTTGGCGCAGCCGGTCGTAAAAGGCCTTGAAGCGGTCGGCGCGGCGAATGGCGTTGAGAGCAGCCATGTAGAGGGCGTCGCGGACGCGCTTTCGTCCGCCGCCGATCTTGCGCTTGCCTCGATAAGCCCCGCTATCGACATTGAAGGGAGCCAGGCCGGCAAGAGCGGCCACTTCCTTCGGCCCGAGACGCCCAAGTTCGGGCATCTGGGTGAGGAGTTGCATGCAGGCGACGGGCCCCACGCCGGGCACCGAGCGCATCAGCTGTGCATCGTCCGCAAGCTCCGGCTCGGCTTTGACGAGCGCATTGATCTCGGTCTCGATTTCAGCGATCTCATAATTGAGGACCTCGATGAGGCGAGCGATGCGTTCCGCCATGGCGCGGTCCTCGGCTTCGCTGCGGCGGTTCTTTTCCTGGGCTCGCATAGCAACCAGTTGGTCCCGCCGTTTTGCAAGCTTTGCCAAAGCGTTGCGGGCGGGTGTCGCGGCCTGCTCGGTGGCGGGCTTCATGGCGCGGGCGAAGGCCGCCAGCATCTGCGCATCGATCGGATCGGTCTTGGCGAGTTGGCCGCTGGCACGGGCAAAGTCGCGGGCACGGGCCGGATTGATACGGGCAAAGCGGATGCCGGCCCGATGCAGTGCCTCACGAAGCTCGAGGTCGTAGACCCCCGTAGCCTCGAAGACGACCAGCGCATCGCATCGCCAACGCGCCACCAGCTGTGTGATGGCGTGTGTCGCGTTGTCGATGCGTTCCGATACACCGACGGCCTCATCGAAAATATCGAGATGATGTTTGGAGACGTCGATTCCGACGCAACGAGAGGATATGATCACGGTGCCTGTCCCTGTGATGCGAGGTCTGTTGGCGCAGCCTCGTGCAACTGTTCAGGTTGTTGAATGGAACGGGCGGGAGACCGAGCCGGCTCACGGCGTCAAGCGCCAAGGACCCAACGGCTTCCCGCCCACCATCATTATGACAGGCTTTTCAGACACAGGGACCCAGTTCTTTTCTTCGCCTGGGCTCTATGGGCCCCGCCTCTGCAGCGCACCGCGAAGGCGCGCTGCGCTGCGTCCGGGGCACGAGACTGGCCTAACCCAGCACGGTCTTGCCGTTCTTGATCACGGTAACCCCGCGCGACTTCACCTTCGCTTCGAACGAGATCGTGTTGCCGTCCTTCCAGAGATCCATCGTCACGGTCTCGCCGGGAAAGACCGGCGAGGAGAACCGCGCGACATGCTGGCGGAAGGCGCTGGCATCGTAGTCGGCATAGGTCTGCAGCACACCGCGGCAGGTGATGCCGTAGGTGCACATGCCGTGCAGGATCGGGCGCGGAAAACCGGCCTTCTTGGCAAACTCCGGATCGGAGTGCAGCGGGTTGCGGTCGCCGCAGAGGCGATAGACCAGCGCCTGATCCGGGCGCGTGGTGATGTCGATGGTCTTGTCGGGCGCGCGCGAGGGAATCTTGTGCGGATCGGGCTGGGTCAGGTTCGGCCCGCCAAAGCCGCCGTCGCCGCGGGCGAAGCGCGAGGCCACCAGCGTTGCCAGCTTCTCGCCCTTCTCGTTCTTCAGCACGGTCTGGTGCACGATGACGACGCCCTTGTCCTTGCCCTTGTCATAGACCTCAAGCACGGAGGAATCGGCGGTGATGTTGGCGGCCACCGGCAGCGGCTGGTGGAAGGTAATGTCGCGCTCGCCGTCCACCACCATGACGCGATTGAGATTCATCTCGCCAGGCCCCGAGCCCCAGGCGGCGACGGACGCAAAGGTCGGCACCACCTTCAGCGGCCGCGGCGTGAACGTGCCCTCGTTGACGAAGGCGAGCTCGTTCTCGTCCATGGGATCGGCGCCGAGGCCGATGCCGTAGGCGTAGAGCATGACCTCGCGATCGCCGTAGGCGTATTTCTGGCCGAGGTTCTTCAGGCCTTTGAGTTCTTCGTATCTGGCGGACATTTTTGTGGTTTCCTCCCGGCGTTGTTTCAGCGGGCGGCGGCGCCTATTGATGCGCCCTCTCCCCTTGTGGGAGAGGGCCAGATGCTGCCCGCATCAAACTCGTTTGGGTGAGGGGTTGCCTCCGCATCGAAAGCTGGCTTTACAGAGCGATACCCCTCATCCGGCGCTTCGCGCCACCTTCTCCCACAAGGGGAGAAGGAAGAAAGCAATCAGGCCGGCGTGAAAAACGGCAGCGGCGCGCCATCCGTGGGCTTGAACACCACCTTCACCTTCTGGCCGATCTTCAGCGTCGTGAGATCGCAGTCGACGAAATTGGTCTGCACTGACGGCCCCTCCTTCAGCGTGACATAGCCGATGGCGTACGGGCCGGTCGGCGACTTCCGCATCAGGCTCCAAGTGTAGATCGTGCCCTCGCCCGAGGCCTCCTCCCACACCGTCTTGTCGGAATAGCAGAACGGACAGATCGAGCGCGGGAAGTAGTGCGCTTCGCCGCAGGCGGTGCAGCGCTTGATCATGAACTTGCCCTCTTTCGCCGCGTCCCAGAACGCAGCGGTCTCGGGGTTCGTCACCGGGGCCGGGTACTTCTTTGCTTCGCTCATCACACGCGCTCCAGAATGGCCGTCGAGGCGGCGTGGCGAACACCCAAAAGGCCGCCGGTGCCGTGGGCGATGGCGAGATCGCAATTCTTGACCTGCACCTTCGGATGCGCCTCGCCGCGCAGCTGCCTGACAGCCTCGAGGATCTTGGTCATGCCGCCGCGGTTGACGGGGTGGTTGCTGCAGAGGCCGCCGCCGTCGGTGTTGAACGGCAGCTTGCCGACGCCCGAGATCAGATTGCCGTCGGCGACGAACTTGCCGCCCTCGCCCTTCTTGCAGAAGCCGAGATCCTCGAGCTGCATCAGCACCGTGATGGTGAAGCTGTCGTAGATCGAGGCGTATTTGATGTCCTTCGGCGTGATGCCGGCCTCCTCGAACGCGCGCGGGCCGGACCAGATTCCGGCGGAGTATGTGAGATCGAGATCCTTGCCGCCGCGCGGACCCTTCATGGCTTCGCCATGGCCGATCAGGCGCACGAGCGGCTTTTTCAGGCTCTTGGCGATCTCGGGCGTCGTGACGATCATCGCGCCGCCGCCGTCGGAGACGACGCAGCAATCCATGCGATGCAGGGGATCGGAGATCATCGGCGAGTTCAGCACGTCCTCGACGGTGACGACGTCCTTGAGCATGGCATGCGGATTGTACTGCGCATGATGCGAGGCTGCGACCTTGATCCAGGCGAGCTGCTCGCTGGTGGTGCCATAGTCGTGCATATGGCGCATGGCACACATGCCATAGGCATTGTGCGTGGTCGCGCCGTAGGCGGACTCGAAATCGACCTCGGCGCCGGCCGCGCGCGGCGGCATTGCGCCGGTGCGCGGCTTGCCGGCGAGCGTAACAAGCGCGATCGAGCACTTGCCCGCGGCGATCGCTTCGGCGGCGTGGCCGAGATGGATGATATAGGAACAGCCGCCGGTCTCGGTGGAATCGACGTGACGGAGCTTCTTGGTGTTGAGGCCGAGATAATCGACCATCGGCCAGGCGCCGCCGGGCGCATCGCCCGCGCAGAAATAGCCGTCGACATCGTCCTTGCTGATCCCGGCATCCTCGATCGCGCCCTTGGCGACCTCGGCATGGAGCTGGGCGGTGGATTTGTCCGGCGCATGCCGGGTCGGGTGCTCATAGATCCCGGCAATGTAGGCCTTGCCCTTGATGGTCAAAACAGAGGTCTCCGCTCGCGTTTCTTATTGCCCCGTTTTTCTGAACCGCACCGGGCGGATTGGCAAGCGCGGAAATATTCCGCCCTGCGAGAGGGCAGCGGCTCGGCGCAACACCGGCACCGTCATCCTGAGGCGCGAGGCAAGCGGCGCAACGCGCCGCTTGGGGAGCCTCGAAGGATGAACGGCCGAGCTGCCTCTGCGCGGCTACAGTCGGGCCGTCGTCCTTCGAGGCTCGCCGAAGAGGCTCGCACCTCAGGATGACGGTTATGCAGGGCTGATTCCTTCGACATCGCAATGACGGCCAGACACACCCCCGCATCCTCGCGGCGCGTTTCGCCCGAGCTTTGCGTCCGTCTTGCTCCCTCCGAAAACAGAGGGCGCAGGGAAGACCGGGTGCCGGCTGGGCACCCACGGTCCGCTGTGCGCGAATGCGCGAAGAACAGATGCACAGCGGCATACAGGTGCGGCCGAACATCCGGCCTTCCCTGCGCAGTGGTTTGACGGCTTATCCCGCGCTCTCCCCGGGGAGCGTTGCACTATTGCCCCCGTCGCCTTGCGGGTGACCGCAAGACTTGACGCCAGACCTCGGGCGTCAGGACCACACGATTTTGCCGTACGCGAGACCGCGCCTGTCGTGTGCACGAGACGATTGCCCGTGCGACGCAGCCCGAGTCCACCGCCGCTCACCCCGCGTTTCGTGACGATCGCGATACGCCCCTCTGAGAGGGATGAGGTGGCGGGGTGATACGACAATTCCGAATTTCGGTAAAGCGGAATGTTTTTGCGCTGACGGATTGACCTACGGGATGGGTGTTTTGCCCGACGGACAGCACAACGGATGGTACGGTGGGGTGTAGCCCGGATGAGCGAAGCGACATCCGGGATCCCGCGAGCACTGCCCCGGGTATCGCTTCGCTCACCCGGGCTACGGGAGAGGCGGCCGCCCACTAATGCAGCTGAGCAAGCAAAAGCTTCGAAATCCTTGCTTCCGCCGCTCCTGCACCGAACAGGCCGTCACTGTCCAGCAGCTGAAGGTCTTCATAGTTCGAGAGAAGTTCGGACACGCTGCGAAGCGGATCGTCGTTCACGTACCGCACCAGCCAAGCCTTTCTCGAGATTGGATCGCGCCTGACAAAGTCGGGGAATGGCCAATCTGCCCGATTCCAACTCGGGATATTGCCAAGGATCAACCACCGACCCTCGATCAGCCCCAGGTCTCCGAAGCGGATTCTGGCGACGGCAAGATCAGGATGAAGGTCATCGAGCGTCGCCTCCCCCCGCGCTTCGAGATGCGGACCGAAAAAGTACCCCAGCAGAACTTTTCCGTTGCGGGGCATTCTGGCTACGACTCCACGGGCAAATCCACCGTTTGGAAGCGGCATTGCAAATACGGAACCTTCCTCATAGGGCAGCTTCATCTGCTGTCGACGGTCCCGCTTACGAGATAGGTGACCTCGCCCGGATGGACACGGGGCTACTCCGCCGCGATCTGCCGCGGCGCCGGCGGGGGATTCGCCAGGTCCGCAGCCAGTTGGGCGTAGCGCGCCTTGGCATCCGCCACCGCCTTCTCCTTCACCGGGCCATAGCCGCGGATGCGGTCGGGCAGCGAGAGCAACTCCACCGCGGTGTCAACGGTGACGGGCGACAACAGACCGAGCACGGTCGTGACGTCCTTCTCGTAGCCGGCGATCAAATCGCGCTCGAGCTTGCGGTCGGCGCTGCGACCGAAGATGTCGAGTGCCGTGCCGCGCAGGAATTTGAACTTCGCCAGCACGCGGAAGACCTTCAGCATCCACGGGCCGAAGGCACGCTTCTTGGGACGACCGAGCGCGTCGACACCGCTCGCCAGTATCGGCGGCGCGAGATTGAAGCTGAACTTGAAGTCACCCTCGAACTGGTCGCGAAGCTGCTGCTCGAAGGCGCCGTCGGTGTAGAGGCGCGCGACTTCGTACTCGTCCTTGTAGGCCAGGAGCTTCGCATAGTTCACTGCGACCGCGCGCGGCAACGCATCGCCATAGCCGCCCTTCACCGCGGCATCGCGAACCTGGTCGACCAGCTTGCGATAGCGTTTTGCAAGGCGGCCGTTCTGATAGGCCGTGAGGTGCCTGGCGCGGTGCTCGATGACCTCGTCGAGGCTCATCGCGTCCAGCGTCTTCGGCGCAACCACCTCGTCGGTCCCCTTCAGCATGTCGGCAAGACGTGCGGGATCGGCGACCGCGAGGCGGCCGAGGCGGAAGGCTTCCTTGTTCATCTTGATCGAGACGCCATTGATCTCGATGGCCTGCTCGATCGATTCCGCGGACAGGGGGAACAGGCCCTTCTGATAGGCATAGCCCATCATCATCATGTTGGTGGCGATGGCATCGCCGAGCAGTTGCTCGGCCGGCTTGGTGAAATCGAAGAACACGGAGTCCTTGTGCAGCGCCGTTTCCAGGAGCCCGTTCAGCTTGCGGGTCTGGAAGTTGAAGTCGCGGTTGAGGACGAAATCGGCGGTGGGAATGACGTGGCTGTTGATGATGCCGCGGGTGCGGCTGGTGTCGCACAGCGAGATCGTGTCCTTGGCGACCGCGACCACCTCGTCGGCCGCGAGCACGAGATCGGCCGTGCCGGTGACGATGCGCGAGCACGTCACTTCCGCCGGATGATCCGACAGGCGGACGTGGCTGAGCACCGCCCCGCCCTTTTGCGCCAAGCCCGACATGTCGAGGATCATCGAGGCCTTGCCCTCGATATGGGCGGCCATGCCGAGCAGCGCGCCGATGGTGAGCACACCGGTGCCGCCGACACCGCCGACCGCGATGTTGTAGGGCTTGTCGAGCGTCGGCCGCGAGGCGGGCTCCGGCAGCTCGCCGATATCGGCAAGCTCGCTGGGTGCGCGGTGGCGCGGCTTGCCGCCGTCGACGGTGACGAAGGACGGGCAGAAACCCTTGAGGCAGGAATAGTCCTTGTTGCAGGACGACTGGTTGATGGTGCGCTTGCGGCCGAACTCGGTCTCCAGCGGCTCGACCGAGATGCAGTTCGACTGCACCGAGCAGTCGCCGCAGCCTTCGCAGACGGCCGGGTTGATCATGACGCGGCGCGCCGGGTCCTCCATCAGGCCGCGCTTGCGGCGGCGGCGCTTCTCGGCGGCGCAGGTCTGCACGAACACGATCGCGGACGTGCCCTTGTACTCGCGGCACATCTTCATGACGTTGTCGAGTTCGTCGCGATGGTACTTCTTCACGCCGGGCGCGATGGTGTCGGCCGGATAGGCGTCGGGCGCCTCCGAGACCAGATAGATCTCGCGAATTCCCTCGGCGTGGAGCTGGAACGTGATCTGCTGCGGCGAGAGATCGCCGTCATGGCGCTGGCCGCCGGTCATGGCGACCGCGTCGTTGTAGAGGATCTTGTAGGTGATATTGGTCTTGGAGGCGACCGCCTGGCGGATGGCGAGCAGCCCGGAGTGGAAATAAGTGCCGTCGCCGAGATTGGCGAAGATGTGGTTCTCGTTGGTGAAGGGCGCGATGCCGACCCACGGCACGCCCTCGCCGCCCATATGCGTAAAGGTCTCGGTCGAGCGGTCCATCCACAGCGCCATGAAATGGCAACCGATGCCGGCGAGCGCGCGGCTGCCTTCGGGGACCTTGGTCGAGGTGTTGTGGGGACAGCCGGAGCAGAAATACGGAGTGCGGGAGACGGGTGCGACCGCCTGCATCTGGGTCGCCTGGCGGCCGTTGAACCAGTCGGCCTTGGCGCGGAGCATCGAAGCGATCTCGGGGTTGAGATCGAGCTTGAGAAGTCGCTCGGTGAGCGAGGTCGCAAGCGAGGCGACGCTGAGCTCGGCGGCGAAGGTCAGGAAGCGCTTGTCGTGCTCGTCCATCTTGCCGACGATGCGCGGGCGCACGTCGTCGCGCCAGTTGAACAGCACCTGCTTGACCTGGTTCTCGACGATCTCGCGGCGCTCCTCGACGATGAAGATCTCCTCCAGGCCGACGGCGAATTCATGCACGCCTTCCGGCTCCAGCGGCCAGGGCATGCCGATCTTGTAGAGACGAAGGCCGATTTTTGCCGCGACCTCCTCGGTGATCCCGAGCTCGCGCAGCGCCTGGCGGACGTCCTCGTAGCTCTTGCCCGAGGCCATGATGCCGAAGCGGGCGTTCGGCGAATCCATGGTGACGCGGTTGACCCGGTTGGCGCGCGCAAAGGCGATCGCGGCAAAGCCCTTGTAGTCCTGCAGGCGGCGGTCCTGCTCGAAGCGGTCGTCGGGCCAGCGCAGATTGAGGCCGCCGGGCGGCAGTTCGAAATCGGCGGGGATGACGAAGGGCTTCATCTCGTCGGTGAGGTCGATCTCGGCGGTGGTCTCCACCGTCTCCGTGATCACCTTCATGCCGACCCAGCAGCCCGAATAGCGCGACATCGCGATGCCGAGCAGGCCCATCTCGATCATCTCGTGGATGCTCGAAGGATAGAGATAAGGCATCAGCGCCGACATGAAGGCATGGTCGGACTGATGCGGAACGGTGGAGGATTTTGCGCCATGGTCGTCGCCGGCGAGACACAGTACGCCGCCGTTCTTGGCCGAGCCTGCGGCATTGCCGTGGCGGAACACGTCGCCGCAGCGGTCGACGCCGGGGCCCTTGCCGTACCAGATGCCGACGACGCCGTCGTATTTGGCGCCGGGCGAGAGGTTGAGCTGCTGCGAGCCCCAGACCGCGGTCGCCGCCAGATCCTCGTTCACGCCGGGCTGGAACTTGATGTTGTACTGCTCAAGGTGTTTGCGGGCGGCAAACAGCTGCTGGTCGTAGCCGCCGAGCGGCGAGCCGCGATAGCCGGAGATGAAGCCTGCCGTGTTGAGGCCCGCCGCACGGTCGCGCCGGATCTGGGCCATGGGCAAGCGGACCAGGGCCTGGATGCCCGTGGTGAAGACGTGCCCGGTTTCCTGGGTGTATTTTTGATCGAGACTGATCGGACCCTGGTTGATGCCCATGCTGTCCTCTTTATCGCCCTGTTCAGGTCTTGCTGACTTAAGCCGTTGCCTTCCCGTTGTTTTTAGCTAGGGCGCGCCGACCACCTCCGCCACTCTATGTCGGATATTTAACGCGGCGCATCACAAATCTGGACCAAAGGAAGGCCTGGGTAAAAATCGCAACTTCGTGGCCTGAAACACGCATGCCGTTTTCAATTTGTGTCACCATACCCCCACTGTGGCGAAATGAATGACGCGCCCGCCATGCCGGATGCGGGCGATTGGTCGCAGGAGAGGCTTTCGATGCGGACGATTCTGACTGGCTTGGCTGTTGCCGGTTTGGCGTTGTGCGGTGCGGTTGCAAGCGCGGCCGAGCCGTCGCCGGAACTGATCGCCTATGGCAGGACGCTGGTCGAGGCCGGCGACTGCGCGGGCTGCCACACGGCCGATCCGGCAAAGCCGTTCGCCGGCGGCAAGCGCATCGACACCCCCTTCGGCGCGATCTACGCGCCGAACCTGACGCCGGACCGCGAGACCGGGATCGGCGCGTGGACGGACGCGGACTTCGTGCGCGCGGTACGCAGCGGCATCGCGCCCGACGGCTCGAACTATTACCCGGCCTTCCCCTATCCCTACTTCACGAAGATGACGAAGGACGACACGCTGGCGATCCGCGCCTATCTCGGCACGCTCGCGCCTGTCGCGAACCGCAACAAGCCGCCGGAGCTGCGCTGGCCGTTCGGCTATCGCGGCCTGATGCGGATCTGGAACGCCATGTATTTCAAGCCCGGCCTGTTCGAGCCGGACCAGAGCAAGAGCGCGACCTGGAACAGAGGCGGCTATCTCGTCACCGGGCTCGGTCATTGCGGCGCCTGCCACACACCGAAGAATTATTTCGGCGCGGACAAGACCGCGCAGGCCCTCGCAGGCAGCCCGCTCGGCGGCTGGTACGCGCCGCGGCTCGATGGCGCGGTGCGCACCGGGCTGCAGTCGTGGAGCGCACAGGACATCGCCGAATATCTACAGAGCGGCCGCAATGCCAGGAGCCATGCCGGCGGGCCGATGGCCGAGGTGATCGTCAATTCGACGTCGAAGATGAGCGATGCCGATGTGCGCGCGATCGCGGTTTACCTGAAGAGCCTGCCGCCGGCGCGGCGCGAGACCATCGTGACGCCGCCCGACGAGGCCGAGATGAAGGCGGGCCAGGCCGTCTACGCAAAATTCTGCATCGCCTGCCACGAGGCCGACGGCTCGGGCGCCCCACGAATCTATCCGCCGCTGCCGGGCAATGCGCTGCTGCAATCGATCAATCCGTCCTCCACCTTGCGCATCATCCTCGACGGCGCCCATACCGTGACCACGCCGCGCGCCCCCAACACCGGCGAGATGCCGGGCTATGCCAAGCAGCTGTCCGATGAGGAGATCGCGGCGGTGACGAACTACATCCGCAATTCCTGGGGCAATGCCGGGCTGCTGGTAACGCCGGCGCAGGTCGCGAAGGCGAGGAAGCAGGAGTAGCTCGTTACGGCCTCCTCGTCATTGCGAGCGCAGCGAAGCAATCCCAACTGTTTCCGCGGACACATCTTCGGATTGCTTCGCTGCGCTCGCAATCACCGGGAAAGAGCGGGGCGAAATCACCGCTCCTTGTCCTCATCCTCCGTGAAGACAAACTTCGGCATCTCCCATTTGTAGCGCACCGCCAGCAGGCGGAAGCTGATGCCGAGCGCGAAGGTCAGGAGGGTCCAGAGCTCGGCGTTGAGCTTGAGGCCGAACGCGGTGGCGTAGAACAGGCCCGTGACCACCGAGACGCTGGCGTAGAGCTCGGAGCGAAACAGCAGCGGCACGTCGTTGCAGAGCACGTCGCGCAGGACGCCGCCGGCGCAGCCCGTCACCATGCCCGAGACGATCACGATCGGCAGCGAGGCGTCCATCTGCCAGGCGACGTCGCAGCCGGTCATGGTGAAGACGACGAGCCCGATGGCGTCGAGCACGATGAAGGCGACCTTGAGCCGGTGCACGAGACGCGCGAACAGGATGGTGAGGAAGGCCGCACCGCCGGCCAGCGCGAGATAGATCGGGTTTTGCACCCAGGCCAGCGGATAATGTCCGAGGAAGAGATCGCGCAACGTGCCGCCGCCAAGCGCGGTGATGCAGCCGAGGAAGCACACACCCAGCCAGTCCATGCTGCGTCGTCCGGCCGCGAGCGCAGCCGTCATGCCCTGAGCGGCGATCGCAACCAGCGACAGGAAATGCAGCACGGTATCGCTCGGCGGCAGAGTCCACATTGCCCTGTTCCCTTGTGCTTGTTCCCTCGTCGCAACCATGGAACCCGGGTCCATTCCCGGAACAGAGGTTCCCGATTCCCGGCGGCAGGGCAACATGCGACGAAAGCATGAGGAGACGCGGAACGGAATCTCGCATCCACGGGTTGTCCGGGCGTCATAACCGAGGAGACCCAATCCATGGCTGACGACCGTTTTCCCAACGATCCGTACCGCGCCAACCTCGCCGACGATGAGTATCTTCGCGCGGCGCGCCGGGATGCAGACCTTCAGGTCGATCCCGAGCTTGGCGAAGGCCCCGCCTCCAGCGGCAAGGTTGCGTTATTCGCCGTTGCGATTGCACTGGTGCTGGGTGCCGTGTTCTACGGCCTGAACAATACGACCAATGGCAACCAGGCCAGCAACCCGCCGGCGACGCAGACCGCACAGCAGGCGCCTGCCATCAATCCGGCCGCGCCTCCCGGCATGCGCGACGTGACGCCGCGCGCCAACACCGAGCCGGGCGTGACCACGGGTGCAGCGCCGAGCAAGCCTGCGGCGCCTGATCCGGCCGCACCGTCCGAGAGCACGAAGTAACGAATTGCAACAATCTGCGACAGCGGCGGGACGAAAGTCCCGCCGCTTTTTCGTTTGGTTCTATCCGAGCCTGATCGTGTCGGAGAACCGCTGCGCAGGTCAGCGGATCATGCGCTAGCCAAACATCTTGTTGAGCTCGCCGCCGGGATAGCCGCTGCCGAGCTCGGTGAACGTGCCCTTCTCCGCCATCTCCTTCGCCGCCCGCATGAAGCCGCCCCAGGCGGCGCGGGCGAGCGAGCCGCCGACGCTGATGCGGCGCACGCCGAGGTCCTCGGCTTCGCTCCGTGACAGGCCGGACCCACCGATCAGGAGGTTGAACGGTTTTGGTGCGACAGCCTTCACCACGGCGCTGATGTCCTCGCGGGTCTTCAGGCCCGGCGCATAAAGGCAGTCGGCGCCGGCGTCCGCATAGGCGGTAAGCCGGTCGATGACCAGCTTGAGATCGGTCACGCCCCACAAATAGGCTTCGCAGCGCCCGACCAGCAGGGTACCGCTGTCGCCAATCGCCTTGCGCGAGGCCTCGATGCGCTCGACCGCGAGCGCGCGCTCGTAGATCGGCTTGTCCTTGTCGCCGGTGGAATCCTCGATCGACAGGCCGGCGACGCCGGTGCGCACGCAGCGCTCGACATTGTCCGCGACCCTGTCCGGCTCGACCGCAAAGCCGCCCTCGAAATCGGCGTTGACGGGGATGTCGACGGCCGAGCTCAATGCTGCCAGATGCTGACAGACGTCCTCGACGTTGACGTGGTTGTCGGCCTTGCCGATGGTCCAGGCAAAGCCCGCGCTCGATGAGGCGATCGCCTTGAAACCGAGATGCTGCAACGCCTTGGCGCTGCCGACATCGACCGGATTGGGCAGGATGAAGCAGCCGCTCTCGTGCAGCTTCCTGAAGGCCGCGCGCTTGTCCGCCGTGGTGACGTGCATGTTTCTTCTCCCCATGTCGATGAGTTGCGCCGCAGAGATGGGGATGCACCGCGCCGATCGCCAGTGCGCCGCCTCAGGCGGCGCACTCGTCCAACAAGATGGTTGCGGACACGCTCAGTGAACCCGCCACGTCAGGCCGGCTCGGGGACATCCTCTCTTCCAGCCATATGCTGCTGGGCTGGCGCGAGGAAGCTTGCAAACACGTAACCGTCGAGCAGGCCGTCGCCCTCCAGGTCCACCCGCACCCATGCCGGATCCTGGCTGCTGGTCTCGACGACGTTGATTTCGGTGCCGGGCGGCAGAGTCCTTTCGGAGTCGAAATTCGTGCCCGGCCCGCCACGCAGCTTCAGGCCGCCGCGAGCCATCACGACATAACGTCCCGGCGCCAGCACCGCGGCGCCGTCGACCGTCCGCGACAACGTCAGAAAGTCGAAGATCTGCTCGCCGTAGAATTTGCCGCTGTCGTCCTTGAAGCCTTGCTTCAAGCCCTTCGCCGGATTGTAGCCACCGGTGTTGTAGGCAATGGCGACGGCGCAGAATTCGAGATCGGCCAGCTTCGTCCTGGACTGGAAGCCGAGCTTCCTCACCCCGCGCTCCAGCTCTCCGAGACATTGCGCGAGCGTATCGGAGAAGTTCTCGTAGCGCCGCTCCAGGAAATAGTGCGGATCGTCCTTGAAGAACTGGAGATCGCGCTGAAACATTCCGAACCCGTGGCAGAACTTGTCGGGATTGGCCACGGCACGCTCGTAGCCGCGGACAAAGGCCGACATCTGTTCGAGGCCGTCGCGCGCGATATCGAACATCTCACGCCCGTGCGGCTCTCCCAGCAGATGTGCCTTGTTGCGCGGGAAGGCCTGCCGTCCCTTGCCCGGTCCCTGGAAATCGATGGTGTCGCCGACGCAGAGCGCGAGGATGCGATCGAGCGGAAGGTTCTTCTTGCGGATCACGGACCAGATGTAGCCCGTTTCCTGGCACGCGATCGCAGCGATCATGTCGACATCGAAGGGCGTACCCGGCAAGGCGGCCTCGATCTGCGTGCGAAATTGCTGCTTGAACCACCTGATATCGTCGACGCTCACCATGATGAACTCCGTCGCTGGAACAAGGAAACGATGGGCCCTGTGACCGGCCTCAATCGGGCGCAGCCCCGACCTCGGCGAGGAAGGCTGCAAAGACATAGCCGTCGAGCAGACCGTCGCCTTCCAGGTCGACGCGGACCCAGGCGGGATCGACGTTGGAGACCGCTACGACATTCAGCTCCGTGCCGGCGGGCAACGTCCTTTCCGGATCGAAATTCGTGCCCGGCCCGCCACGCAGCTTCAGTCCATCGCGCGCGATCACCACGAAACGTCCGGGATGAGCGCCAGCGGCGACCGGTGCCGCGGGCGGCACGGCTCCGCCCGCATCCCAGCCATCCTGCGCCGCGTCGCGCAACCATTGCGGAGCCGTGGCCGATCGACCGCCAGCGCCCCAGGTCAGCCTGTTGTGATCGTCGACGGAGGTGCCGAAGCCGATATGAATCGTCCGGTTGCCCATGTAGCCGACGCCTGCCCCGATGCCGGTGGCGCCCGCCGCAGCCGCAGCCGTCACGAAACGCAAGATGCCCGGCGGCGCCGCGTCGTCGGTGAACGTCAATGCCTGACCACCGACGAGGCATTGCACGTCGGCGGCGCGCCCGAGATCGTGGCGTGTGGATCCCGTGCGACGGGTTCCATGACCGATCGCATCCTGTCCGCCCGACGTAATCCGGATCGTGTCGATCCCCGCCGCCACGGCCGCGGTGTCGAGCACGTTCTTCAGTTCATTCGTGATGGGCTTGTTTCGAATGGCATCGGAGGGAGGCCCGGTGAAAATCGTCATATGCAACACCTCGCTCTAACCGCTCGGCGCATTTTGTCCGCCCATCGATCGAGGGCGGATTGAAATCAATTTCTGACTGCAACGACACGCGCCCCCAAAAAACAGGAAGCGCGGTATAGACATCTCACAACCTGCGCGAGATGTCCACCATGGATTGAATACCCCTTTCGCGCCTGAAGCGCGACGAGACCTGGATGAATCGTCAGCGCACTTCAGGTTGTTGTTTGCGCATGATCTTTCCGGAAAACCGCTTCGCACTCTCCCGGATCATGCGTCAGCGCGCGTCGTGCACCGCCCGGCTGTCCTTCGGCGCCTGCTCACGATCGTTCATGCTGTAGTCACGGATGACGCTTGCGATGCGCAAATGATAATCGGCGAAGATCTGTGCCCTGCCCTTGGCCTGGGTGCGGCGGTGCTCCATCGTGTTGCGCCAGGCCTGCACCGCGGCCTCGTCCCGCCAGAACGACACCGACAGGATCTTGCCCTTGTCGGTCAGGCTCTCGAAGCGCTCGACCGAGATGAAGCCGTCGATGGTTTGCAGCAGCGGCTTCAGATCGGCTGCGAGGTCGAAATAGTCCTGGCGGTGTTCGGGCTTGGGCCAGACCTCGAAGATCACGGCGATCATGGGCATCTCCTGCTGCTATCCGGCCTACACTACCACCTTGCGCAGGAAGGTGCGCTCTTCGGCGAGGATGAATTTGTGGTCCTCGGCGAAATGGAAGTTGGCCATGCCCTCCGCATCCTGCCGCAGCCGGGCGCGGTAGGCCTCATAGGCGGCGAGACTCTCGAAGGTGATCAGCGCGTACGCGATGTTGTTGGTGCCCTCGTGCGGCATGAAATAGCCGATCAGGTCGCCGCCGCATTTCGGGATGATGGTGAGCCAGCGCTTGGAATATTCCTCGAACTGCGCGCGCTTGAACGGATCGAGCTGGTAACGGATGAAGACGGTGACGGACATGAGGGGCTCCTGATCTTTCCTTGCGCGAAGCGCGAGCAACACTCTCGCCGCTGAAGCAACTGGATTGCTTCGCTTCGCTCGCAATGACGTGTTTGCAGCAACAGGCTACGCCCTTGCCCGACCACTATGCTTCGGCTACCATCGAAGCATGAAATCAGGACCCGACATTGCCATGGTCGCCTCGCTGGTCGGCGATCCCGCCCGCGCCAACATGCTCACGGCGCTGATGAACGGCCGCGCGCTCACCGCGAGCGAGCTGGCGCAGGAGGCCGGCATCACGCCGCAGACGGCGAGCTCGCATCTGGCCAAGCTCGAGGTCGGCGGGCTGGTCGAGCCGGAGAAGCAGGGCCGCCACCGCTACTATCGCCTCACCGACGACGACGTCGCCGGCGTGCTCGAAGGCCTCGCGGGTCTCGCCGCGCGGACCGGCCACATGCGGGTGCGCACCGGGCCGAAGGATCCGGCGCTGCGGCGCGCGCGGATCTGTTACGATCATCTCGCTGGCGATCTCGGCGTGCAGATGCTGGATTCCTTGCGCGAGCGGAATCTGGTCCGGCAGAAGAAGCAGGACATCGAGCTGACGGCCGAGGGCGAGCGGTTTCTCGCAAAACACCTGCAGATCTCATCCGACATGCTCACCCACCCGCGCCGTCCGGTGTGCAAGGCCTGCCTCGACTGGAGCGAGCGGCGGCATCACCTTGCCGGCACGCTCGGGGCCGCGATGATGCAGCGCTTCGCCGAGCTGAAATGGGCGGCACGTGACGCGACGCCCGGCAGCCGCGTGGTGAACTTCACCCGCACCGGCGAGAAGCAGTTTGCCGCGCTGTTCGGTAAGCCGAAGGACTGACAGTGGGCGCCGAGTGCCTCCCGCAGCGCGGCACAGTGCGGCCGAGCCCTCACAGCCCCCGGCGCCATGTCTGTCGCCTCAAGCAGCATGCTGAGGGAACGTTCATGCCGCATTCAGGTCCTGATTGGCAGGTTTGGATCGCGCCGTGTCGATATGTTGCAAGATTTGACATGTCGAATCGTGTCTTTTGATTCATGAGCGCCTAGCTCGCAAAGACTTGCCCCAAAGGACGAGAAGGAAGATCAAATGAAATACCTGTTCGCAGCCGCCATGCTCGCCAGCGCGGTCGTCGGTTTCAGCGAGGCGGCCAGCGCCGCCGAGGGCTGCGGCCGTGGGTTCTATCGCGGTCCCTATGGAAATTGCCGTCCGATGCGCGGCGCGGTCGTGGTGCGCCCGGCTCCCGTGTATGTAGCCCCACCGGTCGTCGTCGTGCCGCGTGCGCGCGTGTGCCCCTACGGCTTCCGCTGGTACGCCGGCCGCTGCCGTCCGTTCTGATCTCTCCGCATCGTAGAGATGGCCGCGCGGCGAAAGCCTGCGCGGCCATTTTCTTTGCGGCGGCTGCTGACGACGATTCGCTCGCTCGTGAAAATTGCAGCCCCCGGAATCGAAACGGGGATCGCCGGCTGCGATCCCCGTCCAATTCACGCCTTGCCGGGCTCACCAGCCATGGCGGCGGTGCCAGCGCCGGTAATGCCGGCGCCAATGACGGCGGCGCCAGCCCCAGTGGCGGTGATGGCCATGCCAGTGCACCTGCTCGGGCGTCAGCTTGGCGGCTTCCTCGCTGGTGGTGACGGCAGGATGAGCGTCGGGATTGCCTTGCGGCGTGCGAGCGGGATCACCGAGCGGCTGCGGCGACAGCGGCGCAGCCTGCGCGGCGGTCGCGGCGAAGGCGGCCGCGCCCGCCGTCACCCCCAATGCAAGTTTCAAAAAGTTCCGACGCTCCATGAGCATATCCTCTAGGCTAGCTGCAAGTGATGCAGAGGAAGTGTCGCGGTCACGACATGAACCAAGGCTGAATCTCGTGTTCAGATTCGTTGCGCTGCGGACATTCGGCGCGCGCTACTTCGAAAACTCCTGCGCGAGCACCAGCGTCTCGCGCGAGCGCTTGACGTCCGGCCAGTCGCGGATGAAATCGGCGACGAGCTTTTGCAAGCGGTCCCCCTTCAGCATTGCTGCGAGCTTGGCCTCGTCGTCGAACTGATACATCGCCTGGTGCAGCGAGGGGTCGTCGAGGCTCCAGAATCGCCAAGCCTTGCCGACGCCAAATGCCTTCACCGCGTCGGGCAAATGTTCCGTCTCGTACCATCGATCGAAGGCGGCGCGCTTTTCGGCGTCGGGAACGATGGCGCGAACGACGAGGAAGGCTGCTGGCATCGGGTTTCCTCCTGTTGTTTGGCACGAACCTAGCCGCTTCAGCGGCCGGCGACAAAAAGAGTTGGCGGGAGTGTCGGAACGAACGCTCCTCGCTCGTCCTTGCTTTGAAACCGGACACGGAGACAGCAGATGGCCGACCTCACCCTGACCACGTTCGATTGGGTTCCCGAAGCGCCGCGAGGTTTCGTGCGCGACCTGCGCGTGCGCTGGGCGCTCGAAGAGGCCGGCCTGCCCTATCGCGTCGCCAGCACGCCTATCGACGATCGCGGCGCTGCGCATCTCGTGCACCAGCCGTTTGGCCAGGTGCCGTGGCTGACCGACGGCGACCTCTCGATCTTCGAGACCGGCGCGATCCTGCTGCATCTCGGCGGGCTGAGCGAGAAGCTGATGCCCACCGATCCGCGCGGCCGCACCGAGACGACGGAATGGGTATTCGCGGCACTCAACTCGGTGGAGATGGCGAGCCTGCCCTGGGGCATGTCGCAATTCATGGGACATCCGACCGACACCGCGGCGTGGAAATTCGTCGACGACTTCCTCAAGCTGCGGCTGAAGCATCTCGAGCCGGTGCTCGCCGGCCGCGAATGGCTGGCCGGCTCCTTCTCCGTCGCCGACATCCTGATGTCGGACGTGCTGCGCGTCGTCGATGGTTTCGGAGGGCTGGCGGACAGTCCCGCCTGCCGCGCCTACGTCGCGCGCGCGACCGGCCGCCCGGCGTTCATCAAGGCCCACGCCGACCAGATGGCGCATTTCGCTGCGGCGGATGCGGCGCGCAAAACGTGATGCGCCTCACATAACCAATCCCGTGTCCGGGATACATTCGCCAGCGAAAGGAAGCAGTTTCGAAAGGTGACCCATGGTCCGCATCGAATATCTCAAGCGACAGATCGCCCGCGCCGAGCGGCTGGCCAAGGCCATCCTCGACCGCCAGACCGCCGACCGGCTTCAGGCCTTCGCCGCCGAATGCCGCACCGAATTGTCGGAGCTGACGCTCAAGTCCGCCGCATAAGGCGTGCTGGCGCTGAATGCGTCACACCAGCTTCAGCGGCGCATCGGCGACGACGCGCAGATCAATGCTGCCGATCAACGCCGCCCGCCGCGCCTCGGCAGCGCTGATGGCGTCGTCCGTCTGCCGCAACGTCGAGACGTTCGAGCCGAGCGAGACGATCCCGCCCAGCACCAGCGCAATCGATCCGAGCGCCGCGGTCTGACCGAAGCCAAACACACCGAGGATCGTCACCACCAGCAGCGCGGCACCGCCGCCGATGGCGATCTTGGACGCCAGAATGTACTTCCGGCACCGCTCGGCGATCTCGGCGAGCCGCTCGATGCGATCTTCGATGTCGGAGATTTCGTCGGTCGGATCGTCTTCGGTCATTGGATGTGTGAGCGCGCAGATCGAGGGACAAACGAAGTTCAGTTGTAAGGCATCCTAGGACACCGGAATCACACACGCAGGGATAGGCCCAATCGACATAGCGGGCTCGCGCGAAGAACCACCGGGATCGACCGATAAATTGGAAGCGCTTGCAGCGTCGGGCAAGACCCTGACGCGAACAGTGACTCGGTCCCGCCTTCGATCGGTGATCGCTTCATAGCGCAGACTATCCGGCCCGCTATAACCGGGTCGTGCCAAGTAGAAGATGCTTATGCCGCGGATCCAGCGCCCGATACAGGCTTGATCCCTTCCAGAGTCGCCCGCCACCTCGAAATCCTCAATACGATAACAGACGATTCCATGTTCCGGTGACTTCACGAGCGAGAGTCGGGGGAGTTCGACCGGCGCGCACGTATTGTCGGCGTCGGCGTAGCCTTCGATAACGGTCTCCTCCGACGCCCGGGCAGTGACGGTCATCTCGTTGCCCTGCGCGAAGCACGAGATGTCCATCGCCAGGACTGAGGACAACACGCCCAAGATCAGGCGCCGCAATCCAATGGCGCGCCGCCATAATCTCGATCGACGACGCCAAATTGCCACCGACGTGCCCTTCCCTCACAACGGCAGATTGTCGTGCTTCTTCGCCGGCGTTTCCACCTTCTTGTCCTTCAGCATCGCCAGCGCCCTTGCGATGCGCTTGCGCGTCGAGTGCGGCATGATGACGTCGTCGATGTAGCCGCGCTCGGCGGCGATGAAGGGTGACAGGAAGCGGTCTTCGTATTCCTTGGTGCGGGCGGCGATCTTGTCGGGGTCGCCGATGTCGCTGCGGAAGATGATCTCGACCGCGCCCTTGGCGCCCATCACCGCGATCTGCGCCGTCGGCCAGGCGTAGTTCATGTCGGCGCCGATTTCCTTGGAGGCCATGACGTCGAAGGCGCCGCCATAGGCCTTGCGGGTGATGACGGTGACCAGCGGCACGGTGCATTGCGAGTAGGCGAACAGCAGTTTTGCGCCGTGCTTGATCAGGCCGCCATATTCCTGGCTCGTGCCCGGCAGGAAGCCCGGGACGTCGACGAAGGTGACGATCGGGATGTTGAAGGCGTCGCAGAAGCGGACGAAGCGTGCCGCCTTGCGGGATGCGTCAGAGTCGAGCACGCCGGCCAGCACCATCGGCTGGTTGGCGACGAAGCCGACGGTGCGCCCCGCAATGCGGCCAAAGCCGGTGACGATGTTCTTGGCGAACATGTCCGCGATCTCGAAGAAATCGCCCTCGTCCACGACCTTCAGGATTAGCTCCTTCATGTCGTAGGGCTTGTTCGGATTGTCGGGGATCAAGGTGTCGAGCGACATGTCGACCCGGCCGATGTCATCGAAGCTCGGCCATTCCGGCACGCCGTCGGTGTTGTTGGACGGCAGGAAATCGATCAGGCGACGCATCTGCAACAGCGTCTCGACGTCGTTCTCGAAGGCGCCGTCGGCGATCGAGGAGCGCGTGGCGTGCACGGAAGCGCCGCCGAGCTCTTCGGCGGTGACCACTTCGTTCGTCACGGTCTTCACGACATCGGGGCCGGTGACGAACATGTAGCTGGTGTTCTTCACCATGAAGATGAAGTCGGTCATCGCAGGCGAATAGACGTCGCCGCCGGCGCAGGGGCCCATGATGACGGAGATCTGCGGGATCACGCCCGAGGCCAGCACGTTGCGGCGGAACACATAGGAATAGCCGGCGAGCGCGGCGACGCCCTCCTGGATGCGGGCGCCGCCCGCGTCATAGAGGCCGATGATGGGCGCCCTCGCCTTCATCGCCATGTCCTGGAGTTTTGTAATTTTCAGCGCATGCGTTTCGGAGAGCGAGCCCCCGAACACGGTGAAGTCT
Organism: Bradyrhizobium nitroreducens; assembly: GCF_002776695.1. Taxonomy (GTDB): domain Bacteria; phylum Pseudomonadota; class Alphaproteobacteria; order Rhizobiales; family Xanthobacteraceae; genus Bradyrhizobium; species Bradyrhizobium nitroreducens. The sequence continues at coordinate 2,965,087 of NZ_LFJC01000003.1, forward strand.
TTCGCGAAGACAAACGTCTTGCGGCCATTCACCGTGCCCCAGCCGGTGACGACGCCGTCGCCCGGCACCTTGGTCTTCTCCATGCCGAACTCGGTGGAGCGGTGCTCGACGAACATGTCGAACTCCTCGAACGATCCCTTGTCGAGCAGGAGCTCGATGCGCTCGCGCGCGGTCAGCTTGCCGCGGGCGTGCTGCGCCTCGATGCGCTTCTCCCCGCCGCCGAGCTTTGCGCCGGCACGACGATCTTCAAGGGCGTCCAGGATGTGTTTCATTTGCTCCCGCCAGTTCTTAAGTGATGCGGGGTTCTAACACGGCATTTTGCGGACCGGAAAGCGCCTTTCCGCGCCGCAGGGCTGCCCTGTCCGGGCCAAAAGCGTGAGAGATTACAAAGTTTTGCCCGGGAGGCGAGCATGGACGAGAGAATGGCCGAGACCGGTGCGGCAACGGGCGGCGTCAACATCCTGCTCCGGCTGGAGGGCCTCACCCTGTTTATCGGGATGGTGATGCTCTACTGGGCCTGGGACGGCTCCTGGCTGGTCTTTGCCCTGCTCTTCTTCGTCCCCGATCTCAGCTTCCTGGCATACCTGTCCGACGCCAAATTCGGCGCGTTGGTCTACAACGCCGCCCACAGCTATATGGCGCCGGTGGCGCTGCTGACGCTGGGCTTCGGCCTCGGCTCGCCGCTCACCTTGTCCATCGCTCTGATCTGGCTCGCCCATATCGGCATCGACCGGGCACTCGGCTATGGCCTGAAATATTCCGCCGGTTTCGGCTTCACCCATCTGGGCCGGATCGGGCGGCAAAAGGAGGCCTGAACCCCGGCGCCGGCCAGTTGACCGGGCCGGCCGATTCAGGCTTGCTTCGCGCTTGCGATCAGGCGCCGAATGTTGCGTGAGCCCAGTCGGTACGGCGGCGGTCCCCAGGCCCTGGCTCAGCATCACCTCATGTCCGCGACGGTCGTCCCCCTGCCGCCGAACTCATCGTCCGAAACCATCGACTTCCTGCGGCGGATGGCCAGCATGGTGTCGGGGCGGAACGGCGAGATGCTGCTGCGCGCCGCGAGCCTGATCGAGCAGCTCGGCCAGCGGGCGATGTCGGCCGAGCGGCTCTATCACCAGCAGCAGATCGAGAGCACCCGCAACGCCGAGCTGCGCGAGGCCGCCGAGCTCGCCTCCGATGCCATGGTCGGCCAGATCGAGGCGCTGCGGGCACAGCTTGCCGAGGTCACCGCGGCAGCCGCAGCCGAGCGTGCCGCCTTCGACGCCGAGCGCGGCAAGCTGATCGACCTGATGCAGAATGCCGAGAGCCATATCGGCAAGCTCACGACCGAGCTGGACAGCTTGCGCGCCTCGGTCGACAGCTTCAACGAGACCGTGGTCTCGGTGCCGATCGAGGTGCTGCGGCTGGCGCGGACTCAGTTCGATGTCCTCTCCGCCGGCTTTGCCCGCAGGGGCGACGTGATCTCGCAGGCGATGAGCGAGATCGGCGGCTTTGCAATCGACCAGGCGCTCACGGCGAAGAAGACGGCCGACAAGGCCTGAGCCCAGCGACAGCCGGTGTCAAATTGACAGGGCGCGGCTGCGTTGTTCTACTCCCGCAAAATCACCAGGGAGGATCCGATGCCGACGGCATTCCGCGTCGCTGCAACGCTCATTGCGCTCTACGCGTCCACCATGCTCGCCCATGCGCAATCCCTGCCCAAGGAAGTCGCCACCCGCGCCGAGATCTACCCGATCCCCTCCCTCACCCTCTCCGACCAGCAATTCCTCAGCGGCGATGCCGCCGCCGGCAAGCCGGTGACGGTCGCCGGCGAATTCCGCGTCGCGCAAGGCACCGGCAAGCTTCCCGTCGTGGTGCTGATGCACGGCTCGAGCGGCGTCGGCGCCACCACCGAGGCCTGGGTGCACGCCTTCAACGCCATGGGCATCTCGACCTTCGTGATCGACGGTTTCACCGGCCGCGGGCTGACGGTGGTCGGACCGAACCAGGCCCTGCTCGGCCGGCTCAATCTGATCATCGACATCTACCGTTCGCTTGAGATCCTTGCCAAGCACCCGCGCGTCGATCCCGATCGCATCGTGCTGATGGGTTTTTCGCGCGGCGGACAGGCAACGCTCTATGCGAGCCTCGACCGCTTCAACAAGCTCTGGAACAAGTCCGGCATCCAGTTCGCGGCCTACGTCCCGTTCTACCCGGATTGCTCGACGACCTATGTCGGCGACAGCGAGGTCGCGGCGCGTCCCATCCGCATCTTCCACGGCACGCCCGACGACTACAATCCCGTGAAGAGCTGCAAGGCGTTCGTCGAACGGCTCAAGTCGGCCGGGCACGACGTGGTGCTGACCGAATACCCCGACAGCGCGCACGGATTCGACAGCGGCCTGCTCGGCGTCAGCACCGTTGCGGTGTCCGCCAATGCGCAGACCGTGCGCAACTGCAAGATCAAGGAAGGCGACGGCGGCGTGCTGATGAACGGCGACACCAACGCGCCCTTCACCTACAAGGACTCCTGCGTCGAGCTCAATCCGCATGTCGGTGGCAATCCGAAGACGGCCGCGGAGTCGCGCAAGGCGGTGGAGGAGTTCCTGCAGGTGTTGTTCAAGCTGGGGTGAGTGGCAGTTCGGCTTGCACCGCTGCCGTAGGGCGGGCAAAGCGAAGCGTGCCCACGAATTGCGGATGACGGAAAGAGATCGTGGGCACGGCGCTGCGCGCCTTTGCCCACTCTACGGCAGCTCCGCCTTGGGCGCCGGCGTCCGCACCATATCCTCCGTCATTGCGAGCCACCGGGTCCGCGCGACGCGCGGCCCGATGACAGGCTCCGCGAAGCAATCCAGACTGCCTCAAAGGAGAGACTCTGGATTGCTTCGTCGCAAGAGCTCCTCGCAATGACGCCGGAGACTGGCGCGGCAGCGCTAGTTAGATCGCGCCGATCTCGGCAAGGCAGGCTTGCGTCAGCGGCATGCGCTCACCGACGAGCCGCGGCTCCTTGCAATCCATGTTGAGCGCGAACACCGTGTGCGCCTCGCCCTTCTCGGCCCAGCCGACCATCCAGCCGAGTGATGGCTCACCGCGCTCGGCGCCCAAGAGGCCGGACTTGACGCGAATGACGCTGTCCCCCACCTTGGTCACCGGCAGGATGTCGGCAACGAGATCCTGGCTACGCTTGGAGACCGGCAGCGCGCGGCGGCGCAGCCGATCGACGAAATCGACCTGCTCGACCGGGTCGATACGCAAATTCCCGGTGAGCCAGAACTGGTCGATGCCGCCGCCGATATCGCGATTGCCGTAGTCGAACTCATCGACGTATTTCTGCATGCGTTCCTGGCCGATGCGGCGCGCGATCTCCTGATAGACCGGCACGGCACTCACCGCGATCGCGCTGCGCAGCGTGTGATCCTTGTTCCAGGCCTCGATCGGACGCGTCACGCCGTCCCATGGGAACACGTCCTTGTCGGGATCAGTGACGACGCCGGTCTCCAGCGCAATCAGCGAATTCGCAACCTTGAAGGTCGAGGCCGGCAGCTTCCCCTCGCCCGAGCGCTCCTTGTCGCTGGCGACGACCAGATAATCCTCGACCTTGTAACCGACGAAGGTGCCCGACGTGCCGAGATCGGTGAAGCGCTTTGCGAGACTGTCACGGATCTCGTTCCGCGGCGGCGCGACATGCGCGAGCGCGCGTTGCGGCAGGATGGCAGATGCGGCGAGAAGGCCGAGGGCGGAACGGCGGGTGATCAAGAGCGATATCCGTTGAGCAGTGAAAGCGACCGCGACCATGCAGCCGCTATCGTGGTGAAACGATGACAGCGCGTCAGCGTCCTCGGCCCGACAGCCGCAGCACGAACACCAGCACCTCGGCGACGGCCTTGTAGAGATCCGGCGGGATCTCCTCGCCGAGCTCGACCTTGGACAGCGCGCCGGCCAGGACCTCGTTTTCCTCGATCGGGATGTCGTGGGCCTTGGCGATCTCGACGATCTTTTCGCCGATCGTGCCTTTGCCCTTGGCAACGACGACCGGCGCGTTGGTGCCCTTCTCGTAATGCAGCGCGATCGCGAGCTTGGATGGATCGCTCATGTGGCGCGATCCAGGAAATGGCCGGCGCGGGCCGGCGCCGGCTGCGGCGGGGTACCATCACGGACCACGATGTCGCCGGGCTTGAGCTCGGCCCTCATCAGGGCCTGATTGAGCTCACCGACGCCGGCGCGGAGCTGCTGTGCGGTCGCCGGCCGCTCCGCCCACATCCGCACGAAGGTCTTGTCGCCGCTCAGCGTAATCAAGGCATGAACGGGACCGGCCGGCTCGACGTTCAGCGTGAAGCGCGCGCGCCAGGCCTGCTTGGCGGGATCGGCGGATTCGTTGCCGCCGTCGCGCGAGATCTCGAACTGCGCCATCGCGGTGCCTTGCGGCGTCGCAAAGGGAATCTCGAAATTCCACTGCGGCACGGCCGGGTCGATCCGATGACCGCTGGCGTCGGTGCGATCAGGGAGCGAGGCGACCTGCAACAGCGTTTGCCGCGCGATTGCGGCGTCGGTGTCGTCGAGCAGGCGATGCACCGTTGCGGGGAGCGGCGTATCGGGCGCGAGCGATGGCGATGCGATGGGCTGTGGCGCCGGCAGTGCGCCACGGAACGGCGGCGGTGTCGCGCGCGCGGAGGATTCGAAGATGTGGCCGTCGGGCACGGCCTTGTTCGAGCCCGGAACGTTGCCGGTCAGGCGCGGCAGGTTTTGCGTGACCTCCTGCAGCAGGGTCGCGGCAAGGCCTGCGGACATGGTCTTGGGCATCGCGGCCTGCGGTGGGCCGCCGGCGATGTCGGCGAGCACGGCAGCGGCGGGATTGGCGTTGCGGGGCGTTTGCGGTGATTGGGCGACGTCGGGGCCGGATGGCGGCAACGCGACCGGCGCGGCGGCGACCTGCGCTGTCGGCGTGGCGCTCGTCGGAAGCGCGGCGGCCTGGGTCTGCGGCGCCGCGGTTTCAATCGTGGCCAGCGTCTGGCGCAACACCAGCAGCGCTGCTTTCAGATCCGGCACGGTACCGGAGGACGGCGTCGCGCCCGCGGCAAGCGAGGCTTCGAGGAACAGGCCTGATTTCTGGAAGGCGGATTCGATATCGCCGCCATCGAGGGCGGTGTCGAGCGGCGTCTGCTGCGCCAGCACGTCGAGCACCGCCTGCTTCAGCCCCGCCGGCAGATCGCTGCCGGTGACGACGGCCGCTAGATTGGCGAACAGCGGCGCCTGGCTGCCCTGCCTGGTGACGGCCTCGGCGGAGGCGACGGTGACGGCGACCTGCTCCGCCGGCGTCAGCGTGGCGCGTGCCGCGCTCGCGGACGGCGCAAGCGGCGGACTTTCAACCAGCGACGCCGCACGCGGCGTCAGCGTGATCTGATCGGTCGCCGCCTCGCCCGCCCCGTTGATGACGGCGAGACGAATGGTGCCGTCGTTCTGCGACACCGCGAGCTGGAGATTTTGCCCCGGCGTCAGCGGCACCTCCGACATCACATCCATCGAGAGGTTGGCGATCGCGATCCGCACCAGATTGTCGGCCATCACGCTGAGGACCCTGGCGTCCACGACGCTGCCGGCCTGCAGCACGAGTTCAGGCGTCGTCGCATCAGCCGCGGGGCTGGCGGCACTGACGGGAAGGATGGAAGTGACCGGCGTCGGCATCTCAGGGGCCCAAGGGAGCCCCACCCTAACGCCGCCGTCGTAAACCTCTCGTTAAGGACCTTTGGCCACGGAGGCCTGTGCCGCCGCCAAAACCGCCACGGCAGCCTCGAAATCCCTGAGGCGCGTGGCCCGGCGGGCGGCCGCCTCCTCGTCCACGCCCCATTGCTCGCTGTTCCAGTCCTCATCGACATGGGCGGCATCCCAGACCTGGCCGGCATCGCGCACGCCATGGGCCAGGGCCAGCGCCAGCAGCGCCGAGCCGGTCAGGGTCGTCACCACATGGAGCGCGGCGACCGACCAGGCATCCCCCGGCAGCGCCGCGCGGGCGGCCCGAAGCGCCTCGTCCGGCTGCTTCACATGCATGACGCCCTCGGACAGGATGAAATGCGCTCCGAGCGTCTCCGCCGCCCAGAACAGCACGGGATCCCAATGCGCGGCCTCGCGGGCGACGAGCCCTTCCGGGTGGCCGGCGCGGTAGAACAGCAGGTCGGACTCGAGATATTTTGCAAGGTCCTCGGCGACGAGCTCGACGCGATCCACCACGCCCTCGACCACACTGTTGGCAATGCGCGTCAACGGCATGCTCACCGGATCGATGCTCTCGCCCTGAGCCGCCCATTCCCCGGCTACGGCATCGGCGAGTGTCCGCGCAGGGATCACCACCTGGCGACCCGACGGCGTGCGGATCGGCTTGCCGTCGAGCGTGATGGCAAAGCCGCCCTCGGTCTCGGTGACGCCGGCCTCCTTGTAGAAGCGCTTGCGCCGCGGCGTGCGCGCGGATGCGCGCGCCGATTCCCGCGGATCCGGCGGAGGCTGGCTTGCTGCTTCTTCGAACAATTCGCGCATGTGAGTCTTCGGTTCCGGTCGCTGGATGCCAGGCTTTTAGGATAAGCCCTGTGGCCGATAAAGCGAGCAGCAGGCATGAGGGAACTTGCGGGCCACGGGGCCGCTCGCCAAGCCCCCTACTCCTCCGGCGCGTTCTCGATCGGGTCGAACCGGCTCGCATCCAGCCCGAGCAGATTCCACGACTGCTGCATGTGCGGCGGCAGCGGCGCGGTGGCGTCGATCACCCCGCCACGCGGATGCGGAATGACGATGCGGCGCGCCAAGAGATGCAGCCGATTCTGCAGGCCGCCCGGCAGCTGCCAGTTCTCGATGTTGAAATATTTGGGATCACCGACGATGGGATGGCCGATATGAGCCATGTGGGCGCGCAGCTGGTGAGTGCGGCCCGTCACCGGCTTCAGCGACACCCAGGTCAACTTGTTGCCGGCGGTCTCGACCACCGCGTAATAGGTCACAGCATGGCTGGCGCCCTCGTCGCCGTGCTGGGCGATGCGCATGATGGTGTCGTCCTCGCTCTCTTCCTTGGCGAGGAAGGTCGAGATGCGGCCCTGCTTCGGCTTGGGCAGGCCCGGCACCAGCGCCCAATAGACCTTGCGCGCAGATCTGGAACGAAATGCGCCGGTCAGATGCGAGGCGGCAAAGCGCGTCTTGGCGATCAGCAGGCAGCCCGAGGTTTCGCGATCGATACGGTGCACGAGGCGCGGCTTCTGGCCCTTGGCATCCCGCATCACCTCCAGCATCTGGTCGATGTGCCGCGTCATGCCCGAGCCGCCCTGCACGGCAAGGCCGGCCGGCTTGTTGAGGACGAGGACGTCGTCATCCTCGTAGATCGTCATCTCCTTGAGCGCCTTGAGCGTCTTCTGCGCGGCCTCCGAGAGCTCGCCGACGGCCTTCGGCGCATCGACCTTCAGCGGCGGAATGCGGACGCTCTGGCCCTCCTCCAGACGGTCCTTGCTGTCGACGCGCTTGCCGTCGACGCGCAGCTCGCCTTTGCGGACGACGCGCTGGATGTGCGAGAACGACAGGCCGGGAAAGCGCGCTTCGAGAAAACGGTCGACGCGCATGTTGTTCTCGTCGGCCGTCACTTTGACGGTCTGCACCTTGGTCGGCAGCAGCGCCTCGGCAGATTTTTCCGGCGCCGGCCTCTCGAATTCGACCTTCTCCAGTCTGGCCTTGGGCGGACGCCGCTCGGAGCGCTCGGCGGCAAAGCGCGACGGCTTGGCGCCGGGTTTACCGCCCGGCTTGCCAGCGGGACGCGGCCCGGCCTTCTTCGCGCTCCGCGCCTGATGCGGACGCGACTCGTCGCGCTCATCACGCGAACGCGGCTTTGGGTTCATTCTCTTGATACGGCGGCTCATGGCTGCCTGCGTACCCTAAAAGGGGGCTCCCGTCACGGCGAAATGGCCATTTCTACCGCGACCCGCCCCGCTCCTTGCGCAGCTTGGCCCAGTAGTCCAGCCGCTTCCGGATCTCGCGCTCGAAGCCGCGCTCGGGCGGGTCGTAGAAGGTCTGGCGGCCCAGGGCTTCCGGGAAGTAGTCCTGGCCGGAGAAGGCGTCGGGGGTGTCGTGGTCGTATTCGTAGGCTGCGCCGTAGCCTTCCGACTTCATCAGCTTGGTCGGCGAATTGAGGATGTGCTTCGGCGGCAGCAGCGAACCGGCCTGCTTTGCTGTTTGCATCGCGGCCTTGAAGGCGGTGTAAACCGCGTTCGATTTCGGCGCGGTGGCGAGATAGACGACGGCCTGCGCGATGGCGAGTTCGCCCTCGGGATGGCCGAGGAAGTCGAAGGCATCCTTGGCGGCATTGGCGATGACGAGGGCCTGCGGATCGGCAAGCCCGATGTCCTCAACCGCCATGCGCACGACGCGGCGGGCCAGGAACAGCGGATCCTCGCCTGCATCCAGCATGCGGCAGAGATAATACAGCGCCGCATCGGGATCGGAGCCGCGCACCGATTTATGCAGCGCCGAGATCAGATTGTAATGGCCGTCGGCCGACTTGTCGTAGATCGGCGCGCGGCGCTGCAGGATCTCCTGCAGCTGTGCGGCGTTGAAGATCTCGTCCGTCCGCGCCGAGCGCCAGACTTCCTCGGCGAGCGTCAGCGAGGCGCGGCCATCCCCATCGGCCATGCGCACCAGAACGGCCCTCGCCTCGGCATCAAGCGGCAGCTTCCTGCCCTCGACCGCCTCGGCATGTGCGAACAGCTTCTCGATCGCAGCCGCATCGAGCGAGCGGAACACCAGGACGCGCGCGCGCGACAAAAGCGCCGCGTTGAGCTCGAATGACGGGTTCTCCGTGGTGGCACCGACCATCACCACCGTGCCGTCCTCCATCACGGGCAGAAACGAGTCCTGCTGGGCGCGGTTGAATCTGTGCACCTCGTCGACGAACAGCAGCGTGCCCTTGCCCATCTCGCGGCGGGCGCGCGCGGCATCGAACGCCTTCTTCAGGTCGGCGACGCCGGAGAACACCGCGGAGATCTGCTCGAAATGCAGGTCCGTCGCATCCGCCAGGAGCCGCGCCACCGTGGTCTTGCCGGTGCCGGGCGGGCCCCAGAACACCAGGGATCCCAGCGTGCGCGTCTCCAGCATGCGCGTCAGCGCGCCGTCGGGGCCGAGGATGTGATCCTGGCCGACGACCTCCGACAGCGCGCGCGGGCGCAGCCGGTCCGGCAGCGGATGCGGAGCCTCATGGTCGAGCCCCGCCGCGGCGAAGAGAGTTGGCGTCTGCTGTGGTCGCTTCGGACTCATCCGCCCAGCGTGACGTTGATCTGCTGGCCACCGCGCACCACCGTGATGCGCCAGAGCCGCGGACGTTCTGCGGCGGCTTTCTCGAGGTCGCCGGTCTTGCTGATCTTCTGGTTGTTGACGGCCAGGATGATGTCGCCCTTCTGGAAGCCGACATTCGCAGCCGCGCTATCGCCGCCGAGGTCGGTGATCACGACGCCCTCTGTGTCGGCGTCCAGATGCAGCTCGTCGGCCACCGCCGGCGTGATGGTCGAGACCTTCGCGCCCTGGAACGGCGAGCGCGCGGTGACGACGAGCTCGTTGCGTCCGGTATCCGGCGCGGTCTCCAGTGCCACCGTCAGCTTCAGCGGCCTGCCGCCACGCTGCACGTCGATCTGTGCGGTGCCGCCGAGCGGACGGGTGGCGAAGCGATAGTCGAACGCGTTGGGATCATCCACGGTCTGGCCGTCGATCCCGGTGATGAGATCGGAGGATTTCAGGCCGGCCTTCGCGGCGGGGCCGTTCGACACCACGCTGGCGACCAGCGCACCGGTCGGCGAGCGCAGGCCGAGACTCTCGGCGATCTCGGGCGTCACTGCCTGCAGCTTCGCACCGAGCCAGGGACGCTTCACCGCCTTGCCACCCCCCTTGGCTGAAGCGACGACGACACGCACCATGTTGGCGGGAATGGCAAAGCCGATTCCCTGCGAGCCGCCGGAGCGCGAATAGATCGCGGTGTTGATGCCGGCGAGCCGGCCGTTCATGTCGACCAGCGCGCCGCCGGAATTGCCGGGATTGATCGCCGCATCGGTCTGGATGAAGAACTGGTAGTCGGTGATGCCGACCTGTGTACGAGCCAGCGCCGAGATGATGCCGTGGGTCACGGTCTGGCCGACGCCGAACGGATTGCCGATTGCGAGCACGACGTCACCGACCAGCAGCTCGTCGGAGTTGGTGAATTCGAGCGCCGGAAACTTCTCCTTCGAATCCTTCAGGCGCAGCACCGCAAGATCGGTGCGGGAATCCTTCAGCACGATCTCGGCCTCGAACTCGCGCTTGTCCGACAGCGATACCTTCACCTGGTCCGCGCCTTCGATGACGTGGACGTTGGTGACGACGAGGCCGGACGAATCAACGATGACGCCGGAGCCCAGCGAGCGCTGCACCTGTTCCTGCTGCTGGCCCGGCACGCCGAAGAAGCGACGGAAGATCGGGTCGTCCAGCAGCGGGTTGCGGTTCTGCACCACCTTGGCGGCATAGACGTTGACCACGGCCGGCTGAACCCGCTGCACGATCGGCGCATAGGACAGCCTCAGCTCGGCCGGCGAGGACGGGACCCGACGGTCTTGCGCCGCGGCCGGATTGAACTGGGCGGAAAAGGCTATGCACAAAGCCGTGACGACGGCGGCCGAGATCGATCGAAACATTCCTACCTCTTGGAAAAGACGCCGGAATATAGGCGCGTTCGCCCCCCAATAGAAGGGCGCCGGGCGGCAATATTCGGCCTCCATCCGGCGGCTCCGACATGCAAGCGGAACGTGCAAAACGGCAATTGGCTGGGCCTCCCGCATTGGCATGACGCGCGTCATCTTGCATTCTGTCTCACGGCGGATTCGGTTGAGGCGAAATTGCATCAGTGGGAACCGCGCAATCGACACGCGCCGTCGCGGGGCAGTCATCGACCGTTCCCAGGCGCTCCGCTTGCGACTTAGGGAAGTTCGTCCAACGAGGGAGTGATGACGTGAGCAAGACAAGGATTGCAGCCACGGCGATCGGCCTCGCCGGCGCGCTGGCGGCCTCGCAGGCCCAGGCCCAATCGGCGAGCAGCAGCGAGCAGGAGATCGCGCTGCTCAAGCAACAGCTGAAGATGCTGGAGCAGAAGCTCGACAAGCTGCAGAGCCAGACCGCCGCGAACACGGCCGCCACGGCGAAGGCGAGAGCCGAAGCCAAGGCCGAGGCGCGATCGGAGGCGAAGGCGGTCGTGGCCAACGCGAATGCGGCGATCCCCGTCAAGGGACCGGCGCCCGCGTCCGGCGTCGTCGTGACCATGCCGAACAACCGGCCGACCATCTGCACCGCCGACCAGGCCAATTGCGTCGCCATCACCAGCCGCTTGCATTACGATGTTGGCGGCTACGACTATCGTCCCAACACGGCAGCCACCGTGCCGCAGAAGCTCGACAGCGGCCAGAACGTCCGCCGCGCCCGCATCGGCGTCACCGGCAAGTTCCTCAACGACTGGAACTTCGCGCTGATCTACGATTTCGGCGGCTCCTCCGACGGCTTTGGCGGCACGGCGCCGGGCTCACTGCCCGGCGGCGGCGTCTCCGGCGTCGAAAACGCCTATCTCAGCTACACCGGCCTGAAGCCGTTCGGCGGCAAGATGGCGGTCGAAGCCGGCATCATGGACCTGCCCTACACGCTCGACGAGGCCACGAGCTCCAACGACATCATGTTCATGGAGCGCGCCTCGGCCGGTATCATCGCGACCAATATCGCCGCCGGCGACTTCCGTTCCGCGGCCGGTACGCGCTGGTACAACGACCAGCTCTGGATCGGCGGCTATGTCACGGGGCCATCGACCGGGGCGATCCATTCGGCTTCGAGCGCGGCGCCGGCGGGCACGAGCGAGCAATATGGCGCAGTCGCGCGCGTTGCCGGCAACCCCATCAGCGGCAAGGACTATTCGGTGCATTTCGGCGCCGACGCCCAGTGGCTGATCCAGCCGCCACGCAACCTCATCGCCAACACGCAGACGGTGACGCTCAGCGATCGCCCGGAACTCCGACTTGATCCAACGACCCTGATCTCGACCGGCGCGATCGCCAATGCCTCCGGCGCGCAGGTCTACAGCGTCGAGGCGGCCGCGACCTATGGGCCGTTCATCGTTCAAGGCGAGTATTTCTGGTACAATATCGACCGCACCGCCAACACCGGCGTCCCGCTGGTCGGCGCACCCAGCCTGAAATTCCAGGGCGGCTACGCGCAGGCCGGCTACGTGCTGACGGGCGAAGGCCGCAGCTACAACGCGGCGAACGCGGCCTATGGCGGCGTCAAGCCGGCGCACCCGTTCTCGCTCGAAGGCGGCGGCTGGGGTGCGTGGGAGATCGCGGGACGCTTCTCGACGGTCGACCTCAACAATCAGCTGGGCACGGCGACCGGGATCGCCGGCGGCCGGCAGAATGTCTACACGCTGGCGCTCAACTGGTATGTCAACGGCAACGTCCGCTTCATGCTCGACTATCTGCACGGCACCGTGTCGAAGCAAGCCTCGCCGGTCTCCACCGCAGACGTCGGCTCGAAGTTCGATGCGGTCGCGATGCGCACGCAGTTCGCGTTCTGAGGCCATGCACGTCGTCCCGGGGCGCGCGCGAGCGCGAACCCGGGACCTCCGCGCGAGCGCTTGCGCTCGTCGCGATAACCACAGGGAGTAGTTTGGCGAAGACTCGGAGTCACCAGCTCCCGCTAAAACTCCTCCTTGGGGGTATGGGTCCCGGCGTTCGCCGGGACGACACCGAAAATGCAGCGCCAGCTTCCCTACAATTTACGCCGCGCGCTTCGGCTTCCTCACCACGACCGGCGGCGGCGCGCAGGACAGCCGTTGCTGGTGACTCTCTCCCCAGGCCTTCAGGATGTCGATGACCGGCTTGAGGCTCTCGCCGAGCTCGGAGAGACAGTATTCCACGCGCGGCGGCACTTCGGCATAGACCTTGCGGATGACGAGCTTGTCCTCCTCCAGCGCGCGAAGCTGCTTCGTCAGCATGCGCTGGGTGATCCCCGGCATCCGGCGGCGCAATTCGCCGAAGCGCTGGGTGCCGCTCTGCAGGTGATAGAGGATGACGCCCTTCCACTTGCCGTCGATCAGGTCCAGCGTCGCCTCGACCGAGCAGCCCGGACGACGGGCAAAATTTCGCCGTTTCATGCGCGTTTTCCCAATAGTATCCAAACAGGGACTATATCCCCGAATTTACAGTACTTGCCAAATCGGAGCCAGGGAGACAGTTAGCAGGTCAGGCGCCCATGCCAAGCTGCGCGCCATCTGATGGAGACACGCCATGAAAGCCGTCGGCTACAAGAAATCGCTTCCGATCGAGGACGCGGAGTCGCTGATCGATGTCGAGACCGCACAACCCGAGCCCAAAGGACGCGACATCCGCGTTGCCGTAAAGGCGATCTCGGCCAATCCGGTCGATTACAAGGTGCGCAAGCGCGCCGCGCCGCCCGAGGGCGAGACCAAGATCCTGGGTTATGACGCGGCCGGCGTGGTCGACGCCGTCGGGCCCGAGGTCACGCTGTTCAAGCCGGGCGATGAAGTGTTTTACGCGGGCTCGATCCTGCGCCAGGGCACCAATGCCGAATTCCATCTGGTCGACGAGCGCATCGTCGGCAACAAGCCGAAGAGCCTGTCCTTCGCGCAAGCCGCCGCGCTCCCCCTCACCTCCATCACCGCATGGGAGCTGCTGTTCGACCGGCTCGGCGCGGTACCCGGCAAGAGCGTCGATCCGCGCACGCTGCTGATCACGGGCGGCGCCGGCGGCGTGGGCTCGATCCTGATCCAGCTCGCCCGCCGCCTCACCGGACTCACGGTGCTCGCCACCGCGACGCGGCCGGACTCGCAAAAATGGTGCCTCGATCTCGGCGCGCATGCGGTGATCGACCACGGCAAGCCGATGAAGGAGCAGATCGAGAAGCTCAAGCTGCCGCCAGTCGCGCTGGTGGCGAGCCTCACCTTCACCGACCAGCACTACAAGGCGATCGCCGAATTCATGGCGCCGCAGGGGCGGTTCGGCCTGATCGACGATCCCCCGGAATTCACCATGAGCACATTCAAGGGCAAGGCAATCTCGGTGCACTGGGAATCGATGTTCACGCGCTCCTCGTTCCAGACACCCGACATGATCGCGCAGCATCATCTGCTCAACGACGTCGCCGACCTTATCGACAAGGGCGTGCTGCGCACCACGCTCGACCAGACGTTCGGCACCATCAACGCCGCCAATCTCAAGCGCGCGCATGCGTTGCTCGAGAGCGGCAAGTCGCGCGGCAAGATCGTGCTGGAGGGGTGGTAGCGCAGACCTCGGAGGGTGGGCAAAGGCGCACTTGCGCCGTGCCCACCATCTCTCGCTAATCGCGACAATGGTGGGCACGCTTCGCTTTGCACACCCTACGGCACCGCCGCACCCTCGACGAACAGCAGCCGGCGCTCGAGCGCAGTCTGCCGCAGCTTGAGGGCCTCGGCATATTCAGCCGAAGCATACCACTCCTTCAGCCGCGCCATCGATGCGAATTCGACGATGACGATGGCTTTCGGCGGCAAATTGCCTTCCGCCAACTCGGCCTTGCCGCCGCGGACGAGATAGCGCCCGCCGTACTGTGCGATCGTCTTGGCGGCAAGTGCGCGATAGGCTTCGAAGCCATCGGGATCGCGCATCTCGACTTCGGAGATCACATAGGCTGCCATGCACGACCTCAGGCGATCGTATTGACGATGCCGCCTTCCGCCCGTAACGCCGCGCCGTTGGTGGCAGACGCCTGCTTCGATGCGACATAGACCACCATGTTGGCGATCTCCTCCACGCTGGCGAAGCGTTGCAGCAGCGAGCTCGGACGATGCTGCTTGACGAAGTTGGCGGCGGCCTCGTCCACGGACTGGCCGTTCTGCTTGGCGAGGTCCTTCACAAAAGTCTCGACGCCCTCCGACATGGTCGGCCCCGGCAGCACCGAATTGACGGTGACACCGGTGCCGCGGGTGAGCTGTGCGAGGCCTCGTGCGACCGAAAGCTGGGCCGTCTTGGTCATGCCGTAGTGGATCATCTCGACGGGGATGTTGAGCCCGGACTCCGAGGAGATGAAGACGATGCGGCCCCAATTGCGCGCGAGCATGCCTTTCATGTACGCACGCGACAGCCGCACGCCGCTCATCACGTTGACCTCGAAGAAGCGGCTCCAGTCCTCATCCGGGATCTCGAAGAAGTCCTTCGGCTCGAAGATGCCGGCATTGTTGATGAGGATGTCGACGCTTGGCAGCGCCGCAACGAGGGCCTTGCAGCCCGCCGCGGTGGAGACATCGGCGGCGATGCCGCGGACCTTGGCGCCCGTCCCCTCCAGCTTGCGCACGGCCGCATCGACCTTGTCCTGGCCGCGGCCGTTGATCACGACGCTGGCGCCGGAGGCCGCCAAGCCCTTGGCGATGGCATGACCGATGCCGGCGGTCGAGCCGGTCACCAGCGCAGTTTTTCCAGAAAGGTCGATGTTCATGCGTCGGCTCCATTGAAGTTAGCGGAGATATCGTGCGCTGCGCGAGCAGCTTCAATCGTCCCTCACCGACGCGTGAGGATCGGCCGCCATATCAGCAGTGCCGCAAGGCGGGCAAAGCGTAGCGCGCCACCCTTTCGACGCCGGATGCGATCCAATGACAACATACGCCATCGTCGGACTGAGCTTGTACCCGCCGCACGCGATGCCTTGCGCAATCGCACGTTTGATTGGGTGACAGCTCCAGGCACCGAGGCTGGCCGCTACATCCGTGGCCTTCCAGGCAATGGGCGATTGTCAGGAGACAATGGCCGCGCCCAACAAAAAAGCGGCGCCCCCGGGGGCGCCGCTTTCTGAACCATTATTGCCGGTCGGCTTACGCCGCCTCGGCTTCCCTTTCCTGCACCGGACCGGAATCCTGTCCCTTGGCATCGACGTCGCGGTCGACGAACTCGATCACGGCCATCGCCGCGTTGTCGCCGTAGCGGAAGCCGGCCTTGATGATGCGGGTGTAGCCGCCCTGACGATCCTTGTAGCGGGGCGCCAGCACGTCGAACAGCTTCTTGACCTGGTCCTTGTCGCGCATCTCGGAGATGGCCTGGCGACGCATGGAGAGGCCGCCCTTCTTGCCGAGGGTGACGAGCTTCTCGACGATCGGACGGAGCTCCTTGGCCTTCGGCAGCGTGGTGACGATCTGCTCGTGCTTGATCAGCGCAGCGCACATGTTCGCGAACATCGCGCGGCGATGCTCGGCCGTGCGGTTGAGCTTCCGATGAACCTTGCCGTGACGCATGTAACTATTCCTTGTTTTAGAACTGCCGCGACGGTTCGTCGGACATGTTGCTCAGGTGGGCTGCCTGCGTTCGCCCTGTCAGTCATTCCGGACGGCGCGAAGCGACGATCCGGAATCTCGAGGTTCCGGGTTCGGCTCTCGCGAGCCGCCCCGGAACGACGATTTCTCAGTAGTGATCTTCGAAGCGCTTGGCGAGCTCGTCGATGTTCTCCGGCGGCCAGCCCGGCACTTCCATGCCGAGATGCAGCCCCATCTGGGCCAGCACTTCCTTGATCTCGTTCAGCGACTTGCGGCCGAAGTTCGGGGTGCGGAGCATTTCCGCTTCGCTCTTCTGCACAAGGTCGCCGATATAGACGATGTTGTCGTTCTTCAGGCAGTTGGCCGAACGCACCGACAGCTCGAGCTCGTCCACCTTCTTGAGGAAGGCCGGGTTGAAGGCGAGGTCCGGGATGATCTCCTGGGCGACTTCCTTGCGCGGCTCTTCGAAG
This sequence comes from Bradyrhizobium nitroreducens, assembly GCF_002776695.1. Taxonomy (GTDB): domain Bacteria; phylum Pseudomonadota; class Alphaproteobacteria; order Rhizobiales; family Xanthobacteraceae; genus Bradyrhizobium; species Bradyrhizobium nitroreducens. The sequence goes on from NZ_LFJC01000003.1 coordinate 2,981,854, forward strand.
TTGACGAACACGTTGAGCTGGTCCTGCAGGATGCGGGCGGCGTAAGCCACCGAGTCATCCGGCGAGATCGCGCCGTTGGTCTCGATCGTCATGGTCAGCTTATCGTAGTCGAGGATCTGTCCCTCGCGGGTGTTCTCGACCTTGTAGGAGACCTTGCGGACCGGCGAGTACAGGCTGTCGACCGGGATCAGGCCGATCGGCGCGTCCTCGGGACGGTTGCGCTCGGCGGGCACGTAGCCCTTGCCGGTCGAGACCGTGAACTCCATGCGGATCTCGGCGCCCTCGTCGAGGGTGCAGATCTGCAGGTCCGGATTGAGCACCACGACATCGCCGACGGTCTGGATGTCGCCGGCGGTGACGACGCCGGGGCCCTGCTTCTTCACGACCATGCGCTTGGGGCCTTCGCCCTGCATCTTGATCGAGATGTCCTTGATGTTGAGCACGATGTCGGTGACGTCCTCACGAACGCCCGCGATCGAGGAGAACTCGTGCAGCACGCCGTCGATGTGCACCGACTGCACCGCCGCGCCCTGGAGCGAGGAGAGCAGGATGCGGCGTAGCGCGTTGCCGAGGGTCTGGCCGAAGCCGCGCTCGAGCGGCTCGGCGACGATGGTCGCGAAACGCGAGGGATCGCTGCCGGGCGTGACCTGGAGCTTGTTCGGCCGAATCAGTTCTTGCCAATTTTTCTGGATCGTCACTGTTTCACCCATACAGGCCAGTCGAACTGCCATTGCAGACACTGGCGTTGGAGAAAGGCCGCAGGTCGCACCTGCGGCTTCTTGCAAAAGTCATTGCGGGCGCCGATGCACCCGCAACCCGGTATCAAACGCGCCGACGCTTGCGGGGACGGCAACCGTTGTGCGGGATCGTGGTCACGTCGCGGATCGAGGTAACGGTGAAGCCGGCGGCCTGAAGCGCGCGGAGCGCCGATTCGCGGCCCGAGCCGGGACCGGCAACTTCGACTTCCAGCGTGCGCATGCCGTGCTCCTGCGCCTTCTTCGACACGTCCTCGGCGGCAACCTGCGCCGCGTACGGGGTCGACTTGCGCGAGCCCTTGAAGCCCATCGTGCCGGCGGAGGACCAGGCAATCGTGTTGCCCTGCGCGTCGGTGATGGTGATGGTCGTGTTGTTGAACGACGAGTTCACGTGCGCAACGCCGGAGGCGATGTTCTTGCGCTCGCGACGACGAACGCGGGTGGCTTCCTTGCCCATTGAGTCCCTTTCCTGAAGATCTCAAACGCCGCCGTAATGCCAGCGGCTACACCTGTGGAACGAAAAGCGCGTGGCGAACGGGTCATCCCCTTTCGCCACACGCCGCGATGAGATTCGAAAACTTACTTCTTCTTGCCGGCGATGGCCTTCGCCGGACCCTTGCGCGTGCGCGCATTGGTGTGGGTACGCTGGCCGCGCACCGGCAGACCGCGACGATGACGCAGGCCGCGATAGCAGCCGAGGTCCATCAGACGCTTGATGTTGATGCCGACCTCGCGGCGCAGGTCGCCCTCGACCAGATAGTCGCGGTCGATCACTTCGCGGATCTGCAGCACTTCGGCATCGCTGAGCTGATTGACGCGACGATCCACGGGGATCTTCACCTTTTCCAGGATCTCACCAGCGATCTTCTGACCGATGCCATGGATGTACTGGAGCGCGATCAGCACGCGCTTGTTGGTGGGAATGTTCACGCCGGCAATACGGGCCAAGGCCTTCTCTCCTGTTGCCGATCCTCGTCAGGACCGGGCTTTAAGTGCTTGTGTTCTCGGGCAGGTGTTCACAAACGCGAACACGACGCCCACCCCCGGTCTTCCTGGGGCCCGGCATCGTCTGAAACTATCCGACTTGGATGCGGGGCTTATTAGGGGATTCCGGGGGCTTTCGTCAACCGCTGCTAGCGTTTGGCTCGCTTTTTCGTGACCTTTTTTGCAGCTTTCCTGGCACCCTTTTTGACCGCCTTCTTGGCGGTCTTTTTGGCTGCCTTCTTCGCCGCTTTCTTGACGGCCTTGTTGGCCGCCCTCTTGGGAGCCTTCACGGCCTTCTTGGCCGCCTTTTTGGCGGTTTTAGCCGACTTGGCGGTCTTTTTGGCGGCTTTCGCCGGCCTCTTAGCCGATTTCTTCGCGGCCTTGGCCTTCTTGGCCGGGGCTTTCTTGGCCGCGCTCTTGGTCTGGGTCTTGGCCTCGACCGCGCCCAACGCCTGGAGCTGGCGGTCGATGGCCCGGGTGACCTCGTCGATGGCCATCATACCGTCGATGGTCGAAAGCTTCCGCCGCTCGGAATAGTAGTGAATCAGCGGTTCCGTCTGGCTGCGGTAGTTGGCTAACCGTTTGGTCAGGACCTCCGGGGTGTCGTCGAGTCGGACCTCCTCCCCGCGCTCCCGCATCTGGGCGACGCGGGTCTCGACACGGCTCAGAAGCGCGCTCTCGTTGACACGGAGCTCGATCACCGCGTCGAGCTTGAGGCGCTTGTTCTTGAGCAGCTCGTCCAGCGCTTCGGCCTGCGGCACGGTGCGCGGGAAGCCGTCGAGGATGAAACCGTTCTGGGCGTCCGGCTGGTCGATCCGATCCGAGATGATTCCGACCACGATCTCGTCGGGCACGAGGGCGCCGCTGGCCATGATCTCCTTGGCCTTCAGCCCGACCGGCGTGCCGGCCGCAACCGCGGCACGCAGCATCTCGCCGGTCGAGAGCTGGACGATGCCATGGCGCTGCACCAAGAGCTGCGCCTGCGTCCCCTTGCCCGACCCCGGCGGTCCCAGAAGTATAATTCTCATCGGCGTACGCCCCCCGGATTGGTGAGCGATACGTCGCGCACCTGTGTTTGAAGTCCAAGAACAGTGCAAACCATAATCGGCGTTGCACCGCTACCCATATCATAGGGGAGCAGATGGGTGGACGCCAAGAAGGGCTTTGAAATCAGTGATTGCGCTGCATTGAAAGCAGCTCTGCCAAAGCGGACGAGCGGTTGGTTGATCGGCTTCGCAGGCGCCGCGCGTTGTTGGCGCGGCGAATCGGCGGCGCGAGATGCGCCGCCTCATAACGCCGCGGCTCTAGCGACGGCGGCCGCGCAGCTTCGATTTGCGGATCAGGCCTTCATACTGGTGCGCCAGCAGATAGCCCTGCACCTGCGCCACGGTATCCATGGTGACGCTGACGACGATCAGCAGCGAAGTACCGCCGAAGTAGAACGGCACCGAGGCGTAGGAGATCAGGATCTCCGGGATCAAGCAGACGATCGCGAGATAGATCGCACCCAGCACGGTGATGCGCGAGAGCACGTAGTCGATGTATTCCGCGGTGCGTTCGCCCGGGCGGATGCCCGGAATGAAGCCGCCGTGCTTCTTCAGGTTGTCCGCGGTCTCGGTCGGGTTGAACACGATCGCGGTGTAGAAGAACGCGAAGAACACGATCAGCGCCAGATACATGATCAGGAACAGCGGACGGCCGTGGCCGAGCTGGGTGGTGATCCACTGGAACCACTCGGGCCCACTGCCGGCGTTGAAGTTCGCCACCGTGGTCGGCAGCAGCAGCAGCGAGGACGCGAAGATGGGCGGGATCACGCCGGAGGTGTTGAGCTTGAGCGGCAGATGCGAGGACTGGCCCTCGAACATCTTGTTGCCGACCTGGCGCTTCGGATACTGGATCAGCAGCCGGCGCTGGGCGCGCTCCATGAACACGATGAAGGCGATCACGGCCACGGCCATGACGATCACGACCAGGATCAGGCCGGTCGACATCGCGCCCTGACGGCCGAGCTCGAGCATGTTGGCGAGCGCCGCGGGCAGCTCGGCGACGATGCCGGCGAGGATGATCAGCGAGATGCCGTTACCGATGCCGCGCGAGGTGATCTGCTCGCCCAGCCACATCAGGAACATGGTTCCGCCGGTCAGCGTGATCGCGGTCGACAGCCGAAAGAACATGCCGGGATCGCTGACGACGTTGCCGGCGCCCTCGAGGCCGACGGCAATGCCGTAGGACTGGAACGCGGCCAGGATCACGGTGAGATAGCGGGTGTACTGGTTCAGCAGCTTGCGGCCGGACTCGCCTTCCTTCTTCAGCGCCTCGAGTTGCGGCGAGACGGTGGTGAGGAGCTGGATGATGATCGAGGCCGAGATATACGGCATGATGTTCAGCGCGAAGATCGCCATGCGGTGGATGCCTCCGCCGGCGAACATGTTGAACATGCCGAGGATGCCGCCCGCCTGGGAGCGGAACACCTGCTCCCAGATATTGGGGTCGATGCCGGGCAGCGGGATGTAGGTCCCGAGCCGATAAACGAGCAGCGCACCCAGGGTGAACCAGATGCGCTTCTTCAGTTCGTCAGCCTTGGCAAACGCACCGAAATTGAGATTGGCTGCCAGTTGTTCCGCTGCAGAGGCCATCTTGGACTTTCTCCCGCCGCCTATTGCGCCGTCATGCCCGCGGCCGGGCTACTATATAGCGGACGCCGGACATTATCTGGGGCTCGGCTTCGATAAGTCCACGTCCCTCATGCGTAAAGGCCCGCGAGCCGCGGGCCGATGACGCAGTTGTTACGCCGCCTCGCCTTCTTCCTTGGCCGGGGCGAGGATCTTCACCGAACCGCCGGCCTTCTCGACCGCGGCGATCGCGGTCTTGGTGGCGCCGTGCACTTCGATGTTGAGCTTGGACTTGAGCTCGCCGCGGCCGAGCAGCCGCACGCCGGCCTTGGCGCGCCGCAGCACGCCGGCCTTCACCAGGGCCTCGACGTTCACGACGCTGCCGGTATCGATCTTCTTGGCATCGACCGCTTCCTGGAGCCGGTCGAGATTGATCTCGGCGAACTCGACCCGGAAGATGTTGTTGAAGCCGCGCTTGGGCAGACGGCGATGCATCGGCATCTGACCGCCTTCGAAGCCCTTGATGCGCACGCCCGAACGCGCGGTCTGGCCCTTGCCGCCGCGGCCGGACTGCTTGCCCTTGCCCGAACCGATGCCACGGCCGACGCGCATACGCTTCTTGCGCGAGCCGGCGTTGTCGGCGATATCGCTGAGCTTCATCGCCCTTCTCCTTGTGTCTTGCGCACGATCTTCACCGAGAACGGGTAGCCCGCGTTCGGGATCGCACGCCGCTTCTTACTTCTCGTCGACGATGCGGACGAGATGGTGAACCTTTTCGATCATGCCGCGGACCGCAGGCGTGTCCTGCAGTTCGCTGACGCGACCGATCTTGTTGAGCTTGAGCCCGATCAGCGTCGAGCGCTGCGAGTGATGGCGGCGGATTGCGCTGCCGATCTGCTCGAGCTTGATCGTCTTTGCGGCCTTGGCCATGGGAGTCTACTCCGAAAGCTTCCGTTAGTCGGCAGCCGCCTCGGCATCACCGCCGATACGGCGCGACTGCAGAGTGGACACCTTGATGTTGCGGCGGGCTGCGACCGAACGCGGCGAATCCTGATGCTTCAGCGCGTCGAAGGTTGCGCGAACCATGTTGTAGGGGTTCGACGAGCCGATCGACTTGGCGACCACGTCCTGGACCCCGAGCGTCTCGAACACGGCGCGCATCGGGCCGCCGGCGATGATGCCGGTACCGGCGGGAGCTGCACGCAGATAGACACGGCCCGCGCCGTGACGGCCGGCGATGTCGTGATGGAGCGTGCGGCCCTCGCGCAGCGAGACGCGGGTCAGGTTGCGCTTGGCGGACTCGGTGGCCTTGCGGATCGCCTCGGGCACTTCGCGCGCCTTGCCGTGACCGAAACCGGCGCGGCCCTTCTGGTCGCCGATCACGACCAGCGCAGCGAAACCGAAGCGCTTGCCGCCCTTGACGACCTTGGCCACGCGATTGATGTGGACGAGCTTGTCGACGAACTCGCTGTCGCGCTCCTCGCGCTCCCTGCGTTCACGCCCGCCGCCGCGTTGATCGCGTCCACCACGTTGTTCGCGTTCTGCCATTTTTCCAATCCTTCAGAGGCTTGCGCCTCAATCCTCAAATTCTGTTAGAAGCTCAGCCCGCTCTCACGCGCCGCGTCGGCGAGAGCCTTGACGCGCCCGTGGTAGAGGTAGCTGCCGCGATCGAACACGACTTCCTTGACGCCCTTCTCGGCGGCGCGCTCGGCCAGCAGCTTGCCGACCGCCTTCGCCGCATCGATGTCGGCGCCGGTCTTGCCGCCGTCGCGCATCGACTTCTCGAGCGACGAGGCAGACGCCAGCGTCTCGCCCTTCAGGTCGTCGATGACCTGGGCGTAGATGTGCTTGGACGAGCGGAACACCGACAGACGCGGACGGCCACCACCGGAGCGGCGCAGCTTCAGCCGCACACTCCGCTTGCGCCGGGCATTCGTAACCTTGGCTTTGGACATGACCGGCTCCGTTACTTCTTCTTGCCTTCCTTGCGGAAGATGAATTCGCCAACATACTTCACGCCCTTGCCCTTGTAGGGCTCCGGCGGGCGATAGCTGCGGATCTCGGCCGCGACCTGGCCGACGCGCTGGATGTCGCTGCCCGCCACCGTGATCTCGGTCGGCTTCGGCACGGTGATCGTGATCCCCTCGGGGATCGTGTAGATCACGTCGTGGCTGTAGCCGAGCGCGAGCTGCAGGTTCTTGCCCTGCATCGCGGCGCGGTAACCGACGCCGGTGATTTCGAGCTTCTTCTCGAAGCCCTTGGTGACGCCTTCGACCAGATTCGCGACCTGGGCGCGAGCGGTGCCGTACAGCGCCCGCGCGCGATTGGTCTCGGTCTTCGGCTTGACCTTGATCTGGCCGCTCTCGAGCTTCACCTCGACGTCGTCATGGACGACGAACTGAAGCTGGCCCTTCGGCCCCTTCATCTTGACGGTCTGCCCATCGACGGTCGCGGTCACACCCGACGGAACCGCCACAGGCCTTTTGCCAACACGTGACATGGATGAAAAATCCTTCTCAGAACACCGTGAAGAGGACTTCGCCGCCCACATTCGCGTCGCGCGCGCTGTGGTCGGCCATGATCCCCTTCGGCGTCGACAACACCGAAATGCCGAGCCCATTGTTGACCCGCGGCAGGTTCTTCACCGAGGCGTAGACACGACGCCCGGGCTTGGAAACACGTTCGATCTCGCGGATGACGGGCTCGCCGTCGAAATATTTCAGCTCGATCTCGATCTCGCTGCGGCCCGAGGAATGCTCGAGCGTGGCGTAGCCGCGGATGTAGCCCTCGCTCTTGAGGACCTCGAGCACGTTCTCGCGCATCTTCGAGCCAGGCGTGGAGACCTTGGTCTTGGAGCGCATCTGCGCGTTGCGGATACGGGTGATCAGATCGCTGATTGGATCGTGCGTGGACATCTAAACGACCCTCCTTACCAGCTCGACTTCACGAGGCCCGGGACCATGCCCTTGGAGCCAAGTTCGCGCAGCGCGATACGGGACAGCTTGTTCTTGCGGTAGTTCGAGCGCGGACGGCCCGACAGCTCGCACCGCAGGCGGACGCGGGTCGCCGACGAGTTGCGCGGCATCTCGGCCAGCTTCAACGTCGCGGCGAAACGCTCCTCCATCGGCAGCGTCTTGTCGGCGATGATCGCCTTCAACCGGGCGCGCTTGGGAGCGGCGTTCTTCGCCATCCGCTTGCGCCGGTTGTTCTTCTCGATTGAACTCTTCTTTGCCATGCTTGGCTCCTGGGTATCCGCGTTTGAGAGGCTTTAGGTCAGCGTCTCACTGCCGGAACGGGAAATTGAAAGCGGTCAACAAGGCCCTCGCCTCTTCGTCAGTCTTGGCCGTGGTGCAGACGGTGATGTCCATACCGCGGGCTTCCGTGACCTTGTCGAAGTCGATCTCGGGGAAAATGATGTGCTCCTTGATGCCGAGCGAGTAGTTGCCGCGGCCGTCGAAGCTCTTCGGGTTCAGGCCGCGGAAGTCGCGGACGCGCGGCAGCGCGACCGTCACCAGGCGATCGATGAACTCGTACATGCGGGCCTTGCGCAGCGTGACCTTGCAGCCGATCGGCTGGTTCTCACGCAGCTTGAAGGTCGCGATCGCGATGCGCGAATAGGTCACGATCGCCTTCTGGCCGGCGATCTGGGTCAGCTCGGCGGCGGCGGTCTCGGCCTTCTTGCGGTCGTTGACGGAATCGCCGACGCCCATGTTCAGAACGACCTTGTCCAGGCGCGGAACCTGCATGACGTTCTCGTAACCGAACTTCTCGGTCAGAGCCGTACGGATCTTCGCGTCATATTCCGCGCGCAGGCGCGGGGTGTAAGCGGCCTCAGCCATCGATCTCAGCTCCCGAGCTCTTGGCGATGCGGACCTTCTTGCCGTCCGCCAGAATCTTGAATCCGACGCGGGTCGGCTTCCCGTCCTTGCCGACATACGCGATGTTGGACAGTTGGATCGGCGACTCCTTCGAGATGATGCCGCCCTCCTGGGCCTGCGTCTGCTTCTGGTGACGCTTGACCATGTTGATGCCGCGCACGAGCGCCGTGCCGGCCTCGGGACGCACTTCGAACACTTCGCCGGTGCGGCCCTTGTCGCGGCCGGTCAGCACGACGACCTTGTCGCCCTTGCGGATCTTCGCAGCCATCACAGCACCTCCGGCGCGAGCGAGATGATCTTCATGTGGTTCTTGGCGCGCAGCTCGCGCGGCACGGGCCCGAAGATACGGGTGCCGACCGGCTCGGACTGGTTGTTGATCAGGACGGCGGCGTTGCGGTCGAAGCGGATGACCGAACCGTCGGCGCGGCGGATGTCCTTGCGGACGCGCACCACGACGGCCTTCATCACGTCGCCCTTCTTCACCTTGCCACGCGGAATCGCTTCCTTGATCGAGACGACGATGATGTCGCCGATCGTGGCGTAGCGGCGCTTGGAGCCCCCGAGCACCTTGATACACATGACACGGCGTGCGCCAGAATTGTCGGCCACGTCGAGGTTGGTCTGCATCTGAATCATTGATGCACCTCGTCCTCTTCTCTCTTGCGCCAGCCCAGCCGGCGCTCAACATTTCCCTGAGGTCAGTCGGCTAAAGCCGACAGATCAGGCGCTTTTCTTGTGTTCGCCCCGGATCACGACCCAGCGCTTCAACTTCGAAATCGGCTTCGATTCCTCGATCCACACCATGTCGCCCGGCTTGAACTGGTTGCTCTCGTCGTGCGCGTGGTAGTTCTTCGAACGGCGGATCGTCTTCTTGTAGATCGGGTGCGTGAAGCGGCGATCGACGCGCACCACGATGGTCTTGGCCTGCTTGTCGCTGACGACCACGCCCTGCAAAGTACGTTTCGGCATCTTCGTAAGCCTCTTACTTCTTCTTGGCGCGCGTCTGCGCGGCGACGGTCTTGATCCGGGCGATGTCACGGCGGGCCTCGCGCAGGCGCGAGGTTTTCTCGAGCTGCCCGGTGGCGCGCTGGAAGCGCAGATTGAAGCGCTCCTTCTTCAGGTTGAGGATGGCCTCATCCTGCTGGTCGGGGCTCATCGCGCGGATGTCTTCGATCTTCATCTGGGCCATGGCCATTACTCCGCAATGCGCTCGACGAAGCGCGTCTTGATCGGCAGCTTGGCGGCCGCCAGGGTCAGCGCCTCACGCGCCGTCTGGGTGTTGACGCCGTCGATCTCGAACAGCACCCGGCCCGGCTTGACGCGGGCGACCCACAATTCCGGCGAACCCTTGCCGGAGCCCATGCGGACTTCGGCCGGCTTCTTCGACACCGGAACGTCGGGGAACACGCGGATCCAGACGCGGCCGGCGCGCTTCATGTGGCGGGTCAGCGCGCGTCGGGCGGCTTCGATCTGGCGCGCGGTGACGCGCTCCGGCTCGGTCGCCTTCAGGCCGAACTGGCCGAACGCCAACGTCGCGCCCGAAGACGCAACGCCGTGGATGCGGCCCTTATGCGCCTTCCGGAACTTCGTTTTCTTAGGTTGCATCATGGCTTTAAGCCCTCAAATTCCTGTGCGGCTTTAGGCAGCAGCCGTATCGCGGCGCTGACGGCCACCACGATCACTGCTGCCACCCGTCTCGCCCTCGGCCATTCTCTTGTCCTGGGCCATCGGATCGTGCTCGAGGATCTCGCCCTTGAAGATCCAGACCTTGACGCCGCAGGTGCCGAAGGTCGTGAACGCGGTCGCAACGCCGTAGTCGATGTCGGCGCGCAGCGTGTGCAGCGGCACGCGACCTTCGCGGTACCACTCCATGCGCGCGATTTCCGCACCGCCCAGACGACCCGAGCAGTTGATGCGGATGCCTTCCGCGCCGAGACGCATCGCCGACTGCACGGCGCGCTTCATGGCGCGGCGGAACGCCACGCGGCGCTCGAGCTGCTGCGCGATCGATTCGGCCACCAGCGTCGCATCGAGCTCCGGCTTGCGGATCTCGACGATGTTGATGACGACGTCGGACGAGGTGATGTCCGCGACCTTCTTGCGCAGCTTGTCGATGTCGGCGCCCTTCTTGCCGATCACCACGCCCGGACGAGCCGAGTGGATGGTGACGCGGCACTTCTTGTGCGGACGTTCGATCACGATGCGGGCGACGGCCGCCTGCTTGAGCTCCTTGTGCAGGATCTCACGGATCTTGACGTCCTCGTGCAACAGCTTGCCGTATTCCTGCTTGCCGGCGAACCAGCGGGAATCCCAGGTGCGGTTGATGCCGAGACGCAGACCGATCGGATTGATCTTTTGACCCATCGTGTTCTCCTGCGCCCTTAAGCGGCGGCTTCAGCTTCGACCTGACGAACGATGATCGTCAGCTGCGAAAATGGTTTGTAGACACGGCCCGAGCGGCCGCGGCCGCGGGCGGCGAAGCGCTTCATCACGAGGCCGTTGCCGACGAAGGCCTGCGCCACGACGAGATCGTCGACGTCGAGGTCGTGGTTGTTCTCGGCGTTGGCGATAGCCGATTCCAGGCACTTCTTCACGTCGACCGCGATCCGCTTGCGCGAAAACTGCAGATCGGCGAGCGCAGCGGCAGCCTTCCGGCCGCGAATGAGCTGGGCGACCAGGTTGAGCTTCTGCGGGCTCACCCGCAGCATCCGGGCGACCGCCTTGGCCTCGTTCTCGGCGAGGCTCCGTTCGCGCTTAGGTTTGCTCATCGTTCAATCCTCAAGCCTTCTTGGCTTTCTTGTCGCCGGAGTGGCCATGGAAGGTCCGGGTCGGCGAGAACTCGCCGAACTTGTGACCGACCATTTCCTCGTTGACGGCCACCGGCACGTGCTTCTGACCGTTGTACACGCCGAAGGTCAGGCCGACGAACTGCGGCAGGATCGTCGAGCGACGGCTCCAGATCTTGATGACGTCGTGACGGCCGGACGCGCGCGCGGCATCTGCCTTCTTGAGCAGAGAACCCTCGACGAACGGGCCTTTCCAGACTGAACGAACCATGTCCGTCGTTCCTTACTTCTTCCGCTTGTGGCGGCTTAGGAGAATGAATTTGTTGGTCGACTTGTTGGTGCGGGTCTTCTTGCCCTTGGTCGGCTTGCCCCACGGAGTGACCGGGTGACGACCGCCCGAGGTACGACCTTCACCACCGCCGTGCGGATGGTCGATCGGGTTCATCGCGACACCGCGGTTGTGCGGGCGACGACCCATCCAACGCTTGCGACCGGCCTTGCCGATCGAGGTGTTCATGTGATCCGGGTTCGACACAGCGCCGATCGTGCCGCGGCAACGGCCGTGCACCAGGCGCTGCTCGCCCGAGTTCAGGCGGATGATGACGTAGTCCTGGTCGCGGCCGACCAGCTGGGCGTAGGTGCCGGCGGAACGGGCGAGCTGGCCGCCCTTCCCGATCTTGACCTCGATGTTGTGGATGATCGTGCCGACCGGCATGTTGCCGAGCGGCATGACGTTGCCCGGCTTCACGTCGACGTAATTGCCGGCAACGATGGTGTCACCCACGGCCAGGCGCTGCGGCGCCAGGATATAGGCCTGCTCGCCGTCCTGATACTTGATCAGCGCGATGAAGCCGGTGCGGTTCGGATCGTACTCGAGACGCTCGACGGTCGCGGGGACGTCGGTCTTCTCGCGCTTGAAATCCACGGTGCGCAGCGTCCGCTTGTGACCGCCGCCGCGGAAACGCACGGTGATGCGACCGGTGTTGTTGCGGCCGCCCGAGGAGTGCTTGCCCTCGGTGAGCGCCTTGACCGGCTTGCCCTTGTACAGGGCCGAACGATCGACCATGACCAGCTGGCGCTGGCCCGGCGTCGTGGGGTTGAATGTCTTCAGTGCCATCGTCGTACGACCTTACAGACCGGTGGTCACGTCGATCCGGTGACCCTCTTCGAGAGTCACGATCGCGCGCTTGGAGTTCGACTGCGAACCGAGATTGCCGCGGAAGATCTTGGTCTTGCCCTTGCGGACCAGCGTGTTGACGCTCTTGACCTTGACGTCGAACAGCTTCTCGATCGCTTCCTTGATCTGCGGCTTGGTCGCCTTCGCGGCCACCTTGAACAGCACCTTGTTGTGCTCGGAGGCGATCGTGGCCTTTTCGGTCACGACCGGCGACAGGATCACGTCGTAGTGGCGAGGCTCGATGTTCTTCGTCATTTGAAGCGCGCCTCCAGCGCATCGATGGCGGCCTTGGTCAGAACGAGCTTCTGACGGCGCAGGATGTCATAGACGTTGATGCCCTGGATCGGCAGCACGTCCATGTTCGGGATGTTGCGGGCCGCAGCGGCAAAGCCGTTGTTGAGCTCGGCGCCGTCGATGATCAGCGCGTTGGTCAAGCCCAGACCCGAGAAATGGCCGAGCAGCGCCTTGGTCTTGGCGGCTTCCAGCGCTGCCTTCTCGATCACGACGAGATCGCCGTCCTTGGCCTTGGCCGAGAGCGCATGCTTCAGAGCGAGCGCGCGGACCTTCTTCGGCAGGTCGGTGGCGTGCGAACGCACCACCGGACCGAAGGCACGGCCGCCGCCGCGGAACTGCGGCACGCGGGCCGAGCCGTGACGAGCACCGCCGGTGCCCTTCTGCTTGTACATCTTCTTGCCGGTGCGCCAGATCTCGGCGCGGCCCTTGGCCTTGTGCGTGCCGGCCTGGCGCTTGTTGAGCTGCCACTGCACGCAGCGCGCGATGATGTCTTCGCGCGGCTCGAGGCCGAAAATGGCGTCGGAGAGCTGGACGGAGCCCGCTTCCTTACCTTCGAGGGTGGTGACCTTCAATTCCATCTCAAGCCTCCTGCGCAGCCGGAGCGGCTTCCGCGTCGCCAGCAACCTTGAACTTGCCGGGCTTCGGAGCTTCCTTCGGCAGCGGCTTCTTGACGGCGTCGCGCACGCGGATCCAGCCGCCCTTGGAGCCGGGAACGGCGCCCTCGACGAGGATCAGGCCGCGCTCGACATCGGTCTGGACGACGCGAAGGTTGAGCGTGGTGATGCGGTCGACACCCATGTGGCCGGGCATCTTCTTGTTCTTCCAGGTCTTGCCGGGGTCCTGACGACCACCGGTCGAACCGATCGAACGGTGCGAGATCGACACACCGTGCGTGGCACGCAGACCGCCGAAGTTCCAGCGCTTCATGCCGCCGGCGAAGCCCTTACCGACCGAGGTGCCGGTGACGTCGACGAACTGGCCGACGACGAAGTGATCGGCCTGGATCTCGGCGCCGACGGGGATCATGGCATCCGCGGTGACGCGGAATTCCTCGACCCGGCGCTTCGGCTCGACCTTGGCGACCGCGAACTGGCCGCGCTCCGCCTTGGGCATGTAAACGGTCTTGCGGGCACCAGAACCGAGCTGGAGCGCGACGTAACCGTTCTTCTCTTCGGTGCGGTGGCCTACGACCTGGCAATTGCCGAGCTTCAGCACGGTCACGGGGATATGTTCGCCGGCCTCCGTGAAGACCCGCGTCATCCCGACCTTTTGTGCGATCACTCCGGAGCGCATCGGCTTGCTTCCTGTTCTTTCTGTCCGCTCACGCGAACGGGATCCAAAATCTTAGAGCTTGATCTCGACGTCGACACCGGCGGCCAAGTCGAGCTTCATCAAAGCATCGACGGTCTGCGGGGTCGGATCGACGATGTCGAGCAGGCGCTTGTGAGTGCGCATCTCGAACTGCTCGCGGCTCTTCTTGTCGACGTGGGGCGAACGGTTGACGGTGAACTTCTCGATGCGGGTGGGCAGCGGAATGGGTCCGCGGACCTGCGCGCCGGTGCGCTTCGCCGTGTTCACGATCTCGCGGGTCGACGTATCGAGGATACGATGGTCGAACGCCTTGAGACGGATACGAATGTTTTGGCCGTTCATTGCCGTGCTTTCTCTAGTGAGTGGCGAGTAGCGAGTAGCGAATAGAAATCCCTATTCGCCACTCACCATTCCCTATTCGCTTGTTACTCGATGATCGAGGCGACGACGCCGGCGCCGACGGTGCGGCCACCTTCGCGGATCGCGAAGCGGAGCTTCTCTTCCATCGCGATCGGCACGATCAGGTGCACTTCCATCGCGATGTTGTCGCCCGGCATCACCATCTCGGTGCCTTCCGGCAGGTGCACGACACCGGTCACGTCGGTGGTGCGGAAGTAGAACTGCGGACGGTAGTTGGTGAAGAACGGGGTGTGGCGACCGCCCTCTTCCTTGGTGAGGATGTAAGCCTCAGCCTTGAACTTGGTGTGCGGCTTGACCGAACCCGGCTTGCACAGCACCTGGCCGCGCTCGACGTCCTCGCGCTTGGTGCCGCGGAGCAGCGCACCGATGTTGTCGCCAGCCTGGCCCTGATCGAGCAGCTTGCGGAACATCTCGACGCCGGTGACCGTGGTCTTCTGCGTGGCGCGCAGACCGACGATCTCGATTTCCTCGCCGACCTTGACGATGCCGCGCTCGACACGGCCGGTCACGACGGTGCCGCGGCCCGAGATCGAGAACACGTCTTCAACCGGCATCAGGAACGGCTGGTCGATCGGACGCTCCGGCTGCGGGATGTACTCGTCGACGTTCTTCATCAGCTCGAGGATGGCGTCGTGGCCGAGCTTCTTGTCGGAATCTTCGAGAGCGGCGAGCGCCGAACCCTTGATGATCGGGATCTTGTCGCCCGGGAAGTCGTACTTCGAGAGCAGCTCGCGGACTTCGAGCTCGACGAGCTCGAGCAGTTCCGGATCGTCGACCATGTCGCACTTGTTCAGGAACACGACCAGCGCAGGCACGCCGACCTGGCGGGCGAGCAGGATGTGCTCGCGGGTCTGCGGCATCGGGCCGTCAGCGGCCGACACGACCAGGATCGCACCGTCCATCTGGGCGGCGCCGGTGATCATGTTCTTGACGTAGTCGGCGTGGCCGGGGCAGTCGACGTGGGCGTAGTGGCGGTTCGGCGTCTCGTACTCGACGTGCGCGGTCGAGATGGTGATGCCGCGCGCCTTCTCTTCCGGCGCCTTGTCGATCTGGTCGTACGCGGTGAACGTCGCGCCGCCGGCTTCGGCGAGGACCTTGGTGATCGCCGCCGTCAGCGACGTCTTGCCATGGTCGACGTGACCGATGGTGCCGATGTTGCAGTGCGGCTTGGTACGTTCAAACTTTGCTTTGGCCATTTGACTCTCCGTTCAATCGTCAGCTTGAGACCGACGACAATCAGGCAAACTTCTTCTGGACTTCTGCCGACACGTTGGCCGGCGCTTCTGCGTAGTGGTCGAACTGCATGGTGAAGGTCGCGCGCCCCTGGCTCATCGAGCGCAGGTTATTCACGTAACCAAACATGTTCATGAGCGGCACCATCGCGTTGATGACGTTGGCGTTGCCGCGCATGTCCTGACCCTGGATCTGACCGCGCCGCGAATTCAGGTCGCCGATGACCGAACCGGTGTAGTCTTCCGGGGTCACGACCTCGACCTTCATGATCGGCTCGAGCAGAACGGACTTGCCCTTCTGCAGCGCTTCGCGGAACGCCGCGCGCGCTGCGATTTCGAAGGCGAGCGCCGACGAGTCGACGTCGTGATACTTGCCGTCGACGAGCTGAACCTTGACGTCGACCACCGGGAAGCCCGCGACCACGCCAGAGCTCATCACGCTGTTGAGGCCCTTTTCGACGCCGGGGATGTATTCCTTCGGAACCGCACCGCCGACGATCTTGGACTCGAACTCGTAACCCTTGCCGGGCTCGTTCGGCTCGACCACGATCGACACTTCCGCGAACTGACCGGTACCGCCGGTCTGCTTCTTGTGGGTGTACTTGACCTCGGCCTTCTTGGTGACGCGCTCACGGAACGCAACCTGGGGCGCGCCGATGTTGGCGTCGACCTTGTAGGTCCGCTTGAGGATGTCGACCTTGATGTCGAGATGGAGCTCGCCCATGCCCTTGAGGATGGTCTGGCCGGACTCCTGGTCGGTCGACACGCGGAAGGACGGATCCTCCGCAGCCAGCTTGGCCAGCGCCACGCCCAGCTTCTCCTGGTCGGCCTTGGACTTCGGCTCGATCGCGATCTCGATGACCGGCTCGGGGAATTCCATCTTCTCCAGGATCACCTGCTTGTCGGGATCGCACAGCGTGTCACCGGTGCGCGCTTCCTTCAGGCCGGCCAGCGCGACGATGTCGCCGGCATAGGCTTCCTTGATGTCCTCGCGGTTGTTCGCATGCATCAACAGCATGCGCCCGATGCGCTCCTTCTTCTCGCGCGTCGAGTTCACGACGCCGGTGCCGCTCTGCAGGACGCCGGAGTAGATGCGGCAGAAGGTGATGGTGCCGACGAACGGGTCGTCCATGATCTTGAACGCGAGCAGCGCGAGCGGCTCCTTGTCGTCCGCCTTGCGCACGACCTCGTTGCCGCGATCGTCGGTGCCCTTGATCGCGGGCACGTCGATCGGCGACGGCAGATAGTCGACGACGGCGTCGAGCAGGGGCTGCACGCCCTTGTTCTTGAAGGCCGAGCCGCACAGCACGGGATAGAACGCACCGGTCAGCACCGCCTTGCGGATCAGGCGCTTCAGCGTCTCTTCGTCCGGCTCCTTGCCGTCGAGATAGGCGGCCATGGCGTCGTCGTCGAGCTCGACGGCGGCTTCCACCATCTTCTCGCGATATTCCTTGGCCTGCTCGACCAGATCTTCCGGGATGTCGACATAGTCGAACTTCGCGCCGAGCGATTCATCGTTCCAGATGATGCCCTGCATCTTCACGAGGTCGACGAGACCCCTGAAGTTGTTCTCGGCACCGATCGGAAGCTGGATCGCGATCGGCTTGGCGCCGAGGCGGTCGACGATGTCGGACAGACATTTGAAGAAGTCGGCACCGGTCTTGTCCATCTTGTTGGCGAAGACGATGCGCGGAACCTTGTACTTGTCGCCCTGGCGCCAGACGGTCTCGGTCTGGGGTTCGACGCCCTGGTTGGAGTCGAGCACGCAGACGGCGCCGTCGAGCACGCGCAACGAACGCTCGACCTCGATGGTGAAGTCGACGTGGCCGGGGGTGTCGATGATGTTCAGGCGCTTGCCGGCCCAGAAGGCGGTGGTCGCAGCCGAGGTGATCGTGATGCCACGCTCCTGCTCCTGCTCCATCCAGTCCATCGTCGCGGCACCTTCGTGCACTTCGCCGATCTTGTGGCTCTTGCCGGTGTAATAGAGGATGCGCTCGGTCGTCGTGGTCTTGCCGGCATCAATATGCGCCATGATACCGAAGTTGCGGTAATTCTCTATGGCATGAACGCGGGGCATTGGATGTTCCTTAGATTCCGTGTTTCGCCGTTACCAGCGATAGTGCGAGAAGGCACGGTTGGCTTCCGCCATCCGGTGCACGTCTTCACGCTTCTTGACGGCATTGCCACGGTTGTTCGAGGCATCCAGCAACTCGGCCGAGAGCCGCTCGGTCATGGTCTTCTCGTTGCGCTCGCGCGCGGCCGAGATCAGCCAGCGAATGCCCAGCGCCTGACGGCGGGTCGAACGAACTTCGACCGGAACCTGGTAGGTGGCGCCGCCGACGCGGCGGGAGCGAACCTCGATCGTCGGCATGACGTTCTCGAGCGCCTGCTCGAACACACCGAGCGGGTTCTGCTTGGTCTTGGATTCGATGATGCCGAACGCACCGTAGACGATGCCTTCCGCGACCGACTTCTTGCCGGCGTACATCACCGAGTTCATGAACTTCGTGACGATGATGTTCCCGAACTTCGGATCGGGAAGAACTTCGCGCTTTTCCGCTGAGTGGCGACGAGACATGGAGCTGGTTCCCGCTTACTTCGGACGCTTCGCGCCGTACTTCGAACGACGCTGCTTACGGTTCTTGACGCCCTGGGTATCCAGAACGCCGCGGAGGATGTGGTAGCGCACGCCGGGCAAGTCCTTGACGCGACCGCCGCGGATCATGACCACCGAGTGCTCCTGGAGGTTATGGCCTTCACCGGGAATGTAGCCGATCACCTCGAAGCCGTTGGTCAGGCGCACCTTGGCGACCTTACGAAGTGCCGAGTTCGGCTTCTTCGGGGTCGTGGTGTAGACGCGGGTGCAAACACCACGCTTCTGCGGCGACTGCTGCAGCGCCGGCACCTTCTTGCGCGACTTCTGCACTTCACGCGGTTGAGCGATCAGCTGGTTGATCGTCGGCATCCTGGCCTTACCCTTTGTTCTGCCGCGGTCCCTTGCGGGACCGCTGTCTTGCCGCGGCCCGTTGCCGGAACCGCAATTCGTTTCGAGCCACCCGCCCGACGAGGCCGCCTCGCACGGAACAATCCGCACAAAGCGAAATTGCGCCAACCGCTCCATCACCGAGCGGAAAGCGTTACGACGCCACAGAGGACCGCAGTTTTCAGGCCAATCAGCGTAAAGCTGTGGCCCGCGCACCGAGGTCATGCATCCGAATTCGATCTCAAGAGAATGAGCTCAAGAGAACTAGAATCGCACTGGCATTGCCTAGCTATGATCGACAGCGTTTGAGCGGCATTCGTCGAGGTTGGTGCCCGTCTTGAGCGACCCTCGTGGATCTAGTCCTTGCGGCTCTAGTCTTTGGAGGTCTAACGGGTGGCCCGTTCCGACGCTGGCGATGCTCACCGCCTGTCGTTAAGTGAGGCGCTTTCTATAAGTGGGAATCGCTCAAGTCAAGGCGAAACGACAGTCACGAAGCGCTTCAGGCGCCTGTCGAAATAGCTGTTTGCCACCCTCACCGCACCTCCTCCATATGGGTACATGCATCGCATTTCGCTAGCGCGCCGGCAATTTGTGCCCGGATAAAAAGATACTTTATGATGCTTGGATGGGCCTTTTTGCGCTCTCAATTCGTTAAGGCGCATTAATCTCTTCACTTCGGCCGAAATTGGCGACCGGGATTTCACCACAACAGACGGCGGGCCATCCGACGCGACCGACACCCGCCCTGCCCGGTCCCGGCCAATCCGCATGAGAGCGATCCGGCTTAGGTCTTGGAATCGAAGCCCTGACGCGCTGACGGCACGAGGCCGATGACGGGATTCGCAGAATCAGCGCGGCCTCTCACTCCTCGTCGTCGTCCTCGTCCTCATCGTCCTCGAGGTCGTCTTCATCGTCCTCGTCCGGGCCTTCGTCGGCAAGAGCCCCCGCGCCATGCGGCTGGTGGATCTGGTCGTTCCAGAGCTTGCGATAGGTCCCGTTCTTGGCGAGCAGCTGGGCATGCGAGCCGCGCTCGATCGCCCTGCCCCCTGAGATCACGATGATCTCGTCCATCTCGACCACCGAGGTCAGGCGGTGGGTCGACCAGATCATGGTGCGGCCCTTGGCGACCTTGAGCAGGGTGCAGTTGATCGCCGCTTCCGTGGTCTGGTCCAGCGCCGAGGTGGCCTCGTCCAGCAGCAGCACCGAGGGGTTGCGGATGATCGCGCGCGCGATCGCGATGCGCTGGCGCTGGCCGCCCGAGAGCGTGTCGCCGCGCTCGCCGACCGGCGTGTCGTAGCGCTGCGGCAGACTCATGATGTAGCGGTGGATCTCGGCCTTCTTGGCGGCCTCCTCCACCTCCTCGTCGGTCGCGCCCTCCTTGCCGAGCCGGATGTTCTCGCGGATCGACATGTTGAACAGCATGTTCTCCTGGAACACCACCGCCATGCTCCGGCGCAGCGAATCCAGCGTCACCTTGCGGACGTCGACGCCGTCAATGGTGACGCGCCCCTCGTCCGGCACGTAGAGCCGCAGGATCAGGTTGAGCAAGGTGCTCTTGCCGGAGCCGCTCGGGCCGACGATCGCGATGCGCTTGCCCGCGTTGAGCTTGAGACTGAGATTGTCCAGCACCGGCGTCTGGCTGCCCTCGTACTGGAAGCTGACGTGGTCGAAGGTGATGTCGTTGGTGATGCGCGGCAAATCGGGCGCGCCGGGACGATCGGCGGCGCGGGTCGGCTCGTCCAGCAGCTCCTGCATGTGCCGGATCGCGGCGGCCGAGGAGATCGACACCGGGATGAAATGCATGACGTGGGCGATGTTGTAGGAGACTTCCCAGAACGCGCTCTCGAAGGTGACGAAGGTGCCGATGGTGATCTGGCCCTTGGTCGCCAGATACGCGCCGATCGCGAGCACCACGAGGTGCAGCATCAGCACCGAGATGGTCACCGTCCGCTCCACCATGGTCGACAGGAACGCGGCCGAGGCGATCTTGTCGCGCGTCGCGTCGTTGCGGAAGGTGAAGAAGCCGAACATCTTGCGCTGCAGGCTGAACGCCTTGATCACGGCCTGCGCCGCCACGTTCTCCTGCACCATGCCGAGCAGCGCGCTCTCGTTGAGCTTCTGCTCGTAATTGGCCTGCACCGCCTTGGGCGTCAGGATCCGCGGACCGATCAGCGTGATCGGGAACACCAGCAGCGCGACCACCGCGAGCTGCCAGTTCAAAAATACCATCAGGATGATGCCGGCGATCAATTCCAGGAACGGCAGCGCAGCACTGTTGGCGAAGGTCTTCACCGAGCCTTCGAAGGCCGAGAGGTCGACCGAGAAGCGCGACAGGATCTCGCCGCGCTTGGTGCGGCCGAAATAGGCAGCAGGCAGGTCCTGGACGTGCTCGAACAGGCGCTTGCGGACGTCGGAGATGATGCACGCCGCCAGTCGCGCGTCCCAACGCTCGTACCAGACGGCGACGATGGAGGTGAAGATTCCGGCGACGGCAAGCACGCCGAGAATCTTGTACAGCGCCTGAAAATCCTCCTCGCCGAGCGCATCGTCGATCAGGAACTTGAGGCTGAGCGGCATGATGACGTTGAACAGCGTCTCGACGAAGACGCCGAACGCCACGAATGACAGCATCCGCTTGTAGTTCGACAGAAAGGGTTTGACGAAGCCGACGATGGTCGCGAGCGCGCCGGCGGCTTCACGGGCGGTAAAGACGACGAGATCCTCGTCCTCGTCGTCGTCATCGAGCTCCAGCTCGTCATCCGCCTCGTCTTCGTCGTCCTCCTCATCCTCGAGGTCCGGCTTGGCCGCCGCAGCGAGCTTGTCGTCGAGCTCGGCCGCCCTGGATTCGGCGAGCTTCTGTTTGTCGGGCGAAAGAGACTTGTCGTCGGGCGAGAGAGGCTTGGATGCCATGAAACCAACCGATGCTGACGGCCGGCATGACCGCAGAGAAAGCAGGACATAGCGGCAACCGCTATTGCGCCGATTCTATGCGATCAGGATGAGTTCGGCAAAACAATTGGCGAATTCGACGCACGTTCCGAGGTTAGTCCTCGTCGTCGTCCTCGACCTTGTCGAAGAAGGAATAGCGCAAGCTGTCGGCGTCGGCGTACCACTGCCCCGGCCCCTTGTTGGCGGCGAGCGTCGCCTCCCAGAGCGCATCGGTGCAATCCTTGCGGTGCATCGAGAGGTCGAAACCGTTGCCGAAGAACAGTTCGGACCATTCCCACCAGGTGCCGAGCTTCTTGACCCCGCGCAAGAGGTCGTAGCGGTCGATCAGCGCCGGCGCCATGTCCGAGGTGATCGAGCCGAATACGAGGCCGGTCTTCACCACGCGGTTGAGCTCGCGGATCGCGCGGACCACCTGCTTCGGGGAAACGTGGCAGAGGCTGGTCTCGAACACGAAATCGAACGCGCCGTCCTTGAACGGCATGTCGGTGATCGAGCCGAGCTTGTTGTACTTTCTCAGCGCCTTCGGCGTCTTGGCGTGGATGGCGCGGTTGTTCTCGATGCCGTAGGCATCGATGCCGCGGTCGCGCAGCGCGCCCACCAGCTCGCCGCTGGCCGAGCCCGCGACGAGCAGCTTGGCGCCCTTGGTCCTGCCCCAGACGATGCCGAGCAGGCTCGTGAGATAATCGGGGTCGGTGAAGTGGCGCCACGCCTCGTGATAGGGACCCTGACCGCGATAGTTCTCGAAATAATCGCGGTCGATCTTGTCGGAGAGCGGCTTGTCCTGCTGCGCGCGTTCGCGGCGCAGGCGCATCATCTCGGTCAGGATGATGTCGGTGGCGGCGTCGGAGGAATCGAGCAGGCCGTTCAGCGTCGAGTCGAACAGATAGTCGCCGACCACCACGATGCCGGGATGCTCCTTCGGCTCGGGACGGTGGTTGGTCATGACGTCGCGCACCGGCAGACCGCCGGGTATCGCGTTCACCGACGACAGCCAGCGGTGGATCTTGCCTTCCATGAAATGCGCACGCGCATCGCCAAGCGAAGCCGGCAGCGATTTCAGCGCGGCGTCGATCAGCTCCTGGTCCGACAGGTTGGCGAACGCGAGCGCATCGGAGCCGGGAATCAGCCAGTTCAGCACGCCATGCTTACCGACGTCATGGCGCGCGCCCTCGTTGTAGACGCAGCAGCCGCCGAAGGCTTCCGACATGAACCAGGCGCCGGGAATCTTCTCGCCCCAGAACGGGGTGTCGAACAGGATCGAGACGCGCAAGTAATGTGCGGGACGGTCGAAATAGGAGACGTGCTTGACCATCGACTTGCGCAGCTGCTCGCCTTCCCACCCCATGGTGGCGAGCCAGGAATGCGGCAGGCAGACCAGCACGAGATCGAAGTCGCGCGTCTCCGGTCCCTTGCCGTTCATCATCTTGAGCTGGTAGCGGCCGGTCGGCGCCTTGCCCACGGCGAGGACGCGGTGATTGAGCTGGATGTCGGCGTTGACCTCCGACTGCAGGCACTCGATCAGCTGCTCATTGCCGTTCTGGATGGAATAGAGGCCGATATAGCCGTCGACATCCATCAGGTAGTTCTTGAGCGCGTTGAGGCCGTTGGTGTTGTGGCTCTCGGTCGCGATGTCGGAACGCGCCATCACCTTGAAGAAGCGCTTGGCGATCTCGTCGTCGACCTCCTCGTCGAGCACCTGCTCGGCGGTCTTGTAGGCCCAGGGATTCTCGTTGTCGTGCGCGCCGACGCCCTCGTAATATTCGATTGGCGACATCATCTCGGTACAGCGCTTGCGGAACGCCTCGATCGCAGCGGCGGTCTTGGCGCCGTATCTGCGGCGCATGCCGGGAACGTCGTTCAGGAGCTCGCCGCCGAGATGCACCTGCTCGGCATCCATCGGAATGGTCTGCAGCCCGAAATGCTGGATCAGCTCGCGCAGCGGATCGGGGCCGGTCATCGAGTAGTCGTAGATCTCGGCGACGCCGGCTTCATACATCGCTGGCGCCGAATCGAATTTGCGCGTGACCACCTTGCCACCGAGCCGGTCGGAGGCCTCGTAGATGGTGACGCGGCAGAGGTCGCCAAGCTTGCGCTTCAAATACCAGGCGCTCATCAGCCCGCCCGGGCCGCCGCCTACGATTGCCAGATCAAGCATGTGAGTTCCGTGGTCTCCGGCCCTGCCCCCGTCACGGGATCCACCGGCCTAAACTCCCCTAGCAGAAGCGCTTTTGCGCCTGAAGGAAAGATGAACAAAGGTTGATCCCGCATCGCAGCAAGGAAAGAAAGCAGCAAAAAGGCCGGCTTGCGCCGGCCTTTTCAGTGTCCTCGGTATTCCTACGGATGAACGATCATTCCGCGGGGGGCAGCGCAGGAAGCTCCGCCTCAGGCGCGGGCGACACGACGGCCGCCTGCTTCTCGCGCTCGTCCAGGATCAGCTTGTCGCGCTTCATTGCGACTTCGCGGATCTTGGCCATGGAGGCGCCGGTGCCCGCCGGGATCAGCCGGCCGACGATGACGTTCTCCTTGAGGCCTTCGAGCGGATCGATCTTGCCGTTGACCGCCGCTTCCGTGAGGACGCGGGTGGTCTCCTGGAACGAGGCCGCCGAGAAGAACGAACGGGTCTGGAGGCTCGCCTTGGTGATGCCGAGCAGAACCGGCGTACCCGTGGCGACCTTCTTGCCCTCTTCCTTGGCCTTCTCGTTCAGCGCGTCGAACTCGATCTTGTCGACCTGCTCGCCGGAGATCATGTCCGTGTCGCCCTGGTCGGTGACTTCCACCTTCTGGAGCATCTGACGGACAATCACCTCGATGTGCTTGTCGTTGATGAGCACGCCCTGGAGCCGGTAGACCTCCTGGATTTCGTTGACCAGGTAGGCCGCGAGCTCCTCGATGCCCTTGACCGCAAGGATGTCGTGCGGCGCCGGGTTGCCTTCGACGATGAAGTCGCCCTTTTCGACGACGTCGCCGTCCTGAAGGTGGATGTGCTTGCCCTTCGGGATCAGGTACTCGCGCGGCTCGTCGGTCTTGTCCATCGGCTCGATCGAGATGCGACGCTTGTTCTTGTAGTCGCGCCCGAACCGGATGGTGCCCGCGATCTCGGCGATGATCGCCGCATCCTTCGGACGCCGTGCCTCGAACAGTTCCGCCACCCGCGGCAGACCGCCGGTGATGTCACGCGTCTTGGCGCTTTCGGTCGAGACACGGGCGAGGATGTCGCCCGGGTTGACCTTGGCTCCGACGTCGACCGAGAGAATGGCATCGACCGACAGCATGTAGCGGGCATCGCCGCCACGGGCGAGCTTGAGCACCTTGCCATCCTTGCCCTTGATCACGATGGCCGGACGCAGGTCCGAGCCGCCGCGAGTCGAGCGCCAGTCGATGACCACGCGCTTGGCGATACCGGTTGCCTCGTCGAGCGTTTCCGAGATCGACTGCCCCTCGACCAGATCCTCGAAGCCGATCGTGCCTTCGACCTCGGTGAGGAGCGGACGGGTGTAGGGATCCCACTCGACGATGCGCTGGCCACGCTTGACCATGTCGCCTTCGTCGACGTGCAGGCGCGAGCCGTACTGGACGCGGTGCGTCGCACGCTCGGTGCCGTCGGCATCGACGATCGCCACCACCATGTTGCGCACCATCGCGATCAGGTGACCCTCGCTGTTGCGGGCGATGGCCTTGTTCCGGATCACGATCTTGCCGTCGAAATTGGCTTCGACGAAGGACTGCTCGTTGAGCTGCGCCGCACCACCGATGTGGAAGGTGCGCATGGTCAGCTGGGTGCCGGGCTCGCCGATCGACTGCGCCGCGATGACGCCGACGGCTTCACCGTGGTTGACCGGCGTGCCGCGGGCGAGGTCGCGGCCGTAGCACTTGCCGCAGATGCCGTTGACGAGCTCGCAGGTCAGCGCCGAGCGGATCTTCACCTCCTGCACACCACCCTGCTGGATGGCGTCCAGGTGGCTCTCTTCCATCAGCGTGTCGCGCTTGATGATCACCTTGCCCGAGCTGTCACGGATGTCTTCGCAGGCCGTGCGTCCGAGGATGCGCGAGCCGAGCGAAGCGACCACGGTGCCGGCATCGACGATGGCGCGCATCTTGATGCCGAGCTTGGTGCCGCAGTCGCTCTGCGTGATGATGCAGTCCTGCGCGACGTCGACGAGACGACGGGTCAGGTAGCCCGAGTTCGCGGTCTTCAACGCGGTGTCCGCGAGGCCCTTACGGGCGCCGTGGGTCGAGTTGAAGTACTCGAGCACCGAGAGGCCTTCCTTGAAGTTCGAGATGATCGGCGTCTCGATGATCTCGCCCGACGGCTTGGCCATCAGGCCGCGCATGCCGGCGAGCTGGCGCATCTGGGCCGGCGAACCGCGGGCACCGGAGTGAGCCATCATGTAGATCGAGTTGATGTCGGCGTCGGCCCCGCTCGCCGTCTTCTTGGTCGAGGAGATCTCCTTCATCATCGCCTTGGCGATTTCTTCCGTGGCCTTCGACCAGGCGTCGACGACCTTGTTGTACTTCTCGCCGTGGGTGATCAGACCGTCGTTGTACTGCTGCTCGAAATCCTTCGCCAGCGTACGGGTGGTGTCGACGATCTTCCACTTGCCGTGCGGCACGACCATGTCGTCCTTGCCGAACGAGATGCCGGCCTTGAACGCGTTGTAGAAGCCGAGCGCCATGATGCGGTCGCAGAAGATCACCGTCTCCTTCTGTCCGCAGTGGCGGTAGACCTGGTCGATGACGCCCGAGATCTCGCGCTTGGTCATCAGCTTGTTGATGATCTCGTACGAAATCCGCGGGTTCTTCGGCAAGAGATTGCCGAGCATGACGCGGCCGGCGGTGGTCTCGATCCAGCGCGTCGAGACCTTGCCGGTCTCGTCCATGCCCTGCCACCGGTACTTGATCTTGGTGTGGAGGTGGATGACCTTCGCGTGCAGGGCGTGCTCGAGCTCGGCCATGTCGCCGAAGATCTTGCCCTCGCCGGGCAGACCTTCGCGCATGATCGAAACGTAGTAGAGACCGAGCACGATGTCCTGCGACGGCACGATGATCGGCTGACCGTTGGCCGGATGCAGGATGTTGTTGGTCGACATCATCAGGACGCGCGCTTCCAGCTGCGCTTCGAGCGACAGCGGGACGTGCACGGCCATCTGGTCGCCGTCGAAGTCGGCGTTGAATGCCGAGCAGACCAGCGGATGCAGCTGGATCGCCTTGCCCTCGATCAGCACGGGCTCGAACGCCTGAATGCCGAGGCGATGCAGCGTCGGTGCGCGGTTCAGCAGCACCGGATGCTCGCGGATGACCTCGTCCAGGATGTCCCAGACCTCGGGCCGCTCCTTCTCGACCAGCTTCTTGGCCTGCTTCACCGTGGTGGACAGGCCCTTGGCGTCGAGCCGCGAATAGATGAACGGCTTGAACAGCTCGAGCGCCATCTTCTTCGGCAGGCCGCACTGATGCAGGCGCAGCTCGGGACCGACCACGATCACCGAACGGCCCGAATAGTCGACGCGCTTGCCGAGCAGGTTCTGACGGAAGCGGCCCTGCTTGCCCTTGAGCATGTCGGCGAGCGACTTCAGCGGGCGCTTGTTGGCGCCCGTGATGACGCGGCCGCGGCGGCCGTTGTCGAACAGCGCATCGACCGCTTCCTGAAGCATGCGCTTCTCGTTGCGGATGATGATGTCCGGCGCGCGCAGCTCCATCAGCCGCTTCAAGCGGTTGTTGCGGTTGATGACGCGGCGGTAGAGGTCGTTGAGATCCGAGGTCGCGAAGCGGCCGCCGTCGAGCGGCACCAGCGGACGCAGGTCCGGCGGAATCACCGGGACCACGGTCATGATCATCCATTCCGGCTTGTTGCCGGAGTGGCGGAACGCTTCCACGATCTTCAGGCGCTTGGCGAGCTTCTTGTGCTTGATGTCGGAGTCGGTCTCCTGCATCTCGACGCGCAAGCTCGCCTCGAGCTTCTCGAGGTCCATGCCCTTGAGCAGCTCGCGAATGGCTTCGGCGCCGATCATGGCGGTGAAGCTATCCTGGCCGTACTCGTCCTGCGCCTTCAGGTACTCGTCCTCAGACAGCAGCTGACGGTCCTTGAGCGCGGTGAGGCCCGGCTCGAGAACGACGTAGTATTCGAAGTAGAGGATCCGCTCGAGATCCTTCAGCGTCATGTCCAGCAGAAGGCCGATGCGCGAGGGCAGCGACTTCAGGAACCAGATGTGGGCGACGGGGGCGGCGAGCTCGATATGGCCCATGCGCTCGCGCCGGACGCGCGACAGCGTGACCTCGACCGAGCACTTCTCGCAGATGATGCCCTTGTACTTCATGCGCTTGTACTTGCCGCACAAGCACTCGTAATCCTTGATCGGCCCGAAAATGCGCGCGCAGAACAGGCCGTCGCGCTCGGGCTTGAAGGTGCGGTAGTTGATGGTCTCCGGCTTCTTGATCTCGCCGTAGGACCAGGACAGAATCTTCTCTGGAGACGCGATCGAGATCCGGATCTGGTCGAAGACCTGAGCCGGCGTCGTCGGGTTGAAGAGATTCATAATTTCTTGGTTCATCGTCTTCTCCTCGCGTGCCGGTCGCCTCCGGCCGCAAATTCGAAAATCACTTCGTGGGGCGCCCTGCCCTCAAGGCATCAGGAGGGGCGCCAATGCCCGGCCGCGAAGGCCGGACATGACAGGTCGAATTACTCGGCAGCTTCCGACGTCGGCGCCGGTCCCATCTTGGAGTTGTGCAGGTCGACGTTGAGGCCGAGCGAGCGCATTTCCTTGACCAGCACGTTGAACGATTCCGGAATACCGGCCTCGAACGTGTCGTCGCCGCGCACGATCGCCTCGTACACCTTGGTGCGGCCGGCGACGTCGTCCGACTTCACCGTCAGCATTTCCTGGAGCGTGTACGCCGCGCCGTAAGCCTCGAGCGCCCACACCTCCATTTCGCCGAAGCGCTGGCCGCCGAACTGCGCCTTGCCGCCCAGCGGCTGCTGGGTGACGAGCGAGTACGGACCGATCGAACGCGCATGGATCTTGTCGTCGACCAGATGGTGCAGCTTGAGCATGTAGATGTA
Source organism: Bradyrhizobium nitroreducens (assembly GCF_002776695.1). GTDB lineage: Bacteria > Pseudomonadota > Alphaproteobacteria > Rhizobiales > Xanthobacteraceae > Bradyrhizobium > Bradyrhizobium nitroreducens. Next base: position 3,010,289 of record NZ_LFJC01000003.1, read on the forward strand.
GCCCACCGTCACCTTGCGATCGAAGGCATCGCCAGTGCGGCCGTCATAGACGGTCGACTGGCCCGACGCGTCGAGACCGGCAAGCTTCAGCATCTCCTCGATGTCGGCTTCCTTGGCGCCGTCGAACACGGGCGTCGCGATCGGCACGCCGCGGCTGAGGTTATGGCCGAGCTCGAGCAGCTCGTTGTCGTTGAGCGACTTGATGGTCTCGTCCTCGCCGTAGACCTTCTTCAAGGTCTCCTTCAGCGGCTTGATGTCCTGCTTCGACAAATAGGCATCGACCGTCTGGCCGATACGCTTGCCGAGGCCGGCGCAGGCCCAGCCGAGATGGGTCTCGAGGATCTGTCCGACGTTCATGCGCGAGGGCACGCCGAGCGGATTGAGCACGATGTCGGCGTGCGTGCCGTCTTCGAGGAACGGCATGTCCTCGATCGGCACGATCTTCGACACCACGCCCTTGTTGCCGTGGCGGCCGGCCATCTTGTCGCCGGGCTGGATCTTGCGCTTCACCGCGACGAAGACCTTGACCATCTTCATCACGCCGGGCGGCAATTCGTCACCGCGCTGCAGCTTCTCGACCTTGTCGAGGAAGCGCTGCTCGAGGCCCTTCTTCGACTCGTCGTACTGCTTCCGCATGGCCTCGATCTCGGCCATCAGCTTGTCGTTCGGCGAGGCGAACAGCCACCACTGCGACTTCGGGTACTCCTCGAGCACCGCACGGGTGATCTTGGTGTCCTTCTTGAAGCCCTTGGGGCCGGCGATGCCCTGCCGCCCCTCGAGGAGCTCGGCAAGACGGTTGTAGACGTTGCGGTCCAGGATCGCCTGCTCGTCGTCGCGGTCCTTGGCCAGACGCTCGATCTCTTCCCGCTCGATCGCCAGCGCACGCTCGTCCTTGTCGACACCGTGACGGTTGAACACGCGCACTTCCACGATCGTGCCCTGCACGCCCGGGGGAACGCGCAGCGAAGTGTCGCGAACGTCGGACGCCTTCTCGCCGAAGATGGCGCGCAGGAGCTTTTCTTCCGGCGTCATCGGGCTCTCGCCCTTCGGCGTGATCTTGCCGACCAGGATGTCGCCCGCACGTACTTCCGCGCCGATGTAGACGATACCGGCTTCGTCGAGGTTCTTCAGCGCTTCTTCCGAGACGTTCGGAATGTCGCGGGTGATTTCCTCGGGCCCGAGCTTGGTGTCGCGGGCCATCACCTCGAACTCCTCGATGTGGATCGAGGTGAAGACGTCTTCCTTCACGATCCGCTCGGAGAGCAGGATCGAGTCTTCGAAGTTGTAGCCGTTCCACGGCATGAACGCGACGAGCACGTTACGGCCGAGCGCGAGCTCACCGAGATCGGTCGACGGACCGTCGGCGATGATGTCGCCCTTCTTGACGATGTCGCCGACCTTCACCAGCGGACGCTGGTTGATGCAGGTCGACTGGTTCGAGCGCTGGTACTTCATCAGACGGTAGATATCGACGCCCGACTTGGTCGGATCGAGATCTTCCGTCGCACGGATGACGACGCGGGTCGCGTCGATCTGGTCGATCACGCCCGAACGGCGTGCCGCGATCGCGGCACCCGAGTCACGCGCAACCACGCCTTCCATGCCCGTACCGACGAACGGCGCCTCGGCGCGAACCAGCGGCACCGCCTGGCGCTGCATGTTCGAGCCCATCAGCGCGCGGTTGGCGTCGTCGTTCTCGAGGAACGGGATCAGGGCCGCTGCGACCGAAACGAGCTGCTTCGGCGACACGTCCATGTAATCGACCTTGTCCGGCGTCACCGGCAAGACTTCGCCGGCGTGACGGCAGACCACGAGGTCTTCGGTGAAGCGGCCCTTCGGGTCGAGCGGCACGTTGGCCTGCGCGACCGTGTAGCGGCCCTCCTCCATCGCCGAGAGGTACACGACCTCGTCGGTGACGCGGCCGTCCTTGACCTTGCGGTACGGCGTCTCGACGAAGCCGTACTTGTTCACGCGCGCGAAGGTCGCGAGCGAGTTGATCAGACCGATGTTCGGACCTTCCGGCGTCTCGATCGGGCAGATGCGGCCGTAATGGGTCGGATGCACGTCGCGGACTTCGAAGCCGGCGCGCTCGCGGGTCAGACCGCCCGGTCCAAGGGCCGACAGGCGGCGCTTGTGGGTGATCTCCGAGAGCGGGTTGGTCTGGTCCATGAACTGCGAGAGCTGCGAGGAGCCGAAGAACTCGCGCACGGCGGCGGCCGCCGGCTTGGCGTTGATCAGGTCCTGCGGCATAACCGTGTCGATGTCGACCGAGGACATGCGCTCCTTGATCGCGCGCTCCATGCGCAGCAGGCCGATGCGGTACTGGTTCTCCATGAGTTCGCCGACCGAGCGCACGCGGCGATTGCCGAGATGGTCGATGTCGTCGATCTCGCCCTTGCCGTCGCGCAAATCCACCAGCGTCTTGATGACGGAGAGGATGTCTTCCTTGCGCAGCGTGCGCTGGGTGTCGGGCGCATCGAGGTCGAGGCGCATGTTCATCTTGACGCGGCCGACCGCGGAGAGGTCGTAACGCTCGGCGTCGAAGAACAGCGACTGGAACATGGCCTGCGCCGAGTCCAGCGTCGGCGGCTCGCCCGGACGCATCACGCGGTAGATGTCGAACAGCGCGTCTTCACGCGTCATGTTCTTGTCGGCCGAGAGCGTGTTGCGGATGTAGGGGCCGACATTGACGTGGTCGATGTCGAGGAGCGGCAATTCCTTGTAGCCGTGCTCGTTGAGCACCTTCATCGACTTGTCGGTGATTTCCTCACCGGCTTCGGCGTGGATCTCACCGGTCTTCGGGTTGACGAGGTCCTCGGCGATGTAATTGCCGACCAGCTCCTCATCGGCCATGCGCAGCGCCTTCAGCCCCTTCTCCTGGAGCTGGCGCGCGGCGCGGACGGTGAGCTTCTTGCCAGCCTCGAGCACGACCTTGCCGGTATCGGCGTCGATCAAATCGTTGACGGTCGAGTAGCCGCGGAAGCGGTTGGCGTCGAACGGAACGCGCCAGCCTTCCTTGGTCCGCTTGTAGAGGATCTTCTTGTAGAACGTCGACAGGATCGCCTCGCCGTCGAGGCCGAGGGCGAACATCAGCGACGTCACCGGAATCTTGCGGCGACGGTCGATACGGGCATAGACGATGTCCTTGGCGTCGAACTCGATGTCGAGCCAGGAGCCGCGATACGGGATCACGCGGGCGGCGAACAGGAGCTTGCCCGAGGAATGGGTCTTGCCCTTGTCGTGATCGAAGAACACGCCGGGCGAACGGTGCATCTGCGAGACGATGACGCGCTCGGTGCCGTTGACGATGAAGGTGCCGTTCATCGTCATGAGCGGGATGTCGCCCATGTAGACGTCCTGCTCCTTGATGTCCTTCACCGACTTCGCGCCGGTTTCCTCGTCGATATCGAACACGATGAGGCGCAGCGTCACCTTGAGGGGGGCCGCGAAGGTCATGCCGCGCTGGCGGCACTCGTCGACGTCGTATTTCGGCTGCTCGAACTCGTAGCGGACGAATTCCAGCATCGAGGTGCCCGAGAAATCGGAGATCGGGAACACCGAGCGGAACACCGCCTGCAGGCCCTCGTCGAGGCGACCACCCGCGGGCTCGTCGACCATCAGGAACTGGTCATAGGACGCCTTCTGAACCTCGATGAGGTTCGGCATCTCGGCGACTTCCTTGATGTGTCCGAAGAACTTGCGAACGCGTTTGCGACCGGTGAATGTCTGCTGCGCCATCGTGGCCTCTCATTTCGTCGCCCGCTCTGGGCGCGCCGTCCGGAACGCGGTTGCCACCGCTCCCCGGGTTGAATTTTTCGAACCCGTTTTGGGGGTCGGAAATTCAGTTTCAGGCCGGAATGTCCTGAATCTGTTCTTCAGACCTTCAAAACGCAAAACGACGCGCGGGGCGCATAGGCGCGCCCGCCCGTCACAACGATCGTCTTCACGGACTGCAAAAGCCCGAAATAGCCTGCTCTCCCAACGGCTTACAGGGAAATCCGGCCTCCCTGCCCACCGCGCTTTCGTGCTGCCGACCCGATATGGGGCGACAATAGTGCAGATTCGAGGGTTAAGCCCGCAAATCCCCACACTTTTTCGTGTTCGGCTCGCGTCGGGACGTTCCGTCGCACGCCTTTTGCATCTGCCCTGCTTGAGGGCGAGACCGGGATCCCAGGCTTTCCGCCCGGGATCCCGCGCCAGTAAGCAGTGCTTACTTGAGCTCGACCTTGGCGCCAGCCTTCTCGAGCTGGGCCTTGATCTTGTCGGCTTCTTCCTTGTTCACGCCTTCCTTCAGCGGCTTCGGAGCACCCTCGACGAGGTCCTTTGCTTCCTTCAGGCCGAGACCGGTGATGGCGCGGACTTCCTTGATGACCTCGATCTTCTTGTCGCCAGCCGAGGCGAGAACGACCGTGAACTCGGTCTTCTCTTCCGCCGGAGCAGCAGCAGCGCCACCGCCAGCCGGGCCAGCCACGGCGACAGCCGCGGCAGCCGAAACGCCCCACTTCTCTTCGAGGAGCTTCGCCAGTTCAGCAGCTTCGAGCACGGTGAGGCTCGAGAGGTCGTCAACGATCTTCTGCAGGTCAGCCATTGTTCAGTTTCCTTACGTGTAAGTCTGGTTCGGGTTTGAGTTTTGCGAAGGGCGTCAGGCCGCTTCGCCCTTTGAGGCATGAGCCTGGATGACGCGCGCGAGCTTGCCCGCGGGCGCGTTGGCGAGCTGGGCCAGCTTGGTCGCCGGGGCCACGATGAGGCCGACGATCTTGCCGCGCAGCTCGTCAAGTGACGGCAGCGAGGCAAGAGCCTTCACGCCGTCGACATTCAGGACGGTCTTCCCCATCGAGCCGCCGACAATGACGAACTTTTCGTTCGCCTTGGCGAATTCGATGGCGACCTTTGGCGCCGCTACCGGATCGTTCGAAGTGGCGATCACGGTCGGTCCCTTCAGCATGGGGCCGATGGCAACGACGTCAGTGCCTTCAAGAGCAATTTTGGCGAGACGGTTCTTCGAGACCTTCACCGCGGCACCCGCCTGCTTCATCTGCTGGCGCAGCTTCTGCATCTGGGCGACGGTGAGGCCGGAATATTGAGCAACGACCGCGACGCTCGTGGTCTTGAAGACCTCATTGAGCTGTTCGACCGCCTCTTTTTTTGCCGCTCGTTCCACAGCAAGCTCTCTCCGGTTGGCGGTCATCGCAAGAAGCGGGACCGCCGGGTTACACCCATCGTCCCACCCAAAACCTGAACCTCGGGGCCAAAACCCTGAAGGACACGCGCCGGGCGAGACGACAATTCAAAGCCTGCCCTCCGGGAGCCCGCTAAGGCCCACGGCGTGTCGAGGTCCGAACCAGACCCGTTTCGCGCAGCCAGCCCTTAAAGCTGGACGCGAAGTGAAATCCGGTCTTCACCCGTCTATGCAGGCCATACGATTAAGCCGTTGAGAAATCGAAATTTCCCGCAAGCGCCTGCAGTCTTGGACAGGACAAGGTCAGACGGCGAACCGCCCGACCTCTGCCCGCATCCCACCAACCGACGGATTTTCCTTCCTTTTCGGGCAAATCCTCGCGGACGTCCTGAAAAGGAATGATCTCCTGTCGTATCGGGTTTTCGGAATGCGTGCACGAACGCGCCAGCCGAGGCCGGCACGTCCGGAAGCGGTTCTTTAACCGCTCCTTGCCTGCTTGCCAAGAGCAAAATTCACACCAGTTCCAATCCGTTGCCGGCGGGCCTTGAGGCCGGCTGACAAGGGCCGATTCAGGCCGATTTGACCGCGTAAGGCAGCGGCTTGCCCTCGAAGAACGCGGTCAGGTTCGCCAGCACGCAGTTCTGCATGGCGACATGCGATTCGAGGGTGTGGCCGCCGATATGGGGGGCAAACACCACGTTCGGCAGCGCCGTCAGGGCGTCGGGGGTGTGCGGCTCCTTCTCGAACACGTCGAGGCCGGCGCCGGCAATGGTCTTGTCGGAGAGCGCCGCGACCAGGGCCTTCTCGTCGATGACAGAGCCGCGGGAGATGTTGACGACGTAGCCGTCGGCGCCCAGGCGCCCCAGGATATCCGCACTGACGACGTGCTGGGTCTCGGCCCCCGCCCTGACCGCGATCATCAGCACGCTGCACCAATCGGCCAGCGCCTCCAGCGACGGGAAATATTGATACGGCAGATCGTATTTGGTGCGGGTGAAATAGCCGACCTCGCTCTCGAAAGCGGCGCAGCGCGCGGCGATCTTGCGGCCGATCTCGCCCATGCCGTAGACGCCGATGCGGCGGCCGGGCATGCCGGCCTGCGGCCGCATCATCGGCGACTGCTTCGAGGCGGCCCAATCGCCGCTGCGGACATACTGGTCGGCGACCAGGATCCGCCGCGTCGTCGCCAGCATCAGGGTCATCGCGATATCGGCGACCGAGGCGGCATTGGCGCCGGGGCTGTGACCGACCGCGATGTTGCGGCTGGCTGCCGCCTTCAGGTCGATACCGTCATAGCCGGTGCCGTAGCAGACGATGGCGCCGAGCTTCGGAAACTGGTCCATCGCTTCCGCGCCGAGCGGCTGGGCGCCGCCGGTCAGCAGCGCGCGGATGCCACTGAGCTCGTCCGCCGGAAAGACGTCGCGCGCAGGCTTGCCGCCGGTGTCGAGCAGATCGAACCGCTCGGCGAAGCGCGCCATCATGGTCTTGGGAAAGCGCGAATAGATCAGGACCTTGTCAGCCATTGTTCTTGTTTCCGGTGAGTGCCGCCACAAACGACGAGGGGCGGAATCGGTTGCCCGATTCCGCCCCTCGCCTCATGCAATTTCCAAACCTTTAGCCGAGAATGGTGCCCGGCTCGACCTTCACGCCGGGGCCCATCGTCGAGGACACCGCAACGCGCTGGATGTAGGTGCCCTTGGAGCCCGCGGGCTTTGCCTTCGAGACCGCATCGGCCAGAGCCTTGATGTTCTCAACCAGCTTCTCCTCGGTGAACGAGGCCTTGCCGACGCCGGCCTGCAGGATGCCGGCCTTCTCGACGCGGAACTCGACCGAGCCGCCCTTGGCACCCTTCACCGCACCGGTGACGTCCATGGTCACGGTGCCGATCTTCGGGTTCGGCATCAGGCCGCGCGGGCCGAGCACCTTACCGAGGCGGCCGACCAGCGGCATCATGTCGGGAGTGGCGATGCAGCGGTCGAAATCGATCGAGCCGTTCTGCACCTTCTCGACCAGATCCTCGGCGCCGACGACGTCGGCACCGGCGGCCTTGGCTTCGTCGGCCTTGGCGCCACGGGCGAACACGCCGACGCGGAGCGTACGGCCGGTGCCGTTCGGCAGGGTCACGACGCCGCGGACCATCTGGTCGGCGTGACGCGGATCGACGCCGAGATTGATCGCGACCTCGATGGTCTCGTCGAACTTCGCCTTGGCGCGTTCCTTGACCATCTTGATGGCTTCCGCGAGCGGGTAAAGCTTTTCGCGGTCAACACCTTCGCGGGCTTTGTTCAAACGCTTTCCGATTGCCATGACCGCTTACCCCGCCACTTCCAGACCCATCGAACGGGCAGAGCCCTCGACCATCTTCATGGCCGACTCGATGGTGTCGCAATTGAGATCCTTCATCTTCTTCTCGGCGATCTCGCGCACCTGCGCCTTGGTCACCTTGCCGGCCTTGTCACGGCCCGGCGCCTTCGAGCCGGACTGGATCTTGGCAGCCTGCTTGAGGAAGAAGGACATCGGGGGGGTCTTCATCTCGAACGTGAACGAACGATCGGCGTAGATCGTGATCACGACGGGAATCGGGGTGTTCTTCTCTTCCTTCTGGGTCTGCGCGTTGAACGCCTTGCAGAACTCCATGATGTTGAGACCGCGCTGACCGAGCGCGGGACCGATCGGGGGCGAAGGATTCGCCGCACCGGCCGGGACCTGAAGCTTCAGGTATCCGGTCACTTTCTTTGCCATGTATCACTCCTGTTGTGCCGGCATGCCGCCGGCGGTTTCAGGTTCGTGGTCGGGATCAACGGGCGGCTGGCAACCGCCCTCGTCCTCCCACGGCCTCTTCAGAGACGTCGCCGCCTCCACTCTCGTCACGCCCGGGCTTGCCCCGGGCATCCATCCCGCTTCGTAAAGTGCTTTGTCACGAAGCAGATGGATTGCCGGGTCAAGCCCGGCAATGACAGCATCGGATCAGACCTTCTCGACCTGACCGAATTCCAGCTCGACGGGCGTTGCGCGGCCGAAGATCGACACCGCGACCTTCACGCGCGAACGCGCCTCGTCGATTTCCTCGACAACGCCCGAGAACGAGGCAAACGGGCCATCGGCCACGCGCACGTTCTCGCCGATCTCGAACGACACCGACGCCTTCGGCCGTTCCACGCCCTCCTGCACCTGGTGCAGGATCCGCATGGCCTCGGCTTCCGAGATCGGCATCGGCTTGTTTTCAGCGCCGAGGAAGCCCGTGACCTTCGGCGTGTTCTTGATCAGATGAAACGCCTCGTCGGTGAGCTTCATCTTCACCAGCACGTAGCCGGGGAAGAACTTGCGCTCGGCGTCGATCTTGCGACCGCGGCGCACTTCCGTGACCTTCTCGGTCGGCACCAGCACCAGCTCGAACAGCTCCTCGAGCCCGCGCTGCTTGGCCTGCTCGCGGATGGATTCGGCGACCTTCTTCTCGAAGTTCGAATAGGCGTGGACGATGTACCAGCGCTTGTCGGACAGTTGAGCGGTTGCGGTTGCCATCAGTGAATGCCCAGAAGGTAGGTGATGAGGACACGGATGATCTGGTCGGCGGCGAAGAAGAAGATCGAGGCCACGGCGACCATCACGAACACCATGATGGTGGTGATCGTGGTCTCGCGGCGGGTCGGCCAGGTGACCTTGGCGGTCTCCGAGCGCACTTCCTGCAAGAACTTGAACGGGCTGACTGCCATCGTTTTGATGTCCAACGTCCGTCGACAGACGCGAATGAATTTCAGGGATCCGAACAGCCGCCGTTGGCCCAGCCCTCTGTCTCGAAGGATGAGCCGGAATCCGGGCTCGATTGTTCGGGGATTTCAAAGCCGCGCCGGAGATCCGCGTCTAACGGGCCGGCAGCGAGTGCGGGGTATCTACTGCGGATGAGGCCAAACGTCAAGGCAGCGGCGCGCTGGCAAAACCGCCCCCCATCCGCTGCGACCTCCTCCAGAGCCCATGCGAATCAACGGCTTAACGCACCGGCGGCCTGGGATCCTGACGTTCGAACCGACCGGGCCGCCCTCCTCGTGCTGGCGGCGGCCCCGGGCGACCGTCAGTCGGCCCGGTCGACCATGGAGATGCCCGGCAGCGGCACCACGAACTTGCCGCCTTCAGCGAAATAGCGGGCGTGCTTGGCCCGGATCGGGTCGACATAGCGCCAGGCGAAGACCACGACGAACGCCGGCTTGCGCTCGTACAGGGCCGCCGGCGGCAGGATCGGGATGTCGTAGCCGGGACCCGCCATCACGTTCCCCTTCTTGGGGTCGTCGTCCACCAGGAAGTCGATCTTGTTCTCCAGGCCGAACTGCGGCAGCAGCGTCGTGGTGCCCACGGACACGCCATAGCCGGCGACCAGCTGACCGCGCGCATGGGCGGCGTCGGCCATCGCGACCAGTTCGTCGCGGATGGCGGCGATCCGCTTCACGTAGGGCGCATAATAGGCTGGCTGATCGACGCCGAGCCGCTCTTCCTCGGCGATGAAGCGCGCGACCTCGGCCGACGGTTTCTTGGCACCGCCGGCGCGCTGCACGGTCACGCGGATCGAGCCGCCCTTGGTCCAGATGTGCTGGACGTCGATCAGCTCCATGCCGAGCCGGGCAAAGAAGCGGATCAGCGGCTTGATGTTAAAATAGGACAGATGCTCGTGATAGACCGTGTCGAGCAGGTTCTTCTCGGTGACGTCGACGCCGTATTGCGTTTCGAACACGAACAAGCCGTCCGGCGCCAGCACGTCGCGGACGCCGATCACGAGCGGATCGAGATTGTCGACATTGGCGATCATGTTGTTGGCGATCACGACGCTTGCCGCACCGTGGCTCTGCAGGATGCGGTGACCGATCGCATCGGTGAAGAAGTCGCCGATCGTCTCGATCCCCGCCTCGGTCGCGCGCTTGGCGATATCGACCGCGGGATCGACACCGAGCACCCGCATGCCGCGCTCCTTGAAGAAGCCGAGCAACGATCCGTCGTTGCTGCCGAGCTCGACGACCAGCGAGCCCGGCGCGATGCCGAAGCGGCTGACAACGTCGTTGGCATAGCCGGCGAAATGCTCGCGCAGGCCGAGCGAGAGCGAGGTCGTGTAGACGTAGTTGCGGTACTGGACCTCGGGATTGCCGACATGGAGAATCTGGAGATGGCCGCAATCCCTGCACAGATGCAGCGCCATCGGCACCGCGGCGCGGAACACGGGATCGTCGACGCTGGCGTCCGGGACCTGGAAGTTCGGCGTGCCGATGGGCATGCCGGCCATCGGGACGACCAGCTCTTGTTTGTCCGAGTGACAGAGGCGGCAGGTATGGCGGACGTAGAACAGGTTTTTCATCGTGGAACCGAAAAATGAGATACGCGATCGGGTGAGGCAATCCCACCCCGTGAAGTCCAGACCGGCAGCAACGAGCTGAAGCGGGTCATGGGTGACTCGAAACTTCCTTGCCCAGCCCGTCGTAGCTGGGGGCGTCCTGCGCCGCCATGGCGGCCTTGTCAGCTGAATACGATCCGCGCTCCGGACTTGCCAGCCAGATGGCGCCGCCGACGAGCCCGATGATCACGCTGATGGCGCCGAGCAGGAGCGACACCGACAGCGCTTCCTCGGAAGGGACACCCGCCAGGCCGAGACAGGCGACCATCGCCCCCTCGCGAACGCCCCAGCCGCTGATCGAGATCGGAACCGCCGTCAACAGCACCACGGGCGGAATCAGGATGCCGGCATCCACCACCGAGAGCTGCGCTCCGACACCGCGCGCTAGGGCGAAGCAGGCCGCCGCGGTCACGAGATGGATGAGCAGCGCCGACCCGAACAGCAAAGCGCGGCGCTCGGACTGCAAGAGAAGGAACCGGACCAGCGCCCCGAACCGGACGAAGCTTGCGATCGCCCGATGGGCGATGAGGCGTTTGGGCAGCCGGTCGAGCGTCAACAGAACCACGGTGCCGGCGACGCCGGCCAGCGTCAGCCCACCGATGGCCAGGATCGCGGCCTGATCGGACACGCGAGACAACAGGAAGGGCAATCCGGCCACCATCAGCGCAATCAGCCCGATCAACGCCGTGAACCGGTCGGCCGCGACGCCCTTGACCGCCTCCGGCCACTGCACGCCGCGCTGGCGCAGCAGCCACATCCGCACCGCGTCACCGCCGACCGAGGACGGCAACACCTGATTGAACCAGAGGCTGATCATCAGGATCCGCCAGCCCGCGAGCCAATCCAGCGACACGCCGAGCGCGCGCATGATCAGCTCCCAGCGGCCGTTGAGCAAGAAGGTCTGGAAGAAGATCAGCGCCAGCGCGAGGACGAACAGCAAAGGATCGACCGAGACCAGATGGCTCCGCAACCGCTGCAGGTCGAGACCGCGCGCGATGTAGACCAGCACCGCGATCGACAGCAGCAGCTTTACCGAAAACAGGGCCGCCTGCTTGAATCGCGACTGCATCGGATGCCCGCCTCAGGACGCCGGATATTCCGCACGACCGATGACGAGGTCGATCGCGGCCATCATCCAGAACTGGTGCGTGGTCTCGACAATGTTGTAGCTGCGGCTGTCGACGAAGAAATTGACGTCGCCGAGATTGCGCAGGGGATTGTCCGCATTCATCCCCGACAGCGTGATCACGTCGAGCTTCATCGAGCGCGCCTGCGCAACCGCATTGAGGATGTTCTTCGACCGCCCCGACGAGCTGATCGCGACGAGGCAGTCCCCGGCACGGGCGTTCAGCCGCACGGCGTGCGCGATCCAATCCTCGAACCCGTAGTCGTTGGCAAGGCACGACATCATGCTCGCGTCGCTGAAGCAGAGCGCGGGCACCGATGCGTTCTTCGCAAGATCGATCGCCAGATGCGAGGCGATGCCGGCGGAGCCGCCGTTGCCGATGAAGATGACGCGGCCGCCCTGCTCGCGCACGCGCAACCAGATCGCGCGGGTGGCGGAGATCTGAGCGAAAACGCGATCGTCGATCGCCGTCGCGCGATGGAGACGCCCCACATAGTCGTCGAGGAAAGCCTTGTGATCGGGATCGACGGACTCGACTGGCATGGGCTGGCGGCTCGGCTGCAACATGACGCCCTGATACCGGCTATTACTAGGGATTGCAAAGGTATAATGCTTGCAAAGTCGGCGAGCGGCTGATAGTCGGCTTTCGGGTTTCACTTAACATTGGCGGGCCTGTTTCGCTGGGCATTCGCGTCACGGATGTTCCCCATGAAATGCATTGTTACTGGTGGCGCTGGTTTCATCGGAAGTCACCTCGTCGACCGCCTCCTCGACGATGGCCATGAAGTGGTCGCGCTCGATAATTTCGTGATCGGCCGCCCCGAAAATCTGGCCTCGCGCGCCAATTCGAGCCAGCTGAAGGTCGTGCGGGCCGACGTCACCGACCTCGAATCGATCAAACCGTATTTCCACGGGATCGACTGGGTTTTCCACCTCGCCGCGCTCGCGGACATCGTTCCCTCGATCGAGTCCCCGATCCCGTATCATCGCGCCAATGTCGACGGCACGGTCAACGTTCTCGAGGCGGCGCGGCACGCCGGCGCCAAGCGCTTCGTCTACGCCGCATCCTCGTCCTGCTACGGCATTCCCGACGTCTATCCGACGCCGGAGAGCGCCGAGATCCGGCCGATGTATCCCTACGCGCTTACCAAAAATCTCGGCGAGCAGTGCGTCATGCACTGGTGCCAGGTCTACAAGCTGCCTGCGGTCGCGCTGCGCCTGTTCAACGTCTATGGGCCGCGCCATCGGACCACCGGCACCTACGGCGCCGTGTTCGGCGTGTTCATGGCGCAGAAGCTCGCCGGCAAGCCCTTCACGGTGGTCGGCGACGGCGAGCAGACGCGCGACTTCACCTTCGTGAGCGACGTCGCCGACGCCTTCGTCACCGCTGCCCGCTCCGATGTCTCGCACGAAATACTCAACGTCGGCTCGGACAACACCTACAGCGTCAACCGGCTGGTCGAGCTTCTCGGCGGCGACAAGGTCCATATTCCCAAGCGTCCGGGCGAGCCCGATTGCACCTACGCCGACATCACCAAGATCAAGCGGGTCCTGAACTGGACGCCGAAGGTGAAATTCGAGGACGGCGTCGCGACGATGCTGAAATCGATGGATCAGTACAAGGACGCGCCGCTGTGGACGGTCGACAAGATCGCCGACGCCACCAAGGACTGGTTCAAATATCTCGGTGACGACAACGGCTCGCCGCAAAAGGCAAGCTCTTGAACAGGTTCGCCGGATAACGTTGCTTGCGATTCGATCATTTTCCGGGCGGCCATCTGAGACCTACCGGCGCTTTGGGTAATTCACATGGGTAATGCTCCGAAAGACAAGCCGGCCGTCCATCCGGCCCCGCACGACAAGATCAGGACGATCGAGGAGCTCGGCGAGATCGCGCGCGCCGCGCAGGCCAAGGGCCTGACCGTCGCGCTCTGTCACGGCGTGTTCGATCTGGTGCATCTCGGCCACGTCCGGCACATCCTGGCGGCGCGCAACGAGGCCGACGTGGTCATCGTGACCATCACCGCCGACCGTTTCGTCAACAAGGGCCCGGGACGGCCGATCTTTCCGGAGAACATGCGCGCCGAGATGCTCGCCGCGCTCGGCACGGTCGACTGGGTCGGCATCAACCTGACCTCCAGCGCCGAGCCGGTCCTCGACACCGTGCGCCCCGACATCTACGTGAAGGGCTCGGACTATGAGAACCCCGAGGACGATGTCACCGGCAAGATCGCCGTCGAGCGCGAGGCCGTCGAGCGCCATGGCGGGCGCATCGTCTTCACGCGCGACGTGACCTTCTCTTCGTCGTCGCTGTTGAACCGCTATTTCGACATCTACGATCCTCCCCTGCGCGACTACCTGCAGAAGGTGCGCGAAGGCGGCGGCGCCGACCGCCTGCTGAAGCTGATCGACAAGATCCAGGACATGCACGTCGTGCTGGTCGGCGACACCATCATCGACGAATACCAGTACGTCACGGCGCTCGGAAAGGCGTCCAAGGAGAACATCGTCGCGACCCTGCTCAAGAACGGCGAGCAGTTTGCCGGCGGCGTGATCGCCGCGGCCAACCACGTCGCGAGCTTCTGCAAGTCGGTCGAGATCGTCACGACGCTCGGCGGCAACGACTACCCCGAGGAGTTCATCCGCGCGCATGTCCGCCCGAACGTCACGCTGACGCCGATCCGCATCCAGGGCCGCCCGACCACCCGAAAATTGCGGTACGTCGAGATGGGCTATCTGCACAAGCTGTTCGAAGTCTACACGATGGACGACACGCCGCTCGAGGAGACCACGCGCAAGGAGATCGACCGCGTCACCGCCGAGCGCGTGCGCGGCGCGGACGTCGTCATCGTCACCGATTTCGGTCACGGCATGATCGCGTCCAGCACGATCGAGACGCTGATCGCGAACTCCAAGTTCCTGGCGGTCAACGCCCAGAGCAACAGCGGCAACCACGGCTACAATCTGATCACGAAGTATCCAAAGGCCGACTACATCTGCATCGACGCGCCGGAAGCGCGGCTCGCCGCCACCGACAAGTTCAACGACATAGCCTCGGTGATCGAGGACGGCCTGCATCGCAAGATCGATTGCGACAACATGATCATCACGCACGGCTCGTTCGGCTGCTACCCCTTCTCGTCGAAGACCGGCGTCGCGCGCGTGCCCGCCTTCACCAAGACAGTGGTCGACACGGTCGGCGCCGGCGACGCCTTCCTGACGATCACGGCGCCGCTGGTGGCGGCCGGCGGCAACATCGAGGACGTCGCCTTCATCGGCAACGCGGCGGGCGCGATCAAGGTCGGCATCGTCGGTCACCGCAGCTCGGTCGAGAAGGCGCCGCTGGTCAAGTTTGTCACCGCGTTGTTGAAGTAAGCGCGACCGAAAAAATCTGGAGAACGACAGTGATTGATCAGAAATGGAACGTGATGGTCACCGGTGGCGCCGGCTATGTCGGCAGCGTGCTGGTTCCGCAATTGCTGGCGGCGGGCCACAAGGTCACCGTGCTCGACCTCTTCATGTACGGCGAGGACGTCTTCAACGCCGTCCGCGACAATCCCAATCTTCGCCTGATCAAGGGCGACATCCGCGATGAGGCCGCGATCAACGAGGCGCTGCGCGGCAACAACGCGGTGATCCACCTCGCCTGCATCTCCAACGACCCCTCGTTCGAGCTGGATCCGGGGCTCGGCAAGTCCATCAACTACGACTGCTTCCGCCCGATGGTGCGCGCCGCCAAGAAGGCGGGCATCAAGCGCTTCATCTACGCCTCCTCGTCGAGCGTCTACGGCATCAAGGACGAGGCCGAGGTGACCGAGGAGCTGTCCTGCGAACCGCTCACGGACTATTCGAAGTACAAGGCGATGTGCGAGACCGATCTCGCCGACGAGGCCGCCTCCGGCTTCGTCACCTGCACGGTTCGTCCCGCCACGGTCTGCGGCTACGCTCCGCGGCAGCGGCTCGACGTCGTCGTCAACATCCTGACCAACCTCGCGGTCAACACCGGCCGCATCCGTGTGTTCGGCGGAACGCAGAAGCGGCCGAACCTGCACATCCAGGACATGTCGGCGGCCTATCTGTTCCTGCTCCAGCAGGACGACGCCAAGATCGACGGCAAGACCTACAACATCGGCTACGAAAACCACGCGCTGATGAAGATCGCCGACATCGTCAAGTCGGTGGTCGGCAACAACGTCGAGGTCGCCGTCGAGCCGACCGACGATCTCCGCTCCTACCACGTCTCCTCGGAGAAGATCCGCCGCGAGCTCGGATTTGCGCCGACGCACACGATCGAGCAGGCCGTCTCCGGCCTCGTGGACGCCTTCAAGGCCGGCCGCCTGCCGAACTCGCTGAACGATCCCCGGTACTTCAACATCAAGATGATGCAGAACATCAGCCTGAAGTGAGCGGCGTGCGGATCGGCATCGATTTCGACAACACGATCATCTGCTACGACAGGGTCTTCGCCGCCGTCGCGCACCAGCGTGGGCTGGTGCCCGAGGGCTGGGCGGGGCTGAAGACCGACGTTCGGGATTTCCTGCGATCCCGCCCCGGCGGCGAGCTGGCCTGGCAGGGGCTGCAAGGCTTCGTCTACGGCAAAGGCATCGGCGGCGCCGAGATCTATCCTGGCGTGCGCGAGTTTCTCGCAAGCTGCCGCAAGGCCGGCGCGAGCGTCTACATCGTCAGCCACAAGACGCAGTTCGGCCACCAGGATCCCGACCACACCGACCTGCGCGAAGCCGCGCGCGGCTGGCTGCGGGGAGCCGGCCTGATCGACGCCGCGGATGCGGCCGTCGCCGCGGGCAACGTCTATTTCGAGGACACGATGGCCGCCAAGGTCGAGCGGCTCGCGAGCCTCGATCTCGATATCTTCATCGACGATCTCGTCGACGTCTTCGAGCAGCCGCATTTTCCGAAGGCGACGCGATCGATCCTGTTCACGCAATCGCGGCCCCCTCATCCCGTTCATTGCGAGCCGCTCGCGACCTGGGCCGATATAAGCCGCGGAGTGTTCGCGCCATGAGCGAGCCGGACCTGAGCGCGCAGGATGCGATCTCGATCGGCAGCCGCCTGGCCGGAGCACGGGTCGCGGCCGCCCAACCGGCGCGGTCCGGCGGCAACAACAGGGTGTTTCGTCTGGAGATGGCGGAGGGCCCGCCCCTCGCCCTCAAGCACTATCCCTCCGACGGGCGCGATCGCCTCGGGCAGGAATATGACGCGCTGTCGTTTCTGTCGCGCCACGGCATCCTGTCGACGCCGCAGCCGATCGCGAAGGACGCGGATGCGTTCTGCGCGCTGTATCAATGGTTCGACGGCGAAGCGGCGGTACTGCATCCCCAGGACGGCGATGCCGACCAGCTCGCCGATTTCCTGATCGAATTGCAGAAGCTGCGCGATGCCGAAGGCGCGCAGACTTTGCGGAACGCATCGGCCAGCATCTTTTCGCCCGAGGAAGCTATCGCCCAGTATGAGCAGCGCCTCGACGGATTGCGGCGGGCCTCGGGCGATCATCCGGACCTGCGTGCGTTCATCGATGGCAGCCTGGTTCCCAGCACTGCCGCCGCAGTTCGGCGGCTCCGCCAGCGCTATGTGGAACTGGGGCTGAATCCCGCCGCGGACCTCTTGCCCGCACATCGCGCATTGAGCCCGTCCGACTTCGGACTGCACAACGCGCTGCGCGGCGAAGACGGCCGGCTGCGCTTCATCGACTTCGAATATTTCGGCTGGGACGATCCGGTCAAACTGCTGTCCGATACCGCGATCCACCCCGGCAGCGATCTGCCCGCAACAAGCGCGAATCGCCTCATCGAACGCCTCACGCAAGCCTTCGCGGCTAGGGATGACGCGTTTGCGATCCGCCGGGACGTACTGTATCCTGTGTTCGGGGCGATTTGGTGCCTGATTGTCCTGAATGCTTATTTGCCGGAAAGCCGCTCCCGGCGCGCCCTGGCTGCGCAAGGTGGCGATCTGACGGTCCGCCTTGCCGGCCAGCTCGACAAAGCCCGCCGGCTCCATCAAACGATTTGCCAACGTGATCCAGATCTCACCCCACGCTGAAGCCGCCCTCACCTGCACGCTGGACGAGCGCAGTCTTTACTTGCGCCGCCTGGTCCTCGGTTCTGTCCGCTCGGCCGGACGCGGCCATGTCGGTCCCGCCTTGTCGCTGATCGAGATGGTCCGCGTGCTCTACGACGACGTGCTGCGGATCGACCCGCAGAACCCGCAAGATCCCCATCGCGACCGCGCCATCCTCAGCAAGGGACACGGTTGTCTCGCGCTCTACGCGCTGCTCGCCGATCGCGGCTTCTTCCCGCTGTCGGAGCTGGACGGCTTCTGCGGCTCTGACAGCATTTTGGGCGGACATCCCGAATACGGCATGGTGCCGGGCGTCGAGGCCTCGACCGGCGCGCTCGGACACGGCCTGTCGATCGGCGTCGGCCTTGCGCTCGCCGCCCGCATGCGCGACCGCAGCTACCGGACCTTCGTCCTGCTCGGCGACGGCGAGATCAACGAGGGATCGGTGTGGGAGGCTGCGATGGGCGCGGCGAAGCACGGCCTGGACAACCTCGTCGCGATGATCGACTACAACAAGCTGCAGAGCTACGGGCCCACCGACTACGTGCTGCCGCTGGAGCCGCTCGCGGATAAATGGCGCAGCTTCGGCTTCGCCGTGCAGGAGGTCAACGGCCACGACGTCAGCGCCCTGCGCACCGTGCTGAAGCAGGTCCCGGCCGTTCCGGGCAAACCCACCGCGGTGATCTGCCATACCGTCAAGGGCAAGGGTCTGCCGGCTGCGGAATCCAACGCGGATTGGCATCACAAGAACAAGCTGTCCGACAGCGAGCTCGACGCCATCCGCGTCGCCGTCGGCGATTTTTGATCGGCTCCCCATGCGCAACACAGCGATGAACATGGTCCACAAGCTCGCCGCGCGCGACGAGCGAGTGCTCTACATCGGCTCCGATCCCGGCGCCGGCACCCTGCGCGCGATGAGCAAGGAGTTTCCCAAGCGCCATCTGATCGAGGGCATTTCGGAAGCCCACATCATCGGCATGTCGGCCGGGCTCGCGATGGAGGGCTTCGTGCCCTACGTCAACACCATCGCGACCTTCCTCACCCGCCGCTGCTACGAGCAGGTCGCCGTCGATCTCTGCCTGCACAATCTGCCGGTGCGGCTGATCGCCAATGGCGGCGGGCTCGTCTACGCGCCGCTTGGCCCCACCCATCAGGCGATCGAAGACATCGCCATCATGCGGGCACTGCCGAACATGACGGTGATCTGCCCCTGCGACGCCGACGAGGCGGCGCGCATGATGGAGCGCACGCTGGACTGGAAGGGCCCGATCTACATTCGGCTCGGCAAGGGCGGCGACGCCATCGTCTCCAAGGCCGAGCACGGCTTCGAGATCGGCAAGGCCATCCTGATGCGCCCCCCGGGCGACGTCCTCATGGTGACCACCGGCATCATGCTGCAGCGGGCGCTGGCCGCAGCCGACCTCTTGGCCGCGCAAGGCATTCGCGCCGGCATCCTGCACATGCACACGGTGAAGCCGCTCGACACCGAAGCGCTGCTGCAGGCGATCCGCGGCGTCAAGCTGCTGGCGACGCTGGAGGAGCACGTGCCCTCCGGCGGCCTCGGCAGCGCGGTCGCCGAGACGCTGATCGACAAGCTCGGCTCGGGCCTGCCCGCGATGCTGCGGCTGTCGCTGCCGGACCGCTTCATGCACAATTACGGCTCGCAGGACTCGCTGCTGAAGAAGCACGGCCTTTCCGCCGGCGCCATCGCGACCTCGATCGAGCGCACGCTTGCCGCCTCGCCCACTCCCTCTCCTCAACTCCATTCCACCTGACGGGTCACATGTACGACGTTCGATATTCCTATCTGCTCGAGCAATTCTCCGACCCCGCGCCGATCCTGGCCGAGATCGGCAGGCTGGTTGCAACCGGTGACTTCACCCTTGGCAAGCCCGTCGCCGAATTCGAGAAGCGCTTCGCCGAACTGATCGGCGTGCGTCACGCCATCGGCGTCGGATCCGGCACCGATGCGCTGAAGCTGCCGCTCAAGGCGCTCGGCATCGGTCACGGCGACGAGGTCATCACCGCCGCCAACACCTTCATCGCCACCGTCGGCGCGATCGCGGAAACCGGCGCAACGCCCGTGCTGGTCGACTGCGACGATTCCTTCTGCATGAATGTCGACCACGTCGAAGCCGCCATCACCAAGAAGACCAAGGCGATCATGCCGGTCCAGCTGACCGGCGAGGTCACCGACATGGGCAAGCTGATGCCGATCGCGCAGCGCCACAATTTGCCCGTGGTCGAGGACGCCTGCCAGGGCATCCTGTCGGAGTTTTCCGGCAAGCGCTCCGGCACCCATGGCATCGCGGCCGGCTTCTCGCTGCATCCGCTCAAGAACCTCAACGTCTGGGGCGATGCCGGCGTGGTCGTCACCAATGACGACGGCATGAACGAGAAGCTCCGCCTGATCCGCAACCACGGCATGAAGAACCGCGACGAGATCTCCATCCTCGGCTGCAATTCGCGGCTCGACTCGCTACAGGCGGTCGTCGGCAACTGGCTGATCGGCCAGACCAGCGAGATCACGCGGCGCCGGATCGAGAACGCGGCCTATTACGACGCGGGCCTTGCCGGCCTTCCCGGCCTGCGCGTCCCGCCGCGCCGACCCAACGTGAAGCACGTCTACCATCTCTACATGGTGTTCGCCGAACGCCGCGACGAGCTCTACAAATACTGCCTGGACAACGGCATCGAGGCCAAGATCCACTATCCGATCCCGCTGTATCAGCAGGAAGGCCTCAAGCATCTCGGCTACGCGCCCGGCACCTTCCCGGTCACCGATCGCCACGCCAAGGAAGTCATCAGCTTCCCCGTCGACCAGCATCTGACGCGCGCCCAGCAGGATCGCGTCATCGAGACCGTCAGGAAGTTCTGCCATGGACGCTGACACCGGCCGCCGACGCATCGGTTACGTCAATCTTCCCGCGCAATTCGAGGAAGAGCGCGCCGAGATCATGCAGGCGGTCGAGGGCGTGTTCCAGCGCGGCGACTTCATCGGCGGCGCGGCGGTCGGAAAGCTCGAGGAGGAGCTGTCCGCCTATCTCGGCTCGCCCCATGTCGTGACGCTGAATTCCGGCACCGACGCGTTGATCCTCGCCTTGCGGGCGCTCGACATCGGTCCCGGCGACGAGGTGATCACCCCGCCGAATTCGTTCGTGGCATCGACCGCCGCGATCATCGCGGTCGGCGCCACGCCCGTCTTTGCGGACGTGCTGCCCGACCAGAACATCGACCCCGCCGCGGTCGAGGCCGCCGTCACACCGCGCACCAAGGCGATCATGCCGGTGCATCTGACCGGGCGCATGGCCGACATGACCCCGCTGATGGCGATCGCGGAAAAGCATGCGCTCGCCGTGATCGAGGACAGCGCCCAGGCGATCGGCTCGACCTATGACGGCCGCATGAGCGGCACCATCGGCACGTTCGGCTGCTTCTCCGCCCATCCCTTGAAAAATCTCAACGCCGCGGGCGATGCCGGCTTCCTTGTCACCGCCGACGCCGAGATGGCTGCCCGCATCCGCCGGCTGCGCAATCACGGTCTGATCAACCGCAGCGACGTCCAGGAATGGGGCATCGTCTCACGGCTGGACACGCTGCAGGCCGAGGTGCTGCGCATTCGCCTGCGTCATTTGCCCTCGGTGATCGAACGCCGGCGACGCAACGCCGCGCAATACCGCGCCGAGCTCGCCGGGCTCCCTCTGTTCATTCCGCCCTGCCGCAACATCGAGTTCAACACCTTCCACACTTTCGTGGTGCAGACCGACCGCCGCAACGACTTCCAGAAATATCTTGCCGACAAGGGCATCGAGACCGCCATTCACTATCCGGTCCCGATCCACCTGCAGCCGGCGGCGGCGCATCTCGGCCAGGGCCGCGGCGCGTTCCCGGTGACGGAACGGCAGGCGGACCAGATCCTCACGCTTCCCATCAACCAGTTCCTGTCGGCCGCAGACATCAGCCATATCTGCGCGACCGCCCGGGAGTATTTTGCATGACGGATACCGACTTCCTTCAGGCCGATGAGCAGGCGCTGGCGCAGCGCTTTATCGACAACGGCTTCGTCACCACGCCGGCCGACGATCGCGCAGGCCTCGACCGCATCCAGCGGCGCGCCGCCGAGCTCGCGGCGGACTATCTCAAGCTGCCGCACAGCAACGATCCCTATGCGATGCTTGACAGCATCCATACCCGCGTGAGCGTCGACGATCTCAACGGCCTGCGGCTGCACGTCTTCAACGGCCTCAACGCCGAAGCGTGGTTCCGGCCGACCTATTTCCGCCTCGCGCGCTCGACGATCGAGACCATCGTCGGCAACGAGCTCTGCATGCAGCGCCGCGTCAATCTCAGCATCCAGATGCCCGGCGACAGCTCCTCGCTGCTCGCCACCCATTCCGACGTGTGGTCGGGCGACTCGCCGTTCGAGGTCGTGGTGTGGGTGCCGCTGGTGGACGTCCATCACACCAAGGCGATGTATCTGCTGCCGCCGTCGCTGAACGGCGAGATGCAGGACCGGATGGCGAACCTGCGCAGCGCCGAGGAACTCTACAACACCATCAAGCCGCACGCGACCTTCATCGAGATTCCCTATGGTCACGTGATGCTGTTCAACCAGACCCTGATGCACGGCAATCGCGTCAACGAAGAGCCCGGCACGCGCTGGAGCATGAACTGCCGGTTCAAGAGCATCATGTCGCCCTACGCGGACAAGCGCTTCGGCGAGTTCTTCGAACCGATCCTGCTGCGTCCGGCGACTCGGGTCGGCATGCAATACAAGCTGCCGGGAGGCTTCCATGGCTGAGCGAGCCGGCCATCGCGGCTATATCGGCGCGCGGCCGCTGAACGGCAGCCGCACCCCGCAGCATGTCCAGAACATCGTGATCCGCGACTACGCGCGGCGGAAGAATCTGCAATTTCTGCTCAGCGCCGTCGAGCACATCATGCCCGGCAGCTACATGGTGCTCGAGGACATCCTGGACGAGCTGCCTCGCCTGAATGGCATGATCCTCTACAGCATCTTCATGCTGCCGCCCGACGAGGCACGGCGACGGGAGATCTACGACCGCGTGTTGCGCGAGGGCTGCGACCTGCACGCGGCCGTCGAGGAAATCACGCTGTCGTCGCCGAAAGACATCCAGGCGATCGAAGACATCCTGCTGGTCAACAAATACGCGACGATCCTTTGACGATGCCGCGGACCGGTTGAGCCCCATGAGCGAGATCAACCTGCTCCAATCGATGCACGCCTCGACCAGGCGGAACTACGTTCAGCGCGTGGTCGAGCACGACAAGGCGGAATCCGCTACCGTCGCGCGGCAATGGGGGCGCGACTACTGGGATGGCGACCGGCGCTACGGCTATGGCGGCTATCGCTATGACGGACGCTGGCGTCCCCTCGCCCAGACCCTGATCGACCGCTACGGCATCAAGCCCGGCATGAGCGTGCTCGACGTCGGCTGCGGCAAGGGCTATTTGCTCTACGAGTTCACCCAGCTCGTCCCCGACCTCACGATCGCCGGCATCGACATCTCCGACTACGGCATCGCCAATGCCAAGGAGGAGGTGCGGCCGCAGCTCGAGGTCGGCAGCGCCGTGAAGCTGCCCTACCCCGATCACAGCTTCGACCTCGTGGTGTCGCTCGGTGTGCTGCACAACCTTCCTCTCGAGGACGTGTTCCGCGCGGTGCCTGAGATCGAGCGCGTCGGACGCGGTGCCTCGAAATATCTGATGGTGGAATCCTTTCGCAACGAGCGCGAGAAGGCGAACCTCCTCTACTGGCAGCTCACCTGCCTGAGCTTCCACGGCCCGGAAACCTGGGCGTGGATCTACGACAAATGCGGCTATCGGGGCGACCATGGGTTCATCTTCTTCGAATGAGGCGACGGGCCCGCACCGGACGACGTCGCTGCGGGCGCAAAATCCGGAAGTCTATTATTCCGACGATCCCATCGTCACGGCGGATGACGCCACGATCGCGGAGCTGAAGCGCATCGCCGCCGGCAACCCGCGCCTGCGCAGCCGGCTGTGCACGCACCCCGATCCCTCGTCCGGCCTGCACGAGATGCTGATCGTGCATCACCGCGAGGCCTATGTCCGCCCCCACAAGCATCTCGGCAAACCTGAATCGTTCCACGTGATCGAGGGCACTGCGCAGGTCGTGATCTTCGAGGACGACGGCCGTATTCGCGAGGTGCTCGAGATGGCGCCCTACGGCCAGGGCAAGCGGTGCTACTACCGCATGCCGGAGAAGGTCTTTCATTCCATCCTGATCACGTCGGAGTGGCTGGTGTTCCACGAAACCACCGCCGGCCCGTTCGATCCCTCGCGCACGGCATTCCCCGACTGGGCTCCGGACGGCAGCGACGCCGCCGAGGTCCAGAACTACGTCACGAGGACTGGCGCGCTCGCCGCGGAGCATCTGGCGACACCGTAGACTTCCCCTATCGCTGCTCGACGATCCCACCCGTGAATGATCGAGGACGAACACCAGCCGATGAAGCCGCCAGCAAAAGCAATGGTTACCCTGGTCAAGTTCGCGGTGTCGATCGGGATTCTGGTGTTGCTGTTGCGTAGCCAGGACCTGTCGTCCCTGAAAACGGATCTGCTTGCCGTCGATCCGAGCGTGCTGGCACTTGCGGTGCTGCTGCTGTTCGCCCAGACCTTCGTCCTCTGCCACCGCTGGATCCTGATCCTCCGCGCCATGAACGTGCCACTCGGTTGGCTGCCCGGCTGGCGCATTCTCATCGTCAGCACCTTTTTCAATCAGGTATTGCCCGCGGGCGGCGATGCGGTCCGGATCTGGATGCTGCGGCGTCAGGGCGTGCAATGGTCGCAAACGATCGGCAGCATCGTGGCCGATCGCTTTTTGGCCCTGCTGGCCCTCGGCCTCATCGTCCTCTCAGGAATGCCGTTCCTGCTGCCTCTCGTCCGGGACAGCTCGCTCCTTTTCGCGATCGTGACCATTCTGGCCGCTGCGTGCCTCGGTGCAATCGCGCTCATGACGCTGGATTGGTGGCCACCGCGCTTGCTCTCGGCCGTGCCGGCCAAAGTCGTGCAATTCGTGATCCTGGTCAGAGCCCCGTTGCTGGCGGTGAAGGGGCGAGCCACGTTGATCGGATCGGCCATTGTCGTTCACCTGATCACCGTCACGACCTGCTATGTCCTTGCGGTCGGACTGCAAGCGCCACTCTCCCCACTCGGCGCCTTCGTGCTGATTCCGCTCGTCATCCTGTCTTCCGCGGTCCCGATCTCGATCGGAGGCTGGGGCGTGCGCGAAGGCGCCATGGTCGGCGCGCTTGGTCTGGCTGGAATTGCATCCGACAAGGCGCTCGCGATATCGGTCTTGCTGGGCCTCGGCGGCCTGATCGTCGGCCTGTTCGGCGGGCTGGTATGGCTGATCGCGCCCGAGCGCGCCGGCTTCACCCCCGACCAGGCGCGGGCCATCGCCGAACGAACGGATGCAGCGCCGGTTTAGCATGAGCACCTCTGGACAAGATCAAACGATGACGGCCGGCGAGATGCGTCTGCGTGCCATCATCGAGACGTGGTGGCCGCGTGTCCTCATCTTCGTGCCCGCGGCGCTTTCCATCTGGTTCGTGAATCGAACCGGGACCTACCGTGCGCTGCTGTTCGATGGCGGTTGGACGACGCGATTTTACGTCCTCGCCTGGATCGTCCTGACGCCGTATCTCGGCTGGCTCATCATGGCGACCGGACGCCTGACGTTCTCGCTCATCAAGCACGAGCCCACTCAGCGCGTCGACGAGTTCTTTGTCGGCGCAGCCGCGCTCATCCTGACGGGATTTGGCTTCGGCGCACTTTCGATCCTGTACCCGCAAATCGTTCTCGGATGTGCGACCGTGGTGCTGCTGTGGGATAGCCGCAGCTTCGGCACGCCGCAGAAGTCCGCGGTGACCCTGCCGTTGGTCGCAACATCGCTGATGGGGCTTTGGCTACTGGCGACGGTGTTCCTCGACCGTGCGGTCATACCCGACGTCATCTCGACCGACGTCCAGCAGCTCTACGCCCCGTATCTTGCAGAAGTCGCGAGAAATCACAGCATCTGGCTGGCGCCTGACAACCCCATCTTCTCCGACTTCGAGATCGGCCATGGCAACGGGCTGCATCTGTTGATGGCGACGTTCCTGCCGCCCCATGTCGCCCAGATCGTTTCGTTTCTCTACTTCGTCGGCATCGGCGCGGTGATTTTCGAGCTCGCCCGCCTCGTTCTGCCGTTGCAGGCGCTCGGACGCCGCTGGGAAGACGCGGCGATACCGATTGCGCTCGGCGTGGCGATCCTCGGGCTTGCTTGGCCCCGCACGATGCCGAGCGTCAAGGCTGGCCTCTACATCATGGAGTTCGGCAAGTACCATCTGCAGACGGCGGCATTCTTCGTCTATTTCCTGCTGGTCGTCATTCGATCGTCCCAAGCCCGCGACCGGCTGGCCGCCGGCATTTGCGGCCTTGCCGTCGCCGCCTCCTATCCGCTCTATGCGGCGTTCGTGTTCCTGATTTCGTCGCTGGGCGTATTCACCAAGGTTCTTCAGCGCGACCGATCCGGCCTCGTCACCAGCCTGTTGCTCGGGTGTGGAGCGGTTGCCGGGTGCATCCTGGCCTTCTCCATCAACTATCTCTATCTCGGAATCCCCGCGACCAACCCGTACTCGCTCTTTCGAAAGATCGCATCGGTCGAGCGCTTCTCGCAGTTCGGCAGCCTGGATATTCTTGATTTCTTCGTGCTGGCGCAGTCGCTGGAGGTCAGCGATTTCCTCAGCAAGTCGGGAGTGGTCGCCTTCATCAGGCAGGCCAAATCCGTCGTGCTGGTTGCAGCTCTCATCGCGGCGACGACTTGCGCGATCTCTTTCCTCGATTCGAAGTTGTTTCCGGATCGCGCCAGCGTCACGAAATCGCGCCCCCTGCCCAGTATCGCCGGCGTCTTCATCGTTATCGCCTACGTCGCCAGCGTGCGGCTGCTGGACATGACGCTGAACATTCCGAGCCTGATCAGGCTATCCATTCACGTCAACGCGCTGTTCCCGCTCGCGGCCGCCGCGATCGCCTGCTGGGGGCTGGTCATCGTGCGGCGGCTGGTCCCGGCCATATTCGCCGGGCGCTTTGCACCCAATGTCGCTATCCTGGCGCTGCTTGCCGCTTGCGCCTGGATGACGATCTGGTTTCCCTGGCAGAGCTTCAGGGATGACGGAGCCATCGCCTTTGCAGGCGGGCGCTCTCTCATCCAGATGCCCCGGGTCAGCCTGAACTGGCAGCGCTGTGACGAGCTGCAGCAATCCACGGGCTCCGATCGGATTCTCGCGCTGAACGGATACCGCGCGATGGTGCCCTGCTATTTCTCGCCGCTGCTCACGCGCGGCAAGATCATCCATACCTATCAGAGCGACGTCGCGCGCAATTTCAAGAACATCGCACTTGGGACTGCCGATACGGCCGAGGCCACCCTTCGATCACTTGGCGTCAAGCTGTTCTATGTTCAGAAGCAGAATTGCGATTTCTGGCTCAACGGCTTCTCCGACGTCTTTCAGAGCGCTGAGCTGGAGAAACGGTTCGCTTTGCATAGCGAGACCCCGAACTACTGGCTGTTGACGTGGAGGGACGGCGGACAGCCGCTGAGCCCCGAAGCCGAGGCCGGGATATCTGCGCTACGGACGAGATCGAAAGACATCTATCGCCAGGCCTATGGGATCGAGCCGTTCGAGGTGGTGAAGCACCGCCTGTCTCCCAACGGCCAGCGAGCGGACATCACGGCCCTCGATCAGCTCATGACCTGTCACTAGGTCCTAGCCGGTTCCGCGCATGTCGGGAAGCAAGAGCCCAAACGAAGGCCAAGGGGTACCAGCTCGAGAGTGGCGCCAGGCTTGTGAATGGCCTGCCCGGGCCAACTTAAGAATTGTGGCACGGCCTGCGGGGCTATATAGGCTTCAACTGCGCCGCGTATCGCCTCGGGGCGCCGACGTTCCCCTGTTTTCCTGCAAAGAGCTGAAACCGTGACCGACCATTGCCGCCTTTGCCACTCGACCAACCTGCGTCCGGTCATCGACCTCGGACTGATGCCGATTGCGCATCGACTTCGGCATAGCCGAAACGAGCAGGAGGAACGCTATCCGTTCGACGTACTGGCCTGCGGCGATTGCGGCCTGCCTCAGATCGTCAAGCCGATCGATCCCGAGATTCTGTACCGGCAATTCAACTACAATTTCAGCAGCTGGAAGCCGGAGCCGCATCAGGCGGACGAGCTCGACACCATCGCGAAATTCTCCAAGCATCAGTCCGTGTTCGAGATCGGATGCAACGACGGCCTGTTCATGGACAAGCTGCGCGAGCGCGGCACCAAGGTCATGGTCGGCGTCGAGCCCAATCCGGTCTCGGGCAAGATCGCCCGCGAGCGCGGCATCAAGGTCTATGCCGACATGCTGAGCCCGGAGATGGCCCACGATGCTGTCGCTCAGTCCGGCAAGTTCGACCTCGTCATATCGCGCCAGGTGCTGGAGCACATCGTCGATTTCGAGAACTTCTTCGACTGCGTGAAGATCGCGCTCAGTGACGACGGACTGCTGTTCATCGACGTGCCCGATTTCGCCCCGGGCTCGGCGGTGGGAGACCTCTCCGTCCTCTGGGAAGAGCACGTCAGCTATTTCACCGAGCCGACCCTGCTCGCGCTGCTGGCGCGCCACGGCTTCGAGGCCGTGTCGGTGAAGAAATACAATTTCAGCGGCGGGACCCTCGCGATCGCAGCCCGCCGTGCCAAGGGCGCCGTGACGGCGCCACCTGCGCCGTCCGGCGTCGGCGAGAAATTCGGTCAGCGCGCGCGTGAGTACGGCGCGCGCTTGCGGCCTGTTCTGGCAAAGGCCCGCGCCAACGGTGCCGAGATCGCCATCTACGGCGCCGGCTGCCGCGCCTGCACCTTCACCAACGCCCATGAGCTCGCGGATCTCGTCGACCTCTCGGTCGATGACCAGAAGGAGCGCCAGGGGCTGTTCCTGCCCGGCACCGGCATTCCGATCCGCGCGCCAGAGGATCTCGCCGGCAAGTCCGGGCCGCTCGTCTGTCTCCTGGCAGTGAACGAAGAGAACGAGGCCAAGGTCTCCAGCCGGCTGCGCGAGAGCGTGAAGCGTCCGCTCGAGATCGTTTCGATCTTCGCGCCAAACGATATCTGGAGCGAGCTCGATCGCCTCGAGGCGTCGCTAAGGTCGCGGCATGGCTGAGGACAAGCTCTTCAACTATTACGAACGTCAGGACGTTCTGCCGACGTTCGGCAATTTCAAGTCGTCCGCCGAGCTCGAGGCCTACGCCGGCCAGCGGCGCGAGTTGTTTTCGGACAAGCTGGTGTTGCCGCCCAGGCTGTTCCGCGATGCCGAGGTGCTCGAGTTCGGCCCCGATTCCGGCGAGAACGCGCTGGTGTTTGCCGGCTGGGGGGCGAACATGACGCTCGCCGAGCCGAACCGGCTCGCACACCCGAAGATCGAAGCCTACTTCGCGCATTTCAGCCTCACTCAGCGTCTGCGCGAGCTCGCTTTGGCCGATGTCGAGGGCTTCCGCAGCGATCGCCGCTTCGACATCATCGATGCCGAGGGCTTCATCTACACCGTGCAGCCGAGCGAAAAATGGCTCGGCATCTTCCAGCGCCTGCTCAATCAGGACGGTTACGCCGTCGTGTCCTACTACGAGCGCTATGGCGGCTTCTTCGAGCTCACACTCAAGGCGATCCATGCAGCCGGCAAGGCCTTGACCGGTCGCGCCCCGCTCGACAACGCGAAGGCGCTGTTCGAGCCAAAGTGGAACAGCATTCCGCACACCCGCAGTTTCGAATCCTGGCTGATGGACGTGCTGGAAAATCCGTTCGTCCGGTATCGCTACTTCCTCGACGCAACCGCGTTGTGCACGGCGGCGCATGACCAGGGTTTCGACGTCCATTCGGCGTGGCCCGCCTACCGCGACAGCCTGGACATCTACTGGCACAAGAAGGTGCTATCCGGTGACGACAAGCTGCGGCGCGCCGCACGCCATCTCGACCGCAGCCGCCTGAGCTTCCTCGGCGGTCGAAAGCTTTATCTCGTCGGCAAGGCCGATGCAGTCCAGGCGATCTCGGCATCGATCGAAGCGCTGGTTCTCGACGTCGATGGCATGATCGACAATCCCTTCGGCGAGAGCCTGCCGCGCGTGATCGCGGGCCTCGCGTCGCTGCGCGAGACGATCCGGTCCACGGACATTCTCGCCGACGATGCTGCCGACATCGACGCCATCATCGCCACGCTCGACAGTTTCCATCGCATCTTTGCCGCGATCGGTCAGCGGGACGCGGCCGCGGTCACCGCTCTCACCCAGTCGGATGCGGCCTTCATCAACACGTGGGGACAGCCGGCGCATTTCCTCGTCGTCCGGAAGCGCTGAGGGATCATAGCCAGTGAGGCCAGGCATTGGCATCATCGGAACGGGCATGGTCGGCCAGATGTGCCACCTCGCCAATTTCGCTGCCAATCCCGCCTGCCGCGTCGTCGCGATCGCCGATCTCCGGCCGGACTTGGCTGCCGCCGCGGCGCAGAAATTCGGCATTCCCAAGGTTTACGGCACGCACCGGGAGCTGCTGGCAGACAGCGCGGTGTCCGCCGTCGTCGTCGTGACCAAGCGCCGTGCCACCGGCCCGATCGTGCTGGACGCACTGAAGAGCGGCCGGCACGTGCTCTCGGAAAAGCCGATGGCCTACACGACGGCCCAGGCCGCATTGCTGGTCGACGCCGCGCGGCAGCAAGACCTCGTCTACAGCATCGGCTACATGAAGCGTCACGATGCCGGTGTGGCGCGGGCGCTGGAGGTGCTGACACGCTTGCGCGAAGACCAGTCGCTCGGACGCATCGTCCGGGCAAGAGGCTGGTGCTTCGGCGGCGACACGGGCCGCGCGCAGGACAATTTCGTGATGACCGGCGAAGCGCGTCCGGACGGGCTCGAGCTCTGGCAGGATGGTCCCGACTGGATGCCGCGCGAGATGCGTCCCGGCTACGATAACTTTCTGAACGTCTTCAGCCACATCATCAATCTGTCGCGCTATTTGCTGGGATCGTCGCCGACGGTCGCCGAAAGCGAGATCGAGGCTTCGGGTGCCGGGCGCATCATCCTCGACTTCGACGGCATCGCCTGCGCGCTGGATCTCGTGAGCGGATCGGACGGTGCCTGGCGCGAGGGACTGACGATCGACTTCGAGCGCGGCGCGGTGACGCTGGAATTGCCTCCCCCCTTTGCCGAGCAGGAGGCGGAGGTCATTGTCGAGCACGATGGTCAAAGCACACGCCTGACCGGTGAAACGAGCTGGGCATTCCGGCGCCAGGCCGATGCCTTCGTGTCCGATGTCACCGCGCGAGGCGCCCCGCTGGCCTCCGGCGCGGATTCGGTCACCGACATCGCGCTGGCGGAAGCCGTCTGGCAACGGCGGGTTAGCGGCTAGGCGCTGCATCCTTTTCGATCGGCAGGACGCCCGCGATCGGTCCGAGCTTGATCGTCACCTGCGCAAGCTGAGCCAGGAACTCTGCAACATCGCAGCGCGCCAGCAGCCGGCACGCGTAGTACTTCCGCACCAGGGTCTGGTTCGGTGCGGCCCCGGGTCCCGGCTGAAACGAGATCGTCGCCTGCGGCCCCGTCGGATCGAAATGATGGAATGCACTCCCCGGCGCCTTCCGCGCCTCGTCCATTCTCCGCAGGATGTCGGGCCGCTCGGCGCGCAGCGCAAATCCGAAGAACGGCTGATTGCCCCAGGCGAGGCGCAGCATGCCGGTGACCTCGGCGAGACCGAACGGCACATGCCGCGACGGATAATCGAAGAAACCGTCGTCGAGCGCGTAGACCGTCGCTGCCGGCTGGACCCGGCCGGCAAGATTGCGCTCCAGGGCCTCCTGCTTCAACGTTCTCGCCTGCATGAAGACGTAGTCGCTCCACAGCATGCCGATCGACAGGATGAGGCCCGCTCCGAACACGACCGCAAAGGCGACGCCGGGAGCGGTCCAGCGTTCGGCCTGCCGCTTGAATGCGAGAAGCGCCAGTGCCGACGGCACGCCGAACATCAGCAGGTGACGGCTCTCGTAGAAATGCGTGGACGACGGCCGCAGGCCGGCGATCAGATAGGGCGACGACAATGCGAGAAACAAGATTGCGGCGAGCGCGAGCGGCGCGAGGATCCCGAGCCTGGACGTGGTCGGCTTGGTGTCGGAACGCAGCAGCAGCAAGACGATGCCGACGAGCACCGCCGCCAAAATGAAGATCGTCGGGACGGTGATCGCCGCGCGCACCGCATGGGCCAGGACGTCCCGGTAAGCCGCGGCGAAGAATGCCTGCCATCCCCCAGCCAGCTCCCGCAAGGTCGGGAAATGCGCGTCATAATGCTGTGCATAGACGCCGATCCGCTTGAACCAGATGTTGAGCGAGCCCCAGTAGATCAGAGGCAGCAGCACCAACTCCGGATAGCCGAGGGCACAGCGCCAGGATGCGAGCCATGTGCGGCGAACGAAGCCGTCCGACGCGTCGCCGCCCCGCCATATCGCAACGAACAGACCGAGCATCACGAAGGCATAGAGCACGATCGTCGAGTTGAGCGCAAAGCTCAGCAGGAACACGAGGGCGCAGGCCACGCGAAGCAGCACGCGCTGCAGGCCGCTTGCGGCGAAGGCCAGCGTCAATAGCCAGGCACCGATGAACAACAGTCCGAAGCTGAAGACGTAGACCGCGTTCGCCTTGCCCGCCCAGAGCTGGTAGCCGGGATAGGTCCAGACGATCAGCGCCAAACCGACCGCCTCGGCGCGGTCGAGCAGACCGAGACGCGTTGCGGTCAGCGCGAACGATATTGCCCCAAGGACAATTCCGGCAACCGCGAGCGATACCATCACGGCGATCGGGGCACCGGTCCAGTTCGCGAACGTGTCGTAGCTGTAGAATATCGGATGACCGGCGCCGTTCAGCAGGAAATCGATGTCGATGAAATAGTCCGGACGCGGCTTGAGCACGAGCCAGTCGTCCATGAAGAGACCGTCGTTGAGGAGCATCGGTGCGTGCGCAGCCAACAGCACGACGAGGAGGACGATGATCGCACGCAGCAATGGAGACATCTCGGAGGGAGGAACGGCATCGCCGACAAGGATTTGCACGCCCGGTTGAGGTCCGCAAGAGCGCCCATGACGGGCTCCCTTGACCGGAAAAATGCGACCTCCTATAGACTCCTGCACTGGCTGGGCCTGAGAGGCGTCCGGGACGATTTTCCGCAATGAACATGCTACCGGGCCCCGCGCAAGCCGCTGCGATTGGTCTCAGCGCTGTGCTGCCGCTGCTGTTGCTGTGCTACGCGCGTATCGCCGCCACCGGCGGATCCGGTCGCCGCTACCGGCTCGCCTGCGCCAGCCTCATGACCCTCTACGCGATCGCCTGCATCGCGCTTCCCGGTCAACGCCATCTCGACGACGTCATTGGCGGCCTGTTCCTGCTGGCGACGGCGATGATGTTTTTCTACATCCTGTTCAGCCTGCTGGCCTGGGGCTTCACCCTGACGCTGCTCACGGCCCTCGACAAGGCCGGGCGTCCCCTCACCCTGGAGCAATGGGCCGTGGCCTACATGCAGGGCGGCGATCTCGGCACATTCACGCACAATCGCCTGAAACTCCTGGTCGGCGCGGGGATGTTGACCATCGCAGACGGCAAGCTGGCTCCGACGACGAAGGGCGTGGCGGTCGCGCGTCTCGTCAAATTCGTTCGTCTGTCGACCGGCCTCGGGTGAGCGGTCACGATGTCCTTCGTTGTCGGATTCCTCGCCGCCGTCACCTTCGCCCTGCTGTCGCCCGCCTTGCAGCTGATGGCCCGCGCGCGCGGATGGACCGTTGCACCCGTGACCCTGCTCGCGATCGCCGCGATCATCACCCATGGTCTCGGCGTGATGCTCGGGGTTTTGGTCGTCGCGCAATTTCAGTATTGGGACGCAGCTTCGATTTTCGGATTTTTCGTCATGGGCTATGTCTTCGCTTTTGGCGCTGTGTACAAATCGGTCTCGCTGGACATTCTGCTTGGCCTCGTCGGCCGGTCCGAGCGGAAGGCTCCGCTTTCCGACATCGTCGAACGGCAGGTTCCAGCTCTGTTCCAGGGACGAATTGGAAGCCTGGTCGACAGCGGCCTGGTCGAGCCGGTCGGATCGCACTTCGCCGCGACAGCGGCGGGCCGGACCATGGCAGGCCGCGTCGGACAGTTGCGCCGCGCCTTCGGCATCGGCGACACCAGTCTTTACGATTTTTCCTCCGACTAGTTGCTGGAAACACACAGATCGCCGGTTTCCTGCTGGTTGTGCAGGGCATATCTGCGGGGCCCTTATTGTTCGCTCAGCCCGGATGACCTAGAGTTGCGCCAGGGTTCCACCAGTAAAAGAGTGGCCTGCAGCGGGCGGCATGAAATGACACCTTCCAGGGCGGCAAAACGGCTTACGATCGTCATCCCTGCACTGAACGAGCAGGACAAGATCGCCGACACCATCGACGGCGTGCTGCCGCTCGCCCGCGAGCTGCTCGACGACTTCGAGATTTTCCTGATCGACGACGGCAGCACCGATGCCACCGGCGCGATCATGGACGAGTTCGCGGCCAGCGAGCCCCGCATCATCGTGCACCATAACCCCGAGCGGCGCGGTGTCGGCGCCGGCTTCGAATACGCCCTCTCGCGCGCGAAATTCGATGCCATCACGCTCATTCCCGGCGATCACGCCTTTCAGAACGAGGGTATTGCCCGGATGTTCAAGGCGGCGGGCGCCGCGGATCTCGTCATTACCTATCGCGACAACCAGTCGGACCGCTCGGTCAACCGCTCGTTGCAGTCGCACTCGCTGCGGTTCATCCTGAACTGCCTGTTCGGCTTCTGGCTGTCCGACTACCACAGCATGATCGTCTACCCCGTGAAATGGCTGCGCCAGATCGCGGTCAAGGCCGACGGCTATGGCTATCAGATCTGCGCCCTGATCTCCCTGCTCCAGCTCGGCCTCACCTATGTCCAGGTGCCCGTGAGCCTGAATGCGGAGCTGAAGGGCTCCTCCCGTGCGCTGCGGCTGCGCACCTATTTCGAGCTCGGCGGCACCATCGTCTCGCTGCTGCGCCGCGTTCCCATCCGGCACGTCGATCTCAGCCAGATTCCCGACGATGCGGAGCGGGCTCCGGCGCGCTAGGCGCCGCCCGGCCTCTGCCGACCCCGGACTTGGAGCGGATAGGCTCACACTTGGTGAGATGGCCCACGCGTGGCGATTCGTCCGCGGGACGCCCCGTCCCTATCCTGCCAGCATCTGACTTAAGTGGTTGATTTTACTGGCAGGAGTGGCAGGGCTCGAACCTGCGACCCCCGGTTTTGGAGACCGGTGCTCTACCAATTGAGCTACACTCCTACAGACCCTTGCGTCGCCGCTTCGGATCAGGCCGCTTTCAAGCACAGGGGGCGGCCGGATTGCAAGGGTGAACCGCGCCCGCTTCGCTTGTTTGTACCGGGGTTTCTGGGCCACAGTCCGTCGCCGACAATCAAAAACAACAGGGAGTGCCCATGACCGCCACAGCGACCGCTCCAGCCGCCCCACAGGCCACGATCGCGCCGTCCACCCCACCACTGCCGGAGGCCCGCCCGGAGACGCTCGGGCTGTCGCGGCCGCGGCTTCAGGCCATGTCGGACGCCTTCAAGCGCGAGATCGACAAGGGAACCATTCCCGGCGCCACCGTGCTGGTGGCAAGAGGCGGCCAGGTCGGCTGGTTCGAGGCGCTCGGCAAGCAGAGCCCGGCGGCCGACGCGCCGATGACGCGGGATTCGATCTTCCGGATCTTCTCGATGACCAAGCCGATCGTCTCGGTCGCCATCATGGCGCTGGTCGAGGACGGCCACCTCCTGCTCAGCGACGCCGTCGCAAAATTCATCCCGGAATTTGCGACCCAGCAGGTCGGAATCGTGAAGGACGGCAAGCTGGACCTGGTGCCGCCGTCGCGGCCGATGACCGTGCAGGACCTGCTCCGCCACACCTCGGGGCTCACCTACGAGCATCAGGGCGACGGCCCCGTGCACAAGCTCTACCAGGACTCCCGCGTCCGCAGCCGTAAGATCACCAATGCCGAGCATGCCGCATTGGTGGCGAGCTTCCCGCTGGTCTGCCAGCCCGGCGCGGAGTTCAACTACAGCCGCTCCACCGACATCCTCGGCCGCATCATCGAAGTCGTCAGCGGCAAGTCGCTCGGCACGTTCCTCACCGAGCGCGTGCTCGCACCGTTGCAGATGGCCGAGACCGGCTTCTCGACCAGCGAGGCCAACGCGGGCAGGCTCGCCGAGCCGTTCGCGGCCGATCCCTGGACCGGCGACAAGGTCGCGCTGTTCAACATGCTCGAGCAGCCGGTGATGGAGTCCGGCGGCGGCGGTCTCGTTTCGACGACGATGGACTATGCCCGCTTCTGCCTGATGCTGCGCAACGGCGGCACGCTCGACGGCAACAGGATCATCGGCCGCAAGACGCTGGAGCTGATGGCATCCGATCATCTCGGGCCGCAGGTTCAGATCAACGGCACCCTGCTCGCGCCCGGCCACGGCTTCGGTCTCGGCTTCGCCGTGCGCCGCGAGGCCGGCATCGCGCCCTTCCCCGGCAGCGTCGGCCAGTATTTCTGGAGCGGCATCGCCGGCACGTTCTTCTGGATCGATCCGAAGGAGGATCTGTTCGCGGTGTTCATGAGCCAGGGCCCGGGCCAGCGCGACTACACGCGGACCCTGGTGCGGGATCTGGTTTACGCGGCGGTGGAGTAGTCTCCGCTCTCGTGCCCCGGACGCGACGCAGCGCGTAGCGGTGCGGCGCTGAGCCGGGACCCATATCTCTACGATCTCGTGCTTGGCCTTCTGGGTCCCGGCTCTGCGGAGCAGCACTTCGTGCTGCGCCGCGTCCGGGACACGAGAGCGACCATCAACTGATCGTCGCGCCGCCGTCGATCACCATGGTCTGGCCGGTCATGAAGTCGCCGGCCTTCGAGCCCAGGAACACGGCCGCGCCTGCGATCTCGTCGGGGATACCGATGCGCAAGAGCGGCGAGCGCGCGGTCGAGGCCTTCAGATTCTCCGGATTGTCCCACAGCGCCTTGGCAAAGTCGGTCTTGATCAGGCCGGGCGCGATGCAGTTCACGCGGATGTTGTGCTTGCCGTATTCGCAAGCCAGGTTGCGCGCGAGCTGCATGTCGGCGGCCTTCGAGATCGCGTAGGCGCCGAGGATGGTCGAGCCCTTGAGGCCGCCGATCGAGGAGACGATGATGATGGAGCCGTCCTTGCGCTCGATCATCTGCGGCACCACCATCGAGATCAGCCAGTTGTTGGCGACGATGTTGTTGTCCAGGATCTTCCGGAACTGATCGTCGGAGATGCCGGCGAGCGGGCCGTAATACGGGTTCGAGGCGGCGTTGCAGACCAGCACGTCGATCTTGCCGAAGGCGCGGTTGCTCTCGTCGACGAGATTTTGCAGGTTCTCCTTCGAGGAGATGTTCGCGGCGATCGCGACCGCGGTGCCCTTGCCGAACTTGTCGTTGATGCCCTTGGCGACCTGCTCGCAGACGTCGGCCTTGCGCGAGGAGATCACGACCTTGGCGCCGTGCTCGGCCATGCGCTCGGCGATCGCAAGCCCGATACCGCGCGTCGATCCCGTGATGACGGCGACTTTCCCCTTCATGTCGAACAAGGTCATGTGTTCCTCCCAGATTGATCTTTAATGTTCCGGAGCGATGCAGAGCATCGAACGCGGAATGGCGAGCTACTCAGGCGAGCTTCTTGACTTCCGGACCGGCCAGCTGATGCATCGCCGCGTGCGCATCGTCCGCGATCCAGGGCTGCTGATTCACCATCGGCAACCGCCAGACCGAGCGCTCAGGGCTTGCGAAATAATCGAGCCGCGTGATCGAGCAATTGTCGATGTCGAAGGACAGCGCCCGCTCGATCTGGCCGTCGAGCGCGAGGCCGATCGCCGCCTTGATGGTGCCGCCATGCGCGACCGCGATGATGTCCTGCCCACCAGCCTCGCCGTTGATGCGCTCGATGGTGCGGCGCGTGCGGTTGTAGAGATCCATGAAGCTTTCGCCGCCGGGCGCGGGCTCGTTGATGTCGGCAAACCAGCTCGAGCCGACGGGGCGGCTCGCGATGAATGCGGCGCGGTTCATGCCCTGCCACTTCCCGAGATTCTGCTCGGCGAGATCTGCTTCCCATGGCATCGACGCAGGCTTCGGGTAGCCGGCCGCCCAGATCGCTTCCGCGGTCTGGTGCGTGCGCATCAGATTGCTCGAATACCAGACCGCCTTGCGTGGCAGCACCTTGGCAACGGCATTGAACACGTAGGTGTCGCTGGTGTCGCAGGCGAGATCGCTCTGCCCGTAGATGTTGCCGCCGTCGTTGCGCACAGGCGCGTGACGGACCCACCACCACCGCGTCGTGACCACATTGGGCTTGTCTGCGCCTGCCATCGAAACCCTTCCATCCCGTTTGATGTCGCTGTACGTCAGGAGGCAACGTGTCTCAAGACACTTTACCGTTTGAAATCTTGTTTGAAATTCCGTCGCGCGGCAAGCGTCGCGCGAGGCACCACAGGGAGAAACGCATGGGCCGTCTGCAAGGCAAATCCGTCATCATCACCGGCGCCGGCAGCGGCATCGGCCGTGCGGCTGCGCTGCTGTTCACCAGGGAGGGCGCAAGGCTGATCGCGGTCGATCGCACCGAGGCGGTGAAGGAGACGGTCGAAGAGATCAAAAAAGCCGGCGGCGTCGCGGAAGCCATGATCGCCGATGCGGGCTCCGAAAAGGACGTCATCGCCGTGATCGAGAAGGCCGTCGCAACACATGGCCGGCTCGACGTGATCTGGGCCAATGCCGGCATCTCCGGCGGCCTTGTTCCAATTCCCGAGCAGACCGTGGAACATTGGCAGGAGATCTTGCGCATCAATCTGATCGGGCCGTTCCTCGCGGTGAAGCACGCGATGCCCCACATGGTGAAGCAGCAGTCCGGCGCCATCGTGCTGACCGCCTCCGTCGCGGGCCTCAAGGCCGGTGCCAGCGGACATCCCTATGCCGCGAGCAAGGCCGGCGTGATCAGCCTGGTGCAGACCACCGCGTATTCGCTCACCGGCACCGGCGTGCGCATCAACGCAGTGTGCCCGGGCCTGATCGAGACCGGCATGACAAAGCCGATCTTCGACCGCGCCAAGGAGCGCGGCACCCAGGACAAGATCGGCCAGCTCAATCCGCTGAAGCGCCCCGGACAGCCGCACGAGCTCGCGGCGATGGGATTGTTCTTGGCGAGCGACGAAGCCTCGTATGTGAATGGGCAGGCCTTCCCGGTTGATGGCGGCCTGACGGCGTCGATGCCGTATACGGGCAAGCCGGTGTAGCAGCAATCTCGTGTCCCGGACGCGCTGCAGCGTTCTTACGCTGCTGCGCAGAGCCGGGACCCAGCAGGGCCACAGCACGCGTTGCCGCATGGGCCCCGGCTCTGCAGCGCACCGCTAAAGAGGCGCTGCGCTGCGTCCGGGGCACGAGACCGTTGTTCATCGATACACATGATTGATCAGCCTCGCGGCGCATCTCGCCCGAGTTTTGCTTGGTCTCTTCGCCCTCTTGAATGGAGAGGGCGCAGGGAAGACCGGGTGCCGGCTGGCACCCGCGGTCCACTGTGCGAATCCTGCGTGACGAGAAGCTGCACAGCGGCATACAGGTGTAGCCAGGACATCCCGGCCTTCCCTGCGCAGTGGCTTTACGACTTATGTCGTGATCTCCCCGGGGAGCGTTGCACTATTGCCCCCGTCGCCTTGCGGATGGCTGACGCGCTTGCCCGGTTGAGCAATACACATCAC
>NZ_LFJC01000003.1:3049917-3086494 GCF_002776695.1 Bradyrhizobium nitroreducens
GTGCTCTAGGCCGCGCCAAGTACGGCTGTCATGCCCTGGCTCGACCGGGACATTTAGTGCGCTCAAAAAGCGAAAGCGCGGCACAATCAGTGCCGCGCTCGTATCTGACATCTTGCGGGAAGCGCGCCTGTCTCAGTGCGTCTTCGTCTCGTGCCATTTCTCGAGATCGGGCTTCACCTCGTCAGATCCCTGCTCCTTCTCCGGATTGCCCTTCCAGGGCTTGTCCGTCTGCTCGTGCGAACCCCAGTCGTTCTGTTGCCGGGGATCGTCATTGGGTCGTTCCTTGCTCATGGACCTGTCCTTCCCTGAAGCCTCAAGCGAAGGGGACGCCGTAATAGGCGTTGATGCCGCGCACCGCGGCATCGTCACCCCAGTTCCAATCGCTTCGCTCGGCGTATTTCGGCGCGCCCTCCAGCTCCCTGGCCGTGATGCCGGTGAT
Organism: Bradyrhizobium nitroreducens; assembly: GCF_002776695.1. Lineage (GTDB taxonomy): Bacteria > Pseudomonadota > Alphaproteobacteria > Rhizobiales > Xanthobacteraceae > Bradyrhizobium > Bradyrhizobium nitroreducens. The sequence goes on from NZ_LFJC01000003.1 coordinate 3,050,357, forward strand.
GTATCCGCCGAGCTCGGTGTCGTATTTCAGCGACTGCCACGGCAACGGATAGCGGTCGTTGCCGAGGCCCAGGAATCCTCCGAAGCCCAACACCGCGTACGACACCTTGCCGCTGACCTTGTCGATCATCACCCGCTCGATCGAACCGATCCGGTTGCGATCGGCGCCGTAGACCGACGTTCCCTCGACCTTGTCGCTGCCGATCAGCCGGCCCATCTCGCTGAGGCCCAGCTCGCCTTCATTCAGCATCTCGATCCTCCACTCAGCCAATGTGAAGCAACGGGGTGAGTGAGCGATCGTTCCGGGATTGAGGCTCCCCGGGGCCGGCCAGGAACATCGCGGGGAAGGCGCGACTTCGTTCAGGCGCGGCGCGGGGAGATGGCGGCCTTCATGGCCAGCGCCTATGCGAATTTTCTCCGGGAAGCTCGGCGTCTGCATTGCGGCCTCCGGTCCGGCGCCTCGCATCTCATCACCGGACTCTACGATGCGCTGCCGGGCCATCAGCGAGAGGCCGCGGCCTCTTCCCGCAGCATCAGAAAGCCATACATCTCTGCGGCGGTCTGAAGCTGGTCGATGCGCGCAAGAACACCGTCGCGCTGGCGTCCATCGGGCAGGCCCGACAGCTCATGCTCGAGGCGCAGCTTCTGCGCCTCGAGACGTTGCTCGAATGTGTGTGGCTCAGACCGTCTTCGCATTTTCCATCCTTGGTGGCTGCAGCCCCGGACTGTTGGCCCAGCGCTCGACTTGCTCGATGACCTTCTGGTGGCTCGGACGCACCGGCTTGGGGGATTCCGGCTCTTCGGAAAGCTTGCGGGGCAACCTGACTTCGTCCGTCATGGCTTCTCTCCCTTTCAAGAAGAATGCACGACGGCGAAGGTCGTTTCAATAATAACTTATTGATTTTACTTACTATTCTTACTCATTCGGAGGTTGTTCCGTCTCTTATGGAACTCCCGCCAAATTGGTTCGTTGAGGAAACTACTCAACCTACTCAATTTGCATGATCGACCATGAACGATCTTCGCGCCGAGCGCCTTCAGGTCATGCTCTCGCCGGACGAGTTGGCCGCCGTCGACGATTTCCGGTTCAAACATCGCATGCCGACGCGGGCGGCGGCGGTCCGCGAGCTCCTCAAGTTCGGGCTGGCCGCCGCGAGCGTCGACGCGGTAGTCGGCGTGAAGTCGAGCGACTTCGGCGTATTCGGCCGGGGACCTGAGGGTCATACCCAGGGAGATCCCGAAAGCGGCACCGGGGACTGAGCCATCGAGGCTTTCTCGCAAGCGAACGGCCCCGGCACGGTGGGTGTCGGGGCCGTCCTTGGAGATTGCTTCCGGCGCACCGGGGGTATGACAACCGGAAGCAACCTATCGACTCGGCGCACCAGGATTCGTTCCTCGTGCGAAACCTGGCGTTCCATCTAGCCGCTGGGCGCGCCGCCGGAATCATCCGGCGTCATGCCGGAGCCCGGCGTCTTGCTCTGGTCGTTCAGCTTGGGATCGCGCGTCGCCTCACGCGACGGGGAGCCTTTCGGAACTGCCTTGGTGTCAGTCTTGTGCACGGACTGCGCCCGCTGCTTGTCGCGCGGCTGCTCCTCTGCCCGCTTGTCCCTGACGATGCCGTGGTCGGAATGGGCCATGATGTGCCTTCGCCTCTCCTGATGTGTCGAAGCGGTTACGCATCACGGCGCCGAATGTTCCGGCGTGGCGCTAGCTGTGCACCGCGTGAACCGTGGCCGATGCGTTCTCAAGATGCACCTGACGCACCGTCGTCACCGTCGCAAACGCCACTGAGACGCCAAAGGCGAGAATGAGTGAAAGAAGGGCCAGACGTGGAGCCATTGCAAATCCTCCTGCTGGAATGAAAACCGACGCGATTGACTGTTCCCCGATCATCCCCCGATTGGTCACTTGCATTCCGTGAGCGGTCTCACACACGTTCTGCGAAACGAAGCGCTCACGCGCTCCGCTGTTGTCGCGGGAAACGACCCGCGAGAGGCGGAATTTCGCCATCGAGCCAATCCTGCTCGTAAGCGAGCGCCGTCCAGGCGTCCGCCATGCGCGAATAGCGCTTGTACGCAGGCTGCCCTTCGGCGCGCTCGGCGAGCTGGAGGCAATTGTCGGCGTTATCTCTGAAGATGTCAGACTGTTTCATGGAAAGGACGTGGGGACGGAACTCCGGCATCGCAACCCAATTGCCGGATCGTAATGTTCAGGGAACTTCGGCTCTCTTCAGCAATTGTTCATGGATGCGAGTTCTCATCGCGATCATCTTGCTATTCGTCAGCACGGCAGCGCCAGCCGACAGCGCCGGTGACCGAAAGCCTCTCGACCGACCGCAGAGCGCAACCGACGTGATCAGCGGCCTCTACAATTTCAGCCGCTTCCAGCAGGGCCTGCTGGAGAGCACCGATCTGAAGGGCAACGCCGAGGTCAAGAATCTCGCCGCCTTGCGTGCCGAGGAAGCGGCCAAGCGCGACAAGGCGTTGCGGCAGATCCAGGAGGCGATCGGCGCGGAACCCCATGCGGGCAAGACCGCGTCGGTCGGCGCGAGCCTGATCGAGCCCGAAACTTCAGACGGGCCGAGTTTCGTCCGAAGCTTTTATGCCTCGCAGATTCCCGAATATGAATCGGCCATCGACCTGCTCGAACGCTATCTGAAGGCGCCCGACAACACGGCGCTCGCGGCGTTCGCGCGCGAGCAGCTTCCGCTGCTGCGCGCACAGGTCAAGGACGCCGAGCGCACCATGGCGGACAAGTAGCAGCCGCTATTGCTCGTTGGGATGATGCTGCTGGCTCTCCGGCCGCACCGTGCGATCCCTCTCCGGCATCTTGTCCCGGCTCGCATCGCCATTGTCGTCCTCGCCACCGGACGACAAGGTCCCGCTTCCGCTCGGGTTCGACCGGCTCGCCGCGCCCGTGGTCGACGGAGCGCCTGCGGGCTGGCCGAGCTGGCGGCGGCAGGCATCTTCTCTTTTCGGAACTTGCATGGAACCAATTCCGGGGATCGCGGTTGTTGTGTTTGGGCTGAGCAAGACAGGTTCCATTTCCTCGCGTCGCACCTTGGCGCTTGATTTCGAATTTGGCTGACGCTCTATTTTGACCGATTGCGTCTTGCCCAGGATTCGGCAGACGCCTGCGGGGGAATTAGTATGAGCGACCTCGATCCCGGAGCTGCATCACGGTCCGGTCGTCGCGTCCCAAAGCCAAAAACCAACGGTGTGTCGGATCCGGATTCCCGGGCCGAATTGCTGCTCGCCCTGCAGGCGATGCGCAGCGGCGATTTCTCGGTGCGCATGAGCGGCGACTATCTCGGCATCGACGGCAAGATCGCCGACACTTTTAATGAAATCATCGCCGCCAACCAGCGCATGGCGCAGCAGCTCGAGCTGGTCGGCCAGGTCGTGGGCCGCGAGGGCAAGACCCGCCAGCGCGTCAAGTTCGGCCTCGCCTCGGGTTCCTGGGCCGACATGGAAGGCTCCGTCAACACGCTGATCGACGATTTGTTGTGGCCGACGCGCGAAGTGACGCGCGCAGTCGCCGCCGTCGCGCAAGGCGACCTGCTCCAGACCGTCAAGCTCGACGTCGAAGGCCGTCCGCTGCGGGGCGAGTTCCTGCAGTCGGCCAACATCGTCAACACCATGATCAAGCAGCTCGGCGTGTTCACCTCCGAGGTGACGCGCGTGGCGCGCGAGGTCGGCACGGAAGGCAAGCTCGGCGGCCAGGCCCAGGTGCCTGAGGTGACCGGCGTCTGGAAGGACCTCACCGAGAGCGTCAACTCGATGGCGAACAACCTGACCAACCAGGTTCGCAACATCGCAGAGGTGACGATCGCGGTTGCCAACGGCGACCTCTCCAAGAAGATCACCGTGGACGTGCGCGGCGAGATCCTTCAGCTCAAGGAAGCCATCAACACGATGGTGGACCAGCTCCGCTCCTTCGCCTCCGAAGTGACGCGCGTGGCGCGCGAGGTCGGCACCGACGGCAAGCTCGGCGGCCAGGCGATCGTGCCCGGCGTCGCCGGCACCTGGAAGGACTTGACCGACTCCGTCAACGCGATGTGCGGCAACCTGACCGCGCAGGTGCGCAACATCGCCAACGTGACGACTGCCGTGGCGCGCGGCGACCTCTCGCGCAAGATCACCGTGGACGTGCGCGGCGAAATCCTGGAGCTGAAGGACACCATCAACACCATGGTGGACCAGCTCAACTCCTTCGCTTCGGAAGTGACGCGCGTGGCGCGTGAGGTCGGTACCGAAGGCAAGCTCGGCGGCCAGGCGCAAGTGCCCGGTGTCGCCGGCACCTGGAAGGACCTCACCGACAACGTCAACTTCATGGCGTCGAACCTGACCGCACAGGTCCGCAACATCGCCGACGTCGCCACCGCCATCGCCGGCGGCGACCTCTCCAAGAAGATCACCGTGAACGTGTCGGGCGAGATCCTTCAGTTGAAGGAAACGCTCAACACCATGGTCGACCAGCTCAACGCCTTTGCCGGCGAAGTCACGCGCGTGGCGCGCGAGGTCGGCACCGAGGGGCGGCTCGGTGGCCAGGCCAACGTGCTCGGCGTCGCCGGCACCTGGAAGGATCTCACCGAGAGCGTCAACTCGATGGCCTCGAACCTGACCGCACAGGTTCGTAACATCGCCGAGGTGACGACGGCGGTTGCCGGCGGCGACCTCTCGAAGAAAATCACCGTGGACGTGCGCGGCGAGATCCTCGAGCTGAAGGACACCATCAACACCATGGTGGACCAGCTCAACGCCTTCGCCGGCGAAGTCACCCGCGTCGCGCGCGAGGTCGGCACCGAAGGCAAGCTCGGCGGCCAGGCCCAGGTGCGTGGCGTCGCCGGTACCTGGAAGGATCTCACCGACAGCGTCAACTCGATGGCCTCGAACCTGACCGGTCAGGTCCGCAACATCGCCGAGGTCGCGACCGCCGTCGCCAAGGGCGATTTGTCCAAGAAGATCACCGTGAACGTGTCGGGCGAAATCCTTCAGCTGAAGGAAACGCTCAACACCATGGTCGACCAGCTCAACGCCTTCGCCGGCGAGGTCACGCGCGTCGCGCGCGAAGTCGGCACCGAAGGCAAGCTCGGCGGCCAGGCTCAGGTCACGGGCGTCGCCGGCACCTGGAAGGACCTCACCGACAACGTCAACTCGATGGCGGGCAACCTGACCGCCCAGGTCCGCAACATCGCCGAGGTCGCAACCGCCATCGCCGGCGGCGACCTCTCGCGCAAGATCACGGTGGACGTGCGCGGCGAGATCCTTCAGCTCAAGGACACGTTGAACACGATGGTTGACCAGCTCAACCGCTTCGCGGGCGAGGTCACGCGCGTGGCGCGCGAGGTCGGCACCGAAGGCCGCCTCGGCGGCCAGGCCAACGTGCCGGGCGTCGCCGGCACCTGGAAGGATCTGACGGACTCCGTGAACTCGATGGCGGGCAACCTCACCGCCCAGGTCCGCAACATCGCCGAAGTCACCACCGCCGTGGCGCGCGGCGACCTGTCGCGCAAGATCACCGTCGACGTGAAGGGCGAGATCCTCGAGCTCAAGAACACCATCAACACCATGGTGGACCAGCTCAACGCCTTCGCCGGCGAAGTCACGCGCGTGGCGCGCGAAGTCGGCACCGAGGGCGAACTCGGCGGCCAGGCCCAGGTGCCCGGCGTGGCCGGTACCTGGAAGGACCTCACCGACACCGTCAACGTCATGGCGGCGAACCTGACGGAGCAGGTTCGCGGCATCGTCAAGGTGGTGACGGCGGTCGCCAACGGCGACCTCAAGCAGAACCTCACGGTGAAATCGAAGGGCGAGGTCGCGGCGCTCGCCGACACCATCAACAACATGACCGAGACGCTCGCGACCTTCGCCGATCAGGTGTCGTCGGTGGCGCGCGAGGTCGGCGTCGAAGGCCGTCTCGGCGGTCAGGCCGACGTGCCCGGTGCGGCCGGCACGTGGAAGGATCTCACCGGCAACGTCAACCTGCTCGCGGCCAACCTCACCTCGCAGGTGCGCGCGATCGCGGAAGTCGCGACCGCCGTGACCAAAGGCGACCTCACTCCGTCGATCCAGGTCGATGCCCGCGGCGAGCTCGCCGAGCTCAAGGACAACATCAACACGATGATCACGAACCTCCGTCTGACGACGGACGTGAACACCGAGCAGGACTGGCTGAAGACCAACCTCGCCAAGTTCACCAACATGCTCCAGGGCCAGCGCGACCTCACCACCGTCGGCCGGCTGCTGCTCACCGAGCTGTCGCCGCTGGTGAACGCCCATACCGGCGTGATCTACCAGGTCGAGAGCGAGGACAATCCGCAACTCCTGCTGCTGGCCTCCTACGCCAGCGACGGCATCTACCCCTATCAGCGCGTGCTGCAGTTCGGCGACGGCCTGATCGGCCAATGCGCGCTCGACAAACGGCCTCGCGTGATCGCCGACATTCCATCCGACGTGGTGCCGATCAACTCGGCGCTGTTCCGCGTCGCACCGAAGAACCTCGTGGTGCTGCCGGTGCTGTTCGAGGGCCAGGTCAAGGCCGTGATCGAGCTCGCCTCGCTCGTCTCCTTCACGACCTCGCAGATGACGTTCCTGGAGCAGCTCACCGACTCCATCGGCATCGTGCTCAATTCGATCGAAGCGACGATGCAGACCGAAGGCCTGCTCAAGCAGTCGCAACAGCTCGCCGGCGAGCTTCAGACCCAGCAGCGCGAATTGCAGCAGACCAACGACCAGCTCGAGCAGAAGGCGCAGCAGCTCGCCGAGCGCAACGTCGAGGTCGAGCGCAAGAACCAGGAGATCGAGCAGGCCCGCCGCGCCCTGGAGGAAAAGGCGACCGAGCTTGCGCTGACCTCGAAGTACAAGTCCGAATTCCTCGCCAATATGAGCCACGAGCTGCGCACGCCGCTGAACTCGATCCTGATCCTGGGACAGCAGCTCACCGACAATCCGGATGGCAACCTCTCGGCCAAGCAGGTCGAATTCGCCCGCACCATCCACGGCGCCGGCACCGACCTGCTCAATCTCATCAGCGACATTCTCGACCTGTCCAAGATCGAGTCCGGCACGGTGACGGTCGATGCCGAGGAGATCCTGACCGCGAACCTGCTCGAGACCGTCGGGCGGCCGTTCCGGCACGAGGCGGATAATCGCAACCTGTCGTTCAAGATCGACATCGATCCGAACCTGCCACGCAGCATCGTCACCGACTCCAAGCGTCTGCAACAGGTCCTGAAGAACCTGCTCTCCAACGCCTTCAAGTTCACCGCCGAAGGCGAGGTGCGCCTCAAGGTGACCGGCGCGCTCGGCGGCTGGGGAACGGATCACCCGGTGCTGAATACCGCACCGGCCGTGATCGCATTCGAAGTGTCCGATACCGGCATCGGCATCCCCCTGGAGAAGCAGAAGCTGATCTTCGAGGCGTTCCAGCAGGCGGACGCCGGCACCAGCCGTAAATATGGCGGCACCGGCCTTGGACTTGCGATCAGCCGCGAGCTTGCGAGCCTGCTCGGCGGCGAAATCCATCTGCGCAGCGCGCCGGGCAAGGGATCGTCCTTCACGCTCTATCTGCCGCTGAAATATTCCGGCCCGACGCTCGCGCCGCGGACTGCGCCGGCACCGCAGCAATACAGCCAGCCGCCGGCACTGCAACCGGCCGCGCCCGACCAGCCGCGCGTCATCGAGCAGCTTGCCGACGACCGGCTCAATCTCGAGCCCGGCGACAGCATCCTCCTGATCGTCGAGGACGACCCGCATTATGCGCGCGTGCTGGTCGACCTCGCACGCGACAAGGGATTCAAGGTGCTGGTTGCCGCCCAGGGCGCCGAGGCGCTGGAGCTCGCCAAGCAATACCAGCCGCGCGCCGTCTCGCTCGACGTGTTCCTGCCCGACATGCTCGGCTGGACCGTGCTGAGCCAGCTCAAGCACAATCCGCTCACCCGTCACATCCCGGTGCAGATCATCACGCTCGACGAGGACCGCCAGCATGCGCTGGCGCGCGGCGCGTTCTCCTTCGTCAACAAGCCGACGACGACCGAAGGCGTTTCGGCCGCGCTGACGCAGATCAAGGAATATGCAAGGCCGCGGCGCAAGCGGCTCCTGATCGTCGAGGACAATGAAGCCGAACAGCTCTCGATCCGCGAGCTGCTGCATCACGACGACATCGAGATCGTCACGACCGACACGGGCGCCGGCGCGCTCTCGACGCTGCGCGAGTCGCCCTGCGACTGCGTGGTGCTCGACCTCCGCCTGCCCGACATGAGCGGTTTCGAGGTGCTGGACCAGATCCGCAACGACGAGGCGCTGTCCAACATTCCGGTCGTCGTCTTCACCGGCCGCGAGCTTTCGGCGGAGGAGGATGCGGAACTCCACACCATGGCGCGCAGCATCGTGGTCAAGGGCGTCGAATCGCCGGAACGGCTGCTCGACGAGACCGCGCTGTTCCTGCACCGCGTCATCACGGAACTTCCGATCGAGAAGCAGCGCATGCTGGAGAAGCTGAACAGTTCCGACGAGGATCTGATCGGCAAGACCGCGCTGCTCGTCGACGACGACGCCCGCAACATCTTCGCGCTGTCGAGCGTGCTGGAACGGCGCGGCATGAAGGTGCTGACGGCGACGACCGGCAGCGAGGCGGTGACCCTGGTCGAATCCAACCCGGAGATCGCCATCGTGCTGATGGACATCATGATGCCGCAGATGGATGGCTACCAAACCATCGGCGTCATTCGCGAGAACCCGGCCTTCGCCCGCCTTCCGATCATCGCGCTGACCGCCAAGGCGATGAAGGGCGACCGCGAAAAATGCCTGGAGGCCGGCGCGTCCGACTACCTCGCCAAACCCGTCAACACCGATCAATTGCTGCTTGCGATCCGCATGTGGCTGCACCGTTGAGTTTGGATCCGCGAATGGACCACGAAAAGGTCAACATCCTCCTCGTCGACGACCAGCCGGCCAAGCTGCTCGCCTACGAGGTGATATTGAAGGATCTCGACGAGAACCTCGTGATCGCCTCGTCCGGACGCGAGGCGCTGGAGGTGCTGCTCAAGACCGAGATCGCGGTGATCCTGGTCGACGTCTGCATGCCCGAGCTCGACGGCTTCGAGCTCGCCGCGATGATCCGCGAGCATCCTCGCTTCCAGAAGACCGCGATGATCTTCATCTCCGCCATCCAGGTCAGCGACATCGACCGCTTGCGCGGCTACGAGATGGGCGCGGTCGACTACGTGCCGGTCCCGGTCGTGCCGGAGGTGCTGCGCGCCAAGATCAAGGTGTTTGCCGAGCTCTACCGCAAGACCCGCGAGCTGGAACGGCTGAACCGGGAGCTCGAGGATCGCGTCCGCGCACGCACGGCGGAGCTGGAGAACTCAACCGCGAAGCTGCGTGAAAGCGAGCAGCGGCGCAGCATGGCGATCGCCGCCGGCAAGATGGGCTCCTGGGATTGGGACTGGATCAGCGGCGACTGGATGTGGGACGAGGGGCAATATCGCATCTTTGGCGTCAGCCCCGACAGCTTCGCGGTCAACCCGGCCAACGTTCAGGCGTTGCTGCATCCCGATGACGTCGAGCAGTTGCGCAAGGCGATTGCCGAATTCAACAAGGGCACGCGAGCCTACGAGACAGAATTCCGCATCATTCGACCCGACGGCGAGGTGCGCTGGTGCGTCGGCACGGCGGCGGCGACGGTGGACGACAGCAGTCGCGTCGTGCGCGTAAGCGGCGTCACCGTGGACATCACCGAACGCAAGCGTGCCGAGGAACGGCAGAATCTGCTGGCCCGGGAAGTCGATCATCGCGCCAAGAACGCGCTGGCGCTGGCGCAATCGATCGTGCGCCTCACCCGTGCCGACGAGGTCAAGGCCTATGTCAACGCCGTCGAGGGCCGCATCAATGCGCTCGCGCGTGTGCACACCATCCTGTCGCTGTCGGGCTGGCAGGGTGCCGAGCTCTCCAGGCTGATCGATGAGGAGCTTGCGCCCTATTCACTCGGCGGCCAGATCGTGTTGGCGGGTCCGGAGGTCCAGTTGCTGCCGACGACGGCCCAGACCCTGGCGCTCGCGCTGCACGAGCTGTTCACCAACTCGGCCAAGTACGGCGCGCTCTCGACGAGGTCGGGACGGCTCGCGATCCGCTGGCAGGTCGAGAACCAATTGCTGACGCTGAGCTGGGAGGAATCCGGCGGTCCGCTCGTCATGACTCCGAAATCCCGCGGCTTCGGCACGCGGAGCCTGCTTGCGAGCGTCGAGTCGCAGCTCGGTGGACAAGCGCAGTTCGACTGGCGAGCTGAAGGCCTGTTATGCCGTCTGGAGGTGCCGTTGACACGCAAGACGTCGGCGGCGAGCCCATCCGGCAAGTTCGAGGATGCCAGCTCCGCGGAATTGCAGCGCGCATCGGGTTAGACGTTTTCGAGCGAACGGTCGCGTCGAGACAGGGCAGCAGGAGGCGAAGCGAGGTGTGCCTTTCGGCCAGACCGGAAGGCAAGGAGCTTAGCCGGACGCCATCATTCGTTGCGCCATCCGCGGTTCGCGCGCGACCCGGCCTTCGAGCCAGGCCTCCGTGCAGGCGAGATCCCGGAGCGCCCTGGCGTAGCGGCGAGCCGCGCTTCGCTCCGCGCCGAGCGGTAGCTTGCGAGCCTTGCGCAGAATGTCCGCGGCCGCGTTGCGGTAGGCCAGCGACCGGTAAAGAAAGACAACCTTACCCATAGCGAATGTTCCCGTTTTGACGTGCCCATCCTCGCAAGCCCGGCATGAACGTCCGATGAAGCCGGGGATGACAATTCCTTCATTCATTTGGAACCAGCGAATCCCAGGGGCGTTGCCCGCCAGATCGGGATGCAGTTCCCATGCGCGCAAAGAAGTCGTCCGACCTGATCTCTGCGAGCGGCCTTCTCAAGCTGATGACGCATGCCATGATGGGCGCGGCCCTCGGCCTCGTCTTCAGTCTCGCGCTGATCCTTTGCAATCCCGCCGTCGCCGGCCTGCTCAATCACGGCGGAAGCCAGGCCGCGACTGTCTTCGCCCTCACATTGGTGACGACGTTCGCGATCGGCGCGACCCTCACCGGCGTCGTGTTCATCCTCGTCGAGGACAAGCAATCTTGAAGCACGGTGAAGCGCGGCAGGACCTTTGTCCGGAACTCCTGCGGCAAATGGCGGTTGGCTGCCTGCGTCAATTTAACCCAGGGAGTTCCCCCGCATGACAACGACCAAGCTCGTTCTCACCGCAGTGCTGGCCACGGGCCTTGCCGCCGCGCCGCTCGCCGCGCAGGCCAAGTCGCACAAGGCCAAACATGGATCCTCGATGTCGTCATCGCAGACCACCGGCGCCAACACCAAGTCGTCGAAGGGCGCAGATCCCTCAGGCCAGGGCGGTTCGGGTCCCGGTTCAGACCAGGGCGGCACCATGACGAACCAGAACAGCAAGGGCATGAGCAATACCAAGTGAGCTGCAATACCAAGCGAGCTCACGCCACCTGACATCAAAGGCCCCGCGGCAACGCAGGGCCTTTTTGTCGCGATGATTGTTCGGCGCGCGCGGCATCGACGGGCGCCGGCGTCAGCTCATTGCGGTCGGCGCATTCCGAGGCTGAGCCCGCGGCTCGCAGAGTCCGTCTTCACGAGTTGCTCGAGCTGCGCCCGCTTGCGTCCGATCAGCAGCTGGGCCGCGGCATCATCGAGACCCGCACGCTGCAATTGCCGGATGGCAGAGCCGAGTTCGAGAATCTCGGCGCGTAACCTCAGGATCCGGTAAGCGTCCGGGTCTTCCTCCACGACGCCCTCCCCCTCGAAGCTTCAGCGCCGCGAGATCCCGCGCCCGGAACTGCCGACGGGCTTCACAAGACGAAGGCGGGCGCGATTGCGAACGTCAGGCAGGACATCGCCGCCACCGGCAGTCTTCCATTCGCCGATGAGCAGATTGAGCTTCCGGCGCAAATCCATCTGCGCCAGCGCCTGCCGGGTGCAATCGCGATCGCCGTTGATGGAAGCACGCACGGCCGCCTCGACCTCGGCCATTTCCAGTCTCAAGGCGCTGATTTTACGTCGATTTTCATTAATTCTGTTGTCCATGGCTTGTTAGAACAAAATAAGAACATATAGTCAAGCCAGGATTTCGGGATGGAGATGTCAGATGCAGGTTCAAGGTCAATTCAACGCCAGGGTCTTTCTCGCCGAGCAGATGACCCGGGCCCAGGGGCTGAAGCTGAAACGGCTGAGTGAAGAGGCCTATCAGCCCGCACAATATGCGCGCGATCTGTCCTTCACCGAGGCCGCACGGCGCATCCAGGTGCTGGAAGCAGAGATCGAGCTGGCGAATTCCTTCTAGAGCGTTTTCGAGCGAAGTGGACACCGGTTCGCATGAAGAAAACGCGTCAAAACAAGAATCTAGAGCTTCGGTTCTGATTCAATCAGAACCGAAAATGCTCTAGGTCACGGCATGCGCCCGGAACGTCGGGTGCGGGCTTCGGAACGATGCCCGTGTCGAATGGTTCTCCTCAGCCAAGGGAGAACATGCATGGCACGCAAGGCAAAGAAACGCCGCTACTCGCGCAGCTCCGGCAGCGATGTCGAAAGCGAGATGCGGCGCTACAAGCAGGGCACGGCGAAGAGCGGTCGCAAGGGCCGTGGCGGACGGGTGAAGAGTCGCAAGCAGGCGATCGCGATCGGACTGTCGAAGGCGCGCAAGAAGGGCAAGAAGGTCCCGAAGAAGACCACGAAGAAGGCTACGAAGAAAAAAGCGTCCAAGAAGCGGACGACCAAGAAGACAGCCAGGACATCGTCTAAGCGCAAATCCAGCAAGCGTTGACGCTTGCACGCCTCAGATCATGCTGCCCGGCATGAAGCAGCGGATCGAGACCCCGAACGCAGTCTTCACCGGCCACACCATGGTGCGGCCGGCGCGGTTCGGCTCGGTGATAACGGCTTCATCAGGCACGTCGACCCACTCCCCGTCGAGGCGCACGCGATAGTGTCCGTTGTGCGATTCCCAATCGGGATCTGAGACGGCAAAGCCATCGGCGTCCGAGCAGCACGGCCCGAGGTGACTGCGCAGGCTGTCGAACCAGGGCTTGAGGGGCGAGCTCGCATAGCGGCCGTCGTCACGACCGAGCGCGTTTCCGCCCCACAGCACGAACGGCGCCGCGAGCAGCGCACCTCTCAGCGAGAGCTTCAATCGATCCATGTCGGCACCGATCAAATTCGAACCACCGGCGAGTTCCACAAAGCGGCCGCAAGTTCGAAGTTCCACGCTTGCAATCTCTCGGCAGCGTCGTTGCTGACGAGCGTTCGGAACTGTGGCGGCCGAACACGGCTTTTTCGTATGAACCGGGTCACCATCCCTGCCGTTAACGAGAATGTTATCGGCGGCCGCCCCCTCTCCTGAACGCGAAAGGAAAAGGCGGCCCGAGGGCCGCCCTTTTGAATAAGTGGGAAGCGTCGTTTGCTTCAGGCGAGGGGCACCGCGACGAACCGCGTCGCCTCCGCGCTTCTGACCTGCAGCAGCACGCTGCGCTTGCCGGACGATTTGGCCTGCGCCAGCTCCGACCGGACCTCGCCGACATTGGCGACGGCCTTGCCGCCGACATTGAGGATGACGTCGCCGGTCCGGATGCCGTGCTGCGCCGCCGGCCCTTGCGGATCGACTTCGGTGACGACGACGCCCTTCTGGCCGGCCCCCTGGACCTCACCGGCCGGCGCCAGAGCAAGACCGAGGCGCGGAGTGCCGGGGCTCGACTGTTCCTTGCCAACATCGGCCTTGGCCTGTTGCTCGTTCGGCAACTCGCCGAGCGCCAGGGTCACCGTCTTGCTGTCGCCCTTGTGGAAGACGTCGAGCTTCACCGAGCTGCCAGGCGCAAGGGTCGCGATCGTGCGGGCAAGGTCCCGCGAATCCTTGACCGCGGTGCCGTTGACGGCGGTGATGACGTCGCCCGCCTCGATGCCGGCCTTCGCCGCCGGGCTGCCATCCTGCGGATTGTCGACGATGGCGCCGCGCGCCTCCTTCAGGCCGAGGCTGTCGGCGATCTCCGATGTCACCGGCTGCACCTGCACGCCGAGCCAGCCGCGGGTCACCGCGCCCTTGTCCTTCAGCTGCGCCACGACGAGCTTTGCGGTCGAGGCCGGAATGTCGAAGCCGATGCCGACCGAGCCGCCGGAGGGCGAGAAGATCGCGGTATTCACGCCGATCACGTTGCCGCTCATGTCGAAGGCCGGACCGCCAGAATTGCCCTTGTTGATCGGCGCGTCGATCTGGATGAAGTCGTCATAGGGACCGTTGCCGATGTCGCGGCCGCTGGCCGAGACGATGCCGGCCGTCACGGTGCCGCCGAGACCGAAGGGATTGCCGACCGCGACCACCCAGTCGCCGATGCGCGGCTTCTGGTCGGAGAACTTGACGAACGGGAAATCCTTCTTGCCGTCGACCTTGATCAGCGCGAGATCGGTCTTAGGATCGGTGCCGACGACCTTCGCGGTGTAGCTGGTGCCGTCGTCCATCGTCACCTGCACCGAGGCGGCATGATCGACGACGTGGTTGTTGGTCACGGCATAGCCGTCGGCGGAAATGAAGAAGCCGGAGCCTTCGCCCGTGATCATCTGATGGCGCTGGCGCGGCATGCCGTTCGGGCCGCCCGGAAAGCGGAAGCCGAACTGCCGCGAAAACTGGTCGAACGGCGTCTGCTCGTCCTGGTCCATCCGGTTCTGTTGCAGCATGGCGCTCTGGTCGTTGTCCTGGTCGATCCTGACCCGCACCGAGATGACGGCGGGCTTGACCTTGCTGACGAGGTCACCGAAGCCCGGCGGCGTCGCGGCGGATTCCGCGGCCTGGGCCGGTGCGATGAAGGAACCCGGACCGAACTTCGAAGAGCCGGGAGAGGCCGCCAGCACGGCCACGCCGAGCGCGGCCACGGTGCCGAGCAGTGCGAGCCGGCGCGGCCTCAAGATCTTGCGGGACGTCGGGGTGTCGGAATTGGCGCGATCGTTCATGTCGAAATATCCATGTTGGAAGGTGTCGCCTTGCATCCAACATGGACACCGTCACCTTACGACGTCCCGTCCATCCGATTAAATCTTGGCAAAGAATGCGCGCGGCAAGGTCGGCCCTCGCATTTGATGCAGCTCAACGCGGGTCCTTCCGGCAGTGAAAAACTGCCCCCGGATTTTCATCGGAGGCGCCCCATGTACAAAGACATTCTCGTCCACATCCCAACCGAACGTCCCATGCGTCCGGCAATCGATGGCTCGATTTCGCTCGCAGCACAGTTCAACGCCCATCTCGACGCGGTCGCCGTCGGCTATGTCGCGACCAGTGCGGCTTACGTGATGGAGGGCGGCGCCGCGGTCGCCGCCGTGTTCGAGCTCGAACGCGAGCGCGCCGTGGAGCGGGCCGAGGCCGCGCTCTCGGTGTTCGAGATCGAAGCGGCGAACGCCGGCATCGCCTACGCCTGCCGCCCGCTCGGCGCGATCCCGGCGGACGCGGCCGGCTCGCTCGGCGAGATGGCGCGGCTGCACGACCTCAGCGTCGTGCTTCAGCCCGATCCGGCGCAAAGCTCGTTCGACAACGACGTGCCGGGCGAGATCCTGTTTCAGGCGGGTGGCCCGGTGCTGTTCCTGCCCTACACCTTCCATGGGGCGTTCAGGGCGAACCGGATCGGCATCTGCTGGGACGGCAGCCGCGTCGCGGCCCGCGCCGTACACGACGCCGCGCCGTTGCTGGCGCGCGCCGATGAGATCGTGATCATCACCATCAACGAAGACAAGGCGGTCTCCGACGAAGCTTCAGCGAGCAGCCTGGCACGACATCTCGGCCGACGTGGACTGTCGACCCGCACGGTCGGCCTCTCGGCGACGCGCTCCGACATCCAGCCGACCATCCTGTCGCTGGCAGCCGATGAGGCCCTCGATCTCCTGGTGATGGGCGGCTACGGCCATTCGCGCTTGCAGGAGCGCGTTCTCGGCGGCGTCACCCGCGCCATGCTGGAAGCCATGACGGTGCCGACGCTGATGTCGCATTGAGACTGACAGGCGCCGTTACGCCGCGACCGGGGTCTCCCAGGTCGCGGGCGGCTCGGCGGCCTCGTGGTGCTTCACGTTGCACGCGTCGAAATGCGCCTTGAGCGCGACCTCGGCGAGATGTTCGAAATGTTCGGCCTGGCCGAGCAGTTCCCAGTTCTGGAGCGGCCGGTAGGCCGCCTGCTGACGACAGAGGGACGCCAGCGCCCGATAGCGACGTACGTTCTCCATGAGACCCTCCCTCGCATTCGCAGAGCTTATCACTCCAATTTGCGTCAGGGCGATGGCGGTTGTGCAAAAGATTTGCTGCGCCCCCCGCGCGCGCCTGGCCTCGCCTTATTGTCCAGGAAATATATGTCCGGCCCAAGGTTCCAGATGGATGTCGGCTGACGCCCGGAACCCGGGACGCCGGACCTAGGCGTAGAGCCGGCGCTCCACGGTCACCCCGATCAGGTCGAGATAGCGTTCGATCAGGTCGGGCCGGCCGACCAGATAGCCCTGCATCTCCTCGCAGGCCTCGCGCGCCAGGAAGGCACGCTGCGCTTCCGTCTCCACCCCTTCGGCAATGACCGGGATATGCAGGGCATGCGCGAGGCTCAGGACCGCACGGACGATCTCCGCCGATTGCGGCGTCGCTTCGAGATTGGAGATGAAACCCCGATCGATCTTGATCTTGTCGAACGGAAATGACTGGAGATAGGACAGCGAGGAATAACCGGTGCCGAAATCGTCCATCGCGATGCGGACGCCGAGCGCCTTCAGCCGCCGCAGCAGATTGAGTGCGCGGTTGAAATCGCCGATCAGCACGCCCTCGGTGATCTCGACCTCGAGCCGCGTCGGCGTCAGCCCCGTCTCCAGCAGGATCTGGTGGATCGAACGTTCGAGATCGCCGGCCTGGAACTGGACCGGCGACAAATTGACGGCGACCTGCAACGGACGCGGCCAGGATGCCGCCTCGCGGCACGCTTCGCGCAAGACCCATTCGCCGATCTCGACGATGAGCCCGTTCTCCTCGGCCAGCGGAATGAACTGGTCCGGCGGCACGAAGCCTCGCGTCGGATGATTCCAGCGCAGCAGCGCCTCGAAGCCGATGACCTCGCCATCCACCCGCGCCTGCGGCTGGAAGTAGACCAGGAACTGGTTCAGCTCCAGCGCCTGCCGCAGATCGTGCTGCAACAGCCTGCGGTCGCGCAGCTCCAGATCCATCTCGGATTCGAAGAAGCGGACCCGCCCCCTGCCCTCGCGCTTGGCACGATAGAGCGCCGAATCGGCGTTGGCGAGCAGCGTGGCGGCATTCACGCCGTCATCCGGATAGAACGCGATGCCGACGCTGAGGCCGACATGGGGCAGATAATCGTCGACCTCGAGCTCCGTGCCGATGGTCTCGACCAGCCGTTCGGCGAGGCCCAGAACGTCCTCACGGCTGATGTCGTCCGGCATCAGAATCATGAACTCGTCGCCGCCGATACGGGCCACGAAGGCGCCGTCGGCTTCCGCGGCAAGCCGGTCCGCCGCCGCTCGCATCAGCATGTCGCCGACGGGGTGACCGAACACGTCGTTGACCTCCTTGAAGCGGTCGAGATCGAGGCTGAGCACGGCAAAGCTGGTCGCCGCCTCCTGCGCCCGCTCCAGCCGCTCGCCGAGCGCGGCGTTGAAGGCGCTGCGGTTCGGCAGGTCGGTCAAGACATCATGATGCGCAAGATGGCTGATCCGCGCCTCGTTCGTGATCCTCTCGGTGACGTCCTCGATCACGCCGACCAGATATTGCGGCGCGCCACTGCCGTCCCTGATCAGCAGCTTGCGCGAATTGACCAGACGATCGCGGCCTTTGACGCCGACTTCGAGCAGATGCCCCTCGAGGAACATCGGCGTGCCGCTGTCGACGACGCGGCGATCCTGCTCGTTGACGGCACGGGCGATCTTGTCCGGAAAGATCTGTTCCGGCGTCTTGCCCAGCATCTCCTCGCGCGGCATTCCGTAATATTCTTCGCCGGCGCGGTTGAGCAGGATATAGCGGGAATCCTTCGCATCCTTGGCGAACACCGCGATCGGGATGTTCTCGATGATGCTGTCGAGGAACTCGCGCGCCCGCCCCAGATCCTGTTCGGCTCGCTTATGCGTCTGTTCGAGCTCCTCGATCATCAGCTTGATCGCGCGGTCGGTACGGCGGCGATCGCAATCGCTCTCCTCATAGGCCGCGCTGACGAGCTCGCCGAGCTTGGTCAGATCGACCTTGCCGGATTCGTCCGTCGACTGGCGGATCTGTCTGGCGAGTAGCCGATGCATGGTCAAGCCGCCGCCTCCGCGATGACGGTAACGGTCATGGTCTGGTTGTGCAGTTCGCAGCGGCCGGACACGGCCGGCGGAGCGATCTCGCCGTAGGAGTAGAATCCGATCCGGACGACGTCGTCGCCGAGCTCGGCGGCAACGGCATCCAGCTCGTCCTGGGTGCGCTGCCCCATCACTCTGCGGCGGCCGGTGCAGCTCACCAGGATCGCAAGCTTGTCCCCGGCAACCTCGTCCGCGAGTGCGCTGCGCGCCTGCCTACCGGCCTCCCCGGCACCTGCGGCGAGACTGTCGAAATTGGCGCGCATCAACTGCGCGGTACATCCTTCCGGAATGTCGGCCGCGAATGTCAGCGTGCGGGCATTGCGATCCACCGCGAACACGGAGCGCACGATCTGCCGGTTCGGCTCGGCCTCGTCGTGAATGCGCAAGGGGAATGCCAGGCCCGAACCCGGCATCGCCGCAGCCTCCTCCTCGCCGAGATAGCGGGTATACAGATCCAGCGGCGGCTCGCCGTCGAGCTCCACGACCACCGACCCTTGCGCCTTCGTCACCTTGCGGCGCGGCCCGAACACGTCCCAGCCGCCGGCGCAGCCATGCGCGAAGCGGAACGAGGCGCCGTAGAATGCAATTGCGGCGATGCGGTTCGGCGACGGCTCCGCGTCGGCTCCGACCATCGTCTGTTCAAATCGGGTGCCGTCGCCGGCGAGCCCGCCGGTCACGGGCAGATCCGGCCCCAGCACTTCGGTGATCCCGGCGAGCAGCTCGGCGCCGTTCACCGCCAACCCGTCCGATAGGACGAACAGGCCCGCCAGATCCGCCGCCAGCACCTGGCGGGCAAGACGCACGCCGCAGGCTCGCGACGTGTCGCGGGTCTCGACGACCTCCTGCACCAGCCGCACTTGCGTATGGGCGAAGTGCAAGGCGACAGCGACGACTTCGTCATCGCAGATATCGTCGCCATGGATTTGGCCGCCGGTGCTGCATCCGACGATATGACTGTCGGGATAGAGACCGCGCAGCTCGCGATAACGTTGGCCGTCCGCGAGTTGCTCGCGGCTGCCGAAATAGAGCACAAGCTGGGGTGGCTCGCGCAGGGCATCCGCTCCGCGCCAGCCATGGGCAGCATTCCAGTGAAGATATCGAATGTGCATCCCACGCTCTCTGCAGCTCTTGAACCACAGATTGTGGAGCGGCGCATTGCGTCGCCGTTAATCGGGCGCTTACTTCGACACCGTTGGTTACCCCGGCATGAAGGGTATTGTCGACTTGCGTCAGATTCCCCGTAGGACTCCGGGAAAATCCGTCGCCGAGGCCGTCGATACCTCTGCGCAAACGCTTGGCGAAGCCATCCGTAGTCTACCGGATGCGCGCGCTTTCGCCGAGGCGCATCGGCTGCACAGCATTTTCTCGCAGCGTCGGAACCCGTCCTGTCTCGGCAGCAATGCGAATGGCCTCGATGTTCGCGGCATAATCGGCGACGCAGTTGCCGCGGAATACTGCGGAACCCGCCACCAGCGTATCGGCGCCGGCCGCCGCCACCGCAGCGGCATTGTCGCGCGTGACGCCGCCGTCGACCTCGAGCCTGATCGGCCGGTCGCCGATCATGGCCTTGACACGTTCGATCTTCGGAAGCTGGGATTCGAGGAACGACTGACCGCCAAATCCAGGATTGACCGTCATCACCAGCACGAGATCGATGCGATCAAGCACATATTCGATCGCGCTCTCGGGAGTGGCGGGGCACAGGCTGACACCGGCCTTCTTGCCGAGCGCCCGGATGGCCTGAAGCGAACGGTCGAGATGCGCGCCGGCTTCGGCGTGGACGGTGATGACATCGGCCCCGGCCTTCGCGAACGCTTCGAGATAGGGATCGACAGGCGCGATCATGAGATGCACGTCGAAGATCTTCTTCGTCATCGGCCGGATGGCCTTGATGACATCGGCGCCGAAGCTGATGTTCGGCACGAAATGTCCGTCCATGACGTCGCAATGGATCCAGTCGGCGCCAGCCGCGTCGATTGCCGCGATCTGCTCGCCGAGGCGCGCGAAATCCGCAGCCAGGATCGAGGGAGCGATGACGATCTCTCCGGTCATGGCTTTGCACTCCGCGCGTCAGTGCCGCCGCTGAAGACGCGGCTCGCCAGGACGTCCATGGGATCGATGGTCTCGAGATCGGCGACATCGAGCATGCGGTCGAGATCGGACACCAGGCGATCGGCCTGCCGCAGGCGGATACGGTCGACCGCATTGCGGATCGAACGCGCGTTGGAGAAGAATGGCTGGGTCCGGCGCAGCGCGATGTATCGCTCGAAGGCCTCGCGCGCCGCCGCCGAGAACCGATAACCCCGCTCCTTCAGCATCAGCTCGGCGATGACGAGCAGTTCCTCTTCCGCATAGTCGGGAAATTCGATGTGGTGGGCGATGCGCGAGCGGAAGCCGGGATTGGAGGCGAAGAAGCTCGTCATGCGCTCGCCATAGCCGGCGAGGATCACGACGAGATCCTCGCGCTGGTTCTCCATCACCTGGAGCAGGATCTCGATCGCTTCCTGGCCGTAGTCGCGCTCATTGTCGGGCCGGTGCAGGTAATAGGCCTCGTCGATGAACAGCACGCCGCCCATCGCCTTCTTCAGGATCTCCTTCGTCTTCGGCGCGGTGTGACCGATATATTGGCCGACGAGGTCGTCGCGCGTCACCGAGATTACCTGCCCGCGCCGCACGAAGCCGAGACCGTGCAGGATCTTCGCCATGCGCAGCGCGACCGTGGTCTTTCCGGTGCCGGGATTTCCGGTGAACGACATGTGCAGCGTCGGCGGCGCCGAGGCCAGGCCCGCGCGCTGCCGGATGCGCTCGATCAGCAGCAGCGAGGCGATCTGGCGCACGCGGTTCTTCACCGGTCTCAATCCGACCAGTTCCTGATCGAGCTGCTGCAGCGTGTCGGTGATCCCGGCCGCTTCGGCCTCCTTGCGGAGATCGAATTGGGTCTCGCTGGGCTCAGTCGTGGTTGCGTGGGGCACATCCAGCATCGGGACCTCGAAAAAAGGGCTTCGCCGCGAGGGAGGCGGCGAAGCAGTTGGTCCGCCAAGGATCCGGAGCAGGGAGAGCTCCGTGCGGAAACGGATGACTTAAGTTGACGCGTGCGCGGCGTGCTTGCGCACGGTGGTGTAGCGGATCGCCCGGCCGCCGACCTCCTGCCGGACCAGCTCGAACTCGGCCTCATCAGGCGGCCGGTTGACCAGGAAGGAGATCCGCACCGATTCCCAACCATGACTGGAATCGAAGCCGCTGATGCGGATGTATCTGTTACCATACACCCTGCGGCACTCCGCGAGCTCCATCATCACGCCGGCAGCGTCCTGGAGATCGAACATCGGCAGGCCCCACATCTCCCAATAGGTGTTGCGGGGATGCGGATCGTCGGTGAACTCGATGTTCACCGCCCAGCCCTTTCCAAGACAATACTGCACCTGCCTGGTGATCTGGTCGTCGGTGAGATCGGGCAGAAACGAAAAGCAACCCTGAGTGAGTTTCATGTTGCGTCTCCCTAGACGGTTTCGAGCGCCGTCGGCACGAAGTCCGGCGTGTCGGTGGATTGATAGTTGAAGGTCACGTCCTTCCAGACCTCGAGCGCCGCCTTCAGCGGCGTGCAGGTCTCGGCCGCCCTCGCCAGAATCTCCGGACCTTCGTGGACGTAGTCACGGCCCTCGTTGCGGGCGAGGATCATCGCTTCCAGCGCCACGCGGTTGGCGATCGCGCCGGCCGCGATACCCATGGGATGGCCGATGGTGCCGCCGCCGAATTGCAGCACGACGTCCTCGCCAAGCAGGTCGAGCAGCTGATGCATCTGGCCGGCATGGATGCCGCCGGAGGCCACCGGCATCATCTTGTTCAGGCTCGCCCAGGACTGGTCGAAGAACAGGCCGTGCTCGAGCTTGGTCGGGTTGAAGTCCTCGCGGCAGACGTCGTAATAGCCGCGTGTGGTGTTGGGATCGCCCTCGAGCTTGCCGACCACCGTGCCGGCATGGATATGGTCGACGCCGGCCAGGCGCATCCACTTGGCGATGACGCGGAACGACACGCCGTGGCTCTTCTGCCGCGTATAGGTCGAGTGACCGGCACGGTGCAGATGCAGGATCATGTCGTTGCGCCGCGCCCATTTGGCCATGGACTGGATCGCGGTGTAACCGATTACGAGGTCGATCATCACGATGCACGATCCGAGCTCCTTGGCGAACTCGGCACGCTCGTACATGTCCTCCATGGTGCCCGCGGTGATATTCAGGTAGGTGCCCTTGACCTCGCCGGAGGCCGCTTGCGCGCGGTTCACCGCCTCCATGCAATAGAGGAAGCGGTCGCGCCAATGCATGAAGGGCTGCGAGTTGATGTTCTCGTCGTCCTTGGTGAAGTCGAGCCCGCCCTTCAGCGCCTCGTAGACCACGCGGCCGTAGTTGCGCCCGGAGAGTCCGAGCTTCGGCTTCACCGTCGCGCCGAGCAGCGGCCGGCCGAACTTGTCGAGGCGTTCGCGCTCGACCACGATGCCGGTCGCCGGCCCCTGGAACGTCTTCACATAGGCGACCGGGAAGCGCATGTCTTCCAGCCGCAGCGCCTTGAGCGGCTTGAAGCCGAACACGTTGCCGATGATCGAGGCCGAGAGGTTCGCGATCGAGCCCGGCTCGAACAGGTCGAGGTCATAGGCGATGTAGGCGAAGTAGGAGCCCGGCGAGCCCGGGACCGGATCGACCCGGTAGCATTTGGCGCGATACTTCTCGGCCGCCGTGAGGCGGTCGGTCCACACCACGGTCCAGGTCGCGGTCGAGGATTCACCGGCCACCGCAGCCGACGCTTCGATCGGATCGACCCCCTCTTGCGGCGTGACGCGAAACAGCGCGATGACGTCGGTGTCCTTTGGCGTGTAGTCGGGCTCCCAATAGCCCATGCGCTTGTATTCCATGACGCCAGAGCGATAACGCTCCTTGCCGCGGACCGTGCCGGTATGTGCGTTCATGTCTCTCTCCTGCTCTTTTCTCTGCTCTTTCCGACTAACTAGGCCGCAACGGGCTCACGGGCGTCGATACGTGGGTCGAGCTCGCCGGCGCGGTAACGCCGCGCCATCTCGCTCAAGGGAACGACCTTGATCTTGCTGGCATGGCCTGCGGTGCCGAACTGCTCGAAGCGCTCGCGGCAAAGCTCGCGCATCGCGTCCATCGCGGGCTTGAGGAATTTGCGCGGATCGAACTCGTTGCGCGATTGCGCCGCCACTTTTCGGAACACCGCGGTCATCGCGAGGCGACAATCGGTGTCGATATTGACCTTGCGCACGCCACTCTTGATGCCGCGCACGATCTCCTCGACCGGCACGCCCCAGGTCTGCGGCATCTCGCCGCCGAACTGGTTGAACATGTCCTGCAGCGGCTGCGGCACCGAGGAAGAGCCATGCATGACCAGATGCGTGTTCGGCAGGCGGCGGTGGATCTCCTCGACCACCCGCATCGCCAGGATGTCGCCATCGGGCTTGCGGCTGAACTTGTAGGCGCCGTGCGAGGTGCCCATCGCGATGGCGAGCGCGTCGACCTTCGTCGCGCGAACGAAATCGACGGCCTGATCGGGATCGGTCAACAGCTGGTCGTGGCTCACCTTGCCCTCGACGCCGTGGCCGTCCTCCTGCTCGCCGCCGCCATGTTCGAGCGAGCCGAGCACGCCGAGCTCGCCTTCGACGGAAGCCCCGACCCAGTGCGCGAGATCAACGACGCGGCGAGTGATTGCGACATTGTAATCGTAATCGGCCGCAGTCTTGGCATCCGCCTTGAGCGAACCGTCCATCATCACAGAGGTGAAGCCATGGGCAATGGCGGACGCGCAGGTCGCCTCGTCATTGCCGTGGTCCTGGTGCATGCAGAGCGGGATGTCCGGATAGGTCCGCTCCAGCGCGTCGATCATGTGCGAGAGCATGAGATCGCCGGCATAGCTGCGCGCGCCGCGCGAGGCCTGCATGATGACGGGCGCGTCGACCTCGGCCGCCGCCTGCATGATCGCGATGCCCTGCTCCATGTTGTTGATGTTGAACGCCGGCACCGCGTAGCCATGAGACGCGGCGTGATCGAGCAGCTGGCGAAGGGTAATGCGTGCCAAGGGATGTCCTCCTTATCGACTGTTGCGAGCAATCGCCCGGCGGGCGGCTTCGGCAATACTCTGTGGCGTGATGCCGAATTCGCGGTACAGCACCGGCGCCGGCGCCGAGGCGCCGAAGCCGCGCATGCCCACGAACTCGCCGTCGGCGCCGATCCAGCGATGCCAATCACCGGCGACAGCCGCCTCGATACCGACGCGCGGCGCCGTGCCGAGCACAGTGGCGCGATAATCGTCCGGCTGCTCCTCGAACAGCGCAAAGCACGGCGCCGAGACCACGGCCGCACGAATGTGCTCAGTCGCGAGCAGCCGCGCGGCTTCCAGTGCGATCGACACTTCCGAGCCGGTTGCGATCAGCGTCACGTCACGTCCGCCATCGGGGGAGACGACGAGATAGGCACCGTTCGCGACACGGTTTCTGCCGCGCGCATCGCTGCGGAAGGTTGGCAGCGCCTGCCGCGACAGGCACAGCACGGAGGGACGGCTCTCGGAGCTGAGTGCGCAGTCCCAGGCTTCCAGCGTCTCCACCGCGTCGGCGGGACGGAACACCAGGAGGTTCGGGATCACGCGCAGCGCCGCAAGATGCTCGACCGGCTGGTGCGTCGGGCCATCCTCGCCAAGGCCGATGGAGTCGTGGGTCATCACATGGATGGCGCGCAGCCGCATCAGGGCTGCAAGGCGGATTGCCGGCCGGCTGTAATCGGAGAACGCCAGGAACGTGCCACCATAGGGGATGAAGCCGCCATGCAGCGCGAGCCCGTTCATCGCGGCGGCCATGCCGTGCTCGCGAATGCCGTAGTGGATGTAGTCGCCGGCGAAGGCCCCGCGCTTGACGGGAGCCTGCGCCTTGGCGTGCGTGAGGTTCGAATGCGTCAGGTCCGCGGAGCCCCCGACCAGACCGGGGATGGTCCCGGCGATGCCGTCGAGCACCTGCTGCGAGGCCTGCCGCGTCGCGAGCTTCGGCCGTTCGCTGGCAAAGCGCTCGCGCAATTTCGCGGCGGCCAGCGCATAGGCGGCCGGCAGTCCAACGGCCTTGCCCTCGACGAACAGGTCGCGCTGCTCTGGCGTCGCGCGTTCATAGCGATCGAGCCAGGCGAGCCGATCGACCTGCCCGCGCTGCCCGATCATTCGCCAAGCCTTGAGCACCGGGATCGGCACCACGAAGGGCTGATAATCCCAACCCAGCGTGCGGCGCGCCACCGCGGCCTGCTCGGCGCCGAGCGGCGCGCCATGCGCCTTCTCGGTGCCCTGCCGGTCGGGCGCGCCATAGCCGATGATGGTGCGGCAGGCGATCAGCGACGGTTTTGCGGTCGCCCGCTCCTCCGCGATCGCCTGTGCAACGGCTTCGGGATCATGCCCGTCGACGCCGCGCACCGACCAGCCGGAGGCGGCGAAACGCGCGAGCTGGTCGTCGGATGTCGCGAGCGAGGTCGGACCGTCGATGGAGATGCCGTTGTCGTCGAACAGCACGATCAGGCGGCCGAGCCCGAGATGGCCGGCGAGCGAGATCGCCTCCTGGCTGATGCCTTCCATCAGGCAGCCGTCGCCCGCGATGACGTAGGTGAAATGATCGACGAGCCCGTCGCCATGCCGCGCATTGGCCATGCGCTCGGCGAGCGCCATGCCGACCGCAGTCGCGATGCCCTGCCCCAGCGGCCCCGTCGTGGTCTCGACACCCGGCGTGTGGCCATACTCGGGATGGCCCGGCGTCTTCGAGCCCCATCGCCGGAAGGCCTTGATGTCGTCGAGGCTGACATCGCCGCCGGTCAGATGCAGCAATGCGTAGAGCAGCATCGAGCCGTGGCCCGCGGAGAGCACGAAGCGGTCGCGGTCCGGCCAGGTCGGATGCGCGGAGTCGAACTTCAGGAAGCGCGAGAACAGCACGGTCGCGACGTCGGCCATGCCCATGGGCAGGCCGGGATGGCCGGATTGCGAGGTCTCGATGGCATCGACCGCGAGGAAGCGGACGGCATTGGCCAGGTCGTTGTGCGCGACCGCCGTGAGGTCGGCTTCGGCGTGGACGGAGATGTTCATCGGATCCTCCCTCTTTACTTCAGGTTTCGCTTGCGCTCGATGAGCTGCATGATCAGCGGCGTCAGGATCAGCTGCATCGCGAGATCGAGCTTCGCACCGGGACAGACGATCGAATTGGCGCGCGACATCCAGCTCTGCGGCAGCATCGAGAGCAGATAGGGGAAGTCGATACCGCGCGGATTCTTGAAGCGAATCACGACCATCGATTCGTCCGGCGTCGGGATCCAACGCGCGACGAACGGATTGGAGGTGTCCACCGTCGGCACGCGCTGGAAGTTGATGTCGGTCTCGGTGAATTGCGGGCAGATGTAGTGGATGTAGTCGGGCATCCGCCGCAGGATGGTGTCGGTGACCGCCTCGGTCGAATAGCCGCGCGCGCTGCGATCGCGGTGCAGCTTCTGGATCCATTCGAGATTGATGACCGGCACGACTCCGATCTTGAGGTCGGCATAGCGCGCGACGTTGACCTTGTCGGTGACCACGGCGCCGTGCAGGCCTTCGTAGAACAAGAGGTCGGAGTTCTCCGGCAGCTTCTTCCAATCGGTGAAGGTGCCGGGCGCCGCGCCATGCAGTGCGGATTCCTCGGCATCGTGCACGTAGTGGCGCGTCACCGCCGTGCCGGTCTCGCCGTAGTCGCGGAACGCGCGCTCCAGTTCCTCGAACAGGTTGGTCTCGGGGCTGAAATGGCTGAAATGCCTGTTGCCGCGCTCGGCCTCCTTGGCCATCTGCGTGCGCATTTCGGCGCGGTCATAGCGGTGGAAGGCGTCGCCCTCGATGTAGGCGGCGTTGACCTTCTCGCGGAAAAATATCTGCTCGAAGGTCTTCTTGACCGAGGTGGTGCCGGCGCCAGAGGAGCCGGTGATGGAGATGATCGGATGTTTCCTGGACATGCGTCACCTCGATCAGAGCCGGAAGAATCCGCGCCGCGCGAATAGCGGCGCTGAAACGCTGGCGACCAGCACCGGATCGCAATGCAGCTCCTCGACGCGCCGCACCTCGTTGCTCGAACCCATGATCAGCGGCACGCGCTGGTGCAGGTTTTGCGCTGAGAGATCGAGGATGCGCTCGCGTCCCGTCGTGGCGGAGCCGCCGGCCTGCTCGATGATCATGGCCATCGGATGCGCCTCGTAAGTCAGGCGCAGGCGACCGTCGCCATAGCCGGCACGCGCATCCGAGGGATAGAGGAACACGCCGCCGCGGGTGAGGATGCGATAGGTCTCGGCCACCAGCGAGCCGACCCAGCGCATGTTGAAATCGTGGTTGGCCGGCCCTTCGACGCC
Organism: Bradyrhizobium nitroreducens; assembly: GCF_002776695.1. Classification (GTDB taxonomy): domain Bacteria; phylum Pseudomonadota; class Alphaproteobacteria; order Rhizobiales; family Xanthobacteraceae; genus Bradyrhizobium; species Bradyrhizobium nitroreducens. The sequence goes on from NZ_LFJC01000003.1 coordinate 3,078,084, forward strand.
GGCGAGGCATTCCTCGATGAAGGCACGCACCGGCGGATCCCAGTGCCGGCGGTTCGACGCGTTGATCGCGAATTCCTCGCAGGCCTCGGCGATCTGCGCGCCGGCGCGCGCGAGGCGGAAGCAGCCCGCCTTGCGGTCGAGGGTGAAGATGTCGACGCCTTCGCCGAGCGTCAGCACCAGCGAGGTCTGCGGGCCGTAGGTGACGAAGCCCGCCGCGAGTTGCGCCGAGCCGCGCTGATGGAAGGCGAGCGAGAGGTCCTCGGGTGCCGGCAGGATCGAGAAGATCGTGCCGACGGTCATGTTGATGTCGATGTTGGAGGAGCCGTCGAGCGGATCGATCGCGATGCAGATGCGGCCCTCGCGGTCGCCGATCTGGGCCTCGCGCATCTCCTCAGACGCCAGCGCCGCGATCGGCAGCTTGCCGAGACAGCGGCGCAGGATCGCATCGGCCTGGACGTCGAGATCGCGCTGCACGTCGCCGTCACTGTTGCGCCCCGTCGTCAGGCCGGAGGCGTCCGCGAGATCACCGGTGGCGATGAGGTCGGCGATCTCGATCGCCGCCGCCGCGATGGCATCGACCGCGGCGGCCACGGCCAGCGCGTGCGGCGCGGTCTCGGAATACCGTTGAAGGTGATCGTCCAGCCTGAGTTGCCCGGTCATCTGCGTCCATCCCCTGTGCCGGCGCCGCGTCCATTCCCTCCCCTCTGGAGGCAGGCAGCGATCAGTCCCGGCATCAGGAGATTGACAGGGGCAGCTTAATAAGGAAAATTTCTATTCATAATGAGCGTCAAAGAATTTTCTTATAATGGTCCCGGCCATGCGGCGGCCCAGCTCCGGCATCTCACGATCCGGCAGCTTCGTTCGCTTGCGGCATTGTCGGCCAAGGGCAGCGTGACGGCGGCCTCCGGCCATCTCGGGCTGACGCAGCCGGCCGTGACCCAGCAGCTGCGGCAGCTTCAGGACCTCGCCGGCCTGCCGCTGGTGCAGCGGACCGGCGACGGCATGCTGCTGACGGAGGCGGGCAAGGAGGTCCTGGCGCTCGCCGAGCGGGTCGAGGCCGCCATCACCGACTGCCAGGGCGCGCTCGACCTGCTGGCGGGGCGGACCGGCGGCACCGTGCATCTCGGCGCGGTCTCGACCGCGAAATATTTCGTGCCGCATGCAATCGCGGCATTCTCCAAGCGCTATCCCAAGATCGAGATCAAGCTGACCATCGGCAATCGCGAGGAGATTCGCGAGGCCATGCACGGCTACGACCTCGATTTCGCCGTGATGGGTCGGCCACCGGCCGACGTCTCCGTCGACGTCCGCCAGCTCGGGCGCAATCCGCACATCATCGTCGCGCGCAAGGGGCACTGGCTGGAAAAGGATTCCGGCCTCAGCCTGACCGACCTCGTGCACGAGACCTTCCTCACCCGCGAGCCTGGCTCGGGCACGCGGACGCTGATGGAGGGCATGTTCCAAAAGTCCGACCTCGAGCCGATCGTCGGCATGGAGATGAGCAGCAACGAGACCATCAAGCAGGCGGTCATCGCCGGGCTCGGCATCGCCTTCATCTCGGCCCACACGGTGGCGCACGAGCTCGCCGAAGGCCGGCTCATCGTGCTCGACGTCGCGGGCCTGCCGATCGTGCGGCAATGGTATGTGATCCGCCGCAGCGACAAGGTGCTGCTGCCGCCGGCGCAGGCGATGTTCGATTTCCTGGGCTCGGAAGGATCGAACTATCTGCCCGACGTGCCCGAGTTCAGCGGACGATAGTCCGCCGGCACTCAGCTCATCAGCTTCATGGCGACGGTGGCCGCCAGGATCACGATGATCTGGAGCAGGCGCTCGGTCGTGAAGATGCGGTTGAACGTGGTCATCGCTTGCCCCGGCCGACATGAAGGAGGTTTCGGTCGGCCCGTTGCTAGCACAGACGCTCGGCGAGACAACTCCGTAATTGCCACGGGACCCGCCTGCCGTCCGCCTGCTGCAAGTGAACCGCACCTCACGCGCTCCTCGGCAGGCGATCGGTCCACCATGCGAGAGTGCGGGCGGCACCTGCCTTGAAGCCGACCAGCGGCACGCCTGCGGTCACCTCGCGGAGGCGGCTGACATCGGCGGCGAGCATCGGCTCGGCATCGACGCCCGTTGCATCGAGGGCGCCGAACCTGACCAGATGAGGCGCCTCGAGGCACTCGGCGAAGTGCTCGATCACGCTGCGCAGGCTGCACACCTCGCCGCTGGCGAGATTGACCGCGCCTTTGAGCTCGCTGTCGAGCACGGCGGCGATCATTTGCGCGAGATCGTCGACATAGACGAAGTCGCGCAATTGGCCGCCATGCGAACAATCGAAGTCTTGTCCGGCACGGAGGCTCCGGATCAGCGAAGGAATGAGGCGCCTCTCCGGCTCGTGCGGACCGAACGGGACAAACACGCGGCCCCAAATGGCGCCCGCCGCGATATAGGCTTCGCCCGTCGCGAGCTTGGCCTGGCCGTACAATGTCGTGGGACGGCACGGGCTCACGCCCTCTTCGCACGGACCGCTCTGCGGTCCGTATTCGAGGCAGCTGCCGATGCCGAGGACGCGGCTGATGCCGCAGGCTTGCGCGCGCGCGAGCAGGTCGATGCTCGCCTCCGTCCACCGCCGATTGATGGGATCTTCGCGATAGCGGCCCGGCCGCGCTTCCCAGGCGAGATGGACGAGATGCGTCGGCCGCGCTGCGGACAGCGCATGCGCGCGGCCGGCTTCGGTGAGGAGATCGGCCGCATGCCAACTCACGCCCGGCGTCGCCGGCTGCGCTGTGCGCGCGATGCCATGGACCTCGAAGCCGCGCCCCGCCAGCGCAGGCACGAGCGCACGGCCGATGAATCCGGACGCGCCCGTGACCAAGACCCGCTTCATGCGAGATACGGCAGCGCGCGGTCGCGCGCGGACAGGATCGGATCGGGCAGCGGCCAGGCGATTGCCAGCGACGGATCGTCCCAGCGAATGCCTGCTGCGCCCTGCGCGTCATAAGGCACGTCGATGCAGTACATCAGCTCGGTCGCATCAGTGAGCGTCTGGAAGCCGTGCGCGCATCCGGCGGGGATGAACACCGCATTGCCGCGGTCGGCGGTGAGTTCGACCGAGCACCATTGTCCAAAGGTCGGCAGCGATCGGCGCAGATCGACGATCACGTCGAAGGCGCGGCCGGCAACGCAGCGCACCAGCTTCGCCTCCGGCCGGCCGGCCTGGTAGTGCAGACCGCGAAGGGTGCCGGCGCGTTCGTTGCGGGACAGGCTGTGTTGCGCGAACTGCGTCGGCAGTCCCTGCGCCGCGAAGGCCTCGGTGTCGAACAGCCGGGCAAAGGACCCGCGCGCATCAAGCTCGCGCTCGATGCCGATTTCGACCACGCCCGGCAGAGCCAATGCAGCGAACTTCATCTCGCCCCTCCGCGCCGCGACGCCGCCGCTGCGAACGTCCGTTCACCCGAACGCCTTTTCGGTTGCATCATGCGCAACCTTGTCGGAGTTTCCGTAGCTTGGAAGCATTCACTAACAGCCGCGACAGGGCGGCACAACGGGACGATCCGGTCATGGACGGGCATCGATGCCGCTTCTGCGCGCGGGAGCTCGACGAGACCTTCGTCGATCTCGGCCTGTCGCCTCTGGCGAATTCCTATCTGCCGCCGGAGTGCGCGAATGCCGCCGAGCCGACCTACCCGCTGCATGCCCGCGTGTGCCGCGCCTGCGGGCTGGTCCAGCTGCCGCAATTCGAGCCGGCGGCCAGCATCTTCGACCAGTATCTCTATTATTCGTCCTATTCCGAGAGCTGGCTGCTTCATGCGGAGAGCTATGCCGCCGAGATGATCGTCCGCGCAAGGCTCGGGCCTGCGTCCGAGGTGATCGAGATCGCCAGCAATGACGGATATCTGCTGCAATATTTTCAGCGCGCCGGCATCGGCGCGCTCGGGATCGAGCCGGCCAGCGGCCCGGCGGCCGCTGCGATCGCCAAGGGCATTCCGACCCGGACCTGCTATTTCGGCCGCGATGCGGCCGCAGCGCTCTGCGCCGAGGGCCACAGGCCCGAACTGATCGTCGCCAACAACGTGCTGCCGCACGTCCCCGACATCAACGATTTCGTCGCGGGCCTGCGCATTCTCCTGCCCGACACCGGACGTGCGACGCTGGAGCTTCCGCACCTGCTGCATCTGATCGAAGGGATTCAGTTCGACACGATCTATCACGAGCATCTGTCGTACTTCTCGCTCGCGACCCTCGAGACGGTGTTTCGCGCACACGCCTTGCGCGTGTTCGACGTGGAGGAATTGCCGACTCATGGCGGCTCGCTGCGCCTGCATGTCTGCAGGACGACGGCTGCTCAAAGGCCCTCGCCCGCGCTCGAGCAATTGCGCCGGCGCGAGGAAGTCGCAGGTCTCGACCGGCCCGCGATCTATCGCGATTTTCAGGCGAAGGTGGCGGCGAAGCGTGGAGCGATCCGCGACTTTCTCGCCGCCGCGCGGCGCGCGGGCAAGACGGTCCTCGGCTATGGCGCGCCTGCCAAGGGCAACACGCTGCTGAATTATTGCGGCGTCACGCGCGAGCTGATTCCGTTCACCGTGGATCGCAATCCGCACAAGCAGGGCCTGCTGCTTCCGGGATCGCATCTGCCGATCCGCGATCCCGCCGCCCTGATCGCGGCAAGGCCTGATTACGTCTTCGTCCTTCCCTGGAATCTGAAGGACGAGATCGTCGCGCAGCTGGCGGAGATTCGCGCCTGGGGCGGACAATTCGTGGTGCCCGCACCCGAGCTCACGATCATATCGTGATCGATGGTTAACGATCAGGCTGCGCGCGGCGCGGCGTAGTCCATGCGCGCTGCGAAATAGGATTCCAGCTCCGACAGCGCCCGCGCTTCCCAATCCTGCGCCTGTTCCAGCAGCGACCAGCTCTGGCCCGGGCGAAACGCAGCGGTTTGGCGATACAGTGATGCGATGCCGCGATAGCGACGCACGTTCTCCAGGATGGCGTGACCGTTGATTTGGCCGTTCATGTCCGAAAACTCCCTCGTCATTCCCGGGGGAGAAACTGCGGCCAAATCTTTTTCGAAAAGTTAGCGGCGCGCGGCAAGCGCGCGGATGGTTGCCGGACTGTTGCGCGCAGGCAACGCGCGCCATCGCGGCAGGACGATCTATTGCGGATTCGTTGCCGCGCTCTCGCCCGGCGGCTTCAGCCCGCCGCGGCTGATGATGCTCATCGTCTCGCGGCAGAGATCGGCAAGGCCGATCAGCAGCACGGCAAGCAGGCAGAACAGGTTGATGGAATCGGCATTCGTGCTCGACAGCGCGCTGAACTCGAAGAAGGGCGGAATGAACGCCCACCACACCAATGGCACCGTGAACAGCGCGGCAAACACGGCCGCCGGCGCGCCCGCGACGAGGCCGAGCACGAACAGGCCGGGCAGGAACGCTGCAAAATAGAACTTGGCGCCGAGCGCGACGCAGATGCCCTGAAGCACGGCCGATACTGCGATAACGACGCAACCGAGCAGAAACGCCCGCCACGACCATGGCCGTACCCGCGGTACGCCAAACAGCCCCGCACGCCTCATCAGCCTCCCCCTGCCGCCCGTTAACCGGGCTCGCTTGAGACGAAAGTACTACAACCGCAAGCAAACCGCGAGATGGAAATTGCAGCACCCGACGCCTCGCAGGGCCTCGTGTCCGGGTCTTGGTAAACAGCCGCATCGCGCCATTCCGCCGGGCCGGCGACTACTCGGTCGCCGCATAGAGCAGGCCCGCGACGGGCAAAGCGAGGCCAATGGCCGAGGCGAGCGGCCAGCCGCCTTGCGCGAAGGCGAAGGCGCCGATGGCAGAGCCGGCGGCACCGGCCGCGAAGAACGTCGCCATATAGAGACCGTTGAGGCGGCTGCGGTGCTCGTGCCCGAGCGCGAAGATGGCGCGGAAGCCGAGCACGACGTTGCCCTGAACGCCGATATCGATGGCGATCGCGGCCACGACCAGGCAGCCGAGGTTCAGCATCGAGCCGGGCGCGCCGACATAGCTCGCCAGGAAGCCCGCGGCCGCGAGCAGCATCGCAACCAGCGTCGCGATCCGGCTATGGCCGCGATCGGCGAGCCGGCCCGCGATGGGAGCTGCGAACACGCCGGCGACGCCGGCGAGGGCGAACAGCGCGATGCCGCGCTGGGAAAAACCGAACGCGCCCGCGAGCTGGAGCGGCGCCACCGTCCAGAACAGGGTGAAGCAGCCGAACAGGCTCGCCTGGTAGAGCGCCCGTCGCCGGAGCAGCGGCGTATTCAAGGCCAGGTGCGGCATCGACAGCAGCAGCGTGCCGTAATGCATACGCGCGACGGGCCGGCGCCTCGGCAGCACGAGGCGGAGCACCGCTGCGAGCACGATCATCAGCGCGGCGGAGGCGAAGAACACCGTGTGCCACGACGAGGCCGCGGTGACGAAGCTCGACACCGGGCGCGCCAGCATGATGCCGAGCATCAGCCCGGTCGAGACGTTGCCGACGACGCGGCCGCGGATGGCCTCCGGCGCCAGATGCGCCGCATAGGGGATGATGATCTGCACCGCGACCGAGCCGAGCCCGACGAACAGCGCCGCGACCAGGAACGGCAGCGCATGGGTCGAGAACGCGGCGGCGAGCAGCGCGGTAGCACCGAGCATGATCACCGAGCAGATCAGCGCGCGATTTTCGACGAGATCGCCGAGCGGCACGATGAAGAGAAGCCCGACGCCATAGCCGATCTGCGTCATGGTCACGATCAGCCCCGCGGCTTCATGCGACAGGCCGAGCGCGGCGCTGATCGGGGCGATCAGCGGCTGCGCGTAGTAGATGTTGGCGGCGACCATGCCACAGGCCGCGGCAAGCACGAAGGTCAGGCGCTGTGACACCGCATCCGGTTCGGGGGCGGTCTCGATCGTGGCATTCATCGTCATTCCAGCAGACTCCAGATATGGGAACGATCATTCCCTAATAAGGCATGAATTCAGGCGAGCAGCTTCATCGCGACGCCGACGAGGCGCTTCCCGTCGAGCGGCAGGCGCGCCTTGCCGACGACGCGCATGCCCTGCGTGATGCAGATCATCAGCCGCGCGGTGTCGTCGACATCGACATGGGCCGGTATCGAACCGTCGCCCTGGCCCTCGCGGATGAGGCCCGCGATGAAGGCCTCGTTGGTCTCGATCTGCGCGTTGACGCGGGCGCGGACTTGCGGATCGAGCGCGGCGAGCTCGACCGTGCCGCCGACCACCATGCAGCCGCGGCGGCCCTCGATGCCTTGCGAATGCTCGACATAGAACAGCAGCATGTGGCGCAGCCGCTCCCGGCCGTTGCTGCCGCGCGCGGCCGCGCTGCGGGTCTGCTCACGGCGGACCGCGGCGTAGCGGTCGAATGCCGCCAGGAACACGGCCTGCTTGTCGCGAAACGCCTTGTAGACGCTGCCGGTGGCGAGCCGCATCGCGGCGGTCAGGTCTCCGATCGAGGTGGCATGATAGCCGCGCTCGCAAAACACCCTCACGGCGCGGTCGAGCGCGGTGTCCATGTCGAATTCCCGGGGACGGCCGGGCGGACGGGCGGTGGCTTGCGATCTGCGGGCGGTCTCTTGCATTGCGGGATAATAGGGAATGATCGTTCCCGAATAAAGACACGGAGTTGTGAGGGGGAAAGGCTGGACCGAGCAACGTTGTCGTGTCCCGGACAAGCTGCGGCACGCAGTGCCGCTGCGCAGAGCCGGGACCCAGGGCGGCAGCCGAGCTCGCGGTGAGATGGGCCCCGGCTCTGCAGCGCACCGCTCCCGGACGATGCTTCGCGTCGCCTTGAGAGCGCTGCGCTGCGTCCGGGGCACGAGAGCGGAGGGTGGCGCTGGCGCTCTCCACGTCGTCATGGCGAGGAGCCCCTTGCGACGAAGCAATCCAGAATCCCTCCGCGGAAAGACTCTGGATTGCTTCGCGGAGCCTGTCATCGGGCCGCGCTTCGCGCGGACCCGTTGGCTCGCAATGACGGAGTTAGCGGCGACAGCCTGCTTCTCCGAGCAACGCTGTCATTCCCGGCAAAGGCGGGGAATCCAGTACGCCGCGGCTTCTCGGTTCGATCACTGCGGCCTCTGGAATACTGGATCCGCCCGCCCCTGTGCGCAATTGCGCACTAGGCGAGCAGTGACACCGTGGATGTGGTGGCGGGCACGCCTTCTCGTTCTCGCGGCGCTTTCGCCCGAGCTTTGCTTCGTCGCTCCACCCTCAAATCCAAGAGGGCGCAGGGAAGGCCGGGTGCCGACAGGCACCCGCGGTCTGCTGCGCGAAAGGCACACGCAGGAAGAACCGCACAGCAGCATACAGGTGGTGCCGATCACTCGGCCTTCCCTGCGCGATGGCTGGACGGCTTATGCCGTGATCTCCCGGGAGCCGACCATTCCTTTTGGCCTC
>NZ_LFJC01000003.1:3086504-3123177 GCF_002776695.1 Bradyrhizobium nitroreducens
GCTCTTTCCCCAGAAGCGCCTCCGCGCTCACCGGACGTACCAATAGCCCCACCAGCGGTGGGCGACCGGGCGCGCCTGCGCCTTCATGGCCGCGACTTCCTCGACGGAGCGAGGCTGTGGGCCGTAGATCGCGGGCGGATAAACGTCGTCCCACAGCACGACCCCGGTTTGGACATAGGCTGCCCGGTGATGCGCAAGCGCGAGCTCGGCGGCCGGCGCGACGGAAGCTGTCAAGGCGACGGCGAAAGCGGCAAGGGCAATGGATGGAATAATAGCACGGAAGTTCATTGGATTGAATCCCTGGTCAAATGAGATGCGAAATAATGCGACGGGTCCCGGATGGTTGCAAGGGCATGGGCTGGTCGGTCGGCCGAAATTTCCTGTTCGAGGGCAGGCGCGGCAGGTCCGCTCAAGGGCAACAGCCATGGAGGAGAGGGTCCGCGAGGATGTCTCTTTCTACAATGAGTGTCTATGGCAGAGTGATCCTACCCGTCGTGATTCATGCACGCGAGATTTGCGCTCCCTGCACACAGGACATCAGGCATGAACAATCTTTCGGCGTCCCGGAGTCGGCCAGAACCATGATGTCGACACACTGCTCGCTCTTGATGAGTCCCGGACCATCCAGGACGGCTCTCATGACTTCTGCCTTCGTCTCCGCTTTCATCTTTGGCTCGGGCATCATCTTGGGATACGCGCTGCGTGCTTGGCGCGTCACGCGAAGTCCTGCAAACTCATCCCGTGGCATCTTGCATCGAGCGGCCGGGGCGACTCCTGCCTCGACCTTCGGCCACGCCCGGCGAGCCTTCTAGCGGCGGCGTCCTGGCGGCACCGGGGATCTCACCATAAGAATGGGGCATGACGAGATGAGCGAACCCAGGAAGGACGCGCCGCGGCGCTACATCGTCGATGGCGCCGGACAACGCGTGCTTGTCGGGCTGACGATCTCGGAGACGATCGAGTTCGAAGCCCTCGACAATCCGGGGGCCCGCCTTGGCGTCGATTTGCTCGTCGAGCCGCCTCATGTCCGTCAGGACAGGCATGGGGAGCGTTGGCTGGAGCTCTACGTCAAGCACGAACGGGCCTGGCACGATTGGATGGCCGAAACGCGCGCGCGGCTGGAGAAGCCGTGCTTGCTCAATTGAGCGCAGCGCTTCACCTGTCGTAGACAAGCCGTGGCGGCCAGGTCGATCCCACCTCACACCGCGAGCATGCGGCTGCCCTGGATGCTCATCAGGGTGAGATTGCCGGTCGCATAGGCGCCGGTGTCGATGTTGACGCGGTTCGTCAGGAATTCGGCATTGCGGACCGGCGTATGGCCGTGCACGATATATTTGCCGAACTGCTCCTCGCTCTGCAGGAATTCTTCGCGAATCCAGAGCAGGTCGCGCTCCGTCTGCTCGGCCAGGGGAACGCCCGGGCGAACGCCGGCGTGAACGAAGAAGAAGTCGCCGCAACTGAAGCTCAGCCGCAGATTGTCCAGAAATTCCAGATGCTCGGTGGGCATTGCTCGAATCAGATCGCGCAAGATGGATGCCGGCTCGTTGCGCTTCAGGTCCGGCGGTGCGAGCCCGTAGGACATCAGGGTCTGGGTCCCGCCGACGGCGATCCAATCCTCGAACAATGAAGGGTCTTCGAACACCCTCACAAGAAATGCCTCGTGGTTTCCCTTGAGGAAGACCGCATTTCCCCGGCGACTCCGCTCGACCAGTACATCGAGGGTGGAGCGCGTGTCGGGGCCGCGATCGATGTAATCGCCCATGAAGACCTCGATCGCATAGCGCGGCCGGCTGCGGGCGACGTCGGCGTCGATCACCCGCAACATGGGTTGGAGCAGATGCGCGCATCCGTGAATATCCGAGATCGCATAGATGCGAACTCCTTCCGGCAATTGCGGTTTGGGAACGGCTGGCCGTGGTCGCGCGAGAGATATCATGGCGCTCAATCGATCGGGTGGTCGAGAAATTTCCCCAAGTCGCCGGCACCGGAGAGCTTCCATCCAACACGAACCACGTGAGTTCGTTGAGGTAGCGTCCCTGTTCTCCGGCCCGATCACGCCGAAAGAAGGGCGCGGAATTTTTTGCCCACCTGGTTCTGCGGTGGGCGCGAACGATCGGTCCGCAACAATTGCATTGCTGCGTGCGAGAGCGCGGCAAAGTTGCATGCCTGGACCGGATTTCAAGGCGCACGCCCAGATAGAAATCCATCGGAATTCTCGCAAATGACTCGTCGCGCTCGACGGAGGAATTGCATCGCCTGAAAGATGAGCGAAATGCGCTCGCACGACGATCAGACTCTGCGCCGAACGTGGAACTTGATTCAAAATAGGGCAACGCGTTCGCTCGTATGTCATCACTGTGACGACATTTTCATCGCGCCGAATTTCGCTGAGCATTTCAACGTGGCGCATGATCCGTGCGCCGCAAAAGTTTTGCGTGCGGTGCCACAATGTCGCTGCGATCACGCAACACTTTCCGCGCGGGGAAGTGACGAGTCTTCAGCATCACGATGAGCGTCAGGCACTCTCTCGATAGGCAGAGGTTCGAATGGCTGTTGCAACTTTTGGTTCTGAAAACGCTCACACGCTGTCGTCGACACGCGGTAACGCTCTTCAGAGGCCATTCCAGATCGTCGTCATGGCTGCTGACTTTCTGCTGATCCTGTTGAGCTATGCTGCCGGGGCTTCGCTGTACGGAGCGGCCGTCGCTTCGCCCGCCGACAGTGCTTCGGTGGGAGCCGGGTTGTTCGTCGGCGTGGTGTTCGTCGCGGTCGCCTATTTCCGGGACGTCTATGCCACGCATCGCCTGCTCAACGTCGTCTGGCAGCTTCGAAAGGCGGTGTTGATCTGGCTGACGTCGCTGACGATCCTGGCCGTTGCGGCCTTTCTGCTGAAATCGACGGACAATCTGTCCCGCGGCACCGTCATTGTCTTCGCCGTGATCGGCGGGGTTGGCTTGATCAGCCTCCGCTTCGTCTGGCAGGCGGTGTTCGGCACCAGCTTTGCGCGAAGCCGGCTGGTCGATCGCAAGGTGATCCTGCTCAGCCTCAAGCCGCTCGACTTCACCTCGAGCCGCTTCAAGGACCTCAGGAGGAACGGCTTCGATGTCATGCGCCATTTCGTGCTCGGCGCCGAGCGGGATGACGGCCACTGGGAACGGCAGATTCGCGATGTAATCCGTCAGTCGCGCTCGGCCGACGTCGACGAATATCTGCTTGCGATCGACTGGAACGAGTTGCCCATGCTCCGCAAGCTGAGCCCATATTTGCGCGCCGTCCCGCAGCCCATACGCCTGTTGCCGGACGATTCGGTCGCTGATCTGGTGACCCGTCCGTTTCTGCCGGTCAGTGGAACCGTCGCGGTCGAAATCCAGCGGCCGCCTCTCACCATTCTCGAGCGGTTGCAGAAGCGCTGTCTCGACGTTGGCGTGGCCATGTTCGCGCTCGTGATGCTGACGCCGCTGCTGCTGACGGTCGCTTTGCTGATCAAGCTGGATTCCCCGGGAGCCGTCATATTCCGCCAGTCGCGGCGTGGCTTCAACGGCCGGCCGTTCGAGATCTGGAAGTTCCGCAGCATGACCGTCTGCGAGAACGGCGAAACGATTGCCCAGGCGACCAAGAGGGATGCCCGGGTCACCAAGATCGGGCGTTTCCTGCGCATGACCAGCATCGACGAGCTGCCGCAGCTCTGGAACGTGCTGCGTGGAGACATGTCACTGGTCGGCCCACGTCCCCATGCGCTGGCCCATGACAACTACTATGACGAGCTCATCAGCAAATACGTCTACCGGCATCACATGAAGCCGGGCCTGACCGGCTGGGCCCAGGTGAACGGGTTCAGGGGGGAAACGCCGACGATCGATCTGATGGAGAAGCGGGTCGAATACGACGTCTGGTACGTCAGCAATTGGAGCATCTGGCTCGACCTGAAGATCATGGCCCGCACGGCGTCCGCCGTGATGTTTCAGGAAGCCTATTAGCCGCTCAATTTCCCGACGATATGGAACCGCGGTTCCGATCGATCAGGTTCCGTCTCGCGACGATCTGCCGAAGAGCCGCATGACTGCATCGCGCAAGGCGAGCAGCGGCGGCACCAGCACGAAGAATGCCCCCATCGCAATGGAGACGATGACCTGGCGAACCGAAAACGGTTCGTCCTGGTCGATGTCACGCCGGCTGGGGTCGATGGGCGCGGGCGAAAGGGTCGTCGCCATTGACTGCCGACGGGGCTTGCGTGGAGGCACGACGACCAACACGAACAGGATGTTGAGCAGAACCCAAATAGTCAAAATCGTCAGGACGATCAGCATTCCGAGCCCGCCGGAAAAGAACTACAAATATCAGCCGAGCTTAGCTTCAGGGAACCCAGAAGGAAAGATGCCCAAAGTTTCGGCATTTCGAGGCGGCGAGGACCGGATTGTCTCGTCTTGTCGATGATGATCGCCAATTGGCACACTGTCCTAGCCATCAACGTCTTCGTCAATCCTTGCTTTTGGCTAGAGCAATAACTGCAAGTTGTGGATTCCGGACGAATACGGAGGCCTGAGCAGTCCGGGGGCCCGGTGCGATCTTTGGCCTCGTGCGCGAAGGCGCACGCGATCTTGTTCAGGCGACAGTTCCGCACAGCACGAACAAAGGCCCGCTGCCAGATGGCAGCGGGCCTGAAGTCGTTTCAGTTCGGTTGGGGCGGCGGCGCGCCTCCGCCCAAACTAGGCGTGCTCGACGTAGTAGCTGTTGTGGTGCTTGCCCTTGTACGCCTCGATGCGCTTGAGCATCTTCGGGTTGGCGCGGTTGAGCACGGCGCCGAGCAGCTTCTTCTGCAGGACTTCCGATCCGGAAACCGACTCCTGAAGTGCGCTTCGTGTCGTCTGTCCCCACTCGATCACATAGACCATGGCATCGATCAGGAAGCTGACGGCCTTTGAGTCCGCCACCGGCATCACCGGGGCAAGATCGATCACGATGTACTCATAATGCTCTTTCAGCACCTTGAGCAACTCCGCCATCGCCTTTGATCCAATGACGTCGGCCGAATTGACCATGCGGGAGGCCACGACGGACGGCAGGAAATCGAGGCCCGTCTCCTTGCTTCGCTGCACATGGTAGCCGAGGTTGGCCGGATCGCTGAGCGCCTCGACCAGTCCGGTCGTGGCGTTCGGTGCGAGCTCTCGCGTGAGCGAACGCGTGTGCAGATCGCCGTCGATCAGGACCGTGCGATGTCCGGTGAGGGCGATCAGCTGCGCGAAGTTGGCCGCTACCGTCGTCTTTCCCTCCTTGGGGAGAGACGACACGATGCCAATCACCTTGATCTCGCGGGTCAGGCGCGCAACGTCGATCGATACCTTGATGTTCCGCAACGTCTCGGCAAACCGCGAGAACGGATGGTCGACGACGTAGCGGGACAGATCGGGTGGACCGGTCTTCGCGGAGGTCGAAAGCAACGCGCCGGTTTTCGTCGGGGGACGAATGTCGGGCAGGACTCCGAGACACTTCACGCCGAGCTCATCCTCGACCTCGCCGGGGGTTCGCAGGACGTCGCTGAGCAGCTCACGCCCGAATGCGACGCCAAAGCCGAGGCAGAGGCCGCCCACCAGGCCCCCCACCAGCGCCAGCACCGTGCGCGGCGAACTCTTGCGATCCGGCTTGGTGGCGGTGCTGATCAGGCGCGACTCGCTGAGCGGAAAGCTCTGGTTCTGCGTCGCGCTCTGCAGCTTCTCGAGGAAGTTGTTGTAGAGGTTGCGATAGGTGTCGGCGGCGCTTTCGAGGTCGCGCAATTTGACCTCGGCCTGGCCGGTGTGGCCGGCCTGAGCGACGAGATCCTTGACGCTCTTGTCCAGAGAAGCCTCCCGGCTCTTCGCGATCTCGTAGTCGCTGCGATAGGCGTCTCCGATCCGATGCAGTTCGTCGGCCATGTTCTTGCGCAGCTCATCCATCTTGTTGGCCAGATTGACCGCAGCCAGATGTTGCTTGCCATAGCGCCTCGACCAGTCGGCATATTGGGCCTGGAGGTCGAGATATTGGGCCCGGAGGCGGGTGATGACCGAGTTGTTGAGTGCGTCGGTCACCGTCGATTGCGCGACATCCTGGTCCGAAATGGTGTTGATGCGGTCGAGCCGGGCCTTGGCTTCGGCCGTCGCCGCCCGCGCTTGAACCAGCTGCGTGTTCAGGTCCGACAATTGCTGTTCGGACATCAGGCCGCGGCTGGTCCCGACGATGTTGTGTTCGGCCTTGAACGTCTGCACCGCGCGGTCGCTGGCCGAGGCCTGCTCGCTCAGCTCGATGCTGCGCTGCTGAAGCCACTCGGTGGCCCGCTTGGTGGACTCATATTTGGCTTCCAGGGCGCCGACGAGATAGGCCTTGGCAATGGCGTTGGCGATCTTGGCGGCCTTGTCGGGGGTCCGTGCGCGATAGTTCAGCGACAGGACGTAGGTCGTCAGGACGCGTTCCGTTCTCAGGTTCTTCTGAACCTGCTCGACCACCGCATGTTCGAGCTGATCCTGCGATGCCGGTTCGCCGGAGCTGAACAGCGACGTCACCTTGCCGAGAATGACGGAGAGAAGGCCCGGCTTGGAGCCGTTGAACTCGGGATCTTCAGTCAATTTCAGGCGACGGACGACCGAGAGAATCAGGTCATCCGAATTGATGACCTCGACCTGGCTGTCGACATAGCCGGTGTCGATGAGGGCGCTATTGGCGTTGCTGTCCTTGTCCAGCACCTGGGCTTGGCGCGTATCCATCATGATGCGGGCATTGGCCGTGTACATGGGTTGCGCCGTGACCAGATAGACGAGCACCAGGGCCAGCGCGGCGCCGGTGCACGCCGCGACGACCGGCCATTGCCGGCGCAGGACGTCGGCCACTCGCTCGAAGCTGAGGACGGCTCCGCCGAACTCGATCCCGAATCTGTGGCCCGACTGGAAATGTTCTCTGGGCTGATACATTGTCTAATTCGCTGCCTTTTGATGATCGCAGATCAATTCGGAAGGGGGACGGGCTTGAACGGATCGGCCAGCTTGGTCTTCCATTCGCCCTCGAGCAGCGCCCCGCCGCGCGACGGTTGCGCCGGGCCCTTGGCTTGCGATTGAGCCGGGATGCCGGAGGTGTCGTCACCCGCGGCGGAATAACCTGCCTGCACGTTGAGATCGCCGATTCGCTGCACGAAGTCCCTGATCTTGCGCGCCGCGTCCGGCTTCGTGGACGTGCACCGCCCCTCGGCAATCTTCAGCGCGGCGCCGATGGCCGAACGATCGGCTGAAGCCGAGGCCGAGATCAGGCTCTGCACGGACGGCAACACCGAGGGATTGGTGGCGATATAGGTGGCGAGCCGGAACCTCAGCTTCTCCTTGTCATTGCGCAGCCGCTCCAGGAGCGAGGAGGGCGACTTGACGAACGTGTCGAGCTCGAGCTGCGAGGCACGATCCGAAAGTTCGACGCATTGAGCGCGGCAGGCATCGATGCTCGACACGATCAAGGCAGAACCTGCCAAGACGATCGGCAGCCATCGCGCCCTTGCATGACGAATTGTTAGTCCGCGGCCCATCCGTGTCCCTTTGCTCCCTGTTGCAATCGGAGAACACGCGAAACCTGACAGGTAACTGTGTCAAATTTTGTGCGACGCAAAAGTTGAGTTCATGTTGTCAGTGATAACGATCGCATCGTCTCTCCCGCTCGGTTGCAAAATGAAGAAATACAATGCCCGGGAGATCGGCATCTTGCGCCTAGGAATGTTGCAACCTGAAAACATATGAGGCGTTTGCACGCCCGCGCAGCACAAGCGGTCGTCGCAAAACCGACACAAGTCGCAAGCGAGCCGTTAGTTCCCTCCGTGAGAAAATTATCAGCGCGACATTTACTGCGGTGAAATCAGTGCTCCGGCGCATCTTGATCTTGATCGCACCAGCGCCGGATTTCGCGCACACTTTGTACGCAAATGCTCGCAATCATCGCGCGCGAATTGATTTGCGCGCCGACGTGCGGTGTCTCTGGAAAAAAGTGGCGTGAACTTGGCGCTCGCATGTCCGAATGAAAAGCGAGCGTTGAAATTATCGTCGATCGTCATGCGTCGAATGCGAGCCCGCGATCGCAGAGATTGAACGCGCGCAAATCCTGATACACACTGTTGCGGTGCAATAGCTGGGAATGTTGATGTGACGGAGTTGATTCATCGTGAGAAGGCGCATGTCCTGCCGCTCGACAGCATCCGGGGCGTCGCCGCGACTTCGGTGGTGATTCACCATTTGCTGCTGATGCCGACGTTTCTCGCTGCGTTTCCGCACAACGCGTGGATCAATTGCTCGTTCTTCAGAAGCTCCTGGCTCCTGGTCGATCTGTTCTTCGTTCTCAGCGGCATCGTCATGTCGCTCAGCTATGTCGAGAGCGACTTCGGGCGCTTCTCCCTGCGTGAGTTCATGGTGCGGCGGCTGGCGCGGGTCTATCCGCTGCACATCGTCATGCTGATGGCGAATCTGCTTTTCCGCCTGCTGCGCATCAGCCTGGTCATGGCGGGAGTCGTCGTGGCGGCGCCTGCGGCGTTCGAAGTGAACAACGCCTATTCCTTCGTTCTCAACCTCCTGCTGCTGCACTCGATGGGGTTCGTCGACTATCTCAGCTGGAATGCGCCGAGCTGGAGCATCAGCGTCGAGTTCTACACCTATCTGGTGTTCGGCCTGATCGTCCTCCTTGCCCAGCGCATGCGCTCCCTGTTGTGGTTCTACGTCCTCTGCGGCGCGCTGGCGGTCGGAAGTCTGGTCTTCATCATCTTCGTGCTCGACAAGAGGAGCCTCGGGCTTCAGACTGATTTCGGCATCCTGCGCTGCTTCGTGAGCTTCTTTCTGGGCGCGCTCACGGTCAGGATCGTCGATCGCCTGCCGGTCAGGCCGGGTCCTGCCGTTCAGGGCATGCTGCAATTCGTCGCCATGATCGCCAGCATTGTCCTGGTGTCCCTGGCGGAGACCAATCCTGCGTCGACCTTCCTCGCGCCGGTGACGTTCGCGATCTTCCTCGGCAGCCTGCTCGCCTTTCCGGATGCGCTGCTGGTGCCGCGGATTCTGGTGGCCAAGCCACTGGTCTGGCTCGGGAAACGTTCCTACTCGATCTATATGGTGCACGCGCTCGTGGTGCTGCTCGCCGAATATTTCGTGCGAGCCGTCGGGGCAGGGCGGATCGCCGTGCTCGATTCGGTCTGGGCCGGTCTGCCGGCCTCCTTGAACCTCGTGGTCTCATTGGCCGCCGTGCTCGCGGTCTCCCACTTCACCTATCTCTACGTCGAAATCCCCGGCGGCAGGCTGATGCGGAACGCGCTTGGAAGCCGCTCCGATTTCTCGGCGTCCCCCGCGCGGCAGACGAACTGAGCCTGATATGACGAGTCTCGCGCTGCATCGACCCCAAATGACGCTGATCAGCCTCAACATCGAGGCGATCGCGCTCGGCGCCTATCTGGTCCGCGACGCCTTCGGCGGCATGATCCGCTATTACACCAGCATCTATCACATGAACGCGCTCTGGTACGTGCCCGACGCCATCGCGGTTCTGTGCCTCATCCAGTTCTTCGTCCATTGCATCCTGCGCAATCGCAGTACCCTGGCCCTGCTGGTGCTGGTGCAGATCATGCTGTCGCTCGTGCTCGGCTATTTCATGCTGGGTACGGTCAACGCGGCGGTCTCATCGTTCAAGATGATGCTGCCGGTGTTCGTCGGCTTCTGCTTCTGCGATTCGAGCCTCGGCTCATACAAGAAGCTTCTGTCGGTCATCGCCGTGACCTTCTACCTGTCGGTGATCGGCGTCTTCCTGACGAAATTCTACCTGATGCCCTGGGTGGGCTACAAATACGAGTCCTTCGGCGCGGTGCGCGAGGCCGGCCGGTTGTGGTGGGCCTATGGCGGCGACGACCAGCGCCTGATGGGCTTTGCTGCCGACAACACCATGGCCGCCTTCTTCATCCTGGTGTCGTTCGCGATCACGTCGATCCGCATGAGCACGACCTGGTGTCTCCTGCTCGGTTCCATCGCGATCTATGCCATCAAGCTGACCACGAGCAAGACGACCATGATCGTCCTCGTGCTCTACCTGATCCTGCTGGTTTTGGTGCGGATGCTGCCGGAGAAGTCGCGCTTTCCCGCGATCCGGGCCATCGCGCTGTGGTCGTATGCTTCGATCTTCGTGCCGTTCTTCATGATCGTGGTCGCTTCCGGGACCGCCGCGGTGCCGCATTCGACCCTCTTCAGCATCCTCGATCGCATCAACAACAGCTGGCAGAAGCCGTTCATCTATCTCACCCAGCTCATGCCCATCGGCCTCGTGACCGGCTGTGGTGCAGGCTGCTTCAACTATCCGCAGCAGCTGTTCTCGCCGCTCGCGCCATTTTGGGTGCCCGTCGACAATTTCTACATCGGGACCTATTTGATGTTCGGTCTCCCGTTCGTCGCATTCATGGTGATGGTGTTCCGGGCGACGTTCGGAGCCACCGACGTCTACAAGCTGACGCTGATCTTCGTCGTCAATCTGTTCACGATCACGGTGTTGAACTACGGCCCGGCGTCCGGCCTCTTGATCATCGCACTGAGCTTCAGCGAAGTGTTCTCGCGCCGTGCGACCTCCGCACGGGCCGGCGACGCCGTGCCGATTGTCATGCGGCCACCGGTGCCGTCATTGGAGGGCTTCCGCCCGGATGTGCCGGCGGCGAGCGGAAGCAGGTGAGAACGAATGATGCATAAACGGCTCGCATTCATCGACACGCTGCGCGGCATCGCCGTGCTGTCGGTCCTGGTCCAGCATGTCTTCGAGATCATCGTCGAGAAGCACCCGACGGGCGCGTTTTACTGGCCGATCCACGATGTGTTCGGCTACTACATGAACTTCGGCCGCTTCGGCGTCGTGCTGTTCTTCTTCGTCAGCGGCTTCGTCATTCCGTTCAGCTTTCCGGACAGCGCCACGCCCGTGCGCGATTTTGCGATCAGCCGCTTCTTCCGGCTCTATCCGGCCTATTGGACCTCGCTCGTGGTTGGGCTCGTGACGATGCAGCTGATGGAGTCGAAGATCTATCCGCTGGGGCAGATCGCCGCGAACGTGACGATGTTGCAGACGTTCGTGAACGTCCCGAATCTCTGGGTGTTCTACTGGACGCTGGCAATCGAGCTGCTGTTCTACGTCGGGTGCACCATCCTCTTTGCAATGGGGCTGCTGAACCGGCGCTTCACGGCGGTCACGATCGTCATTGCGGCCGCGCTGGTCGGAATCAGCGCTGCGCTCCTGGTGGAGAACAGGACCGTCTCCTCGGTGATGGAGGTCGGGTTGAACCTGTCGGCGATGTTCCTGGGCAAGATCATCCGCGATACCGTTATCGGCGGAAAGCTGCGATGGACCCACGTGGCGGTCTGCACGCTGCTGTATGCGATTTTCGCCATCACGCTGTCTGACCGGCGGTTCGGCGGCGTGTATCACGAGAATTTCTTCTACAGCTATTCGATCGGATCGGCCTATGTCTGCGCGGC
Source organism: Bradyrhizobium nitroreducens (assembly GCF_002776695.1). Lineage (GTDB taxonomy): Bacteria > Pseudomonadota > Alphaproteobacteria > Rhizobiales > Xanthobacteraceae > Bradyrhizobium > Bradyrhizobium nitroreducens. The sequence goes on from NZ_LFJC01000003.1 coordinate 3,097,991, forward strand.
GCTGGTCTTCATCGGGTTTGCGGTGTTCGGCGAGAGAGTGGCGTGGCGCCCGATGGCGTTTGTCGGCGTGATCAGTTATTCGGTCTATTTGATGTCGCCATTCGTCATCGTCTTCGTCCATCGCCTCGTCTGGTTCGGTGATGGGCCGATTGGATGGTCGATCTTCCTGGCAGTGATCCTGGCGCTGTCGCTTCTCGTCAGCTGGATGACGTTTACATTCGTCGAGAAGCCCAGCATCGCGTTTGGACAGCGGTTCCGCTCGGCGCGTCGAAAGAAAGTGGTGCTCGAGCCTGCGCTCAGCACCCAGGGCGCTGCGGAGTGAGCGGGACCCTGCAGCAGCCTGGCGTCGCCTATGACGGATCGTTCGTTCCGTCGGTGCAGGGGCTGCGCGGCATTGCGGCGCTCAGCGTGCTGATGGATCACTTCTACGACATGCCCAAGGGAGGCATGTACGACATTCCGGATCCCGGCTTCCTGCCGCCGCTCTGGCTCTGGCTGCAATCGGTGATCAATGTCGGGGGGCACGGTGTCGAGCTGTTCTTCATGATCAGCGGCTTCCTGATCCCGGCGAGCCTGGTGCGGCACGGGTCGCTCCCCCGGTTCTTTTTCGATCGCGTCCTGCGCATCATGCCGGTCTTCGTCGTCCTGCATCTTGCCCTGTTTGCGATAGGTCCGATCGTCGGCTACAAGTTCTTCCGAGGCATCGACCTGACCAGCTATCTCGGGATCTTCGCGGCCAATCTGTTCTTCGTGCAGGACGCGCTCGGCCTGGCCATTGCCCAGCAGAATGCCTGGACGCTGACCTACGAGTGGGCGTTCTACATCTGGTTTGCCGCGACGTTCTCGATGCTGCGTATCGGCGGCAAGATGCTGGCTGCTCCCTTGATCCTGCTGGGCATCGCTTGTCTCCTGCATTGGCCGATCACGGCCTTCTTCTGCATCGGCATGCTGTTCAGCGCCACCGGCTTTCGCATCTCGATTCCCGGGCGCCTCGGCTTGATCGCGGGCTTTGCCTGCGGAGCGGCGATGTATGCGAGCCTGGTGCTGTTTCACCCGTTCGTGGGACTGCTTCCCGGCTTCCTGCTGTTCGGCATGGTGCTCGCTCCGGACTCCGGCCTCGGCCGGGCGCTGAGTGCGCCGGCGCTGCAATATGTCGGCAAGATCAGCTACAGCCTCTATCTGGTGCATCCCTTCGTGCTCTTCCCCTTGCAGGTGATCGGCCTGAAGCTGGTCGCCGCCGGCGTCGATCGCTGGCTGCTGTGGGCGGCCTTCATCGGGCTCGGGCTGGTGATGTCACTGGTCGCAAGCGCGATCAGCTATGAATTGATCGAGGTCAGGCTGAGGCGCCTGCTGGACGGCGCGATCCGCGGCATGGTCTTTCGACCGCTGAAGGTCGGGCAATCGGTTTGAGAGATCCCCGATAGCAGTCAGCTCACGGTACGACCGGCGAGCCTGTGATACGAGCCCAGCAATCCTTCCGCGATGCGGTCCCAGTTCAAGATGCCGGCGGCGGTCTGCCGCGCGCCATCCGTCAATGTCGTGGCGAGCGGCTTCGAGGTCAGCACGCGTTCGAGCGCGTCGGCCAATGCGGCGGCGTCGCCCGGGGGAACCAGCAGCCCGTTGACGCCGTCGGTGACGACGTCGGGAATGCCGCCGGTGGCGCTGGCAACGACGGGACGAGAATTGCCGTAGGCCGATGCAAGCACGCCGCTCTGCGTTGCATCCTTATAGGGCAAGGCGACGACGGTGGCGGATTGAAACAGCCGGCCGGTATCCGCAGGGGAAATATAGGCATTGATGGTCTTGACGGTCGGCATTGCCTCCATCCGCGCTCCGAGCCGTGTCATCTCGGGGCCGCGGCCGGCGACGATCGCCTCATGCGCCACGCCGCGCCGGGCCAGCAGGTCGATCGCGTCGATGAAGACGTCGAGGCCCTTGTAAGCCCACATCCGTCCAAAAAACAGGATGCGCGCGGGCTCGGGCGCGGTGACTGCGCCCTTGGTCGGCGGAACCATGAGTACGCCATGCATGCTGGAGACCGTCTCGCCCTTGAAGTCGGGCGATGCGCGACGAAAATCGGCAATGCAACTCTCGCCATGCGTGGTGACGACCGACGCGGCTGCGCGCATGCGCCCGCGCCACGCATCCTCACGCGGCGAGGTGCCCGAGCCGCCTTCCGAATGCGGAATCGCATCGTGGACCGTCAGGACCAGCGGAATGCCAAACGGGCGAAGCACCTGGATCAGCTTGGACGTGTAGATCTCCGGAACTTCGTGACAATGAATCACGTCTGGACGAAACGATATGATGTCCATGAAGGACGCGGGGATGCCGATCGCGCCGCCGCGGCGCAGGCTGAGGTCGCGAATTCGTGTCTGGAAGGGGGCGGCCACGGCGATGTCGGCAAGTTCCCATTGCTGGTTCGCATCCTTGGCGTTGAGCACGAGGCGCACGTCGCAATGATGCGCCAGTCCAGATGCCAGGCGATAGGAATATTCCGCAAAATGCGGCGCGTAGATCGCCACACGCAAACGCTTGGAGCTACGGGCAGAACGCGGAGCGGACGAATTCATCAAGGCATCCATTTTGCATCACTTCGCAAAGGTCGATTGAAGTGTAGTCCACGATTTGAACTCACTTCCACTCTAAATCGGAATCGTGACGGCGCTCATCTGATTGCCATCACTCCGCCGTACTGTAGCGAGCAATCACTGCTCCGAAATGATCGGAGATGTGGCCTCGCGGCAGCAGCGCGTGCCACGTCGTCTAGTCTGCGATTGTGGTTGGATTTGTCGGAATTGGGTCGAATTGTTGATGAACGTCACGCAGGGCAAGCAACATCAGGTCGTGGTGGCTCTGTTCTGGTCGCTTGCCCAGAATTGGGGCGGCCGGGCGCTGTCATTCGTGCTGTTCCTGGTTCTGGCCCGGCTGCTCAACCCTGCGGATTTCGGTCTCGCTGCGCTGGTCGCCTTCATCCTGCTGCTCCTGAGCTCGATCGCCGAGTTCGGCTTCGGTGATGCGCTGATCCAGCGGCGCACGCTCGAGCCTGCCGACGTGACGCTGCCCTTTTTCTGCTCGTTTGCAGCCTCGGTGCTCCTTGCCGTTCTGATTGCGCTGCTCGCGCCGCATATCGAGCGTTGGCTCGACGTGAAGGGGCTCGCGCCGCTGCTGACAGCCGCCAGTCTGGCGCTTCCGATCGGGACCGCGACCTTGTTTCAGGAGGCGCTCTACAAGCGCCAGATGGATTTTCGCGTGCTTGCGGTCCGGACCATGGTGGCAACAGCCGTGTCCGGCGTCGTGGGCATCGCCTGCGCCTATGCCGGATTCGGTGCTCTCAGCCTCGTGATCCAGGTGGTCGTTCAGAGCGCGATCAGCGGCCTGTGGCTCTGGAGCCAACCGCGATGGCTGCCGATGCGCGGCTACGATCTCAAGAGCTTTCGCGAACTCTCCGGCTATAGCGTCCACGTCGTGCTGAACAGGCTGCTGGACTTCGCCATCGTGCGGACGATCGACATGATCATCCTGTCACTGTATGGCATCGCGGCGCTCGGCATCTACACGGTCGGAGCGAGGGTCTACCTCATCCTGATGCAGCTGCTCACCCAGGCGGTCATGGACGTCGCGCTGAGCGCATTGTCCAAGATCGCGCATGAGCGTGACCGCATCGCAGGGGCGTATCTGCGCAGCGTCAGCCTCGGCGCGCTGATCGGATCTCCGGTCTTCGTGCTGCTCGCGGCGATCGCGCCGGAGTTCTCCCTGCTGCTGTTTGGTGCGAAGTGGGGCGGCAGCGAAGCGGTGATGCGGCCGCTGATGCTGATCGGCGCGGTCCAGACCGTGCAGTTCGTCAACAGCGCCTATTTCGGCGCCCTGGGCAAGCCCAACTACGTCTTCCTGCTCAACATCCTCAAATGCTGCACGGTCGTGCCGGCCATGTTCCTGCTTCCGTCGCGCGACATCGGTCAACTTGCCACGATCTTCGCATTCTCGCAGCTCGTGGTGACGCCCGTGACGTTCGCGCTGGCGCTCCGGATGCTGGGCCTGAGCTGGAGCCAGTTTCTGCGTCCGATTGCGGGCTGTCTCTGTGCGATCGTCCTGGCTTACGGCGCAGTGGTGCTGTGCCGGGAGGCGACGCCGGGCATGAACCCTTATTTGCGGATCGGACTGCTGTCGTCCTGTTTTGGCGTGACCTACCTGACGGGCCTTCTGCTGTTCTGGCGGAGGCAGGTCCTTTCCCTGATTGATTTCGTCGTGAAGCGCGGCGCGACCGCCTGATGAAGACGAGGAGGATATCGTGAAGCAGTTGATCCCCGTACCCGTACGCAGGCAGCTCCGAGGCTGGCTCAACAGTGCGAAGAATACGCCGTTGGCCCTCGATCTGCTCGAGCTGCGCAGGTGGCAGATCGCGCGGAAGGACGTCGGCGTCAACGTCGCACCGCGCAACGATCCGCGCCGGCTGGTCGTGCTTCCGTCCGATCCCTGGAGCGTCCATCAGTCGCGCGGCGACGAGGCCATGATCGAAGCGGCCACCGGCGAGATGAAGCGGGCCTATCCGGATCTCGAGGTCTTCGTCGTCACCGCGACCCCGGCGGCCAGCGAGGATGTGCGCGCGATGGGCTTCAAGCCGCTCGAACTCTGGAGACAGCCGTTCTCCTACGAGACGGTGGCGCAGGAGCTGTCGCTCACGAGGCCGGATTTCGGATTGGTTCTGGGCGCCGATGTGCTCGACGGTTACTATTCTCCGGTCGATGCCGCGCGCATGCTGCTGGTTGCCGATCTGATGGCTGCGTTCGGCGCCAGGGTCAGCGTGCTCGGCTTCAGTTTCAACTCGCGCCCGGCGAAAGCGCTGCGCGAGGTGTTCCGCCTGCTGGATCCGGGCGTGGTCCTGAACCTGCGCGATGCGATATCCCTGCAGCGATTCGATGATTTCGCCCGCAAGCGCGCCCATCTCGTCACCGATGCGGCGTTCATGCTGAGGCCGCGGACCGACACCTCCACGGTGAAGCAGATCGGGGCCGCGATCGCAGGGCAGCGCGCGCAGGGTCGCAGGGTCTTCGTCTTCAACATCCATCCGATGTTGTTCAAGAAGCCGGAGCCGGCCAAGCTGCGGCAGATGATCGAGCTTGCGGCGCGCTCCATGGAGCGGCTGTCGCGCGAGCACGATGCGAGCTGGCTGTTGCTCGCGCACGACTACCGTCCCGAGATCGCCGACGACAATTGTCTGCGGCCTCTGGCCGATCGGCTCAAGCCCGTGCTCGGCGATCACGTGTATCACGTCGACCAGGCGCTATCGGCTGGTGAGATCAAGGCGGTCGTCGGTCTGGTCGACGGCGTGATCACCGGTCGCATGCATCTGGCGATTGCGGCGCTGGGCCAGGGAACGCCCGTTGCGGCAATTACCTACCAGGACAAGTTCCAGGGCCTGTTCGCGCATTTCGGCGTCAGCGAACAGCTGTTGTTGTCGCCGTCGCAGTTTCTCGTCGGCGACAGCTTCGAGACGTTTCTGCTGCACTTCCTCGGAGCGTACCAGGCTGTCGGCGCACAGGTACGACAGGCGCTGCCCGATGTCATGGACTTGTCCCGCGCCAACATCGCACCACTGCTGGGCGAGAGCGCGATGCGGATCGTGCCGGAGGCCGGCGGCAAGGTCGCCTGAACGGCCTCATGTCATCGGCAGGGCGGTCAGTTGACCGCGCGCTCGGGGTTGTCGAAGCGCATCGATGTCTCGGCGGCGGCGGCGGCCGGGATCTTCCGCGAGGAGGGCGCCGCGGCGTCGGCCCAGCGGTTGATCAGGCGCCGCGCCGGATTCTCGAAATAGGCGTAGGTCCGGTCCGCGACGATGGTGAGGACCGCGCAACAGGCCAGGGCGTACAGGCCGAACTGATCGGGGCGCAGGCCGAGCCAGGTCCACAGCGGCTTGAACACGGCAATGAGGATGGCATCGTGCAGCATGTAGATCGCATATGAGGTGTTGCCGAGCCGGCCGAGCAGGCGGGCGCCCGGGAACTCCTTGAAGGCGCTTTCGCCGACTGCCGTGAGCAGGATCGCGCAGGAGAACAGCACAATCGCCAGATCCGGCTTGGCGAAGACATTGAGGACGAGCACGGAGAGGCCGAATAGGCCGATGCCGGCGACGATCATCCGCTTGTGCCGGTAGGGATGCGACATCCGGAAGAGAATGGCGAGCAGGATGCCGTTCAGGAAGCTCGGCAGCGCGCGGAGCATCCCGTAGTCGAAATTGGCGCCATACATCTGCGATCGTTCCTGCCAGATCGGCAAATGGCCGTGGGCCAGGAGCAGGTAAAGTGCGGCCACGATGACGCCGAGCACGACCGGCTGGACCTTGCGCGCAAGCAGCATCAGGAGCGGAAAGATCAGATAGCAGAAGAACTCGGCGCTGATCGACCAGGACGGCGAGTTGAAGCTGAGATGGTCGGTGACGCCCCAGGCCTGCAGCAGCAGCAAATTGTAGACGAAGTCCAGCGAGGTCGAGCGTGCGGTACGTTCCAGCCCGGCGCCGATCAGCACCACGAAGATCAGCAGGCTCAGCAGGTGCAGCGGATAGATCCGCGCGATGCGCCGGATCATGAAGCGGGAATAGGCGGCTACGCCGCGTGCGTCCGACGGATAGGAATAGGAGATCACGAAGCCGGACAGGATGAAGAACATGTCCACGAACAGGCCGTAGGACCCGTTCCAGGCCGGCGAAATGCCGGTGTCGATCAGCTTCAGGTGGAAGATGAAGACCCCGAGCGCGGCGACGAAGCGGTAGAAGTCGAGAACGACAAAACGTCTTGCTTCACTGGCGTCCATCGGGCCTCGGAGTCCTTGCGCGGTTCATCTTCGTTCTAGAAGCGAATTGTGACGCAAGTTCGCAGGCGCGCGGGCGATGCGGCGCAATCGCGGCAGTCCGCCCGAATTCATGGGGCCCATCCAATTGCGGATGGCAGTCAGGTTCCCGCTCATCAATGAGGCAGGCGCCCAACAAACGAACGGGGCCGGAACCATGCATGGTCCCGGCCCCGGCTATTCCGACGCGCGTTTGAGCAGCAATTCCTCAGACGAACACGAAGTCGTGGCTGGTCAGGCTGGAGACATAGACGTTCTTCAGCAGGATCGAGTCATCGGCTGAGAACGTGATAATCGCGTTCGTACCGGATTGCGTGATCTGCAGGTGGCTGTAGTCCGCCGCCAGCAGTTTCGAGATCGCGATCGTGTCGTGCGTCGTCGCATCGCCGGCCTGGAAGTTGAGGATCTGGTCCTGGCCGTGGTCGTAAGCCACCGTCGTCGAGTTCGGCGCGGCCGAGAACACGTCGTTGCCCGCTCCGCCCTGGATCGTCACGCCGCTGGCGACGGCCGTGACGTTGTGGGTACCGTCGGTCTTGGTCTGATCGAAGAACTGCAATGCGTTGGCGCTGTTGTAGTTCTCGTGCTGCGTGGTGCCGGCCTGTCCGTTGAAGTTGAACAGGAAGACGTCCTTCGAGCCGTCGGTGTTGTTGGCGATCTCCTGGGTCTTGGTGCCGGCGCTGTTGTAGATGTCGGTCAGCTTGCTGCCGTCGTCGTGGATGACCTGGGTATAATCCAGCGTGCCGTCGGCGTGGGTTCGCGTAAGCTCGACCAGCTTGCCCGAGGCGTCGAGGTGCTGATGCTGGGTGGTATAGGACTGCCCGGTGACGTTGTAGTTCCAATTGTCCGATGTGCCGTCGGCATTCTTGATGTAGGCGGCGGTCTTCACGCCGCCGGTGTAGACGGTCGTGGAGTTGTAACCATCGCTCTTGGTCGTCACCTCGCTGGTGATGATACCGTTGGCGTCGTACCAGTCGGAGGTCTTGGTGCCGTCGGCGGTCTGCGTCAGCGTGAAGGCCAGGCTGTCGTCGGCGTGGGTGCGCACGATGTGGGTCAGGAAGCCCGTCGTATCGTAGGTGTCGTGCTCGTTGGTGTAGGTCTGGCCCACGACGTTGAACTGGAAGACGTCCTTCGACCCGTCGGCGTGATAGTCGGTTTCCGTCTTCTTGACGCCCGATGCATCGTAGTTGGTGACCACGCTGCTGCCGTCGCCGTTGATGACCTGGGTATAGTCGAGCGAGTTGTCGGCATGCCAGCGCGTCACCTCGGTGGTCCGGCCTGAGGGGTCGAGGTGCTGGTACTGCGTGGTGTAGCTCTGGCCGGTGATGTTGTAGCTGTAATTGTCGTGGCTCTGGTCGGCATTGGTGATGTAGGCCGCCGTCTTCACGCCGTTGGTGTAGACCGTGGTCGAGTTGTAGCCGCTCGGCTTCTGGAACACCTCGCTGGTGAGGACGCCGCTGGCGTCGTACCAGTCGGTGGTCTTGGTCCCGTCCGCGCTCTGCGCCAGCTTGAACGCCATGCTGCCGTCGGCATGCTTGCGGATCAGCGTGGTGAGGAAGCCGGTCGCATCGTAGATGTCGTGCTCGGTCGTGTAGTCCTGGCCGGTGATGTTGAACAGGAAGACGTCCTTGCTGCCGTCGGCATGGAAGTCGCTTTCCTTGGTCCGGGTCCCCGCGGCGTCGTAATTGGTGACGACGCTGCTGCCGTCGCTGTTGATCACCTGGGTATAGTCGAGCGTGCCGTCGGCATGCTTGCGCGTGACTGCGGTGACCTTGCCCGAGGGATCGACGTGCTGGATCAGCGTGCTGTAGCTCTGGCCGGTGATGCCGTAGGCGTAATTGTCCTGGCTGCCGTCGGCATTCTTCACATATGCGTTGGTCTTGACGCCGTTGCTGTAAAGCGTGGTCGAGGTGAAGCCATCGGCCTTCTGAACCACCTCGCTGGTGAGGCTGCCGGCGGCATTGTACCAGTCCGTCGTCTTGGTGCCGTCGGTCGTCTGGGTGAGCTTGAAGGCGGGGCTCCCGTCGGCGTGCAGGCGGGTCAGGCCGGTGAGAAAGCCGGTGGCGTTGTAGACGTCGTGCTCGGTCGTGTAGGTCTGGCCCGTGATGTTGTAGGTCCAGACGTCCTTGCTGTGATCGGCGTGATAGGTGGTCTCGACCAGCTTGACGCCGGTGGCGCTGTAGGTGGTGATCACGCTGCTGCCGTCGCTGTTGTAGACTTGCATCGAGTCCAGCGAGCCGTCGGCATGGCTGCGGGTCACCGAGGTGACCTTCCCGGAGGCATCGAGATGCTGGACCTGGGTGGCGAAGCTCTTGCCCGTGATGCCGTAGGTGTAATTGTCCTGTGAGCCGTCGGCATTCTTGACGTAGGCGGCCGTCTTCACGCCGTTCGTATAGAGCGTCGTGGAGTAATAGCCGCTCGACTTCTGGACGACTTCGCTCAGCAGGGTTCCGGCCGTGTTGTAGGTGTCGGTCGTCCTCGTTGCGTCGCTGCCGACATGAACGGATTTCGTCTTCACGCCATTGGTGTAGCTGATCAGGTCCTGCGAGCCGTCGGTGTAGGCGACGGTGGTCGAGGTCGGCTGTCCGCTCGAATTCAGGCCGGTGTCCGACTTCGACACCAGCGTTCCGCTGGCGTTGTAGGTCTTGGTGTTGATCCAGGTCGCGGCCGAATTCGTCACCGAGAACGAATAGCCGCCCTGGATCTTGGAGAGGGCGCTGCCGTAATGGGCGATGATGTAGTCCATCGTCGCCTTCGAGGCGACCGGCAGGACGTGCGAGTCGGTCACCGTGATGGTCTTCAGCGCCGTCGAGTGGCTGAGGTCGGACAGTTGCGGCACGATCTCGGCAGCCGTGCCGCTGACGGTGGTGCGGGTGTCGGGCGGGGTCGGGTTGGTCGCGGGCGCGTCGATCTCGATGATCAACGGATGATCGCTGACCGGAATCGTGATCGTGCTGACGTCGGTATAGCTGGCGATCGCAGTGGTTCCCGTCAGCGTGTCGTACACCTTGACCGAATGATGCACGCCGCCGAGGTTCACGGTGACCGTCTGAGACGGATTGGAGACCTCGGTATCGGTGGGATCGTTCCAGAGCTTCGGCTCCGCCCACACCACGAGCTCGTAGGCGCCGTTGCTCTTGCCGAGCACCATGCTGTTGCCGGTCGCCGGCATGTTGCTCAGGGTGTAGTTCAACGGATCAGTCGGCTGCAGGCTCCCCTTGCCGTCGTCGGCCAGGATGGTCGTCAGGTTGTGGATCGCCGTCGCGGCTAGCTTCGGCGTCCCGTCGGAATTGAACAGTCCGAAATTGGCCTCGGGATTGGTATTGCTGGCGGAGGAGTCGCGGTCGAACAGCTCGTAGAGATAAGTCGCGCTCACGCCCGCCTTATAGGCATCGACCAGGGTGTTCAGGATCGATTTGGCCTGCACCGTCTCGTTGACGCCGAGATATTGAGTGTTGGCCTGCGTAGTGTAGCCGGTCTCGGTGATGACGACGGGTTTGCCCGGGGCAGCGGCCATCACCGCGCTCAGCGTTGCCGCAATCGAGCTACTGGTCGTCAGGCTGGTGCTGACATAAGCGTGGGCGTTGGCGTAGTCGACCGAGCCCGACATGTTGCCGAGCTGGCTGTAGCCCTGCGGATCGTTGTAGGCCAGTGACAGATTGTAGACGGGGATGCTGCCGAGCGTGGCGTTGGCATTGACGGCCTGATAGAGCGCGCTCTGGAACTGGGCCGCGGCAGTGAGGCTCGAGCTGCCATTGTAGCTGAAGGGCTGGTGGTTGGCCTCGTTGAGCCCCTCGATGGCGCTGATGCTGCCCGCATGGCTCGTCGCGAACTTCTGGAGCGAGGCGATGTAGTTCTGCAGCCCGACCGTACCGGTCTGGGGCAACGCGGATGACACCAGGAAATCGAACTTGTAGCCGGCAGCGGCGAGACCCTCGACGACGGGCTGCGCGGCCGGACTGGTCCCCATCGCGTCGCGGAGGTGGGTGACGCCGAGATATTTGAGGTCGTCGACCATCAGCGCGAGATTGTTGTAGCCGGTCCATCCAAAACCGGCGTGCGTATTGACGCCAATGGAGTTGATGAAGCCGCTGGCGGACAGGATGGTCTGGTCTGACATTGCACACTCGAATTTCAACGCGAACGAAATTGCTCGCAGGATTTGCGTTCAAGCTTCTCTGTCGAGTGTGAATTTCAGATAAAAATCGAAGCTACAAATCGTGAGCGATACGAGGTTCCTTGTGCAGGAACAGACGCGCTCGGTTGCAGCGGAATAGGAATGCAATGCCGGGCCAGCATGGCGTGAGGAAGGCGCTTTCGAGATATTCTGGATTTGCGCTGCTGAATGTATGCGCAGGCTGTGCGGATTGGATTCGTATCAGGCGTGTCGGAGAGAGGAATGCGCCGCCGCTTGTCCGCCGTTCGGAGTATCTTCGTTGCGCAGCTCACCCTTCTTCCTGCACGGGAAGTTCGCAGATGCCGTTTCCATGAGCGGTTAAATTGATGAGTTTGCCCGCAAGAGTTGTATGTGCTCAGGTATGGGGCAGACGATCGCTGCTGGGATGGCAGCGAATACGGGTTCCCTGTCGGAGTTGATGTGCTCGCCCGGGTTGTGGTGCGACGATCAGCTGCGGCGGGCCAGCATCAAAAAGTCTCCGCGCCATCCGATCACCGCCGTTGCGATCGCGGCGATCACGATCTTGCCGGCGAGCCATGTCGTGGGCTCCGTCGGCATCGAACCGAGCGAGGCGATCAGGATCGCCGCCAGCGAGGCCTGCACGACCAGTGGCCAGCGCGGGAAGGCCTCAAACCGGAGGGTCGGACCGAGCGCGACCAGAATGGTCGCGAGCGTGGCGACCGCGGCACACCCGACCGCCCCTCGGGGCGACAGCCCGGCCGACATCGCGATCAGCGCGAAGCAGACGACGAGGGCGAGCTGGCCGGCCGCGACGACGACGAGTCTGGTCGCCAGCTTTTCGAGGTGGGGGACGACCGCCATCGTCGCCTGCAAATGGGTGTGCAGGAAATAGAAGGCGGCGACAGTCGGCGCCGTCTCCAGGAAGCCGTCCAGGCTCGCCTGCGGCACCAGGATACGGGCTGCATCTGGAATGAATCCGATCAGCCCGCCAAGCAGGACGAGGGTCGTGCAGATCATGAACTCGAACATCCGCCGCGCCGACTGGGCCGATTGAGCGCTGCTGCCGTTCTCGAAATCGTTGACCACCTCGGGGTAGCTCACGGTGTGGATCGCGGCATTGAGGACCCAGAAGGGGCGCTGCAGGAGATCGAGGGCAATCGAAAATCCAGCCCCGGCCCCTGTCGCACCCAGCCGGCCGATGACGATGACACGGAGCAGGACCGGCACCGACAAATGAATGACGGATGCGCCCGCAGCCAGCATGCCGTAGCGGGAGAAGTCCTTCCAGTCGGCCAGCATCCTTTGGAGCGAGGTGCGCTCCATCGGCGTGCGATAGGCGACCAGGCCGGCAAGAAGGCCCAGGGTGTGACCCGCCGCAATGCCGAGCAGCGCGGCCTCGGCCGTTCCCGAGATCACACCTCCCGCGGCGGCTCCGGCCAGAAGCGCGGTGGCACGCAGCGCAAGAAGAAGGGATGCGATGCCGAGCCGGTCGGATAGTCGCACCGACAGGAAATAGAGGTCCGTCAGGCCCTGAAGGACGGAGATGCCGAGGCCTAACGCGATGATCCCCCTCGGGAGCGCGCTGGTCAGGGACGCGCAACTCCCGACCACGGCGAGCACGGCCGCACTCGACAGGCCGGCTGCAAAGAGCGACCACCTCAGCCGGGCCGCCTCGTTCTCCCTGGCCGCGGCCAGAAAGCGCAGTCCGGCCAGCTGCAGCCACTCGAACATCAGGACGCAAAGCAGTTGGCTCGAGGCCAGCGCGAGGGAGAAATTCGTGTACTCGGCGGCGGGCAGCAGATGGCTGATCGCGAAGATCAGGACGATCGCCGCGGCGCTCTGATAGACGTAGCCCGCCATCGCGAGGAGGCGTGTCATGGCCGGCGTGTCATCGCGGAATGAGGCGCTCCTTGCCGACGGCCCGTGGCGCTTCAGTCGTTGCCGCGCGCATGCGCGACATCCGCTGCTCGCGCAATTGTTCGTACAGGTTCTTGTAGGACGACAGCACGTCGGCAAAGATCCACTTGTTCGTGTCGGCGATCAGGCGTCGGCTGATCTCGTCGATCTTGTGCGGATCGGACGCGACCGCGAGCATGCTGCTGGCCAGGGATTGCGGATCGGCTTCGGTCAGCCAGCCGGTCAGGCCGTGCTCTATGACCTCGGGCATGCCGCCGAAGCGCGTTCCGAGCAATGGCCTGCCGGCCGCCTTGGCATCTGCGACGACCAGTGGACCGGGATCGTGCCAGATGGAGGGAGCGACCACGACGTCGACCTGCTTGTAGAAATCGTCCGGTGCCACGAAGCCCATGAACTCGATGCGCGCATCGGGCGCGAGCGCCCTGAGGCGTTGCTGTTCCTCGTCGCTGACCCGGCCGGCGATCATCATGCGGATGCGATCCCGGGGCAGCAGAGCCAGGGCCCGCATCAGATTTTCGATGCCTTTTTCCTCGGTGAGGCGGCCGATGAAGCCGAACGTCACCTCGGTGGTGCAGATGGGACGCGGATAGGGCGCATGCGGCGGCTCGGTCGAGGCGTTGCGGATCACGGTGCGGATCGGCGTCTCCGAGAACATGCCCATGTCGGTATGGATCGACAGGACGCGCTCGCTCACGCCGACCACGGCACTGAGCCAATGGGTGGCGCGCTTGCGATGAAAGGTCAGAATTCCGCAACTCGTGCAGGTGTGCTCGCAGGACCGTCCCTTGTCGAAGCGGGAGCAGCGCGGGCAGGTCAGATAATAGTCGTGCAGCGTATGGAGCACGGGAACGCCGAGCTGGGCGGCAACGCGCCAGATCGCCGTGGTGAGGCCGGACAAATTGTTGGAGTGCAGCACGTCTGGCTTGAAGGCCCGGATACGTTCGGCGATCAGGGGAGCCTGCATCTGCCAGTCGTCGACCGCGTGCCACAAGCTGCGCAGCGCGACGTTCTTCTGCTCGGTGAAGGGCCGATAGATGTTCTGCACGGGCGCGGAATGGACGTTGACGCCGTCGCAGGTCTCCGGACCCTGCCCGGGCTTGGATGCGGCCCGGATCACTTCCACCTCGTCACCGCGCTGCACCAGTCCTTCGGCGAAACGACGAGCGAAGATCTCCGCACCGCCGACGATCTTTGGGGACTGGGGCGTTGGATAAAGTGTGGACGTCAAAAGAACTTTCATCGCGTCAACCTCATGTCTGCAAAATCGCCTCTACCGCGCCGGCCTGATCTCCAGGGCGGGAACGGCACTGTCATTGGCTGCAATCAGAACAGGTGTGCTCGAGACGGGGATCCAGACGCCGGCGGCGGGCCTTGCCGCCGGGTCGCAGGGCATTGCAAAGCTCGCGCCCTGTTGATCGCCCTTGAGCCGGATTTCGTAGCGTTGGTCGGGAGCTTCGGACCAGACTGCAATTCTGCTCCCGGAAGCCGTCGATGCGTTGATCGACACGACGCCGCTGGCGAGCTCGCGCCGCTCGGCGCTCAGGGTGGAGCGAATGAAAGCCCAGGCGCCCTGGGCCGCACAGGCGACCGGCTTCGGCGAATTGTCGAAACGATAGAGCCCGAAATTGTCCTCCAGCTCCGATGGATTCTTTCCACTGTCCTTGAGCTCGTAGAGCCACATGCCTTTGAGCCAGCGTGTCGCGGTCGACGCCCACAGGATGAGCTGTGCCGTATTGTCGGCCTGCGCCTGCTCGCTGACGCCGCATTTGTTGCCGGCCGTGGTCCAGCCCGTCTCCGTGACGTAGATCGGGTAGTCCGGGTTTCCGCTCGCCTGGCCGACGAGGCGGTGAAACGCCGTGAGCCGGTCGATGATTTCGGCCGAGGTGCGTTTGCTCGGGCCCATGCAGAAATTGTAGAGATGGATCGAAGCGCCGTCGGCATATTGAAGGATGCCGGTGCGCAGCATCTTCTCGGTCCACGTCCAGCCGGGATCGTCGCCGAGCGCTCCGATCAGGAAAGGTGCATTCGGCGCAACCCGCTTGACCGCCGGCCGCGCGACTTGCGCGAGCGCCAGATAGTTCTCAGGAGAGAACGCGGCATCCTTCTTCGATGCCAGATTCCATTCGTTC
Source organism: Bradyrhizobium nitroreducens (assembly GCF_002776695.1). Taxonomy (GTDB): domain Bacteria; phylum Pseudomonadota; class Alphaproteobacteria; order Rhizobiales; family Xanthobacteraceae; genus Bradyrhizobium; species Bradyrhizobium nitroreducens. The sequence goes on from NZ_LFJC01000003.1 coordinate 3,113,018, forward strand.
CAGAGCTCGAACAGCGGATGCTGCGCCACCACCGCTTGCGCTGCCGCCGCAGCGTAGTCGGCGAACCGCTGCCGCGCCTCGTCGGTGGTCGGTGGCGAGGAATTCGGAACCAGATGATGACCGAACGCTAGGATCAGCAGCGGGCGCGCGACGCCCGACTTGACCTGCGTCTCGAGCCTCCCCAGCCGGGGCGTGAACCCCATCCGGCGTCCCCCGACCTCGAAGTCGGACCACGGAAAATCGTCGCGGAAGGCGTTGAAGCCGAGCTGCTTGATCTGGGCGACGTTCTCCGAAGGCACGTATCCGCGCGCGCTCACCGGTCCGCCCAGCCCCTGGTGGGTGCCGACACCCAGCAGGAAGCGGGCATCGAGCGGCTGAGCGTGTTGGGCGCAGGCCGGGACCGACAGAACAATGGACGAGATGAGGCCCGCGAGGCGCAGGAGATGGCGGCGAGCCAAGGTGCGTGCGCGTCGTTCCATCAGAAATTCTTGGAGAGATCCGATTGCAGCGCCGCCTTCGTTGCAACCGGTGCGCGGTCGTCCTGCAGGAGCTCGAGATAGACCTGCTGCAGCTGCCCATGTGTCTTCTGAACGTCATACAGCTGCTTGAACCTGTCGTAGCCGCGCTGTCCGAGCACCTTGAGATCGAAATCGAGCGCCCGCCGAAAACCGTCCACCAGCGGCTGAACGGCGACGGGCTCGCAAAGCACGCCGGTGACGCCGTCGACGACGATCTCGGGCAGTGCTCCGCTGCGGAATGCCAGGATGGGCTTGGCCGCGCGCATCGCTTCCAGGGCGACGAGGCCAAAGGCCTCCCATCGCGACGGGATCACGACGAGATCGGCGGCCTCGAGCTGGGTCTCGATGGTCGGGCGGTCGAGCCAGCCCAGCAGCGTCACATTGGACGGGACGCTCGGGCCTTCGTATTTGTTGACGACGGAGGCGCCGATCATGCGGATATCAAGCACATCCTCGAGCGCGCGCGCCGCCTCGATCAGGAGGTCGAATCCCTTCTGGCGGTCCAGGCGCCCGATGAAGAGGACCTTGACCTTCTCAGACGTCCAGTCCGCCGCGACAGGCTGCGGCGAGCGCGTCTTCGAGATGCCGTTGTGAACAAGGGTGAGGCGGTCGGCCGGAATTCCCGCGCGGACCGCTTCGTTGAACTCATCGCCCGAGATGCAGATGATTCGATCCGAGGTTCGCGCGAGAAGATTCTCCGCCGCCTTCGTCACCCAATGGCTGAGGCGGCCGGTCTCGCGCGAAAATGCCCAGCCGTGCGGGCAATAGACCACGCGCGGTCCGTCCGAGCGGGCTGCAAGCGCGGGGCGGAGCACGAGGCCCGCAAACGAGGAGTGCAGGTGCACGACATCGGGACGGAAGGCATCAAGCGCCTGCATGCTCGCGCGCAGCATCTGGAACAGCCCGGCGACGCTGCGGCCGGGTCGTTCGAACGTCGTAATGTGGTTGTCATCGATTGCGGGGAGATCGCGACGATGATCCGAGGGCACGACATAGTGCACGTTCTCGGCGCCGAAGCTTGCCTGCTGCTGCGGATGCAACTCGTTCAGGTAGCTCGCAATCCCGCCCCGAATCGTCTCGGCGATGTGCAGCACCTTCATCGGTTGCCTTGCATAGGCTTGCGTCGGAGAGCTGGACATCGTGTATCCCTGTTCGGTGTTCGCTACTGCGAAACACAGTTCCTCGAATACGTAGCGATAATGGGGCAGCGATGTGGTGATGTTGCGCCAAGCTCTTTGCGCGCACGATTGTCACGAAAACATCTTGTGGAACCATGTGCAGGCGCACGAGTTGCAGCCAGTTGCAAATTGTTTGTGCGAAAACCGATGCGCGCAATGGGTGAAGTGCGTCGAACTTCAAGCAGCGCTGGCAATGTCTGTCGGCGGCGCGAGATGGTCGAGCAGCGACTTCGCCGACTTTTGCCATGAAAAGAACGCAACGCGCTCCTGCTGCCGCCGACGCTCCTGATCGGAGATGGCGCCGGTTGCCAATCTTTCGAGCATGAGTTGCTTCAACGCCTCGGCATCGTTGGCGTCGAAATACGCAGCCGCGTCAGCGCAGGTCTCCACGACGGCGTCGGCCGTCGAGGCAATGACCGGGCAGCCGAAGAGCATGGCTTCGAGCGGCGGCACGCCAAAGCCCTCATAGAGCGAAGGAAACACGAATGCCGACGCATGCGCATAGAGCGCGGCAATCTCGCTGTCCGTCAATCGACCGGCCAGCAACAGGCCGGAAGCTCCCTCGCCCGAATTGTCCTGAAAGACCTTGCTGTTATCTCCTCCGACGATGACCAGCGGAACGTCGGCCCGGTCGAGCAACTGGACAGCACGGATCGCGACGGAGAGATTCTTGTTCTTGGTCCTCGAGCCCACGTAGAGGAAGAATTTCCGCGGCTGAACCCCAAGTCTGGCAACGATGCCGGGATCCGGCTTCGTCTTGGCGAAGTGTTCTGCGCTGTTGGGGAAGACCGGGATCGCCGTTGCCGGAAGGTTGAGCACCTCGGCAAGCTCTTTGCGCGAGAAAGCCGATACGGTTGCGATGCCTGCGTGTCGGGCGAGCAGCCGGCCCATCGTTCGGTGAACTGCCAGATAGCGCCAGTTGAAGAAGTCGGGCCGGCGAAAGACCTGTGCGTCGTGGATCACGACAATGTGGTCGCGATGGAACACCGGGCCAGCATTGGCCAGGCTGATCAAGCGGCCTCCCGCAGCGGCGCGCGCCAGATCGATTTGATCCCAGGCGTGCCCGCGCAAGCGGCCGACGGTGCGAATCTTGATTCGCTCGAGGTGAAGGTCTTCGCTTGCATCCACGGGCGTCAGCAACTGCCAGTCCGCGTTCCGCAGCGAGTCGGGAGTTTGCTCCGACGCCAAAAGCACGTCGATCGCCTTGACGATTTCAGCGGCGTAACGCTGCACGCCGGTGAGCTTTTGCGACAGAAAGCGGCCGTTGATGAAGAATTTCAATTGGCTACCACAATGGTTGATCGGAGTCCGGACCGGTCCTGCGGGACCCAGGCAGTGGACGAGATGCAAGGGAGCAACTGTAAGGTACGGAAATATGACGCGGCCTTGCACGGGGGAGACGCTCCATCTGCATGGCCGGCGCCGCCTTGCTGCGTGCGGGGGCGCGGTGTAGATCTCGGCCATGCGTGACGACACCCACACTCTCCGCGGCGGCTCCCTCACTGCGACCATCAAGGCGCACGGCGCCGAGCTGTGCTCGCTGAAGGACGACGTCACCGAATTCGTCTGGCAGGCGGGAGCGGAATGGCCGCGCCATGCGCCATTGCTGTTTCCGATCGTCGGACGTCTCGCCAGCGACGAATTGCGGCATCGGGGCAAGACATATCGGATGACCCAGCACGGCTTTGCGCGCGACAGCCGCTTTGCGTGGACAGAGCGCGGCGAGCGCCGCTGCACGCTGGTGCTCGAAGACAACGAGGCGACGCGCGCGCGCTATCCGTTCGCGTTCCGGCTGACCGCAATCTATGCGCTCGACGATGCCGGCCTCGATCTGACGCTCGTGATCGCCAACACCGGCAGGGAGACGTTACCGGCTTCGATCGGTGGTCATCCCGCGTTCAACTGGCCGCTGCAGCCGGGGCTTGCCAAGGAGAGCTACGCGCTGACCTTCGCCAGCGCGGAATTGTCTCCCGTCCGCCGTCTCGATGGCGGATTGCTGCGTCCGGCAACGGAGCCGAGCCCGGTCAAAGGTGCGGTGCTTCCCCTCTCCGAATCCCTGTTCACCGACGACGCCGTCATCTTCGACCAAATCGAGAGCCATGCGGTCCGCTATGCCGCCTCCAGCGGCCCCTGGCTCACAATGTCCTGGCGCGGCTTTCGCGAGCTCGGCGTCTGGTCGAAACCGTCGGGCGCGCCGTTCATCTGCATCGAGCCCTGGCGCGGCTATGCCAGTCCCGCCGGATTCGATGGCGAGTTCGATGGCAAGCCGGGCCTGATGCACATCGCAACCGGCGCGGAAGAACAATTGTCGTTCCGGATCGAGGTCGGATCGTCCTGAACCCGAAGGCGAGCTGATCGAAGGTCCTCACACCTCGATCCGCGTGAGATCCTCGCCGATCACGACCGAACCCGCATAGTCCCGCCTGACATCATCGAGCAGTGCGTTCAGCATGGCATCGTCGGTGCGCGGCCGGTGATGGGTCAGCGCGAGCTTCCTGACGCCGGCCTTGGCCGCGACCTTGCCGACGGTGTCGCCGCAGGCGATCGTGAATTTCGCGAGACGGCGCAGGTTCTCGTTGTTGATCTCAGGCGTTGCGAGGAAGCAGCACTGGACGAGCAGGTCGGCCCCCTCGGCCAGGCGCGCGAGCCCGGCGCAGGGGACCGTGTCGCCCGAGATCGCAACGACCTTGCCCTCCGCTTCGAAGCGGTAGCCAAGGCACATCCATCGCGCCAGGAAGGCCGGCGGCATGTCGAGGCCGTCGCCATGTGACACCAGCTCGGCGCTGATCTTCCAGCGCCCGGTGTCGAGAACGGGACCGGGTACGACGTCGGTTGCGACGACAGGTTTCCAGCCGCCCAAGGCCGGCTCGCCCTTGTCGCGCCAGGTGATGTCCTTGTCGTAGACCTGCGTGATCAGCGTGTCGACGAGCCGCCCGGTATCCGGTGGGCCAAAGATTCGCAGCTCGCCCTTGCGTCCGGACATCCACGAATTCAGCATCACGTCGTAGAGGTCGCCGATATGGTCGAAATGATGGTGCGTGAGGAAGACCGTGTTGATCGCGCCGAGCGGGACGCCGGCCTTGCTGAGCTGCACCACGACGCCGCGGCCTGCGTCGAACAGGATATTCTCGTCGCCGAGCCGGATCAGCGTGGTCGTCGCCATGCGGCGCGGGTCCGGGCGCGGGCCGCCGGTGCCGAGCAGTATGACCTCCATGGTGCCCACTCCATGCGTGAAGAGCCTCCACAGTAGATTCGAAGGCGGGCAGTGAAGCAAGCCACTTCGGGTCGGCAGGGACCGGAGCAGGGGCGTTCAGCGCATGCCGGCTGCGCTGGCGGCGACGGCCGGCCGGAGGCTTGACCGGTCCGGTCCCGCAATTGTCAGGCGATGCGCCAGGTCCTGCGCGCGCCGTTCGATCAGATGCCATGTCGCGCGTGCGACGAGATAGCTCAGCGCGGCGGTGATGACATAGGCGACGAGTAGCGAGATCAATCCGTCCGCGAGCGGCCAGAGCTGACGCAGGCCATGGATCACCGCGAAGTGCGACAGGTACATCGAATAGGAGTTGCGGCCGAGCGCCTCGAGCGGCTGGAAGCGGACCGCAAGCTTGATGCACCCGACGACCAGTGCGCCGAGCACGAGGTTGATCATGAGATAGTTGAATTCATGCGAGCCGGTGGCGCGGTCGGCAACGAAGGACAGCGCGATGAAGACGGCGTAGATCGCGGCGTCGGATCTGGCAAAGCCGTCGCGCAGCGAGAAGAACAGCGCGCATCCGATCAGGAACACGGGAAGCTGGTTCAGGAAGCTGATGTGCAGCGTGGTCCAGACGAAGGCCTCGTGCCCGGGGCCGTAATAGGCCGAGAACAGTGCGAAGGCCCACGGCTTGAACAGGCCGACATTGACGAGATGCAGCGCGATGGCAAGCGCGAGATAGAGATGGCGGCGCGATCCGAACGCGGTGATCAGGAGCGGGAAGACGAGATAGAAGGTCATCTCCGCCGCGATCGACCAGTCGCCGGGCACCACGCTATTGACGCTGTCCGGCCAGAAGCCGTGCAGGAACGTCGCGGTCAGGATCACTTGAAGCGGCCCGATGCCGAAGGGCGCGTTGTCGCTCGGCCCGGTGCCGTTGATGGCGAGATAGACCGGGATCGCGAGCCAGAACAGGGGCGCGATGCGCAAGGCACGGCGGATGTAGAACTTGCGGGTCGGATTCGTCTCGCCGCTGCGCTGCGTCCACATCAGGCACATCGTCATGGCGCTGACGAAGTAGAACACGTTGACGCCGGTCCAGCCGCACATGAAGGCGAAATCGACGGCGTGGATGTTCGACGGAAAGGATTGTGAGACGTGGATCGCCATGACGCCGACGATGGCGAGACCGCGCAGGACGTCGAGCGTGTGCGAACGAGCGAACGGCACCGTGCCCTGTTCGGCTCGACCGGCAGCCAACCGGGTCTGCCCCTGCATCACATCTGCTCCATGGTTCTTATTGTGCAGGCGGGACAATAGAGGCGCGGCCGGGCTTTCCGAAGCCGAAGACTTTCTTTACGTTAACCAGGGGTTGAGTCCGAAGCCGAATGTGCGGGATCGAAGACCAGGCAGGATTATCGCATTTGGCTCTTTGCGCGAGCTGAGCGCACGCCTCGTCCTTCGAGACGACCGCGGAGCCTGTCATCGGGCCGCGCTTTGCGCGGACCCGGTGGCGGTCTCCTCAGGATGAGGCTAAGCAGCGTCGGGACCCGTTGAAACCAGCGAAACGCACTCGGTCCTCATCCTGAGGGCCCGCCAACGGCGGGCGTCTCGAAGGATGGCCACAGGCGACATCACTCCGGTATGCGATTGCCCTGGATGACCAGGGGGCGGCTCATGGCCGCCGCAAAGGCCGTCCGGCGCGTTGATGCGCGGAATGAGAAGTGTGGGCCAATTCATACTTAATACGCCAAGGCCATGAGCAATATTGTTTGCGCGTCGCAACGCGCCTAATATTCCAGCGGCTAATTTCGGGGGCTCGAACAAGTCGTGAATGTACGTTCACATGACAGCGCATTGCGCGGCGGCTTGAATCTGCAGGTCGGGCCGCAGGCAAACAGGATACCCAAGACCGTGGTTGACTCCGCACTTCGGGAAGTGCGTCCCGCCGGCCGCGAGCGGCTGATCGTCGTCGAGGACGATCCGGTGACGCGGACCATGCTGGTCGGCTATTTCAGCGAGAACAATTTCGACGTGGTCGGCGCCGGTTCCTGCGCCGAATGCCGCCAGGCGCTGCGTGCGCGCACCGATCTCGTCTTTCTCGATCTGCAGTTGCCCGATGGCGACGGCTTCGAGCTCGCCAAGGAGATCCAGGCGACCAGTAACGCGGGCATCATCTTCGTGACGCGCCGCGACACCGACGTCGATCGCATCCTCGGCCTCGAGATCGCCGGCGATCACTACGTCACCAAGCCGATCAATCTGCGCGACCTGCTCGCGCGCGCACGCAGCGTGCTGCGGCGGCGCTCGATCGACCGCAAGGCGGCGCGCAACCACAATTCGATCGCCTTCGGCGATTGGATCATCGACCTGACGCGGCGCGAATTGCTCGGCAGCGACGGCAAGCCGGTGGCGCTGACGCGCGCCGAATTCGATCTGCTCGCGGCGCTCGTCGGCGCCGACGGACGACCGCTCAGCCGCGATTATCTGATCGAGGTCGTGAGCAACCGCCAGGCCGAGGTCGACATCCGCACGGTCGACGCACTGGTGGCGCGGCTGCGCCGCAAGCTCGTCGGCAGCGGCACGCCCGTGATCGCAACCGTCACCGGCGTCGGCTACAAGCTCGCGCTCAGCGAGCGGCTGTAGGACAACATCCGGACCCGAAGGGCGGCGTCAGCGCAAGGCGCGCAGCGGTTTTCCGAGAAGATCACGCCCAGGCAATAGCGGCCGGCGCCGGCCGCACCGTTTTCAGCGCGACGCGACGCGCTTCCATCGCGCTTCGATGCGTGCCTTGATCTGGCTGATCTTGGCCTCGTGGGCGGCCCAATAGGCGCGGCTGGCGGCGGCGCTACCCTGACGATATCGGGCATAGACGGCTTTGGGCTGCAGCGCGATCCTCAGTACGCTCGCCCGTTTTGCTGGAGCCGCCGCGGGAGCGGTGGAGGTGGGGCGCGGCGCCGGCTCCGGAGCGGCCGCGACCTCCAGAGCCTTCGAGTTCATGGCGGCAAGACGGTTACGGGCCCGGTTGCAATAGACCTGCGACCGCGCGGTCATGGCTTCTTCGCCGTGGCCAGCCCGGTATTTCATGAGGGCGCGGCAGATATCCCCGCCGGCGAGCCGCCAGGCCTGGCTGAGATAAAGCACCCCGTAATGGATGTTGATGTCGGGCTCGGCGAGTTCCGCTTCGCTCCCCCGGAAGCCCAGCATCGCCGCCGTCTCGGGCCGCACCTGCATCAGGCCGATCTCGCCGACGTTGCCGATGACAGCCGAATTGTAGCCGCTTTCGACGAAGACGACGGCTTCGGCGATATCGGCCGGTAGATTGGTGCGTGCGGTTTCGCGCTCGATGATCTTCCGGATCAAGGCCCGGGACGATGGCGTTTCGCCGGCGCCGAGTTCCGTGCCGCCGCCGGGGATCGCCGACGTCACGCGCGGCTCGTCCGGGGCGCTGTCTTCGGCATGGGCGCAGAGCGGCGCCGACAACAACAGGACGAGCGCCACGTGTCGCCACGTCGCGCCGAGGTAGAAGCCTGTCCGATCCCACAGCATGCGTTCGTCATAGATCGCCCGAGTTAACAAACGGCTCCGCGGCTAGCGGGCGCGGGCGCTCTGATCGGTGGATGTCGCTTGCGAAGGCCCGGCGAGGCGGTCGTCGGTCGCATAGAGCGTGCAGGTCGGCGACCATTTCATGCAGGCCGCCAGTGAGTCGCGCTGGGCCTCGTCGGCCGTGACGCGTCCGGCGCGCCAGCCGTAGCCCCCGTTCGGCGACACCGCGAAAGCCTTGTGCGGCAGCGTGCTGGCGAGATAGCGCTCGAACTCGGCCCGCGCAGCCTCGTTGAGCTGGCGCGGCGGCGGCAGCGGATCGGGCAGACCCAGAAGGTCGCGGCCGATGAGGCCGCGCTCGCGCAGGAAGGCGTCGACATAGGGGGTCCATTGTGGACGGCTCGCCACCGAATAGAGGTAGTGGCCGTCGTCGCCGAAGGGCGGCGCCGCGATGAATGTCGCGTTGCCGCCAGCGGCGCGAAACCCGTCATGGAGGCGGCGCGCGAGGTCGGGGCCGAAATACGAATCGTTGACCGCGTAGACCCACAGCGTCGGTACGCGCGAGGTCTTGCCGAAGGCGGCGAAGGCCTGCACAAGCCCCTCCGGATTGCAGACGACGTCGTCGTCGCGTGAGCCGCGGCCGCCGGCGAAATTGATCGCAGCGACGAGACCGGGCGGGGCCTGCGCGGCGAGCGCGATCGTCGCGAGCCCGCCGGCAGAATGGCCGGCCGCGATCATGCCTGACGTCGTGACATCGGCCCTTCGCGCCATCGCGTCGATCGCGGCGCGCAGATCGGCAACCGCGACCGCGGCCGCCGGCAAGTAGGCCGCGGTCGCGCAACCGCCGACGCTGTCGACGCGACCGCCGGGCGAGGTGCCGTAGCCGCGCCGCATCAGGATCAGCGCTGCAAAGCCGCGCCGGGCATATTCGAGCGCGATGCCGTAATATCGGTGCGCCGACATGGTGGCGCGGTCGTCGAAGCTGCGCGGCGAGCCGTGGCTGAGCAGCGCGAGCGGATAGCGCTTCACGCCCGCCGGGCGGACCAAAAGGGCTTCCAGTCCCTGCGGTCCGGCCTCCGCCATGGGGATGCGAAGGTCCTCGGTGTAGAACTGCGCGGCGCGCGCCGGTGCACCGGTCATGACGAGGCCGGCGATCAGCAGAAGCAGCTTGCGCGAAAGAGCCATGGGACGATTCGAAGGGCCTCGATGGCGGGAAGCATAGCATGATCCAGTTACTTGGACCCTGACCTCGCAGCTGTCGCCGTCGTTGTCCTGGGGATGACGCAGGGTAAGCGCATATGGAGCGATCTCGCCTATGGCCATCCTTCGAGACGCCCGCCGTTGGCGGGCCCTCAGGATGAGGACTGAGTCCGTTGCAATTATTTCAACAGGCTCCGATGCCGCCTAGCCTCATCCTGAGGAGACCGCAAAGCGGTCGTCTCGAAGGACGAGGCGCGCGCCAACTCGTGCAAAGAGCCAGATGCTTACCTGTGAAAGGACGGGTGGGCGTCGCCCTGTGTCGCCCTCTGTCAATCCACACGCGCAAAAATATTCCACTTTACCGAAATTCGGTTTCGGCGTATGTCTCGCTCATCCCGGCTCATCCAAGAGGGGCGACTTGTGGTCGTCATGTTCGCGAGCCGGGCTTGCGGTGGACGCGGCAGCGTCGGCACGAGAGGTGCGGGCAGGGCGGGTAGTCCCTGTGAGCCCGAGGCCGCGTGCGGACGA
>NZ_LFJC01000003.1:3123187-3217824 GCF_002776695.1 Bradyrhizobium nitroreducens
CGGTATGCCGCCTGCAAAGGACATGAAGGCCACCAAGGCGAAGGGGCGAGTCGAAGCGGCAGCGTGATCGATTCCAGAATGACGTTTGTGCCGGTAGTATTGAACGAAGACGAGGACGGCGCATGCTCTCGTCGGAGAGAAGGATCGCCCGCCGCTTCGGAGATCTATGCCGACGGCTGGTCCGCGGTCGTTCGGGACCGTGCCTGCTGCTCCGTCGGCGCCTACGCCAGCCCATTTCGAGACGTTTGCTCTTACATTCGATCGGGCGGTGCAGCACCGCATGTACACGACCTCGGCAGGAAGACCGGGTTTTGAAGAAGTTGCCGAACACCTTGCAGGCGATCAATCGGGCACTTTGCCGGATATATTGGAAGGTCGCCCGAAAACGGCTAACCGGCTATATATTTATTCTTCTTTAGGAGAATCGCTCTACTAATTTTATCGCAGTGATGATCTTCAAATCACGAATTGCCGGGGGATGCATGCTTCTCGATAGGTTGTCCATTCGTGCGAAGCTGCTTTGCCTCATCTCGGTGATGATCTTGTCGCTTGGCGTTTCGATCGGTATCGCGCTCCAACTTTCTTACTTGAGGATGCGAAGCGACCGCATCGCGGAGATCAAGGCTGCTACAGATATGGGCATCGGTTTGGCGAGGTCTCTCGATCGGGATGTGGCGGGCGGCAAGTTGTCCAAGGAACAAGCCATCGAGGATCTGCGAAAACGCCTTCATACGATGATGTATCGCGACGGGCAGGTCTATACGTTCGCGTCCTCGATGGAGGGAGTTTCCGTGGCGAACGGAGGAAATCCGGCGCTCGTGGGCAAAAATATCCTGGACGTGGTGGATGAGAACGGCGTGCGACCCGTTCGTTTGATGCGCGATGGGGTGCGCGACAAGGGTGAGGCCATCGTGGAGTACATGTGGCCAAAGCCTGGCGTCGACGGTGTCGTAAGCAAGCTGACTTACGTCAAGGCGTTCGCGCCCTGGGATATCTTCATAGGGACGGGTGACTACATCGACGATATCAAGGCGGCCTTCTGGGAGACTGGAAAGACGCTGGCGATAACGGTTGCCAGTTTGCTCGCGGTCAGTCTTGTCCTCACCTACCTGATCAGCCGTAATATCGGTAACGCACTGTCGTCGCTTTCGAAGACCATGCGGACCATCGCGGCTGGCGAGACTGACGTCGAATTGGTCGAAACCGATCGCCGCGACGAGATCGGAGAAATGGCCTCAGCCGTCGAAGTGTTTCGAAGGAACGCCATCGAGAACAGGTCTCTTCACGAATCCAAGGAAACCGAGAGAGCGGCCTTCGCCGATGAAAGGCGGCAAGAACTAATGCGACTGGCGGGTGCTTTCGAGGCTGACGTTAAGGCCGTCGTCGACGCTGTGGCCGCCGGAATTCTGCAGATGGGAGGCTCGTCGGAGAAGATGACGGCGATAGCCGAAGTTACGGAAGCCAGAACGACGACTGTCGCTTCCGATATGAGCGAGGCTTCGACGAACGTAACGATCGTCGCATCCGCCTCGGAGGAACTGAGAACTTCCATCCAGGAGATCTCGCGCCAGGCCAATCTTGCGCAAACCGTCGTGGGACGCGCGGTCCTCGCGTCGGAACGTTCGGGCGCCACGGTGCAGACGCTGGAGGCGGCCGGACTCGAGATCGGCGAAGTCGTCAAACTGATCGCGACGATCGCCAGTCAGACGAACCTGTTGGCCTTGAACGCCACTATCGAGGCCGCGCGTGCTGGCGAGGCGGGGAGGGGATTTGCGATCGTCGCGTCGGAAGTGAAAGGACTAGCGACCCAGACCGCTCAGGCCACGCAACGGATTTCGGATCAGATCTTGACGATGCAGAGCGCGGCGTCGGATACGGCTGGCGCGCTTCATGAATTGCGCGACGTGATCAACGAAGTGAACGAGGTCGCGGTCTCGATTAGTGCTGCGGTGGAAGAGCAGACCGCGGCAACGAGCGAGATCGGGCGCAATATCATGGAAGCAGCAGGCCGGACTGAGGCCGTCACGAGGAGTATCGTCGATGTGACGGAGGGAGCCAGGGAAACCGGGGCAGCAGCACGCTCGGTCTTCGACATTTCGCGCGATCTAACGCACCAGTCGTCTGCGCTGTCCGGGAAGATAAACAGTTTCGTCAGCGGCTTGCGAAATGCGTCCTGAAGCTGAAAATCCAGATCCGATGGCCTCCGATGCTCGGGCCCCGACGGTTGGATTCCTGATCGAGAATGCCTAGGTGATTTCCACTTGCTGCCGCGTGAGTCGCATAGAATAGCTGTAGCGATCCGCCGGATGTATGCTGAGCGAGACTTCTGCCATCTCGTTCGAACTGAAAAGATACTGGCGTCGAATCGAAAGAGCGTAGGCGCCCGGCAATGCCTTCAAGGGTGAAGCAAGATCCGCCGATACGCCGACCGCGCTGATGTCCTGACGGATCTCGACAAAGCGGCGTCCTGATATCTTTTCTACCAGTGTTCCGAAGATATCGCGATGGCTGTCCATTCGCGTCCGGACCTCGCCGGCGAAAGTACCGTCGACATAGACATCGGTCCAGCAGATGGGCGTCTTCGTTGCATCTCCCGGAATCATGCGCAAGCTTGAAATCCGCAACCAGCGACGCCCGGGCTGGCAGCCCAGAGCGCGAGCGAGCTGTTCATCGGTCACGACCTCGGCGACCCGCTGAACGTGGCGTTCGGTCTCGACGCCGAATTGCTGGACCGCTTCGATAGAACCGAGCGATTGCGAAAAGCCGCCGCCGCTCTGCAAGGGCGCAACCGCTTCGACCCTAGTGCCGGCGTTTCTCTTTCGGCTCACGATCCCCGATGCCTGCAACTCCCGCATCGCCGCCCGGATCGTTGATCGGCTGACGGTGAACTGCTCGGCGAGCTCGAACTCGTTGGGCAGCAACGAACCGACGGGATGGCGCCCGTCGGCGATCGCCTGCATTAGAGCGCGAGCCACGTAGGCGTAACGGGTTACCACCGAAATCCTCCTTAAAGAGTCCTCATGGAAGCCTGGATGGCCGGCGTCAAGGGATTGACCCCGAATTATGTTCGGACATATTAATATGTACGAACATAATTGAGTAGGGGAGTGGGATGGGAAGTACGGTGTTTGACTCGGGCCTATTTCGCGACATGTTCGGAACATCCGAAATGCGTGCAATCTTCGCCGATGACGGATTAGTGGGTCGCTATATCGAGGCTGAAGTCGCACTGGCCCGTGCTCAGGCGCGCATCGGGGTGGTACCCAAAGCTGCAGCCGAGGCGATTGCAGCCGCAGCGCGTTCCATCCAGATCGACTTCGAAAAGCTGCGCCGCGAGACCGAGATCGTCGGCTATCCGATCCTCCCGCTCGTGCATCAGCTGGCGGAAGCTGCGGGCGAAGCCGGTCGCTTCGTGCATTGGGGCGCGACGACCCAAGACATCATGGATACCGCCAACGTCCTACAGATCCGCGCGGCATTGCAGGTCGTGGCGCGCGACCTGCGAGAGGTCCGCGACATCCTGGCTGTGATGGCGCACAAGTATCGCAACACGCCGATGGCCGGGCGTACCCATTTGCAGCAGGCACTCCCGGTAACGTTCGGTTACAAGGCCGCGGTCTGGCTATCCTCGATCGACCGTCATATCGAGCGCGTCGATCAGGCGCTTCCGCGCATCCTCGTCGGCGAATTCTCAGGCGCCGCAGGCACGCTCGCTTCCGTCGGCGACGGCGGCCTCGAGATGCAAAAGCTGTTCTGCGAAGAACTCGGACTGCATCAGCCGTCGATCACCTGGCATGTCGCTCGCGACGGCATCGCCGAGTCGGTGACGTTGCTCGGTCTGATCACCGGTACCTTGGGCAAGATCGCGACCGACGTGATGCTGATGTCGGCGTCGGAATTCGGCGAGGTCTCAGAACCGTTTGTGCATGGGCGTGGTGCATCGTCGACAATGCCGCAGAAGCGCAATCCGATCTCCAGCGAGCTGATGCTCGCCGCGGCAAAGTCCGTGCGCCAGCACGTCGCCGCGATGCTCGACGGCATGATCCACGATTTCGAACGCGCCACCGGCCCATGGCATCTTGAATGGGTGTCGCTGCCGGAAAGCTTCCTGCTGACCGCCGCGTCACTGGCCAACGCCAAATTCATGCTGGCCGGGCTCGTCGTGCACGAGCATCGGATGCTGCAAAACCTCGATCTCACCCGCGGTCTGATCGTGGCGGAGGCGGTGATGATGGCGGCGGCGCCGAAGCTCGGCCGGCAGAGGGCCCACGATGTCGTGTACGACGCCTGCCGCAGGGTGATCGAAGGCGGCGGCCAGCTTGCCGACATTCTCGCCGGCGTGCCCGAGATCACCGAAGCCCTTGGAGGCGAGGACATGATCCGGCGTCACTGTGATCCCGCCAACTATCTCGGCCTCTGCGGTCCGATGGTCGATCGCGTTCTCCAGATTTCAGCCGCCGGAGCCCGGTGACCCGCGCAGGTGCACGGCACGCGATCTCCCCAAATGCGCCGGAGAGCGCAGTCAACAACGATTGACGATCCTCGGAGGAAATAATGGCCACGATAGCGACAACACCGCGCGACGACGTTGCGCTCCAACAGTCCGCCAAGCCGGCGCGGAAAGCCCTATGGAAGAACCTCGGCCTGCAAGTTGCGGTCAGCATGGTTCTGGGAATTGTCGTGGGCCTCGTTTGGCCCGAGTTCGGCGCGTCGCTGAAGATCCTCGGCGATATCTTCCTGCGGCTGATCAAGACAGCGGTCGCACCGCTGGTATTCCTGACGGTCGCCGTCGGTATCGTTGCGGCCGGCGACATCAAGCGGGTCGGCAAGGTCGGGCTCATCGCCATGGTCTATTTCGAGGTCGTCTCGACGATTGCGCTGGCGCTTGGCCTGCTGTTCGGCAACCTCGTCGGTGTCGGCAGGAATCTCGATCATATTGCAGCTCCGGCTGCCGCCACCAAGGGCGCGGAAGCCGCGACCAAGGCAGCGGCCGCCTCGCACACCACGTTCGACCAGTTTCTGATCAACGTCTTTCCGGACAATTTCATCGGCGCCTTCGCGCGCGGCGAATTGCTTCAGGTGCTCGTCATCGCCCTGATCTTCGGCTTCGGTCTGATGGCGCTTTCGCCGGCGAAGCGCGCACCAATCGAGAGCGGATTGAACACGATGTCTACCGCGTTCTTCGAGTTCATTCACATCATCATGGCGTTGGCACCGATCGGCACGTTCGGTGCCGTCGCCTATGCGGTCGGCTCGAACGGGACGGCCGTGCTGATTTCGCTCGCTTACTTCGTGCTGACGTTCTACGCGCTGGTGATCCTGTTCATCGTGGTCGTGCTCGGCGCCGTCTGCGCCCTGTTCCGCATCAATATCTTCCATCTGCTGCGCTATATCCGGGAAGAGATCATCATCATGCTCGGTACCGCTTCCTCCGAAAGCGTGCTGCCGCGCCTCTTGGAAAAACTGCCCGCCTATGGCGCTTCGAAACAGACCGTCGGGCTGGTGCTGCCGACCGGATATGCCTTCAACCTCGACGGCACTTCGCTTTTTATGTCGATGGGCGTGATCTTTCTCGCCAACGCCTATGGCGTGCCGCTCTCGTGGGAACAGGAGATCGGCATTCTTGCAATCATGCTGCTGACGTCGAAGGGCGCAGCCACGGTCTCTGGCGGCTCCTTCGTCGTCTTCGCCGCGACCGTGACGGCATCCGGAATTCTCCCCGTGGACGGTCTCGCGCTAATCTTCGGCGTCTATCGCTTTCTTTCCATCGCGCTGTCGACCTGCAACGTCATCGGCAACACAGTGGCGACCGTGGTGGTCGCCAAATTGGCCGGTGAATTCGACGAGACCGCTTGGAAGGGCGCCGGTGCAAGCGAGAAGCGGTCCGGCGCCCCTAGTCCGAAGCAATGGTGGAAATGAACTCATTGGAGGTGACTGAGGTGAACCAGTTAAGGCTCGAGCAGGACGCATTCGGTGCGGTCGAGGTCCCGTCCAACCGCTATTGGGGCGCCCAGACCCAGCGGGCACTCGCGGTATTCGATGTCGGAGAAGAGCGCTTTCCGGCCTGCCTTTTCCACGCCTTCGCACTCCAAAAGATCGCGGCGGCCCGCGCGAATAGTCGGCTCGGGGCCCTCGATGAAGAATTGGCAAAGACGATCGAACTGGCTGCGCTGGAGATCCGGGAGGGGAGGTTCGATGATCATTTTCCTCTGACGGTCTGGCAAACGGGTTCCGGGACGCAGACCAATATGAACGTCAATGAGGTCATCGCCAATCGAGCCAATGAGATGCTCGGGCGACCGCTTGGGGGGAAGAAACCGGTTCATCCCAACGATCACGTCAATTGCTCGCAATCGTCCAACGACAGCTTCCCCACTGTCATGCATATCGCCGTCGCCTTGGAGATACGCGATCGCCTGCTCCCGGCCGTCCGGGCATTGCGCGATGAACTTGCGTCGAAGGCCGAGATGTTTTCGGATGTCGTGAAGATAGGTCGTACCCATCTCATGGATGCCGTGCCGATGACGATGGGCCAGGCCTTCGAGGCATTCTGGCGTCAAGTGGACAACTGCCTGGCGCGAATTGAGGATGCCAGACCGCGTCTGCATAGGCTGTCGCAGGGCGGCACGGCGGTCGGGTCCGGTCTAAATGCACCGGCCGATTTCGATGTCGTGTTTTGCGATGAACTGAACTCGTTGTGCGGGCTGACGTTTGCTCCCAATCCGAGCAAGTTTGAAGGTATGGGCGCGCACGACACCTTGGTCGAAGTTTCCGGTACGTTGAACACGCTTGCCGTCACTCTGGTCAAGATCGCAAACGACATTAGGTTTCTGGGGTCTGGCCCCCGCTGCGGTCTTGGAGAGCTGATCGTGCCGCACGATGGCTTGACGTCGTCGATCATGCCAGGAAAACGGAACCCCACGATCGGCGAGGTGGTCGTGCAGACGGCCTTCCAAGCGATGGGCAATCACGCCACAATCACCGCGGCAGGCGCGTCGGGCAATTTCGAGCTGAACGTCGCTAAACCTGTGCTCATCTATAATTTGCTGCAATCGATTCGCGTCTTGTCCGATAGCTCGCGCATGCTGGCTATCCGCCTAGTGCGCGGATTGACGGTCGATCGAGAGCGTCTCGCAGCCAATGTGTCCAATGCGCTCCTCCTGGCGACGAGTCTGAACCCTGTCTTGGGATACGACAAGGTCGCCGAAATCACCGCGCGAGCGTTGGCGGATGGCGTCACGCCTCGACAGGCGGCGATCTCCTTGGGTTTCCTGTCAGGCGACGAGTACGACCGGATCGTCGATCCGGCTCGGATGACGGGGGTGCGAAGCGCGCCTTCATCAAAGGTCTGATGCATTGACCCGCGGCGAAGACACGCGACTTCACCGCATCCCGGCCGACCAATTTAAGCTTCCATCGGCCATCCATTCCTGCTAAGTCTTCTTTAGAAGAAAGATTCTCTTTTAGAATACATATCTCGGCCGTTTGGGATGGGATCTGATCAAGGACGCTTAAGACGTCCGCGGAAGCTGACGAAAGGGAGGAAATAAAATGTCGACCAAGGATGAAATGAGATCTGACATCTTGACGCGGCGAGCCGCGCTCGCCGCGCTTGGAGTTGGGGCGCTGGCGTTGTCTGGGCGCCGTGTGCAGGCGCAAGCTGGGAAGCCGGACGAGATCAAGGTCGGCATAGCAACATATCTGTCCGGGCCAGCGAGCGTGTTTGGCGTGCCGGCGAGGCAAGCTGCGGAACTGCTTATCGAAGAGCTGAACGCGGCGGGAGGCATCGCCGGTGTAAAACTCCGCCCGATCTTTTTCGACGAGGGGCCTGGCGTCGATCACTTCGTCGCCGAGTATCGACGTCTCGTGCAAAGCGAAAAAGTCGATCTAATGTTCGCGGCGATCTCGTCCGCCGACTGTCTTGCCTGCGCGCCGATTGCGGAGGAGATGAAGCGCCCCACGCTTCTTTGGGATTGCAGCACTCAACGCATTTTCGAAGAAGCGCACTACGATTACGTGTTTCGAACCATCGGCAACAGTACCCCCGAGGTCTTGGCCCCCGTTCTCTATCTTCTCAAGTACAAGCCGAATTTCTCGACCGTCGCAGTAGTCAATCAAGACTACGTGTGGGGCCGGGACAGCTGGACGATGTTCAAAACGATCGTCGAGAGGCTGAAGCCGGGCGTTCGCGTGGTGGCCGAGATGTTTCCGCGTTTTGGCGCGACGGATTATTCGAGCGAAGTGACCCGTCTACTCGCGACCAAGCCGGATGTGGTGTTCAACGCCTCATGGGGTGGTGATCTCGACACTTTCATCCGCCAAGCGGCCGATCGAAAGCTTCTCGAGCGATCCCTCTTCGTACTGCCCCTGGGGGAATCGTCGCTCGAGCGCGTCGGCAAAAGCCTGCCGCCGGGCCACATTATCGGCGCCCGAGGCGATCACTGGTTTCTACATCCCTCGCCCGAAGATGCGAAACGCTTGGCTGCGTTCACGGAGAACTTCCGGAAGCGAACCGGCGTCTACCCGATCTATCCGTGCTTTCACATGGCCCAGGCCGTGTTCGCGATGAAGGCAGCTTACGAAAAGGCGCTGGTGACCAAGGGCGGAGTCTGGCCGACGGATGCCGAACTTGCTGCGGCATTCAAGGGCCTTCAGTTTCCCTCGCTGACAAGCCCGGTGAAGATACGCGAGGATGGTCAGGGGCTCGCGAACATGTTGGTCGGAACGACAGTCGCCGATCCAAAATACTCGTTCCCGATCCTGGCCGACATGGTCGTTTTTCCGGGCGAGATGGTCACGACGCCGGTCGGAAAGTCGAGCTTCGAATGGCTGAAAACGCTCGAGCCGGACATTCTTTCTCGGGTCCCGCAGCCTGTGACATCGAGGGGCTGACTCGATCATGGGTTGGCTCGGCGACAACGGGATGTTGCTAGGTCTGGCGATGCTGGACGGACTATCCTACGCGGCGGCGGTCTTTATGGTCGCGGTCGGACTGAATCTCGTCTTCGGGGTCATGCACGTGCTCAACGTCGCGCATGGAAGCCTTTATGCGATCGGGGGCTATGCTGCGGCGTCCCTGAGCCTATTTCTGATCGCTCGGGGTATGCCGCCTTGGCTCTCGATCCCGTCGCTCGTGGTTTCGTCCGCGATCGTCGGCGCGATACTTGGTCCTCCCATAGAACGCTTGCTACGGAGCGTGTCGGGACAAGAGGAGGTCCTTCAACTTCTCGTCACCTTCGCGCTCTTCATGATCCTCGAAGATCTTCAAAAGCTTGTCTGGGGGGTGCAGCCCGTCGTCTCCGACGCACCAGTCAAATTGCTGGGCACGATCGACGTCCCCTTTGGCAGAGATGCGATACCTTTCACATCCTATCAACTCTTTCTATTGCCCGGCGTGGCTCTCGTGACGCTGATCGGCCTCGCTTGGTTCCTGCGTCGCACGCTCGCGGGTCGAATGATCGTTGCCGTAACGGTCGATCGGGAAGCCGCGCGGGCGATGGGCATCAATGCCGGGAAGGTGATGCTTCTGACCTTCACGGCAGGGGCCGCGCTCGCTGCTTTGGGTGGGGCGCTCGCGTCGCCTACCACATCGCTCGTGCCCGGCATCGGTGCCTCGACCATCGTCCTATCATTCGCGGTGGTCGCGACCGCAGGACTTGGACAGATCGAGGGCGCGGCTCTTACCGCGCTCATGATCGGGCTCGGCCGCTCGCTTGCCGTCTATTTCGCCCCTGAATTCGAAGTGGTCGTGCCTTACTTCATCATGGTGTCGGTGCTGTTGGTTCGTCCGCAGGGCTTGTTCGCCGTCCCGGAGACCCGACGCATATGAGCCGCTACGCTGATCTCGTTCTTACGCTCCTCGCGGCCGCGTTCGTCCTGGCGCTGTCTTGGGCTGTGCCATGGCTACGGTTTGTGATGACGATCGCGATTGCGAAAGGCCTGGCTGTCCTTGGTATTCTGCTGCTGCTGCGTGCGGGGCAGGTGAGCTTCGGCCACGCGCTGTATCTTTCGCTCGCCGCTTATGTCGTGGCGTTTATGGCAGCCCGCATTCCGGAGGTGCTCCTTCTTCTTCCGCTGGCCGCAGTCGTAGCCGCATCAATCGGACTGTTGGTCGGGCTCTTCGTCTCTCGTTACCGCGCGATCTTCTTCGGAATGCTGAACTTGGCACTCAGCATGGTCTTCTACTCGATGCTCGACAAGTTCTACGAGGTGACGCGCGGCGGAGACGGAATCCGTGTGCCCGTCACCAGCTTCGCGGGAGTCGTACTTTCTCCGGATCAGCAGTCGTGGGCGCTTCTGATCCTCGCTTTGGTGCTCGCGGTCGGCTTCGGCGCCTTCGTGCGGCTCTACCTCCTGTCTCCAATGGGGAGTGCACTATCGGCGTTGAAGACACGCGAGGCCCGTCTGGAGTTCATGGGTATTCCTGCGCGGCGCATACTTTTGTCTGCCTATGTCCTTTCGGCGTTTATGGCAGGTTGCGGCGGTGCCCTGATCGCATTGTCGACGCGCCACGTTACGCCGGCGTTGGCTTATTGGACGGCGTCGGGAGAATTGGTTTTCATCGCCATTCTTGGCGGAGCAGGGAGTGTCTTCGGACCGTTTCTCGGCGCGCTTGCCTACGAATTGACGCGGACCTATGCGGCGGCCCTCGTGGCGGACGCCTGGCAGATGATTCTCGGGACGGTGCTTCTGGTCGTCATACTCTTTGCTCCCGGCGGACTTTGGGGAATCGGTCGGGCTCTCGTTGTACGGGGGCGCCAAGCATGATTCTGCTCTCTGCGAAAGGCTTGAAGCTTGCCTTTGGCGGCGTCAAAGCTGCCGACGGCATCGACCTGGACGTTCGGAATGGCGAGTTTCTCGCCATCATCGGCCCGAATGGTGCTGGAAAAACGACGTTCATCAACATGGTGACCGGCTATCTCACGCCGCAAGCGGGCGAAATTCACTATGATGGGCAACCGCTTGTCGGCCTAGCGCCACGCCGTCTCGTTCGCCTCGGTATTGCGCGGTCCTTTCAACTGCCACAGCTCTTCCTGGAGCACACCGTGGCGGAGAACGTTGCGCTTGCGATTGCCGCCCGCGAGGGCCTTTGGTCACCGATCCGACCGTTGATGCGATCCGCTTGGCGCGCAGAGGCTGACGATATTCTGGCGCAATTCGATCTTTCGGACATCGCGGAGCGGCGGGCCGACACGCTGAACGAGGGGGCGAGGAAGCTCACAGACATCGCCATGGCGGTTGCGCTGAAACCCCGGCTCATCTTGATGGACGAGCCGACTAGCGGTGTCGCGGCGTCTGAGAAGATAAGCATCGTCGAGACGCTGGTCCGCGTTCTGCGGACCGCGGGTGTCACGGCGGTGTTCGTCGAACATGACATGGATGTCGTTTCCCGCTTTGCCGATCGGGTCGCTGTCTGGAGTCAGGGAAAGATCGCGGCGCTCGGGCCGCCCGGCGCTGTGTTGACTGATCCCAACGTGCTCCGCGACGTGATCGGGATTGAAACAGAGGCTGGTCATGCTGCAGCTTGAGGGCATATGTGCCGAAATCGGCGGAGCGCGGGTCTTACGTCACGTTTCGCTTACGGTACCGCCCGGCGGGCGGGTCGCGCTCATCGGTCGGAATGGTGCAGGAAAGACGACCACGTTGCGGGCGCTGATGGGTCTTGCCCCCTTGCGCGAAGGAAAAGTCTCCATCGACGGCAGAGATTGCGGCGCCGTGCCGGCTCACCGCAGGTGCGCGCTGGGCGTCGGCTACGCTCCGGAGGAGCGCAATTTGTTCGGTAGCTTTACGGTGCGCGACAACATGCTGTTACCGGCACAGGTTCTCGGTCTTTCAGGTCGCGAGTGCCAGCGACGGCTAGAAGCGGCTCTTGAACTACTTCCGGAGCTCCGCGACCTGGCCGGTCGCAAAGCTGCCGGGCTGTCTGGTGGCCAAGGAAAGATGGTGGCACTCGGTCGAGCGCTCATGGTCGGAACGCGCGCGATCATTCTGGACGAACCGCTCCAGGGGCTGGCTCCGGCTTTGGCGCTTCGATACGTCGATGCGCTCAAGCGCTTACGTTCCGCTCTTCCGGACGTTGCTATCCTTGTCACGGAATCGAGTCCCAATCTCCTGAAATCGCTGATTGAGACTACCTTCATCATCGAGCGCGGCGAAGTAACGCAAGCCTGATCGGCTCCGGTTCACCGGGTATGAAAGTGTTTCCGCGAGTTCTTTCGCCGGAGTAGAGCGGCGATCAAGTAGGAGAATCCAGATGAGACTAAAGGACAAGATCGCAATCGTCACGGGTGGCGGAAGCGGCTTCGGCGAGGCGATTGCGAAGCGATTTGCAGCGGAAGGTGCGCTGGTCGTTGTCGCTGATCTTCGCGGTGACGCGGCGACGAGAGTTGCGACGGAGATCGGTGAGAGGGCAATTGCTGTGACGGCAGACGTCGCCCGAGCCGAGGACGTTTCTGAGGTCGTCGCAGAGACGGAAAAAAGATTGGGTGTGCCCCGGATCCTGATCAACAATGCCGGAACCACGCATCGCAATCAACCATTGCTGGAGACGGATGAAGCGTCCTTCGACCGCGTTTTCAACGTCAACGTGAAGTCGATTTACCATTTCGTGCAGGGCGTCGTGCCGAAAATGCGGGACGCCGGAGGCGGCGTGATCCTGAACGTAGGTTCGACCGCCGGCATCCGTCCACGACCAGGATTGACCTGGTACAACGCTTCGAAAGGTGCGGTGAACTTGATGTCCCGTTCCCTGGCCGTCGAGCTCGCTCCCTGGAAGATTCGCGTGAATGCTTTGTGCCCGGTAGCCGCGGAAACACCTTTGCTTGCGCCTTTGCTTGGAATGCCGGACACCCCTGAGAACCGGCAGAAGTTTATCGCGAGCATTCCACTCGGCCGGCTGTGTCGTCCCTCGGACGTCGCGGCTGCTGCTGTCTACCTGGCCTCCGATGAGGCGGAGTTCATTACCGGCGTGGAATTCCCGATCGACGGAGGACGAACAGTCTGACCGTAAACATGGATATTCCGTCGCTCGCGGCACCGAGGAGCAGATCTCGTCTCGATGGACGCCATATTCTGCTATTCGGAGCCGGGACTGCCAACGAGGCTGGACAAGGCTGGAGCTTGCGAGAAGTGAGCGATAGGGTCTATGGCGTCGGGGAGGCTACCGCCCTGGTCTATGCCCGACATGGCGCTGTCGTCACCTGCGTAGACGTGGACTTCGCGGCCGCCACTGCGACGGCCGAACTCATCCGCAGCGAGGGCGGAGCCGCATTCGCTTTTGCTTGCGACGCAACTCGATCCGAGGAAGTGAAGGGCACGATCGAAAGGTCGTTGGCGTTTAACGGGCGGATCGACGTGCTTCATAACAACATCGGCATCGCGAAAATGGGAGGGCCGGTGGAGTGCTCCGAGGATGACTTCGATCGGATCATCTCGGTGAATTTGAAGAGCATGTATTTGACATGCAAATGGGCGCTGCCGGTGATGGAGCGACAGCGGAAGGGCGCGATCGTCAACATCTCGTCTTTCGCGGCGGTGAGATTTACCGTGCCTTGGATCGCGTATGCTGCATCGAAAGGCGGAGTGAATGCGCTGACGATGAGCGTGGCGGCTCAGTACGCCGCCAAAGGCGTTCGTTGCAATGCGATTGCGCCGGGCTTGCTATCGACGCCGATGGTGCAGTCCGCTCACAAAAGGAATCACGCCGGCATCGAGGACATGATGAGGTCTCGCGATGACTCGGTGCCCATGCTTTGGCAAGGGGAAGGCTGGGATGTCGGAGAAGCTGCCGCATTCCTCGCATCGGACGAAGCGCGGTTCATCACCGGTCAGGTGCTTTTCGTCGACGGGGGAAGTACCGTCGTCATGCCGAGTAAGCCATGGTCGCCGAGTGGCGGCGACGGGCCCTGACGCTCGTCGAAAGGCCATCAATGCGGCCCCGCTCACCGATTGCGGGCTCGGCGGTACGTGCCGCCAAGCCCGTCGAGGCAATGTCGTTCACCAGACGCTGACGAACTTTGTCTTTTGATAAGGAGACAAGATCTCGATACCTCCTTCGGTACCGAATCCACTTTCTTTCCAACCTCCCAGAGGGACCTCGGGCAGGTGCGTCACGAACTCGTTCACGCCCACCGTTCCGAAGTGAAGTGCATCGGTCAAGCGACGCTGCCGTGCGGCGTCGTTCGAGAAAAGATATGCCGAAAGACCAAACTCCAGTCCGTTGGCTTGTTTGAGCATCTCATTCTCATCTTTGAAGGGCAGGACCGGTACAATTGGGCCAAAAGGTTCCGAATGGAGAATTTCGGCGTTCTCGGGAACGTCCGTCATAACCGTTGGCGCGTAGAAGAATCCTCTGTTGCCGATGCGATTTCCTCCGGCAGCTATCTTCGCTCCACGTTGGCGGGCGTCCTCCACGAGATGCGAGATCGCTTGGACGCGCCGCTCGTTCGCAAGAGGGCCCATCTGTGTCTTGGGATCCATTCCGTCGCCCACTCGCCAAGCTTTGGCGTGCTCGGTCATGCGGGCCGTAAAGCGTTCGAAGACGCTCTCCTCCACGAAAAAGCGTGTCGGAGACAGGCATATCTGTCCCGAATTGGCGAATTTCGCTCTTGCTAGAATGTCCGCGGCTCTCTCGGGATCGACGTCACCGCAAACGATAGTCGGGGCGTGGCCGCCCAATTCCATCGTGACGGGCTTCATGACCCTCCCGGCCGCGGCTGCTAGTTGCTTGCCGACAGGAATGGACCCAGTGAATGTTATCTTGGCGACCGCGGCCGCAGGGATGAGGTAGTTCGAGATTTCTTCAGGTCTGCCGAAGACTATCGAAATCGCGGCGGGCGGTACGCCGGCAGACAGCAATGCCTTGGCCAGGGCCAGAACGGACCCGGGAGTTTCCTCGGACGGCTTGCAGATGATAGAGCATCCCGCGCCGAGCGCGCCGGCGAATTTTTTGGCCGCCAGAGCCATCGGAAAGTTCCACGGCGTGAAGGCGGCTACGACGCCGATCGGATGCGTTTCTATCTCGATCCGGTTGGCGGCGACCCGACCGCGAAGGGTACGACCGGCGATGCGCCGGGCCTGCTCGCCGCCCCATTCCAGGAATTCCGCAGAGCGCGTGACCTCGGCTTTGGCCTCGGCGAGCGGCTTGCCTTGCTCGGTGGTGATGATCCGCGCGATGGAATCGATGTCAGATATCAAGTGGTCCGCAGCACTCTTCAGTATGGCTCCGCGTTGCCAAGGTGAAACCCCTTGCCACTCGACGAGGCCGCGAGCGGCGGCATCGAGTGCTTCGTCGAGATCCGTCGAATTGGCATGCGCGACCTTGCCGATGCTCTCGCCCGTCGCCGGATTGAGCACATCCTGGCCCTGTCTTGCGGCGCCCTCGCGCCACCTGCCGTTGATCACCAACGGGAATTCGATCGTCATAACGTTCCCCTTTTCGCGCAAGCATGCTCAGCGCCGTGCGGCTCGCCGTCGGCTTCGCATTAATCGATGGAAGAAATTATCTTCTATAGAAGATTTGATCTGTCCGCAAGTTCACACGCTGTCCTGGGGCGCGTGCCGTGGGATCGACGACGGGCGTCCAGCCGCCGCGAACGAGCGGAGCGATTGAGAAGCGATCGCCGAAAAGTCAGGAGGCCGTGTCGTTGCGGCGGGGGAATAGCTGTGCGGCGGAAATGACGAGGTAGTATTCGACAGACCGGGAGCTTTTGTTCTCGAACCAATGCTCTACATCGGCCTCGAAATAGAGCGAGTCTCCCTCCTCGAGAACGGTCTCTACATTGTCGATACCGACCACGATGCGGCCTTGCGAGGCGAGCACGTGCTTGGTCACTCCGGCAGGGTAGGGTGGCAGCTTGCCGGTCGACACCTTAGGCGGCAGGTGGTGAAGGACGACTTCGACCGGCATCCCGGCCATGACCGGCGAAAGCAGATAGCGCTCGAAGCCTGTTTCGGCATCACGAAAGACCTGTCTTTGATTCTTCCGCACTAGCGCGAACGCACGGCGCGAGGCTCCTTCGTCACCGACCAGTGTAGAGAACGAAGTATCCAGTGCATGAGCGATGCGCTTCGCGACACCGATGGTCGGGCTTTTTTCGCCTCGCTCGACCTTCGAAAGCATTGCTCTGCTTACGCCCGAAAGCTTCGAGACTTGATCGAGAGTGAGGTCGGCCTGCTCACGCAGTAGCCGGACCCGGTCGCCAAATGCCTGGCTTACCGGATCCTGTCTGCCAATCTTCTTTACCGCCGTCCTAGCCATTCCGAATCACTCTTCAGCCGTCGCTGCTCATCGCTTTAATCTTAAGCGGCAGCACCTCTAATGTCACATCCGGCCCAGACATAGCGAGTTGCAGAAGACGGAAGTGCCATGCAAAAATCTTCTATAGAATACGAATTCTGCTATAAGAAAATAATTCTTCCAAAGAATACCAGTTCTGCTATGAGAGATAAACTTTAGGAGATCGCGCGGTGATTTTGGGTCGCAATTGGGAGGCGAGACGATCGCTTCGTCCATCGACGTTCCTTGGCGGCCATCGCTCAGCTGCCCGTCCTTTAACGGGATCGTTCGGTAAACCGCGATCGCATCGCATGCCGCGTGACCTCGGAGGATGTCGACGAAGCCGTCCGGAGACGCATCCAGCTTTCTCATGTGGCTTCATGGCGGGAATGACGCCGAACGAGAAGGCAGGTGCTTCTCGTTTCGGCGAATTGTCCGCAGTCCGACTACAGAAGGGGGCGAGAGCCAAGAAGTAACCAACGTCCGTCAGGAAGCTGCGCGCAGAGCCATCGTCTGTAACGCGCGGACCCGGATTGCTGTCAATTTTGAATAAGGGGAGCGAAACATGCCGACATACAGAGTCAGTCTACCGAACGAGCCGATCGCATCGCAGATCACCGGGAGCACACTTCCGTCCTCGGATTCCGCCGGTTCGACAGGCTTGCAAGTCCGCACGATCACGGCCGCCGCGATGGGCACCGTTTTTGAGTGGTACGAATTCACGCTCTATGCGGCGATGGCGGGAGTGCTCGCGGCCAAATTCTTCAGCGGTCTTGATCCGTCTATAAGTTTCATCTTTGCATTGCTGACTTTCGGCGTCGGCTTCGTGGTCCGGCCGTTTGGTGCGATCGTATTCGGACGATTAGGCGACCTAATCGGCCGCAAGCGTACCTTCATGATAACCATCGTTATCATGGGGTTGGCCACCTTCGCCGTAGGTCTTCTTCCGATTTACGAGACCGTGGGAATCCTTGCGCCGATCATGCTGGTCGCCCTGCGTATCTTGCAAGGCTTGGCGCTTGGGGGCGAGTACGGTGGGGCGGTCATCTACGTGACCGAGCACGTCGAGAGAAACAAGAGAGGTTTGAGCACCTCATTCATTCAGATGACGGGCACCCTCGGCTTCCTGTTGGCTCTGATCTCCATACAAACAGTGCAGGCATTTGCGTCGACGGCTGCATTCGACGCCTGGGCCTGGCGAATTCCGTTTCTTATTTCGATCGTCCTCCTGGGTCTATCGATTCGAGTGCGTCTGCAGATGCACGAATCGCCGGTCTTCCAGAAGATGGCTGAAGAAAAACGGCTATCCAGTGGGCCGATCCGCGAAACGTTTGGAAGCTGGAAAAATATCCGACTACTTTGCGTCGCCTTGATCGGCATCGGGGGCGGTATGTCTGTCGTATACTACAATGCGGTTCTCTATCCCCTCTTCTTTCTGACGCGGACATTGAATGTCTCGATGCCCGTCGCCAATCTGGTCACCACGATCGCGGCGCTTTTGTCGATACCTATGATCTGGTTCTCAGGATGGCTGTCCGATCGCGTGGGTCGGAAGCCCGTGATGCTTGCAGGGTTTGCTCTCGGCCTAGCGGCGACGTTTCCGATCTTTCATCAGATCGCCGCAGTGGCCAATCCTGCCCTCGCCAAGGCTCAGGCAGAGACCGCTGTTTCGGTTCGAACCGACGCATCGGGTTGCTCTTTCATGTTCAACCCACTCGGAAATCGCAAGTTCACGTCGCCGTGCGATATCGCGCGCCAAGTTCTGGCCGCATCGTCCGTCAATTACACGAGTGTCGATCAACCCGGTGACGGCACGACCGAGGTGCGGATCGGCGATCGGGTGCTAATCGCAAATTCGTCTGGAGCATTCGATCAGGCGACCTTCACGCGCGAGATCAAGGAAGGAATCAAGCAAGCGGGTTTTGGTGCACCCGGGAACCCGACCGCGACCGATCAAATGAAGATCATTGCACTGCTGCTGGTGCTGCTTCTTGCGATGGCATTGGGTTACGCCCCCGTGGGCGTGGCGATGGCGGAGATGTTCCCTGCGCGCATCCGCTATACAGCGATGTCTTTTCCGTATCATTTTTCCAGTGGCTGGATCGGCGGTCTGCTACCGACATTCGCGTTCGCCATCGCCGTCGCGCAAGGAAACATCTTCGCGGGCCTTTGGTACACCGTCGGTTGGCTTATCGTGGGACTGATTGTGACTGGATTGTTCTATCGCGAGCCCAAATCCGATGTGGAGTGAAATGCACTGGGAGCCTCGCATCGTGATGCCGCCTCGCGATTTCCATCGATGCAAGGGTTTGTTTTACGAGTAGAGGCGGTGGGAGGCTTTTCTTGCCGACGGCCAAACGCGCTTTTCTGAATTGTGCCGCAGCATGGTTCTGCGCACTCCGTGGTCCCTGTTGGGACATCCTCCTGAGACTGCCGTGGCCCCCTTGGCCGTGGCACCCGCCGCCGCCAAACGGCGGCGGCGGGCCCTTTCTTTTTTTGGTGATGTAAGCTTACGGATCGGGTTCGCACGGCGTGAACTCCGACGGTGCTCTGGAAGATAAGCAAAGATGAACTCTCGCAACGAACTGAACATTCAGGTCTCCGATCTTGACGCGCGCCTTGCCAATCTGCGTGTCGACGACGGATACGCCCTTGGCGCAGAGGTCGAGGGCGGTGTCGTAAACTTGACCACCCTCGCGGCGGCTATAGGTCTATCGGCCCCGCGCGATATCGACGATCTCCTGCAAAACGGGCGAGCTCCCGAAGTGCGTGCTGTGCTTGAGGCGATAAAAAGTCGGGGATCAGCCTTCGTTGTCACGCCGATCTCGGACATCTCGTTCGCGCCTCTGGTGACCCGTCCCGAAAAGATCATCTGTGTCGGTTTCAACTACCGGGAACACGCCATCGAAACCAATACACCGGTCCCCAAGGCACCGCCGCTTTTCAACAAATTCAATAACGCTCTCAATAGCCACGGTGGAGTTGTGCATCTGCCCACGCGAGTAGCCCGGCAGTTCGATTATGAGACCGAGCTGGTCATCGTATTCGGACGAAATTGCCGGGACGTGTCGGAAGACGATGCACTTGATGTTGTTGCCGGTTACACTATCGGAAATGATGTCAGCGCGCGCGAGCTGCAGACCGCGACTTCACAATTTCTGGCCGGCAAGACTTCGGATGGCTTCGGTCCGGTCGGGCCGTGGCTTGTGCCTCGCGGTATGGTACCGGATCCTAACGCCCTGAAGCTCCAGACATGGGTTAACGGCACAATTCGCCAGGACTGGAACACGCGGGACATGATCTTCGACTGCCGCAAGCTGATCGCCTATGCATCGAGCGTCATGAGCATAAAGGCCGGCGACATAATGTTCACAGGGACGCCGCAGGGCGTGATTCTCGGAGAGAAGGCTCCTCGAGAGGAGCGTCAGTGGCTCAAAGCGGGAGACGAGGTCGTATCTTCAGTCGAAGGCCTCGGCGAATTGCGCGTCAAACTTATTTAGTTACGGACACCATTGTACGATGAGCAATTATGCATCGATAGAAAAGATATTCATTCTCGACGGCGGTGAAGCGCATGTTGATGACGGTTCGATCTACTCGCCGGGCCTGAACGTGGGCGTGCCGATGACGTTGAGCTGTAACGCCTATCTCGTCCGACATCGCGAGGGATGGTTCTTGTGGGATACGGGAACGCAGGACGATCTAGTTTCGGAGCCGATTGGGCGTATTATTGCACACGGCATCCGGGGGACGGTGAGAAGGACTTTGGAAGCGCAACTGGCCGAGTTGGGCGTCGCGCCTGGCCAAATAGGGACCATCGCAATCTCTCACGCGCACTACGACCACGTCGGCAATTGTCGCCTGTTTCGCAAGGCGAAGTGGATCGCACAAAAGGCCGAATACGAAGCGATGTTCGGACCAAACCCCGAAGAGTTCGGATATTCACCTGAACTCTACGAGACCATGAGGCAGAACGAGGTCGAGCTGGTCGAAGGGGATCACGACGTTTTCGGAGATGGAGCTGTTCGCTTGATCTTCACGCCAGGGCACACGCTTGGTCACTGCTCATTATTGATAAGGTTGCCCGAAACCGGCTCGGTCTTGCTCAGTGGCGATGTCGCTCACAATCGGGAAAACTTTCGTCTTCGCCGGGTTCCGGCCTTCAACGCCGACAAGAGTGCGTCTGTTGCTTCCATGGAGAAAGTGGACGCGCTCTTGCGCGCTGAAAGAGCGACTATGTGGATCAATCACGACACCGCTGAAAGCAAGCTCCTGCCGCACGCGCCAGCCGCGATACTATGATTCAGGCGGGTTGAAGGCCCCGCATAGGTAACGACCGGGCGCTGACGCGTCCCTCAAGCCGGCCTTAGGGGCCAAGTTGCGGCGCGAAAAGGCTCAGTAGTCGTCGCGCTTCCGATGCATCAAGATTTGGCGTGCCCTCGGCCTGAGCGACAGGGGCTTTCCGTCGCGTGGCCAGGGGAGGGAGGTCGTAATCGACGTCAAGCCAAAAGGGCGCGTGAACGCGTCCACCTTTGCCGTTGACAAGACGCCATTATCAAAAATAGTATTCAATTCGATCGTATCGTATTGTAATACAGTCGAGTGTTTGTTTAGGGGGCGCCATGTCGAACAATCCGCTTTTCAACTCCAATAAGCTCAAGCTTGGGATCTTTGGAACGAACGGTAAGGGTGGCGCGCAGACCCTTGCTCCCGAGCAATATAAGCCGACGTGGAAAAACTCGGTCGACACCGCAACAATGGCTGATCGCGCTGGTTTCGAGGCGATTGTCGCGTATGCGAGATGGAAGGGTTACATCCCCGGACGTCCCAACCATGCGAGCGGCATCGTCCTCGATCCCTTCACTTGGGCCGCGGGCGTCGCCCAGGCGACGAGCTACTCGGCGATATTCGCGACTTCACATGCTCCGACTGTCCATCCGATCACGTGCGCCAAGCAGTGCGCCACCATCGATATCATATCAGGCGGACGGTTCGGGTTGAATGTCGTCGGCGGATGGAATCGCCCGGAACTCGAAATGTTCGGAGCTCCACTGAAGGAGCACGATGCCCGATACGATCACCTCGGAGAATGGCTCGAAGTCATTCAACGAATGTGGAACGAGGAAGAGGAGTTCGACTTCACGGGCGAATTCTACAAGGTCGTCCGAGGTGCCTCGATGCCTAAACCTCTGCAGCGCCCGCGTCCGCCGATCATGAACGCGGGGGGCTCGCCGCGCGGAATGCGTTTTGCTTGCGAGCACGCCGATATGGCTTTCGTGATCTTGCGTTCGAACGACCCCGAAATTTGCCGCAAGCAAATCGACGAGTATAAGCAAATGGCCAAGGATGAATTTGGGCGGGAAATCCAGGTTTGGACCTATTGCCCGGTGGTCCAGCGCGACACACGCAAAGAAGCTGAGGCATATCTGCGGTACTATGCCGTCGAACTCGAAGATAAGGAAAGTGTCGACGCGTGGTCTAAGGGGCTTGCCGCCGAAACCAAGATCGTCTCGCCCGAGCAGATGAGCGACTTCCGCATCCGCTTTGCGGCGGGTGCCGGCGGAAACATCCTGCTCGGCACCGCCGACGACATCGCGGACCAACTTCAGGTCTTCAATCAAGCCGGCCTCGACGGCGTTCTCTGTACATGGGTCGATTTTCACGACGGGATCGAGCGATTTGCCCGCGATGTCTTTCCGATCCTGGAAGGCCGGGGATTGCGCAAGCCCCACGAGTCGAACGAGCGATCATAGGGGCGGCGGATCTCGCTCCGGCCATTCTGCGATAATCGAAATCGAACGCCGCACGCAGCCTTGCAGCCTTCGTTGGCGTACCGAGATGCCGGTACGTCACCTGCGATTATCTCAGATTCCTGTGGCTGGACTGATGTCGTTCAGTGCGCCGCCGAGCCGTCGCTTCGCTACCACGCCGACTCCTTGTGCAGCTGACGATCAGGCCTCGGCGTTGATCGTGGCGAGCAGAACGCATTCTACGCATCGCGAGAATGCTGGTAACGCGAACGGTCGCGTAAGTCGTGGTACCGAAAAGTGCAGTTTGATTTCAGAACAGCCTGTAGTGAGCGAAAATTGCGCTTGACCGCGAGCCATCCGATGCAAGACAATTACGATGCATTCGTATCGTATAGCAATACGTCTAAAGCTGACGTGGCTTAGGACCAACGGTGACCGAGATGAAAGAAAAAGTCGGCTTCTCCAACGAGCGGTTTGCCGGAAAGACCGCGATCGTGACCGGAGCGGCACGCGGTATCGGCGAAAGCATCGCCGACAGGTTCGTCTCCGAAGGCGCGAGGGTCCTTCTGGTGGACCTCAATCCTGACGTGGAGGCGACTGCACGTCGCTTGGGGCAAACCGCGTTGATCAAGAGCGTGACTGATGCCGACGCGGGGGCTCGGATCGTCGCCACCGCGATGGAGGCGCTCGGGAAGATAGACATCCTGGTGAACAACGCAGGCATCGGAGGTTCTAAGCGGCTGCAGGATACCGACGACGAACTGATCGACCGATTTCTTCAGACCAATTTGGCATCCCTTCTCAGAATAACGAGGTCGGTCCTTCCTCGCCTCACTCGCCCCGGCGGGCGCATCATCAACATATCGTCGATCTTCGGCCTGACCGGTTACCCCGGCACCACGGCGTACGCCGTCGCCAAGGCGGGCGTCGCTCAATTCACCAGGCAACTGGCCGGCGAACTCGGTCCGGAGGGCATACTGGTGAATGCGATCGCACCGGGCGTTATCGCGACTCCGATGACCACGGGACGCCAGCAGAACGCTCTCTACCAGAGGCTCATGATCGAAGGAACGCCCTTGGAGCGAGTAGGGCAACCTGAGGATATCGCAGGCCCCGTCGCGTTTCTTGCCTCCGAAGACGCCGCCTTCATCACGGGCACGGTGCTGCCGGTCGACGGAGGAATCCTGGCGGCGCGGCACGGCAAGATTTGACGAACGAAAGAGGTCGCAGATGCACGACATGAGCGTTCGTTGGCCAAATGGCGCGCAGTGCGCCGTCATGCTGACCTTCGATTTTGACGCTGAGACTCTATGGACCGGGCGCGACCCGGACAACGCCGGCCGCCCTGGCGTGCTGAGCCAGGGCCGTTACGGCGCGAAGGTGGGTGTTCCGAAGATCCTGGATACGCTGCGCGACGAGGACCTGAAGGCGACGTTCTTCGTGCCTGGCTGGGTAGTCGACAACCACCCCGGCCGGGTGGAGATGATCGTCAAGGATGGGCACGAGATAGGACATCATTCGTACTCGCATCGATGGATCGCCAACGATCCGCAGGCCGAGATCGAGGAAATGGAGCGGGGTCTCGAAGCATTGAAGCGGCGGGTCGATGTCGTACCGAAAGGGTATCGATCGCCGGCCGGGGAAGTATCAGAAGGACTCTTCAGGCTGCTTCAGAAGCACGACTTTCTTTACGACTCCTCGCTGATGGACGACGTCAATCCCTATCGTCATCGGCTGCCCGATGGTTCGAAGGGCCCGGTGGAGCTCCCTTGGCACTGGAGTCTGGATGATGCGCCATTCGCGCTATTCTCGATCAAGTCTCCGAGGCCGATCTTCACCAACGAGCACATGCTCTCGGTCTTCAAGGACGAATTCCGAGAGATCTACCGTTGGGGAGGGCTCTACGACATTATTTTCCACCCGCAGGTGAGCGGTCGGCCGAGTCGCGTGGCCCTCATAAGGGAGTTGATCGCGTTCATCCGTACGTTCCCGAACGTCTGGTTCGCCACAGGGACCGAGGTCGCCCAACACTGGGTCAAGGAATACGAGAGCACGAACGGTTGATGAGCATGGGCACCCGGAGCCGAGCTATTGGCACAACATCGGATATGAAAGGACTGTCTATGACGAGACTTTCTCGCAGAAGTTTTCTGACAGCTGCCGGCGTTTCGTTGGCGACGCCGTACATCGCACGCGCCCAATCGAACGCCCCCATCAAAGTGGGCGGGATGCTGCCGATGTCCGGCGCGGCCAGCATCGAAGGTCGGCAGGTACTTTTGGGTCTTCAGTTCGCGGTCGAGGAAATCAACGCGAAAGGCGGGCTGCTGGACAGGAAGATCGAGCTCGTCATCGAGGACGACGAAAGCAACTCGACGAAAGGCGTGACGGCAGTACGTAGATTGATCGAGCGCGACAAGGTCCCGTTCATCGTCGGCACATACGCCTCCGCCGTCGTGGTCGCAGCCGTCAAGGTGGCGGCCGAATACAAAGTCCCGATGCTGTCTGGCGGCTCGACTGCGGCTGCCGGCACGGATCAGAACACTCCGGGCGATCCCTGGTTCTTCCGCTCTTGGCCCGACAGCAACAAGCAGGGTGAAGATACGGCCAAGGCCATCGTCGAGAAGTTCAAGAAGACCAAGGTCGCGATCATTCACGACAATACCAACTATGGCGTGACGCTCGCCGACCAAGTCACTCGCGTGGTCACAGCGGTCGGCGGGGTAATCGTTTCGCGAGACAGCTTTAACGCAGGTGAGCAGGATTTTTCTTCGATGCTGACCAAAGTCCGCACCCTGCGCCCCGAGGCGGTCTATATCGGAGGTTGGGCCGGGGATGGTGCCAACATCGTTCGTCAGGCAGCCGAGATCGGCCTTCGGGCTCAATTCGTCGGTTCTGGATCGATGTTGTCGGACGATTTTATCAAGCTCGCAGGTCCCGCTTCCGAAGGTTTCGCCGTCGCCACCGTTTTCGAGCCTTCGACTCCAAATCCGGTCGGACGCGCCTTCGCCGACCGCTTTCGCGCGCGGTTCAATCAGGATGCCAACACGTTCTCCTCGATCGGATTCGACTCCACGTCGATCGGCCTGGAAGCAATGCGGCGCGTCGGAAGGCCGGACGGGCAGGAGATCCAGAAGATGATCAGAGGCGGAATGAAGGATTTCGCGCTCGCTCAGGGCCCGGCCGGAACCACCGCCGCTTTCAACGAAAAGGGTAGCGTCGACTTTCCCGATTTCATAGCCGTGATCAAGGACGGCAAACGACGGCTTGAAGTTTGAGCCGGCGAATCCGATGGACCTTTTCCTGCAGTATCTCGTCAACGGCGCCGTGACAGGCAGTACCTACGTGCTCGTCGCTGTGGGCTTGACGTTGATCTTTGGTATTTTGGGCGTGGTGAACTTCGCTCACGGCGAGTTCTACATGATTGGGGGCTATGCCGGGATATTTGCCGTCACCGCGATGAACCTGCCGCTCTTGCCGGCCATCGTCTTCGTTCTCGCCGTGGCGGCGTGCGTCGGCCTCGCCGCCGAGGCGATCCTTCATCGGCCCATGAAAGACCGCGATGCGACCAGCTCCATCGTATCGTCGTTCGGCTTGGCGGTCGCGCTGCAGAATGCCGCGTTGATCGTCATGGGACCGCAGCCGCAGCGCCTCAACCTCGACGCTTCGAAGATGCCCCTTCTCTCGGAGCTTCCAACGGAGTTCGGGCCCGTCTTTCTTCCTCATCAACGCATGCTGATTCCGTTGACGATGGTGGCCCTGATCGGCGCTCTCTACGCCGTCCTCCGGTACACTTGGACCGGCCGCAGCCTTCGGGCCATGGCCCAACATTCGACCGTAGCCAGACTCTGCGGCGTCCGGGTCGATCGCGTCGCAATGGTCACGTTCGCGACCGGAGCAGCGCTGGCGGGAATCGCCGGGATGCTGATGTCTTCCGTGTTTCTGGTCTACCCGATCGTCGGCAACATGATCGCTCTGAAGGCGTTTACGGTCGTTATCCTCGGGGGAATGGGAAATGTCATCGGAGCTGCGGTCGCGGGCCTGCTTCTCGGCGTGATCGAGTCGCTTACGTCCGCTTATGTCTCGAATTCGACGCGGGACATCGTCGGCTTCGTCATCGTCATCGGGGTGCTATTATTCCTCCCGAATGGATTGTTCGGCAAATCGGTCGGCCGATCATGAAGATGTCCATTTGCGCGTTGCCTGTGATCGCGGGCCTGGCGATCGCTCCGCTGGGCCTGGGGGGATACGAACTCAGCGTGCTGATGACGATCCTGTTCTATGTCATTCTGACGCTCGGGCTCGATCTCGTCACCGGCTATTGCGGCCAATTCTCGTTCGCGACGGGCGCGTTTTACGGCATCGGCGCATATACGGCGGCCATCATGAGCCGTGATCTCGGCACGTCAATTTGGTGGCACCTGCCCGCCGGGGCCTTAGTCGCCGGCTCGTTCGGCCTTCTGCTCGGAATTCCCGCTCTTCGTCTGACGGGACATTTTCTTGCGATCGTCACGATCGCCTTTCAGACGATTATGTACCTGGCCATATCGCAATGGACCTCCTTCACCGGGGGGCAGGTCGGATTGCACGTTGAGAGCGCGGGCAAATTGGCGGTTTTCGGTACGACACTCTTCGAACTGGGAAGTCTTAGATCGTACTACTGGTTGACGCTTGGCGTGACGACCGTCTGCGTCCTCGCAGCCTGGCGTCTAGTCAACTCTCGGCTGGGAAAAGAATGGGTCGCGATACGCGACGACGAGACGCTGGCGAGCGCGATCGGGCTCAACACGACGCGCGGCAAGCTCACGGCATTCGTCGCTTATGCTGCGTTGGCCGGCATAGCGGGGGTGCTGACGGCGCATTCTTTGCGAGGAGTGACGCCGGACGATTTCACGATCTGGATCTCGGCGACGGTCGTGGCGATGATGATGCTTGGCGGACGCGGAACGTTCATCGGCCCGATCATCGGAGCCGTCGTGCTCGCAATCGTCCCGGAATTTCTAGGAAGATACGCCGAATACAAGATGCTGATCTACGGAACGATCCTGGTGATCGGCATGACTTTGGTGCCCGAGGGCGTGATCGGTCGGTTACGTCGGAGCGCCTCAAGATGAACACGGCATTGCTGGAGGCACGGTGTCTGGTCAAGCGGTTCGGTGGCGTGACTGCGGTAAGTGGCGCAACGCTCGCCGTCGGAGAGGGACAGATCTTGGGTCTGATCGGGCCGAACGGTTCCGGAAAGTCGACCATGGTCAATCTGCTGACGGGCGAGACGGTGCCGGATGAAGGAGAGATCGTCTTCGCCGGAGAAGTCGTAACGCGGCTGCCATCCTACAGGCGGGCGCGGCTCGGCATGGCGCGATCTTTCCAGATGTTGCGATTGTTCGGTTCTTTGACCGTTGAAGATAATCTGGTCCTTGCCGGCCATATCCGGATGAGCGCCGGGGTTATCGGGTCCGCCTTGAATAGTCAGAGCGCGCGCTCCGAAGAGGCGGCAGCCAGAACGCGAGCCCGCGAACTGCTCTCGTGGTTCGAGCTTGAGGAATTCGCGTCGCGGTCGGTCACGGCGCTTTCTATCGGCCAGCAGCGCATGGTGGAGATCGCGCGAGGATTGATGAGCGAACCTAGCATGCTCGTTCTCGACGAGCCGGCTGCGGGGCTCTCCCCGCCGAATGTCGACCGTTTGATACTGCTCGTTCGAAGACTGAGGGACGAGTTCGGCATCTCGATCCTTCTGGTCGAACACGTGATGCGCGTGGTGCGCGAGCTGTGCGACCAAGTGGTGGTTCTGGACGCCGGCCGGAAGATCGCAGAGGGGACGCCGGAGCAGGTCGTGAACGATCCTCTCGTCATAGAAGCCTACATCGGCTCGGGATGGAAGCGCCGTGCTCAAGCTTGAGAACGTTGTCGCGGGTTACGGTCGCACACGCATTCTGAATGGCGTCAGCATGAACGTTCCGTCGGGTGGGTTGGTTGCGCTGCTTGGAGGAAACGGCACCGGCAAATCGACGACCCTGAAGTCGATCGTCGGGTTGGTTGCCGTGCAGCAAGGCCAGGTCGAGTTGAACGGGAATGCGATAAACGCCGTTCCGGCGGAGGAGCGGGTCGCGCATGGCCTGTCGCTCGTGCCGCAAGGAAAGGAAGTCTTCAGCGCAATGAGCGTCGAAGAGAATCTCCTTATGGGCGCCTTCCACCGGAGGAGGGACCGGAAAATGATCGCTGAAGACCTCGAGGGGATCTATGGCCGATTCAGGCGCTTGAAGGAGCGCCGCCGCGTCGATGCCGGCCTCCTCTCCGGAGGCGAGCGGCAGATGCTTTCGATTGGGCGGTCGCTCATGGCGCGTCCTAGCGTGCTCTTGCTCGACGAGCCATCTGCGGCTCTCGCACCTCGCGTAGTGGAGGAAATCGCGGAGGCGATTCTGAATCTGCGATCTTTGGGCCTCACGTTGCTTCTTGTCGAGCAGAACGTCGGCATGGCGCTCGACATCGCCGACTACATCTATGTCATCCGAGGCGGACGCATCGCTTACGAACGAGAAGTCGGAAGTGGCATCGCGATGGAGGAACTCCAAGAGTTCTATCTCGGCGCCGAGCGGCATTAAACCGCTTGCTACGACAACGGTCCTCGAAAGGAGCAGGCATGAACGCAGGAACGCAACGGCGGTTCGAGGGACGAGTCACTGTCGTTACAGGTGCCGCCGGCGCACTGGGGCGCGCTTGCGCCGCGTCGCTGGCCAATGAAGGAGCAAAATTGGTCTTGTTCGATCGCGATCCAAACGGATTGGCGGAAACAGCCGCAATCTGCCCGGGCTCAGAAACAGTCGTGGGTGACGTAAGATACGCGGCGGACGTGAAGCGGGCAGCAGAAGCTGCGCGCGAGCGGTTTGGCCCTGTTGAATCACTGGTCGCGGCGGCCGGTATCGCCGGTCCATCAAAAAAGGCCATCGAAGTAGAGGAAGACGAGTTCGACCTGCTCTTCGACGTGAACGTCAAGGGGAGTTGGCTCGCCGCGAAGTACTTGATTCCGCAAATGCGCGAGCTCGGCCGCGGCTCGGTCGTGCTGTTTTCTTCGGCGGCCGGTCTTCGCGGTTCACCCGTATTGTCGGTTTATTCGGCCACGAAGGGTGCCGTAACGCTTTTAACTAAGAGCCTAGCGCTCAATCACGCGACCGAAAACATCCGCGTTAACTGCGTCTGTCCCGGAACGATCGAGTCTCCGATGGTTCGTCTGTCTATCGCGGACGCCGGAGATGCAACCGCTCAATCGGCACGAGAAGATCTGCAAAAGTCCATGCATCCGATGCAGCGTTTTGGCCTTCCGTCGGAAGTCGTCGGAGCCGTTCTCTATCTCCTTAGCGACGAAGCCTCGTTCACCACCGGGGTCGCCCTACCGATCGACGGAGGACGCCTGGCCTAGAGCCGCGACAATCAACAGCGATTACCGATGTGATGAAGCCGAGGAGGGCATGCCCGCAGCAGGCGATCGCAGATGCGCCGTCTTGATCCGAAGGGACGCGCCGCAGGCTGGAGGGATGAGGAGGTTATCTAATACCATCTATCGACGTGCTCTCTCGTGCGTGCAGTCCCGCGGGGGGCTTTCTGACCCGTATCATGCGGTTTCGCCTATATTTTCCATGTGTCTGCACAAAGAAACAGCGATGTAATGTTGTAAGACGATTTGACGAGCATGTTGTCAATCATGTTAGAGTACGGAAGTATAGTGCCTGAGGCCGGACTTGGACCTCGGGGGCAGCGAGAGGAACGATGCAAGAGATTGAATTTCCCAGGACAGGAAGCTCTCGCAAGCCAAAGCTCTGGGACGGCAGCATGCGCTTTGGCATTTTCTGGCCTGGGACAAGAACAAAGCTTCCTTCCGAGCGCATCGCGGAGCTCAACCCGGATCCTCTTGACATCGAGAACCACCTTTCGTTGGCACGAGCCTGCGAGCAGGTTTCACTCGATCTCGTGCTGCTAGGCGATGGATACGCGCCGAGCTCCGAAGAAGGCACGCGCATCGGTTTTCAGGATCCGGGGTTGCACGCCCTCATTCTCGCGGCGCCGATCATTATGGCCACGCGCCATCTGGGCGTCATCTCCACACTTCACACGACGTTTTTCCATCCGGCTCACATCGCGAGGTTCGCCGCCAATTTGGATTGGTTGAGCAACGGTCGCTGGGGTTGGAACATCGTCAACGGTTATCGAGACTACGAAGCAAGTCTGTTCGGTTTCGAATCGCTGCCAGACAGCGCTGCGCTCTATGACGCGGCCGCAGAAGCGATCGCGGTTATCGAGTCTCTCTGGGACGGCACGCGCCGGACCGAATTCGACGGTCGCCATTACAGAAGCCACGGCAAGATGAAGGGACCGTATCCGTCGGAGCGTCCCGTTTTCGTCTGCGCAGCGGCCTCCGATCGAGGGCGTCGATTCACCGCCACTCACTGCGACTATTTGTTCGCATCTCCAACCGAGTTATCCGACCTGCCGGCCATCAAGCAGGACGTCAGTCGCTATGCGCACGAAGCCGGTCGGCCGGCGCCTGAGACACTCGTCGTGATCGACCTTCACATTCGAGAGCAGCAAGGTGAAGCCAGGCGGGTTTTCGACGATCTGATGGGCAGCATGGAAACCAATGAGGCCGGTCGGAAGTGGTCGGGACAGATTGGACGACTGCGCAACGAGCAAAAAAAACCGTTCAAATTCCCCGCCTTTGTCGGAACGTCACGCGAGGTGGCGGATCAGATCATCGCCGCTCATGAACAATGGGGGCTGAACGGCGTCTTGTTCCGGCCTTTAATTTGCTCCGCCGAAGAAGTGCTTCGCCTGGCGCCAGTCATGGACATCCTGGAGCGCGCCGGCGTTCGCAAGAATCCAAAGGCAAGGGACTATTCTTGGTAACGAACTGCGGCTTCTCCGCAGACGGTCCGAGTTCAAAGAAACAGGGGACACCATGGTCGATCAGACGAGTGCCACCGAGATGCATCTAGTCGGCGCGACGATCGATCGGGCTGAGCCACGACCAGCCTTCAGAAAGTTCATTGCTGCAGCTACGGTTGGCAACATCTTCGAGTGGTATGACTGGGGCGTCTTCGCCTTCGTCGTCACCTACATCGCGCGAAACTTCTTTCCATCGCAGGATCCCACCGCTGCGTTGCTATCGACTTTCGCGACTTTCGGTGCTGGCTTCGTGGCCCGACCCGCTGGCGCCTTATTGATCGGCTGGATTGGCGACCGGTTCGGCCGCAAAACGGCGCTCATGACGACGATCTACGTCATGGCAATCGGAACGGTCGGCACGGCCCTTATCCCGAGCTTCAATACTATTGGCGTCTGGGCGCCTGTCCTGCTCGTATCCGCTCGCTTGCTGCAAGGCATCTCCACAGGGGGGGAGCTCGGTGGTTCTTTGGCGTTCATCATCGAGTGGGCGCCGCGTCATCTGCGTGGTTTCTACGGAAGCTTTCAGCAGGCATCCACCATCGTCGGTTTGTTGATAGGCTCGGCGGTCTCCGCCGTGTTGAATAGCATCTTGACCCCGGATCAGATGGTCGAATGGGGGTGGCGTGTCCCATTCATCATAGGCGGCGTTCTGCTCCCCATCGGCATTTGGATGAGGCGCGACCTCGAGGACACGCCTGCCTTTCTGGAGTCGAAAAAGTCGAAAGCCGAGCCGATGTCTTTTCGGACGGGGGCCATCATGGTCCTGCGTGCCGTCGGGTTCGGAATTTGTTGGACGACATGTCAGTATCTGATCTTGAGCTACATGGCGACGTTTACCGCCAAGCAAGGAGGTTTGAGCGAGAGCCAGGCGCTTTGGTCGCACACGACGGGGCTCATTTGCGCAATCGTCTTTACGCCCATTTGGGGCTTTCTTTCTGACAGCGTCGGACGCAAGCCGTTGCTCATCGCCGTGAATCTGTTTTTCTCGGGTATGGGATACTTCATCTTTTCATTCATCTCATCAGCGCCCGGGTTGTATTGGATCGTTGCCGTGCAATGCGTCCTTGGAGCCGTCATGGCCATTCATACCGGCGTGGGGCCTGCCGCCATCACGGAAATCTTTCCCACCAAATCCCGTTCGTTCTTGAACTCTCTCGCCTTCGCATTGGTGGTGACGATATTCGGTGGATTCTCGCCCTATGTGGCAACTTGGCTGATCCAGACAACAGGATCGCCGATCTCGCCATCATACTTGTTGATCGCAACCGGCCTGATCGCTGCCGCAACCGTCGCAGCGTCGAAAGAGACCGCTCACGATGAGCTTGCGTAACGGCGGCCGCAGATGATTGATCGGGTTTGCATCTGGGGAGCGGGCGCAATCGGAGGCATTGTGGGGGCCCACCTCGCACGCGCTGGACAAGATGTGATCCTTGTTGACGTGGCCGACGAGCACGTGGAGCAGATCGTCTCGAAGGGGCTTACGATAGACGGCCCGATGGGAGGCTTCTCGATCGGCAT
This sequence comes from Bradyrhizobium nitroreducens, assembly GCF_002776695.1. Taxonomy (GTDB): domain Bacteria; phylum Pseudomonadota; class Alphaproteobacteria; order Rhizobiales; family Xanthobacteraceae; genus Bradyrhizobium; species Bradyrhizobium nitroreducens. The sequence goes on from NZ_LFJC01000003.1 coordinate 3,155,666, forward strand.
TTCCGCGACGAAGCCGGAAGGACTGAACGGAAAGTTCGGCGCCATCCTGCTTGCCGTCAAATCGCAGCATACGAAAGATGCCTGTCTGACGTTGCTCCCGCATCTCGCATCGGACGGCTACGTCGTTTCACTGCAGAATGGCCTGAACGAGCCGGTCATCGCCGATATCGTCGGCCGCGACCGTACGATCGGTGGCTTCGTCAATTTCGCCGGAGATTACCTGGAGCCGGGGCGGATCACCTATGGACTTCGCGGCACCGTCGCTGTCGGAGAACTCGATGGCACGATCACTCCGCGGCTCGAACATCTCAATCGGTGTCTTAGGCTATTTGAAGATAACGCGGTGATAAGCCCGAACATCATGGGCTATCTCTGGGGTAAGGCAGCTTATGGCGCAATGCTCACAGCGTCCGCGCTGACCCATGCTCCGATCGCCGATTTCATTGGTAGTCCAAAGCGGCGCGTCCTCCTGACAAGGCTCGCGCAAGAAGTGCTGGATGTCGCACTGGCGGAAGGTGCTTCTCCGCTTGGATTCGATACTTTCGAGCCCGCGGCCTTCGTAGCGCGCGACGATATGGCGATGAACGCAAGTCTCGATGCGTTGGCCGCATTCAACCGCGGGACCGGTAAGACCCATAGTGGAATCTGGCGGGATCTCGCGGTTCGAAAGCGGCCAACCGAGGTATCCGCGCAGTTCCAGCCGATCGAACGAATTGCGCGGCGGCACGATCTCGGGGTGCCACTTTTCCGGGCCCTTGTGGGGTTGATCAACGACATCGAAATGGGTCGTCGCGATCAGGGGGAAGAGCTTGCCGATGAACTCTGTCGTCGTTCGGAAGTCTTGCGTCCGATGGGCGATCCTCGATCGGCGCCGGCTCTATCTTCAAAATGGTAAACTGAGGCTTTGGGATGAATTCTTCTCGTGACGCAGCGATCAGTGCGGCGGAAGCAAGCTACGACGCCGGCCACTTTCTTCGCCGGCTCGAAAGCCTCGTAGCGGTACCGACCGAAAGCCATCCTCCGGAGCACAAGGAGGATTTGGTGCGTTATTGTCGCGAAGTGCTTGGGCCATTGGTCGAGTCGCTTGGATTTTCGATCTCGATTCTCGATAACCCGGAACGGCAGCATGGGCCTGTGATGCTCGGGACCCGTATCGAGGACGCGTCGCTGCCGACCGTGCTGATCTATGGGCACGGAGATGTCGTACGAGCTATGCCGGAGAGGTGGAGGACCGACTTGGATCCATGGACCGTCAAGGTCGAAGGCGACAGGATCTACGGTCGGGGGGTGGTCGACAACAAGGGCCAACATCTGCTTGCCATCGAGGCCTTGCGAGCAGTGCTATCGGTTCGTGGACGATTGGGCTTCAATGCGAAGATCTTCGTCGAGACGGGCGAAGAGGCCGGTTCTCCGGGCTTACGCGGCATACTCCAGCGTCACCGGGAGGCTTGCGCAGCGGATGTCTTCATAGCTCTCGATGGTCTACGCCAGTCGATCTCGATACCGGAGGTGACCCTCGGGACTCGAGGAGGCGTTGCGATGGATCTAGTCGTGAATCTCCGTGAGGGCGGGTTTCATTCGGGCCATTGGGGTGGGCTTCTCAAAGATCCTGCGGTCATCTTGTCACATGCAATCGCGAGCATCATTTCGCGAGACGGCCGAATTCTGGTGGAGGGATGGACGCCGGCCGTGATCCCCGCAGATGTGCGAAACGCATGTGCCGCGATCGTGGTCGATGAGCTGCCGAATGGACCATCGCCTGATCCCCAGTGGGGCGAACCCGGCCTCTCCCGCGCCGAACGTATCTTCATGTGGACCAGCGCAGTCGTACTCGCGAGCGTGTCCGGACAGCCTGATGCTCCGGTAAACGCTGTATCTGGCAGTGCGCGTGCCCGGATCCAGGTGCGACATACGGTCGACGTAGCGGCCGATGGGCTTGTGAGTGGGCTTCGAAAGCACCTCGACAAGGAGGGGTTCGTCGACGTGCAGGTCCTGGCGGTCCAGGAACGCGACGCGTTTCCGGCATCGAGGACGTCGTCTGAGGATCCCTGGGTACGGCTTGTCGTGAAATCGATGGCAGAGACGGCACGCAGGCCTCCAAACGTCGTTCCTAATATCGGTGCCTCGGGTCCTTCCGAGCTGTTTCGACAGGAACTCGGCACGCCAGTCTTGTGGCTCCCCTTCTCCTATGGCGGCTGCAATCAGCATGGTCCGGACGAGCACGGTTTGGCGTCGATGTTTCGCGACGGGCTCGGCCTGATGGCCGGCATCTGGTGGGACATCGGCAGCGTGGATCCCGCGTCAATGCGTCGCTGAGCGAGAGCCGGCGAGTTCTGGTTTTGCAGGCACAGAGAGAACGTTGGAGTGCACTCAGTTGCCCAATTTTAGTCGCGGTGAACGCACGTCATTTCGATGGATTGCTGATTGGCTGGGCAGTTTCCTGCGGAAACCGATATCCAAAAACTCGTTCGCTATATTTGCGGATGGAGGTGGCGCCTTCACTCTCGATGAGCAGCAAAAACCACAAGACAAAGGTCAGGATCATACGGATAGGGATGTCGAGTAGAGCTCTGAGCATCACCATTCCTGCGAATGGCGGTGAAGTCCGATTTGACGCAACGATGTTCGCTGCCCCCGATCGTCGGAAAGATACATAAGAGCTACGTTTTTCGTGTGAATGTCGCGAAGTACTCGCTAAGCAGCTCGCTGCAGGACGATGTCTATATCGCCGTGAGCCTGCTCGGTCTGCGATTTGAAACAACCAGGCGCAGGTTGGCATCTTTCTTGCGACGCGGAATGCCTATCAAGCTGGAGGTCGTGATGGAATTTCGTCAGCTTCGCTCGTTCTGCAAGATTGTCGAGCACGGGAGCTTCACTCGCGCGGCCGAAGCCTTGAGAATTACGCAGCCCGCTCTCGGACTGCAAATCCGGAATCTGGAGGAAGAGCTGCGGGTGCCGTTGCTGGTGCGGCATTCCCGTGGCGTCGAGCTGACGCCTGAGGGTACGATCCTGCTCGAGCGCGCGCAGGTCATCCTGGGAAATGTCGATCAAGCCGTGCGAGCGGTCGGTGATTGCAGGACGCTCGAAAAAGGCGAAATCAGACTCGGTCTTGCACCTAGCATGGCGGCCATGATGGCGATCTCGCTTGCGCGGAAAGCCAACGTGAAATTGAAGCAGGTCCGCTTTGAGTTTCTCGAGGCGCCAACTCCGATATTAGCCGACTGGGTTTCGGAGAAGCGGGTGGATATTGCTATCGCGTGCGAGGGGCCGCTCGATCCGAAAATCGTACGAGAAGAACTGCTCCACGAATGGCTATACCTCGTTCAAAAGCCGATCGCTGGCGAAGCCCTCATTGGACCGCCGATCGAATTCCGCGAGCTTGCAGCGCTTCCATTGGCCATCGCCGACCCCATGCTAACGAAGCTGCTCTACCGCAAGCTCGTCGCAGCCGCTGAAACGGCGGGCATCACGTTGGATATCCAGAACGTGCTCCCCTCAACGGATCTTGTTAAGACGCTTGTCGAGGAGGGGCACGTTGCCACAGTGATGCCGTACGCGAATGTTCGTCGCGAATGCCAGCAGGGAACATTGCGGGTCCGGAAGATCACGGGCCCGACCCTGACTCGGAATGCGTATCTGCTCTCCCACCGGGAGGCTTCCCCGAATAGGGCCGTGCGGGAGTTGATTCGACTGGCTGTCGCGGAAGAAATCCGGGACATGCCGGAATGTGCGACCTTGTCGGAGTTTGCGCTGTAGCGGTGAGACCGAAAGCGGATCTAACTCTAGATGGTGACAGCCGGCTCGCTCGGCAAAGCGTAGCCCGACTCGACGATTGCCCTGGCCAGGACAGCTATTCTGTCGAGGTGTTCGCTAACGATCCGCTCCGCGCCTTCCTCGTCGCCGGCGACGATCGCGTCGCCCAAGATACGAAGTGACTCTATGCCCTGCGCACGGCCCTCCTTCTGCAGCGAGATGAAGCGTATAAGCTTGATCCGGTTGTGGAGCGTACCGAGGGCTTGAGCGAGATACGGGTTGCCGCTGCCGGCCGCGATCGCGCTGTAGTATGTCGTGCCGGCCTCAAGCAGTTCAAAGGGCGAGCCGGTCGCCTCGATTTCGTCGAGCCGCTTCACCGCGCGCTTCAATGCAACGATATCCTCTGGCCGACGTCGTCGAGCGAACTCACGGGCCGCGAAAGTCTCGAGCAGCCGCCTAAGCGCATAAAGGTGCCCCACTTCATCGACGGTCATTGCGGTGACGACCGGTCCGCGGTGAGGCGCAGTGGCAATAAGACCTTCCGCTTCCAGTATCCTAAACGCTTCGCGTAGCGATGGTCGACTGACCCCCGTCAATTCACAGAGCTCGCGCTCGCGCAACTGACTACCCGGCGGGAAGCGTCCGGTGACGATTGCTTGACGGAGACGATCGGCCACCAAGCTGCGCAGGCTGATCGCCTGACCAGCCACAGAAAGATCGTCGACATACGTCCCGGTCATCGTCGCGTGCTCCTTCGCCATGCACAGCGCTTATCTCGCTCGCGATCAGCACGCAACAAAATTACATTACAAGTTTTTTGTATGACAAGCTGGTCATAAACATAAATGATGATATAACAGAACAAGACCCGCCGATCCAGTTCCATCGGAGTTTTCATGCTCAAGACGGCCGCCCGTGGTGTTTCTCTAGGTAGGCGGAAGCCTAAAGCCTTCGGCGGCACGATGCGCTTTGGCATATTTTGGCCGGGAACGCGCACATTGTTGCCGTCAGAGAAGATCGCGGCCCTGAATCCTGATCCGCTCGACCTCGGCATCCAGTTGGATCTCGCCCGTGCTTGCGAGCACGTGGCTCTGGATCTGGTGCTTCTCGGGGACGGATACGCACCGAGTTCGGAAGAGGGGACCCGCTTCGGATTTCAGGACCCCGGGCTCCACGCTTTAACCCTGGCAGCTCCCCTGATCATGGTGACCGAGCATCTCGGCATCATATCCACGCTGCATTCCACGTTCTTCCACCCCACGCACATCGCGCGCTTCGGGGCTAACATGGATTGGTTGAGCGATGGCCGTTGGGGTTGGAACATCGTCAACGGTTATCGTGACTACGAAGCGAGCCTCTTCGGCTTCGAGACGCTTCCGGATAGCGCCACTCTCTATGACGCTTCCGATGAGGCGGTCCGGATCATCGAATCGCTGTGGGACTCGTTGAAGCGCACCGAATTTTCAGGGACGCACTACAAGTGCCACGGCAAGATGAAGGGGCCGTATCCGGCGGAGCGCCCGGTATTCGTCTGCGCCGCTGCGTCGGAGCGTGGAAGACGTTTTACGGCGGAGCACTGCGACTACATGTTTGCCTCTCCGACCCAATTGTCGGATCTGCCGCCGATCAAGGAGGATTTGGCTCATCATGCCGCCGAAGCCAAGATCGCTCAATCACCCGAAGTCCTGGTCGTTGCGGACCTTCTGATTCGCGACGAGCCTGGCGAAGCCAAGGAAATGTTCGATAGCCTGATGGCGAGCATCGGGGCGAACGAGGCGGCCCAGAAATGGTCGGGTCAAATCGGCCGGCTCAGAAACGAAAAGAAGACACCCTTCAAATTTCCCTACTTCGTCGGAACGGCAACCGAGGTTGCAGAGCAGCTTATCGAGGCGAAATCCAATTGGGGTCTCAACGGCGTGCTGTTTCGGCTTCCAGTCTGGTCTCCGCAAGAGGTCCTGAGACTCCATCCCGTCTTCGATATTCTGGAGCGGGAGGGAGTTCGGTTGCATCCGCAAACGAGAGACTATTCTTGGTAGCGCCACCACAGTCATCCATTCATTTCCCACCGAGCAAGGCCTGACGGAAGATGACAGCAGGAAGCGAGCGCAAAGCTGCCCCGATCCTCGAACAATTTTGCACTTCCGTCCAGGCCTCGTCGATGATGCGGCATCTCGAGGAGTTTTCTCGTCGCGTGAAGTTGTCTGGAAGCCGAGAGGAGCTTGAGAGCTTCGGGTATCTTCGCAACCAACTGGAAAGCTACGGCATCAGCACAGATCTTGTTCTGCATGACGCCTATATCAGCCTGCCCGGGCAGGCACGGATCACCGTCGGAGATTGGGCGCCAGCGTGCATCACCCACTCGTTCTCTCGCTCCTCCGGACTAGAAGGCGTATGCGGCGAGATCGTCTACGCGGGCCTTGGAGGGCCCGATGACTTCGCGAGAGCTGATGCGCGAGGGAAGATCGTTCTGTTAGACGGAATCGCAAATCCAGCGGCAAGCCTGCGCTCATCCCAGGCCGGTGCCATAGGGCAGATCCATATTTCTCCTTCAAAGCATCTCTACGAGATGTGCATTTCCCCGGTCTGGGGAAATCCAACTCCGGACCAGCTCGAGCTATTGCCGAAGACTGTCGTGCTGAGCATACGAAATAGCGACGGCGAAGCCCTCAAGGGGCGATTGTTGAATGGGGAATACATCACGGCGGTTTTGACGGCCGAAGTGGATACCGGCTGGCGAAAGACGCCGATGTTGGAAGCGAATCTCGAAGCTGGCCGTCCGTTGGACGACAGCTTCGTCCTGTTCTCTGGTCATCATGACACGTGGTACTACGGCGTAATGGACAACGGGAGTGCTAACGCTGCCATGCTCGAGGCGGCGCGAATCTTCTCGTTACATCGTCAGGATCTCCGTCGTCATCTGAGGCTCTGCTTCTGGTCGGGTCATTCGCACGGACGCTATTCGGGGTCATCGTGGTATGCGGACGTCAAGTTCGAGCAACTCTCGGCTCGATGCGTTGCGCACGTGAATATCGATTCCATCGGAGCCCAGGGCAATACGGTCCTCTCTGACGCGCTTTCGTCGAACGAGCTGTACGCTCTCGCGGCAGAAGCAGTGAGCGCGCAAGGCGGCCAGGAGATCGAAGGTCACCGAATGAGCCGCGCCGGGGATCAATCCTTCTGGGGCATTGGCATTCCTTCGATCTTCATGGCGATGGGCGAGCAGCCGGCCGGGCAGGGCGATAGCGTCATGGGGCCTGCCATCGGTGGCGGCGGTGCTCGCAAGGGGGCCGGCTTCGGCTGGTGGTGGCACACTCCCGACGATACCCTCGACAAGATCGATCCAGCGCTCCTCGTAAGGGATACCTCCATCTACGTACATGCCATCGGGCGGCTCCTGACGGACGAGATTTTGCCGCTCGATATTCGGAGGCAGGTGGATGCTTTGCAGCGGGAATTGACGTCACTTGCAGTAGCGCTCGACGGTCGCATGGACATCGGGTCGATTGTCAAACGCGTCGGAATGTTGAGCGACGCAGTAGAGCACTTTCAGGAAGCGGTGAAGAGCGCTTCCGGCCGAGATGCCAAGAGCGTCAACCGAGCCCTTATTGCTGTTACCCGTGCCTTGGTGCCGATCGACTACACTCGGGGAAGCCGCTTCGACCCCGATCCGGCCCTGCGCCAGAACCCTTACCCCGTGCTCGATCCGCTTCGTTCCGTCGCAACCGCGACAGCAGGATCCGACCAATTTCTCTTCGCAAGCGTCGCTGGGCGGAGAGCCGTTAATCGTGTCGCGCTCGCCATCGATGAGGCGCTTGCGGCGTTAGTCGTCCACGACGAAGTGTGAACTGGGCAAAAAATGGACATCAGATTCGACGGAAAGGTCGTCATCGTCACCGGCGGCGCGCAGGGGATCGGACAGGCGATCGGAGCCGCTTTTCGCGATTCAGGGGCGCGAGTGCATCTGGTCGACCGGGATCCTGGGATCATCGAGGTGGGCCGCGATCTAAAAATGGCCGCTCACGTGGTGGATCTGTCCAAACGTGAAGCGTCAGCGGAGCTGGTGCGCTCCGTGGTCGCGGAGGAGGGGCGTCTGGACGTCCTGGCTCTCGCAGCGGGGGGGATTGCCGGTCTTGCCGGTCTGTCCCTGGAAGGGATCACCGATGAGAATTGGGATCGCATCATGGGTGCGAATGTCAAAAGCGCGCTTTGGCTATCGCAGGCCGCAGCTCCGGTCATGACGAAAGCCAAGTGGGGCCGGATCATCGTTATTTCCTCGGGAGCCGGCCTTCGACCGAGCCTGACCGGTCTTCACGGGTACACATCGTCCAAGCATGCCGTCATCGGACTGATGAAGCAGCTGTCGGTCGGATTGGCCGGTGGCGGCGTAACCGTCAATTCGGTTGCCCCTGGCTTTATCCTTTCCAGTCCGGATGCTCGAAACCAATGGGAAGGATGGACACCAGAGCGCCGATCTCAGGTCCTGGCGCAAATCAATACCGGACGTTTGGGCACACCCGAGGATATTGCCAGCGCGACTCTATTTCTCGCTAGTGCTCAGGCGAGCTGGATTACCGGGCAAGTCATTTCGGTGGATGGTGGGCGGGCGTAAGTGCCCGACACTTGACCGGGCATTCGCGATCCGCAGGCGCGAGATGGCGTGTACTAGCCGCCGCGGTCGTGATGCGCCTGGTGGCTGTCTCTTAGGATGGCAGATCGACACGCGCACCAGCTGAAATCGGATTGCGCGACATGTGGCTGTCGATGAAGGCGCGCGACGTCTGATCTGCTTTTTCGGAAAGACATTGGACACCGTCAGTCCGGCTCGAAGTCGCGGCGTACCGCGACCGAGATCGAATAGCGGCAGCGCTCGATTAACTGCCGTCTGATGCGGCCGCTCCTAGCGTTTGCGCTGCGCCCGGCAAGGCATTGTTTGTGGTGAACCCGGTGCGCCAAAAGTTTCGCTTACCGCTGACAAAAGGATTTCGGATTGGATTCGCTTCTCGGTAAACCCTAGCGTCGGGCATCCTCAAAGAACGGGAATGCCAATATGAGCGAGACCGCCGGCGGATTGGAACCGTGGCAATGGCCTGAGAAGCATTGGCGCGGACTCGTTTCCAGGGTTCGAGCAGGGCGGTCTCTCAAGCCGAAGCACTGGAAGGGCGGCGCGAAGTGCGCCATCGCTCTTTCGTTCGATTCCGATCATGACACGAGCGAACTACGCGAAGGCGGCAAATCGATCGGTAGGCTGGCTTGGGGGCAGTACGGCAACCGCGTGGGAGTGCCTAGAATATTGTCGCTCCTGGAAAAATACGAGACGCCTGCAAGCTTTTACGTGCCTGCCGTCACGGCCATGCTGTACCCGGACGAGCAGAAGCGGATCGTGGATGGTGGTCACGAGATCGGAATTCACGGCTGGATTCACGAGCTCAACTCTGTCCTCGCCATCAACGATGAGCGAGATCTGATGCTGCGTTCCATCGACACCATCGAATCCATCACGGGACAGCGTCCCTACGGCCTACGCAGCCCGTCCGCCGATTTTAGCGAGAACACTCTGCGCCTGCTGCAGGAGACCGGTCTCGAATACGACTCCTCGCTCGGCGCCGACGACGATTGCTACGAGCTGCTGATCAACGGCGAGCCGTCGGGTATCGTAGAGGTGCCCTTCGAGTGGGTGCGGGATGACGCAGTCTATTTCATGATGAACCGCTTTCAAGGCTTGCGCCCATACACTCCGCCGGCCGGTGTCTTCGACATCTTCAAGCGTGAGCTAGATGCGGCCTACAACGAAGGCGGCATCTTCAATCTGACTATGCATCCTCACATTATCACGTATCGATCGCGCATCTGGATACTCGAGGAGATCGTTCGGTATGCCAGATCGCTTGGTGACGTTTGGTTCGCATCGCACGGCGAAGTGGCCCGATGGGTTCGCGATAACTCATGAGGATGACCCTAACAAACCGCACGATCGGCGGAGCGGAGCGAGAGCAGCCGAGCAGGGAAGCTGCCATCGCCGCCGCCGAGGCGGCGTTGGAGGACGGGACGCTATTCGAGGAGTTGTCGCGCGCGATAGCTTGCCGGACGGAGAGTCAGCGGGCGGATTCGCGGAGCGGGCTTGTCTCGTATCTGGCCGAACTCGTCGTCCCGTACCTGGAGGCCTTGGGATTCGCCTGCCATATCATCGAGCATCGGGAAGCAAAGGGCCCTTTCCTGGTCGCGCGGAGGCAGGAGCACGAGTCGCTGCCCACCATCATGTGTTATGGACATGGCGATGTAGTGGAAGGGCTGGGCGGTTGGCGTCAGGATCTGATGCCTTGGAAGCTTACTGCTGCGGAGGGGCGCTGGTACGGCCGAGGTGTCGCTGACAACAAGGGCCAGCATTACCTGAACATGGCCGCGATGCGGGCGGTGCTTGAGACCCGCGGGTATCTTGGCTTCAATTCGGTGTTTCTGATCGAGACCGGCGAAGAGGTCGGGTCGCCCGGCTTGCGCCAGATGTGCGCCGAAAACAGAGACCTTCTACGCTCCGATATCCTCATTGCCGCCGACGGCCCGCGCATCTCGGCCGATCGGCCGACCATATATCTCGGCGCGAGAGGCGCCATCAGTTTCAAGCTTTCGATCGACGCGAGAAGCGGCACCTACCACTCCGGCAATTGGGGTGGACTGCTCAGCAATCCGGCACTTCAGCTTGCCCACGGTCTCGGCTCCATCGCCTCCGCGACCGGTCAGATCCGAATCGATGAATGGCTTCCTCCGGAAATTCCGGATGCTGTGCGTGCGGCGCTCCGCGACTGCGTCGTTTCAGACGATGAGCTGGGCCCGAAGATCGACCATGGTTGGGGCGAGCCTGGTTTAAGCGCCGCCGAGAAAGTCTACGGTTGGACCTCGTTCGAAGTGTTGGCGTTCGATGCCGGACGTCCCGGGGCGCCGATGAACGCGGTTCCGGCCTACGCTTTCGCCGTGTGCCAGCTCAGGTTCGTTGTCGGCGTCGATGAAACTAGGATACTCCCCGCGCTCCGCGAGCATCTCGACCGATCCGGTTTGGGAATGATCGATGTCTCGCAAACGGATGACGAGGTATTCCACGCAACCCGTCTCGATCCCGACGACCCCTGGGTGGGCTGGGTTCGTGGATCGCTCGAGCGGTCGATCGGGAAATCGGTCGTGGTCCTTCCGAACGTCGGCGCATCGCTTCCCAACGACATTTTCAGCGACTTGCTGAACATGCGCACAATCTGGATACCGCACTCCTACCCGGCTGCGGCAAATCATGGCGTCAACGAGCATGTGCCCATCTCGGTGGTCCGGGAAGGGTTACGAGGAATGGCGGGACTGTACTGGGATCTCGGAGAAGGAACAGGCCTTCCTCCGACGCGCAACAATGGGAGGATCTGATGAAGGTCTCGGGGCTGAATACCAAGTCTGAGTCGATCAACAGGCGCACAATCCTTAAGGGACTTGTTGCCCTGGGGGCAGCGGGAGGCGATCTCGCGACCTTCGCACAGGCACTGGCGCAATCTTCTTCCGAAGATGTGAGCCAGCTGACGATCCTCATTCAGGGCGGACCGGTGGCGGACACGATCAACAACGTTGCTCTTCCGATTTTCAAGAGCCAGTACCCCGGCGTCGCCATTCAGTTGGAAGTATCCGCCAACGCCGCCGCCTATCCGAAGATGCTCGCGCAACGGAACAATCCAGTGATCAGCGGCGGAATGTTCAATGATCTATTCTCGGCGCGAGGGTCGATCGACAAGATGTGGGCAGCCATCAACCCGGAATACATGCCAAACGCGAAGCGTGTTCCCAAGGATCTGCTGCTGCCCGGAGGTGACGGCGTCACGTTCCAGCAGACGCCGTTCGGGATCATGTACAACCCGGATCGGGTCGAACCGCCGACGTCTTGGACGGATCTCTGGAATCCCAAGTACGAGGGGCGGGTAGCGATGTGGGAAACGTACTTCGATGCTTACGCCATGGCGGCCGTCGCGACGGGCAAGTCGCCATCGGTGGAGGATGGCGTCAAGGCGTGGGAGCCCCATCGCAAGAATATCGGAGTGTGGTCGACGTCGCCCATTGCCGAAGAAGATATGGTCCATCGCGGAGAAGTGTGGCTCGCGCCACATTGGGGTGCCTGGTGCGAGCAGGCGCGTCTTCAAGGAAAACGTGTCGCGTTCGCCTTTCCAAAGGAGGGAGCGACCCTCTGGTCCAATCAGCTGCAATCCTGCGTGGGGTTTTCGCCGAAGGTTACAGAGCTTGTCCAAAGGTATCTCAATGTCTGGTTGTCGGACGAGTGCCAGACGGCTTGGCTGAAGAACGCGCTCATTTCACCTGCGGTCGGATCCTTGGCAATTCCATCCGAACTTCAGACCAATCCCGCGGTGATCTCGGCTGGGGACGCCGGCAAGAGGCTCATCAGGTTGGACGCACGGCAGGTCGCCACAAAATTTGCGGCGACGAAGGCACTCATCGAACGAACCTTAAAGTCGTAAGACGATGATGCTCGGACAAATCGCGATTGCGGCGCTCAGCGTCCACTCGGTTGCCAAGAGTTTCGGTGGCGCGAGGGTCGTCAAGGACGTCTCTCTTGCGATCAGGCCCGGGGAGTTCATCAGCTTGCTCGGTCCCAGCGGTTGCGGGAAGACGACATTGCTCCGCATGATCGCCGGTCTAGAAATGCCTGACTCCGGTACGATCGCGCTGGGAGACAAGGACATCACCGGCGTTCCCGTCTGGCAACGCAATATTGGCGTCGTCTTCCAAAATTACGCGTTGTTCCCGCACATGACGGTCGCCGAGAACATCGCCTTTGGCTTGCGGACGCGAAAGGTCTCCAGAACCACGATCGAGGCGAAGGTCCGAGATGCGCTTAAGCTCGTCCGGCTCGACGATTTCGGTCCGAGATCTACCGAAAAGTTGTCGGGAGGCCAAAAGCAGCGTGTGGCGTTGGCCCGGGCGCTGGTAACCGATCCCAAACTACTTCTGCTGGACGAGCCTCTGGGTGCACTTGACCGTAAGCTACGCGAGCAGATGCAAGTCGAGCTGAAGATGCTTCAGCGGGAAATCGGTATCACTACGCTGATGGTGACGCACGACCAAGAAGAAGCGCTCACGCTTTCCGACAGAATCGCCGTCATGAGCGATGGGCGAATCCTGCAAGACGACAGTCCGAAGGAGATCTACGAGCGCCCCCGCGACGCTTTCGTGGCTGACTTCATAGGAATGTCGAACCTTATGCAAGGTAAGGTCGTCGAATTTGATGGGAAGAAGCGGATTGCGATTTCAGAGAAGGCGGTCTTGGAGCTACCTCCCGACGCGATATCTGCGGCGCACGTCTCGATATTCGTCAGGCCTGAAAAATTGTCGCTCGATGAAGTGCCCGGTGCTGCAGGAAGCTCGCTTCCCGGAAAGATCGTGCACGTGTCCTATTCTGGTTCCGTGACCCATTGTTTCGTCGACGTCGGTTTGCAAAAGCCCCTCACGGTTCTGATCACGAACAGGTCGAGCCGCGATGATGAAGGCCCTCGGGTCGGCCAGCCCATCTGGGTGAACTGGGACGCTCGCAACATTGTTGTCCTTTGAATATCACTGCTGCCTTTTCATTCCAACCGCGTGCGGCCAGGCCGTAAGAGAGCAATAGATGGTCAAGCCCGAGTCCGAAAAGCCCGTTGCCGTAGTGACCGGAGGCGCAAAAGGAATAGGCTTCGCGTGCGCCGCGCGGCTGATCGCCAGCGGATTTCGTGTCGCTATTACCGATATCTCTGAACCCGACCTGAAGACTGCGACGGCTTCATTAGGAGTCGAACGGAGCGAACTGATGCCCCTGACGGACGACGTTCGATCCTTCGATGGCGTACATTCGAACGCAAAGCGGATCATGGATGCCTGGAGCCGAGTCGATGTCCTGGTCAATAGCGCCGGCGTGTCTCAGCCAAAGGGGCTGCTCAACATTACCGAACAGGAATGGGACCTTGTAATAGCGGTAAATCTCAAAGGGACATTCAATTGGTGCAAGGCCATAGCCTCCCACATGGTCGGAGCCGCCGCTGGACGTATAATCAATATTTCTTCGGTTAACGCTCACACGGGTGGTACGCCGTCCGCTGTGAGTAAATTCGCGTACGCTGCCTCCAAGGCCGGGATTTTGGGCCTGACGCGTGGATTGGCTAAGGAGCTGGCGCCCGACATCTCCGTAAACGCCGTATGTCCTGGTCTCATCGAAACCGCGCTGACCCTCAAGATGATCGGTGAGCAGGGGAAAGAGATGATCGCCCGCGGGATCCCGTTGGGACGCATCGGAACTCCTGACGACATCGCGGTGATCGTGCAATTTCTCGCGACGGTACAACCCAACTATCTGACCGGTGAGATCATCGACGTCGACGGCGGCGCCTTCATTAACTGAGCATGCGGCGGATGACCACAGCGACCAGGGACACCCCTCTTTCGATCTTGCTGACCCCGGCATCGGTGATTGGCTGCCTCATGGTGCTCTCTGCCGTGTTGATGTTTGGCATCTCCGTGCTCGATAATTTTCCCGGCTGGACTGCCATCACGTTTGAGCACTATCGCGAGTTTTTCCAGAACAGATTTCTTTTGCAGGCCGGGTTAAGGACAATCTCGCTTGCGACAGTGGTGACTTTGATTTGCCTGCTGTTCGGCTATCCGGTGGCATGGTTCCTTGTGCTCGGCCGTTCGAGGATAGCGCATCTCGTATTTCTGGCCGTGCTGACGCCGCTGATCGTCAGCATTGTGGTCCGGATGTTCGGTTGGACCATACTGCTTGGGAACGAAGGATTGCTCAACAAAGTGATGGTCGGGCTTGGACTGGTTGCCGCGCCCGTGCAGATGATGCGCAGCTTTTGGACGGTCGCGATCGGCCTGGTCCATGTTTTTCTTCCGTTCATGATCTTGTCGCTCACGTCCACGCTCGGCCGGATAGACCCGTCGCTAAGCGAAGCAGCGGCGACACTGGGTTCACGTCCCGTCCGATCCTTTCTGCAGATCGTTCTTCCGCTTTCCGCACAGGGAATGGCCACAGGCAGCATCATCGTGTTTTGCCTGACGACGGGCGTGTATCTCACACCGCTCTGGTTGGGCAGAGGCAACGTGACTGTTCTGGCCACGGCGATCCAGCAACAGATCCTCGAAACCGGCGATTGGCCGGCGGGTGCGGCTTCGGCGATGCTTCTCACATTCTTCACGCTGCTTCTTGTGGCGGGGTACAGCGTCCTAATTCGTCGATTGGGGAGGCGTTGATGATAGAGTCCGCTCGGTCGCTTCCGTCCGTCTGGAGGATCCTCAATCTTTGGATCGTAGGGATCGTGGTTGTCTTTCTGTTGCTGCCGATCCTCATCGTCATTCCAAGCGCATTCAACACCGACCCGACCGTCACGTTTCCGATCCACGGTTTTACGTTAAAGTGGTTTGCGAATGCGATCTCGCGCGCGGAATTCATCAGGTCGTTTTTTTTGAGTCTCGCAGTTTCCGTAATCGCGACTCTCATCTCACTCGCAGCTGGGGGACTGGCCGCCTACGCGATCGTGCGACGCGCGTTCCGCGGCAAAGTGCTGTTGGAGTTGGTGTTGCTGTCGCCGCTGATCTTCCCTTCTATCGTCCTCGCTATCGCGTTGACGATGGTCCTGGGTTCACTTGGCCTTCTTCGTACCGTTCCCGGATTGATCGTTGCGCATACGATCGTGACGCTTCCATATGCCGTACGGGCGATGATCGGCACCTTCCACAGCATCGACCCGCACCTCGAGGAAGCGGCGGCCGTGCTGGGAGCTCGCCGAGTATTCGTTTGGCGTGAGGTGCTCGTCCCGTTGCTGCGGCCGGGGCTTCTCGCGGCCGCGATCTTCAGCCTCATCATGTCCTTTGATGAATTCGCCGTGTCGTTCTTCGTGGTCGGCCCGGGCATGACCACGCTTCCGATCGAACTCTTCAACTACACGGAGTTCTACGCCGATCCGACGATCTGCGCGGTATCGACCATCCTTATTCTTCTATCGGCTCTGGCGGTCCTTGCGATTGAGCGATCCGTGGGCCTGGCGAAACTTATGAGCTGAGAGCGAGATCTTGGCTCATCGAAACCTCAAGGAGGGCGGAGTGACAAACTCAAATCGGCCTGGCGCTCTGGAGAGCGGTGCGCCGCAGGGCAACTCGGACGCATTTCGTCGCGCATTAGGCCACTTTTCAACCGGCGTGACGATCATCACGGCCGAATCCGATGGGGGGCGTGCGGGCATCACGGCCAACTCGTTCAGTTCCGTCTCCCTCGATCCACCCTTGGTGCTCTGGTCCGTCAAGAAGACGTCGACCAGTTGGCCCATCTTTGCTGCGGCGAAGTCGTTCGCGATCAACGTCCTTGCGTCCGACCAGGCCCAGTTGGCTTCCCAATTCGCCAAGTCGGGGACGGACAAGTTCAAAGACGTCGACTGGAAGCCGGGAGCGACTGGCGCGCCGTTGTTGGCCGGAGTGACGGCCCAGTTCGAATGCGTCCGCAGAGTGGAATACGAGGGTGGCGATCACCTCATCGTGGTCGGCGAGGTAAGCTATTTTGCTCGCTACGAGCGCCGGCCGCTTGTGTTCACTCAAGGAAGGTTCAGCTTGGCGATCGACAATGTGGATGCGTCCCTAACCAATGCCGACCAGCGAGGCGATCCGTATCCGACGTTCCTTACCATGTTTAGGAGAGCGTTTCTGCAGAGGGCGTCGGAATTTCGCGAAGAGGCCCACTCGGTCGGCTTCACGATGAACGAGAGCCGCTTGATGTACCACCTCGAACTCAGTCCGGGGCTCAGTCTCGAGGGGCTTGCACGCATCTCCCTCCTGGATCTGGATGCGGCAACGGATGGGATCGCCTCGCTGGAGCGCAAGGAGTGGATCGGTCGTGGCTCCGATGGTTCGTTGCAGCTCACCGTGCTCGGTCTGGAGCAAAATGCGAAACTTGGCCGGCTTGCGCACGCGGCCGAGGCCAACAAGCTGATGCGCTTCTCTGCAGCGCAAATCAGCAAGACGCGGGAGATCATTGAAGCGTTCGGCGGCCGGCTGGACAATGTTCCGGCCTATCGAGAGCCGCAATAAGAAATGGAAATGCAGGCAGCGGAGTCGAAGCAGATGACAAATCCTCTCAGAAACAGCAACAAACTCAAGCTCGGCATATTCGGAACGAACGGGAAGGGTGGTGCGCAAACCAGGGTTCCCGAACTGTATCAGCCGACTTGGCCCAACTCCGTTCGAACCGCCCAAACGGCCGATGCCGCGGGTTTCGAGGCGATCGTGGCGTATGCGCGATGGAAGGCCTACATGCCGGGCAAACCAGATCATACGAGCGGCATTGTTCTGGACCCGTTTACCTGGTCCGCGGGAATCGCGCAGGCCACCAATTATTCGGCCGTCATGCCGACCTCGCATGCGCCGACCATCCACCCGATAACTTGCGCTAAGCAATGTGCGACCATCGATATCATTTCGAACGGTCGCCTGGGCCTGAACGTCGTAGGTGGCTGGAACAAGCACGAATTGGAGATGTTCGGCGCGCCGATGCGCGAACATGACGAGAGATACGAACAGCTCGAGGAATGGCTTACCGTCATCAAGAAGATGTGGACGGAGAAGGAGGAGTTCGACTACGAGGGAAAATTCTACCGCGTGTCCGGTGGAGCGTCGATGCCGAAGCCGGTGCAGAAGCCGCACCCGCCCATCATGAACGCCGGTGGGTCGCCACGGGGCATGAGGTTCGCCTGTCAACACGCCGATTTGTGCTTCGTAATCCTGCAATCCGATGATCCTTCGGAATGGAAGCGGCAGATCGACATGTATAAGAATACGGCGCGTTCCTTCGGACGTGAGGTCCAAGTCTGGACCTATTGTCCAGTCGTCCAGCGGGACACCAAGGAGGAGGCCGAGAAGTATCTTCACCATTACGCGGTGGAGATGGAGGATGTCGAAAGCGTCGATGCCTGGTCCGCTGGAGTGGGTGCGCAGTCGCAGATAGCTTCACCGGAAAAGATGAAGGAGCTCCGAAAGCGAATCGCAGCCGGAGCCGGGGGCAACATCCTGGTGGGAACCGCGGACATAATCGCTGAGAAGATGGAGGGCTTGTGCGATGTGGGCCTGGACGGAGTGCTTTGCTCGTTCGTCGACTTCGACGACGGACTTCACCGCTTCATCTCTCAGGCGCTTCCGCTACTTGAACAACGTGGTTTGCGGGCTCCATTCAAGCCGAAGCTCGATCGCGAAGTCGCGGCATAAAGGGAAGTGAAAATCGCCTGCCGACCATACTGCTGATCGGCAGGCCGAAATTGGCACTTGTCAGGCCGCCTCTTCCTTTCGGGCCGAGGCAACGCCTTGAACCATCGCTCGCATTCGCGTCGGCGATCTCTCTTTGGCGGCACCGCGAATTCAGAGGTAGGCTCCATCGACGGGAAGGGCGACGCCCGATATGTAGCCGGCTCCCTCGGACACGAGGAATTCGACGGCAGTGGCTACGTCTTCGGACGTCCCGGCACGACCCGATGGATAGCCTTCCAGCATTCGCGCCTGCTCGCTATCCGGCAACGCATCGAATCTGCCCCTCACTCGGGTCCCCGGCTGACCGAGAATGAGTCCAGGCACGATGCAGTTGACCGTAATGCCGTTCTTGCCGACATCCTTTGCGAGCTGGGCCGTTAGTCCGATCAGCGCCGCCTTGGCAGTCGCATAAGCCAGGCGGCCAGGCACCGTTGTGGGTGGTCCCTTCTCGCCGAACGCCAAAATGGAAGAAAAGTTGACGATACGCCCAAAGCCTTTCTTGCTCATGCCGGCCATCACGGCTTGCGAGAACAGGAAGGTACTGGTCACGTTGAGAGCCATCACGTGATTCCAGAGATCCAAATCGATGTCTTCGATACTGAGAGTCTTTTTGGGGCCGCCGCCACCCGCGATGTTGATGAGCGTGTCGACCGTCCCGAAGGACGCGATGGCATGTTCTGTCGCGCTTCTTACATCTTCGGGATTGGTTACGTCCGCAACGTGCGAATAGACCGACATTCCTGCGATGCTACCGACGACTTCCTTCAAAGCCTCTTCATCGCGGTCGACAAGCATGATGCCGAAGCCGGACGCCGCTAGTCTTGCGACAGTGGCGCGCCCAATTGCTCCGGCGGCGCCTGTAACGATCGCAGAACGCTTCATGTTTCCTCTCTCACAATAGGTTTGCGAGAGAGGACCTTTCCACGGATCGAAGGATTGGTCAAATTTGTGATGCGATAGTATCGCATTACAATTCAGACGGCGGAAATAGCTCGTGCCGCTTGCACCGCTAGCGGGGCAAACCGCTTCTCGAAGTCGAACGGGGACCATTCGGCCAAGGAGCCAGCGACGTGTACCGCACCGATGGGCTTTCCCGCATCATCGAGAATTGCGACGCCGCACGCGATTTCCCCGACCATCATTTCCTCGACCACCACTGCGTAACCCGCATCCCGCGCCTCTTGGACGCGGGCAAGGATCTGCTCCTTGGCAATCGCCGTCTTGGGCGTCACTTTGACGAGGTCGGACCGATTGAGGATGTCTTTTACCTGCTCGAGGGGAAGCTGGGATAACACGGCGCGCCCTCCCGACGTGCAGAAGGTCGGAACGCTTCTTCCGCTGAGATATCCGTAAAGGCTGTCGCGCTTGCTTTGGAGGCGGACGAGATACAACATCGCGACATCGTCAAACAAGCTGAGATCGATCCTTTCCTGGGCGTCGCGCCGGAGCTCGGCCAAGATCGGCAGGGAATGCGTGATCAGCGGATGTCCGCGCAGATAGTCGAACGATCTCTGCAGGAGGCGTCGACCTGGCCGGTGACCGAGACTCGTCCTCTCAAGATATCCCAATTTGACCATGGTGTGGACGAGCCGCTGAGTTGCGCTCTTGTCCAGATCGGCCGCTTCCGCCAGCTCGGATAAGGACAAACCGTTTGCGGAGTCCGCAAACCCCTCCAATATCCGAAAGGCCTTGCCGACCGATTTTACGTAGAGCTTGTCCTCGCGATCATCTGATCGGGTCGCCTGCTTCCGTCCGGTCGCACGCTTGGCCATTATCCCAGTCTCCCTGCTCATTTCTTGAACTCCAACGCAACGTCGGGACGTTGACGTCATGCGCCAGAACAGACATTATAGATCGATCCGATCGTATCGTATTGCAATACGACTGAAACGAACTGAAGGGGTTGTCCATTGTCAGCGCAATATAATCCGGCCGAATTTCGGCCGCTCACCTTCCACGATGCGGTGCCCGCATTCAAGGAGGGACGGAGCAACCCACGAAAATATCTGGAGAAATGTCTGGAGGTGATCGAGGCCCGAGAGCCCGTCTTACGTGCTTGGGTGGAAATGAACATCCCGGGAGCGAGGTCCGCTGCGGATGCATCGACCAAGAGGTATCAATCGGGACGTCCGCTATCTTCGATCGACGGCATGCCCGTTGGCATCAAAGATCTCTTGATGACCAGGGATATGCCCACGCGTATGGGCTCGCCGCTGTACGAGAATAACTTTCCGAAGCAAGACTCCGCTTGCATTCAAGCGCTCAGAGCGGCCGGTGCGATCGTTCTTGGAAAGACGGTAACCACCGAGCTGGGTATGTCTCATCCCGGGCCCACGACGAATCCCTTTAGCCCGATCCACACACCGGGAGGATCCTCAAGCGGCTCCGCGGCGGTGATCGGAGCGGGTATGGTGCCGGCTGCCATCGGGACCCAAGTTGTCGGCTCCGTCATCCGGCCCGCGAGCTTCTGTGCGAATTACGCCATTAAGCCGACGATGGGCGCCCTGAACCGGGGCGAGCGCCAGGGCTTCAGTCAAAGCCATCTCGGGGTCCATGCCGGAAGTCTGGCGGACATGTGGCATGTCTCGATCGAGATCGCGAAGCGCTCCGGCGGAGATCCGGGATATCCGGGCCTCTTCGGCGGCTCGGAACTTCGCGCGGCTGAGCGACCGACCCGACTTATCGTCATGGAGGCGCAGGGGTGGCCCGAACTCGACCACGATACGAGAGGTGCCTTCGAGGACCTGCTATCCGATCTCGGTCGCGCCGGTGTGGAGATCACTCGTCGCAGCGAACATTCTCTCGTTGAGGCATTTGAACGAGCAATCGGCGAGAGCCTGGAAATAACACGGGACATCTGTGCGTACGAAATGCGTTGGTCGCTCGAGAATCTCGTGCAGCAATTCGGCGGAGGTCTCAGCGATAGCCTCACGTCGCGCCTGGATATCGCGCGGCAAATGACGCAGGATGACTATCGGCTCGTGATTTCGAGACGGGAAACCGCAAGAGCCGCGCATGCCTCGATTGCACATATCGCCGACGCAATCATCTCCCCGTCTTCGATCGGTCCGGCGCCGCGGCTCGACAACAAGGGGGTGGACTCGGGCGTGGTCCATACCACCGGTCTTCCCAACTACAATGCCGTTACATCGCTGCTTGGAGCACCTACGATCACGATACCGATGCTCGCGGTGAAAGGGCTTCCCGTAGGCGTCCAAGTGATCGGCCAGCAGCACACGGACGACCGTCTCGCCGGCATTGCGCGTTGGATCGCGGAGACCATTCCGCCGCGCTCCATTTGAGTCAGAGGGCGTGCGCTCGGCGCGCGTCCTCTCCTGTTTCTATTTGCTGCCGGCAAGTCCTTCACAAGAATTGTTGCAGAGCGCGACTGCTCTGCAATCCATCGTTCGTTGTCCATTACTTGAGCGCCCCGCCGAGATCGCGTGCACCTGCGGCAAAACGGCGAGAGCGCGCATTCCGCGACGTTAGGTGAAGCTTTTGTGTTGCATGCGAGAGCCCACTGCGCTCTAATATAAATAGATGCGCTCGTATCGTATTGCAATTCAATCGGCGCGACGAGCGTGCTATTCCATCGACCGTATTCTACTGGAGGGATCAATGCGCAATCGTAGGGAGATCTTGGCTGCCGCCGCGGTAGGAATTGCGGCGCCGGCGTTGCTGCGGCGAGCTTGGGCGCAGCAAGATGCGATCGAAATCGGTAGTCTCGTGTCTCTTTCCGGTACATTCGCCAATATCGGCGAACAGGTCGATATCGGTAGCAAGGTCGCCTTCGACTACTACAAGACCGCTGCGGGCAAGCCTCTTCGGTACGTGCAAATGGACGACCAGGGCGACCCGGGTCGGGCCGTGCGGCTGACGCAGGATGCCATCCGTGATCGCGGCATTCGTTTCTTCATGAATTGCACCAACAGCGCCATCGCTTTGGCGGTCGCGAAGGAAGTTGCAAACAGCGGTGGCGTCTACATCAATCAGGCCGGCGCCGACGAGATGACCGGTTCGCTCTGCAACAAAAATACCTTTCGATGGCCGGTCGCGACCTACAGCGCGGTGAACACAACCGTGCGCCCCTTCATGAAGCAGTTCCCCGACGCGAAGAAGTGGTACACGATCACAGGTCAATACGTCTTCGGCGACAGTCTCTTGAAGAACCTGAAGGATGTATTGGGCGAGCTCGGTGGCCAGCACATTGGCAACAGCTATCATTCTCTGAGCGATCGCGAGTATAGCGGCTTCATCACCGCTGCAATCGCAGCGCAGCCCGACGTGCTTTGCATCTGCAATTTCGGCAGCCAGACGATCGACGTGCTGCGGCAGGCCGTCAGCTTCGGGATGAAGCGCAACACGAAAATTGTCGTCGTTTGGTCTACGGGCCTCGATCAATTCCAGTCTCTGGGCCCGGATATCTGCGAGGGCGTCTATTTCGGTGCAAACTACTGGCATGGCGTGGATACCCCCGGCAATCGGCTGCTCTCGGGAGTGATCAAGGAGAAGCTCAAAGTGACGCCCAGCTATCTTCTGACCGCCGGCTGGGCCTGTACGCAGGCGACGGTAGAAGCTCTGAATAAGGCAGGTAGCACGGATGTGCCGGCGGTGATCAAGGCCTTCGAGACGCTCAGCTTTGAAGGCCCGACGGGACTCGAGAAGGTTCGTGCGGAAGATCATCAAGTCTTGAAGGACTATTATCTCCTGTTGGGCAAGCCGAAGGCCAAGATGCGTGACAAAGATGACTACGTCGAGGTCTTATCTGCCGAGAAGGCGTTCCTCTCGCCCGACAAGACGGGCTGCAAGCTATAGCCGCCTCGATGTCCACTCAGGTATTCATTTTCGGAGCGCTAAACGGCGTCGGCATTGGAATGATCTACTTCATCCTGTCGATCGGTCTGACCATGATTTTCGGCCTGATGCAATTTGTGAACTTCGCGCACGGGGCGTTTTACATGGTCTCCGCCTACGCCGCATTCGCGATAGCTCAATGGACCGGAAGCGTTCTTCCGGCCCTGCTGATTAGTCCGCTTCTGGCCGCGATTTTCGCACTTGTCTCCGAGCGAGTGCTGTTGCAGCGGACGTACAATTTGCCTCATGAGGCGCAGATACTGATTACCTTCGCGCTCGCGATCCTGGCGCAGGAGACGGTGACCATGATCTTCGGCACCTTGGGAAAGAATGTGCCGGTGCCGGAGATGTTCAACGGCGTCGTGATCCTCGGAGGTTTCGTATATCCGTCATATCGGCTGTTCGTCGTGGCAGTGGCCGTGGTGGTGGCTGTAGTGATGTGGTTGGCAATCGAACGCACCCGTCTCGGCGCCATGCTGCGCGCCGCAGCGGAAAATGCCGAAATGGTCGGGCTGCTCGGATTCGACTCCCGCAAGATCTTCATGGGCGCATTTGCCTTCGGAGGGGCGCTCGCAGGCCTCGCCGGCGCTCTGGCTGCGCCGTTACGCGGCGTCGAGCCGCTCATGGGTCGTGAGGCCCTCGCGATCGCTTTCGTCGTCGTGATCCTCGGTGGGCTTGGAAGCTTCAGCGGAGCACTTTTGGCTGCGCTGCTCATTGGTATCACCCAATCGCTCATGAGCATGATCTGGCCAGGAGGAGCTCATCTCATGATCTATGGCGTCATGACGATGATTCTGGCGTTCCGCCCGACCGGGCTCATGGGGCGGTCGTGATGACCAATGCAAGCCCGCGCTTTCCGAATGGAACGACTGTCGCAATCGGGGCAATTCTCGTCGCGTTGCCTTGGGTTTTGCCGTCGCTGACACTGGCGAGCGAAATCCTGGTGGTCGCAACGGGCGCCTTGAGCTGCACTTTGCTTCTTGGATCGGTCGGTCTGCTTTCATTCGGTCAAGGGCTTTATTTCGGCTTGGGGGCCTACGTATCCGCCATTCTCATTCGTGACTTCGGCATGAATGCGTCGGTTGCCGCCTTGGCAGCATCTGTCGCGGGATGCCTTCTAGCGGCTGCTGCCGGGCTGCTGATCGTGCGGCGCCAAGGCGTTTATTTCGTGATGTTGACATTGGCATTCGCGCAGATGGGCTTTTTTCTCGCGCTGGCCTTTCCGAAGCTGACCGCTGGTGAGAACGGCCTCGGAAACGTACCGCGAACGACCATCGCTTTCGGAAAGTTCGCGCTGTCGAGTCCCGGGCTGCTCTATGCGTTTCTGGCGCTGCTTTGCTTCGCAGCCTTTGCCATCGTGCAAAGAATAATAGCGTCGCCATTCGGTAGCGTCCTTAATTCGATCCGCCACAACGATAACCGCTCAGAAGCATTGGGGTACGACGTGCGCCGCTTCAAATTCGCGGCGGTTACCATCGCTGGCGGGATCGCAGCGCTGGCAGGCGCAATGAACACGCTCATGCTCAGCTTCGTGCCTTTGAGCGCCGTCGACGTCGAAACAAGCGAACGGTTGCTGATCGCTTCCCTGATAGGAGGAGTTGGATCCCCTCTGGGCGCGCTCGTCGGGGCTACGGTCCTCGGCGCAATGTCCGACTTTCTCTCACCGGTGTGGCCGCGTTGGTCCATGATTGTTGCATTGCTTCTGATTGTGGTTGTGCTGTTCCTGCGCGATGGGCTTCTTGGGTTGGGCAGCGTGATGGGACGCCACCGGAAGGAGGCTCCCAATGGCTGATCCTCTACTGACGGCCAAAGGCTTGGGAGTACGGTTCGGCTCGTTTCAGGCGGTTTCCGATCTCGACTTGTCGATAGATCACGGCTCCCTTCATTCCGTAATCGGGCCCAACGGAGCAGGCAAGACCACGCTGTTCAATGCCCTGAGCGGGACGCGCCCTCCCACACAGGGCGAGATAACATTCCGGAACCGTCCGATAACGAACGTACCCGCCCATCGTCGCGTCCATTTGGGACTTTCGAGATCGTTCCAGCTCACCAATATCTTCCGCGACCTTCCGGTGGTCGAGAATATCTTGTTGGCGCTCCAGGCGGTCGCCGGTCGCGAGGCATGGACGTTTTGGCGGAGCCGCGATCCTTCGAAAGTATCGCGTCAGCGCGCTGCGGAATTGGCGGGTCAGGTCGGTCTGGCAACGCGCCTCGAAGCGCGAGCAGGCGATTTATCTCATGGAGCACAACGTGCTCTCGAGATAGCCATGGCTTTGGCTGCCGATCCCATGCTGCTGTTCTTGGACGAGCCGTTGGCCGGAATGGGGCTGGATGACGTGCATAGGACCAAACTTCTCATCAAGAGCCTCGCACCGCAGCGCACTGTCGTTCTCATCGAACACAATATGAGCGTCGTGCTCGATATATCGGACAAGATCACGGTGCTGGCGCAGGGCAGGAAGATCGCCGAAGGTTCACCGCAGCAAATTCGAACGAACGCCGACGTCAAGAGTGCGTACCTTGGATCAGCCGCATGACCGCGCTCCTCATTCGCGATCTTCACGCTTGGTACGAGAAGAGTCACATCCTGCAAGGCGTGGATGTTGAGGTACAGAAGGGGAAGACGGTTGCCATTCTTGGCCGCAACGGGGCCGGAAAGACGACCACGCTTCGCTCGATCATGGGGTTAGTTCGTACCCAAGGAACGATCACTTTCGACGGTAGATCGGTAGTTGGGGTTCCGACGCACGAAATCGCCGGTCGTGGTCTGGCGTTGGTTCCCGAGAACAGGGCGATCTTCAGCACGTTGGACGTCAGGGAAAACCTTAGTATCGCTCGTCGGAAGGGTTCACCCTGGACGCCCGACGCAGCAGCCGAACTATTTCCGGTGCTCAGAAAAAGATGGAAGTCGGCGGCCGGCCGGCTCTCCGGAGGCGAGCAGCAGATGCTTGCGATTGCGCGAGCTTTGATGACGAACCCGAAGCTGCTGCTGCTAGATGAGCCGACGGAGGGGTTGGCGCCGGTAATCGTTGACCAGCTAGTCGAGCTCATGCTCAACCTAAAGGCCCGTGGGCTCACCATTCTCCTCGTCGAGCAGAGCATACAGGTGTGCAGCGCCGTTGCTGACGTCCACGCGATATTGGACGAGGGCCGGGTCGTCTGGACCGGGAGCACGGCGAGCCTGTCTTCTTCGGCCGATATCCTGGCGAAGCATCTCACCCTGGAAAATGCATAGCCTGTCGGGAGCGTCGATGGCGCGGCAAATCGAACTGAGGGGCGACGTAGTTCAGCACATCTTTCGCTCCAGCCTTACCGACGAAGTCTTGGCCGCTTTGGATCAATTCTGGCCGCTCACGCGGCGTGGCTACATAGCTGGATGCTCCTCCGGCACGTAACCGCTGCGCAACCGAGGCCATTCCGGGATCGACTTGAGGAACGCTGCGTGGACCTCGAACCAATGTTTGCCGAATTGCTCTTGGAGCAATCGTCACTCCTCCCGCGATGGCGTGCAAGGGTTGTCAGACGGATCGCTCCGACGCAAATCCGTCGTCCGACGACGTGGGCATGCCGCTGGCAGCGATGTCCTGGTTACGGCGGGTAGCTGGTCCGCACTCGACTACAACACTGCCGCCCCGCAGAGCGTCACCGTGAAGGTGACTGATCAGGGCGGGATGACGGCGACCACGTCGTGCGAAGTGCACTCCGAGTAGGCGCCCAAGGGGGCTGTCGGAAGAGGTCGTATAATTCATCTCGCAGGAGAAGAACGAATCCGACTGGATGCTCCAGTGGCGGCTGGAAGCCTATCGGCGCTGGCTGACCATGACCGAGCCGATCTGGGCGCGCGTCGACTATCCCAGGATCGACTTCCAGGACCCACGCGGCGCCGAAGCCGAGGAGGACGGTCTCCTCGCTCGACGAGATCGACCCGGAAGATCCCGACGGATCGATAAAATTCGATCAAATCCGCCCACCTTGGATTCAGCCCATTCTTAACCTTTGACCAACCGTCGGTCCGGCTTAACCGGGGGGAAGCGGCTCGGAGCCTATCCTTTGCCCCACAAGATCCGGGACAGGGACCGACGCAAAGCCGTCGACCGATGCGCCGGACAACGGGGCGTCGGTCATGTCGGTCGTGGATCTCGCGCGGTTACTCCCGCGCGCATTGGGGATCGTGCTTGTCCTTCTGTTCAGCGGCGCAGGCTGCTGCGGAGCGTGGTCGAAAACGCAACCGAAACGGCCGGCGGCCCTCGCTGCCGTTGTGGACGCCACTTCATTGTTCACGGCTTTCCCCGCGCGTGCCGGGACGGACGGTATCCAGCTTGCTTCACTCGAGGCGAGGGGCCTGCCGGCGTCATCTCATGGGAGCGGATCGGCCGGCCAGGGGCCGTTCGGGATGTCGACGTTTCGCGCCCCGGATGGACTGTTGTGGACGAAATGGCGCGACGTGGCCGCGAGGATCGACGTCGAAGCCGGGTTGATCGATGACTGTCGATCCGATGACGGCGGATGCCCGTCAGCGGCTGCGCGGAAATTTCTCGCCATCATGCGCGCGGCAAGTGACCCCGATATTCGGACCCGCGTCGAAGCGGTCAACACACGCGTCAATCGGGCGATCCGTTACGTCAGCGACATGCAACAGCACGGCGTCGTCGATCTCTGGAGCTCGCCGCTGGAGTCATTGGCCGCCGGTGTCGGCGATTGCGAGGATTATGCGATCGCGAAGCGGGCGCTGCTGCTTGCCGTGGGCGTTCCGGAGACCGATATGCAGCTCTTGCTCGTTCAGGACACGGTCGTGCGTCAACCCCATGCGGTGCTCGGGGTTCGCATCGACGGTCGCTGGTCCGTCCTCGACAACCGCAATTCAGAAATCATCGAAACCAGCGAGCTGCCCCACCTGCTGCCGTTGTTTGCGATCGACCACCGTGGCGTCAGCTTGTTCGCGGTGCAGGGCACGAAAGGGTTGCCGCGGCAAAGCCAGCCCGACACGACGTCGGCGGCGGGAGCCTGAACCGAGGCGCGCCGGGCTGCACAATCGCCGTCACGGCTTGGTCATCGCGTCATAGGCCTGGCCAAAACCCTTGAACGAAACCGGGATGGCAATGTCCTGCAGGGCTGCGTCCTTGAACTGCAGCTTGCCGTTGTCGGTCAGGCCGCGAAGCTTCTTGATGACGTCGTCCTTGATCTCGATGTCGGCGATGCAGGCCCCGGGCAGACAGCGCCGATAGACGCCGACGATACCGGGATCCTTGTCGTCCGCGACCAGCTTTGCACCGGTCGGCAGCCACACGTTGATCGGTACCTGAAACACGATCTTCATCGGATCCTTGCTGCTCTGTCGGCCGATCGCGATCTGGGTCACCGGTTGAGCCTGCCCCTTGATCTGCATCGCCTGCGCCATCTCGCAGGTCTTCGTCGTGTCGTTGACTTCGCAACGCACCGTCCAATCGTCATAGGACGCGGTGGTGCGCTGCGGTGTCTGTGCGAGCGCGCTCGTCATGGGAGCCGAGATCAGCGCGAGTGCGATCAAGGCGCGCGACATCGTCATGGCTTGTCTCCTGTTGAAGATCGATGGATGCGGCGTGTGCGCAGCAAGCGACCGCGATGCAGCTAGTGAGAAATTCGCCGGCGCGCCAATTCAAATCGGAAATGATGGCTATTCACTCAGCCTATAGTGCGGCGTGGGCCGCACGTTCGACTTGTTTTCTTCGGCGCGCTACGCAACAAGCAATTCCTGAACTCGCGGGGGGCGTGGCGTGGAAGGGCGGGGGCTTGGCATGAAAGCGTGGCATTGCACGGCAGCGACAATCTGCGGATTGGTCGCGGGGTCGATGCAGATGGCGCATGCACAGCAGTCGGTGCCGTCGCCGAGCCAGGTCGCCCCGCCGGAGATACGCCCCGCGCCGTCGGCGCCGACGCGCATTCTGCTGCCGCGCGTCGAGGTCGGCCAGGCCGTCCCCGAGCAAGCCAAGAAGCTGAATTTCATTCTTACCGGCTTCGACATCGAAGGCGAGTTCGCCGAGCTCGAGGCCCAGCGCCGCGAGCTCGAGCGAAGCCTGGTCGGCAAGCGCGTGACCGTTGCGCAAGTATTCGAATTCGGCGCGGCGCTGCAGGCGCTCTACGTGCGCGCGGGCTACCCTCTGGTACGGGTGATCGTCAGCCCACAGGAGCTCGACAAGGCGGCGCGGGTCAAGATCCGCGTGGTTGATGGTTTCATCGAGCGCATCGATGCCGAGGCGATTGCGTCCCTCACCAGGCCCCGCGTGGTCGCCGTTCTCGAGCGTCTCATCGGCAAGCGGCATTTGACCCAGGGGGAGCTGGAACGGCAGTTGCTGATCGCCGGCGATGCGCCGGGGCTCGAGCTCAACGCCGTGTTCACCGGCGGCAAGGAAATCGGCGGTTCGATCCTGGTGTTGTCGGGCCGCTACAAGCCGGTCTCGGCGAGCATCTATGGTGACAACGCCATGCCCGTCGTGTTCGGCACCGGGCAAATGGTGACGTCGGCGTCGCTCAACGGGGTGCTCGGTTTAGGCGAGCAGGTCTCGGTGTCGGCTTCCGGGCTGCCCGACGCCGATTTCGTCACCGCCAATCCGACCCGGCGCTATCTCTCCGCCACGGTGATGATACCGCTCGGCGTCGATGGCTGGAGGGTCGAGGCGAGCGGCACGCAGGGCAAGACGACGCCCCGGGTCGATCCGATATTTTCGAGCCAGGGGCTGCTGACACAAGGGCGCGTCAAGCTGGCGTTCGACGCGGTGAAGCGGCGAGACGCGGAGCTGACCCTGAGCGGGCGGCTGGACTCAACGGATGAAGAGGTCGACTCGCTGCTGTTCACACCGGCGATTCCGTTGAGCCGCGACCGTCTGCGCGTTGTGCGTGCCGCTGCTGACGGCATCTGGCGGCTGCGCGAAAGCGGGACCGTGGTGTCGTATGGCGCGATGGTCTCACAGGGACTGAATGCACTGGGCGCGCGAACGGCCGCGGACGCGAGTCCGCTGCTGCCGTTGTCCCGAGCCGGTGCCGACGCCGTGTTCACAAAATTCGAAGGCCGGTTCCAGGTCACCCAGAATCTGCCGGAGAATTTCTTCGTCTCGCTCGCCGCCTTCGGCCAGACCTCGTTCAATCGTCCGCTGCTCAAGTCGGAGCAATACGATCTGGTCGGCGCGCAGATGCTGTCCGGCTACAACGCCGGCTCGTTTGCCGGCGACAGCGCCTGGGCTACGCGCGCCGAGATCGGCCGCAATATCGCCTGGCCGAGCGAGATCCTGCCCATTGTGCTGACGCCGTATTTGTTTGGCGCCTCCGGGGAGCGGTTGCTGGCTCAGCCGTCGGCGCTCGAACTCGCCAGCTTGCACGCGTCCAATCTCGGCGGAGGTCTGCGACTCTATCTTCCGGTGTTCGGAACTTTCCCGGCAAGCTTCTCGGGCTTCGTCGAGGGCAGCCGTCAGCATAGCAACGATCCGACCCAGCAGGGCTGGCGGCTGTTCGCGGGCGGTTCGTTGCACTACTGAGCAGACTCGATGTCGCGCAGCGCCTCGGCTGACGGCGACGGCGTTCGCAGTTTCTGCACCGCCTGCATCATGGTCTGCCGCAGCCAGATGTGGCCGGGGTCCAGATCGTTGTTGCTGTGCCACATCACAAAGATCTGCTGCTCGGGAATCTCGACCGGGATTTCGTGCACGTCGAGTTCGAAATTGTGGGCGATCTCGTTGACGAAGGCACGCGGCAACATGCCGACGAGGTCGCTGCGCTCGACCATGGGCGGGATCGACCAGATCTTGGACGCCATGTAGGCGAGGCGGCGCGACTGAAGGACGGAGGCCAGAGTCTTGTCCATGCCGGTCAGGCCGCGCAGATCGTAGTTGAGCCCGATATACGGCAGCCGCAGGAATGTCTCGAGATCGAGCGGTCGGGTAATGCCGGGATGGTTGCGACGGGTCACGACCACCATGTCGGCCGGGCACAGTGGCTGGACGGTGATCTCGAAGATGTTGTCGATCGGAAACGGGAAGCAGGCCAGATCGATGGTGCCGGCCCGGATCTCCTCATACACCTTCGTGTGCGCCTGGATGCACTCGATGTTGACGCCGGGCGCCCGTGACAGCATCTCGCGCACCACGGGCGGCATGATGATCGGCTCCATGGCATCGACGATAACGACCCGGAATACCCGCTTGTAGGTCGTCCAGTCGATTTCCGTTCCGGTGCCGAGATGGCGGCCGATCAGGCCGAGCGCCTCGCGCACCGGCTGGATCAATTCGCGCGCCTTGATGGTCGGCTCGACCCCGCCAGTTGCGCGCACGAACAGCGGATCGTCGATCAGCTCGCGCAACCGTGCCAGCGCGTTGGAGACCGCCGGCTGGCTCATGCCGAGACGATCGGCTGCCCGGCTGATGTTCTTCGTCGCGTAGATCGCTTCGAAGATGACGAGAAGGTTAAGGTCAACGGTCTTGAGATTCTTGGTCATCCGCTGGCTTTCCAGGCTTCCAAAGCCCGTTTCGGCCGCTCGGCCGCTCCATTCAGCCGGTGAATGAAGGCTATTCAAACAAAAAACTTCCGACACTTTACCGCAACTTCCATGGATACGGTCAAGGAATGTTTAACCGCGAGGTGAGCTTCGGCGCGTCTCGCGCGCAGGCGATGGTGCGGGATGGCTAAATCTGAGGTTGTGCGGTGCAAACAAGGCGACGCGCATTGTGACGGTCCGATGATGAGCCGCGCGGCCCTGCGCGGCGGCATTCTCGATCGCGCCATCTGCATTCTCGCGAGTATCACGTTCGCGGTCGCGCCGATCGCGGCGCAAGCCCAGCAATTGCCCACCGGCGGCTCGGTCGCCGCGGGCAGCGTCACCATCGCGAAGCCGGTCAACGGCACGCTGAACGTCAATCAATCGTCTGGTCGCGCGGTGATCAACTGGGACAGCTTCTCGGTCGGGCAGGGCGGCACGGTCAATTTCAACCAGCCGGGAGCTTCCTCGGCGACGCTCAACCGTGTCACCGGGGCGACGCCGTCCTCGATCGCCGGCACCATCAACGCGCCCGGCACGGTGCTGCTGGTCAATCCCAACGGCATCGCGATCTCCAGCACCGGTGTGGTCAACGTTGGGTCGTTCGCGGCCTCCACCCTCGACATCAAAGACAAGGACTTCATGTCGGGGAACTACAAGTTTACCGGCAACGGCGCGTCGGCCGCCGTAATCAATGCTGGCCGCATCAATGTTTCTGACGGCGGCTTCGCCGCGTTGCTTGGCGGCCAGGTGGCCAATGACGGCGTCATCACCGCGCGGCTCGGCCGCGTCGGTCTCGGCAGCGGCGAGCTGATCACGCTCGATCTGTCGGGCGACGGCTTCCTGTCGGTGGGCGTACCGACCAGCGCGCTGGGCAAGATCGTCGGCGGCAACGGGCAGGCGCTGGTCTCCAACAAGGGCAAGATCGTCGCCGACGGCGGCATCGTGCACCTCAGTGCGGCGACCGCCGCCGGCATCTTGCGCGACGCGGTCAACGTGCCGGGCTCGATCCGGGCCAATTCGGTCGGCACCAGCAATGGCAAGATCATCATCGGCGGCGGCGCCGGTGGACGGGTCACGGTTGCGGGTAATCTCCGGGCTAGCGGTCGCAATGGAGGCAATGGCGGCACGGTGAACGTCTCCGGTGCGGCCGTCGCGGTGTCCGGGAAGATCTCCGCCAACGGCCGCAAGGGAGGCGCGGTCACGATCGCTGCCGAGCAGTCGGTCGACATCTGGGGGGCCGTCTCGGCTAAGGGCACCAAGGGTGCGGGCGGGACCATCGTGGTGACCGCCAACGACATCAAGCTTGCGCGCGAAGCCCTGCTCGACGCCAGCGGCGCCGCCGGCGGCACCGTGCTGGTGGGCGGCGACTACCAGGGCGGGGCGAACGCCGCGAACAATTTCGTCACCTATCCGATCCTCAACGCCTTCACCACGACGGTCGCCGCCGGCGCGCAGATCAAGGCCGACGGCAGCAACGGCGCCGGGGGCAGGATCGTGGTGTGGTCGGACGATCGTACGACCTTCGCCGGCGCGGTCAGCGCGCAAGGCAGTGGCGGCGGGCAGGGCGGCTTTGCCGAAGTATCGGGCCACCGGTTGCTCGACTTCACCGGTACTGCGAATTTGTCGGCCGCTGGCGGCGCGGCCGGTGCGCTGCTGCTCGATCCGCGCAATGTGACGATTTCGTCAGGCACGGACAGCGGCGGTTCGATCGCCTCCGGCACTTACACGCCGTCGGCCGACAATTCGATCCTCAACGTGACGACGCTGCAGACCGCGCTTTCCTCCGGCAACGTCATCGTCACGACCGGGAGTACTGGATCGCAGTCCGGCGACATCACCGTCGCCACCCCCGTCACCTGGTCATCGCACACGCTGACGCTCGACGCCTATCATTCGATTAACGTCAATGCGACCATGTCGGCCACCGGCTCGGCGGGGCTCACGCTGAAGACCAATGACGGCGGCAGCGGCGGAAGCCTGAATTTCAGCGGCGGCAACGTCACCTTCGCCGGCACCAGCCAGGCTCTCAGCATCAACGGTGCCAGCTATACGCTGCTCAACAGCATGAGCGGCGTGCAGAACATCAACAATGGTCTTTCAGGAAACTACGCGCTGGCGAATTCGCTCAACGCCACCGGCGTCTCGAGCTGGGTGCCGGTCGGGACCGACGGCGCGGGCAACACCCTCAACAGCGGCAACGGCTTCACCGGCAAGTTCAACGGGCTCGGCAACACCATCTCCAACCTGACGATCAATCGTCCGTCGGTCCAGAATGTCGGCCTGTTCGGCGCTGCGTCAGGCGGGAGCATATCGTCGCTGGCGCTCAGCAACGTGAATGTCGCCGGAGGTGATCGCACGGGTGCGCTGCTTGGATATGACCTCGGCGGCACCACCATAAGCGGCGTGAGTGCCAGCGGCACGGTGTCCGGCCAGTACCAGACCGGCGGATTGATCGGATGGTTCGAGCAGGGCTCTACGTTGACCGGCGGTTCGGCGGCTGTGACTGTGACGAGCCCCGTCGATGACGTAGGCGGCCTGATCGGGTTCGCCGCCGGCAATGTCCTCCAATCCTACGCCACGGGCACCGTCACCGGTCAATATTACGTAGGAGGCCTCGTCGGCCGTGCCAATTCCGACTCTGGTTCGGTCACACTGCAGCAGTCCTTTGCCACCGGCGCGGTTACCGGCGTGTACTACGTCGGTGGGCTCATCGGCGCGAGCGCGGGCACGAACCAGGTGACGGTGCAGCAGTCCTTTGCTACCGGCGCTGCTACCGGCCAGTACTACGTCGGTGGGCTCATCGGTGCGATCTACGCGAACCAGACGACGGTCCAGCAGTCTTACGCGACCGGATCGGCGCGGGCGAGCGCTGGTATTGCCGGCGGCCTGATCGGCACCACCGGCAAGGCGCTCTCGATCAGCGAATCCTACGCCACCGGTTTCGTCAGCTCGCCTCAGGATGTCGGCGGACTGGTCGGCTATGGGACGGTGACTCCGACGGTGACGTCGTCGTATTGGGACATGGCCACCACGGGTCAATCGGGGGCATACAACGGCGGCAGCCTCAGCGGCGCGAGCGGCACCACCACCACAGTGCTGCAGGCGGCATTGCCCGCCGGCTGGTCCAGTTCGGTCTGGGGCATCGTCGCCGGCAAGAGTTATCCGTTTTTCCTGTGGCGGTATCCGGCCGCCGGCGGCGCACCGCAGGTGATCTCGGGATCGGCCTACAGCGACGGGAACGCCACGGCCGCCGCCGGCGCCACCGTGTCGGCACTCGTCAACGGCGTCAGCGTCGGCAGCACCACGGCGGGCGCCAACGGCTATTACAATCTGCTCGTCGCGCCCAATACGATCACCGCCAACAGCCAGGTCGCGGCCTATACCACCGGCAGCAGCGGCGGCCTCTCCTACCAGCAGGATGCCCCGGCCGGTTCGCTCGTCCAGTTCAATGTCGTTGGCACGTATCTGCAGGAAACTGGTGCGGCGACGACGCTGTCGGCGATGTCGGCGGGGCTCGCCACCGCGATCGGCTCGACCGGCGTGTCGACCAGCTACGCCAACCGCTGGATCGTCGCCTCGGGCGCGAGCTTTACGATCGATCAGGCAATTACCCAATCCAGCCTCTTGAAGCTCTCCGCGACAGGCAACGTCACGCAAACGACCGGTGCTTCGCTCAACGTTGCGTCCTTGACCATGCAATTGAACGCGGGCAACCCGAGCTTCACGCTGCTCGACACCGGCAACAAGGTGACGAACCTCGCGATCACGAATCTCGGTTCCGGCAGCCTCAGTCTCTACGACAGCGTCAGCCTCAACGTGGGCAGCCCCGTGACCGCCAATGGCGGGGTGTCGATCCAGACCGCCGGCACGCTGACGATCGGCAATACGATCGCGTCGTCGGCCAGCGGCAACGCCATCGTTCTGGTCGCCGGAAGCAAGTTCATCAACAACGCGGGCGCATCGGCCCTGTCGGCGCCGAACGGTCGCTGGCTGGTCTATTCGAGCAGCCCGAGCAGCGATACGTTCGGCAGTCTCGACAGCGGCAACACGGCGATCTGGAACAGCACCTATGCGGCGAACGTGCCCACGACCATCGCGTCGGGCAACCGTTATGTGTTCGCCTATCAGCCGACCGTGACCTTCACGTCGTCGAATGCATCGAAGACCTACGGTGCGACGGCCGACGTTTCCGCCAATTTCACGGTGAGCGGCATCAATGCCGGCGTCGCCCATGCCTATCTCGCGGACACGGCTGCCGGCGCCTACAGCGGCACGCCGACCCTGACCTCGGCCGGCACCGCCGCGTCGGCAACCGTGGCGGGCGGTCCGTATTTGATCGACGTCTCGCAAGGCTCGGTCACGGGACTCAACGGCTACGCCGTCAGCTTCGTCGATTCCGGCATGTTGACGGTGAACAAGGCCAGCCTAGCGGTGACCGCGAGCGACGCCAGCAAGACCTACGACGGTCTCGCCTTCTCCGGCGGCAACGGCGTCACCTATAGCGGCTTCGTCAACGGCGAAACTTCCGCGGTGCTGGGCGGCACGCTGGCCTATGGCGGCACGGCGCAGGGTGCCAAGAGCGCGGGCAGCTACACGCTGACCGCCTCGGGCTTGAGCTCGTCGAACTACGCCATCAGCTACACCGCCGGCGCGCTGGTCATCAACAAGGCGTCGCTGACGGTCACCGCGAACGATGCCGGCAAGACCTATGATGGCCTGGCCTTCACCGGCGGCAACGGCGTCAGCTATGGCGGTTTCGTCAACGGCGAAACCTCCGCAGTGCTTGGCGGCACGCTGGCCTATGGCGGCACCGCGCAGGGTGCCAAGAACGCGGGCAGCTATATGCTGACGGCGTCGGGTCTCACGGCCACCAACTACAACATCACTTATGTCGGCGGCACGCTCACGATTGACCGGGCGCCGCTCACCGTCACCGCGACAAACTTCACGAGGGGTTACAACGGACAGGCGTTCAACGGCTACGCCTCGGCGAGCTCCAGCGGCTTCGTCAACGGAGAGGACGGGGGAGCGCTCAGCGGCCAATTGGCCGCGGGCGGCACGGCGCAGGGCGCGGTCAATGCCGGCACGTATGCAATCACGCTCTCCGGCCTGACCGCGAGCAACTACAATATCACCTACGTTCCGGGAACGCTGACGATTCAGAAGGCCAATCTGTTCGTTACGCCGAACAACGTCCTCAAGAGCTATGACGGTCAGGCGTTCTCGGGCGGCAACGGGGTGACCTATGCCGGCTTCGCCACCGGCGAGACCAGCGCGGTGCTGGGCGGCACGCTGACCTATGGCGGCACCGCGCAAGGCGCGGTCAATGCCGGCTCGTATACGCTGACAGCCTCAGGCCTGACGTCGTCGAACTACACCATCAACTACTCCGCGGGCGGGCTGAACATCAACAAGGCCCTGCTGACCGTCACCGCCAACAGTGCCAGCAAGACCTATGACGGCCTGGCGTTCTCGGGCGGCAATGGGGTCAGCTACTCCGGTTTCGTCAATGGCGAGACGGCGTCGGTGCTGGGCGGCACGCTGACCTACGCCGGCACGGCGCAGGGTGCCAAGAACGCGGGCAACTACAGCCTGACGGCTTCCGGCCTGACCTCGTCGAACTACGGCATCGGCTACGTCGGCGGTGCCCTCACCATCGGCAAGGCGGCGCTGACGGTGACCGCGAATGATGCCGGCAAGACCTACGATGGTCTGGCCTTCACCGGCGGCAACGGTGTGGCTTACTCCGGCCTCGTCAACGGGGAGACCGCGTCCGTTCTCGGTGGCACGCTGGCCTACGGCGGCACCGCGCAGGGCGCCACCAACGCCGGCAGCTATGGCCTGACCGCCTCGGGCCTAAGTTCGTCGAACTACGCCATCAGCTACGCCGCCGGGGCGCTGGCCATCGGCAAGGCTGCGCTGACGGTGACCGCCAACGATGCCGGCAAGACCTATGACGGCCTGGCCTTCACCGGCGGCAACGGCGTGACGTATTCCGGCCTCGTCAACGGCGAGGCGTCGTCGGTGCTCGGCGGCACGCTGAGCTACGGCGGCACCGCGCAAGGCGCCAAGAACGCCGGCAACTACAGCCTGACGGCTTCGGGACTGACGTCAAACAACTACGCCATCAGCTACACCGGCGGGGCGTTGACCATCGGCAAGGCGGCGCTGACGGTGACCGTGAACGATGCCGGCAAGACCTACGACGGCCAGGCCTTCACCGGCGGCAACGGCGTGACCTATTCCGGCCTCGTCAACGGTGAGACCGCGTCCGTGCTCAGCGGCACGTTGGCCTATGGCGGCAACGCGCAGGGCGCCACCAACGCCGGCAGTTACGCGCTCACCACGTCGGGACTGAGCTCGAACAACTACGCGATCTCCTACACCGCCGGGGCTCTGGCCATCGGCAAGGCCGCGCTGACCGTCGCGGCGAACGATGCCAGCAAGACTTATGACGGCCTCGCCTTTACCGGCGGCAATGGTGTTACTTATTCCGGCTTCGTCAACGGTGAGACGTCCGCGGTGCTCGGCGGCACGCTGAGCTATGGCGGCACGGCGCAAGGCGCCAAGAACGCCGGCAGCTACAACCTGACCGCCTCGGGACTGAGCTCGACCAATTACGCCCTCAGCTATACCGCCGGCGCGCTGAGCATCGGCAAGGCAGCGCTCGTGGTAACGGCGAGCGACGCCAGCAAGACCTATGACGGGTTGGTGTATTCCGGCGGCAACGGTGCGAGCTATTCCGGCTTTGTCAACGGCGAGACATCGGCGGTGCTGGGCGGCACGCTGGCCTATGGCGGCACGGCGCAAGGCGCCACCAACGCCGGCAGCTACAGCTTGACGGCTTCAGGCCTCAGCTCGAACAACTATACCATCGCCTACAATGCCGGGGCTCTGACCATCGGCAAGGCGGCGCTGACGGTGACGGCGAGCGATGCCGGCAAGACCTATGACGGCCTCGCCTTCTCGGGCGGCAACGGTGTGACGTATTCGGGCTTCGTCAACGGTGAGACGGCTGCGGCGCTCGGCGGCACGCTGGCCTATGGCGGCACGGCGCAGGGCGCCACCAACGCCGGCAGCTACAACCTGACCGCTTCGGGACTCACCGCGACCAACTACGCGATCAGCTACACCGCCGGAGCATTGACGATCGGCAAGGCCGCGCTGACGGTGGCGGCGAACGATGCCGGCAAGACCTATGATGGTCTGGCGTTCACCGGCGGCAACGGCGTGACGTATTCCGGCCTCGTCAACGGGGAGACGGCCGCGGTGCTCGGCGGCACGCTGGCTTATGGCGGCACGGCGCAGGGTGCCAGGAACGCCGGCAGCTACAGCCTGACGGCCTCAGGCCTCAGCTCGAACAACTATGCCATCAGCTATACCGGCGGCACGCTGAACATCGCCAAGGCCAATCTGACGATCACGGCCAACGATGCCGGCAAGACCTATGGTACCACGCTGACCTTCAACGGCACCGAGTTCACCACGCAGGGCCTGGTGAGCGGCGATGCGGTCTCGTCGGTGGCGCTGGCCAGCACCGGTGCGGCGAGCTCTGCCAATGTCGGGAAATACGCGATCACGGCCGGCAGTGCATCCGGCAGCGGATTGTCGAACTACAATGTGAGCTATGTGGGCGGCACGCTGAACGTGACCGCGGCAACGCTGCTGGTGGTCACGGCCAACGATGCCAGCAAGACCTATGGCAACACGCTGACCTTCAACGGCAGCGAGTTCACCACCCAGGGCCTGCAGAACGGCGACATGGTCACGTCCGTCGCGCTGGCGAGCACCGGTGCGGCGGCCACCGCCGCGGCCGGTCAGTACGCGATCACGGCGAGCAACGCGGCCGGCAGCGGGCTTTCCAACTATAGCATCAGCTATGTCCCGGGCACGCTGACGGTCGCCAAGGCCAATCTGACGATTACGGCCAATGACGCCGGCAAGACCTATGACGGTCTGGCCTTCTCAGGCGGCAACGGGGTCAGCTATTCCGGCTTTGTCAACGGCGAGAGCGCGTCCGTGCTCAGCGGCACACTGGCCTACGGCGGCACGGCGCAAGGTGCCAGGAATGCCGGCAACTACAGCCTGACGGCGTCGGGCCTGAGCTCGAACAACTACGCCATCAGCTACACCGCTGGCGCACTGAACATCGGCAAGGCGGCGCTGACGGTGGCGGCGAATGACGCCGGGAAGACCTATGACGGTGTGGCGTTCTCGGGCGGCAACGGGGTCAGTTATTCCGGCTTCGTCAATGGCGAGACGTCCGCGGTGCTGGGCGGTACGGTCGCCTACGGCGGAACGGCGCAAGGTGCCAAGAACGCCGGCAGCTACAGCCTGACGGCTTCGGGTCTGACGTCGAGCAATTACGCCATCAGCTACACCGCTGGCGCACTGAGCATCGGCAAGGCGGCGCTGACGGTGACGGCGAATGACGCCGGGAAGACCTATGACGGTGTGGCGTTCTCGGGCGGCAACGGCGTCAGTTATTCCGGCTTCGTCAACGGCGAGACGTCGGCAGTGCTGGGCGGCACGCTGGCCTACGGCGGAACGGCGCAAGGTGCCAGGAATGCCGGCAACTACAGCCTGACCGCCTCGGGCCTGAGCTCGAACAATTACGTCATCGGCTACACCGCAGGTACACTGAGCGTCGCCAAGGCCAATCTGACGATCACGGCCAACGACGCCGCCAAGACCTACGGCACCACGTTGACCTTCAACGGCACCGAGTTCACCACGCAGGGTCTGGTGAGTGGCGACACGGTCTCGTCGGTGGCGCTGGCCAGCACCGGTGCGGCGAGCTCTGCCAATATCGGGAAATACGCGATCACGGCCGGCAATGCGGCCGGCAGCGGATTGTCGAATTACAATTTGAGCTATGTGGACGGCTCGCTGAACGTGACCACGGCAACACTGCTGGTGGTCACGGCCAACAATGCCAGCAAGACCTATGGCGATAGGCTGACCTTCAACGGCAGCGAGTTCACCACGCAGGGCCTGCAAAACGGCGACACGGTCACGTCCGTCGCGCTGGCGAGCACCGGCGCGGCGGCCACGGCCAATGCCGGCATCTACGCAATCACCGCAAGCAACGCGACCGGCAGCGGGCTGTCCAACTACAGCATCAGCTATGCCCCGGGCACCTTGACCGTCGCGAAGGCCAATCTGACGGTGGCGGCCAATGACGCCGGCAAGACTTATGACGGTCTGGCCTTCTCCGGCGGCAACGGGGTCAGCTATAGCGGCTTCGTCAATGGCGAGACGTCTGCGGTGCTCGGCGGTACGCTGGCCTATGGTGGCACGGCGCAGGGCGCCAAGAACGCCGGCAGCTACAACCTGACGGCCTCGGGTCTGAGCTCGAACAACTATGCCATCAGCTACACCGCCGGTGCGCTGAGCATCGGCAAGACGGCGCTGATCGTGACGGCCAATGACGCCGGCAAGACCTATGACGGTGTGGCCTTCTCAGGCGGCAACGGTGCCAGCTACTCGGGCTTCGTCAACGGCGAGACGTCTGCGGTGCTCGGCGGGACGCTGGCCTATGGCGGAACGGCGCAAGGCGCCAAGAACGCCGGCAGCTACAGCCTGACGGCCTCGGGTCTGAGCTCGAACAACTATGCCATCAGCTACACCGCCGGCGCACTGAGCATCGGCAAGGCGGCGCTGACGGTCGCGGCCAACGACACCGGCAAGACCTATGACGGCCTTGCCTTCAGCGGCGGCAACGGCGTCAGCTACACCGGCTTCGTCAATGGCGAGACGTCGGCGGTGCTCGGCGGCGCGGTCGCCTACGGCGGAACGGCGCAAGGTGCCAAGAACGCCGGCAATTACAGCCTCACGGCGTCGGGGCTGACCTCGACCAATTACGCCATCAGCTACACCGCCGGTGCACTGAACATTGGCAAGGCGACGCTGACGGTCGCGGCCAATGATGCCGGCAAGAGCTATGATGGCCTGGCATTCGCCGGTGGCAACGGCGTCAGCTACTCGGGCTTCGTCAACGGCGAGACGTCGGCAGTGCTGGGCGGTACGGTCGCCTACGGCGGAACGGCGCAAGGCGCCAGGAACGCCGGCAACTACAACTTGACGGCGTCGGGCTTGACCTCGAACAACTATGCCATCAGCTACACCACCGGCGCGCTGAACATTGGCAAGGCCGCGCTGACCGTAACGGCGAATGATGCCGGCAAGACCTATGACGGGCTCGCGTTCAGCGGCGGCAACGGCGTCAGCTACACCGGATTCGTCAACGGTGAGACGTCCGCAGTGCTCGGTGGCGCGGTCGCCTACGGCGGCACGGCGCAAGGTGCCAAGAACGCGGGCAATTACAGCCTGACCGCGGCAGGACTGACCTCGAACAACTACAGCATCGCCTACAATGCCGGCTCGCTCAGCATCGGCAAGGCCGCGCTGATGGTGACGGCGAGCGATGCGGCCAAGACCTATGACGGTCAGGCCTTCTCGGGCGGCAACGGCGTCAGCTACGCGGGCTTCGTCAACGGCGAGACCTCTGCGGTGGTGAGCGGTACGCTGGGCTACGGCGGCAGCGCGCAGGGCGCCAAAAACGCCGGCAGCTACAGCCTGACCGCGTCCGGCTTGGCCTCGAACAATTACGCCATCAACTACACCGCCGGCGCACTGAGCATCGGCAAGGCGGCGCTGATCGTGACGGCGAATGACGCCGGCAAGACCTATGACGGTGTGGCGTTCTCAGGCGGCAACGGTGCCGGCTATTCCGGCTTCGTCAATGGCGAGACATCCGCTGTGCTCGGCGGCACGCTGGCCTACGGCGGAACGGCGCAGGGCGCCAGGAATGCCGGCAACTACAGCCTGACGGCATCGGGCCTGACCTCGAACAACTACGCCATCAGCTACGCCGCCGGCGCGCTCAGCGTCGGCAAGGCGACCCTGAGCTATACCGCGGATGCGGCCTCGCGGACCTATGGCGACACCAACCCGGCACTGACGGGGACCGTTACCGGTTTCGTGACTGGCGAAACCCAGACCTCCGCGACGACGGGCACGCTGGCCTTCGCGAGTTCGGCCAACGCTGCGAGTAATGTGGGCCGCTATGCCATCGCCGGTTCGGGCCTGAGCGCGGTGAACTACACCTTCGTCCAGGCTGCGCCGAATGCCTCAGCGCTGACCGTCACGCCGCGATCGATCACGGTGACGGCGGATGCAAAGAGCAAGCAGGCCGGTGAGGTGGATCCCGCCTTCACCTACGCGCTGAGCAGCGGCAACCTGGTGGGCGCCGACACGTTGAGCGGCGTCCTGGCCCGCGTGGCCGGTGAAAATGCCGGCAAGTACGCGATCCTGCAGGGCAGTCTCGCTGCGTCCAAGAACTACGACCTGTCGTTCGTCGGCGCGGATCTGTCGATCATCGCCGCGCCGGGGGCGACGACCAATACCGATCCCGGTCTCGCTGCCAGCCGCTATATTGCAAGCGGCGGCAGCACGCCCCCGACCGCCGTGAACATCAGCTTCCAAAACCCGACCAACACCGCGGCGCCAGTGATCCAGGCCATCGGTGGCGCGGCGCCCGCGGTCCGCACCGGCGCGGCGACCGGATCGGGATCGACAAGGACGGCGGAGTCTTCACCGGCCAATCCCGAGCGGCAATCCACTGCGGCGGCCTTGAACGTCGATCAGAACATTGCCCCGGGAGCCGGCCCCGATCTGGTGTTCCTGCCGATC
This sequence comes from Bradyrhizobium nitroreducens, assembly GCF_002776695.1. Taxonomy (GTDB): domain Bacteria; phylum Pseudomonadota; class Alphaproteobacteria; order Rhizobiales; family Xanthobacteraceae; genus Bradyrhizobium; species Bradyrhizobium nitroreducens. The sequence goes on from NZ_LFJC01000003.1 coordinate 3,198,771, forward strand.
TCGCAATTCGATAAGGTGCAGTATTCCGGTGAGAGCTTGCCGGAGTTCGCGCCGAAGGCCGGCGAGGCGACGATCGCCACCATGATCGCGCGTGCATTGTCGAGCGCGTCCGGAACACCTGCACTCGAACCCAAGGTGGATCGCCTTTGGCGCAACGATGCTGCGGCCTGGACCGACGTTGCCGGTGTCAGTCTTGGCAACGGGCAGGGTGCGCCGGCCGATCCTCGAGGATTCGGCTTCGTCAACGGGGCGCTCGACGTCCCCGCCCTGCTGGCACAGGGCCCCTTGATCCTCGCTGCAGCGAAGCGCGCGGACGAGCCGGCCGCGAAACTGCTGGCGATTGCAATCACGACCGACGGCAAGGGAATCCTCGCCAACGATCCCGGCACCGGCCAGCGGGTCATCCTGTCTTACGATCCGGCGACCAGGTCCATCGGCGCCGTGACGTCGGTGATTGATCCCCGTTCCCATAAGCCGGTTGCGCTTGGCGTCGATGTGCCGGACCTCGGCCCTGACGCAATACAGGTGCCGCCGCAAAGCTGGGCCGACCTGAGGGCGTTCACGCCAGCATCGTATGTGGGCGTGACGATCAAGCGTTAGCCTTAGACGTGATGAGAGGGAGCGAAGGCGCGGGCCAGCCGAGTGCGCCGTTTGTCACCAGTTGGCCCGGCACCACCATTGTCCGCGGCCGGGTCGAGTACGACCAGGGCAACATCGTCGGCGAAAAAGGCGCGGGCGAGGTGCTGAGCCGTGGCAGTTGCGTCTAATCTGATCAGGCGCAGCGCGTTGTGCCGCGGGATCGAGCGGCTGAACTGTCAAAAGAGCATTCTCAACCATGGTCTCGCCGATGCGGCCCTCGATGGCAGCCTTGTCCAATCTGGATCGGCTATTCACCGTCTGTTGAAGTGCATGATCAACTGTATCCAGCTTGGCCCAAGCTGCCTGGTCCCATGCCATGCGGGATCATTGTTGCTTTCTCTTGTCCGCACCATTTTGTCGTCGCGGTTGCACGAGACGGCCATTCAGGCGAAGGATATGCGCGCGCCACGCAAAATGCTGGGCTCGCGTGCGCGAGGGTACCTCCGTGCTGCCGGTTCGATGAAAGAATAACCGATTGAAATCGCAAGCCTATCGCTTTTCTGTGGCACCCATGATGGATTGGAGCGAGAGTCAAATATTTTCAATCATTTGGACGGTCGCGTGTGCACGACGTGTGCACCGGGAGATCAAGAAAAATCTTGCGACAGTCAGCGTGGGCAAGCTCTCTGAAGTGGGCGGGGCGGTCGCGGAAAGCGCCATTTCTTCACCACGTATTCCACAGCTACAGCTGCGGCTGCCCTCCAAGGCGCCGTGGCCGCAGCATGGGACGCATATAATCGGCGATTGACCACGCTCTTCGGGGCCGTCCTTTCGGACGGACGCCGTCTGGAGATTTTTGAATGGCCAGCACAGAACGCGGTCTCGCGATTCGCCGATCTCAACGCGCGCCGACGATGATAGAGCGAAGCCTTAACGCGTCTCTCATCGCGCGGGAACGCCGCCGCTCAACCTACTCGACGACGAATTCGTGCTGGTCGGGGTCGTGGAGTTTTCGGCGACGCTCAGTCATCGCGGTCCGGAGGCGGCTGGCGCGAAGTCGCAAGCTTCTTACGCGAGGCACCGAGCTTGCGGATAACGCACCTCACTGCACTCTTTGGTCGCTGAAAGCAAAGCGAAGGGGCACTTGAACCCGCGCCAGTTTACAAGTGTGTGCTGCATCCGATCGCGGAGTTGGGCCTCACAAATCCTTGTTGCAACATCAACGATGGCCAACGGCGAGGAGCCGTCGTGGACTAGAATACAAGAACAGCGGCGCGTCACACGAGCTGAGATGGGCCGGAAAAATGAGTGTGTCGCAGGCAGCCTTCCATATCGGGTACGGCCCCGCGCACTTTGCAGCCATTTTCGCAAACGTTTTGGTGTCTCGCCCAGTAGCCTGCGTTGATGGCGGTGGCACATCGCCAGCAGTTTGTAGGTCTCCTAATCTTGATCGAAAGCGAGAGTCCGGCGAACGAAAGCCTGCCTCTAGGTCGCACGCGGGCACCGTGCCAGTAAGGAGTTCGGCGGCGCTTCTTGCCGCGCGCTGGAAGCGACTGTCAGTGCGACCAACCTGCTCAACAAAAAATATGTCTTCGCCTGCCCTCCGCCAACCAGCGCTCCTGAGGAAGCTCTCGAACGAGCGTGGTCACAGCCTCCTTGAGGTCGTGACGAGCACGCAAAGGACCCGAGGACCGGACATGAAGCACGTGACGGACATCGAGATACGACAATACGCGGTCGAATTCGGTACGCGTCAGACCGACGTGCAGCGGAAGTTGCGCGAAGAAACTCTGGCGCTGCCCGAAGGCAATATGGTGACATCGCCCCCTGCCGGCCAGTTGCTCGCTTTTTTGATGAAGACAATCGGTGCGAAGCGGGTGCTGGAGATCGGTACCTACACCGGCTACAGCGCGCTTGCCATGGCGCTCGCGCTGCCGCCGGACGGTCGACTTATTACGCTGGATGCCAGCGAGGAATGGACGGCGACCGCACGCTGTTACTGGCGGAAGGCGGGGGTGACAGACCGCATCGCACTTAAGCTCGGCGATGCCATCGTATCGCTCGAGCGCCTTCTTGGCGATGAAGGCGAGGGAGCTTTCGATTTCGTCTACATCGATGCCGATAAGGAAAATTACGACACCTATTACGAGTACAGCCTGCGTCTCATCCGGCCGGCCGGACTGATTTGCTTCGACAACGTGTTCTGGGGGCGATCGGTCGCCGATCCTCAAGACCACAGCGCGGAGACCGTGGCTATGCGCCGTCTCAATGTGAAGATCCGTGACGATGAGCGGGTAGACATGTCCATGTTGCCGCTTGGCGACGGGATGACCCTGGTTCGCCGCCGATCCTGAGCGGCGGGTGGATCTCGGTATCGAGGTGATGCGACGGACACTCAACAGCTTCGCGACCGCACCGCTTACAGGAACCTGCCGGACCGATTGACGGCCGCCGGGGCGGTGTCGGGAAGGCGACAGATATTCCATCCACAACGAACACCGGAGCGCAGCATGGCAACTCCACTTATCTGGATCGACGACGAGGCGCAGGCGGAGCCCGCGCTCACCCGTCCAATTCCCTTTGTCTTGAAGACGGCCGGCGAGACGATGCTCGCGCTCGGGCAGATTGCGACCTTGGGCGATGGTGCGCTTGCCGGCCTTGCGGAGCTCACGGCCGATTTCTTCGGCAAGCAAACGGAGGGGCCGGATGTTCTCGTTGGCGCGTTACCATTCGATCCAAAGCAGCCATCCTATCTTGTTCAGCCCGAACGCGTTCTGCGCGTCCAGGGGAAGCATGACATCGGTGCCATCCCCGGCCTCGGCGGTGGCGCATCATCGCACGCGGTCGCCTCGAGGGTCCTGTCGGTCGATCCGGACCCGTCTGCCGCCGAGTTTGCCAATGCCGTTGCTGTTGCTCTCGACCAGTTGAATGCGCCGAGCGCCACCTTGCGCAAGGTCGTCCTGTCACGCAGCCTGAAGGTGACGGCGAATCGCGATTTCTCCGCGGCCGACCTGATGCGCAAGCTTTCCGCGGACGAAAGTGTCACGGTCTTTGCAACCCCTTTGCCGGCACGTTCGCACCGGCTTCGCAGCCTGATCGGCGCGACGCCGGAACTCCTTCTCGAGAAGCGGGGCGGGCACGTCGTCTCTCATCCGCTCGCGGGTTCGGCCCGTCGCCATCGTGATACGGAGGAGGACCGCAAGGCGGGCGCCGGACTTCTCGCCTCCGACAAGGATCGCCGCGAGCATGCGATGGTGGTCGAGTCCATTCTGGATATTCTCGCACCGTATTGCATCGATCTTTCGACCCCCGAAGGCACCTGTTTGCGGGCAACGGCAAGCATGTGGCATCTCGGCACGCGTATCGTTGGCCAGCTCAGGGACGCTTCGTGGTCATCGGCCCATTTCGCCGGCCTCCTGCATCCGACGCCTGCGGTCTGCGGCCTGCCGCGCAATCTCGCAAACGAGCAGATCGTGAAACTCGAACCCTATGATCGCGAGTTCTACGCCGGCGCCGTCGGCTGGTGCGACTCGGCGGGTGACGGGCGCTGGCATGTATCCATCCGTTGCGCCGAACTCGAGGGCAGTCACGCGCGGCTCTATGCCGGCGCCGGCATCGTGCCGGGGTCTACGCCGGAGGGCGAGGTGTTAGAGACCTCCGCCAAGTTCCGCGCAATGCTGGATGCCTTTGGCATTGATAGCGGCAGGTTTGACGCGTGAGGCCCGCCATGGTGGAGCTGAAGCAGGTCTGGCCGGAGAAAGATGCTCGGCGCTACCGCGAGAAAGGCTATTGGCGCGGAGAAACCATGTTCGGCTTCCTCGCGCAGCGCGCCCGCGAAACCCCCGATCATATTGCCGTCGTTGGCGGCGGGCAGCGCTGGACCTATGCGGAGCTGCTTGAGCGGGCCAATGAAAACGCCGCCCGCTTCCTCGCGCTCGGGCTTCGTCCCGGCGAGCGGGTTGTGGTGCAATTGCCCAACATACCGGAATTCCTGTCCGTCGTTTTCGGACTTTTTCGTGCCAATCTCATCCCGGTCTTTGCGCTTCCCGCCCACCGCGTCACCGAGATCTCGCATTTCGTGGAGAAGGCGCAGGCGAGCGCCTACGTGATCGCGGTCGGGGATGGAGGCTTCGACTACCGCGCGCTCGCCCGCGAGGTGAGGGTGCGGGCCGGCGGCCTTGGGCATGTCGTGGTGATCGGCGAAGCCGAGGAATTTCGTGCGCTCGACGATATACCCCGCAGCGAGCAGACGCTTCCACCGCTTACTTCGCCGGCCGAAGTCGCTTTCCTGCAAATTTCAGGCGGCAGCACGGGCCTGCCGAAGCTCATTCCACGCACGCACGACGACTATATCTACAGCTTCCGTGCCAGCGCCGACATCTGCGGCCTGGGCAAGGACAGCGTCTTCATGGCGACCTTGCCGGTCGCCCATAATTTTCCGATGAGCTCGCCGGGCGTCTTCGGCGCTCTCTATGCCGGCAGCCGTATCGTCATGTGCCCGTCTCCCAGTGCGGAGACGGCCTTCGCCCTGATCGAACAGGAGCGCGTGACGATGACCGGCGTCGTCCCTCCGCTGGCGCTGTTATGGATGCAAGCGGCCGCGACGTCCAGATATGACATCTCGAGTCTCGAAGTCCTGCTCGTCGGCGGCGCGAAATTCATGCCCGAGGCGGCGTCCCGTGTCCGTGCCGCGCTCGGCTGCACCTTGCAGCAGGTGTTCGGCATGGCCGAGGGGCTCGTGAATTATACGCGGCTCGACGATCCCGACGACATCATCGTCAACACGCAGGGCAGGCCGATCAGTCCCGACGATGAGGTGCTGATCGTCGACGATCGCGGCAATCCGGTTGCCGATGGCGAGCCTGGTCTATTGCTCACACGCGGACCCTATACCATCCGGAGCTACCACAATGACGATGCCGCGAACGCGCGTGCCTTCACGCAGGATGGTTATTATCGCACGGGCGACATCGTTTTGCGCACCGGGGAAGGCTATCTCGTGGTGCAGGGACGAGCGGGGGACCATATCAACCGTGCCGGCGAGAAGGTTTCCGCCGAAGAGATCGAGGATCATCTTTTGGCCCATCCCGGTGTCTTCGACGCGGCGGTGGTTTCGATCCCCGATCCCTATCTCGGCGAACGAAGTTGCGCGTTCATCATACCGAAGGAGGCGAGGCCAGCAGTGGCGGCGCTCAAGTCCTTCATGCGTGGCCGTGGCCTCGCCGAGTTCAAGGTGCCCGACCAGATCATCTTCGTCGACGCCTTTCAGACGACGGCGGTCGGCAAGGTGAGCCGCAAGGTGCTGCGTCAGCAGCTTCGCGCGCAATTTCTCAAGACCGTGCCGACAGAGGCTTGATATGGGACTACCGAAAATAGCGAGTTACGAGCTTCCTTCGGTCGCACAGATTCCGCTCGCGCGCGCCAAATGGGCTTTCGATCCCGACCGGGCCGCGCTGCTGATCCATGACATGCAGAACTACTTCGTCGGCGCTTTCGAGCCGGATGTCTCGCCGATTACTCCGGCCATTTCCAACATCGTTCGCCTGAAGACCGCGGCGGTGACGGCGGGAATGCCGGTCGTCTATACGGCGCAGAACGGCAACCAGGATCGCCGCGACCGGGGACTCCAGGCCGATCTTTGGGGGCCTGGCATGTCCACCATGCCGGAACACCAGCCCATCATCGATCTGCTGCGCCCGGCGGCGGACGATATCGTTCTCGTCAAGCATCGCTACAGTGCGTTTCAGCAGAGCAATCTTGCTCATTTGATGCGGGTACGCGGCCGCGACCAGATCGTCATCAGCGGGATCTATGCGCATATCGGTTGCCTGATGACGGCGGGCGAGGCGTTCCAGCGAGACATCAAGCCGTTCTTCGCCGCTGATGCGATGGCCGACTTTTCGCGTGAGCAACACGATATGGCCTTGAGCTATGTCGCCGCGACTTGTGGAATTCCCTTGTCTGTCGAGACGCTCATCCGCGCGATGAGCGGGAGGGCGGATGCATGACGGAGCCGCTCAGCCTCGACCTCATGCGCGAAGACGTCGCCGCCATGATCCATATCGACTCCGCGGAGATCCGTGACGATGACAATCTGATGGACCTCGGACTTGACTCGATGCGTACCATGAACCTGTTGCTGATCTGGCAGGAACGGGGTGTGGATCTCGACTTCTCCCAGATCGCCACACGTCCGACGCTGGCCGGCTGGTGGCAGCTCGCCAAGCGGCGCATCAACGCGATCGCGGAGGCAAGATTATGACCGCACAGAGCGTGAGGGCCGCCCCTGACCGGCCGGTGCGCGAGCTTCCTTTGACGCAGGCGCAGTCCGGCATCTGGTTCGCACAGAGCATCGATCCGGCCAATCCCGTCTTCAACACCGGGCATTATGTCGAAATCGATGGAAAGCTCGACGTGGCGGTATTCGAGGCCGCGGTTCGACAGCTCGCGATGGAGGCCGATAGCCTGTCCGTTCGCATCACCGGCAAGGATGCGCAGATCGTTGAGGAGCGCAATCGACCGCTGCTCGAAGTGGAAGATTTGGCGCTTCGCGGCGATCCGAAGGGCGGTGCCCTGAGGGTCATGCAAGCGGACATGAACGGCCCTCTCGATCTGGCAAACGCACCGCTTGCGCGGCAGGTGCTCTTTCGCCTCGGCGCGGAGCGCTACATCTGGTATCAGCGCATGCATCATGTGGTGACGGACGGGTTTGCGACGGGTCTCGTCACGCAGCGCATCGCGGAGATCTACAACGCTACGGTCGCCGGCGGACCGAAAGGCGCAGAGCTGGCCGCGCTCGATGTCGCCGTTGACGAAGAGAGGGCGTATCGAGGATCGGAGCGGTCCGGGCGGGATGCGGGCTATTGGCACGAAGCCTTGCGCGATATGCCGGAGGTCGCGGGTCTGAAGGCGGGGCTGGCGCGCTCCGCATCATCCTATGACCATTTCGAAAGAATGCTTGCACCGGATATTTGCGACAGCCTGCTGTGCCTTGCTCGCACGACGCAATTGTCCTGGGCCGATCTTCTGACGGCGCTGGCCGGGGCCTATGTCGCCCGCCATGCCAGGCGCAATGAGATCACGATCGGCGTGCCGTTCATGGGACGTTTCGGCTCGCCGGCGGCCCGTGTCCCGACGATGCTGATGAACATACTGCCGCTGCGCCTCGAGGTCGATGAGGAGGAGGCGCTTGTCCATTGGCTGGCCAAGGCGGCCGGCCGAATGGCGCGAGATCGCCGCCACGGGCGTCATCGCGGCGAACAGATGCGTCGCGATCTTGGACTCCTTGGCGGCCAGCGGCGGCTCTACGGTCCTCTTGTCAACATTCTGCCCTTCGATGCACTCCCGAGGCTTGCTGGCCTGGAAACGAGACTTACCACTCTGGGAACCGGACCGGTTGACGACGTCACATTCACCTTTCGCGGCGACCCGGCGGCCCGGTGTCTCAGCCTTGAAGTCGATACCAATCCCCTTCTCTACGAGGCAGGCGAGACCGAGAGCCACGCCAGGCGCCTTGCGAATTTCGTCGGCGCGGCCGTCGAAGCGGCCCTAGCGGGCGGAGCGCTGCGCGAGGTTGCAACGGTCACGGATGAGGAGCATTGCTGGCTGCTCGAGCATCTGAACGATACCGCGCATCCGGTCACGGACAGGACGCTGTCGCAGTTGCTGGAAGACAGCTTCGTTTCCTTTGCGGACAGGCCGGCGCTACGCTTCGGTGGCCGATCTCTCACCTACGCCGAACTTGATTGGCGCACGGCAGCGTTGGCGGAGGCGCTTGTCGCGCGCGGCGCCGGACGGGATGCGATCGTGGCCGTGACGCTGCCGCGTTCGCTCGATCTCATCGTGGCGCTGATCGCGATCCTGCGGGCGGGTGCGGCCTATATGCCGCTCGATCTCGGTCATCCGCGGGAACGGCTGGACAGAATCCTGGCATCGTCGCGCCCGATTCTCGTCCTCGGCGCTGAGGACGGCGAGCCGCTCGGTACGATCGAGATGTTCTCGCCGCCGGCCTGGCCGACCAAGCCGCAAGGTCGCGCTCTTGGGCAGACAGCCGGCGAGAGTGCCGCCTATGTGATCTATACGTCTGGCTCCACTGGCGAGCCGAAGGGCGTCATTGTCGAGCATACGGCGATCGTCAACCGGCTCGAATGGATGCGGCAGCATTACGACTTCAGCTGTCACGATGTCATCCTGCAAAAGACCCCGATGACCTTCGACGTTTCCGTTTGGGAATTCTTCCTTGCCTTCCTTTCTGGCGGAGTCCTCGTGATTGCCCCGCCCGACGCGCACAAGGACCCGAGGGCGATAGCGCAGATCATCCGCGACGAGAGGATCACGACGATCCATTTCGTGCCCTCGATGTTGTCGGCCTTTCTGGCGGAACCGGGTTCGCGCGGTATCGCGATGAAGCGGGTCTTCTGCAGCGGCGAGGAGCTCACGGCCGATTTGCGTGATCGCTTTCATGAGCGGATGGCAGCGGAGCTCCACAATCTCTATGGTCCGACCGAAGCTGCGGTCGATGTCAGCTATTGGCCGGCTGCCGCGGGCGATTCCTCGCGCCCGGTCCCGATCGGTTACCCGGTCTGGAACACGCGTCTTTACGTGCTTGACGACCATCTGCGACCCGTGCCGGTCGGCGTCGAGGGGCATCTCTACCTTGCCGGAGTTCAACTGGCGCGCGGATATCTTGGCCAAAAGGAGCTGACTGCGAAACGCTTCGTCGCCGATCCCTTCCATGCCGGCGAGCGGATGTATTGTACCGGCGATCTCGCGCGGGTTCGCGCCGATGGTGCGATCCTCTATCTCGGACGCTCCGATCATCAGATCAAACTGCGCGGCCTGCGCATCGAGCTCGGCGAGATCGAAGCGGCAATCCTGTCTCATCCTGTCGTGACACAGGCGGTGGTTGACCTGCGGACGGATCTGGCGGGAGAAAAACGCATCGTTGCCTATGCGACCCTGGAAGGTGGCGAGGCGCGCAACGGAGCCGAGAATGACATTCTCGCCCACGCCAGGCGCTTTCTGCCGGACTACATGATGCCCTCGGCGGTCATCGTGCTCCACGCGCTGCCGGTGAGCACCAACGGTAAGCTCGATCGCAAGCAGCTGCCGGCGCCTGTTTTCGCCGGCGGTCGCGGTCACGCGCCTGCCACGGAAAATGAAAAGCTCGTTGCCATGCTGTTTGCGCGGGTCTTGCAGGCTGAGGGGCCGTTCCAGGTCGATGATGATTTCTTTGATCTCGGCGGGCATTCGCTCTTGGCGGTGGAGCTGATGCTGCACCTGCGCGAGACGACTGGTCATGAACCGGGCATCGGCGTCCTGTTCGAGCATTCCACCATAGGCAGGCTCGCCAAATATCTGGATCGGGGGGCAGCGAGCGAAGGCGCGGGACTGCAGCCGCTGGTCAAGCTGAACGCGGCTGAGCCGGGCAGGGCACCCGTCTTCATGCTCCATCCGGCCGGCGGCCTTTGCTGGTGCTACAATGGACTAGCCCGCGCGCTCGGTGCCGACAGGCCCGCCTGGGGTGTTCAGGCTCTGGCGCTGGATCCTGATGAGCAAGCGCCGGAAAGCCTTGATGATATGGCGCGCGACTATGCGCGCCGCATCGCATTCATCGCAGACCGGCAGATAATTCACCTCGTCGGCTGGTCGATCGGCGGTATCCTGGCGCACGCGATCGCGGTGCATTTGATCGAGAGGGGGCAGAAGGTCGGCATTGTTGCCATGCTGGACGCCTATCCCTGCGATTGCTGGCGCGATGAGCCAGATCCGGGGCCGGGTGCCGAATTGAAGGCACTGCTTGCGATCGGTGGGCACGATCCCGATGGACTGCCGGAACTGCCGCTGACGCGCGAGGCGGTCATGACTTTTCTTGCCGAAAGCGAAAGTCCGCTTGGTCGGCTGCCCGCGGCGGCGCTTGATGGCATGGTCCGGGTGGTGGCTCTCAACAATCGCCTGGTGCGCGGGCATCGCCATAGCCGCTACGATGGTCCGGTGTTGCATTTTCGAGCGGCCAAGGATTCGACCAAGGATCAGGCCAGCGACGGGACAGGCCTCCGGCCGGAAAGCTGGATGCCCTACATCGGATCACTCGATATCCGGGATGTCCCTCTCGTTCACGCACACATGACGGGCCCTGAAGCCGTGCTCCATGTCGCGCCGACGTTGAAGGCGGCGCTTCTGGAGCACGAGACGGGAAGAGCAAAGGGAGATCAGCCGTGAGCGAGTTCGACGGCAAGACGGTGTTTTTGACGGGCGCGGCCGGTGGAATCGGGCTTGCGGTGGTCAAGGCGTTGTTGCGGGAGGGCGCGACAGTCCTTGCCACCGATCATTCGACGTGCGCGCCGGTCGAGCTTGCCTGCGACAATCTCTTCGCTCGTTCGCTCGACGTGACCAATGGTGCCGACGTGGAACGCGTTGTCGGCGAGATGGATACGAAATGCGGCGGCATCGACTTCGGCGTCAATGTCGCTGGCGTGCTTTCCACGACTGCGGTCGTGGAAACGAGCGATGCAGAATGGGAACGAGTCTTTGCTGTCAACGTGGCCGGGGTGTTCCATGTTTCTCGGGCGCTTGCCCGCCATATGGTGCCCCGGCGCAAGGGCAGTATCGTCACGGTAAGCTCCAATGCCGCAGGCATTCCGCGCAAGAACATGGCAGCCTACGCCGCTTCGAAAGCGGCTGCGACCATGTTCACGCGCTGCCTCGGCCTGGAACTGGCCGAGTATGGCATTCGCTGCAATATCGTGGCTCCCGGCTCGACGCTGACGCCGATGCAGACGGGCATGTGGAGCGACGAGCGCGGCGGTGAGCGGGTGATTGAAGGCTCCCTCGAGAATTTCAAGACCGGCATTCCGCTTCGCAAGCTTGCGACCCCGGAGGATATCGCCAATTCGATCCTGTTCCTGCTATCGGAGAAGGCAGGGCACATCACGATGGCCGACATCTATGTCGACGGAGGCGCAACGCTGCATGCATGAGAAAGCCGTGAGAGGGACCCCGCGGAGCGTGCCAACCAGCAATGACCTGGCGGGCATCTCGGTCCCTGAATCGTTCGTCATGCCGGGTTGCTCAAGATTCACGTTGCGCTCGTCAGAAACAGGGCTCCCTTACGAGATCTTCGTCTACGTCCCGGAAATAGAGCCGCCCGTCGGCGGCTTTCCGATTATCTATGTGCTGGACGGCAATTCGGATTTCATCATCGTCGCTGAGACCGTGCGACGCGTCTCTCGGCGTCCAAAGGCGACCGGCATCGTTCCGGCGATTGTCGTCGGCATCGGCTATCCCAATACGAATGGATACAACACCAACCGCCGCCATCTGGACTTCACGCGCGGGCCCGCGGATGCGAGCGTATTTCCGGACAAGACCATAGATGCGTGCGGCGGCCAGGCCGCCTATATCCGTTTCTTTGGAAATCAGTTGTTGCCGCATGTCCAGTCGCGGCTCAACGTCGATCCGGACCGTCGCATTCTCCTGGGACACTCTCTTGCCGGTTATTTCGTGCTGGATCTGCTGTCGCAACGGCCGGACATGTTCAACGGGTATATCAGTTTCAGCCCCTCGGTCTGGTGGGACAGAACGGGCCTGTCGCGGGCGTTGGCGTCAGCGAACGCCATCACGCGGCCGATCCGCCTCTTTACGGCGGTCGGCCGCTGGGAGCAGGAACTCGCGCCATGGCAGGCGATGGAAAGCTTCGGCGACCAGTATCATAATATCCGCAAAGCTCGCCGCATGATCGACAATGCGCGCGAGATTTCGGGTGAAGTCCGTGCGGCGTTCGGCGCGCAGGCGGATGTGCGGTTTGAACTCGGCGAGAACGACGATCATGCGACCATCGTGACAGCAATGCTTTGTCATGCTCTCCGGTTTGCCGGGACCGCTTTTGCTCTTTGAAAGCGGAAATTTGCAAGGTCCGCAGCGATGCGCTTGAACGGCGCGGTCACCGCAACTGGCGCCCTCGGGGATATGCTGTCCGCACGGCGACAACGGAACGACATGTTCGCCGGTCCGCCGCACGCCGTTTTTGCCGCAGTAGACGCGGAATCGTCTCGGAATCGTCGCCCCACCCCGGTCAAGGATGCGGCGCCATGTGTCCATGGGGCACGATTGTTTCTGGACGTTGTGCTGCGCAATCATCATGAGCGAGTTTAGAAGTCATTTAATCTGAGTGCTGGATCGTAGCCCCCTGCCGAGCAGTGAGTCTAAGTTGTACCTGTGCCTCATCCTTGAGGATCGCCATCGCAGGCCTGAGATGCGGTGGTTTCGAGAACGGGAGAATTGCGACGGGACCGATGGCCACCGAAAGAGTGGATCTGAACGAGCGGCTGATAATGATGTCGGGCGGGTTCGTCCTGTCGGCTGGAATCAACCGCTTCGATCAGCCCAAGCGGGTCAATACGGCGCTGCCTGCGGGTATCAAGACCGTGGTGCTCTTGAGCGGCCGTTTGCAGATCAGCGTTGGCGGCGACCGCGGGCGCGAAGTGTGCGGGCCGACCGTATTGCTGATCCGCAGCTCTGCGGATGCCGAACGAGACCAGGTCTTCGCGGCCAACGCGCCGATCCGCTACCTGATCGTGCAGATGAACGAGAGCGTGCTCGGCACCGAGATGACGGATGCGCTCGACCGGTCGTTCGCCGCGATCGGAGGCGCAAGCCATCGCGGTGCGCAGCTCGCTTCCTGTCCTGCCAACCGCGCGCTGCAGGTGCTGGTGTCGCAGATCACGAACTGTCCGATCCGTGGGCCCGAGCGCGAACTCTATCTTTGCGGCAAGGCGATGCAGCTCGTGGCGCTCGCGCTCTCCTCCTGCACCACCCAGGCGGGCGATGCAGACAGCCGGTTCGCGGCGCGCGACGTCGAGCGCATCCGCAAGGCGCGCGATCTGCTGGTGGCTTCCATGCGCGAGCCGCCAAGCCTTGACGCGCTGGCGCGGCAGGTCGGCCTCAACGTGCGGAAGCTCTCGTCCGGCTTCCGCCAGGTCTATGGCGCGAGCGTGTTCGGCTTCCTCCAGGAATACCGGCTGGAGCAGGCCTACAAGCTGATCTCGACAGGTGAAATGAGCGTGTCGGGGGCGGCCTTCCACGTCGGTTATGGCGCCGCCCATTTCGCCACGATCTTCCGCAAGCGCTTCGGCGTCTCGCCGAGCAGCCTGCGCTGATGGCGGGACCACATCCTGTCCCAGTTTTTAAGTCTCCTAACCTTGAGCGAAAGCGAGAGTCCCGCGAACGAAAGTCCGCCCCTAGGTCCAGTTGTTCCATCGTGCAACACCGGATGCAGCGCAGCGCGGGGTGCCGCGGCGAATTCTTGGACTGGTTCTTGGACGATGGGGATGATGACAGTTTCTCGCGGAAAGTGGATGCTTTGTGCCCCGGCACTGGTTGTCGCGGGCCAGTTGCCTGGTGCCATCCATGTTGCTCATGCGCAATCGACGCATGGGGCAAGCCTTCCGCCGGTCGTGGTCGAGAGCCCTGCGCCGCGAGCTCCGCGCCGTCCGGTGCGCGCCACGTCCTCAGCGCCGCGCGCAGTTGCCATGAGCCAGCCGAGGCCGGCCGCGGCATCGGTTGCACCGAAGGAAACGGCTCGCGGGCCGGTACGGGGTATCGTCGCCCATCGCACCGGCACCGGCTCGAAGACCGACAGCTCGATCATGGAGACGCCGCAGTCGATCACGGTCGTGACCCGAGAGCAGATGACCACCCAGGGCGCCCGCTCGGTCGCCGAAGCCCTGCGCTACGAGCCCGGCGTCGTCGCGGAGACCCGCGTCGGTGACCGCTTCGACAACGTCTTCATCCGCGGTTTCGGCGGCTTCGGCGCCAACGCCAACTATCTGCACTTCTGGGATGGCCTGCGCCTTCCGCGCGGCGTGTCCTATGCGATGCCCTCGGTCGATCCGTATCTCCTGGAACGCGTCGAGATCCTGCGCGGGCCGGCCTCCGTGCTCTATGGACAGAACAATCTCGGCGGCATGGTCAATCTGATCAGCAAGATTCCGTCGGCGACGCCGCAGGGCGAGGTGTTCACCCGCTTCGGCGATCACAACCGCATCGAGGGCGGCTTCGACGTCAGCGGTCCCATCACCCAGGACGGGCAGTTGCTCTATCGGCTGATCGGGCTCGGCCGCAAGGCCGATACCGACGTCAATTACACCACCACCGAGCGCGAGTTCATCGCGCCGATGATCACGTGGCGGCCGACGGCCGATACCACCTTCACCGTGCGCGCGGTGCACGACCGCGATCCCTCGACCTACCAGCCGAACTGGCTGCCGGCGCTCGGCACGCTCCAGATCAACGCGAACGGGCAGATCCCGCGCAACTTCTTCGCCGGCCATCCGGACTACAACGGCTACAGCCGCACGCAGGACTCCATTGCCTACGAGTTCGAGCATCATTTCGACGAGACGTGGACGGTCCGCCAGAATTTCCGCTACATGAACCTGTCGAGCGACTTCAAGGCGCTTTCGGTGACCGGCTTCGGCGCGGGCTCGACTTGCGGGGCGGGCACCACGGCCAATGTGTGCATCGGCCGCTCGAGCACGCACTACATCGAGAATCTTCAGGCCGCGGCCATCGACAACCAGGCCGAGGCGAAGTTCGCCACCGGCTGGCTCCAGCACACCGTGCTGGCCGGCGTCGATTTCCAGAAGAGTTCGTCGGATGCCACCTTCGGCAACGGCACCACCACCTACGTCAACTATCTCAACCCGAACTACGGCACGATCGCCGCGCCGACTTTGACGACGCAGACGCTCCAGGAGCGCGAGCAGACGGGCGTCTATCTCCAGGATCAGATCAGGCTCGGCAAGCTCGCCGCCGTGATCGGCCTCCGCAACGATTGGGCCAATGCGACCTCGGACACGCGCGCGATCGCGACCGGCGTCTACACCAACCGCAGCCATCCCTCGGATTCGGCGACGACCTGGCGCACCGGCCTGACCTATCTGTTCGACAACGGCTTCGCGCCTTACGTCAGCTATGCGACCTCGTTCGAGCCGACCATCGGCACGGACTACACCGGCACGGCCTTCGTGCCGACGACCGGCCAGCAATATGAGGCCGGTGTCAAATATCAGCCCAACGGCTTCAACGGCTTCTTCATGCTGTCGCTCTACGACATCACGCAGAACAACGTGCTGACCCTGGATACAGCGCATCTCTACGCCGCCTATCCGGCTTGCACCCAGTCCGGGGTCAACTGCCAGATCCAGCAGGGCCAGGTGCGCTCCAAGGGCATCGAGTTCAGCGCCAAGCTGACGCCGATCCCCGGCCTCGACATCATCGCCGCCGCTGCCCACAACGACATCGAGATCACCAGGAGCACGCAGGTGGTCAGCGGCATCTCGGTCCAGGGCAAGGCGCCGGTCGGCGCGCCCGCCAACACGGCTTCGCTGTGGGCCGACTACACCATCCAGAGCGGCAAGATGGCGGGCTTCGGCTTCGGCGGCGGCGTCCGCTATGTCGGCGAATCCTTCGGCGACAACATCAACTCCATGGCGATGATCGTGCCGGCCTATATCCTCGCCGACGCCATGCTGCACTACGACCTCAACGGCCTGTCGCCGCAGTTGAAGGGCTGGAAGCTGGCGTTGAACGTCACCAACCTGTTCGACAAGACCTATGTGTCGGCCTGCGCCTCCGCGACCCAATGCTTCTACGGCAATGGCCGCTCGACCATGGGGACGATCCGATACCAGTGGTAGGGAACAACGACCAGCGCACGGCCGACGGCATGCTGCCCGGTGCTTCGGTGCACGACATGCGCTCGGCCGCGGGGCATGACTATCGGATCTTCGTCTGGCGGCCGGAGCCGCGCCCGCGCGGGCCGCTGCCGGTGCTCTATCTTCTGGACGGCAATGGCATGTTTCCGATTGCGACGGCGGCGCTGGCGCTCCAGTCGCGCCGCGCAGAGCGCACCGGCGTGACGCCGTCCGTCATCGTCGGCATCGGTTATCCGACCGTGCACTGGATCGATGCGAAGCGGCGCACCTACGACTACACGCCGCCGGTCGCAACCGATCGTCTGGCACGGCGGCCGGGCAACCGTGCATGGGACGAGACCGGGGGCGCGGACGCGTTCCTAGATTTCATCCAGCGCGAGCTGGCTCCGGCCATATCAGGCGAGTTCGCCATCGATCCCGACCGGACTGCGCTGTTCGGCCACTCCTTTGGCGGGTTGCTTGGGCTTTACGCGCTCTTGACCCGGCCGGCGCTGGTCCGTAGCTACGTCGCCGCCAGTCCGTCGATCTGGTTCGCGCCCGATGCGCTCACGGAGCGGCTGAAGACCTTTGCGGCACCTGGCCTGGCGCGTCGTCGTGTGCTCGTCACCGTCGGCAGCCTGGAGCAGGGCGGGATGTCGTCGGTTGACGCCGATGCCGACGATTATGGATCATGGCTAAGGCGCAACCGGATGGTCGATAATGCCCGCGAATTTGCCGCCGCCCTCACGCGAACCGCGGACGCATCGCTCGACGTCTCGTTCCGGATGTTTGGGGAGGAAAACCATGCCTCTGTCGTTCCATCCGCCATCAGCCTTGCGCTTCGATTCGCGCTGCCGCCGAAGTGACATCATGCGCCGTTTTGTGACCATCGCTCTTGCCGTACTCGCAACTGCGCACCTCGCATGCTCGCCGCAGCCGGCTGCGGCGGCGGTCGTCGTCACTGATATCACCGGACGGACGGTCACGCTTCCGCGTCCGGCAGAGCGCGTGCTGCTCGCGGAGGGCCGTCAGATCATCGCACTCTCGCTGCTCGATCCGAAGCCGGTCGATTTCATGGCGGCGTGGCTCGGCGATTTCCGCCGCAACGACAGCGAGAGCTACGCGCAATACCGCCAGAAATTCCCGGAGATCGACCAGGTCCCGGTGCTCGGAATCGGCAGCGACGGCACGTTCCCGGTCGAGCGCGCCATCGAGATCAAGCCCGACGTCGCCGTGCTTGGCGTCGGCTTTGCGCCCGGCGGGCGCGCCAACGACGTGGCGCGGCAGCTCGAGGCTGCCGGCATTCCGGTCGTGTTCACCGATTTCTTCGTCGCCCCCTTCGAGCACACCGTCGCGAGCGTCCGCATTCTCGGCCGAGTGATCGGGCGGGACGAGCGGGCCAATGAATTCGCCGCATTCTACGAACAGCACATGACGCGCATCGCGGAACATGTCGCGCGCACCGCCGGGCCTCGTCCGCGTGTGCTGCTGGAAACGCATGCAGGCGTCACTGACTGCTGCTACGCGCCGGGCGCGGGCAATATCGGTAGGTTCGTTGCGTTTGCCGGCGGCGACAGTATCTCGGCCTCGGTCACGCCCGGGCCGACTGCGCAGCTCAGCCTCGAATATGTCATTTCGACCAATCCAGACGTCTATATCGGTACGGGCGGTGCGCACCTGAGAGCATCGGGCGGGCTCGTCATCGGCCCCGGCTTCGACGCCGCAACCATTCGCGACCGGCTTGCCGCGGTGGTGGCGCGGCCGGGCTTCGCCGGCCTCAACGCCGTGCGCAACGGTCGCGTCTACGGCTTGTTCCACAACATCATCGCGACGCCGCTCAACGTCGTCGCGGCCGAAGCACTGGCGCGCTGGATCAACCCGCAAACTGCACCCGATCTTGATCCGGGCGCGACGATTGCGGAGCTCAATACCCGCTTCCTCGCCGTGCCGTTGCAAGGCGTGTACTGGATCGATCAGAAATGACTCCCGTTTCCCCGCAATTGAACCCGGGGCAGGGGGATGCATCGCCCGACCTGCTGGCGAAAACGGCTGTTGCGTTTCGCGCGCGGATGCGGCGCCGGATCACCTGGCTTGCGGTATTGGCGCTGGTTGCGCTTGTGTCTTTCGCTGCCGATCTGGGCACCGGCCCGTCGCGGCTCGGGCTTACCGGTGCGCTCGGTGGCATCTTCCGGCCGGACTCGCTCGCCGCGCCGCAGGCCGCGATCCTCTGGGAGGTGCGCCTGCCGCAGGCCGTCCTCGCCGTCCTGGTCGGGCTGGCGCTCGCGACCGCGGGCGCCGAGATGCAGACGATCCTGGACAATCCGCTCGCAAGTCCCTTCACCCTCGGCGTGTCGTCGTCGGCCTCATTCGGCGCGGCGCTCGCGATCGTGCTCGGTGTCGGCATTCCCGGGGTGCCGCAGGCCTGGCTGATCTCGGCCAACGCCCTCGTGTTCGCGACGATCGTCGTCGTAGTGCTGCAATTGGTGGTGCGCTGGCGCGGCTCGGGGACGGACATCCTCGTGCTCTGCGGCATCGCGCTGTTCTTCACCTTCAACGCGCTGGTCGCGCTGACGCAGTTTCTGGCGAGCCAGCAGGCGCTTCAGCAACTTGTGTTCTGGACCATGGGCAGCCTGTCGCGCGCGAGCTGGGACAAGGTGGGGGTGCTCGCCCTCGCGCTCCTCTTCACCTTGCCATTCGCCTGGCGCGCAGCCTGGCCGATGATGGCGCTGCGACTCGGCGAAGACCGTGCGCGCAGCCTTGGCATCAACATCACGCGGCTG
>NZ_LFJC01000003.1:3217834-3240311 GCF_002776695.1 Bradyrhizobium nitroreducens
ATGTCCGATAGCATAATCGGACATCACTGAGCATCACCCGGAAACACCGCAAACATCTTGTTTTATAAGGGTTTCTCGACGTCTTCTGCGAATTATCGTTGCCCTTCAAACGCTTGGTCACTCAGACCAAATTGCACCCAAAGTTACACCCAAAAAGCAACAGACCGCGGAATTTATTCACATGCGTGAATAGAACCTGCGACATGCTTGGATACTAGGCAGTGTTGACAAAGTTGCCCGGCGGCATAGAGCTTCGGGGATGGTGTTCCGCAATATTGTTAAGCCCTTCTCTGAGACGCCCGCATATCGGTGTCCGTGCTGCCGCTGTCGCACACTTCACGAAAGAGGCGGCTACGAGATTTGCCCGGTGTGCTTCTGGGAAGACGACGGGCAAGATGATCACGATGCCGACGAGGTTCGGGGCGGTCCCAATGGCTCACTGTCACTCGCCCATGCGCGACGAAACTTCGAGCAGTGCGGCGCCTCAGACCCGACGCACCAGATGAGCGTCCGGCCTCCCACGGAAACAGAACGCTAAGGCAACGTGAATTTCAACGTTGTCCATCAAACGCCGCCCGCGAGGCGGCTTTTTCATGCTGCCCGAGCGCTATGCTGACACGACATGCGTTCTGCCTTCTGAGCGGCTTGACTCCATTCGAACCTGCTTGCCAGCGATGCGCTCCTTTCTGGCCATCTCGGCAATCAGAAGCGCCAGCTCGAGGGCTTGGTTGGCGTTCAGTCGCGGGTCAACGGCCGTCTGATATCGCAGCGACAACGACTCGTCCGTGACGGATCCGGCTCCGCCTGTGCATTCGGTGACATCCTCGCCGGTCATTTCGAAATGCACGCCGCCCGGATGGGTGCCCTCGGCCCGATGCACGTCGAAGAAGTCGAACACCTCGGACACGATCCGATCGAACGATCGCGTCTTGTAGCCCGACCGCGAGGTGACGGTGTTGCCATGCATCGGGTCGCAGACCCAGACGACGACCCGCCCTGCTTCGCGGACGCGGCGGAGCAGCGGCGGCAGCTTCTGTCTCACCTTGTCGGCTCCCATGCGGACAATCAGCGTCAGCCGACCGGGCTCGTTGTTTGGATTGAGGACGTCGATCAACCGCATCAGGTCGTCGGGTTCAAGGGAGGGCCCGCACTTGAGGCCCAGCGGATTCTTCACTCCGCGCAAGAACTCGACATGCGCTCCGTCAATCTGGCGCGTGCGGTCTCCGATCCAAAGCAGATGGCCAGACACGTCGTACCAATCGCCAGTGTCGCTGTCGATCCGGGTCAAAGCCTGCTCATACGGCAACAGCAGAGCCTCGTGACTGGTGAAACATTCTGTCAGACGAAACGCCGAAATGGTCTCCCCTGCGGCGCTGCAGGCCGCCGCGAATTCCAACGCCTCGTCGAGCCGACTGGCGAAGTTCTGGTAGCGCTCGGCCCAGGGCAATCGGGCAATCAGACGAAGGTTCCACTGGCGCACCTTGTCCAGATTGACATAGCTTCCCTGGGAGAAGGCGCGCAGCAGATTCAGCGTTGCCGCCGATTGGTTGTAGGCCTGGACCATGCGGGCCGGGTTGGGCATGCGCGCCGCCTCGTCGAAATCGGGAGCGTTGACGATGTCACCGCGATAGGACGGCAGCGAAACGCCTTCGATGACCTCCAGCTCGGCAGAGCGCGGCTTGGCGAACTGTCCGGCCACGCGGCCGACTTTCACGACCGGCAGGCCACCGCCGAAAGTCAGGATGACCGCCATTTGCAGCAGCACGCGGTACGTTTCCCGAATCTTGTCGGGATGAAACTCGGCGAAGCTCTCGGCGCAGTCGCCGCCCTGCAGGAGAAACGCCTTGCCCTCAGCTACGCGTGCGAGCGCCGCCTTGAGCGACCGCGCCTCACCGGCGGAAACCAACGGCGGATAATTGCGCAGGATCTGCTCCACCGAGGCCAGCATTCCCGGGTCGCGGTATTGTGGCATCTGCCTCGCAGGCTTGTCGCGCCAGGACCCTGGAGCCCAGCCATACGATGAAGCAGCCTCGTCTGAAGCCGGCAGATCGGTCGCGCGAACATACTGAAAATGATCCGAGACCGGGACCTTCAACCACACGTCGTTCATCTGCGAGCTCCTTGTTACCGGAATGCAGCCTTACGAGTCTTGTCGACGTATCTTGAGACGGAGCTTCTCCGCGCGGCAGCGCAAGCTTGTCGGCACGGGCAGCGCGTCCGCCTCTGGGGAGCGCGCTCACGCCGCTTCTGCAGATCGCGGGAAAGCTGACCGATGCGCTGGAACGGGAACCAGCAATCGCAGACGCTCTTCCCCTTCCTGGAGAATGACGTCGGGTCCTCCCGCCCGATCCGACATGACGATCTCTGCCGTGGCGGGCAACCTGATGCTCTCGTATCGAGCGAGTCCGTCTGCCGGATCACGGCACGCGGCAAGCTCTCTCGATAGCACTTCGGCATCGAGGATTGCCTGTCCGGCGCCATTGGATCCAAGAGGCACCAGCGGATGGGCCGCATCGCCGAGAAGCGTCACCCGGTCGAAACTCCACCGCGGCAACGGGTCTCGATCCATCATCGGGAATTGCAGGATCGTCTGCGCGTTGCTGATCAGTTCGGGAACGTCCAGCCAATCGAAGCGCCAGTCCGCGAAGACCTCGACGAAGTCCTTCGCATCCCCCGGACAGTTCCAGTCCCGCTTGCTGCAGAAACTTCCGGGGTCGGGGACTTCGACTTCGGCCACCCAGTTGATGAGCTGCGTCCCGTCGTCGTAGTCGCGAATGGGATAGATCACCATCTTGCCGACGGCAGGCAGTCCGACGCGCACCATCGTGGCGCCATCGAGAAATTTGGAGCGGCGCGTCACCCCGCGCCACATGAAAACTCCGGAATAGCGAGGCGGGCCTTCATTGGGATAAAATTGCCGGCGGACCTTCGAGTGAATCCCGTCGCACGCGACAACGATTCCCGCACGCTGCGGTTCGAGTTTCTGGCCGGTGCGACGATCCCTGAAGCTCACACATACCTCGTCCTGCTCGGACGAAACGCCGGTACACTCCCAGCCTGTCCTTATTCTGTTGGGTCCGAGACGTTCGCGCACCGCGTCAAGCAGGACCGTCTGCAATTCCGCGCGATGGATCGACAATTGCGGCCAGATTTCGCCGGCAAAATGACCGACGGGCATCTGGTGCAGCGGGCGGCCGCAGCGATCAAAGTAGGCGCTCGACCGGGTGGTGATCGCGCGCTTCTCCAATTCCTTTTCAAGTCCAAGGCCCGCCAGCACCCGCATGGCATAAGGCAGCACATTGATACCAACGCCGACCTGCTGAATAACCGGCGTCGCCTCGTAGATCGTCGAACCGATACCCGCCTTCTCGAGAGACAAGGCCAGAGAGAGGCCGCCGATTCCGCCACCAATGATGATCACGTCACTCATTCTCGTCTCCTGCTTCTCGCAATTACCGTCTGATCCATCCGTGTTGCTCACCGATGGGTTCTCGAACCATTGGTCCGCGTCAGCAGCCGTCTAACCGCCGTGCGAAGGGAATGGGGATGCGGACCGAAGCCGTATTCAGGCTCGTGATCGTTGCTTTCGTGTCGAGGCGCTTCGGGCTCGTCCGCCGCGTAGAAATAGAGATCGGTGTTGGCGGAGAGGATGAAGCCGGAATAGATGTCCTGGATCGCGGCCTTGCTGAAGTGCTGCGGCTCGTGCTTCGTGGCGACGAGAAGCGAGACATAGCGGTCGATCTCGCGCTCTTTCCACGCGACTTCCTGAGCCAGCAGAGGCCACGCACTCAGCAGTTGCTCGGCCGTCAGGTCCTCGGGCCGAGCGGGTTCGACGCCACGCTGGGCCTTGTAGACGAAACGTTTGGCCTGGACGTATTCGACGTGGATCGACGCAAGCAGCTGGCGCGGATCCTTGACGTCGTTCGGCCGGAGGCCATCTGCCTGCGCGATCACCTCGCACCATTCGGGGACCGAGCCGGTCAAAGTCCGCCAGGCAAGCTCCATGCGCGTGCGTGCGGCAGCATAGGCAATGTTCTTGACATAGCCGCGGAAGGTTGCATCCGCCCTGTAGAGATCCCGCAAATCGCCGACGTCCCGTGTCGCCAGCAAGCTGGCGCCGATCAATTCATGATGCACGCCGCTCATCATCAGGGCCCGCGTCCAGGGGATCGCACGAATGGCATCGGGTCGGGATTCCAGCTCCTGCACATCGAAGGCTCGCGACGGAGGGCGGGTGCTCTTGCTGTTGGCACGAACGATGTCGAAGCGCGCGATGCCGCGCAACAGCGCCGGCAGCATCGGGTGCTCGAAGAAGCGCTGCTTGTAGAGCCGAACGATTGCGACCCAGTCCACCCGGGAAATACCATCCGGTCCAGCATTCCGCGATGGCTTCGCGATGCCGAGCGGGGAGCGCCGCATTGCGTTCGCAAGGAGGAGATCCCGCAGGCACTGCTGTGCCATCACGGGCGTCAGCAGATGACTGCGCATCTCCAGGATACCGGAGAGCATGTAGCGCACGTTACGGCCGGCGAATGCGTCAAAAGCCTCGAGATTCTCGGTGATCGGCCCGTTCGAGCGCGCATGCTCGTATCCGATCACGATGCTGGGCACGACTTCTATGCCGAAGCGGCCAGCGATCGCCCGATGGCGCTTGGCGATCTGCATATTCGCGATATGCATCGCCTTGCCGCCCTGCTTGCCGGTGTCGCTGGGCCCGAACGTGATGAACTGCCGCCGGCCGCGCAGCTCCAGATGCTCCCGATAGACCGGATTGGCGTAGAGATCCTCGACCTGTCGCAGCATGGATTCCGCGCCCGCGAGATCCTCGGGCTGCAGCGCGACATCGACACCGTTGCGGTGGCCGGCGGCCGCCAGCAGGAACAGCAGTGCCAAGGGCTCGTCGATGCTGCCGGCTTCAGCAATTCCGTAGATCGTAATCCGGTCGCTATATCTCCTCAGCAGCTTGAGCGTGTTCAGCGTATTGAGGGCGTTCAGGACCCGAATGTGCGCGCGATCGACATTGTAGATGTCGACGTAGTCCCTGCCCTGGTAGTGAGCTGCCTTGTCGTGGAAGGCCTGACTGTTTTCGTCCCAGAAGCGCCGCCACAACTCCTCGGGCATATCCTGGCGCTGACCCTTGCACCCATGAAGGCGGGAGAGAAGCTCGACCCTGTCGGCCGTCGACAGGTCAGCATAGCGGGAAGGCCGGCCGGGGCCGAGCGTCCCCGCGATCAGGCCGGGCGGAATGATGCTGTCCACCACTTCGGTGAACATGGCTGCGTTCTGACGGAATTCGATCTTGAGATAGTGGAAACCGAAGACGCCGATGCGCAGCATCAGCGCGCGCACACGCTCGTCGGCACAATGGCCGCTGGCCTCCAGCTCCAACAGAAGCTGCGACGATGAAGGCAGGGCTTCAGGGTGAGCGGGGTCGAGCCTGTCCGCGAGCTTCCTGAAAACTTCCGAAGCCGGATGGCCGTCGGCGATCTCGGCCAGGTCGCGCCGGTAATTGGCGCGAACGCCCTTCTCGAGCGCGGCAATCAGTTTTTCGGTATGCGCATCCGTGTCGTGCGGGCGGCCGTCGCGGTCACCATAGAGCCAGGTGTATGGCCTGAGGCAGGTCTCCAGACCCGCTGGATCGATCCCTTGCCGAGAGAGCAGACTGCTCGCCTCGCCCAGCGCCAGCGGCAGCGCTGCGTACATGCTGTCCGCGTAGAGCAATTGCGTTGCGATGAGGTCCACGTCCTCATCGGACCAGATCGCGTCCCACAAGCCTTGAAGCGCATCGTGGACCCCGCACTCTAGGGAGTCATTGTTCGGAAGCTGATCCAGAGTTCGCTCCAGGACCTGCACGAGGCCGCGCAAACCTTTGACCACCTTGGCGCGCAGGAACTCGGTCTCCTGGCAATGCAGGCCGATTTCCATGCGCAGAGGCACGCTGTCGCCGAGCGATGGCCGGAAGTCGTGTTGGTCGAGGATGGCCACATCGCGGCGCTGGTGATTGAGACAGGCCTGCAACGACGCATTGATCAGAAGCTGCCGCATCAATACGACGCGGAGCGTTCTCATGTCGTGCGGATCGGAAGAGCACTCCTTGACGCGCTTGGCTGTGCCTTGCGCGATCGAACGGATCGATGACTGCGCGCCGTAGATCTCGCCAAGATCGGCTTCGGAGACGACGACGGCATCGCCATCAGAGAGCACATCCTCCCTCAGAATTCGAATGAACACGTTCCAAATTCGTTCGAACACTTGCTGCGATGCTGCAATGCGGCACACGACATCCTTCCGCATCGACGGAACATCTATACTTTTTGAGTTGCCGTGAATCTCAGATTCTTTGGACTCGGAGATCGCTTCTTGAGAAGACATCGTCTAGCTCCTTCCGGTCCCACGAGATAACCTAACGCTTCTGACAGAATCAGCGAATTTTTATTCACCGATTTTGTTTTCACATCTCGCGGTTAGGTTTTTTACTTATTTTACTTTGCTTCTTCGAGGTCTTTTACTCGCATCAGGCGCCCGCTCATCTTACGGCGGCCTCGCTTTCGCTACGATGAAACGATACCAAATATTGGCAGCGCGTCAATTGAGTGCGATGCACAAATCTCGGTTTAGTTGCACTTATTGCGGGCGCCACCCCGCGTGTGTTTTGCGCATCCTCAGCAAAGCAAACAGGCTTGGCCGAACGACCGTCTGGCGACGGCAGCGTGTTCCGCTCTCGATCAGAGAGTCATGGAATGACGAAACCATTTGATTGCACGAGAGCTCGAGCCCATGACGATCATCGGCGTACGATCCGACGTATCGGCGATGCGTTCTGTGCGGAAGACCAAACACGCGCTGGCGACGCGCGGCCGGGAACAAGCCCGACAGCCCCTCAAGACACCCGGTGGTGCTGCGCCGCTGCCAGGATGACGATCGTCGCGATCACTGTGCGATTGTTGCCTTGTGCAGATAGGCGATCAGATCGTCGCGGTCACTCTTGTCTGGCATCCCTGCAAACGGCATCCGGTTGCCGGGCACAAGCGCCTGAGGTTCAGTCAAGAAGCGATCCAGCGTTGTATCGTCCCAGATGAGACTGCTGCGGCGCATCGCCGGCGAATAACGAAACTGCTCCAAGCTGCCGGCCTTCCGGCCGAAGATCCCCGCAAGCGGCGGCCCGAGGGTGCCCCCCTCCTGTTTGACGGCATGACAGGCATGGCATTTCTCAAACAGGCTTTCACCCTTCGCCAGATCCAGGGCCCGAACGGCGCCCGCGTCGGCGAGGACGAACACACATGCGACAGTCCATTGGCGCACCAGACTCTTCATGATGTTGTGCCGATCAGGTGTGCAAGAGCGGGCCCGGATCCTTCAGATATTTCGTCCGGATCGCGTCGGCGGCCCAATAGGTGAGAGCTCCGACGGCGCCCGTCGGGTTGTAGCCCGAATTGTGCGGAAAGGCGCTGGCGCCCATGACAAAGACATTGGGAACGTCCCAGCTCTGCAGGTACCGATTGAGCGCGCTTTTGCCGGGGTCATGTCCTGCAATCGCGCCTCCAGTGTTGTGCGTACTTTGATAAGGCACGATCGAATAAGGCGCGCGACGCGGCGTCCTGGGACCGAGATGGGTCGGCCCCATCGCGCGGGCGATGTCATGCGCGACGGTCGTCAGATGGGCCGAAAGCTTCTCGTCATTGTCTGTGAAGTTGTAGGTCATCCGCATCAGCGGCAAACCGAAGGCGTTGCGATAAGTCGGATCGAGATCGAGATAGTTGTAGCGACTGGCCATGTTCGAGCCCTGCACCGACATCTGCAGTGTGCGGTTGTACCAGTGCGCGGTCGCCTTCTTCCATTCCGTTCCCCAACGAGGGGTGCCCGGCGGAACGGCACGCTGATTGATCGGACGCCCTCCCAGCGAAGCGCTGTAGATCGAGGCCCCCCCGATGTAACCCACCGGCCCGTGATCGAAATTGTCGCCGTTGAAATCATCAATGACGACGCCCAGCGACCCCGCCCCCATGAAGGGATTGAAAATCCTGTCATCGAAGAACGCCTGCACGACCGTGGCGACCTGGTAGCAATAGCCCTTCCCGACCGTGCCGGTATCGCTGACCGGATCGTAGGGCTTGCCGATGCCGGACAACAGCATCAGGTGCACGTTGCCCAAGCCGTAGGCGCAGAGGATGACGAGGTTGGCGGGCTGCTCGAACTCCTCCCCTGTCAGCACGCTGGTGTAGGAGACTCCGGTTGCCCGCTTGCCATCCGGAGCGAGGTTGACACGCGTGACCCACGCATGCGGCTTCAGGGAGAAGTTCCTATTGCGAAGAGCTGCCGGGATGACCGTAATGTGCGGGCTGGCCTTGGCGTTGGCCTCACACCCGAAGTTCTCGCAGAAACCGCAATATTGGCACTCGCCCAGTTTGATGCCGTCCGGATTGGTGTAGGGCCGGCTCATATTGGCCGCCGGGCGTGGGAATGGATGATAGCCAAGCTTCTTCGTCGTCTCCGTGAACATTTCGCTGGCAAGACTCGGCTTGAGGGGAGGATTCGGATACTCGCGCGCACGCGGCCCCTCGAAGGGATTGCCTCCCTCCTGAATCCGGCCGGCGATGTTGCCCGCTTTGCCGGAGATACCAGCCATATACTCGAACTTGTCGTAGAAGGGTTCGAGTTCGGCATAGCTCATCGGCCAGTCAGCCAACTGCATGTCCTGCGGGATGAAGGATTTTCCGTATCGCTCTTCCACGCGGGAGCGCAGCGCATGGTCGTGCGGAGAAAGACGATAGGTCTGTCCATTCCAGTGGACGCCGGCGCCCCCCACGCCTTCGCCCGGCAGGAACGAGCCGAGCTTGCGCATCGGCAGCGCCCGTTCGGCCGGCCTGTTCCTGAAGGTGAGCGTATCGCGGCTTACGTCCATGAACAGCTCGTTGCGGACCGCATAGCGCAGTTCGTCACGGATCATTGGCACCGAGAAACCAGCGTCCGAGCGCGGAGCGCCTCGCTCCAATCCGACCACCGTCAGGCCCGCATCCGACAGTTCCTTGGCCATGATGCCGCCGGTCCAGCCCATGCCGACGATGACGACGTCGACCTCCTTGAGTTTCGTCGTCATCGGATCGTCCTCACGAGAGATCGGCAATGCCGAGCGGTTCAACCAGATACGGCTCGCCGCGGAAACGCTCGATGTTCTCGGCATGCGCGGCCATGACACCGGGAAATCCGACCAACCTCCAGCCACGCTTGTCCTTGTTGCCGCCATAGATCGGATCGGCGAACAGACCTTCCATGACATTGGCGTAGGCCATGTCGAAAAACACCTGTGCCGGAATCTGCTGCAGACGCAGACTTCCGTCCGAGAGCGCCAGCATGATTTGCTGGCGCTGCGCGGGTTGGAGCCTGTCGAAACTACCGCCATGGACGGCCTCGCAATGGGCCTCCACGGCGCGGATGGCGCTGCGGTAGAGATCGGCCGGAGCAAGCGGCAGCTGATAGCCCTGCTGCGATGTGCCGGCGGGCCAGGGACCGAGCAGATACATCCGCGCCCCGCGACCCCAGGCACCGGCGAGCTGCCTGTCGATATAAATGGTGACGCCGAGTTCCGTGCCCGAGGGCGAGAGTTCGTCGGCCGGAATAAGATGATCAACGAAAGCCTCGATGAAGGCCACCTCGTTGAGATCGAAGAACTGATAGCATCGCGCCGACGCGTTCGCGGCTGGACCGTCCTGAACCTTGTCCTTCGGTGCCGCCTCCGCAGTAGCGGGGGCAACGGGAATCGCGACCCCGACACCCACGACTCCCGCCATCGTCAATAGATCGCGCCGAGCTATATCCGCCATCTTGATCTCCCCCGGCACGCTGTTCATGCGGCCAAATGTGCAGAGCCTTGTCGTCGCAGCGCTTCAGGATGCATGGAGCGACACATCGCCCGCAATGAGCGACCAGATCTCTTTCTTCAATTCGCCCCACGCAGGAGACAGTTGAACATCGATATTGCGCGGCCGCTCGAGGTCGTTGGTGATGACAGCCTTGATCTGGCCGGGATGGGGCGACATCACGACAATCCGATCGGCCGTGATCAATGCCTCATCGATGTTGTGCGTGACGAGCACGACGGTTTTGAGGCTCTCCCGCTGAATCCGGCTCAGCTCCTCCTGCAGAACGTGACGCGTCATGGCGTCGAGTGCAGCGAACGGCTCGTCCATCAATAGCACCTCCGGATCGGCCGCCAGACTACGCGCGAGCGTCACGCGCTGCTGCATGCCCCCGGACAACTCGGCCGGATAATGGTCGGCGAAGCCGTGCAGCCCGACCATCTCGATGAAGCGGCCGGCGACGCTCCGGCACTCGTTGGCCGGCAGGCCCTTCATGCGGGGTCCGAACTCGACGTTCTTGCGAACCGTCTGCCACGGAAACAGCGCATAGGATTGGAACACCATGCCGCAGCGCGGATCGATGCCCGTGATCGGGATCGATCGCAGCAGGATGTCGCCCTGCGAGGGAGGCGTAAAGCCCGCGAACATATTCAGCAAGGTCGACTTGCCGCAACCGGACGCGCCGAGAAGACACAGAAATTCGTGCTCGTACACGTCGAGATTCACATCGCGCAGCGCCAGAACATCCTCGTTCTGACGCACGGAAAACGACTTGCTGACGTGTTGTGCGGAGAGAATGACAGACATCGGGACGTCCTTTGTCGCGGAAGTCAGGGATCAGTTCTGGCGCCTGTGGCGCTCCCAGGGCAGCAGAGCGCGCTCCAGCCTGTTGGCCAGGAGGTCGGCGACCAGCACCGTCGCGGAGATGCTGACCATGCCGACCAGCACCAGCGCGAGATTGCCCCAGTCCTTCGCCGACCAGATCAAGGCGCCGAGCCCACTCTGGGCCGCGACCATTTCGGCCGACAGGACGCAGGACCACGCGATGGCAAGGCTGACCTTGAGACCGGACAGGATGCCCGGGAGGGCACCGGGAAGGACGACCTCCCTCATCACGGCGAATTCGGAAGCGCCAAGGTTTCTCGCAGCTTTGATCAGGATGGGATCCACCCGCTTGGTGCTCTCCACCGTGTAGAGCAGAACGTAGATCCAGGAGCCCATGAACACGATGGCGACCTTCTGAGCCTCGCCAATGCCGAGCCACAACATCGTCAGCGGGATCCAGGTGATGGAGGGCAGCGGACGCAGCAGCGAGATCAGCGGATCGAGCAGCGCCTTCGCCGGCCACCAGCTCCCCATCAGCACGCCGAGCGGGATCGCGACGGCCGCGGCAAGAGCGAAGCCCAGAAAGACCCGTAGCGACGACGCAGCAATGGCCCACCACAGTTCGTGAGTGGCGGCGACGCCAGCGGCTTCGCTTGCGACCTTGAACGGAGATGGAAGAAACAGCGGAGAAACCCAACCCCGCTCGGTCACGAGCGCCCAGGTGATGCAGAAGGCGAACACCCCGAGGATGTTGAGCAGGATGATCGGTCGGTCACGAAGACTCGAACCGTGCTTCCGCTTCGTCCGATCGGGCGGAGCGACGAGATTGCTGGCGATATCGCGTGCCGAAGTCATGTCACCTGTCTTTCCATCAAAATGTGCCGCGGGCAGTGCTGCTCCGCCTTGCGCGGATCAGCGAACCTTCACAGTTCCGGAACAAACGACGTGTTTTCCCATTGCTTGACGTCGGGAGCGCTCTCGATCTTCTTGTTCCGATGGAGCCAGGACGAAAGAAACTGCATCTGCTCAGTGTGCCTGTTCATGTGCTCTCTCCAGCCTTTCGAGCCGTAATATTTGAAGTTCTTGATGCCGGCGAGCACGACATCGGTTGGTTGCCGGAAGAGCGGCGCGACGGCAGCGGCCGCGGCTTCGGGATTCTGGTTCACATAATCAGCCCCGCGCATGATCGCGACTGCGAGCCGACGCGCCTGATCGGGATGCTCCTCCACGAGCTTCCGGGAGATGATCAGGATGTCCGGTGAGGACATCGTGCCGAAACGCTTGTAGGTCTCGGTGTCGGCGTCGGTGCCCAGAAGCTTTCCATCCGGTACAGCCTTCTTGAGGTTGTCGAGCAGCGGCTGCCATACACAGGCTGCATCGACATCGCCGCGTCCGAGAGCCAGTGCCATCTCATTGGGCGACAGATTGACAAACTGAACGTCCCGTACGCTCATGCCGGCATTCTGGAGCAGGCCGTCCATCGTCACTTCGGCCGACGTGTTGGCGGCGACTTTCTTGCCCTTGAGATCGGGAAAAGACTGGAAGCCTGCCCGAGCCCAGCATCCTTCGCTGCCGGGAGAATCATCGACATTGGCGAAATAGAAAAAGCTGTTGTTGCCGCGCGACATTTCGCTGATCACCGTCGAGCGGCCCAGATTGCTGAACGCGACGGAGCCCGCAGTCACGGCCCGGATACGGTCGCTCGAACTCAAGATCACCTGGACGTTGACGTCCAAGCCTTCGTCTCTAAAAAAACCCTTCTCGATGGCAACGAGAATGGGGACCTGGCCCAGCCAGGTGACGGAACCCGCAAAGTCGAGCTTGGGCATGGGTTCTGCAGCCGCCGGCCTCGAGGAGGCCTGCAGCACAAAGACCGCCGCGACCACCGCCGCCCAACCGAAAATCCTGGTCGATTTCCGCATCATCCATCCTCCAGCGCACACCGGCCTCCT
Source organism: Bradyrhizobium nitroreducens (assembly GCF_002776695.1). Classification (GTDB taxonomy): domain Bacteria; phylum Pseudomonadota; class Alphaproteobacteria; order Rhizobiales; family Xanthobacteraceae; genus Bradyrhizobium; species Bradyrhizobium nitroreducens. Next base: position 3,230,469 of record NZ_LFJC01000003.1, read on the forward strand.
CTCTGCAAGCAAATCGCAGGCCAATTATGAAACGGTTCCAAACGACCATTCGAAATTGCCGATGTGCTGGTCCTCGGCGCATTTTCGTCGCGAGACGCCGTTCTCTGACATCGCCGAGCGGATAGCCTTCTTACTGCGACTCCACCGATCGCTTAATCTCTGCGCATCGTTGCAGCGATTGTCATCACGAGCGCCGGCGCCGCGGCAGGCTCGCTCGTTCGGTGAAGGCTCATGCCTGCGCTTTCACCCGCCGCATCGAGTGCATGATGGCCCCGCCTATGCAGGCTTGCGAATTCTTCAGAGACGAGGAAATCGCCGCGATGAAGCGAGACGGCGGCGCTTGTCGGCGTCTATGCGCGCGCAAGCGTCATGATTGACGACGGACTCAACGCGCGCCCCCGATCGGCAAGCCGGCGCATGACGTCGATCTTGATCCGACCTCGCCCGGCACGGCTCGCGTGATCAGTTCACGGCCTGTCGATGGCTCGCGCGTTGAGAAGCGCTGCTGGGGCGACCCCGGCGGCGTTCATGCCAGACGTCGATGCGATCCATCCATCTCCGCTGCAACGCCGCTCCGCCGGCAATCACCCTGGCTCCCATCGGCCACCGCGGAACGTCCTGCGGGCCGACGACGGCAAACGCGAGCTCGTCGGAATGCGCATCGGCGGCCCGGCGCGCAAGGTCGCGACCGAGCAATGGGCCAAGAGCAAGGCCGCGCCCGCTGAGGCCGAGCCCAACCATGACGCCCGGCGCCGCCTCGATGATGCGCGGGTACTGGTCCGGTGCCATATCGATCCAACCGCTCCAGCTCGACTGCCAGGTCACGCGCCCGAGGTGCGGAAAAAGTCCGGCAATGCGAGCGGCCGCGTGCTGGATATTGCCACCGCCGCTTGAAAACAACGGCCCCTCTATGGTCACCACAAGACGCCCGTCTCTGGTGAGGCGAACTCCAGACGGCAGGCGGCGCGTATCCGTCAGCGCTCGTCCGCCCGGAAGGATCGTGCTCGATATCTCGGCGCGCAGCGGTTCGCTCGCGACCTGGTGGACACGGATCGGAAGAACGTGGGCGCCGACGCCGGGCGCCAGATCGTTTCGATAAGCGTTCGTGCAGACCAATATCTTGTCGGCAATCAATGTCCCGGAGCCGGTCTTCAACTCCCAACTGCTCGCGCCGTGACGGCGGATCGCTTCCACCGGCGAACGGCAGAACAGGCTAACACCGTTCATTGCCGCGGCCCGCGCGAGGCCGACGGTGAACGCGAAGGAGTTCAGCGTACCGCCGCGGTGATCGAGCAGCGCGCCCGGATAATCCCCGCCGCCGATCGCCTGTGAGGTCTCGTCGCGATCGAGGAGATCGACGGTCAATCCGCGCTTACGCCAGAAGGCCGCACGTTGCTTCAGTCGCTCGAGACCTTCGGAAGAATGGGCCGCGAAAATCAGCCCGCCTTGAGTCGCCTCGCAGGCGATCTGGTAGGTCTTGATCAATTCAAAGACAAAATCGGGACCGCTGGCGGCGGCCGTCACCAACCGCTCGCCCAGAGCTGCGCCGAACAGATTCAGCGCGTGCCCGGATTCGTGCTTCAGGTAGGGAACAACCTGGCCGAAACTCCGTCCGCTTGCGCCAGTGCCGATCCCATTGGCTTCCACGACGGCAACAGTCATGCCGAGTCTCGCGGCATGGAGCGCCGCCGACAAGCCTGTGAGCCCTCCCCCGATGACCGCCACGTCGGCACGCTCGCATCCCGTCAGGACTCGGGTCGGGAGACTGTCGACGCCTGCCGTGTAGACCTGAGGCAGCGAAGTTTCATTGTCATGCAACAACCCATCTCGCACGACGCTCTCCTTCTCCAAAAAACATCACAGCAGGCTCTCGGGTGGCACAGCCTGCTGTCGATTGGCCAGGGCACGATCAAGCATGAGCAACAGCGGAGGAGCGGCCCAGGTCATCGCGAGGGCCAGCAGGGCGACAGCATCCATTCCGACAAGCTGCCCACCCGGCGCAAGAGCCAGCAGAAATGGCGCACTGGCTGCTCCCGCAGCTTGCGCAAGATTGGTGACCGCAGCGATGAGGGATTGAAATGCCGCGCGCTCGGCCACAGCCGGCACCCTGGTCACCCAGGCCTGGTTAACCGTGCTGCGCACCAGTTGAAACGCGATGACAAGGGCAAACAATGGAATTGCAGGCAAGTCGATCACACCACGGTCGATGAAGACGACCCCCAGCAGACCGGTGGTCACGACTGCGACAGCAATTGAGACCGCCGTCGCGCCGAAGCTGTCGACAAGGCGACCGGTGAGCGGCATCACCAACACGCTCAACATGCCGCCCAGCAGATAGACATCGGCCAGGCGCGCCGGCGACAGGCCGGCGTTATGGACTGCGAAGATGGCCAGATTCGGCGAGATCAGCAGAGCCGCATAGGATGCACTTCCGATCAACATGAATGCGAGAATGCTGGCGCGCGCGGTGACGAGCTCAATCATGGCCGCATGCTGCTCGGACCAATTCCACCTGCGCAATTCGGCCAGGTGCTGGCGTTGAGCGCCGATTTGCCAGCTGACGATTCCGGCCAGAATGAGGGTGATGACGGCGATGCCAACGAAATTCATCTGCCAGCCCATGTCCGAGGCCGCGACCATGACCCCCAGGGGCAGCCCGGCGATCAATGCCAGGCCGTAGGCGCCGATCAATATCCCGACCGCCGCGCCGCGCCGTTCCGTCGGCACATTGTCCGAGGCGATCGCGATGAGCAGCCCCCACAAGGGACCGGCGAACAATCCGGCAAGCGCCCGCATGAGAACGAGCCCGACGATGTCCGTCGCCGCCGCGCAGACGGCTGTCGCGGCGACGAAACCGAGCGCGCAGGCAACCAGCGCGTTGCGGCGGTCAAATCTATCGAGGAAAACGGCCGCTACGAATCCGCCAACGGCAGCGGCGATCGAATAGCTGCTGCCAAGGAAACCGACTTGCTGAGGTGGAAAGCCGAGACTGTCCGCAAGGAACGGGCCCAGCGGAAAGATGATGATGGAGCTCAAGGCGACCACGAACGCGACCGTGCTGAGCAGAACGATGGTCTGCCGCTCCGAAAGCCGGGGTCGATCGGTCGCAGCCATGCCCTGTGCCGAACTGATCAGACCGCCCTGCTGCGAATGGTCATACAGACCCACGGAGACTCCTTACATGGCGCTCGGCTGCTGCGGGGAAACCAGAGGTGCCGGACGCGCGAGCGGATGATCCGGCGCCGATGAGCCGGATTGGTCAGGCCACGGCCGCCGCCACGCCGATGCGTTCAAGCTGCTTGCAGGCGGCGGTGATCCGCTCCAGCCCCTGCTCCAGCCGCTGATTGGACGCCGCATAGGACAACCGAAAATGTCCGGGCATGCCGAACGCGGAGCCGTGCACGAGCCCCACGCCGGCATAATCCAGCAGATACAGCACGAAATCCTCGTCACTGGCGATGAGGCCTCCATCCGGACGCCGCGCTCCGATGAATTCCGCACAAGACGGGAAGACATAGAAGGCTCCCTCCGGCTTGTGGCAGACGATCCCATCGATCGAATTGAGGCCGTCGACGATCATGTCGCGCCGCTTTTCGAACGCAGAGACGTGCCCGGCAATGAAATCTTGCGAGCCGGTGAGAGCCTCCAGAGCCGCGGCCTGACTGATCGAAGACGGATTCGTCGTCGAATGGGACTGGATCGCCGCCATGGCCTTGATCAGTGGACGCGGCCCGGCACCGTAGCCGATGCGCCAGCCAGTCATGCAGTAGGTCTTCGACACCCCGTTCATAGTCAGGGTGCGATCATAGAGCTTCGGCTCGATCTGAGCGGGGGTGACAAATTCGAAGTCGCCGTAGGTCAGGTGCTCGTAAATGTCGTCGGTGAGCACCCAGACGTGCGGGTGACGCAGGAGCACGTCGGTGAGCGCCTTGAGCTCCGACCTCGTATAGGCCGCGCCCGACGGATTGGACGGAGAATTGAGGATCACCCAGCGTGTCCTGGGCGTGATCGCCGCCTCGAGGTCGGCGGCCGCGAGCTTGAAGCCCCGCTCCGCCGCGCACGGCACGATCACCGGCGTTCCCTCGGCAAGCAACACGATTTCCGGATAGGAGACCCAGTAGGGAGCCGGAATAACGACCTCGTCTCCAGGGCTCACGCTTGCGGTCAACGCATTGTAGACGACCTGCTTTCCCCCGGTGCTGACGACGACCTGATCACGCTCATAACTCAATCCATTCTCGCGCAGGAACTTGCTGGCGACCGCATCCTTCAGGGCGGGCGTGCCATCAACGGCCGTGTACTTGGTCTCTCCCCGCCCGATCGCCGCGGACGCGGCCGCCTTGATGTGATCCGGGGTGTCGAAATCGGGCTCCCCGGCAACGAGGCTGAGAACATCCCGGCCGGTCGCAGCGAGAGCCGCAACACGAGCCGAGAGGGTGACCGTCGGCGAGGGTTTGACGCGCGTCAGACGCTGAGCGACTTGGAACAAGTTCATCTCCCAAAAGGCTAGAAAGGCAGCCATTATGATCGCTTTCGCAAGAGTGTCAATGAACCGTTTCCAATCGATAAGAAAATCTCCTCGTCTATTTCACGTGACGCGTTCATTTCCGTGCTATGGGCGCGATGACGCCTCCGGGCGCTCGAGAGGCTGCCAGAAGGGAGGATCCGGCAATGGGAAAGGCGACGAAGCGCACTGTCACTATTCGCGATGTCGCTGCGGCGGCCGACGTTGCCGTCGGAACGGTTTCTCGGGTCTTGAACGATCATCAATCGGTCACCAAGCAAGTACGCGAACGCGTGCAGAAAACGATTCTGACACTGGGCTATCAGCGAAACGCCATCGCCCAGAGCATGCGCAGCGCCCGGACCAAGATGGTCGCCTGCGCCATACGCGACTTCGATATTCCGGCGTTCGCCAGCTATGTGAAAGCAGCAGAGGCAACCTTCCGGAGTGCCGGCTACACCTTCATTCTTGCCAGCACCGCCAACGACAAGGACGTCGAGCTGTCTCTGCTACAGACATTCGGCCAACGCCGCGTCGATGGCGTGATGATGACGATGAGCGACGAGACCGATCCGGATCTCGTCAATGCGATCACCCACGTGGCCATGCCGATTGTGCTGATCGATCGCGAACTCGTCCAATCCGTTGATAGCGTTTCGGCAGATCACCGGGCCGGCGCCCGTCAAGCCACCGAGTATCTGCTGTCGCTTGGCCATCGCCGCATTGCGCTTCTGGTCGGCGATCCGAAGGCCTATCCTTCCCGTAGCCGCATCGAAGGCTATACGGAGGCTCATCGTTCTTTCGGGGTTCCGGTCGATCCACACCTCATTCGCGATCGCCTGCTCTCAAACGAGGCGACGTTTCGCGAAACCGCGGCTCTGCTGGGCCGCAGCGAGCGGCCGACGGCGATCTATGCCGCTGGTCTCGACACGCTGTCCGGACCCTTGCGCGCTGTGCGCACAGCCGGCTTGGTGGTGGGACAGGACATCTCCATCGTCAGCGGAAACGACTCCGATCTTGCCGAGCTCAACACGCCGCCTATCACGGCGTTGCGCTGGGACCGCTCGGAAATGGGCCGCCATGCCGCCGAGATGCTGCTCGACAGGATTGAGCACGGACGGCAGTCGCCGCCCCGCCGCATCCGGCTTCCTGTATCGCTTGTGGTCCGCGGCTCCTGCAGACCGGCTTGACCCAACGATCCAGACCTATCCTTCAAAGCTGAAGCGACCAATTTCGTCGCGGGCAATGCCTGCCCGCACAGCATTGTATTGTGCCCACCTCGACTGTCGTGAAGTTGTAGCGTCGGATCCAGCTAACTCTCAGCGCGCGAACCACTCTGCATGATTGCGTTTGGTTGCGCCCGTGCCCCTCCCCGCCTCCAGCCCGTGCCGATATCTCTCACGGGAGCTGAAGAAGAAACTGGTCAAAAATTTTGATGAAACGGTTCATTGACAGCAAGAGGTTGAGCTGTAAGGATCGCCCGTGTTCAGGGTCCTTTTCTTTCGGAGCATCGGATGCAGCATCCCAGGATCGGTTTTGTTGGTTTTGGAGAAGCCGCGCAGTGCTTTGCGTCGCACCTAACAGCGCAGGGCGTGGGACCGATCCTGGCCTACTGCAACGGAAAGGTGAATCGACCGCCTTATTCCGAAGCCTTCGTGGCCCAGGCCGGCCGATGCGGCGTGACGCTTGTCGATACGCTCGACAGCCTATCCGACATGGACGTCGTTTTTTCGGCGGTGGTGGTTGCCGTCGCGGGGGCGACAGGGGAAGCGATCGCGAAAATCATCAAGCCAGGCACGCTGGTCGTCGACATAAATGCCTCGACACCGACCACCAAGAAGCGCGTGGCAAAAGCCGTCGAAGCGCGCGGTGGCCTGTTCGCCGACGCCAATCTGATGGGCGCAGTGAGTCTCTATAAGGCGACCGTCCCACTCTATACGTCGGGCAGCGGGGCTGCGCAATTTGCCGGCAGCTTTGCACCCTTTGGCTTCACGATCGACGTCGCAGGGCCGGAAGCGGGCACGGCGGCTGCGGTCAAGATGCTGCGCAGCGTCGTCACCAAAGGAATTGAAGCGCTGGTGGTGGAAGCGCTGACGGCGGCCTCATTGGCCGGCGTCCGACAGGAAGCCCTCCGCGGTATCTGCGACACGATGGATGCGACAACTTTCAGCAAGTTCGTGGACATGTGCATCCGCACAGATGTCCTGCACGCCGAACGCCGGGCAATCGAGATGGAAGGTGCGCGCGACGGTCTGCAGGAGCTCGGCTTGGAGCCTGTCATGACCGAGGCGGTCGTAAAACGGCTCCGCCTCTCATCGGATTCAGCACTACGGAGCAACTTTGCTGCGCGCCAGAGCTATAGTGCGGATGATGTGCTTGACGCATACCGTCAGAAGATTGCGTTGTAATTCTGAGCACGGCGACATTGGGCCCCGCCGATCAGCATGATCGCCAATAGTCGGAATGCACGGTCAACCGCCTGAGCGACCAGGCATGTTTTCCAAGCTTGCTCGAGGTGCCGGCAGTGGACACTCCAGAGAGAATAGTTCTGCCGTACCAGGCTGATTGATGCCTCATCCAAATTGTTCGGCGGCGCCTTTCTGGTCGCGACGCGATCTTATGCGCGCCTCGGAATAGTGCGACAGACGGGGGTCTCTTGCGAGCCGGCATGTCGTGGCTCGGTGGAGCAGTCAATATCGTCACAACGCTCGATCCGGCTCGTCGGGCCGCGGTCTTTGGAATTGACCCGGCGGCTTCCCACCGGGTTTTTGTTCACGTGCTCTGACAGTTCTACCAGTTGCGCTGAGCGCGGAGGAGCATGCTGAGGGTGTTCTGATCCTTGAGCTCGTAGGTCGCGACGGGCTTCGCCGGAACGACGATCAGAGCGGCCGGGGTCACGACACCCGAGTACTTTTGGTCGAGATGGGTCCAGGCGAAATCTGCCGAGAAGGTCAGGTTCTTCACGGGGGCCCAGCGCGTGATGATACCGGCCTGAGCAACGTTGAAATCAGGATTACAGCCGGTCACGCCAGCAACCGAGGAGAACACTCCGCCAGCGCCGCAGAGCGTAGTCTTGGCCAAAGTGCCGAACTGAACCTGAGCGTAGGCACCGTAGATCGCGGTGTTCCAGAACGGATCCCAATTATGGGTGTACGCACCGCGGAAGCCCCAGGTCTTGACGGTTTCCTGCGAGCTGCCCGTGACGAATACGGTATCCGGAACCGAGGCGAAGCCGATGCTCTGATAGGCAATGCCCGAGCTGCCGAACATCGAGTAGGCGCTGCCCGCAAGGTTCTGGAAGTTGTAGCGGGTCGCGCCATCTGTGTAGACGCCCGAAATGTTGATCGAGTCACCCGCGCCAGTCGGGATGTTCTTGATCGATAGAGCCAGCTGAACCGCCCAACCCCACTTGTCGTCGGGGTGGCCAGTCGGCTCGGTCGCGCCGTAATAGGCGACGTGGTTGTCATGCGCTGCCACAGACGCCTGGAACAGACCCCAGGCCTGATCCACGCGGACCATACCGACGAGATTCGGGGAGCGGGTGCCTCCGATGGCGTTGGAGCCATACGAACCACCAAGCATGCCCGCCGCGGTCGCGCCAGACATGTTGAGGTTGCCAGCCTGATAGTACTGGGTCGCGTCTTCCGCCGAGAACGATGCCGTTACGCCCTGCCCGAAGTCGGCGGTGTAGGTGAACTGGAGGACGCCTGTGACCGTGCCGCTGCCACCGACGAGAGCGTCGTAGTTATTGCCGGGATAGTTGGTCCAGGGCGCGTCGAACTGCGACACGGCCTTACCCATTGTGAAGCCGGCGAACTGAATAAAGGCATAGTACAGGCCGAACGAACCGGCCGAAGTGTTGCCATCGGTGCCGTTCACCGAGCCCGAGCCAGAGCCGACCAAGGCCGTGCCAGCGGAGTTCAGGCCCAAGGTGCCGCTATACTGGGTTCCACCCGTAGCGCTGCCAGTTCCAACGTAGTTACCGGTCGTCCACGAGAAGACGCTGTCGAAGAACGTGCGCACTAAGCCGTACTCGGTCGCGGTGCGTGTGTCGATGTTGAGGTCTTCACGGGCTTTAGCGGTATAGTAGTTCGTCAAGCGATTTTTCGAACCATTGGCGCCTTGGCCCGAGACGTTCTGGTTGCCGGTAAAGTCCGAATTGGTGCCCAGCGTGGCGTCGACGCGCAGGTAACCACCCAGCTTGATGCAGGTGTCAGTGCCCGGGATGTAGTAGAATCCGGCGCCGTAAAGGGAGCAGATCCTAACGTACTCGACCGCCTTGGCCTTCACGGGGAGGTCGGCAGCAAACGCGCCGGAGACAGCCATTAGGCCGGCGGAGCTGAGAAAGAGCATCTTCGTCAACTTCATTAGTACCTCCAATCGGTTCCTGAGGCGCGACGCCTCGGTTCAAGCCTTCTCGAATAGAAGGAACGCGTTCCAAATCCCGCCAAGCAGCAGCTCGAATGCTGCAATGCGCGAGACTCGTGATCACTCCAATTGGGGTCGTTTTCAGCCATTTTCAGCAGAAAACAGAGATGATCATCCCCGCCCCAATTCCATCGCATCGAAATGAAACGTTACCAAATACGCGCCACGCGTCAATTGAACGCGACGCACAAAACTCGACTGAGTTGCACAAATTACCAGCGTTGCCCCTGCGTTTGTTTTGCGCAGTCCCCGCCTGCCCGCCGATGGCCGGCTCTCGAAATTTTGTGGTCCGCTATGTCTGGGGCCAAACAAGCGTACAAGTCGGAGGCTGTGCCGCAGGCCGCGCTAGTTAGGGATCGGCCTGCACGCGGTTGTGCTCGCCCATTTTCTCTAGTCTAGGCGCGAAATCGCGCCACCGAAGTGGTGTCGAAGGGCATCCCAGATCCGCTTTCGCGCGCCGGCGGCGACCTATCTGACATGACTCGACCGCAGCAGGCTCGAGCTCTCCGCTTTGGATTCTCAGTATTTTCTGAACACCGCGAAGATAGGGTTTGCCGAAGGCGAGACCTTCGATCCCGCGAGCCGGCAATTCGTCCAGCTTCAACTTCGCTAATCCCAATTCTGGACGAAACGCTGGACTGACGACCGCTCGCCTTCACAGCAATGCTAGAAAGATGGCCAGAGATACATACATCATTCGACCTGAATGTGAACGCCGCCACGCGCAGTCTGCTCGACGACGGCGTCTATGCCATAGACCTGCCTCAGTGTCGGCGTCGTGATCACATCCCGTGGGTGGCCATGCGCGAACAGCCGCCCCCCGCTCATGACCGTCACCGTATCGGCCCATGATGCGGCGGCCTGGAGATCGTGCAGCACCAGGATCACGATCACGCCCTTGCGCGCCTCCT
>NZ_LFJC01000003.1:3240321-3265773 GCF_002776695.1 Bradyrhizobium nitroreducens
TTTCAAGAAGGTCGGCAACGATTTCCAGGGCGAGATCGTCACTCTGAGCCTGCAGGCGAAGGGCGTCCGCATCGTCGTCGAGACCAACCGCTCCAACGACAACGCCCCCAGCCACCGCATCTACGTGGGCCGGGCCGATTACCGCACAAGTCACCGAGAATGTTTTTGATACGCCGACCGGCCGCTTTCTGCTGGTGCCCCAGGGGGCACGGCTGATCGGCTTGTACGATAGCCAGGTCACCTTCGGTCAGTCTCGTGTCCTGCTTGTCTGGACCCGACTGATCATGCCGAACGGACGTTCTATCGTTCTCGAGCGGCAGCCCGGTGCCGACCCCGCCGGGTATGCAGGCCTCGAAGACCATGTCGACAATCACTGGGGCGAGCTATTCAAGGCTGCCGCACTATCGACGTTTCTGGCGGTTGGGACGGAACTAGGATCGGGCTCCGACACAAACAGCAACGATAGTGCCATCATCCAGGCACTGCGGCACGGGGCAGGGGACTCGCTCAATCAGACTGGTCAGCAGGTCGTCAGGCGCAGTCTCAACATTCAACCGACGCTAACCATCCGGCCGGGCTTTCTGGTTCGGGTCATCGTCAATCGCGATCTCATCTTAATGCCGTATGACAGGTGACAATGTGCCCAAGCTCAAAATTGGTGCTCTTCCAGACGACAAGCCGGTCAAAATTAACGTCGAAATTCCGGCTGCGGTGCATCGGGATCTCGTTGCCTACGCTGAAGCGCTGGCAGGTGAGTCCGGACAGCAGATCGACCCGGCCAAGCTGATTGGGCCAATGCTGGGACGGTTCATGGCAACTGACAGAGGTTTCTCTCGGCTGAGACGCGGTCGTCATCCCTCGCCTGCGGGGGGCGACGGGTAACGCTCGGCCAGGAGCGACAGGAATCGCTGTAGGGCGGGATTCTCGTTGTCGTCTCGCCAATGAGCGTGAAAGCCTATGCGGCTTGAGCCGGAACCATCCTGGATCTCGCGATAAACCAAACCCGCAAGACTTGCGCCGATATCCGACTCCATCACCAGGCTGATTCCAAGCCCCATACTGATGAGGCTCTTCACGATACCGCGGCTCACGTCGTGGCGCTCGATGTTCGGTCGTTTATCGTCGGCGACCAACTTGGATACCAGAACGTCTTCCATATCGGTTCCTGGATCATACTGGCTCAGAAGCACCGTTTCGTTTTGGAGATCGGTCCAATGAATTTGCTCGTACGCCGCGAGTGGGTGCTCTTGCGGAAGCATGATCAAAATGCGCTCGCTCCAGACCGCAAGACGCTTGCTGTCCGATATTGGAACCTGTCCCGGTATTATCGCTATGTCGATGGCACCGTTCCGAAGCGCGTTGATAAGATGGATACGTGATCGTTCGACGGTAGCCAACTCGATCTTTGGAGCTCGTTGCTTGAATTCGACGAGACTTGCTCGCAGGTTGCCCGCGGACATCGATGTGCAAAACCCAATCGCGAGCCGCCCAAAGGCGCCACAACCACTAGACCTGCCCATGACAATCAAATTGTCGACCTGCTCGAGGATCATTCGCGAGATGTGCAGAATGCCTTTCCCGGCGGCAGTCGGAACGACGCCTCCACGCGATCGCCTGAACAACATGACTCCAACAGCATGCTCAAATTGACCAATCGTGCGGCTCAGCAAGGAATGACGGATGCCAAGCAGTTCGGCTGCCTGGCGAAAGCTTCCGCAATCGCTGGCGGCGACAGCAGAGCGCAGGTGGTTAAGAGTGATATTGATTGACGCCATTGTCTGCGGCATTTCTAGTCGGCTAGCGGAGGCGGCCGCCATGACCGCGGCCGGCGAAAATATCTTGCTGCTACGCGGCTTTTATCGCGGGCTCCCAAAGCACGGGCGACTGGAGCTTTCCGAGGTCGCGAACTCGCGCCAGGCTCTCAGCTGATATGTCGAGGTAGCCCGCAACGGCTTGAGTATTTCCAAGCGCTCTCGGACGGCCGACTCGACGCAGGGGCCATTCTGCGCGGCGCAAGATTCGCTCCATGCGCACATCGGTCACGGTGACGATGTCTGAGAGTTGACGCGAAAGGCCGAATTCGATCATGCCAGCGAAAAGTTCGTAAGTCGCGGCGGTCAAGCCATGAATTGTGCCACGTTGATCGCTCTCAGCGTCGAGGGCGAAGCGACTGCTTTCCCATACTGCTGGATCGGCCCGAAATGGGATGCCATCGAGCAAGACTGGAAAGGTGTCCCGCAACATCGTCGGACCTGTCGAAGGTAGGAGTCGCACGCAGCCCTGGACACGGTAATTGTTGCCTCGCTGGATCAAGTAAATGGGATGCAAGGCATCAAACTCATCGACTTCCATATCTCCGCTCGTCTGAACCTCCCAATCCAGGCGTTCCCTGAACACGCGATACCTGAGGCGATGCATGTCGGAAATCTCCTCAAGGAAGGACCCGTGGAACTCGGGCGCGATGACCTGCATCATAGGTGACCTCCGATGTCTACGAGATCGCAGACTGGGGGATGACCTATGCACGCGCAGCCTCCCTAGTTGCGGAGGTGTCAGGAGTTCGTCCGAAGGCTATCAGGTGCGATTGCACGCGGCCAAACGGGCGACGGCTTGAATGGTGGATCGAACTCCGAGCTTGGCCTTCGCGTTGTCGAGATGGAAAGCAACAGTGTGACGGGAGAGCCCCATGATGCAGCCAGTTTCCCAGGCAGATTTGCCTTCCGCGGCCCACTGAAGGCACTCGATTTCCCGAGGCGACAGTCCCACTCTATGGGTCCAGCTGCCGGCGAGACGTCGTCGACGTGCGTGGGCGTTGAAATATATCGCGACGAGTTGTAGTGCCCGGTGATGTTTGCGTATCGAATCCTCGAAAGCAGCACGCCGCTGGTCAGTAGCGAATGTTATGGCGGCGATCGTTCCATTGCTTTCATGCACGGGAATTGTGTATCCGCAACGGATACCGAATGCCGCCGCTTCCTCAAAGAACTCGTGCTCAGCGGCAGAACCCATTGCGACTCCAGCGCCAAGACCCCATGGAAAAGGATCGGGGTGCCGTAGCGTTTGAATAATGACCGGATCCAAGCGCTCATAGCGTCTTTGCAGGTATTGTGAAGTCCAGGCTGAAGGATAGGTTGAAATCAGGAGTGGTGCGATGTTCGGCGACCGCGGGAGAGAAAGATACGCGAAGCAAGACAGGTTGAGAGCTGCAGCAGTCTCGCTCATGGCCTCTTTGAGGTCCTCAAGGTCGTGACCTTCGAACAGGCGGTCAACGAAGGTCTGAAAGACACGTCGCATCTTTGCTCCAGGTTCTGGTCAAGGTGCCTTTGGCGGGCAGAATCAACCGACCGATTTTCTGCTGCCATTGCGCGTGCTGGAGTGCGAACGGCCGATCGACTGACAACAGGAGAACCATGCTGGCCGCCAACGATCTAACTCGGAGGCTTGGTCATACAGGCTCCCCGTTTGCAACGATGCTCCATTGGGACGAGATTTCGAAGCCGAGTTCGAGACCAACGGCGCGAGCGAAAGAGCTGCCGGCCGTTAAAGCCGGCAGCTAAGTCAGGGAGGATGCGTCCGAGAGCCGCCGTAGAAAAGTCCATCGCGACTTGGACCGCCGATCGCCGACGATTCACATGAGTTGCTGAAGCCTGCTTCCGCGAAACGTTCTCTCGATCACACCCGAGTATAGCCAACACTCCAAGTAACTTAAGGGTGTAAGGTGATTAAGAGGCACTTAATGGGCGCTTTTGCGTCGGCTGTTGCTATGCTGCGTCGATTTGGTGCGGATCGTACCGAGGTTTCGGAGCTGATCTTTGGCGCCACACGGCGTCCCAGCAGGCGTTTGTGGTCATCGCCACCACTGCGCGAGATGTTCGGCGCGCTCTGGAACCAAGCTGCCGGCGGCGGCATGGGCGGATAGCTGCACCATGTCAACAATCGTTCCGTTTTTGCGCGTTCTGCGACATGCGGTCTGAACTGAAAAGGCCTCCGGCGGGCACGCCGAAGGCCTTCCTTGGAGGTCAAGCGACAGGGCTGCTTCGTAATCCTTTCGTCAGCTTGACAACTTCACCAATTGCGCTGAGCCCGAAGAAGCATGACGACCGAGTTCTGGTCCTTGAGCTCGTAAGTCGCAGCCGGCTTGGCCGGGATTGCGATCAGAGCCGCCGGGGTCACTGTGCCTGAGTACTTTTGGTCGAGGTGGGTCCAGGCGAGGTCGGCTGAGAATGTCAGGTTCTTGACCGGCGTCCAACGTGTGATGATGCCGGCTTGTCCGATGGCGAAGTCTGGGTTGCAACCCGTCACTCCCGCGAGACCGCCGAACACGCCGCCTGCGCCCGTGGCGCCGCAGAGTGTAGTCTTGGCGAGCGTGCCGTACTGTGCCTGAGCGTAGGCACCGTAGATCGCGGTATTCCATTTCGGATCCCAGTTGTGGGTGTAGGCGCCGCGGAAGCCCCATGTCTTGACCGTCTCCTGCTGGCCGCCGGTGACGTACACGGTGTCCGCAGCCGTTGCGAAGCCGAGGCTCTGATAGGCAGTTCCTGAGCTGCCGAACATCGCGTAAGTGCTGCCAGCCGAGTTCTGGAAGTTGTAGCGGGTCGCACCGTCGGTGTAGACGCCCTGGATGTTGATCGTGTCACCCGCTCCAGTCGGGATGTTCTTGATCGACAGGGCGAGCTGAACGGCCCAACCCCACTTATCGTTGGGGTGACCGGTCGTCTCGCTTGCGCCGTAATAGGCGACGTGGTTGTCATGGGCGGCAACCGACGCCTGGAAGAGACCCCAGGCTTGGTCGACGCGGACCATGCCGACGAGATTTGGTGATCGTGAACCCCCGATGGCATTGGAGCCATAGCTGCCCGTGAGCATGCCGTACGCCGTCGCGCCGGACATGTTCAGGTTCCCGGCCTGATAGTACTGTGCGGCGTCCTCTGCCGAAAGCGCAGCCGTGATGCCCTGACCGAAGTCTGCAGTGTAGGTGAATTGGTTGACACCCGTGACCGTGCCGCCACCGCCGACGAGGCCGTCAAAGTTGTTGCCGGGGTAATTGGTCCAGGGCGCGTCGAACTGCGATATTGCCTTACCCATCGTGAAGCCGGCGAACTGGATGAACGCAAAATAGACGCCGAGCGAGCCGCCTGACGTGTTGCCGTCCGTGCCGTTCACCGAGCCTGAGCCCGAACCGTAGAGGGTCGTAGCGCCCGTCAGCGGGTTCGCGCCAGCGGCCAACGTGCCGCTGTAGGCGGTGGTGCCGGTGCCGTTATTGGTGCCCACGAAGTTGCCGGTCGTCCAGTTGAAGACGCCCTCGAAATAGGTGCGGACCACGCCGTATTCGGTCGCTGTGCGGGTGTCGATATTGAGATCTTCGCGAGCACGCATAATGTAGTAGTTCGTCAAACGATTGAACGCAGCGTTTGCGCCTTGCGAACTCACATTATAATTGCCGCCGAAATCCGAGCTGCTGCCCAGCACGGCGTCGGCGCGCAGATAGCCTCCCAGCTTGATGCAGGTGTCGGTGCCGGGAATGTAGTAGAAGCCGGCACCGAAGAGCGAACAGATCTTGACGTATTCGACCGCCTTGGCCTTCACGGGAAGATCGGCTGCCTGCACGCCGGCACCCGCGAACATGGCCACAGAACCGAGCAACAGGCTCTCCATAATCTTCATAAAGTCCTCCAATTCTTACACTCAAATGTGGTCGTTCGATCTTGCGAATCGGACGAACCAGCGTTTCCCCGCCCCCAATCACGCCCGATCGGAAGAGCCTAGCTAGAACGCCACTGATCGCTTGCGTCAGTGAGCGTCGCGGTGTGGACCATTCCGACACCCGCGCGGTCACGTTGACAGATTTGTGTTCGTTATCTTGGTGCGAACTTTGTACGGAGCGGACGATGCGCGCATGGCAGCCGCTAGCGTGTTCTAGACGTGTCACAACTGTACGCGTCGTACTGTCGTTAGCCGCGAGCGCATTCCCTTGCGTCCGCGGTGGGCGGCCCCTCACTCATCTCTGAAGGTGACTTTCGAGCTTCACTTATCTACATCCGATCGCAGTGCCGGCCAGCTTTTAGGGACGATCTGCAATTGATGAACTGTCTGCGCGACCCCGGTGGCGGGCGGATCGGTAGCATGGGGTAGGGGCTTTGACGGCCAAGCGCTGCGTACTGCGCCAAACCTCGCGCGGAGCAAAAATGTGGGCGTAGCCGAAAGGGCTCCGACACGCTGGTGTTGAGCGCCTTCCTCGTCTCGGCACTGGAGGTCCGGATATCTTTAGTCGACAATATCCGTGCGATGCAGTGTCGCCACGCAGCGAGAACGGGGACTTTCATTCTGGCCAACAAACGGCCTGCCGATTAACGGGAAGCACGTTCAAACGGGCTGAAGGCGGATGCCGTCTTCCTTCGCGCAAATCGACGCCATGACTGATGTGCGTCGCGAAGAAACTATCTAATCTCGAGAGATAGCTTGTGTGCCCCGAGAGACGCCGACCTACCAGCCACGGCCGGTTCGTATGCGGTCATAATTGCGTTATAGCAGGTACAGGTCCGTTGTTCGAGTGCGCGGCGTTCTCGCACGTGCAGGACACCTCGCGCTTTGCGAACAAGTCCGAGCTCTTCAAATCGCATCAAAGCGTTGGTGACGCCAGGCCGGCGTAGTCCAAGGATAAACGCGAGATGATCGTGCGTTATGGCCAGTGTTTCGTGCCCAAGGGCGTCGCAAGCCAGGCACAGCCAGCTGGCCAAACGCTGCTCAAGTTCATGGCGGACGCCACAGAGTGCGGTCTGTGCACCATGTATCATGAGCGATTGCACATAGTGCAGGAGGCGCTCACGAACCAACGGCCTGGATTGCATCGAGCGTTGCAAGTCCTCGCCCCGAACCCGGAGCGCTTTCCCGGGCATCAGGACCACGGATTTATGAATTGAGGTTCCCACTCCGAGCGCAATGGAAGCATCTACCGCGCCATGACGGCCGACCAATCCAGTCTCCAGGATATTTCCTCGTGAGAACGTCAGAAGTGACACGAGGCCAGTCTCGACGAAGTAGATGAACTCAATTTCTCGGTGGGCCTCGTTCAGCACCGACCCTCGATCAAGTACGATGGGTTGAAGATAGGAACGAAGGGAATCGAAGTCCGACAGGGATAGCTTGGTCAAGATGCCATTCCTTATCGCTGGTGCCGGGACCAGTTCACAAATTGGAATGGCTTCGTCCTGCTTCACATCGTTTCCTGAAGTCGAGGTACCTCGCGGAAGGGCAGGCCGGCGATCTGATCCAAGGTCAGCCGAGAGTCGATCAATCCAGGACGACATCGAAGGCCGCCTTCAGAAGTGCTTGAGTATAGGGATGACGGGGAGAGCTAAAGATCTCCGCGGCAGTGCCACGCTCAACGACTTGGCCGGACTTCATTACAATAAGCTCCTGGCAAAGGGCCTTGACGACCTTGAGGTCGTGGCTGATGAACAAATAGGCGAGGTTGTGCCTCTTCTGTAGGTCGCGCAGTAGATCGAGAAGCTGCGCTTGGATCGACATGTCGAGCGCCGACGTCGGCTCGTCGAGAACCACGAACTTCGGCTTCAGGATCATCGCACGCGCGATGGCGATGCGTTGGCGTTGCCCCCCGGAGAATTCGTGCGGGAACCGGCTCCGCAGCGCTGGGTCGAGACCGACCTCATCGAGTATCGAGATAATCATTTGGTCGCGCTCACTCTGACTGGAGCCGATGCGGTGGATACGCAAACCTTCGCCGACAATTTCGGCGACCGACTTGCGCGGGCTGAGGGAGCCGTAGGGGTCTTGGAAGACGATCTGCATGTTCCGACGTAGGGGACGGACGTTTTCCTCGCCCAGGCCTTGTATCTCTCGGCCCTCGTACCGGATGGAGCCTTCGGATGGGATAAGTCGCAGGATGGCCATGCCAAGGGTCGATTTGCCCGAACCGCTCTCGCCGACAACGCCGACGGTCTGTCCTTGGCGAACCGTCAGGTCAATGCCGTCCACGGCGTTGACGGGCGCTGTCATTCTGCGCAAGAAGCCTCCCTTTGTACCGAAGGAAACCTTCATTGCGCGCGCTTCGAGAAGAATGGGGGCCTCATCCTCGATGAGAATCGGGCTTTCTTTTGGATCAGAGTTCAACAAATGCTTGGTATAGGCGTGGCGCGGGGCTGCGAAAACTTGCGCGGTGCTCCCCGCTTCGACGATAGTACCTTTATTCATGACGCAGACGCGGTCCGCCATTTTGCGAACAACCCCCAGGTCGTGGGTGATAAGCAGCAGAGCCATCCCGAAGCGGCGCTGCAGATCCTTGAGCAGTTTGAGGATTTGAGCCTGGATCGTTACGTCGAGCGCTGTCGTCGGTTCGTCGGCAATAAGCAGGTCCGGTTCATTGGCGAGTGCCATGGCGATCATCGCCCGTTGGCGCTGGCCGCCCGACAATTGATGCGGATAGGCACCTAGCCGCTTCTCGGGCATCGGAAGGCCAACCAGCGTCAGCAGTTCGATGACACGTAAGCGGGCCTTTTCGCCTCGGATGTTTCTATGGAGCGCCAAGACCTCGCCGATCTGCGTTTGCAGTGTCTGGAGGGGATTCAGAGAGGTCATGGGCTCCTGGAAGACCATTGCTATTCTGTTGCCGCGGAGCTTTTCGAGCTCGCGCTCGGGAGCACCAACAAGCTCGCGTCCCGCGAAACGAATGCTCCCTTTCAGACGATGGGCAACCGCACGGGGTAGAAGCTGGAGGATCGACAGTGCAGTCATCGATTTGCCGGATCCCGACTCGCCGACCAACGCCAAGGTCTCCCCTCGGCTCACATGTACTGTTACCCCTCTGACCGCGGGAATCGTTCCTTCCGACGTAATGAAATCGACGCGCAAATCCTCGATATCGAGCAGCGCGTCGGCTTTTATCAACGATGATGCGGGTTCGCAAAGCGACATGAGCGAGATTCCGGATATTGAGAGCGACTGGCTCAGGCGGAGATGATTGCGTCTACGGCACCATCGAGTTTCGCGGCCGCGCCGGCCAGGCGTACACGTTCTGCTGCGAGCCATCCGTCGCTATCAGCCAGTCGGTCTCCGGCGACCTCGAGCATGCGGTCGACCTCGGCAGGAGACACGCTGCCAACGGTCACTCTGGTCCGAACAAAAACTTCGGGATCGAGCGCATTCCGGATGGTGGCATCGTCGATTGCAATCGACTTTGCAATTGTCTCCTCGGCAGCGCGGTCGAGCAGTTCTCTCGTGACAGCGGTGGGTGCGATATTCTCAGCGATGCAGATCCGGACCAGGCGAGCCACGACATGATGAACTTGGCGGAACGACAGTCCCGTCTGCCTGACCATCACGTCTGCGAGATTGCTGGCGGCGCACCAGCTGCCTTCGAGGCCCTTGCGCATGCGCTTCTCGTGCACAATCAGGGTCGAGACGATGCCGGTCAGAAGGTCGAGCATACCCTCCGTGGTATCCATCGCTTCGTCGAGCAGAGGAAGATCACGCATAGCTTGGTCGCCGGTGCCTTCGGCCCGAAAGGTGGCGAGCGCCGTGGCGAGCCAGGTTACCGAGGCTCCCGCGGCCTTTTTGACGGTCTCGAGCCCAGCCGGGTTCTTTTTCTGAGGGAAGATACTGCTGGTCCCGCAATAAGCGTCGCTTGATTCGACGAAGCCAAATTCAACGCTCGACCAGAGATGGAGGTCCGTCGAGAGATCATTGAGGGAGGCCATAATGAAAGAAAGCGACGCGATGGCATCCGCCGCGTAGAAGGCCTCACGACCAAGCTTGGAATTTTCCAGCACGGCGGCGAAGCCGAGCAATTCCGTAGTCCGGCTTCGATCGAGTGGCCATGAAGTCCCCGACAGGCCGACGGCGCCGAGGGGATTCAGGTTCACGCGAGCGTACGCTTGGGTCAATCGTTCCGAATCCTCGGCGAGACGTGTGTCGATGCTCAGCAGATAGTGACCAAATACCCAGGGCTGAGCGTGCTGCATATGCGTGTAGCCAGGCATGATCGCACGTGAGTGGAGCGCGGCCTTGGCGATCAGAACACGACGGAACTGATTCAACCGATCCAGTACGTCGAGGGTTCGATTTCGTTCATAGAGTCGGCGGACGGTTGTGCCTTGATCAATGCGACTGCGGCCCGTATGCATCTGGCCGCCGATATCCTCGCCCAATCGCGAAAATAGGTGGGCCTCGACCTGCAGCAGGAAGCTTCCCCTGGAGGGATCAATCTGGAATGAGTCGGGATCCCTTCTCCCCAGCTCAACCAAGGCCTCAAGAATCGCCTTTGCGACTTTCCGCGTGAGAATTCCTTGCTCCGCCAACATGACGGTATGAGCGAGATCTACCTGATTGAACTCGCGCATCTGACGCGCTTCTCGCTTGAGTCCAGGAATGTCGTGATACTTGACGAGAGCGTCGGCCGGCGGGCTGCTGAGCCGAGCGTCTGTCAGCAACATCTCGCCGTCGACTAGAGTTCTATTCATCGTCCTATTCCATTCAACGATCATGATGTGAGAAGCGAAGACAGAGGGGACGTCCGTGTGAACGCCCGCGATGTCGGGTCAGCTCGGGACCGCAGTGTGAAGCGTTATTGATTGGTTTTCGGTAGGTTTCCACGCACTCGGTCATCGACTGCGCTTGCGCAGATGCCCGCCGGTCAGATGATCAGGGCAGATCAGAGTCATCTCTTAGCGACTTGGTCGAGCCTTAGAATCTCACTCGCGTAAACTTCTGGATCTTTCAGCCCCTTGGCTTTCCCAATCAGCTGCACCTGATCAAAAAGCACAAGCGAGTTCGGTGCCTCGTTCCAGATGATGGCTTGAACATCGGCATATGCCTTCATACGCGTTTCGTAATTCATATCGACGGCCGCCCTCTTGAGCAGCTCGTCGACTCTGGCGTTGCTATAACCGGTCAGATTGGAGCCATCGGTGCTGAAGAATTTGCGACGCAGGCGCCAATCGGCGTTCGTTACGCCGGTGCCGAGGAGCCACATGTTGGCGTCGTTACTTCCCTTGCCAGTTCCTTTACCTTCGTCGGGCCGATAAAGGGTCTTCTGATAGGTCGCCCACTCCCAAACCTTGAATTCAGTTTTGAGGCCCACAGCATTGAGGTAACCCTGAACGGCCTCGGCAATTGCCTTGTCCTTCATATAGCGTCCAGCCGGCGTCCACATGACGACGGTTCCGTCATATCCGCCGGGGAAGACCTCCGCGATCATCTGGCGCGCCTTGTCAGGAGCGTAGGTGTAGGGACGCTGCCGCGCGCGACCCTGGACGCCGGCCGGGAAAATGCCTTCCGGTACCCGCCCGTAACCATCCAGGATCTTCTCGATGATGGCGTTGCGATCGATCGCGTGGTTCACCGCGAGCCGAACACGAGGGTCCGCGAACGGCGGCTTGGTCGTATTGAGTTCGAAAAAGATCTGGAACGAGCTCGGCTCGACGAGAAGGTCGGCACTTTGCGCGACTGCGCCGGCGGACTCGGGCGGGATATTCAGGGCGATGTCAGTATTGCCGGTGGTTAGCTCGATGACACGTGCCGCTGGTTCAGGGACGGGGCGGAAGCTCATCGTGGCGGCCCTGCCGGGACTTCCAAAGTGGTCCGGGTTGCGTTTCACTATGAGGTGCTGACCAGGAATCCACTCCGATATGACGTAGGGGCCAGTCCCAACCGGGTTGCGCGAATAGGCTCGTCCGCTCTTCTTGACTGCGGTTGGACTGTTCATCGAGGCATAGGCCTCGGTCAGGATTTCGAGGAGAGTGGGTGAAGGCTCCTTCGTCCGGATCTCGACGGTGTTGGTATCGATGACGACGACCTCGTCGACGCCGGCAAATAGCGAACGGTTGGGAGAGCCCAAGGTGGCGTCAGAGATCCGATCGAGGTTGAACTTCACTGCCTCAGCGTCGAACGGCGTGCCGTCATGAAATTTGACGCTCTGCCGCAGCTTGAAAGTCCATTTCAAGCCGTTGTCCGATTTGGTCCAGGACTCCGCCAGATCTGGGATGATCTCGGAGAGCTTGGAGTCCTTCCATTTGACCAGCGTGTTGAAGATGTGACCGAATACAGTCTGAGAAGGCGTGCTGCGCGAGATCGCTGGGTCCAAGGTATCGACATCCGTTCCTTGCACTATGCGCAGATTGAAGTTCGCCTCCGCCGAGCCGATCGGTGAAAATGCTGTGCTTCCCAAGAGTGTTACGCCCAATTTGAGGCAATGACGTCGCGAGATTGTTGAGTTCGTCAGAGACATGTGCGGCTTTCATTCCTGATGAATCTAAAGGGCTTTGCGGGACCGAGGATCGACGTAATCGCGCAGCGCATCTCCGACGAGATTGAACGCCAGGATGACGACGAATAGCGCGAGACCGGGCGCGAAAATCACGTGCGGATGGGAGGTCACATGCGCGCGGGCGGCGGCGATCATTGCTCCCCATTCCGGGATTGGAGGTTGGGGGCCCAACCCGAGAAAGCTCAACCCGGAGCCAATGAGGATGGCGTCGGCAAGCAAGAGTGTTCCCTGAATGATGATTAGGGACATCGTGTTTGGCAGAATATGAGAAAACAGAATGCTCGCATCCGTGGCGCCGAGCGCCTTGGCTGCAAGGGCAAATTGACGCCGCTTCAGTGCGAGTATCGGTCCGCGAAATAGCCTGGCGTTCGCAGGAATGGTCGATAACCCAATTGCGAGTGTGAGGCTGAGAACGCCCGAGCCGAGGATGGTTACGACGATGATGGCCAGGAGCGTGCGAGGAAATGCGATCATAAAGTCCATGAACCGCATCGTCGCATTGGTAAGCCAATTCTCGTGGTAACCGCAAAGGCAGCCGATAATGATTCCGACGCTCATCGCTATGATGACGCTGACTACGGCAACGACGAGCGTGATTCTTGCGCCCCAGACGATCCGGATCAGCATATCCCGCCCAAGTTCATCTGTTCCCAATGGGTGCGAGAGCGATGGCGGCAAGAGTGCTGTGCCGAGCGAGACGCGCGTCGCGCTCTCCCAGTCAAATAGAAGTGGCGCGAAGACCGCCGCTGACACGAACATCAAGGTGACAAGCGCGGCAGTAAGAGCGACGTAGTTTCGTCGACGAAGAAGGTAGCCCAGAAAGCCGGCTGTCTGCATGCTCTCAGGAATAGATAATGCGAGGGTCGATGATGCCATAGATCACATCTACAGTGAGATTGATGAGGACGACGGAGAGGGCGAAAACCAAGATTGTTCCCTGCACGACGTATATGTCGCGAACCATGATGGCATCCACCATGTACCGCCCCATGCCGGGCCAGGCGAAGACCGTCTCGACGATCACCGCGCCGCCGAGCAGGCGCCCGAAGTCCAGGCCCAATATCGTGACGATGGGGATCGATGCGTTGCGCATCGCGTGTCGATAGATCACCTGCGACCATGACAGGCCCTTGGCTCGTGCGGTCCGGACGAAGTCCTCCGACAGCACGTCGAGCATGTTCGAGCGAGTCAGCCTGGCGAAAGTCGCGACATAAGGCAGACCGAGCGTCAGGCTCGGAAGGACGAGGTGAGCGCAACTTCCTCGGCCAGTTGGCGGAAGCCAGCCGAGCACTGAGGCGAAGACGAGCATCAGGATCAGGCCCAGGAAGAAGCCGGGCATGGAGATTCCCAAAACGGCTATGCTCGTGACCAGGCGGTCAGCGGACCCGCGCGGATGAAGCGCAGAGTAGACACCGAGCGGGACGCCGAGAATGAGGGCGATGAGCATGCCCGCAACGGTCAGCTCGAGCGTGGCAGGAAATGTCCTCGCAATATCTTCCGTCACTGGCGCCAGTGTTTGGAACGAATCTCCGAGATCGCCCTGCAACAGCTTTGTAAGATAGATGCCGTATTGCACCGCGAGAGGCCGGTCGAGACCGTAGTTGACCCGGATCTGCTGCACATCGGCTTCGGTGGCATCAGGTCCCGCGGCCATCCGTGCGGAATCACCGGGGATCAAGTGAAGCACGAGAAATACGGCGATAGAAACTCCCAGCAGCATGAGTGGAAGCGTCAACAGACGACGTAAGACATAAGTCCCCATGGCGACAGACCCTGCAAAAACATCAGGCGCGTCTTCAGAACTGACGTGATCGCAGCAAGCGGGTTCGCGCCGATGAAGTGTTTTGGCCACGCCTAGAACGCTGAAGCGATTTCCATGTTTCGGAACGTGCTTCAGCTCGGTGCGCTGATTACGCTATGTCGGCTCGATGAATTCAACTGCAGATGCGCTACTATCTCTATAACAATATGTTATGCGTCTCCGTGATCTGCCGCCGATGGGCGGGAGCTGCTGTCCTGATGGAATCCGAGGTGATCGATGCAAATGAATCCGCGCCAGATCGAAGCGTTCAGAGCGGTCATGCTCACGGGTAGCATGTCGGTTGCGGCTGAGATGCTCAAGATCACGCAGCCGGCCGTGAGCCGCCTGATCAAGGACCTCGAGGCGGATATGAAGTTGCTGCTGTTCCGCAGGGAAGGCAACAGATTGGTACCAAGTCACGAAGCGACCATCCTCTTTGCCGAAGTCGATCGCTTCTATGTGGGTATGGATCGAATCGCGAAGATCGCTAACGAACTTCGACATGCCAAAGTTGGTTCGCTGCGGATCGCAGCCATCGGGGCCTTGTCGCTAAGCTGCATCACGCAAGCTATCAGCACGTTCCATGCAAGCCGGCCGGCCGTCGAGGTAACGCTGGTCAGCCTGAATACGCATCAGATATTCGAGTTTGTTGCCGGACGGCACTTTGACGTCGGCTTTGCCCAGGTCGTCGGCGAATTTCCCGGCGTTGAACTCGCTCCGTTACCGTTCCTAGAAGATGTCTGCGTTGTGCCGTCGCATTATCCGATCGCTACAAAGAGCCACATCGAGGCGCGCGATCTACAAGATCTGCCGTTCATATCTCTCGGATCGAATAGTCCTCAGCGGCTCAAGATCGATCAGGTGTTTGCGGAGACGGGCATCGAGCGGCAGCTCCTGCTTGAGACTTCGCTGGCGGCGAGCGCGATCGCGCTGGTTGCGTCGGGGCTGGGCGTCACGATCGTCGATCCCTTTACAGCTGGATATCTGCGCGATGACAATATTGTCGCGCGACCGTTCAAGCCTATCATCCGGTTCGAGATCACTGCCGTAAGGCCAAGCCATCACCAGCAATCGCGGTTGTGTCGGGACTTCATCGAAATCATGATGGATCTGTTCAAGAAGAAGGCGGCCGGCTCTCTGATCTGAGGTGTCCCCCCGAGGTCCCCAATCGTGTGCGGGACGCGGCAGAAATGGTTCGGGTGGAGCACACGGTCTAGAGTCGATTGCGCTACATGCCGAGCAGTGAGTAGGGCCTGTAGTACCCTGCGTACAAAGTTCGCACTATGTTTTTCTCTTCGATCTGGCAGTTTGGCGATACGGCGTGAGTCGTCGGCTCTCGCCTTACGTTCGAAGCGATCGAATTGGCGTGTACGCGACGCCTGCGAATGTTTTGTTCCCGACTGAAGTGCCACCTGGATAAGGAGTGACGGAGAGAAGCGACGTCGCTCCGCCGTCTACTCCGCTGGCGACAAGGAGCGCCTCAAGATTGTCGGCTACGAAAGGAATCTGAAGTGATGCGGCGCAAGGGGATCGGGGAACGGCTTGGCTTGTTGACCTTGGTCGGTTTTGTCGCGCTCTGTGCCCTTCTTGTTGTCGCGCTGTTCGAGATTCGTCACCAAATGGAGGCAGAACGCAGAGGTTCGTTGCGGAACGTCGTGGATACCGTCGCATCTTTGATTGAGGCGGACGGCGTGGAGGTGGCCAACGGGAAGATGAGCCAAGATCAATTCGTTGAACGAATGCGGTGGACGGTGAGGCACGCTCGTTATGGCGGTAACAATTACCTCTTCATTTACGATTGGGAGGGGATTCTTGTTGCGGCTGGGACCAGCGATGTAGGCGTTGGCGAGAGTCAGCTCGATGTTCCCGATGCCAAAGGAAATATGTTCCATCGGGAAATGGTCGACGTAGCCCACACTTCCGGCTCCGGAACGGTCACGTACTACTACCCGCGGAACGGAAGCAATGAGCCCGTCCGCAAGGAAGCGTGGATCAAAGGACTGCCAAACCTTAAACTGATGGTCATTAGTGGTGTCTATGTCGATGACCTCGACGATGCATTCTGGCGCGCCGCGCGGCAGTTGGCGGGGTTGGCTCTGGTTGTGATGCTGACTTCCGCCGGATTTGCGGCTTGGCTCGCGCGCAGTATTTCTCGTCCGATGCGAGCTCTCGAGGCGCGTCTTCACGGCCTCGCTCGGGGAGAGATCGTGGGCGAGATTCCCGGCATTGAGCGAGGCGACGAGATTGGCGGCATAGCCGGCGCTGTCGCGGTACTTAGAGATCATTCTGCGGACCGTCTTGCTCTGCAAGCCTCGCAGGAGAATCTGAAGGCGGAGGCTGCAATGGAGAGAAAGGCGACCCTTGCGCGGGCGACGTCCAGCTTCGAGAATACGGTAGCGGCCGCTCTATCCGAGGTGGTGGCAATCGCGATCGACATCGCGGCGGCGGTCCAGAGCTTGGGCGCGTTTAGCCGTGACAATGTCGAATGTAGCGAGGCCGCGTTGCAAGTTTCCAGTCAGATTTCGATCAACGTCCAAACCATGGCGGCTGCTGTTGAGCAACTCGCTGCGTCGATTCATGAGATCAGCAGCCGTGTTCATGCTGCGAACGAAGTGACGAACTCAGCTGCGGGTCGGGCGGCTCAAACGGCGGTAATGGTCGAGGGCATGGTCACCGCGGCAGCGCAAATCGGCAACGTTGTGCAGTTGATCAGCGATATTGCTGGCCAGACAGATTTGCTTGCATTGAATGCGACTATTGAAGCTGCTCGAGCTGGAGAAGCTGGTAAGGGCTTCGCGGTTGTTGCCGCGGAAGTAAAGAGCCTTGCAACCCAGACCGCGCGGGCGACCGAAGATATCTCGTCGCAGGTTGCCGGAATTCAGTCAGCAACGAATATGGCTGCGGGCGAAATTCAGGGCATCGTATCGGTCATTGGGATGATCCGCGAGACGAGTGGTTCAATTGCAGCTGCTGTTGAACAGCAGAGTTCAGCGACCGCCGAGATCAGCCGTGCCGCACAAGAGGCTGCAAGCCGAACGGATAGCCTCAGGGAAACGGTTCGCGAGGTGCTCGGGAAAGCCAATGCCGCCGGATCCATCGCTGAAAGCACCGACGCTAAGTCGAAGACGCTCAGTCACCGGTTTGTCGACTTGAATCGAACGGCGAGCGAGTTTGTGCAGGACCTGCGGACCACAGGATGATTGAACAGGATCCTGACCGGCATCCGTGGTTGAGAACGTTCGGCATTCTCGT
Source organism: Bradyrhizobium nitroreducens (assembly GCF_002776695.1). Lineage (GTDB taxonomy): Bacteria > Pseudomonadota > Alphaproteobacteria > Rhizobiales > Xanthobacteraceae > Bradyrhizobium > Bradyrhizobium nitroreducens. Next base: position 3,257,655 of record NZ_LFJC01000003.1, read on the forward strand.
AATTCATATGGACGGATCGTCTTCGTCGCGACACCGGAGCCAAAGTTGTAACTGCGGGCCGAAGTGCGATCGACGTCTGAGACTTGGCGGCCGCCGCACGGCGGGTCGTGCAGGGAACGAATTAAGCTAGAGGCGCGGGATGTTTCTGAGCGTATTTGATGTCTTTAAGATCGGCATCGGTCCTTCATCGTCGCATACAATGGGACCCATGACGGCGGCCGGGCGCTTCTTGAAGCTTCTGCGACAGCAGCCGTCTGGTCGTCACGCTGTAGCCGTCGGGGCGAGGCTGCACGGGTCTCTCGCATTTACGGGTAAGGGCCACGCTACAGATCGTGCAGTAACGCTCGGTCTTCTCGGCTGGACGCCCGCCGAGTTCGATTTCGACGAGGCCGAGCGCCAGCTCGAAGATCTCCGCCTAAGCCGTCTCCTGCGCCTCGATGGACTGCCGCAGCTCATGTTCGACCCTGCTCTCGATATCGTCTTCGATTACGGACCGCCATTGCCCGGTCATGCCAACGGGCTCGTGTTCTCCGCTCGTAGCTCCACCGGGGCCGTGTTGCTTCAGGAGACTTATTATTCGATCGGCGGCGGCTTCGTGATGACGGCGCAGGAGGGCGAAGGATTACCGGTTGCGGCTGACGTGACGCCGTGGCCCTATCCATTTGGGAACGCGAGCGCGATGCTTCGGATGGCACGTGAGAGCGGGCTATCCATCGCGGATATGAAGCGAGCGAATGAAGCCCATCTCCGCACACAGGAACAGGTTGATCGGGGCCTCGTCCATCTCTGGTCCGTCATGAACGGGTGCATCGAACGGGGACTGAGCCAGGAAGGAGAGCTGCCTGGTGGGTTGCGCGTGCGACGCCGGGCGGCGGGGATTCATCAGCAGTTGATGGCTGAACGGCAGGCCAACCGGTCTCAGCCCCATGCGGCCGCAGACTGGCTCAGTGTTTACGCGATGGCCGTAAACGAGGAAAACGCGGCTGGCGGCAGGGTGGTGACCGCGCCGACCAACGGGGCCGCGGGAGTCGTGCCTGCGGTGCTGAGATACTATTTGGATCATTGCAAGGGAGCTGAGTGCGACAAGATTGCCGATTTCCTTCTTACGGCGGCGGCGATCGGCGGGCTGATTAAGCACAACGCCTCGATCTCTGGAGCCGAAGCGGGGTGTCAAGGTGAAGTTGGGTCAGCGGCCGCGATGGCTGCGGCCGGATTCTGTGCGGTGTTGGGTGGATTGCCCGAGCAAATTGAGAACGCCGCTGAAATTGCCCTCGAACACCATCTCGGTATGACATGTGATCCCGCGGCTGGCCTGGTGCAGGTTCCATGCATAGAGCGCAACGGAATCGGCGCTATTAAAGCAGTTGCGGCGGCGTCGCTCGCTCTGCGTGGCGATGGATCGCATTTCATGCCTTTGGACAACTGCATAGAGGCAATGCGGCAGACTGGCGAAGCCATGAATGCGAAGTTCAAAGAAACGAGTCTCGGCGGATTAGCAGTTAATCTGCCGGAGTGCTGAGCGATATTTGCGTGCCATCGCTCTGCAGGCCGTCCATGCGGCTGGATGCGTACCTCTTAGCGAGTGCTGCAGAGAGCGAGCTGAAACGGCGGCGCGACTGATTGGCGTTTTTTGTTGAAGCGATCGCACGCCTGCAGCTGGACGTTCCGGCCTCTGGGTTGCCGCTCTCGATCATATGTTTTGAGCCCGGTGGCAAGATCGTCCCTGTGATCGGCCAGAACTCCGTGCGATCGTCAGTTTGTCTTCCATCGATGGTGCCGCGCCCTGCGCAAGTGTGGCATTGTGGGATGCGCTGCAACAGAGCCGTTGGAGCCGAACTGCGATGGGGCATCTTCCATCGGGACCAACGCGCGCCAGCAGACTCGGTTGGTGAAGCGCGCGACGCTTTCATCAAACAGCGCCTTTCGCACAACCGAATGAACGCCATCGGCTCCAATGATTGCGTCGGCCTCGCTCTGCATACCATCGACGAACGTGGCTGCTGCGCCATCCTTGGTGTTGGTGATGCTTGTGCAGATCTGGTTCAGATCGATGCTGTTCGCAGGCACTTTGCGGACCAAGTCGTCGTGAAGGTCTGGGTGGTGTGCCACCATGTAGGGCGCGCCGAGCCGCCGCTGCTTCAAGCCGTTCCAGGAGTTGCGGCGGCGAAGGTCAACCGTGTCCCAGTTGAGCGACACCATGGCCGAAGGCTTGAAGTACGGGCGCAGGGCGCCCCTTTCTGGCGCCGCATTCGCGCAGCAGAACTTGCAGCTTAATACACAATGGGAATGAAATGGTTGCTGCCAGCACTGTATTGCCGGCCTCTGGCTACGCGCTTGAGGTGGACGGCCGACTCAAAGCCGAATTTGCGACCAGAGATGGCGCCAAGGCGGGTGGAGTAGAACTGAAGAAGCGTTTTCCCATGCTTCAGATCAGGATCTATGACGCGCAGACCAATGCGCGCGAGGAAATTTAGGTCCTCCGACTAAGCCTTGGTGGAGTTCTTCCGCTTGCGTGCGTACGGCTTTCGCCGCATCGGACTCTCGTGAACCGAGCCGCTTTGCGTCTCGGCCGTGCGGCGTCGATCCTCCGTGCAAGAGCTGCGGAGCTACTCGCCGGGGGCACTCGGGAAAGGGACACGCCGTCATGAACAATGCCGGCGTGTCATTCGGCCTGCAAAAATTGGACGCCGATGAGGGGTCAATATTGCAGGCCGATTGACAGCGTGAGACGGGCGCATTCGCTGTCCTACCGTCGCTCGCCCCGGTGCCTGGCCTACCGCTTCCGGTATGCCGACTGGCCTGTGGCGGACAGGCATTGAGGGCGCAAGCGAGTGTTTTGAGCGCCCTCTTGGAGACGCCTGGCGCGGCGTGTCTTTCCTGCGGAGGATAGTGTAAAAACCAACCCTTGCCATGCTTCTCGACGGGCTGTCGGAGTCCTGTTGGGTCAGCGCGCTTCGTCCCTCGTCTGTTCCGCGATGCGGCAAGGGTGTTGGGGGCAAGTGCGCAATCAACGGTAAAGGCGCAAGCCCCGGGCCAGATCAGTTTTCGTAAAATTTAGCGGATTCCGCTTTCGCCATCGTTCAAGCCGCCTTCGGAAGTTTCCCTTACGTTTGGGCTCGCGGCGGCGTGAAGGCGCTTTCCTGTTCGTCCGAGCGATGCACCGGATGATTGCTGCTGCCGGGCCTCCGGACAGGCGCCACATGCTGGCCCGAAAACGTAGCGGGGGATGAATGTTACTACGGGTACTCGCCATCTTCGCGGCCTTCTGTGCTTTCGCCGACGGCGTGTCGGCGGGACCAACGCTGGACGGGAAGACGCCGGCCTGTCAGCAGTTCTCCGAAACCCGGCTGTGCGGCGACCCGGTCTCTGAATTGCCGGCGCAGGTCCTGTCGGAAGTCCGCGACATCGCGGGCCTTTGCAAGGAGGTCGGCGGGAGACCTCTTACCGGGCCCGTCATCGGCCACGGCCGCCTGGCCGGCGGTCCCGCCTTCTGGACCGTTGACGGAGCAACCCTCGAATGCGAGGGGGCCTGGAGTCTGTTTTCCAACGCTCACGGCTGGGACTCCGTGATCTTCGTGTCCCTGCCGGACGGACAGGTCAAGCGCTTCACGGTGGTCGGCTTTGGCCTGACAACGGCACCCGCCGCGAGCCCGACTAGGCTCTGGGCGGCGGTGGCAGGCGTGAACTGCGGTCAGAGGGACGCCCGCAGCACCGCCGAGACGATCGGCTGCGAGCGCGAGCTGGTGTGGCGCGCGGACGCTCAACAGCTGGACTTCGCGCCCCTGTCCCAGGCGCGCTTCAAGCCCGCCTTCGAGGAGGCCTGGGCCCAGTCGGCGTCAAAGCCCGATGGCTTCCCTGATCCGCGTCCGGCGGCACAGAGTCCAGCCGCGCCGGTGACGCGCGTCTACACGAAGATCGACGACGTTCGCGCCAATCGACATGACCTTTGCAAGGTCGTGCAGCGTAGCGGCACCCGGGATAATCCGGTCCTTGAAGAGCGTTGCCCGCCAGGGCCGGACGGCTGGACGGTGAGCCTGTTCTCCGCGGATGCCCGCGAATTTGTGCGGTTCGGCCGTCAGGCCGGGGCCGGGAAAACCGTCTCCGAGGCCCTGGAGGGCGCGTTCGCCGACCCGAACAGCGTGATTGAATGGCGGCTTCGCGACGGCAAGCCCTTCGCCGCCATCCACCGCTATTTCCTCGACGACCGCCAACTGCTGACGGTGCACAGCCTTCAACCGGACAAGACCTCCTGCGTGGCCGCGGTAGTCAACGTCCGCCGGGGGCAGGATGCGAACGAGCAGGCCGTCAGTATCGCCGACAGGCTGGGCCTGAATTACAGATGCAGCCGCGATTCATTCGTGGTGGATTGAGAGGCCGGAGGTTGCCATCGCAAATACTACTGGTGGAACGGCCTAAGCCGGACCATCGTCGGTCATCCTGACGACCTCGATCTGAAAGGCACGGCATATCAGGACGAGACGGCTCGCCGACAGGCGGTTGGTGCCCTTCTCGTATTCTGCAGCTGGTGGTAGGTCACGCCGATGGCTTCCGCGTCAGGTGCTGGGTGTGTCGGACCGTCTGCTCCGGCAGGACCCGGTACTAAGTGTCGATGGGTGAGCCTTGCGGTTGCCCGCAACGCTTGTCGCCGGACGGTAGCTGGCGCTGCCGGATTCTGAAACCATCGGAGGCCCCCCGGTTCGTGAACAGTAGCGCGACGGATAGAGACACCACAACCTTAGAAGTCTTATTCCGGCAGGATTGGTTCGACGGGTGCGGTGCAACACAGGCGCCCCTCGCTGGAATCGCGCACAAGTTGTATATAAGCGCTTTTTGGACTTTTCATGCGCTGGATCGTTTTCCTACTGGCAATGCTCGCGTCACCCGTCCTCGCGGAGGAGTACATCACCCATCCGCGCTGGGACCTCACGCCGGGTGTCGTGCGGGATATCTCGGTCACGCAGATCTGCCGGACGAAGTGGGGAGAGGACGCGCGGGGCGTAACAGCGGCGATGAAGCAGAACGTCATCGACGCCTACCGCTTCGACGTCAACCAGTGCCCGCTCACGACTTTTAGAGGAAAGCGCGTGCGGCGTCTCGAGATCGATCATCTCATTCCGCGATCGATCGGCGGGGCCGACGAGGAGGCGAACCTATGGCCACAGTGCTACGAGCAGGTCAGGCCGGACAAGAATGAGCAGGAGAACGGCGCCCACAAGAAGGACAGGCTCGAGACCTACATCCACGCGGAGCTTTGCAGGAATCCCTCCGACGAACTTCTCGCGGAATATCAAACCAAGATCAGGTCGGACTGGATCTCCTTCTATCATGAGATCTATGCCGACGAGATGGAGCTGGTGCCCGCCAGGGAGATATTCATGCCGGTCAAGACGATCAGACATGTGTCGGTTCGAAAGGGTGTCAGCAAGAAGACCGTGGTCGCAAAGAAGCGCCGGCATGCCGATGCCCTCACCAAGCACCGCCAAGCCAAGGCGAAGAAGCGCAAGGCGAAACCTGCAGGATAGGCGCGCAAAGCGTGGGGCGCGTCGCCTGCCAAGCATCGTTGTATTTTTGCACGGCGACGTGCGCCCGGTGGTGTGTTGTCATCAAGGTCGTCCAGACTGCGTGATATCGTGCATGCGCACTGGGACGGCCTGTTCGGTGGTTATTCTTCGGTCTTCGGCGCGATGTTGGGCGCGGACGACCGCGGCGGCCTGGCGAGCGTGCCTACGGATGTCACCAAGGCGCAGATTCTAGACCCCGAGGCCTGGGCCCAAGAGAGTTTTGATCTCGCCAAGCAATACGCCTACGCCGCGCCTATGCGAATCCGCAGGACGCCGGTCGGTCTGACGCGAGACGACGAGACCAACGCGCGCAGCCAGGCGGCGCTTGCAGCGGCGCGGCTGGCGAATCTGATCAACTCTGCTCTGAGGTAATAGAAAGAGCCGATCTTCTAAAAAGGAAGGACCACGGGATCGGCGAAAGCCAAGGTTTCCGATCTTGGGTGTTCATCCGGCTCAAGCGCACGTCGTTGAACCGTAGTGCGATCATGTGATCGTGCGATTTGATAACAATTTGATGAAAGGTCCAATCCACAACCTCAGCGAGATTTCATTTTGCTTCCCGAAACAAACGTGCAATACAAAAGAAGACGACCGGAAGTGGTGGCAGGGCGACTTGGAAGCGGTACGGCAAGATACGGGGCTGCAGTGCCTTGCGCTGTTGTTGCGGTTTCACCAGATCGCCGTTGATCCCGCGCAGATCGCGCATCAGTTCGCCGGCTCGGCCGTTAGCGTCCAGGAAATGCTCCGCTGCGCCAAGCAGCTCAAGCTGAAAGCGCGGGCTATCCGCGAAAGCTGGCCTGGCCTTTCCAAGCTCTCATTGCCTGCGATCATCGAACGGCATGACGGCACCTTCGTGATCCTGGGCAAGGCCGGGGCCGAAGACGTTCTCATTCACGACCCCGTGGTCAATCGTCCGCAGGTGGTCAAGCGCGCCGAGTTCGAGCAGGGTTGGACCGGCCGCATCGTGCTGATGACGCGGCGCGCCTCGCTGTCTGATCTGGCGCGCCGCTTCGATATCACCTGGTTCCTCCAGGCCATGCACAAATATCGCCGGCTGCTCGGGGAGGTGCTGGTCGCGTCATTCTTCCTGCAATTGTTTGCATTGGTGACGCCGCTGTTCTTCCAGGTCGTGACCGACAAGGTTCTGGCGCATCGCGGCTACACCACGCTCGACGTGCTGGTGTTCGGCCTCATCGTCGTCTCGATCTTCGAGACCGTTCTCGGCGCGCTCCGGACTTATGTCTTCTCCCACACCACCAACCGGATCGACGTCGAGCTGGGTGCGCGCCTGTTCCGGCACTTGATCGCGCTGCCGATCGCCTATTTCGAGGCGCGGCGGGCCGGCGACTCCGTGGCGCGGGTGCGCGAGCTCGAGAACATCAGAAACTTCCTCACCAGCTCGGCCCTGACGCTGGTGATCGATCTCGGTTTCACCTTCGTCTTCCTCGCGGTGATGTTCTATTACTCGCCGTTCCTGACCTGGATCGTGGTCGGCTCGTTCCCGTTCTACGTCGCGATCTCCGCCGGCGTCACCCCAATCTTCCGCGAGCGTCTCGACAAGAAGTTCGATCGCGGCGCGGAGAACCAGGCTTTCCTGGTCGAGAGCGTCAGCGCGATCCAGACCCTGAAGGCGATGGCGATCGAGCCGCAGATGCAGCGGCGCTGGGAGGAGCAGCTCGCCTCCTATGTCAGCGCCAGCTTCGACGTGCTCTCGCTCGGCAACTGGGCGAGCCAGTCGGTGCAGTTCATCAGCAAGCTCGTCACCGCGCTGACGCTCTATTTCGGCGCGCATCTCGTCATCGAAGGCAACCTGTCGGTCGGCGAGCTCATCGCTTTCAACATGCTGGCCGGCCGCGTGGCGCAGCCGGTGCTGCGGCTGGCCCAGCTCTGGCAGGATTTCCACCAGGCGCGGGTCTCGATCGCGCGGCTCGGCGACATCCTCAACGCCACGCCCGAGCCGATGTTCGATCCCTCGCGCGCGAGCTTGCCGCCGATCAAGGGTGAGGTGATCTTCGACCACGTCAATTTCCGCTACCGGCCTGATACCTCGCTGGCGCTGCAGGGCATCTCGCTGAAGGTGCTGCCGGGGCAGGTCATCGGCATCGTCGGCCCCTCCGGTTCCGGCAAGTCGACGCTGACAAAACTGATCCAGCGGCTCTACGTGCCGGAGGCCGGTCGTATCCTGATCGACGGCATCGACCTCACCGTCACCGACGTCGCCTGGCTGCGGCGCCAGATCGGCACGGTGCTGCAGGAGAACGTGCTGTTCAACCGCACCATCCGCGAGAACATCGCGCTGGCCGATCCTGGTATGGCCATGGAGCGGGTGATCGCCGCGGCCGAGCTTGCCGGAGCGCATGAGTTCATCCTGGCGCTGCCGGACGGCTACAACACCGTGGTCGGCGAGCGCGGCGCCAGCCTGTCGGGCGGCCAGCGCCAGCGCATCGCGATCGCGCGGGCGCTGGTGACCAACCCTCGCGTCCTGATCTTCGACGAGGCGACCAGCGCGCTCGACTATGAGAGCGAGAACATCATCCAGCGCAACATGCGCAAGATCT
>NZ_LFJC01000003.1:3265783-3393507 GCF_002776695.1 Bradyrhizobium nitroreducens
GGAAAATCCCGTCAACCTCGACCCCCGCATGGCCAAGCTCGCCGGCGGCGTCCACCGCCTCGACGGTCAGCTCATGGTCGTCCTCGACGTCGATCGCGTCCTCGAGCTCGCGCCCGAGATGATGGCAGCCTGATACGGCGGCCCCGCCGCCGACGTACCTGCAATTGGAAGTGCCCCCGCAAGGGGGAGGAAGCAGAGGTTCACATGCGCACTTGTCTCGTCGTTGATGATTCCAGCGTCATCCGCAAGGTTGCGCGCCGGATTCTGGAGGGGCTCGACTTCCAGATCCTCGAAGCCGAGGACGGTGAGAAGGCGCTGGAAGCCTGCAAGCGCGGCTTGCCCGACGCGGTGCTGCTCGACTGGAACATGCCGGTGATGGACGGCTATGAATTCCTCGGCCATCTCCGCCGCATGCCCGGCGGCGACCAGCCCAAGGTGGTGTTCTGCACCACCGAGAACGACGTTGCGCATATCGCACGCGCGCTGCATGCCGGCGCCAACGAATACATCATGAAGCCGTTCGACAAGGACATCGTGACGGCGAAGTTCCAGGAAGTCGGCCTTATCTGAGCGACCGGCCGGAGGAGGCCCCTCGGATCCTTCGGCGCCCGTTTTCAACTGTACCCTTTCAGTCTGAGTTGGTGAGTAATGAGTGTTGCGTTCGCAGGGAATTCGACCACAGGCTCGTCGCGCGAAGCCGGGCCGCTGCGTGTGATGATCGTCGACGATTCCGTCGTCATCCGCGGTCTGATCTCGCGCTGGGTCGGCGCCGAACACGACATGGAGGTCGCAGCTTCGCTGCGGACCGGGCTCGAGGCGGTCAACCAGCTCGAACGCATCAACCCTGACGTCGCCGTGCTCGACATCGAGATGCCCGAGCTCGACGGCATCTCGGCGCTGCCGCAGCTGCTGGCAAAGAAGCGTGATCTCGTCATCATCATGGCTTCGACGCTGACCCGCCGCAACGCGGAGATCAGCTTCAAGGCGCTGTCGCTCGGTGCCGCCGATTACATTCCGAAGCCGGAATCGACGCGCGAGGCGTCGGCCGCGGACATCTTTCACCACGACCTGATCCAGAAGATCCGTCATCTCGGCGCGCGGCTGCGGCGCAAGCCCGCGGTTGCGAGCCCGCCGCTGGCGCCCGCCACTCCGGCTCCGGCCCCGCGCGGTCCCGTGGCGCGGCCCGCCACTCCCGCGCCGGCCTTGCAGGCCCCGTCGTCGGGATCGCTGGTCACGCGTCCGTTCTCCAGCCAGGCCCCCAAGGTGCTGCTGATCGGCTCCTCGACCGGCGGGCCGCAGGCGCTGATGGCGCTCGTCACCGAGCTCGGCCCTGTGATCGATCGCTTCCCGGTGCTGATCACCCAGCACATGCCGCCGACCTTCACGACCATCCTTGCCGAGCATCTGGCGCGCTCGAGCCGTAAGCCGGCAGCCGAGGCGGTCGACGGCGAGCCGGTGAAGCCGGGACGGATCTATCTGGCGCCCGGCGGCAAGCACATGCGCGTCGCACGCAACGGCGCGGACACCGTGATCGCGCTCGACGACGGCCCCGCCGTCAATTTCTGCAAGCCCGCGGTCGATCCGCTCTTCACCTCCGCCATCGACATCTGGCACGGCAACATCCTCTCCGTGATCCTGACGGGCATGGGCTCGGACGGCATGCGCGGCGGCAAGGACATCGTCGCCGCCGGCGGCAGCGTGATCGCGCAGGACGAAGCCTCCAGCGTGGTCTGGGGCATGCCAGGCGCGGCGGCCAATGCCGGCATCTGCGCGGCGATCCTGCCGCTCAACCAGATCGGCGCCAAGGTCAACCGCCTGTTCGCGGGAGACCGCTCGTGACGCCCACCGATTACGACTATCTGCGCAAGTTCCTGAAAGAGCGCTCCGGCCTCGATCTGTCGCCCGACAAGCAGTATCTCGTCGAGAGCAGACTGCTGCCGCTGGCGCGCAAGGCAAGCCTTCCCGGTATTCCCGATCTCGTGCTGAAGATCAGGAACGGCGACGGCCGGCTTGCGACCGACGTGGTCGAAGCGATGACCACCAACGAGACCTTCTTCTACCGTGACAAGATCCCGTTCGATCATCTGCGCGACACCATCCTGCCGGGCCTGATCCAGGCGCGCGCGGCACGCAAGAGCTTGCGCATCTGGTCGGCGGCGTCGTCGACGGGACAGGAGCCTTATTCGATCGCGATGTGCGTGAAGGAGATGGGCGCGGCCCTCGCCGGCTGGCGCATCGAGATCGTCGCCACCGATCTGTCGCAGGAGGTGCTGGAAAAGTCGAAGGCCGGCCTCTACAGCCAGTTCGAGGTGCAGCGCGGCCTGCCGATCCAGCACCTGATGAAGTATTTCACGCAAGTCGGCGAGCTCTGGCAGCTCAACGCCGACATCCGCGCCATGGTGCAGTTCCGTCAGCTCAATCTGCTGCAGGACTTCTCCCATCTCGGCACGTTCGACGTGATCTTCTGCCGCAACGTGCTGATCTATTTCGACCAGGACACCAAGGCGGTGATCTTCGAGCGCATGGCCAAGGCGATGGAAGCCGACGGCACCTTGCTGCTTGGCGCCGCCGAATCGGTCGTCGGCATCACCGACGCGTTCCGTCCCATCACCGAGCGTCGCGGTCTCTACCAGCTCAACCCCGCGCGCTCCGGCCGTCCCATGGGCGGGCTGATGCCGCAGCCGCTGAAGCTCGCCGCGGCGAAGTGATTTCTTTGTCATTCCGGGGCCGCGCGTAAGCGCGGAGCCCGGAATCCATAACCACAGGCCATCGAAATGGGCAGGCGGTTAGACGTGGGGCCGTTCGATCTGCCTGTGGTTATGGATTCCGGGCTCGCTCGCTTCGCGAGCGCCCCGGAATGACACCTCACAAAATCGCGTGCGGCAGGAAGCGCGAGTGGTTGCCCGTGATCGGGCTCTCGTCCTCGCGGATCGACAGGCCGCAGGGTTCGTGGTTCACCAGCCAGCTTCCAATCACCGGATAGAAGCCCGAGAAATTCGGCAGCGGTGACAAGGCCTGTCGCACGAAGCCTTCGGCGCCGTAGGGACCTGCGTGCGCGTCGAGCGCCATGCCGCCGGACACGATCGTGACGTTGGCGCCTTCCCGCGACAGCAGCGGCTTGCGCACATAGGACGTGCCGAGCTCGGCGGCGCGCGGATCGTCCTCGAAGAAGGCCGGCAGCAGATTGGGGTGGTTCGGAGACATCTCCCAGAGCAGCGGCAGAATGCCCTTGTTGGAGAGCACCGCCTTCCACGGCGGCTCGATCCAGCGCGTCGCGGCGGCCTTCAACTTTGCGCCGAAGGCGTCCTGGAACATCCATTCCCAGGGATAGAGCTTGAAGGCGAGCGCGATGTCGGCATCGTCGAGATCGACGAAGCCGCCGCCCTGGTCGCGCCAGCCGACCTGCTCGATGTCGAGCAGCCTGGTCGAGAGACCGGCCTGGCGCGCGGTGTCCTCGAGATAGGCGAGCGTGCCGGCATCCTCGGCGTTATCCAGGGTGCCGGTGAGGTGGACGTGGCGGCCAGCTGCAATCTCCTTCCACGCCGCGATCAGCCGCTCGTGGATGGAGTTGAACTGATCGGCGCGAACGGGAACGATGCGGCGCTCGAGCGTCTGCTCGAGCCAGGTCCATTGAAACACCGCGGCCTCGAAGATCGAGGTCGGCGTGTCCGCGTTGTATTCGAGCAGCTTGGCCGGCGACTTGCCGTCGTACTTCAGATCGAGCCGGCCGTAGAGGCTGCGGTCGTCGCGCTGCCAGCTTTCGGCGATCAGGCTCCAGAACGCTTCCGGGATCTGCAGGCGCCGCAGGTGCCGCTCGTCGCCGATGACGCGGCCGGCGAGCTCCAGGCACATCGCCTCGATCTCGCCGGTCGGCGTCTCGATGCCGCGCTCGATCTCGTCGAGCGTGAAGCCGTAATAGGCGCGCTCGTCCCAATAGCGTTCGCCGTCGATGGTGTGGAAGACGAAGCCGCATTGCGCCGCGGTCTCCCGCCAGTCGTCGCGCTCCAGGCAGGTGATGCGCTGCATCCGCTAGCCGCCGCTGTGCCCATGGATGATTCGACCACCAATGATTTGACCACCCCTCATGATGGGCAGGACCGGTCTCGACGTTTCATGGCAATTCAGTCTCCGACGCTCTGGCCTTGAACCAACAGTTTCCACCAGATCAGTGTCTCTCGACAAGCCCGGGAGCGATACGCCGACAGTCAGAATGTCGGCGCCGGCCGGAAGGTCGCGGACGGGGCTACGCGCACCGGCGCACGCGGTGCGAGTCGAAGCGAGGAGCCGGCGAGATTCCCCGGGCCGACGCCGGAAGGTTTGACCGTCGGTACGTTCTTCTTGTGGATCTCGGCATGACCGTATGAGCCGACATCTCCGCCGGACGATCCTCCGCCGCCCTGGCAACTGCATGACTTATTGTACCATTGGCCCGTCTTTGCGTCATACCAGGCGCCGTTCTCCCGAGACGTGGCATAGGTGGTGCACTGCCAATGCTGGCCGCCCGGACAGTGTCCTTTGGCCTGAGCCGCAGTGGGTATCGCCACCGCAGCGTATACGAGTGCTGCATGGATCGCGGCGGCGAACGCTGATGTTTTCTCGCGCCTCATGGCCTGGCCCTCGTGGACGCGAGCCAGGATGCCTGTGCGGTCGGGCCGCACGTTGATGTGCGTCAACGGCGAGAGGCGTGGAGTTCGATTCGCGGGCTCGGCATCGTCGCGATACCGCTGAAGGTTTCATTGTAAGGCCCTCTGCGGTTCTCGCTTCATTTCGAGAATCGAACGTTTGTTGATCCCGCTCAAGTCCGACGGTGGAGATCGGGCGTCAACTACATATTGGTGTTTCATCAGGATCATCGCCAATGCAAACCCGTATGCCCCGCTCGATTCCACCTGAGCAAAATCATCGTGCATATCGGGGCGGCCGGCTGCGCGCCGTGTTGTTTGCCGCAGCGTGGTTCGGCCTGTTTGCTTGCGCTGAAGCCGCGGCGCAACCGGTCGGCATCGTTGCCAATGGCAACGCGGTCGTCACGGGATTCTCGGGGGCGATGCCGCCCGCCGAAATTCCGCCCGGTGTCGATCCCGCCGACAAGACGGCCATCGACCTCAACGGGCCGTCGGCGCGCGTGCTCGATCTGCAGTCGCCGGGTGCGCCCCCTCAGGCGCAAATCCTGACAGCGCCAAAGCCTTTCACTGTCACCGCCGGTCAAACCGGCCAGCTGTTCGGTGTCGCGCTCGACAATGCGACGCCGCCGAACGTGTTTGTCGCTGCGACGTCGGCTTACGGCTTGCCCATCGTCATTCCGGCCGGAGCCGGCCAGTTCACGCGCATCAAGCAGGGCGCGCCCAAAGCCGCCTTCATGCCGGGCCTGTTCGGGCCGCCGCAATCCGGCGGCGGTCCCGGCTCGATCTGGCGGATCGATGGCGCCACCGGTGACGTCCGGCTGTTCGCCAACGTGACATTCGAGGGGGCACCCAATCCCGGTCCGGCGCTCGGCGGGCTTGCCTTCGATGCCTCATCCAACACGCTGTTCGTGGCCGACCGCGCCACCGGCATGATCCACGCTTTTGACTCCACCGGAACGGAGCGCGCCCGTTACGATCATGGCGTGCAAGGGCGCAGCGCCGCCGGCCTGCCGCCGGTGCCGTATGATCCCGCCGGGCGTCTCGATATATCGAGTCCAAAGTTCCGCACTGGCGATCCCGTGACCTGGGGCTATGCCAATTCGCAGCGTCTGATCTTCGGTCTCGCTGTGCGCAACGGGCGCCTGTATTACGCCGTCGCCAAGGACCTGCAGATCTGGTCGGTGGCGATTGCGCCGAGCCTTGGCGCCGATCCGCGCCTCGAGCTCAGCGTTGCGCCGGGACCTGGTCCGAGCGAAATCGCCAAGATCGCGTTCGACGATCAGGGGCGCATGTTGCTCGCCGAGCGCGCCGCGCCGAGCGGCGCCTATGACTTCGATGTGCTGACGAAGGAGGCGACGGGTCGCGTGCTGCGCTATCTGCCGGCGCCGCCCGGCACCAGCGGGCCGCAGTGGCAATTGCAGCCCGACGAATACGCGATCGGCTTTGCGCGTCAGATGCGCAACGGCAATGGCGGCGTGGCGGTCGGCTTCGGTTACGACGATCAGGGTCGGATTGATCGTGCCGCCTGCGGACAGTTCCTGTGGTCGACCGGCGAGCAGTTGCGCAATTCGAACGATCCCGCGATCGCCGCGCAGCTCGCAGCCGGCGGTCCGGCCGAAGTCAATGGCGTGCAAGGCAATGACATCATGGCCGTGCGGCCCGCCAACGTGCCGCCGTGGCAAAGTTACTTCATCGACTATGACGACCAGTTCCAGGATCCGTCTGCGCGCGGCCATCTCGGCGACATCGCGGTTCTGCGCATCTGCGGCCAGGCTGGGTTCAATCTGCCGGGCTGGTACCGGCCGCGCGTCGCGCTGTTTCCGGGCTTCTTCTGGTATCGCCTGCACGGCAAGAAGCCGCCGCTGCTCGATTGCCCGCCAGGCTCGGGCAACCAATGCGCCTGCCCGCCCGGCACCACCCAACAGCCCGGCTTCCAGTGCTGCCCCATCGGCATGTTCCCGGGACCCAATGGGCAGTGCGCATCGCCGTGTCCGGATGGATCGACAGATCCCGGCAAAATCGAAGCCTGCTTGAACGGCTTCGATCCGAACTCTTTCGATCCCAATGATTGGTCGAAGCTCGGCTGTCTCGATGGTTCGAAGGCCGTTCACGATGCCAACGGCTATCATTGTCCCACGTTCAAGTCGCCGGTCTGCCCCGCAGGCTTCGAGCCGGATCCATCGAGCGATTTCTTCGGTTGCAAGCCGACGGCTCAGGAACAGGCGTGTTTGCAGATTCTACCGAATTTCAAGCAGCCCGGCCTCGATGGCAGCTGCTTGCAGCTTTGCCCGTCTGGTTCGTGGGCGTATACGGCCAACCAGTGCTGTCCCGACGGCACGCTGCCCGGCCCCGACGGCAAATGCAGCAAGCCGCAGCACCCTTCGTGTCCGCCCGGCCAGTTGACGTCGAAGGGCATCTGCTGCTCGTCGACGACGAAACCTCAGCCCGATGGCACGTGCTCGCCGTCGAAGCTGCAATGCCCGGCCGAGCAATTGACGGTAAGCGGTGACTGCTGCCCGCCCGGCTCGAAGCCGCAGCCCGATGGCAGCTGCCAGCCGCCGCTCAAGCAGGGATGCGCCCCCGAGCAGCTCACGCCCAACGGCACGTGCTGTCCGACTGGGACGAAGCCGCAGCCCGACAACAGCTGCAAGCCCCCGGTCGTCTGTCCGCCGGACACCAGTGTCGATCCGGTGACCGGTCAATGCTGTCCGCCGGCGACGGCGGTCGCCGGCACCAAGGCGGCCTGCAGCTGTCCGACCGGACAGATGCTGATCAATGGCAAATGCACGTCGGACGCACCGCCGGCTGCAGGCGGCTGCTTCGCCGGCTATGTGAAGTTGCCGAATGGCTCCTGCTGCCTTGGCTCGCAGGCGACGTCAGGCGGCCAGTGCTGTCCGGTCGGACAGAAGCCCGATGCCGACAAGCGCAAATGCGTGCCTGCGGGAGGGACGACCTTCGTGCCGGCCACGCCGCATCTGCCGGCGCCGGTCGTCGCGCCACGCGGCAAGCGCGGCAAGGTTGTCGTGCCACCGCCACCGCCGCGTCCGCCAACCGTGGTCGTTCCGCGGCCGCCGAAGCGTGTCGTGCCGCCGAAGCAGTTCACGCCGCGTCCGGTCGTTCGTCCGACGCCCGCCCCGCCCCGCATTCGCCGACAGATCGAACAATAGGGGAGACATCATGAAGTATCGGAAGCTCACATCGACAGCACTCGCGATCGCAAGCCTTGCCTGCGTTGCCACGTTGAATGCAGCCAGCGCCGGCATCTCGGCTGGACCCGGCGGCGCCTCGGAGCAAACTGGGACGCAGCAGCCGGTGAGGTTGGCGCAAACGGCGACACCTCAGACGCAGTCCGTGAAGAAGACCAGGACCAAGACGAAGAGCTTGAAGGTCGAGCACCCCAAGACCAATTGGCTCAATCCGCAACCCGAGCCGCCGATGGCGGGCAAGAAGCCGGTGCAGGGCAACAACTGGCTGAACCCGCAGCCGGAGCCGCTGCGACCGGACACGACGAAGAAACTGCAGTAGGGACGATCCGCAAACGTCGTTCGCGGCGTGCCGGCATCCATGCAATAAAGACGCGCGATGGCATGTGCGCCATCGCGCGTCCAAATTCGTGCGCCCGCGTCAGTCGTTGGGGCCGGGGGATTTGTTCTTCTTCACCGTCGGCACATTCTTCTTGTGAACCTCCGCCTTGCCGCCGCCACCATAGCTTCCGCTGCCCGACTGATTTTCACATTTGCACGGCATTGGGGTGGTGTTCGGCGGACGGTCGTTCTGCGGTGGCGACAGGCAGACCCGAACCATCCCAGGCGGGCAGGGCCCGGCTTCCACGGCGGCGGATAGGGTAGCCAGCGCGAGGAGGGCGAGAGCCGACGTCATGACGATACGCATCGTTGCACCTCGATTGTTGAAGGATGGAGCTGATCCGGGCTCAGTCGTTGGGACCGGGCGACTTGTTCGGCTTCACGGTCGGCACGCTCTTCTTGTGGATCTCGGCCTTGCCGCCGCCACCCAAATTCCCGCTGCCCGGTGCATTCTCGCAATGGCACAGCGGCGGACGCATCGTATGAGGCCGGCATACCTCCACCGTTCCGGGCGGACAGGGCGCGGCCTGGACGGCAACGGGCAGCGAAGTCAGCGCGAGCAGCGCCAGTCCTGATATCGTCACGCGCATCGTTGCACCTCGGTTGTTTGAGATTCGAGCCAGCTCAGTCGTTGGGACCGGGCGACTTGTTCGGCTTCACGGTCGGCACGTTCTTCTTGTGGATCTCGGCCTTGCCGCCCCAGGTCGGACTGCCGGGCGTATTCTCGCAGTGGCAGCGGGGCGGACCCATCGGCGGACGGTCCCGCGGTTGCGGATCGCAGACCTGGACCATGCCGGTCGGGCACGGTGCGGCTTGCACGCTGGCCGACAGCGATGCCAGCGCGAGGAAGGCCAGTGCCGACGTCAACATCACACGCATCATTGCACCTCGATCTTGGTGGCCACGCGGGCGCACGATCATCGAGGTTCACAATACAGAGCCGCAGCTGGCCCGGATTTGACGCGTCTCAATCTCGCAGCGGCTTTAGCCGCCGCCCGAGAAGCCGTGGCCGAACGAGCCGAAGCCGCCGCGGCTCACGCTGCTGTGGCCGGAGTCGGACGACGACGTTCCCGCCGAAGAATGGCTCGATGAATCGCTGCTGAAGAAGCTCGATCGCGACGACCAGCGCGAGCTGCTGCCGCCCGACGAGCTGCTGCCGCTGCTGCTCGTGCAGGTCGTGGTCGCCTGCCCCGGCACGGCGCCGGGCGTGGGCTCGCAGGTCTGCCGCGGCATCAGCGTGTAAGCGGTGGTGCCGACCGCGAGCGTGCCCATCACCAGCAGCGCGACGTGGCCCGAGCGCTTCACCGGCTCCCGCGGCGGCAGCGGCAGGTCCGCCGGCAGGCGCGGCCGGCGCCTGCCGAACTCCTTGCTGGTGGGTTTCTCGGCCATGGTCAGTAGATCATGCAGGCGGCGTTCAACAGGCCCGCGGCGAGCGAGGACAGGCCGAGCCAGATCGCCGGGGCAAGCTCGCCGGCGGAGATCCGCGCCGACAGGTTCGGCACCGGGACCTTCACCAGGAAGAACACGATGACCTGCACGACCAGCGCGATCGTCGCCCAGATCAGGCAGTCCAGCACATTGGCCGAATGCGCGATGGCGCTGACCAGCGGCGCCACGAAGCCGAGCAGGCTGAGGCCGAGCGCGATCGCCGCGGCCGGCTCGTTGTCGCGGATCAGCTGGAACTCGTTATGCGCGGTGATGCGGGTGTAGACGAACAGATACGCCACGATCGCGATCAGCCCGGTGCAGAAATAGACCAGGAAGGCGGGCAGGCCGGCCAGTGATTGCAGGATCATCATTCCCCCATCGTGCAGCGACCATTCGTCGGCGGGGGAAGGGTAGCGGTTCAAAGCTTAAGGGGGAGATGAAGCATCCCCCAAAAAACAAAACCCCGCCATTTGCGGCGGGGTCCAGGCTGGGAGGAGCGAGCCAAGGGGGCTCGCGACGTAAACCCTGAGATCAGGCGGGAATGCGCTCTTCGTGCTCGTGCGGCTCGCGCAGCACGTAGCCGCGACCCCACACGGTCTCGATGAAGTTGCGGCCCTCGGAAGCGTTGGCCAGCTTCTTGCGGAGCTTGCAGATGAAGACGTCGATGATCTTCAGCTCGGGCTCGTCCATGCCGCCATAGAGGTGGTTGAGGAACATTTCCTTGGTCAGGGTCGTACCCTTGCGGAGCGAGAGCAGCTCCAGCATCTGGTACTCCTTGCCGGTCAGATGCACGCGCTGGCCGCCGACTTCCACCGTCTTGGTGTCGAGGTTGACGACGAGGTCGCCGGTCTGGATGACCGACTGGGCGTGACCCTTGGAGCGGCGCACGATCGCGTGGATGCGGGCCACCAGCTCGTCCTTGTGGAAGGGCTTGGTCATGTAGTCGTCGGCGCCGACGCCGAGACCCTTGACCTTGTCCTCGATGCCGGCGAGGCCGGAGAGGATCAGGATCGGTGTCTTGATCTTGGAGACCCGGAGCTGCTTGAGCACGTCGTAGCCGGACATGTCGGGCAGGTTGAGGTCGAGAAGGATAATGTCGTAATCGTATAATTTACCGAGATCGACGCCTTCTTCCCCCAAATCGGTCGTGTAGACGTTGAAGCTCTCAGACTTCAACATCAGCTCGATCGACTGCGCGACGGCGCTGTCATCTTCAATCAGCAAAACGCGCATGCCAGTTCCCCATAGTCGCCGCTCCTGGGCGTCAGGTCGGCCGCATTCGCGGCACTCAACAAAACGCCTTTGAACAACTGATTCGGATCCTGACAACAGATGGTTAACAAATCCTGATTCTGGAACGCAAGTCCCCCCGGGTGCAATTTTCGTCGAATCGCCCTAAGGTCTTGCGCGTGAAGCAGCTTTCGTCACCCAGCTCCGTTCAAGTTCCACTTTAAGAGACGGACCTAACCGACTCCCGCGACTCAGCCTTCTTCTGAAGGGGAGTCACGCTCAGTCACAAAGACAGTGACGCAATGATTAATGATGCGGGTAAACACGAAGTTAAGCTCCGTTCAGAAATATGGCGAAACTTAAGGTTTTCACCGTGAAGTCCCGGGGATCGCTGGAGCGACCACCAGCTTATATGAAGGCCCTCATATGAAGGCGCTGCTGATGAAGGCTCCCCGATGAAGGCGCTTGCCGAACAGATCGGCGACATCGACGGCATCAACATTTATGGCCGCGTGGTCGGCGTGCGCGGCCTGATGGTCGAGGTGGCAGGACCCATTCACGCGATGTCGGTCGGCGCGCGGCTCGTGATCGAGACCGGCGCCAACCGTTCGATTCCCTGCGAGGTGATCGGCTTCTCCGGCAACAACGCCGTCGTGATGCCGTTCGCCGGCCTCGACGGCGTGCGCCGCGGCTGCAAGGCCGTCATCGCCAATGCCGCCAATCTGGTGCGGCCCTCGTCCGCCTGGCTCGGCCGCGTCGTCAACGCGCTGGGCGAGCCGATCGACGGCAAGGGACCGCTGCCGCAGGGCGCCTCGCCGATGCCGTTCCGCAATACGCCGCCGCCGGCGCATTCGCGCAAGCGCGTCGGCGCGCCGCTCGATCTCGGCGTGCGCGCGATGAACACGTTCCTCACCTGCTGCCGCGGCCAGCGCATGGGCATCTTCGCAGGCTCCGGCGTCGGCAAATCGGTGCTGCTGTCGATGCTGGCGCGCAACGTCGATGCCGCGGTCAGCGTCATCGGGCTGATCGGCGAACGCGGCCGCGAGGTTCAGGAATTCCTGCAGGACGACCTCGGCGAGGAGGGTCTGGCGCGCTCGGTCGTCGTGGTCGCGACCTCCGACGAGCCGGCGCTGATGCGCCGCCAGGCGGCGTATCTGACGCTCGCGGTCGCCGAATATTTTCGCGACGAAGGCCAGGACGTGCTCTGCCTGATGGATTCGGTGACGCGCTTTGCCATGGCCCAGCGCGAGATCGGCCTGTCCGCCGGCGAGCCGCCGACCGCCAAGGGCTACACGCCGACCGTCTTCACCGAGCTGCCGAAGCTCTTGGAGCGCGCCGGCCCGGGCCTCGGCGAGGGCGCCATCACCGCGATCTTCACGGTGCTGGTCGACGGCGACGACCACAACGAGCCGATCGCCGACGCCGTCCGCGGCATCCTGGACGGCCACATCGTGATGCAGCGCTCGATCGCCGAGCGCGGCCGCTACCCCGCCATCAACATCCTCAAATCCGTCTCCCGCACCATGCCGAAATCGGCGGATCCGGAGTTCTGGCCCGTGATCCAGAAGGCGCGGGCGGTGATGGCGACCTATGCCGACATGGAGGAGTTGATCCGTCTCGGCGCCTACCGGGCCGGCTCCAGCCCGGAGGTCGACGAGGCGATCCGCCTGCACGAGCCGCTGGAGGCCTTCCTGCGCCAGCGCAAGGACGAAAATGCATCGCTGGCGGACGGCTACCGCCAGTTGGCGCAAATCCTCGGCAATTTGGAAACGGAACGCTAACTTTGTCCCGTCATCATCCGATCCCACAGAGTAGCAGAGCCGGTCTGGGCCCCCATCGGGCCCGTGGGGTGACCGGTATCGTCCCACGTGCAGCGGGGGGACTTCTGGGGAGTACGAGTCGATGAAGTCACGAGATACCCTCATTCGCCTGAAGAAGTTTCAGGTCGACGAGAAGCGCCGCCGGGTCACCCAGATCGAGACCATGATCGCCGATTTCCAGCGGATGTCGGTCGATCTCGAACGCGAGATCCAGACCGAACAGGAGCGCGCCGGGATCAACGATCCCTCGCACTTCGCCTATCCGACCTACGCCAAGGCGGCGATCCAGCGCCGCGAGAACCTGACCCGCTCGGCCGACGAGCTCAAGGGCCAGCTCGACGAAGCCAAGGCCGCGCTGGCCGAGGCCTTCGAGGAGCTGAAGAAGGTCGAGCTGCTCGACGAGCGCGACCAGGCCCGCGAACGCGCCGAGGAGAACGCCCGCGAGCAGGCCGACCTCGACAGCATCGGCCTGATGCGCGCCCGCATCGGCGCCGTCGCCTGAGCGCGCCGGCAAGCCCGACCCACCGAGAAATCCTGAAAACCCGGACCCGCAAGGTCCGGGTTTTCGTATGTGCTGTCCACAGTGTGGCGCCGCAGCCCTTGGTGGACGGCTTTGCCGCGCGCTATGGTGGTGGGGGTTCACCTCTCCCCGCTTGCGGGGAGAGGTCGGATCGGCCCGGCGATGCGGAGCATCGTCCGGCGCGATCCGGGTGAGGGGGACTCTCCGCGAGTCCGTCTGCAACTTCCTTTGCGGAGACTCCCCCTCACCCCGACCCTCTCAGGGCGAGCCTAGCTCGTCCCGACCCCGCAGGCGGGGAGAGGGAGGAAGATGAGGGGGCTGAATGCTGACGCCAGCAGAGCTGGTCGGATTGATTGAGGCGGTGGCGAAGGGCGATCAGGCCGCTTTCGAGCGCCTCTACGCCGCCACGCGCGCGAAACTCTATGGCGTCGTGCTCCGTATCTTGCGCCGACAGGATCTCGCAGAGGAGGTCATTCAGGAGACCTACGTCAAGATCTGGAACGGCGCCGGCGGGTTCAATCCGGCGCTGTCCTCGCCGATCACGTGGATGGCCTCGATCGCGCGCAACCGCGCCATCGACATCGTACGCAAGAAGTCGGAGGTCTCCATCGAGGAGGAGCCTCAGGCGATGGAGGTGGCGGCCGACAGCCCCGACCCGCTGGCGCGCCGGGAGATGACCGAAGAGCTGAAGCGGCTGCTCGAATGCGTCGGCCGGCTCGAGCCGGACCGTCAGCGGCTCGTGCTTCTCGCCTATTACAACGGCTGGAGCCGCGAGCAATTGGCGGAGAAGTTTTCAGCGCCCGTCAACACGGTGAAGACGTGGCTCCGGCGCAGCATGTTGGAGATTCGGGAGTGCCTCGGACTATGAATGCATGAGGATGGTTCTGGACCGCAATTGATGGCCTATTCGGACGACCATATCGCGCTCGCCGCGGAATATGCGCTCGGTACGCTCGATGCCGACGAGCGCGCGCAGGTCGAGACCATGATGGCGGTGGACGAGGCGTTCGCCGCGATCGTGCAGGCCTGGGCCTATCGGCTCGGTGCCCTCAACCAGATGGTCGGCGCGGTCGAGCCGCGCCCGATCGTGTGGGAGAACATCAGGTCCGAGATCGCGCGCACGGCGCTGGCGCAGCAGCCGCCCGTAGCTGCCGAGGCATCGCCGCCGCCGCCTCCGCCTGCATCGGAGCTACCCGCTTCGGAGGCCGCGGAGTCCGCGGGCGATGCGCCGCAGTCTCCCGTCGTGCCGCATGCCGAAGCCGCCCCGCCGCAGATGCCGCGTCCCGAGCCCGACGCGCTTGCCGACGTCGCGCCGCAATTCATCCCGCAAGTTCACGCGCCGGATCTCGCCGTCGCGCGCGCGCCGCAGGCGGCGATCGTCGACGATGGCAATGTGATCCGTCTCGAGAGCCGGGTGAAGCGCTGGCGCGGAATCGCATCCGCCGCCGGTGCGCTCGCGGCCGCGCTGCTGATCACGCTGTCGCTCCAGATCTTCCTGCCCGACGCGTTGCCGGGCGCCTTGCGTCCCGCACCGCGCATCCAGACCGTGGAAGTGAAGATTCCGGCCGCGCCGCTCGCGACGTCGGCGCAATATGTCGCGTTGCTGCAGGGCCAGGCCGGCGGGCCCGCCTTCATTCTCACCGTCGACGGTGCGACCAAGAACTTCACCGTGCGCAAGGTCGGCGCGACGCCGGAGCCCGGCAAGAGTTTCGAGCTCTGGCTGATCTCGGACAAGCTGCCGCGTCCCCGTTCGCTCGGCGTGATCGGCACGAGCGATTTCACCGCGCGTCCGCTGCTCGCCGGCTACGATCCCGACGTCGTCAACGGCGCGACCTACGCCGTCACCGTCGAGCAGGCGGGCGGCTCGCCCGACGGCAATCCGCACTCCGCGCCGGTCTTCACCGGCAAGCTGATCGAGACCGTGCCGCCGGCCCAGCCGCAGGCGCCGGCCCAAAAATAGCTCCCGTAGCCTGTCGCCACGGTCCGTGCCACCGTCGCATCCCGACAAGTTCCCTGAATCCGCCCTCGATTTGAACCTCGCCGCAATTGGCAGCGTCAAATTTGCGGAAATTGCAGTCGGCGCCGCCGATCGCGGAGCCGAAAGAGGGGCTAGACATCAGATGGATGCAGCGAAAACGCCGGGCATCTTCGTTCACCAGTACACCGGCCTGCCGCAAGGGCCCGCGTTCGAGCATTGGCGCGAGCGGGCCCTGGGGCCCTGCGGCCTCGAGATCGGGCCGAGCCGCGGCGACAGCATCGATTGCCGGCTCCAGATCAGCGTGGTCGACAACATCGCGCTCGCCATTCCCGAAGGCGCCTCCGCGCAATACACGCGCAGCCAGAGCCAGCTTGCCGACGGCAGCGACGATCTCGTGCTGATCGCGGCCCATGCCGGCCTCGTCCGGGTCGGGCAGAACGGTCATACCGTGGAGCTTGCGCCCGCGCAGATGGTGCTCGTCGACATGGGCATCACCGGCTCGGTCGGCCACACCATTGACGACCGCTTCACCACCATCCGCATGCCGCGCCGGGCGCTGCTCGAGATCAATCCGCGCGCCGAGGACAAGCTGTCGCAAGTGCTCAGCGACGGCGCGGTCGCCGAGACCATCTTCCGCTACCATGCGCTCGCCGCCAACCACGCGCCGCATCTGGACGCGGTCGGCCAACGCCTGACCGCGCAGCACATGGTCGATCTCGTCGGCCTGCTGCTCGGCACCGATGCCGAGCATGCCAGCCTTGCCCGCGGCCGCGGCCACGCGGCGGCGCGTCTCGACCTGATGCGCGCCGACGTGATGGCAGCGCTTGGCCGCAACGATCTCTGCCTGTCCGAGATCGCGACGCGCTCTGGGCTGAGCCCGCGCCAGGCGCAGCGCCTGTTCGAGCAGGCGGGCACCACCTTCACCGAATTCGTGCTCGAGCAGCGCCTGCTGCAAGCGCGAAAACTGCTCGGCGATCCCCGCGCCAGGGCGCGCAAGATCAGCGACATCGCGCATTCCTCGGGCTTTTCCGACTTGTCCTATTTCAACCGCGCCTTCCGCAAGCGCTTTGGCGCGACGCCCTCGGAGCTGCGCGAGGCGTAGGCCGCGAGCCATAGCCTTGTAGCCCGGATGGAGCGCAGCGCAATCCGGGGTTCTTGCCTGATGGCGCGAAGGTCCCGGATTATGCTTACGCTCCATCCGGGCTACCAGATATCGTGTTGCCCGTCGGGCAAAACACCCAAAATGCCGGTCAATCCGCGCCGCCGAAAATATTCCACTTTACCGAATTTCGGAAAGCGCGTATGTGTCGCGACAACCCGGCCCAAGGAAGAGGGGCGTATCGCGATCGTCACGAACGCGGGCCGGGCGGCGGTGGACGCTGATGGCATCGGCGCGAAGGGCTTTGCAGGGCAGGCAACTGTGAGCAAGGCGCCTCGCGCACACGACCGGTGCGATCGGCGTACGGCAAAATCGTGTGGTCCTGGCGCCCGGGGTCTGTGCGCCAAGTCTTGTGGTGATGTGCATTGCTCAACCGGGCAAGCGCGTCAGCCATCCGCAAGGCGACGGGGGCAATAGTGCAACGCTCCCCGGGGAGAGCACGACATAAGCCGTCAACCCACTGCGCAGGGAAGGCCGGGATGTCCTGGCTACACCTGTATGCCGCTGTGCAGCTTCTTGTCACGCAGGATTCGCACAGTGGATCGCGGGTGCCAGCCGGCGCCCGGTCTTCCCTGCGCCCTCTCCATTCAAGAGGGCGAAGCGATCAGGCAAAGCTCGGGCGAACAAGCCGCGAGGACGCGAAGGCGTGTCTGGGATGAGGGTGCTGCGAGCTGTCATCTATGACCGTCACCCTGAGGCGCCGGAGCGAAGCGGAGGCCTCGAAGGGCGACAGCCCGGTTGCACCTCGGCCGCACATCCTTCGAGGCTCCGCGTGCGATGCGGTCGCATCGCACGCCTCGCACCTCAGGATGACGGAATCGACATTGTCGCCGCGGAAAGATTTTTGGATGCTTCCGCCTTCGCCGAGGCTTCCGCGGACAAGTCGCTGCGCTCGCAATGACGGCGCCGAAACGGTGTGCGGAAATATGTGCACCGATGCATCGCCTTCGCACCACCGTCATAGTCTCTAACGCGCACTAACCAACACCCGACTTAAAACTGTCATAATCGCCGTACGGAACCCGTGCCTGCGCGTTGTTTACATGTCGTTAAGTGCGCCTGCATTGGATGCGCCGTGAAAGTGCGTTGGGGACTGCCATGACTGCCGCAAGGAAGATGCCGGGAAAACCGGCCGCCGAAATGTTCGACGACATCCCGGTGCTTCGGCGCAAATGGCGCGCCGCGTTGAAGCCGGGCGACCGGCTGCCGCGCTACGAAGACGTCATGCTCGGCAGTCTCGGACGGCTCGCCGATCACATCGCGCTTCTGAGAAACGACGGCAGGCTCGAACTGTCGCGCAGCGGACGCTACGTGCAGAAATGGCTCGGCGAGGAGCGCTGGGACATTGCGGTCGCGGAGCTGTCGCCCGATTGCGCCACGGCGCTGTCGGAAGCAGCAGGCATCGCGCTCGCCACGGGGCAGCCGCACCAGGCGAGCGCGCATTGCGTGCGCGACGGCATGGTCAGGACCTACGATGTGCTGGCGCTGCCGACGGCCTCGCGCTGGGGCGCCACGCTGGTCGGCGCCTATATCAACGAGCGCGGCGCGCAGTACAATCTCCTGGACGCGATCTTCGCCGCGACCGACGACGCGGTGATCTCGCTGGCGACAATGCGCGATGCCGGCGGCAAGCCGTTCGATCTGCAGGTCGTGCATCACAACAACAGCGCAGGCACGCTGCTGAATGTCGCGAACGGCAGCCTGTTGTGGCGGCGGATCGGCGAGGGGCCCACGCTGCTGGCCTTGCCCGAGATCATGGACTTCCTGCTCAAGGCCGTCGCGGGCAGTCGCGGCGAGCAGCTCGAGATCGAGCACGGGGATCGCCACCTCCGCTTCAGTGCCACCGCCTTCGCCGACGTTGTCTCGCTGACGATCTCCGATGTCACCGCCTTGAAGCGGCGCGATGCCTCGTTTCGCCTGCTGTTCGACAACAACCCGATGCCGATGTGGGTGTTCGACGCCGAGAGCAAGGAGTTCCTCAGCGTCAACGACGCCGCGATCCAGCATTACGGCTACAGCCGCGCCACCTTCCTGCGCATGAAGCTGCACGAGATCTGGCCCAAGGATGAATGGGACAGCCACACCGAGGCGCTGGAGCGCGTCGGCGACGCCTATCATTCCTCGCGCAACTGGCGGCATTTGCGCGCCGACGGCAGCGAGATCGAGGTGCTGACCTTCGGCCGCCGCGTCGCCTTCGACGATCGCGACGGCTATCTGGTCGCCGTGGTCGACATCACCGAGCGGCGCAAGGCCGAGGCGCGCATCGCGCACATGGCCCACCATGACGGGCTCACCGACCTGCCGAATCGCGAATATTTCCAGGAGCGCCTGAAGCAGGCCCTGGAGCAGGCCGGCGACAAGCGCGTCGGCGTGCTCTATATCGACCTCGACCTGTTCAAGAACATCAACGATTCCTTCGGTCATCCCGTGGGTGACCGCCTGCTCAAGCAGGTTGCCGAGCGCCTGACCACCGCCGTCCGTGGCGTCAATCTGGCGGCCCGGCTCGGCGGCGACGAATTCGCGGTGATCCTCGCGGCCGACGTTTCGCCGAACGAGGCCAGCGCCTGTGCTGGCCTGCTGATCGACATGCTGAAGGCGCCCTATGACCTCGACGGCCAGGAGATGGTGATCGGCGCCAGCATCGGCATCGCGCTGTCGCCCGGCGACGGCACGACGCCGGAAGAGCTGATGCGAAACGCCGACATGGCGCTGTACCGGGCGAAGTCCGACGGCGGCGGCGTTCACCATTTCTTCGAGCGTGAGATGGACCTGCAGGCGCAGAAGCGCCGCGACATGGAGCTCGATCTGCGCCGTGCCTTCGCCAACGGCGAGTTCGAGCTGCACTACCAGCCGCTGGTGTCGATCGCCTCCGACCGCATCTCCGGCTTCGAGTCGCTGCTGCGCTGGCGTCATCCGGACAAGGGCATGATCTCGCCGGCGGAGTTCATTCCCGTCGCGGAGGACATCGGCCTCATCACCCAGTTGGGCGAGTGGGTGCTGCGCGAGGCCTGCGCCGAGGCGGCGAAATGGCCTGCCGACATCAAGGTCGCGGTCAATCTGTCGCCGGCGCAATTCCGCAGCCGCAATCTGGTCCAGATCGTGATCTCGGCGCTGGCGCAGTCCGGCCTGTCGCCGCGGCGGCTCGAGCTCGAGATCACCGAGTCGATCTTCCTGGCCGAGACCGACGCCAATCTCGCGATCCTGCACCAGCTGCGCGAGCTCGGCGTCGGCATCTCCATGGATGATTTCGGCACCGGCTATTCCAGCCTGAGCTATTTGCGCAGCTTCCCGTTCGACAAGATCAAGATCGACCGTTCGTTCGTGAAGGATCTGGCGGAGCGTCCCGATTGCGGCGCGATCGTGCGCGCGATCTCCGGCCTCGGCCGCAGCCTCAACATCACGACGACCGCCGAGGGCGTCGAGACCGAGGACCAGCTCGACTGGCTGCGTGCCGAGGGCTGCAACGAGGTGCAGGGTTTTCTGTTCAGCGCGGCGCGGCCCGCGGCCGAAATCGCAAAGCTGCTCGCCGATTTCGGCCAGCGTGCTTCACGGGCGGCGTAGTCCCTCGGGGAAGCAATCGTAGACCAGCGCCTTGAAGGCGGGCGTGATGCGGCCGCGCTCGGTCTGGGTCTGCTGCATCATGAGGTAGACCATGTCGAGCTTGGGATCGACGCCGAAATAGGTGCCGCTGCCACTGTCCCATTTCAGTTCGCCGAGCGAGCCCGGCGGCGGCGGTTTCGCGTTGCCGGGATCGGTCCGTACCGCAAGGCCGTAGCCATAGCCGAAGCCGTCGCCGGGGAAATAGAAATAGTCGCGTCCAACCCCGGAGCCGGGCCCGATGTGATCCGTCGTCATCGCCTTGAACGCAGCGGGGCTCAGATAGCGCCGGCCCGCGAACGAGCCGCCGTTGAGCAGCATCTGCGAGAAGCGCTGATAGTCGGTGATGGTCGAGAGCAGGCCGCCGCCGCCGGATTGCCATTCCGGATGGTCCAGACGTTCGCGCTCTCCAGCGAGCAGGATGAAGTCGTTCGGCAGCGGCCGCGCCATCCGCGCCAGCTCGTCCTCGGTCGCCAGCGCGAACTTGGTGCTGTTCATGCCGAGCGGATCCAAGATGCGAGCTTTGAGGAACTGGTACAGCGTCTGGCCCGAGACGATCTCGATGACGCTGCCGAGCACGTCGGTGGAATGGCCGTAGCGCCACAGCGTCCCCGGCTGCCGCGCCAGCGGCAGCTTGGCGATGCGGTCGGCGAATTCCCTGTTGTTGAATTGCCCTTCGAAGATGTTGGCGGCCTGGTAGGCCTGCTCGACCCATTTGCCGCCGATATAGTCGTAGCTGATGCCCGAAGTGTGCCGCAGCAGATCTTCGATGTTGACGGGACGGACTGGCGGCACGAGGTCGAGTTCCAGCTTGCCGTCCGGCTCGGTGACCTCGAGGCCGACCTTGGTGCGGGAAAACAGCGGCACGTATTTCGACACGGGGTCGGTGAGGGCGAGCTTGCCCTCGTCGATCAGCATCATCGCGCCGAGGCACGTGATCGGCTTGGTCATCGAGTGGATCGCGAAGATCGTGTCGGGCGTCATCGCGAGGCCCGTCCTGGTGTCGCGCACGCCGAACGTCTTGAGATAGACCGGCTTGCCGTGCTGCTGCACCAGGATCACCGCGCCCGGCAGCCGACCGCTGCTCACCTCGTTGTCGAAGAATGCAGTGATGCGGTCGAGCCCGTCGGGCGAGGGGGCGGGGATGTCGGCGGCCCGGCTTCGCACCATCGTGCCGGCGAGCAGCGTTGCTCCGACCAGAAAATCACGACGCTTCATCCGGGCTTCCTCCCTCGGCGGGATCAAAGCCGCAAGGCGTCGTGGGCGTCAACACGCCATCGATCAAAAACGCGTCACGATTTCCGAAAGGAACGGTCGCGGACGGTCCTCGCTCGGCTTGGTCGGCGTGCCCACGTGAATGAAGCCGGCGAGTTTCTCGTCCGGCTTCAGGCCGAGGCCGTCGAGCACGTCGCGATCGAACGAGAACCAGCCGGTCAGCCAGCAGGCGCCGTAGCCGAGCGCGGTTGCGGCCGTGACGATGTTCATGGCGCTGGCGCCCGCCGACAATTCCTGCTCGAACGCCGGCACCTTCGGATGCGGTCTGGTGAAGCTGACGATGCCGATCACCAGCGGCGCATCCATCAGGCGCTTGCGCTCGGTCTCGACGTCGGCCGCCGGCGCGCCGGGATTCTTCCGCGCAAACACCTTGGCGATCACCTCGCCGGCACGTGCACGGGCATCGCCCTCGAAAATGATGAAGCGCCAGGGTGCGAGCTTGCCGTGGTCGGGCACGCGGGCGCCGATGGTCAGGATCGTCTCGAGCTCGGCCGGAGAGGGGCCGGGCCCGGTCATCTCGCGCGGCTTGACCGAGCGGCGGGTCTTCAGGAGTTCGATGGCATCGGGCACTGCGATATCCTCTTCAAATGGTCTGCGGGCGTGCCATGCCGAGATAAGCATGCACGCCCGCAACCGGAAGCGAATTTAGATCGATTTCAGGGATCAGAGCGACCCGCGCATCCGCTTGACGTCGGGCGGCGTCGCCTCGTCGACCAGTGCGGCGATCGCCTCCTCGGTCGTCATCACCTTCTGGCCGTCGCTGCCGAGCCGGCGCACCGAGACCGAATGCGTTTCGGCCTCCTTTTTGCCGACCACGAGCAGGGCGGGGATCTTGGCCAGCGAGTGCTCGCGGACCTTGTAGTTGATCTTCTCGTTGCGCAAATCGATCTCGACCCGAAGCCCCGCGCGCCGCGCCTGCTCCAGCACCACCTTGGCGTATTCGTCGCCTTCCGAGGTGATGGTGGTGACTACCGCCTGCACCGGCGAGAGCCAGAGCGGGAAGTTGCCGGCATAGTGCTCGATCAGGATGCCGATATAGCGTTCCATCGAGCCGCAGATCGCGCGGTGCACCATCACAGGCGGTTTCTTGCCGCCGTCATGGTCGATGTAGAACGCGCCGAACCGCTCCGGCAGGTTGAAGTCGACCTGCGTGGTGCCGCACTGCCAGTCGCGGCCGATGGCGTCGCGCAGCACATATTCGAACTTCGGCCCGTAGAAGGCGCCTTCGCCCGGATTGATCTCGGTCTTGATGTGATTGCTCTGCGACTGGATCTCGCGCAGCACTGTGGCCATCACGCGCTCGGCGTGATCCCACATCTCGTCGGTGCCGACGCGTTTTTCCGGCCGCGTCGACAGCTTCACGGTGAGATCGCCGGTGAAGCCGAAATCGGCGTAGGTCGACAGGATCAGATCGTTGATCTTCAGGCATTCCTCGGCGAGCTGGTCCTCGGTGCAGAAGATGTGCGCGTCGTCCTGAGTGAAGCCGCGCACGCGCATCAACCCGTGCATGGCGCCCGACGGTTCATAGCGATGCACCACGCCGAATTCGGCGAGGCGCAAGGGCAGGTCGCGGTAGCTCTTCAGGCCGTGCTTGAAGATCTGCACGTGCCCCGGGCAGTTCATCGGCTTGAGCGCAAACCAGCGCTTGTCCTCGGCCTCGTCGCCGGCCGACTGCGCCGCAAACATGTTCTCGCGGTACCAGCCCCAATGGCCCGAGGTCTCCCACAAGACCTTGTCGAGGATCTGCGGCGCGTTGACCTCGCTGTAATCGCCGGTCAGGCGTCGGCGCATATAGGCGATCAGCTGCTGGAAGATGGTCCAGCCCTTGGGGTGCCAGAACACGACGCCCGGGCCTTCCTCCTGGAAATGGAAGAGGTCGAGTTCGCGCCCGAGCTTGCGATGGTCGCGCTTTTCCGCTTCCTCGATCTGCTTGAGATAAGCGTCGAGGTCCTCCTGCTTGGCGAAGGCGGTGCCGTAGATGCGCGTCAGCATCGGGTTGTTGCTGTCGCCGCGCCAATAGGCGCCAGCCACCTTCATCAGCTTGAAGGCGTTGCCCACCTTGCCGGTCGAGGTCATGTGCGGGCCGCGGCAGAGATCGAACCAGTCGCCCTGGTAGTAGATCTTGATCGGCTCGGTGCCGGGAATGGCGTCGACCAGCTCGACCTTGAAGGCCTCGCCCTTGTCGCGGAACACCTGCTTGGTTTTCTCGCGATCCCAGACTTCCTTGGTGAAAGGCTTGTCGCGCGCGATCAGCTCGCGCATTTTTTTCTCGATGGCCGCAAAGTCGTCGGGCGTGAACGGCTCGTTGCGGAAGAAGTCGTAGTAGAAGCCGTTCTCGATCACGGGGCCGATGGTGACCTGCGTGCCCGGCCACAGCGACTGGACGGCTTCGGCGAGCACGTGCGCGCAATCGTGGCGGATCAGCTCGAGCGCTTCCGGCTCGTCGCGGGTGACCAGCTTGATCTTGGCGTCGTCCTCGATGGGGTCGTTGAGATCGGCGAGCACGCCGTCGAGCGCCATCGCAACCGTGCGCTTTGCCAGCGAGGGCGAGATGCCCTTGGCGATGTCGAGGCCGGTGATGCCCTTGTCGTATTCGCGCCGGGCGCCGTCCGGGAAGGTGAGGGTGACTTTGGCTGCGGGGGTCACGGGCTTCAGATTGGAGAGGCTGTACTGGAAGCCGGACTCGGATTTGGGCTGGTCGGTCATTGCTTTTCTCCTGAGGCTCACTCCTGCGAACGAGCGCAGGTAAGCGGGAACGAGCGATATATCAGGCGATTCGGCCTGTGCAATCCGGCATTTCCAAGAAAATCGGCGCATAAAGCGGCGCGCGGACGAACAATTTCGGACCGGCCCTTTAACTGGCCGGACAACCGCTCTACATGCATTTGCATGGAAAATGCACGCGCCGGCCGTTTCGCGCCAACCGCCCTGATGCTTGGCAATCTCGTCACCGGCTGTTCGGTGCTGGCCCCGGCGGGCATGCTGCCGGAGCTGGCGAGCGGCCTCGATGTCAGCATTCATGCGGCCGGGCTGCTCATCACCTTCGGCGCGATCACGCTGTGCATCGGTTCGCCGCTGACGGCCTGGCTGACCGGCCGCATCGAGCGGCGGACGCTGCTCACGACGACCTTGGCGGTGCTTGCCTTGGGCAATCTCGCCTCGGCCTTTGCGCCCGATTACACCAGCCTGCTCGCCATCCGTCTCGTGATGCTCGCTGTCGGCGCGCTCTATACGCCGCAGGCCGCCGGCACGGCCGCGTTGATCGTGCCGGTCGAGCGGCGGGGCAGCACCATCGCCTATATCTTTCTCGGCTGGTCGCTGGCTGCCGCCGTCGGCCTGCCGTTGATCACCTTCATCGCCAGCCGCTATGGCTGGCGCGCGGCCTATGGTGAAATCGGCCTGTTGGGTTGCGTCAGCTTCCTGTTGCTGCTGCTGCGGCTGCCGGCGGGCCTGAAGGGCGCGCCGGTTGATTTGAAGACCTGGCGCGAGGTCGGCCGCAACACGACGATCCTGCTGCTGCTTGCGGTCACCATGCTGCAGATGTCGGGGCAGTTCGTGGTGTTCACCTTCATGGGCCCGCTGCTCAACAAGCTCACCGGCGCGGGCCCCGATGCGATCGGCACGGCGTTCGCGCTCTACGGCGTCTGCGGCTTCCTCGGCGTCGTCATCGCTACCCGTATCGTCGATAGCTGGGGCCCTTATCGCACCTCGCTGCTGTTCACCTGCCTGTTGCTGACCGGGATCGCCGGCTGGGCGCTCGGTGCGGGCACGCTTGGCTTCATGACGGCCGGGGTCGCGATCTGGGGCCTCGGATTCGCCTCGACCAATTCGATGCAGCAGGTGCGGCTGGTTGCGGCCGCGCCGCCACTTGCATCGGCGACCGTCGCGCTCAATACGTCGGTCCTCTACATCGGCCAGGCCGTCGGCTCCGCCATCGGCGGAGTGTTGTTCGCCCGCGAGCTCCTGCATACGCTCGGCTTCGTCGCCGTCGGCTTCGTCATGCTGGCGCTGATCCTGGTGGTCCTGACCCGTCCCCGCCGGGCTGCCGCCACGGCCTGACGAGGCGCGTTTTCGTGTGCGCAAGGCGCTTGGCAAACCGCGCGCGGGAGCGCTAGAAGGCCGGTCATGGGGACCAAAGAGAGTTGACTGAAATGAGGATGATTCTGGCGGTTGCCGCGGTGCTCTATTCAGCCTCCGCGTTCGCGCAAGCCGACAAGCCACCGATGGTGGGGGACAAGCCCTTGGTGCAGGTCAAGCCCAAGGGGACCAAGGCGGGGGCCAAGGAGGCCGCGGCCAAGCCGGCGGCAGCACCGAAGGGCAAGCCGCAATCGATCGCGGCCCGGCTTCAGGCCTGCCTCGAGCTTGATGACGGTACCAAGGACCGGCTCAATTGCTACGACGCCATCATTCCGCCAGCGCCAAAGCCGAAGCCGGCGAAGGCCAAGGGCTACGCCGATTGCAAATTCTTCAAGGAAGAAGACGAGCGGCTGGCCTGCTTCAACGGCTTTGCCGAGAGCATTCCGAAGCTGCCCAAGACCTGATTCTCGGAGCTAATTCCCGCCAAGCTCAGTCGCTGATCCGGCAGAGCACGGCCCGGAAGGCAACGCCCGGCGCCTGCAGCGCGTTGCCTTCGAATTCCGCGGTGTCGCCGTCCTCCCGGCCGGCGAGCGCCAGCGTGATGCGATCGAGGCCGAACAGCGCCTTGAAGGACGGGTCGTCATTGTAGCGCTGGGTCGAGATCTTGACCTTGATGCCGTCGCCTTCGCCCGTATACGTGCCGATGAAGGCGAAAGCGGAATTGCCCCCGCGCATCTTGCCATCCGTCACGTAGACGACGCCGCAGCCCGTTCCGTGAACGGTGTGGTAGTCGACCTTGTACAATCCCTGACGCAACTGCCTGTCCCCGCAGAATTCCAGCCGGCCGCAAAGTATGAGCCTTGCCAGCGGAAGCAATCCGGCGACCTCCGGGATTTCGGCCCATCAACATTACATTTTGATCAAAGCCTGAGGGAATTGCAGGCAGTGCAGCCAAATGCCGGCTCGCGCAATATCCGTCAGCGGCTCGACGCAGAAGGGTTGGTGGAGGCGACGCGCGTCAGCGCCAGCGAGGGCGTCGCCGCCATCTTCACCAGCACGTCCTTGAGCGGATCCCGCGTCCAGGCACGCGTGACATAGTCGCGATGGGTGATGCCCTCGGCGGTCTCGACGAACACCACGCTGCCGGGACGCAAAGGGCCGTCCATGTCCTCGGCGACGCCGATGCCCTTCTGCCGCAGCATGCTCATCAGCTCGCGGTCGCGCCGCGCCGTGCCGCGGGTGTAGGCGCTGACGAAGAAGCCGGAGCGGTGGCTTTCGATCCAGGACGCGAACTTGTCCATCTCGCCGTAGACGGCGTCGAGCAGCACGACGCCGCGGACGCGGTCGCTGATGCCGCCGACCTCCAGGCTCCAGGCCGTCGGCAGGAAGCCGCCGCTGTAGCCGACGATCACGATCGGCATGCTGGCGAAGGCGCGCGCGCTGTTGGGATCGCCGGTGGCGCGGGCAAGGTGCTCGGCCGATTCCGCCATGAAGCGCTTGAAGCCGCCCGGCTGCCAGAACTTGCCGGCGCTGGAATCGGCGGCATCGACTGCCATCTGCGGGGCGAGCAGCACGGCATTGGCGCCGGAATCGGTGATTTGTTTCGGCACCAGCTGGCGATCGCGCACGTCGCGTTCGAGCGTTGCGCCATTGCCGTGGAAGAACACCACGATCACGCCCGGCTTGCGGACGTCGAAATGCTCGGGCACGTGCATCAGCACGCGGTTGTCATTGTAGGTCTCGTCCTGCCAGAACACGCGCCCCGAATAGCTGCGATGTCCGCGACGGTCGCCCTTGCTGATGTTGAGGAAGGGCGCGTCGGAGGCGGGGTTGTTGCCGAAATAGGGAAAGGCCGACGACTTCATGCTGACGAGGGTCGTCAGGTCCTCGCGGGGAGGACGCTTGTAGGGGACCTGCGGCTCGAGCGATGCGACCTTATAGGGCGCCTGCTCCGGTGGCTGTTGCTGCACGGCGCGCTTGGGCGAGAAGTCCGACATCTGCCGTTGCAGGAAACTCTCGCTTGCCGAGGGGAAACGCTCCCTGAATTGCGGAGCGGGAAAGCGATCCTCGAACGTGTCGCCGCCTGCGACTTGCCGATTTGTCTTCGCAACGACCTGACTGCCCCCTTGGACGTTGGCCTGCGAGTTTGCCGCGAGGGCCGCCGGGTTCGGCGCCTTGCCGCATTGAACCAGGATCAGCGACAACGGCACAAAGGCTGAGATCAGGCCGACCCGGAGCGCACGACCGCGCCGACCGGACAGTGTCCGATCGGCACGACGATCAGCTCTCAGTTTCGGAACGGCCCCGACCATCCACCCATGACCCCAAAGTCACGTCCATCGGCAATCCAGACAATTGAGCCGACTGGCGTTTAGGCGACGTTAAGCTTCCGGACAAACTTCCCCACATCCGGAACGCTCAAAAGGACCATGCAATCGTGTCCTGATTGTGGGGAAGAGGAACGGGGCTTCCCGGGGTATCGGCAGGCTTTTCGCCTGATAGCGGGAATAAGCGGTGCTGAAATACCCGTCGGTGCTGCCTCATTTAACCCTTGTTAACCCTGCTTGAATTGACTGGGCCAAACTGCACGATGGGCCCGCGAGGCAAGACGCCTCGAGGTTAAGGACCCCAATGACGGCATCAGATGCGGGACCCGCACCCTGGACTGGCCGGCTGACCGGAGGCGGGACCGGGGTCTCGGTTCTGGTCGCAACCGCGATCGTCGTGGCCGACATGATCGGGGTTGGCGTCTTCACCAGCCTCGGCTTCCAGGTCAAGGACATCCCGTCCGGCTTCTCGATCCTGCTGCTGTGGACCGTGGGCGGCATCGTCGCGCTCTGCGGGGTGTTCGCCTATAGCGAGCTCGGGGCGATGTTTCCGCGCTCGAGCGGCGAGTACAATTTCCTGGGACGGGCCTATCACCCGGCTTTCGGTTTCCTCGCCGGCTGGGTGTCGGCGACGGTGGGCTTCGCCGCGCCGGTCGCGCTCGCTGCGATGGCGTTCGGCGAATACGCCAAATCGGTCGTGCCCGATCTGCCGCCGATCCCGCTCGCCATCGCCGTGGTGTGGCTGGTCTCGCTCGTGCAGCTGACCGGCGTCAGGCACTCCTCGACCTTCCAGCTGATCTCGACCATCATCAAGGTCCTGCTGATCGTCGCCTTCCTGGTTGCCGGCTTCGTCATCGCCGCTCCGCAACCGATCGCCTTCACGCCGCAGCCGGGCGATCTCGCTCACATCGTCAGCGCGCCCTTCGCGATCGGGCTCGTCTTCGTGATGTACTCGTTCTCGGGCTGGAATGCCGCGACCTACATCATCGGCGAGATGAACATGCCGCAGCGCGACCTGCCGCGCGCGCTGCTCGCGGGCACGCTGATCGTGCTCGTGCTGTACGTCGCGCTGAACGCGGTGTTTCTCCATTCGACGCCTGTCGGTGCGCTGGCCGGTCAGCTCGACGTCGCCAGCGTCGCCGGTGCCGCCATCTTCGGCAAGCTCGGCGGCCGGATCGTCGGCGCCATGATCTGTGTCGGGCTGATCTCCTCGATCTCTGCGATGATGTGGATCGGCCCGCGCGTGATGATGACGATGGGGGAGGACATTCCGGCTCTGCGCGTGTTCTCGCGCAAGTCGACGAGCGGCGCGCCCGCCTATGCCATCCTGTTTCAGCTCGCGGTCGCGACCCTGCTGCTGTTCACGCGCAGCTTCGAGGCGGTGCTCGACTTCATCCAGTTCGCGCTTCTGTTCTGCTCGTTCTTCACGGTCGCCGGCGTCATCAAGCTGCGCATCACCGATCCCGATCTGCCCAGGCCCTATCGCGCCTGGGGATACCCGTTCACGCCGCTGGTTTTCCTGCTCGTGACAGGGTTCATGATGTACTACCTGTTGACCGAGCGGCCGGTGCAGTCGCTCTCGGGGATGCTGGTCATGCTCTCCGGCCTGTTGATTTATGCTGTTTTCCGCAGGCGGCCGGTCGCCGCTGATACGTCACACATTCGCGAATAGACATGGTCCGAGCCTTCAGAATTGCGGCCGTCGCTCTTGCCCTGCTGGCTGCGGCCGTCTCGTCCGCACGCGCCGCCGAGGTCACCTTCGATGATACCGCGCGCTTCCTCGCGGGCATGCAGCCTTCGGCGGACTCGCCGCTGGTGCCGTTGACCCGGGACCCCAGCTGGCAGCATCACGCGAAATTCTTCGACGGCGCTTTTGCCCAGCTCGAGCAGCGGCAGCTCTCGAAGATCCGCACCTGGTCCGACGTCAATCTGGCCGCGCCCCGGCCAACCATGTTCTACATGTTCAGCGGCCCCGATTTCCTCTACGCCAACGCGTTCTACTCCAAGGCCAGCACCTACGTGCTCGGCGCACTGGAGCCGGTCGGCGCCGTGCCCGATTTGACGCGGCTGCCGCGCGGCTCGGTCGGTGCCGCGCTCTACAACGTCGAGCGTTCGCTCGGCTCGATCCTGAGCTTCTCGTTCTTCATCACCAAGCAGATGAAGGTGGATCTGCACGCCAATCAGGTCAACGGCACCTTGCCGATCCTCTATGTCTTCCTCGCCCGCTCGGGCAAGACGATCCGCAACGTCGAGATGGTCGCGCTCGACGACAAGGGCGGAATGCATGTCGGCGACGACAACCCGGGACGCAATGCGACGCGCGGCGTCCGCATCACCTTTGCTGGCCCCGACGGGGAAGCGCGCACGCTGTATTATTTCTCGACCGACCTTTCCAATGCCGGGGCGCGCAACACGGGATTCCTGAAATTCTGCGAGACGCTGGGGCCCGGCAACAGCCTGCTCAAGAGCGCATCCTATCTCCTGCACAAGAGCGACTTCGCGGTCGTCCGCGACTGGCTGCTGGCCAACAGCGCCACCATCATCCAGGACGATTCCGGCATTCCGCTTGCCAATTACAACGCGCGGCAATGGCGGTTCTTCCCGTTCGGCCGTTATCTCGGACCGATCGGTGAATTCCCCGGCCGTTACCAGGAACGCTACGCCGAACTGTTCACGCGCGCCCAGCCGATCGATTTCGGCGTCGGCTACCGCTGGCGGATGCATGAATCGAACTTGCTGCTGGCGGTGAGGGTGCCGGGAAGCGAGGCCGCGCCGGCTGCGGAGGCCACATCGTCGGCGGAGCCGGCGCCGAAGCCGCCGCGCCCGAAGCGGCCGCGTCCGCCCGAGTCGGTCCCGCCGCAGGGGCGCTTCTTCTGGTACCGCTAGAGCGTATTCGGTTCTGATTGAATCAGAACCGAAGCTCTAGATTGTTGTTTTGACGCGTTTTCTTCACGCGAACCGGTGTCCGCTTCGCTCGAAAACGCTGTAGGCGAAATCGGGCGTCAGGAATTCTGGGCCACGACGACCAGCACTTCGGCTTTCTGCCGGCCGAGGCTCCTGACTTCGTGCGGCGTCTCGCCTGAGAAATACAGGCAGTCGCCCTTGCCGAGTGTCAGCTCCTCGCCGTCGAGCTTGATCGAGATCCTGCCGTTGATGACGAACAGCAGCTCCTCGCCCGCATGCGAGGCGCGGGTCGCCGCCTTGTGCGGCGGGCTGAGCAGGAACGGCTCCATCATCTTGCGGGTGCGGCCCGTTGCCAGCGGCACGACGCCAAACGTGTCCTGGAACAGCGGCACGTTGCCGTCCTCGCGGCGGAACAGCGTATAGCGCGGCGCGGGCTCGGCGTTCGGGTCGAAGAAGTTCGCGACATTGACCTCGAGCGCGGCCGCCATCCGCAGCAGCGCGGCGAGCGAGGGGATCTTCAGGTTTCGCTCGACCAGCGAGATGTAGCCGCGCGTGAGATCGCTCTGCTTCGCAAGCTGGTCCAGCGTCAGGCCCTTGGCGATCCGCGCCTGGCGGATATTGGCCCCGACCGCTGTCGCTTTGCTGACGTCAAGCACGCGTGAGTCTCCCGAACTGCTGAGGCCTCTTTTGCAACAGATGCGGCTGAACTGCCAGCCCGGCAGGGCGCGCTGCTCTCTCGGCGTGTCGGCGCGTGTATTCCAAAGGAAAACAAGTGCGCAGAAATTTCGAGCAAAGCCGCAGATATTGTGAGCAGATGGGCTGGTATATCGCGGGATTCAGCTGAATTTTGATGCAAAAGACGCGCCCTGCCGCGATTGGCGGCATTTGCCCCGTTCCGTGGCGTTGATTTCTATTAGTAAACATGATCGATTTTTACCGTCGCGGCTGCCGATGGGCTCCGCGGACCGAACCAACTGCTTTTCCCAGGCGCCGGTACCTTTTGGAGAGATCGATGACCGTAGCAGACGACGTAGCCCTGAACGTAGCGCCGGACGAGGCGGCGAGCTTGCGGAGGATCGTGTGGTCGAGCGTGATCGGCACCGCGGTCGAGTGGTACGACTTCCTCATCTACGGCACGGCGACCGCGCTGGTGTTCAACAAGGTCTTTTTCGCCGCCGGCAATCCCACGCTCGCCACCATCGCGGCCTTCGGCACCTATGCCGTCGGATTTCTGGCGCGTCCCCTCGGCGCTGCGATCTTCGGTCATTACGGCGACCGGGTCGGCCGCAAGGCGATGCTCGCGATCACCATCATGGTGATGGGCATCGGCACCTTCCTGATCGGCCTGCTGCCGACCTACCAGCAGATCGGCATTGCCGCGCCGCTGCTGCTGATCGGCCTCCGCTTCCTCCAGGGCATCGGACTCGGCGGCGAATGGGGCGGGGCGGTGCTGATGGTGGTCGAGAACTGTCCGACACACCGCCGCGGCCTGCTCGGCAGCATGGTGCAGGTCGGCAATCCCATCGGCAATCTCGCCGCGATCGGCATGTTCGCGCTGGTGGCGAGCCTGCCGGAGAGCGATTTCATGACCTATGGCTGGCGCATCCCCTTCCTGGTCTCGATCCTGCTGGTCGGCGTCGGCCTCTATATCCGCCTCAACATGGAGGAGACCGCGGCCTTCCGTCAGGTCCAGGCCAAGAAGGACGTCGCGAAGATGCCTCTGGTCGAGATCTTCAGGCACCATCGCCGGCCGTTCTTCACCGCTGTCGGGCTCAAGATCTCCGAGATCGCCTATGCCAGCATCGGCGGCGTGTTCGTGATGTCCTATGCCACGGCCAATCTCGGCCTGTCGCGCACCGTGGTTCTGAACGGAGCCTTCGCTGCATCGCTGGTAGCGCTGCTCGCCATTCCCTTGTTCGGCTGGCTGTCGGATATCCTCGGCCGCAAGACGATGTTCTATGCGAGCTGCGCGTTCTCGGCGCTGTTTGCCTTCCCGCTGTTCTGGCTGCTCGACACTCGCGATCCCACCGTCGTCATCTGCACCATCGTGGTGGCGATCACCTTCGGCCAGATGGTGATGTTCGGCATCGGCGCGCCATGGTACTCCGAGCTGTTCTCCGCACGGCTGCGCTACAGCGGCGCCTCGCTCGGATTTCAGGTCGGCGCGGCCATCAGCGGCGGGTTGACGCCGCTGATCGCGGCGTCTCTGATGGCGTGGAGCGGCGGTGCCACCTGGCCGGTCTCGCTGCTACTGATCGCCTGCGCCGCCATCACCGCGACCGCGACCAATTTCGCGCCGGAGATGGCGAACAAGGAACTGACCTGATCCCGCGGCGCGCCGCCTCTGGCGGTGCGCCATCGTTCCTCAAGGGGAAATTGTCATGCTCGATACGATCAACACCGGCCCGGCGCAGGGCGCAGCGCAGCTCGGTTGGACCGGCGTGGTGCGCTTCCTTCACTTGACCCCGCGCGCGTTCCTGCCGATGCGTGCCGCGGATAAGATCAACCTCGTTGCCGGCCGGGGAATCGAAGGCGACCGCTACATGATCGGCAACGAGGAGGGATTTTACTCGCACAAGCCCGAAGAGGGCCGGCAGGTCACCCTGTTCGAGCTCGAGACGCTGGTCGCGCTCAAGCGCGACGCGGGCATCGTACTCGGCCCCGAGGAGCATCGGCGCAACGTCACGGTCGAAGGCGTGCCGCTGAATCATCTGGTCGGCCGCCGCTTCTGGCTTGGCGAGACCCTGCTGGAAGCGACGCGGCTGTCGGTGCCGTGCCGGCATATCGAGGAGATCACCGGCAAGGCGATCTTTGATCCCCTGATCAATCGCTCCGGCCTCAACTGCAAGATCCTGCAAGGTGGCGTCGTGAAGGTGGGCGATATCGTGCGGAATGCGGCATGAAGGCGCGCCCGATCACGACGGTCAAAACGGTCGTCACCGGCATCGAGGCGGCGGGAACAGGCATCAAGCTGTTGACGCTGGCCGATCCCGACCGCTGGGAGCTGCCGCCGTTCAAGCCGGGCGCGCATATCGACCTGCATCTGCCGAACGGGCTCGTGCGTACCTATTCGCTGTGCAACGAGCCCGCCGACAACACGCGCTATGTCATTGCGGTCAAGCGCGAGGCGGAGGGGCGCGGTGGTTCGCGTGCGCTTCATGACGAGGTTGGAATCGGCGACGTCATTGGCGTCTCGCTGCCGCGCGGCGGGCTCGAGCCCGATGCGCGCATCGGGCGCTACGTGTTCGTCGCTGGCGGCATCGGCGTGACGCCGTTCCTGTCCATGGCGCGGCATCTCGAACGAGCGGAGCAGGCCGAATTCACGCTGCATCTGATCGTACGCGAGGAGGTGCCGCTTGCCGCGCATCTCGGCGCGCTGATCGAACGGGGCCGTGTCGTGGTGCACCGGACGTCCCGGACCGGGCGTCCTGATCTCGCGACGCTTGTCGGGGAGGGCGGATCGGAGACGCTGGTTGGCTGCTGCGGCCCTGAAGGCATGACCGACGATTTCGAGCGGGTGACCGCCGCGTGGCCCGCGGCCAATGTTCATATCGAGCGCTTCGTCGCGCCGCCGCCGGTCATCGATCCCGACGCCAAGCCGTTCACGCTGTCGCTGGCGCGCTCGGGCACCGAGATCCAGGTCCGGGCCGGCCAGACCATGCTGGCCGCGTTGCAGGAAGGAGGCATCGACATCGCGACCTCCTGTTGCGGCGGCATCTGCGGCGCCTGCAAGGTCGGATGGCTCGAGGGCCAGCCGGTGCATCGCGACCGGATCCTGTCGCCGTATGAGCGCGAACGCTATCTCATGGTGTGCGTCGCCGGATCGGACACAGAACGGCTGGTGCTGGACCTGTAGGATTCGGTACTACCAGTGCACGCTCTGGCTTGGTTCGACGAACGCCGTCGTGCTCGGCGGCATCGCAAGGCTCGAAGCCAGATACCAGCCAGAACCCAGCACGAGCGTCAGCAAGGCGACGATCGCGATCAGGTCCATGGTGCGGGGGTCGTGGTGCCGCCTGGGGCCGGGGATGGGCCCAGGCTTGAGGTGCAGATGAGGGCTGATTTTCCAGCGCATTGTTTGTTTCCTCCCGAGGGGAGCACCAAACAACGCGGGAGGAACCTCTAAGGTTCCGCAGAGCTCGCCGAGACGCAGGACAGCTCAATCTCAGGATGCGTTGACGCCGCGCCAGCGGCCGTAGCGCCAAGGCAGATACCAGCGCGCGCCTTGCGGCGCGGCGAGCGGCACATTGTCGATACCCGACGTGCCGAAAGGATTGCAACGCAGCAGCCGTGCGAGCGTCATCCAGCCGCCGGCCCAGAGGCCGAAGCGTTCGATCGCCTCGTCACCATATACGGAGCAAGTTGGCAGATGCCGGCAATTGTAGCCAACCAGCGGCGACAGCGTGTGCCGGTAAAGCCAGATCAGCGCACGGCCGAGTCGGCGCGGGAGCCGAAGCGCCCCTTCGAGCGAACTGGAACAGTGCCCGCAGGCTGAATGCTTCATGTGCGCTGTGCCGTCAGGTTAAGCGATGAGGTGCCCGGTTCCGCCGCAAGGAACTGCCAGGGAACTGTAAGCTGTTGTTTGCGCGCCATATTTTGCATGCTTTTTGGGAGCAGTGCAGCAAGTACCTATGGACGATCTGTATTCCCCCGGATACCATTTTTGTGACGTCCATGTGTAGACTCGACAGACGTAAAACGGGGCTTGCCTGAATCGCCTCTGGGGCTTGGGGAAGGGACCAGTTTGAAAGTTCTGAAGTCGCTCAATCTTCGCGGCTGGTTGCTTGTGGGAACCGCCGTCTGTGGAGTCGTGCTGGCTGGCGCCGTCGCGACATTCGGCTCATCTGCCCGGGCCGGCGGCGCGCTGGAAGAGCGCAAGCTGCCGATGAAGTTCAGCTGGATTGCCTGCGAGCCGAATTGCCGCGGCTGGGTCAGCGCGGTCGGCATCATTACTGCCGACACGCCGAAGGATTTCGAAGAATTTTCTCGCGGCCGCCAGCTCGGCGGCGCCACCGTGGTGCTCGATTCCAGCGGCGGTTCCGTCAATGACGCGATCACGCTCGGCCGTCGCTTCCGCAATCTCGGCCTCCTGACCACGGTCGGCGTCAGCCTGCGCGGCGGTCAGTCGGCCCGTCCCGCCGTCGCGTCCGAGGCCTATTGCGAATCCATGTGCGTGTTCCTGCTGCTCGCCGGGAAGAAGCGCTACGTGCCGGAAGCGGCCCATGTCCGCGTCCACCAGATCTGGATGGGCGACCGCGCCGACGATGCCAAGGCGGCGAGCTACAGCGCGCAGGACCTCATGATCGTGGAGCGCGACATCGGCCGTCTCGCCAAATACACTTTCGATATGGGCGGCGCCGGTGACCTGCTGTCGCTCGCTCTCAGCGTTCCGCCCTGGGAAGATCTCCACGAGCTGGACGCCGGCGAGCTCAAGCTCACCAATCTCGTGACGACCGATCTCGTCGCCGACGTGCTGCCGCATGTGGACATCTCCGCGCCGGCGATGGCGGAGCTCGCGCCGAAGACGCAGGCGAGGTTCGGCGCGGAACCGGAGCAGCCGGCCAAGTCGACCAAGACGGCGGAAGCCCTGGTGCCGACCGGCGGCGTGGCCGCGCCGGCGGCTGCGACGCAGAAGTAAGCTCTCAAATCCTGGAAATCTCGCGCTGCAATCTCTGGATTCCGGGGTCGTCGCTTGCGACGTCCCGGAACGATCAAGAGAGGTCAGCCCTGCGCCGCGGCCGGCTGTTTGGTGCCGGACTTCGTCTTGGCTTCGATCTGGCCGATGGCATCGACCACGGCATCGAAGGTGAGAAGGGTGGAGGCGTGGCGGGCCTTGTAGTCGCGGACCGGCTCGAGGAATTTGATGTCCTCCCACTTGCCTTCAGGAGGCG
Organism: Bradyrhizobium nitroreducens; assembly: GCF_002776695.1. Classification (GTDB taxonomy): domain Bacteria; phylum Pseudomonadota; class Alphaproteobacteria; order Rhizobiales; family Xanthobacteraceae; genus Bradyrhizobium; species Bradyrhizobium nitroreducens. Next base: position 3,302,196 of record NZ_LFJC01000003.1, read on the forward strand.
CACCGTTCTCCTTCAGCATCTTGCGAACAGTTTCGCGTAACTCGCGGAGTTCGCTCGCAGTCGAACCGACAACCCGACTTGCCATGATGGATGAAGAGGCCTGGCCGAGCGCACAAGCCTTCACGTCATGGGCGAAGTCGGTGACGGTGTCGCCGGTCATCTTGAGATCGACCTTGACGGTCGAGCCGCACAGCTTGGAGTGGGCCGTGGCGGTGGCATCGGGGTCCGACAGCCGTCCGAGACGTGGAATATTGCCCGCCAGCTCGATGATCCGCTTGTTATAAATGTCGTTCAGCATGTGATGGAGTCCAGCACTTCCATGCCCACTTCCGCCCTTGATCGGCCTTGGCGGGCGCCGTCCAGGGACCTATATAGGGTCGGAACGGGCGGAAAAACAGTCCGGCGGTGCGGCGGTGATCCAGGTTCGCGCCGTCAACGTTATGATCGCAGGACCTTTCGCCAAAACTGTTCTGTTCAGGCGTCCGGCGGCTTGGCCGCCCCGTCTGCCGGTGACACTCCGGCCGTAAGGCCGTCGAACGGAGTCGATATGGACGCAACAATCAAGCCGATCCGCCCCAACAAGCAGCTCGAGAGCCGTCCGGCCGAGCTGGACCCCGCCGAATTCCTCGCGGCCGCCGTCCGCGCCGACCAGCCGCGCCCGGCGCGCGCCGAGGCGGAAGCGGCGGTCAAGACGCTGCTCGCCTATATCGGCGAGAATACCGAGCGTGAAGGCCTGCTCGACACGCCGCGCCGCGTGGTCGAGGCCTTCGACGAGCTCTATCAGGGTTATCACCAGTGCCCGGCCGAGGTGCTCGACCGCACGTTCGGCGAGACCGCCGGCTACGACGATTTCGTGCTGGTGCGCGACATCGAGTTCACCTCCCAGTGCGAGCACCACATGATGCCGTTCTACGGCAAGGCGCACATCGCCTATACGCCGGTGGAACGCGTCGTCGGCCTGTCCAAGCTCGCCCGCCTGACCGACATCTTCGCCCGCCGGCTCCAGACCCAGGAGCATCTGACGGCGCAGATCGCGGCGGCCATCGACGAGGTCCTCAAGCCCCGCGGTGTGGCCGTGCTGATCGAGGCCGAGCATACCTGCATGTCGGTGCGCGGCGTCGCCAAGCATGGCGCCTCCACCTTCACCAGCCGCTTCACCGGCATGTTCCGCGACAATCCGGCGGAGCAGGCCCGTTTCCTGTCCCTGGTGCGAGGCACGCGCTGACCTCGCGAATAGATCGGCGAGGTCGCCCATGTCTGCTCACTCCCACGAGATCGAGGAAGGCTTGTCCTTCCTGCCGCGCTTCGATGCGAACGGGCTCGTGACTGTCGTCGCGACCGACGTCGCCAGCGGCGACGTGCTCATGGTCGCGCACATGAATGACGAGGCGCTGCGCAAGACGATCGCGACCGGCGAGGCCTGGTACTTCAGCCGCTCGCGCAAGGCCTTGTGGCAAAAAGGTGAGACTTCAGGTCAAACCCAGCGCGTGGTCGAGATGCGCACCGATTGCGATCAGGACGCGGTCTGGATTCGTGTCGAGCAGATCGGAGCCGCCTGCCACACCGGGCGGCGCTCGTGCTTCTATCGCAAGGTCGAGGGTGAGGGCGGCGGGGCCAAGCTGGTCTTCACCGATGCCGAGCGACTGTTCGATCCGGACACGGTCTACAAGAGGTAGCTCGGTGTCATTCCGGGGCGCGCGAAGCGCGAGCCCGGAATCCATCGTGCGGCATAACGCGTAGTGGAATGGATTCCGGGTTCGCACCTGCGGTGCGCCCCGGAATGACCGATCGGGCCGAATTAACCCCGCATTAACTATACCTGTCCCACGGTGAGACGACAGGGCGTCCGAATTGCCGGCGCCACTCAACGCCGCGCGAGGCGGGCACGTCATCATGTCGGTCGACAATTCCAGTGCCACGCAGACGGCCGCTCTCGATCCGACGCGGGCACGCGTTGCCGGTGCGATCAAGCAGGCCTCGAACGTCACCGGCGTCAGCTTCCAGTACATGCTGACCACCGCCAAGATGGAATCGGATTTCGATCCGACGGCGGGAGCCTCCACCTCGTCGGCGCACGGGCTCTACCAGTTCATCGACCAGACCTGGCTCGGCACGGTGAAGGAGGCCGGGACCCAGCTCGGCTACGGCAACTATTCCGATGCCATCACCCGGACGTCGTCAGGCACCTACGCCGTCGACGATCCCGCGATGAAGCGCTCGATCATGAAGCTGCGCGACGATCCGGAAGCTGCATCCAGCATGGCCGCCGCGCTGACGCAGTCGAACAGCTTCAAGCTCACCGGTCTGCTCGGGCGCAGGCCGAGCGACAGCGAGCTCTACATGGCGCATTTCATGGGCGTCGGCGGCGCCGCAAAGCTGATCGCCAATGCCGAGGACAATCCGCAAGCGGTCGGCGCGCGGCTGTTTCCCAATGCCGCCTCTGCCAACCGCTCGATCTTCTACGCCAAGGACGGCCGCGCCCGCAGCGTCTCCGAGGTCTACTCCGTACTGGACGCGCGCTATGCCAGCGCGGCGAATTCGAAAGTGACGCGCAGCGCGATGGCGATGTATGGCGGCACGCCGTCGACCACGCAGGTCGCGAGCGCGAATGGCGTGCAGCCGACCGCACCTGTTGTCGACAACGCGGCTTATCTCCAGACTTTTCCCAACACCAACACCAACGCCGTGACGCCGGTCGGCGCGACGTCATCGACGACGGTCGCTGACAATACGCCGGTCGCGCCGGCCTTCCGCTCGATCTACCAGCCCGGCGATGCCACGCAGCCGGTCTCGACCACGGTGCAAAAATTGTGGGGCAACAACGCCTCGCTCACCTCGGTGGCCTCGGCCACGCCCGACGTGCGTCCGCCGCAGCCGCTCGATCTCTTCAGCGACCGCAGCGGCACGTTCAGCAGCTGATATCGTAGGCGCACAACGACGGGGTATGTGCGAGAGTATCTCTTCCTCTCGTGTCCCGGGCGCGCTGCAGCGTGAAACGCTGCTGCGTTGAGCCGGGACCCATGCGTCGCCGGCTTCCACTCTCAAATTATGGGCTCTGCAACACATCACTTCGTGCTGCGCTGCGTCCGGGGCACGCGAGCGGAGGCGACTTTGTTCCCTTAACAAATCATCAACAAAACCAGCCAGTTATGGTGAACGCTTTGTTAAGCGTCGTGGTTTATTTTGTGTTGTAGGTGACGAGCCGTCACCATTTTCGTTTGTTGTGTAAGCCGGAAGCAGCATGATTGTTCGGCAGTTCATCAATTGGATCAGGACCGCGCCCGCCGGCGAGCGGGCGGAGGCGACCCGGGCGTTGGCCCGGGCCTGGCTGATCTCGGATCTCTCCCATGACGACCGCATCGCCGCCGAGGGTGCGCTGCTGATGCTGCTCGACGATCCCTCGCCGCTGGTGCGGCAGGCGATGGCCGAGGCCTTTGCGCGCAGCGCGGAGGCGCCGGCGTCGATCGTGCGGGCGCTGTCGGCGGACCAGCCGACGGTGGCACTGCCCGTGCTCGAACATTCTCCCTTGCTGATCGACGCCGACCTCGTCGACATCGTCGCCACCGGCAATGACGACGTGCAATGCGCGGTTGCCCGCCGCATCGCGCTGCCGGTGTCGGTCTGCGCCGCCATCGCCGAAGTCGGCTGTGCAGCGGCCGCGCTGGAGCTGATCGAAAATCCCCATGCCGAGCTGGCGCCGTTCTCCTGGAATCGCATCGTCGAGCGCCACGGCCACCTGGCCGCGATCCGCGAGGCGATGCTGGTGCTGGATGATCTGCCGTCCGCAACCCGCGCCGCGCTGGTGGCAAAGCTCTCCGAGACGCTGGCGCAATTCGTCGTGGCGCGGAACTGGCTGAGCGCCGATCGCGCCGACCGCATCACGGTCGAGGCGCGTGACCGCTCCACCATCAACATCGCGGCGCGCTCGCGCGGCGAGGACATGCAGGGCCTGGTGCATCACCTCCGCGTCACGGGCCAGCTGACCGCCGGCCTGATCCTGCGCGCGCTGCTGTCGAGCAATCTCGATCTGTTCGACGCGGCGCTGGCCGAACTTGCCGATCTGCCGCTGGCGCGCGTCACCGCGCTGCTGCACGACCGCGGCGGCAACAGCCTGCACGCGCTGCTGCGTCGGGCCGGGCTGCCCGAGGCGACGTTCGCCGCGTTCCAGGTCGCGCTCGATGCCTGCCACGAGCAGGGCTTTGTCGACAGCGACGACGGCGCGGTGCGGCTGCGCCGGCGCATGGTCGAGCGCGTGCTCACCCATTGCGAGACCGACCGCGGCGCCACCGAGCCGCTGATGGTCCTGCTGCGCCGCTTCGCCACGGAATCGGCGCGGGAAGAGGCAAGGCTGTTCTGCGACGAGCTGGTCGCGGACGAGACGATCGATCCTGCGTACGAGGATCTGATCGCGGCGTAGCGAGATGCCGTGGGGCAGGCAAGGGCGCCAAGCGCCGTGCCCACGATTTCTCAGTGATAACGGGGTAAGAAGACGTGGGTACGCTACGATTCTGATCGTGGAGATAGAGCCGGGCCTTTCAACATCGTCGCGAGTTTTTCGCAATGACGAGCGGAGAGAGCGGGGCTTACTCCGCCGGCGCGATGCTCGGCGCCAGGATCACCTCGAGATGCTCGGGGCGGTCGCGGTTGACCTGGGTCAGATAGTCGTCGGCGACCTTGCGCAGGCGGCGGCTGAGCTCAGCGGAGACGCTGATGCTGTCGAGCTTGGTGTTCTCGTGCACGATGGCGAGGATGGCGTTGATGTGGTGCGTGAACAGCTCGGCCGGGACCTTTTCCAGATCAGGCGCGTGCTCGATGACGCGGCACAGGCTCTCGGCGATTCCCGCCGCGGCCGGATAGCCGAATGTCGCGGCGTCGCCCTTGATGTCGTGGGCGGCGTGAAACAGCTCGTTGCGCCGTTCCCTGGTGAAGCCGTCATTGCGGATGGCGACATAGGCGGCCGACAGGCGGTTGACCTCGATCGTCATCCAGTCCTTGAACTCGCCGGAGAGGCCCGCGAGAGCCTGCTCGGCGCGGCCGACTGGATCGTCCAAGTCCTTCTCGTCGACGCGGCGCAGCACCTTGCGTAGCGGGTTGGGTTGCGTGATGATCTGGTGCGTGGCGAAGGCCTTGACCTCGATGTCCTTTGCGCTGTTCTTCGCCATGATGCCTGCCTCGTCTGAAGACGCCTGCGCTAGATGGTGGAGCGGGCCTTGTCGAGCAGCGAGGGCTGCTGCAGCACCTCGTGCTTTTCGCCGACGCGGCGCTCGGGGCCCATATAGGCGGAGTTGGTGTTGCGGCGCCGGTCCGGACCGAAATAGGTCTTGGTCTTGATGAAGGGCCGGGGATTGGCGACGACGTTGAGGATGCGCTGATAGAGTCCCTTGGCCGAGATCGGCTTGGCCAGGAATTCGGTGACGCCGGCATCGCGCGCCACCGTGACGCGGCGCTTCTCGGAATGACCTGTCAGCATGATGATCGGCGCGTAAGGATTGCCCTTGGATTCCGGCTGCCGGATCATCTGCGCGAGCTCGAGCCCGTCGAAGATCGGCATCGCCCAGTCGGTGATGACGATATCAGGCACGTAATGGCTGTACATTTCCAGCGCCGTGGCGCCGTCCTCGGCTTCATAGACCTCGCGCGCGCCGAACGAATGCAGCAGCGTGCGCAGGATGCGGCGCATGTGCGGATTGTCGTCGCAGACGAGGAAGCGCAGCTTGTTGAAGTCGATACGGAACATGACGCCTGGGCCAGAGCGGTCAACCTTCGTTAACCATATCGTGGCGGGGGTTAACGAAGGGTTGCTGCTGCATTTGGAGACGCCCTCAGGGGGGAATGGCGGAATATCGTAATTCTGCCATTTTTTATCGTAAAACAATAAAATATGTCATTGCACAGGAGCTAGTCCGATGAGCGTGATCGCGTTTCCTTACTCCACACCGGTCGAGCCGCGGTTGCGGCGCATCGGACGGATCGTGGCCATCGGCGCGATTCTCTGCGTCGCGGGAGCGGTGCTTGCGGTCCCGCTGCTCTGGTCGAGCGACGAGGTGTTGCGGCACTGGATCGCGACACAGTCCCCGCTGGGTGCGCGGCCCTTCACGCTCCATGCCGGCACGCGCCTCATTGGCGCGCTGATCAGCCTGATTGGCCTTGCACCTGTCCTCTACGCCTTGTGGCAGCTCTCGATGCTGTTCTCCCGGTTTGCGCGCGGCGAGGTCTTCGTGACCGAAAATGCCTGGCGTATCCGCCGCATGGGTCTGGCGCTGATCGTCAATGCGTTGATGTCGCCGCTGGTGCAGATGCTCACCACGATCAATCTGACGCGGGCGAACGAACCAGGCCAGATCGTGGTCATGTTCGGCATCGAGCAGTCGCAGGTGCTGTCGGTGCTGAGTGGCCTCGCGCTCGTCGCCTTCGCCACCGTGATGGCCGATGCCGTCCGCCTCTGGCACGAGAACAGCGAGATCATCTGACCATGCCGATCATCGTCAATCTCGACGTCATGCTCGCCCGGCGCAAGATCAGGTCGCGCGAGCTCGCCGCGCGCATCGAGCTCACGGAGGCCAACGTCTCCCTGCTGAAGTCGGGCAAGGTGCGGGGCATCCGCTTCGACACGCTGGAGCGGATCTGCGCCGTGCTCGACTGCCAGCCCGGCGATATCCTCGAATACGTCCCCGACAGTGCCGACGACGCGCAGGGCGCGCGCGCGGCCGGCCGCAAGTCGGCCTAGCCAAACCCGTTCAGCTCAAGCCCCTTTCAACTCTGGACTGGAGACGTCTGCGATGAACCGCCTCGTGCGCGTTCTTGTGAGCGCAGCTGCGCTCGCGCTTGCCGGTTGCAGCTCGGTGCCGCTGACATCGATCCCGCGGCTCGCCCGCATCGATGCCAAGACCACGGATCTGTCGATGCTGCGCGTCGCCGTGCAACTGCCTGAGGTGCTGCGGCCGCGTTCGGGCGGCGTCAAGCTCGACGTCGTCACAAAGCTGGCGGGCGAGGCGGAGGCCAAGACGAGTTTTGCCATGGTGGAGATGAGCGAGGCGCGAGATCGCGCCGGCCTGCCTGCGCCGCCGCAGGGCTCGGCAACCTACGCCTATCGCTTGTCTCCGGGAGATGCGGCGCGCTTCGAGGCACTGCGCGCCGCCATGGTCGAGCAGGGGAAGCAAGGCAAGCGCGGGTCGATGGGGCTCGGCGTGGCGGCGAAGGAATTTTGTCGGGCGAACGCGGCGCCGCAGGCCTCGCTGCCCGTCGCGATCTATCTGATGACTTCGGAGACGAAGAGCTTCGTCCCCGTCGTCAGGGATTTCGACATGCTCTCCGATCCCGCTTTGGCCGGCGGCCTGGACTCGATTCAGCCTTGCGCTCAGTAGCCGAACTGCTCGCGCAGAATACGCTCTTCCAGGCTATGCCCGGGGTCGAACATCATCCGCATCGAGATGGTCTTGTCTGACAAGACCTCGACGCGGCGGACGTCGCGCACCTCGTCATGGTCGGCGACCGCCGCCACGGGGCGCTTGTCGCCCTCCAGCACCTCGATCACGACATAGGCCGTGTTTGGCAGCAGCGCGCCGCGCCAGCGGCGCGGGCGGAAGGCGCTGATCGGGGTCAGCGCCAGGAGAGCGGCGTTGATCGGCAGGATCGGTCCCTGCGCCGACAAATTGTAGGCGGTCGAGCCGGCCGGGGTTGCCACCATGATCCCGTCGGCGATCAGCTCCGGCATGCGCTCGCGCTCGTCGATCATGATCCGCAGGCGCGCCGCCTGGTAGGTCTGCCGGAACAGGGCGACCTCGTTGATGGCGTGGTGCAGATGGACGCGGTCGTTGACGTCGGTCGCGCGCATCAGGAGCGGATTGATCTCGGATTCATGCGCCGCCTCGAGCCGCGCGCGCAGATCGTGCGTCGAGTATTCGTTCATCAGGAAGCCGACGGTGCCGCGATGCATGCCGTAGATCGGCTTTCCCGTGCGCATGTTCTGGTGCAGCGTCTGGAGCATCAGCCCGTCGCCGCCGAGCGCGACCACGATGTCGGCCTCCTCAAGGGCGCAATTGCCATAGTCCCTGGTGAGCTGGGCATAGGCGGCCTGCGCCTCGCTGCTCGGGCTGGCAACGAAGGCGATGCGGTCGTATCGCTGGGGCTTGGTCATGGTTTGTCGGGCAGGGCCGCTGGCTGGAGAAAGTTCCGCCGGGTTCGTCTATACGAGGTGGGCCTCTATTGTCGAGGATGACCGCCTCTCAAGGCAAACGGGCGATTGTCGTTCCGGAGAACAAAACGGGTTGATTTGAGCCAGCCGAGGCCGCGCCATCGACCAATGATCCCGCAAACCGTCGCAATTCCTCGCTAGCTTTGGTGTGCATCGGCTATGACAGCCGGGCAGGGAGACCAATCATGCTCACGATCTTGCCGACGTTGCGACGAACCGGGCTCGTGCTGGCCATCTCCACGGTCGCGCTCGCAAGCGTCGCGCGCGCGGACGATCCGCAGCAGCCGCGCGCCGAGGCGGCCTCGCCGGCGGGACAGAAGGGTGGGCGCGCCGGCAACGCGCAAAGCGCGCCGCAGGCTTCGCCGTCGGCGGCCGAGCTGCATCGTCTTCCGCCTGACACGACCACGCAGCAGACGCTGGATCTGCCCGGCCGTACCCTCAACTTCGCCGCGACCGCCGGCTCCATCCGCGTGTTCGATGGCAAGGGTGAGCCGCTCGCCGACATCGCCTATACGTCCTATCAGCTCGACGGCGCCGACCGCGCCACGCGCCCGGTCACGTTCCTGTTCAACGGCGGGCCCGGCGCGTCCTCGGCGTGGCTCCAGTTCGGCGCGGCCGGCCCGTGGCGGCTGCCGCTCGATGGCGAGGGGTTGTCGCCGTCGGCCTCGCCCGAGGTGAAGCCGAACGCGGAGACCTGGCTCGACTTCACCGATCTCGTCTTCATCGATCCCGTCAGCACGGGCTACAGCCGCTTCGTCGCAAGCGGCGAGGACGCGCGAAAATCGTTCTATTCCGTCGACGGTGATGCCAACACCATCGCGCTGGTAATCCGCCGCTGGCTCGAGAAGCACGACCGCCTGATCTCGCCGAAATACGTCGCAGGCGAGAGCTATGGCGGCATTCGCGGGCCGAAGGTCGTGCGCCAGTTGCAGATCCAGCATGGCGTCGGCATCAAGGGCCTGATCCTGGTGTCGCCGCTATTGGACTTCCGCGAATTCACTGGCACCAGCCTCCTGCAATATGTCGCGACGCTGCCGAGCTATGTGGCCGTCGCGCGCGCGGCCAAAGGACCGGTCAAGCGCGCCGATCTTGCCGACGTCGAGGCTTACGCGCGCGGCGAGTTTCTGGCCGACCTCGTCAAGGGCGAGGCGGACAAGGAGGCCACCAATCGTCTGGCCGACAAGGTCGCCGCGCTCACCGGTATCGACCAGGCGGTGAGCCGCAGGCTCGCCGGCCGCTTCGACGTCGGTGAATTCCGCCGCGAGCTCGACCGCAAGAACGGCAAGGTGACGGGACGCTACGATGCTTCGGTGCGGGGCTTCGATCCCTATCCGGATTCCAGCAGCTCGCGGTTCGGCGATCCCTCAGGCGATGCGCTCCAGGCGCCGCTGACGAGCGCCGCGGTCGACGTGCTCTCGCGCAAGCTCAACTGGCGGCCGGACGGCTCCTATGAAGTGCTCAACGGCGCCGTGGAAGGTCACTGGGATTTCGGCCGCGGCATCAACCCGCCGCAATCGGTGTCCGAGCTGCGCCAGATCCTCGCCACCGATGCCAAGCTGAACGTGCTGGTCGCGCACGGCCTGTTCGACCTCGCGACGCCCTATTTCGGAACGAAGCGGGTGCTCGACCAGATGCCGGCCTTCGCGACGCAGCGGGTGAAGTTCGTGGTCTATCCCGGCGGCCACATGTTCTATTCCCAAGGCGGCTCGCGCCAGGCGTTTCGCAGCGAGGTCGAGGCCCTGATCAGGGAGTAGGGCGGCGCTTGCGTGGCGGATAGCGGCGCGCGATCTCCTTCGCAACGACGCCTTCTGGCTTGAGGTTGGCCCCCGCGATCCAGATGTCGCTGACCTTGCCGCGCTTGTCGCGGATACGGCGCACGGGTTCGCCATGGCTGGAATAGCCGGCGGCCCAGGCGAGCTTGCCGGTGTCGCGGCTGGTGACCTCGATCTCGGCGGCATCCATGAACGGATTGATGAATTGTGGGTTGGCGACCAGCACGCGGTTGCCTGCGGGGACGAGATCGGTCGCGCCCCAGATCGTCCACCAGCGGCCGGTCCAGTCGCGCAGGCGGCGGTCGGGTGCGCCGCGTGTCTTGAAGGTGCGCAGGATCTGCATCGCGCCGTCCATCCAGAACGGCGCCCCGCCGTCGATGGAGTTGCTGATGATGCTGATCGTGAGCTCGCACGCCGGGATCGAGCAGGTCCGGGAGATGTAGCCCTGGAAGTGTCCGCCGTGACCGAACCAGTCCCAGCCGTCGGTCTTGCCGACGTTGATGCCGAGGCCGTAATAGGCCTCGAAGCTCTGTGGGATGCGCCAGTGATGCCGTGTCATCTCGCGGCGGCTCGCCACTGACAGCACGCTCCTTCTGGCGTTGGGGGCGAGCTGGGCGAAGAAGCGGGCGGTGTCGCCGGCGGTGGCGGCGAAGCCGGTGGCGGACGCCATCGCCTGCGTGGGATTGTCGCCGGGGATCACGCAACGAACGCCGAGCGGCAGCCGTCGTGTGTGGCCGCGCGCGAACCGCGCGCCCTTGGGAAGCGGCGCGTCCGGCGTGATCTCGCGAAGTCCCGCAGCCTCGACGATCTCGCGCTTGATCCAGGCAGAGTAGGTCTGCTTCGTAATGGCCTTGATCACGAGGCCGAGCAGGCCAAAGCCGTGATTGGAATATTTGAAGCGGGTGCCGGGCTCGATCGCGGTCGGCAGCTTCAGCTCCGCGAGCAGCTCTTTCGCGTCGAGATAGGGACGGCGATCGATGAACTGGCCGGAATCGGCGCCGTCGCGCGTCAGCCCGGCGCTGTGCGACAGCACCTGAGCGATGGTGGTCTCGGCGACGCGCGGATGGAGGCCGCCGACATATCGGCCGACTGCATCGTCGAGGCGGAGCTTGCGCTGCTCGCGCAGCTTCATGATGCCGGCCGCGGTAAAGCTCTTCGAGTGCGAGGCGATGCGACAGAGATGGCGCGGTGTGAGCTTTTCGCCGGTGTCGAGATTGGCAAGACCGAATGCGTGCTCGGCGACGATTTCGCCGCGATGAGCGAAGGCGACGATGACGCCTGGCTGCTGGATTGTCGTTAGTTGAAATTCGATCCAAGAGCCGATGTAGTCGATCGCGGATCGCAGCCACTTGTCCATTGCGCACCAATTCGCGGGGGAAATATCTGGTGCGGAAAGCTAGCCGACAAAGCGGAACGGGCACAACCCCAGAGGTTGTGCCCGTTCGCGTCGTTCCCCGTTCGCGTCGTTCGAAGATGCGATGCCTTCAGTAGACGAGCGTCGCGCCGGTCGGTTTGTCGAGCGCCGCGGCGAGCGAGCGATATTCGGAGCTGTCGGTGCCGGCGAGCGAGGCGATCTTGCCGAGGTGGTACTGCGCCTGTTCGCGGTTGCCCTGCTCGAGCTGCCACAGGCCGTAATACTGCCAGGTGCGGACGTGGTTCGGATCGTCCTTCAGCGCCAGCTCGTAATAGACCTTCGACGACTGGTAGTCGCCGAGCTTGCGATAGGAGTAGCCGATCAGGTTGGCGACGTCGGCGACGTCGTCGCGCTTGAGGGACTTCAGCTGGCCGATCGCGCCGGTGTAGTCGTGGTTGTCGTAGATCGTGGTGTAGGCGGTGCGATAGGCCGCGAGGAATTTCGGATCGTTGACGGAAGAGCTCTTCTTCTTGCCCTTCTTGGACGAGGAGTCCGACTTTGGCGGCGAAGAGGGCTCGTCACTGCCGGCGGCATAGGCGCTGGACAGCACCGGTGTGGCCGCCAGCGACATGGCGACGAGTCCCGGCACGACAAGCATTGAGAGTTTGCGCATCTAAGTTCTCCCGTATGGAACGTGGCGATCCTACACGATTGCCCGAAGACCGGAACACCCGTCCGGCAAAAACATTCCCGCATCGCACGATCCCCCGGCGCAGATGACAAACTTGTCATCGAGATGAACGGAAGCCTGCAATCGGCTTCAGATCGGGTTCAGAGCGCGCGCCCTAGGCTCCCACCTACGATCGAAGGGGTAGCGAGAGGGCGCCGCCTCGAGATCCTTTCAAGAGGAGACCACCATGCTGAAGACCATTTCCGCAGCTTTGCTCGCCGCTTCCGTGATTGCAGCCCCGGCCTTTGCTGCCGAGGCCGGCAAGACCACCACGACCACCCCGGTGATCAAGGCGGACCAGAGCCAGACCAAGGCCTCGACCACCGCCGCGAAACCCGAAGCCGGCGTCAAGGCCGATACGAAGGCCGCCGACGTCAAGGCGGACGCCAAGGTGGACAGCAAGTCGAAGGCGATGAACGCCAATGCGGCCGTGACGCCGGACGAGCACAAGACGGTGCGCAAGCATCGCCATCACCACAAGCACCTGTCGGCCAAGAAGTCGCTGAAGGCGCAGCCGGACCTGACCAAGCCGGCGACCACCGAGAAGCGCAGCTAACGACTGATCCTGCGCGGCGGCATCCCAAGCATTGCCCCGCCGCCGCGTCGGAATCTCAGGCCCGGCCCGCCGCCTCGGCGCTTTCCGCGAAAGCGGAAGAGGCCGGCGGCGGGACGGTGCGTGCGTCGCAAAGCCCCTGCGGAGGCGAATTCCCTTTAAGCAACCTAGCGGCTAGAAGGTCTGCCGAGTCTGATCGAGCGGAGCGCGTGACCTGTGGGGCGATTGGCGAAACATACGGTGCGCCTGGCATTGATCCTGGCCTTGCCGCTGGCGCTTGCGGCCTGTTTCGGCAGCGACAGCGACCGTCCGACCTTCATGGGCGGGACCCAGGCCGGCGGGCCGCAGCCCTTTCCGGACAATTTCCGCAGCGACACGCTGGCGCTGATGCGCACCTATCTCAACAACCCGGTCGGTGTGCGCGAGGCCAGCATGGCCGAGCCGGTCCAGCGCGAAGTCGGCGGCCGGCAGTTCTACGTCAGCTGCCTGCATTTCACCCCGCGCGAGAGCGACGGCAGCTACAAGGCCATGCGCGAGCGCGCCGTCATCTTCGTCAACGGACGGGCGGATCGTGTCGTCGATCGGACCAATGAACTCTGCGCCGGCGCGGTTTACGCACCCTTTCCGGAACTCGAAAAGATGACGCGGTAGCACAAAGCCGGCCTTCATCGCTCCCTGCTAGAACGATCGGCGCCGGAGCTGCCGGATCACATTTCGGGGAGCTTTGAACGGGGCGATTTCGTCGTGCGACAAATCGTTACGGAGGGCCGTGCGCAGGCAAAAAAACAGCCGGCGCGGGGCGACGTGACGGAACAAAATCGCGATGTTGCCACCCCGTCACAGTAACGAACGATCAACGTTCCGGCATCGCCGCGAAGCAACCCAATTCACGCCACGTTGTTTCCTGAGTGTCGTAAATGAAAGAACGGGGATGATCATGAAATCGATTTTGCTGGGTGCAGCCGCTCTGCTTGCGCTGGTCGCGCCGGCCGCAGCCGCGGACATGCAGCCGCGCACCTACGCCAAGGCTCCGGCCTATACGCCGCCTGCGGTGATCTATAACTGGACCGGTTTCTACATCGGCGGCCATGTCGGCGGCGCGTTCGCCGGCGACAGCAGCTTCCAGTCCAGCGACGCCCGCTTCCTGGGCGGCGTGCAGGGCGGCTTCGACTACCAGTTCGCGCCCAATTGGGTGGTGGGTATCGAGGCCCAGTATTCCTGGCTGCCGACCAACAATAATGGTGTCACGTTCCCGCTGGGCACGCAGGTGACCTCCAACACCGACCAGCTCGGGTCGGTGACCGGCCGCATCGGTTACACCTGGGGTCCGACGCTGCTCTACGCCAAGGGCGGTTACGCCTGGCGCAATGGCGGCCTCGGCGTCAACGTCGCCGGCGTACCGCAGGCCTTCACCACCACCGGCAACAGCAAGGACGGCTACACCGTCGGCGCCGGCCTCGAATACATGTTCGCGCCGAACTGGTCGGCCAAGGCCGAATATCAGTACTATAATTTCGGCAGCACCACCTTCACCTCCGGTCCGGCCGACATCGTCGGCGTCCGCGGCCGGGAGGACGAGCATACCGTCAAGGTCGGTGTGAACTACCGCTTCGGCTGGGGCGGTCCGGCAGCCTCGCGCTACTGACCCTCCACTGCGTCAAACTCTGACAAAGGCCGGCTTCCCGCCGGCCTTTCGTCTGTCCGCCGTCTCCCGCCAGCCCGCCCGCATTTGCAATGCGTGAACCATCTGGCGCGTCATTTGCAGACAAACATTCCGGCGCGCGCCTTCTCACGCGCGTCATGGGATCCAGGTAAAGCAAAAATAATTTTTGCTGCTTACGGAACTCGCGCTCCGGAAAGCGTTATATGAGAATTACCGGGCTGGTGGGACGACGGACATGCGTATCTTGGTGTCGGCAGTGGTGCTCTCGTGCTCCTTTTCCCTGCCGTGCTCTGCACAGACAATCCTCAAATCCGAGCCTCTGATGCTGGCACCCTACGAGGTGGCTTTCGTCAAGGACGCATCCTGTCCGTCGGGCAAGGTGCTGAAGGTCACCGGCGCCATCCGCGGGCTGCATCGCCGCAAGGCCTGCGTGCCCATGCCGGGTGAGCAGGCCTCCCTCGCGTCGGCGACACCCTGATCCTCTGCCGCTTTCGCCGGCAAAACCTCACGAATTCAGCTCGAGCTCCATCCTGGACTGGCGTTCGGCCTCCGCCTTGTTCTTGGCGGGATCCTCGCCCTGGGCGGCCCGGCAGGGCCTGATCTCGTAGTCATTGTCGAGCACCCGGCGCGGCCCTGGACGGTCGTCGTCGGCGCTGACATCCACGACCAGGCCACTCCGCTGCGCGAGCTTCCAGACATCGGATTCGCTCGGATAGGCCTTGCTGATCTGGGCGTCGTTGCAGAACAGGGCGTAGGGCATTCTTCCCGCTCCTGGAAAGCCCGTTAACGGGCTCGCAGGCCGACAGGTTCCAGGCTGTGGGTGATCACGGGTCCGTGATCGGGGCCTCGGACCCTGAGTCCTTAACGAGTCCTGAATCGCGAAAAAAAGAATCCCCGGGACTCATTTGCCGGAATCAGCGGATGTTTTCCGCCATGACCAGTGACCTGAAGACCTCTTGCGGGCACATGCTCCTGCCGCTGACGCTGGCGCTATTCGGCGCCTGCGCGGCCAATCTTTTGCTGGTCTGGTCCTGGCTGTAGGGGCCGGTCGGCCTATTTCTTGACCAACGGGCCGGAGGCGTCGCGGATGGCGGCGCGCAGTTTGGTCAGGGTTTCGGCACAATACTCCTCCCGCTCGCGCTCGAACCGCTCCTGATGCTTGCGGAAATTGGCGATGCGGGCCTGCATCTCGGTGCGGAAGTCACCGATCGCCCGCGGTGGCGGGAGAGGCGCGGGCGGCGGCGGCGGGGGAGCTTTCTCCAGCTCCACCTCGACGGTGACGGTCTCGACAGTGACAACCTCCGTCGTCACCGTCGACGCGACCTGGGTCCCCTCAGGCAGAAGGACGTCATCCTTTTTGCCGGTTACCGATTGGACGAAGGCCAGTGTCTGCGCGATCAGTGCGTCGCGTTCCCTGATCCATTTCATGATCCACCTCAGCCACCCCCATTCCACCAAAGCGGCTGCGTCGAATCAAGGCGGTTGACAAGGGATTGCATATTTTTCCCGGTCGCCCGAAAGTGGACCAAATGGATTCCGGAACAGAACGTTCGGACGAAGCGGAGGGCCTGAGGCTCATCCGCGCGTTCCTGTCGCTACCGCCCGACAAGCGGGCGGAGGTGATCGCGTTTGTGGAGGAATTGGCGCGTGCGCAAAGCCGGCCCGAGGAGGGCACGGAGGCATCGCCAAGGTGAGCGCGCTAGCGCTGGCGCGGGTTGACGTTGGGCTCGAACGGGGCGCCCACCATCCGAACCGGCGTTAGATCCGACGTCCGGGGGACGTCGGTCATCGCTCTCTCGGCGACCAGTCTTTCGGGCCGCGGTCCAAGGACCGGCTCGAGCAGTGTCAACGTGCAGGCCGCGGCGCCACAGCACAGCGTGACCGTCGCCAGCAGAAACATGTTTCGGTTTTCTTCTCTGATCCGCATGGGCCGACAACGGCCGAAGGCTCGCTGCGGTTCCGCAGACGCGAGGATCCGGATCGCGCGCGCGGAAGCGGGCCAAGCTTACGCGGAGCTTACGTCGGGGGCGCAGAAGGGTTATTTTTCCGTAAGAGAACGCATTCAATTTGCATTAAATCTTAACGACCGCGAGTTCCAATGCACGGTGCTGGGTTTATGCCTCGGCAGGACATTGGTGAGCGGCGGAAATGAGCTTTTTGAACAATCTGAAGATCGTCTGGAAAGTGGCGCTGATCGTGGCGGTGATGGGCTGCGCGATGATCGCCGTCGCGGGCTTCGGCGCGCGCGAACTCTCCGCAACCGTCGACGGCTTCGGCGAACTCGCCGCTGCGCAATCCTCCGCGCTCAACCTCGCGCGCGCCCAGCGCCGAGCCGAGACTTATCATGCCGCGCTCTATGCCGTCTTCACCGAGGCAACCGAGGCCGGCAATGTCGCTCGCCTGAAGACGGCCAACCAGAACCGCGACGAGATCCGTCAATACCTGGACGCGGCGGAGCAGGATGATCCGGGGCGCGCCAGCCAGATCAAGAGCATTGGCGACCAGCTCAAGGCCGCGTTCGCGGGCTGCGACCCGGTGCTGAAGGCGGGATCGCAGGCCAGCAGCACGGAAGAGAATGCCAAGGCCGCCGACCGCGCGCACAAGGAGTGCGATCCGCTGCTCGATGCGGCCCTCGCACGCATTGCCCAATTCACCACCGAAACCGGTCAGGCCGTCGCCAAGCGCAAGGAGGCCATCAACCGCGACGCGCGCGCCGCGACCTGGACCGTGGTCGGCGTCAGCGCCGGCGGCCTGATCCTGGGCATCGCGATCGCGCTGTTCATCGGCCTCAAGGCGATGTCGCACCCGATTGCCCGGCTCAAGCTCGCCATGGAGGGGCTTGCCCGCAACGATCTCAAGACCGAGGTGCCCGACAAGGACCGCCGCGACGAGATTGGCGAGATGGCCAAAACGGTCGAAGTGTTCAAGACCAATGGGCTCGAGGTCGAACGTCTCAAGGCCGCGCAGCTCGAAACGGAGAAGCAGGCCGCCGAGCAGCGCCGCCGCGACATGGTCAACCTCGCCGACGGCTTCGAGCGCGCGGTCGGCGAGATCATCGACACAGTCGGGTCCGCCTCCACCGAGCTCGAAGCATCGTCCTCGACGCTGGCCACCACCGCGCAGCGTGCGCAGGAGCTGACCTCGGTCGTTGCGGTCGCCTCGGGCGAAGCCACCGGCAACGTGCAGTCGGTCGCGACCGCCACCGAAGAGCTGTCCTCGTCGGTCAACGAGATCAGCCGGCAGGTGCAGGAATCCGCGCGGATGGCGGGTGAAGCCGTCGCCCAGGCCCGCACCACGACCGAACGCGTCAGCGAGCTCTCGGTCGCGGCGACGCGGATCGGCGACGTCGTCGAGCTGATCAACACCATTGCCGGCCAGACCAACCTCCTGGCGCTGAACGCCACGATCGAGGCGGCGCGCGCCGGCGAGGCCGGCCGGGGCTTTGCCGTCGTTGCCTCCGAGGTGAAGACGCTGGCCGAGCAGACCGCGAAAGCGACCGGCGAGATCAGCCAGCAGATCACCGGCATCCAGACCGCGACGCAGGAATCCGTCAACGCGATCCGCGACATCTCCGTGACGATCGAGCGGTTGTCGGAGGTGTCGTCGACGATTGCCGCCGCCGTCGAGGAGCAGGGCGCCGCAACCCAGGAGATCTCGCGCAACGTGCAGCAGGCCGCCCACGGCACCCAGCAGGTCTCGACCAACATCGCCGATGTGCAGCGCGGCGCGGCCGAGACCGGCTCGGCCTCCTCGCAGGTGCTCTCGACCGCCAAGATGCTGGCGAGCGACAGCACCCGGCTCAAGGACGAGGTCGGAAAATTCCTGCGGACCGTGCGCTCGGCGTAAGTCCGCGCCGCGGTGTCCGTCTGCCGGGCCTCTATGGCGCCAGCAGGAAACCGAGCGCGACCACCAACAGCATGGCCGTCATGACGACGGCCGTCACCGCGCCGGCGATGATCCTTGCTTTTTCTCTGGCGGTGGTGGGACGCATAGCGTGCGCATGCTATCTCATGTTGAAATTCGATCCAATCTGTGGTTGTTGACCGTCCCCGCGCGGGTGCGCGGCAGACACCACAGGTCCGGGACATGAACGAGGACGTCGGCGACGGCTGGGCCACCTCCGCGGCCGCATGGATCGTCGAGCAAGGCGAAGACGGCGACTATGGCCGCCGCTGCGTGCTGGATGCGCCGATGCGGGCGCGGATCGAGGGCCGCGGATTCCGCCATGCGCTCGACGTCGGATGCGGGGAGGGGCGCTTCTGCCGCATCATGCAGCGCGCCGGCATTCGCACCACCGGCATCGATCCCACCGAGGCCTTGCTGGCGCGCGCCAGGGAGCTGGACCCGGACGGCGACTATCGGCTCGGCCGCGCCGAGACGATGGATGTCGAGGCCTTGCACGATCTCGTCGTCAGCTATCTCAGCCTGATCGACATGCCCGATCTCGGCGGGGCAATCGCCGGCATGGTGAGGGCGCTGCGGCCCGGCGGCACGCTGCTGATCGCCAACATGACCAGCTTCAACACCGCCGGCCCGCCCGAAGGCTGGACGCGCGACCACGACGGTACTCCGCGCTTCATCATCGATCACTACATGGATGAACGCGCGACCTGGGTGAGCTGGCGCGACATGCGGATCCTGAACTGGCATCGGCCGCTCAGCACCTACATGACGCTGCTGCTCGATCATGGTCTCCAGCTGCGCCTGTTCAGCGAGCCCCAACCGACGGGCGGCACCCCCGAGCAGATCGCCCGGCATCGCCGCGTGCCCTACTTCCACATCATGGAATGGCAGAAGCCGGATTGAGCGGTGCCGGATCAGGCAGCGAGCCTCGCTCTGAAGAACCGCGCGACGCGATCAATCGCATCCGACGTCATCGGATCGGAGTCGCTGAAGTCAAAGCCATGCGGCTTGCCGGGATAGGGCACGAACTCAGCGTCGGCGCCGACGGATCTCGCAAGCTCGATCAGCTTCTTGCCATTCGCGATCGATACGTTCTGATCGGCTTCGCCGTGCAACTCGATCGAGGGTGGCATATGCTTGACCTTGCCAGCCATCGCTTCGGGCATGCCGGCATAGAGCACCGCAAGCGCGCCAATGCGCGCATCGCGGGCGGCGGTATTGGCGGCAACGAACCCGCCGAGCGAAAAGCCCAGCAGGCCGACCTGCCCAGAGCTGTCGGCACGGCCGAGAATGGTCGTGACGGTGGTGGACACCGTCTCCGACCAGCCGTCGAAGCGCCCCGTGTCATAGGCCTCGCGGCTCCCTTTCGTGCTTGACTTCGGATCGAGCGCCGCGGTGTCCCTGCCGGTCATGTAATGGAGGAAATAGGAGTCGATACCTGCCGCCGTCAATGCGTCGGCATAGCGCTCATAGGCGCGTTGTCTCAGCTCGATGCCGCGCGAGCCGTGCAGCACAATGACCGCAGGGCGCTTTCCGGTCAGTTTCGCCGCATAGCGCGAGAGGGACAGGCTCTCATTGCCGGCCGCGACGCTGAGCTGCTCGGTCGGTGCGCCACGCGCCGTAGCGGGCAACAGCAGTGCGGCGAGACCGGTCAGGGCCGTTCGTCGAGTGATCATCGGCAGGCTCGCTTGAAGGAGATTTCGGGCGCGGCCCATCCGCTGTATGGTGAGCTTGCGACGGAATTTTGGCTCGGGCTGATCCGATGATCTCCAATCGTCCTCCCGTGCTGGCCCACGAACGCTTCGTGGCCGACCGCGACAATTTCACGGGCCTCGATCTCGCCGCGCGGTTCGAGCGGATCGAGCGGACCAACCTGTGGGGCGCTGCCGGCTCGGTGTCGGGTCTGGGCTCGGAGGACATGGCCACCGCCGCCATCCGGGACGCGCTTCCGCCGCTCGTGCAGCGGCGCGGCGTGCGTTCGCTGCTCGACGCCCCCTGCGGCGATGCGGGCTGGATCGGATGCATCAAGCTCGATCTCGACTACATCGGCATCGACATCGTGCCGTCGCTGATCGAGGCCAACAACCGGCGCGTGGCGGACGGCGAGCTGGCCGGCCGATTCCTGGCTGCCGATATCACGCGCGATGCACTGCCGCGCGCCGATCTGATCCTGTGCCGGGACTGCCTGGTGCATCTGAGCTTTCAGAACATCGCCCGCGCCGTCGCCCGCTTTCGCGAGAGCGGCGCGCAATTCCTGCTCGTTACGACGTTTCCGGAATGGGAGGACAATCGCGATTGCGAGGACGGCGACTGGCGCGCGCTCAACATGATGAAGGCGCCGTTCGGCTGGCCCGCGCCGCGCGAGTTGATCGACGAGCGCTGCGAGGAAGGCGAGGGCGGCTGGCGCGACAAGAGCCTCGGGCTGTGGCGGCTGGACGACCTACCGAATCCCGTTCACATGGCCACGGATGTGTGACAGCTGCGGGCACAACCTCCATTGCGGACTCGATCGTGCCGACGATAGACTTCGGGTTGTGTAAGCGATCTCCTGTCGCATGCCGGAGCGCACCATGAGCCTACGTCCCGCCTTGGCCGCGTTGTTGATTGGGTTCAGTTCGCCGGCGCTGGCGCAGCAGGACGGCGCTGCGCTCTATGCCGCGCATTGCGCGCAATGCCACGACGGCGATGCGCAGGCCCGCGTGCCCGGCCGCGGCGCCCTGCAGGCGATGTCGTTCGATCATGTGCTGGGGGCGTTGACCTCCGGCAGCATGACGGCGATGGCGAAGGACCGCAGCGACGCCGAACGCCGCGCGATAGCATCCTTCGTCACCGGCAAGATGCCGACGGGCGGCGGCGCCGACGCGGACGGCCGCTGCGCGCAGCAGGCGAACAGCTTTCCTGGACCCCTCGACGGTCCGCGCTGGAACGGCTGGGGCGTCGACACTGGCAACAGCCGGTTCCAGCCGGCCGACATGGCCGGGCTGACGGCGGAGCAGGTGCCGCGCCTGCGGCTGAAATGGGCTTATGCCTTCCCCGGCGCCTCGGTGTCGTTTGCGCCGCCGACGATCGTCGGCGGCATGCTGTTCATCGGCGGCACCGATCGCAAGGTGCACGCGCTCGACGCGCGAAGCGGCTGCACGCTGTGGACGTTGGCGATCGATGCGGCGGTGCGTGCCGCGATCAGCTTTGCGAGGCTTCCGGGCTCCGATCAGTACGCGATCTTCTTCGGCGATCTGCGCGCCAACGCCTATGCGGTGAATGCGCTTACCGGTGCGCAGATCTGGAAGACGAAGGTGGAGGAGCATGCGGCTGCGCGCATTACCGGTGCGCCGACGCTGCATGATGGCGTGCTCTACGTGCCGGTGTCCTCGCTCGAGGAAGCCGCCGGCTCGCAAGCCTCCTACGAATGCTGCACCTTCCGCGGCAGCGTGGTGGCGCTGGAGGCTGCGACCGGCAAGACGGTCTGGCAGGCCTACACCATCCCCGAGATCCCGCATCCCACGACGAGGAATGCCCGGGGCACGCAGCTGTTCGGCCCGTCGGGCGCTGCGATCTGGTCGGCGCCGACGATCGATGCGAAGCGGGGCGCGCTCTATGTGGCGACCAGCAATTCCTATTCGAACCCGCCGGCTGCGACCGCCGATTCGATCCTGGCGTTCGAGCTCGGAAGCGGGAAGCTGCTGTGGAAGCAGCAGGCGACGCCGAAGGACGCCTTCGTCGTGGCGTGCTTCATGGCAGACAAGACCAATTGTCCCGACGAGCCCGGGCCCGATCACGATTTCGGCCAGTCACCGATCCTCGTCACCTTGCGCGATGGCAAGCGCATCCTGGCCATCGCGCAAAAGTCCGGCGTCGTGCACGCGCTCGATCCCGACGACGGCGGCAAGATCCTGTGGCAGACGAGGATCGGGAAGGGCGGTTCGCTGGGTGGTAGCGAGTGGGGCTCGGCCGCGGACGGCGAGCGCATCTACGCCGCCAACTCCGACGTGCGCTTTACGCGCGACGGCACGCGGCAGCTCGATCCCACGCAAGGCGGCGGCCTGTTCGGTCTCGATCTCGCCAGCGGGAAGGTCGTGATGGAGGTGCCGCCGGTGGCCTGTGGTGAGCGCCTTCAATGCAGCCCCGCCCTCTCGGCGGCGGTGAGCCTGATCCCCGGTGTCGTGTTCTCCGGCGGCGTCAGCGGCTTCCTGCGCGCCTACGCCACCGACGGCAAGCTGCTCTGGGAGTTCGACACCGCGCGGGATTTCAAGGCCGTGAACGGCATCCCCGCCCATGGCGGTGCGATCGACGGTCCCGGTCCCGTCATCGCCGGCGGCATGCTCTATACCAATTCCGGTTATGGCCAATGGAGCGGCGTCCCTGGCAACGTGCTGCTGGCATTCGAGGCCGCGACGGAGTGAGCTTCCGCTCTGGTGTCCCGGACGCGCTGCAACGGCTTAGCGTTGCTGCGCTGCGTCCGGAGCACGGGCCGACCGCCTTTCAATTCGCTTCCGTCTAGAAGGGAAAACACATTCAATGATCGATGCCAGATGCAGCTGCGGCGCGCTTTCGCTGTCGCTGCCGGGACCATCGCAGCTCGTCGTCGCCTGTCATTGCCTCGACTGTCAGCGACGAACCGGCGCGCCGTTCGGTGTCGGTGCGTTCTACCCGGCGCACGCCGTCACGATTTCAGGATTGTCAAAGGAGTACGTTCGGACAGCCGCGAGCGGCGGCAAGGTCCACAACCATTTTTGTCCCGACTGCGGCGCAACGGTCTATTGGCAGGCCGACAATCTGCCTGGGATGATCGGCGTTGCCGTCGGCGCGATCGCGCAACCGGACTTCCCGGCGCCGATCCGATCGGTGTTCGAGCAGTCGAAACATGGCTGGGTCGAGATCGAAGGTGCCGAGCATTTTCGGCAAAGCAGCGTGCCGAAAAAGAATTCGGGCTGAAGGTGTCTGAAGCTGGTGCCGGCTGAAGGGATTGCGCCCGATCTTCGGCTTACAAAAACGCTTGCCGGCGATCGGTATCCCGGTTGCTAGACAGGATAGACTTTCGTGACGTTCACGCTCGCGGCGAGACGCTGAACGTCCTCGGCGCGGCAAAGCCCCGTGCCAGGGCTGAGCAGCGCGGCCGAGCCGCCGGCAATGCCGTATCGGAACGCCCTTTCCAGGTTGTCGTCATGGGCCAGGCTCGACACCATCGCCCCCAGAAAACTGTCGCCGGCGCCGGACACGCTGACGGGCACAATCGGCAGGCCATCCGCACGCAAGGCCATGTCGCGGGTCAGCAGCAACGCGCCCTGCGAGCCCATCGAAAGCGCGATGATCTCGATGCGGTAGCGGTCGAACAGGCGGCGCCCCGCTGCGATGAGCGATGGTTCATCGGCGCTGCTGATGCCGGCGAGGTCCTGAAACTCCCGCAGATTGGGCTTGATGAGATAGACGCCCGCCGCCAATGCCGCCTTCAGTGCGGCGCCGGTCGTATCCACGATCACCCTGGCTGCGCCCTTCGATGCCTGTACGACCCTGCCATAGAAATCATCTGGGGCGCCGGGCGGAAGGCTGCCGCTTGCGATTACAAAAGCCGCCTGACAGCTGATGCGCGCGAGGGCGTCGAGGCACTGCTGCCATTCGAACTCGCTCAGGTGGGTGCCCGGAAAGACCAGGCGAAACTGCTCACGTGTCGTCTCGTCGAAGACGGTGATGTCCTCGCGGGTTTCGTTCGATGTCGGAATCACGATGCTGCGCACGGCTTCGCGTTCGACCAGCGCCGACAGGGTCTGCCCGGAGGCGCCCCCGGCCGGGTAGATCGCGGTTGCATCAGTGCCGAGCCGCTTCAGAACGCGGGCGACGTTGATGCCGCCGCCACCTGGATCGCGCTGAGCCTCCGCGCAGCGCATCTTGACGAAGGGCTGCATTTTCTTGACCGATGTCGAGATATCGACAGCCGGGTTGATGGTTAGCGTAACAATCCGGATGGGCGCTGTCTCAGCCACGACCCTCAGTCTCCATCAAAGCGCGAAGGCCGACGAACGCGACGTCTTCGTCGAGGACGAGATAGGCAGGTATTGGCGCGAGGTATGTCCCGAGCCGTCCCTTACCTTCAAAGCGTGTGCGAAACTGCGATGCGGCAAGATATCCCGGCATGTGACGCAAGATGCCTCCGGCGATGAAGATGCCGCCTTTTGCGCCGATTGCGAGCGCAAGATTGCCCGCGACGGATCCCAGCATCGCGCAAAACATGTCGACCGCCGCCCGGCTGATCGGGCAGGTGCCCTCGATCCCGGCGCGCGTGATGTCGGCCGCACGCCGTCTCGGGACGGTCACGCCATCGAGGGACGCAAGAGCGTCATGGAGATTCTCCAGCCCGGCACCCGACAGAACGCGTTCGGAAGAGACATGCCCGAAGCGCCGCCGCAGGTGGTCGATGACGGCATCTTCGCGCAGTGAGCCGCCCGCCATCGTGGAATGGCCCCCCTCGCTGGGAAGTACGATCGGGGCGCCGGCATGCGGTATGCTGATCACCATGCCCAGGCCAGTGCCGGGGCCAAGCGCGGCGAGGGGCGCTCCTTCGACGCGTTCCCGCCCGCCGAGTTGCAGCAGGCTCTCCGGCGGAAGACGGGACAGGGCCCACCCCACCGCTTCGAAATCATTGAGAAGACGGACCGATGAGAACCCGTAATTGCCGCACAGCTCTGCAGCATCAATGATCCATGAATTGTTGGTAAGGACGCAGCGGCCATGTTGAATTGGGCCGGACGCAGCGACGATGGCATTCCGAATTGTACCGGGCGGCGCCGTATCGCCGAGATAGGCCGCGAGAGCTTGCTGAAAGGTGCCGAAATCGCCGACCGCCATATGGGAGATCGGACCGAGCCTGCCGTCGGCGGACAGGGCGAAGCGGGCGTTGGTCCCGCCGATGTCGGCGAGCAGGGTGGCTGTCCTCGAAGAGGCTGCTGTCATGACGAGTGCCTCGCCTTGATGAGCCCGGCGTACCAGCCGAATGAAGCCTTTGGTATCCGCCGCAGCGAGGCATAGTCCACATAGGTCAGGCCGAACCTGGTGCTGTAGCCGGAATCCCATTCGAAATTGTCGAGAAGCGACCAGATGAAATAGCCGCGAACATCGACGCCGCCTGAGGCGGCGGCATTCATCGCCTCGATATAGGCCTTCAGGAATTCAATGCGGCCGCTGTCGTTCACGACATCCTTCTGATCCGGCTGGTCGAAGCTGCCATATCCGTTCTCAAGGACGTAGATCGGCAGACCATAACGCTCCTGGACGGCTTCGAGAGTTAGCCGGAAAGCGTCGGGCTCGATCGGCCATCCGATCGGAGTCAAGGGAACGTCGGCCGGCTTGTCGCCGAAATCGTAGCCCAGCATCGCGTCCGCACGCGCCTTCACATAGACGGGACTGTAGTGGTTCAGCCCAAACCAATCGATCGGACGGCAAATGCGCGCCATGTCGCCCGGTTGCATGTGCGGCTCGATCGCCGTCCGCATCGATGGCGGATAGGCGCCAAGGCATTGCGGGTCTGGAAAGACACCGTTCCAATAGACGTCCAGGCGTGCCGCCGCCGCCGCGTCGGCTTCGCTCGCGCTGGAGGGACGGCAGGGCTGCCGGTTGTGAATGCATCCAATCGAGGCACCGGCTACGCTCGCGCGCAGCACATCCGCAGCGGCCCCATGCGCGAGATTGACGCTGTGGATCATGCGGTGGAGCTCGTCCTCGCTTGCGCGGTCCCGCTTGCCGAGCGAGCGGCCGAACAGAGTGAAGATGGACGGCTCGTTCAATGTCGCGAAACGCTTGACCCGGTCGCCGAAGCGTCTGGCGGCCAGGGCGGTGTAGTCGGCGAACCACGCCGCGGACTCTCGGTTGAGCCAGCCGCCGCGTTCCTCCAGAGCCTGGGGCAGGTCCCAATGATAGAGGCACAGCCATGGCTCGATCCCGGCGGCCAGGAGCTCGTCGATCAGACGGTCGTAGAATGCAAGGCCGGCCTCGTTGGCGGATCCGCATCCTTGCGGCAGCACGCGCGGCCAGGCCACCGAGAACCGGTAAGCCTCCACGCCCAGCGCCTTCATCAGGCCGACATCCTCGCGATAGCGATGATAGTGGTCACACGCGATGTCGCCGGTGTCGTGATTCCTGATGGCGCCGCTTTGGCAGTAGGTATCCCAGATGCTGAGCCCGCGGCCGTCCTCCCGCGTGGCTCCCTCGATCTGGAAGCTCGAGGTGGAGACGCCCCAGATGAAATCCGGTCGCAGGCTCGTGGTGTTTGGCAGTCGGGTTGTCGACATGAACGACCTGATTGGTCCAGCCCGCAATGAGTGATGTGACATTGGTAGTCATGCCGGCTCTGGGCGGTATTGAGATATCTCAATGAGCCCTGGCTCGACTGTGCAAAGGATTGACGTCCTAAGACCGTTGCTGGGGTCCGTAGTGCAAAGAACGAAATGGGGCGGGGTCGTTGACGGCGACCTCCGCGGGAGCGGCTACTTTCGCGTGGCCGAGCGCAATGGCGTATTCTGGCTCGTCGATCCCGACGGGGGCCGTTTCATTTCAAAAGGGGTCAATACGGTCCGCTTCGATCAGGAACGCATCGGGCAGACCGACCGCTTCCCCTACGCCGAGGCCTGCCAGGCCAAATATGGCAGCCTGCAGATCTGGCGTACTGCCGCGGCTGACAGGCTGGCAAGCTGGGCCTTCAACACGGTCGGCTGCTGGTCGGACGAACTCGTCGCCAGTGCGGGATCGCGATTGCTGGCAACCACGCCGGTCGCGGAGCTGGGCGCATCCTTCCGCCTGCATCGGCGCGATCAGGTCTTCCCTGATG
The DNA here is from genome assembly GCF_002776695.1 of Bradyrhizobium nitroreducens. Classification (GTDB taxonomy): domain Bacteria; phylum Pseudomonadota; class Alphaproteobacteria; order Rhizobiales; family Xanthobacteraceae; genus Bradyrhizobium; species Bradyrhizobium nitroreducens. Next base: position 3,329,180 of record NZ_LFJC01000003.1, read on the forward strand.
TCTTCGATCCCGAATTCGCGGCGCATATCCGCGCAAGCGCCGATCAGCGTTGCCGGCATCGACGCAATGATCCCGGCTTGCTCGGCACCTTCATCGACAACGAGCTCTATTGGTCGCCCGACTGGCGCAGTTCCGACGAGCTCCTCACGCTGTTTCTGAACCTGCCGCCTCGTCGACCCGGCAGGGTCGCTGCCCTCACAGGGCTGCAGGCGCGTTATCGGGATTTTGCTCAGTTCAACGCGGTTTGGCGCACACCGGCGCGATCCTGGCAGGAGCTCGACAGGATCGAACATGTCGCGGCACCTTTCGTCAGGCTTCGCCCCGGCGTCCTGAACGATGCGCTTGAGACCAAGGCCAATTTGGCAGATCCCGCCCGCGAAGCCTTCTCGGCGGATTGCGACGCCTTCGTGGCTATCGTGGCTGACAGATATTTCGAACTCTGCGTCTCGGCCATCAAGGCGGCCGATCCCAATCATCTCGTGCTCGGATCCCGGTTCGGCTATCAGCCACCGGCAGGCGTCATCGCGGCTGCCGGCCGCCATCTCGATGTGATCTCGTTCAATTGCTACGACTTTGACCCCGGTCCCGTCATTGACGCTTATGCAGCCGGCGCGAAGCCATGCCTGATCACCGAATTCTCGTTTCGAGGCGACGACGCAGGCTTGCCGAATACCAAGGGAGGGGGACCCCGGGTGGCGACCCAGACAGAGCGTGCCCAGGCTTTCGAGGGCTATGTTGTGACGGCGCTCAGCAAGCCGAATGTGGTCGGCTATCACTGGTTCGAGCATGCCGATGAGCCGGCGGAGGGGCGGTTCGACGGTGAGGATTCGAATTTCGGCACCGTGACCATCGAGGACCACGTTTATGTGGAGCTGACGAAGACCATGACCAGGGTCAACGCAGAAGCAGAGCGCATTCACGCCGCGGCTGTGCCGGCGGTGATCTGATCGCTACAGCGAGGTCAGGCGTCGCGCGTCGGACTTCGGCAGATCGGCTTCGGCCTCGGACACGATGGCCATGGTTCGAAACACGCTCGCGGGATTGACGCTGATCGAATCGATGCCGAGGCCGGTCAAATAGCGCGCGATCTCCGGATAGTTCGCGGGCGCTTCGCCGCAGATGCCGATATGGCGACCGTTGCGCTTGGCGCCGACCACCGCCTGCCGGAACATCTCCAGCATTCCCGGATCGCGCTCGTCGAAATCGAAGGCCACGATGTCGGAATCCCGGTCCACTCCCAGCGTCAGCTGGGTGAGATCGTTGGAGCCGATCGAGAAGCCGTCGAACAGCTCCGCAAACGCGTCGATCTGGATGACGTTGTTCGGGATCTCGCACATGACGTAGATCTCGAGACCGTCGTCGCCCCGCTTCAGCCCATTGGCCGCCATCGTGGCGATCACGCGCCGGCCTTCCGCGACGGTTCGGCAGAACGGCACCATGACGCGCAGATTGGAAAGACCCATCTCGTTCCGCACCCGTCGGAGCGCGGCACATTCCAGGGCAAACCCCTCGGCGTAGGCGGGATGGCTGTAGCGAGAGGCGCCCCGGAAGCCCAGCATTGGGTTCTCTTCCCGAGGCTCAAAACCTTCGCCTCCAATCAGGCTGGCATATTCGTTGGTCTTGAAATCGGAAAGCCGCACAATCACGGGCTTCGGATAGAAGGCCGCAGCAATGGTGCCGACGCCTTCCGAAAGTCTTTGCACGAAGAAGTCGGCTGGGCTGGCGAAGCCCTTCACAAGGCGTGCGATCTCGGCCCGCGCCTTCGCCGATTCGACTTTGTCCGGCTTGAGCAACGCCATGGGGTGAACGCCGATATGCTCGCTGATGATGAATTCCATGCGGGCGAGGCCGACCCCGGCCTGCGGCTGCATCGCGGTGCGGAATGCCATCTCCGGAGTGCCGACATTCACCATGATGGCGGTCCGTGGCTGGCGCAAATCGCTCACCGGCGTCCTGGTCACGTCGAAGCTCACCTTTCCCTGGTAGACGCTACCGACGTCGCCTTCGGCACAGCAGATCGTGACTTCGGTGCCGGTCTTGATCTTCTCGGTCGCGAGCGTGGCTCCGACCACCGCAGGGATGCCCAGCTCTCGCGCGATGATGGCGGCGTGACAGGTGCGGCCGCCCTTGTCGGTGATGATGCCGGCGGCGATCTTCATGACCGGCTCCCAGTCCGGGCTGGTGGCCGGCGCCACCAGGATCTCACCGGGCTTAAAGGCGGCAAGATCGCGTGCGGTCACAATGCGGCGTGTCCGTCCTGAGGCGATTTTCTCGCCCACCGCGCGGCCGGTGACGACGACCGGGCCGCGTCCCTTCAGATTGTATGTCTCGTAAACGTCCGCGGAGCGCCGCGAGGCGACCGTCTCGGGCCTGGCCTGGATGATGTAGAGCTTCCCGTCCGCGCCGTCCTTGGCCCATTCGATGTCCATCGGCATCGCGGCACCGGCGTGTTGGGAGTAGTGGGCTTCGATACGAACCGCGATGTCGGCAAGGCTGAGCACTTCTGGGTCGGAGATGCAGAATTTGCGGCGTTCGGCTTCGGGGACATTGCGCGTGAGCGTTGCATGCTCGCCGCCGCGCTTGCCGTAGATCATGCGGATCTGCTTGGCTCCGAGCCGACGCCGCAGCACGTGGCGATATCCCCGGCTCAGCGTCGGCTTGTGAACATAGAACTCGTCCGGATCGACCTGGCCCTGCACGATGGTCTCGCCGAGACCGTAGCAGCCTGTGACGAAGACCACGTCACGAAAGCCGGATTCGGTGTCGAGCGTGAAGACGACGCCACTGGCGGCCAGATCGGAACGCACCATTTTCATGACGGCGACGGAAAGCGCCACCTTGAAATGATCAAAGCCGTTGTCGACGCGATAGGAGATCGCCCGATCGGTGAAGATCGACGCGAAACAACGCCGGCATGCCTCGAACAGATCCTTGGGCCCGCGCACGTTGAGAAAGCTCTCGTGCTGGCCTGCAAAGCTCGCCGTCGGCAGGTCCTCGGCCGTCGCGGAACTTCGCACGGCGACGGCAACCCCGTTTCCGGCCTCGCGTTCGAGTTGCCGATAGGCGTCCACGACCTGCTTGCGGAGGAGGGGCGTGTCCATGGCCTCGTATATGATCTCGCGAGCTTTCGCAGCCCTGCTGGCGAGCTGCCTTATTTTGCTCTTGTCGATCCCGTCGAGGAGCCGGTGCAACTCGTCGGCAACCCCGTGTCGTGACAGCGCATCGCGATAGGCCTCGGCCGTGATGGCGAAGCCATTGGGAACGGCAATCCCCTGTGACGCGAGTGCCGTGTACAGCTCGCCCAGCGAAGCGGTCTTGCCGCCGACTAGACCGACGTCGCCCAATCCGATTTCGAGGAAGGATCTAATGTACCCGGACATGTCCATAACAGAGCACGTCGTGGCTCTCTGCTCTTGAGGCAAGTCAAAATTCGTATTGTTGCCTTCCCGCTGCGAGGTTGGCGGGCTTCAGCTCAGTTGAGGCAGATCAAGCTGCTGGTGAGAAAGCCGGTCAAGCTTCCATGTCATTTTGACCCGAAAGCGAGGTGGAGTGTGATTCTCGTCAACGCCGGTGTGCGGGTTGTGGCGGTGACCTGTACCGGGAGGCTGATCGCGTTGGGCCTGGGCGTCGCGATGCTGGGTGCATCGCTCGTACCAAATGGAATGGGGCGCGCCGCCGCTGCCGAGGTCGATGCCACCGGCGTCAATGCTCCCGTCGGATTTGCAGAGATCATTGAACGGGTCAGACCGGCTGTTGTCGGCATCCGTGTCAAGACCGAGCCGGGAAGTGTTGATGGCGAGCGGGCGCAGGCGTTTCCGCCCGGATCGCTATTGGATCGGTTCTTTCGGCAATTCGGGGTGCAAATCCCCCCGGATCCTACTCCAGGGGCCGATGTCACGGTTGGCTCTGGATTCCTGATCTCCGGCGACGGCGATATCGTCACGAACGAGCACGTCGTGGCGAAGGGCGTCGACATCGAGGTGACGATGGATGACGGAAAGAACTATTCCGCCAGGCTCATCGGCAGTGACCCACAGACCGATCTCGCGCTGATCAGGATCTCCGCACCGAGTGACCTGCCTTACGTCCGCTTTGCCGCGGCGGAGCCCCGAATAGGCGAGTGGGTGCTCGCGATCGGTGATCCGTTCGGGCTTGGCGGCTCGGTCACCGCTGGGATCGTTTCGGCGCGCGGGCGCGATATTGGCGGGGAATCCTATAACGATTTCATCCAGATCGATGCTCCGGTCAATAAGGGCAACTCCGGCGGGCCATCATTCAACGTGAGGGGCGAAGTCATCGGGGTCAACACCGTCATCTACTCGCCTTCGGGCGGCTCGGTGGGAGTGGCGTTCGATGTTCCGGCGGAGACGGTGAGATTGGTCGTCCGCCAGCTTCGAGATAAGGGCTACGTCTCGCGAGGCTGGGTCGGCGTTTCCCTTCAGGAGATCACGCCTGGCATCGCCGACGCCATGAACCTTAGGAGTACCCGGGGTGCGCTCGTTGCGCAGCTCGATGAAGGGCCGGCGGCCAAGCAGGGCGTGGAGCCGGGTGACGTCATCACTTCCTTGAACGATCACGAGTTGAAGAGCCCACGTGATTTCGCCAGAACAGTGGCCGCGATCAGCCCTGGGACTGTGATCAATCTCCGTGTCCAGAGGAATGGGCAGCAGAATTCGATCGATGTGACGGTCGGCGAACTCCCGCGCGCGCCGGAAGTCGGCAAGGAAAAGCAGGCGGAGCTGAGGGAAAGGTCGGAGCTCGGGCTCACAATCGCCCCGGCACGCCTTGTCTCGGGTGCCGGGGAGACCGGGGTGGTGATCCTTGAGATCAGGCCGGGCAGCGGCGCGGCTGACGGTGGTCTTCAGGTCGGCGACATCATTCTCGCCATCGGAGGACATCCCGTCCTCGCGGGCGCCGATGTCGACAGAATGGTCAACGAAGCCCGAGCACAATCCCGGCGGACGATACTGGTCCGGATCAAACGGTCGGGTGCAATGAACTTCGTGGCCGTTCCCATCACCTGAGCATACGATCATGGACGCAAATTCGAGAGATCGCGTCATCAGCAGTCCGCGCGATCGCGCAGCGGATCAGTCGGCGGTGCCGCACCAGACGCGGGCGGCAAAGGCGTCTCGTCGAAAATGGGTCCGCATCAGTCCCACGGTCTCGTGGTATGGAAAGATACTCGTCATCGGGGCCCTGCTGGTCACCTTCGGATGGGAGCTGTTTCACCTGATCATAACGCTAATGACCCTGGACTGAGCCCGCTCAGGAGGCGATGCCGTGCATCGCAACTTCACCTTGCCCGAGCTTGAGCCCAAGCTGGATGAGGTCAAGGGCGGAACGCTCCTTCAGATCAGCCGTCAGGACTATGAGCACACGTTCGGGCTCAATGACCCGGCGCTAGGGGTCGCGTGCGCAACTTCGCACACTCTCACGGACGCAGCAAAGAAAGGCGTCTGCCGACCGCATGGCATTCGTCCCACATTGCGAGGCCGCTCCAGGTCGCTCGTTCAAGCCTCCCGGCATCAAGACGGGAAGTCGGCCGGCTGTACGTCAATGCGATCAGCATGCAGCGACCAATCTCGGATATCGCGGAATTCGCAAAACTGCCTCGCTGCCAGCGCAGCGGCTTCGTCGGCATCGCGTGCATCGACGTCAATAATGCGCTGGCAAGCTTCGCAGGGTTGCCCTTGGTCGCCGAGCACGTCCTTGAGGAAGCGGACGGTGAAGTGGGCCATAGTATACCTCGTCATCAGATCCCGGTGCGATCAGTAGATAAAGACCGGAGTTTCAAGCAGGTGATCATTGACGGCTTGGACGCCGGGAATTGCCTCCGCGGCCACGCGAATAGCCGTCCGTTCGGCCAGTGACGGTGCGAAGCCCCAGAGGTCCACCACACCGTTCTGGACCGTGGCATTCACAGTGAGCGTATGCGCCCAAGGTTGCTTTTTGAGCTCGTCGAAGAGACTTTTCCTGATGGCCGCATCCGGAAGCGAGATCTCGAGCTTCGGCTTGGCGCTCGCGATCGCTTGAACCAGATTGGATCGGCTGACGATCCCGACGAGCTGACCTTCCCTGTTGACGATCGGGACGCGTTTGATCTGCCGCTCCTCGAGAAGCATCGCAATATCGCTTAAAGGTGTCTCGGGCGACGCGGTCGCGACGTCTTGCGTCATGATGTCTTGCACCTTGACCGAATGCGATCTCACGTAGTCGGTTGCCTGTTCGGCGTCACCGGTCAACAAGCGCAGCCACCAGGAGTAGGAGCGTTCGGTGCCGCTTTCCGCCCGATGCATGAGATCGCCTTCACTCACAATTCCAAGAAGCTTGTTGTCGGGATCGACCACGGGTACCGCGCTGATCCGGCGTTCCAGCAGGGTTCTCGCCACCTGCTTGACGGATGCGTGCGGGCCAACCGTCACGACCGGGGATACCATGATGTCGCGTGCTTTCATGACAGGCTCCATGTGGGCTCATCAATTTTCGCGATCTTGCCGGATTTGTGAGCTCCCCGGCTTGATGCGGATCAAGCGGCTCGGCCGACGCGGCGATAGCAATTGGCGTATTCACTGAGGAGGCTTCACTGAGGAGGCCAAAATGGTCAGAATACCGCATCGCGCAGTCGTATTCGTGGGTGACGGACGGAAGGCACTGTTCCTGCGAAATCAGGGAGATGAGAGGTTTCCGAACTTGAAGATGGAAGCGGTGTTTGAACACGAAAATCCGCCGACCCATTCACATGGGACTGATCGTCCCGGCCGAGTCAGCAAGGCTTCGCATTCGTCGCACAGAAGTGCCGTCGAGACCACCGATTGGCACGAGCTCGAGGAGAGCCGCTTCGTGAGGCAGGTCGCGGCAGCCGCTGAGCGTCTCATCCGCAGCGAGCAGTCGACGCCGCTCATCGTCGTCGCACCGCCGCGGACCCTGGCGGAGCTTCGATCCGCCTTCCATGAGGATGTCAAGCGCCGGATTGTCGGCGAACTCGACAAGGACCTTACCAAGCACCCGGTCGGCGAGATCGAGAAGCATCTCCAGGACTAGGGGATGGACTGCAGCCTCGTTGAGACGGACGTCTCTCCTGGGCGCGGTTTGATCTTGCTCAACCGACTGGTCGTGCGTCGGGCGATAAGAGAGCAGATGCGCATTTTATCGGAGAGATGTCATGTCAATCGCCAGCGTCATGGTTTACGTCGACACCGAGCAGCAAGAGGCGGGGCAGGTCGCCGTTGCGGATAGTATCGCGTCTGGGTTCGAGGCTTCCATTCTCGGTGTGTCCGCCGTGGCCGTGCAGCCTCCGTTCGTGGCCGAAGGCGTCATCATTGAACAGACCACGGAGGAGGACCTCGGGCGCATACGAGCCGCGCTCGCGGAAAAGGAGGGCTGGTTCAGGAGAGTGGTGCGTTCGGCGGCCGAGAAAGTCGAATGGCGCTGGGCGATCAACGATCCGACCGGCTTCCTCGTTGAGCAAGCCAGGGCGGCGGATCTCGTTGTCGTCAAGCGCAGCTCGCTCAGGGCCAGCCCCAGCCACCTCTTCGACCCGGCCGGCGCCATGCTCCAGATGGGGCGCCCGACGCTGTCGGTCCCCGAGCGTGCAACGAAATTGTCCGGCGATCGCATTGTGGTCGGCTGGAAGGATACCCGCGAAGCGCGCCGTGCGGTGCGCGACGCGATGCCATTTCTGACCCGGGCGTCGAAAGTGACCATAACCGAGATCTGCACATCGGATGAGCAGGACGCGGCGCACCGTCGGGTGCGGGATGTCGCCAATTATCTCGCGAAACATGGTGTGAATTGCGAGCATGAGATCCGTGTGCATACTGCAGAGGCCGATGCCGGCTATCTCATTCGCCTTGCCAAGGACGTTCATGCCGACCTCATCGTTACCGGAGGTTACGGACACAGCAGGCTCGGGGAGTGGATTTTTGGCGGCATGACGCAAAGTCTTCTGCAGGAGGCAGAGATCTGCCTCCTTATGTCTCACTAAGGCCCTTAAGACGCGGACCGCGTGCAATGGAACGGGTTGTGAAGCAGACGGACATCTGCCAGATTTCGCAGATGCTGGTCATCCGCGACCGAAGGCTTGCCGGAATCCTCGGCAGCTTCTCGTCGCACTTGAGCAGCGGCTGAGGCGATCGACGCAAGGATCGCGGCAATAGCGCCCAAGCCGGTTCGGTAATGCAAAGCACCAGACAAAACGCAGGTAAGCGAGGCGCTGAGCCAACCAACTTCCGGCAACGGCACCCCGACGCTTTGATGAGGCCCAAAGGGCCATTCCCAAGGAGGCCGGGAATTGTCGTTGTCCGCACGCCGCTGGCACTTCTCTTTGTGTCCCTGAGCATCATCGCGGCAGTATGGTGGTGGCTTGGCAGGCCAGGTGAGTTCGCGCGGGCCCCAATAGACCCGAACGACAAAGTGCCGTGCATATCTTATGCACCCTTCCGCAGCCATCAGACCTCGCTTTCGTCGTCAACGCGTGTTTCGGCAGAACAGATTGCGGAGGATCTGGCAGAACTCGCCAAGATGTCGGACTGCATCCGCACGTACGCGACGGATCTTGGTCTGGATCAAATCCCAGAACTTGCCGCCAAGGCGGGTCTGAAAGTTGTTCAGGGAATCTTTCTCGACCGTGATCGGACGAAGAACGCAGCCCAGATCGCCGCGGGCGTACGGCTCGCCAACGAGCATCCGGGAACGGTCATTGCCCTCGTGGTCGGCAATGAAGTGCTGTTGCGCAAGGAGATGGCGCCTTCCGAGCTTGCCGCTGCGATCCGCACGGTCAAGGCACAGGTTGACGTCCCGGTGACCTATGCGGACGTCTGGGAATTTTGGCTCAGCAATCGCGAGCTCGGTGATGTTGTCGACTTCGTGACGATCCATGTTCTGCCCTATTGGGAGAACGTTCCGATTGCAGCCGAGCTCGCCGCCGCTCATGCCGACCGGATTCGCCGGCGGGTTGCAGCGGAGTTTCCGGGCAAGGACGTCCTGATCGGAGAAATAGGCTGGCCGAGCGAGGGGCGAATGCGGGAGTCCGCGCTGCCATCGCCGGTCAACCAGGCCCGTGTCGTTTCGGACATTCTCGACCTTGCCCGCCGCGAAAACTTCCGCGTGAACCTGTTCGAGGCTTATGATGAATCCTGGAAGCGCGAGCTTGAGGGGACCGTCGGCGGATCCTGGGGACTGTTTGATTCCGAACGGCGTGCGCTGAAATATCCGCCAGGCGTACCCATCGGCAACTTCCCGTGGTGGAGGCTGCAGATGATCTGCGGAATGGCGTTGGCCTTGCTTGTCTTCGGCGCGGCCTGGTGGGGCTATGGGCGCAAACCGGTTGAGCGCTGCCTGGCCTCCTGGATCGCCGTGGGAGCATCGGCAACGACCGCGGGAAGTCTGTTGGGCGTGGCCGGTCAAAGAGCGTTCTACGAGAGCGTCGGCGCGGGCGGTTGGGTGTTGTCGGGTGTGTTTCTATTGGCAGCAAGCGTTTCGCCAGTGCTTGGTGCCGGCTCCCTCATGGCGGGACGGACACTGCCCAGTTCTCTGCAATTGTTGGGTCCGAGGCGCGTCCGAACGTCGTCGGCGTTGGCGGCGGCGCTGGGACTGGCCTTGATGGTCATTGCGGTGGTTGGCACGGAGACAGCAATCGCCCTGGTGTTTGACCCTCGCAACATCGAGTTTCCGTTTGCGTCCCTGACCATGGCGACGATACCGTTTGCGGCCATTGCGCTGCTCAATCCTTCCAGGAGTGGAAGCCGGCCTCTCGCGGAATCGATGTTTGCCGGCATTTTCGCCGTGGCGGCGGTCTACGTCGCGTTCAACGAGGGACCTGCCAACTGGCAATCGCTCTGGACCTGCGGCGCGTACATGCTGCTTGCTATGACGCTGTGGCAGGTTCGTCTTCCGGACTGAATGAGCGTCTGGCAGGGGTCTGCCCGCCGAAACGTTGCCGGGCGGGCCGAATGCGCATCGGCTGTAACGATTACGCCAGGCTGCTGTCCGTCGGCACGCCGGCCACCTCTTGACGAAGTGCGTCGGCGAGAAGAGGAGTCAGGCTGATGGCATTCGTGGGATGCTGCACACTGTCGGTGGATCGAATGGAGCGGATGCCCACGCCCCCGAATTCCACCACAAGCGGCGGAGGAAAGAGGGCGTGGACGACGATGACGTCGATGGAAGAAACGCCTGACGTCATGAGAGCCTGCGCGCAGGCGGTGAGCGTTCCGCCGGAAGACACGATGTCATCGATGAACAGAGCCCGGCGGCCGGAGAGCATCCTCGGCTCCGGAAACGCGATCTGCACATTCTGATCACCTAGACGCACCTTTTGTGCGACGTCGTAGGGAAGCTTGAAATGGCCGGCAATGTCGGCCACCCGGGCGCGCGACTCTTCATCCGGTCCAACTATGACCGTGTCGGGAGAGATTGTTTCGGCGCGAAGCAGGGCCTCGATCGCGGGAGCTGCCGAGAGATTGTCGGCTTCGGCGCCAGGGAAGACGTGGGCCAGGCTGTTCCTGCGATGGAGATGGGCATCGAATGTTATCACCCGATCGAAATTGTTCGCCAGAAGACTCCCGATCGCATGCTGACTGATGGCTTCGCCTGGACGGAATGCAGCGTCCTGGCGCATGTAGCCCAGATAGGGCGCCACGAGTACGAGCCGGCTGGCGCCATTGCGGCGCAACGCTTCCGCGGCGAGGAGCAGGGCAATCAGCTTTTCGTTGGGCTGATTGAGAGAGCAGCAGACAATCGTGGTTGCTGCGGTCGGACCCACGGTCGTGCGGATCTCTCCATCGGGAAATCGGTGTAGATCGATCGCGTTGCCGGCGATCCCGAGTGCCTCTGCAAGCCGGGGTCCGAAATGAGCCGAAGTCGGCATCCACTGAACGGCACAGGAGTTCATGCTTTCGCTCCAGCTTGTGTATCGATCCCATAGTCTAAGTCCAGCTGCGTCATGCCGATAACGAGGTCAAAGTCGTCATCCGAAAGCGCGAATCCGGCAGAGCGGCTCCCTCCGCTGGACAAGGGCCACGTCGTTTTGAATATGGATGCGTTGCTTTGTTGGCGTTGGGGTACAGCACGGGCATTACATCTCAGCGAGGAGGGCGTGCTCCGAGAGTCTCCAGGTAGGCGACAATGGCTTCGATCTGGTACTCCGAAAGCCTCGGATTAGGCATGGTTTGATCAGGACCAAGGCGGCGATGGCTTGATGTCAAGAACAGTCGGAGCGCATCAGCGGAGAACGACGATCTGCTCACGATCTCCGGGAAGGCGGGCGCAGGCGGGCGGAGCGTCGGCGGCTCCTTTGCCGCATCAGCGACAACGTGGCACGTTCCGCAATTCGAGTGGGCAAGGGCCCGTCCCTCCGTCACCTGATCGACGAACAGTTGATTGGGCACGGGCACCGTCAAGGGTATCTGGATTGCAATCGAAGCGTATCCGCTGCTCCTGTGGCAGCCGTTGCATTCATTGGTCAGGGCCGCGTACGACTTCATGAACGTGGCCACGTCCTTGGATTGTAGAGCCTGTCCGACGGCCTGAATCTGTTCCCTCGCGCGAATGGCTCGAGACGGATCGGATAACAGCCTGCCTGCGGCTTCGAGATTGCCGTCGATCTGCCGAAGCTCGTAGCTTGCCAGGCTCCAATTGCTCAGCTTGCCGGCAAACCACAATTTCGCGTGCTGAAGCTGCAGTCGGGTCATGAGTTCGGACAACGCAGGGGACGAATCGGCAGGCGCCCCGGCGCTGGAGGCCGAAAGTGTCGCCAGTATCGCGATCAACATGAGCATCCGCAAGGGCATGGACGAGGCTTCCGATATAATAATCAGAATGGCATCATGGTCCCTCCCGCTCTTGATCTCGATCAACACCTCATTCAACGTGGCAAATACGTCTTGAGCCTTTCCGGGAGCGGAAGACATGCGCGCGCAACAGATTATGTCCCGACGGGTGGTCACTGTAAGGCCCGAAGCGCCGATCGCCGATGCCATCAGGTCGATGCTCGCGCACCACATCAGTGGTTTGCCGGTCGTCGACTCGAGCGGGAAGCTCGTCGGTATCTTGTGCGAAAGCGATTTTCTCAGACGCGCCGAAATCGGCACGGAGCATGAGCGCAACCGACTGCTCGCGGTCCTGCTTGGAGCCGATCGCAGCGCCGGCGAGTTCGTGAAGGAACACGGACGCAAGGTCGAGCAGGTGATGACCCCCCAGCCAGTCACCACGAGCGAGCAGGCGCCTCTGGAGGAGGTTGCCGACCTGATGGAGCGACGACGTCTGAATCACGTTCCGGTCATGCGTGGCGATCGCATCGTCGGCATCATCACCCGTTCTGATTTCGTGTCGGCAGTTGCTGGCCCGCTGGCGAACAAATCGGGCTATTCGGAGGACGACGAGCAGGTTCGGCGATCCGTTCTCGCCGCGTTGGCTGGGATGCCGTGGCAACCGGTCGGTCTGAACGTCGGCGTCAGGAACGGCACGGTCACGCTACGCGGCGTCGTCAAGGCTGGAAACGCACATCGAGCGGTCATCGTAGCGTGCGAGAACGTTCCGAACGTTCGGTCGGTGGAAGACCGTCTTTGTATCCAACCTGCCCATCCCGATCCGGAGGACGACTACGGCGGGGGCGATTTCGTTTCCTTGCAGACGGAGCCGTCTACGCTGGACGACGAGCCGCTCTAGCTCGTCCGCGGCAGCTTTCGATCTATTCGTCCCTTGCCCGCCTCTTGCCGTCTGCCAGGTGACGATGTCCGGATTGAACCGTGCGCTTGGCCAATCTGCCGATGGACGAGGAAAAGAGCGTGATTTCGAGCACGCCGTAGAGCGCAAGCAAGATCAGCACCTTGATCACTTCATTGGTCATTTCGATATCCTCCCCTCCTTCATCTAGATCGGATGCTTCTCAACACGGGCCATTTCGGTGACAGCAGAGACTGGATGGGCCTTGTAGACGGCCCGGGCCGCCTTCACCGGTATATTGGTTTCCGGCTGGATCATGCGGACGGTCAGTGCTGCCGCCATGATGGTAATGCCGGTGAGCAACGCGGAGATCACCACCTTGAGGTGGGTTGCCTTGTCGGCGCTATGGATCGAGTGGTTCATTGCAAGCACCATAGTCATCGAGCAGCTGCGGGCCGGCGAATTCTCTGTAGAGCATCAGGCGGGCGGCCGAAATTCGGGCCCTTCACCTAAGGAACTAACCTTAGGTTAAGGCTGAGGGGGCGATCCGCCGCGATACGGCATTTCAACGATCGATGAGAGGTGAGGCGAGTTTGAGAATCGTCAAACCCAATTCGCGCGCGATGGTTAGGCTGGACCGGCGTCAATCGGATCGCCGGAGGCTGTGCTATCCGGATCCCCCTACGCCTCGAGAGTGGCAAGGGCGTGATTGTCGACGCCAAGGCAGGCCTGATCGTGGCCGCAAATCATCTCGTCGCAGACGCGACCGTCGTGAAGGCGCTGCTCCTCGACGGCCGTACGCTGGAGGCCACCGTACTGGTGCGAGCCGGGCTCGGAGGCGCATTAATGAACTTGCATGGAAGGATGATCGGCGTAGTCGTCGCAAGAAGGAGCGGCTTTGCCTTTGCGGTGCCGGGTCGAAGCAGTCCGCAGGCTTCTTATGGCCGCGCAGCAAGAGCGCGGGGAGGATATCTCCTGACGCGACGAACGCCCTTACAGACCTCGGGAATGGATCGCTGCCCTCAAACGTTGGCAAAAACCCTCAAGACAGAGTTTGACGGTTTTCGAGTCTGCAAGCGATCTTCCCGCTTGCTCGTGCTCGCGGCATGATGGCTGCCGATCCGCGCGAATTCAGCCCGCGGCTTTCAGGTCTTCCGGCGATTCCACGGAGTACCCGGAATACGTGTCAACGAAGCTGAGGTGGTCGTGAACTTCCTTAACTCCGTTGGTGTTTTCGGCCGCGACCGTGGCCGCCCGTCGAGCCTCATCCGTCGTGATGAGACCGTACAGATGGACGACGCCTTGACGGCAGGTCACCTTGAACCCGATGGGACGCCAGTCGGTGGCCTCGACAGCCCTTGTGATGCGTTCGCGGATGTGATCGTCGTCGGCGGTCGGATCCGGAATTTCGTGAGCAAGGCTCGCCATGGCTTGCAGGAGATTGCTTCTCGTCACGATTCCGACCACACCCTTGCCGCGCATCACGGGAACTCGCTTGATGTCGTGCTTTTCCATCAGTGCGACGATATCCGCCAGGGACGTCTCCTCCTGGACCGTGATGACCTTCCGGGTCATGACGTCCTCGACTTTTCGGCCGCGCTCGTGAATGAACTCCGCGGCCGATCGCGTGGGCCCCATGAAGAATGTCAACCAGGCCGCGTGGTGACGCCCGGTTCCGATCTCGCTGCGGCGGATGAAATCGCTTTCCGAGACGACGCCGACGAGATTGCCGGCATCGTCGATGACCGGCAGGCCGCTGATGTGCATCCGCAGCATGATCTTCGCGGCATCCTCGATTGTCGTGTGCGGCGTGACGGCGACGACGTCTCTCGTCATGACATGAATGGCATGCATTTGACTGTTCTCGGAAGGTTGAGGATGCGATAAGGCGCCTGCATCGGCGCGAGGCGGCGGTTACAGCCGCCTCGTGCCGGTGAGGTCATCAGGCGGCCTTCACATTGATGGTCTTGGCCGGCTTCTGGGCTTCCTCGGTCTTTGGCAAGACGACCTTGAGCACGCCGTTCTTGAAGGTCGCTTCGATCTTGTCGGCGTTGACGCCGTCCGGCAGGGTGAAGTACCGCTCGAAAGAGCCATAGCGGCGCTCGGAGACGTAGTAGTCCTTCTTCGTCTCTTCGGTCTCCTCGCGCTTCTCGCCCTTGATCGTCAGGCCGCCATTGATGAGCTTGACGTCGATGTTCTTCTCGTCGAGGCCAGGAAGCTCTGCGGTGATCTCGTAGGCTTTGTCGCCTTCGACGACGTCAACGGCCGGCGCTGCAATCGACTTTGAAAAATCGCGTTCGAGCCGAGCGAGCGATTGGAACGGCCGATTCCAGAAACCATTGCCAAAATCGTCGAAGATCTGGTCGATTTCATTCTTCAACGCCTGGAATGGCCGCCAAGGCTCACCGGCGGGAGCGGGCGTGGTCGTGGATTTCGTGACAGGAAGCTTCGTCTCGGTTGCCATGATCATCTCTCCTTCGAGGCTTGACCATCTCGGTCGCGCAGGAGGGTAGCCAAGGGTATGGAAGGGAGATTTGACATCGCTCAAGCCCGTATTGAATGGCGAGCATTTCTTGGTACTCGTCGCACAATTGTGAGCGAGGGGATTTCCAAGTGCGCTCGAGGTAACTTGCTAAGCAACTCGAGCCGGACACCTGTGCCGAAGTTGAATCTGTCAGAGAGCCAGACGTTATGTCGGCTCCGACGCTATTTCCGTACCCATTTGTCAGCAGCCTTGACGTACAGGCGCTTCACTGCAGCCCAAGCTGTCCGGTGCGCTATCTCTTCCTGGCGAATATCGCCGGCGTGGGCGGCGAACGAGTGATTGAAAGCTTCCCGGTAGATGTCCATGGCATGCGACGGCAAGTGATGTCGCACTGGCGGAGGAAGATCGTCGTTCGATCGATAAGGCATCTTGACCCGCTCTGAGGAACCATCGTCAGGCCCGGTCTTGAGCCAGGGGTGGGTTCAAACGCTCCAAATCAAGTCGCGGGGAGGTGACAGCGCTACATAGCGATATCCCGCTCAGGCATTCGCTCGGGCTTCGTTTCCGGAATTTCCGTCATCGTCGCTTCCGTCAGCAGCAGTACGCTGGCGACAGACACTGCGTTCTCGAGCGCGGTCCGTACCACCTTCACGGGGTCGACAATGCCGGCCTCGACGAGGTCGACATAGACCTTTCGGGCGGCATCGAAGCCGAAATTTCCCTGGCTTTCCAGCATCCGCGCAACGACGACGCCGCCATCCGTCGCGGAATTTTCGGCGATCTGTCGTGCAGGTGCTTCGAGCGCACGTTTCAAGATCTGTACGCCGGTTCGTTCGTCGCCCTCACACGCGGTCTCTTCCCTGGCCACCGCAGCGACAGTCCGAAGCAAAGCGAGACCGCCTCCGGGGACGATTCCCTCCGCAACCGCGGCCTTGGTCGAACTGATGGCATCGTCCAAAGCCTCCTTCTTCGCCTTCATCTCGGCCTCGGTCGGCGCTCCGACCCGGATCACGGCAACGCCGCCAGACAGCTTGGCAATGCGCTCTTCCAGCTTTTCGCGGTCGTAATCGCTGGTCGTCTTCTCCAATTCGACACGGATCTGAGCGAGCCGGGCGTCGATCCTGGTTCGGTCCCCGCCGCTGCCGATCAATGTGGTATTCTCCTTGTCGGCGACCACCCGAGCCGCGCGGCCGAGCTGTTGCAGGGTCGCGTTTTCCAGTTTCAGACCGATCTCTTCTGATATGACCTGGGCGCCTGTGAGGATGGCGATATCTTCCAGCATGGCTTTGCGCCGGTCGCCGAAGCCGGGTGCCTTGACGGCACAGGCCTTGAGGACGCCGCGCAGTTGATTGACGATGAGGGTTGCAAGCGCTTCGCCCTCGATGTCCTCGGCGATGATGAGAAGCGGACGGCCGCTCTTGGCAACCTGCTCGAGC
Organism: Bradyrhizobium nitroreducens; assembly: GCF_002776695.1. Classification (GTDB taxonomy): domain Bacteria; phylum Pseudomonadota; class Alphaproteobacteria; order Rhizobiales; family Xanthobacteraceae; genus Bradyrhizobium; species Bradyrhizobium nitroreducens. The sequence continues at coordinate 3,345,767 of NZ_LFJC01000003.1, forward strand.
AGCGGGACCAGATCGCGCAACGCGCCGATCTTGTGGTCGCATAGCAGGACGTAAGGATCCTCCAAGGTCGATTCCATGCGATCGGCATCCGTGACGAAATAAGGCGACAGAAAGCCGCGATCGAACTTCATCCCTTCGACGACGTCCAGAAGGGTCTCGGTTGTCTTGGACTCCTCGACGGAGATCACGCCATCGCCTCCGACCTTCTCGATTGCATCGGCGACCATTTCGCCGATAGACAAATCATTATGAGCTGAGATCGTGGCAACTTGCACCTTCTCCGCCCTTGTCTTCACCGGCTTTGCCATCGCGTGCAGTGCCGCGACGGCGGCCTGCGTCCCGCGATCGAGGCCGCGTTTGAGATCGATCGCGCTGGCGCCTGCCACGACGTTCCGGACGCCATCCGCAAGGATCGCATGGGCGAGAATGGTTGACGTGCTGGTGCCGTCACCGACGACGTCGCCGGTCTTCTCGGCCGCCTGTCGGAGAACCTGGGCACCGAGGTTTTCTTCGGCGTCCTTGAGATCGAATTCCTTGGCAATGGTCACGCCATCGTTGCAGACGATCGGAGCGCCCCAAGCCTTTTGGATCAAGACGGATTTCGATTTCGGACCCAGCGTGACCCGAACGGCATCGGCGAGCAGGGAGGCGCCGCGCAAGACTTTTTCACGGGCCGCGGAATGAAACAGGACTTGTTTGTGCGCCATCTCGTTGCCTCAAGCTGCTGTCGGTTCCATTGCGAGATAGTAGTCTCGTACGGCCGCCGGCGGTTGGGGTTGATCCTCGTCAAGCGCGGCGGAGCGCTTCATATCGTGAAGCCAGTCAGCCGCGGTGAGGCTGACGTTGACCTAGCGCAATCGGGGCGGCCGGCAGGCGCGGTATTCTTAAACTTGTCCGCGGATCCGCACGGCATAATCATGGTCGAACAAGCAATACCCTTGTCGAAGCAGCAGCATGGCGGCCACCTTTCTGCTGCAGCGATCTGGTCCGTCGTCATTGCGCACAGATGGTTCCTCCTGACCGTTGTGGTCCTGTTGGGCCTTGGTGTCTGGCAGGGCATGCGCGTCCTGTTCGGACCTGCCGTCGTGGTCGACCAGGTTGCGCAGGGTCGGTTGATTGAGACGGTGGTCGCGAGCGGGCACGTCGAGACGCCTTATCGGGTCGAGATCGGCAGCCAGATCACGGGAACGGTCGAGGACGTACTTGTCCGGGAGGGTGAAAGGGTCGCCAAAGGTCAGCCGTTGATTTCTCTGGAAGCCCGAGAGTTGAGGGCGTCGGTCGTGCAGGCCCAAGGGGCGGTGGCGCAGGCCGAAGCTCGGATCAGGCAGCTCGAGGAACTCACGCTTCCTTCCGCGAAGGAAGCAAGGGCACAGGCTGAAGCGACGCTCTTGAATGCCCAACAGACCTTTGATCGGACTGCGCAACTCGAGCGCAACGGCTATGCGACGCGAGCAGCGCTCGATGACGCGCAGAAGACGCTCGATGTGGCCCGCGCCGTCAAGCGCTCCGCGGAATTCCAGGTCTATACCGCAAGCCCCGGCGGCAGCGATTATGTGATGGCCCAGACCCAGCTCAATCAAGCCCGCGCCAATCTGGAGACGGCGGAGTCCCGTCTCGGCTATGCGACGATTACGGCCCCGCGTGACGGCGTTCTCATCACACGCGGCGTCGAGCGTGGCACGGTGGCGCAGGCGGGAAAGACGCTGCTGGTGCTGGCGCCCTCGGGCGATTTGCAGCTGGTGCTCCAGATCGACGAGCGAAACCTCGGCAGGTTGGCGCTCGGACAGACGGCGCTCGCATCGGCTGACGCCTATCCCGACCGACATTTTTCCGCAGTCGTTACCTACATCAATCCGGGCATCGACATTTCCCGCGCCACGGTCCAGGTGAAGCTGACGGTCGCCGAACCACCGGACTATCTGCGTCAGGATATGACTGTGTCGGTCGACATCGAGGTCGCAGCGAAGGACAATGCGCAGGTCCTTCCAGCACGCTCGGTGCATGACGTATTGTCCGGTCAACCGTGGGTCTTGACAGTCAAGAACGGCCGGGCCCTGAGGCGACCGGTCAAGCTCGGTCTGCGTGGTAGCAGCCAGATTGAGATCCTTGAGGGTTTGCAGCCCGGCGACATCGCGATCCCGCAGAATTCGGGCGTTCTCGCCGGCCAGCGCTTGCGCCCCGTTCTACAATGAACCCCTGGCTTCCATTCGAGTGGATCGCGGCCGTGCGCTTCCTGCGCGAGGGGAGATTGCAGACCATTTTCATCATCGGCGGCATTGCGATCGGCGTCGGCGTGATCGTCTTCATGTCTGCGATGCTTGCCGGCCTCGAAGCGAACTTCATCAAGCGCGTGCTGACTTCTCAGCCGCAGATCCAGCTTCTCACCCCGGATCAGGTGGCCCGTCCGTTGCGGAAGTCCGCCGGAGAGATCGAGGACCCTGCGGTACAGCGGCCGAGCCAGCGGGTGATTTCAATCGACCAATGGCCAAAAATCCGCGGCCAGATGCTTGCGATGCCCGAAGTCACGGCAGTCTCGCCGACGATCACCGGATCGGTTCTGGCGCTGCGTGGCGATGCCAGCCGGGCCGTGACGCTGACGGGGATAGAGCCGGAGACATATTTCGATATCGTCAGGATTCCAAACTATATCTTTTCGGGGGAGGCGCGGCTGACCAGCGAAGATGTCATCATCGGCATTGAGCTGGCCAAGAACCTTGGGGCAACCGTCGGCGACAAGCTGAACTTGCAGGCCACCGGCGGTGCCAATCGCGTGCTGACGATTTCCGGCCTGGTCGATTTCGGCAACAAGGGTGTCAATCAGCGCGTGGCGTTCGTCGCGCTGCGCACGGGCCAGTCGCTGCTCGGGATGATCGGCGGGGTCACGACGATCGACATGAAGATCAAGGACATCTACGCGGCTGAAATCATTGCGCAGCGAATCCAGGCCGCAACACCGGTCCAAGCCGATAGCTGGATCGCCACCAATGCGCAGTTCTTCACCGCAGTCCAGGCCCAGATCTACACGAACACCTTGATCCGCATTTTCGTCGGTCTTTCCGTGGCGTTCGGCATTGCCGCCGTCCTCATCGTTTCCGTGATCCAGCGCTCGAAGGAAATCGGCATCCTGCGCGCCATGGGCACGTCGAAGGGCCAAATTCTCCGCGTGTTCCTGCTTCAGGGAGGGCTCCTCGGCTTCATCGGCTCGGTCTTCGGCGCCGCGATGGGAGCAGCAGCGCTGATCTACTGGCATGCTGTCGCCCGCCAGGCGGATGGTGCCGAATTCTTCCCGCTCATTCTGGAACGAAGCCTGTTCGTCTACACGGCGATGCTGGCCACGGTTACCGGCTTGCTGGCCGCGACCGCGCCGGCTTTGCGTGCCGCAAATCTCGACCCCGTGGTGGCGATTCGTGGCTGACGGGATCCTCAAGCTCGAGCATGTCTGCAAGGCCTACAATGTCGGCCTGCCAACGGAAGTCGAGGTGTTGCACGACATCGATCTCGAGCTCGATCGTGGCGAGTTTCTGGCTCTCATCGGCCCCTCCGGTTCTGGCAAGAGCACGCTCCTGAATATCATAGGCCTGCTCGACCGCCCGACCTCCGGCCGTCTCCTGATCAAAGGGAGGGATACGGCCATGCTCGGGGACGATGAGCTCACGCATCTGCGAGGTCGTACCATCGGCTTCGTGTTTCAGTATCACTTGCTCATCTCCGCGTTCACGGCACGCGAAAACGTCATGATGCCGATGCTGGCGGATCGCGGCTTTCCGAGCGCGGAGATCGAGGCCCGAGCGGAGCATCTGCTGCTTCAGGTGGGACTGGACAAGTTCGGAAGCAACCTTGCCAACAACATGTCCGGCGGACAGCAGCAGCGGGTGGCGATCGCCAGAGCATTGGCCATGAGGCCGGATCTCGTGCTCGCGGATGAACCAACGGGCAATCTCGACACCAAGTCGGCCGATGCCGTCTTCGATTTGATGCGACGCGTCAATCGGGAGAGTGGCACGAGCTTCTTGCTGGTCACCCACAATATGGATCTGGCGCGTCGCTGCGACCGGATTATCCAGGTGATCGATGGCCGGATTGCCAGCAACTAAAAATGCAGGCCGAAAATTGCGCTTCTTGCGAAGGCCGCCGCCATTGGGCCGGCGCCGCAATGTGGCGTACAAGCGGGATCGCCTTTCGGACGTGGAGCGCAATCATATCGCGATGAGGTTCGCGCGGAGCGGGAGATTTTAGAGCGTTTTCGAGCGAAGTGGACACCGGTTCGCGCGAAGAAAACGCGTCAAAACAAGAATCTAGAGCTTCGGTTCTGATTCAATCAGAACCGAAAATGCTTCTAGTGCTTCCCGACAGGCGCGAAGATCTGATTGGCGGGGGGCTGGTGCTCGGTCGGTATGCCGATTGCGATGAAGCCGCGCTGCATCGAGGTGTGGCAGGCGTTACAGCCCTCGGTCAGGCCACGCATAGAAGCAGCAAATTTGCGGCTGTCGCCGGCCGTGATGGCGTCAGCGACCGACAGCAGAGGGTCTTTCATTGTGGTGACGTTGCTGACCGGAATGCCTGGGTAGAATATGGCCGCTTCAGCCAGGCTGTTCGTCAGTTGACGCAGCTCGAAATTGGCCAACTCCCAGTTTTTCGACTTGCCAGCATACCAGAGCTTGAGGTGCTGAAGCTGCGCGGCATTCATCGTTTCAACCAGACGCGGCGCATATTTCGCATTCGGGGACGGCGGAAAGTCGGACTGTGCGATTGCGACAGTGGTCATCGCGGCAGCCGAGGCCGCCAGGATCGCAAACCGGTTCAGCAGCTTCATTGGACCAGACCCCGTTGATTATCAAAGAAAGATTATCAGGCGGCCAGATCCAGCTATTGCGCTGTATCAAACCAGCTTTCCGGGTCAAGTCGGTCGCCGCGTCCTCGCCTTGCGCCATCTCAATCCCTGGTGTCGGGTCGCGCCTATCGTGACATGCACCTTTCAATGGGAGGCGTTGATGTCGACCGAGACGGGATTGGATGTCATGAGCGCGATCCGTGGCCGTCGCGCGATCCGCAGCTTCACACCGGAAAGGCTCGGAAGAGGCGTCATCGAAGAATTGATTGATGCGGCGATACAGGCGCCGACGGCGGTCCACCGTGAGCCGTGGGCCTTTGCGGTGATCCAGGACAAGGAGCGCCTGCGGCGATATTCCGACCGGGCGAAGGCGTTGTTGCTGGAGCAGCGGGAGGCGACCTCGTTCTTTCAGCGTGAGGAGCCGCGGGCGCTGGCGGTTCTATCCGATCCTGCGTTCAACATTTTCTACGATGCGGGGACACTCGTTGTGATCGGCTGCAGGGCACGCGGCCCTTTCGTGGATGCCGATTGCTGGCTTGCCGCGGAGAACCTGATGTTGGCCGCCACGGCCAAGGGGCTCGGTACCTGCTGCATTGGATTTGCGGTGGGCGTTCTCAACACGCCCGAAGTGAAGCGCGAACTCGGTATCCCGGACGCCGGGGCGGCCGTCGCACCGATCATTGTTGGCGTGCCGAGAGGCCCGATCCCGCCCGGCGCGCGAAAGCCGCCTTTGATACTCTCATGGGCTTCGTAATGTTCATCCCCAAGATTCCGGGCGGAATTTGCATCGACTGCTGTTCGCTTGGCGATGTGAAGATCGGCGGCGTTTGCTGCATTTTGCGCTAAGTCGTTGTAAACACTGGTGCCGGCTGAGGGGATTGAACCCCCGACCTTCGGTTTACAAAACCGCTGCTCTACCGCTGAGCTAAGCCGGCGACGCTGGGGCAGGGCCGGCATGGGCCGGGGTGTCCACCCGTGCGCGCCGCAATACCAGACTTGATCGGAAAGTGCCAGAACCCGCGATGATGGTTGCGGACATGGATCAGGCGGCCTCGAGGGCCGCCTGATCCGATGCGCTAGCTGTTGATTGCCTTACTGGCAGATGTGCCGGCGGCCGTCTTCGCCCTTGAACCAGGTGCCGGGCGTACAGACGAAGCCGTTGCGCTGGGCGTAGGTGCGGGTGTCCCAGCCACGGTTGTCCCACGAATTGTCATAGGCGTAGGAATTATCCCAGGCGCGGAACGGCGCCGAGGCGATAGCGCCTGCGGTGCCGATCGCGGCGCCGGCTACGCCGGCCGCGACGTCGGTCGGCCAGAAGCCGGTGCGGCTCCTGTTCCAGTCGTTATTCCAGTCGCCATTGGCCTGACGATAGGAATTGGTCTGGCGATAGGACGCGCGATGGTGACGATATCCGCGATCGGTGTAGGGATTGCCGGGGCCGAGATTCTGGCAATTGGCGTTGGGGAATTGCGCCGAGCAGCGGCCGGGTTCGTTGACGACGGCCTGCGCCATGGCAGAGCCTGCCAGCATGGTCGCCGCAATCGCCGTCGCGCCAAGAAGTTTGATATTCATGGTTTGTTGGCTCCCATCTTGTTGACGAGAGCTAAACGCTTGCGGCGCCGGACGTTCCGGGGAAACGGGGGATTTTCTCGAAGTGACGGTCAAACCGATGTGAGCAAATGCGGTTCCGCGCGGCCACGCCACGCGCCGTTAACGCTTCGCTCATTCGCTTTGCAGCATTTGAGCGGCGCGCAATCCTTACACATTAGGCTTACCGGAATTTGGTGAGCCGGCCTTAACTCTCTTCTCTCAGGGATCGGTTAGGTTGCGGCCGCATAACCGGGGTTCCCTCATGCGTGCTGTGGCGCTCGCTGCCTTTCTGATCGGACTGCCCGCGACGGCATTTGCCGGCAGCGGCTTCGATATCGTCGTTCCCGGCCGTCCCGGCGTGCCGATCATCATCAACAATATCGATGCGTCCTACGCCGTGGTCGAAGGCGTGTGGGGCCTCGGCAAGAACCAGCAGGTGCAGCCCACGATCTATGGCGGGCGCTATATCGCCGAGCGGCAGCCTGCCGACGTCGGCCATTACTATCCGACGCTGGGCCTGCGGCCCGGCTACGGCCGGCTCGAAGTCGAGCCGCCCGCGAACCGCAAATTGCCGAAGCCGGCCGAGAGCTACCATCAGAGCTGGGGCGCGCAATCGGCGCCGCTGCCGGCGCAGATGGATCCGCCCGTCGATCCGCCGCCGGTGATCTACGCGCCCGAGATCAACGATCGTCCGCGGCCGCCGCGACCGCGGCCGCATGTCCAAGTCCCCGGCAAGCCGCCGGGTTAAGAAACGTCAAAATCCAACAAACGGAAATCAACAGGAGAAAGTAATGCGTCAGATGATTTCGGGACTGGTCGCGGCGGCTGCCGTGATGTTCGTCGCCACGGCACCCGCCGCGGCGTGCGGCTTCAATCCGTGCCAGCCGGTCGCGCCGGTCTATTCCGGCTGCAACACCGGTTGCGGCGGCTATGGCTACGGCTATGGTGCCGGCTACGGCGCCTATGAGCGTCTCGCCGAGCCGACCACGCAGTATTACTACGTCAACCAGGGCCCAACCTACACCGGCCCGGGCGCCTTCGCGCCGTATCCGACCTACCGTGAAGACGCGGTCGTCGCGCCCGCCAATTACGGCTACCGCTATCGCGCCGCCGTGGCGCCGTATCACCGCCCGTACTACCGTCCGTACCGCTACGGCTACGGCCCGCGCGTGGGCTATCTGCCGCGCGTGCACTACGGCTACGGTCCGCGCTATGGCTACGCCCACCGCCACGCGCCGATGCCGTATTACGGCGGTCACCGCGTGCTGCGCCGCTACTACTGATCGTCTGATCGGTTGAGTTGAAAGACGCCCGTTCGCGCAATGCGGACGGGCGTTTTGCTTTTTTGAATTACCGCTTCATCAAGCCCAGCCGGCTCGCGCCGACATAGAGCGAGAGCACGGCTGCGTTCGACACGTTGAGGCTCTTGATCTCGCCGGGCATGTCGAGCCGCGCCACGACGCTGCAGGTCTCGCGCGTCAATTGCCTGAGACCCTTTCCTTCAGCGCCGAGCACGAGCGCAAGCGGCTCGCGCAGCGCGACGTCCGAGAGATCCTCGCTGCCTTCGCTGTCGAGGCCGACGGTCTGGAAGCCCATCTCGTTCAGCGTGGTCAAAGCGCGCGCAAGGTTCTGCACGGTCACCATCGGCACCAGCTCCAGCGCGCCGGAGGCGGCCTTGGCGAGCACGCCGGTGGCCTCGGGGCTGTGGCGCGCGGTGGTGACGATCGCCTTCACCGCAAAGGCTGCGGACGAGCGCAGGATCGCCCCGACATTGTGGGGGTCCGTGATCTGGTCGAGCACCAGCACCATGCCTTCCTGCGCGAGGTCCTCGATGTCGGGCGAGGGCAGGGGGTCGGCCTCGGCGAGCAGGCCCTGGTGCACGGCGTCCGGCGAGAGCAGCCGGTCGATCTCCTGGGGGCGAACGATCTCGGGCGTGACGCGGGTTGCGATATTCTCGTCCGCAAGGCGCTTGGCTGCATTCTCGGTCAGCGTCAGCTTGCGGATCTGCCGCGCCGGGTTGGCCAGCGCCATGGTGACGGTGTGCCAGCCATAGAGGATGACCGGCCCGTCGGGGTGCGAATCGCGGTCGCGCCAGGCCGGCCGGCCGGCCGATTTTCCTGTTCTGTTGAAGGGTTTAGCCCCGCCGCGGGGCCCCCTCGGGGCGAATTTCTTGTCCTTCATGGGCTCGCTTGTGTCACGGGTGCCGGAATATGGCAATTTGGGCCCCTGCGAGGGCGATTTTAGCTGTTCGCCTCGGTTGACTTTACCCCACCGCTTCGCCCATAACCGCGCCCGGTCGCGCCCCCATCCGGGCTGTCGCGGCCTCACGTTCCATGGCCGTCTTCGGTCGCCGGCAAGGTCCGGCCCGATTGTGCTGCCGTCGAGCGGGGGAGTGTCCCGAGTGGCAAAGGGAGCTGACTGTAAATCAGCCGCCTCATGGCTTCGCAGGTTCGAGTCCTGCCTCCCCCACCAGCCTGATTTTGTTAGATAAATTTCGTTTTTTTAAGCTGTTATGTTGGGCGATCTGCTTGCATTGCTGCCCCTGAGCCCCACTCCAAGCCCCACCAAATCCGCCTATTGCCCGCGCCTTACTTTCGGTTGCGGGTTTGCGCCGACTGACTCTTAATCAGCGGGTCCCAGGTTCGAGCCCTGGTGCGCCCACCACTCGTAAGAGATTGGCCCTGCGGGGCCTTTTTTAATTTCTTCAGCGGGCTTTTCTTATCGAACCGAAATCGCGTGGCACCGATTTGGCATCGCCAGACGGGCGCTGTCGCGTGCTAAAAATATTCTTGGCCTTGCGCTATTGTTCTCATTTTGTCCTTCTCAAACAAGAATCAACGCCTGAACGGGTTCCGTTAGACTGCCTGCGGTTGTCCTGAGTCGTGAGCTAGCCGGAGAGGCGAGTAATGAGCAATGTTACGCGGCGCGCGCTGCGGGTCTATGCCGCACTCACCGAATTGAAGGGCAATGAAAACGACGTTCTAGACGCGCTTATCCCGTTCTTCGAGCCGATCTTATCTTTGATGAACGGCAAGGTGTTCGATCCGTACGTGTTTTCTGCGGGCGTCCGCAGGCTGTACCACTGGCGCTTCACGGGTGATATCGCCTCTACCTTTATCCCTCGTCTAGAACGCAAGGGCATCCTGAAGCGTCGGGCGCAGTCCGGCCAGGAAGCGGTCTGGGTCGTGAACTTCATTGACCCCCAGGGCGACGCCGCGCCACCCCCGATCCTGTCTGCGTTCGAGAAAATCATCGACGAGTTCGAAAAGTTTCCCCCCAAGGTAACTGACCTACTGTCGTACAAGAAAACCCGCGAAGAGCTGAAAGACATCCTCATCCGGTTTTTGGTCATGATGGATACAGCGGGCGAGGGAGCATTCGCGCCGCAGCTCGGAGACTTGGAACCCGCCGTCGAAGCTCGCAATCTCATCGCACAACTCGAAGAGGGCGGCACGCCACTCGATCCGAACGATCGCTACATGTGCGCGCGTTTCGTACAGCACCTGATGAGGCACAAGCGGGAGTTCGTACCTCATCTCACGCGACTCTCCTCTATCGGGCTATTGGCAGAAGTCGTCGAGGACTTCTTGAAGCCTACGAGCACGGAGACAAAGACTGATCTCACAGTCATCCTGGACGCGCCTATCGCACTTGACCTCCTTGGGTGTTCCGGCAAGGCTCTGAAAGATGATATTGAAACGGTCGTGGCTGCGCTGAAGAAGGTGGGGGCGACCTTCATCGTCTTTCCGATCAGCTGCATCGAGATGCAGCACAATTTGAAGAGCATGCTTTCACTGCCGCCTGAGCAGCGTCGCGGGTATACACATAATGCCCTTATCAAAAAGGAAGTGCCGCTCGACTTCGTGATGGCAGTCGCCAACGGTCCAGAACGCGCGCTGGACAACATCGGGATTACCGTGCGCCAGATCGGCATGGACACATTCCCACATACGCATCGCTATTTCACTCAAACGCAATATGACGACTTCCTCAACTCGGTCACATGGGGCAACAACATCAATGCCCGCGACCACGATGCGACCTGCTTTGCTCTTACGGTGCGGTTGCGTGAGGGAAAGCAGAATAACGACGTGTTCAAGACTCGTTTTGCGATGGTCACGCGCAATACAAAGTTCGTGAGTTATGCGCGTTCCTATGCTCTCCAGAGCAGGATCATAAATTCGATGCAAGAGGGTGCGATCATCCACGCCCGCGACCTTGCTACCACGGCATGGCTACGAACCGGGCTTGGTGCTGACGAAACGATCCCGCGCGGCCACCTCATCGCGACTTGCGATCGCGTTCTGCAGGTCAGGCCGGAGGTGCGCAGTGCACTCGCGCACCAGCTCGCCATGGTCACTCCGGAGCGAATTGGGCAATTGAACCTGCTGCTGCAGGACGCGAGGAGCGTGCAGAAACTTGCCGACCAGACCCTCAATAACGAAAACGCCGTGACGGCAGAAAATGCCGAGCAGTTGCTTGAAGTGATGAGGAAAGCGACGGCAGAAGAATTGCGCGAAAAACATGAGGCTGAGCTTGCGAGTGAACGGGAAGCCGCAGCGCTATCCCTCGAGAGCGAGCGGCAAGCGGCGGCAGCCTCGCTCGAAAAGGCCTCGTCCGAAGTCTCTCGCTTGAGCGACCAATTAGCCTCACTCCAGATGCGAGAAGCACAGGCCTTGAGCCTGCGCGAGGGCCAACTTCAAAGCGTGGTCACTGGGGTCAACAGGGTTGCTCAGGCGATCGAGTTGGGCTTTCTCAGTCTCCTGCTGGTCCTAGGTGCCGCAGGGGGCATTAATTTCTTCACAAATTACTTCACCGGACACTGGATCTGGAACGTAATTTTGATGCTTGCCGGCGTCGCAAGTTTCGCGCGTCTGATGTTTGGTTTGCTAGCGCGGCCGATGCCGGGCCTCGCAAACCTTCTCGATAGGTTCTGTCGAAACCGTGCGAGCAAGAAGCTCGCTGAGATTGGGCTTTCCGACGAAACGCCTCGCCTCGAATATAAAGCCGGTCGCGTCATCCTGACGGAAAGCAAAACGCTCATTACCGTTAAAAAGGAGCCCTCATAAGCAAAAAAGCTCGCCTGATAACGGCGAGCTTTCCACTCCGAGCAATCATTTGGCTTGCGCCTTGGACACCCGATACGGATTTAACAGCGGCCGGCGCAGGGGGCATCGGATTTGGAGGAACAGGCAAGCAAAGGCGATCGGCCTGGTCGTTTTTACAGGTTGGGTCGTAACCTGGGTGCGTCAGGGCGTCGAACATCACTGGCACGGCTTCTCCTCTTGGGAGAGCTTCTTCCTCGCGTGGTTCATTCATGCCATTGGTGTCAGCATCTTCAGCGTCTTCGCCGCAGCAAGCATCGTGGGGAACCGCCTAAAAGAACTGAAGCAACGAGCGTCCGAGGGTATATGGGACAGCTTGAGTGAGTGGAAGTCTCTGATCGCACAAATGGGGACCAAAGAAGACTTCGACCGATACATCGCACACAAGCTCGATCCAGTGTGGGAAGAGCTGAACAAGAACGCCACTGAGCAATTGGCCTACTGCGTTGCTCGAATATCCGGGCATATCACGGATGAGATGCACGCCATGTCCCCTGACAAGCTACGAGAGTTCGTTGAGCGCACAAAAGGCTTACGTAAGTAAGCAGTTCTCCGGCTGTGGTTGCAGCTTCGGTAGACAATGAGCAGGTCGTTAAACGTCGCGCCTTCGTACCGGGTGTGATCGAACGAGATATGGAGGATCTACTTTTTCCGATTTGGGAAGCTTGCCACAGGAAAATCGTGTGGTAGGAAGGCCGCCTCACATTCAGGGAACGATAAGTGGCAAAGAAAGCAAAGAAGAAGATTGTTGCACGACGCGAGTACACCAAGGCCGACGTGAAGGAACTTAGGGCGCATTCAAGAGCGAGAACGCCCGTCGCAAGAATTGCGAAGCTGACAAAGCGCAGCGAAGGCTCGCTACGCCAGAAGGCGCTTAAGCTTGGAATCAGGCTGGGTCATCGGCGGTAAGAAAGGTCTACCTTAACGGTAAGCCAAACGAGCATCCAGCTCGTCGGAAAGACGTCATTTAGGCGTACTCGATGAAGAGAGTGCGGTTCTCTGGGTGCATGTCAGATGGTCGGCCAGTTGCACGATCTCATGCAGCGCCGTCGAGCGGATATCGCGCGTCAGACTCAAATGTCCCACAGCGAGAATGGCTCGATTGGGCCTTAGCAGTCATGCGCCACACACTGCACGCTCAATCGCTCAAAAATCCGCGTTGCCTCCGATTTCAGTTCAACGAGGAAGCGTCGCATTTCGCGCTGGACCTGCCCGGCGACCTCGCGCGGGTCGCCGCCAGCGACGTTGAAAGTCGGATTGAAGGCGACCGCCCCATTATTCGTTACCGAAGTCGTCGAGTGCGCCACCGCTGCCGCGCCGTCAGAGGTCAGGCTGCGCAGCTTGTCGTTCGACTCGATTCGGCCGGACATGCCCGGCACGAAAAGCTCGGGCCTTGCTCGCCGATAAGGTAAGGCTCGCCGAAGCTCACAGGCCCGGACATAGCGCGGATGGCTGGGAACGTTCGCTTGGTTCGCTAAGGAGAGGTTAGTTCGCTAACCGCCCAAAAGCAGACCGATTGTGCTCGCGCGGAGTTTTGACGTTTATGACCCGTAGCGGACTCGGGAAGACATCCTTGTGCTAGGCTATGTTGTTGCCGTCCGACATTCCGAGGTAGCCTTATGCGAAGGCGCGAATTTATTACTCTCGCAGGCAGCGCAGCGGTAGCGTGGCCGCTAACGGTACGAGCCCAGATCGAAGTCGATCCGACCGTCACCGCTTCAGGTGGCAAATCCGATTTTCTCAAGACGACTTTGACCGAAGATGGCAATTCAATCAGCCTAGAAGCGGTGATCTTCAAGCCCCCCGGCGGGGGTCCATTTCCTCTCGCAGTATTCAATCACGGTTCCACTGGCAGAAATCCGACACCAGAACGCGTGAAACGAACTTGGTTCTCCGTTGAACTCGCCGGTTTTCTCAACCAGCGAGGTTGGCTGGTAGCATTTCCGCAGCGACGTGGTCGCGGCAAATCAGATGGATTTTGTGACGAGGAACTCCTCAAAAACGGGAAGGCAAAATTTGCATGCGACGAAGACACCGCGCGAACGGATTCAGCTAGGGCACTAAGCGACATCGACGCTGCCATTGGCGTACTTCGCGAGCGTCCCGATGTCGCGCCAGGCCCTATACTCATGGGCGGGCACTCGCGAGGAGGTGTCCTGTCAGTCGCCTATGCAGGAACGCATTCTACGGAAACTCTGGGAGTTCTCAATTTCGTGGGAGGATGGATCAACGAAGGATGTAGGGTCGCCGAGCCGATCAATCAGGAACTCTTTCTACGCGGAGCGCGCTTTGATCGACCAACGATTTGGCTGTACGGACAAGGCGACTCCTTCTACTCCATCGCGCACAGCAGAAAGAATTTCGTCGCCTTCGAGAAGGCCGGTGGCAAAGGCCAGTTCTTCGAATTTGATACGCCCATGGCGGTGGGCCACAACGTCATTCACCATCCTGATCTCTGGACCCGACCAGTCGGTGAGTACCTTGATGCGCTTCATGCATGAGGCGAGTTGCAGATTATGCAATCGTACATCCGCTATTGGCCCGATGCTGACCCTCGCTCGGAGAGGCGCAACGTCTGCTTTCGGTAGGTGAGCCGACCAAGCCGCAGCGATCTTTCAAGGGCAGCTTGTGACCCAAAGCGGACTCGACGCACCGCATACTGACATCAGCTCAAGCAAACGGTCATGGATTGCGTTCCCACGATCTCATTATTTTAATCTTGCCGGTTACGAATGATATCAATTGCCTGATCGTCGCCTCCCCGCGCTCAAAGAAGCAGCGTTCAGCCGTGGCTGGGACGCGCAGATGAGTGTCGCGTGTCAATTGTATTTTGACGTTTATCGTTGGCGGCTCGCGGTAGAAGGTTATCTGTTCGCCCCAGAAATCTTTGAGGTCGCTGGCTTCAAATTGATACAGATCCAATATAGGTCGTCCGGATGGTGGCCTGAGTTGGGAAATGCCGCGAAACTCGGAGGCCATCGGTGTATAGTCGACAAAGAGCGGCTGGCGCACGGTCGGCTCGATGGTCTGATAGGTTAAAAGCACCTGTCCGATTTCCAAGCACCTCGGGACCTCAAACGGAGGCGTGAAGAAAACGGACCCGTTGTTGGGAACGGTTATCGTTGGTTCTGTTAATTGATCCGGCCTTTTTTGATAGCCGCTGATCCAATTGATGGTCTTCCTTTCAACGACAATCGTCGTTGCTCCAAACCGGAGCTCTAACAAGCTCGATTGCGGCTCTCGCGGTGGAGACTGATCAATCGGTGCTGCTAACAGTGCGGCGCTCGACGTTACCCCCCAGTGGATGGCTAAAGAAAGCGAAATCAGAAATCGCTGGGATGCCGGGCTGGTCACAACGAGTCTCCAGAAGAAACGACCTCCATTGGTTGTGCCTTACCGCATACTAACCTTCGGTAAACTCAAGTCGCAGTTCCGCTTCTGGCCCATCGCTTCCATTAGGGCGTAGCCGCGAGTTGTCCGAAGTCGGGGGTAAAGCGGAAGCTCCCCACCGCTGCTCAAAACGGCGCTGTTGACCCGGAGCAGACTTCAAGCACCGTCCCGGTCCGGCCTGGCAGCAGGCCACTGAAATCCAGCAAGCGCGTCCTCAGCAAGTTGAAAACACCGTCTTGAAAACATACGCTCCGTCCAGACGGAACGCAGGGCAGCTTCGACTGCGTCGCGCGGCGCCGCTGGATATCGTGTCAACAATTCCGCCACAAGCTCCTCAAATTGAGTGCCTGTCGGCTCCTTCGGTATAGAGCCAAACGATAATGGAAATTCGGGATTGCGATCCACGTCGTAGTACGCCTCGTGCCGGTAGTCGTCGCTCATTACTTCGGAAACCACGCCGACCTCGAATGAAGTCTCTCGGTTCCAGTCATAGCCCAATCTGCGCCACCAGTACTCCAACACTTCAAGTTCTACGACTGTTGTCGACGGCCCCGCCTCACAACAACCGACGTTAGGGGGATCACCATAGTGCAGACTCCGGTGACAGATGGCAGTAGCAACGTCCGGATCTTTCTCAAAGAAGGGCTGCGAAATCGCCAAGCGAAAATGATGACCACAGCGTTGACATGCAGCCAGAACCAGAGCGGCTTCACGGGCATAAAAATTCGCGACCGCGTCCGGCTTGAAAGGTCCATAGCGCGGAACTGCTGACTCATCGAACCATGAGGGCTCCTCGCTTATGCGACTACGGATATCGGCGTAGTTCGTATACAACGCGGCCTCCAAGACTGGCAGCCAATCTAAACAGGGTAGCGCCACTTCAACGCGCGGCGCAGGAAAAGCAAAGCTACGATGATCGCAATGGTGGCGAACCAAAGGAAAGCTGGAACGGGCCATTGATTGTGAATGTGGGCGATGTACAGCACTAGGGCCAACAGGATTGCAACCAGCGTGTTCGACGCCCAGTACAACGGCGAGCGCAAGACCCCCGCTGCTGCCAGCTCAGCAGTCCGTTCGCGAGCGCGTCTTACGCGCCACCAGCCAAACCCTAAGAACGCAATAGCGATGATCCAGACCATTTCAGCCTGTTCGCATAAAGATCCGCAAGCCCTCTTGCTCAAATCGCTCAAATTAGCCGCATCTCGCCCTTTTTGCTAAGGGAGCCACTTCGCCTTCTGGCCCTTCGCGGCAGCCAGGGTGGTGCTCGGTCATGTCCAAAGTTGAGAGTTGACCGGAAGCAGCCAGCCGGCACTTGAGGGGTGGTCATGACCCAAAGCAGAACTCGATGGAATTTGCAGTTTGCAGCAAACGGCGCCTTAACCTTTGGTTGCGATAACGCGGTCGTCAGCCTTGTGGCGTGTAAGGAGCAAGTGCTGCTGGATCGCGCGATGAGCTGCTGTGACCAGTACAAACCCTTGAAACAACATCGTGCATGAAGGCCAAAGTAGCTTTTTTCTTCTTGCTCGTAGTGGCTGCATTTCTTGGGGCGGTCGTCGCTGCGCAGCGTTCGCCGGTCTTCCAGGCGCTTCGCGGCAATTGGGATTTTGTCAAATCCGTACAGCGCGAAACCGGCACGTACTATCGCCTAAGAGTAAAGCTGACCTATAAAGGTGAACCGCAGGACTTCGATATCGTGGTCACTTGCGGCGGACGTCAAATCAATTACGCGGATGGTGGCCGCACGTCAGAGCTTGGGGTCACGCCGAGCGTCTTCGGACGCCGAATGAGCGATGGCAAAGGACTTGTCGTTCATCCACCGCAAGCGTGCCGTGGTGAGACAACGGAGAATGGCGGAGTTGCTCCGGACTTCTTGCCGGCTGTCATCGTCTTTGATGACGCAGAGACGTTGGCGTTCGGCACTGCCTATATGTCGGATGATGCCTACGACAGTCCGCTGTCGGACTTGAGTTTTGGCGGCGCTACGATTGAGCGAGCCGACCGCGCGGCATTCGAGCAATTTCGGCGTGAACAGCCAAATCTAGTCAAACGCACTTCATACTGGACGCGCATCGGTGCCTCAGCACTCAGGGACCGTGGCTTGTCCGCCGCCCGCATTCCAATGGGGGTTGTCTGTTTTAGCTACGCCCGCTATCGGCTCTTCGGGCAAGGGAAAGAGCGTGCGCATGAACTTTGGCCGGCCGAAAGGCCCCGGTTCTGGCTGCCCGCTACGCAGCAAGATAGCGAAGCGATCCATCCATTCACTTATGGTCGCCCCGTACTGACCGATCATGATGGGGCGACGCCGTATCCGGCCAATCAAGTCATGCAGCATGAATTTGTATCGACGCTAGGCATGCCAAGACGCGCTCTGGACCAGCGGGAAAAGCATCCGCGATTTCTTGCCCCCTCTTATTATCCCGATATTGGCGGCTGGATCGCGCTGCCTTGGCCCCGAGACGCTGCGACACGCGGGGAATCCCTACTCCAAAACGGGCCGCATATTGGTGCGAGCATCGATTTTCGCAGCGGAGCAACCAGAGGATTTGGGTATTGCCGACCGGTGGTCTCGGAATTTCCGACCGGTATGGAATATTCCGATCCCTACAAGAATCCGTCCATTCCATACGTACGTTTGCCGCAGGTCAACTTCATCGATGGGGTTGAAGTCTCCGGCCGGTCCAATTGGGGGATGAACGGCCCGTCATTGATCGTCGAGCGCGATGAGTTCGTCTTTAGGCCATTCATCTTCGGAGTCGCGTCGTTATGGGGCGACGTCTGAGGTTGGCAAAGAGCCATACTGTCGTCCGCATTTGGCCCTTACGTGACCTCTGGCGCCGTCCGCTCATGCGCCGCTATTGGCGGACAAGCCGACATCAGGCAGTCGCAGCTGCGCTTCCTCTGCAAACACAGCGACGTTCTCGCAGACCAGCCCGCCGATTTTGACAGGATGGCCCAAGTCAACTTTGAGCCCGGTGCGCTAATGACTTGCGCGGCCAATGTGCAGCACCACGGGCAAAGCCGGGCGGAAGCACGATGCCGGCCAGGCCGGCTTCATAGTGGCCAGCGCGTGCCTCAGTGCGCGACACGACAATCTCACGCTGCTCAAGGCGCGGAGTGTCGAAACGCTGTTCATGATGAACCCAGCGAGGCTCTTCCTTGATGACGTTACCATCAGCGCTGGTTCGCACGGGAAGCACATCCCCGTTCGCGAACACCCAGCACTGCTGCACCTCGCGACGCTCGCTCGCTTGCCGACCCGGGCGCTGACGGTGCGCGGCGTCGATACTGCGCACAGGCTCGAAGCCCGGTGCGCGACGGCCAGCTTCGTTAACCGCGCTCGCCTCGGCGTCGATCTCGCCGAGCCGCGCGATGATCTCGGCGAGCTTTGCAGCCGTAGCGTCGTACTCGCGAAGCAAGGCAACTGCCCCAACCTCAACATCATTGCGCGCATTCTTGACGCGCTGGCGGAAGCGTTCTGCCTCGGCTTGCTTCTCGACCGCCGCTTCGGTAGCGAGCGCTTCGGCGTGCGCCTTTTCAAGATCAGCGAGGCGGGCGGCAGCCCGGTCTGCAGCCCGCCGGTGCACCTCATATTCTGCTTCGGCTTTCTGATGGGTAGCATCGTCCATCAAGCCGAGACCGGCCAGCGCTGCGCCGCGCTTGGCAAGAGCAGCGTCATGCTCGGCGCGCGCCTTCTCAATTTCGGCAGAGATATTGGTGGAAGTAATCGGCTTCTTGCCAAAGAGGGACTTCAGAATGCTCATTGTGCTTGATCTCAAGGGGGGTGAATCAGCGCCGCCAGTAGTCGGCAACGGCTTCCGCGCCGGGGTCTCGCGGTGCGACGTCCGATGCTTTCGGGGTAGGCTTCGGAGCGAGCTTCGGTGCGCTGGTCGCGAATGCTTCATGAGCGCCGAGCCAGCGGTGATAGGCGACATGCTCGCGGCTCTCGGCGAACATCAGATTGTGCGCGATTCCGTGCTGGACGTTGAAACGCTCGGCCGCAAGCTGCCGCTGAGCCGTTGCGTAATCTGCGGACGCCGCCTTGAGGTCGGCGAGAAGCTTGGCTCGGCTCATTGGGCATCTCCACCGCTTGCGAGCCAGACTTGAAGCTGATCGGCCGGATATGCAGGTCGGTCGCCAATTAACAAGAACGGAGGGCCATCGCCACGCTTGGCGAGGTTGCGGAGAGTCTTCGCGCAACGGCCGATCCGCTTTGCGGCCTGGGTGCGCGAGAGATAGACGTTAGACATGGGCATCCATCTGAAAAAATGACCGGTGCATCTGGCTACCAAACACACCGGCCAAGGCTGGCGAACGGCGTTACTTGGTGTGGAGGAGAACCAAGCAACGAGAGCAGTATGGGAAAACCAGGGGCGTTCGTCGGGACCGTTCCGGTATCCCTTAGGCCACTTTACGGCGGCGCTTCTGGTTGTCGTTGGCGGGGATGCGAGCGAGGCGCGCTTCATGCTCGGCCAAAATGGCGGCGCGCTCGTCCGCCCGCATGCGGAGAAGCTTCTGCTCGACGCCGATATCAATCAGAGCGGCCCAGGTTTGCGGAATATTCATACGCATCTTGAGGGCTAGCGCGGTGAGTTCGCCCGCGAGTTCGGGATGGTCGAGCACTTCAAGAGTGGCGACGGGGACAAGGCCGAACCCGAGCGTTGCCAGGGCCGCTTCAATGCTCTCTAAGCCGGGGCGATTCTTCTTTCTCCAAGCCTTCAGCGTGGCCCTACGCACGCCGCTGCGCTCTTCCAGCGAGTCGTAAGTCACTCGTTGGCGGGCCATCTCGGCGAAGACAAGTCTCGCGAACGGTCCGACGCGCTCGGGCATCGAGACGGTGCGCGGATTTCTGCGTCGCTTCCGGGTGGAGGGTGAAATGGGCGAAGCGCGGAAATCGGGCGGATACAGCGGACTAGTATCGGGCATCGGGGCGTCCTGAAGGCGATTGAACTGCCTTTAGGGTCGGATAATGGGCTACTTCGCTACAGCCCAAAGCAATCACCCCTCGCGCATTGTTCCACATCAGCGGGCGACGTCGTGCGAGAACAACAACTCAGTTTGGAAAAATTGTGCCTGGTAAACCCGGGCGGTTGCACGTCACCCGCATGGGGAAGCGCCCCGGAAGGACCCAAAGTGACCTGCAAATGATAGCGGGCCGACCGATGTCCGCTTTTCACCCAACAGTAGCGCAACGGCGAATTTTACCCCGAGTCGCAGATGGGCCAATTACCGATGTCGAGCCCCTCTCAGTCCATTTCCTAACGGACGCCGACCGCGCAAAAGCAAGATGCGATTTTCTCGGCTCCAAGTTCGTCGCAACTGACCTATCGACAAACGCGACGAATGAGCGATTTAGCAAGCGCAGAGAAAGTTTTGAAACGTTCGATCTTGCGAGCGCGGAGCGTCTCCTCAGACAGCCACAAATGAGGACCTCCCGGAGGAGGAACGCGGAGTAGTAAATAGTCGAGAATACTTGCGTTATTCTCGCCCATTCTGATCGCCGCTATCCAACCTGAATGCCATCGAACGCGGTGGCGCATACCCCAACGCACCTTGCCGTCGTAGTTGCGCCATTTAGCCAAGCCGAAGTGAACGCGCACAATCTCGTCCACCAGCAAGCTCCCACTTGACGACTCAATCGTGACACTGGCACCAGCCTTCTCAAGAAGCTCCCGAAGCTGCACAGCATGCCCGATGTTCATATCGAGCCACTGCTGGTGGGCGGTAAGATCCGTCCAGTGTTTATTGTTCTCGCGATAGTCGATTAGTCGGTAAAGGTTTTGAAGGCTACCGAAGTGCTTATAATAGGTGCCGCTGTGTGGAAGCGTCGGAGCTTGATTAATAATCTTGGCGCTGAGTTTGCCTTTCTTCAGAAGTACTTTGCGCACCCGCCGCAGCATCTCGTCTTCTGAAATCTTGACGTGCCATTCATCCATGATCTTGTTCGCGCGTATAAACGCAGCCTTATCGATAATGGGCGTGATGCAGCCCTCGCTCCTTATCCAATGCTCTTTTGGATTGTGCCTTCGCTTCGTGCCTAGTTTTTCCGTCGAACGATTGTAGACGTAGTTGCCGATGAATGCTTCGTTTTTTAGAATAGCGCCTACAAGCTTATTACTCCAGAGTCGGCCGTTATGTGTCGCCACTCCTTCCTGATTTAGTTCTTTCGCGATTTTCCATTGAGACTTTCCTCCAACAAAATCATCGAAAATCCTCTTAATGATTGCGGTTTGCTCGGTCGGTCCTGGACGTAGTTTCACTCGGTCTGTAGCCAAGCATTTGCGTTCACCGGGCTTGAGAACTCCTTTGACCTGATCGTGGTCATCCACCAAGAAACGCTCCAAGCCAAAACCGGCCGAGCCGCCCATTTTGAATCCGATCCTAGCCAACCGCGAGGTCCCAGCAAAAACCTTTGCCGATAGCTCGCGGCTGTACTCGGCCGCCATGACCCGCTTGATGTTCTTCAAAATATTGGAAAGAAGGCTTCCGTCGTTATCAAACTGCTCCGCGCAGTATGCGACCTTAACCCCCGCCTTTTTGCAGATGAACTCATAATGCGCGCTTTCGTCTGCGTCTTGAAAGCGCCCCCAACGGCTGACGTCAAAGACTAGAATATTGCCAAAATCTATCTGATCTGAGCTAACGTCAGCGATCAACTGAGTAAGGCCCATCCTGTTCTTAATCAGCAAGCCGCTTTCACCTTCATCGCGATAGGTGCGCACAATTGAGAGCCCGTGAAGCTGTGCGTAGGCAGCAATGACCACAGCTTGATTCTCAATCGAATATTTTTGGTAGTCAGTGGACATACGGACGTACTGCGCGGCCCGTTGCGCTTTTTGCGTCTGAGGTAGACTCCCCCTACGAGCAACAAGCGCGCGCTGCTCCGGCACTGCTGGCACTCCGCTGCGCGATATCGGGTTTATCTATACAGCTTTGCTGCCGGCAGCGCCACTGGAAACGCCCTCTGGCTCCATAAGCCATCAAACACGTCGGCGCGAAGGTGATGAAACTGGACCATCGGCGCTTGGTGCGAAATCGCAGGACACTAAAACTGTTCTCCGGAAATCTGTCGCGCCAACAGGCGTCTGTCGCCATCCATTGTACCGAGCGTTGGCGCGTCAGCGGTGAAGAATCCTGACAGCCGTTAGCGTGCTTAGCGTCACGAGTTGCAATCCAAGAAGGATACCTCAAACAGGAGCCCGCGAGCACACATCGTGCGGTGCACGGAAGATGCGACGCTCTATTAGAAAAGATCCTCGATCGCTTTGGCCGAACCCTTGGTGCGTGGACGGATGATGATCTCCAGATCGAGTGCGGCCAAGGCATCCGTAAGCGTGCGTATTTGTGTCGCTGGTTCGCCGGCTTCTAGCTTCGAGATGGTCGCTTGACGCGCATGCATCTTATCACCCAAGGCACCCTGGGTAAGACGTTTCATCCGGCGGTGCCGTCTAATGGCAGCACCAAGTTGCTGTGGGGAGCGGGCGATTATATCCATCGGGCAGCCAATACGCGAAAGCGTATAAAATGACATTATACGCGGATGCGCATAATGAGGGTCGATTGGTCTCTTTCTCTTCCATGTCATTCATCTATCAGTATCCGCTTTGGGTCAAAAGCACCGGTCTGAACGGCGCCCTATCACTTCCGGTGTGCCCCCGATCGCTGACCATATCTGGGCCAAGCCGGACTTCGCCATCGGGCCAGAAGTGGAAGCGATGCCGGCTCTCATCGTGGCTCTCTCAGATGCCATTCGCCATTCCGGCGCTCGACAGAGCAGGAGACCCATCGTTGGGGCTCACTCAACGACGACGCAAGAAGTTTGACGCGAGTGTTTCCTTCCCAGCCAGCAAATTCATAGAGCCATTGCCCATCGTCCGGCGTGCGATAGTGCCACTCCTTGAGAGATGGATTGGATACGCTCGGAACGATGTCCATTCCGTTGGGAGGTCCAGCGGGACCTACAGACGAGGCGACGGATACGAGCCAGCGTCTGTCCGGCGAATAGTGTGGGGGTGCAACGATTGCTATGCCGTCACCCGTGTCGGCCCTTACGAGGAGCCAACTCGCACCTTCCCAATAATCAACTTCGATCAAGATAAGGTCGTGCTCGGGAAAATACCCCGTCAGTTGATACTTGACGCAGTCGTCAGCGCCGTCGGACTGACACTTCGCTTCCTCGTTGAGATAAATTCTCGTCTTCCCGTTCCTGAACTTCAACTGCAAGCCAGGGCCGACGCGCTGGGCCAGCTCGCCAACCTGCGCCAGACACGTTTTCTCCGAGCGGTCAATTTCGCCGACGCCCTGGTCGCCGATACAGCGGCCCTCCTGCGACGGAAGATCAGAAAAGGAATAAGGAACGCCAGCAGATGCATTCGCACCAAACAGGAGAGATGCGACCGCTGTGGCTATTGCAAGCCATGTCAGGGAAACCTTCATCGCCCGCGTCCGTCAAAGCCTGGAATTGATGGCAAAAAAACCGTTCTGGTCAAGTTAACAGCCTGGGGCAAAATTACCGAACCCACGATTTCGTCTACGGGTCAATCGCGACGGTCGTGCCGGGTTTAAGTTAGGTCCGGTCTACCCCTGACCACCGACAGATCCTCGGCCGTGGGCTGAGGCAAGAAGTAAAGCTGCTCACCCCCAATCACGAAAGGGACCTTCGGGACGGCACTTAAGCTCCCAATGGGTGTTCTCGCCGACGTTTTCATACGTCCACTCGATTTCGACGCTCTTGGTCAGCCGATCGATCCGGCCAGAGATGGTCGGCTTCCCATTCGCGTATTGGCTGCTGAACCCGACAAGCAAGGGAGTAATCTTCGTGATCGACAGGATCTTATCCTGGAACGACACTGTTTGATCGACGTCGCTCACAATGATGCTGAGATTGGAGAGGGGAGTAAATTCCAGTTCCGCTCCGGGCTTACCCACCAACCTACTCGTTCCAGTGCAGCGTAAAGTTAATTTCGAGCTTTGCTGCTGCGCATTGACGGACTGCATCGATGCAAGCAACAAGAGCACGCATGCTAGTCTCATCGACGACAGGCCTCGTTGCTATGTCAAATGCTGTCTTCATGGGCTAGCATCATAGCTGCCGAGAACTACCGCCGCAAAGGTCCGCTACGGGTCAGAGGCTGCCGTCGACAGCCAGGATGCCCTTGGTCGGGTGATCTCTCGGAAGCGGACATCGTCGCGCTCTGGGCTGAGGTCAGCCACGGGCCACAAGCGGAAGTCCCAAATTGCTCCATCACGCACCCGGCCGGATATCGGTCATCGGGGCAATCTCCTGAAATCGTCATAACTGAGATGTCTAACCTCTCGAGCATCTGGCGGCGGTTGATGGGTCGGATTGGGAAACAAATACTCAGCAACTTTGCTCGACCTCAGCCAAGGCAATCGATCTTCGATACCATGGGTGATCGGATCGTCGGTGATCTCTATAGTAGCGCCTTTGAGGATCACACCTCGACCAAAGCTCGCAGCGAGATCGTGTGGATCGAGGAGCGCGACACTCGTCGGATCGTTCAGATTAACGAACCGGACCAATGCGGGCATGGCTTCAGGCAACAGGGCGGACTTCGGTTTGAGACGGTTCAGCTCGTCGAGGTAAGCTGCGTACTTTTCATTTAAGGAAGCGTTGGAGACATAATTGCCGCGAAATTTCTCCTGCGGGAACGGTGCCAACGAAGCATTGTAGGCGTCACCTCCTCTGCGAGACAGAACTGACGGTCTTTCGAAGGTGGAAAACAACACGCCACGCTCGCCGAGATCAACTGCGACCACCTCGCCCACCAGTTGTTCGGTCAGTGCCCATCCTTGGGCCTTGGTGAGACCACCAGGGAAGCTAATAGTGTTTTGCGTAACGGAAGAACCTGATCGTTCACCTTCAGGAGTTTCAACTACAATTGTGAGCCGTGATCGAACGACGCGAGACCGGGTCGTGCTGCCATCAAGGACAAACCAGCCGAACGCCAAAATCACCGACACAACGAACAGGCTAACCCAAAAAATCCTCAAGAGGCCTGAAATTGCTGCCTTCGCTCGCGGGGCCATTGATCCACTCAGACCTCATGTGTCATTGGTCTATAAGCTAGAAAATGGTTGTAGTAATAGTTTTCGTCAACTGAGGGCAGATAGCGTGCCCAGTTTTGAATTAAGCCATCACGATGTCCGCTTTGGGTCAAACTGCGACGTCAAACCTGTTTCAGGGCTGTTCCGGTCTACTCCGGATAGCAGACGCTGCGGTGGTTCGCGCGAAGGTCAGCGGCGGCCAGGCTGTTATCAGACTCCAACAATCGCGTGGGCCGGTCAGGTATCGCAAACTCGATAGGATTGAAGGCAGATACTCGCCTCTATGGCGAAGATGGATTCCTTTAGTCCGCTAAGGATGCCGGTTGGCGCCTTGCACAGCGCTGAGAGAAATGCCGGTATGTTCTGATTCTATTTGTGGCGACTGAGTTCGGCGCGAACGAACATCGGCGAACTTGTATTAACTATCCGATCTTCAGTCACTCCATTGCGGATCTTGATCAGCGGCAGCTCAATCGAAACAACCTCCCAGTCGGAGTAGCCCTCGCTGCCGCCCTCGATCATGTGGATTTGGTAACGCTTGCCAATTTCGAACATCGTATATCCCCTTGAAGGTGTGGCGCCGCCGCGCGAACGACGGCGCCCGTATTGCTAACCTTTGATGTTGTGCGGATCGGCGCCGTAGGTCCGTTCTTCGCGGATTTGCCCGTTGCTCTTATGGAGAACAGCTTGGCCTAGTCCTCCATTATTTTGAGCGCGATGGCCGGCCTTAATAGCTGCGGCCTCGGCGGCTGCTTGCGTTCGGTGATTGGAGATCACGTTAGTGCCTCGCTCTACGGCCCAACCGTTGCCTTTGGGAACTGAGTGGAAGACTTGCCGTTTTGACATTTCGTTTGCTCCGTTCATTGAAGGGTGTCGGCAATGCGCTTCAACTTGCGCATCGCATCATCAAGTTCGTTTCGCGCGCGAGACAGATTTTCGTTCCGGATCGCACGGTCACAGTCGTCAAGCTCGTTCCGCAAAAGTTGGCGGATCTCGTTTTTGGCCTGTTGGGGTGTCATGGTATCTCCTTGGCCGGAGGCCGCGCGCTAGCAACAGCACGGCCTCCGGCCTGCTCCTAAGCGACTGACGTGGAATTAATTATATCGGCGTTCGTCGGCATCGCCGTCGCCGCGGCGCTGAGGAAGAGCCCGTCACAGTGAGCCAGCATCGATTCGATGAAGCGACCGTGACAGACGCCGTAGTCGGCTTTGGTTGTTTTGAGGCCACCGTTGCAGATGTAGTTGAGCGACAGGCGCCCCAACGCATAGCTTGGCCGCAACCAACCGCGGCCCTTCCACTGAGGAGGGGTATGATAGAAGTCGCCATCACTGTCGTAAGCCCAAGTAACTACATGGCCTTCGTCGATCGCTTTCTTGAAGGCCTTGAGAAGTCCGGGCGGATCACTCGTTTCGAAATTGATAGCCATAGTCCTGGTCCTCGATAAGCAAGGACGACAGGAACGAGTGAGCCACTTGACAATTCTTGTCTAAACAACAACTACTGTCCATGTGATCACAAACTCCCTGCCGTCCAGGTGGGGTTCTGGCCCGGTCGGCGTCCAACCGCCTTCCGGGCCGCTTCATGTCCAATTGGGACATCGCGTGAACGTGGGAACTTCCGTTCAATTTGGCAAGGCTGGGATAACTAAATTTTAGGCATTGCACGCTGACTGCCACCTGAAGCAGCAAGCGTCTTGATTCGCATTTGGAAGAAAGCCGAGGTCCGCTACGGGTTACAAGTCGCCGTCCGGAAGTCTGCCGATCACTTCCGGTCTGGCCCGCTTAGCGGGCCTCAGCTTGACAAATCCCCAACTTGGTAGCGGCCGGCCTGTACGGTCGAAGTCACGTCCCGATCAGCTTCGCGAATGCCATGCCTGCACCGAACACCGCCGCCCCAGTGACCATCCCGCCCAGGGGGAACAGCCAGAGCGTTCAAGCATCCGTTGCGATCAAGGCACGCTGCTCGGCCGCGAAATGGCGGACTTCTTCCTGTCTCTGCGCGATATAGGCAATCTGTCGTTGCTGGTTCATGATCACCATCCCTCCGCATCCCGCCGTTTGATATCATCGAACCACGCCGCGATGGAGCGCAGCGTGGTTGAGAATGCATCTTCGAACCTTAACAGGCTTTCCGTTTCCCTGCCGATCTTTGCGAAGACAGCCTTCGTCGGCGCGCTCTCGACCTCAAGGCTCGCCAGCGCTCCAAGCCGGGTTTCAAGCCACTCGCGCAGGGCGGCTTCGCCACCGGGGAGGATGCCGGGGAGATAGGTGCCGGTATTGGGTTTCTGGCCGGGTCCAGCCTTCTTATAGGTGACGCGGCGAACGGGCGAGGTGAGCCCCAGTTCTCTAATAGGAATACTATTTAAGGAAGTGGGGCTCACCTCCCGAACTTCCTCGGCCTCCCGCTTGGATACGCCAAAGGCATCTATCGCGTCATTCTTGCTGAGAAGGACCACACCCTCGGCCATCATGTCAGCCTCAGCACCGGGGCAGACGGCATCCCACTCAACGACCTCGTCCACCGTTAGCGGCAGGATCACATCCCCGACCAAGTCGAGAAAGCACGGCTCCGTTCGGCGGTGCGGCCTCAATCGACCGATGGCCTGCTCAAGCTCGTCCTCCGTGACACCACGGCGGACGGCCTCGGCGAACGGGTCGGGGTGACACTCGACGCTGGCGGCGACGGCCGGACCTTCGGTCATCCGAATGCCGCCAGTCCGCTTTCGGTAGAACTCGCCGATAGGCTTGACCGGGTATCCGGCAAACACGCTCGCGCGCGCCTCGATCTTGTCGGGGGACAGCCACCACCGGCCGATGACGACGAGTCCGGCCACCGTTTCGAAATCGTTCAGGCCCGACGTGGCGCCGAAATGCATCCACGACACACTCGCCGGCGCCTGACCGGCGAACCGCTGTTCAAGGCCGAGGTAGGAAATGACCCCAAGACGCGCCGGGGCGATCAGGGCGGCCTGCTGACGGATGTAGCGGAGGATATCCCGCTCGTTACGCGGGTGCGGCTTGGCCTTCTCGCCGACTCCAAGGGAGCCCATCGACACGGGTGCGCCGATGACCTGCCGAACGCGGACATGATCCGGCCATTGGATGGTGATGTCGGCCTTGACGCTGGCGGCGACCGGAATGCCGGCGACTTCATCCCCAAACACGGTGGCGTGCAGGATCTCCGGCGTCGTGAGAGTTGCGTCCAGCGCGAGCACGGGCGCCCACCAGGACGGATGGAACGGCCGCAGCGGCGTGAACGTGAACGTGCTGCCCGCCACGCTGATCCGTCCCGAATGCCGATGGTCGAATGTAAGGAACATCGCGATCTCGTTCCATAGATCGCCCGCTTCTCGCGCGAGCCTATTCCGCGCGCGGTGCTTGTGGAGTGCAAGATTGAGCCCGGACTCCCTCATGCCCGGGCGAAGAACATCCGGCTTGACCAGACGTTGCTCCAAGATCGCGGCCCGCAAGGCGGTATGCGGAAAAATGCCGTGCTCATCGAGTACCGCGCGGGATAACGGCCCAGTGCCATTGTTTTCTGTCGCCGTCAGCAGCTTCGCGCGCATGCCGAGCAGGAAATCGTTTTCTTCGTCGCTGCAAAGTTCGATCTTGGCGCGCCAAAGCTCGGTCGTATCGATCCTCGTTTGATCGCCGATGGCGTTGTCGTGGAATTTCTCGTCGATCACAAGGCCATCTAGCTCGGGCAGAAAGTCCGGCTTCTCATAGAGCAGCGATGCCGACGTGATGATCCAAACGTCAGGCTTCGCCTCGCGTTGCCGCTCATGGCCGCAGACAGTAGCGAACTGACATTGCACCAGTGTCTCATTGATCCGGCGCATACAGACGGCGGGCCGGACGCTGACACCCAGAGCAATAGCCGCAGCCGCAGCCGGTAGGTTTTGGCACATGGTCTGTCCCGGCGCGTCGGGGTCGGCCTGTTCGCGGCCCCGATATACCTGTGCCTTGATGCCAAGGCTCTTCAGGTCGAGCGCGATATTTTTACCGAGGTCGATACGCGGGACCACATAAGCTAGGCGCCATCCGCGTCTGGTCCATGCGGCAACATTTCGAGCTGCTTGAAATGACTTACCGCCGCCAGCTTCAATCTTTACGCCCCATACAGGCGGCTTTTGATGAATCAGCGGCGACTTGAGGCGGGTCTGGTTGCGATAAATGCGCCACGCCTTCATCTGCGCTTCGAAATCGTCCAGAGCGCCCCGCAGTTCCGTCGTGGCGTCGGCAAGCGGGACGGCACGGTCAGGATAGGTCGGCGAGAGCGAGCCTGACTTGGTTGAGCGCAGAAGGATCAGGCGTTCGTCCGGCAAGCCGAGTTGCTGGCGTAGCCATGCCGCCGCAGCCGGATAAGGAATGCGTTCGGCCTTGGCGACAACCCTGACCGGCGTGAAGGTCTCCCCGGTGCCGAAGTCAACGATCCCGTCCGGATGAAACGACAGGTTCGTGCCGCGCTTCTCCTCGGAGCGGCCAGAGCCGGACGCGCGCCATCGTGCGACCACCCTGTAGGTCGGCCCGCGCCAGCGGCCCCCCGGCAAAAGCGCAGGGGCCCAGGCGGCCAAGTTCGAGAGCGCGACCGTATTCAGATCGTCATGCCACAGCGTGTCGTCAGCAGGCGCGCCCTGCGCAGGCCGCTCTACAGCCTCGCCACGCGGCTGGCGAGGGGCGGGTTCGTCCCACCCATGCGCACGGAGGATTACCTCCATCGTGACGAGATGGGCGCGAGTAAACGCCGGAAGCTCTTCTAGCTGGGTATCGAGCAGCGTCCGCTCAGTCGTCCATTCATACGGGCGGCCGGTGTCGGGATGAATTGTCGGCGGTAAAACAGTCTGTTTGCCGACGCTCAGAAAATCGAGCAACCCCCGCCTATCGGCGGCGCGGTAGTTCTTAGACGGCAACGGCTCGACGGCACGAAATAGCGCCGTCCGACCTTTCCGACCTCGCTTGGCTACCATGACCGGCGGCAGCACCGCGAGGATCGGATCAACCAAAGCGTCGTCGTCAATATCGACAGCGACCAAGCCACCGAAGCCGCAAGCGAGGCCAATGCCCCCGCCATAGCGGTCGGCCATCCTTCCCCAAGCAGCGAGCTTGGCGACGGATGCGCGCTCGGTACAGAAGCTCTGCCAGCCCGACAAGCCGAACCACGGCCCATCACCTTCATCGGTGACGAAGCCGCGATAGATGCCGGGAGATTTCGTGCCAGCGGCGATCGGCAACGGCGAGTAGCCGTTGCCATGCATCGCGAGCGCGACGGATTCGAACGAAGAAGAATCAGGCACGGCTTAGAGCCAGAGCGCCGCGATGTGCTGCCAAAGCGCGCGGTGCGGGTCCAACCAGAATACCTCACGCGCTGCCTTTTGGATTTCTGCAAGAGGGATAAGCCGCCTCAACGTCGGCCGCTCGGTGTTGCGGAAGAACACACTGCCGTCCTCAAACACGCGCATTTCGTAGTCGCGATGCGGCCGGCGGCGCATGTGCTTGTCAAACTCGCGGGCAGCGCCGAGAACCGTGTCCGCGTTGATCGGCGTATACGCGGGAGACGCAACCCAACGCTTACATGCTTGCGCGCACGCCAAGTCGGGATTATAAATATCGGGCTTCATCAGACTTTCCTTTTTGCATCACCCGCCGCCTGCCAGCGCGCGGGTTTTGCTTTTGTGGGCTACGCGACAGCGATACGCCGCGCTTCGAGCCATAGGTCCACATCCGACCGGCGGTAACGCACGGCACCGCCGGGAAGTCGGAACCAGGCCGGTCCCGTGCCTTCCCGGCGATACCGCTGCAACGTCGGTCGCGACACGCCGAGTTCCGCCATGAGTTCATCTTGAGGCAGCAGCGCTGAGGTCGACATTTTTGGTCTCCAATCGTTCGTGAGAACAAACGAACACGCCATCACAGAGTTGAACAGGCCATTATGATCTCCCCTGCCGAAAACCCTCTTGCACAAGGCAAGAACACACCGACGCGAAGCTAGACGCCGCGTCGGTGGCAACGTTTCGTTGATACTTATCGCTGGGATGTATCAGGCGAGCCCGGCGTCGATCAGGTCGGCGCGGTCGCGAAGCGCCTGCGCGCAAAGTTCTTGGTCGGTCGGACCAAACGTGATGTCTTCGTTTCGTTCGAGGAGTTCCGCGAGCGCGAGCGCGTATCTGGCGGGGTCAGTCTCAAGGTCGAAGGTGTCAACGTTGATCATCGCCGCTCTCTCAGGCCGCGCGCTCGTTGGAGTTGGCCGACGACCGAGTCGCGAGCCATGCGTCGATCTCCGCCGCATCGAAGAAACGAGAGCGGCCAATATAGATCGGCGTAGGAAAATTGTTCGTACGCTGCTTAACAAGTCGCTCGAAAGTGGACTGCGGCATGTCGAGCTTGCCGCGCACGGTTTCGGACTTAATCAGTTGTTTCATTTTGTACCTCCTGAGATTTGATGGTGGCTCAAGAGGTACAAATGGCGGCGTAGAAAATCGCGGTAGAAATTGACTGACGCTCGTTACCCCAAAACAATGGATGGTGTGTCGCTACACGTCACGCTTCAAGCGTTTCCAGATCTTCTTGATGGACTCGATCCCAACCCCAACACCCTTATCGGCCGCGACGGCGGCTTGAGCGGCCCCAACCTTCATGCCGCCCTCAACGCGCTCGTAAACGGCTAGGAAAATCTTATAGTCTCGCCATTCGCCTTGCAGCGATCCGACGGGATTGTCTCCGCAGGAGCTGCGCCACGCTTGGCTCAACTCTTCCGCCCGAAAACGGATTGGCGGTGCGCCCAACTCGGTCTGCATCGCTTGTTCGGCAACCTTTCCGATGCATCTAGCAAACCTATCAACCTCGGCTTGGATCACATCCGGCATGGGTAGTCCGTGCCGTCGCGCCAAACTATATGCGGCCCAAGCCGCCGCAGGATTCTTGTTTACGGTGAACACTCCGGTCAGTGTGGTTAGGTCAAGTTCGGCCTTTGTGGGCAGCTTCGCCATTGATCACGCCTCCGCCTTGAACGGCACGACGTTCGATTCTCGCTCCACCATCAGATTGGCGAGAAAATCCGCCCAGACGTTCAACGCGTGGCGCTTCTCCTGAGCGAAGGAATGTCGCTGATAAACAGCCATCACACCGCGCATTTGATGGTTCAGGACCCGTTCAACCGTCACAACGTCGACCCCAAGCCTCGGCATGGTCGTGGCGGCCGTGCGCCGCAAATCGTGAAGTCGCCACAGCTCGATTTTAACCTCCTCAGGATTGTCGCCGCCCGCCGCCGCGTCTTCCCGCGCGATCTCCAGCATCACTTCATCAATGCGCGTTTTCGCGTGGGCCGCAGAGAACGAGGCGAACACACGGGGCGTGTCCTTGACCCGGTCCATGCTCGTCAGAATCTCAACGGTGATCGGGGCGAGCGGAACGGCATGGGCGCGGCCGTTCTTCGCGCGCGCACCGGGGAGGGTCCATGTCGGTGTGTCGCTGGTCAGGTCGAGTTCTGACCACTCCATGTCGCCGACTTCGTTCAACCGCTGCGCTGACAACAAGAGCAGATGGACCAATTGGCGCCGAGGCCATTCAAGGCGGTCGATTGCCCGCAGCAGGAGCCGCAATTCATCATCAGTCAGGACTCGATCCCGAGCGACCTCCTTGACGACCGCAGTTCCGTCAAACGGGTTCCTTTCGACCAGTTCCTTGGTAATGCACCATTGGAAGAAATGTCGCCCATATGCTCGCAACCGCTTCGACTGGATCGGCGCGCGCACCTTGACCATGTCGAGTACCCGGATTGCGTCGCTGCGCCGGATGTCATCCACGCGCCTCTTGGCCCAGCCTTTCAATTCCTTGTCGAGGACACGCCGCACCTCCCGGCCGGACTTCAATCCATCGGCGTGGTCGGCGTAGTAGCGTGCCAGCACGTTTGCGACTGTATCCTCGCGGCGTCGGGCTTCCTGCTCCTCGGCCGCGATCCGTGCCGCTTCTGCCCGGCGAGTGGCGCGCTTCTGGTCGGCCGGGTCCGCACCCATCGCGCGTTGCCTTCGTGCATCGCCGGCTGCATCACGGGCCTGTGCCAGCGTAAGCGCGCCTGGACCGCTGGCTGGACCAAGCACGACCGTCACGTCTTGCGCGTCTTCCTTCTCACCGCGTCGGAACCTGTAGACGAATGTTCGCACCCCGGACGGATAAACCAACACGCGCAGCCCGGGATGCCCCACGTCCGGCAGGGCGTAGCGCTTCGCTCGCGGTTTTGCGTGTTCGATCGCCAACGCAGTCAGCGGTTTTTTCATCAGCGCCCCCTTACTGAGCCCCACTCCAAGCCCCAACAAATACCTAGCTGTAGTGGTATTTGCTGGGATGTCGTCAGCTACCAGTAGAGGACGATATCATTGATTACAATGAGATTTTTTGATGCATGTGGGGCTTGTCGGTAGTTGCCGAAACCACAAGATGCCTGACTGTAAATCAGCCGCCTCATGGCTTCGCAGGTTCGAGTCCTGCCTCCCCCACCAGCCTTCGCTCGCTTCGCGAGCTTCGGCTCGGCAAGCCAGCCCAGATCATCGTCCCGCGAAGCTAGCGAAGGCTCTCACGCCGAAGCCCACAGGGCGCAGGCGGACCGGCTCTGAACGAGTTCACCCCATCATCTCCCTGACCATCGGCACCACCTTGCGCCCGTAGAGCTCGATGCTCTTCATCAGCTTCTCGTGCGGCAGGGGGCCCGCCGAATATTTCAACTGAAACCGCGAAATGCCGAGCGCCTTCGCCGTGCGGGCGATCTTGCGCGCCACCGTCTCCGGCGCGCCGACATAAAGCGAGCCGTGCTCGGCCTCATGCACGAACTCGTCGCGGCCCATCGGCGGCCAGCCGCGCTCCTTGCCGATGCGGTCGCGCATGGCCTTGTAGTCGGGCCACAGCTCTTCGCGCGCCTCTGCATCCGTCTCGGCGACATAGCCGGGCGAATGCACGCCGATCGGCTGCGCGGGGCGGCCGAACTCCTTGGCGGCGCGGTGATGGAGATCGACGAAGGGCGCAAAGCGCGCGGGATCGCCGCCGATGATCGCGAGCATCAAAGGCAAATCGTAATGCGCCGCGCGCACCACCGATTGCGGGCTGCCGCCGACGCCGATCCAGGTCTTGAGCGTGCCGTGCTCGACCGGCGGATAGACCAGCTGATCCCGCAGCGGCGGCCGCAGCTTGCCCTCCCAGCTCACCGGCTGCTGCGACAAGAGCGCGGCGAACAGATCGAGCTTCTCCTCGAACAGCTCTTCGTATTTGCGCAGGTCGAAGCCGAACAGCGGAAAGGATTCGGTGAACGAGCCGCGGCCGAGGATCACCTCGGCACGTCCGTTCGAGAGTGCATCGAGCGTGGCAAAGCGCTGGAACACGCGGATCGGATCGTCCGAAGACAGCACCGTCACGGCCGAGCCGAGATGGATGCGCTTGGTGCGCGATGCGATCGCCGCGAGCACGGTCTCGGGCGAGGAGATCGCGAAGTCGGCGCGGTGATGCTCGCCGAGGCCGATGAAGTCGAGGCCGAGCTCGTCGGCCAGCACGGCTTCGTCGACGACGTTGCGGATCACCTGCGCATGCGGGAGCATCGCGCCGGAGGCGTCCCTGGTGACGTCGCCAAAAGTATCCAGTCCGAATTGCAGGGATGCGGTCATTGATGGGGTTCTCTGCGAGCGCAGCTTGCGCCATTTACGAGGAGGTATCGTTTGCGGTGGAGCTAGGCCGCAGCGGCCGGGGCAACAATGCTGCTTCGGGAAACGCACCGTTTCCGTTTTGGATCGCGCGCCCGTGCGTTCAGTCGGATCTGGCGAACATCCCGACCAGGGTCTCGCGCAGCCAGCGTTGCGCCGGCACGGTGTCGTTGCGCTGGTGCCAGAACAGGCTGACGATCCGCGACGGTGCCTTGAGCGGCAGCGGCATGGCATGCAGGAACGGCGCATGGCGGGATTGCGAGCGCAAATCGCTCGGCAGCACCGCGATCAGGTCGGACTGGCGCACGACCTCATAGGCCGCACTGTAGTGATTGACGGTCGCGACCAGGTTGCGTGACAGGCCGCGCGAGGCGAGGAAGAGATCGTAGGACGGCAGGGTCTTGCCGGCGAGGCTGACATCGACATGCCCCGCGCTCAGGAAAGTGCGCGTGCTCAGCCGCTTCTGGGCGGCGAGCGGATGGCCGCGCCGCATGAAGCAGGCATAGTCGACGGTCCACAGCGAGCGCGAGCGAATGGCCGCCGGCTGCTGCGCCTCGTTGACATAGACGCTGAGCACGCAATCGACCCTGTTGTCCTCGAGCTGGTCGGCAATCTCCAGAATGGTGTTGGGGACGGTGTGGACGCGTGCCTTGGGCGCGACTCTGCCGAGATGGCCGAGCAGGTTCGGCATCACCAGCGAGGAGACGTAGTCCGACATCGACAGGCTGAATTCGGTCTGCGCGCGGGCGGGGTCGAACACCTGCTCGTCGAGCGCGCCTCGCACGCTTTCCAGCGCCTCGCCGATCGGCTCCCACAGCACCACGGCGCGCTGGGTCGGGCGGATCCCGGTGCCGGACCTGACGAACAGGGGATCGCCGAGCGCCTCGCGCAGCCGCGCGAGCGCATTGCTGACCGCGGGTTGGGTCATCGTCAGCGCGCTCGCGGCGCGCGTGACGCTGCCTTCCGTCATCAGCGCCTCGAAGACTTTGAGGAGGTTGAGGTCGAGCGCGCGGAACGACACGAACATTCACCGTGGTGATATATTAGATCATGATTATAAATTATGACGATAATGTCACTTTGTCTATGGTTCCCTCCCGAGCGGCGCGCCGGGCCCGCGACATCAGAGGGGGACTTTCATGTCGATGATATCGGCGCGCATCGAGCGCCTTCCGTTCGCACGTTTCCACAAGCACCTGCTGCTGATGGGCGGGCTCGGCTACATGTTCGACGCGATGGACGCGGCGGTGCTGGCCTTCATCTTGCCGGTGCTGCGCACGGCGTGGAATCTGACGAGCGTCGAGATCGGCGTGCTCGGCAGCAGCACCTATATCGGGTTCCTGTTCGGTGCTTTGTTCGCCGGCACGCTCGGCGACCTGATCGGCCGCCGCGCGGTGATGATGTCGGCGCTGGCGCTCTACTGTGCCGCATCCATCGTCAGTGCCGTGGTCGACACATGGCCGTCCTTCTTCGCCGCGCGCGTCGTCGCCGGCATGGGCACCGGCGCGGAGAGCGCGATCATCGCGCCTTACCTGGCGGAGTTCGTCGCGCGGCGGTACCGCGGCAGCTTCACCGGCGCACTGGCCGGCTTCTTCTCCTTCGGCTTCGTCGCCGCGGCCTTGCTCGGCTACTTCATCGTTCCCGCCTACGACAATGGCTGGCGCATCGTGCTCGTCATCACGGCGGTGCCGGTCGTCATGCTGTTGTGGTGGCGCAGGGCGCTGCCGGAATCGCCGCGCTGGCTCGAAAGCCGGGGCCGGGAGCAGGAAGCCGGAGCCTTGCTGGACAGGATCGAGGCGGGCTTCGCGCGCGAGGGCCATGTCCTGCCGCAGCCGGTTGTCGAAGCTGCGGCGCCCGTAGGGACCGGTGGAACGCTGCTTGCCAATTTCGCGGCGCTTCTGGCGCCCCGGCAGGCGCGCATCACCATCATGACCTGGATCATGTGGCTGGCGATCACCTTCAGCTATTATTCCTTCTTCGTCTGGATACCCGGCCTCCTGGTCCAGAACGGCATGAGCATCACCAAGAGCTTCGCCTATTCGATCGCGATCTATTGCGCGCAGATTCCCGGCTATTTCAGCGCCGCGTATTTCAACGAGCGCATCGGCCGGCAGGCGACGATCGCGACCTACATGCTGCTCGGCGGCGTCAGCGCGCTCGGGCTCGCCTTCGCGCAGAGCGATCAGCAGATCATGGCGGCGGGAATCTTCCTGTCGCTGTTCATGAACGGCACCTATGCGGGCGTCTACGCCTATACCGCCGAGGTGTTCCCCACGCCGGTCAGGACCACGGGCGCCGGGCTCGCTTCCGCAATCGGCCGCATCGGCGCGATCGTCTCGCCGATCCTGGTCGGCTATCTCTACCCGAACTTCGGCTTTGCCGGCGTGTTCGGCGTCACCACCACCGTGCTGCTGCTCGGGGCCATCACCGTCGTGCTCATGGGCGTGCCGACGCGCGGCCGCTCGCTGGAGGAGATTGCGGCGGGTGAAGTCGTATGACGCGGACGAAATCCAAGGCCGATCCGCTGCTCTGCGCCGTTGCGGCGGCGCAGGGCGGGGCGAATCAGCCCGATGCGCTGTTCGCGGCGCTGGACGAAGCCGTGAAATCGGCGATCGGACACAAGCTGTTCACGATCCTGACCTATGACAGCGGCAGCGGCGAAGCGGCGCGGGTCTATTCCAACCTCCCCGGCCCGTATCCGGCCGGCGGACGCAAGCGGCTCGCGCCCGGGCCATGGACCGAGGCCGTGCTCGATCGCGGCGAGGCCTATATCGGCTATAACCGGGATGATCTGCGCACCGTGTTCTCCGACCACGAGCTGATCGCCTCGCTCGGCTGCGAGAGCGTGCTCAACATGCCCGTGCGCTGGCGCGGACGCACGCTGGGCTCGCTGAATCTGCTTCACCAGGCCGGCTGGTACGGCGAGGATGACGTCGCCGCATGCCTTCCCTTTGCCCAGCTCACCTTGCCGGCGCTGCTCGCGCCGGCCGATCTCTGACAGGACCGTCGCGATGCCCCGCATCCTCTTCAAGAACGCCGCACTGCTCGACCCGCTCCAGCCGGAACTGCTGGAGGGACAGCATGTGCTGGTCGAGGACAATCTGATCAAGGAGGTCTCCGACCGGCCGATCCAGGCCGCCGCCGACCGCACCATCGATCTGAAGGGCAAGACGCTGATGCCCGGTCTGATCGATCTCCACGTTCACGCCATAGCGGTCGAGCTCAATCTGGCGCAGCAGGTGCACATGCCGAACGTGCTGGTGACGCTGCGCTCGACGCTGCTGCTGCGCGGCATGCTGCGGCGGGGCTTCACCACCGTGCGCGATGCCGGCGGCGCCGGCCATGCGCTGAAACAGGCGATCGACACCGGCCTGACCGATGGCCCGCGCCTGTTCGTCTCCGGCCGTGCGCTCAGCCAGACCGGCGGCCATGGCGACATGCGGGCGCGCTCGGATTACCTTGCGAGCGATGCGCCATGTCCGTGCTGCGTACGTGTCGGCGCGCTGGCGCGCGTTGCCGACGGCGTTGACGGCGTGCGCAAGGCCGCGCGCGAAGAACTTCAGATGGGGGCCGACCAGATCAAGATCATGGCCTCCGGCGGCGTCGCCTCGCCGACCGATCCGGTCGGGGCCTTCGGCTACTCCGAGGAGGAGATCCGCGCCATCGTCGAAGAGGCGCGCGGCCGCCAGACCTATGTGCTCGCCCACGCCTACACCGCCGCTGCGATCGAGCGCGCGGTGCGCTGCGGCGTGCGCACGATCGAGCATGGCAATCTGGTCGATGCTCCGACCGCGCGTTTCATGGCCGAAAAGGGCGCCTATGTGGTGCCGACGCTCGTCACTTACGAGGCGCTGGCCAACGAGGGGGCCCAATATGGCCTGCCGCCGGAGAGCGTCGCCAAGATCGCCGACGTCCGCGACGCCGGCCTGCGGTCGCTCGCGATCTATCGCGATGCCGGCGTGAAGATGGGGTTCGGCAGCGACCTGCTCGGGCCCTCGCAGCGCCTGCAGAGCGACGAATTCCGCATCCGGGCCGAGATACTCGGCCCGCGCGCCGTCATCGCCAGCGCCACGTTGATCGGCGCCGAGGTGCTCGGCATGGAGGGCAAGCTCGGCCGCATCGTGCCCGAAGCTCTTGCCGATCTGCTCGTGGTGGACGGCAATCCGCTGCGCGACGTCGCCTGCCTGCTCGGCCAGGGCGAGCACATCCCGCTGGTGATGAAGGCGGGGAGGGTTCAGTTCGATCGGCTGGATGTGTAATCGCCGCCACATCCCGCCCATCCGCGGGGCGTTCGGTTTCCGATTGCGCGTCCTACTTCGCGATGCGCACGACCATCTTGCCGAGCGCCCCGCGCGTCTGCATGGTCCTGAATGCGTCCCGGAAATCCTCGAGCGCGAAGACGCGGCCGACCACGGGCTTGAGCTGGCCGTCTGCGAGCCAGCCCGTCAGCTGCGACATCAGGCGCTTTTGCACCTCGGGCTCGCGCAGCGGAATCTGCGCGAGGTCGACGCCGAGCAGGGCGCCGCCCTTCAGCAGCGGCAGGTTGAACGGCAGCGCAGGGATCGCGCCGGCGGCAAAGCCGACCACGAGATGGCGGCCGCGCCAGGCGATGGAGCGAAACGCCTGCACCGAAATCTCGCCGCCGACGGGATCGAAGATGACGTCGGCGCCGCGTCCGTTGGTCAACTCCTTCAGCGTTTCGCGCCAGTCCGCCTGCGTGTAGTCGATCACAGCATCGGCACCATGCGCCCGCGCAAAGTCGCGCTTCTGCGGCGTCGACGCCGCCGCGATCACGCGGGCGCCGAGCAGCTTGCCGATCTGCACCGCCGCGATTCCGGTGCCGCCGGCCGCACCCAGCACCAGCAGTTGCTCGCCTGGGGCGACCGTGGCGCGTGCGCTCAGCGCATAGAGTGCGGTGAGGTAATTCGCACGAAACGAGGCGGCGACCTCAGCTGCGACACCGTCGGGCAGAGGATGGAGCGCTTCGGGCTTGACGACGATCTCCTGGGCGAGCGCACCCGATCGCGTCATGCCCATCACGCGCATGCCGGGTTGATAGCCGCCGGGTGCGCCGGGCGCCTCCGTCACCACGCCGGCAAACTCCGTCCCGGGAATGAAGGGCAGGGGATCCTTGGTTTGATAGCGGCCCTCGATCTTCAAGCCGTCGACAAAGCCGATCCCGGCGGCTTCGATCTGAATACGAATCTGCCCTCGATCCAGGGGCGGAGACGGAACGTCCTTCAGCTCGATCTGATCGATGGACGCGTATTGCTCGACGACGACGGCTCTCATGTCGGACCTCTATAGTTCCGGCCATCCTGACAGGTCCCGCGACCGGCCTCTTGCGTCTACCGCCACATCCCCCGCATCCGCGCCCCAATGTCGATCTTGGGCCCCTGCGCCGCGCTACGCGCTGCTCCCGCCGCGGCCTTCGGCCAGGCGGTGCGCTCGAACAGATAGACCAGTTGCTCCGGGATGAAGCGGGTGCGCGAGGCGTAGACGTGACGGTCGCCCTTGGCGGCCTGGCCGTGGGTGAAGAAGCGCTGGGGAACGACGAGGTGCAGATCGTCCTTGGCGCGGGTCATCGCGACATAGAGCAGGCGGCGCTCCTCCTCGAGCTCGGCAGAGGTGCCGGCGCCGAGATCGGACGGCATGCAGCCGTCGACGACGTTGAGCACGAACACCGATTTCCATTCCTGGCCCTTGGCCGAATGGATGGTGGAGAGAATCAGATAGTCTTCGTCGCGCAGCGGCGGCCCGGATTTGTCGCTGGTCGCATCCGGCGGATCGAGCGTGAGCTCTGTCAGGAATTTCTCGCGGGATGAATAGCCGCTCGCGATCTGCTCGAGCTGCATCAGGTCGGCACGGCGCGTCTCGGAATCCTCGTGGAGGCGATCCAGATGCGGCTCGTACCAGAGCCGCACGCGTTCGAGATCGACCGGCCATTCCGAATAGCGCAAATTCTCGACGGTGCGGACGAAGGCGGTCCAATCGTCGCCGGTGCGTGCCGGGACGGGAATCTGGCCGAGCGCATGCAGCGGATCGGTGCTCTCCGACATCTGGTCGAGCACGCGCTGCGCGGTCGCAGGTCCAATGCCCGGCAACAGATGCAGGATGCGGAAACCGGCGACGCGGTCGCGCGGGTTCTCGGCAAAGCGCAGCAGCGCCAGCACGTCCTTGACGTGCGCGGCATCGAGGAATTTCAGCCCGCCGAACTTCACGAACGGAATGTTGCGCCGGGTCAGCTCGATCTCGAGCGGGCCGGAATGCGAGGAGGTCCGGAACAGCACCGCCTGGTGCTTGAGCAGCGCGCCTTGCTCGCGGTTCGCCAGCACCTCCTCGACGATGTAGCGCGCCTGGTCGGCCTCGTTATGCACGGTGACGAGCTGCGGCTTGTGCGAGGCGGCGCGATCGGTCCAGAGGTTCTTGGTGAAGCGCTCGCGCGCAAGCCCGATGACACCGTTGGCCGCCGCCAGCACGGTCTGCGTCGAGCGGTAGTTGCGGTCGAGCGTGATCATCTCCGCGCGCGGCGAGAAGCTCTGCGGAAAGTCCAGGATGTTGCGGACCGTGGCGGCGCGGAACGAATAGATCGACTGCGCATCGTCGCCGACCACGGTGAGCCCGCGTCCGTCGGGCTTGAGCGCCAGCAGGATCGAGGATTGCAGGCGGTTGGTGTCCTGGTATTCGTCGACCAGCACGTGATCGAAGCGGCCGCCGATCTCCTCGGCGATCAGCGCGTCGCTCATCATCTGCGACCAGTACAGCAGCAAATCGTCGTAATCGAGCACGTGCTGGGCCTGCTTGGCTTCGACATAGGCCGCGAACAGGCCCTTCAGCTCGGCGGCCCAGCCGGCGCACCAGGGATAGTGCGCTCCCAGCACCTTTTCGATCTCCATCTCGGCATTGACGCAGCGCGAGTAGATCGACAGGCAGGTACCCTTGGCCGGAAAGCGGCTCTCGGTCTTCGACAGGCCGCGCTCGTGCCGCACCAGATTCATCAGGTCGGCGGAATCCTCGCGGTCGTGGATGGTGAAGGCGGGATCGACGCCGATGCGCTCGGCATATTCGCGGAGCAGGCGCGCGCCGATGCCGTGGAAGGTGCCGGCCCAGGTGAGGGCATCGCGCATGATCGCGGCGTTGTTCTCCCCTAACACCTTGCGGGCGATGCGTTCCACCCGGCCGGCCATCTCGGCCGCCGCGCGGCGGGAGAACGTCATCAGCAGGATGCGGCGCGGATCGGCGCCGGCGACGATCAAATGCGCGACCCGGTGGGCCAGCGTGTTGGTCTTGCCGGAGCCGGCGCCGGCAATGACGAGCAGAGGGGCGCCCACGGTCGCGCCATCGGCCACCCCATGCTCGACGGCGCGGCGCTGCTCCGCATTGAGCGTGTCCAGATAGGTTGCCACGAATCGCCCCGGTGAAAGGGCGAGAGTCGGCGATCCCGGCGCGAATCGCAATGCGGCTGGACGCATCTCGATTTAACACCTAGGGAAAAGAAGGCCCAAGGTTCCAGCCCGAAAAGCGCACAGCCGGCATGACCGACTCCAACTTCGAGTCCAAGCCCGAACTCAAGCCTGAACTCAAGCCCGAGCAGTTCGAGATGCGGCGGCTGGAGTCGCTCAGCAATACCATCTTCGGCGTCGCCATGACGCTGCTGGCCTACGATCTGCCGAAGGCGGCCGTGTTTACCGGCGCGCCCGACTGGAACGATCTGGCCCGGGTCTATTCCGGCAAGCTGATCGGCTTCGCGCTCAGCTTCATCATTGCCGGCGTATTCTGGATCAGCCATCACCGGCGGCTGGCGGGTCAGCCGGTGGGTAGCCGCGGTGCGGTGATGCTCAATTTGTTCTTCCTGCTCTCGATCGTGCTGCTGCCTGTCACCAACGGCCTCTACACCAACTATCCCTTGAGCAGCGCGGTCGCAGTGCTCTATGGCCTGCATCTGAGCGCGATCGCCGGCCTCAACGCCTGGCTATGGTGGAGGATATTGGGCGGCTGGAGCCATGAGATCATGGCCTCGCTGTTTCCGCTGCTCGTGTTCATTCCGGGCACGATCGTGGCGGCCTTCGCACCGCACGCCGCGCCCTTCCTGTGGTTCATCGCCTTCGGCGGGCTCCTGATCCAGCGCTTCTACGGTGCGCGGACCGGGCCGGGCGCGTAAGGCCGCGCCTCACCCGGACGTCGCGCCGAACCCATCGGCCGGCACGTAAAGCTTGACCGGGCGGATTTCGTAGACCGCAGTCGGGTTGACCGCACGCAGTTTCCGCGCCGCCGCAATCGCCTCTTCCTCGGTGGCGCATTCCATCAAATGGAAGCCCAGAAGCTGCTCCTTGGTCTCGGCAAACGGGCCGTCCAGCACCATGCCCGCGCCGGGGCCGCGCAAGGTGCGGGCCTTCCGGGTCTCATCCAGGCGGGCGGCCGGCCCGAACTGCCCGCTTGCCCGCAAGGGCGCCTGAACCTCGATGACCTTGGCCACGACCGCGGCGTCCTGCTCAGGGGTCCAGGACAGGATCTCGTCTTCCACATGGTAGGCCAGGATCGCGTAGAGCATCGTTCCCTCGTTGTTTTTCCGCACAGATCCAAAGGACGTAGCAGCACAGGCGGTGCCGACAATCCCCAGGAAGAGATTCATGCACGAAATATTGCGTGGTCCGGCCGCGACGAAACCGTCCCGAAACCCGATAGCGCCCCTGCCGTGTGAACGCCGCCGAAAGCGGGCGCGACTGATGACCACAACAACAAGATTTCTGCTGGAGGCGGCAATGTCGGGTCACACCATCAAATCCGTTTGCAAGATCATCTGCGACGCGCGTCGGACCGGACAATCGGAGACGGCCGATCTGCACGATCAAAGCGGCCATCACCGCTATTACGGCAGCTCGGCCGAGAATGGCGGCGAGCGCATCGTGGAAACCAGGCGCGGCAAGCGCCCTCGCGCCATCAATGTCTGCGGCTTCTGAAGCCTTCAAGACGAAATTCGTTCGACATGAATGTCCTGCAAATATCGATCGCGGCGATGCCGTTCCTGCTCGCGCTGACGAGCCGGATGGGCAAGGCCATCGTGCCATGCCTGCTGACGAGCATCTTCACGGTGCTGCTCGGCGCGGAGCCTCACCGCGCCGTCGTGGCCTGGTGCGCCGGCATGCTGATTGCGGCCGTTGCGTTACGCGAGCGGCTTCGCGCGGGCTGACACGGCAGTCGTCACTTCCCGTTCAGGACTTGCTTGACCAGGGCCTCGCGCAGCGCTGCCAGCTCGCCGCTCGCCACCATCTGGGCGATCACCTTGCCAACCTTCGGCACCAGATCGCGATGGCGTTCATGCAGATGATGGTAGATGTGGATGCGCTCCAGCGGCGGCGAGAGCGGGTAGATCCTGTCCTGCAGATTGAGCTTCCTCACCGCGGCGAGCCCGCTGAAGAGGTCGGTGACCATGACGTCGAAACGGTCGGCGTCGAGCATCTTGACCATGTTGTCGAGGCTGGTGGCCGCCGTGACGCGGGCCATCCCGCGCGTGCCCGCTTCCGAGGAGCCGACGCCGCGGACGATCCCGATGCTGTAGTCCCTGATCGAATCCCAGCCCTTGACCTCGAACCGGAGCCTGGTCGCGAACACCGCCGGCTCGATATAGTTGATCGCCGGCGTGACCTGGACCAGCGTCGGGTAGTCCCGCGAGAGCGTGCCGATCCGCTGGATCTCGCCGTCGACCTCGCCGGCGCTCGACAGCGCAAGCGCGCGCTTGCCGGGGACGTCCTCGAACTCCAGCCTGATGTTCAGCTTGGCATAGACGGCCCGCAGCATCTCGCCCCCGACATATTGATCGGGGATGTCGGCGATGCGCGCCAGCCGGATCACGTCCTGCGCTTGCGAGGGACCGGCTGCGAGCAACGACAGGCAGGCGACGACGAGCTGCCACATCAG
This sequence comes from Bradyrhizobium nitroreducens, assembly GCF_002776695.1. Lineage (GTDB taxonomy): Bacteria > Pseudomonadota > Alphaproteobacteria > Rhizobiales > Xanthobacteraceae > Bradyrhizobium > Bradyrhizobium nitroreducens. The sequence goes on from NZ_LFJC01000003.1 coordinate 3,390,348, forward strand.
GCGCCTCCTTCGGCCGTGTATGCTACCCTTGGATTCGGACGCCCGCGCGATCTACCGCAAGTTGACGCTTGTGCGCCGGCAACCGTTCCCGCCCGCCATACGAGTTGTTCCGGACTTTCACCGATGTCATTCTAACACGCGGGGTGCTAGCTTGCGCGGAAATCCTGCCGTTGGGCGCAAGACATGACCCGCCGCCCACGGGCCGACGGGGTGATTGCGCGCATCGGGTGACGAGGCAGGCGTCTCAACTCTTGGACTGCTCGAAACTGCAACCGGTGGACCGGAGCAGAGAGCCACCATTCCGGGGACGTGGTGCATGGCCAACGCAGGTGACGAGGACCCCAAGCGCGGCCGTGTCATCGCGCCTGCGGCTGCGAAGCCGGGTCTGGCCGGTATCGGTGCCGCGCTTGCGCCTCCGATGTCCGCGTCGCGGCTGTCGCGGCTGTTCAACTGGACGCGCAGCGGCGTCGGGCCCCGGCTTCTCGCCGCCGTGCTGCTGTTCTCCTCGGTGGTGACGCTGATGCTGACCGGGCTCCAGCTCTATCTCGACTACGATCGCGAGGTCGGGCTGATCGAGACGCGGCTCGACGAGATCGGCCGCAGCACGACCGGCAGCCTCGGCGAGAGCCTATGGAATCTCGACCAGAACCAGCTCAAGCTCCAGCTCGACGGTATCCTGCGGCTGCCCGACATCCGCGCCGCCGAGGTGCGCGAGATTGCCGATCGCCCCAATCCGATCCGCATGGCGGTCGGCGAGCCCGGCACCCGCTCGATCGTGACGCGCGACTATCCCTTGAACACCAAGGTGCAGGGGACCGCACGCCCGATTGGCGTGCTCCATGTCGAAGCCACACTGACCGACGTCTATCAGCACTTGCTGAACCGGGCCCTGGTCATCCTGGCCAGCCAGGCGGCGAAGACGTTCCTCGTCTCGTTCTTCATCATCTACATGTTTCATCTGCTGGTAACGCGGCATCTGGTTGCCATCGCCGAGTTCGTCAGCAAGTACAATTTGGCGCGGCCGCCGCCGCCCTTGCGTCTGGAGCGCCGGCCGCCCTACGACGCCGACGAGCTCGACAAGGTGATCGAGGCCTTCAACGCCATGTGCGCGAACCTGGAGCGGGCCTATGGCGAGCTGCGCGAAGCCAATGCCAATCTCGAGCGCGACCTGACCATCCGCCGGCGCGCGGAAGCGGACGCACGGGCGAGCGAAGAGCGTTTCCGCGACTATGCCGAGACCGCCTCCGACTGGTTCTGGGAGACCGGGCCGGACCACTGCTTCACCTACCTCTCCGACCGGGTGATCGCCTTCGGTATGGATCCCAAGGTACGGATAGGCACGCGCCGCATCGATACCGCGCTCGACCGCGTGACCGAGTCCGAGAAGTGGCGCGCGCACCTGGCGACGCTGGACCGTCACGAACCGTTCCGGAAGTTCGAATATCGCGGGCGCGATACCACCGGGCGGATGCATCATTTCAGCGTCAACGGCAAGCCGGTCTTCGACGCCGACGGACGCTTCACGGGCTACCGCGGCTCCGCGACCGATCTCACCGCGCAGCACGAGACCGAGGAGCGGCTGCGTCAAGCCCAGAAGATGGACGCGATCGGCCAGCTCACCGGCGGCGTCGCGCACGATTTCAACAACGTGCTCACGGTCATCACCGGCACCATCGAGATCATTCGGGAGGGGCTTGCGGACAAGCCCGAGCTCTCCGCCATCGCGCAGTTGATCGACGACGCGGCCGCGCGCGGCGCGGAGATCACCTCGCAGCTCCTGACCTTCGCGCGCCGCCAGCCGCTGGAGCCGCGCGAGATCGACGTCAACGCCCTCGTGATCGAGACCGCGAAGCTGCTCAAGCCGATCCTCGGCGAGCACATCGAGATCGAGACCCGGCTCGCCGACGACGCCTGGTCCGCGATGGCGGATCCGTCGCAGCTCTCCGCCGCCATCGTCAACCTCGCCGTCAATGCGCGCGACGCGATGCCGGGCGGCGGCAGGCTTACCCTGGAGACCGCGAACCGCGAGCTCGACGACACGAGCGGCGTGGGCGACGCCGTACGCGGCGCCTTCGTGATGGTCGCGGTCGGCGACACCGGCCATGGCATTCCGGCCGACATCCGCGAGCGCGTGTTCGAGCCGTTCTTCACCACCAAGGGCGTCGGTCGCGGCACCGGGCTCGGGCTCAGCATGGTCTACGGCTTTGCCAAGCAGACCGGCGGCAGCGTCGCCATCGAGAGCGAGGAAGGGCGCGGCACGGTGATGCGGCTGTTGCTGCCGCGGTCGAAGGGCGAGGCGCCGGCGAGGACGGCGCCGGTTCAGCCGCTCGTCACGGCACGCGGGCACGAGACGATCCTCGTCGTCGAGGACGATCCACTGGTGCAGGGCTATGTCATCGCCCAGCTCGGCAGCCTCGGCTATCGCACGCTCGTGGCCGGTGACGGCGCGTCCGCGCTGGCGCTGGTCGACCAGGGCGCCAAATTCGATCTCCTGTTCACGGATATCATCATGCCCGGCGGCATGAACGGGCGGGAATTGGCCGACGCCGTCCGGCTCCGCCGGCCGGGCGTGAGGGTGCTCTACACCTCTGGCTACACCGACAATACCATCGTCCACGAAGGGCATCTGGATCCCGGCGTGGCATTGCTCGGAAAGCCTTACCGGAAGGCAGAGCTGTCGGAGAAGATTCGCGAGGTGCTGGCGGGCGAGCCGCTGGGCTGAAGCGCGCGGGCCACGAAAAGGCGCGGCGGGGAGGCCCCGTCGCGCCCGATTTCGTGCTCGCTGGTCCAGGGCTGAGAGCGCCCCGATGCCAAGCCTTTTTCAGAGCTTAGCGGGCGATCCCAGCGAGGTGACAGCGCTTGGTAAAAGACACTGGATCACCTCCTTTCGTTGGTTTCGGAAGACCCCAATATAGGCGGCATTGCCGCCGCTGTTAAGGGGGCGATGGATCCGCAGGAACCGGCATGGCCTGCAAGGTGGGGGAAGACGCCGCAAGGCGATCCCCTGGGTAGTTGAGACCGCCGCCCGGCCGTGTTAGGGAGCCCCTGACGCGGGTGTAGCTCAATGGTAGAGCAGCAGCCTTCCAAGCTGAATACGAGGGTTCGATTCCCTTCACCCGCTCCAGTATTTTCAAGCACTTATCGGATCACTTGATTTCCA
>NZ_LFJC01000003.1:3393517-3447170 GCF_002776695.1 Bradyrhizobium nitroreducens
TCCCTGGCATCCCGGAAAATTCCGACCAAGCGCAATCATCCCGTCGACGCCGGACGACATCGCACCGCGCGAAGCGAGGCAGCAACCCATGCCGAATTAAAGCTGCGTCCGAGGAACAGACAGGGTTCCGCCCCGTTGTCCTCTCGCACTGGCGCGCCCTTGAAGCGGCCGACCATCCAGCGACAATCAATCGCTCCCGGCCCGCGATCTGGACACGCCGGGTCCGCGCGTTTCCAGGTCGCGCCCATCGCCCACATCGAGGTCGACATGACGAGAGATCATCCCCCGTCCCGGACTCTGCGGGAAGCCAACAAAGCGTTCAAGCCGGCCGAGACCAAGAAGCCGATGACCGACTATGCGAAGGCGGAACAATCCCAGCGTGACAATCGCGAGCGCCTGAAAGCGGAACGGCTGGCGCGAGAGGCGAAGGGAAGTCGTCCCAGATAAAGGGATGTCGACATCAGGGACGGCTCTCTGCCGCCATGCGCGGTGAGCGGCAGATCGAGCGTTATCGCCCTTCAAGTCCCGTGGCCTCTTTCCGGATCATGCTTCAGAGCATCGAGAGAACGACCACTCCGTCCTCGAGATCTCCGGACGCCAGTCGCGCCCGCGCGATACGCTCGAACTCCGTCCGGTATTTTTGAAGGTAGCTCAAGGCCTGCTTCTGCGTCTGAAAGGTCGTCGCAAGACGGCATAGCTGTCGGCCTGCGCCAAGCGCGAGAAAGAAGGTGATTGTGCCGCCGCCATCCGGCTTGATCCTAGGCACGATCCGCACTCTTTCGCATGTGAACGGCCCTCTTCAGATTGTCGTCTGCACTGCCGTGTCAGGCTATCTCGGCAATTTCCTCGTGCGCTTCTTCGGCGCAGGCACCGGCGACGATGCGCGAAGACTGGCATCGGCCGCTTCCTTGGCCTCACGCAGTTCGCGAAGCCGCGCCATGTTCTTGCGGACATCAACCCGCTGCTTTTCGGCATCCGCAATTGCCCGTGCGCCGTCTTCGGCGGCCACGCGTCGGCGCTCTGACCGCGCGATGGATTCGACAGACGGTTCGGCCGATTTCCTGGCGCTCATCTCTTCGCGCTCACCTTTTTGCCTGCTCGGCAACGGAGAGAACCCGCTCAATCCTCACGATCGAGCGGGTCGCATAACCGTTTCAGTACATCCGTGAAACGGCCGTACAGAACTCAAGCCAGCGAGAGATTCTCAGCGCTGACCTTGCCCCGCATCTTGTCGGTCTTGGCCTCGAAGTTGACCTTCTGGCCCTCGGCGAGACCCGCAAGACCAGCCCGCTCGACCGCGCTGACGTGAACGAACACGTCATTGCCGCCGTCGTCGGGTTGAATGAATCCAAAGCCCTTTTGGCCGTTGAACCACTTCACAGTACCTGTCGTCATGATCTTCTCCAAAGCGCATAGGCGCGCATTCCGCGTGACGCTCACGCAGATCGATTCAATTCGTCGATGTCTATGGAAAAGGAGCCCGCAGGCGCATTCAACAAGCACAGCGGCTGAACGAACGAGCTGAAGATATACCTCCTTGCGATCACTTACAAGGCATGAGCCGGATTTAATTAACCCCTGCCCCTCCGGCGGACCGTTTTGGCAGCGAGGATGCGACTGCCGATATCTGGCACACATGCCAGAGGCTGGTCGAACAAGGGAGCCATCGGTGCAGATTTTCGTCCGCGACAACAATGTCGATCAAGCACTCCGCCTATTGAATCGAAAGATGCTGCGCGAGGGGGTGTTCAAGCAGATGCGGCGCGCGCTTCTACGAGAAACCATCGGAGGCGGCGGCACGGCGGAAATCTGATGCCGTGCGACGCCTCAGAAAGCAGGCGTGGAAACAGGCCATTCGCGACGGATTGATCGTCGTCAAGCCGCGAAAGCCGGTGACGGACCGTGCGAGACGCCTCGCGCAAGCGACTGCTGCAGCGGCGAAGGGCTCCGACCTGACGCAACACTTGGACTGAACCTGGATCGAGCGCTCAGCGATCTCCGCCGAGCAGCTGCCCGCGAAAGAACTGCACCACGGCGGCGTTGAAGTCGCGGTGAAAGGCCACCCTGTCGAAGCCTGCCGGCACGTCGGTGCAGATGCGCGGGACGGCCGCCGCGAGATCGGCCGAGCACGGTGCAAGGAACGCAAAGTGGCCGGCCGGCACGACATGAATGTCGGGCTTGCCCGGCAAGCCTTCCGCGACGCGCGCGTTGCCTGCGCCGTCGCCGACGCCGGGCCCGCCGAATTGCGAGCGCCAGAACTGGAAAGGCACCTTGACGGCGGCGAGGTTCTCGCGCGTCAGGACAGTCGGCGCGGGATCGATGATGACAGCCGCGCGGATACGCGCATCGTGCACCGGTTCAGGCGGCGTCTCGCCGTTGTGCAGCTGTGCGCAAACGCCGGTCGTCTCCTTGCAGAGATTGGCGACCCTGCCAAAATCCGGCTTGGTCCCCATCAGCACGAGGCCGGTCGCGCCTCCGAGCGAGAAGCCGAAGAAGCCGATCCGGGCGGGATCGATCACCGCCCTGTCCTTCCAGTCGCTCAACAGAAAATCGAGCAGGCGCACAATGTCCGCCGGGCGCGATCCCCAGACCGACAGCGTATCGCGCTTCGAGGAGTCGCTGAACGTATCGCCGGCATGATTGATGGCGGCGACGATGAAGCCGGCATCGGCCAGCTCCTCCACCGTGTCGTGCTGCTGACCGAAAAATCCGCCTCGGCCGTGCGAGTAGACGACAAGCGGCAGCTTTGCACCCGTGACGGGACAATCCTTCACGCCCTTCAGGTCGAAATCGGCGCCAACGGAAAGACTGCCCAACGCCACATGCGTCGGCGCGGCCGCGCAGGGATACCAGATCGCGCCTGATAGCGCTGAATCGGACTGGAGCAGTTGAATGCCTGCAGCCTGCACAGGCGAGCCAAAACAGCAAAGGATGGCGGCAAAAGCCCAAAGCGTGCTGCGCAACGAAAATCCCCCCGATTTCGGGCGGGAGCTGATCGGGGAACGATAGCGAAATTGTGGCTGATTGATCAGGCGCGCATCCTGAAGCAAGCTGCCGGCAAACGAATGGGAGGTCAGCATGTCACTGCTCGGCAAGGCCGCCGTCGCGATGTGGTGGAGCGTTCGCCCCGAGCAGCGCACCGAGTTCGGCGACTGGCATTCACATGAGCACTTTCCGGAGCGGATGAGCATCCCCGGCTTCCGGCGCGGATCGCGCTGGACCAGCACGACGGACGCGGAAGGCTTCTTCGTGCTCTATGAGCTGGAGCAGTACGAGATTCTCACATCGACAGGATATCTCGACCGGCTCAACGCGCCGACGCCGTGGTCGACGAAGATGATGCCGCATCATCTCGGCATGGTTCGCAGCCAGTGCCGGGTGGCGTCGAGCTTTGGCGGCGGCGTCGCGACGGCGCTTACGACCATCAGGCTTTCGCCGCAGGTTGGACGGGAGACGGAGCTTCGAGCACGCCTCTCGGAGACGCTTGGCACATTGGCGCAGCAGCCGGGACTGACCGGTGGCCATCTCCTCCTGACCGATACGCCGAGGACGAGCTCTCCCACGACCGAACAGCAGATCCGCGGCAAGGACCGCGCTGCCGATTGGATCGTGCTGCTGTCGGGTTACGATGCCGATGTGGTCGATGACGTGATCGCCGGCCAGCTCTCCCCGCCATGGCTTCACGGCGCAGGTGCGCGCGACGACATCAAGACTGGCCGCTATCGGCTCGGCTTCACGATGACAGCGCAGGATGTCGCAACCGTCTAGCGACCCGGCCGGACGCCTTCTCAAAAAAAATCGAGGACGCCTGTCGGATCGGCGACGTCCGCGTCGTCCTCGTGACATGGTTGGGCCATAGACGCCGATGTCGGGCCCACCAATTGGAAAAGGATCAAGAAACATGCCCGGCACCGTCCGCCTGCACCGCGTTCTCGCCACCAGCCCGCAAAAAGTCTATCGCGCCTTCCTGGAGGCCGATGCGATGGCGAAATGGCTGCCGCCGAACGGCTTCACCTGCACCGTGCATCACTTCGAGCCCAAGGTCGGCGGAACCTTCAAGATGTCGTTCCGGAACTTCACGACAGGCAATGGCCATTCCTTCGGCGGCGAATTTCTCGAGCTCGTGCCCGGCGAACGGCTCCGCTACACCGACAGGTTCGACGATCCCAACCTGCCCGGCGAGATCCAGGTGACAGTGATCCTGAAGAAGGTGTCGGTCGGCACCGAGATCGACATCACGCAGTCAGGCCTTCCCGACGTCATTCCCGTCGAAGCCTGCTATCTCGGCTGGCAGGAATCGCTGCGCAATCTGGCGAAGCTCGTCGAGCCCGAGATCAACCAGTAGCGGTTCGATCAGTATCGGGGGGCAAAGGCGCGCTTGCGCCGTGCCCACGATCTTCCTGATACGGCGACAGGCGCGTGGGCACGCTTCCGCCTTCGCTCTGCGAGCTACGGCGGACAAGTCGCTTTGCCCGCCCTCGGCCCTGTTCGATCAGATGCACAAAGCTTCCCGGCCTCGCCGCGGAGACAGCCTGGATTGCTTCGCTACGCTCGCAACGAGGGAATGGACGATTGCTACCCGCCCGCCTTCGGCGCCAGCCCGCCATCGGCCGTCCAGCGATCGGGGTCGGGGCTGTGGCCGATCAGCGCCAGGCCATAGGCGATCGACTCGAACTGGTCGCCCGACATCAGCCGTTCATTGCCGAACCGGTCAGCGAACAGTTTTCTCACCGCAGGTACGAACGACGTGCCGCCGGTCAGGAACACCTTCTCGACGTCGCGCGCGGTGATGCCGGATTCGTTCAGCACCTTGTCGACGGTGGCGCCCAGCCGGGCGATGTCGTCGGCGATCCAGCCTTCGAAATTCTTCCGCGTGATGGCTGCGCCGATGTCGACGCCGCCGCCCTTGAAGTGGAAATCGACCTCGTCCTGCGCCGACAGCGCAACCTTGGCATCGGACACCGCGCGATACAGCGAAAAGCCGAGGTCGAGGTCGACGATGGTGATGAAATCCTCGAGCAGCTTCGGCTTCAGCGCGGTGCGCGCAAGTTCGCGGAGCTCGCGCAGATCGCCGTTGCTCTTCATCATCGCCAGCTGATGCCAGCGCGCGAGATTGGTGTAATGGCCGCTCGGCACCGGCAGCACCTTGTCGAACGAGCGGAAGCTGGAGCCCTTGCCGAGCCGCGGTGAGACGACATGGTCAACGATGCGATAGTCGAACGTGTCGCCGGCAACGCCGATGCCGGCGTGCCCCAGCGGCTCGGCGCGCAAGGCACCGCCTGCGCGCGAAAAGCGCATCACGGAAAAGTCGCTGGTGCCGCCGCCGAAATCGGCGACCAGCACGGTGGCATCGCGCTCCAGCCGCCGGGCAAAGGAGAACGCCGCGCCGACGGGCTCGTAGACATAGCGCGCGTGGCCGGCCCCGAGGCGCTCGAACGCGGCGCGGTAGCGCTGCATCGCCAGTGCCTCGTCGGGATTGCCGCCGGCAAAGCGCACGGGACGGCCGACGGTAATCGTCGACGTTTCGAAGCCGAACTTCTCGCCGCCATGGCGCGCCAATGTCCGCAGGAACGCCGCCAGGATGTCCTCGAACTTGAAACGCTGCCGGAACACCTGGGTGGTGTTGAAGCTGCTGCTGGCCGCGAAAGTCTTGAACGACTGCAGGAAGCGGTAGACGTGGCGGCCTTCGAGAAACGTCTCGATCGCCCACGGCCCGCCTTCGGCCTGGGCGCCCGCGCCCGGCCGGTCCTCCCAGAAGCACAGGGCGGACACGTAGACGCTGTGGCGCTGTCCGCCGTGATCGAAGCGGATGGCCTCGACCCGGCGGTCGTCAGCCGCAAGGGCGACAACGGTATTGCTGGTCCCAAAATCGATGCCGATCGAGACGGCGGGCGGGGCGCTCGACATGAACCACTCTGACAGATGATTGGAAGGGGGCAGACCACTAGCGGCTTTGACTTGCCCTGCCAAGGCCTCGGCCATGGCCGCCCTCTTCGGGGCGCGCCCGACCGCTCACCCCTGATTCCGTAGCTTTTCGCGGCCGAATAGGGCCGCCGGGCGGCCGGAGCTCCCTTTTCGCCGGCGTATTTAAGCCCGGATCGGTCGTATTAACCCGGCATTATGCTGCAATGCGGTGCTTCCCATGCTGCCATGCAAACAAATGCGTAAACGTTGGCATCTGGTATACATAGATTGTCCTGCGAAACGAGACACCAGGACTGACCGTCTCGAGAAAAGGATTTCCAATGGCCAAGACCGCTTCCGTCGCTTTCGCTCCGTCCGCCTCGCTGTTCAGCCGCTTTCTGGCTGCGGTTGACCGTTTCCTGATGGCGAGCGCCGAGATCTCGAACCACAATGGCGACCTGCCCCGTTTCGGCCTGTAAGCCGGCTTTCCCGCGCCGCCACACAGCTCGGCCGGGTTTCAGAGCAGCTCGCATACGACTTTTGATGAATGGCCCCGCACGACGGGGCCATTTCTACTTGTGCTGTCCCGAGTCACAGCCGCGGCGGGAGCAAGCCTGCGGCATTTGCGCACGGTGGCCGGACCAGCGCTTGAAGCTTGGCATAATGCATACAAGAATGCCCCTCCAGCGCTCGCATAAAAATTAGAGGCGCCACGGGAGGCTTTATGACGGACATGGTGCAGGCAACCGCCCCTACAACAGCGCGCGTTAGCGACACGTATCGCTGGGCGCAACTGGCGATCGGTGTAGGCGCGATGGTGATGATCGCCAACTATCAATACGGCTGGACGTTCTTCGTCCCCGACATCCAGAAGAAGTTCGGCTGGGATCGCGCCTCGATCCAATGGGCCTTCACCCTCTTCGTCCTGTTCGAGACCTGGCTGGTGCCGATCGAAGGATGGTTCGTCGACAAATACGGTCCGCGCATCGTCGTGCTGGTCGGCGGCGTGCTCTGCGCCCTCGGCTGGGCGATCAACGCACAGGCCACCACGCTCAACGGCTATTACCTCGGCATGATCGTCGCGGGCATCGGCGCCGGCGGCGTCTACGGCACCTGCGTCGGCAACGCGCTGAAGTGGTTTCCGGACAAGCGCGGTCTTGCCGCAGGCATCACGGCCGCGGGCTTCGGTGCAGGCTCCGCGCTGACGGTGGCGCCGATCCAGGCCATGATCAAGGACTCCGGCTTCCAGACCACCTTCCTCTATTTCGGCCTCGGCCAGGGCATCATCATCTGCATCCTCGCCTTCTTCCTGCTGGCGCCGAAAGCGGGCCAGGTGCCGAACGTCGTCGCCAACGCCAACCTGCTGCAGACGCGACGCAACTATCAGCCGACCGAGGTGCTGCGTCAGCCGATCTTCTGGCTGATGTACTTCATGTTCGTGATCGTCGGCGCCGGCGGGTTGATGGTGACGGCAAATCTGAAGCCGATCGCCGCCGACTGGAAGGTCGACAACGTGCCGGTCACGCTGATGGCGGTGACGATGACGGCTGTGACGTTCGCGGCCACGATCGACCGCGTGCTCAACGGCCTGACGCGTCCGTTCTTCGGCTGGATCTCCGACATGATCGGCCGCGAGAACACGATGTTCATCGCCTTCGGCATGGAAGGTTTCGGCATCTGGATGCTCTACCTCTGGGGCCACGATCCGATCTGGTTCGTGCTGCTCTCGGGCTTCGTGTTCTTCGCCTGGGGTGAGATCTACTCGCTGTTCCCCTCGACCTGCACCGACACGTTCGGCGCCAAGTTCGCGACCACCAATGCCGGCCTGCTCTACACCGCGAAGGGCACAGCCGCGCTGCTGGTGCCGATCGCCAACTACATGCAGCAGTCGTCGGGCACATGGGACAGCGTGTTCATCATCGCAGCCGGCGCCAACATCCTGGCCTCGCTGCTGGCGATCGCGCTGCTCAAGCCCTGGCGCAAGATCGTGGTCGCGAAGTCGACCGTCGCCTGACGAACTCTACAGCAGCTTCAAGACGACGACGCCCGGCCTCACGGCCGGGCGTTTTCGTTTGGGCGCAGTCGTGGCCGCTGCCCCCCGGACTGGAACCGTAGATTTTGTGACAATCCGCCGCAGTTAGGACTTGCTTTCTGGAATATGGTATACCAAGCTGCCCGCCGCGCTTGCGACGATAAGCCACAATATTTGCGACACTGGGTCATCTTGCCATCCCAGGTCGCAATCAATCAGGCGCGTTGGGAGGTTCTTGATGATTTCCAGCACGGATGGCGCCGTCACGGCCGCGCCTCTTCGTACAAGTTTCCGTTGGCTTCAGCTCGTCATGGGCATCGTCTGCATGGCGATGATCGCCAATCTGCAATACGGCTGGACGCTGTTCGTCGATCCGATCGATGCGGCCCATCATTGGGGACGCGCCGCGATCCAGCTCGCCTTCACCATCTTCGTCGTCACCGAGACCTGGCTGGTGCCGGTCGAGGCGTGGTTCGTCGACAAATACGGCCCCCGCATCGTCATCATGTTCGGCGGCGTGATGATCGCACTGTCCTGGGTGCTCAACTCCTATGCCGACTCGCTCACGCTGCTCTACGCCGCTGCCATCATCGGCGGCATGGGCGCGGGCGCAGTGTACGGCACCTGCGTCGGCAATGCGCTGAAATGGTTTCCCGATCGCCGCGGCCTCGCTGCCGGCGCGACCGCCGCGGGCTTCGGCGCGGGCGCAGCTCTCACCGTGGTGCCGATCGCTTCCATGATCGCATCGAGCGGCTATCAGCACGCCTTCCTCACCTTCGGCATCGGCCAGGGCGTGATCGTGTTCGTGCTCGCCTTCTTCATCCAGCCGCCGCGGCTCTCGATCCCGCCGAAGAAGAAGCAGCTCAATCTGCCGCAGACCAAGATCGACTTCACCCCGCCGCAGGTGCTGCGCACCCCTATTTTCTGGGTGATGTATCTCGTCTTCGTCATGGTCGCCTCGGGCGGGCTGATGACGGCGGCGCAGATCGCCCCGATCGCGCACGACTTCAAGATCGCGAGCACGCCGGTCACGCTCGCCGGCTTCCAGATGGCGGCACTGACCTTTGCGATCTCGCTCGACCGCATCTTCGACGGGTTTGGCCGCCCGTTCTTCGGCTTCGTCTCCGACACGATCGGCCGTGAGAACACCATGTTCATCGCCTTCGGCACGGCGGCCTTGATGCTGCTCACACTGTCGGCCTATGGCCACGTGCCCGTCGTCTTCGTGCTGGCGACCGCGGTTTACTTCGGCGTGTTCGGCGAGATCTACTCGCTGTTCCCCGCGACCTGCGGCGATACCTTCGGCTCGAAATTCGCAACCACCAACAACGGCATGCTCTACACCGCCAAGGGCACCGCCTCGCTGCTCGTGCCGCTCGCCAGCGTGATCTCGGCCGCCTATGGCTGGAAGGCCGTGTTCGTGGTCGCGGTCGCCTTGAACGCGACGGCGGCGCTGATGGCGCTGTTCGTGATCAAGCCGCTGCGCCGCTCCTTCATTCTCGGCAAGGAAGCCGAGAGCGCCGAGGCCGCGACTGGCGGCGCCAAAACCGAGACGGCGTAACCGCCCCACGCATCTGCACGACGAGACAGGGGCGCAGCAATGCGCCCCTGTCTTTTTGCATCGACGACAAACGTCAGCATCGCTGTCGCAAGATTTTTCGGATCGCCCAAATCCAGCGCTTGACGATTGGCATTATGTATACCACACTTCCTCAACATTCACCCAGGGAGGTTGCAATGCTGGTCGGAGACATTCTGCGCAAGAAGACACCGCGCGTTGTCACGGTGCGAATGAACGAATCGGTGGGTATCGCCGCCAAGCTGATGCGCGCCAACAACATCAGCGCGCTCGTGGTCAAGGACGTGGTGCGCTCCGAGGGCAATACCGCGGTCGGCATGTTCACCGAGCGCGACGTGGTGCGCGCGGTCGCCGAGCACGGCGCGAACGCCGTCAACGTCAAGGTCTCGCAGCTCGTCTCGGTGCAGCAGCTGGTGTCCTGCAGCTCCGGCGACACGATCGAGCACGTCCGCCATCTGATGAACCGGCATCACATCCGGCATCTGCCCGTGATCGACGACTACAGCCTCGTCTCCGTCATCAGCATGCGCGACATCGCCGCTGCCATGGACGAGGCAATCAACGGCAAGCCGCAAGCGGCAGCTTAAAGCAACACGACTCTTCCCCTGCGACGACCGGCCCCGGCTCGGATCCTTCCGAGCCGGACCGGATCTTTCGTCCCAAATTCCGGCTTCGGCTCCCTTCGCGAGGACTTCATGAAGATCTGCATCTACGGCGCCGGCGCGATCGGCGGATATCTCGGGGTTCAGCTTGCGCGCGCAGGCGCCGATGTCAGCCTCATCGCACGCGGCGCGCACCTTGCCGCCATGCGCGAGCGTGGCCTGACGCTGCTCGCCGGCGAGGAGAGGCACACCGTGCATCCGCGCTGCACCGACGATCCCAATGAGCTCGGCGTGCAGGACACCATCATCATCACGCTGAAGGCGCATTCGATCACCGGCGTGATCGAGAAGATGCAGCCGCTGCTGGGGCCGCACACCCGCATCGTCACCGCCGTCAACGGCATCCCCTATTGGTACTTCTACAAGCACGGCGGCCAATACGAGAATTCGACGCTGGAGAGCATCGACCCCGGCGGGCGGCAGTGGCGCGAGCTCGGCGCCGAGCGCGCCATCGGCTGCATCGTCTATCCCGCCACCGAGATCGAAGCGCCCGGCGTGATCCGCCACGTCTATGGCAATAATTTTCCGCTCGGCGAACCCTCCGGCGAGATCACGCCCGACGTGCAGCGCCTCGCCGATCTCTTCGTCGCGGCCGGGCTGAAGGCCCCGGTGCTCGACCGCATCCGCGACGAAATCTGGCTCAAGCTGTGGGGCAATGTCTGCTTCAACCCGATCAGCGCGCTGACCCATGCAACGCTCGACGTGATCTGCACCGATCCGTCCACCCGCGCGCTGTCGCGTGCGATCATGATGGAGACGCAAGCCATCGCAGAGACCTTCGGCGTCAAGTTCCGCGTCGACGTCGAGCGCCGCATCGAGGGTGCCCGCAAGGTCGGCGCGCACAAGACCTCGATGCTGCAGGACCTCGAGCGCGGCCGCCCCATGGAGATCGACCCGCTGGTCACCGTGGTGCAGGAGATGGGCCGCCTCACCGGCATCGCGACGCCCGCACTCGACTCGGTGCTGGCGATGGTGACCCAGCGCGCCCGCATCGCCGGCCTCTATGACGGCGTCTCGACGCCATCGGATCCGCGCGCACTGGCGGTGGCGTGATGGTTGGCGAGATCAAGCAGTGGCTGCGTTTCCGCCACGCCGGCACGACCGGTTTCGGCACGCTGACGCCGTCGGGGATCAGCGTGCACGAGGGCGAGATGTTCGGCCGCAATGCGGCCACCGGCAGGACGCTGGCGCTGTCGGGGGTCGAGCTGCTCGCGCCCTGCGCGCCCAGCAAGATCGTCGCGCTCTGGAACAACTTCCACGCGCTCGCGGCCAAGCTCAACCAGCCCGAGCCGCCGGAGCCGCTCTATCTGCTCAAGGCCACCACCACAATCACGACGCCGGGCGCCGTGATCCGCCGCCCCTCTTATTACGACGGCAAGACCACCTATGAGGGCGAGCTCGGCATCGTCATCGGCGGAACCTGCGCCCGCGTCTCGCCTGATGAAGCCGACAGCTTCATCTTCGGCTACACCTGCGTCAACGACATCACCGCCAACGACATCCTGTCCAGCGACCCCACCTTCCCGCAATGGGCCCGCGCCAAGGGCATCGACGATTACGGCCCGTTCGGCCCCGTCATCGCGACCGGCCTCGATCCGTCCAAGCTCACCGTCCGCACCATCCTCAACGGCGCAGAGCGGCAGAACTACCCGATCTCCGACATGATCTTCTCGGCGCAGCAGCTGGTCAGCAGGATCTCCCACGACATGACCCTGCTCCCCGGCGACCTCATCGCCGTCGGCACCTCTGTCGGCGTCGGCGTGATGAAGGAGGAGGTGAACACGGTGACGGTGGCCATCGACGGCATCGGCGAGCTCACCAACGAATTTCGGCTGTAGCCGCAAACACCGTACGTAGCCCGGATGAGCGGCTTGTCCGCCGAAGCTCGGAGAGCGAAGGCGGAAGCGACATCCGGAACGGGTCTTCGCGTGGTCCCGACTTATTCTCGCCGCGGCGCAGCAAAATTGATCCGGCGCAAATCGCGCCGGCACGGCCGCTTTATCCTTCCCCGCAATCGATTTCTGAGGCCAGGGAGGATGCCATGACGAATGCAAGCAATGCGCTTTTGTGGACGGCTCTGTACTTTGCTCTCGCGTTTGCTGCGATCTTCGCGGTCTGGTTCGCCGACAAGATGCGCTCGAACTTCCTTGGAAAATGATGGCGCGAAAGATGCTCTGACCCGGATGAGCGAACGTCCGGGCTGTTCGCGTGAAGCTGCGCGTCGCTACGCATGCGACGACTGACTGCAGCTGAGAGCGCGCGGCGCGATGCCGCCCGATGGATGTTCCGGGCTCGGGGATGACAGCGGAGGGACTCCGGGAAAACCCGGCACCGCCCCTCCGTCGTCCAGCCAACGCAACCAGCCGTGGATCACGCGGTCCGAAACCAGCCGTAACTGTCCCCGCCCCTTGCGCTTGGTTCAGCTCTTGGCAATCATGGCGAAAATGTGCGCCGGCGTGAGGAATTCACGATGTGGCTGTTTTTCCTGGTTGCCTGGTTCGGCCTGCTGGCCGTGGTCGCGATCTTCGCCCAGCAGGCGTTCGGATACGACATCAGTCACCTTGCCGCCTGGTTCGCGGGCCTGCCGGTGCCGCAGCGCATCGCGACCGCCGTGATCCCGGCCCTGGCGCTGGCTCTGATCGGCGCCTCCGCATGGCGGCTGTCACGTCAGGACCGTAACCTGAAGATGCTGCGTGATCGCCTCAAGAAGACCCGCGAGGACGTCGTCGTCGCCCATGCCCTGCAGAACCATCTCGACGCCACCGTCCAGCATCTGATCGAGAGCGATCCCCGGGAAGCGGTCTCCGCCCTCCACGACAAGCTCGGCGAGACCGAGCAGCGCGCACTGCTTCAGCAGGGCCGTAACGAATCCACCGACATGCACGACCAGCTCGCCGACATCCGCCGCCGCCAGCAGGCGCTGCGCGAGATGGTCGGCAAAGTCGCCGATCAGCGCCGTGCGATCGAGCCGGTCTTCACCGAGATCCGTGACCGCCAGAACCAGCTCGAACGCTCCCTGCACGACCTCGAGACCGACGATCGCAAGAACAACCTCGCCGACCGGCAGAGAGACATCGCGCGCGACGTGGCGGCGCTGCTGGGGCGGGTGAACGCGGTCCAGGACTCATTTGCCGCTCTCAACCAGTACAAGGCGGATCTGGCGAAATCCCACGCCGAGCTGGCGCCGCTGCGCGCCTCCGACACCGGGATCAACGCCCTGATCGGCGAGCTCAGCCTCGACCATGACCACCTTGCCAAGGCCATCGACGAGCTCGAGACCGGCGGCGAGACGCCGCTTCCCATTCGCGTCGAGACGCTGTCGAAGAACAGAAACGAGATCGAGCAGCGCCTCGCCCGCATCGACGACAGCTTCAACATCCTGAAGGCCATCCGGCTCGACTTCGAGGAGCTCGGCCAGCGCCGGACTCAGCTCGAGCGCGCGCTCGCCGACGTCGAGACCGATGCCGACGGCAAGAGCCTCACCGAGCGCCAGAACGCGCTGAACGATTTCGTCCTGCAGTCGCGCCAGCGCCTCGGCGCCTTGCAGGAGACGTTGGCAACGCTGAACGCCTTCAAGGCTGAGCTGTCGAAATCGCAGGCCGACCTCGTCCCGCTCAAGGCCCCGGTGTTCGGCATCGAGGCCTTGATCGCGGACGTCGGCGCCACCCGCGATCTCCTCGCGAAAACCGTCCGCGAGATCGAAGCGAATGGCGACGTCACCCTCGCCGCGCGCGTCGAGACGCTGGCCCAGAGCAAGCGCGAGGTCGAAGACCGCCTCGCCCGCATCTTCGAGAACTTCAACGCGCTCGATGCTCTGCGCAAGGACATCGGCGGCATCTTCGCCACGATCAGGAATAGCCTGAACCGGATCGGGTGAGGCGCCGTCTAGGACTGGCGGCGACACGACACCTCCCGTTATAGTCGCACGCATGAGCTGTTCCGGAAATTGGTGGCGGATGCACGGCCGACAAAGAAAATGGATGCTTGTCTCCTTCGTCTTCTCGATCCTGCTGATCAGCCATGCGAACGATTGCGCGGCTGACCCGCATCAATCACACAACGATTTTGTGGCAGCGGTTCGCGACGGATCGAGTTCGCCATATCTTATTCTTCTCACCACAATCGATGACCGAAGCGGACAGGCCCATACCGGCTGCACCCCCGCTCCCTTCCTCATCGGAGCGATCCATATCGAGTTGTGGGGTCGAATTGATCCTCGAGCTGCGCCAGACGAACTGAAGTCGAGGAGAGCCGAGGCCGAACGGACGGCAATCGAAAACACGTCCCACGTCTTCCACTTCACCAATCCTGCCGCGCTTCTCAACGCATTTCCATTTCCGCACGATACCCGCTATGCAAGAGGTTGCGAAGCAATCGCGCGTGGCCTACGTGCTCGAATCGCTGACCGGAGCGGACAACTGCTCCTGGGGCCTTTCGCCAAAGAACCGCGGATCATTTGGGA
The DNA here is from genome assembly GCF_002776695.1 of Bradyrhizobium nitroreducens. Classification (GTDB taxonomy): domain Bacteria; phylum Pseudomonadota; class Alphaproteobacteria; order Rhizobiales; family Xanthobacteraceae; genus Bradyrhizobium; species Bradyrhizobium nitroreducens. The sequence goes on from NZ_LFJC01000003.1 coordinate 3,408,157, forward strand.
ATCGTGCCCAGCTACTCCATCGCCTGAATCTGGCTTGAACGAGCTGGCAATGCCGACGATCTCTCTGTTGATCGGTCCTGACGGGATGCCGAGAGAGACTAAGGTGACGGCGAGCAGCGGATCGCCGAGGCTGGACGAAGCGGTAACAGCAGCGCTGTTGGCATGCAGGTTCGAGCCGCGCGCAATCGATGACCAGCCTACGCCAGAAGCGACCTGGTTCACGATCAAAATCGGCAAGCGCTGGCCGTTCGTCGGACGCAACTGACCCTCGTTACTCGGAAACATCCAGACACATCACATCTGCGCGCGTCAGACATATGCCGCTGACATGCCCCCTGCGCGCCGCAACTTGGTCGCATTCGGCCGCCCTTCTGCGAGGCGTGTCTGGGGGCACGGCTCAGCCGTGTTTGGACCAAACCTTCTAGGGGTATCGCTGTGAAGAAGATTGTATTTGTTCTGGGTGCCACGCTTGCTCTGGTGACGGCTGCGAACGCTGCGGATCTGCCGCGCCGCCAGCCCGTGCCGGTCTATCCGGCCGAGCAGGCCCCGATCGGCAAGATGCCGATTGGCAAAAGCCCGGTTGGAAAGGCCCCGATCGGCAAGGCGCCGGGCCCGGTCGCCGCGCGCTACTGACGCGCAACAGATCAAACGCAGGATCTGCGTAAGCGGCCGACAGTCGAGGGGCACAGCGTGACCAACAAACCTGATCGATCGGGACCCTGCATCCTTGCGGGGTTTGCCCTCGCGGCCATGATCGCGTGTACGACGCCCTCGGCCTCGGCCCATGAAGCGAACAAGCGCGTTGCAGATGCCAACGCGCTTGCCACGACCGACGCCGCACCACGACCCGCACCGCAATCGACGCGCCGCTCCGTCGCGCGCGCGGAGAAAGGCCCCTACTACGTCGACTTCCGGGCGCGGACCGCCGCGAGCTGGGGGCACGCCTTCGTCTGGTACGGCAAGACCAGCGAGAAGGCGGTCGAGGTCGCAGGGCTGACGCCCGCCGGCGACACGCTCGCTTACGTGCTCGGTCACATCACCTTCGTGCCGTCCGAGACCGGCGCCAGCTACGGCGACCTCGATCCGGAATATCTGACCGCGAGCTATCGCGTCTATCTGAACGAGGCCGACGCCAAGCGCGTGTTCGCCTACATCAAGAAGAAGCAGGCAACCTCACCGGTGTGGAACGCCGAGACCATGAACTGCACCGGCTTCATCGGCGACATCGCCGAGTTCATGGGCCTCGAGGTCCCCAACCGCTGGCAGCGCCCGGAAAACTTCGTCAACCGCCTCAAGGAAATGAACGGCGGCCGCCAGATGGTGCGGCTGTCGGCGGAGTAGCGGCTCTCTCCACACTCGGTGTCATTGCCCGCGAAAGCGGGCAATCCAGTATTCCAGAGACAGCAAGGCAGGAACCGACAAGCCGCGGCGTACTGCATGCCCCGGTCAAGCCGGGGCATGACAGTGTGAGGCGTGGCGACGTTCTGCTCACCCGTCGGGCAAAACACCCCGCCAATTCCTGCAACCCGGCTGTCAAGCCCCACCGGTTCAAATATTCCACTTTACCGAAATTCGGATTTGTCGTACAAGCGAAACACCCTGGCCCGAGACAAGGGGCGGATCGCGATCGTCACGAACCGCGGGCCGGGCAGCGATGGACGCGACGGCGTCGGGCGTGATGGGCATTGCAGGGCGGGCAACCGTGAGCAATGGCTCTCGCGCCAACGACACGGCGCCGACAGCGTCTTCGCATGGCTTCGGGGGCGAGCACACGCCACCCCTCGGGGTCCCAGCGAGGACGTGCGCGGACGGAGAAGTCGTGTGGTCCCGACGCCCGCGGTTCTGGCGTCAAGCCTCGCGGTGATGTGGCGGCCAACCGGTCCGCGCATCGATCATCCGCAAGGCGACGGGGGCAATAGTGCAACGCTCCCCGAGGAGAGCACGAAGGACACCGTTAAAACCATTCGCGCAGGGAAGGCCGGGCGACCGGCACACCTGTGGTCCACCCCGTGTGCATCTTTTCGCGCACGGATCGCGGGTGCCGCCGGCGCCCGGCCTTCCCTGCGCCCTTGTCCCGATAAGGGCGCCGCACCAAGCAAAGCTCGGGCGAAACATGCCGCGAGAGCGAGAAGCTGTGTCCGCGATGGAAATGCGAGTGGAAACGCAAATTATCCGCCCTGCGGAATCCCCTCGCCGCCCGCATGACACCCCGCCTCCACCGCACGCCGGCGCAATAGACATTTGCCACCCCCGGCGGCATCCTGCTGCCATCAACTGATAACAGAGCGCCGCAACAGCCGGGGGAAACACATCATGCTGCAGACACGGTTCACAAAACTCGTCGGCGTCGAGCACCCGATCGTCCAGGGCGGCATGCAATGGGTCGGGCGCGCCGAGCTGGTTGCCGCCGTCGCCAATGCCGGCGCGCTCGGCTTCATCACGGCGCTGACGCAGCCGACGCCGGAGGACCTGACCCGCGAGATCGCGCGCTGCCGCGACCTCACCGACAAGCCGTTCGGCGTCAACCTCACCATCCTGCCCGCGATCAAGCCGCCGCCTTACGCCGAGTATCGCGCCGCCATCATCGGGGCCGGCATCAAGGTGGTCGAGACCGCCGGCAACAAGCCGCAGGAGCATGTCGACGAGTTCAAGAAGCACGGCGTCAAGGTCGTGCACAAATGCACCAGCGTGCGCCACGCGCTCTCGGCCGAGCGCATGGGCGTCGACGCCATCTCGATCGACGGATTCGAATGCGCCGGCCACCCCGGCGAGGACGACACGCCCGGCCTGATCCTGATTCCGGCCGCCGCCAACAAGGTCAAGATTCCCATGATCGCCTCGGGCGGCTTCGCCGACGCCCGCGGCCTCGTCGCCGCCCTGGCGCTGGGGGCCGAGGGCATCAACATGGGCACGCGCTTCATGGCGACCAAGGAAAGCCCGATCCACCAGCTCATCAAGGAGAAGATCGTCGCCAATGACGAGCGCGAGACCGAGCTGATCTTCCGCACCATGCGCAACACCTCGCGCGTCGCCAGGAACGAGATCTCGACCAGGGTCGTCGCCATGGAGAAGGAAGGCGCCAAGTTCGAGGACATCCGCGAGCTCGTCGCGGGCGCCCGCGGCAAGATGGTCTATGCGACCGGGAATTCCGACGAGGGCATCTGGTCGGCCGGCCAGGTGCAGGGCCTGATCCAGGACATCCCGAGCTGCGGCGAGCTCATCTCCCGCATCGTGCGCGAGGCGGAGGCGATCATCCGCGGCCGGCTGGAGGGGATGATCGTTCAGCCGCAACGCGAGGCGGCGGAATAGACACTGCAAGAAGTGAGAGCCATACATGAAAGCCTACGTCTACGGTCCTGAAGGCGCTCGGATTTCCGACGTCGCTCAACCAAAGCCGAAGGGTGCGCAGGTGCTGGTTCGCGTGCGCGCCTGCGGCCTCAACCGCGCCGACACCGGCATGCGCAAGGGCCACGCGCACGGAGCGGCCGGCGGCGTCGGCACCGTGCTCGGCATGGAATGGGCCGGCGAGGTCGCCGAGCTCGGACCGGATGCGAAGGGCGTCAAGGTCGGCGACCGCATCATGGGCTCGGGCGGCGCGGCGTTTGCCGAGTACACGCTGGCCGACCACGGCCGGCTGTTCCACGCGCCCTCGAACATGAATTTCGAGGAGGCGGCCACCCTGCCCGTCGCACTCGCGACCATGCACAATGCCGTCGTCACCGTCGGCGGCCTCCAGCCCGGCCAGAGCGTGCTGATCCAGGGCGCGAGCTCCGGCGTCGGCCTGATGGCGATGCAGATCGCCAGGCTCAAAGGCGCAAAGCTCGTGATCGGCTCCTCCACCGATGCCTACAGGCGCGGCCGGCTGAAGGAGTACGGCGCCGATCTCGCGGTCGACAGCTCCGATCCCAAATGGGTCGACCAGGTGCTGGCGGCGACGAACGGCGAAGGCGTCGACCTCATCGTCGACCAGGTCTCCGGCAAGGTCGCCAGCCAGAACCTCGCCGCAACGAAGGTCCTGGGCCGCATCGTCAATGTCGGCCGGCTCGGCGGCACCCATGCCGACTTCAACTTCGATCTGCACGCGGCGCGCCGCATCGACCACGTCGGCGTCACCTTCCGCACCCGCACCATCGAGGAGGTCCGCGCGATCTTCGCGGAGGTGCACAAGGACATCTGGGGCGCGGTGGAATCGCGAAAGCTGCAGCTGCCGATCGACAAGGTCTTTGCATTCGACGACATCGACCAGGCGTTCGCGCACATGGAGGCGAACAAGCACCTGGGGAAGATCGTGGTGACGGTGTGAGGCGCCGCTCTATCGGTCGTCATGGCCGGGCTTGACCCGGCCATCCACGTCTTGCCACACCCCGCGAAGAACGTGGATGCCCGGGACAAGCCCGAGCATGACGGCGTTGAGGTCCCGCTCCTGCAACTCAGTCGCGACTAACCCTGTGGATCATCGCTTGATGTTCACTCAAGCCCTGCTAAATCCCCGCCATGACCTCCCAGCACGACAAAACCTCGGTCGCGGCCATCTCGATCTTCGCCAGCGGCGGCATGGCGGCGGCCAAATTCGCGGTCGGCATCGCGATCGGCTCGCTCGCGCTGATCTCCGAGGCCTTGCACTCCTCGATCGATCTCGTCGCCACCATCATCACCTGGGCGGTGGTGCGGGTGTCGGACAAGCCGGCGGACGACGAGCATCATTACGGCCACGGCAAGCTGGAGAGCATCTCGGCGCTCGGCGTCACCGCCCTGCTCTACGTGCTCGCCGGCGGCATTTTGGTCGAGTCCTACAGCCGGCTGAGCGAGGGAACCCCGCCGCCGACCATCTCGGCCGTGCCCTTCGTCGTGCTGGTGATCGACATCGTCGTCAATCTCTGGCGCGCGCGCGCCCTGCACCGCGCCGCGCGCGCGACGCGGAGCCAGGCGCTGGCGGCCGACGCGCTGCATTTCGCCTCCGACGTGATGGGCTCGTTCGCCGTGATCGTCGGCTTGATCCTCGCCGCCCTCGGCTTCTGGTGGGGCGATGCCGCGGCGGCTGCCGCGGTCGCGGTGATGATCGCAGCTCTCGGCCTGCGCATGGCCGGCTCGACCGTGCAGACGCTGGTCGACCGCGCCCCGGAGGGCGCGCAGGAGAAGGCCACGGCCGCGATCCGCAGCGTGCCCGGGGTGATCGACGTCGAACGCCTGCGCGTACGCATGGTCGGAGCGACCACGTTCATCGACACCATCGCAAAGGTGCCGCGAACCTATCCGATCGACCGGGTCGAGGAGATCAAGCGCAAGGCGCATGCTGCCGTCGACAAGGCGTTTGGCGATGCCGATCTGACCTTCACCCCGGTACCCGTCGCGCGCGACAACGAGACCGTCCGCGACCGCATCATGGTGATCGCACACAATTCGGGCCTCGCCGTCCACCACGTCACGGTGCATGACCTCGGCAGCAAGCTGATCGTCAGCATCGACCTCGAGGTCGACGGCGGAATGCAGCTCGACGCCGCGCACGACATCGCCAACACGCTGGAGCGCAACATCCAGGAGGAGTTCGGCGAGGACGTCGAGGTCGACGTCCATATCGAACCCTTGGAACCGGAACTTCCGTTCGGGGTCGATGCCACGCCGGACCGGGTGCGGACCATCGCCACCGCGCTGGCGGAATATGCCGCGGGCGGCGAGATCCACGACATCCATAATGTCCGCGTCCGCAACACCGATGCCGGCGAGATCGTCAACTTCCACTGCCGCGCGACCCCGTCGATGAGCGTGATCAAGGTGCACGAGCATGTCGACGCGATCGAGCGCGCGCTGCGGCACGCATTCCCGAGCGTGAAGCGCGTGATCAGCCACGCCGAACCGCCGCGCGCGTGACGAAGCAGAAGCGACGAAGAATGTGCGAGGAGTCACACGTTCTCGTTTCGGACTCCTCCTGCCCGTGAGTTTGCGGACGCACACTGCGCAAACTGCGCGTTGGATAAGAATAATTTCGCGTTAACGATTCATTGACTCTCGACACCCCGCGAAAACTGGATTCAAATCGCTGTGATTCGGAAGCGATGTGGGGCTGCTTCCGGACTTCAGTTGCAAGCTGGTTTTCAGGGGGCCGAAGGCATGTCGCGTGCAGACGCCGCGAACGCGTGCGTCCAATCCGATTCGATCAAAGGATTGGCGCAATCGATCGCGAAACCTGCCTATCATCGGCTCTTGATCGCAGAGCCGGCGCTTCGTCGCGCCGTGCCGACGCTCATCATCGCGTTCCTGATCACGATCTGCCTCGGCGCGTTCGTGCAGGTCGTCGATCAGACGCGCCAGAAGCGGCTGGTGATCCGCCACGACATCTCCGCGCTCGCCGATCTGCTCGCCGAACGCGTCGACCGCCTCACCACCTCACGGCAGGAACGGCTCAAGAACATCGAGCGCCTGCCGGCGCTGCTGCCCGACCTGATCCCGTCCTGGGGAACGGCCTCGGGCCGCCACGTCATCGTCACCTCGGCCGGCATCGACCGCAGGGTCCTCGCCCGCATCCCCGTCGACAGCGATCCCTCGGGCAATGACCGCCTGCTCGACGCCATCACCACGGCGCAACTGCTCGCGGCGCCGACGCGCGACGGCAACATCTCCGACATGACGCTGCCGAACGGCAACGCCGCGATGGCGACCTCACGGCAGATCAAGTCGCTGCCGGGCTTCGTCACCGTGATCCAGGAGCGCAACGAGCCGATCTGGGGCTCCGACGCCGCGCTCTCCGTGACGCTGTCGGCAACGACAGGCTTCGTCGTCCTGATCCTCGGCTTCGCCTTCCACTGGCAGTCCACCCGCGCCCGCGAGGGCGACCTCATCAACGACGCCGTGCGCGGCCGGATCGACACCGCACTCAACCGCGGCCGCTGCGGTCTCTGGGACTGGGACCTGTCGCGCGGCCGGATCTTCTGGTCGCAATCGATGTTCTCGATGCTCGGTCTCGACGGCCGCAACGAGCTCCTCACCTTCGGCGAGGTCAACGCGCTGGTGAAGTCAGACGACATCGACCTGTTCGCGATCGCCGATCAGCTCATCTCCGAGAAGATCGACCACATCGACCGGACCTTCCGCATGCAGCATGTCGACGGCCACTGGATCTGGCTCCGCGTCCGCTGCGAAAAGACCCGCGGGGCGACCGATTCCAGCGTGCATCTGATCGGCATCGCCGTCGACATCACCGAGCAGAAGAGCCTCGCCGAGCGCACCGTCGAAGCCGACCTGCGCCTGCGCGACGCGATCGAAACCATTCCGGAAGCCTTCGTGCTGTGGGATGCGAGCGACCGCCTCGTGCTCTGCAACTCGCACTTCCAGCGCCTGCACAAGCTGCCCGACAGCGCAGTCATCCCCGGCACCTCCTACGAGACCGTGCTCGAGGTCGGCCGCATGCCGGAGGTGCGCACCCGTCACAACGAGACTGCGAGCGTCGGACCCGGCGCGCGCACCTTCGAGGCGCAGCTCGACGACGGCAACTGGCTGCATATCAGCGAGCGCCGCACCAAGGACGGCGGCTACGTCTCGGTCGGCACCGACATCACCCGCATCAAGGAGCACGAGCAGAAGCTGGTCGACAACGATCTGCGCCTGCGCGCCACCGTCATCGACCTGAAGCGGTCGCAGGCCGCGCTGGAGCGCCAGGCGGTCGAGCTCGCCGATCTCGCCGAGAAATATCAGCGCGAGAAGACCCGCGCCGAGGAAGCCAACCAGACCAAGTCGAAATTCCTCGCCAATATGAGCCACGAGCTGCGCACGCCGCTCAACGCCATCATCGGCTTCTCCGAGATCATGGGCTCAGGCATGTTCGGCGAGCTCGGCAGCGAGAAGTACCAGGAATATTGCCAGGACATCCTGACCAGCGGCCACTATCTGCTCGAGGTCATCAACGACATCCTCGACATGTCCAAGATCGAGGCCGGCCGCATGAAGCTCGACATGGAACAGCTCGACCTGTCGCGAACGCTGGCGGAATCCCTGCGCGTCGTCACCGGCCGGGCTCAGGACAAGCACATCACGCTCGATGCCGACATCGCAAAGTCCATCTCCGTCGTCGCCGACCGCCGCGCCGCCAAGCAGATCATCGTCAACCTGCTGTCCAACGCCGTGAAGTTCACGCCCGACGGCGGACGCGTCGTGGTGCGCAGCCGGCAGCTCGACGACAGGATCGTGCTGATGATCGCCGACACCGGCATCGGCATCGCGCCGCATTCGCTGGCGCGGCTCGGCCGTCCGTTCGAGCAGGTCGAGAGCCAGCTCACCAAGACCTATCACGGCTCGGGCCTGGGCCTTGCCATCGCCCGCTCGCTGGCGCAGCTCCACGGCGGCTCGATGCGGCTGCGCTCCAAGCTCGAGGTCGGCACCGTCGTCCGCGTGACCCTGCCGCGCGACGCGATCAAGGCCACGCCCGGAGTCTCGGCCGCGGCATGATCCCTACAGCTGCAGCGTCGGCGCGACTTCGCGCGCGACGTTGACCAGCGCCGCGATCAGCGGCGTCATCGGATCGCGCTGCGGGATCACCATGCCGATGCTGTAATTGACATCGGGATCGGTGATCGGGATCGAGCGGACGGTGTCCGAGAGGCCGAGCGTCTCGGCAAGCTTGGCCGGCATCACGCTCGCCCAGCGCCCCGTCTTCACATGCGTGAACAGCACGAGCAGCGAGTTCGAGGTCAATGTCGGCGTCGCCTCCGCGCCGACCGAGCGCAGCGCGCGGTCGATGATGCGACGGTTCTGCATGTCGGGCGTCAGCAGGCATAGCGGCACCTGCCCGACCTCCTCCCACGTCACCGTCTCGCGGTCGCCGAACATCGCATCCGGCGCGGTCAGGAGACGATAGCTCTCGTTGTAGAGCGGAATGGTGCGCACCTTGCCGATCGGCTCGTTCTCGATATAGGTCAGCCCCGCATCGACCTCGAGATTTTCCAGAAGCCCCAGCACCTCGGACGAGGTGGTGGACTGGATGCGGAAGCGCACGTCGGGATGCCGGGCGCGAAACGGCGTCGTCAGCGCGGCCACCATGCCGAGCACGGTCGGGATCGCCGCAATGCGGATCTCGCCGGAGAGCTGATGCTTCAGCCCGTTGATCTCGTCACGCATCGCGCGGGCATCGCCGACGATCCGCCGCGCCCAGTCCAGTGCCCGCTCCCCTTCGGGGGTAAAACCCTGGAAACGGGACCCGCGCTGAACCAGCATCACGCCGAGAATTTCCTCGAGCTGCTTGAGCCCGGTCGACATCGTCGGCTGCGTCACGCCACAGACTTCCGCCGCGCGTCCGAAATGCCGTTCCTTCGCCAGCGCCAGCAATAGTTCAAGCTTGTCGATCAACCGGTCGTCCCCTCGAATTCTCGCCTGGCATGCAAGCTAGCATGCCGGGCCTGCGCCAACACGCAAAAACCGAGCAGCCGATCCAACTTTCATTGCCAATCCGTATCGATCCATCGCGGTTGCAAATCGATCGGAATCCGCAATCGCAGCACGGGACAGCTTTATTGATCTTCGAATGATTCCAACTAGTTTGCGCCGAGGGAACGCTCAGCTTGAGAACGAAGAATGACAGCGGCTTTTGAGCCTTGGAACGAGACGCGCGGCGCCGAGATCATCGCCGAACACGCCAACCAGGAGGGCGCGACGCTGGTCATCCTGCACGCGATCCAGGAGGCGTTCGGCTACGTGCCGGAGGCGGCCATTCCCATGGTGGCGCAGGCGCTCAATCTGTCGCGCGCCGAGGTGCATGGCGTCTTCACATTCTACCATGATTTCCGCCACAAGCCGGCCGGCCGCCATGTGCTGAAACTGTGCCGCGCCGAGGCCTGCCAGGCCGCGGGCGGCGATGTGCTGGCGGCGCGTGCAGAAGCAAAGCTCGGCGTGTCGCTCGGCAGCACCACGCCCGATCATCGCGTCACGCTGGAGCCGATCTACTGCCTCGGCCTGTGCGCGACCGCACCGTCCGCAATGCTCGACGGTCGCCTGATCGGCCGGCTCGACCAGAATCGCCTCGATGCGCTGGTTGCGGAGGCACAGCGATGAGCCTGCGTCTGTTCGTCTCACGTGATGCCGGCGCGATCGCCGTCGGTGCCGACGAAGTTGCTCTGGCGCTGGTGCAGGCAGCAGCCACGCGCGGCGTGGCGATCGAGATCGTCAGGACCGGCTCGCGCGGCATGTACTGGCTGGAGCCGCTGGTCGAGGTGGCGACGCCGCAGGGCCGCATCGCCTTCGGTCCGGTGACCGAAGCCGATGTCCCGTCCCTGCTCGACGCGCTCGCCAGCAATACGCCGCACCTGCTGCGGCTGGGCGCAACCGACGAGATTCCCTGGCTGAAGCGCCAGACCCGCCTCACCTTCGCCCGCTGCGGCGTGATCGATCCGCGCTCGCTCGACGACTACCGCGCTCATGGCGGCTACAAGGGTTTTGAGCGCGCAGTCTCGCTCGGACCTGACGCGATCCTCAACGAAGTCACGGCGTCCGGCCTGCGCGGCCGCGGCGGCGCGGGCTTTCCGACCGGCATCAAGTGGAAGACCGTCGCGCAGGCCAAGGCCGACCGCAAGTTCATCGTCTGCAACGCCGACGAGGGCGACAGCGGCACGTTCGCCGACCGCATGATCATGGAGGGCGATCCTTTCCTGGTCATCGAGGGCATGACCATCGCCGGCCTCACCGTCGGCGCGACCGAAGGCTACATCTACATCCGCAGTGAATATCCGCATGCGGTCGAGGCGATGAATGCTGCCATCGCGGCCGCCAAGCGCGGCGGCTATCTCGGCGACAAGATCGGCGGTTCCACCTCCAGCTTCGATCTCGAAGTCCGCGTCGGCGCCGGCGCCTATGTCTGCGGCGAGGAGACCTCGCTGCTGGAGAGCCTCGAAGGCCGTCGCGGCATCGTGCGTGCAAAACCGCCGCTGCCGGCGCATCATGGTCTGTTCGGCAAGCCCACCGTCATCAACAACGTGCTGTCGTTCGCGGCCGCCCCCTTCATCCTCGCCGAGGGCGCGAAGGCCTATGCCGATTTCGGCATGGGCCGCTCGCGCGGCACGATGCCGATCCAACTTGCCGGCAACATCCGCCATGGCGGGCTGTTCGAGACGGCCTTCGGCGCGACGCTCGGCGAGCTCGTCGACGACATCGGCGGCGGCACGTTCACCGGCCGCCCCGTTCGCGCCGTTCAGGTCGGCGGGCCGCTCGGTGCCTATTTCCCCCGCGCCCTGTTCGACACGCCGTTCGACTATGAGGCCTTCGCCGCGCGCGACGGCCTGATCGGCCATGGCGGCATCGTCGTGTTCGACGATAGCGTCGACATGCGCAAGCAGGCGCGCTTCGCGATGGAGTTCTGCGCGATCGAATCCTGCGGCAAGTGCACGCCGTGCCGCATCGGCTCGACCCGCGGCGTCGAGACCATCGAGAAGATCATCAACGGCGAGCGGGTAGCTGAAAACCTCGCGCTCGTCGAAGACCTCTGCAACACCATGAAATTCGGCTCGCTCTGTGCACTCGGCGGCTTCACGCCCTACCCGGTGCTCAGCGCATTGAAGCACTTCCGGGAGGATTTCGTCCCGGCCCCGAGCACGCTTCAGGCCGCGGAATAGGAGAACGACGATGTCTCTGATCGAAGAAATCGACTACGGCACGCCGCGCTCGAAATCGGAAACGATGGTGACGCTGACCATCGACGGCAATGAGGTCACCGTGCCCGAGGGCACCTCGATCATGCGCGCCGCGATGGACGCGGGCCACCAGATCCCGAAGCTCTGCGCGACCGACATGGTCGACGCGTTCGGCTCCTGCCGGCTCTGCCTCGTCGAGATCGAGGGCCGTGCCGGCACGCCGGCGTCCTGCACCACCCCCGTGATGCCCGGTCTCGTCGTGCATACCCAGAGCGAGCGGCTGAAGAAGCTGCGCAAGGGCGTGATGGAGCTCTACATCTCCGACCACCCGCTCGACTGCCTCACCTGCGGCGCCAACGGCGATTGCGAATTGCAAGACATGGCCGGCGCCGTCGGCCTGCGCGACGTGCGCTACGGCTATGAGGGCGAAAACCACGTCTTCGCCAAGACACCTGGCAAGAGCCACGGCTGCGACAACGACCACTGGATGCCGAAGGACGAGTCCAACCCGTACTTCACCTACGATCCCTCCAAGTGCATCGTCTGCTCGCGTTGCGTCCGCGCCTGCGAGGAGGTGCAAGGTACTTTCGCGCTGACCATCTCCGGCCGCGGCTTCGACAGCCGCGTCTCGCCCGGCATGAGCGAGAGCTTCCTCGGCTCGGAATGCGTCTCCTGCGGCGCCTGCGTGCAGGCCTGCCCGACCGCGACGCTGACCGAAAAATCCGTGATCGAGATCGGCCAGCCCGAGCATTCGGTCGTCACCACCTGCGCCTATTGCGGCGTCGGCTGCGCCTTCAAGGCCGAGATGCGCGGCGAGGAAGTCGTGCGCATGGTGCCGTACAAGGACGGCAAGGCCAATCGCGGCCATTCCTGCGTCAAGGGCCGCTTCGCCTGGGGTTACACCAATCACAAGGAACGCATTCTCAAGCCGATGATCCGCGATCGGATCGAGGATCCCTGGAAGGAAGTGTCCTGGGACGAGGCGTTCTCGTTTGCCGCCGCGAAGATGCGCGGCATCCAGAAAAAATACGGCCGCGACGCCATCGGCGGCATCACCTCCTCGCGCTGCACCAACGAGGAAACCTATCTGGTGCAAAAGCTGATCCGCGCCGGCTTCGGCAACAACAACGTCGACACCTGCGCCCGCGTCTGCCATTCCCCGACCGGCTACGGCCTTGCCACCACCTTCGGCACCTCCGCAGGCACGCAGGATTTCGACTCGGTCGAGGACACCGATGTCGTCGTGATCATCGGCGCCAATCCGGCTTCGGCCCACCCCGTGTTCGCCTCCCGCCTGAAGAAGCGGCTGCGTCAGGGCGCCAAGCTGATCGTGATTGATCCGCGCCGCACCGAAATGGTGGAGTCGCCGCACGTCAGGGCGCTCCACCTGCCCCTGATGCCCGGCACCAACGTCGCGGTCATGACGGCGATCGCGCATGTCATCGTCACCGAGGGCCTCGTCAACGAAACCTTCGTGCGCGAGCGCTGCGACTGGACCGAGTTCGAGGAATGGGCGGCCTTCGTCGCCCAGCCGAACAACAGCCCGGAAGCCACCGCCATCCTCACCGGCGTCGATCCGAAGGATCTGCGCGAGGCGGCCCGCACCTATGCCACCGGCGGCAACGGCGCGATCTATTACGGCCTGGGCGTCACCGAGCACAGCCAGGGCTCGACCACCGTGATCGCGATCGCAAACCTTGCGATGGCGACAGGCAACATCGGCCGTCCCGGCGTCGGCGTGAACCCGCTGCGCGGGCAGAACAACGTGCAGGGCTCCTGCGACATGGGCTCGTTCCCGCACGAGCTGCCCGGCTATCGCCACATCTCCGGCGATGCCGTGCGCGACCAGTTCGAGGCGCTCTGGAACGTCAAGCTCAATCCCGAGCCAGGCCTGCGCATTCCCAACATGTTCGACGCCGCGGTCGAAGGCACGTTCATGGGCATCTACGTGCAGGGCGAGGACATCCTGCAGTCCGATCCCAACACCAGCCACGTGGTGGCGGCGCTGTCGGCGATGGAATGCGTCATCGTCCACGACCTCTTCCTGAACGAGACCGCGAACTACGCCCACGTCTTCCTGCCCGGCTCGAGCTTCCTCGAGAAGGACGGCACCTTCACCAACGCCGAGCGCCGCATCCAGCGCGTGCGCAAAGTGATGACGCCGAAGAACGGCATGGCCGACTGGGAGGTCACCATCGGCCTTGCCAAGGCGATGGGCTTCGAGATGAACTACAGCCACCCCTCCGAGATCATGGACGAGATCGCGGCGCTGACCCCGACCTTCGCCGGCGTCTCCTATGCCAAGCTCGACGAGCTCGGCTCGGTGCAGTGGCCCTGCAACGACAAGGCGCCCGAAGGCACGCCGGTCATGCATATCGACGGCTTCGTCCGCGGCAAGGGCAAGTTCGTCGTCACCGAATATGTCGCGACCGACGAGCGCACCGGCCCGCGCTATCCGCTGCTGCTCACCACGGGGCGCATCCTCAGCCAGTACAATGTCGGCGCGCAGACGCGGCGCACCGAGAACGTGGTCTGGCATGCCGAGGATCGTCTCGAGATCCATCCGCACGATGCCGAGCAGCGCGGCGTGCGCGACGGCGACTGGGTGCGGCTGAAGAGCCGCGCCGGCGAAACCACGCTGCGCGCGGAGATCACCGATCGCGTGGCGCCCGGCGTCGTCTACACCACCTTCCACCATCCGGACACGCAGGCCAACGTCATCACGACCGACTATTCGGACTGGGCGACCAACTGCCCCGAATACAAGGTCACGGCGGTGCAGGTCTCGCCCTCGAACGGCCCGTCCGACTGGCAGAAGGCCTATGACGCGCAGGCGCGGCAATCCCGCCGCATCGTGCCGGCCGAGGCCGCGGAGTAACGGCATGCACGTGCCCGTCCAGGCCATCGACCGCGAGATCTGGCGCGACGGCGCCGCGTCCGAAGGCGTGCGCCTGATCCCGGAGGAGACGCCGCTGGCGCTGACCTATAATGGCGGCACCTACGCCGTCATGATGGGGACGCCGCAGAACCTGGAGGATTTTGCCGTCGGCTTCAGCCTCGACGAAGGCATCATCAAGTCGGTCGACGACATCAAGTCGCTCGACATCGTTCGCCTCGACGACGGCATCGAGCTCAGGATTTGGCTCGCACCGGAAGATGCGGCGCTCATCAGCGAGCGCCGTCGCCACGTCGCAGGTCCCACCGGCTGCGGCATCTGCGGCATCGAGTCCATTGCCGAGGCGGTGCGACCCGCGGCGGTCGTGCCGCAGGGGCAGACCTTCACGCCCGAACAGATCATGACGGCAATGCAGGCGATCGCGCCGCTGCAATCGATCAACCTGCAGACCCGCTCCGTTCACGCCGCCGCGTTCTGGTCCCCATCAGGCAACATCGTCGCGTTGCGCGAGGATGTCGGCCGCCACAACGCGCTCGACAAGCTCGCCGGCGCCCTGGCACGCAGCCGCGCGGATGCGAGCTGCGGCATGGTGCTGCTGACCAGTCGCGTTTCGGTCGAGATGGTGCAGAAGACGGCAGCAATCGGCGCGCCGGTGATGATCGCGGTGTCCGCGCCCACTGCGCTCGCGGTCCGCACCGCGGAAGCCGCCGGCATCACGCTGGTCGCCATTGCCCGCCAGGACGGGTTCGAAGTGTTTTCGCATGGTGACCGGGTCGTCGCCCGCCATGCCACGGAGGTTGCCGATGTCGCCTGACCGCCTGATCTACATGGCCAACCAGATCGGCAAGTTCTTCCAAAGCCAGGGCCACGGCAAGGCCGTGCCGGGGATTGCCGAGCACATCAAGAAGTTCTGGGATCCCCGGATGAAACGCGCGATCTTCGCGCATCTCGACGCCGGCGGGGCGGGTCTCGCGCCTGACGTCCGCGAGGCGCTCACCGCGCTGAAGCAAACTACGACGCTTCCAGCAGCGCCCTGAACACCCGCCGCACCTCGCCCTGCGTCTCCTTCACCCGCGCCTCGAGCGACGAGAAGTCCGGCGCATCGCCGGCGCGCGCCATCACGCGCTGCAGATCCGTGCCGGCGGTTTCCGGCTTGAAACGATCGCTGACGCACAGCCGCAGGATCTGCGTCAGATCGTGATAGAGCCGGGCTGCGGCACGCAGGATCTCGGTCTCCGACTGCGGCAGCACGCCGAGCCTGCACGCATTGTCGAGCACCTGCATCGTGCCGACGTCGAGGATTTCGGGCATCTCGTGTGCGTGCACGAGCTGGAGATATTGCGCGATGAAGTCGATATCGACCATGCCGCCGGCGGCGTATTTGAGATCCCAGCAATCGCCCTCGCCCTTCTCCTGGGCGATCGCGCGCCGCATATCGGCAACGTCATTGGCGGTGATGTCGCGATCGCGGCGGCGGGTCAGGACATCGCGAATGACGCGCTCGATCCGTTCCCGGAATTCGGGCGAGCCGGACACCACGCGCGCACGCGTCAGCGCCATGTGCTCCCAGGTCCAGGCCTCGTTGGCCTGGTAGTCCGCGAATGAGACCAGGCTCGAAGCGACGGGACCGGCGCGGCCCGAGGGACGCAGCCGCATGTCGATCTCGTAGAGCACGCCGTAATTGGTGCGCGTCGTGAACGCGCTGATCAGACGCTGGGTCAGGCGGGCAAAATAATGCGCGCCCTGCAGCGATTTCGGCCCGTCGGAGTCCGGATGGTCGGCGTCGAAATCGTAGAGCAGGATCAGGTCGAGATCGGACGAGGCCGTCATCTCGCGGCTGCCGAGCCGGCCCATCGCGATGATCGCGGTCTCCTGCCCCTTGATCCTTCCGTGCTGGGCGGCGAAGCGGTCGGCGACGAGGCCATGCACGGTGTGGACGATGCCTTCGGCGACATCGGCGAAGGCGGTGCTCGCCTGCTGCGCGGAGACGGTGCCGGAGAGGATCCGCGTGCCGATCAGAAACAGGCTCTCCTGCCCGAACAGACGCAGGCGGTCGAGGAATTCTTCATATGAGCCCGCGTCCTGCACGGTCGCAGCCAGCCGTCCCGACAATTCCTGCCTGTCCGGCATGGCGCCGAAGAAGCGCGGATCGATCAGGCCGTCCATCAGCTGCGGCTGCCGCGCCAGCATCTCGCCCAACCGCGGCGCCGCGCCCAGCACCAGCGCCACCAGCGCGACAAGATCGCGGTTCTGGCCGAGCAGCGTGAACAGCCGGCCGCCGCGCTGCAAGGCCCCGAGGAACTGATCGAACGCCACGACGGCGCGATCCGGCTCCTCGGCATGGGCAAGCCCGTCGATCAGGGCCGGCACGAATTCGATGAAGGCATTACGCGTCGCCTCATTGCGGAACACGCGATAGTCGCCGGTGACCCAGTCGCGCACGGTCTGCGCCACCGCGGCAGGCTTCTTGAAGCCGAGCGTTGCGAGGTGCTGGAGCAGCCGCGGATCGTCGGGACCGGCACCATAGTCGAGCGCGGGCAGCTTGGCGGTGCCGGTCGGATCGTCGCCCTCGAACAGCTTCTCGTAGTGGCCCTGCACGATCTTGAGCTGTCGCAGCAGATCGCCCGCAAAAGCTTCGCGATCCGGATAGCCGAAGAAGCGGGCAAAGCGCTCGACGGCGTCCTTGTCTTCGGGCAGCGCATGGGTCTGCTCGTCGGCGATCATCTGGAGGCGATGCTCGACCCGGCGCAGGAATTCGTACGCAATGGTCAGCTCGTCGCGCGCGGCAACGGTGATCCAGTTGCTGGACGCCAGAATGTCGAGCGCCCTGAGCGTCGGCCGCACCCGCAATTCCGGATGACGGCCGCCGGCGATCAATTGCTGGGTCTGGGCAAAAAACTCGATCTCGCGGATGCCGCCGCGGCCGACCTTGACGTTGTGCCCCTCCACCGCGACCTCGCTCTGGCCGCGATAGGTCTGCATCTGCCGCTTCATGTCGTGGACGTCGGCGAGCGCGGCGAAGTCGAGATGCTTGCGCCAGACGAAGGGCGCGATCTCGGCCAGCAGCGCCTCGCCCGCCTTGGCATCGCCGGCACAGGCGCGCGCCTTGATCATCGCGGCGCGCTCCCAGGTGCGCCCTTCCCGCTCGTAATAGTTCAGCGCGGCGTCCCTGGAGATCGCCACCTGCGTCGAGGACGGATCGGGCCGCAGGCGCAGATCGACGCGGAACACATAGCCGTCATAGGTGCGCTGCTGGAGGATCCGCGCCATCCCCTGCGTGACCCGGACGAAGAATGGCTGCGGCTCGATATCGGGCGCCAGCGTCGTCGCATCGGGATCGAAGAACACGATGAGATCGACGTCGCTGGAATAGTTCAGCTCGCCCGCACCCATCTTGCCCATGGCGAGCACGATCAGGCCGCAGCCCTCTTCGGGCGCCTCGGGATTGGGCGGCAAAATCTTGCCCCGTGCGGCTTCCTGCCGCAGCAGGTATTGGAGCGCCGCCTGCACCGAGGACACCGCGACGTCGGTCAGCGCCGCCGTCACCCGCATCACCGGCCAGACCCCGCCGATGTCGCACAAGGCGGTCAGCAGCGCGGCCTCGGCCTTCATGCGGCGTAGCAGCCGCATCACCTCGGCCTCATCAGCCGCCGCGAGCACTGCGCCTCTGGCGTCCGCGATGAGGGCCGCCAGATGCGCATCCGGGTCGCATTCGAGCAGCCGGACCAGACGCAACGCATCGGCGCGCACCAGATCGAACAGATAAGGCGAGAATTCCGCGATACCGGCCAGGATATCCCGCGCGAAAGGATGGACCAGCAGCGCCTCGAGACGGGCCGATTGGGCCGGCTCGAGCTCGCTCAGCCAGCTTTCCAGACGTCGTTCGTCGGTTGTGGAAGCGGCAATATGGGGAGCTTCCGCGAAGCGCGCGGCCAGCCTCTCACCATGCTTGTCCGCGTTTCCCGGCGCGGAGTGGTTCATGCCACCTTCTGTGGCACATCCGGTATTGGCGGAGCAACCCTGTCGCCGGCACGGAGGCGCGCGGGGAGCACCAGCGTGGCGACGAGGCCCGGCTGAGCGTCGCCCAGCCGCAATTCGCCGCCATGCAATGTCGCAACCGCCGAAGCGAGGCTGAGGCCAAGGCCCGAGCCCGGCTGCGTGCGGCTCGCTTCCAGGCGAACGAATCGCTCGACCGCATGCTCGCGGTCGGCCTCGGGGATGCCGGGACCGCGATCGGTGACGCTGAGCAGCACCTGGTCGCCCTCGCGCCTGGCCTCGATCAAGATCGGCCGCGCGTCCATGCTGACCACGGTTCCCCCGGTCTGCGCGACAGGCTTGCCGTATTTGATCGCATTCTCGACCAGATTGGCGAGCGCCTGGCTGATCAGTTCGCGGTTGGCGTGAACCGGCGTCGGATCGGCCTTGACCTTCAAGGTCATGCCGTCGTCCTCGGCCAGCGGCTCATAGAGCTCGTGGATGCCATTGGCCACATCGGCGGCGTCGAAATCATCCATGTTGCCGCGCGCCTGCCCGGACTCGGCACGCGCGATCATCAGAAGCGCGTTGAAGGTGCGGATCAAACCGTCTGATTCCTCGATGGTCCGCTCCAGCGCCGCCCGGTAGTCGGCCTCGCAGCCCGATTTTGCCAACGCTTCCTCGGCGCGGTTGCGCAGCCGTGTCAGCGGGGTCTTGAGATCGTGAGCGATGTTGTCGGAGACCTCCTTCAGCCCCGCCATCAGCGCCTCGATCCGCTCCAGCATGGCGTTGAGGTTTTCCGCGAGGCGGTCGAGCTCGTCGCCGCTGCGCCCGACCGGCAGGCGTTCGCTGAGATCGCCGGTCATGATGCGATGCGCCGTGCCGCTCATCGCATCGATGCGCCTAAGCACCCTGCGCGCCACGAAGATGCCGCCGCCGAGGCCGAGCACGACGACGATGAGGACAGACCATTGCGCGGCCTTGGCGACGATGCCGAACAGACGCCGACGTTCGGCAAGATCGCGGCCGATCAGGAGACGGAAGCCGTTCTCGAGTTCGGTGACGCGCACCAGCGCGCGATGGTCGCGATCGTCGGCATCCTCGATGCGGCGATAGGCGGTCTCGGACCAGCCGCGCGTCGCCATCACGCCGGGCGCGAGCGAGCCGACATTGCCGGCGATCGCCTGCCCGGTCGGCGTGGTCACGAGATAGAGGTTGGCACCGGGCCGCAACGCGCGGTACTCGATCGCGAGCACCAGGCCGCGCAAGCCGCGCCTGTCGTAGAGATCGGAGATCTCCGAGGTCTCGGCATTGACCGTCTGCGTGATTTCCTCGGTGATCAGCCGCCGCGTATTCCAGGCGAAATAGGCCAGCAGCGAGGCCGCGAACATCGCGAACAGCAGCAGATAGACCAGCGTCAGCCGGAATGCCGTGGTGCGGACGAGTTTACCGAATGCCGTCACGGATCATGTACCCCGCGCCGCGGATCGTGTGCAGCAGCGGCCGCTCGAATCCCTTGTCGATCTTGGAGCGCAGCCGCGAGATGTGCACGTCGATCACGTTGGTCTGCGGATCGAAATGATAGTCCCAGACGTTCTCCAGCAGCATGGTGCGCGTCACCACCTGGCCGGCGTGCTTCATGAGATATTCGAGCAGGCGGAATTCGCGCGGCTGCAGCGTCAGCTCGTCCTTGCCGCGGGCGACGCGATGGGAGAGCCGGTCGAGCTCGAGATCGCCGACGCGGTACAGCGTGTCCTCGGCGGGACCGCCGCGGCGGCGCGACAGCACCTCGACCCGGGCCAGCAGCTCGGCGAAGGAATAGGGCTTCGGCAGATAGTCGTCGCCGCCGGCGCGCAGGCCCTTGATGCGGTCGTCGACCTGTCCGAGCGCGGAGAGAATCAGCACCGGCGTGGTGTTGCCCTTGTCGCGCAGCATCCCGATCAGCGACAGGCCGTCGCGCTTGGGCAGCATGCGGTCCACCACCAGCACGTCGTAATCGCCGCTCTCGGCCATGGCGAGGCCCTCCTCGCCGTCGGCGGCGTGGTCGGCAATGTGTCCGACTTCGCGGAACGCCTTCACGAGGTAGTCGGCGGATTCGCGGTCGTCTTCGATGATGAGGAGGCGCATCGTGCGTTCGGCGGCGGTCAAGGAGGTCAACCTTCTCTAAACATGGCGCGAGCGGCTATCGCATGCAAGCCGAGTGGGAGACGCCGGCATGGAGAAAAAGGCGGGCGGTGAAGCTGGGGGGACCTCACCGCCCTAGGCCTTCCGACGGAGGGGGGCGTAATTCCACCGGAAGGTAGACGGGGGAAGCGAACGTTACGCTGCTTCCCCGAAGGGCGCCGGCGGCGGGGGCGACTGATGCCGGCGACACCCTTCATCTCAAGGCTTCCCGAGGCTTACCCCTTGGCGAGGGGCACCGCGACGAAGCGCGACTGGCCGCCGCTCTTCACGCGCATCAGGACGCTGTTCTTGTTGTCGGTCCGCGCCGTGTTGATGGCCTCGCGCACGTCGCCGGCGGTCGCCACGCTCTTGCCGCCGACTTCGAGAATCACGTCGCCTTCCTTGAAGCCGCGTTCGGCCGCGGCGCTCTTCGGATCGACCTCGGTGACCACGACGCCTTCCTTGCCGGCGCCGGCCACGGAGTTTGCGGGCGCAACCGTCATGCCGAGCTTGGGCACGTCGGTGCCCTTGCTCGCACCCTTGCCGCTGTCATTGTCGTTGTCGGCCTTGGCCTCGACCGTGTTCGGCAACTGGCCGAGCGTCATGTTCACGACCTTGTCCTGGCCCTTGTGCAGCACGTTGAGCTTCACGGTCGCGCCGGGCGCCATGCCGCCGATGGTGCGGGCAAGCTCGCGGGCGTCCTTGACGGTCTCGCCGTTGACCGCGGTGATGACGTCGCCGGATTCGATGCCGGCCTTGGCGGCCGGACCGTTGGCCTGCGGCTCCGCGACCAGCGCGCCCTCGGCCTTCTTCATGCCGAGGCTGTCCGCGATGTCGGAGGTGACGGGCTGAATTTGCACGCCGATCCAGCCGCGGCTGACCGAGCCCTTGTCCTTGAGCTGGGCGACCACGCTCTTCACCGTGCTCGCGGGAATCGAGAACGCGATGCCGACGCTGCCGCCGGAGGGCGAGTAGATCGCGGTGTTGACGCCCATCACCTCGCCATTGGTGTCGAAGGCCGGACCGCCGGAATTGCCCTTGTTCACGGGCGCGTCGATCTGGATGAAATCGTCATAGGGACCGTTGCCGATGTCGCGGCCGCTCGCCGAGACGATGCCCGCGGTCACCGTGCCGCCGAGGCCGAAGGGGTTGCCGACCGCGAGCACCCAGTCGCCGATCCGCGGCTTGGCGTCAGCGAGCTTGGCGAACGGGAAGCTCGAGCTGCCCTCGACCTTGATCAGGGCAAGGTCGGTGCGCTGGTCGGTGCCGATCACCTTGGCGGTGTAGGTCTTGCCGTCGTCGGTGGTGACCTCGACCTTGTCGGCACCGTCGACCACGTGGTTGTTGGTCACGGCAAAGCCGTCGGCCGAGATGAAGAAGCCGGAGCCCTGGCCCTGCACCACGCGGCCGCGGCCGCCCTTCATGCCCGGGAAGCCATCCGGACCGCCGAAGCGGCGGAAGAAGCGCTCCATCGGCGAGCCCGGCTGGAACGGCGAGGAGGAATCGTCGCCGTCGTCGTTGCTCGCGGTCTTCTCCTTGATGTTGACCTTCACCGAGATCACCGAGGGCTTCACGCGCTCGACGATATCGGCGAAGCCGATGGGACGTTCGACCTTGCGGACCTCGTTGTTGACCTGCGCATGCGCCGGGCTGGAGAACAGATCGGCCGGCGAAGTGGACGGGCTGAAGCCGTAGACGGCCGCGCCGAGACCGGCGACCACCGAGGCCATCAGCGCGAACCTGCGCGCGGAGAACACCGACCGGCGCGGCTGCCGGTAGGACGGAAGGTTCGAGAGGTCGATACGGTCGGACATGCAGAAATCTCCAGGGCCTTGAAATCCATTTGGTGCCGGATGCCAGCACCTTGCCGACCTGAAGATGGGGGCTCCCGCCTTACCGCGCGCTGGCGGCGGGGTTAAACTTTTGTAATGAAGGGAGGGTCTGGGATGCGGCCGTTCAGCGCAGGCTGAAAATTGCGCTCTCACAGCAACTTAAGCAGGTTCCCGTGACGGCGCGTCAGGCGTGCTTTGACGCGCTCAGCTGGCCCTGACGCTGACGATGAACTCGTCGACTTCGCGCTTCAA
Organism: Bradyrhizobium nitroreducens; assembly: GCF_002776695.1. Classification (GTDB taxonomy): domain Bacteria; phylum Pseudomonadota; class Alphaproteobacteria; order Rhizobiales; family Xanthobacteraceae; genus Bradyrhizobium; species Bradyrhizobium nitroreducens. Next base: position 3,430,884 of record NZ_LFJC01000003.1, read on the forward strand.
GGTTTCGGCCTGCTGCGAGAGGTCGACCGCGGAATCCCTGGCCTCGGTGGCCATGCGGCCGGTCTCCGCGGAGGTCGAGGTGATCTGGGTGATGTGGTTCGAGACGTCGAGGGTGCCGTGCGCGGCGTCCTGGGCGCTCCGCGAGATCTCCTGCGTGGCGTTGCGCTGCTGGGCGGTGTCGACCTCGATGCCGGACATGATCGAGGAGATCTCCGACAGCGTCTTTGAGATGCCGTCGATCGCGCCGCGGGTCTCCGCGGTGATGCCCTGGATGCTGGCGACATGGGAGGTGATCTCCTCCGTCGCCTTGCTGGTCTGATGCGCCAGATTCTTCACCTCGGAGGCGACCACGGCAAACCCCTTGCCGGCCTCCCCTGCCCGTGCCGCCTCGATGGTGGCATTCAGCGCCAGGAGATTGGTCTGCGATGCGATCGCCTGCACGAGCTGGACGACCTCGCCGATCTTGTCGGCGGCATCCGACAGCGTGTGGATGGTGTCGCGGCTCTTCTCGGCTTGCGACGCCGCGCCCTCGGCGCGCTGGGTCGCGTCCGTGACGCGGCGGCTGATCGTGACGATCGAGTTCGTCATCTCCTCGGCCGAGCCCGCGACCGTCTGCACGCTGGCGCTGGCCTGGTTCGCGGCGCTCGCGACCGCATTGGCCTTGGTGCTGGTGTCGTTGGCCGTCCGCGACAGCGTCTCGGCGTTGCTCTTCAGATGCACGGCCGACGACGCCACGCTGTCGACGACGCTGGCGACGAGATCGTTGAAGCTCTTGATCCGCTCGTCCAGGAATTTCGATCGCTCGGCCTGGTGCTGCGCTTCGTGCAGCTGCTGCTCGGTGAGGTGGCGCCGCTCGATGCCGTTGGTCTTGAAGACCTCCAGCGCACCGGCCAGCAGGCCGATCTCGTTGGTGCGGCCGAGTCCGGGAACGGGTGTCTCGAACTTCTGGTCGGCGACCTCGCGCATGGCATGCACGATCGCCGCCAGCGGGCTGAGGATGCCGTTGCGCACGGCGAACCAGGTGGTGAGGCAGATTGCAGAGGCGACGACGGCGATCCCGCCGCAGGCGGCCAGGAACCAGGAGAACGCGGCCTGCGCCTGCTGATAGGTCTGCATGGCGTGATCGCGCGCAGGACCGCTCAGCGCGGCAAAGTCCGACGACAGGCTGGTGATCTCGTTATTCAGATAGAGCACCGCAATGAAGCCGGTGCCGCCGCCGATGCCCAGCAGAAACAATAATGCAGCGACGACGGCGCCGACCAGGAAGCGGATCGTCAGATTGCTGTTCGCGAACATCAGAGGGACTCAGAGTCTGGAATGAGAGCTCGCGACAAGCTTCCAGACAAAGGTCAAAATACCATGAACCACGCGGCAGCGGGCCGGCGGGCTACGTAAGACTACGTAACCAGGACGACATCGCGTCGCTACGTAGATTTGGCCTCGTCCGACATCAGGGCCGCAAGCTTCGCCTGTTCGTCGGGCGTGAGCGGAGGTGCTGGTACATCGACACCGCTGCGGGCGCGGCGCCGGATTTGCAGCCACAGTGCCACGCCGCCTCCGATCAGCAGCAGCGGCCCGAGCAGCCACAGCAGCACGGTCTGCCGCTCGAAGCGCGGCTTGAGCAGCACGAACTCGCCATAGCGCGCGACCAGGAAGTCGAGCACCTGCGAATTGCTGTCGCCGGCGCCGATGCGCTCGCGCACCAGCAGCCGCAGGTCGCGCGCCAGCGGCGCATCGGAATCGTCGATCGACTGGTTCTGGCAGACCATGCAGCGCAGCTCGCGCGACAGCTCGCGCGCACGGGCTTCCTTGGCGGGATCTGCCATGATCTCGTCGGGCTGCACCGCGTGAGCCGCGGGCACGGCCAGCAGCATCAGAGCGATGAACGCGACCATCATCCGGCGCATCGGATCACTCCGCCGGCTGGAGGCGCTGCTTGGCCCGCGCCGGCTTCGGCGCGCCAACCCGCAGGCGCCGGTCGGACAGCGACAGCACGCCGCCGAACGCCATCAGCACCGGTCCCCACCAGATCATGAGCACCATCGGCTTGTAGTAGATGCGCACGGCAATGGCGCCCTCGGCCGTGGCATCGCCGAGCGAAATGTAGAGCTGGCTCGCGCCGCGCGTCAGCAGCGCGGCCTCGGTGGTCGACGAGCCGCGGGTGGTGAAGCTGCGCTTGGAGGGCGTCATGACGCTGAGGGGCTGGCCGTCGCGGCTGACGTTGAACTGGGCGATCATCTCGCGGTAGTTCGGGCCCTGACGCTGCAGCAACCCGTCGAGCTTGACGTCGAAGCCGGCGATCTGGGCGACGCCGTTCTGCTTCATCGTCGCGATATATTCGCTGTTCCAGGTGGTCTCGCACACGATCCCGATCAGCGCCACGCCGAGGCCGGCATGCGCGAACGCCGTGCCCCAGGCCGAGCGCGGCAGGCCGCGGGCCCGGTGCAGCACCGTCGCGAACGGCAGCCGTACAAGACCGGTGCGTTCGACGATGTCGGTCACGGCGCCGGCGATGACGAAGACGCCAAGCCCGATCGCAAGCGGCGCCAGCGCACTGCCGCCGCGCGCCCAGCCCCAGACGATGGCGACGGCCACGAGCCCGGCGACGCCGGCCGCGAGCAGGCGCTGCGTCACGCCGAGCAGATCGCCGCGCTTCCACGCCAGCATCGGCCCGAACGGAACGGCAAGCAGCAACATGGCAAACAGCGGCGCGAAGGTGAGGTTGTAGAACGGCGCACCGACCGACATCTTGAAGTCGGCGAGCATCTCCATCGCAAGCGGATACAGCGTGCCGAACAGCACGACCGCGCAGGCGACCGTGAGCAGCAGATTGTTCAGGACCAGCGCGCCCTCGCGCGAGATCGGCGCGAACAGGCCGCCCTGCTTCAACGACGTGGCGCGGCCCGCGAACAGCGCCAGGCTGCCGCCGATGAACAGGCAGAGGATCAGCAGGATGAACACGCCGCGGGTCGGATCGGTGGCGAAGGCGTGCACGGAAGTGATGACGCCCGAGCGCACCAGGAAGGTTCCGAGCAGCGACAGCGAGAAGGTCAGGATCGACAGCAGGATGGTCCAGACCTTCAGCGCGTTGCGCTTCTCCATGACCAGCGCCGAATGGAGCAGCGCGGTGCCGGAGAGCCACGGCATCAGCGAGGCGTTCTCGACCGGATCCCAGAACCACCAGCCGCCCCAGCCGAGCTCGTAATAGGCCCAGTACGAGCCCATTGCGATGCCGAGCGTCAGGAAGATCCAGGCGACCAGCGTCCACGGCCGCACCCAGCGCGCCCAGGCAGCGTCGATCCGTCCCTCCATCAGCGCCGCGATGGCGAAGGAGAACGAGATCGAGAAGCCGACATAGCCGAGATAGAGCATCGGCGGATGCACGGCGAGACCGATGTCCTGCAGCACCGGATTGAGATCGCGTCCCTCGATCGGCGGATTGGCGATGCGCAGGAACGGATTCGAGGTCACGAGGATGAAGAGGTAGAAGGCGCTGGCGACCCAGGCCTGGACCGCGAGCACGTGCGCGCGCAGCGACAGCGGCAGATTGTTGCCGAACGCCGCGACCAGCCCGCCGAACAAGGCGAGGATCGACACCCACAACAGCATCGAGCCTTCATGGTTTCCCCACACGCCCGTGATCTTGTAGAGCAACGGCTTCATCGAGTGGGAGTTCTCATAGACGTTGGCGACGGAGAAGTCCGAGTTCACGTGCAGCATCACGAGAGCTACGAACGAGGCGCCGACGAACAGGAGCTGGGCCAGCGCCGTGGAGCGCGCCACGTTCATCAGCGCGGCGTCGTTCAGGCGCGCGCCGATCAGCGGCACGATCGACTGGATCAGTGCGAGCCCGAGCGCCAGCACCAGCGCGTAATGTCCGGATTCTGCGATCACCGCACTGCTCCCTGCGGATTGCCCTGCGCGGTCGTCGCGGCGGGCTTGCCCGCGTCGGACGTCTTGCCGCTGTTGGAAGACTTGCCGCTGTCAGCAGGCTTGCCGCCGTAGTCGTCCTTCCAGTGCCCCTGCTTCTTCAGGGCATCGGCGACGTCCTTGGGCATGTAGGTCTCGTCGTGCTTGGCAAGCACGGTATCGGCCTTGAACACGCCATTGGCGTCGAGCGCGCCTTCGGCGACGACGCCCTGCCCCTCGCGGAACAGGTCGGGCAGGATGCCCTTGTAGGCCACCGGCAGCTTGGCGTTGCCGTCGGCAACCTCGAAGGTCACCGCGAGATTGTCGCCGCGCTGGAGCGAGCCGGGCTGCACCAGCCCACCGAGGCGAAACCGCTTGCCGGGCTCGACATGCTTCTCGGCGACCATGGTCGGGGTGGAGAAGAACACGATGGAGTCGCGAAGGGCGTTGAGCACCAGCGCGGCGGCGAGCGCGAGCACGGCGAGTGAGCCGCCAATGATGGTCATACGTCGCTGCTTGCGCGTCATGGCGTATCCGTTCTCCGCTTCTCTCGTTCCGGCATCGTCATCCGCCGAGCCCGAGAGTCTTGAGGCCATCGTTGAGCTGGCGAAGCCGCTCGGCATCGCTGGCAACGGCCTGCCGGGCATCGGCCGACGCCCCGACCGCCTTGTCGCGGTCGCCCATCACGAGGTAGGCGCGCACCAGGCGCAGCCATCCATCGACGTCCTCGCCGTTCTGCTTCAACCGAGTGGCGAGACGTTCGACCATGCCGCGCACCATCGCGTTGCGATCGCCCTCGGCCATGTCCCTGGAAGCGGCGATCGTCTCGTCGGACAGCGCCGGCATCGTCCCGCCGGCAACACGCACCAGCGAGGACTGCACCAAGGCACGCCACGGCGCATCCGCGGGCGCCTTCGCAAGCAGCGTGCGCCAGATATTGGCGGCATCGTCCTTGCGGCCGTCCTGTTCGGCGGCAAGGCCCAGGAAGTAGTTGGCCTTGGGATCGTCGGCGTCCAGCGCGTGTGCGCGCTCGAATTCGGTCTTGGCCTCGGCGGTCACCACACCGCCGGCGGCGGCCGAGATCGCTTCGCCGAGATCGGACCGACGCTCCGCGCTCTCGCCATTATAGGCGAGCGAGTTGCGATAGGCGCGCACCGCCTCGTCGAAACGGCCGAGCCGCTCCAGCACCGGCGCAAGCACGTTCCAGCCGCGCCCGTCGGTCGGATTCTTCTCCAGATGCTGCTGGACCTGCTCGACGAGATTCTCGAGCGACTGCGCCTTGCCCGGCGCGCGCTCCCGTTGTGCCAGCGGAAAGTCCTGAAGCTTGGGCGAGCCGAGCGGCATGTAGACACCGGCCGCAACGAGCGGCAGGCCCGCGAGTGCCAGCACGGCCGCGGCGCGGCGCCATTTGAGATTCGACTGCGGTGCCACCGCGGGCTCGCTGGCGGCCGCGGCGAGCAGCCTGCGGCTGATCTCGACGCGCGCGGCCTCCGCGTCCGGCGCGGGGATCAGGCCCGCGGCGAGATCACGCTCGATCTCGGCCAGCTGGTCCTTGTAAACCGCAACCTCGCTGCCCTGGTCTTGCGCGCGCGCTCTACGGCCAAGCGGCAAGAGCACGGCGAAAATCGCCGCGACCGTCATCAGCGCGAACACGAACCATAGCGTCATCTGGCAAGCTTCCGGCAGCGCGCAAACCGCGCCCATAGGTGCCTTTACACCACGGCCGGACGATGCGGCAATTGACAATTGTCAATTCGGCGCGACCGCATGCAGTCGCGAAACGGTGGAAATCCAACGGCTTAGCCGATCTCGAAATCCACACTTTGCGCGGCGTCCTCGCCGTGGCCGTTGAAGGCCTTCAGGAAGTATGTTCCCGGCGCGACCGCATCCGGCAATCTGATGCGCAGCGCACCGACCGGAACCGGCGACGCAACCCTCGTGATTGTCTCGGACACCTGTCGACCGCTTGCCTTCTCGACCAGCACCACTTTGGCGCCGACCATCAGTCTTTGATACTTGGCAACGATGACGCGGTTCTCAATTTCGATGGAGCTGATAACGGGTTTCATGCGCCCACAAATGGAAGTTCCCCGGACTTGCACGGGACCGTACGGTGCGCGACCTACACCGTCAACCTCAAATTGTGATCACGAAAATATGCGCTCGGATCAGCTTGCCCGCGACGATTTGCGCTCGCCGGTAGCTGCGTTCTCCGCGGCCCGGCTCATCAGCGAGGCATAGTCATCACCGAACAGCACCTGGCAGAAGCGAATCGCGGCCTGCACCTGCTGCTGCCTGTAGGTGCGGACCTTGTGATCGGCGGCGCGCAGAGATTGCACCAGCTGCTCGGTCGAGCGTTCGACATATTGCTGCAGGTCGGAATAGGTGCGCAGCGTCACCTCGTTGATCGCAAGCTCGCTCGCATAGTTGCGGCAGGTCGCGACGAAATCGATCAGCGCCGCCGTTTCCTCGACCTCGGTGCCGTCGATCCGCGCGCCCGGCGGAATGTCCTTCTCGGGGCGCTGGCGCAGGATGCGGCGGACGCGGCCGGGAACGCTGTCGATCTCGGATTGCAGCGCATTGGAGATGTCGGCCCGGATCGAGGTCAGCTGCTTGCCCCAGGCGGAATCGTTGCGCAGGTCGAGCTCGGTGCGCAGGCCCCGGACGCCGTCGTGCAACGTCTTGAGATTGCCGGCAACGTTGTCGAAATGGCCGCGCTTGATGTCCATGCGCAAGGCGGCGGCGACGCAGGACAGATCATGCAGCGCCATCGTGACCGCGACACCATAGGGCGTCGCTGCGACGCGGATCTCGTCGTCGGAGGCAGCAATCTTGATGGCGAGGCGAATGATCTGCCACGGCGCGGTCATCCGCTGCGCCACGATCGACAGCGCGAAGGGCAGCATCTGCGGGGTCTGCAGCACCGGAATGTTGAGCGCGGAGGTCACCGAGGCGATCTGGGAATCGCCGAAAGCGCGCAAGGTGCGCGGCAGCTTCTCGATCAGGCTCGCGATGGCTTCCCGGACCTGCAGCACCGCTCCGATCGAATAGAGGTCCTCGATCACGTTGGGCGGGCCGACCCGGGCCAGCGCGCGCGACTTGTCGCCGCCGCCGGGACCCGTCAGCTCGAAAATGGCATCGGCAGCCACCGCCTGGAGCTTCTGCGCCAGGGCCTCGACCTGCCCGGCGCTGTCGGCCGGCATGCGCGCCAGCGCGGCCTCGAATTCATTGACCTTGTCCGGCGCGCCGTCGCGGCCGAGCCATTGCCAGATCGGCTGCAACGAGGAGCGGCGGATCTGGCCGACCCGTGTCGGGACGCCGGCTTCGACCAGGAACGGTTCCAGCACCTGGAACAACAGCCGCGACAGATCGTCCGTGCGTGGCGGCGGGGCCTCATCGGCCTCGCTCTTGCGGACGATTTTGCGCAGCTGCTCGAGCACGAGGGTCGCCACGGCCGTGTCCTGGCCGCGCTCGAGCGCACGCTCGAACTCCCGCATCAGCAGCGCCTGCGACTGCGGCGGGAGCTGCGCGAGATATTCCCTCAGCCGCTCGATCGATGTCTGGCTCATGCGCCCGGGTAATGCACGGTAAAATGGCGGACATGGGATGTGTCCGGTGCGATCATAGGAGGGGCCCACTTAAGAAGCCGTTTAGCAAGTGGGACCGAATCCCTTCACCTGGCTTGGACCGGGGCCCCAGCGAGGACAAAAAGCCAAGTCTTGGCAATGCGTTACACTCCCGGAAGGACCAGCTCGGCGCGCAAGCCGCCGGTCGGCGCGCCGCCAAGCGAGAGGCTGCCGCCATAGAGCGCGGCGAGATCGGTCACGATCGACAGCCCCAGCCCCGAGCCGGGCTTGGACTCGTCGAGCCGCTGGCCGCGCCGGGAGACCTGGGCACGCTCGGCTTCCGACAGGCCGCGGCCGTCGTCATCGACGATGATCCGTAGGCGCGGGCCGCCCCCCGCCTGGTGCGGCGTCTCCACCAGGACCTCGATGAAGACGCGCGAGGCCGCCCATTTGCAGGCATTGTCGACGAGATTGCCGACCATCTCCTCGAGATCCTGGCGCTCGCCGCGGAATTTTGCCGACGGATCGGCCTTGGCCTCGACCACGATGCCGCGATCGCGATGGATTTTCTCCATGGTCCGCCGCAGCGCCTCGATGGCGGGCGCCACCTCCGTCACGGTCGCGACGATCGAGACACGCGCCGCGATGCGGGCGCGCTCCAGGTGATGGGCGAGCTGGTCGCGCATCACATCCGCCTGCTCCATCACCTTGGCCGCGAACGGCTCGGCGGCATGGCTGCCGGCCTCGTTGACGATGACCGAGAGCGGCGTCTTGATCGCATGGGCGAGATTGCCGACATGGGTGCGCGCGCGCTCGACGATCTCGCGATTGGCATCGATCAGCGCGTTGGTCTCGCGCGCCAGGGGCGCGATCTCGACCGGGAATTCGCCCTCCAGCCGCTCCGCCCGTCCCGAGCGGATATCGGCAATCGATTCCGAGATGCGCTTGAGCGGCGCGAGGCCGAAGCGGACCTGGAATACGGTCGTGAGCAGCAGGACGATGCCGAGCGCGGTGAAGGTGCCGCCGAGATAATAGTCGAAGCTGCGCGTCTCGTCGAAAATCTCGGTGTCGTCGCCGGCGACGCTGACGAGAAATTTGCCGTCGGCGCCGAGATCGACGGGACGCTCGACCATGCGCAGGTTCTGCCCCTCGGGCCCGTCGACGTAAGCGAGCCGGATGCCGGCGGCGGTGAGCTCGGTGCCCTGCTCCTCCAGCTTCGGCAGCTTCTTGTCCCAGAGCGATCGCGAGGAGCGCACTTCCGGCTTCTCGGTGTCGGTCCGCGTGATCTGCCAGTACCAGCCCGACAGCGGCAGCTCGAACAGCGGCTCGCCCAGCGACTGGAACTGGCGGTCCGGCGGCTCGTCGGGGGTGGCGACCTCGGCGATGAGGGTCCGGAGATAGAGATTGAGCCGGCGGTCGAAGGCGCGCTCGGTGGCGTTCTTGTAGACCGACGACAGCACCACGCCGGTGATGGCCAGGATCACCACGAGCCAGGCGGTCGCCGACAGGAATAGCCGGTTGGCAAGTGAGCTAGCGGCCATCGGAACGATCCCGGAAGGCGCAGGACGGCAGGGCGTCAGAGGTCATGACCGGACCAAGGCCCCTGTCGGGCGGCCCGTCAAGCCCCGGGACGCCTCAAGCGGCCGGCGGGGTCAGGAGATAGCCGAGGCCACGGACGGTCTGGATGATGTCGACGTCGAGCTTCTTGCGGATGCGGCCGACGAACACCTCGATGGTGTTGGAGTCGCGATCGAAGTCCTGGTCGTAGAGGTGCTCGACCAGCTCGGTGCGCGACACCACGCGCCCGGAATGGTGCATGAGGTAGGCCAGAAGCCGATATTCGTGCGAGGTCATCTTGACCGGATTGCCGGAGACACTGACCCGGCCGGTCCGGGTGTCGAGCGTGACGGGACCGCAGCTGAGCTCGCTCTGGGCATGGCCGGTCGAGCGGCGCAGCAGCGCACGGATGCGCGCCAGCACCTCCTCGAGGTGGAACGGCTTTGCGACATAGTCGTCGGCGCCGGCGTCGAAACCCTGCACCTTGTCGCTCCAGCGGTCGCGCGCGGTGAGGATCAGGACCGGCATGGTGCGGCCGTTGCGGCGCCAGGCCTCCAGCACCGAGATGCCGTCCTTCTTCGGCAGGCCGATGTCGAGCACGACGGCATCATACGGCTCGTTGTCGCCGAGATAATGCCCCTCCTCTCCATCGAAGGCACGATCGACGACGTAGCCGGCGTCGGTCAGCGCCTTGGTGAGCTGGCGATTGAGATCGGGGTCGTCCTCAACAACGAGCAGGCGCACGCTTCTCTCCAGAAATTGGCCGCATCAACACTGCACCAGATGAGCAATTCCGGCGTGAACTGAATATGAACGCCGGGAACCCGGCCGCGTTACTTTTTGGTCATATACGACGTGTTCGCGGCGAACGCGACTGCGCCCGCCCTGCAACCGGACGAGCCGGAGCAGGACGGGCGCAATGTGGCCGCGTCAAGCGGCGCCTCGGAAGGTCCGCCCTTCCCGTGAATTCGGCCGTCAGGTCCGGAAGAACACGAACCAGATGACGGCGAGGATCAGGATCGCAAGCCCGGTCGAGATGGCGAGCAGTGCGGCAACGGACGGCCCAGGTTCGCCCTGGCGCGCCTCGGTTGCCGTTTCGACGATCTGATGCTGCTCTCGCGTGGTTGCCATGATGCCCTCAATCTCTGGATGTCGCCTCCGATGACCGCGACCTCCTCGCAGCCGTGTATGCCGAGCCAACGCCCGATCCGAGTTGATGTTCCGGCATTTGCCACCCCATCGGGCCGCAACCTCGCGTCCCGCGGCCGGTTAACGCAGTTGCAGGATTCAATGTCCCGCCTTGCTATGATTCGGTGTTCCCCGATGGTATCCTCTTAAGTCTGTCCCTGTTGCGTTTGGAGTAGCCCATGGCCCCCCGCGCCAATTGGAAGGGTTTTCTGCGTTTGTCGCTCGTGACCTGTCCGGTCGCGCTTTATCCGGCCACTTCGGATACCGAGAAGGTCTCCTTCAACCAGATCAACCGCAAGACCGGGCACCGGATCAAGTACCTCAAGGTCGATGCCGAGACCGGTGACGAGGTCACATCCGAGGACATCGTCAAGGGCTACAAGGTCGACACCGACACCTATATCGAGGTCACCAAGGACGAGCTCGACGACATCGCGCTGGACTCCACGCACACGATCGAGATCGACGAGTTCGTGCCGAAGGCCGACATCGACAACCGCTATCTGATCCGCCCCTATTATCTCGTGCCGGACGGCAAGGTCGGCCACGACGCCTATGCGGTGATCCGCGAGACCATCCGCAGCATGGACAAGGTCGCGATCGGCCGCGTGGTGCTGACCAACCGCGAGCACATCATCGCGCTCGAGCCGCTCGATAGCGGGCTGATGGGCACGCTGCTGCGCTATCCTTACGAGGTGCGCAGCGAGAAGGAGTATTTCGACGACATCCAGGACGTGAAGCTCACCAGGGACATGCTCGACCTCGCCAGGCACATCGTCGAGAAGAAGTCCGGTGCGTTCGAGCCCGAGCTGTTCGAGGACCATTACGAGACCGCGCTGATCGATCTCATCAACAAGAAGCGCGCTGGGACGCCGATCGCGGCCAAGACGACGCCGAAGAGCGGCGGCAACGTCATCAATCTGATGGATGCGCTGAAGAAGAGCATCGCCAACGAGAAGGACACCGCGCCCGCGGCGAAGGTTGTCAAGGAGACCAAGGCCAGGAAGCCCAAGAAGCGCGTCGAGGGCCAGCGCGAGATGCTGCTGCCGATATCGGGCAAGGGCGGCAAGGACGCCGCGGCGAAGGCCGCGACCGCGCCCAGGAAGGCCGCCGACAAGCCGGCGCGCGCGCCGGCGCGGACGAAGAAGGCCGGCTAGCGGCACGCACGCGCGATCGCACCGTGACGTCTCCCCGCGCCCGTCAGTCGGCCTGACATGCCCTGGTCCGCGGCATTCGACGATCCGATTTCCTTGCGTGGCGGACGCCGGTTGCAGACGCTGCAGCAGGCGGCCGATCACATCATGCAGCTGCCCGAGGACGTGCAGCACGCCGGCCACTGGCAGACCGCGATCGAGACCCTGATCAACGCGGCGGAGCAAGGCGGCGGCTGGACGATGTTCGCCCGCATCGCGATGCTGCGGGCGCTGAACGCGGACAGGAATCGCAAATGAGCCCGCCCGCCAGGTCCATAGCCTCAACAATCCGTTAAACCGCGCAGCCATCTTCGGCGGCCGCCCGGCATGGGCGAGGCACCGCGTAATCCTACGGAAGACAAAATTAACCGTTGATTGCCTTCGCGCCGACCAAGGTCCCGCCCTCGATTGGACCAGGGTTGCCACGCCATGCAGAAGCAGGACGCCAGGAAGAACTATATCGGCCTCGTCAGCGACACGACCGAGGACGAACGCCTCACCGACGGCGCCGTGCAGTGGCAGCCGCGCGTGATGAGCTATCTGGCCAGCCGCCTCGCCGCCGTGCTGAGGCGCCCCGGCAAGGCCGCACCCGGCGGCTCGGCCGGGTCCTGAAAAAGACCCCGTCAAATCCGGCCAAATTGAGTGACGAAACCTTAAGTCAACGAATGGCAGCATATAACGCCAGAGGTCGGGGCTAGCGCGCCAGTGCTTTGACGCGCCCCGGCGAAGACTTCGTGAATCGATTTCTGCATTTCGCAAACGGCGCCGCATACATTGGACGGACGAACGGGAGTTGACGATGGCATTGCTCAGGTCCTTTCTTGCCGACGAACAAGCAGCCACCGCTATCGAGTATTGCCTGATCGCGGCCGGCATCGCGCTCGCGATCGTCACCGTCGTGAACAGCACGGGCGGCGCCCTGCTCAACAACAAGTTCAACTCGATCGACGCCGCCACGAAGTAACCGCCCGGCCCGGCGGCATGCGGCCATCCGGCGCCGGCAACATCGCCAAGACACACTGGCAAGACACACCGGCAAGACACACCGGCAAGACACACCGGCAAGACACACCGGCAAGACACACCGGCAAGCAGGTCTCGCCGGCCATGATCTGGGTCAACAGCACCGCGACCGCGACGTCTAAGCATGGAGACCGAGTTTCCTCTCTGCCGGTCCGTCCATGTCTCCAGAGCTTCCGCACTCCCAACTGAAAATCCGCCGCGTCCGGCTCGATACCGGACGCGAGAACGTCGTCGTCCTCTCCAGGCAATCGAAGGCGCTGCGTGCCGAGATCTTCCGCGGCTTCAGCCGCGTCGAGCTTCGCCAGGGCGACAAGGTCCTGCTGGCGACGCTGCTGATCACGGACGACGACACGCTGGTCTCCCCGGACGAGATCGGCCTCTCTGAACCCGCATTCCACCGCTTCGCGCAAGGCGCGGGCACGCATGTGACGGTCAGGCCCGCCTCGCCGCCGGAGAGCCTTGAAGCGGTGCGCGCGAAGATTCACGGGCGAACCCTGAGCCAGGCCGAGATCGGCGCGATCATCAACGACCTCGCGCATTATCGCTACTCGGACATGGAGATCGCCGCCTTCCTGATCGGCTCGGCAAGCTTCATCACCAGCGACGAACTGCTCGCCCTCACCGGGGCGATGGCCCAGGCGGGCACGCAGCTGGTGTGGCCGACCCCCGTCGTCGTCGACAAGCATTGCATCGGAGGCATTCCCGGCAACCGCACCTCGATGGTGGTGGTGCCGATCGTCGCCGCCCATGGTTTGCCGATCCCGAAGACTTCCTCGCGCGCCATCACCTCGCCTGCGGGCACTGCCGACACGATGGAAGTGCTGGCGCGGGTGAATGTCGGCGTCGAGGAGATGAAGGCGATCGTCTCGGCCTGCAACGGCTGCCTGATCTGGGGCGGGCACGTCAACCTGTCGCCGGCCGACGACGTCCTGATCTCGGTCGAACGTCCGCTGAGCCTCGATACCCGCGAGCAGATGGTCGCCTCCATCATGTCCAAGAAGATCGCGGCAGGCTCGACGCATCTGTTGATCGACATTCCGGTCGGGCCGACCGCGAAGGTCAGCAGCGGCGTCGAGGCGATGCGGCTGCGAAAGCTGTTCGAATTCGTCGGCGACCGCTTTGGCCGCTCGGTCGAGGTGATCATGACCGACGGAAGCCAGCCGATCGGCAACGGCATCGGGCCGGTGCTCGAGGCCAATGACGTCATGGCCGTGCTCGGCAACGACAAGGATGCGCCGCGCGATCTGCGCGAGAAATCGCTGCGGCTCGCCGCTCACCTCCTGGAATATGATCCGAAGCTGCGCGGCGGCGCCGGCTACGCCCGGGCGCGCGAATTGCTCGACAGCGGCGCGGCGCTGAAGCAGATGCAGAAGATCATCGATGCCCAGGGCCCGTCGACCTGCAGCAATGAGCTCGGACCGCTCAGCTTCGACGTCAAGGCGGCGCATGACGGCATCGTGTCCGCGATCGACTGCCTGCGTCTGAACCGCCTCGCCCGCACCGCCGGCGCGCCGCTCGACAAGGGCGCAGGCATCCGCCTGTTCAAGAAGATCGGCGACCGCGTCGAGCAGGGCGAGCCGCTCTATCGGGTCTACACCTTCGACCGTCCCGAACACGATCTGGCGGCCGATGCCGCCACCGGGGAGAGCGGCTACGTCGTCAACGGTCACGAGGCCCCCCAGGGCAAGTCAGCGTCGTGAGCACGATCGCGCTCCAGACACTGGCCGACGAGAGTCTCGCAGCCGCGTTGCGATCCGAACTGACCACCCATCTTCCGGAGACGACGCCATGAGCATCACCGTCCGATTTTGCGGCGCCGCCCGCACCGTGACCGGGTCGAGTTACCTGTTCCAGACCGCAACGGGCCGTTTCCTGGTCGATTGCGGCCTGTTCCAGGGCCAGAAGACGCTGAAGGAGCTCAACTACGGCGCCTTTCCGTTCCGCCCCGCCGATATCGACGCCGTGCTGCTGACGCACGCCCATATCGACCACAGCGGCCTGTTGCCGAAGCTGGTGCGCGCTGGCTTCGAGGGGCCGATCCTGGCAACGCGCGGCACGATCGATCTGTGCTCCTACATGCTGCCCGACGCCGGCAGCATCCAAGAATCGGAAGTCACCCAGCTCAACCGGCGCAACGCCTCGCGCGGGCGCAAGGAGGTTCAGCCGATCTACACGCAGTCCGATGCGATCGCGTCGCTGCAATCGTTTCGCGCGGTCGATTATGAAAGCTGGACCGACGTCATCCCCGGCGTCCGCGCGCGCTACTGGAACGCCGGCCATCTGCTCGGCTCGGCCTCGATCGAGCTCGAGATCGCCGAACAGGGCGCGGCACGGCCGATGCGCGTGCTGCTCTCCGGCGACGTCGGGCCGGAGGCCAAGCTGCTGCAGCCCGATCCCGAGGCGCCGACCGATTTCGACTACGTCATCTCGGAATCGACCTATGGCGACCGCGTGCGCGAGGCCACGACCCCTGCCCTTCGCCGCCAGCATCTCGCAGCCGAGGTGCGCGAGGCAGCAAGCGCCGGCGGCGCGCTGCTGATGCCCGCCTTCGCGGTCGAGCGCACCCAGGAGCTGATCGTCGATCTCGTCGATTTGATGGAGCACGGCGAGATTCCGACCGCACCGATCTTCCTCGACTCTCCGCTCGCGATCCGCGCCACCGAAGTGTTCCGCCGCCATACCGAGAGCCTCGACCCGTCGGTCGATGCCGCGCGCCTGCTCAACTCGCCGCATCTCAAATTCACGGAGACCGCGGACGAGAGCAAGGCGATCATGCGCCTGTCCGGATTCCATATCATCATCGCGGCGAGCGGCATGTGCGATGCCGGCCGCATCCGCCATCATCTGAAGCGCTGGCTGTGGAACGAGCGCGCGACCGTGCTGCTCGCCGGCTTCCAGGCCAACGGCACGCTCGGCCGCTTCCTCCAGGACGGGGCCAAGGCCGTGCGGATCCAGGGCGAGGAGATCAAGGTCGCGGCCCGCATCCGCATGATCGACGAATATTCGGGCCATGCGGACGGCGCCGGCATGGCCGGCTGGATCGCGGCGCGCCGGCCCATCTCGCGCGGGCTGTTCCTGGTCCACGGCGAGGAAGGCGCGATTGCAGGCCTCGCCGCACGCGTCGCCGGGCGTATCATTCCGGCGGCCAGGATCTACCAGCCGATGCTGGACGACATCTACGAGCTCGCTGCGCCCGAACCGCGCGTGCGCGATGTCGATCATCGCCGCCGCCTCGCGCCGGAGGCCGTCACCCGTCTCGACTGGCACAACGAGATGTCCGAGCTCATGCTCGACATCAACGACAGGATCGGCGCCGCCGCCGACGACCGCGCCCGCGGCGTCATCATCCGGCGGCTGCGCCGGGCGCTGGAGGAGAAGGCGTAGCGGGGGGCCAATCGCTGCGCGCGCAATGACGGCGCCTGAGACGCGCCTCTCTCGTGTCCCGGACGCGCTGCAGCGTTCTTACGCTGCTGCGCAGAGCCGGGACCCAGCAGGCTGCACGTTCCGCTCACGCATGGGCCCCGGCTCTGCAGCGCACCACGCCGCACCGGACGATGCTTCGCATCGCCGGGGGCGCGCTGCGCTGCGTCCGGGGCACGAGCCCGTTGTTGGGCGATGGACGTGATTGCTTATTCTCGCGGCGTGTTCTGCCCGAGCTTTGCATTGGTCTTGCACCCTCTGAAAGCAAGGGCGCAGGGAAGGCCGGGCGCCGGCTGGCACCCGAAGTCCCGCGTGCGAAAGAAGCGCGCACGGGGTGGACGACAGGTGTTGCCGGTCGCCCGGCCTTCCCTGCGCGATGGTTTTCACGGTGTCCTTCGTGCTCTCCCCGGGGAGCGATGCACTATTGCCCC
>NZ_LFJC01000003.1:3447180-3524992 GCF_002776695.1 Bradyrhizobium nitroreducens
GAACGCTCTAACCGGCTTCCTTGCCGGTTTCCTTGCGCTTCGGCCGCGGCGGCCCTTCCACGGGCGGCAGCGATTTGAGGTACTCCGCCATCGCCGCAATATCCGCCTCGGACAATTGCGAGGTGTTCTTGATCACGCGGGTCATCGCGCCGCCGACGCTGTCGCCGTCGGGCAACTCGCCGTTCTTGAGGAAATAGGCGATATCCTTCGTGCTCCATTCGCCGAGGCGTTTCTGGGTGATGTTGGGCACCCAGCCCTCGCCTTCCGGATTGGGCCCGCCGGCGAAGCGCTGGCTGGCGATGATACCGCCGAGCGCGTTGCGCGGGCTGTGACATTCGGCGCAATGGCCAAAGCTGTTGACGAGATAGGCGCCGCGATTGAATTGCGGCGACCTGGTGCCGTCGGCAACGAGCGGCTTGTCGTCCAGAAACAGGAATTTCCAGATGCCGACATTGCGCCGGATGTTGAAGGGGAAACGCATGTCGTGATCGCGCACCTTGCCGGCCACGGGCGGCAGCGTCTTCAGGTAAGCGAAGAGATCGAGCACGTCCTCGCGCCTGGCGTGCTGGTAGGAGGTGTAGGGGAAGGCGGGAAAATAATGCTGCCCGCCCGGCGAAACGCCGTGCATCACCGCGTTGACGAAGTCCGCCTCCGTCCATTTGCCGATACCGTCGTTCGGATCGGGCGAGATGTTCGGCGCGTAGAACGTCCCGAACGGCGACTTGATCGCGACGCCGCCGCCGAGCTTGACGCGATCGGGCTGGTCGGGCGTGGCATGGCAGGACGCGCAGCCTCCCGCGTTGAACATGGTCTCGCCATTGGCAAGGTTGGCCACATGGGCCGGCGCATTGCCCGCGGCGGCCACCATGGGCGCGCTGAGCCACCAATAGACGCCGAGGGCCGCGACCAGTGCGAGCAGTCCTGCGAGAATTGTTCGTTGCAGCATGCGGATCCATTCACTCGTCGCGGCGAACCTAGGGCCGATGTCGTCGCGGCTCCAGCCACGAAGAATTTAGCCCGCCCCGCCCGGAAACGGGAATAAACTGAAATGCCGGCTGTTGGAAGGTTGGCAGCCCGAACGGGTTCAGCAGGGAGAACGTCATGAACAAGACCGTCATTGCCGCCTTAGCGCTCGGTGCCATCGCCTTTGCAGCTCCGGCCAGCGCCGAAAAGCTGAAAGCAACGCTCGACGGCAAGTCCGAGGTGCCGGCGACGACCAGCAGCGCCACCGGAACCGCCGATCTGAATTATGATGCCGCCAGCAAGAAGCTGTCCTGGACGGTCACCTATTCCGGGCTCTCAGGCCCCGCCACCGCCGCCCATTTCCACGGGCCTGCCGAAGCCGGCAAGAACGCCGGCGTGGCGGTCGCGATCCCGAATGCGGCCGCCAGCCCGGTCAAGGGCGAAGCGACGCTGACCGACGCGCAGGCCGCCGATCTGCTCGGCGGCAAGCTCTACATCAACATCCACACCGCGGCCAACCCTGGCGGCGAGATCCGCGGTCAGGTGGCGAAGTAAGCCGCAACGCTGCTTCGTTGCGCGAAGGCCGGGCGCAGGAGGGGCGTCCGGCCTTTTCGATTCCGCTCCGCGGTTCAAGCCGCGTTCAGCGCCTGCGTGAGATCGGCGATCAGGTCGGACGGGTTCTCGATGCCGATCGACAGCCGGATCGTGGAATCGAGCACGCCGATCTTCCGGCGGATGTCGGCGGGCACGCCGGAATGAGTCATGGTTGCCGGAAGGCTCGCGAGCGACTCGGTGCCGCCGAGGCTCACCGCCAGCTTGAGGATCTGCAGCGCGTTGAGGAATTTCACTGCTGCGTCCTTGCCGCCGACGATGTCGAACGAGAATGTGGATCCAGCACCGAGACACTGCCGCGCAAATACACGTCCGGCCGGTGAAGCCTCCTCGTGATGACCGAGATAGTGCACCTTGGCCACCTTGGGGTGATCGCGCAAGAAATCCGCCACGAGGCGCGCATTCGCATCGGCCCTCTCCATGCGCAGGCTCAGCGTCTCGAGCGAGCGGCTGATCATCCAGCAGGAATGCGGATCGAGCTGGGTGCCGATGGCGCCGCGCAGCGCCTTGATGCCCTTCATGATCGCCTTCGAGCCGAGTGCGGCGCCAGCGATCAGGTCGGAATGGCCGCCGACATATTTCGTCAGCGAGTACAGCGACAAATCCGCGCCGTGCTCGATCGGCCGCTGAAACACCGGCCCGAGCAGCGTATTGTCGCAGGCGATGATCGGCGTGTGGCCCTGGGCCTTGCCGATGGACTCGGCGATGCGGCGGATCATGGCGACGTCGACCAGGCCGTTGGTCGGGTTGGCGGGCGTCTCGATCAGGATCATCGAGACGCGGCCCTTGGCCATCGCCTCTTCCGAGGCCTGCCTGACGCCCGCTTCGTCGATCCCGTCGGCAAAGCCGACCGCGCCGATCGACAGGCGCGCAAGCGTGTTGGTCAGCAGCGTCTCCGTGCCGCCATAGAGCGGCTGCGAGTGCAGGATGACGTCGCCAGGGCGGACGAAAGCGAGGATCGTGGTCGCGATCGCCGCCATGCCGGACGAGAACAGCGCGCAGCTCTCGGTACGTTCGTAGACCGCGAGCCTGTCCTCGACGATCTCGCTGTTGGGGTGGTTGAAGCGCGAATAGACCAGGCCCGCGCCCATGCCTTCCGGCGGCTCACGCCGGCCGGCGACGTAATCGAAGAAGTCCTGCCCGTCTTCGGCGGTCTTGAACACGAAGGTCGAGGTCAGGAACACCGGCGGCTTGATTGCGCCTTCCGACAGTTGCGGATCATAGCCATAGGTCAGCATCAGCGTCTCAGGATGCAGCATGTGATTGCCGATATGCGTCTTCGACGGGAACGGTTTGACCATGGCCTGTCTCGCTGTTGATTGAGATCCTCGCCGCGCGCTGGAACTCCCGCTGTCATAAGACAGTCAGGAACGAGATACGCCTTATCGCATCAACGTCGCGGCGTTGCTGCGAAGATAACCCCTCCGAGCATCATCCGTCAGACCTTGCGGACAGAAAAAGGGCGGCTGCTTTCGCGACCGCCCCTCATGATTCCTGTAGCCCGGATGGAGCGTAAGCGTAATCCGGGATGGACTTTCAACTCGGATAGAACCCCGGATTGCGCTTCGCTGCATCCGGGCTACGAAGCTTTATCCGAGCTACGAGCCTCAGCCGTTCTTGACGCGGTAGGTCTCGTGGCAGCCGCCGCATTCCTTGCCGATGGCAGGCATGTTCGCTTTGAGCGAGTCGAGATCCTTGATCTTGCCCTTGGCCTCGCTGACGATCTTGGCAAAGCCAGCGATCTTGGCGTCGAAGCCGGCTTTGTCCTCCCAGACCTTCGGCGAGGTCGAATAGTCGCCGTCGAGCTTCACGCCCTTGGCGCTGGCCGGAAACAGGTTCGGCAGCTTCTTGGCGGTATCTTCGAATTGCGCCAGCGCGCTGTCCACCGTGGCCTGGTCGTAGGGCTTCTCGCCCTTCACCATCGCCGACATCGCGCCCGCGTTCTTGCCGTTGCCTTTCATGAGCGTCTGGACCTCCTTGACGGAGTCCTGTTGCGCCCAAACCGCGCCCATCCCGAGCAGCAGCGCGCCCCCAACGATCAACACTCGCTTCATTCGCAAAATCCCTTTCCTCGATCTCAGGATCGTGCCGACCCCTCCATGGGCCAACACCGATTGGCAGATTTCATTCCCGCCGGAGCGCGACGAAAAATCGTCGCACGCCGGCTGATGGGTGTGCAAACGCGTCCGCTCCGCAAAACGGGTGCCGCGTTTGCCGGATACTATAGGCTGTGACGGCGATGGTGCTCGCTGATCGCGATCCACACCCGCTCAGGGGTCGCCGGCATGTCGATGTGGTCGATCTTGTATTCGCGCCAGAGCGCATCGACGATGGCGTTGACGACGGCCGGACAGGAGCCGATCGCGCCGGCCTCGCCCGCCCCCTTCACGCCCATCGGATTGGTCTTGCAGGGGACGTTGGCGGTCTCGAACACGAAGGCCGGCCCGTCCGCCGCCCGCGGCAGCGCATAGTCCATGAAGGTCGCGGTGATGAGCTGGCCGTCGGTCGGCCCGTAGACCACCTGCTCCATCAGCGCCTGGCCGATGCCCTGCATGGCGCCGCCATGCACCTGGCCGGCCAGCAGCAGCGGATTGAGCGTCTTGCCGAAATCGTCGACGATCACGTAGTTGACGATTTTGATGATGCCGGTGGCCGGATCGATCTCGACCTCCGCGACGTGGGTGCCGTTGGGATAGGTGCCGTCGGCGCTGGCAAAGGTCGCGCTGCCGTTGAGCTTCGACGGATCGACGCCGGGCCGCTTGGCGAGATCGGCGAACGAGATCGAGCGGTCGGTGCCGGCGATGCGCACGATGCCGTCGGTGATCTCGAGGTCGCCGGCGCTGGCTTCCAGCGCCTGCGCCGCGATCTCCTTCAGCTTCGAGCCGAGCTCGCGCGTGGCCCGCTCGACGCTGACGCCGCCCGAGGGAATCGAGGCCGACCCGCCGGTGCCGAGGCCCGTTGCGATCTCGTCGGTATCGCCCTGTCGGACGTGGACGCGCTCGGGCGCGACGCCGAACTGCTCGGCGACGATCTGCGCATAGGCGGTCTGGTGGCCCTGCCCGCTCGATTGCGTGCCGATCAGCACGGTGACGTCGCCATTGGGATCGAGGCGAACGTTGGCCGTCTCCTCGCCCATCACGCCACAGACCTCGACATAGCTCGCGAGCCCGATGCCGCGGATCAGGCCGCCCTTCTTGGCCGCCTTGGCGCGCTTGGGAAACTCCTTCCACTCGGCGATCTCCATCGCGCGCTTGAGATGCGCGGCGAAGTCGCCGGAATCGTAGACCTTGCCGGTCGCGGTCTTGTAGGGCAGCGCCTTCGGCGGGATGAAATTCTTGCGGCGGATCGCATCCGGCGTCATGTCGAGTTTTCGCGCGCAGGCATCGACGAGGCGCTCGATGACATATGCCGCTTCGGGACGGCCTGCACCGCGATAGGCATCGACCGGCACGCTGTGGGTGAAGATGGTGCGCACCCGGCAGTGGAAGGCCTGGATGTCGTAGAGGCCCGGCAGCATGCCGGCGCCGCCATGGGGAATATAGGGCCCGAAGGTCGACAGATACGCGCCCATGTCGCCCATCAGGTCGCAGTCCATCGCGAGGAACTTGCCGTCTTCAGTCAGCGCCATCTTGGCGGTGGTGACGTTGTCGCGGCCCTGCGCATCGCCCATGAAATGCTCGGTGCGGTCGGCCGCCCATTTCACCGTCTTCTTGAGCTTCTTGGCCGCAACCGCCATCAGGGCGTATTCGCGGTACGGGAACAGCTTCGTGCCGAAGCCGCCGCCGACGTCGGGGCAGATCACCCGCATCTTGTCGGTGGGGATGTTGAGCACGTTCTGGCAGAGGATGTCGCGCAGGCGGTGGCTGCCCTGGCTGCCGATCGTGAGCGTCAGATGGTCGCGCTTGGCATCGTATTCGCAGACCGCCGCGCGCGTCTCCATGAAGCTCGCGACCACGCGCGGATTGACGATGGCGATTTCGGCCACCGCATGCGCCTTGGCGAAGGCCGCTTCGGTCGCCTTCTTGTCGCCGATCGAGACGTCGAACAGCACGTTGCCGGCCTTGTCAGGCCAGACCTGCGGCGCGCCCTTCTTCACGGCGTTGACGACGCCGGTCACCGCCGGCAACGGCGACCATTTGACCTCGATCGCCTCGATCGCGTCGCGGGCCTGGTCGATGGTCTCGGCAACGACGAAGGCGATGGAATCGCCGACATGGCGCACCTCGTCCTTGGCGAGGATCGGGTAAGGCGGGCCGGTGAAGGGATCGGTCTCGAGATTGAACAGGCACGGCAGGTTGCCGAGATTCTTCACATCATCAGCGGTCAGAATCAGCGCGACGCCCGGCAGGCCGCGGGCGCGGCTCGCATCGATGGTGTATTTGGCGTGCGCATGCGGCGAGCGCAGCATCAGGCAGCGGAGCGCGGCCTGCGGCGCGTAATCGTCGGTATAGCGGCCCTTGCCGCGGATGAGCGCGTCATCCTCCTTGCGCAGCACGCTTTGGCCAACGCCGAACTTGATGGGAGCCGCCATTTGAAATTCCCGTTCTCATGGTTGTTTTGCCGGCATATTGCCGTGGAAAAACTGGCAAGGCAAACGGGTTTAGGCAAGCACATGGGTCGCAGGCCGGGAAAGCACCGCGCTTCGCCTGTCAGAGCGGGATGGGGCGGAACGGCCGCAGCGCGGTCATTTCCCTGTGAAGATCGATGATCCTGCGGGCGTCCTCAGCTCGCTCGGTCTCGGCCAGCTGTCCCGCATAGGCGACGCGACGCACCACCGCTGAGGATCGAAACGTCCAGTATTGTGACATCAGCGGATTGATGAACAGCTCGTTTCCGCTGGTCCGGTTGGTGGCATGATAGTTGCCGAACTCGCCTCGCAGTGCACTCGCGATCGAATTGCACACGATGCTCGGATGCTGCGGCTGGCGCTGGTTGGCATAATCCACCAGATCGAGGAAGGCCTCGGCCTCCCTGCTGCCCTGCGGCAGCGAGAACATGCCGAGAAATCCACCATCGCGAATCAGCTGGGCTGTGTTCTCCAGGAACGCGTGATGCGAGACGCCGTGATAATGGTCTACGCCGAAACCGATTGCGGCGAGCAGCACCTTTTCGCCCGCGGCCTGATCGGCAGCCACGAGCGAGACAGCGTCTTCGACGACGCTTCCGACGCCGGGCTCATCGCCGAAGACGAGACTGTCGGTCCCGCCGTCAACCAGGATCACGGCATCGATCTCATGGGAATCGATGATCTGGCGATACGCCGCCGCGAGCGGTCGAACACCGCTTTTCGCGAAAGCGTAGATCGGCACGAGCTGCTCGC
Organism: Bradyrhizobium nitroreducens; assembly: GCF_002776695.1. Taxonomy (GTDB): domain Bacteria; phylum Pseudomonadota; class Alphaproteobacteria; order Rhizobiales; family Xanthobacteraceae; genus Bradyrhizobium; species Bradyrhizobium nitroreducens. The sequence goes on from NZ_LFJC01000003.1 coordinate 3,454,076, forward strand.
GGCGACCGAGCCATTCAGCCAGCCACTTCTCCGGGAAGCAGGGAATTTCGGCTGCGCGCTGATCGACGCGCCAAATCGTCTCCCCGACACGCTCGCCGCCGCATAGCCATAAGTTCGTGAAGGAGAAGCTGGCGAACACCACCTCCTTACCTCGCGCCGTCAGATGCTGGGCGAGCGGGACCCCGGCGAAAACGTCGAAGCCACCGCCACAGCCTGCAACAAGCACCTTGCTTGAGTGCTCGAGTCGTTCAAGGAACGGAATCATGCCTGAAGAACTCTAGGGTTGATCACCTATATCGCGCCCCGGCTGTAGAGACCCGCCATGCGGTCTCGCAGCCTGCCGATAGCACGTTCCGGCGCGATGGCGTCAATCTCGCCACGCGTCAAGCCGATATCGGTCAGCTCCCTGTCGCTCAGGTCGTGCAAGGTGGGCTGCGCGTTCTGGCGCCGCTTCAGAAACGCAAGCCAGGCTCGCTTGAGCAAACCGAGAAGGCCTGCCGTTGATGCCGCCGTTGGTCTGCCAGCGTCGTTGTCCAGCGCCTTGGCCGACGCCTTGAGGCGCGCGGCCAAGGCCTGATCGATCGCATCCTTCGCTTGCACGATGGAGAGACTAGGGCCGCGCCTTGCGACCTCGCCCTCGATCCCGGGTGAGATGTCCGTTAGTTGTGGTGGCATCGTATGCTCCTGCTGTTGTGCCGGCAAGGAGCGTGGCCAATGAAAAGGCCCCGTCCGATGCCGGCGGGGCCTGGTGGAAAAGATGTCGTCGTCGAATTGCTAGCGCACGACTCCTCCCACGGCCCAGCCGAAGCGGGTCATGTGGTTGCGGTTGACGATGCGCGAGCGTTTAGTCATGCAGCGCTGATATCACGGCAATCGCACAAAATCAAGAGATGTGGAGAGGTTGCATGCATCCTTGAGGCGAACACCTCGTTTCGGCGGATGCATCGTCCAAGGCCTCGGATCGCCTTCCGTAGGCAGGCGCTCCAGCGGAATGGGCGAGCGATCTCGATGCTTGCCGGCTGCTACTTTTGCTGAATACGACCGAGATAATCGACGACAGAGAGGATGCGCTTTCGCACGACGACTTCCGGACTTTGCTCGGGGCCGGCTTTCTGCCAATAGGACGGATCGACATAGTGAGGCAAATTGACGATGGGGTTGAATCGTTCTCCCCAGATCGGCATTTCACGCGTGCCGTGGGCGGGAATCGTCTTCATACCATCAATGACTTCATAGACAGTGTTCGTTGGAAACACGCCGTTGTTCTTTTTGGCCAGGATCGTCAAATCGGGCGGCGGTGTCTTGAGCTGATCACTGACCGGTCCTTTGCCCCTGGCATCCGCACCATGGCAACTCGCGCACGAGGACTGAAATTCCAACTTGCCGACGTCGGGATCTTCAGCCTGAGCCGCCGCGGCGAAACCAGCGGCAAGACCGGCAATGATCAGACATTTCACAGCAGATTTCACCATGTCCTGCTCCCCCCGCCTGGCCGGCAAAACTAGCCGCTTCGCCCGCCGGGAGTTTGACTCACATCAAGACTGGCTTCCAGCCTAAAGGTTGCGAAAACCTGTCGCGTACGATCGGTCCGCGCCTAACCGCGCACCAGCGAGACCAGCCAGTTGCGGCCGAACAGCACGAGGATCGCGAGCGCGTAGACAATAGTGCTCCCGACGGCCAACAGAACAACGTCAATTCATCCCGGAAGTGCATCGAGCCCAGCGAGGCACCGCTGAAGTGCGCAATCAGCCAGAAGGCGGCGGCGAGGACGATCCCGGTCAGCAAAAATTTGCCGAGCGACATCAGCCAGGCGCGGTCCAGCACGAGAAAGCCGCGCCGCACGGCGAAGAACAGCACCAGCAGCAGAATGTTCGTCAGTTGTGGTGGCATCGGATGCTCCTGCTGTTGAGCCGGCAGGGAGAGTGGCCACGAAAAAGGCCCCGTCCGATGCCGGCGGGGCCTGGTGGAAAAGATGTCGTCGTCGAATTGCTAGCGCACGACTCCTCCCACGGCCCAGCCGAAGCGGGTCATGTTCGAGAGGTTGACGTTGCGCACGGATTTGATCATGAGGCGTCAGTACCACGGCGATCGCACAAAATCAAGAGATGCGCGGAGGCTTGTTGCATCCTGGAGGCGAGCCCCTCATGCTGACCACGTTCCAAGCGCGTTCTGCTGCGGGCAAACTTCGCAGGTCCTGATGTCGATCCGAAAGATCATTTTGCTGAACGCCCTGCTCGTTTCGAGCGTTGGCGTATTGGGCGTGCTGACAGACGAGCCGTACTGGCGAGCCGTAGGACATGCCCCATGGCTCTACGACTATTTTTTCTGGCTGGCGCTGGCGCTTAACGGACCGTCCGGCTTCCTCGCTGACTACGCGGCCTGGCTCGCCATCGATAGCTTCCATCTCCATCGGCAAATGCGGGTGCTGGCGGAGCACGAATGGCAGTTTGCCATTCAGTATGCGCTTTGGCTTTTGCTTCTCTGGCCCCAGTGGCAGGCCTACGATATTCTCGTGCGCTGGTGCAGAGGTCATCCCCATCGCGAGGCCGCGCTCCGCATGGCGGCGTTGAGCATCGCCTTGGTTGGCTGCGTCTGGGCTTACCAATCCTGGCAACCGAGCCACCGGGTCGGGCTCTTTTTCATCGATCGCTTTTTTTGGGTTGCGCGCGCGATCGGTCTCGGACTCTCAGGTATCGTCGTCCTTCTCTATGGCCAACTGGAGCAGGTCCGCACTTCGCAGGTGAAGCGGATCTGACGAACCTAATCGATACGCGCCTAGCCGCGCACCAGCGCGACCAGCCACTTGCGGCCGAACAGCACGAGGATCGCGAGCGCGTAGACGATCGTGCCGCCGACGGCGAGCAGGACCAGCATCAATTCATCCCGGAAGTGCATCGCGCCCAGCCAGGACCAGCTGAAGCGCGCAATCAACCAAAACGCGGCAGCGAGGATGAGGCCGGTCAGCACGAACTTGGCGAGCGAAAGCAGCCAGGCGCGGTCGAGCACGAGAAAGCCGCGCCGGACGGCGAAGAACAGCACCAGCAGCAGATTGGTCCAGACGCCGACGGCGGTGGCGAGCGCGAGGCCGATCTGCGCGAGCGACCCCATCAGGGCGACCTTCAGCGCGACATTGACCGCGATACCGGTCAGCGACGCCCGCACCGGCGTCGCTGTGTCCTTGCGCGCGTAGAAGGTCGCGACCGCGCTGCGGATCAGCACGAAGGGGATCAGGCCGATGGCATAGGCCGCGAGCGTGCCGCCTGCGGCCACCGCATCGGCCTTGGAGAATGCGCCGCGGGCGAACAGCGCGCGCATGATCTCGTCGGGCACGGTGAGGAAGGCCGCGACGAACGGGATCGAGAACAGCAGCGTGAAATCGAAGGCGCGGCGCTGCGCCTTCATCGCGCCGTCATGGTCGTTGGCCGTGATCCGTTTCGACATCTCCGGCAGCAGCACCGTGCCGATGGCGATGCCGATGACGCCGATCGGGAGCTGGTTGAGCCGGTCGGCATAATAGAGCGCCGACAGCGCGCCGGCGGGCAGGAAGGTCGCGATGATGGTGTCCGCGAACAGCGCGACCTGCGTGCCCATCGAGCCGAGCGTCGCGGGGCCCAGTGCCTTGAAGAAACCGCGCACGTCCTCGTCGAGCTTCAAAGGCGCAAAGCGCGGCAGGCCGCCATGGCGCGCGAGATCGCCGGCCAGCAGGAAATATTGCAGGAAACCGGAAATGAGAACGCCCCAGGCGGCGGCATGGCCCGCGGTCGGAAACCAGACGGCGACCGCCAGCGTCATCATCATCGCGACGTTGAGGAAGATCGAGGCGGCCGCGGCGCTGGCAAAGCGCTGCATCACGTTGAGCATGCCGCCGTAGAGCGTCACCAGGGTGATCAGCAGAAGGTAGGGAAAGGTGATCCGGGTCAGTTCGATCGCGAGCTTGCGCTGCTCGGCGTCTTCGGAAAAGCCCGGCGCCAGAATGCTCATGGCTTGCGGCATGAACAGCCAGGCAACGATCAGCAGCACCACCTGCGAGGCCAGGAGCAGCGTGAAGATGCGGTCGGCGAACAAATGTGCAGCCGCCTCCCCCTTCTCGCCATGGACATGCGCATAGGCCGGCACCCAGGCGGCGTTGAAGGCGCCCTCGGCGAAGATCGCACGAAAATGATTGGGCAGCCGCAGCGCCACGAAAAAGGCGTCGGCCACGGGGCCGGCGCCGAGGATCGCCGCGAGCATGATGTCGCGGGCAAACCCCGTCACCCGCGAGAGCAGCGTGTAACCACCGACCGTGAAAATGCGTCCGAGCATGCGTCTGTTTTAGAGACTTAGCGAACAGAGGTCGAATGCATCTTGCGATGCGCATTACTGAGCCCTCTCCCCTTGTGGGAGAGGGCGGCGCCGGAGGTAGACACAAACTCACTCGGGTGAGGGGTCTCCCTCGCAGCATTCCGTGCGGAGAGAGACCCCTCACCCGTCTCGCCGCTTCGCGGCGAGCCCCCCTCTCCCACAAGGGGAGAGGGGAAGAAAAGCAAGCTCAGCCCGCCAGCGCGCCTTGCACGGCGGCGATCACCCGCTCCTGGTCGGCTTCGGTCAGATAGGCATGCATCGGCAGGCTGATGACGTCCTGCGACAGGCTCTCGCAACCCGGCAGGCCGCCGTCGGCGACCGGATAGTGCTTGTAGGCGGTCTGCTGATGCATCGACTTGCCGTAATAGATCGCGGTCGGCACGCCCTGGGCCTTCAGCGCAGCGGCAAAGCCGTCGCGATCGGTGCCTTTGGGAAGACGGATCGTGTACTGCGCCCAGACCGAGGTATTGCCGGGCGCCAGGCGCGGCACGGTCACGACATTGGACAGCCCACGCGCGTAGCGCTCCGCCACCCTGTTGCGGGCCGCGATCTCGTCGTCAAAGATCTTCAGCTTCTCGATCAGTACCGCGGCCTGCATGGTGTCGAGCCGGCCGGTCAGGCCGAGGCGGACGTTGTCGTATTTGTCGACGCCCTGCCCGTGCACGCGGATGCTGCGCAAGGTCGCCGCGAGCTCGTCGTCATCGGTGAAGATCGCGCCGCCGTCGCCGAAGCAGCCGAGCGGTTTAGCCGGGAAGAAGCTGGTCGCGGTGGCGAGCCCGAAGGTGCCGAGCTTGCGGCCCTTGTAGCTGGCGCCAAAGCCTTGAGCGGCGTCGTCGAGCACGAACAGGCCCTCGGCCTTGGCGATCTCGGCGATGGCGTCGTGATCGGCGGGCTGACCGAACAGGTCGACCGGAATCACCGCAACCGGCTTGAGGCCGGCCTTGCGCGCGGTCGCGATGCCGCGCTTGAGCGAATCCGGGCTCATGTTGAAGGTGGTCTCGTCCACGTCGACGTAAACCGGCGTCGCGCCGGTTCGCGCCACCGGCGATGCCGTCGCGATGAAGGTGAAGGACGGACACAGCACGGCATCGCCGGGCCCGACGTTCTTCGCCATCATCACCATCAGGATCGCGTCGGTGCCGCTGGCGCAGGCGACGACGTGCCTGGCGCCGCTGTAGGCCGCGAGCTGCTTCTCGAGTTCGAACACCTCGGGGCCATTGACGAACTGGCAATGGTCCATCACGCGCTTGACGGCTTCATCGAGCGAGGCTCCGAGCCGGCGGCGCTGCGAGGCGACGTCGATGAAGGGAATGGGTTCGGAACGCAGATGCTGGTTCATGACGCCTTGCTGGTTTTGAGCGGTCGACATGGAAAGGGATCAGCCGGCAACGCGGCGCGGGCCCTTGAGGGCGGGCGATTTGGCCGCGGGCCGCGACGGCGTCTCGAGGCACTGGGTCGCGATCTCGAGGCTGGCGACGCCCTCGTCGCCGGTGACCGCCGGCGTCTCGCCGTTGCGCACCGCCTTGAGGAACGCGATCAGCTCGGCGCGCAGCGGCTCGTCATGTCCGACCGGCAGATGCCGCATCGAGTAGCTGCCATCCGGCTTGAAGCCGAAACATTCGGTGACCTGGCGCGTCAAGAGATCGCCCATCACGTATTTGCCGCGGGTCGCGACCGTGACGCTGCGCGCCTTGAACGGCGTCAGCCAGTTGGTGTTGATGTGCGCGAGCACGCCGTTGGCGGTGCGGAACTGCAACAGCGCGATGTCCTCGCGCTCGGCGACCGCGCTCGACAGCTGCGGCTGCACCTCGACGATGTCCGATTCGGTGAACCAGCGGATCAGGTCGATGTCGTGCACGGCGAGGTCGATGACGACGCCGACATTGGACATACGCGGCGGGAACGGGCCGACGCGGGTGATCGCGATGGAGAGAATGTCCTCGCCCGCAATCGCCTGCTTGACGGCGGCGACCGCCGGATTGAAGCGCTCGACATGGCCGACCATCAGCGTCACGCCCGCCTTGTGCGCGGCGGCGACGATCTCGCGGCCCTCCGCCACCGTGGAGGCGATCGGCTTCTCGACCAGGACATGGATGTTCTTGGCGATGCAGGCGAGCGCGACCTCGTGATGCAGATGGGTGGGAGCCGCGATGGTGACGGCGTCGACGCCGGCGGCGAACAGCGCGTCGAGCGTCTCGAAGCTCGGACAGTTGGCGAGCTCGGTCGCGCGGGTGCGATGTGCGTGTGAAGGATCGACGACGCCGACGAGGTTGACCCCGGGCAGGCCGCTGAGCACGCGCGCATGGTTGCTGCCCATCACGCCGGCGCCAATGACACCGACGCGCAAGCCGGCCTTTGCCGGTGCAGATCCTTTGGAACTCATCTGAGTAAACCCCGATTCAACGCAAATCCCCGGCGCGCTTCTAGCACGGACGCCACATTTGTGGCGAATGCCGCCCTCGCGGCCCGGACACGATTTGATTCAAAAAGTTACACGTTCCCCGGGCCTTAGCCGAAAAATATCGCCTGTGGGACCCGGGTCGCGTGATTCGGAGCTTGCTGGTTACGACCTTTGATAGTCGTCTTCAATCCGGATGATGTCGTCTTCCCCGAGATAGGAGCCGGTCTGGACCTCGATCAGTTCCAGCTGGATCTTGCCGGGATTCTCCATCCGGTGGACCGCGCCCATCGGGATGTAGATGGACTCGTTCTCGTGCACCGTCTTCACGGTCTCGTTCACGGTCACCTGCGCGGTGCCGCGGACCACGATCCAGTGCTCGGCGCGATGGTGGTGCTTCTGCAGCGACAGCCGCCCGCCCGGCTTCACCACGATGCGCTTGACCTGGTGGCGCTCGCCATTGTCGACCGACTGGTAGCTGCCCCAGGGCCGGTGCACCTTGAGATGCTCCTCGGTGACCTTCGGCGCGACCGCTTTCAGCTTGGTGACGAGCCGCTTTAGGCCGTTGGCATCCTTCTGGCGCGAGACCAGCACCGCATCCGCGGTTGCGACCACGATGAGATCGTCGACGCCTTCGAGCGCGACCAGCGCGGAATCGGTGGTGACGTTGCAATTGCGGGAATCCTCGAACACGGCGCTGCCGTGCGAGGCGTTACCTTGTGCGTCCTTCTCGGACAACTCCCACACCGCGTGCCAGGAGCCGACGTCGGACCAGCCGCAGGACACCGGCACGACCGCCGCACGCGATGTCTTCTCCATAACGGCATAGTCGATCGAGATCGCCTTCGCCGCGCCGAACGCCTCCGGCTCCAGCGTCACGAAGCCGAGATCGCGGCTGGCATTGTTGACCGCATGGGTGACGGCCTCGACGCTTGCCGCGTCGACCTTGCGGTATTCGTCGAGCAGCACGCTCGCCGGGAACATGAAGTTGCCGCTGTTCCAGAGATAGCCCGAATTGACGTAGTCGGAGGCCTTCACCGCGTCCGGCTTCTCGACGAAGCGCGCGACCGCATGCACCTCGCCGGAGATCACCTCGCCCGGATTGATGTAGCCGTATTCCGTCGCCGGCCGCTCCGGCTTGACGCCGAAGGTGACGATACGCCCGGTGCTCGCAGCAGTGAGACCCTCGCGGCAGGCGGCGACGAAAGCGGCATTGTCCTGCACCACGTGATCGGCGGCGAGCGCGAGCACGATGGCTTCACTGGCGCGGTTCTGCGCGAACACCGCGCCCGCGGCAATCGCTGGTCCGGAATCGCGCCGCATCGGCTCGAGGATCACGTCGGCCTCGATGCCGATCTCGGCGAGCTGCTCCAGCACCATGAAGCGATAGGAGGCGTTGGTGATGACGATCGGGCGATCGAACAGGGAGGGGTCGGAGACGCGCAGCAGCGTGTCCTGGAAGGTCGAGCGCGTACCGAACAGCGGCAGGAACTGCTTGGGCCGCACCTCGCGCGAAGCCGGCCACAGCCGCGTGCCGGCGCCGCCGCACATGATCAGGGGGATTATGCGTTTGTCCATCGTCATCTCAAACCTTGAAGTAGTCCCGATACCAGGTGACAAAATTATGGACCCCATGCTCGATCGGCGTTGACGGTGCAAAGCCGGTGTCGCGCATCAAATCCTCGACATCCGCGAACGTTTCCAGCACATCTCCCGGCTGCATCGGCAGCAATTCTTTGATCGCCGTCCGGCCCAGCTCCCGCTCCAGAAGACCGACAACGTGCATCAGTTCCTCGGGGCGGTGATTGCCGACATTGTAGAGCTTAAACGGCGCATTTGCGGCAGCCGGATCGTCCGCGGGCACGAGATCGACCAGCTTGGACACGACACGCGTGACGTCATCAATATAGGTGAAGTCGCGGCGCATCTTGCCATGGTTAAAGAGCCGGATCGGCTTGCCCGCCATGATGGCGTTCACGAACAGGAACATGGCCATATCGGGCCGTCCCCATGGCCCGTAGATGGTAAAGAAGCGCAGGCCCGTGACCGGCAGGCGATAGAGATGGCTGTAGGACTGCGCCATCACCTCGTTCGCCTTCTTGGTCGCGGCGTAGAAGCTGACGGGATGGTCGGTCCGGTCCGCAACCGCAAATGGCATTTTTGTGTTGGCGCCATAAACGGAAGATGACGAAGCGTAGACGAGATGGCGGCAGCCGTTGTTGCGGCAGCCTTCGAGCACGTTGAGGAATCCGACGAGATTGGAATCGACATAGGCGTGCGGCTGCTCGATCGAGTAGCGCACGCCGGCCTGCGCCGCCAGATGCACGACCTCGGTGAAACGATGCCGCGCAAACAGCGCCGTCATCGTCTCGCGGTCGGCCAGATCGGCCTCGACGAAGGAGAAACGGGAGTCGCTCTGCAACAGCGCCAGGCGTGCCCGCTTCAGCGCCGGATCATAATAGCTGTTGACATTGTCGAGCCCGACGACGGTGCGGCCCTCGCCCAGGAACTGCCGGGCGACGTGAAAGCCGATGAAGCCGGCCGCCCCCGTGACCAAAATCGCCTGATCTGTCATCCTGTTCCCTGGGGCTCGCTTGCCCCAACCTGTTTAGCCGCCACTTTGATGGGGTCGCAATAGGCGCACCGCTCCCCATGAGGCTTCCTCATGGCGTCCTTAACGACGGCTATTGCATGATCGGCGCCAAAACCATACCAAAGCGGCCGAATTCGGCGCCTCGCGTCGGGTTGCCTCAAATCATCGCAAACCGAGCTCAAGCGGGCGAGATGCGCCGAATTCTGCTGTCGACGGCCAAAATCCTGATTTCCGTAGCGCTGCTCTACCTGGCACTGCGCAAGGTCGACCTGACCGAGCTGCTGTCGCGCTTCACCGTGACCAGCCTGTTCTGGATTGGGCTCGCGATCGCGATCACGTTCCTGCAGATCTTCGTCGGCGTGCTGCGCTGGCGCGAGATCAGCGCCGTCTGTGGCGCACCGCTCGAGCTCGGCCGGGCCATGCGCTACAACGTGATCGGCTCCTTCTTCAACCAGACCCTGCCCTCGGCAATCGGCGGCGACGCGGTCCGGCTGTGGCTCGTCGCGCGCGCCGGGGCCGGCTGGCGTGCGGCCACCTACTCGATCTTCGTCGACCGCGCGATCGGCCTGATCGCGCTCGCGGTTCTCATCGTCGCGAGCCTGCCCTGGAGCTACACCCTCATCACCGACGCGCACGGCCGCTCGGCGCTGCTGCTGGTCGACCTCCTGGCGCTTGCCGGCGGCGTCGGCTTCTTGATCTTCGGCGCGCTGAATTGGCGGTGGCTGAAGACATGGTGGGCGACCCATCACCTTCACGCCTGCGCGGTGATCGCAAACCGCGTGATCTTCAGCCGCAGCCGCGGGCCGGCCATCGCCATCCTCTCCATCCTCGTCCACGTGCTCGCCGTCGTCATCGCCTGGTGCGTGGTGCAGTCGATCGCGGCCCCTGTTCGCTTCAGCGACGTCTTCCTGCTCGTACCGCCGGTGATGCTGATTACGATGATGCCGATCTCGATCGCCGGCTGGGGCGTGCGTGAGGCCACGATGGGCCTGGCGTTCGGCTTCGCCGGACTTGCCGCCAATGAGGGGGTCAACGTCTCGCTGCTGTACGGCGCCGTGTTCTTCATCGTCGGTGCGTTCGGCGGCCTGGTCTGGATCCTCAGCGCGGAAAAGGCCGCGCAAGGAACGGCTCCGATCGGGGTGCCGGAGTGACGACGTTCGTCTCGGGTCCGGACCTTGCGGCCGGACTGGTGCCGCTCGCGCTTCTGCCGGCCGTGCTGGCTGGACTGATATCCGCCTGCATCACCTGGCTGAGCATGCCGTTGCTGCAGCGCTATGCGCTGGCGCGCCCGAACGCGCGCTCGTCGCACAAAATCCCGACCCCGCAAGGTGCGGGCATCGCCGTCATCGCCGCCACCCTGCTGGTCGCTGCGCCGTGGTCGGCGTGGGCCACCGGCGCAATTCCCCTGCCCTTGATCGGCTCCGCGCTCGTGATCGCTCTGGTCGGACTTGTCGATGACATCAGGCCCCTGCCCGTCCTGGCCCGCCTGGTGTTGCAGGCAGCAGCCGTGGCCGCCGTCGTCTTCTCGGCACCGGAGAGCGCACGCATCGTGCCGGCGCTGCCGCTCGCGCTGGAGCGCGGTCTCATTTTGCTTGCCGGAATCTGGTTCGTGAACCTCGTCAACTTCATGGACGGGCTCGACCTGATGACAGTGGCCGAGGTGGTGCCCGTGACGGCCGCGCTCGGACTGCTCGGCTGGTTTGGCGAGCTCTCGTCGTCTGCCGGACTGCTGGCCACGGCGCTGTGCGGGGCCATGCTCGGCTTTGCGCCGTTCAACCGTCCGGCCGCGAGAGTCTTCCTGGGCGACGTCGGCAGCCTGCCGATCGGTCTTCTGCTCGGCTGGTGCCTGCTCGAGCTCGCCTGGCACGGACATCCCGCCGCGGCGCTGCTGCTGCCGGCCTATTACCTTGCGGATTCCACCATCACGCTGTTCCGGCGCATCGTCAGGCGCGAGCCGTTCTGGGCGGCCCACCGCACGCACTTCTATCAGCGCGCCACCGACAACGGGTTCACGGTCCGACGCGTGAGCGGCGAGGTCTTCACGCTCAATCTCGTGCTGGCTTTGCTTGCCTTCGTCACCGTTCGCGCCGGCTCGACGGCGATCACGATCCTGTCCTTGCTCGCAGGTGCCGTCGCGGTCGCTTTGGTGCTGCGGCGCTTCTCCCGCGCTCAGGCGTCCTGAGCCGCCAGCGCCAGCCGCAACCCCTCGTCGAGCGAGACCTGCGGCTGCCAGCCGGTCGCGATCGCCTTGGAGATGTCGAGCTCGAGCGAGCCGATCAGGCCGTCATACGTATCCTGCCGGCCCATAGCGCCGAGCAGCGTGCCGAGCACGCTCGGCGGCACGTTCGCCGCCGCCTGCAATTGCTTCAGCCGTTCGAAACCGATGCCCCAGCCCGACAGCATGAAGTGGATGTCCGTCTCGTCCTGCAGCAGGCGCGCCGCCTCGAACACGATCTCCGGATCATGGGTGAAGCCGAGATTGCCCGACAGACCGACGATGAAGCGCGCGGCAATCGCCTTGCGGAACGGATTGTCCGGCGTGACCGGCCGCGGCGCGGGCACCAGCGTCGCCCAGTTCGGGATGAAGCGGATCTTGTTTCGCGTCATTCCGGAATAGCTCAGGAGCGGCCGCTCCGCGTCGCGGCCGATGGTGATGACGGCATCGAGTCCGCGGAACATCAGGCCGTTGACCGCCCGCATCGTCCGCGTCACCAGCGAGCCGGGCTTCAGCAGGCCCGCCATTACCAGCACGTCGGGAAAGAGGTCGTGCATGATCAGCGCCGAGCGCGCGCCCTTCAGCCTCGCGGCCGCCGCCACCGCATAAGGCAGCGTGAACGGCGCGGTGACCGTGAGCACAACGTCGCCTCGCCTCAGCTCCCGCGCCAATGCGAAGAACGTGCGTGCCACGAACAGGAGCTCCGACACAGCGCGCCGCACCAGCGCCGCCTTGCCCGAAATGCGGTTCCTGATCGCAACCACGCGCGGCTTGCCCGGACCGGTCTGCGAGGGCGGCAATGCGCCCGGCCAGCCCGAGAGCACGACGACCTCGTGCTCGCTGGCGAGACGGCAGGCGATCTCGGCCATGATCGCCGCCGTCGTGCTGGTATCCGGCGGGTAATGCTGGCTCGCAACGACGATCTTGCCCAAAGGCTGCATGGTCAGGCCGCGGTCGACCCGAATTCGGGCACCGCATCCTTCAGGATGGTCCTGATGGTGGCGCGATCGTCGCGCGCGATCGCCTGCTCCAGCGCCCCGATCCATTTGCGCAGCGTCTGCATTGGCGGCTCGTTCGGCTGCGCCGCCATGATGCCGGCGACGCCGATCTCGCGGGTCGGCTCCTCGGAGGCGAACAGGATCTCGTGCAGTCGTTCGCCCGGCCGCATGCCGGTGAACACGATCTCGATGTCGTGGCCGGGCTGCAGTCCGGAGAGGCGGATCATGCGCTCGGCGAGATCGACGATCTTCACCGGCTGGCCCATGTTGAGCACGTAGACCGAGACGTCGGGACGCTGCGTTCCGAGTGCGTGGGTGGCCGCGGTGATGACGAGATCGCAGGCCTCGCGAATGGTCATGAAGTAGCGGACCATGTCGGGATGCGTCACCGTGACCGGGCCGCCGGCCTCGATCTGCGCCTTGAATTTCGGGACCACCGAGCCGTTCGAGGCCAGCACGTTGCCGAACCGGACCGAGATCAGGCGCATTGGCGGCTTGGCACCGTGCGCGCCGGCAGCGAGATCGTGATCCAGCGCCTGGCAGTACATCTCGGCAAAGCGCTTGGTCAGGCCGAGCATCGACACCGGCTCGATCGCCTTGTCGGTCGAGATCATCACCATGGCCTCGGCGCCGGCGGCCACGGCGGCGTCCGCCACGTTGATGGAGCCGAAGATGTTGGTCTTGACGCCCTCGCTCCAGTCTCGTTCGAGGATCGGCACGTGCTTGAGCGCTGCGGCGTGGAACACGATGTCCGGCCTGAATTCCATCATCAGGCGCGTGATGCGCTCGCGGTCGCGAATGTCGGCAATCCGCCCTTCGATCTCGGCGGACGCGCCCCTCGCGGCGAGCGCTTCGGTGATCGCGTAGAGCGCCGGCTCCGAGTTCTCCACGATCAGGAGCCGCGCAGCGCCGAAGGCGACGACGCGCTCGCAGATCTCGGAACCGATCGAGCCGCCGCCGCCGGTGACGATCACCGCCTTGCCGTTGATCAGCGCCTCCAGGCGGTCATAGTCGATCGTCTCGCTCGGCCGCAGCAGGAGGTCTTCGACCGCGACGGCCGTGAGGCGTGGCGTATCGCCGCTCTCCAGCGAGGGCATCCGGTTGACGATCACGCCCAACTTGCGCGCCCGCATCAGGATCGATTCCGGGTGCGCCTCCGGCTCGAACGCCGACGGCGTCATGACGAGGCGCGCGATCGCCTTGTTGCGCTTGGCGAAGTCGGCGATGACGTCCTCGACGTCGTCGATGCCGCCCAGCACCGGCACGTTGCGGATGAACTGGCCGCGATCCGAGCTCGATGGCGACAGCACGCCGACCGGCCAGATGCGCTTGATCGCCCCGCTCTCGATGCCGCGCAGCAGCACCTCGGCATCCGCGGCGCGGCCGATCAGCAGCGTCGGCGCGGCATCCTCGCCTCGGGCGTGACGCCGCACCCGCGTATAGCGGAAGTAGCGGTAGGCCATGCGCAGCGCGCTGAGAAAGGAGATCTCGAGGAACCAGTAGAGGACGATCGTCACCTTGCCGAGAAAGAAGGCACCGCGGACGTTGGGGGCGACGAAGATGTAGTCGAGCACCAGCAGGGCGACCGTCAGCACGGTCGCGACGCGGATAATGTTCAGCGCGTCAGGCAGCGAGATGAAGCGCCATTTCGTCGTGGTCAGGTTGAAGATGAAGAACACGACCACGCTGAAGGCGAGGAAGTAGGGCAGAAGCTGGAACAGCAGCGGCAGGCGGTCGAAGAAGCCCTCGCCGCCCTCGAATCGCAGATAGAAGGCGGCAAAAAGCGCCGCCGTGGTCGCCAGCAGGTCGTGGAGTGCGATCAGGAAATTGCGCAAGGTGAGATGCGAAAGACGCGTCATCCGCCGACCGATGAAAACCCAGTTAGATGCAACCTGACCGCGCTGATAGCCCATCTGGACCAGACTTGCCAGCCGCGCAGCCGCTCAGGAACCGGCTTCCCCCATCTTCGCCTCGGCCTGTTGTGTCCGGAGCACCATGCCGCCGGCGACACCGACGCCGATGACGTACATCCAGCCCTCGTGGAAATCGAACAGATGGGAATTGAACAGCGAGGTGAAGACATTCTGCACCACCACCAGGAGCCCGATCCAGTTGGCAAGCCCGTCGCCGCGAAACAACCGCAGATGCAATATCCAGATCGCATAGAGAATGGCGATACCGATCACGCCCCATTGCACGGCAACGTTGAGCGTCTGGTTATGCGGGTTGCCGATCACCTCTGCAGACGCCTGGTACCGACCGGCTGGCGTCGCGACGCGCTCGAACAATCCGCGCGTCGAACCGGTGCCGTGCCCTATGATCGGGGCCTCCACGAAGAAGCCGAGCGACTTCCGCCAGAATTCGAGCCGCAGGCCGAGCGAGGTCGGCTCGCCCTTTTCGACATAACGCGTGTAATCGTCGGAAAACCTCTCGGCCGTATGGCGCAGATAGGGCGAAGCCTGCCAGGCGACAATGGCGACGGCGAGCAAGCCGGCGGAGATGAGTGCGATGCTGCGCCCTTTGAGGTGAAGCAGCGCGAACACGCCGAGCATGATCGGCACGGTGACGAGCGCGGTGCGCGACACCACGACGAAGGTCATGTTGACGAAGAAGCCCAGTGCCAGCGCCGTCAGCAGCCCGGCGAACCAATATCGCTTCTCACGCAACAGCATCACGATCGGAAAGGCGAGCGCGACCGCGCACAACGCGAATTCCTGGCTCTGGTCGATGTAATTCTTGACGAAGATGCCGCGCTCGGGCGGATCGGTCTTGAGTGCGAGGTTCGGGTAGAAGGCGACCAGCCAGGACATCACCGACAGCAAGGCGCAGGACACCAGAAAGGCGACGAAGATCCAGTGGCCGCGGCTGGATCGCTCGAAATGATAGAGCAGAACCGGCAGCACGAGCAGCTTCATGGTCGGGTTGACCGCATAGAAGCGCGCGCCCCAGCTCGCGTCCGACCAGAGTGTCCCCACCAGCGCGAGCAGGACCAGCGCGATCGGCGCAATGCAGATCGGACGCTTCAGCGATTGCAGGAACGCGCGGACGTCGAGGAACGGCACCATGCAAAGCAGCATCAGTGCATTGAAGATCCCGGCAAGCGAGGTCGACCAGGGCAGCGAGGCCGCGGTCAGCACCGCCAATATATCGACGGTCTCGCGCCAGGCAGCCGGGCTGCGCAGACGGCGAAGCAGCATTTCGCCGGTCGTCTCGCGGGCAAGCGCCGTCACTTGCCGCCTCCCCGGGCGCGATGGACCAGGGCCGTCGTGCTGAAGCCCTGGAGGATGTCGACCAGCACGACCACCCCGCCCGCTGCCTCGACGACCTCGTGGCCGACCACCTGCTCGCGGGTGTAGTCGCCGCCCTTCACCAGCACGCCGGGCTTGATGCGCCTGATCAGGTCGATCGGCGTGTCCTCTTCGAAGATGACGACGAGATCGACGGCCTCGAGCGCGGCGAGCACTTCCGCGCGCGCGCGTTCGTCCTGGACGGGACGATCCGTGCCCTTGAGCCGCCGCACCGAGGCGTCGCTGTTGAGCCCCACGATGAGGCGGTCGCAGGCGGCGCGTGCCGCGGTCAGTACCTTGACGTGGCCGGGGTGGAGGATGTCGAAACAGCCATTGGTGAAGCCGACGCGCTGGCCCTGCCGCTTCCACTCGGCGAGCTGCGGATCGAGCGCGGCCGGATCGAGCACGATCTTCTCCTCGGCCGCGAGGGTGGCATGTGGCAGGATTTTTCGGCGTAGCTCGGCCGCGCTCACGCTGGCGGTGCCTTGCTTGCCGACGGCGACGGCAGCAGCGGCGTTGGCGATGCGCAGCGCAGCGTCCCAGTCGGCGCCGGCCGCAAGCGAGACCGCAAGCGCAGCGGCGACGGTGTCACCGGCGCCGGAGACGTCGCGCACCTTCACCGGGAACGCCGGAACGTGAACGGCCTCGCCTGCCCGCGGCACCAGCGTCATGCCGTGCTCGCCTTGGGTGACCAGGATCGCCTCGCAATCGGCAAGCCGCATCACGTCCTCGCTGGCATCGACGATGCTCTGCGGCGTGTCGGCGCGGCTGCGTGTCGCCTCCGAAAATTCCTTGCGGTTGGGCGTGAGCAGCGTGGCGCCGCGATAGATCGCCCAGTTCAGGCTCTTGGGATCGACGATCACGGGCTTGCCGAGTTTCCGCGCGGCGTCGATGGTGTGGCGGATGACGCGTGCCGTCAGCACGCCCTTGGCGTAGTCCGAGAGGAGCACGATGTCGGCGCGCGCGATCTGCGGCAGGATCGCCTCGATCAGCTTCGTCTCGATGTCATCGGAGGCAGGCGCCGCCTGCTCCCAATCCGCGCGCAGCATGTGCGTGGAGAAGTGCTCGGAGACGAAACGGACCTTTCGCGTGGTCGGCCGCGACGGGTCGCACACCAGGATGCATTCTATTCCGGCCTGCTCGCCAAGCGCCGAAGCGAGCCGCTTGCCCGCATCGTCCTCGCCGACGAGGCCGACGAAGATGCAGCGCGCGCCGAGCGAGGCGACGTTGCGCG
Source organism: Bradyrhizobium nitroreducens (assembly GCF_002776695.1). Lineage (GTDB taxonomy): Bacteria > Pseudomonadota > Alphaproteobacteria > Rhizobiales > Xanthobacteraceae > Bradyrhizobium > Bradyrhizobium nitroreducens. The sequence goes on from NZ_LFJC01000003.1 coordinate 3,471,142, forward strand.
CGACATTGCCGGCGCCGCCGATATGAATCTCGCTGCGCTGGGCCGCGATGACGGGCGTCGGCGCTTCCGGCGAGATCCGCGACACCTCGCCATAGACGAACTCGTCCAGCATGATGTCGCCAATGCACAGCACCGTGCGGCCTGAGATGGCTTGCGCGATGGCGTCGAAATCGAGAATGGGCGTCGGCATGGTCAAAAAGCCTCAGCGGAAGCGATCGGGCCGGTCGAGGTAGTCCCCTACATAGGCCTTCACCGCGTCCTCGAGCGTCGTGAAGCCGCAATTATAGCCGGCGCGGTGCAGGCGATCGACCTCGCTCTGGGTGAAGTATTGGTAGGCCGCGCGGATCTGCTCGGGCATGTCGATATATTCGATGTTGGGCCTGGTGCCGAGCGCCGCATAGGCAGCCAACATGAGATCCTTGAAGCTGCGCGCCTTGCCGGTTCCGACGTTGAAGAGCCCGGACACCGACGGCGTTGCCAGGAGCCACATGACGACGCGCACGACATCGTCGACATAGATGAAATCGCGGCGCTGATCGCCGTCGGCAATGCCCTCGCGATGCGACTTGAACAATTGCACGACCCGGCCGGCCTTGACGTCGTCGAAGCGGCGCGCCAGCACGCTCATCATCGAGCCCTTGTGGTATTCGTTGGGACCGAACACGTTGAAGAACTTCAGGCCCACGCATTGCGGCGGCAACGGATCGCCGTTCGTGCGGCGCTCGACCACCGCGAGATCGAACATGTGCTTGCTCCAGCCGTAGAGATTCATCGGCCGGAGCTTCTTCAACGCGGGGATCGAGGCATCGTCGTCGAAACCGGTCTCGCCATCGCCATAAGTCGCCGCCGAGGAGGCGTAGATGAACGGCACCGCGTTCGCCGTGCACCAGTCCAGAAGGCGCGTCGACAGGCGGAAATTGGTCTCGAACACGAGGTCGCCGTCGGTGGCGGTGGTCGCCGAAATCGCCCCGAGATGGATCACGGCATCGAGCTTGCGGCCCTTCAGCCAGTCCATCAGCTCGGCCGGGGGGACGATATCCACAAGCTGCCGCTTGGCGAGGTTGCGCCACTTACCCTCGCTGCCGAGGACATCGCAAACCACGACGTCGCTTCGGCCCGACTCATTGAGCGCGGCCACGACATTCGACCCGATAAAACCGGCCCCGCCGGTCACCAGCAACATTCCGAAATCCCTGCCCGATTTTGTGCGGCCCGGCCCTGCCGTAGCGCATGAGCCGGCAAAGTGTAAGCGGTTTTGGGATGGAGCGGTCTGGCGGCTTTACCTGCCGGCCCGGAACAGCTACCGAACCGCCACAAATCAGATCGCCCGACCCCATCAACGAATGAACCAAGATTCGCAATTTAGCGGGAACGCAGATCGGGACGACACTCGCCCGATTCTGATCATTCCCTACATGTGGATCGGCGATTTCGTCCGGAATCACACCGTGGTCCGGGTCCTGAAGGAGCGCTGGCCGAACCGTCCGGTCGATCTCCTGACCACACCCCTGTGCGCCCCACTGGTCGATTACATGCCCGGCGTGCGTCAGGGCATCGTCTGGGACCTGCCGCGCGGCCGGCTCGCGGTGGGCCGCCAGCTGGGCCTGGCCAAGCTCCTGCGCGAGCGGGACTACGGCACCGCCCTGGTGCTGCCCCGGACCTGGAAGGCGGCCATTGCGCCCGCTTTGGCCGGTATCCCTGAAAGGGTCGGCTTCGTCGGCGAGTTCCGGTTCGGCCTGCTCAATCGCTGGCGCTGGGGCGAGAGGAAGCTGCCCCGCTTCATCGACAAGAACGCCGCCCTGGCCCAGCCCGACGGCGCCCCCCTGCCCCCGGAATGGCCGGTGCCGCAATTGCGGGTCCCGGCAGAGGACGTCACGCGCTGGCGCCAGGCCAACGGCCTCAGCGCGGGGGCGGCGGTGGCGCTCGCCCCAGGCTCGGTCGGCGTGTCAAAACGCTGGACCTATTATCCGGAAGCCGCCCGCCTGCTGGCCGAGCGCGGGCTGGAGGTCTGGGTCGTCGGCGGCCCCGCCGAAAAGGGCCTCGCCCAGGAGATCGTCGCGGCCGGCGGTGCTGGGACCGCTGGCGGCCCGGGGGTGCGGGACCTCACCGGCAACGACTTGCGCAACGGCGTGCTGGCCATGGCCGCGGCGGGCGTTGCCATCTCCAACGATTCCGGCCTGATGCACATCGCAGCCGCGCTCGGCACGCCCACCATGGGCATCTTCGGCCCGACCAGCCCCTATCTCTGGGCGCCACTGAACGGCCTTGCCGCAACCGTGGTGCAGGACAAGGAAAAGCTGTCCTGCCAGCCCTGCCAGAGCACGATCTGCAGGATGAACGACCACCGCTGCATGCGGAACATTGCGGCCAGCGAGGTGGTGGGGATTGCGGAGCGGGTGCTGAGCGAGGTGGGGGCGCCGGTTTAGCCGTCATATGCGAGGACGGCTCGTTATCTTGGGGACGTGAGCGTCAGAATTCGCCAACGGACTACGCAGATGCACGCCCCAGCTCATATTGAGCCGTCAGAGCACCAATCGGAATATTCCATTCCTTGCTGATGGTCCGGATCATGTCCAGCGTCAGCGGGCGGACGCGATTCAAAATCTCGGACGCACGATTGCGTCCAATCAACGCCGCCAATTCTGCCTGCGATCGCCCCATGGACTCGATTGCGAAATGGAGGACATCGATCGGATCGCGGTGAGTGATCGCGAAGTGATTGTCTTCGTATTCCTTGATGAGCGACGACAAGACTTCGAAGCGATCACCGTCAGGCGTGCCAGGAAGCGGCTCGGCCTCGAAATAGCGAGATACTTCGCGGATGGCCCAGTCGTAATCCTGTTCGTTGTGGAGAGGCCTTACGTCCATCATCACACGATCTCCGCGTCTATTCCGTCGTACTCTGCGTGCGTGCCGACAAACTTGATGAGGGCTGTCTTGAACTTGTAGGAGAAGTGAACCACAAGGCGATACTTGTTGCCGCCTATGTCGAAGATGGCTCTGTTGTCACCAACGAAGTCCACGTTGTTTCCAAACGCCCTCTTGAGGTCTGCCGGACCGCTCCAGTCACCCTTCGAAACGATTTCGTACCAAACGCCCAAGGGGGTCTCCGCTTGGGGGTATCGGCCCCAAAAGACCTTGAGCGCCTTCCTCGCAATTACGTTCATAGCCATAGCATGTTCCCACTATGGGATCAATTCAAATTCCCAACACGGGAACGCTACCTCGCCTGCCCCATGGATCGAACCAGATTCGTAAATCTGCACTCTGCCCCAGGGGACTCCAAGCCGTTGATTTTGCTGGCCCCGCCTACTGTGCATGGGGTTGTTTTCGCGATTTTTGTTGGCCGGCGAGATGGCGGGCTCAAAGCAGCGGCCGATAGACCTCGCCGATCCGCGCTGCTTCCGCATCGAGGCTGAATTTTTCGAGCACCCGCGCCCGCCCGCGTTGCCCCATCGCCGTGGCGGCAGCCACATCGCGCATCAACGGCTCCAGCGCCGCCGCCAGCGCATCCGCGTCACCGGTCGGGACCAGCACGCCGCTGACGCCATCCTCGACCACGAGCTCGGCCGCGCCGGCGCGCGCGGCAACGAGGGCGCTGCCCGCCGCCATCGCCTCGATCAGCGTCAGGCCAAAACCTTCATTGCGCGAGGTGAAGGCGTAGATCGTCAGCCGCTGATACCAGCGCTGCACGTCTTCGATCGGCAGCTCGCCGGTGATGACGATGCGCGATTGCAGGCCCGCGGCCTCGATCCGCTTCTTCAGAGCGTTGGCAAAGGGCGTCTGCTCGGCCGTAACTTGCCCCACGACGACGGCGGTGAAATCCGGATAGAGCGGCAACAGGCGGCACATCGCGTCGACGAACACATCAGTGCCCTTCTGCGCGCGCACGCGACCGAAGCAGCCGATGGCGTAGCGGCCCGGCAGACCGCTTTCGGCGAAGGCCGCAGCGCGATCGACCGGCGGCGCGTAGACGTCGGTGTCGACGCCATGCGGGATCACGGTCGCCTTCACCTTCAGGAACGAGGCCGAGATATCGCTCGTCGCGATGATCGCGTCCATGCGCCAGATCAGCCAGCGCGTGATCCAGCTGTGATGCCGCTGCGCCGCCGAGGTGAACACGAGCTTCAGCGGCCAGCCGAGCGCGCGCAGCACGACGCCCGCGATCATCTCGTTGTTGCGCCGCGCGTGCCAGATCAGCGGCGCCTTGCGGCGCCATAGCTTCAGGAAACCCGCACCCCCGAGCCGCGCGATGCCCTCCGGCGCGTCCGAGCCGAACCAGGCGGCGCGATACAGTTTCGCCAGCCGCGGCGCCACCATCCGGTTGGTCGCGGTGACCCCGGAATAGCGCCTGTGCAGATTTGGCACGATCAATTCGAGATCGCCGGGGGAATTGGCCACGTCATGCTCCGTTTGACCGGCCCCCTATACGCAACATTAAGCATAGTGACCAGTTCAGCTACGCCGAAACCCCCTCTTCACCGCGCAAACGTTAACGTGCCGCGTTGATCGAAGACGGGTGAGATCATGACTGTGCTAGTCACCGGCGGCGCCGGCTATATCGGAAGTCACACGGTCCTCGCGCTGGCGGAAGCCGGCGAGGACGTCGTCGTGATCGACGATCTCTCCACGGGCTTTTCCGCTTATCTGCCCGAGGGCGTGCCGCTGTTCATCGGCGATGCCGGCGACGAGAACCTGCTCGAAGGCGTGATCGCCCAGCACAACATCGAGAGCATCATCCATTTCGCCGGCTCCGTCGTCGTGCCGGATTCGATGCGCGATCCGCTCGGCTACTACCGCAACAACTTCATGACCGCGCGCAACCTGCTCAACGTCGCGGTCAAGCGCGGCATCAATCGCTTCATCTTCTCCTCGACCGCGGCCGTCTACGGCAATCCGGACCAGGTGCCGGTGCCCGAGCACGCGCCGACGCGGCCGCTGTCGCCGTACGGCTCCTCGAAGCTGATGACCGAGATCATGCTGCACGACGTCGCCGCCGCCTACGGCATGCAGTACGTCACGCTGCGCTATTTCAACGTTGCCGGCGCAGATCCGCAGGCGCGCATCGGGCTCGCCACCGCCGGCGCCACGCATCTGCTCAAGATCGCGGTCGAGGCCGCGACCGGCCAGCGCGCCAAGATCGACGTGTTCGGCACCGACTATCCGACCCCCGACGGCAGCTGCATCCGCGACTTCATCCACGTCACCGACCTGTCGCAGGCGCATCGTTCGGCGCTCGCTTATCTGCGCAATGGCGGCGCCTCGACGACGCTGAATTGCGGCTATGGCCGCGGCTATTCGGTGCTGGAGACCATCGACGCCGTGCGCCGGGTGTCGGGCCGCAGCTTCGCCGTGCAATACGCGCCGCGCCGGCCGGGCGACATCATGACCATGGTCGCCGACACCAGCCGCATCCGCGGCCTGCTCGACTGGAAGCCGCAATACGAGGACCTCGAGACCATCGCCGCCCACGCTCTGGCGTGGGAGGACAAGCTGTTCCACGAGCGCCATGGCGAGCTCCGCCACGCCGCCTCGGCCTAGAATCGCCCCAAGCGCAAGCCCTTAATTGGGCTTGAAAAGCCCCGCTCGAGCGGGCACAGAGGCCCATCGATCCCTGACGCGCGGGCAGGCTTTGTCCTGCGCCGTCAATGGACACCGGATGGCTCAGTTTCCAAAGAAAATCACCGACGATCCCTATGCGGCAGCGACCCTGATTCGCCGCCTCGTCATGGAGCAGGGAGTCGTGTACTGGCGGCGCTACCTCGTCGCCTTCACGCTGATGGCGGTGGCCGCGGGTGCGACCGCATGCGCGACCTACGTGCTCGGCCAGGTCATCAATCAGGCCTATGTCGACAAGAACATCCCGGGCATCGCGATGTTCTCCGGCATCACGGTGCTGCTGCTCTTCATCAAGGGCGTGGCCACCTACGGCCACATGGTGATCCTGACCAAGATCTCGAACGCGATCCTCGCCACCAATCAGCGCCAGCTGTTCGCCAAGCTGATGCGCGAGAGCGTCGGCTTCTTCTCCGAGCGGCACTCGTCAGAGTTCCTGGCGCGGCTGACGGCCGGCGCAAAATCCATCACCGACGTGCTCAACATGCTGGTCAACGCCGTCGGCCGCGACCTCCTGATGCTGCTCGCCATGATCGGCGTGATGGTGTGGCAGGATCCGCTGATGTCGTTCATCGGCCTCGTCGCGGTGCCGCCGGCGATGCTGGTGCTGCGCAAGCTGGTCAAGCGCATCAAGGGCCTCGCCTTCAACCAGTTCACCGGCACCGCCGACATCATGGAGACGATGCAGGAATCGCTGCAGGGCATCCGCACGGTCAAGGCGTTCACGCTCGAAGACACCATGCAGAAGCGCATCGACGAGAACATCGCGATCGTCGAGCGCAATGCCAACAAGATGGCGCGCGTCGCCAACCGCTCCAACCCGCTGATGGAAATGCTCGGCGGCTTCGCGGTTGCGGGGTGCCTGATGTACGGCGGCTATGCCGTGGTCGCGCTCAACGCCACGCCCGGCGCGTTCTTCTCCTTCATGACCGCCTTCCTGATGGCAACCGAGCCGGCCAAGCGGCTGGCGCGGCTCAACATCGATCTCAACAGCCAGCTCGTCGGCGCGCGCATGCTGCTCGAGATCATCGACAGTCCGGCCAGCGAACATGCCGACGACGACAAGCCGGCGCTGAAGCTCTCCGATGCCCGCATCGAACTGCGCGACGTCAGCTTCTCCTATCGCGCCAACGAGACCATCCTCAACCGCATGAGCTTCACGGCCGAGCCCGGCACGGTCACCGCTTTGGTCGGCCCGTCCGGCGGCGGCAAATCGACCGTGCTGGCACTGCTATTGCGCTTCTACGAGGTGACGCAAGGCGACATCGTGATCGACGGCCAGTCGATCGGTGCCGTCTCGCGCAGATCGCTGCGGGCGCAGACCGCTTATGTCGGCCAGGACGTCTACCTGTTTCGCGACACCATCCGCAGCAACATCGCCTTCGGCAAGCCGGGCGCGAGCGAGGACGAGATCATCGAGGCGGCGAAAGCGGCCTGCGCGCATGATTTCATCATGAGCTTCCCGCTCGGCTATGACACGCCGGTCGGCGAGCACGGCACGCAACTGTCCGGCGGGCAGCGCCAGCGCATCGCGGTGGCGCGCGCGCTGATCAGGAACGCGCCGATCATCCTGCTGGACGAAGCCACCGCCGCGCTCGATTCCGAGTCCGAGAAGCAGGTGCAGGAGGCGATCGAGCATCTCTGCCGGAACCGCACCACCATCGTGATCGCGCACCGGCTGCACACCATCATGCACGCAGACAGCATCCTGGTGGTCGAGGGCGGCGAGATCGTCGAGCAGGGCCGGCACGACGAGCTGCTCAGCCGCAGCGGGCGCTATGCCTCGTTCTTCCGCCTGCAACATCACGATTCCGGCGCTCTGGCGCCGATCAGCGCAACCGCCTAGAATTCCCAGTCAACCTCAAGAGCCGCGAGACCCGCATGAACGCCGCCTCCTACGTCATCCCGCTTCCGCCCCAGGCTTCGCTTCCCGTCGTCGGCGAGAGCGGCCGCTATCCGGTCCGCCGCATCTGGTGCGTCGGCCGCAACTATCTCGAACACATCCGCGAGATGGGCAATGACGAGCGCGCCCCGCCGTTCTTCTTCGCCAAGCACGCCGACATGCTGGTGCCCGACGGCGCCACCATCCCCTATCCGCCGCTGACCAAGGATCTGCATCACGAGGTCGAGCTGGTCGTCGCGATGAAGAGCGGCGGCCTCAACATCCCCGCCGACAAGGCGCTCGACCATGTCTACGGCTACGCCGTCGGCATCGACCTGACCCGCCGCGACCTCCAGATCGCTTCGCGCAAGAAGGAGCGTCCCTGGGAGATCGGCAAGTCGTTCGACGGCTCGGCGCCCTGCTCCGCGGTGCAGCCGGCCGCCAAGATCGGCCATCCCGCCAAGGGCAAGATCTGGCTGACGGTCAACGGCAAGGAAGCTCAGAAGGGCGACCTCACCGAGCTGATCTGGAACGTGCCCGAGATCATCTGGCAGCTCTCGCAGCAGGTGAAGCTCGCCGCCGGCGACATCATCATGACCGGCACGCCCGCCGGCGTGTCGCAGCTCCAGCCCGGCGACAAGCTCGAATGCGGCGTCGACGGCGTCGGCACGCTGAAGGTCTCGATCGGCCAGCCGGAATAAGCCGCAGGGGCGAACTCAAATCGAAAGGCCCCGACGTGTCCGGGGCCTTTTCTATTCCGATCGCATCTACCAGGCCTTCACCGGCCGATTGGCGTGGCTTGCCTGCGGCACACCCCGGTTGAGCGACATGTGCGAGTGCACGCACAGCCAGCCATCGTCCTCTCTCGAAAACACCATCGTAGCCCGGCCGGGACGGGCAAACGTGCTGCCGTCGGGGTGATAGCCCGTGCTCGTCCAGGGCGCGATCACGGTCGCCATCGCGCCATCGGGGGATGCCAGGATCGAGGTCTGCTCGAGCACGAAGCGAAAGTCGGCCGTCTTCGGCCAGACATTGTCCCACTGCGTCGAGACCCACTGATCGAGACCGGGAATGACGTCGTTATGCGTGCCGAAGGCCAGCACATCCGGATGGAAGAGCGGCCGGGCCGAGGCGTAGTCGACCTCGCGGACATAGCCCGCGAAGGTCTCCAGCCATTGCCGGAAGAACCCTGCGATCTCCGCGTTCGCCGCCGGCAGTGATGCCATTCCGCTACCCGTCACCTCAGCGCCGAATACACGATCAAGCCGAGGATCAGCGCCGTCAGCGAATATTTCAGCGTGTAGTAGACGTTGCGGTTCCACTCCTTGACCTTACGGCTGCCGAGATGAATCTCGTAGAGCTTGCCGAACACCTTGTTCAACGCACCGACATGCTCGCCGTCGACGTTCTGGGTGGCCGACGCCTTGACGATGTGATGGCTGACCCAGCGGTTGATCGCGGTCATGAAGCCGTATTTCATCGGCCGCTCGACGTCGCAGAACAGGATGATGCGGTTGACGTCGGTCGCATTCTCCGCGCTGTGGATGAAGGTCTCGTCGAACATGAAGGCTTCGCCGTCGCGCCAGACGCATTCGACGCCGTCGACGAGGATGCGGCACTTGTTCGAGTTCGGCGTGACGAGGCCGAGGTGATAGCGCAGCGAGCCGGCGAAGGGATCGCGGTGCGCGCCGAGCTTGCCGCCCGGCGGCAGCATCGCGAACATCGCGCCATGCACGCTCGGGATCGACTTGAGCAGCTCCACCGTCTTCGGGCACAGCGTGTTCGCCGACGGCAGGAAGTCGTCGTACCATTTCAGGTAAAACCGCTTCCAGCCGCTCTTGAAGAACGAGTAGAAGCCCCAGTCGTTGTTCTTCGCGGCAGCGCGAATGAAGCCTTCGTCGAACAGACGGACGGCCTCGTCGCGGATCGTTTCCCAATTCTCGCTGAGCGGCTTGAGCTCGGGAAACTGCTCGACCGAGATCACCGGCTTGTTCGGCACGGCCGAGCCCGCATACATCAGCACATTGTAGGGGGCGAGATAGGTCGAGTGATCGCCAAGCTGGCGCGCGAAGCGCAGTCGCTGCTTGCCGCGGAAGTGAACGTAAATCGTCGAAGCCGCGAGCACATAGAGAATGACAAGTTGCGGCGCAAAAAGCTGTTTCAGCATTTCCCCAAATCCCGAGTAACCCAGCCGGGACGTCATCTACTCCGGCCGGGCCCGAGCGACAAGTTATTCACCGATGGGTTGCAATCACGCTGGGGAGAGCTTCTGGGCGGAACTTGGGGCCGAAAGGGCCGAAACCGCCCGAATTACGCCCGGGACAGGGCCTGCAAGCCCTTGAAGGTCAGGCGCTTGGGATCTCTGACGCCAGCGAGATAGAGCTGGCGGATAAAGGCGATGACGGCGTCGCGGTCGCAATCGGTCAGCGCGACGACGGCGTCGACCGCGATCTTCTGGGCTTCCATTGGGCTCACCTCGGCCTTGCGAGTAACCCGGCCGAGACAGGCTAGGACTCACCGGTTAATCCGGCGTTAACCGTTTGGGCAGCATGGCCGATTCCGCCCAGGTCCCGTATACGCAAAACAACGCATTGCGGGAGACGCAGCGGATCAGCGCGCATTGATGCTTTTCTTCAATAGCGCAAACTGCTTCTTCAGCCGGGGCACGGCAAAGTCGGTGAAGGCGCGCACCTTCGGCACCGAGAGCCGGCCCTGCGGGCAGATCAGGTGGGCGGGCATTTCGGGATCCGCATCGCCAGCCAGCACGATCTCGAGCTCGCCGCGCGCGACCTGCTCGGCCACCTGATACGAATACATCCGCGCCACGCCGCGTCCGGCGACCGCGGAGGCCACCGCCGCATAGGTGCTGTTGACGACCAGCCTCGGAGTGAACTGGACTGTCCGGGCAGCCGACGACCCGGCCCGCGGCGCAAAAGTCCAGAAATGGGGAAGATGGGCCATCGCCACGATCTGGTGCTTGGCGAGATCACCGGGCTCGGTAATGCGCGGGTGCTGCTTCAGATAGCGCGGCGCTGCAACGACGACGCGGCTGATCTCCCCGACCCGCATCGCCACCATCGCCGAATCCGCCAGTGGGCCGATCCGAAGGGCGATATCGATGCCCTCCTCGATCAAATTGACCGCGCGATCGAACAGCAGCAGCTTGGCCGACACCGTCGGATAGGCATCGAGAAACGCATCGAGGATCGGCCGCAGCACCATCTCGCCCGACACCACGGGAGCCGTGATCGTGAGCAGGCCGCGCGGCGCGGTGCGCGGACCGGCCGCGATGTCGTCGGCCTCCTCCAGCTCGGTGAGCACGCGGCGCCAGACCGCGACATAGCGCTCGCCCTCCTCGCTCAGCTTGATCGCGCGCGTCGTCCGGTGCAGCAGCTCGGCGCCGACGTGTTGCTCCAGAAAGGCGATGGCGCGGCTCACTGCAGCCGGCGAGCGGCCGAGCTGGCGCCCGGCGGCCGCGAGGCTGCCCTCGTCCACGGCAAGGACGAACACCTTCATCGCATCCAGACGATCCATACGCCTCGCGCCGCCCCCTGAGATTCCACTCGCAAGCTAGGCGGTCCCCTCCGGGGCGACAACCGTTGCCAATGGCAGGTCCGGCATTCGTTCGCGCCGCGAAAGAGTGTCTGCCGGAGAGCGCGTCTTCGCGAACGCGCCGCCGCGGCGTACCTGAACGGCCAAGCCAGCCAGTGCTGGTGCAGATATCAACAACAGGAGCCCGTCATGGGTATCGAGCAGAAAGTCGCCATCATCACCGGTGCATCGCAGGGCATCGGCGCTGCCCTGGTCCAGGGTTTTCGCGATCGCAATTATCGCGTGGTCGCCACGGCGCGGTCTGTCAAGCCATCGGGCGACGACGACGTCCTCGCCGTTCCCGGCGACATCGCCGACCGGGCCACCGCCGAGCGCGTGGTCGCGCAGGCCGTCGCCCGCTTCGGCCGCGTTGACACGCTGGTCAACAATGCCGGCATCTTCGTCGCCAAGCCCTTCACGCAGTATACGGCAGAAGACTATGCCGCCGTGATGGGCACCAACGTCGCCGGCTTCTTCAACGTCACGCAGCTCGCGATTGCCGAGATGGAGAAGCAGGGGTCCGGCCACGTCGTCCAGATCACGACCACGCTGGTCGACCAGGCCAATTCGAACGTACCCTCGGTGCTGGCTTCGCTGAGCAAGGGCGGGCTGAACGCCGCGACCAGGTCGCTCGCGATCGAATACGCCAGGCGAGGCATCCGGGTGAATGCCGTGGCGCCCGGCATCATCAAGTCGCCGATGCACGCCGTCGCGACGCACGCGCAGTACGGCGCGATGCATCCGCTGGGCCGCATGGGCGAGATGTCCGACATCGTCGATGCCGTGCTCTATCTCGAGGGCGCCTCCTTCGTCACCGGCGAGATCCTGCATGTCGATGGCGGCCAGAGCGCCGGCCATTGAAAGCGTCCGCGCGCGCTCGCGCGCAGGAGGATGACATGACCAAGACAGACACGAAGCAACGCGTTGAAACCCGGCCGCACCCGCGGCCGGGGTCGACGTCGCACCAGGCTTCTCCGAAGCAAGGCTGGCGATGTGCGATGGCGGGCCTGTCCGCGTCACTGGTAGGGCTCGGCCTCGCCCGCTTCTCCTACACGCCGCTGATCCCGGCTCTGATCGCGGCAAGATGGTTCAGCGCCTCCGACGTCGTCTTTCTCGGCGCGGCGAACCTCGCCGGCTATCTCGCCGGCGCGCTCGCGGCGCGCGCTGCGGCCACCCGGATCGGCGCGGTCCGCGCGCTGCGGGCCATGATGCTGCTCGCCACCCTTTCCTTCTTCGCAAGCTCAGCCCCGGTGTCATTCACCTGGTTCTTCGCCTGGCGCTTTCTGTCTGGATTCACCGGCGGCATCATCATGGTGCTGACAGCCTCCGTGATTCTGCCGCACACGTCAGCCGCCAGACGCGGCATCGTCGGCGGCATCATCTTTGCTGGCGTCGGCCTCGGCGTCGCGGCATCGGGCACGCTGGTACCGCTACTGCTGCAACAGGGCTTGCAGCAGAGCTGGTATGGGCTCGGCGTGCTCTCAGCCCTGCTGACGCTTGCGAGCTGGTGGAACTGGCCTGCCGAAGCGAAGTCCGATACAGCACCTTCACATCAGGCAAAGCGTCATCAAGCTTCACCGGCCGCCCGCGCGCTGCTGATCCAGTACGGCCTCAACGCCGTGGCGCTGGTGCCGCACATGGTCTTCATCGTCGATTTCGTGGCGCGCGGCCTCGGCCAAGGCATTGGCGCGGGATCGAACTATTGGGTGCTGTACGGCCTCGGTGCGATCGTCGGCCCGCTCGTCACCGGCCATCTCGGCGATCGCACAGGGTTCGGCCCGGCCCTGCGCGCGGCGTTCCTGATCGAGGCGGCCGCCGTGCTGCTGCCAACCGTCAGCACCGCGCCTGTCTCGCTGATCATGTCGAGCGTCGTGGCCGGCGGCTTCACGCCGGGCATCGTGCCGCTGGTGCTTGGACGCATCCATGAGCTCGTGCCTCATTCGACCGAACAGCAGCGCGCGACCTGGAGCCACGCCACCACCAGCTTCGCGCTGTTCCAGGCCGCTGCCGCCTATGGCTTCTCCTGGATCTATGCGCAGACCGGCGGCGACTATCTGGTCCTGTTCGGCCTTGGTGGCGGCGCGGTCGTCCTTGCGCTGGCGATCGACCTTGGCCTCGCGCTGACCACGCGCAAGGCGTAACCGCGGACGGCGGCGTAATTCAGGAATAGCGCATCACGCCGTCGTCGATCCGGCCGAAGCGCAAGGAGACGATGTCGAGCGCGTAGTTCTGGTACAGCCGCCACGGCTGCTTCGAGCCCTGCTTCGGCATCTTGGCCACCGAGCGCTGCACATAGCCCGAGGTGAAGTCCAACGATGGCTGCGCCGTGATCTCGGGGTCGTCATTGTGCGGCATGCACTGACGGAAATTGTGCCGGTCCATGTAGTTGATGAGCCGGCAGACATATTCGCAGGTGAGATCGCATTTCAGCGTCCAGGACGCGTTGGTGTAGCCGAAGGCCGAGGCCATGTTCGGCACGTCGGCATACATCATGCCCTTGTAGGTCAGCGTGCTCGCGAAATCGACCGCGCGGCCGTCGACGCTGACGTCGAGACCGCCGACGACCTGAAGCACCAGCCCGGTCGCCGTCACGATGATGTCGGCGGCAAGCTCGCGGCCGTCCTTCAGGCGGATACCGTCATGCGTGAACGTGTCGATCTCGCTGGTGACGACGCTGGCGCGCTGCTCGCGGATCGCCTTGAACAAATCACCGTCGGGCACCAGGCAGAGCCGCTGATCCCAGGGATTGTAGCGCGGCGTGAAATGGGTCGCGACGTCGTAGTCGGGACCGAGCGCCATCCGCACGCCCTTGAGGATGAGGTCCTTCACTTTCGCAGGCTTGCGCCGGCTGAGCTGGAAGAAGAACATCCCCCACATCACGTTGCGCCAGCGGATCACATGATAGGCAAGCCGCGTCGGCAGATTGCGGCGGATCTTGTTGGCGACTGGGTCCTGCGCCGGACGCGACACCACGTAGGTCGGCGAGCGCTGCAGCATGGTGACCTGCGCTGCCTTCTTGGCGAGCTCCGGCACCAGCGTCACCGCGGTGGCGCCTGAGCCGATCACGACCACGCGCTTGCCCGCATAGTCGATGTCCTCGGTCCATTTCTGCGGATGCACGATGCGGCCGGCATAATCCGCAACGCCCTTGAACTCCGGCGTGTAGCCCCCCTCGTATTTGTAATAGCCCGAGCACATGAACAGGAAGTTGCAGGTGAAACGCACCAGCTCGCTCGCGCCCTCGCCCGTGATGCGCTCGGCCTCGATGGTCCAGCGCGCGTCCGGCGTCGACCACGAGGCGCGTTTAACGCGATGGCGGAAGCGGATGTGCTTCTCGATGCCGTTCTCGGCCGCGGTCTCGCGCACGTAGTTCAGAATCTGCGGCCCGTCCGCGATCGCCTTCGGATCGGTCCACGGCTTGAAGGAATAGCCGAGCGTGAACATGTCGCTGTCGGAGCGGATGCCGGGATAGCGGAACAGGTCCCAGGTGCCGCCGATGCAGTCGCGCCCCTCCAGGATGACGTACCTCTTGGTCGGACACCTCGTCTGCAAATGATAGCCCGCGCCGATGCCGGACAGGCCGGCACCGACGATAAGGACGTCGAAATGTTCTTTGGCTTCGGTCATGGCGTTCTCCCTCGCCGCAGCATGGGCAGCGCCGCGCCGAATTGCAACCATCATGGAACGGTGGCGCCGTAGACCTTGGCGGTGTCGAAATACTCGTGGAATTCGACCGCCTTGCCGTCCTCGAAGCGCCAGTAGTCGATCTTCGGTGTCTTCGCGACCTTGTTGGTCTTCTTGTTGGTCCACGCACATTCGCCGCGCGCGATCACGGTGTCGCCCTGCGCGACGAATTCGCTCATCGTGTAGTACTGCATGCTCCAGTCAGCCAGCAGACCGTTGAAATAGCCGCGCAGTGCGGTGCGATCGTCATAACTCCTCGCAAACGGCACCGCTGCGTCCCCCTGAGGGATCGAGTCGAACTTGATCTGCGGGCCGATGACGTTGTCGAACCAGTAGTCCACGTTTTGGCCCTTGCTATCGCTCCACTCGCGATAGGCTTCCTTCAACAGCTGAACATTGGCTTCGCTGGACATCGCATTTCCTCCATATGCATTGTGACAATGAACGTAGGAAAAAGCGGCCGCCCGCTCTGGAAGTCGCAGGCTCGTTTTGGCTCTACCTGAAAGCGTACCACAGGCGAGCCCCCAAAAAAAAAGCCCCGGATCGCTCCGGGGCCTTTGTGTCGCAACTGCGTCGCTCAGTACCGGTAATGATCCGACTTGTACGGGCCTTCCTGCTTCACGCCGATATAGTCGGCCTGGTCCTTGCGCAGCTCGGTGAGCTTGACGCCGATCTTGGCGAGGTGGAGGCGGGCCACCTTCTCGTCCAGCGACTTCGGCAGCACGTAGACTTCCTTCTTGTACTTGCCGTCCTTGTTGTTGGCGAACAGCTCGATCTGCGCCAGCGTCTGGTTGGTGAAGGACGCCGACATCACGAAGGACGGATGACCCATCGCGTTGCCGAGGTTCACCAAGCGCCCCTCCGACAGCAGGATGATGCGGTGCTTGTCGGGGAATTCGATCTCGTCGACCTGCGGCTTGATGTTGGTCCACTTCAGGTTACGCAGACCCGCGATCTGGATCTCGTTGTCGAAGTGACCGATGTTGCAGACGATGGCGCGATCCTTCATCGCGCGCATGTGCTCGATGGTGATGATGTCCTTGTTGCCGGTCGCGGTGACGAAGATGTCGGCACGGGGCGCCGCGTCTTCCATGGTCACGACCTCGTAGCCTTCCATCGCGGCCTGCAGCGCGCAGATCGGATCGACTTCCGACACCATGACGCGGCAGCCGGCCTGGCGCAGCGAGGCGGCCGAACCCTTGCCGACGTCGCCGAAGCCGGCGACCATCGCGACCTTGCCCGACATCATCACGTCGGTGCCGCGACGGATGCCGTCGACCAGCGATTCACGGCAGCCATAGAGGTTGTCGAACTTCGACTTGGTGACGCTGTCGTTGACGTTGATGGCGGGCCACAGCAGCGTGCCGGCCTTCTGCATGTCGTAGAGACGATGCACGCCCGTAGTGGTCTCTTCCGAAACGCCCTTGATGCTCTCGGCGATCGCGGCGAAGTAGCCCTTCGGCTTCTCCTTGAGCTGCTTCTTCAGCAGTGCGAAGAAGACTTCCTCTTCTTCAGAGCCGGGCTTGTCGAGGAAGGCGGTGTCACCCTTCTCGGCGCGCAGACCGAGATGAACGTACATCGTGGCGTCGCCGCCGTCGTCGAGGATCATGTTCGGGTAACCGCCGCCGTGCCAGTCGAACAGCTTGGCGGTGTAGTCCCAATATTCGGTCAGGCTCTCACCCTTGACGGCGAAGACGGGAATGCCGGCGGCCGCGATCGCGGCGGCAGCGTGATCCTGGGTCGAATAGATGTTGCAGGAGACCCAGCGAATGTCGGCGCCGAGCGCGGCCAGCGTCTCGATCAGCACGCCGGTCTGGATCGTCATGTGCAGCGAGCCGGCGATGCGCGCGCCCTTGAGCGGCTGCTTGGGGCCGTACTCCTCGCGGGTGGCCATCAGGCCGGGCATCTCGGTCTCGGCGAGCGAGAGCTCCTTGCGGCCGAAGTCGGCGAGCGAAATGTCCTTGACGATGTAATCGGTGAAGCCGGGCTTCGCGTTCATGGGAGGTTCCTGTTTGTTTGGCTCGTCGTTCCGGATCCGCGCGTGAAACGAGCGAACCCGGAACCCAGCAGTTCGAGATTCCGGGGACGCCGCTGTTGCGGCCCCCCGGAATGACGCAAGTGACTCAGAGCGCGCGCTTGAGCTGCTCGACGAGGTCGGTCTTCTCCCAGGAGAAGCCGCCCTCGTTGTCGGGCGTGCGGCCGAAATGGCCGTAGGCCGAGGTGCGCGCGTAGATCGGACGGTTGAGATCGAGATGGGTGCGGATGCCGCGGGGCGTCAGATCCATCGCCTCCGCCGCCGCCTTCTCGAGCTGCTCCTCCGGAACCTTACCGGTGCCGTGGGTGTCGATGTAGATCGACAGCGGACGCGCCACGCCGATGGCGTAGGCGAGCTGCAGCGTGCAACGGTCGGCAAGACCGGCGGCAACGATGTTCTTGGCGACGTAGCGCGCGGCATAGGCCGCGGAGCGGTCGACCTTGGTCGGATCCTTGCCGGAGAACGCGCCGCCGCCATGCGGAGCCGCGCCACCATAGGTGTCGACGATGATCTTGCGGCCGGTCAGGCCGGAATCGCCGTCTGGACCGCCGATGAAGAACTTGCCGGTCGGGTTGATGTGCCAGATCGTCTTCGGCGTGATCCAGTCCTTCGGCAGCGCCTCGCGCACATAGGGCTCGACGATGTCGCGGATCTGCTTGGACGAGATGTCCTCGACCAGATGCTGGTGCGACACCACGATCTCGCGCACGCCGACCGGCTTGCCGTTCTCGTACTGGACGGTGACCTGGCTCTTGGAGTCCGGACCGAGCACCTTCTCCTTGCCGGAGTGGCGGGCTTCGGAGATCAGGCGCAGGATCTTGTGGGCGTAGAAGATCGGCGCCGGCATCAGATCGGGCGTCTCGTTGGTGGCGTAACCGAACATGATGCCCTGGTCGCCAGCGCCCTCTTCCTTGACCTCGCCCGGCTGCAGCGCGTCGACGCCCTGGGCGATGTCGGCCGACTGCGGATGCAGGAGGATCTCGATGTCGCAGGTCTTCCAGTGGAAGCCTTCCTGCTCGTAGCCGATGTCCTTGATCGCGCCGCGGACGACGCCTTCGATCTGCTCGTTGGTCACCGACTTCGGACCGCGGGTCTCGCCGGCAATCACCACCTTGTTGGTGGTCGCGAGCGTCTCGCAGGCGGCGCGGATCTGCCAGGGGTCGATGCCGGCCTTCGGCCCTTCGCGGTAGAACAGATCGACGATCTCGTCGGAAATCCGGTCGCACACCTTGTCCGGATGACCCTCGGACACGGACTCGCTGGTGAAGAGATAGGACGCGCGCATCAGTAACCCCTTGTTCCGCCGCTAAGCCGGCGGGCGTTTGCGATATTTACCTGTGAATGAAGTCAATCACGCCGGCGCGAGATGACGTAGGATTCGTCGAGAAACCAGAGCCCATTGTACTTCCGCAGCACGTCCCTGGCGGCATCCAGAGTGCGGCCGTTTTGAGTCATTTCTGTCAACCGGTCGTCCTCAATCTGAGCGACATACACCGCCGCATTCCACGCTGCAAAGGCCGTCGAGGTTCCGATCGTCCCGGTTACCTCGTTGGGCAGCGCTTCCATATCATACCTGAAGATCGAGCGGTTATCCGCATAAGCATTAAAATTTAAGTCGCGGCCCAACGATCCGAGTTCATACTTAACGGCGCGCAATAGCTCATGACGGCTCACTGCGAAAGGATTTTCTCCGGGCCAGATCGCCTGGATCATTTCCATACCCGGATCCTGGCCATGGGAGTGGATTCCGATCAGCCGCCCTCCCGGCCGGAGCGCTTTTGCCAGAGGTGCGATGATCCGCTTGGCGCGGAAGTTGACCGAGGACAGGGCGCGGTAGGGCTGGGACGCGATGACGAGGTCGAAATTGGCCTCGGTCTGGCCCGGGCGCGGAATGGTCGAATCGAGCAGGAACCTGTGGTCCTCGCGATACAGCACCAGAACCACGGGCCGCTCATACAGCGGCATGGCGGTGCGCGGGCTGATCGCGGCACGCCAGTTCTGCTCCAGGAATGGCCGGAGCTCGGCGATCTGCTGCTCGAACTCGCCCGACGAGGCGCCCCGCAGCGGGACCTCGTGCCAGACCGTCGCAGCCGCCGCCGCGGGCGATGCCGGCGTCAGCCAGGGCGCCTCGGAGTAGAACATGTTGGTGAAGACGAACACCGACGCCGGATGCTCGAAAATGCGGTCCGGTACCTTCTCCAGCGTCAGGCGCAGGTCCTCGAGGCTGAGCTCCTTGCCAGCCACATAGAATGGCATATGCGGGTAGCGCTGATGTGTCGCGCGCAGCACCCGCGCCAGCACCGTGCCGTCGCCAACGCCGGCGTCGAACAGGCGCAGGGCCGGTGGGCGCGGATGGATCGAGGCGAGCTCCAGCGCCACCCGATCCGCAACCACCCGCTTTTCGCTGCAGGTGTGGACGAACAGCAGGTACTTCTGGCGGTTCTCGAAGAAGCGGAAATTGCCGCGCGGATCGCGCTTCTCGGGCGGCACCTGAAGTCCGCGCGGCGGCGGCACGCCGCCAGCCATCGAGGCCGCCATATAGGCCTGGATCCGCTCCAGCGTGTCGATGGTGATGCGCTTGCCCTCGCGCAGGCGGTGCACCAGCTTCCCATCGTTCACCGCACGCCGGCCGAACGTCGATTCCGCCATGTCCGCCTTGCGGCAGAACTCCGTGATCTGGCTCAGGATTTCGTCGTTCTTCATGGGTGGGACGCGGTGGGCAGGAGAGTTGGGACCCACCTCGTAGCAAAATCTGCCCACTCAGGGAATAGCGATTAAGGCTGCGTGCCCCGCCGCTTGTGCCATGCGCCCTGATGAACCCCTGCGCCCCGCCGGGCAACAAACACGCGCTTCACTGTTCTGATGGGGTCACCGCCATGCGCCGCCTGCTCGTCGCGCTCAGCCTGCTCGCCGCAACCCTGTGGTCCGCGCCCGCGGCCGCCCAGGCGCGCAATCAGCTTGGGCCGCTCTGCACCACCGACACGACACCGGCCGACAAGATGATCGATGCCTGCAACAAGATCATCGCGTTGAAGGTGTTTCGCGGCGAGCAGCTCGCGACGATCCATTTCTGGCGCGCGGTGGGCTGGAACAAGAAGGGCGACTATTCGAAAGTCATTACGGACGCCACCGAGGCGATCCGGCTGCAGCCGAGCCAGGCCGCCTACAATCTCAGAGGATCGGCCTATTACGACAAGGGCGACTACGAGATCGCGATCAGCGATTTCGACGACGCGCTGAAGCTCGGACCGCCCAGCGGCACCATCTTCCACAATCGGGCCAACGCATGGCGCGGCAAGCACGACTATGCCAAGGCCATCGCCGACTACGACTTGGCGATCAAGGCCGATCCGAAATCGGCATTCTCGTTCCAGAACCGCGGTATCTCGAAACAGGCGCTCGGCGATCTCGACGGTGCGCTCGCCGACATCAACCAGGCGATCCGGCTCGATCCGACACTGCCGCAGCCCTTGATCAACCGCACCGCGATCTGGCGCGCCAAGGGCGATCTCGATCGCGCCATCGCCGACGGCAGCGAGGCGATCCGGCTGGCGAAGGAGAAGCCGCCCGTCAACATCATGACGCCGCCGAACAGCGTGCTGATCTCCGGCTACACCCATCGCGCGCTGGCCTATGAAGCGAAGGGCGATTACGGCCGCGCGCGCGAAGACTACAATGCGACGCTGGCGATTGTGGCGTCCGACGCCGGCAGCAAGGCCAACCAGGCCACCGCAAAGGTTCGGCTGTCGCTGGTGACCGACGCCGCCGCGCCGATCCCGCGCGATGCGCCCTCACCCGCAACGCAGCCGACGACCACGCCTGCTCCGCAGCGGACCGACGCGGCACCGGCGCCCTCGCCCGGTCCGGCCGCTCGCGGCGCACGGATGGCGCTGATCATCGGCAACGGCGCCTACGTGCATGTGAAGCCCCTGCCCAACCCGGCCAACGACGCGCGCGCCGTTGCCAAGAGCCTGCGCGACATCGGCTTCACCGTGTCCGAGGGCGTCGATCTCGACCGCGCCGCGATGCAGAAGATGACGCGCGACTTCCTGCGCGAGGCGGCCCGTGCCCAGGTCGCGGTGGTCTATTATGCCGGCCACGGCGTGCAGGTCGACGGCCGCAACTACCTCATTCCCGTCGACGTCGCGCTCAAGCCGGGCGCGGGCATGACGGAAGCGATGATCGACATGGACACGATCATGGCCGGCCTCGACGACCAGGTCCGCACCAACATTCTGATCTTCGATGCCTGCCGCAACAATCCGATGGCGCAGCAGGTCGCATCCGCCGGCAGCAGCCGTGCCATCGAGGGCGCCTCGGGCCTCGCGGCGCCGACAAGCCTCGGCACGGGCGCAACGCTGGGCGCCGGCACATTGATCGCGTTCGCCACCGCACCGGGCCAGGTCGCGCTCGACGGTGAAGGCGCCAATTCGCCATTCTCCGCCGCGCTGTCGCGCCACCTCGGGACACCCGGGCTGGAAGTGCAGCAGATGCTGACCCGAGTGCGGGCGGAAGTGGTGTCGAGCACCCGGAACAAGCAGGTGCCGTGGTCGAACTCGTCGCTGCTGGGCGAGGTCTATCTGGCGGAGAAGTGAGGGCGGGTTTGTGTATGAGCACCGCTATCCGCAAAACCCGTAGCAGTCATCGCCCGGCTTGACCGGGCGATCCGGTATTCCAGAGACGCCGACGTGATACGGAGAGGCTGCGGCGTACTGGATTCCCCGCCTTCGCGGGGAATGACAGCAGCCGCGCGGTAAATCAGTTGCCCCACACTTCCTTCGCGATTTCGACCGCAAGGCTGAGCTTGGCCCATTGTTCTTCCTCGGAGAGGATGTTGCCCTCTTCCGTCGAGGCAAAGCCGCATTGCGGGGAGAGCGCGAGCTGCTCCAGCGGCGCGAACTTGGAGGCTTCTTCCAGACGGCGCTTGATGTCGTCCTTCTTCTCGAGCTCGCCGAACTTCGAGGTGATGACGCCGACCACGACGACCTTGTTGCCCTTGGGCAGGAAACGCAGGGGCTCGAAACCGCCGGCGCGGTCAGAGTCGTATTCGAGGAAGTAACCGTCGTAATTGGTGCCGGCGAGCATGGTCTCGGCCACGGGCTCGTAGCCGCCCGAGGAGATCCAGGTCGAGCGGAAATTGCCGCGGCAGACATGGGTCGTCACCACCATGTCGGCAGGCTTCTCGGCCAGCGCGTAGTTGATGATGCGCGCATAAATTTGCTGGAGGCCGTCCGGATTGTCGCCGCGCTCGCGCGCCTTCTGCAATTCGTCCTGCGAGCAGAGATAGGCCCACACGGTGTCGTCGAACTGGAGATAGCGGCAGCCGGCGTCGTAGAACGCCTTCACCGCCTTGCGATAGGTCTTGCCGAGGTCCTCGTAGAACGCGTCGAGATCGGGATAGACATCCTTGGAGATCGACTTGCGACCGCCGCGGAAGTGCAGCACCGCCGGCGAAGGGATCGTCATCTTGGCGGTGACGTGAGCCTGGTCGGCGTACTTCTTCAGGAAGCGGAAATGGTCGAGCATCGGGTGGTCGGCGGGGAAGTCGAGCTTGTCGATCACCCGCACAGCGTCGTGACGGGTTTGCACGCCGGCGAACTGGATGCCGGCATCAGGATGGAACAGCTCGCAGCCGGTGAGCTTGGCCAGGAAGTCGAAGTGCCACCAGGAGCGGCGGAATTCGCCGTCGGTCGCGAGCTTCAGGCCGATCGAGGCCTGCTTGTGCACGACTTTCTCGATCTCCATGTCCTCGATCTTGCGCAGATCGTCGGCCGAGATCTCGCCCTTCTCGAGCTTGGTGCGGGCCTCCTTGATCTTGGCCGGGCGCAGAAGGCTGCCGACCTCGTCGGCGCGGAAGGGGGCTTTGGTTCGCTGCATGTCTTACTCCCTGAAAATTTGGTCTAGTGGGCCGCCGCCCCGGCGACGCCGAGATGGCGTTCCAGAAGCGATGGGTCGGCCTTCAGTGCGGCGCTCGGGGCGTCGTGGACGATCGTTCCGCGCTCCAATATCACAACGCGGTCGGCGAGCCCCAGAATCTTTTGCGCATTCTGCTCGACGATGATCGAGCAGATGCCGCCCGCGCGGGTGATGGCGCCGATCGCCTTCAAGAGCTCCTCGACGATGATGGGGGCAAGGCCCTCGGTCGGCTCGTCCAGCAGCAGCACTTTCGGGTTCAGGGTCAGTGCGCGGCCGATCGCCAGCATCTGCTGCTCGCCGCCGGAGAGCTGGTTGCCGAAGTTGCTGCGTCGCTCCTTCAGCCGCGGGAACATCTCGTAGACCTTCTCGACCGTCCAGGGGCCCGGCTGGGCCACTGCGGTCATGTTCTCCTCGACGGTGAGCGAGCGGAAGATATTGCGCTCCTGCGGCACCCAGCCGATGCCGGCGCGCGCCCGCTGGTCGGGCCGGAGCGAAGTGACATCCGTGCCGGCGAGCGCGACGGTGCCGGAGAAGCGGCGAGTGACGCCGACGATGGAGTTGATCAGCGTGGTCTTGCCGGTGCCGTTACGGCCGAGCAGCGCCAGCACCTGCCCCTCGGCGAGCCGCAAGCTCATCTTCGGCAACACCACGGCCTCGCCATAGCCGGCGCGCAGGGATTCGATCGCGAGCAGGTCAGACATTGACCGCCTCCTCGCCGAGATAGACCGCCTTGACCTGCGGATCACGCGCGACCTGCTCGGGCGGACCCTCGGTCAGCAGCGCGCCGGAGACCAGCACCGAGATGCGGTCGGCAAAGGAAAAGACGAGGTCCATGTCGTGCTCGATCAAGAGCACCGTGACGTCGCGCGGCAGCGCGCCGACCACGGCGAGAATGTCATGGCGCTCGCTCTCGGGCACACCGGCGGCAGGCTCGTCGAGCAGCAGCACGCGCGGCTTGGCGGCGATCGCGACCGCGATCTCGAGCAGGCGCTGCTTGCCGTAGGGCAGCGTCACGGTCTGCTCGTTCATGACGTCGAGCAGATGGAAACGCGTCAGCAGCTCGGCGATCTCGCCATTGACGTTGCCGCGCGTCCCCATCCGCCGCCACCAGTCGCCGCCATGGCCGAGGCGCTCGGAGACGGCAAGACCGATGGTTTCGAGCGGGGTCAGGTCGGGATAGAGCTGGTTGATCTGGAAGGTGCGCGACAGGCCCCGCAGCACGCGCTTGTGCACAGGCAGATCGGTGATGTCCTGCCCTTCGAGCAGGATGCGGCCCGAATTCGGCTTCAGCACGCCGGTAAGCTGGTTGATGACCGTGGTCTTGCCGGCGCCGTTCGGGCCGATCAGCGCGTGGCGGGCGCCCTGCTCGACCCTCAGCGAGAGATCGCGGGTGACGCGCAGGCCACCAAACTGCTTTTCGAGATTTTGGGTTTCGAGCGCGATGGTCATGAATCGCTCTCCGGCACGGCGACGACCGCTTTACGGCCCGCGACCTGCTTGATGATCAGGTTCGGCACATAGAGCACCCAGCGATGCAGGCGCTGGCGGCCGACCAGCACGATCACGACCAGCACGAGGCCGATCCAGAACTGCCAGTATTGCGGAGTGATGGTGGAGAACAATTCCTGGAGCATGCGGAAGATCACCGCGCCGATCAGGCCGCCATAGAGATAGCCGGTGCCGCCGATGACGAGGACCAGCATGAGGTCGGCAGAGCGCTCGAAGGCGAAGACGTCGAGCGAGGCGATCGCGGTGGTCTGGGTGAACAGCGCGCCGGCAATGCCGGCATAAAACGCTGCCAGCGTATAGATCGCGATCAGACGGCGGTTGACGGGAATGCCAATGGCGGCGGCGCGCAGCGGATTGTTCTTGATGGCGCGCAGCGACAGGCCGAACGGCGAATGTACGACGCGGCGAGCGAACAGGAAGAGGAGGAACAGCACGGCAAGCGAGTAGAAGAAGCCGGCCTTGCCGAACATGTCGAACGGGATCTGGCCGAGGATCGGCTGCATCTCGATGCCCTGCAGGCCGTCGGTGCCGCCGGTGATGTTGGAGAAGCGTTCGGCCAGCGCTTCCAGCAGCAGCGCGATGCCGAGGGTCACCATCAGGCGCGTCAGGTCGACGCCTCGGATCACCAGGAAGCTGGTGGCAAAGCCGAGCACCATCGCGGCAAGGCCTGCGGCGATCAGCGCCAGCACAGGCTCGTTGACGATACCATGAAGCGCGAGCAGTCCCGCCGCATAGGCGCCGACGCCGAAGAAGGCGGCATGGCCGAGCGAGACGATGCCGGCATAGCCGAGGATCAGATCGAGCGACATCGCAAACAGCGCCAGCCGCAGGATGTCGGTCATGATCAGATAACGCGAGGGAAACGCGAAGCCGCAGGCCAGCACGACCAGCCAGAAGGCGACTTCGCCATAGTGCCAGCGCGCATGGCGCTGGGCGGAATAACCGACGTCGGAAGCAGCGTTCATCGGCGAACTCAACGCGCGGCCGTGCGGCCGAACAGGCCGTTCGGGCGCCAGATCAGGATCACGATCATCATGGTGTAGATCACGAACGGGCCCATCTTCGGCACGTAATATTTGCCGGCGACGTCGCCGATGCCGAGCAGGAGCGAGGCCAGGAACGGCCCGGTGATCGAGGAGGAGCCGCCGACGGTAACCACGATCAGGAAGTAGATCATGAATTTCAGCGGGAAGTAGGGATCGAGGCCGAGGATTTCGGCGCTGAGCGCGCCGCCGAGGCCGGCGAGCCCGCAACCGAAGGCAAAGGTGAAGGCGAACACCTGCGGCACGTTGATGCCGAGGCCGCTCGCGGCCCTGGGATCGTCGACCGCAGCGCGCAGGCGGCTGCCGAAACGGGTCTTGGCCAGCACCATCTGCAGGCCGACGGTCAGCAGGCCGCAAATCACGATGATCATCAGGCGGTAGCGGCCGATGCCGACGCCGAACAGGTCGAACTGCCCCTGAAGCGCGGCCGGCAGGTTGATGAAGACCCGCGAGGAGCCCTGGATGTAGTCCACGGCTGCGACCGACATGAAGGTCAGGCCGATGGTGAACAGCACCTGGTCGAGATGGCTGCGCGCATAGAGGTGGCGGTAGAGCGTGCGCTCGAGCGCGATGCCGATCGCCGCTGACGAGACGAAAGCGAGCGGCAGCGCTGCGAAGAACGGCCAGCCCATCCGGTTGACCAGCACCATGCAGACATAGCCGCCGGCCATGGCGAAGGCGCCATGAGCGAGATTTACGAAGTTCATCAATCCGAGCGTGACCGCGAGCCCGCAGGCGAGCACGAACAGCAGCATGCCGTAGGCAACGCCATCGAACAGGTTGGTGAGAATTGCGGTCATCGGGCGTTAGAAATCATCACAAGTGCAGCCACGGGCCATTCTGCGTTCCCTCCCCCGCTTGCGGGGGAGGGTTGGGGAGAGGGTGCCTCAACAACGAAGGCTCCTCCAGAGGAGAGAGCCCTCACCCGGCGCTTTGCGCCGACCTCTCCCGAAAGCGGGAGGGGTAAGCCGCGAGAGCCCCGGGATGACGCGCTTTCGCGCGTCACTTCTTGGTCTTGCCGAGATCCTTGACGGCTTCGAAGGTGGCGAACTCGACATTGTAGAGCTCGCCGTCGACCTTCTCGACCTTGCGGATGTAGATGTTCTGCACGATGTCACGGGTCTCGGGATCGATCGAGATCGGACCGCGCGGGCTCTCCCACTTCTGGCCCTTCATCGCCTCGATCAGCTTGTCGCCGTTGGTGTCGCCGTTGGTCTTCTTCAGCGCCTCGTAGATCAGGTGGATGCCGTCATAGCCGCTCACCGCCATGAAGCCCGGACGGTTGCCGAAGGCCTTCTTGTAGGCGGCGACGAAGTCCTTGTTCATCTGCGAGGGATGCGCCGCCGAGTAGAGATGCGCGGTGACCGTGCCGAGCACGGCATCGCCCATATTGTTGAGCAGGTCGTCGTCGGTGACGTCGCCCGGCCCAATCACCTTGATGCCGGCCTTGTCGAGGCCGCGCTCGGCATATTGCTTCATGAAGTTGCCGCCCTGGCCCGCCGGCACGAACACGAAGATCGCGTCCGGCTTGGCGTCCTTCATGCGCTGCAGGAACGGCGCGAAGTCGGGATTGGCGAGCGGCGTCTTGACCTCTTCGACCACCTCGCCGCCGCCCGCGGTGAAGGTCTGCTTGAAGAAGTTCAGCGCGTCATTGCCCGGCGCATAGTCGGAGGTCAGGGTCGCCACCTTCTTGATGCCGTTCTTGGCCGCCCAGTCGCCGATGATGGTCGAGGACTGCGCCAGCGTGAAGCTGGTGCGCACGATATAGGGCGAGCGCTCTGTGATGATGGAGGTGCCGGCCGCCATCACGACCTCCGGAATCTTGGCCTGCGTTGCGAGCGGGGCGGCCGCGAGTGCCGCCGGCGTCACGCCGAAGCCAGCGATGAAGTTGACCTTGTCGTTGACGATCAGCTCCTGCGCAGCGGTCTTGGTCTTGTCCGGGATTGCCGCGTCGTCCTTGAGGATGATCTCGATCTTCTTGCCGGCGACAGTGTCGCCCTTCTGCTGCATGTAGAGCTTGATCGCGTTCTCGATCTGCTTGCCGGTCGAGGCCTGGCCACCGGTCATCGGCAGGATCAGGCCGACCTTGACGCTGTCCTCGGCCTTGGCGGGCGCGATAGCCGCGAGGCTCGCGATGGCGGCCGCTGCCGCGGCGCGCGAAATAATCTTGTGTTCGAACATCAGATGTCCCTCCCCTTCATTCCTGACCTGTTGTGCGCCGGACCGAGTACCCGGTCCTTGCCGCGCTCTAACCTACGGACAAGCCATGCCGCACGGCCACATGGCGTCCTCTGCAACCCCGTTGTCAATCGGACGTTGGGCGACCATTCGGCGCAAGCCGCACGGGCCACCTCGACAACGGCAAGAACATATTTGTACGATCGTACAAATAAACTGGTCTTGTCAACGAAAATCCCTGCGCGGCCAGTCCGCGGGGTTTTCCGCTGCGCCACTTTAGGAAGTCCCTCGGCGGCGTGGATGGATAATTCCGCCTCTCATTTGCAGAATCTGAACATTCCAGGATCTGAACATTCCAGGACGCTTCGCCGTCAGCAGCACCGCGGCGCCCGCCGATTCTCCGCCCACTGAATACGTAATGTATACAGTATCAACAAAACAACGTCGCTCAAGCGCTGACGTACCCTACTATGGTACCGTAATGTATACAGGATAATCCACCCTCGAATAGGCCAATTTTACATATTGAGGATTAGAGTCCGCCGTTGGCGCCCATCCCGGGCGCACCTCACCCGCGCCCGATCGGGTCCGATCTAGAAGATGCCCATGCGTTTCCGTTCGCTTTCGATCGCTGCCGTCGTCGCCCTGCTGGCTTCCAACCTTGCAGGCTGCGGCACGGTCAACGAAAAACTCTCCGCCGGCATGGGCGACTCCATCCCGCAGTGGGCCGGCGGCCTGCCGGCCGACGCCCCGCCGCGGCCGGGCACGCCGCAATACGACGCCTACATGAAGGAACGCGAACGCAAGCGGCTGCTGCCGGCGGCGGATCGCGAGAAGGAAGAGCAGGCGCAGAAGGGGGCGACGGGAACGACGTCGGCTGGCGCGGTGCGGTAGGAGGCAAATGGCGACTAGGGAGTAGCGAATGAGGAAGCTCTCCCGCCTCCATTCGCCACTTCACCACTCCCTATTCGCTAATCCACGAACACCACGGTCTTGCGGCCGTTGAGAATGACGCGGTCGTCGAGATGGTAGCGGATCGCGCGGGCGAGCACGCGACGCTCGATGTCGCGGCCCTTGCGGACGAGATCCTCAGGCGTGTCGCGATGGCTGATGCGCTCGACGTCCTGGTCGATGATCGGACCTTCGTCGAGGTCGCGCGTGACATAATGCGCGGTCGCGCCGATCAGCTTGACGCCGCGCTCATGCGCCTGGTGATAGGGTTTCGCGCCCTTGAAACCGGGCAGGAACGAGTGGTGGATGTTGATGCAGCGGCCCGAGAGCTTGGCCGACAGATCATCCGAGAGAATCTGCATGTAGCGGGCGAGCACGACGAGATCGGTCTTCGTCTTGCCGACGAGGTCCATGATCTGCGCCTCCTGCTCGCGCTTGGTCTCCCTGGTGACCGGCAGATGGTGGAACGGGATGTCGCCAAAATCGAGCCCGGCATAGACCTCGCGCGGATGGTTGGAGACGATGCCAGTCAGCGTCATCGGCAATTCGCCGGTGCGCCAGCGATAGAGGATGTCGACCAGGCAGTGGTCGGACTTCGACACCAGCAGCATCACCTTGCGGTGCGCGGCGCGGTCGCGCATCTGCCATTCCATGCCGAAACGCTCGGCGATCGCCGCAAAGCCGGTCTGCAGCGCCGACAGTTCCACGGCAAGGTCGGCCGCGGTGAACACCACCCGCATGAAGAATTTCTTGGTCTCGATGTCGTCGAACTGCTGGGCGTCGAGAATGTTCTGTCCGTTGTGGGCGAGGAACGTCGACACCGCCGAGACGATGCCGGGCCGATCCGGACAGGACAAGGTCAGGACATATTGATGATCGGGCATGTTGATGAACAGACTTGGCTCTTGATGAAGCTTGTGCAGCGGAACGATCCGCGATTTGCACCTGCTCTAGCACCGACGCGACCCTTGCGCCAATCCCGGGCCAAGAGTCAGGATGAACGGACGATTGCGATTTATACCGGAGCATCCCCATGGCCGACCGCTTGAACGGCACCCGCATCCTCATCCTGGAAACACGCGAGGAAGCGCAGTTTTCCAAACTTCTGGCCGAGCAAGGTGCCGAGGTCGTGCAATGCCCGATGTTCACCATCCAGGATGCGCCCGACCCCACTCCGGTCGAGGCCTGGATCCGCCGCGCCGTTGACGAGCCCCTCGACGATCTCGTGCTGATGACCGGCGAGGGCCTGCGGCGGATCATGAAGCTTGCCCGCGCCCGCGGGCTCGATGCCGCCCTCGTCGCAGCGCTCGCCAAGACGCGGAAATTCACCCGCGGCCCGAAGCCCGGCAAGGCGCTGCGCGAGATCGGTCTGGACGCGCAGCAGATGACCGAGAAGCCGACCACCGAGGGCGTGATCGAGATGCTGGGCAAGCTCGATCTGAAGGGACGGCGCCTCGGCCTCCAGCTTTATCCGGACAAGGACCACAGCGCGCTGACCGGCGCACTCGCCGCGCAAGGCGCCGCGGTCGATAGCGTGCTGCCTTATGTCTACGACCCCGCGGCCGCGGATGCCAATATCGTCGCCGCCATCGACGACATGGCTGCGGGCCGGATCGATGCCCTCGCGCTGACCAATCTCGGCCAGGTCCGCCGCCTGATCGAGGCCGCGAAAGCGCATGGCAGCGAGGCCAAGCTGCGTGCCGGCCTCGAACGGACGCTGATTGCGTCGGTCGGCCCGGCGGTCTCCGGCGAGCTCGCCGCGCACGGCCTGCGCACGGACGTATCGCCGGCGGATGACGCCTATTTCATGCGTCCGCTGATCTCGGCGATGGCCACGGCTCTGGCAGAGCGGAAGCCGGCAACGACCAGATAGGAGCTGAGCGCGGGAGCGGCATGCAGCGGTTCTGATTGACACGCGCGTCCTCGGCCCTAGGTTGCCGGAAATGAAAAGAAACCACACGGGGCAGGGAATCGCCGTGACACGAGCCATCGCGCCTTGAGCACAGCCTTACGACCTTCTGCGCTCGCGCCGTTCCGCATCCGCAACTATCGCTTTCAATGGCCTTCCGATCTGCTCACCTCCTGGGCGTTCGAGGTCGAGACGCTGGTGCTCGGCTGGTACATCATGGTCGAGACCGGCTCGGTGCTGCTGCTGACCGTGCTTGCCTCGCTCCAGTTCGTCGGGACATTGGTCGCGCCGGTGTTCGGCATGATCGGCGACCGGATTGGCCACCGCGATCTCCTGGTCGTGATGCGACTTGCCTATACGGTGCTGTCGTCGACCATCATGGTTCTGGCGCTGAGCGGTCATCTGTCGCCGCTGAGCGTCATGATCATCGTCGCGATCATGGGCCTGATCCGCCCCTCGGATCTCGGCGTGCGTGGCGCGCTGCTCGCCGAGATCATGCCGGCCGAACAGCTGGTGGGCGCCATCAGCGTTGCGCGCACGACCCAGGACAGCGCGCGCATCGCCGGAGCGTTGACCGGCGCCGGGCTGTTCGCCGTCCTCGGCATCGGCTTCGTCTATGTGGCGATCGCCTGCCTCTACTTCACGGCCGCGCTTCTCATGCTCTGCCTGACCCGGCCGAAAAGAACCGTCACCACGAGCGATCTTCCCGCGAACAGCCACGCCGTTTCCCGGCTGTTCGGCGACCTCAAGGAGGGCATCGTCTACGCCTGGAACGGCCCGGGAATGCGCGCGGCGCTGTGCGTCGCGTTCCTGGCCAACCTCACCGCATTTCCCTTCACCGGCGGACTTCTGCCTTACATCGCGCGGGAGATCTTCCAGACCGATCAGACCGGCCTCGGCTATCTCTCGGCGAGCTTCGCCGTCGGCTCGCTGATCGGCTCCATCACGCTGAGCCTCGTCGGCGGGCTGCGCATCGCACGGCTTCTGATCGGCGCGACGCTGGCCTGGTACGCCATGCTGCTGATCTTCGTCGAGGTCAGGACCATGCCGGTGGCGATGTCCTGTCTCGTTCTCGCCGGTATCGCGCAGAGCATGTCGATGATCTCGGCGGCCGTGATCCTGATGCGGACCGCGAGTGCGCATCTGCGCGGCCGCGTCATGGGCGTGCGCATGATGGTGATCTACGGCCTGCCGCTCGGATTGCTCGCCGCCGGCAGCCTGATCGACGTCATCGGCTATTCCGCGACCGGCTCGCTCTATGCCGCCTCGGGCATCGTCGCGATGCTGGCGATCGCGATCCGCTGGCGGGCCGACCTCTGGCCGGTCCATGCCCCCGCCAATGCGCGGTGACTTGACCTTTTAATCCCCATACCCGCGCAGCCGCTCGATATCGAGGATGGTGACGCCGCCGTACTCCAGCCGCAGCAATCCCTCCTTCTCCAGCCGGTTCAGCGCGCGGTTGGCGTTCTGGCGGGACATGCCGGAGAGCGCGCCGATCTCCTCCTGGGTGATCTCCAGATGCGCGGTCGATTCCGGATAGAGGATCGGGTTGAACAGCGAGGCGATGCTGCGGGCGAGGCGCGCGGTGGCATCCAGCGTGCGGTTGACCTCGAGCATACCGATGAACTGGCCAAGTCGCTCGTTGAGCTGGCGCACCAGAAAGCGGTTGAAGCCGACGCTGTTCTCGAACAGCCACATGAAGGCGCTGCGTTCCATCAATGCGACGCGGCTGTCGCGCAGCGCGACCACGTCATAGCGCCGCGGCTCGTTCTTGAGCACGCTGCCCTCGCCGAACCAGGCCCCCGCCGTCAGCCCGGCCAGACTCGTCTCCTTGCCGTCCCGCGAGACCCCGCCCATGCGGGCAAGGCCTCCCACCATCCCGGCCCAATAGGCAAAGATGTCGCCGCGCATGAACACGGTCTCGCCGGTGCCGTAGGACCGCTCCGTGATGCCGGCGCGCGCGACCTCGATCTCCGCTTGCGTGAGCTCGCGCGACCAGGCCGCGACGCGCCTCAGATGATCTTCTGAAATCATGATGTCGCGGCCAGCCGCACCGTTTCGTCACTCCACCTTCTGTTGCATTGCAACATGATGATTCCGGTCGCCATCCGACGAAAGATGAAGGCCGCTGCCGCCCGGCAAACTTTGTCGCAGAATTGTCAGCCGGGAGACATTTCAAAATAGCTCTTTCCCCTATTGAGGACCACCTCGGGCGATGCGGCTTTTGATCCCTGCCGGGAACGAGAGCGGCGCGGCTCCGGTCGAGACCATCTGCTGCATGGCCTCACCGGCACCGCCGTACTAGGATCGCCGGGCAGGAACGGACGAAGAGCGCCGCTAAAAGGCGCCATCACCGGGAGGGATTCGTTTGGTGGCTACCAGTCTTGAAGTGCGCGGCGTGTCCTTGCGATTCGGCGGCGTCCGAGCGCTGACCGACGTCGGCTTCGCCATCAGGGAGGGCGAGCTGTTCTCGATCATCGGTCCCAACGGCGCCGGCAAGACCTCGATCGTGAACTGTATTTCCGGTCGCTACAAGCCGACCGAAGGCCAGCTGTTCTACCAGGGTAGCGACATCACCGGCCTGACGCCCAATGCTCGGGCCTCGCTCGGCATCGGCCGCACCTTCCAGAATCTCGCGCTGTTCCACCACATGAGCGTGCTCGACAACATCATGGTCGGGCGCCATCACCTCTTGAAGAACAACTTCCTCACCGGCTCGCTGTACTGGCTCACCGGCGCGCGCAAGGAGGAGCTCGAGCACCGCCGCAAGGTCGAGGAGATCATCGACTTCCTCGACCTCCAGTCGGTGCGAAAGGCCACCGCCGGTACCCTCTCCTACGGCCTGCGCAAGCGCGTGGAGCTCGCGCGCGCCATGGCGCTGGAGCCGCGCCTCATCCTCCTCGACGAGCCGATGGCCGGCATGAACTTCGAGGAGAAGGAGGACATGGCCCGCTACATCGTCGATCTCAACGAGGAATTCGGGATGACGGTGGTGATGATCGAACACGACATGGGCGTGGTGATGGACATCTCCCACCGCGTCATGGTGCTGGATTTCGGCAAGAAGATCGCCGAAGGCGATCCAGCCGCGGTCCTCGCCGATCCCCACGTCCGGCGCGCCTATCTCGGCGAGGAGGACGAGGTGCTGGTCGATCCCGACGACAAGCCCGCCGCCCCGGAGTGCGCGGCATGATGGATTATGCAGGGCGCGTCGCCCAGGCCGACACCTATCCCAAGCTGCTCCGGCTCAACGCGAAGGAGCACGGCAACGAGATCGCCTTGCGCGAAAAGGACCTCGGGCTCTGGCGCGTGTTCACCTGGAACGATTACCAGACGCGCGTGCGAGACTTCGCGCTCGGTCTCGTCGAGATGGGCCTTGGCCGCGGCGACGTCATCGGCATCATCGGCGACAACCGGCCGGACTGGGTCGCGGCGGAAGTGGCGACGCACGCCATCGGCGGCCTCAGCCTCGGACTTTACCGCGACGTGCTCGACGAGGAGGCCTCCTATCTCCTCAATTATGGCGAGGCGCAGTTGGTCTTCGCCGAGGACGAGGAGCAGGTCGACAAGCTGCTGGCGCTGGCCGAGCGCGCGCCGAAGCTGCGGCACATCATCTATTCGGATCCGCGCGGGATGCGGAAATACGACGATCCCAGACTGATGTCGGCGGAAAAATTCGCCGAGCTCGGCCGCGCGCGGGCCACTCGGGAGCCGGAGCTCTACGACAGGCTGGTCGATGCCACCAAGGGCGAGGACGTCGCGATCCTCTGCACCACGTCGGGCACCACCTCTCATCCCAAGCTCGCGATGCTCGCCGCCGGCCGCGTGCTCGGCCATTGCGCGACCTATCTTGCCTTCGACCCCAAGGGACCGGACGACGAATACGTCTCGGTGCTGCCGCTGCCGTGGATCATGGAACAGGTCTACGTGCTCGGCAAAGGTCTCTTGTGCCGGATGAAGATCAACTTCGTCGAAGAGCCCGACACGATGATGAACGATCTGCGCGAGATCGCGCCGACATTCGTGCTCTTTGCCCCACGGGTCTGGGAATCCATCGCCGCCGACGTCCGCGCCAGGGTCATGGACGCCACGCCCTTGAAGCAGCGCATGTTCGATGTCGGCATGAAGTCGGGTCTGGCCGCACTCGCGCACGGCAAGCGCTCGGGCCTTGCCGACGCGATCCTGTTCCGCGCGCTGCGCGACCGGCTCGGTTTCACCCGCCTGCGCTCGGCCGCCACCGGCGGCGCGGCGCTCGGCCCCGAAACCTTCAAGTTCTTCCAGGCCATGGGCGTGCCGCTGCGCACGCTGTACGGCCAGACGGAACTGCTCGGTGCCTACACGCTGCATCCCGAGGGCAAGGTCGATCCAGACACCACCGGCGTGCCGATGGCCGACAGCATCGAGATCCGCATCGACAATGCCGACGTTCACGGCGTCGGCGAGATCGTGGTGCGGCATCCCAACATGTTCCTGGGCTACTACAAGAACCCGGAAGCGAGCGTCGCAGACATCAAGGACGGCTGGATGCTGTCGGGCGATGCCGGCTATTTCAACGCCAACCAGCAGCTCGTCGTCATCGATCGCATCAAGGACCTCGCCGAGACCTCGCGCGGCGAGCGCTTCTCGCCGCAATTCATCGAGAACAAGCTGAAATTCTCGCCCTATATCGCCGAAGCCGTGGTGCTGGGCGCCGGCCGCGACGCGCTCGCGGCGATGATCTGCATCCGCTACTCCATCATCTCGAAATGGGCGGAGAAGAACCGCCTCTCCTTCACCACCTACAGCGACCTGGCCTCGCGGCCCGAGGTCTACAAGTTGCTGCAGAAGGAGGTCGAGACCGTCAACGCCACGCTGCCGCCGGCGCAGCGCATCTCGCGCTTCCTCTTGCTCTACAAGGAGCTCGACGCCGACGACGGCGAACTCACCCGCACGAGAAAGGTGCGCCGCAGCGTCATCAACGAGAAATACGCCGGCATCATCGACGCCATCTACCGCGGCGATGCCGACATCCCCGTCGACACCGTGATCCGTTTTCAGGACGGCACCACGCAACGCGTCCGGACGACGCTGCGCGTGGTGGATCTGGGTGTGCATGGACACATGGCGGAGGCTGCGGAGTGATACAAAAGGTCGTCATGCGCGGGCTTGATCCGCGCATCCATCCACTTCCGAACACGCTTTTTTCCGCATCGATGGATTGCCGGATCAAGCCCGACAATGACGAGTTGGGTCAATCGACATGAACACCGCCTTCCTCATCCAGCTCCTGGTCAACGGCCTCGTGGTCGGCACGCTCTATGGCGTGGTCGCGATGTCGTTCGTGCTGATCTACAAGGCGACGCAGGTCGTCAATTTCGCGCAAGGCGAGTTGCTGCTGGTCGGCGCCTGGGTGTGCTGGGCGCTGCTGGCAAAATACCAGGTGCCGTTCTGGATCGGCATGCCGATGACGCTCGTGTTCATGTTCGTGTTCGGCATCGCAGTGCAGGTGCTGATCCTCAGACCGATGATCGGCGAGCCCATCATCTCGGTGATCATGGTGACGATCGGCCTCTCCACCGTGCTGCAGGCGACACTGAAATGGATGTTCGGCGTCAACCCGCAGCCGTTCCCGCGCGTGTTCGAGAGCCAGTCGGTCAGCCTGCTCGGCCTCCAGATCCAGACCGTGTATGTCATGAGCCTCGTGGTCTCGGTCGCCATGATGATCGGCATGGCCTGGTTCTTCCGCGCGTCCAAATACGGCCTTGCGATGCGCGCCACCGCGTTCAACCAGCAGGTCGCACAGTCGCTCGGCATTTCCGTGAAAAGCGTGTTCGCGATGGCCTGGGCGATCTCGGCCACCGTGTCGGCGGTCGCAGGTGTCGTCGTCGCCGTCGTGAACGGCGTGTCCTCGGGCCTTGCCGCCTACGGCATCAAGGTATTTCCGGCGGCGATCCTCGGCGGTCTCGACTCCGTCGGCGGCGCCGTGCTCGGCGGCATCATCATCGGCCTGCTCGAGAACGTCGCGCAATATGTCGACAGCGAGTACCTGCACTGGGGCAACCTCTACGAGATCGCGCCGTTCTACGTCCTCATCATCGTGCTGATGATCAAGCCTTACGGGCTGTTCGGCACCCACGACATCGAACGGATCTGACCCATGGCCGGCCCTGCCCTGATTCCTGCTGGTGATTTCCGCATCTCCTACGCGGCCGACACCACGATCTTCCCGACGACCACGAGCCGCAACTTCGCGATTCTCGGCGTTGCGCTACTGTGCCTCGCGCCGCAATTCTTCAGCGGATACTGGCTCAGCATCCTGATCCAGATCGGCATCTTCTCGATCGCGGCGCTCGGCCTCAACATCCTGGTCGGCTTCACCGGCCAGATCTCGATCGGGCATGCCGCCTTCTTCCTGCTCGGAGCCTTCACCTCCGCCTACATCTCCAACAACGCGCCGATCCCGGTGTTCTTCGCGATCCCGCTTGCCGGTGTGGTCACCGCGCTTGTCGGCCTGATCTTCGGCATCCCGGCGGCGCGGCTGAAAGGGCTCTATCTCGTCATCGCGACGCTGGCCGCGCAATACATCCTGCTCGATTTCTTCTCCCGCGCGGAGTGGTTCACGGGCGGCTCGGTGCCGGCGAGCGCGAATCCGTTCTCGATCTTCGGATACACGCTGCGGGGCGACCGGCAGTATTTCTACGTCGTGCTGGCTTACGTGCTCTTGAGCTACATTCTCGTCACCAATCTGATACGCACGCGCGACGGCCGCGCGCTGGTGGCGATCCGCGATCATTATCTCTCCGCCGAGATCATGGGCATCAACCTGACGAAATACCGCACGCTGTCGTTCGGCCTCGCCGCCTTCTTCGCCGGCATCGCCGGCGCGCTCTACGCGCACTATCAGCTCGTGGTGTCGCAGGAGGGTTTCGGCATCGAACGCTCGATCCTGTTCTTGGCCATGATCATCATCGGCGGCACCGGCTCGGTGATGGGCACGCTGATGGGCACCGCCTTCGTGGTGCTGCTGCCGGAGTCCATGGAATTCATCAGCCTGTACCTGAAGGGAGGCGCAATCGACAAGGCGCTGTCGCTCAACACCAACATCACCTTCCTGCGCGAGATCGCGATCGGAGTGATCATCATCGCGTTCCTGATGTTCGAGCCTGACGGGCTCGCGCATCGCTGGCGGCAGATCAAGGCGTACTGGAAACTCTACCCGTTCTCGCATTGAGCGCGGGCAACCAACTTCACTTAAACAATAAACAGGAGGACCCGACCCATGACGATGAAGTCCCTTTTGAGCAGCGCATCGCTCGCGATCGCGATCGCCGCGTTTTCGGCCGGCGCGCAGGCGCAGATCGCGATCGGCCATCTCGCCGACTATTCCGGCGGCACCTCCGACGTCGGCACCCCCTATGGCCAGGCCGTCGCCGACACCTTCGCCTGGGTCAACAAGAACGGCGGCGTCGGCGGCAAGCAGCTCAACGTCGACACCAACGACTACGGCTACCAGGTGCCGCGCGCGATCGCGCTGTACAAGAAGTGGTCGGCGCCGGACAGCAAGGTCGCCGCGATCATGGGCTGGGGCACCGCCGACACCGAGGCACTGACCGGCTTCCTCGCCCAGGACAAAATTCCCGACATGTCCGGCTCCTATGCCGCCGCCCTCACCGATCCCGAAGGCGTCAGCGGCAAGGCCAAGCCCGCGCCCTACAATTTCTTCTACGGCCCGAGCTATTCGGACTCGCTGCGCGCGATGTTGATGTGGGCCGCCGAGGACTGGAAGGCCAAGGGCAAGTCCGGCAAGCCGAAATTCGTGCACATGGGCGCCAACCATCCCTACCCGAACGCGCCGAAGGCCGCCGGCGAAGCGATGGCGCAGGAGCTCGGCTTCGAAGTGCTGCCGCCGCTGGTGTTCGCGCTCGCGCCGGGTGACTACAGCGCGCAGTGCCTGAGCCTGAAATCGTCGGGCGCCAACTACGCCTATCTCGGCAACACCGCCGCATCCAACATCTCGGTGATGAAGGCCTGCAAGACCGCCGGCGTCGAGATCCAGTTCATGGGCAACGTCTGGGGCATGGACGAGAACGCCGCCAAGACGGCGGGCGACGCCGCCAACGGCGTGATCTTCCCCTTGCGCACCGCGGTGAGCTGGGGCGGCGATGCGCCCGGCATGAAGACGGTGATGGAGATCTCCAAGATGTCCGACGCCAGCGGCAAGGTCTATCGTCCCGTGCACTACGTCGCAGCCGTCTGCTCGGCGCTGTACATGAAGGAAGCGATCGACTGGGCCGCCAAGAACGGCGGCGCCACCGGTGAGAACGTCGCGAAGGGTTTCTACCAGAAGAAGGATTGGGTGCCGGCCGGAATGGAAGGCGTCTGCAACCCCTCGACCTGGACCGACAAGGACCATCGCGGCACGCTGAAGGTCGATCTCTATCGCACCAAGATCTCGGGCGCGACCGACGGCGACCTCAACGATCTCATGGCCAAGGGCACGATCAAGCTCGAAAAGGTCAAGACCGTCGAGCTGCCGCGCAAGGCTGAGCTGCTGGGCTGGTGAGCTTAGCTCTCACCACACACACAAGTGTCATCCCCCGCCTTGTGCGCATTGCGCACCGGAGCGGGGGATCCAGTACGCCGCGGCGTCTCAATGAACCTCCTGCGTCTTTGGAATGTTGGGTCGCCCGGTCAAGCCGGGCGACGACAGCGGAGAGTTACGAAGCATGACCCAAACCATCGAAGCAGCCCGCACTACTCCCACCGCCGTGGCCCCCGCCGCCCTCCTCAGCGTGCGCAACATCGAGGTGGTCTATGACGACGTCATCCTGGTGCTGCGCGGGCTCAGCCTCGACGTGCCCAAGGGCGCGATCGTGGCGCTGCTGGGCGCCAACGGCGCTGGCAAGTCGACGACGCTGAAGGCGATCTCAGGGCTGCTCAAGACCGAGGACGGCGAGGTCACGCGCGGCGAGATCCTGTTCCAGGGCGAGCGGATCAACGGCATCGACCCCGACAAGATCGTGCGCCGCGGCATCTTCCAGGTGATGGAGGGCCGGCGGATCGTCGCCGACATGACGTCGCTGGAGAATTTGAAGCTCGGAGCCTTCACCCGCAGGGACCGGGAGGTCGATTCCGATCTCGACATGGTCTTCAATTATTTCCCGCGCCTCAAGGAGCGCACCGGCCTTGCCGGCTATCTCTCCGGCGGCGAGCAGCAGATGCTCGCGATCGGCCGAGCTCTGATGGCGCGCCCGAAGATGATCCTGATGGACGAGCCGTCGATGGGCCTGTCGCCGCTGCTGGTGAAAGAGGTGTTCTCCATCATCCAGAAGATCAACCGCGACCTCGGCGTCACCATCCTCCTGGTCGAGCAGAACGCGCGCGCCGCACTGTCGGTGGCGAGCCACGGCTACATCATGGAGCAGGGCAAGGTCGTGCTCGACGGCACTGCCGACGAGCTACGCGACAACGAGGACGTCAAGGAATTCTACCTCGGCGGCGCCGGCGATCAGCGCAAGAGCTTCAAGAACCTCAAGAGCTTCAAGCGACGCAAACGGTGGTTGTGAGAGTCAACTCAGCACCTGTTCCGCTTCGGTGACTGCGCAGAGAACATGATAGAACGACGACGCAGGAATGGTGTCGACCAGCGATTTGCCGTCGCGATCGAACTGGTCGTACCAGCCGCCCCTCACGGGATGGTTGAGATAATGCCGTTCGAGCCGCACCAACGCTGCGCGCGCCTCATCGGCCGCGCCCGCTTCGCCGGATTCGGCCTGCGCGATCCACGCCTTCGCGATTTCGGTCTGCGGCCACAGCCGGCGCGTGTGACGGCGGATGTTGCCGCTGTCGTCTCCCTCGTCGATCAGGCAGCCCGTGGCCTCGTCGCGATAGCGCAGCGCGGTCGCCAGCAGCTCACCGCGCCGCTGTCCGGTCGGGCAGCCCGTGATGCGTTCGAAACCTTTCAAGAGCCAGACCCATTCCGCCTGGTGGCCCGGTTCGACGCTGACCGGCTCGATCTTCGACCAGTCCTCCTCGAAATACTCGCTGAGCACGCACTTCCGCTTGTCGTAGAGGTTAGCGAGGAACAGCGCGAAAAACTCGCCGGCACGGTTCTGGAACGACAGATCGTGGGTCGCGTCGAAACACGCGATCATCGCCTCGAACAGATGCATGTGCGGGTTCTGCCGGCGCGGCAGCGAAACCGGCAGGCCTTCGTGCACGCCGCCATGCGGCGAGCGCAGATGGTCGTCGAGGAAAGCCAGCAGCGCGTCGATCTCGGCACGAACCTGCGCGTCCTGGTCGAGCGCGTAAACGGCCGCGAGGGCAAACAGGATGAAGGCGTGGTCGTAGGCATCGCGCCGGCCGTCCAGCACCGTGCCCTCCGGCGTCAGCCGGTGCACATAGCCGGGCCGGCCGTCGGGCGCTTTGGCTTTGGCCAGCAGATGTTCCAACCCCTTCAGCGCGATGGCGCGTCCCTCAGGATACCAGCCCATCTGCGCAGCCTTGGCATAGCAATAGATCTGCCGGGCCTGCACGAACACGCGCCGCGGCGCAGCGATATCTGCAGTACCGTCGCGGTGCAGCCGGTCGATAAAGCCGCCTTTGGCCTGATCCCAGCCGACGGTCGACCACAGCGGGAGCGCCTCGTCGATCATGCGGCGTTTCAGACGCGCGACGACATCCGCAGCCTCATCCGCCGCAATGCTTCCTACGTCCGCCATCGGGTCCTCTCCAGGCCTTGCCAATGGCGGTCTGATACCCATGCCGGTCGCTGTGCGCAACGGATGCCAACACGGAAACAACAGCCATGACCGCCCATTACGACGCTCGCGAGACGCGTGAACCGGCAGCGCGCGAGGCCGATCTGATCTCCCGCCTGCCGGAGGTATTGCGAGCCGCGATGGCCGCCCCGGCCTATGCCGAGCGGCTGAGAGGTTTCGATCCCGCCGCCGTGACCTCCAGAGCGGCGCTGGCGGGCCTGCCGGTGCTGCGCAAGTCGGAACTGCCCGCCCTGCACAAGGCCTCTGCGCCCTTCGGAGGCTTCGTGGCGGCGGCCCCCGGGTCGTTCGCCCGCCTCTTCACCTCCCCCGGCCCGATCTTCGAGCCGGAGGGGCGGCAGGCCGACCCCTGGCGCGGTGCACGGGCGCTGTTCGCGGCCGGGTTCCGCCCCAATGATATCGTCCTCAATACCTTCAGCTACCATCTCACCCCCGGCGGCTTCATCTTCGATGCTTCAGCACGTGCGCTCGGCTGTGCCGTGATCCCGGCAGGGCCCGGCAATACCGAGCAGCAGTTCGAGTTGATCGAGGCCTACCGCCCGGTCGGCTATAGTGGCACGCCGGACTTCCTGAAGATATTGCTCGATGCCGCGGCGAGCTCGGGCCGCGACGTTTCCTCGATCAAGCGCGCGCTGGTCTCGGGCGCGGCCTTCCCGCCCTCGCTCCAGGCCGAGATCAAGGCGCGGGGCATCGATGCCTACCAGGCCTTCGGCACCGCCGATCTCGGCCTCATCGCCTTCGAGACCGAAGCACGCGACGGCATGGTCGTGAACGAGGATCTGATCATGGAGATCGTCAAGCCCGGCACCGGTGATCCCGTCGCGCCGGGCGATGTCGGCGAGATCGTGGTGACCTCGCTCGATCCGCACCATCCCTGGATCCGGCTCGCGCTCGGCGACCTCACAGCAGTGCTGCCGGGCACAAGCCCCTGCGGGCGCACCAATATGCGCATCAAGGGCTGGATGGGCCGCGCCGACCAGACCACCAAGGTCAAGGGCATGTTCATCCGCCCCGAGCAGATTGCCGAGATCGGCAAGCGCCATGCAGCGCTCGGAAGACTGCGCCTCGTCGTCACCCGTCATGGCGAGAGCGATGCGATGACGCTGAAGGCGGAAACGGTCGCTGCGAGTGAGGCGCTGCGCGAAGAGATCGCCGGCACGTTGCGCGCCGTGACGAAGCTCGGCGGCAATGTTGAGCTGGTCAGCCCCGGCGCGCTGCCGAATGACGGCAAGGTGATCGCGGACGAGCGATAGCACTGCCCCTGGCTCATATTAAAGAAGGGCACTTGACGCCCGCTATTGTCGATCGAACGCCGGGGCTGCCCTGCTCTGCGACCTGCCAAACCCACTTCGAAAACCTTCGAAATCTATATCGGTTGCTCGGTTACACCCCGAAGCGGAATTACGAATTTCTCGACTCGCGTCCTGTCTGGTCCGAGCTAAGGTCGAATCTCGTCGAGCAGGCTGCGACCGCGATCAAAGCTACAGGTGGACGCATCAGTCCGGGCGGCTGGAGCAATTGCCTCCGCGTCAATGGAAAGACCTGTCTTTCGGTTAGGGCTGCTCGCTGGATCCCTGGCGAAAAGCCGACTCATGCACCGTACTGGAGCATCGAGCGC
Source organism: Bradyrhizobium nitroreducens (assembly GCF_002776695.1). Lineage (GTDB taxonomy): Bacteria > Pseudomonadota > Alphaproteobacteria > Rhizobiales > Xanthobacteraceae > Bradyrhizobium > Bradyrhizobium nitroreducens. Next base: position 3,513,831 of record NZ_LFJC01000003.1, read on the forward strand.
GAGGCGTGCCTCCCTGACGGTTGGATAGCTGCCATCCGGTTAACCTTCTTGCGATTTCCTGCTTCGCAGCTTCGATACGCGCCTCGCACGCACTGAGAGTGTTAACCAGCCTCGAGCCGGCCCGACCTGACCTCTACCGGCAATTTGCAGAGCGGCAATCTCGCCCAGGGTGAAGGACAGGGCGGAAGTTGCCGCGCCCGGCTTCTGACGCTCGACACCTCAGCCATGGGCTTGCAGTGACCGAGCAGCGCCGTCTTCTGCCGCAACCTGTGCATAAACGAGCTAAAAAACGGGCAAGAGCCCCCGTTAACGCCGGCGAGTTCCCATGCTAACGTCTACACACGTCCACTAGCACGGACGCAATCTCAGTTAACTCCCGCCGGCCCCAAGCCGGCGGGTTTTTCAATGACCATGCTGACCAATCCGTTCGGCCAGCGGACGTTAACTGGACTTTACTACCATTGTGCGGCGGCGCCGGCTAATATAGGTAGAGGATAAGATCCGCTTCAGCGTCAGTTGCGTTTGAGAGTCATGATTGCGTACAAGCAGTACCATATCGAGCGAGTTGAGCACGGCCAAAGAGGTTGGGTTGCCCGCATCACGCGGGCGGATGGCCAGAACATCCGCACCATCTTGCCGTCTTCTGAACATCCCTACCTTGATACGAAACCTGTCGCCTCCGCCGAGGAAGCTGAACAGCTCGCCAAGGAAGGCATCGACTTCGGCGGGGTAGTTTGACCCCCCAGTGCTCACCGAACTCTCGTAGGCCAGAGCCCGTCGCAACGCATTGAGAAGCGCTCGCTTACGCCTTGAGGCGCTACGCACATGTCGGGAGTTTGACTCCGCACAAGCCCTTCAAAGGCTTGAGAGTTAAAAACTCATCTTCAGAAACTGTTGCAAGGAAGCTACAGCAATCCGTGGCCGACAAATTACTCCCTGTTCGGCGGGGAGACGTTCAAGCTTGGGCTTCTCGATGGCTTATACGAAGGATAGCTTACATGGCCCCCTTCGCCCCGCGAAGTTCTACGTTCTCTGTGGCGCAGCTGCCTCGCCACGAGGTTAGATTAAATTGGCCCAGCCTTTCAGTGATGCTGAGGTCGGAAAATGGAGGTTGCAGTGAAACTTATTGCGATCGGATGGATCGCGTTCGCGATATGCTGTGGACTGGTGCTTAAACTCAATATCGATCAAGTCAGAGAGTACGAAAAGGCGATCCAGAAGGATCAAAACTAACCCTCGGATTTGCCTGTGTTCTTACTATCCAAGACTCTCGGTGTCATTGGCATCTTGCCAAATTTCTTAGCCGCCATCGGCGTGCTTGGCTCTCTGTGCTTCTGACACGCTTAGCTTCAGCTGGCCGGAAGCTAGTCATTACATCCCTGCTGACCCTAGCTGCGTGCGGGTTCACGCCGGTGGGAAGCCTCTTGCTTCAACCTCTTGAAGATCGCTTCCCGCCTTGGATTCCGACGATCGATCCCCCAACTGGCATTGTTATTCTGGGAGGAACGACAGAATCGGAGATTTCGGCCTTCCGAGGCCTCCCGGTTTCGGACATCGGGATTGATCGGCTCATCACGGGCGCAATGCTTGCTCGCCGCTATCCAAGCGCCCACATCATCTAGTCCAGCGGGAGCCCCGAACTCTGGCCGAGCAATCTGCGAGAGGCTGACTACGCTGGGAAGATCCTCAGCGACTTGGGCGTACCGAACGACCGGGTTCAGGTCGAAGGCAAATCGCGTAACACAGCTGAGAACGCGGCCTTCTCGAAGGCGCTAGCTGCTCCCCATCTCGGGGACCGCTGAGTACTGGTTACCTCCGCTTACCACATGCCCCGGGCTGTGGGACTATCTCGCAAGGTCGGCTTTCCGGTGGAGCCAGCGCCTACAGGGTGGCTGACAGCGGGGCGCGGTTCTTGGCTCGACCTGGGTAACTTCGGCCCGTCGCTTTTGCTCGTGCATATCGCAACGCGGGAATGGGTTGGCCTTGCGGCCTATTGGGCCAGCGGAAAAATAGAAGAACTTCTGCCACCCCCCCAATGGGCCGTAGCCCCTCGGCGGGATCTTGTTCGGCGCCCCTTCGCGCCTGACACAGGTATCCTCGAAAGAAATTTTGAACCTTTAGAGCGCACGCGAATACATCTTATAGTTGCTGAGGTGTTCATTTTGGAGAAGTCAACCATGAGGCATTTCTCCCTGCTCGTTTTTGTATCCACTATCAGCTTAGGATTTCTATCCAGCCATCCGGCGCAGGCCCAAGCAACGCGAACTTGGGTGTCGGGAGTAGGCGACGACGTTAACCCGTGCAGCCGCACAGCTCCTTGTAAGACATTCGCCGGAGCGATCTCTAAGACGGCCGCCGGGGGCGAAATCAGTGTCCTTGATCCTGGCGGCTTTGGTACAGTCACCATTACTAAATCGATCAGCATCACGAATGACGGCGCGGGTGAGGCAGGCATCCTGGCATCCGGCACGAACGGCGTCATCGTCAACGCTGGGCCAAACGATCTTGTCAACCTGCGCGGTCTCGTCATCGACGGCGCCGGCACCGGCCTCAATGGAATTCGTTTTCTGGCCGGGGTCGGTCTCAATGTCCAAAATTGTGTAATCAAGAATTTCAGCGGGGCTGGAACTGGCATCCAGTTCGTACCAAACAGCAGCTCTCGACTCTCGGTGTCTGATACGGTGATTTCTGGCAACGGACTTGGCTCGACTGGGGGCGGAGTGCTCGTCGGGGCGCAAAACGCGGGTGCCAACACAATAAAAGCTTCGCTAAACCGCGTTCAGCTTCAGACAAATGGCTTCGGCGTCAAAGTAGATGGTACTGGTGGTACCGGCGCAATTTACATGACTATCCGTGACACCATGGCAAGTGCAAACAGCGGCAATGGACTGTGGGCTATCGCGGCACAAGGAGCTTCGATCAGTCGAATCATGGTTGATCACACCAGCTTCGTTAACAATGCCGGCACGGGTATCCTGTCCGATGGCCCTCCTTCTGCAGTATTGGTGAATAGCAGTGTTGTCTCAGGGAACGCTACCGGCATCAGCTTTTTGAATGGCGCGTCGTTGTCATCTTATAAGACCAACGCAATCTTGTTTAACATCGGAAGTGATGGCGTCCCGTCCGGAACGTTGTCGCCGCAGTGATGCATATTGTTCGCTCGGTGGTACGACTAGTACCTCGACACAGAGGTTTTGACTCTTTGTTTTTGCACCGCTTCGGCGGGTATTTTGGGGTAGGCGCGGCCCAATTTGGCGCGCGCCTTCTGGGTTGTGAACATCCAGTTGATCTGGGCGCGCTCGGCGTTGCGACGTTTTTCCCAAGCGACGGTCTCTCTGACAAGACGGGCATAGCTGTCGATGCGGCGGTCGAGACACTGTCGGACGAGGACTCCGATCTCGATCTCGACCATGTTGAGCCAGCTGGCATGTTTCGGAGTGTGATGGAACTCCAGGCGTCGTAGCAGCCGACGAGCCTGATCGGCCGGGAACGCCTGATAGAGTGCGCCGGCCGTATGAGTGGACAGATTATCGAGCACGACGCGAATGCGATTGGCTTTGGGATAATGCACGTCGACCAGTTCGCGCATGCACTCGGCGAAGTCGGTGGCGGCCCTGTGCGCGGTGGCCTTTACCTTGCGCCACGGTCGGTTCACGTCGATGACCACGAACAGATTGGCGGTGCCGTTGCGCCGATACTCGTAATCGTAGCGCTCGATCCGTCCAGGCTTTGCCGGGATCGGTGGCCGGACCTCGCCGATAAGCTGGACCGGGCTCTCGTCGAAGCAGACCACCGGTTGCCGCGGATCGGGCGGCGCGGCGTATAGATCGAGCACGTCCTCCATGCGCGCGACATATTCCGCGTCGACTTTTGGAATGCACCACATGCTCCTGCGCCATGGCTTGAGATCGTTCTCGGCCAAGCGCCGCCGCACCGTCTCACGCGACAGGCTCTCGTGAGACGTCAATCTGATCATCTCATCAGCCAGAAGCTCAAGCGTCCAACGCGCGCGACCGGCCGGAGGGCTCGAACAGGCGGTGGCCACAAGCAGGGCCTCCTCCTTGTCGGTGAGCTTGCGTTCCGCCCCGGCACGCGGCTCCTCACTCAGGGCGGCAGCCAGATTGCCTTCGACGAAACGCCGCCGGGTCCGGTAGACCGTCGAATGGCCGACGCCTACGCTGGTGGCAATGTCGTCGTCGCTGAGTCCGGCATCCGCCGCGAGCAGGATCTGCGCCCGCTTGAGCTTGCGCACCGCCTGGCTACCTCCACTCAGCAGAAGCTCGAGCTCCGTGCGCTCCGCGCAGCTTAGATCGACATGATAACGTATGTTCATCACAGCCTCCGTTCTGGAGGCCCAGCTGAATCGACCGATGAATCAAATGTCTGGCAAGACCCCGCCCGGCTTCACCCCTAAGCAGGGCCAGTATCTGGCGTTCATCGACGCCTACACCCGCGTCAACCGGCGCCCGCCGGCCGAGCGCGACATCCAGCGCTATTTCGGCGTCACGCCGCCGACCGTGCACCAGATGATCCTCACGCTCGAGCGCGCCGGGTTCATCCGCAGAACACCCGGTGGCCCACGCAGCATCGAAGTCCTCGTCGCCCCCGAGCAGCTACCGATCTTGCAGGACCCAGATCAACCAGTCAAAACCTCTGCGTCGAGGTACTAGTCTAACAGCTCGCAGACGATCTTGGCGACCCCTAGCTTGAGCCAGATCTCGAAGCGCCACTTCCATATTCGCGCATTTGAACTCCGCCGTGAGGATTTCATCGAAGCCAGAACCAGCGGTCTCGTCCCAACGCGACAAGCCATGCCGATAAGCATTCCGGCTCGATACTGCTCTCCCAGCGCTTGTTCGCGGGCCCGTACTCTTCGCTGCGTTTGCGCGATTGGCTTCGATTTGTCGCTTTGACGCCAATTTGCCTCTCGATTTCCCCACTAGCAATCGAGCGATCCCTCGATCGCGAAGATCCCTGCCTCACCCTTTCGTTCTCGCGCCTCCGCAATGCGGCCGCGGTTGGTCCGGAGGACAGGACCGATCCGCCAACAACGGCGCAATGAACGTATGGAGGTTTGGTCCATCAAAAAGATAGGCCGCTATTCCGGAAGCTTGCGCCGCATCAAGGTCGCTCTGCTTATCGCCGATCATAAAGCTAGCATCGACATTTACGGCATATCGCTCAAGCAGAGCTCTGATCATCCCCGGCTGCGGCTTACGGCAGTTGCAGAGGACACGATAGCGTTCAATCAGGCCATCGGGATGATGGGGGCAAAATTCGAACGCATCGATATGGGCACCAACTCTAGCAAGCTCACGCGACATCCATTCGTGCAAATTGCGAACATGTCGCTCTTCGTAAAATCCCCTCGCGATTCCCGACTGGTTCGTCACGACAAACGCAAAATACCCAGCGTCATTGACCGCCTTCACAGCCTGTTGGGCTCCTTGTACCCACCGGATCTTGTCCGGATCAAAAGCATAGCCATCGTCCTCGTTGAGGACGCCATCGCGATCAAAAAAAACTGCCGGACGCATCGAACTCATTACCCCGCGCGGGAAAGGATTCTAACAATCATCCGACAATCGCTGTTTCATTTCAACACGTCGCGCGAGTGGATAGGATCTTCCCTGCGGCCCTTGGACGTAGATTGGCTTTGTTTTGTCGATTTGATGCTGGCCGATCTCAGCGCCGCCCTTGCCTAAAGGACGAGAACAAAAGCCATTCCAGACGCGATAACAAGAAAGAATGTTGCTGCAGATAGGACTGGCATTCCTCTGCAATTGGAGCGTTACTGCGTCGGCCAGAGCGCGATGGCGGCGCCGGTATCTCACCTCGCGGACGCGGGGCTTCAGGCAGTGCGGCGAAGAGCGCCGCTGTTCTTGAAGTGGGAGATATCAGTGCGTAGCGTTCAGAGTGACGGCCAACACGAGCCACACCATCAAATCGTCCGGTTCAACCCGAACGACAGACGGCGTTTCATCGGCGGCTCGGACGCCCGGATCATCAATGGGGGATAACCAAGAGAATCTAATCCGCCTCTGGCGCGAAAAGCGCGGCGAAACGGAGCCGCAGGATCTCTCGGACAATCTGATCGTTCGGCTCGGGACCGTGACCGAGGTCTTGAACCGCGCTTGGTATCAACGCGCGAACGGGCACACCGTCAAGGACATCCAGAAGCGCGTTCGCCATCCCGTCCACAAATGTATGGCGGCAACGCTGGACGGGACCGTCGAGCAGACCGGCGCCGTCTTCGAAGCCAAGTTCATGCTGCCTTGGGCCTTCAGCGAAGAAGCTGCGGCCGAAAAGCACATGGCTCAGCTGCAGCACAACATGTGGGTCACCGCATCCCGCAGCGCCGTTCTCTCCATCATCACCGGCGGCGGCAAATGGGTCGAGATCAAGCTCCATGCCGACCCGCTGTATCAGCACCTTCTGCTGACGGCTGAGAAGAAGTTTTGGTGCTGCGTGCAGAACGGCGAGCCGCCCATCCTATTCAACATCGAGACGCCCCGTCCGAGGCTGGAGGCCGTCAAGGTCATCGACATGTCCACGTCAAACCAATGGGCGGAGTTTGCGGCCACATACCTTCGAACCCGAGAGGCGCACGGACAACATGAGGCAGCCAAAGCCGACCTGAAGGCACTCATGCCGGAGGATGCCAAGGAGGTGACGGGCCCCGACCTTAAGGCCAAACGCTCCAAGTCTGGTGCAGTCAGTTTTGAGGCTGACGGGGGGATCCCATGCATCAATCCAATGAGCGCATCGGGACTATCGCCGCCGCCCTGGCCCGGGCCCAAGCTGAGCTAACAAATCCCGAGAAGACCCTGACTGCCGTAATCAGGTCGCCCTTCCCCCGAGAGGATGATCGTACCTTCCGCTACTCATTCCTAGCCTCCGGCCTCGACATCGTTCGCAAGGTGCTAAGCCAGCAGGAGATCGCCACCATCCAGACCACCCGGATCGAGCAGGTCACGGGGCAGATCCATCTCACCACCCTGCTCGCCCATGCCTCCGGGGAATGGATCTCCTCCGATCTTCCGGTCTGCGCCTCCAAGGAGGTCGAAGCGCCGCACCGGATGGGCTCCGCGCTGACCTATGCCCGCCGGTATGCCCTGTTTGCCTTGGTCGGAATCGCCGGGGAGGACGATTTGGACGCGGCTGACGTCGTCACGGAGCCTCCCGCTGCCCCCGAGCCGCAGGCCGCGTCAGGACCAAAAAGGAGGCCGCCTGGCAGCGTTCTGAACCGACCCGCGGTATTGCCGCCCGAACGGTCCGCAGAACTCCTGGACCGGCTCCTGGGCCAGCTATCCGCCCAGGAGGACGACGAGGACTGCTCGCCTGGGCCAGGATCAGCCCCCTCTCAAGAACACTCTCCTGGAGGCGGATGCCCGCGCTCTCGAAGCCGCGTATCAAAGGCGGATCCGGGATACCCCTCTGCCCGACATCCATTCCGCGGATCAGCAGCCTGCGCCCTTTAGATTCGTTCCTCCCGATGAAGGCCTTGCGACGGCGTCCAGTAACATCGAAGTGGCTGCTGGCCCGCTCGGCAAGAGGAGGCCGGCCTCGCCTTCCCGAAGGAGCCGCCTCGGCGACGGAGTAAGGATCACCTCGCCTTCATCCGCAGCCAAGGTTGTCTGGTCTGCCAGAAGACCCCCGCCGATGCGCATCACCTTAAGTTCGCCCAGCCACGAACATTGGGACGCAAGGTCAGCGACGAGTTCACGGTCCCGCTCTGCCGATCTCATCACCAATCCCTGCACCGACACGGAAATGAAAGGGCTTGATGGACTAACCTGCAAATTGCGCCCCTTCCGGTCGCGAAAGAGCTTTGGGATGCCAGCCCCGTCCATCTGACGAAAGGCACACCGGTCGCTCTACCGCCGCGTCCGCCATTGGAGGCGCAAGGTCAATGAATGGTCCGGTAGATCTGCGCAAACCGCATCCGGCAAGCGTCTTGCCGCCTCAATTCGAGGCGCTATGTCCTCCGCCCCAACTTCTTCCTGGAGAGAACATCGACCACTATCAGGCGCTTCAGGCCGCAATCTTCCGAGACCTCGACCCCCAATCTGCGGTCGAGTGGCTGCTCGCGATCGACATCGCAGATCCGTATCCCTCCGACCGAGGCCGCCTTGTGTAGTTTGCGAGGGGGCCTGAGGATTTGACCTTAAGTCTAGCTTTAAGGTCAGGTCGGAATGCAGGTCAATGTGTTGGGCGCCGAGCGTCGGCGGCGATGAAGTTACGACGAGAAGGTCCGCTTTGTCGAAGAGACCTTGCAGCCCGGCGAGACGGTCTGCGGCGTGGCACGCCGGCACGGGGCGGCTCATAGCCTGCTGTTCACCTGGCGTCGACAAGCGCGCCAGGGGCGACTGGGCCGAGATGCCACACCTGATCTTGTTCCCGTCGAGATCACCTGTAGCGGTTCCGATCTCGAGCGGCGCACCACAACTGGCGTCTTCACCGCCCGCGCAGCGTGCAAGGGCTGGAATCATCGAGATTGAGCTCGGGGGCGGCTGTCGTGTTCGCGTTGACCGCGACGTGGATGTTGAGGCGCTGCAGCAGGTTCTCGAGCTCTTGCGACGACGATGATTCCGATTCCCAGCGGCGTCAGGGTCTGGATCGCGACCGGCCACACCGATATGCGCCGCGGCATGCGAAGCCTGGCTCTTACGGTTCAGGAGAGCCTGAAGCGCGATCCCCATGCCGGCGATCTCTATATCTTCCGGGGCCGCAGCGGCGATCTGCTCAAGATTCTTTGGCATGATGGGTTGGGCATATCGCTCTATGCCAAGCGCCTGGACCGAGGCAAGTTCATCTGGCCTTCAGCGTCCGGCGGCGCCGTATCGATCTCTGCAGCGCAGATGGCTTACATGCTGGAGGCGATCGACTAGCGCAATCCGCAACTGAGCTGGCGACCACAGAGCGCATGCTGAGCATAAAGTCCCGCAGATCTTACATTTTGGGGAGTCCCAGCGCCTCCAATTTGTGATTCATTGCGTCGCGGGAATGCTGATGCGATGCCCCGGATAACATGCCGCCTTGAGAGCGGCGCTGGCAGCCGAGCGCGCGAAGGGTTTGGAGATCGCGGCTGAGCTTGCAGTCGCCCACGCGAAGGCGTCTGAAGACGACGCGCTGATCGCCCAGCAGAAGCTGCAGATCGCCAAGCTGAAGCATCAAATCTACGGCCAGCGGTCGGAGCGTTCGTCACGCCTGGTCGAGCAGTTGGTGCTGACGTTCGAAGAGCTGGTAAGTGACGCCACTGAAGACGAGCTGGCGGCAGAGCGCGCCGTGGCCAAGGCGACGACGGCGCGCGGATTTACGCGCAAGCGCGCCGAGCGTCAGACCCTCCCCGAGCACCTCCCACGGGAACGGGTGGTGATCGAGCCGCCGACGGCTTGTGAATGCTGTGGTAGCAATCGTCTGCGCAAGCTCGGCGAGGACGTCACCCGGACACTGGAAGTGGTGCCGCGCCAGTGGAAGGTGATCGAGACGGTGCGCGAGAGGTTCTCCTGCCGTGACTGCGAGAAGATCAGCCAGGCGCCGGCGTCATTCCATGCCGTCGCACGGGGATGGGCCGGCCCGAACCTCTTGGCCATAATCATGTTCGAGAAGCTCGGCTAGCATCAGCCGTTGAACCGGCAGGCCGAGCGCTACGCGCTGGAAGGCGTGCCGATCGCGCTGTCGACCATGGCGGACGCCGTGGGATCGGTCTGTGCGTCGCTGGATCCCCTTCTGCGCCTGGTCGAAGCCCATGTCATGGCGGCCGAGCGCCTTCATGCCGATGATGCGACCGTGCCGGTGCTCGCTAAGGGCAAGACCGATACGGCACGATGCTGGATCTACGTCCGGGACGACCGGCCCTTTGGAGGCACGGCGCCGCCAGCGGCGATGTTCTATTACTCCCGCGACCGCAAGGGCGAGCATCCCCAGGGGCATCTGGCCCGATATGCAGGCATCCTGCAGGCCGACGCCTATGACGGGTACAACCAGCTCTATCTGGCGGGACGCCAGCCTGGACCGATCCGGGAAGCGGCGTGTTGGGTCCATGCGCGGCGCCCGTTCTTCGCCATGGCCGATATCGAAGAGAATGCCCGTCTCAAGGCCACCGGCAAGAAGGAGATCCCGCTCTCGCCCATCGCGGTCGAGGTCGTGCGGCGGATCGATGCGCTGTTCGAGATCGAACGCTCTATCAATGGCAGGAGTGCCGAGGAACGCGTTCGGGTTCGACAGAGGCCGACCCGGCCTCTGGTTGAGGACTTTCAGGTCTACATGCGGGAGCGGCTCGCCAAGCTCTCCCGTGGGCACAACCTGGCCAAGGCGTTCAACTACGTCCTGAAGCGCTGGGCGAGCTTCACCCTCTTCCTGGAGGACGGCCGCGTCTGTCTCTCGAACAATGCCGCCGAGCGAGGATTAAGAGGTATAGCTCCCGGACGAAAATCCTGGTTGTTCTGCGGCTCTGATCGTGGCGGACGGCGCGCAGCTTCCATGTACAGCTTGATCGTTACGGCCAAGATGAACGACGTCGATCCGCAGGCTTGGCTCACGGATATCCTTGCCTGCATCGCTGCCCACCCAGCTCATCGGCTCGACGAGCTTCTGCCCTGGAATTGGACGCCGGGATCAGCGATTGCTGCACAGGCGGCGTGATCTGCGAGCTGGTGACGCTGCTGCGTGACAACTATCGTATCATGTTGCCAACATTGCTAGAGAGCTATTCGCGAAATGTCTCTAGAGGGGCAATCGGCCATGAGTATCCATGCGGCGCTTCAGGAAATAGTCAAGCTGATCGGTGAGTACGGGTTCTACGTGTATCTCGTTCTGATGGCTGTCTATGTCGCTTTCATTGCTAGTATTCGGAGAGCTGCTCTGAACGACGTCCGAAACAGCGGAAGCGGCTGGCAGGAAACTAACCGTATTGTTCATGCGATCCTGATCGAGCGCTATTCTAATCGGCGTGTGCCGGCCTGACCGTGTTTTATGGCATGCCGATCCTCACCTTATTCTTAGCGCTTCTGCCTTTTCTGATTTCCTCGCCAGGTAAGGGCTAACCTGCCTGTGGCCCGCACCGGATGCTTACTCTTGTTCTTACGCTTGCCGCCGTTCACTCGTGGCGCGGATAATATCTGAAGCCGTGCTGCTTGATGAGCTCATCCCGTTTTGCG
>NZ_LFJC01000003.1:3525002-3548065 GCF_002776695.1 Bradyrhizobium nitroreducens
GAACGACCTGCAAAGCTCGGGCGAAACGCGCCGCGAGATTGAAGAGGCATGTCTGCACCACGCCCGCGCCGTCAGAGAGCGAGCCTCACGCTCCACTCTCGTGCCCCGGACGCAGCGCAGCGTCACTTCGACGGTGCGCTGCTGAGCCGGGGCCCATGTCGCAGCAAAGCCCGGCGCCGCTGGGTCCCGGCTCTGCGCCGCAATGCCTGCGCATTGTGGCTTGTCCGGGACACGAGCCCCCTAAGCCGCCGCCTTCTGCCTTGCCACCAGCGCCTCGCCAAAGGCTTCGAACAGCTTGCGGTTGATCGGATTGTGCTGGGGATCGTATTCGGCGTGCCATTGCACGCCGAGCGCAAAGCTCGGGGCTTCCGCGATCCGGATCGCCTCGATGGTGCCGTCCTCGGCGACGCCCTCGATCAGCACGCGCTTGCCGGGCTCGAGAATGCCCTGTCCGTGCAGCGAATTGACCCTGATCTTCTCGCAGCCGAGAATCCTTGCGAACGCCCCACCCGGCGTCAGGTCGACGTCGTGACGGTCGGCGAACACGACGGTGGGATCGGGATGGATCTCGCCGTTCTCGAGCCGGGGCATGCGATGGTTCATGCGGCCGGGGATTTCGCGGATCTCGGGATGCAGCGAGCCGCCGAAGGCGACGTTCATCTCCTGCAGGCCGCGGCAGATGCCGAACAGCGGAACGCCGCGGGCAACGCAGGCGACCGACAGCGCCAGCGCTACCTCGTCGCGGTGGATGTCGTAGGGCTCGTGCTTCTCGCAGGGGTCGACGTTGAAATGGGTCGGGTGCACGTTGGCCCTCGCCCCGGTGAGGATGATGCCATCCACGGTGTCGAGCAGCGCCGCGATATCGGTGATATCAGGGGAGCCTGCGAACATCACCGGCAAGCCGCCGGAGACCTCGGCGACGGCGCGCAGATTGCGCTCGCCCACCATCTGGACCTGAAATCGATTTTCGACGCGATGGGAATTCCCGATCACGCCGACGACCGGCTTTCTCATCTGTCGTTCCGCGCCTCTCCGAAAGAAGATTCCCCAAACATGCCCCTCGAATGGAACAAATTCAACAGAGGGGATCGCGGGACGGCAATGCTATTTTCGCGCAAATGCCTCCCGGGCCTCGCCCCCGGAAGGCAGGCCGGCGGCCTTCAGGGCGGTTGCCGCACCATCGCCCGGCGCGGCCAGCCAGGGCAGCTTCGCCGCGATGCCGCGCGTCACGGGCTCCCCGAGCGCCCCGCCGAAGTCAATCGGCCAAAGCCCGTTGGGCACGACTTCCGCATTAAGACCACGGATCGCGTAGCCCTCGCCCAGAACCGCCTCCGCCCGGTCGGCGGCGACGAGCCGCGCGGTGGTGGGATCCTTCGGATCGCCAAAGCTCACGAGCACCGGAACGAGGTCTCCCTGCACCGGGACGATTCCGGTCTGCCGCTGAATGTCGTTGAACGAGACGCGGTTGCCGTGCGCGGCGCCATGGGCACGGAGCGCGACATAGTTGATGTCGTCGAAGTCCAGCTTGGCGTCCTGCCGGTGCGCCAGCAAGGCCACCAGATTCCTGCCCTTGGCGCCATCCTGGCCGAGATCGACGAACACCGCCTCGCCGCGCATCGTGGTGCGGCCGCTGCGATTGTAGTTGCGGTCTGGCACGACGGCCAGAATGCCCGACCCGGCCTTGATGCCGTCGGGCGTCGTCACCTCGACCGTGAGGCGATATTTGTGGCCGGGCCGGTTGATCCGGATCTGGTCGCCGATCACGAGCACGGCCAGAAGCCCGAGCAGACCGGCCCATTTGCTGATGAAGCTCAAACCGCCCCCATTGCTCTTTCCCTATCGCTCTGCACCGTCGACGTACCGGCGTCAAACCAGCGCGTTGACGCGGGCTTGATCGGAAACGCGTTTGTCGAGAGAGTGCAGCGCGCAGCGCACTAAAAAGGACCCGATGTGACCATGTCCAAGGATGAACGCTCCCGTCCCCACGGCGACCTCGCTTGGGACCAGGCTTGGGCGATCTCGGTCGGAGGCATCGGCGTCGTGCTGTTCACCGCACTGCTCGCCTTCACCTGGTATTTTGCCACCACCCTGCTGCTGATCTTCACCGGCATGCTGCTCGGTCTCGGCCTCAACGCGCTGACGATCGCGCTCGGCCGCCGCGTGCCCCTGCCGCATGCGGTGCGGCTCGCGATCGTCTGCACCGCGCTTGCCCTGATGCTCGCCGGCATCGCCTATCTCGGCGGCGCCACCATCGCCGAGCAGGCTTCGCTGCTGAGCAAGACCCTCAAATCGCAGCTCGCCAATGTCAGGTCCTTCCTGGACAGCCACGGCATCGACACCAGCTTCTTCGATCTCGGCAACGGCGCGGCCGACGCCGCCAGCACCACGCCGTCGTCGGAGGCTGCGTCCGCACCCGCAGCGCCCTCGCGCGGTGCCTTGCCCAGCGCGGGCGCGCTGGCTTCCAGCGGTGGCGCGATCGTGAGCCAGACCTTCAAGCTGCTGCTCGGCACCATCCACGGCGTGGGCAACATCTTCATCGTGCTGTTCCTGGGCTTCGCCTTCGCAGCCCAGCCCGCCGTCTATCACGACGGCCTGCTCTTCCTGGCGCCGGCCAGGCACCGCACCCGCGTCACCCTGATCATCGATCGCATCAGCGAAACCCTGGAGCGCTGGCTGATCGCGCAGATCATCGTCATGCTCGCGGTCGGCGTGGTGACCTGGATCGGGCTTCTGCTCATCGGCATTCCCGGCTCGTTCATCCTGGGGATTCAGGCCGGCCTGCTCGCCTTCATCCCGACCGTCGGGGCCATCATCGCCGGCGTCATCGTGGTGCTGGCGAGCCTTGCCTCGGGCTGGGTCCCCGCACTATCGGCCTTCCTGCTCTTCATGGGCGTCCACGCCATGGAGAGCTATGTGCTGACCCCGGTGCTCCAACGGCAGGCGCTCGACATCCCGCCGGCAACGCTGTTCGCGTTCCAGATCCTGCTCGGGGTGGTGTTCGGAATCTGGGGCCTCGCGCTGGCGCTGCCGCTGGTCGCCATCGCCAAGGTCATGATCGACCATTTCAAGACCTATGACGCGCCGCCGCTGGCAGCATGATCCGGAAAAGTGTGCAGCGGTTTTCCGAAAAGATCATGCTGAAACAACAAGACACGGCCTGACCTCGCTCAGGTCGTCAGCACGGTCTCGGTGTGCTCGACCTCCGGGGGCGCGGCAAAATACTGGCCGACCAGGCCGCGCCATTCGGTGAAATTCTCCGAGCCGCGGAAATCCACGGTGTGGTTCTCCAGCGTCGCCCATTTCACCATCAGCCGGTAGCGCTGCGGCTTCTCGATCGACTTGTGCAGCTCGAAGCCGTGAAAGCCCTTGGAGCGGCCGAAGGCGGCCTTGGCCTTGGCGACGGCGGCCTCAAAGTCCTTCTCGCTGCCCGGCTTGACGTCGATTTGCGCGATCTCGGTGATCATCGGTTTCCACCCAATTTTGTTCGATGGGCGTGTCTACCGCAGCCGAGGGCAAAGAAAAAGGCGCCGGAATGGCGCCTGGTCGGCCCAAAAATGCAGATCTCTCAGACCAGCAGCAGAACCGTGCCCGCCACGACGAGGGCGCATCCGACGAACATCGCGAGCGGCCAGGTGCTGCGGCGGCTTTGCGCGTAGCGCCCCTGCGCGCGGCGCTCGCTGATCAGCGCGCTCTCGTATTCATCCGCGGTGGAGAACAGACAGGCGAAACCGCTGCGTGCCGAGGTCGCAGCGGCTTCGAGCGACATCAGGGCAGCTTGCGGGTTCTGTCGACGGATCGATTCCATGACCGCAATGGTAGGGATCGAATGGTAAACAGAGGATTACCGCAACGCCACTGCTGCCTCTCAGGCGGTGGCAGGCCGCACCTGCGGCGCACCGATCCGCGCGGCGCTCTGGCGGCGCCAGTTCTCCAGCGACAGCGGCAGCTCCTCCGCCGCCTCGACGCGGTTACGGCCGCCACGCTTGGCCTGGTACAGCGCGGTATCGGCCGAGGCCAGCAGCACTTCGAGCTCGGTGCCGGCGGGCCCGCCGGCAACGCCGATGCTGACGGTGGTGTCGACCGGCCCCTCATCGACCACGACGCCGGAGGTTTCGAAGGCTTCGCGCACGCGCTCGGCGACCAGCACGCCCTCCTCCAGCGAACACGGCAGCAGCGCCGCGAATTCCTCGCCGCCGATGCGGCCCGACATGTCGGTGATGCGCAGATTGTTGACGACGACGGTGGAGAACAGCTTCAGCATCTCGTCGCCGGCGGGATGGCCGAAGCGGTCGTTGATCGACTTGAAGTGGTCGATGTCGAAGATCATCACGGTGACGGGGCGTCCGGCCTTGGCCTCGCGCTCGATCACGCGGCCGCAGGCTTCTGAGAAGCCGCGGCGGTTGAGCATGCCGGTGAGCGGGTCGGTGGAAGCTGCGGTCCGGTGCGCGGTCACCGTGCGCTCGGACACCAGCATGAAGATCACGAACACGGTGCCGACGGCGTAGAGGATGAGCTCGACGGCGAACACCGTGACCCAGATGCTGGAGGAGAAGCCGGCATCGTGCGGACGCAGGAAGCTGCCGAGCACGATCGGCAGCATCAGCACGCAGCCGTGCATCACCGGCACGACCAAGGCCGGCCAGCGCCGCTGCTGGCTCTTGCGCCGCTCGGTCCAGAGCTCGCTCGCGGTCAGCGCCGCGTAGACCGAGACGATGCCGGCGCCGATCATCATGCGCAGCATGGACGCGGCGGGATCGAGCAGCGAGACGGCGGCGACCCAGGCCAGCGCACCGAGCACGAGGCCCGGCCAGTTCGGCTTGCGGCCGTGGAAGACGCGCGCCGCATTCCAGACCATGCCGCAGGCGACGAAGCCGACGGCATTCAACGCGAGATGGAGCTGCGGGCCGAGCTTGTCGCCGGCCGCGGTCCACAGCGCGACGGAGGCGGCACCGAGCAGATAGGCGGTGCCCCACCATTTCAGTGCAGGGCTGTTCTCCTGCCTGCCGAAAAACACCATCATGGCGCCGAGCAGTGCGGCGACCATGGTGGCGACCAAATAGAGCGTGATGCTATCGAGCGACATCATGTCGGCCCCCTCTAGAACATAGCAGTTACGCGATCGGTACATCCGATTTGCGCGCCCTTCCGAAGGCGACGCTAGGTGTGGCGGGTTCCATTCAGGTTTTCGCGGGCGCCCAAGTTTTCCGGAAACACGCCATCAATTTGCGTACAAACGAACAGCAAAAAGGGCGCTGAAATCAGCGCCCTTTTGCATCTCATTGAAGCCGCTTTCGCGGCGAATGTGACCGAAGCGATTAACGCTTCGAGAACTGGAAGGACCGGCGGGCCTTGGCCTTGCCGTACTTCTTGCGCTCGACCACGCGCGAGTCGCGGGTGAGGAAGCCGCCCTTCTTGAGCACCGAGCGCAGCTCCGGCTCGAAATAGGTCAGCGCCTTGGAGATGCCGTGACGGACCGCGCCGGCCTGGCCGGAGAGACCGCCGCCGGCGACCGTGCAGATCACGTCGTACTGGCCCGAACGCTGGGCCACCGAGAACGGCTGCTCGATCATCATGCGCAGCACGGGACGGGCGAAATAGACCTCGACCTCGCGCGAGTTGACGGTGACCTTGCCGGCGCCCGGCTTGATCCACACGCGGGCGACCGCGTCCTTGCGCTTGCCGGTGGCATAGGCGCGGTTGAACTTGTCGACCTTCTTCTCGTGCTTGGGCGCATCGGGCGCCGCCGCCGTCTTGAGCTGCGAGAGCTGGTCGAGCGACTGGATGGATTCGGCCATGTTATGCGGCCCTCGTGTTCTTGCGGTTCAACTTGGCGATGTCGATCTTCTCGGGCTGCTGCGCCTCGTGCGGATGATCGGCGCCGCCGTAGACACGGAGGTTGCCCATCTGCACGCGACCGAGCGGACCACGCGGGATCATGCGCTCGACGGCCTTCTCGAGCACGCGCTCGGGATGCTTGCCCTCGAGGATCTGGCGCGCGGTGCGCTCCTTGACGTGGCCGACATAGCCGGTGTGCTTGTAGTAGGTCTTCTGCTCGCGCTTGCGCCCCGTGAGGACCGCATGCTGCGCATTGATGATGATGACGTTGTCGCCGCAATCAACATGCGGGGTGTAGGTCGGGAGGTGCTTGCCGCGCAGGCGCATGGCGACGATGGTGGCGAGACGGCCGACGACCAGACCCTTGGCGTCGATCAGCACCCACTTCTTCGTCACCTCAGCCGGCTTTGCCGAAAAGGTTTTCATGTCAGAGTTTCCGTGGACGGGGAGCATCGGCGCGAACACCGCACCGGACTGCGCGGTTTTCTAGAGAAGAGACGCGTCACGGTCAATGCCCGAAGACGGAAATTATATGTGAAATATCAATAAGTTAAAAATATGGTGCTATATTACCTGCGAAAAGCTCAAACATTTGGAATGGAATAGGTCGAGGTGACATGAGCGATCGGATCGGGCGAGGAGCCGGACAGCAGCTTCACTTCCCCGACCGCCAGGCGCTTGCCGAGCTTGAGCAGCCGCGCTTCCGCCAGCACGTCCTGCCCGGACCCGCCCTTGCGCAGGAAATTGATGTTGAGATTGGTGGTCACCGCGAGACCGACCGGCCCGATCGCGGACAGGAGCACCACGTACATCGCGAAATCGGCCAGCGCCATCAGGGTCGGTCCGGACACGGTACCGCCCGGCCGCAGCATCTTTTCGCTGTATCGCTGCCGCAAAAGGCAGGTCTGGCCGTCGGCGCTCTCGATCGTGATGTCGTCGCCGCTGAAGGCCTGGGGAAACTCGTGACGGAGGAACTGCTCCACCTCTGCCACGCTCATTTTCGCTAACGCCATGCTGTTCCCCACCCTCGCTTCACTTGCCCTGTTACATTAAGTTATCTGCGTCATTCAAATGCAATAATCCAACGGAAACGCTTCGATGTCCGGCCAGGCCGCCCGCGCCCCCTCCCCGCAACCGCCGATCCTGCTGCGCGAAACAGTAGGCTCCATCGCGGTCCTGACGCTGAACCGGCCAGCCGCGCGTAACAGCCTGTCGGCAGCGATGATCGCGGGCCTGCACGCCGAGCTCGACGACATCCGCGACGACAAGGCCGTCCGCGGCGTCGTCATCGCGGCCAATGGCCCGGCCTTCTCCGCCGGCCACGACATGAAGGAGCTCACCGCGCGCCGCACCGATCCCGATCGCGGCCGCGCCTTCTTCGCCGAAATGATGACCGCCTGCAGCGCGATGATGCAGGCGATCGTGCATCTGCCGAAGCCCGTGGTCGCTGCCGTTCAGGGCATTGCGACCGCGGCCGGTTGCCAGCTCGTGGCGAGTTGCGACCTCGCGATCGCCTCGGATGCCGCAAGCTTCGCCACCCCCGGCGTCGACATCGGCCTGTTCTGCTCGACGCCGATGGTGGCGCTGTCGCGCAACGTCCCGCGCAAGCAGGCGATGGAGATGCTGCTGACGGGCGAACCGATCCCGGCCGAGCGCGCCCGCGAAATCGGATTGATCAATCGCGTCGTTGCCGCCGGCACCGAGCGCGAGGCCGCGATCGAGCTGGCGCGACGGGTCGCGCTGAAATCCGCCTACACCATCAAGCTCGGCAAGGAGGCGTTCTATCGCCAGGCCGAGATGAGCCTTGCGGACGCCTATCGCTATGCCGCAGAGGTGATGACCGAGAACATGATGGCGCGCGACGCCGAGGAAGGCATCGGCGCCTTCATCGAGAAGCGCACGCCGACATGGCGGGATGAGTAGCTGTAGTCGTTATGCCGTCATTCCGGGCGGCTCGAAGAGTCGACCCTGAATCTCGAGATTCTCAGGTGCGCAAATGCGCACCATAGTTCGATGCTTCGCATCGCCCCGGAATGACGAATGAAGGATCACATGAACCACGACGCCTATCCCGACAATTACATCCGCGGCATCCTCAACGGCGTGAAGTCGATCGCGATGGTCGGCGCCTCGCCGGTCAATGTGCGGCCGAGCTATTTCGCGTTCAAATATCTGGCGCAACGCGGCTACGACATGATCCCGGTCAACCCCGGCCATGTCGGCAAGGAGCTGCTCGGAAAACCGTTCGTCGCCTCGCTCTCCGACATCGGCCGGCCCGTCGACATGATCGACATCTTCCGCAACTCGAGCCACATCATGCCCGTGGTCGAGGAAGCGCTCACGCTCGATCCGCTGCCCAAGGTGATCTGGATGCAGCTCGGAGCTCGCGACGATGCCGCGGCGGCGAAGGCGGAATCGGTCGGTATCAAGGTGGTAATGAACCGCTGCCCCAAGATCGAATATGGCCGCTTGTCGTCCGAGATCTCCTGGATGGGCGTGAATTCGCGCACGCTGAGTTCCAAGCGTGCGCCGGCGCCGACCCAGGGCATGCGGCTGTCCCTCAATCGGATGAGTGTCGGCGGCGGCGACACAGCGGCATCCGATCGCGCGGCGAAAAACAAGACCGAGCAAAGCTGACGCAATTGCGAAGCGTTCATTTCGCGAACGCGACAATCCGTAGCAGGATCATTCCCAAATCATCCTGATGTGAAGCGGCGCCTTGACGGCGAGCGCGGCGCCCATCAGCATGCCGCGCGATTTCAGACCACAAGAACAGGACGCCCTCAATGAGCGATCGCCTTCCGGGATTTTCGACCCTCGCCGTGCATGCCGGTGCACAGCCCGACCCCACCACCGGCGCGCGCGCGACTCCGATTTATCAAACGACCTCGTTCGTCTTCAACGACGCCGACCATGCCGCCTCGCTGTTCGGCCTGCAGGCGTTCGGCAACATCTATACCCGCATCGGCAACCCCACCAATGCCGTGCTGGAAGAGCGCGTCGCGGCGCTCGAAGGCGGCACGGCTGCACTGGCGGTGGCCTCGGGCCATGCCGCGCAGGTCGTGGTGCTGCAGCAGCTGCTCCAGCCCGGCGACGAATTCATCGCCGCGCGAAAACTCTATGGCGGCTCGATCAACCAGTTCACGCATGCGTTCAAGAGCTTCGGCTGGAACGTGGTGTGGGCCGATCCCGATGACATCGCAAGCTTCGAGCGCGCGGTGACGCCGCGCACCAAGGCGATCTTCATCGAGTCCATCGCCAATCCCGCCGGCAGCATCACCGACATCGAGGCGATCTCGACGGTCGCGCGCAAAGCGGGCGTGCCGCTGATCGTCGACAACACGCTGGCCTCGCCCTATCTGATCCGCCCGATCGACCACGGCGCCGACATCGTCGTGCACTCGCTGACGAAATTCCTCGGCGGCCACGGTAATTCGCTCGGCGGCATCATCGTGGACGCCGGCACCTTCGACTGGTCCACGGGCGGCAAATACCCGATGCTCTCGGAGCCGCGGCCCGAATATCACGGCATCCGGCTGCAGGAGACCTTCGGCAATTTCGCCTTTGCGATCGCCTGCCGCGTGCTGGGCTTGCGCGATCTCGGCCCCGCACTGTCACCGTTCAACGCATTCATGATCCTGACCGGCATCGAGACGCTGCCGCTGCGCATGCAGAAGCACTGCGACAACGCGAAAGCAGTCGCCGAATTCCTGGCCGGCCATCCGGCGGTGGCCTCAGTGAGCTATGCGGGTCTTGCGAGCGACAAGTACAACCAGCTGGCGCGCAAATATGCGCCGAAGGGCGCGGGCGCCGTGTTCACCTTCAGCCTGAAGGGCGGTTATGACGCCGGCGTGAACCTGGTGTCGAAGCTGCAGCTGTTCTCGCACCTCGCCAATGTCGGCGACACCCGCTCGCTCGTCATCCACCCCGCCTCGACCACGCACAGCCAGCTCGACGACGCCGCCAAGGTGAAGTCCGGCGCCGGCCCTGACGTGGTGCGCCTCTCGGTCGGCATCGAGGACAAGGAAGACCTGATCGCGGATCTGGAACAGGCGCTGGGGGCGTAATTGTCGCCCGGGGCGGTGTGCAAGGCCGCCCCGGGAACAACATCCTCGTTAACGATCATTAACCATATCGGCCGCATACATCGTCCTTGGATCGCCCCTTTGATTCGGAGCCGACGATGCTGCGCTGGATGGTGCCCGCCCTTGCCGCGATGCTGACGGTTTCGAGCGCGCTCGCTGCTGACTTGCCGGCCACGTCGAAGCGGCGAGCCGCCGCGCAGCAGCAGGAGCCGCCCAAGGTTTGGGTCGACACCGATCCGGATGCGCTGATCTCGCCGGCCCATGGCATCGGCAGCTACATCCGCAACCTGCCGGGCACTCCGCTGCTACCGGGCTCGCACACGCTGCCGGGCTATTACGGCCGTCCCTGGGACTACGACTATCAGGGCTCGTATTACGGCGGCAAGCAGGTCGATTATTTCTGGCGCCTGCCCTATTCGTGCGGCATCTACGGCTATTGCTGACCTGATCGGCCGGCTGATGGTGATCAGCCGGGCTGGCCAACCGGAACCGCGCGCGGCTGCACCTGCGCAGAGTGCCGCGAGGACAGCCGTTCCACCTGCATCACCGCAAGCGTCAGCACTGCGATCGCGACCGCCTGGTGCGACAGCGCAAGATCGATCGGCACCTGGTTGAGCAGCGTCAGGATGCCGAGCACCACCTGCAGGCTCACAGCCGCAAACAGCCAGAGCGCGCCGCTCGCAGCCAGGCCCGCGCGCGAGCGCACCGCGTCGATCGCGTGCAGCAGCGCCAGCACGAACAGCGCATAGGCGGTCATGCGGTGCTCGAACTGCACCGTCAGGACGTTGTCGAACATGTTGCGCCACCACGGCGTCTCGAACCACAGCCGCTCACTCGAGGGAATGAACGCGCCGTCGATCTGCGGCCAGGTGTTGTAGGCGCGGCCCGCGCGCAGGCCCGCGACCAGCGCACCGAAATAGATCTGAACGAACGTCACGACGAGGAGCAGCGCGCTCGTGAACCGAAGCCGCGCCGGCGCTGCGATCTGCGGCCGCACCTTGAGCCGCCGCACCGTCCATACGATGCCGGCGAAGATCAGCAGCGCGAGCACAAGATGTGTCGCCAGCCGATATTGCGAGACCTCGACCCGCTCGGTGAGGCCCGAGGCCACCATCCACCAGCCCACCGCGCCCTGCAGGCCGCCAAGCGCGAACAGCAGCCACAGCCGGCGCTTCAACTCACCGGAGAGGCCGCCGCGCCACAGGAAGACCAGGAACGGCAGGAGATAGGCGACGCCGATGAAGCGGCCGAGCAAGCGGTGGCTCCACTCCCACCAGAAGATTTCCTTGAACTCGGACAGGCTCATGCCCGCATTGAGCTCGCGATATTGCGGGATCTTCTTGTAGGCCTCGAACGCCTCGGTCCACTGCGCCTCCGACAGCGGCGGAACGCTGCCCGTGACCGGCTTCCATTCGACGATCGAGAGGCCCGATTCCGTCAGCCGCGTCGCACCGCCCACCAGCACCATCAGCGCAATCAAAGCGGCCACGGAAATCAGCCACCAGCGCACGGCGCGATGCGGCTCGGACGGAGTGGAAATCGTCGTCATTTCAGGAGCAAAACCAGGGTTTCGAGGCTTGAACCGGACTGCGTGCCCCTTATAGTCCCCCGCTCCCGCAGCGCAAGTTACGCGAAAGCCGTTCATAGTCCGCCATGACGATCCGCACCCGCAAGTTCCTCGGCGCCATCCTGCTCCTGGTGCTTTGCACCGTCTGGGCCCTGCTCGGCATGGCCGCAGCGCAGATGCCGTGGATCGCCGTGTCCGGCTGGCGGCAGGCGATCTATTACGTGGTGGTCGGCATGGGCTGGGTGCTGCCGGCGATGCCGATCGTGAGCTGGATGCAGCGGCCCGATCGCGTCAAGTCGGGCCGGTAGCGCGGCCGGTCGGTTTCACCGGCGCAAAGGCCACGCCCGACACCAGCACACGCAACATGCGCAGCGAGCGCACGCGGCCGTCCCAGGAGATCCGCGGCAGCGCGCGCAGATTGGTCCGCCCCTCCGCATCCACGATGCCCGGGATCGCCGACGCCGCGCTGGCAAAGCCGGCCTCCTCCGCCATCACGACGTGGCTGCGCCGGAAAGAGGCGCGGTCGCCGAACGGAAAGGCGAAATGTTCGACGTTGCGGCGAAAAGCGGATTCCGCGACGGCCTTGCCCATCGTCATCTCGCGCAGCGCCGCATTGTCCTTCATGTTCGCGAGCACGGGATAGTTCACGGTCGCGCTGCCGATCGTGACGAGCGGATCGGCGGCAAGCTTCGCCAGATCCTCCCAATCCATCGACGCCTCGCGCGAGAGCGCGGCAAGGTCGATCCGGTAGCGCGTGCAGAGATCGGCGATCGCCGCCGACAGATCCGCCGGCGACAGCGAGCGGAGCCAGCTCTCGAGATGCGAAAACAGCGCCTGCTTCTCGGCGGTATCCGTCACCACGAAGCGCTGCTCCTTCTCCCCCATCATCAGGCTGATGCGGCTCTCGCGCGCGATCACCTGCTCGAGCCCGAGCCACCAGGCCTGTCCGACGCCGTCGGGAAATGCGGTGGGCAGGTAGATCGTGAAGGGCACGGCGTGGTGCGCCAGCACCGGATAGGCGAAGTCGATCAGATCCTTGCTGGCGCCGTCGAAGGTGAGCGCCACGAAGCGGCGCGGCTCCGGCAATGTCACCGCGCGCCGGCAGACCTCGTCCATGCCGAGAAAATCGTAACCCCAGCGCTTCAGCGCGCGAATGGCGCGATCGAGGAATTGCGGCGTGATCTCGTGCGCGCGCAGCGGCTGAAAGGCGCCGCGCCGCCGCGGGCGCACGCGTTCGAAGCGCAGGATGGCGCCGGCACCGCGGCTGCCCAGCGCGGCCCGGCCGGTGAACCAGGCGAGCTCGAGGCGCAGCCGCTCCAGCCATCTGTCGTCGGATGCCAAGACCCCACCCTTCGCGCCCTCAGGGCGCCCGTTCCCGCTCCCATTGTCCTTACCCTTTGTTGACATTTCTTTGCAAAGGTCGGCCACAGGCCGATTGACGTCTATTTCTGAATTCTCGACAGGTTTTGCGGATGACCATGGCTGCGGCGATGCAAAGCCGGACGGCAGAAGCGCCAGCGCGGTCGAAAGCGAGCCGTATCGCGCATGTCGACATCGTCACCGATCTCGACGCCGCCGAGGCGGTCTGGCGCGCCTTCGAGGAGCCCGGCCATCTCTTCACGCCCTATCAGCGGTTCGATCTGCTGAGCCCCTGGCAGCGCCTGGTCGGCGAGCGCGAAGGCGCACGCCCCTTCATCGTGATCGGCCGTGACTCCGAGCACAGGCCGCTGCTGCTGCTGCCGCTCTCGCTGCGCCAGAGCCACGGCGTGCGCACGGCCTCCTTCATGGGCGGCAAGCATACGACCTTCAACATGGGCCTGTGGGACGCCGCATGCGCCGCACAGACCGTTGCTGCCGATCTGGAAGCGATGCTGGTGCCGCTCCGTGAGCACGTCGACGTGCTCGCGCTGACACAGCAGCCGCTGCGCTGGCGCGACCAGCAGAACCCGTTTGCACTGCTGCCGCGGCAGAGCGCGATCAACGGCTGCCCGCAGCTCGTGATGGAGCCGGGTGGACCGCCGGCATCGCGGCTCAGCAATTCCTTCCGCCGCCGGCTCAAGAGCAAGGAAAAGAAGCTCCAGCCCCTCGCCGGCTATCGCTATCATCTGGCGACGTCCGACGCCGACGTCACCCGCCTGCTCGACTGGTTCTTCCGCGTCAAGCCGGCGCGGATGGCCGAGCAGAAGCTCCCCAATGTCTTCGCCGAGCCCGGCGTCGAACAGTTCATCCGCAGCGCCTGCCTCGCGCCCCGCGGCGAAGGCCGCGTCATCGACATCCACGCGCTCGAATGCGACGAGGAGGTGATCGCGATCTTCGCCGGCGTCGCCGACGGCCAGCGTTTCTCGATGATGTTCAACACCTACACAATGTCCGAGCACGCCCGCTACAGCCCCGGCCTGATCCTGATGCGCTACATCATCGATCGCTACGGCGAGCGCGGCTACCGCTCGCTCGACCTCGGCATCGGCTCGGACGACTACAAGCGGATGTTCTGCAAGGACGACGAAGAGATTTTCGACAGCTTCGTCCCGCTGACGTCGCGCGGCAAACTTGCCGCGATGGCGATGTCCTCGCTCAGCCACGGCAAGCGTCTGGTGAAGCAGAACCAGATGCTGTTCGATCTGGCGCGGCGCGTGCGGCGAGCGTTCGGATAGGTCGGCCCCCTCGTCAAGATCTCTCCACTTGCGAGCTGCCTCTTACCCTCCCCTGGAGGGGGAGGGTCGTTGCGCATGAAGCGAAGCGAAATGCGCAACGGGGTGGGGTGACGGTCTCTCCTCATCCAACAGCGCCCGTGGGGAGAGATCACCCCACCCCGTCTCGCCGCGCTGACGCGCCGCGAGCCGACCCTCCCCCTCCAGGGGAGGGTAAGAGCAGCACCGATGTCGCTCAACTGAAAGAAAGAGGGCGAGCGCCCTGGCCTACGCCGCCACCACGCGCGGCGCTTCCATCGCATTCGACGGCTGCACCGGCCTGCTCAGCATCGTCACTTCGCTGAAGCCGACCGCCTTCAGCTGCTCGCACATCAGCATGCGCGCGTCGTGTGGCATCGCGGCATCGGGCACCACGACGGCGCGGGCATGCGCCGTCAGCAGCTCGGCCGGAAGGTCCGAGGCGCTGCCGGCGTCGATCAGGACGTGGTCATAGGCACGCAGCAGCGCGTCGATGGCGAGCGTCACCCGCGGCGATTGCAGCAGGCTGCGGTCGAAGCCGGGACGGCCGGCCATGACCAGATGCAGCCGCGACAGCTTGTCCCGGGTGATCACTTGCGCGAACGACGCCTGGCCCTGCATCAGCTCGGCAAGGCCGGGCGCCGAGGCATCGACGGACACCGCGGCCATCGTCGGCGAGGACGCGGCGAGATCGACCACGACGACACGCGCCTCGCGCGCCAGATGCCGGGCGAGCGTCAGCGTCGAGAGCGTAATGGCTTCGCCGGACGCGGTGCCGAGCACCGTGACCTTCTTGGCCGCCGGCCCGGCGGCGCGCAAAGTCTCGGCCAGCCGTTCGATCTCGGTGAATTCGGTGACGTCCGCAGCATCAATCATCTCCGGCTGGAGCGGCGCGGGCTCCGCCAGATCGGGCTCGATGACCGGACTCGCGATCGGCTCGACGACCGGCTGGACCGGCACCTCCTGGCGCACCGGCGCCCGTGCCGGGAGCACCGCCGCCACCGCGCGCGGCGCAGTCTGGCGCAAGAGCTCGCCGGTGACGACGACGCCGGACGAGAGCAGCAGTGTCGCAATCGTGGCGATCAGCACGATCGGCAGCTTCTTCGGATAGGCCGGGGTGTTCGAGACAATGGCACGCGAGATGATGCGGCCGTCGGTCGGCGCGGTGTCGATGGTTTCGCGGGTATTGGCCTCGCGGTACTTGGCGAGATAGGTCTCGAGCAGATCGCGCTGCGCCTTGGCCTCGCGCTCCAGCGCGCGGAGCTGGACGTCCTGACCGTTGGTCGAGGCCGCCTGCTTCTTGAGCTGCTCGAGGCTCACGGTCAGGCCGTCGACGCGGCCGCTGGCGATCCTTGCGTCGCTTTCGAGCGAGCGCGAGATCTTGGCCGCTTCGTCGCGAATCTGATTGTCGAGGTCGCCGAGCTGCGCCTTCAGCTCCTTGATTCGTGGATGATTGCCGAGCAGCGTGGATGATTGTTCGGCGAGCTGCGCGCGCAGCGTCACCCTCTGCTCCGACAGCCGGCGCATCAATTCGGAGTTGACGACCTCGGACGCCTCGATCGGCTTGCCGCTCTGGAGCATCTCCTTGATCAGCCGCGCCTTGGATTCCGCGTCCGCCTTCATCGAACGGGCATTGTTGAGCTGGGTGTTGACCTCGCCCATCTGCTGGTTCGACAGCGTGGTGTTGTTGGTGCCGACGAACAGGGACGATTTGGAGCGGAAATCCTCCACTTTCGCCTCGGCGTCGGAGACTTTCTTGCGCAGGCTGTCGATCTCGCCGGCCAGCCACTGGCTGGCGTTCTTGGCCTGCTCCTGGCGCACGCCCTGCTGGAGCACGAGATAGCCGTCGGCAATCGAATTGGCGACGCGGACGGCAAGCTCGGGATCGGCGGACTGGAATTCGACGACGATGACGCGCGATTTGTCGACGGCGTAGGCCTGCAGGCGGTCGTAATAGGCGTCGAGCACGCGCTCTTCCGGCGTCATCGAGAACGGATCGCGGCCGATGCCGATCATCGCGGCCAGCGACTTCAGCGGCGAGACGCCCTGCAGGACGGGATCGAATTCGGGGCGCTCGGCGAGCTTGTTCTTCTTGATGATCTCCCGCGCAAGATCGCGCGACAGCACCAGCTGCACCTGGCTGGTGACGGCCTCGGCGTCGAGCGCCTGGCGCTCCTCGGTGCGGTCGCTGCTCGGGCGCAGGAACACGTTCTCGCGGCCGTCGATGAGGATGCGCGCTTCGGACTTGTAGCGCGGCGTGACCAGATTGACGACGGCGATGGAGGCGACCAGCGCCAGCAGGGTCGGCACGATGATCCAGCCGCGCTTGCGCGCCAGTGCCGCGCCGAGCGCGTGCAGGTCGATGTCGCCGGATTCGCCTTGTGGCTGCTTGGTGACAACAGGCGCAGGCTTGACGTCAATCCTGGATTCGATCTTGGACTCGACTTTGGGCTCGACCTTCTCGTCAGCCTTGACGTCAGCTTTGGGCGCGGCTTCGGCCTTGGGCCTTGCGACGGCGCGCGCAACCACCGCCTTGTCCTTGCCGGCACGCCAGAACGCTAAACGCATCGAACACTCCCGCAGGGGCAACGCCACCAAGCTACCTCAACCGCGGCGATTAC
Organism: Bradyrhizobium nitroreducens; assembly: GCF_002776695.1. Taxonomy (GTDB): domain Bacteria; phylum Pseudomonadota; class Alphaproteobacteria; order Rhizobiales; family Xanthobacteraceae; genus Bradyrhizobium; species Bradyrhizobium nitroreducens. The sequence continues at coordinate 3,541,780 of NZ_LFJC01000003.1, forward strand.
ACTCCATTAAGGTTGCCGCTGGGTTAATCGCGGGATCCGGCGCTCGCAGCGCGCGCGCTCGTCACCGTTTGTTAACCACGAAGGCTCTTAATCCGTCTCGATATTTTCCTAGGAATTGTTCGGCATCCGCCGTCGAGCGCTGGTTCTGATTCATGCCCCCCTCTCCCGACCGGCCGCTTCGTATCCTCCACGCCGTGCGCGCTCCGGTCGGCGGCATATTCCGCCACATCCTCGACGTCGCCAACGGCCAGGTCGATCGCGGCCATCATGTCGGTATCCTCGCCGATAGCCTCACCGGCGGCGAGCGCGCCGACAAGGCGCTTGCCGAGCTCGCGCCGCGGCTGAAGCTCGGCGTGCACCGCATGGCGATTCGCCGCGAGCCCTCGCCCGACGACGTCATGGTGTGGTTTCGGATGCGGCGCCTGATCGCGACGCTGAAGCCCGACGTGATGCACGGCCACGGCGCCAAGGCCGGCGCCTTCATCCGCATGCGACGGCGGTCCGACGACACCATCCGCATCTACACGCCGCATGGCGGCTCGCTGCATTATCCCCTCAACACCTTCAAGGGGGAGTTCTACGCGCGGCTCGAGCGCGCGCTGATGGATTCGACGGATCTGTTTCTGTTCGAGAGCGCGTTTGCCCGCGACACCTATCAACGCATCGTCGGCACGCCCAAGGGCGTGGTGCATTGCGTCTTCAATGGCGTCACGCCGGAAGAATTCGAGCCTGTCATCACCGCCGAGGATGCGACCGACATCTGCTATGTCGGCGAGTTCAGGCACATCAAGGGCGCGGACCTCCTGGTCGATGCGGTGGCGCGCCTGCACGAGGGCGGCAAGAAGGTCACGCTGACGCTCGGCGGCGACGGCGAGGAGACGGCGGCGCTGAAGGCGCAGGTCGAGAAGCTCGGCCTCACGGGCGCCATTCGCTTCATCGGTCACGTCAAGGCGCGCTACGGCTTCTCCAAGGGGCGACTGCTCGTCGTCCCCTCGCGCGGCGATTCCATGCCCTATGTCGTGATCGAGGCCGGCGCGGCCGGCATTCCCATGATCGCGGCCCGCATCGGCGGCATCCCTGAGATCTTCGGCAGCGACAGCCCCGCTTTGTTCGCGCCGAGCAATCCCGAGGCGATGGCGGAGGCGATCGCCGCAGCGCTCGATGACCCCCAGACCACAGCACAGCGCGCGGTCTCCTTGCGCGACCGCATCTCCGCGCACTTCTCGCAGGCCGCGATGGTCGAGGGCGTGATCGCCGGCTATCGCGACGCATTTGCCAATCATTAACCATCCTTAAGCCCGCTTTAGAGAATCTTCCGATTTGTTCGATAATCGGAGGTCCAGGGGATGCTCGCCCGGGCGCTCAAGGCCGTGCCGCGGGCTTTGGAATGGACGTGGACGCCCGTGGAACCGCTCAACGCACGCTCGATGCTCGACGCCGCGACCAGCGCTGCGGCGAAGCCCGCTGACCAACCTTTCGTCGAGCGCCGTCGCCGGCTGACGCCCGCTGCGCTCGAAGTCGTCAACCAGAAGGTCGCCCGCGCCTATTCGCCGATCGTGATCGCCGGCTTCGTGCGCCTGGCCGACTTCGCGCTGCTGAGCCTCGTCGGCATCGCGCTCTATGCCGGCTATGTGATGCCGCACGCCGGCTTCAACTGGCTCTATCCTGCGGAGGTCGTCGCGGTGGCGATCGCCGCCGTGATCTGCTTCCAGGCCGCCGACATCTATCAGGTGCAGCTGTTCCGCGGACAACTCCGGCAGATGACGCGAATGATCTCGTCCTGGTCATTCGTCTTCCTGCTGTTCATCGGCATCTCCTTCTTCGCCAAATACGGCAGCGAGATCTCGCGGCTGTGGCTTGCCGCCTTCTACGTCCTCGGGCTCGCCGCGCTGATCGCCGAGCGTCTGGTGCTGCGCTCGCTGGTGCGCGGCTGGGCGCGCCAGGGCCGGCTCGACCGCCGCACCATCATCGTCGGCTCCGACAGCAACGGCGAGCAGCTGGTCGAAGCGCTGAAGGCGCAGCAGGATTCCGACATCCACGTGCTCGGCGTGTTCGACGACCGCAATGACAGCCGCGCGCTCGACACCTGCGCCGGCGCGCGCAAGCTCGGCAAGGTCGACGACATCGTCGAATTCGCCCGTCGCACCCGCGTCGACCTCGTGCTGTTCGCGCTGCCGATCTCGGCGGAGACGCGCATCCTGGAGATGCTGAAGAAGCTCTGGGTATTGCCGGTCGACATCCGCCTCTCCGCGCACACCAACAAGCTGCGCTTCCGGCCCCGCTCCTACTCCTATCTCGGCGAGGTGCCGACGCTCGACGTGTTCGAGGCGCCGATCACCGACTGGGACCTGGTGATGAAATGGCTGTTCGACCGCGTCGTCGGCAGCCTCGCCCTGCTCGCGGCACTGCCGGTCATGGGTCTCGTCGCGCTCGCGGTGAGGCTCGACAGCCCGGGGCCGGTGCTGTTCCGCCAGAAGCGCTTCGGCTTCAACAACGAGCGCGTCGACGTCTACAAGTTCCGCTCGATGTACCATCATCAGGCCGATCCCACCGCCTCCAAGGTCGTGACCAAGAACGATCCGCGCGTCACCCGCGTCGGCCGCTTCATCCGCAAGACCAGCCTCGACGAGCTGCCGCAGCTCTTCAACGTGGTGTTCTCCGGCAATCTCTCTCTGGTCGGCCCGCGCCCGCATGCGGTGCAGGGCAAGCTTCAGAGCCGCCTGTTCGACGAGGCCGTCGACGGCTATTTCGCCCGCCACCGCGTCAAGCCCGGCATCACCGGTTGGGCCCAGATCAACGGCTGGCGTGGCGAGATCGACAACCAGGAAAAGATCCAGAAGCGCGTCGAGTTCGACCTTTACTACATCGAGAACTGGTCGGTGCTGTTCGACCTCTACATTCTGCTGAAGACGCCGATCTCGCTGCTGACCAAGAACGAGAACGCGTATTGAATCGAGTGCTTCAAGGGCGCGCTGTCATCGCCCGGCCAGAGCGCAATTGCGCACTAGGACCGGGCGATCCAGTAAACGCTGGCGGCGAACGTCGCCATTGACAGCGCGGAGTACTGGATGCCCCGCCTTCGCGGGGCATGACAGCGGAAGTTGTGTGTACGAGTAGCGTGAGCGTGTGATTGATGGCGTATGCGGCAACAGCCGGGGACATGAATGCAGCGGTTCGCGCTGCGCCCGGCGTGCTGGCCCTGCAGCGCGCGCTGGTGTGGCTGGTCGGCGCCTCCGGCGCGGTCGTCTTCATCGAACCGAGCCCCTACGAGATCACGACGCTGCTCGCGGCCGTCATTTTCTTCGCCACCGGCCTGCGGCTGCGGCTCGCGCTGATGCCGCTGGTGTTGATGCTGGTGCTGCTCAATGTCGGCTACACCATCAGCGCGATCCCGCTGTACGGGCAGTCCGAGGTGACGAGCTGGATCGCGACCTCCTGGTACATGGCGGTGACCGTGGTGTTCTTCGCGATGGTCACGTCCGAGGACACTGCGGCCAGGCTCGACATGCTCCGCCGCGGCCTCGTGGTCGGGGCGATGATCGCCTCGCTGCTGGCGGTTGCCGGCTATTTCCATTTGGTGCCCGGCGGCAACGACCTGCTCACGCTCTACGGACGCGCGCGCGGCACGTTCAAGGACCCTAACGTGCTCGGCGCCTTCCTGATCCTGCCGGCGCTGTTCTCGCTGCAGAGCGTGGTTTCGGACAGACTGGGGAAGGCCTTCCGCAACGTCATCGCCTTCGGCATCATGTCGCTCGCGATCCTGCTTGCCTTCTCGCGTGCCGCGTGGGGCGGCCTGGTGCTGACCTCCGCCTTCATGCTGGCGCTGATGGTGCTGACCAGCCGCACCAACGCGCAGCGCTCGCGCATCATCGTCATGGCGATCGTCGCCGCCGTGGTGGGCCTTGCGCTGATCGCGGTGCTGCTGTCGTTCGATTCCACCGCCGAGATGTTCAAGCAGCGCGCGAGCTTCGACCAGAGCTACGACGAGGGCCGCTTCGGCCGGTTCGGCCGCCACATCCTGGGTGCGGAGATGGCGCTCGACCTGCCGTTCGGCATCGGCCCCCTGCAATTCCACCGTTTCTTCCCCGAGGACACCCACAACTCCTATCTCAACGCATTCATGTCCGGCGGCTGGCTGTCCGGCGTGTGCTATCCCGCGCTGGTCTTCACCACCGTCATCATGGGCTTCAGGCACATCTTCGTCCCTGTGCCCTGGCAGCGCGCCTATCTCGCAGTCTTCTCCGCCTTCGTCGGCACCGTCGGCGAGAGCTTCGTGATCGACACCGACCACTGGCGGCACTTCTGGATGATGCTGGGCGCGATGTGGGGCATGATCGCGGCCGCGCAGATATACAAGATCAGGGCCGGCGAGGACGCGTCTTCAGCTTGAGGGCCGGACGTTTCTCCGGCGGCGTGTCGAGCAGTCCCTTCAGCGCTTCGGTTGCCGCGACCACCCCCTTGTAGCCTTCATTGGCGAAGCGCAGCAGCAGGTGCAGCTCCTGGTCGGAATAGCCGCCAAAGACCTTCTCCATCGCCTGCTGCATCGGCACGTAGAACTGGCTGATCTTCGCGATCGCTTCCGGCACGACGGCGATGAAGACCTTGCGGCGATCGGCATCGTCGCGCTCGCGGCGGACGAGACCGGCCGTTTCGAGCCGGTCGACCACGCCGGTAATGGCGCCGGTCGTGAGGCCCGTGACCTCGGCGAGCCGGCCTGCGGTGACGCGGCCCTCGAGGTACAGGATGTCCATGCATTCGAGGTCGGAATTGGCAATTCCGGCAACGTTGGCAACGGTTTGCCCGTAGAGCACGCCCTGCGCGGAAGACCTGCGCATCGCCTCCTCGAGCTCCTGCAACAACGCCGCGCGCGCCTTCGTCCTTGACAAGGTCAGCCTCATATCTTAGGCGATATATATCTTAGTCACTAAGAGATTTAGCGACCGTAATTTCTCCTAGCACCATGGAAACGTCGGGAGCAAGCCATGTCCTACCGTCCCCGCAAGGCCCTGATCATCGGCGCCGGCATTGCCGGACCCGTGGCCGCGATCCTGTTGCGCCGCGCCGGCATCGAATCCGCGATCTACGAGGCATGGCCCTATTCCAAGGGCATCGGCGGCGGCCTGCAGATCGCGCCGAACGGCATGCATGTGATGGACGAGATCGGGCTCGCGAACGAACTGATCAGCCGCGGCTCGGTCGCGGAGTCCTTCGACTTCTATTCGCAAGGCGGCGCCAAGCTCGGCTCGATCAACCGCGACATGGCGCGGCGCTTCGGCCAGCCGGCCGTCAACGTCTGCCGTGCCACGCTGAACGAGATCCTGATCGACAAGGCCTGGTGCGCCTGCGTCTCGCTCTATTTCGAGAAGCGCCTGATCAAGATCGAGGACCGCGGCGACCAGCCGATCATCGCCTATTTCGCCGACGGCACCACGGCCGAGGGCGACTTCCTGATCGGCGCCGACGGCGTGCATTCGGTAACGCGCCGCCAGGTCGTGCCTGACGGCCCGCAACCCTTCAACACCGGCCTGATCGGCTTCGGCGGCTTCGTGCCGCACGCCGTTCTCGACGGCAGGTCGATCGGCCGGCACGTCGAGACCACGTTCGGCCAGAGCGGCTTCTTCGGCTATGGCTATTGCAGCCCCGATCCGAGTGACGGCGTGATGTGGTGGAGCACACAGCCGTCGCACGGCATGGATGCGGCGATGTTTCGCGCGCTCGACCAGGCGACGCTGAAGCAGCATCTGCGCGGCTTCCACCGCGGCTGGCACGATCCGATCCCCGATATCGTCGAAGCGGCGGAGAACATCGTCGTCACCGACACGCTCGACGTTGCGACCTTGCCGACCTGGTCGCGCAAACGCTCGCTGCTGATTGGGGACGCCGCGCACGCGACCAGCCCGCACGCCGGCCAGGGCGCTTCGCTCGCGCTGGAAGATGCGATGCGGCTCGCCCGCCTGATGCAGGACGGCCAGGAGCTCGGCGCCACCTTCCAGGCCTTCGAGGCCGAACGCCGTCCGCGCACCGAGAAGATCGTCGCCATGGCCCGCCGCAACGGCAACAGCAAGCGCGAATTCAGCGCCACCGGCGCGTGGATCAGAAATCAGATGATGAAATGGCTTCTGCCGCTGGGCTCGAAGAGCATGGAGTTCATGTACGCCTATGATGCAAGGGCGGTGTGATTTCTCTTTCTCCCTCTCCCCGCTTGCGGGGAGAGGGTTGGGGTGAGGGGGTGCCTCCGCAGGGACGTTGCCAGTGAGACTCGCGGAGACTCCCCCCCCCCCCCCCC
>NZ_LFJC01000003.1:3548075-3691374 GCF_002776695.1 Bradyrhizobium nitroreducens
AGGTCGCCGTGATCGATGTCGCCGAATTGAAGGTGAAGCCGGCCGCCGCCGTGGCACCGAACGTCACGGCTGTGACGCCGGTGAAATTGGTGCCGGTGATGGTCACCGACGTGCCACCGGCCGTCGGACCTGCGGTCGGCGAGATCGAGGTGACGGTCGGCGAGGGGATATAGGTGAACTGGTCCGCAGCAGAGGTGGCCGACGTGCCGCCGGTGGTCGTCACCCTGATATCAACCGTGCCGGTGCCGGCCGGCGATGTGGCCGTGATCTGGGTGGCGGAATTGACCGTGAAGCCGGTCGCCGGCGTTGCGCCGAAGGTCACGGCCGTTGCACCGGAGAGGTTGGTGCCGGTGATGGTGACGGTGGTGCCGCCCGCACCCGGACCCGACGTCGGTGAGATCGAGGTGACGGTTGGCGCGGGCACGTAAGTGAACTGGTCGGCCGCCGAGGTTGCCGATGTCCCGCCGGCGGTCGTCACTGTAATATCGACCGTGCCCGTGCCGGCGGGTGACGTCGCCGTGATCTGGGTCGCCGAATTGACCGTGAAGCCTGTTGCGGCCGTTGCTCCGAACGTGACCGCGCTCGCGCCGGAAAGGTTTGTGCCGGTGATCACCACGGTCGTGCCGCCGGTCTGCGGGCCCTGGGTCGGAGAAACCGAGGTCACCGTCGGCGGGCTGACATAAGTGTACTGGTCAGCGGCCGATGTCGCAGACGTCACGCCATTGTTGGTGACGGTGACGTCGACGGTACCGGCGGCCCCAGCCGGCGCGACTGCCGTGATCTGCGTCGCGGAGTTGACGGTGTAGCTGGTGGCATTGGTGGCGCCGAACTTGACGCCGCCGGCCCCGGTTGTGCCGGTCAAATTCGCGCCGGTGATGACGACGCTGTTGCCGCCCGCGGTCGGTCCCGCGGTCGGAGAGACAGCCGTTACCGTTGGCGTTGGAAGGTTGACGGTGATCGTAAAGGACGTGTCAGTCAGCTCGGGATTGAAATTGCACTGGTTGGCCACCGTGCAGGCGCTTGCGTACCAGATCACAATCGTGTCGGTTCCCCCGCCCGATTGCGAGTTGAGCGTGATGTCGTACTCGGGAAACGACGTAAAACCGCCATCCGGCACGGGAACGAGCGTGTAGGTTCCCTTGCTCGTCGTGTAACTCAGATTCGTAGGGGTGAGGCCTCCCGCCGTCATCGGATAGTTGTTGAAGGCATCAACGTTGGGATTGCTGCCGTTCGATGAGCCGTAAAGACCCCACGCCACGGAATTGTTGGTGACACAAAGACCGACGGTGTTGCCGCCGCCGGTGCCGTTGATCGTGATCGTTGCAGCGTTTGTCGAGCCGGTCGTGACAGTGCACGCCGCATTCGCTGCCGCGATGGTACCAATCATCAAGACGGCCGCGAGGCCGATGCTTTGAACCGCGCGCCAAAGGGTCCGCGATATGCGCCGATGCCCGGTCCGGCTGTTGTACGCCAAGCCCGCCCATTCCCGGGCTGTTACTGGCACGGCCACAGCAAAAGCGTGACTCACCGGCCCCCCTTGCGGCAGCTCCCGACATAAGAGCTTCCGCGCTGAAATCCCTGATTGTGCAATTGATCGCGTAAATTCTTGCGTGCATTTAGGGTCTGATGCCGGAAACAATGCAAGCGCATGCAGGCCTGAACGCCCCGAAACGTCATCCAGGAGGACTACTTTCCGGCGAACCGTGGCATTGCGGCAACAAATGCGTGCTTCGGCAATGATCGCCGGGGATGTCGATTTATGGTTGTGCGCCTGCTTGACTGTCAACGCAGCCTGGTTAACAATCTAAGCGAGTGCGGTTCTATAATTTCATTCTTTAATTTAGGTATTGCCGTCGTCGTTCGCATGGTCACGCGACAGATCACTTGATTTTTTGGGGGAGGGGTTATGCCGTACGAGCCTGTTCTGGGGCAGATCATGCCTTTCGCCGGCGCAACGATCCCGAGGAATTGGGCGCTCTGCAACGGAGCGCTGCTCGCGATCCAGCCCAATCAGGCCTTGTTCTCTTTGCTCGGTACCTATTATGGCGGCAACGGCGTGACGACGTTTGCGCTTCCCGATCTGCGCGGCCGCGCCATTCTTGGTTCGAGCGGCAGCTCCGGGGCGTATCCGGCCGGCGCGCTCGGCGGATCGGTGTCGGTCAACATGACCGCGCTCCAGCTGCCGCAGCACAATCACCTCATCCAGGCGACGGCTGCGAACGGCCAGGGACGCGGTGCACCGCCCGACAACAACATTTTTGCGACGAGCACAGCGCCGGCCGGGAAGAATATCTTCCTGACCGCAGGCAGTGCCGAGACCCCGCTCGCGACCGGCACGAATTTGGTGAACGAGGGCAGCGGCCAACCGCACAACAACATGCAGCCCTATCTCGTCATCAACTATTTGATCGCGATGCAGGGCACCTACCCCTCGCGAAACTAGCAACTCCCCGGATCGGGTCTCCACCGACCAGATCAAATTTCAACGCTTCGAACCTATCGCGCGTCTTGTCCATCGGCACAATCAGGCTGGCGTGCACAGAGAGAGAGGGGAGTTTTGCGATGGCAGATCCGTTTATCGGCGAGATACGTCTGTTCGGCTTTCCGCGAGTCCCGGATGGCTGGCTGGCCTGCAGCGGACAGTCGCTGGCGATCTCACAATACGACGTCCTTTATGCGGTCATCGGCACGACCTATGGCGGCGACGGAGTGCAGACCTTCAATCTCCCCGATCTGCGCGGTCGCGTTCCGATCGGCCAGGGCACCGGACAGGGCCTCCCTACCTATGCGCTTGGCCAAATGGCGGGAGAGGAAGATCATACGCTGATCGAAGCGGAAATGCCGGTGCACAGCCATTCGCTGATGTCGTCCACGGCCACCGCCGACACGGCAACACCGGGACCGACCGTGCACCTGGCAACGGCTTCAACCGGCAATCTTTACGCGCCGGTCATGAATGCCGCGCCCTACGCGACGATGGCTCCTTGCGTCACCACGGCAGGCAAGAACATCGGACACAACAACATGATGCCGACCGTCGTCGCCAACTACTGCATCTGCTTCAACGGCATTTTTCCGTCACCGGGCTAGGCCGCCCGGGTACTGGGCTCGTCTCAAGGAAAGCAACATGTCAACTCCCTACGTCGGCGAAATTCAGGCGTTCCCGTTTGCCTTCGCGGTTGGCGGCTTCAACAATGCCTGGCTGCCGTGCTTCGGACAGCTTGTCGCCGTTCAAGCCTTCACGCCGTTGTTTGCGCTGATCGGCACCAATTACGGTGGCAACGGCACGACCAACTTCGCTTTGCCCAATCTCAACGGCGCGGTGACGATCAGTCAGGGTACCGGGCCGGGATTGCAGCCGCGCGTCGTCGGCGAGTCCATCGGCAGCTCCCAGGTCAGCCTGATCGGCGACAACATGGCGATGCACACGCACGCGCTGCAACTGGGCAGCAACACTGCGCAAAATGCCGCGCCCGGTCCCGGGACGGGAATGAACATGGTCGCGCTCAATCCGGTGTTCAACGGCTTCGTGGATCCGCCCGGCAATCTCACCTTTTCGCCCAACGCGGTCACGTTCACCGGGCAGAGCCTGCCTCACGACAACATGCAGCCGACCCAGGCCCTGATCATGTGCATTGCCTATGCGGGTATCTTTCCGAGCTTTCCATAGCGCCCACGCATGATCGACGGCGGCGCGCGGCTCGACATTGTCCCTGGCGATCCGGATTTGCGCCTGCGGTCAGCCGATCCCGGTGATAAGCCGTTCACGCGGCAGCTGTTCCGCGAGGCCAGGAGCAGGCAATTCATAGCCGCAGGACTGTCCGGGCCGATCCTCGAGCAGGTTCTCGAACAACAATTCCGCGGCCAGACGAACGGCTATGCCGTGCAGTTTCCGGACGCGATCTCGTTGATCGTCACACGAGACGGGGGCGCGATCGGTCGTCTGCTGCTTCATTGCGCAAGCGGGCACTGGCACATCATCGACATCGCGCTGCTGCCGGCCGCTTGCGGTCGCGGCGCCGGCGCGAAGATCCTCGACGCTCTCGAAGCTAGCGCTCGGCAGCAGAGTGTCGGTGCGCTGACGCTCACGGTGCTCGCGAGCAATGTGAGGGCGCGCCGGTTTTACCTGCGGCACGGATTTGTCGAGCGGGAGGCTGCGGGCGCCGCGTACATTGCGATGAGAAAGGATATCGGCTAGCGCGCCGACGCTTGGCGCAGGAACTCCACAAGCGCCGCGTTCACCTCGTCGGGCCGTTCCTGCTGCACCCAATGGCCGGCGCCCTCGATGATCAGCTTTCGCTTCAGATTGGGCAGCACGCGCTCGAGCTCGTTGACGCGCTTGGCGCCGATCAGGCCGGTGATGACGGCGTCCCGGGAGCCGGCGATGAACAGCGAGGGCTGACGGATCTGTGCGTCCTGCCAAGGCGCTGTCAGCTCCCAATTGCGGTCGATGTTGCGGTACCAGTTCAGCCCGCCGCGAAAGCCGGACTTGCGGAAGCTCTCGGTGAAATAGGCGAGATCTTCCTCGCTGAGCCATGCGGGCAGGGGCTCCTCGGCGGTCGCGTGGCTGAGAAAGCCCTGGCCCTCCTGCACGAACATGGCGGCAGTGGGATCGGCGAGCCCGCGTCCCCCGAGCACGATGCGCATGGTGCGGGCGGCATCGCGCTCGAGCTCGGCCTCGGCGACCCCGGGGGCCTGGAAATACTGCCAGTAGAAGTTGGTGACGCCGCCCTGGCGCAACAGGTCGAGCGGCCTACCGCGCCCGCGGAACGGCGGCGGCACGCTCAGCCCCGCGACCGCCGCGAAGATGTCCGGCCGGAACAGCGCCGCGTGCCAGGCGACCGGCGCGCCCCAATCGTGCCCGACCACCATCGCCCTGGTCTCGCCGAGCGCCTGCACCAGGCCAACCACGTCGCCGACCGTGTCGAAGATCGAATAGGCATTCACGTCGGGCGGCGCCGCGCTCTGGCCGTAGCCGCGCATGTCGGGGGCGACGACGTGAAATCCGGCCCCGGCGAGGGCGGGAATCTGGTGGCGCCAGGAATAGGACAGCTCCGGCCAGCCATGGCAAAGCACCACCAGGGGCCCCTGGCCGGCTTCGCGGATGAAGAGATCGATGCCGTTGGCCTTGATCACGCGGGTGGAGGACATCGCTTTTCCGCCTTGTTTCAGGGGTTTGGTCGGGAAACATGAGGTGCCACGATAGGGGCGCGGCGAGAATCGTGCAATCTTCGGGCAGGTGTCCAACCCCCGCGTTGTTCGCACCGATTCCAGCTGTTAGAACGCTGCTCTCAGGGCTTGGCCATGGTATGTCGTCTTCCTTCCCACCGTCGCACCCGGTTCACCGCCGGAGCGCTGGCGCGCGGCCTGATCGCGGCGGTCCTGGCGGCAAGCATCGGCTGGAGCGGGGCGCTTTGGGCCGCGAACCAGAGCGTCCAGGGCGCGAAGAAAACGGAGGATTCCGGCTTCGACGGCGATGCCCCAACCGCGATCCTGATCGAGGCCACGAGCGGCAGCGTGCTGTTCGAGAAGAATGCCGACGAGCTGCGCGCGCCCTCCAGCATGATGAAGCTGATGACGGCGGAGGTCGTCTTCAATGCGATCAAGAAGGGCGACATCAAGCTGACCGACGAGTACCGGATCAGTGAGAACGCCTGGCGCCGGGGCGGCGCGCCCTCGGGCGGCTCGACCATGTTCGCCGCCATCAACAGCAAGGTCTCGGTCGACGATCTCCTGCACGGCGCGATCATCCAGAGCGGCAACGACGCCTGCATCGCGCTCGCCGAAGCCATGGCGGGCAACGAGAAGATCTTCGCGGCCGACTTCATGACCAAGCGCGCCCGCGAGCTCGGCATGACCAGATCGACCTTCGGCAACTCCAACGGGTTGCCCGACCCCGCCAACAAAATGACCGTGCGCGAACTCGGAATCCTCGCCCGGCACATCATCCTGGACTTCCCCGAATTCTACAAACTGTTCGGCGAGAAGGAGTACACCTGGAACAAGATCCGCCAACCCAACCGCAATCCGCTGCTCAATTCGATGGAAGGCGCCGACGGCCTCAAGACCGGCTACACCAAGGAAGGCGGCTACGGCATGGTCGGTTCGGCGGTGCAGAACGGGACGAGGCTGATCGTCGTCGTCAACGGGCTGGAAGATCCCGAGGATCGTGCCACGGAAGCCAAGAAAATGCTGGAATGGGGGTTCCGCAATTTCGAGACCCGCACGCTGATCGCGGCCGACCAGCCCGTCGGCTATGCCAAGGTGTTCGGCGGCGAGAGTCGCTCGGTGAAGCTCGTCGCCAAGACTCCGGTGAAGGTGATGGTGCACAAGAACGGCAGCGACAAGCTGATCGCGCGCGTCGTCTATAGCGGCCCGGTGCGGGCGCCGGTCGAGGCCGGCCAGCGGGTCGGTGTGGTCAGGGTCTGGCGCAGCGGCAACATCGCGGTGGAGACGCCGGTCTATGCCGCCGAAGCGATCGGCACCGGCTCGACCGTGCGCCGGGCGATCGACGGCGCCAGCGAGCTCGTGATCGGCATGTTCCGCGCAGGCGCCGAGAAGCTCTGATCATGAGTGAGAGCGCGGGACAGCGGCCGTCCGGACGCGGACGCTTCATCACCTTTGAAGGCGGTGAGGGCACCGGCAAATCGACCCAGATCAAGAAGCTCGCCGACCGTCTGAAGGCGGCAAAGCTGCGCATCCGAGTCACCCGTGAGCCGGGCGGCTCGCCGGGCGCCGAGATCATGCGTCATCTGGTGCTGTCGGGCATGGGCAGGCTGCTCGGCCCCGAGGCAGAGACGCTGCTGTTCGCCGCCGCGCGCGATGACCATGTCCGCACCGTGATCCTCCCGGCGCTCAACCAGGGCACATGGGTGCTGTGCGACCGCTTCGCCGACTCGACGCGGGCCTATCAGGGCAGCCTCGGCCGCGTGCCGGCCGGGCTGATCAACGCGATGCAGCGGGTCACGATCGGCGATCTCAAGCCGGATCTCACCATCGTGCTCGATTTGCCGGTCGAGATCGGCCTGCAGCGCGCCGCCGCGCGCCGCGGCAGCGGCACGCCCGACCGGTTCGAGAGCGAGCAGCTCAGTTTCCACCAAGGCCTGCGCGAGGCCTATCGCAAGATCGCCGCGGACGATCCCGCGCGCTGCGTGTTGATCGACGCCAATTCCGACCCTGACACGGTCGCAGGCCGCGTCTGGACTGCGCTGCGCGATCGCCTGCTTCCGACGCCGGCTTCGGTGGTGTCGGCATGAGCCCGCGTCAGACCGAGCGCGAAAGCGCCATTCCGCATCCGCGGGAGACGAGCCGTCTGTTCGGCCATCGCGAGGCCGAGGCGGCGCTGTTGGCGGCCTATCGCAGCGGCCGGATTCCGCATGCCTGGCTGATCGGCGGGGCTCAGGGGATCGGCAAGGCGACGCTGGCCTATCGCATGGCGCGCTTCGTGCTCGCTCATGGCCAGCCGCTCGCGGAAGCCGTGCAGCGCGCCGAGGACCTCGCGATCGATCCCGACGACCCCGTGGCGCGGCAGGTCGCGGCGAGTTCGCATGGCGGCCTGCTGACGCTGGAGCGTACCGCCAACGATCGCGGCGTGATGCGCACCGTGATCACCGTGGACGAGACGCGCGAGACGATCGGCTTCTTCGGCTCGACCGCGGCGGCAGAAGGCTGGCGCGTCTGCATCGTCGACACCGTGGACGAGCTCAACCCGAATGCGGCCAACGCGCTCCTGAAGATTTTGGAGGAGCCGCCCCAGCAATCGTTGTTCCTGCTGGTAAGCCACGCGCCCGCGCGCGTGCTTGCCACGATCCAGTCGCGTTGCCGCAAGCTCCGCCTGCGGCCGCTCGCAACGGACGATGTGATCGGGGCTGCGGCTGCAGCGGCCGAGCTCGATCCGAACGATCATGCGCTGCGCGAGGCGGCGGAGGCCTCGGAGGGGAGCGTTGCACGAGCCCTGACGCTGCTCGGCGGCGACGCGCTGAAGCTCCAGAAACGCACGGCGGCGCTGCTTGCGCGCCTGCCGCAGGTCGATCCGCGCGAGTTGCACACGCTCGGCGATTCGCTTCCCACCAGCGACCGCGTCGCGCTCGCCGCCTTCATCGACGGCATCGATCGCTGGATTGCGGAACGGCTGCATGCGGACGAGGCCAATGCCAACCAGAACCTGCCGCGCCTTGCGCGCTTAAGCGAGGTATGGGAAAAGATCGTCCGCGCCGCGCGCGACACCGAAACCTACAATCTGGAGCGCAAGCCCTTGGTTTTCTCGGTGTTCGGCTGGCTGGCGGACGCAACGCGCTAAAGCATGATCCGGAACAGTGCGCAGCGGTTTTCCGAAAAGGATCATGCGCAAATCAATAGTCGAACTCAGGTTCGTTTCCAGATTTCGAGAAGCCGGTAAAGGAATTCGTCGTGGCAACGCGAGCTAAGAAAACCGCCAAGGGCAAGAAGGCTACGAAGAAGGCCGCCGAGAAAACCGCCAAGAAGGCCGTGAAAGCGCTTGCGCGCAAAGCCGCCAAGAAGGTCAAGAAGGCCAAGAAAGCTACCGGCAAGAAGGGCGTGAAGAAGAGCGTCGCGAAGTCGGCACAGGGAGCCGGCAAGAAGGCTGCAAAGAAGCAGGTCGTCGCCAAGAAGGCAGTGAAGAAAGCGGCCAAGAAGCCAGCCGAGAAACCGGCCAAGAAAGCAGCGAAGGCTCCGGCGGAGACAGTAGCCAAGACGGCAAAGGCCACTGCACCTGCTGCGATCGCGGCGCCGGCTGCCGTCGTCGTGCCGCCGAAGGCTGCCAAGCCCAAAGTGTCGAAGCCCCAGGTGCGGCCTGCGCCGAAGCCCGTCGCAGCTCCGCAAGCCGCCGCGCCCATTGCCGCCCCGGCGCGCGACAACGTCTTCTACATCACGACCGCAATCGCTTACCCCAACGGCAGCCCGCATATCGGCCATGCCTATGAGGCGATCGCGACAGACGTGCTGGCGCGTTTTGCCCGGCTCGACGGCAAGGACGTGTTCTTCCTGACCGGCACCGACGAGCACGGACAGAAGATGGTGCAGACGGCGGCCGGCGAGGGCATGTCCGCCGCAGCCCTCGCGACCCGCAATGCCGGCCGCTTCAAGGAGATGGACCAGCGCCTGAACGTGTCGTTCGATCGCTTCATCCGCACCACCGAGGAGCAGCATCATCGCTCCAGCCAGGAGATCTGGCGGCGTATGGAAGCGAACGGGGACATCTACGCCGACACCTATGCGGGCTGGTACTCGGTCCGTGACGAAGCCTATTACGCCGAGGACGAGACACGCGTGAACGACGACGGCGTCAGGCTCGGCCCGCAGGGAACGCCGGTCGAATGGGTCGAGGAGAAGAGCTATTTCTTCCGCCTCTCGGCGTATCAGGACAAGCTGCTCAAGCTCTATGCGGATCATCCTGATTTCATCGGCCCGGACTCCCGCAAGAATGAGGTGGTGAGCTTCGTCAGAGGCGGCCTGCGCGATCTCTCGATCTCGCGCACCACGTTCGACTGGGGCGTCAAGGTGCCCGGCGATGAGGATCACGTGATGTATGTCTGGGTCGACGCGCTGACCAACTACATCACCGGCGTCGGCTTCCCCGACGAGAGCGACAAGAACTGGCGCTATTGGCCGGCCGATGTGCACATCATCGGCAAGGACATCATCCGTTTCCACGCGGTGTATTGGCCGGCGTTCCTGCTGTCGGCCGGCATCCCGCTGCCGAAGCGGGTCTATGCCCACGGCTTCCTGTTCAGCAGAGGCGAGAAGATGTCGAAGTCGGTCGGCAACGTCGTCGACCCCTTCAACCTCGCCGACCAGTACGGCGTCGATCAGGTGCGCTATTTCTTCCTGCGCGAGGTGCCGTTCGGCCAGGACGGCAACTACAACCACGAGGCCATCGTGGCACGCATCAACGCCGACCTCGCCAACGATCTCGGCAATCTGGCGCAGCGTTCACTGTCGATGATCGCCAAGCAACTTGGCGGCGTGCTGCCCGAGCCCGGCGAATTCAGCGACAACGACAAGGCGATCCTGGCGATGGCCGACGGCATGGTGGCCGCATCGCGCGAGGCCATGGCAACGCAGCAGATCCATCACTGGCTCAACGCCGTGTGGGCCGTGGTCGCGGAGGCCAACCGCTATTTCGCGGGCGAGGCGCCGTGGGCGCTCGCCAAGACCGATCCCATCAGGCAGAAAACGGTGCTCTATGTCACCGCCGAAGTCGTGCGCCAGATCGCGATCCTGGCCCAGCCGGCGATGCCGGCCGCTTCGGGCAAGCTGCTCGACAGCCTCGGTGTCCCCGAATCCGAGCGCACCTTCGCCATGCTCGGCGGGGCCAAGCGGATCGCGCCGGGCTCGACGCTGCCTGCGCCGACGCCGGCATTCCCGCGCTATATCGAGCCCACGGCTTAAACACTACTCAGAGACTCGGCGCCGGGCGCCCGGCCTTACGCTTGCCTGGGAGGGCTTGCGCGGGATGCCGGGACCTCTGCAGCCCCTTGCTGACAGGTATTTAGATGGGCGGCTAGCCGCGCGACCGACGCCGCGCACGCGATTCGATTCGTGTCATTGATCCAGATCAATGCAACTTCAGCGCCGGACTCTGCTTTTCGCACCTGGGCAAGATAGGTGAGAATTGGGTCCACCGGATATCAAGGACGACGGCAAGTCGCCAAAAAAGCTTGGGAGGTCGCGCAGACCCGGATTTTGGCAGCGACTGCTTAACCTGAGTTGGGGGCAGGGACCGGCTCATCGAGACCGCATAGCGGCCGATTTGCGCGAAAGCGAAGCGAGGTTCAGAGGGGTCCTGGCGGCCAGTCCGGACGCCGTTATCATGATCAGCGCCGCTGGCGTGATCGAATTCGCCAGCGACCGCGTCACCGACATTTTCGGATACGCGCCCGACGAGCTTGTCGGCAGCTCGATCGAGGTGCTGATCCCAGAACGATTTCGCGGCGAACACTCCTATCAGCTCAAGGCTTATTTCCGGAAGCCGACCTCCCGAATGATGGGTGGTGGATTGCTGCTGTATGGGCGTCGTAAAAACACGACGGAATTCCCGGCCGAGATCAGCATCAGTCCGATCATTTTGGCCGACCGGTATGCCGCGATCGCTGCAGTGAGGGACGTTTCCAGCCGCAGAACTCTCGAAGCGCTCCAGCAAGGAGCAGCGGAAGCCTTGCGCGAGAGCGAGGAGCGCCTAAGATATTTCATCAAATACTCACCCGCCGCGATCGCGATGCTCGATAATGAGCTGCGTTACATCGTCTACAGCGACCGCTGGCTGGTCGACTACGGTCTCCTTGGGCGCGATCTGCGCGGGCTGTCACATTATGAAGTCTTTCCCGAAATTCCGGAACGCTGGCGCGCGATTCACCGCCGCGCCCTTGCGGGCGAGACGCTTCATGCCGACGAGGATTCGTTCACGAGATCCGACGGACGGCTGCAATGGCTGCGCTGGGAGGTGCGCCCCTGGTTCGATGCGCTCGGCAACATCGGCGGCGTCGCCTTCCTGACGGAGGACATCACGGACCGCAAGCGAATCGAAGCGCAACTCGCACAGGCGCAGAAGATGGAAGCTATCGGCCAGTTGACTGGCGGCATCGCCCATGACTTCAACAATCTGCTGACCGTCGTCCTCGGCAACGCAGAGGTCCTCAAGCAGGAGATCAATAGCGACGAACTTCGCAAGCTGGTCGAGCCGATCATCGCCGCTGCCGAGCGCGGCGCGAGCCTGACGCAACTGATGCTCGCCTACGCGCGCCGCCAGGCGCTCGAGCCCAGCACGTTCGATCTGAATGAGGTCGTGACGCACATGAACGCGCTGCTGCGGCGTACCATCGGCGAGAATGTCGAAGTCGAACTTCGACTTGCGAAGTCATTGTGGAGCGTGACCGCCGATATCCGTCAAACCGAGACTGCCATTCTCAATATCGTCCTCAATGCGCGCGATGCGATGCCGCAGGGTGGCAAGCTGACGATCGAGACGGCCAATGTCGATCTCTCGGACGATTATGCCGCGCACAACTTGGAGGTCAATCCAGGCCAGTACGTCATGGTGGCCTTGTCCGACACGGGCAGCGGCATCGCCCCGGAGATGCGTAACCGCATTTTCGAGCCGTTCTTTACGACCAAGCCGGTCGGCAAGGGGACGGGACTCGGACTCAGCATGGTGTATGGCTTCGTCAAACAGACGGGCGGACACATCCAGGTCTACAGCGAAGTCGGCCACGGCACGTGCATCAAGATCTATTTGCCGCGCGCCGAAGCCGGCGCGACGACCGGTGTCCCGTCTTCACAAGCTCCGGAACCAACCGCGACCGGCTCTGAATCCATTCTCGTCGTCGAGGACGATCCTCACGTGCGGATGTTTGCCGTCCAGCAATTGCGTCGCCTGGGCTATCGGGTGACGGAGGCCGCCGACGGACCGTCCGCGCTCCTTGAGGTTTCGCGTTCCGGAGCGCCCGATCTGTTGTTCACGGACGTCGTGATGTCTGGCGGCATGACAGGACGTGAACTCGCGGAACGGATCGGACAGAGCTTCCCAGGCATTCGGGTTCTGTTCACCTCGGGCTATACCGAGAACTCGATCGTCCATCATGGTCGGCTCGATGCCGGGGTGCATCTGCTGCAAAAACCCTACAGGAGCGACAAGCTGGCGCAGAAGGTGCGCGAGGCACTGGACCTCTGATCCTGATTGCCCACGGCGCTTGGCCGCGCAGGAACCGGCCGGAGCGCGCGATCGGCGGTCCGGTTGACGTCTCCTCGCACTAGCCCTACCTGTGAGTTGAGGCCCCCGTCGACAGCCATCCAGCACCGTCGAAGGTCGGGACCGCGGACGGCCGACCTCTGGGTTTTGGAAAGCGACGCTCGATAATGCTTGTCGACAGCCACTGCCATCTGGATTTCCCCGATTTTGCGGAGGATCTCGACGGGATCGTGTCGCGAGCGCGCGCGGCCGGCATCGGTCGCATGGTCACGATCTCGACTCGGGTGCGAAAGCTCGATCAGCTCCTAGCCATCTCTGAGCGCTACGACGACGTCTACTGCTCGGTCGGCACTCATCCGCACCACGCGGATGAGGAGGACGGCATTTCGCCGGACGAGCTGATCTCGCTCTCGCGGCATCCCAAGGTCGTCGCGCTCGGCGAGGCCGGGCTCGACTATTTCTACGACAACGGCTCGCCGGAAGCGCAGGCGAGGGGCTTTCGCGCCCACATCGCCGCCGCCCGCGCCACCGGCCTGCCGCTGGTGATCCACACCCGCGAAGCTGACGAGGACTGCGCCCGCATCCTGGAAGACGAGGCGGCAAAGGGTTCGTTTCGCGCCGTGCTGCATTGTTACACGGGCGGGCGTGAGCTGGCGCTGAAGGCGGTGTCGCTCGGGCTCTATGTCGGATTCACGGGAATCCTGACCTTCAAGAAGTCGGAAGCCTTGCGCGCGCTTGCTGCCGAATTGCCATCCGATCGCATCCTGGTCGAAACGGACTCGCCCTATCTTGCGCCGGGCAAGTTCCGCGGCAAACGCAACGAGCCGGCCTATGTGATCGAGGTCGCAAAGGTGCTGGCCGAGACACGCAGCGTGTCGCTCGATGAAATCTCGCGTCAGACCACCGAGAATTTCTTCCGCCTGTTCTCGAAGGTGAAAGCTTGAAATTGGGAGCCGCATGGCGCTGACGCTGACGATCCTGGGCTGCGGCTCCTCCGCCGGCGTACCGCGCCCGGCGCTCGGTTGGGGCGCCTGCGATCCCAACAATCCCAAGAACCGCCGTCGCCGCTGCTCGCTGCTGGTGGAGCGGACCTCCGAGCACGGCACCACACGCATCGTGATCGACACCTCGCCGGATCTGCGCGAGCAATTGCTTTCGACCAATGTCGACCACATCGACGCGGTTTTCTTGACGCACGAGCACGCCGACCAGACCCACGGCATGGACGATCTGCGTTCGGTCGTGATGCATATGCGCCGCCGCATCCCGACCTACTTCAACCAGTCGACCGCCAAGGACATCATGGCGCGGTTCTCCTATTGCTTCATCTCGCCGGAGGGCAGCGACTACCCGCCGATCCTGACGCGGCATTCGATCGAGGCGGGCGAGAGCCAGATCATCCTGGGGAAGGGCGGCGCGGTGACGATGACGGCGTTCCTGGTTCAGCACGGCGCCATTCCCGCGCTCGGCTATCGTATCGGAGACGCCGCCTACACGCCCGACCTCAATGACATCCCGCGCGAGAGCTGGGGTGCACTGGAGAATCTCGACCTCTGGATCGTCGACGGGCTGCGCTACACCAACCATGTCAGCCATTTCAGCATCAACGACGCGCTGTCCTGGATCGAGCGGTTCAAGCCGAAGCGCGCCGTCATCACCAACATGACCGCCGACGTCGACTACGAGGTCATCAGGCAATCGCTGCCCGCCGGCGTGGTGCCGGCCTATGACGGGCTGCGGCTGGAGACGCGCTGAACCTGCGGTAGAAATTCCGCCGCACCGCAGGCATAGTCCTTGCTTGCATCGGCCCCATCATGTTGATCTAACGTCTGAAAGACAGGCGTTGGCCAAGGGCGATATTGAGGCTGGATCGGCGGCGAGCGATGCGTGATCGCCGGGTCGACCGAAACGCCTCGTATGAAGATGGGGATTGCGTGGCAGGGGATGACCTAACGGCTGGGGGACCGGTGCGCCGTGCGCTGGATCTCCTTTATCTCGGAGCAGGCTACGCCGCCGGCGTCTTCCTGGTTGCGATCTTTGCGATCATGATGACCATGTCGGTCGGCCGCCAATTTGCGATCAACATTCCCGCCGGTGACGATTTTGCGTCCTGGTGCATGGCCGCGATGGCCTTTCTCGGCCTGGCGCATACCTTCAAGCGGGGAGAGATGATCCGCGTCGGCTTGCTGCTGGAACGGCTGCACGGGCGGACCAAGTGGATCGCGGAGATCGTGGCGCTCGGTATCGCCACCGCCTTCATTCTCTATTTCACCCGCTATGCCGTGCAGATGACCTACGATTCCTGGCGCTTCAACGATGTGGCGCAGGGTGTGGTCGCGCTTCCGCTCTGGATTCCGCAACTCGGTTTCGCCGGCGGTCTCGCGATCCTGTCGATCGCGCTGATCGATGAGATGATCAGCGTCGTCAGTGGCAACCGGCCGAGCTACGAGCTGGGCTCGCCCGACGAGACGCCGGAAGAATTCGTCGAACGCATCTCGCAGGGCGGCGGGGGTTGACCATGGCCAATCTTGGCATGATCGAGCTGTCGTTCGTCCTGCTCGGCGTCATGATCCTGCTGCTGGGAAGCGGCGTCTGGATCGCGGTCTCGCTCGGGCTCGTCGGCTTCGTGGCGATGGCGCTGACGACCAGCTTGCCGCTCGGCGCCGTGCTTGCCACCACCACCTGGAGCGCCAGCTCGTCGTGGACGCTGGCCGCGCTGCCGCTGTTCATCTGGATGGGGGAGATCCTCTTCCGTACCAAATTGTCGGAAGAAATGTTCCGGGGACTGTCGCCCTGGGTCCAGTGGCTCCCCGGGCGCCTGACGCATGTCAACGTGATCGGCTGCGGCATCTTCGCCGCCGTCTCGGGATCGTCGGCCGCGACCTGCGCGACGATCGGCAAGATCGCGCTGCCCGAACTCGACAAGCGTGGCTACGACAAGGGCTTGAGCCTCGGCTCACTCGCAGGCTCGGGGACCCTCGGTCTCTTGATCCCGCCCTCGATCCCCATGGTGGTCTACGCGGTCACGGCGAATGTCTCCGTGCTTCAGGTGTTCCTCGGCGGCTTCCTGCCGGGCGTGCTCGTGATGGTGCTCTATTCGGGCTACATCATCATCTGGTCGCTGCTGAATCCCAACAAGGTTCCGCCGCGCGATCCGCCGATGCTATTCCGGAAGAAGCTGCAGGAGTCGGCGAAGCTCGCGCCCTGTCTGCTGCTGATCATGGCGGTGTTCCTCTCGCTGGTGCTGGGCTTCGCGACCGCCACGGAATGCGCTGCGTGGGGTGTGACGGGCGCGCTGCTGCTGGCGTGGTGGAGCGGCACGCTCACGCGCAAGAACTTCCTCGAGAGCATCATGAGCGCGACGCGCCTGACCTGCATGATCATGCTGATCCTGGCAGGCGCGGCGTACACCACGGCGGCGATGGCCTATACCGGCATTCCGGCCGCACTCGCCACCTGGGTGCAGGGGCAGCAGCTCACGCCGGGCATGCTCGCGCTGTATCTGAGCATCATGTACATCATCCTCGGCTGCCTGATCGACGGCATCTCGATGATCGTGCTGACCGCCGTCATCGTGCTGCCGATGGTCAAGCAGGCCGGTCTCGACCTGGTCTGGTTCGGCGTCTACCTCATCATCCACGTCGAGATGGCGCAGATCACGCCGCCGGTCGGCTTCAATCTGTTCGTGCTGCAGAACATGAGTGGACGCGACACGTTCACGGTTGCGCGCGCGGCATTTCCGTTCTTCGTCCTGCTGCTCGCCGCGGTGTTCATCATCACGGAGTATCCGCAAATCGTGATGTTCCTGCCCAAGCTCGCTTTCCCAGACTGAGCGTAATCAAATCGAATGTGAGGAGAAGTCCGATGATGTCTCGTTTATTGCACGCGTCCTTGATCGCGGGCGTTATGGCGATTGCGACCCCCGCCTTGGCCCAAACCAAATGGAATTTGCCGGCGGCATATCCGGCGGACAACCCGCACTCCGAAAATCTCGTCGCCTTCGCCAAGGATGTCGATGCCGCCACGTCCGGCAAGCTCCAGATCACGGTTCATCCCGGTGCTTCGCTGTTCAAGGCGCCAGATATCAAGCGCGCGGTGATGACCGGGCAGGCGCAGATGGGCGAGGTGCTGCTCTCGATCCACGAGAACGAGGATCCGCTGTTCGGCATCGACGTCGTCCCGTTCCTGGCGACCAGCTTCCCGGACGCGATGAAGCTGTATCAGGCCTCCAAGCCTGCGATCGCCAAGAAGCTCGACGCGCAGGGGCTCAAGCTGCTGTTCGTCGTGCCCTGGGCGCCGCAGGGGGTCTACGTCAACAAGCCGCTCGCCACGGTCGAGGACATGAAGGGCCTGAAATGGCGGGCCTACAATGTCGGTACCGCGCGTATCGGCGAACTGGTCGGCGCGCAGTCGGTCACGATCCAGGCGGCGGAATTGCCGCAGGCGCTCGCGACCGGTGTGGTGAATTCTTTCATGTCGTCGGGCGGCACGGGCTACGACGCGAAGGCGTGGGAGTCGCTGAAGTATTTCTATGACGTGCAGGCCTGGATCCCCAAGGACTACACGTTCGTCAACAAGGCAGCGTTCGAAGCGCTCGACAAGCCGACCCAGGAGGCGATCCTCAAGGCCGCTGCGACGGCGGAGACCCGCGGCTGGAAGGCCTGGCAGGACAAGAGCACCTGGTACCTCGATCAGCTCAAGGCGAAAGGCATGAACGTCGAGCCGCCAAGCCCGGCGCTCAAGGCCGGCTTCCAGAAGATCGGCGAGCAGCTCACGGCCGACTGGCTCAAGAAGGCCGGGGCGGACGGCCAGGCGATCGTCGACGCCTACAAGAAGATGTAAGGACGGGCGGCCTTTCGCCCGGCTCGATTTCGAGGCGGGGTCACCATGCGTAACGCAGCGTGGCCCTGCCGGTGTAGGAGCGTAGCAGGTCCGACACCTCGCTGTCGAAATTGGCCGTGGCGGACCAGCCGTTCAGGTCGCGCAGCTCGATCGCAACGCCTGCCAGCGCTGCATTTGGCGCCAATGCGGCGTTGCCCGCGACCAGTGCCTGACCCGGCAAGGCCTGGAACGCCGCCGGAATCGACTGTCCCGCGCTGAAATCATGCGCCCAGGCGAGCCGCCCGCGCAGGCCCATCATGCCGCCGAACAGCGCTACGGACGTGCTCATGCGCAAACCGAGCTCGGTGCGGCTGTCGGTGAAGCTGGTGCTGGCGGGCGCCGTCGCGGACCTGTCGGCCATCGGGGCCGGCTGCGCGGCATTTGAGGGCAGGTGGAAGCTGGTGATCTGCGCGGCCGCATAGGGCGTGATGCCGAGCCAGCGCGTGGCCACGCGATAACCGCCCTCGAGGCGGCCGGAATAGGCGTTGGCGTTGACCACTGCGTTGAGCGGGTCCGTGCCCGCCGGCGTGACCTGATAGTCGCCGGTGATGGCCTGCCAGCCATAGGCGAGCCCAGTCGTGACATAGGCCGACCCGACCGCGTGCCTGACGAAGCCGCCGGCCTGGAAGAGGTCGGAGCGGCCGCTCGAGAAATTGCTGGCAAAGCCGGTGTTGCCGCCGGCGAGAGCAAAGCCCATGCGTGTCTGCGGCGAAAGAGAATAATCGGCCCCGGCCACGGTGCCGAAACTCCGGCTGGTCGATCCGTTGCCGCCGCTCGACACCTGCGAACCGCCAAAGCCGGCCGCCCAGACGCTCCAATGTGGTGCCGCCGGCGAGGGCTTGCCGTAGATCGCCCCATAGGCCTCGCGTCCGATGCCGCCATGCGTCCGCTCGTTGCCGATATCGGCGTAGGCCGTGAGTTCTGCGTCGATCCCGGCGGGCCCAACGCCGCGCCCGTCAATGGCGGGGTCGAGCAGGGTCTGCGCGAACTGCCTCATCGCAAGAAACGTCGCCTGGGCCGTCTCGGCCTGCGGGATGCGATCGCCGCCGCCGAAGGCTTGCTGCATACCGAAGCGGGCCGCGCCGGCAAAGCCGGGCGGCTCGCCATTCCAGCCATAGGCCGCCTGCATGCCGCCGCCGCCATTGCCGAACGATGCGCCTGGGAATGCTGCCGGCGGCGGGCCGCCAAACGCCGTGCCTGAGAAATTGTTGTAGCCCGGCGCATTCGAATTGCCGGGCCCCAACCCTGGCGCACCCGCAAACGCGCCGAACTCGCGCATGGTTTGCGCTACGGCCGGCTTCGGCAGCAGCAGGCCAGCTGCCAACAGCAGCAGCGCCAGACGGACACGCACGTCCGTGCTCACGACACCAACCGCATGAAGCGCCCCAACCGCGCCGGTCGCCAGCCGCGCAGCCCGCGCGGCGAATCTTCTGGAATCAGCGAATCCGGTGAGGTGGAATCGTAAATGCGTCTCTAAGGTTTTCCAATCTTTTCCTGACGTGTCGCGATGTCGTCGAAGGCGCGCAAACGATGTCCGGCGATGCGACGCATGTCGCGAATACGCAGTCTATGTTTCCAAATGTGTCTGCGGCCCGGCAGGCTCAGGCCGTGATCGCCTTCGCCGATCCGACCTCGCTGCGCAGCAGGAATTTCTGGATCTTGCCGGTCGAGGTCTTCGGGATCGGTCCGAACACGACGGCCTTCGGCGTCTTGAAGCCCGACATGTGGCTGCGGCAGAAGGCGATGATGTCGGCTTCGCTGGCGCTGGCGCCGTCCTTCAGCTCGACGAAGGCGCAAGGCACTTCACCCCATTTCGGATCGGGTTTTGCGACCACTGCGGCAAACAGCACGGCCGGGTGCTTGTAGAGAATGTCCTCGACCTCGACGGAGGAGATGTTCTCGCCGCCGGAGATGATGATGTCCTTGGAGCGGTCCTTGATGATGACGTAGCCGTGCTCGTCGAGCACGCCGAGATCGCCGGTGTGAAACCAGCCGCCTTCGAACGCTTCCGTGGTCGCCTTCTCGTTCTTGAGATAGCCTTTCATCACGATGTTGCCGCGGAACATGACCTCGCCGATGGTCTCGCCATCGCGCGGCACCTCCTGCATGGTCTGCGGATCGATGACGGTAACGCGTTCCTGGAGCGGGTAGGGCACGCCCTGCCGGCGTTTCATGCGCGCGCGCTCCGCAGGCGGAAGCTCGTCCCAGCCCGGCTGCTCGGCGCAGACGGAGGCGGGGCCGTAGACCTCGGTCAGGCCGTAGACATGAGTCAGCTTGATGCCGATGCTTTCGGCGCCTTCCAGCACGGCGACCGGCGGCGCGGCACCGGCGATCAGGCCGACGACGCGGCGCGCGGCTTTGCCTTTGGGCGCATCGGGGGCGTTGATCAGCACGTTATACACGATCGGCGCGCCGCACATGTGGGTGACACCGTGTTGCTTGATCAGGTCGAAGATCTTCGTCGGCTCGACCTTGCGCAGGCAGACATTGATGCCGGCCGATGCCGCGATGGTCCACGGAAAGCACCAGCCGTTGCAGTGGAACATCGGCAGCGTCCAGAGATAGACCGGATGCTGGCCGAGATTGCCGGCGAGGATGTTGCTGACGGCGTTGAGGTACGCGCCGCGATGATGGGTGACGACGCCCTTGGGATTTCCCGTCGTGCCCGAGGTGTAGCTCAGCGCGATCGCATCCCATTCGTCCTTCGGCGGGATCGCCGCGAAGGATGGGTCGCCTTGCGCGACGGCCGCTTCATATTCGATCTCGCCGATCCGGCTGCCGCCCTTGAACGATGCGTCGTCGACGTCGACCACGAACGGCCTCGGGCCCTTCATCTGCGCCAGCGCGTCTGTGACGACACCCGAAAACTCGGGATCGACCAGGATGATTTTCGCGCCGCCGTGGTCGAGCTGGAATGCGATCGAGGGCGCATCGAGGCGGATGTTCAGCGCGTTGAGCACGGCGCCGGTCATCGGCACGGCGAAGTGCGCCTCGTTCATCGCCGGAATGTTCGGCAGCATCGCCGCGACCGTGTCGCCGACGCCGATGCCCTTGCCGGCGAGCCAGGACGCAAAACGCCTGCAGCGCTCATGGGTCTGCGCCCAGGTGAAGCTGCGGCCCTCATAGACCGTGCTGACGTGATCGGGATAAACGGCGGCGCTGCGCGCGAGAAAGCTCAGCGGGCTCAGCGGCACGTAATTGGCGGGCGTCTTGTCGAGACCGATATCGTACTGGTTCTGCCGCTCACTCATCGACACCCTCCGTCAAAACGCCTCAAAGGAATCCAATCGAGATCCAGGGGAAGATCGCGACGACAATCAATCCCACCAGCAGCGCCAGCAGATAGCCCCAGATCGGCTTGATGCCTTCTGCCGGATCGACGCGTCCGATGGCGCAGGCGGCATAATAGCCGACGCCGAAGGGCGGGGCGAATAGTCCGATGCCCATGGCGAGGATGATCACCATCGCATAGTGCACCTCGTGCACGCCGACGGCCCGGGCGATCGGAAACAGCAGCGGTCCGAACAGCACGATTGCCGGAATGCCCTCCAGCACGCTGCCGAGAATGGTGAAGGCCAGGATCGAGACGGCGATGAAGGTCGCAGCTCCCCCGGGCAGTCCGGTCATGGCCGCCGCAAGCGAGCGCGAGAAGCCGGATTGGGTCAGGCCCCAGGCCATGCCGGTCGCGGTGCCGATGATCAGCAGGATGGCTCCCGACAGCGCCGCAGTCTCGACCAGCATCGGAAACAGCCGCCGCCAGTCGAAGCGGCGGTAGACGAGCAGGCCGACCAGGGCGCCATAGACGATGCCGATGGTGGACACTTCGGTGGCGGTGGCGATGCCTTCGACGACGGCGTAGCGGATCACGAAAGGCAGTGCGAGCGCGGGCAGGGCGACGATGAAGGTCTTGCCGATCTCACCACCCGTGGCGCGGCGGACGTGGCTCATGTCCTCGTGGCGGTAGCGCCACCACACCAGCATGCAGAGCGTAATTGCGAGCACGACGCCGGGTAGCAAGCCGCCGGTGAAGAGGGCGGCGATCGACACGCCGGTGACCGAGCCGATCGTGATCAGCACGAGGCTCGGCGGAATGGTCTCGGTCTGGGCGCCGGTGGCCGCCAGAAGCGCGACGAGATCGCCGGGCTTGGCGCCGCGCTGCTTCATCTCCGGAAACAGCACCGGCGCGACGGCCGCCATGTCGGCGGCCTTGGCGCCTGATATGCCCGAGACCAGGTACATGGCGCCGACCAGCACGTAGTTCAGGCCGCCGCGGACATGGCCGAGCAGGCTCGCCAGGAACGCCACCATGGCCCGCGCCATGCCGGTCATCTCGATCAGCAGGCCCAGGAATACGAACAGCGGCACCGAAAGCAGGATGAGGTGGCTCATGCCCTCGTCCATCCGCCCGACCAGCACCATCACGGGCGTCCGCGTGGTCAATGCGAGATAGCCGAAGATCGCAAGGCCAAAGCCGAACGCAATGGGAACGCCGGCAAACACACAGAACCCTGCGACGCCGACGAAGAAGATGACGAGGTTGAGATTGCCGAGCGGCCGCAGCGAAGGCTCCGCCAGCCAGAACAGGCCGATGATGACGGCAACGCTGACGATAGCGGCCGCGACCATCCGCCAATGGGCCGCCCGCAGCAGCCGCAGCAAGGCGAAGGCCGCCATCAGGCCGATGCCGGCCGGCAGCGCGGCGGCGCGCCACATGTTGGAAATCTGGAGCGCCGGGGTCGTGATGTAGCTTTCCTCGTAGGCGTAGTCGCAGGCCGGCCAGACGATCAGGATCAGAAACGCCAGGGCCGCAGAGGTCGCGACCAGATCGAGATAGGCCCGCATGGCCGGCCGCGCGCTGGCGACGACCGCGGTCATGCGCATGTGCTCGGAGCGGCGGAACGCGACCGCCGCGCCCAGCATGGCAAGCCACAGGAACAGGATCGAGGCGAGCTCGTCCGACCAGATCAGCGGCCGGTGCAGGCCGTAGCGTGCGACCACGCCGGCAAACAGGATCACGATCTCGGCGACGACCAGGATTGCCGCCGGGATTTCGACGGCAAGACCGAGCATGCGCTCGAGCGAAGCCAGCAGCGAAGGTCGGCGAGGGGACTGAAACGCCACCTCGCCCACCACTGCGGTCACCTCGACCTCGACATGAGCCATCCTGATACGAACCTCGACGGCCCCGACACGTTACGACAGCTTGCCGACGGCCTTTTCCAGGAGGTCCCAGGCCTGGTCGCCATACTTGCCCTTCCACTCGGCGTAGAAGCCGGCGGTGCGCAGCTTGTCGCGGAACGGCGCCACGGCCGGCTGATTGAAGGTCAGGCCCTTGGTCGCCAGCTCCTGCTGCAGATTGGCGTTGAGCTTGGCCGTGTCCTCACGCTCCTTGACGGCAGCGGCATTGATGTTCTTGGCGACGATGGTGCGCACGTCCTGAGGCAGCTTTTCCCAGGCTCGGCGGTTGGCCAGGAACCAGAAGCCATCCCACATGTGGTTGGTCAGCGAGCAGTATTTCTGCACCTCGTACAGCTTGGCGGTCGAGATGATCGCCAGCGGGTTCTCCTGGCCTTCGACGATCTTGGTCTGGAGCGCCGAATAGACCTCGCTGAAATTGATCGAGGCGGGCGCGGCGTCGAACGCCTTGAACATCGAGGTCCACAGCGGCGACACCGGCACGCGGATCTTGAAGCCCTTGAGGTCGTCGGGCCCGGTGATCGGCTTGGTCGAGGACGTGGTCTGGCGGAAGCCGTTGTCCCAAATCTTGTCCATGACCTCGAGGCCGGCCTTCTTGATCTCGCCGCGGACATGGGCGCCGAGGTCGCCGTCCATGGCCTTCCAGACCGTGTCGTAATCCGGGAACGCGAAGCCGATGCCGTTGATGGACGCCGCCGGCACCAGGGTCGACAGGATCAGGCCGGACAGCGTGAAGAACTCGACGCCGCCGGAGCGGATCTGGCTCAGCATGTCGGTGTCGGAACCGAGCTGGTTGTTCGGGAAGATCTGGAGGTCGAACTTGCCGTTGGTCTCGCTCTTGATCGCCGCCGCCATCTCCTTGGCGCGGACGTTCAGCGGATGGGTATCGGGCAGGTTATTGGCGTATTTGTAGGTGAACTCGGCGCTCTGGGCGCGGGCCACATGGGGCGCACTGAGGCCGCCCAGGACCGCGGTCGCGGCGGAGGCCTTGAGAAGCGTGCGTCGGGAAAAGCGCGTCGAAAAGACCATGGGTCTGCTTCCTCGGAAGGTTTGTTGTTGTTCTGAGATGCAAACCTATACGGACGTCAGGTCAGAAGGTCATCTGCGATCTCGCGAGGTCTCGCTTATTGCAGCCGGACAAGGTGACGGCAATATCGGCTTTCGGCGAGATGAGCCGGATGCAGAATTTGAAAAACAACCCCATGCACAGTAGCCGTCAAGTGCGGAGATGACGATCGGTGCGAGCACCGAAAACGGCCGGAAGCGAAGGAATAATGATAGGAGTGTCGCCTAAATATTTGATCTGATTGTATATAAATATATTCCATAATATACCTTATGCGAATCGGGTATTGACCCTTTGCCTGATCGTCCTCCACATAAGACCAGCACGAAAATGGAAGTCGCGGTCGTCGAGTCTGGTGAGCCCTATTCCGGCTCCCGCTCGAGAGCACGACTGCAGGGTTTCATGGTGCCAGAACAGGACGGACAATCCAGAATAGGACGGACAAACAGGAACCTCGAAGCTCGAGACGTCCGATGCTGGATCTCGGCGTCGCCATTCGGCGAGGCGGTGGCGTCCAGGTCCGCCCAAGCCGCGTTGAGGCGGGTCAGCTCAACCTGGAAGTCAACGCGGCGCAGGGCGGCCGTACACGCTATGGCAACGGACCAGATCGAGCCTGCCGTGGAGGTCGATCACCACCCTACTCCCGGCCGCATGAGGCAAGGTTAGTGCCGAGGCGTCATCAGCTCGATCGCAGGCACCTGCGCACTTCGTCAAACCCGGCATGCGTCAGCCACATCGTTCGACCATCGACGGGTTGCGGCCAGGATGAGAATTTGGCCATGACGATCTTGTTCTTGCGATCAACGAACAGATTCTGACCGTGGATGCCCATCGCGAACAATATTTCCGGATCGGTGTCGACCGTATACCATCCGCTGCGATAGCTCATGCTTCGGCTGATGGGAGCGAACGATTCACCCCACTGACCGGAGCTCCACGCCTTGCGATCACCGCCGGTCGCAAGACCGTGCACGATGTGGTTCGGGAAGATCTGCGCGCTGCCGGAGGATCCGTCGAGGCAAACCACCTGCCCGAGCCGCGCCAGGTCGCGGGCTGTTGCACAGAGCCCGCCTGCGCTGCGGGCAAAGCCGTCCCAATCCAGGGTGAGCTCGGCATCATCGCTGGCTATCGGAGTCCATAATTTCTCGGAAAGCAGGTCTTGCACCTTCGCGGAGGTTGCTCTCTCGATGACCCATCCAAGCAGATCGGTGTTTGCGGAATGGTAGGTAAAGCCGCCCCCGCATGGCCAAGCCGGGCCACCGAGCCGGGAGAAAAAGCTCCGGATATCCGTCTTGGGATCGCCGGGCGGTTCCCATCCGACCGATCGTGCGTAGCTCTTCTCCTGCGTCGCGTCGAAAAG
Source organism: Bradyrhizobium nitroreducens (assembly GCF_002776695.1). GTDB lineage: Bacteria > Pseudomonadota > Alphaproteobacteria > Rhizobiales > Xanthobacteraceae > Bradyrhizobium > Bradyrhizobium nitroreducens. The sequence goes on from NZ_LFJC01000003.1 coordinate 3,573,285, forward strand.
AACAGCGACGCGCATGTCGAGCAAGTCCCTCGCCCGCGCCGCTGCGTAGGCCGAGTTGGTGACCTCCGGCACATAGGCGGTGATGGGCCTATCGAGCCTCATTGCTCCATCCGCCGCCAGGATCTCCGTCAACAGCCCAATGACAGCCTTGGTCGCGGACATCGCGATGTGGTGCGAGTTAGGCTCCATGCCGTTGCGATAAGCCTCGTAGACAAGCCGCCCGTCGTGCAGCACGATCATGGCGTCGGTCGACGTCGCCGCCAGAAACGGCTCGAGGCCCATGGACGAGCCATTGGGTAACCGGAGCGAAAACGCCTCGATGGACTCCGATGAGCTCGGAAACCGGGCTCCTTTGCTACCGGATCGGACGCGTGCTGTTGCGATTTCGGACGGGAGGTGATGGAACGCGCGATGATTTTGAGGCGATTGCCTCCAGTTCGACAGGTTCACATCCGGCTGAGGGGCATCGGCTTCCATCGCGATCGTTCTCCAGTTCGGCGGGGTAGCGGGCACGTGACGCATCACCGTCGCGTCAGCTCGGGTGGACAGTGGAAGAAGGCAACCTCCAGCAGCCGCAGCCAACAATTCACGCCGGTTCACGGGCGCACCTGACTCGCCAGCGCCAAATCGGGCTCGTCTTCTGTGGCTTGTGCGACGAAATGTCGACCGCCCCAGAGCGACAATGCGCTGATACCGCCGATGCCCATGAGATAGAGCGCGATCGGCCACGTTGCGCCGGCCCAAGCAAACAGAGCAGCGCTGATTGCAGGGCTGAAACCTCCGATCAATCCGGAGGCGAAATTGTAGCTGATCGATATTCCGCTATATCTGACCCGCGGGTTGAACAATTCCGCGACGTAGGCCGGAAGCACGGCATAGAGCGCACTCGTACCAAACAAGGCCATGCAAACTGCCGCCGTAACGCCCTCGAAAGTGCCGAGGCGGACCAAAGCAAAGAACGGGAAAGCGCCACCAACAGTCATCAGAGCGCCGAACAGAGCGATCGGTTTGCGTCCGAAGCGATCCGACAGCAAGGCAAAAATTGGAATGATAACCAGCGTAAAGGCCGATCCGACGAGCACGGCATTGAGCACTGTCTGCCGCGGAATTCCGACCGATTGCACCGCATAGGATACGACGAACAGAGTCTGCACGTAGAATGCGACCACGGTGCTCAGGACTACCCCGGTTCCGATCAGGATGGCCCGCCAATTCTGACGGAAAACCTCGGTGACCGGCTGCTTCGAGAGCTCGTTGTTTTTGGCAAGAGCGGCGAATTCGGGCGACTCGACCAATCCGATTCGCATGATCATGCCGACGATCACGAGAAGCGCGCTGGCGAGAAATGGGATCCGCCAGCCCCAGCTCAGGAAACTATCCTGAGGAAGTGTCGACAGGAGCGAAAAGGTCCCAGTGGACAAGAACAAGGCGATGGGCGAGCCCATCTGCGTGAACGAGCCGTAGAAGCCTTTTCGGGCGGCAGGTGCATGCTCCACGGACATCAGCACCGCGCCACCCCACTCCCCGCCAAAGGCAAATCCCTGAACGGTACGAAGGATCACCAGCATGATGGGGGCCAGAATTCCCACTTGTCCGTAGGTCGGCAGCAAACCGATCAAGAAGGTCGAGACGCCCATCGTCATCAGCGTGAAGACGAGCATCGACTTCCGGCCGATGCGATCGCCGAAATGGCCGCAGACCATTCCACCCAAAGGGCGCATGATGGCGCCGATGGCGAAGGTCGCGAACGACAGCAGCGTACCCACAACCGGATCGTAGGTCGGAAAGAACAGCGTGTTAAATGCGATCGCCGCCGCAGTCGCATAGATGTAGAAATCGTAGAGTTCGATGCATGTCCCGATCAGGCTGGCAAAGGCGGACCGCCGTGCGATGTTGGTTGACGCCATGGTGAATATCCCCCTCTTTCAAAAGCCCCGAACCGTTTGCCCGGAACACTCAGCGACGGGCCTCGAAGGCCGCGGCTGCGCGATAGATCGATGATTCTCCAGAGTGCTTTCCGACCAGCATCATGCCGATCGGCAGGCCATCGCTTTCGCCGCAGGGAATCGACAAGGCGGGATGACCGGAGCAATTGAATTGCATCGTGTTGGCGAGCGGCACCCCCGACAGGCGGATCAATTCCGATAGAGGCGCATCAGCCGCGGGCATCGGGCCTGCCTTCATCGGTGTCGTCGGCATCAACAGGAGGTCGTAACCCGAGAGCACCTCGTCATAGGCTGCACGCAAGCTGCGATTCAGATTTTGCGCTCGCGCGTAGTAGAGTCCGCCGTAGCGCTTCGAAAGATAATGCCCGGTCAGCATCGACAGCTTCAGCGACGGCGGCAGTTCGTCGGCGTGTTCGCGCCAATGCGAATGGGCCTGGAGCAGGCTCGTCACGTACAGCCCGCGCCAGCCGGTGCCGAACGCGTTTCCCTTCATCAGGGTATTCGTGCCGCCCTCACCGGCTATCGCGCGCCAGATCGTCCGGCCGGTCGCATGCATCGGGATGGATATCTCTTCGACGGCGGCGCCGAGCCGCTTGAAGACGTCGCTCGCCGCAAGCACTGCGGCATCGACGTCGCGCTCCGAGACAGGCAGGCCGAACCCCTCCCGAACGAGCGCGATCTTCATGCCGGCGACGCCGGCAGACAGGGCGGCAAGGTAGTCGCCCGACGCGCTCGTGCATTGTCTCGGATCGAGGCCGTCCGGACCCGCAAGCGTCTGCAGCAGCAGCGCGTTGTCGGCGACGGTGCGCGTCATCGGGCCGGCATGGTCGAGCGTCGGCTCGATCGGCATGATGCCCGTATAAGGCACGAGACCGTGCGTCGGCTTCATGCCGACGATGCCGCAGAACGATGCCGGTGCGCGGATCGAGCCACCCTGGTCGCAGCCGATGGCGAGGTCGGCTTCGCCTGCCGCGACTGCGGCAGCGCATCCCGATGACGAGCCTCCGGCGCTATATCCGCGCCGGTGCGGATTGTGCGTCGGGCCAGTCGCATTGGTGTGACTGCCCGCCGAAAAGCAGAAAAATTCGCAATTGGCCTTGCCGAGAATGGTGCCGCCGGCGTCGAGGATCCGCGTTACTACCGTGGCGTCGCAATCGGGCACGTAACCTTCGAGCGTCGACGAGCCATTCATCATGGGAACGCCGGCCAGGCAGATATTGTCCTTCAACGCAACGGTACGGCCAGAGAGCGGCCCTTCTGCTGCGCCCCTTATCTCCGATTTGACGTACCAGGCATGATGCGGATCTTCGCCGTGATCTGGTCTGTAGCCTGCCGATCGGGGATATCGCGGGGGCTGCACGACGTCCGTCACTTCGACATCGAACAATTTCATGAGCTCGAGATTGCCGGAGAGCATGCTGTGAAACGTGTCGCGCTCCGCCGCGCGCAGCGAGAAGCCGAGTTCGGACGCCAGGTGCTCGAATTCCTCGTGGCTGGGAGCTTTCAGGCTCATGTCAGTCATGTTCCGGATCAGAAGGGGATTGGATCAATGCGGCACGCTCGGCCTATTCCACCGCCTCACAGACCGGCTGAACCCGCGCTGCAATCGACGGAAACAGTTTCACCCCGGCGCGGCCGATCTCGTCGATCTCCAGCTTCGTCAAACCCGGGAATGCTCTCAGAGACCGAATATTTTCCTGCATGGTGGCCTCGCTCGAACACAGCACGCCGCAGTCGGAGCCGTAGACGAGGTGATCGGCCGCCGTCATCGCAAGGGCGGGCGCCAGGCTGTTCGCCGATCCCGTCGCTGCTGTGTCGAGATAGAGCGCCGCCAATTGCGCCTTCATCTCGGCTTTGGTGATGCCTTGCGGGTTGGGGACCCAGCTTTCCGTGCCCAACAGCAAAAGACGTCCCGCCAGCGCCGGCAGGGCAGCGCCGCAATGAGCGATGACGAATTTGATTTTCGGATAGCGACGGAAGATGCCGGCATACAGCATGTCGATCACCGTTCGCGTGGTTTCGAACGCCACTTCCAGCAGAGCCGTCGGACGTCCCATTGACGGCTCGCCGTAGGCGTCCGGGTGCACGAAAACTGTCGCTTGCCGCCGCTGCAGTGCTTGCCAAACCGGTTCGAGCCTGATGTCGCTCAGGTACACGTCATTGTAACGGCAAGTTACGGCGAAGCCGTCCGCCTTCAGCTTCTCCGTGCGATCGATCTCCACAAGACAAGCGTCCGGATTGTCCGTGGGGAGGGCAAGCAGAAGTCCGAAGCGGGACGGATAGCGAGCAACGATCGATGCGCCATGTTCGTTTGATCGTTGCAAAGCCTTGAGCGATTTCGGGATGTTGCTCAGCATCTGCATGGCGATACCGGTGCCATCCATGTGTGCGATCGCGGCTTCCGCAGTCCACTGGTAAAGCTCGGGAGCCAGGAAGCATCGCTCGCAGCGCGCGGTGGCACTTCGCTTGAGCTCCTCTTCGGTCTGCGGGACCATGAAATGCGCATGGACGTCGATCCATTGCGCCTCGAAGCCGTCAGCAAGGCTTTTCATCGACCTACTCTTCTAGGGGCATCCTGTAGCGAGACCCTAGCGACGGCTTTCAGGATGCTCTATATCGAGGCGTCCGCAATTCTTTCGAGATCGTCCTATTTCCGATCCCCTGACCCAGGTCGTCCGGCTCCTCAAACCCCGCGCGCTGCTCTGGAAGCAGCTCGACACGCGAGGCCCATGGGCCATTCGCTATCCCTCGCTCCAGGACACGATTTTCGTTCTGGTCACCGAGGGAAACGCCAGGCTTCAGCTTCCTGGCCGACCGACGCGCACGATGGTCACCGGCGACTTCCTGATGATGACGGCGCCTGAAGAATGGATGATGGGGGACAGCGAGGAGACCAAGCCGATCAGGTTCCAGCCTCCTCAATCCAACCCGTCGGCACGGTCGATCGTCACCGATCCATCGAGCACGGCTCCCACATTCAAGCTGCTGGGCGGCCGCTTCTCGTTCGACCGCACGCATTTGGGACTGTTGAAGGACATACTCCCCTCCGTGGTCGAGATCGGTTTTGCGACATCGGGCGCAACACGCGTGGCGTCGCTCCTGAAGATGCTCGGCACGGAAGCATGGGAGGGTCGACCGGGCTCCGCCCTGGTCATCGAACGTCTGCTGGAAATCCTTTTGATCGAGGTCATGCGCTACCAGGGCGAGGAGCAGGCGAACGTGAACCCCGGCCTGCTGGCCGGTCTTGCCGATCCGCAGATCGCTGCATGCCTGGAAGCCTTACACCAGGATCCGTCCCGCGACTGGTCGGTCGCCACGTTGGCGAAGGCCGCCGGCGCATCCCGATCGGTCTTCGCACAGCGCTTCTGCGAGGTCGTCGGCCTACCGCCAATGCAATACCTTCTCAAATGGCGGATGGCGCTGGCCAAAGAAATGATCAGCCAAGGGGTATCGATTTCGGAGATAGCCTTCGCCTGCGGCTATCAGTCGGCAAGCGGTTTCAGCGTCGCTTTCGCCCGTCATGTCGGTTGCCCGCCGTCGCATCTGCGTCCTGCCCAAAATTGAGCTGTAGCTCATCGGACTATCGAGAAGTGTTGCTTTATTCTCCTGGCCGCCAGCATCCGCTCGGTCCTTGATGTCGCCCGCTGTGTCCCCGTGATCATTCGGTGACCGGCAAGCGCGTAGGGTTAGGTGAAGAGACGCGCCTGGCTTGCCATCGAACGCTACAGGAAGCGAGGGGATAACTTTCAGGTACGACACATGGTGCGAACTACTCTCGAGTGCGATGCCATCGTCGGCGAACTGCAGCACCGCAAGTACAGAATTAGGAGCGACTAGACTGCGTGCCCTACGAGCGCGCCGATGCCGGCGCTGGCGGCCATCGCGATGGCCCCCCAAAACGTGACTCGTAGCGTTGGCTTCACAATGCCTGCGCCCCCAATGCGAGCGCTGAGAGCCCCGAGCAACGCCAGGCAAAATAGAGATCCGCCAGACACGATCAGGGATGTTGAACCTGAGGGGGCAAGCAGCACGATGCCGATCGGCAAAGCTGCGCCGACCGAAAACGTCAGAGCAGAGGTCAATGCAGCCTGCACCGGTCGGGCGACTACATGGGCCGACAGCCCCAACTCATCTCTTGCATGCGCAGCGAATGCATCCTTCGCTGTCAATTGCTCAGCAACTTGCCGGGCCAAGGCGACCTCGACACCGCGATCAACATAGATTTTTGTCAGTTCGTCTAGCTCGGACTCGGGTGTATCAGCGAGTTCCTTGCGCTCTCGGGCCAGATCCGCCTGTTCGGTATCGGCCTGAGAGCTGACCGAGACATATTCGCCGGCGGCCATCGACATCGCTCCGGCGACAAGCCCTGCGACCCCTGCCACCAGTACTTCGCCGGAGGAATTGGCGGCCGCAGCGACGCCTACAACCAGACTGGCAGTCGAAATGATGCCGTCATTCGCACCCAGCACGGCAGCACGCAGCCAGCCGATACGCTCAATGAGATGCGTTTCACGATGAATCGGATGCATGGCCGCTTTCCCAATGGGTAAGATCGCAAGTTCTGATGGTTGCCGTAAGCGCGTCACTCGGCCGCAAGCGAGCGTAGCCAGGCCAGACGTGAGATCGCGCGTTCGGCAAGCCGCTGCAGGCTTTCGAGACGGGCCGAGTCGTTCGACCGCTCGGCACCGTCGAGGTAGCCGTCGACGAGCGCTTCGGCGATCTCCAATGGGCCCTTGCGTTCGATGGATGCGGGAAAGCTGCCGAAGCCGGCGGCGGCGGCGGCCATCTCGATCGATTGTTGGCGCAAATCCCGGATTCGGGCCGCGGTTGGCCCGTTCAGACGCGGTTCCATGTCGTCGAGCTGGGCAACGAGGCGCAGCTCGAGCCGCTGTGCATCGACATGCGACGACCCAGGCGCTGACGACACTTCCGCACTGACCAGGTCGTGCTCGCGATGATAAGCGCGCCGCCTCTCCTTCCGTAGCGTCGCCACGTGGCCAAGTTCCTCCCTGGCCATCGCTTCGGACGCCTTCTTGACCTCGGGATCATGCGAGAAGGCTGCCAGATAGGACCAGAAGGCGAAAGCGCGCTCCTCGTTACGGACTGCCATGGCGAGCGCGCGGTAGGGCGTCATCAATCGTGACGTTTTCACCTCGGCCGCAGCCTCAGGGGCGAGTGTTTCGGGCGCTTCCCAGCGCACCATGGCGGGATCCGGACGCTTGCCGCGGCGCGATTGCGACCACTGCGTCACACTGTCCGCGTGCTCGCGCTCGGCGTCCGCGAGTCGCGCGAACACCTCCGCCAGATCATCATTGCCCTGCCCGCGCATATCTTCGGCCAGAGACTCGTACTTGTCGGCTGCTTCCTGCTCCATTGCATGCGCTAGCGCAAAGAGCTCGTCGAGCGACTCCAATACACCGGCGGGCTCGGCACCGAGCAATGACGTGCGTAGAAATGGCATAGCAAGGACTCCACATGCAGACTTCCGATCCGGTCCTCGCGAACACAAATCTCGCCCACGGGGTTGACAGAGGCAGTCGTACGCGATGAGTGTTGCACGTCAGCGGCGACAAATCATCGACGAAGATATCAAGGCGCGCGCGGCCCGGTTGGTCGCGCAGATTGCATTTGAATCGACATGTTGAAGCGACCGGATGACGACACCGCCTTCGCACGACGTGCGGCGCTTGCGCTCGCAGGTGTGCTACTGCTGTGTCTGACTTATATTTCGCCCGCATGCGCCGCCGGCGATCTACCGACATACCTGCCGAAGATCACACCTGCGGACTTTTTCCCGGGAGCGGATCGTTTCGGCCCGCCGCAAGGCGATCCGCCCATCGTGCCGGTGTACCGCGGTGACCAGCTCCAGGGCTTTGTCTTCCTCAACTCCGATTTGGCCAATTCGGTCGGCTACTCCGGCAAACCGATCCACCTGCTGGCCGGGATCGATCCGAAGGGCGTCATCACCGGCATCAAGCTCGTCGATCACAAGGAGCCGATCGTGCTGGTCGGCATTCCGGAAGCCCGCATCGTCGCCGCCGTGAATGGCCTGATCGGGAAGGACATGAAGCCTGTCGCAAGTGGTGCCGAGAAGCCGCCGCAGGTCGACATCGTGAGCGGCGCAACCGTCACCGTGCTGGTGATGGGCGACAGTATCGTCCGCGCCGCGTCCAAGCTGATCCGAAGCGGTCGCGTTGGGGCCGTCGGCGGCGCAGCGGTTGCGGCAGCCCTGCCCCCCGTCATCAAGACGCTCGATCTCGAACACAGTGAAGTCCGCGACTGGGAGAGTCTCGTCGGCGACGGTTCGATACGCCGGCTTCATCTCAGCGTCGGCGACATCAACGACGCCTTTGCAAAATCCGGCAGCGCAACGGCGACCCAGTACCCCGAACCGGGTGAGGCCGGCGACACCTTCGTCGACCTCTATGTCGCGCTCGTGAGCGCGCCCACGATCGGCCGCAGCCTGCTCGGCGACGACGGCTATCGGCGGCTGAAGGACGGCCTGAAGCCGGGGCAGCAGGCGATCATCGTCGCCGGCAACGGCCCCTACTCCTTCAAGGGATCGGCCTATGTCCGCGGCGGCATCTTCGATCGCATCGAGATCCTGCAGGAGGGCAACAGCACCCGCTTCCGCGATCGCAATCATACGCGCCTTGGAGCGTTGGACGCGGTCGGCGCGCCCGAGTTCAGGGAAATCGGCCTGTTCGTCACCCCGCCTGAGTTCACCCTGGATCCGACGCTGCCCTGGCAGGTTCAGCTGTTGGTGCAGCGGAGCCTCGGCGGCCGCGACAAGGCATTCCTGACTTTCGATCTCAACTACACCCTGCCCGACGGCTACATTCGTCGCGAGCAGCGTGCCGTGACAGTGCCGGAGAGCGCGGCGCCTTCAACCTCGCAGGCAAAGGCGGCGATCACACCGCCTGCTGAGGTAGACGAGCCGCTTTGGATGCGGATCTGGCGGTCGAGCACGGTCTCGATCGGCATCACCGCGTTCATGCTGGCCGCCCTCACCGGCATCTTCTTCTTTCAGAACCTGCTCGTGCGCCGGCCGGTGCTGTACACCTGGGTGCGGCGAGGCTATCTCGCCTTCGTTCTGGTCTGGCTCGGCTGGTACGCCAACGCGCAGCTCTCCGTCGTCAACGTCGTCACCTTCATCAATGCGCTGGTGACGGGATTCCGCTGGGAGTTCTTCCTGGCAGCGCCCCTGATCTTCATTCTGTGGGCCGCAACGGCGGGCGGGCTTCTGTTCTGGGGCCGCGGCCCATTCTGCGGCTGGCTGTGTCCGTTCGGCGCACTCCAGGAGCTCACCAACACGGCGGCGAAATGGCTGAAGGTGCCGCAGATAACGGTGCCGTGGGGACTGCACGAGCGGCTCTGGCCGATCAAATACATCATCTTCCTCGGACTGTTCGGCCTGTCGCTCTACTCGGTCGACATGGCCGAGCGGTTCGCCGAGGTCGAGCCGTTCAAGACTGCGATCATCCTGAAGTTTTCGCGGAGTTGGCCGTTCGTCGCCTATGCCGTCGCCCTGCTCGTCATCGGCCTCTTCATCGAGCGCTTCTTCTGCCGCTACCTCTGCCCGCTCGGCGCGGCGCTGGCAATTCCCGGCCGCATGCGGACCTTCGAATGGCTCCGCCGCTGGCAGGAATGCGGATCACCCTGCCAACGCTGCGCCAAGGAATGCCCGGTGCAGTCGATCCATCCCGAGGGTCACATCAACGTCAATGAGTGCATCTACTGCATGCATTGCCAGGAACTCTATCACGACGATCACCGCTGCCCGCACATGATCCAGGTGCGGCTCAAGCGCGAGAAGTTCGCGGCGATGTCGTCCCCCACGATGCGCTCAGGCGGCAAGGGTCCCGCAACGGTCATCACCGCCGGCGGCAAGCCTGTTGGCGTGTCACCCACTGTCTCTCCACCACCTAACTGAACCGAAAGCCGAGGAGGCAATCATGAGCGAGAACGAACAGGCCAAGGGCGTCAGCCGTCGAACAGTGTTGGGAACGACGGCGGCCGCGGCGGGCGTCGGCCTTGCCGGCGGCGTGGCGCTGAAGGACGGGGGCTTCGTCTCGTCTGCGGATGCACAGACCAAGGCGGCTGCACCGAAGGCCCCTCCTGCCCGGTCGGCCGTGCTGAAGACCGAGGTCGCCCCCGGCGAGCTCGACGAATATTACGTGTTCTTCTCGAGCGGCCAGTCCGGCGAGATGCGCATCGTCGGCCTTCCTTCGATGCGCGAATTGATGCGTGTTCCGGTGTTCAACCGCTGCAGCGCGACCGGCTGGGGCCAGACCAATGAAAGCCTCAAGGTTCTGACCGAGGGACTGCAGCCCGCGACCCGCGAATTCCTGAAGACCCGCGGCGGCACCTACACGAACGGTGACCTCCACCATCCCCATATTTCGTTCACGGACGGCACCTACGACGGACGCTACGCCTTCATGAACGACAAGGCCAACAGCCGCGTCGCGCGGGTGCGGCTCGACGTCATGAAATGCGACAAGATCGTCGAACTGCCGAACCAGCATACCGTCCATGGTCTGCGGGTACAGAAATATCCGCGCACCGGTTACGTGTTCGCCAACGGCGAGGATGGCGTGCCCCTGCCCAACGACGGCAAAGTCCTCGACGATCCCAAGCAATATCGTTCGATCCTGAGCGCGGTCGACGGCGACACGATGAAGGTGGCCTGGCAGGTGATCGTCAGCGGCAACCTCGACAATGTCGATGCCGACTACCAGGGCAAATACGCTTTCGCGACCTGCTACAACGGCGAGGAAGGGGTCACGCTCGCGGAGATGACCGCCAGCGAGCAGGACTGGGTCGTCATCTTCAACATCAAGCGGATCGAAGAGGCCGTGAAGAAGGGCGACTTCAAGGAAATGAACGGCGTGCCGGTCATCGACGGCCGCAAGGGCTCGGCCTACACCCGTTACGTGCCGGTCTCGAACAATCCGCACGGCATGAACACGGCCCCCGACGGCATCCACATCGTGGCGGCCGGAAAGCTCTCGCCGACCGTGACCGTGATGGACGTGCGCCTGTTCGACCAGCTGTTCGACGACAAGATCAAGCCGCGCGACGTCGTCGTCGCAGAGCCCGAGCTTGGCCTCGGGCCGTTGCATACCGCCTACGACGGCAAGGGCAACGCCTACACCACGCTGTTCCTCGACAGCCAGGTCTGCAAGTGGAACATCGACCTCGCCAAGCGGGCCTTCAAGGGCGAGAAGGTCAATCCCATCATCCAGAAGCTCGACGTGCACTATCAGCCGGGCCACAACCATACCTCGATGGGCCAGACCAAGGAGGCCGACGGAAAATGGCTGATCTCGCTGAACAAGTTCTCGAAGGATCGCTTCCTGAACGTCGGGCCGCTCAAGCCGGAGAACGATCAGCTGATCGACATTTCGGGCGACCAGATGAAGCTGGTGCATGACGGCCCGAGCTTCGCCGAGCCGCACGACGCGACCATCGTCCACCGCTCCAAGATCAATCCGATCTCGATCTGGGACCGCGCGGATCCGATGTTTGCGGATGCGGTCAAGCAGGCCAAGGCGGACGGCATCAATCTGGAAGCGGACTCGAAGGTCATTCGCGACGGCAACAAGGTGCGCGTCTACATGACGTCCACCGCGCCGGCGTTCGGCCTCGAACAGTTCCAGGTCAAGCAAGGCGACGAAGTGACCGTCTTCGTGACGAACATCGACGCAGTCGAGGATCTCACGCACGGCTTCTGCATCGTGAACTACGGCATCCAGATGGAAGTGGCACCGATGGCCACCGCCTCCGTCTCGTTCAAGGCCGACAAGCCGGGCGTCTATTGGTACTATTGCTCCTGGTTCTGCCACGCCATGCACATGGAGATGAAAGGCCGGATGTTCGTCGAGCCCAAGTCAGTTTGACGCCGGCTTGAAGCCGGTCTGATCGGAGCGACCTCATGGGTCTACCGTTACGCATGTGTCCGGCGGCGCTCGTCGCCGCCGGATTGTCCGGCTTCGCCCATGCGGCGACGTTGACGGCTGCGCCCGGCCAGTCGCTGCAAGCCATGCTGGACGGTGCGCGCGCCGGCGACGTCATCGCGCTCGCGCCCGGCGAATATCACGGCTCGATCCGGATCGACCGTCCCCTGCAACTGATCGGGAGCCGCGAGGCGGTGCTTGATGGAGACGGCTCCGGCAACGTCATCACTGTCACCGCGCCCGACGTCACCGTTCGCGGCCTGACGATCCGGGCCTCCGGCCGCGATCTTCAGGCCATGAATTCCGGAATCTTCCTGCAGAAGACGGCCGAACGCGCGACGGTCGAGGGCAACCGCCTGGTGGGCAATTTGTTCGGCGTCTATGTGCACGGCGCCAGGGGATCCCGCGTCGTCCGCAACGAGATCGAGGGCCTGCACGGGGTCCGTCTCAGTGAGGCCGGCAACGGCGTCTCGCTGTGGAACGCGCCCGACGTCACCATCGCCAACAACATGTTCCGCTACGGCCGCGACGGCATCTTCTCGATCTCCAGCAGCAAGGACCGCTTCGTCGACAACCGCTTCGAGCAGGTCCGCTTCGCGGTCCACTACATGTACACCAACGACAGCGAAATCAGCGGCAACGTCTCGGTCGGCAACCATGTCGGATATGCCATCATGTATTCGAACCGCCTGGTGATCCGCGGCAATTCCTCCGACCACGACCGCGACTATGGATTCCTCTTCAACTACGCGAACTATGCCCAGATCGAGGACAACCGGGTAATCGGCGGCCCCCTGAGCTCGACGATACAGGGCACGCAGGACAGTCCCGACGACGAGCGAGGCATGCTCCCGCAGGCGAAACGGGAGAGCACGCTCAAGAGCGGCCCGGAGAAATGCGTGTTCATCTACAACACCAATCACAACAAGTTCCGCGACAACTGGTTCGAGCGCTGCGCCATCGGCGTGCACTTCACGGCCGGCTCCGAAGGCAACGAGATCACCGGCAACGCCTTCGTCAGCAACGCCAACCAGGTGAAATATGTCGGCACCCGCCACCTCGACTGGTCGACCGGCGGCCGCGGCAACTACTGGAGCGACAATCCGGCATTCGACCTGAACGGAGACGGCATCGCCGACACGGCGTACCGGCCGAACGACCTCATCGACCGCGTGTTGTGGACGGCACCCGCCGCGAAGGTCCTGATCAATAGCCCAGCTGTCCAGGTGATCCGCTGGGCGCAGGCGCAGTTTCCGGCGCTGCTGCCGGGCGGTGTGGTCGACAGCCATCCGCTGGTGTCGCCGCCGCGCATTCCTGCGCCGAAGGAGACGCGATGACCAGCACGGTACGCGTCAGCGACGTCACCAAGGCCTATGGCCGCGTCGAGGCCGTGCGCGGCGCGTCATTCGCGCTTGGCCAGGGCGAGCTGGTCGCCTTGATCGGCCACAACGGGGCCGGCAAGACCACGCTGATGAAGCTCATGCTGGGATTGATCCGGCCGACCAGCGGCGCCATCGAGGTTCTCGGCGACAATCCTGCCGCCGGCGAGTTCGCGGGGCGACGACAGCTCGGCTACCTCCCCGAAAACGTCTCCTTCGACCCTGCCCTCACCGGCCGCGAGACCCAGGCCTTCTATGCCAGGCTGAAGCGGGAGCCTGTCGCCAAGGCCCTCGATCTGCTCGACGCCGTCGGGCTCGGAGCCGCCAGCCGCCGCCGGGTGAGCACCTATTCCAAGGGCATGCGTCAGCGCCTCGGCCTTGCCCAGGCGCTGCTTGGCGCACCGCGCGTGCTGCTGCTGGACGAGCCCACCACCGGGCTCGATCCGGAATTACGCCAGACCTTCTACGACATCATCGCACGGCTCGCCGCTGCGGGCACCACCGTGCTGCTGTCGTCGCATGCGCTGACCGAGCTCGAGGAGCGCGCCGGCCGGGTCATCATCATGAATCGCGGCATCAAGGTCGCGGACGGGTCGATCGACGAGCTGCGTCGTCTCGCCCGGCTGCCCACCAGGATCCGCCTCAAAGTGGCTGGCCTCGCGCCGAGCGAGATGCCGCCCTGGGCTCCCGCAGACGCGACCTGCCGCCGCCTGAACGGTCACATCGTCGAGATCGATGCCGCGCCGGAGCGGAAGATCGAGCTGCTGCACCGCGCCACGGCCGCCGGCAATGCGGTCGAGGACGTCGACGTCGTTCCGCCGACCCTCGACGAGCTCTATGCTCATTTCCTCCGGCAATCGGAGCAGGCGCCATGAACATCCTGATCATCGCCGCCAAGGAAATCCACCAGGCCATCCGCAATCGCTGGGTGCTCGCCGCGACGCTCCTGCTCGCCGGGCTGGCACTGTCGCTGACCTTTCTCGGCAGTGCGCCGACCGGCAATGTCGGCGTTCGCACGCTGGACGTGGTCGTCGTCAGCCTGTCGAGCCTGACGATCTTCCTCGTTCCGCTGATTGCGCTTCTGATCTCCCATGACGCCATCGTCGGCGAGATGGAACGCGGGACGATGCTGTTGCTGCTGAGCTATCCGGTGGCCCGATGGCAGGTGCTGCTCGGCAAATTCCTGGGCCATCTCGCCGTCCTCGCCTTTGCGACCTGCCTCGGCTACGGCGCGGCGGTCGGTGCGCTGGCCGCGACGGGCAGCCAGATCGATAGCGATAGTTTCCTGGCCTTCGCGGCGATGGTGGGCTCCTCGGTGCTGCTCGGCGCCGCGTTCGTCGCGATCGGCTATCTGATCAGCGCGCTCGTGCGCGACCGCGGAACGGCCGCCGGCATATGTATCGGCTTGTGGCTGTTGCTGGTGCTGATCTACGACATGGCGCTGCTGGGCGTGCTTGCGCTCGATCAGGGACGCAGCATCTCGGCCGCCGCCCTCAACGCCATGCTGCTGGCGAACCCGACCGACGCCTATCGGCTGATCAATTTGACCGGCTTTGCCAATGTCAGCACCTTCGCCGGCATGGCTGGCCTTGCCCAAACCTCGTCCCTGACCATCCCGGTCCTGCTGAGCGCCCTGCTCGGCTGGACGCTGCTGCCGCTGGGGCTCGCCGCGCTCGCCTTCTCGCGGAGGGAGCTATGAGGCGCCGAACGTTCCTGCTCGCCCTGCTCGTGCCGCTCGCGCTCGCGGGCTGCAACGAGAAGCAGGCCGCGAAGATCCCCTCACCGCACCGGATGACCGCCGAAGACATCGGCCACTACTGCGGCATGAACGTGCTGGAGCATCCGGGACCGAAGGGCCATATCTTCGCCGCGAGCCTGATGGAGCCAGTGTGGTTCTCCTCGGTGCGTGACACCATCGCCTTCACCATGCTCCCGGACGAGCCCAAGGACATCCAGGCGATCTACGTCTCCGACATGGGCAAGGCGCCCGACTGGGACAAGCCCGGCGCCGACAACTGGATCGAGGCGCGCAAGGCGTTGTTCGTGATCGAAAGCCGGGTCAAGAGCGGCATGGGCGGCGACGAGGCCGTTCCGTTCTCGGACCGGGCGGCGGCGGAGAAGTTCGCCGCGCAGAACGGCGGCAGGATCGTCGGCTTCAACGAGGTACCCCGGGACTACGTCTTGTCGTCGGCGAACGCCGGCGCTGCCGTGGCGGCGGACGAGGCGGAAACCCCGCCGGGCGAACGAGGAAGGAGGACGCCATGACGCGAACCCTGACGCGCCGACGCTTCATCCGGATTAGCGCGGCGGCAGCTGGCCTTGGCGTGTTGTCTCCAGGCTATCCCGTTCGTGCCGAGATCGCGCCGGCGACCTGGCGTGGCACGATGCTGGGCGCGGTCGCGACGATGGAGATCCACGACGAGGATCGCAGCCGGGCGGAGCGGCTGATCGCGCTGGCCTGCGCCGAGGCGCGGCGGCTCGAGCGGCTGTTCAGTCTTTACCTCGACGATTCCGCCCTGGTCGCGCTGAACCGGACCGGTATCCTGCTTGATCCCGCCGTCGAGATGGTCGACCTGCTCTCGGCCTCGCAGCGCTATTCCACGCTGACGGGCGGCCTGTTCGACGTCACCGTGCAGCCGCTGTGGCAGCTCTATGCCGGCCATTTCGCGCGCGATGACGCAGATCCGGCCGGCCCTGCGGCCGCCGCGATCGAGGCCGCGCGCGCGCGTGTCGGCAGCAGCCGGCTGTCGATCAGCCGCGACCGGATCGTGATGCCCAAGGGCATGGCGGTCACCCTGAACGGCATCGCGCAAGGCTACGTCACGGACAAGGTGGTCGAGCTGTTGCGGGCGAACGGCATCTCTCACAGCCTGGTCGACATGGGCGAGGCCCGCGCGATCGGGTCGCGTCCGGACGGACGTCCCTGGGATGTCGGCATCGCCGATCCCGACCTTGTAGGCCGCACGAAGGCGGTGCTGCCGATCATCGACCGCGCCGTGTCCACCTCGGGCGGCTACGGCTGCCAGTTCGATCCCGCGGCGCGCTTCAACCACCTGTTCGATCCGCGATCAGGCCTCTGCGCGCAGCGCTATCGCAGCGTGACGACCGTGTCCCGCTGCGCGACCGCCGCGGACGCATTGTCGACGGCGTTCAGCCTGATGCCGGAAGACCAGATCAGATCGTTGCTGCCGGGTGCCGACATCGACCGCGTGCATCTGATCGACGCGGCCGGCAGGTCGGTCGAATTGTCCGTGTAGTGGCTCCACGCTGGCGCGGAGAAAACAGCGCCGGGGTCGCGCTATCGCGATAGCAGCAGCTCCAACTGGCTCTGCGCCTTCTTCACGACCGCTGGGTACCAGCCCTGGTTCGGTGCTTCCTTGGCGAAGCACTTGGTGTAGGCGTCCATCGCCAGGTCTTCCTTGGCCATGGCATCCTCTGGCACTTTCTTCGCCATCATCTGCTTCCAGACCTTTTCGCAGGCCGGGATCTCTGCCGTCTTCACGGCATCGGTGTCGGCGAGGAAGAAGACCTTGTCGCCCTGGATCGCGACGACGTCGATCTCGTGCGGCGCTCCCTTCAGGTCGCCATTGCCGCGCACCCCCAGCACGGCAGCGACAGTGCTCGCGGAGGCGGGCTTGGCGATCGGCAGCTCGGCATATTTGGCGAAGGCGGAGTCCTGGATCGCCTGATAATAGAAGCGGTCGGACTTGAAGGCCGCGCCGATCTCCTGCGGCATGCCGCCCTCGCGATGCTCGCGCAGCCAGTGCTTGAGCAGTCCCGTGGTGGTCACCACGGCCTGCCTCTTGTCGCCCACCGAGGCGAAACCGAGCCCGTCGAGATGGCCGAAGCCCGAATCGCCCTTGAAGAGCGTGTCAGCGTTCGACTTGCCTTCGGCGGGAAGCCCCTTGATCGCGACCGGTCCGACCAGGCCGCGCAACACGCCTGCCAGCTCCTTCAGGTCGGCATCATGCTGCTTGTAGATCTCCTCGCCCTCCTTGGCCTTCGAGAACTTGGCGATGTAGCGATCGCGCAGGTCGAGATAGGACTGCTCGGGCGTGGCGGCATGGACGGGCGTCGCCAGGACGAGCAGGCAGAGCAAGGCAAGCGATTTCATCAGATT
This sequence comes from Bradyrhizobium nitroreducens, assembly GCF_002776695.1. GTDB lineage: Bacteria > Pseudomonadota > Alphaproteobacteria > Rhizobiales > Xanthobacteraceae > Bradyrhizobium > Bradyrhizobium nitroreducens. Next base: position 3,590,689 of record NZ_LFJC01000003.1, read on the forward strand.
TCCGGAATCGGGGAGCAACCTCCCTTCTTTGTGCCCTTACCTTGCGGCGAGGTTCATCAGCAAGGTCCGGTGCGCCGGCCCTACTCCGCCGGCGTGAGCTGCCGGCTCAGGCGCAGCGCCGCGGTCTCGCGCACGCGCACCCGGGCACGGCGCTTGCGCCACCAGATCACGACGCCGGTGACGGAGAGCGCGGCCACCACGAGCCCCATGATCGAGATGAGGATGCGGCCGAACAGGCCGACGATGCGGCCCGAATGCAGCGGGAATTGCGCCTGGACGAAGATGTCGGCGGCGGTGCCGACCCAGGGCAACCGCTCGCCGATGGGGCGGCCGTCCTCGCTGTCGTAATAGAGCTGCGCCGGGCCGACGCCGCCCGCACCGTGGTCGTCGCCGGGGTGGAAGAAGGCGGCGGCATAGACGCCATGGGCCGGGCCGTAATTGATCGAGCCGACCGGAACGGTCCAGCCGCGCGCCTTGCCGTCGGCGGCGGCGCGCTCGGCGATCTCGGCGAACGTCATCTTGGGCTCGATGGGATCGTCGAGATCGCGATAAGGCCGCTGCTCATACGGCGTCGGCGTGTAGTTCGACACCATCTTCATCAGCGGCGAGAACACCTCGAAATAGAGGTTCAGCGAGAACGCCGTGAAGGCGATGACGAACAGCACGCCCCAGGTCCACAGGCTGAAGGCGCGATGGATGTCGAAATTGATCCGGTAGGCGCTGCCGGACGTCTTGATGGTCCAGGCCGGCGCCCAGCGCGCCCAGAAGCCGCGTTCGAGCTGGCGCACGACGGCTGGCGCCCGCGCCGCCTTGGCGCGGCGGCGCGACGGCAGCGTGAGGTAAAAGCCGACGAAGCAGTCGATGGTCCAGATGATGGCGATCACGCCGAGCACGCGCATGCCCCAGCGGTCGCTGCCCCAGAATTCGGGAATGTGCATGGTATAGTGCAGCTTGTAGAGGAAGGAGACGAAATTCTCCCGCGTCACCGGCCAGACCGCGCCCCAGTAGCGGCGGCCGAGCTCAACGCCGGTGTTGGGATCGAGGAAGACCTGATTGTAGTCGAGCGGATAGCGCTTGCCGGTCGCCGGATCGATCCGCGGCATCACGAAGAACCATAGCGAGTGACCCTGCTCCGGCGTCATGAAGAGATAGACGACGCGCGCATGGGGATCGCGCTGCTCGATCATCCTGGCGAGCTCGATCGAGGGAATGGCCGGCCCCTTTGTCGAGACGTCGAACAGATGACTGTTCAGGACGTCGTCGATCTCATGGTCCCAGGAGATGATGGCGCCGGTGATGCCGGAGAAGAACAGGAATCCGGCCGTGAGCAGTCCCGCCCAGCGATGCAGCCTGCCGAATATCGCTCTCATCGCTCAAGTCTCACTTCAAAGGTCCGGCTCCCGTGGCCGGACCGTCGTTACGTCGATCTCACCAGCGATACGTCAGCTTGCCGATGGCCTTGCGTCCCTCGGCGTAGAAGCAACCCGAGGCAGCGCCGTAGCAGGCGGCGACATAGCGCAGGTCGGTCAGATTGGTGACGTTCAGCGACAGCCGCCAATTGTCCCTGCTATAGGCGAGCAGCGCATCCAGCACGGTTGCGGACGGCACCTTGAAAGTGTTGGCGTCATCGCCCCAGGTCGCGCCGACATAGCGGATGCCGCCGCCGAATTGCAGCCCGGCGAGCTGGCCGCTCTGCAGCGTGTAGTCGCTCCACAGCGAAGCGCGGTTGAGCGGCACCGTCGTCGGCGCCTTGCCGAGATTGACCGGATCCCGCGACAGCTCGGCATCGACATAGGCGTAGGCGGCGCGCAGGTTCCAGCCGTCGGCGAGCGACATCGTGCCCTCGAGCTCGATGCCGCGCGATTTGACCTGGCCGAGCTGCGAGGCCGTATAGGTCGGCGGCGCATAGACGACGACGTTGTCGCGCGTCAGGTCGAAGGCCGCGAAGGTGAACAGCGCGTTCCAGCCGAGCGGCTGGTACTTGACGCCGACCTCGTACTGCACGCCGGTTTCAGGATTGAGCAGCTGGCCGCTGGCCGTCGCGAGCACCGGCAGGAACGATTCCGAGTAGCTCACGTAAGGCGCGATGCCGCTGTCGAAATTGTACATCACGGCAGCGCGGCCGGTGAAGGCCGATGCATCCTTCGAGATCGAATTGTTGGCGATGCCGTTGTCGACCTGCGTTGTCACGAAGTCCTGGCGGCCGCCGAGCTGGAAGGACAGCCGTCCGAGCTTGATCTGATCCTGCAGGTAAAGGCCGGTCTGCGATTGCTTGACGCCGGTCTTGTCGCTCGGCGTGGTGTCCACGGCGTAGTCGTAGCTGTACACGGGGTTGAAGACGTTGACCGTGGGAGACGAGGTCGTCACGCCGAAGGCGGTGTCGCGGAAACTGGTGTTGCGATAATCGATACCGGCGAGCACGGTGTGCTGCAGGAAGCCGGTCGCGAACTTGCCCTGCAGCTGATTGTCCACCGCAAACGAGTTGATGTACGAATTGCTGTAACTGCCGACGCGGGCATAGTCGCCGGCGGCTTCGTTGGTGTAGCCGGCGCCGTAGAAGACCTTCTCCTCGTTGTGCTGGTAGGCATAACGCAGGTTCTGCCGGAACGTGATGTTATCGGTGAAGTTGTGAGAGAACTGGTAGCCGGCGGTCGCAAGCTCCGTGTTGAACGCATCGAAGCTCGGGACGCCCGCGAAGAAAGAAACCGGGATGGTGCGGCCATTGTTCGGCCAGACCGTGCCCGAGGCCGGCAAGAACTGGAGGCCCCACCCCGCCCGGTCGCGCTGATAATTGGCGAGGATCGTGAGCGTGGTGTCTTCATTCGGCTTGAAGGTGACGGCCGGCGCGATGAAGACGCGATTGTCCTTGGTGAAGTCGACCTGGGTCTCGCCGTCGCGCACGACGCCGGTCAGGCGCCACAGCACGGTGCCTTCCTTGTTGGCGGGGCCGCCCATGTCGAACTGGCCCTGATAACGGTTGAAGCTGCCGCCGGAGATCGAGACCTCGCCGAACTGCTGCGCGGTCGGCAGCTTCGTCACGTAGTTGAGCAGGCCGCCGGTGCCGCTGCCGCCATACATCGCCGAGGACGGCCCCTTCAGCACCTCGATGCGCTCGGCGCCGTAGGGGTCGAGGCCGTTGAAATGCACGTAATTGCTGGAGGGAATGCGCAGGCCGTCGACATAGAGGCCGGGCATAGTCATGTCGAAGCCGCGGATCTGGAGGCCGCCGAAGCGGGTGTCGGAGCCGCCATTGACGTCGCCGCTGACGCCGGCGGTGTAGCGCAGCGCCTCGCCGATCGAGACCGCGCCCTGGTTCCTGACCTGGTCGGTCGTGATCACCGAGACCGACTGCGGCGTTTCGATCAAGGGCGTATCGGTCTTGGTCGCGGTGCCGCTTCGCGTGGCGACGAAACCGCGCACTGGACCATTGGCGCGTTCGCCTGTGGCGCCATTCGATGATGCCGACTGGGTTGGCGCAGCCTGTTGCGCCGGCGAGCGGCGATTGGCGCGTGCGGTTCGCGTCGCTGCAGCCCGCCGCGACGACACAGTCGCCGCTGGACGAGTGCGCTGCGCCGGCGCCTCGACGGTGACCGCAGGAATTTGCGTCTGCGCCTCCACGGAAGCGAAGGGAATGACGAGAGAGAATGTGCTGACCGCCCCGAGGAAGAACACCCGAATCTGTCGACGACGCGTGTCGCCACACGAAGAAAATTGTAAGTCGCTCACGTCTTTCGAGGCCCCACGCACTGCCGGCTTCGCCGGTATCGTTCTTGATGCCCCGCCCTAACGCAGGCAATTTCGGAGCGCGATAGGAACCGGGTTAGAACTTCTCCAGACCTGTGCGCAGCACATGCGGCGAATGCACTCAGCCGCGGCGAGAGGCGCGCAGATTTGGAATCATTCTGAACGAGGATGGTCAGCCGACGAGGCGCGAGCACCAGTGACACGCAAGCCGCCCGCCAAGCCGCCCGCGCACGCGAAGTGCGTGGCTATACTGGTGGCGGGATGATCCGGCGCGGATCCAGCGCCGTCTGGTGCGTCGGCGCCCTGCTCCGCCAGCCTCGTGGCAGCATGACCCAGGCTCCGGCTTCAACACGCCAAGCGCTGGTCGGCGGCACGCTCGGGAATCGGTGGCGTTCTCTCAATCGTCGGTCTTCCAGAACGTGAAAGTCTCGTCCGGAATGTCTTTCATCGGAATTTTGACGGCGCGATTGAGCCACTCATATTCGCCGCTCTTGCTCTCGTACTCGGCACGCCTCTTCTTGCTCAAGTTCTTCGGGCTGGCCCAGTGGTTGGCACCGTGGGTCGGATCGCTCTTCGGTTCATCCAGACGCGCGCGAACGGCCTCCAGGCTGTCGGCCACGCTCCTGATGTACTTGACCTGATCGCCTTCGTCGGGATCATCGAAGCGCTTCTCGCTCCGCGTGAAATTGCTGATCTCGGCTCCTCGTGGAGGCCGCAGGTCTCCCTTTGTCAAATTGAGGTAGGCGTAGGCGAGGCACTTCTTGATGTAGGGGTCCTCTCCCCTGGCTTCGTTCATGACGACGTCGGCAATCAGCTCCACCTTCTCGGGGTCACTCCGTCCCGCAACGGCGGCCGCGTGGGCCGCCGCCAGTCTGGACGCAGCCTCCCCGTAGCGCGCCTTGTTGCTCTCGAGCCCGTCCAACGCCTTCTTGTGCCTCTTGATCTGACCTTCGTCCAGCTTGCCGCTTTTGTCTTTCTTGCCACCCTCGAGACGCACGAGATCGTCGCTGTCGGTCTTGTGCTGCGCAGCCATCGACTGGAGCGTCCGATAGAGATCGTTATACTGGACCTTGAGCGACGCGAGCTTTTCACTCTCCTCCGCGGTGCGGTTCTTGTTGCTTTCCAGAGCCTTGCGCTCGTTTGCGATCTCTTCAAACTGCGTGTTCAAAGACTGATAGGCATCCTCCCGCTTGCGGGCAGCGTCGCGCTTGTCGCTGAGCTTCTGCAGCGCTTCGGCCTCCTTCTTGAACGCCGCTTCGCCCTGTGCCTCCTGTTCGGAGAGCCAGGTCTCATAGTGGCCGTAACCGTGCTTGGCGCATTGCGCACAGAGCGACCGGCTGCCGATGTCACCGCTGCTCCTGTTCTCCGTGAAAATCTTCGAGCCGGTCGGGCAATCATCCTGATTGTGATAAACGTCGTGACCTTCATCGGTGGTCGTGAAATAGGCCGCAATTCGTGCCATGTGTGCCTCCCCGAAGGGCGCGCCGAGTGCGCCTCGCGAAAACGAGTATCGTGAGATGCGCACAATTTTGCGTTGATTTCGATCAATGCCGGGCGTGCAAGAGCGCCGGGCAGCGTCGTTCCATCCGGCAGAGCTTTACCTCCACCGCGTCAAGCTCGTCCCTACCGCCGCTGCGTCGCGCTCGCGCGACGGCACCCGCCTCGTGGGATCGAACACGTTGCCGTGGCGCGCCAGGACAATTGGTTCAGCGATGCCGCAGCCGGCGATTGACCCGCCGCGCCAGATAATCGCCCGCGCTTTGCACGAGCTGCACCAAGGCGATCAGCACGACCACGACGGCCAGCATCATCTCCGGCATGAAACGCTGATAGCCGTAGCGGATACCGAGGTCGCCAAGGCCGCCGCCGCCGACCGCGCCGACCATGGCGGAATAGCCGAGCAGGCTGACCACCGCGAGCGTCAGCGCCAGCAGCAGGCCGGGCAGCGCTTCGGGGATCAGCACCTTGAGCACGATCTGCAAGGGCGATGCGCCGAACGAGGATGCGGTCTCGATCAGGCCGCCGTCGACCTCGCGAATGGCCGCTTCGACCAGGCGGGCGATGAACGGCGCCGATGCGATTGTCAGCGGCACGATCGCCGCGGTCGAGCCGATCGAGGTGCCCGCGACAAACCGGGTGAACGGGATGATGGCGACCACCAGGATGATGAAGGGCGTCGAGCGCGTCGCATTGACGATGGCGCCCAGCACGCGGTTGACGAGCGGAGCCGCGAACAGCTCGCCCTTCCGGCTGGTTGCGAGGAAGACGCCGAGCGGCAGGCCGAAGACGGTGCCGAGCAGCGCGGCGATGCCGACCATGTACAGGCTCTCGCCCGTGGCCTGGATGATCAGGTTGATGAGTTCAGGCGACATAGCCGAGATGCTCCGCCGGGAATTGGTATTGAGAGAGCCAGGCCATAACCCGCGCCTGCGCATCCTCGCGGCCGGGTATGCCCAGAACGAGCGAGCCGACATGCTGGCCGCCGATCTCGTCGATGCGGGCCGACAGCAGCGCCACGTCGAGGCCGAGCTCGCGGGCGAGCCGTGCCACCACGGTGTCGCCGGCCCCTGCCCCGCGCACCTGGACGCGGATCACGGCCTGCCCGCCGACAGGCGGCTCTGCCACGATCCGGCTCGCCAGCGAGACCGGCAGGCTGTCGCCGATGACTTCCGCAAGGAAGGACTGCGTGATCGGATGTTTCGGGTGCGTGAAGATGTCGGCGACATGGCCGCTCTCGACGACGCGGCCGGCATCAAGCACCACCACTTCCCTGGCAAGCTGGCGCACCACGGACATCTCGTGGGTGATCAGCACGATGGTGACGCCGAGCTCGCGGTTGATGCTGGCGAGCAGATCGAGGATCGCGCGCGTGGTCTGCGGATCGAGCGCCGAGGTCGCCTCGTCCGACAAGAGCACGCTCGGCCGCGTCGCCAGCGCACGGGCAATGCCGACACGCTGCTTCTGGCCGCCGGAGAGTTCCGAGGGATAGCGGTCGTGCTTGTCGGCGATGCCGACGAGCGCGAGCAGCTCGGCGACGCGGGCCTTGATGTCGGCCCTGGTCCAGCCGGCGATCTCGAGCGGCAGCGCGATGTTGTCGGCCGCGGTGCGCGACGACAGCAGGTTGAAGTGCTGGAAGATCATGCCGATCGAGCGTTGCGCGAGGCGCAGTTCGCGGCCCACCAGCGCCGAAATATCGCTGTTGTCCACGATCACGCGGCCCGTGGTCGGCTTCTCCAGCCCGTTGATCAGCCGCACCAGGCTCGACTTGCCGGCGCCGGAACGGCCGATCACGCCGGTGATGGAACCACGGGGAATCGCGAAGTCGATGTCCTGCAGCGCATTGACGCCGGGCTTGCCGCGATAGGCCGGATAGGTCTTCGAGATGCTTTCGAAGCGGACCATGGCGTCCGGCGCGGCCGCGGCAGGTGACATCGCTTCGGGCGGCGCAATCGGCTGTCCGACGGCGAGCGATTGGTGGGCGTTCATGGAGACGGCCTTCATGCACAATAGTTCTCTCGCCCGCCCGAAAAGGCAAACGAGAGCCGGGTCGCATCAGCGACTGGAAGGCGGAACAGCAACAAACGCCTCAAAAAGGGCACGCGCTGCACCGCAGCACACACCTTCGCCTTTTCCGGTCTTTGTTGCAATGTCAGATATTTGCGAGGAGATGGACGAAGATTCCCCAATCCCTCCCCGGAGAAGAATATTCCTTCGCCGGGGGTATCAACCGCCTGCCCGGCTCATCCCATCTGCAACCAGGGCAACACGATCAGCAGCAGCCCGGCGAAGTACAGCAGCCCGAAGATGAGGCCAAAACCCCAGAACTGGCCCTTCCCGATATAGCCGCTGCCGAAATACATCGGCGCCGGCCCCGTCGCGTAAGGCGAGATCACGCCCATCAGGCCAAGCGAATACATGCAGAGCATGGCGAGCGTGGTGACCGGCAGACCGGGGATGCCCGATCCGACCGCAAGCACCACCGGCAGCACGGCGGCGGCGTGCGAGGTGATGCTCGAGAAGAAATAGTGGATCCAGAAGAACAGCGCGACCAGCAGCAGCATCGCGGTCGACGGCGCCAGCCCGGCGAGCGGCTTTGCGTATTCGGTCGCGAACCATTTGATGAAGCCGATCTCGTTGAGGCCGGAGGCCAGCGTCAGCAGCGAGGTGAAATAGAAGAACACCTCCCAGGCGCTCTTCTCGCTGACGATGTCGGCGAACTCGATCACGCCGGTCACCAGCATCAATGAGATCACGATGAACACGACGGTGGTGGCGTTGACGAAATTGGAGCCGAGCACGGGCACGTGGATGTCCGGGCTCGAGCCCGCGATCCACAGGAACATCGCAAGCACGATCAGGCCGAGCATGATCCATTCGTTGCGCGACATCGGGCCCATCGCGGTGAGCTCCTTCGCCGCCCATTCGGAAATCTCCGGGCTGCGTTTCACCTCGGGGCGGCAGACCAGATAGCTGAGCAGCGGCACCACGATCATCAGCAGGAGGCCGAGCGGCGCGAAGCCGATGAACCATTGCCCCCAGCTCACCTCGACCCCGACGGTCTTCTTGGCAATCGCCAGTGCCGCCGCATTGGGCGCGAGGGCGGTGAAGAACAGCGAGCTCGTGATCGCGGTCGCGGCGAACGCCGTCCACATCACATAGGTGCCGATCCTGCCGGCGGTCGGGCCCGGCTCGGAGCCGTAGATGCGCGGGATGTTGGAGATGATGGGATAGACGATGCCGCCGCTGCGCGCGGTGTTCGACGGCGTTGCCGGCGCGAGCAGGAAGTCCGACATCGCCACGGCATAGCCGAGGCCGAGCGTGTTGCGGCCGAGGCGCTGCACCAGCACCAGCGCGATGCGCCGTCCGAGCTGGCTCTTGCGATAGCCGATCGAGAACACGAAGGCGCCGACGATCAGCCAGACCGTGCTCTCGGCAAAGCCTGCCAGCATCCAGCGCAGCGACTTGCCGGGATCGGGATCGATATAGCCGGCAACGCCCGCTACGGTCAGGCCGATGAAGCCGACCGCTCCGACCGGCATCGACTCCAGGATGAGCCCGGTGATGACGGCCGCGAACACCGCGAAATAGTGCCACTGATTGACGTTGAGCCCGGAGGGCGCCGGCCACAGATAGATCCCCAGCCACACCGCGAGCGGTGCGACCAGTTTCCAGCGAAATCCGCTTGCCTCAGGCGCCTGCGAACTGACGGTCATGGGCCCTCCCCTCTGATATCGTCGCCTCGTGCGGCCCGTTGGCCGAGCCTGCTCGTGTCCCTGTGCGGCGTATACGGACTGTCGGAAGTGCGATCAATGGCCTGGCATCAAATGTCCTGGCATCGGTCTACTGCCCCCTGAAGCGTGGCTTGCGGCGGCCCAGGAACGCCTCGACGCCCTCCTTGTGATCCTCGCTGAAGCTCGCGAGCGCGAACTGGTCGACGTCCATGTGGCTGGCTAGATCGTCGAGCGCGTGCGCGAGCCGGTTGACGGTCAGCTTCGTCATCGCAACCGAGAGCGGCGGCTGCGCGGCGATCTTGCGCGCGAGATCCATGGCGGCGTCGAAGGCATGGCCGGGGTCGGTCACCTGCTCGACCAGGCCCCATTCATAGGCCTCGTCCGCGCTGATGCGCTGGTCGGCGAGGATCACCGCCTGCTTGGTGCGGGCAGGTCCGATCAGGTGCAGCATGCGCGGGATGCTTTGCCAGCTCATGTTCATGCCGAGCCCGATCTCGGGCACGCGCAGATGGGCGTCGTGCCCCATCACGCGGAAGTCGAGCGCCACGGCGAGCGCGACGCCGCCGCCGACACAAAATCCCTCGATCGCCCCGATCGTGACCTGCTCCATCTCCTGCCAGGCGTGGGTGAGGCGCGGCCCGAGCTTGAGGTGCCGGCGCAAGGTGCCGAGATCCATCTCCTTGCGCGAGCGGCCCTCGGCGTCCTTCAGGTCGAAGCCCGCGCTGAAGGCGCTGGTGCTGCCGGTCAGCACCACGACGGAGGTCGTCGCGTCATCCTCGAAACTGCGGGCCGCCGCGGTGAGCTGCCGCAGCGCCTCGGGCGAGAGTGCGTTGATGCCGTCGCCGCGGTCGAAGCGCACCACCGCGATCCGTCCCTCGGGCCCGAGCCCCTTCTCGATCGTCACATAATTGGTCAACGGAAGTCCCCCTGTTCTTGTTGCTCTTGATCACAGATGCCCGGTGCGCCGGTGCTCCGGCTCACTGCCGCGGACCGGAAATCGAATCGTGGTCCCGATGGTGATCCAGTTGGCGTTCTCTCCGGTGATGTTGCGGCCGTAGATCACGTCGACGGAAAATATCTCGTTCGGCCGGTAGCGCAAACCGGTCTGCAGGCGCGGTTGTACGACGCTCGCGACCTCGGACGCGCCGGCCTGGCCATAAGCCTCTATCGTCCATTGCAGCGTGTCGGTGAACTTCCAATCGAAGCCGACGCCATAAGTCAGGTAATGGCGATCCACGGTGCGATCCCACAGCCATCCGCCATTGACGTTGATGCGCATCGTCTCCGACAGGCGGAAGGTCGCGGGGATCACCGCGAAGGCGGACAGCGCCTCGCCGGTCATGACGTCGAACGATCCGCCGCCATAGGCGGATAATCCCCAGCGTCCGATTCCGGTCGGGATGAAATTGGTCTTGGCCTTCGGGGCCACCGTCGTGCTCCAGTCGCCGTCGCTGCGGGCGCGGACGGTCTGCATGCTGAGCTCGACCGGCCTGAAGGGATCGACGACGCAGGAGGGATTGGCAACCGCCAGGACATCCGTGTTGGTCGCCGCCGACATCCAGCTCTCGACCTTGCAGGACCCGACCTCGGAGATGTCGGCGGCATCGACTGCATAGGCGCCATTCGCGGCGCGCGCATCCTGCGCCGCCAATGCGGCAAGAGCCGCGATTGCGGCGGTTATTGCGGTTTGCGAAGCCCGGCCCATGGGGCGATGTTAGCAGAGTCTTCGCCTCGACAAGGCCCGGATTCTGGGACTATCTTCGCGCCATGAGTGAACATCATCACGACCACGATCACGACCATTCCGAGCTGTCCGAGACCGAGCTGCGCGTGCGCGCGCTCGAGACGATCTTGACCGAAAAAGGCTATGTCGAGCCCGCCGCGCTCGATGCCATCATCCAGGCCTATGAGACCAAGATCGGCCCGCATAACGGCGCGCGCGTCGTCGCCAAGGCCTGGACCGATCCGGCGTTCAAGAAGGCGCTGCTGGAGGACGGCTCCAAGGCGATCGGCACGCTCGGCCATGTCAGCCGCGTCGGCGACCACCTCGTCGTCGTCGAGAACACGCCGGAGCGGCACAACATGGTCGTGTGCACGCTGTGCTCCTGCTACCCCTGGGAGATGCTGGGGCTGCCGCCGGTCTGGTACAAGGCTGCGCCCTATCGCTCCCGCGCCGTGAAGGATCCGCGCGGCGTGCTCGCCGATTTCGACGTCACCCTGCCAAAGGACATGGAGATCCGGGTCTGGGACTCGACTGCGGAGACCCGCTTCCTGGTGCTGCCGATGCGCCCCGCGGGCACCGAGGGCTGGAGCGAGGAGCAGCTCGCCGAGCTCGTCACGCGCGATTCCATGATCGGCACCGGATTCCCCAGGACGCCGGGAGCGCCGTCATGAACGGCGTGCACGACATGGGCGGCATGGATGGGTTCGGCAAGGTCGAGCCCGAGCCGAACGAGCCGGTGTTTCACGCGCATTGGGAAGAGCGCGTGCTGGCGATGGTGCGCGCGATGGGCGCGGCCGGCGCCTTCAACATCGACACCTCGCGCTTCTATCGCGAGACGCTGCCGCCGCACGTCTATCTGTCGAGCTCCTACTACAAGAAATGGTTTCTCGGGCTCGAGGAGATGCTGATCGAGAAGGGCTACCTCACGCGTGAGGAGGTCGCTGCCGGCCACGCGATGCAGCCCGGCAAGGCGCTCAAGCACGGCAAGTTCGATCTCACCCAGGTCGAGCGCATCATGGTGCGCGGCAAGTTCGCCCGCCCTGCTCCGGCACCGGCGAAATTCGACATCGGCGATCGCGTGCGGGCCAAGAACATCCATCCGGTGACGCACACGCGGCTACCGCGTTACGTGCGCGGCCATGTCGGTGTCGTCGAGCTCAACCATGGCTGCCACGTGTTTCCGGACACCGCAGCGATGGAGCGCGGCGAACATCCGCAATGGCTTTACACCGTCGTGTTCGAGGGCCGCGATCTCTGGGGCGAGGATGGCGATCCCACGCTAAAGGTCTCGATCGACGCCTTCGAGCCCTATCTGGATCCTGCGTGATGAGTGCTAGCGCTGCTGCGGCCGCGACGGCGGCCATCCCGAGCATTCCCCGCGATGAAGACGGCCCGGTGTTCCGCGCGCCCTGGGAGGCGCATGCCTTTGCGATGGCTCTGACGCTGCACGAGCGCGGCGTGTTCACCTGGCCGGAATGGGCAGCGGCCCTGGCCGCCGAGATCAAGCGCGCGCAGGCCGCCGGCGACCCTGACACGGGTGAGACCTATTACCTGCACTGGCTCGCCACGCTGGAGGGATTGGTCGCGCGCAAGGGCGTTGCCTCGATGGACACGCTGCACCGCTATCGCGACGCCTGGGACCACGCGGCTGATCGCACGCCGCACGGCAAGCCAATCGAGCTGCGGCCGGAGGATTTTGGCTGACGGGCAAGCCCGGCTATTTCGGATCGCTGACAAAAAGACCCTTCAAATTCATATCGGCGGTTGTAATATCGCGGCGTACGCGAGCGGCTCATTTCAATCAGGAATTGCGTATTGGGAGGCATCATGTTCGCAAGAATCGCGACCTTTCTGTTGCTGCTTGCCGCCATTTCCGCTTTTCCGACTCCGAGCCGAGCGGCTTGCAACGTTCCTGAGTGGCTTTGTCTGGACAAGACACCTCGGAAGGACACCAATCTTCAGCAGATCGTCGCGGACCGTTCTTCGGTTCTCTACAAGCCTGGCGAGGTCGGCGACTTCAGCTACGCGGACATCAAGATAGACTGCAATTCGGCAGGGCTCGAGCGCTTCGCACGGCAGTTTGTCGATCGCGCCTGGTCCGTCGGTCTGCTGTCGGAAAATCGCGAATTCGCTCTTTCGGCCGACATCGAGCAGATCAGCAGGAACGCCGCCGATCCACCCAAGCCGCTCACTTATCTGATCGCGCAAATCAAGCGCGATGCCGGCGGGAATACCACGGTGACCGGCTGCGACAATTTTCTTGCAACGAACATCTCGTTCAATTCGACGCTGAGGCTGAAATTCAAGCTGCTGCAATCGAAGACGACGACCGTCAATCCGTCGACTTACAGTGCCATCCGCATCGTTTCGAAAGTGCTTGGCTTCGTGTTCGCCGGTCCCGGTGGCGCCGCGATTGCAGGAGAAGCGACGAAGATCAGCGACGCCATCAAGGACAACAAGAGCGATATCGACGAAATCGTCAAGGCGTTCGACGAGGTCAACACGCAACAGCCCATGGCGACGTTCGACGTCAACGAAAAGAGCGTGACGCTCCTTCTTTCCGACAGCTCGAAATTCACGATATCTCGAATCGGCAAACGCTCTGCCTTCCTGACGTTCGACGGCCCGAAACTGAATGCGCCGGGCGCTCCCCTCCAGAAGCTCATATCAGAGAAGACCGGGATCGATATTGCGGCCTATCTGACGACCAAGGCCGGCAACTGGGACACGATGGTCATCAGCAAGGATGTCGACACGTCGAGGACAGGATGCGGCAAGATTCGCGAGGCGCTGGGATACCTCTTCACAAAGGAAGAGATGATCGTCATTCTCGCCAAGGAGTTCGACAGGTTCGGAGACAATACAGTTAAGGATCTGAAGGATCCTTGCTTCAGGGCGATCGAACGTGAAGCTCTCAAGACGATGGGACTGGCAGACCCCCTCGCCGCCCGCGCCGCGCCGCAGGAGAACAGCGATCTCCCGCGAGATCCGGCGAAGGATGCTACGGATCCGATCCGCTGGAGCGCGATCAGGGAGTTTCTCAACGAATTTGGTCGCGCGCTCAGTTCGATTCCCGCGGCGAACCTCTCGCCTGAAGCTCGTGCCAAAAAGCTGGCGCCCTACTTCGATGCAAGGGTCGCAACTGAGTCATTCGACGCGCCTGATCTCCTGCCGCCCAGCACCGGGGTCCTCAGGGATTCTCTCGCGGCGAAGATCGCTGCCTGGCCGATCGGTGCGTCGATCCGGTATGGATGTTTCCTTGCGCCGGACAAGCAACTACTCACAAAATATTCGGCCCAGATGCTGGTCTTGCTCGATTCCGGAGGTGGTAACCGGAGACTCGTCAATCTCATTGTGGGCTTCACGGACCCTAAAGCGACCAATGTCGACGGACTTCTGGTCGGGAATATGTTGATCGAGAAACCGACCGCGGCGAGCCTGGCTGCCGTCTCGTCAGCCTACAAATCAGGCTGTGGTGACCGTTCGGATCCGTGGAAGCCCTGGGAGGAGATCAAGACCAGCTTGGTGTCTCGGACGCCGCCGTTCGGCTGATGTCCATGCCCTTGGGCAAGTGAGGTGAAGCCCTCAGCAAGGATCGGTCCCGTAAGCCGCGATCGACCCGTCGCTTGCGATGCATGACGGGGGTGACGCTAGCGCCCCGCCGCAAACTCCCGCCACCCCTTCGCCCGCAGGCTGCACGCCGGGCACTCGCCGCAGCCATAGCCCCAATCGTGCTGCGCGCCGCGTTCGCCGAGATAGCAGGTGTGGGAGTGCTCGCGGATGAGGTCGACGAGGCCGTCGCCGCCGAGGTCCTGCGCCAGCTTCCACGTCGCGGCCTTGTCGATCCACATCAGCGGCGTATGCAGCTCGAACTTCCTCGCCATCCCCAGCGAGAGCGCGGCCTGCATGGCGCGGATGGTCTCGTCGCGGCAGTCGGGATAGCCGGAATAGTCGGTCTCGCACATGCCGCCGACGATATGGGTGATGCCGCGCCGATAGGCCAGCGCGGCGGCAAAGGTCAGGAACACCAGATTGCGGCCAGGCACGAAGGTGTTGGGCAGGCCGTCGGCGCCCATCGCGATCGCAACGTCGCGGGTCAGCGCGGTCTCGGACACGGCTGCCAGCGTCGGGATCGACAGCGTATGGCTCTCACCGAGCTTTGCGGCCCAATCGGAGCGCAGCGCCTTGACGCCGGCGAACAGCCGGTCGCGGCAGGCAAGTTCGATGGCATGGCGCTGGCCGTAGTCGAACCCCAGCGTCTCCACGCGGGCAAAGCGGCTCAGCGCCCAGGCCAGGCAGGTGGTGGAATCCTGGCCGCCGGAGAACAGCACCAGCGCGGTTTGTGATGAAAATGCGTCACTCATGACCGCGCTTTAGCACCGCGGAACGTCTCAGCCAATCGGTGGAAATCGGCCTGTTCCGGCTGCCTGCTCTGGGATCGGCGGCCCGCTTTTGGCATAAGGCTTTGGACCCAGGAGAACGGCCCCGCAATGACCCCTTCCCGCGACATTTCCCGCCTGATCGAGATCATGGCGGCGCTGCGCACGCCGGTCACCGGCTGCCCCTGGGACCTCGAGCAGAACTTTGCGACGATCGCGCCCTACACGATCGAGGAAGCCTATGAGGTGGTCGACGCCATCGACCGCGGCGATCTCGACGATCTCCGCGAAGAGCTCGGCGATCTCCTGCTCCAGGTCGTCTTCCACGCCCAGATGGCGTCCGAGCAGAACGCGTTCGCCTTCGGCGACGTGGTCGAGGCCATCACGCGAAAAATGATCCGGCGTCATCCCCACGTCTTCGCCGACAAGGACGGCAATCTCGCCTCCTCTCATGTCAAGGAAGTCTGGGACCGCATCAAGGCCGAGGAGAAGGCCGAGCGCGCCGCGCGCCGGCCGCCGGAGACGACGCCGCCGCATCAATCGCTGCTGTCGGGCGTCAAGGCCGGCCAGCCCGCGCTGACGCGTGCGATGGAGCTGCAGCGCAAGGCCTCGACCGTCGGCTTCGACTGGAACGACCCGCGCGCGGTGCTGCAAAAGATCCGCGAGGAAACCGACGAGATCGAGGCGGCGCTGGATCGTAACGACAAGCAGGAGATCGCGGAAGAGACCGGCGACCTGATGTTCGCCCTCGTCAACCTTGCCCGCCATGTCGACGCCGATCCGGAAGCCGCATTGCGCGCGACGAATGCGAAGTTTGAGCGGCGGTTCGGCTATATCGAGCGCGCGCTGGAGGCGCAGGGCCGGACGCTGGAGCAGGCGTCGCTGGCGGAGATGGACGCGCTGTGGAATGCGGCCAAGGGCGAAGAGACGCCGACCTCACAAGGACACAAGGAAGCGCGCCGCTAACCCCGCTGTCGTCCCGGACAAGCGCGCCTCAAGCGCGCACAGATCCGGGACCCATACTCCCAGGGAGAAGTTGTCGCGGCGATCTGATAGCCACGAGTCTTCACCAAACGACGTCCTGTGATTACGGGTCCCGGATCTGCGCTTACGCTTGTCCGGGACGACAGTATTGCTTGGGGAGGCGTCTGGCGCGACTCATCGCCTACGCGAGGTCGTCACGCAGACAGATGCGGCACGGCGTCGAACCTCGACACCACGATATCCCGCTTGGTTTCGTCCACCCGCACCGTCATGTCGAAGCGGCCGTCGTGCAATTCCTTCGCCAGCACCTCGGAATTGCGATGCAGCCAGGAGATGCCGGCGCCGTCGGCGGCGTCGATGGAGAGATCGAGCGTGTGGCGCTTGGCAGCCAAGCGCTCCTCGATCGCGGCGAGCAGCGCATCGACCCCCTCGCCTGTCACGGCGGACACCAGCATCGCCGGATGATCCTCCGGCCGGCGCGCCGCGATGTTCAGCAGCTCTTCGCGCTGTTCGGCGTCGTAACGGTCGATCTTGTTCCAGACCTCGATGATGCGGCCTGAATCATCGGGGTTGATGCCGAGCTGGCGCAGCACCGCGTCGACGTCGCTCTGCTGCGCCTCGGCGTCCTCATGAGAGATGTCGCGCACATGCAGGATGACGTCCGCTTCCAGCACTTCCTCCAGCGTGGCGCGGAAGGCGGCGACGAGCTGGGTCGGCAGGTTGGAGATGAACCCGACCGTGTCCGACAGCATCGCCTTGCCGCCATGCGGCAGGTTGAGGGCGCGCAAGGTCGGATCGAGTGTCGCGAAAAGCATATCCGCCGCTTGCACGTCGGCGCGGGTCAGGCGGTTGAACAGCGTCGACTTGCCGGCATTGGTGTAACCGACCAGCGCCACGACCCGATATGGCACACGCTGGCGGCCGGCGCGATGCAGCCGCCGCGTCGCCTGGACCTTCTTCAGCTCGCTCTCGAGCTTGGTGATGCGCTCCTGGATGAGGCGGCGGTCGGCCTCGATCTGGGTCTCGCCGGGACCGCCCATGAAGCCGAAACCGCCGCGCTGGCGCTCCAGATGGGTCCATGAGCGCACGAGGCGCGAGCGCTGGTAGTTGAGATGCGCGAGCTCGACCTGGAGCGCGCCTTCCTTGGTCTTGGCGCGTCGGCCAAAGATTTCCAGGATGAGGCCGGTGCGATCGAGCACCTTGGCCTGCAATTCCTTCTCGAGATTGCGCTGCTGGATCGGCGCCAGCGCGCAATCCATCACCACGAGCTCGACGTCGAGGCTCTTGGCCAGCGCGGCGATCTCCTCGACCTTGCCCTTGCCGATGTAGGTCGCGGGCCTGATCTGGCTGATCGGTGCGATGATGGCGCCGGCAACGACGAGATCGATCGCGCGCGCGAGGCCCGCGGCTTCGTCGAGCCGGGCCTCGGCGTCACGCTGAACATGATTGGGAAGGGCATGGCTCTCCAATTGCGCGTCGGCACTGCCGGCGCGCACCCGCAAATAGGGGCCGACGACAAGCACCCGCCCCGTTTGCTTAGCCCCTGCCGGCCGCGGACGGTCGGCATCCCCGCCGAAATTCCGGGGTTCCAATCAGATCACTCTCAAGCCGGCTGATCCTCGCCGCCTTCGAACAGCTGGATCGGAGCGCCCGGCATGATGGTCGAGATCGCATGCTTGTAGACCAGCTGCGAATGACCGTCGCGCCGAAGCAGCAAACAGAAATTGTCGAACCAGGTCACGATGCCCTGGAGCTTCACTCCGTTGACCAGAAAGATCGTCAGTGGCGTCTTGGTTTTGCGAACGTGATTAAGGAAGGTGTCCTGTAGGTTTTGTGCGCGGTCTGCCGCCATTGTTTTTTTCTCGCTTTGAGTTTCTTTTTATTGCGCCGGTTGCGGCCCTCTTTGTGGAGTTCGGGGCCTCTCCCGGTTGCCGCTCCTTCATGAGATCCCCCTCGGAAGGAACAGCTGTGCGATTAGAGGACAGGTGGACTTATTAGGCAAGCCGCTTCACGCGGCAGCCCCGGCGGTAATGCCCCGAAAAACTACGGAAATCGAGCATTATTCTCGCTCTGCCCACGAGATCGCGCTGCGCCGACGTGGCGTTAGAGTCTTGTTTTAACGTCTCTTTCTTGACGCGACACCGGGTCCTTTCCGCGCGCGAAGGCGCTAGCCGACACCGAGCGCCTTCAGCTTTCGGTGCAACGCCGACCGTTCCATGCCAACGAACTCGGCCGTACGAGAAATATTTCCTGAAAAACGGCTGATCTGTGCAATCAAATAGTCGCGTTCGAACACTTCGCGCGCCTCACGCAGCGGCAGGCCCATGATGTGCTCGCCATTGTTGCTTGTCGGCATCGCCGGCACCATCGAGCCGACGTCCTGCGGCAACATGTCTGCAGTGATGATCACCTCCGGACCGCCCGCCGCGAGAATCATGACTCTTTCAACATTGTTGCGGAGCTGACGCACGTTGCCCGGCCAGACATGCGATTGCAGCACCGCCATCGCGTCCTGCCCGATCTGCCGCTTGGGCAGGCCGCTGCCGGCCGAGATCTGCTCCATGAAATAGTCGATCAGTTCCGGGATGTCCTCGCGCCGTTCCGAAAGCGCGGGCACGCGGATCGGCACCACCGAGAGCCGATGATAGAGGTCCTCGCGGAAATGGCCCGCCGCGATCTCCTCTTCGAGATTGCGCGCGGTCGAGGAGATGATGCGCACGTCGACCTGCACCTTGGCGGTGCCGCCGACGCGCTGGAACGACTGCTCCACCAGCACGCGCAGGATCTTGTTCTGGGTCTCGCGCGGCATATCCGCGATCTCGTCGATGAACAGCGTGCCGCCATGAGCTTCCTCGAGCGCGCCGGACTTGCGCGGCTGCTCGCCGTTGGACTGCTCGACGCCGAACAGCTCGTGCTCCATGCGCTCGGGCGTGATCGCGGCAGCGTTGATGACGACGAAGGGACCGTCGGCGCGGCCCGAGGCCGCGTGCAGCGTGCGTGCGGTCAATTCCTTGCCGGCGCCGGCGGGGCCGACGATCAGGATGCGGCTGTTGGCCTTGGCCGCGCGCTCGATGGTCTGGCGCAGCTGGTTCATGCTGGGCGAGCGGCCAACGAGCGAGCTTGCGCTGGGTGCGAGTTGCTTCAGCTCCTTGACCTCGCGCTTGAGCCGCGAGTTCTCCAAGGCCCTGGTCGCGACCAGGATCAGGCGATCGGCCTTGAACGGCTTCTCGATGAAGTCATAGGCGCCGCGCTTGATCGCGGCGACCGCGGTCTCGATGTTGCCGTGGCCGGAGATCATCACCACCGGCAGGTCGGCATTGTCCTTCTTGACCTGCTCCAGGAGCTGCAAACCGTCGAGCTTGGAGCCCTGCAGCCAGATGTCGAGGAACACCAGATGCGGCCGCCGGTTGGCGATTTCAGCCAGCGCGGAGTCGCTGTCGCGCGCGGTGCGCGTGACAAAACCCTCGTCCTCGAGAATGCCTGCGACGAGATCCCGAATATCGGCCTCGTCATCGACAATCAGAATTTCACTAGCCATGGGTTGCGCCTGTCTTGTCAGATGCCTGTCGAGGCTTCGATCTTCGTTGAATCATTGGTCTTTTCAGCGGCCTCTTTGGTTTCGGCCGCAGGCTCTTTTGTTTCCGGCGCCGCGTCCTTCGCAGGCTCCGTCACAGCTTCCTTCGTGGTGTCCTTGGCGATCGGCGCCAGCTCGGCTCCCTCGGCTTTCGCGGGTTGCCCGGAGATCGCAAAGCGCATCCGCATCCAGGCACCGCGCTGGCCCTCGCGGAAGTCGGAGGCGTCCTTCAGCTCGATCCGCCCGCCATGGTCTTCCAGCACGCGGCCGACGATCGCAAGGCCGAGGCCGGTGCCCTTGGCCCGCGTCGTCACATAGGGTTCGAGCAGCCGCGAACGCGCGACCTTGGGCAGGCCGATGCCGTTGTCGATCACGTCGATCAGCACGTCCTCGCCCTCGCGCGACACGACGACGTCGATGCGGCCTTTGCCGAGCTCCTCCGGCGGCACCTGCTCGATCGCCTCGGTGGCGTTCTTGACGATGTTGGTGACGGCCTGGGAGATCAGCCGCCGGTCGAACTGGGCCCGCAGCGGGTCCTGCTTGAACTCGGCCTCGATGTCGATCTCGGGATGGGCGACCTTCATCAGGAACACGGCCTGCCGCACCGTGTCGGCGACGTCCTCGCCTTCCATCACGGGCTTCGGCATCCGGGCAAAGCGCGAGAACTCGTCGACCATGCGGCGGATATCGTCGACCTGGCGCACGATGGTGTCGGTGCACTGCTCGAAGATCTGCTTGTCCTTGGCCTCGGTGATGTCCTTGCCGAACTTGCGGCGGATGCGCTCGGCCGACAGCTGGATCGGCGTCAGGGGGTTCTTGATCTCGTGGGCGATGCGGCGCGCAACGTCGCCCCAGGCCGAGGTGCGCTGCGCCGAAACCAGCTCGGTGATGTCGTCGAGCGTGATGATGTAGCTGTCGTGCGGCTGGTTCTTCTCGGCGCTGACGCGGACCGAGAGGTTGCGCTCGGTGCCGTCGCGGGTGATCGTGATCTGGCCCTGCACCAGACGCTGGGTCCCTTCCCGCGCCGCCTTCATCATCTCGTCGAGCTCGGGCAGCACGTCGGAGAGCGGATGGCCGAGCGTCTCGGATTCGGCGTGCCCGATCAGCTTCTCGGCGGAGCGGTTCAAGATGCCGACGCTGCCGGAGGCATCGACGCCGATGATGCCGGCGCTCGCCGAGGACAGCACCGCCTCGATGAAGCGGCGGCGGCTGTCGATGAGGTCGCTGGCGTTGACGAGCTCGTCGCGCTGGCTGCGCAATTCCTGCGTCATCTTGTTGAAGGTCTCGCCGAGCTGGGCGAGATCGCCTTCCGACTGGTGCACGGGCACCTGGACGTGGAGGTCGCCGGTCGAAACCGTGTGGGCCGCGTTCATCAGGCGCCGGATCGGCGACACCAGCGAATTGGCGAAGTTGAGGCCGATCAGCACCGAGGCCATCAGGATGGTCAGCGCGATCACGGCGAACATCAGCGCGAAGGCGACCTGAATGCCGAGCCGGCGCGACTCGATCTGGGCGTACTCGGCGACGCTGACCTCGGTCTGCTTGAGCTGGGCAACGACATTCGGATCAAGGGGGCGCGCGACGTAGAGGAAGGTGTCGCTGAAGGCGCGCAGGCGGATCACCGCGGCGACGAAGCTCGCGTCCGGCAGCACCGCGATCTCGGGCTCGCTCTCGTTGACGTTGCTGAGGAAGTCGGGCGCCGGCGGCGAATAAGCGAGCCGCATGCCGGTATCGGCGGACTCCAGGATGTTGGTGTTCTTGTCGATGATCATCGCGCCCGGCAGATTGCGCGAGCCGGCGCTGGCGGTTAGCATCTCGCGGAACGAACGGCGATCCTGGTCGTAGAGCGGTCGGGCGTGCGCGATGTCGTTGGCCATGCCGAGAATGTCGCCGCGGATCAGCTGCGCATGATCCTGCATATAGGCGCGCGCGATCGTCAGCGAATTCTGGATCACCTCCTTGGTCGGTCCGGAGAACAACCGGTCGAGGCCGCGCTCGATGGTGACGTTGGCAACGACCGCAACCAGCACCGCCGGCAGCACCGCCACGATCGAGAACAGGCTGACGATCTGGACATGGAGGCGCGCCGCCGCCCTGCCCCGTCGCCGCGCCAGGATCAGTTGCCAGAGCTCGCGGATGATGATGCCGACCAGCAGCAGGATGGTGGCCGCGTTGAGAAGGTAGAACGAGCGGACCACCTTGGGCGTCGGCTCGATCGTGGTGAGGCCGGTCAGGACCAGGAAGGTCAGGAGCGCCGACCCCAGCGCCAGCGCCACGGCAAAGGGTGCCAGCCAGCGCCGTACCGACCAACGCCGGGGCTCTTCTGCTGGGGCCGTGTCAAAATGTGCGGCCGAGGTCTCTGCGCTG
Organism: Bradyrhizobium nitroreducens; assembly: GCF_002776695.1. GTDB lineage: Bacteria > Pseudomonadota > Alphaproteobacteria > Rhizobiales > Xanthobacteraceae > Bradyrhizobium > Bradyrhizobium nitroreducens. The sequence goes on from NZ_LFJC01000003.1 coordinate 3,612,691, forward strand.
GTCATTCCGGCAATGGTGGTGCTGAAAGCGGGTCCGCGACGGGGCGGATACTGATGTATTCGTACCACATTGTTGCCGAATTGCGACAATTCCGCGGCGCCCCCGGCGCGGCGGAGCGGCGCATCCACAGGGCAATGGCGGATCAGCGGGAACAGAATCCGGCTGTTCCGGCTTGACCCGGCATGGACAGACTCTTTCTCGCGATAATGGCTTCGGCCGTGCTGGTGCTGATCGTGGCCTCCGACCTGCTGGTCAATGGCCCGGTTCGGCAGGAGTCGCCGGCGAATGTCGCCAGCCTCATGCCGGCATCAGGCCACCTGGTCCGATAGAAGCGACGCCGCGCGCTGCGGCCGTATGCCCAATTTGGATGGGCCGGCGGAACATTTCGGGCCCACACCGACTTCTGCTCACCGCGTCAGCCACAACGGCCAGCGCGATCCGGACAGGCTCAGCTCTGCCTTGGTAGGGGGAGCTGAGCCACCTCCGCGCAAACGCACTTCAGCGTTTGTCGCGCGCGCAAATGCGCCTGGCGTTTGTCGCGAGAGCTAGCTAGCCCCCGCTTCGATAGACCTGGATGTCGAGATCCCGGATCTTCTTGCGCAGCGTGTTGCGGTTGAGGCCGAGCAAATCTGCGGCGCGGATCTGGTTGCCGCGGGTGGCGGCGAGCGCGGCCGTCAGCAGCGGCACCTCGATCTCCTTGAGGATGCGGTGATAGAGGCCGGGCGGCGGCACGCCGTTCGGGAAGCCCTGGAAGTGCGAGGACAGATAGGCCTCCACTGCCCCGCCGAGGTTGTCGACACCCTGCTGAACCGCGGCGCCCGGGCTGACCGAGGGCGGCGCCAGCTCGCCGTCGATGACGGAGGCCGTGATCACGTCCTGCGGATAGAGTGCGGCAAGACGCCGGGCGAGGTTCTCCAGCTCGCGCACGTTGCCGGGCCAGCGGTGCTGCTTCAGCCGCTCCAGCGCCAGCGCGTCGAGCTTCTTCGGCGGCAAGCCGTCCTTCTCGGCCAGCGCGAAGAAGTGCCGGATGAGATCGGGCAGATCCTCGATGCGCTCGCGCAACGGGGGCAGCCGCAGCGGCACGACGTTGAGGCGGAAGAACAGGTCTTCGCGGAACAGGCCCTGCTGGATCAGCACGCGCAGATCCTTGTTGGAGGCCGCGACGATTCGCACGTCGGTCTTGATCGGGGTGCGGCCGCCGACCGTGGTGTATTCGCCCTGCTGCAGGACGCGCAGCAGACGGGTCTGTGCCTCCATCGGCATGTCGCCGATCTCGTCCAGGAACAGCGTGCCGCCCTCGGCCTGCTCGAACCGGCCGGAGGCGCGGGTGTTGGCGCCGGTGAAGGCGCCGCGCTCATGGCCGAACAACTCGGACTCGATGAGGTCCCGCGGAATCGCCGCCATGTTGACCGCGACGAACGGGCCGTTGCGGCGCTTGCCGTAATCGTGCAGCGCGCGCGCCACCAGCTCCTTGCCGGTGCCGGACTCGCCCGTGATCATCACGGTGAGGTCGGTCTGCATCAGGCGCGCCAGCACGCGGTAAATTTCCTGCATCGCCGGCGAGCGGCCGACCAGCGGGATCGCCTCCATCTCGGCGTCCTCGTCCGGCGTCGAGACCCGCTCCTTCGGCTCGGCCAGCGCGCGCCCGACGATGGCGATCAGCTCCTTCAGGTCGAAGGGCTTTGGCAGATATTCATACGCCCCGCGCTCGGAGGCGCGGATCGCGGTCATGAAGGTGTTTTGCGCGCTCATGACGATGACGGGCAGATTCGGCCGCATCTTCTTGATCCGCGGCAACAGGTCGAACGCGTTCTCGTCGGGCATCACCACGTCGGTGATGACGAGATCGCCCTCGCCCTGGCTGACCCAGCGCCATAGCGTTGCGGCATTGCCGGTGAGCCTGACTTCGTAGCCGGCGCGGGATAGAGCCTGATTGAGAACGGTGCGGATGGCGGTATCGTCATCTGCAACGAGAATGCTACCTGCGGGCATTGTTAATCCTCATTTTGCCCCCTGTGATGCAGACGACGGCTTCCCGGCAGAGTCGGCGCGACTGCTTTGATCGGCATGTTTCGCCGATGTGGAATACATCGGCATCAGCACGCGGAAGGTGGTTTTGCGCGGCTGAGATTCGCATTCGATGATGCCCCCGTGATCGCCGACGATCTTGGCGACCAGCGCCAGACCGAGCCCCGAGCCGGTCTGCTTGGTGGTCACGAAGGGGTCGAACAAATTGGGCAGAAGATCGTCCGGCACCCCTGGTCCGTTGTCTTTCACGCAGAACTCGAGCGGCAGAGATACCCGGGATTTTTGACCGGGGACTGACAGGCGCACGCCGGGGCGGAACGCGGTGGTGAGCTGGATCTCGGCGTCGGGGACGTCGATCAGGGCCTCCGCGGCGTTCTTCACGAGATTGAGGAATACCTGGATCAGCTGGTCCTGGTTCGCCAGCACCGGCGGCAGCGACGGGTCGTAATCCTCGATGAAGCGGATGTTGCGGGCAAAGCCGGACTGCGCCAGCCGCTTCACGTGGTCGAGCACGGAATGGATGTTGACGGGGCCGCGCACCACGGGGCGCTCGTCGCCGAACACCTCCATGCGATCGACCAGCGTCACGATACGGTCGGCCTCGTCGCAGATCAGCCGCGTCAGCATGCGGTCCTCGGACGAGGCCTGCTGCTCGAGAAGCTGCGCCGCGCCGCGGATGCCGGAGAGCGGATTCTTGATCTCGTGCGCCAGCATCGCGGCCAGCGCGATCACCGAGCGCGCCGCGCTGCGGTGGGTGAGCTGCCGGTCCATCTTGTCGGCAATGGAGCGCTCCTGCAGCATCACCACGATATGGCCGGGCCGCTCGGTCAGCGGCGCGACGTGAAGATCGACTTGGCGATCGCCGCCCATGCGCGGCGTGCCGAGATCGACCTTGTATTCGTTGACCGGCGCGTTCGACGAGCGCACCTGGTCGATCAGCGCCAGCAACGGGCTGCCGAACGGCACCAGCTCCTTCAGCGACTGCCGCTTCAGGAACTGCGTCGAGATATCGAAGAAGGCCTCGGTCGCGATGTTGGCGCCGACGATCTTGCCGTCCGGCCCGATCAGCAGCACCGGATTGGGCAAGGCGTCCAGAATCGCGTCGCTGTCGGACGGAAGCGGGCGACGATGTTCAGCAGCTGAGCTCATGCAGCAGCGCTCCATGCGAAGTCGTCGAAGGCGTCTTGCAGTGATTGGTGGACGCGGCCCGGATCCTCCGAGGTGAGGATGGCCTGGCGCCAGGATCTCAGCTTCTCGGCCGGCGCCCGGCTCGCCTGCGCTGCGACATCGAGGGCCCAGCCCAGATGCTTGCGGGCATGCCTGAGGCCGATGCGGAGACCATAGAGCGCGCAGACGCCCTCATAGAGCGTGCGGACATAATGCAGCTGCGTTTCCAGCGAGGGCACCGCCTCCTCAGCCCCGCCCTTGAGGCGGCGGCCGATCTGGCCGGGCAGCCAGGGCTGGCCCTGCGCGCCGCGGCCGATCATCACGGCATCGGCGCCGGAGGCCTCGAGCGCCGCGAGCGCCTTCTCGTAGGAGGTGATGTCGCCATTGACGACGAGCGGAATCGAGATCGCCTCGCGCACGGCGCGGATCGCATCCCAATCGGCCTCGCCCTTGTAGAACTGGCTGCGGGTGCGGCCATGGACCGTGACGAGCTTGACGCCGGCCGCTTCGGCGCGGTGCGCCAGCTCCGGGGCATTGCGCGTGCGATCGTCCCAGCCGAGCCGCATCTTCAGCGTCACCGGCACCTTCACCGTCGCGATGGTCGCGTCGATCAGGCTGACGGCATGGTCGAGGTCGCGCATCAAGGCCGAGCCGGACTGACCGCCGGTGACGTGCCGGGCCGGACAGCCCATGTTGATGTCGATGATATCGGCGCCCTCGGCCTCGGCGATCCGGGCGCCCTCGGCCATCCAATGGGCCTCGCAGCCGGCGAGCTGGACCACGTGCGGGCCAACTCCTGTGGCTTCGCAGCGCAACCGGGACATCCGGTGGCCGTTGGCGAGCTCATCGCTGGCGGTCATTTCGGACACGACGAGACCGGCCCCAAGCTCGGCCGCCAGCCGGCGAACGGGCGAGTCCGTCACCCCCGACATCGGCGCCAGGAAGACCGGGGTGGCGACGCCAATATCGCCAATTTTCAACGGCTTAGAGCCGAATGTTGCCGAACCGGTCACGGGGGTCTCGTTGCCTGGACAGGGCTTCATCGCGCCTGCCATGACCTATCTTGCGCACAATTCTTGTGCAGTCAAGCGTCATGCCTACAGTTTAGACAAGTCCGTAAATCTTTCAAGTGCAGTGCAGCAAAATGCTGTTTCGAACAATCCGGGGAAACCCCCTTTTTTTGCGGGCCTGCCGTGCTAGAGGCATGCGGCAATCACCCCACTCCCCGACTCTCCATCACCAATTGAGTAATCGAGTCCTATGGCGAAATCACAGCGCACCGCGGTCGTCCTCGTCGCAGCCGGGCGTGGACTGCGTGCAGGCGCCGGCGGGCCGAAGCAATATCGCGAGATCGGCGGCGTGCCCGTGATCTACCGCGCCATGGAAGCCTTCAGCCGCCACGCCGACGTGCTTGCGGTGCAGCCCGTGGTGAATCCCGACGATAGCGCCATGTTCACGGCTGCAGTCGCCGGGCTCGAGCACGAGCCGCCGGCCAACGGCGGCGCGACGCGGCAGGCTTCGGTGCTTGCCGGCCTCGAGGCGCTCGCCAAGCACAAGCCCGATATCGTGCTGATCCACGACGCTGCCCGGCCCTTCGTCTCGGCCGGCGTCATCTCGCGCGCGATCGAGGCCGCAACCCGCACCGGTGCCGCGATCCCCGTCGTTCCCGTCACCGACACGATCAAGGTCACCGGCGAAAGCGGCAACGTCGAGGGCACGCCGGATCGCGCCTCCTTGCGAATCGCGCAGACGCCGCAATCCTTTCGTTTCGACGTCATCCTCGAGGCGCATCGTCGCGCGGCCAGGGACGGACGCTCGGATTTCACCGACGATGCCGCCATTGCCGAATGGGCGGGATTGACGGTTGCAACCTTTGAGGGCGATGTTGCCAACATGAAGCTCACCACTCCCGAAGATTTCGTGCGCGAGGAAGCGCGCCTGGCGGCCCAGCTCGGCGACATCAGGACCGGCACGGGCTACGACGTGCACGCCTTCGGCGAAGGCGACCACGTCATGCTCTGCGGTGTGCGCGTGCCGCACACCAGGGGTTTTCTCGCCCATTCCGACGGCGATGTCGGCCTGCATGCGCTGGTCGATGCCATTCTCGGCGCGCTCGCCGACGGCGACATCGGCTCGCACTTCCCGCCGAGCGATGCGAAGTGGAAGGGCGCCTCGTCCGATCAGTTCCTGAAATACGCCATCGAGCGCGTCACGGCGCGCGGCGGCCGCGTTGCCAATCTCGATGTCACCATGATCTGCGAGCGGCCGAAGATCGGACCTCTGCGCGACACCATGCGCGCGAGCATCGCCGAGATCTCCGGCGTCGACATCTCGCGCGTCGCGGTGAAGGCGACCACCAGCGAGCGGCTCGGCTTCACCGGCCGTGAGGAAGGCATCGCGGCCACCGCGAGTGCCACCATTCGTCTTCCCTGGAGCGTGTAAGCCATGGGCGGCAGCGACGCACGCGCCCTCTCCCGCTCGCTGCTCGATCTGTGCCGGATGCGCAAGCTGACGATCGCGACGGCGGAGTCCTGCACCGGCGGTCTCGTCGCGGCTGCGCTGACCGACATCCCGGGCTCGTCTGACGTCATCGATCGCGGCTTCGTCACCTATTCCAACGATGCCAAGCGCGCGATGCTCGGGGTCGAGGCGGGCACGCTCGCCAATTTCGGCGCGGTCAGCAAGGAGACCGCAACCGCCATGGCAATCGGCGCGCTGGAGCGGGCCGATGTCGATCTCGCCGTCGCCATTACCGGCATTGCAGGTCCCGGCGGCGCGACGCCCGGCAAGCCGGTCGGCCTCGTGCATTTTGCTGCCGCCGCGCGCGACGGCCGGATCGTCCACCGCGAGCACCGCTTCGGCGCGATCGGCCGCAGCGCCGTGCGTCAGCGCTCGGTGGTCGAGGCGCTGCGCATGCTGATGGACCTGGCGCGCGGCCCGCAAGTCGCGGCCAAGCCGAAACGGGCCGCCGCGGTCACCCGCCTGCGCCCCCGCGTGACGCGCTCGCCGCGCCGGCATGCGGCCAAACGCCGGACGCCGCGGGGCTGAAGTGGCTCACGCCGCCGCAAGCAGCGCACTCGCGTGGTCGAGTACACACTGCTTGACAGCACCGGCCTCCGAGGGTCTCGCCTTCGCGCTGACCGTCAATTCCAGGATCGGTGCCGCGGGATTGCCGACATCGAGGACCTTCGTGACGGAGACGGTAGGTTGCACCTGAGCATCGATGCGGGAGTCGTTGCGCAAGCTCCTTCAGGATGCGATCCGCGCGCGTATTGGCCGCGCCCCACACCCGGCCGTTCGGCAGGAGGATCTGCGTGTTGTCGGCCGTGACCAGCTCGGTCATGGACAACGACAACGGCTGCACCTTGCCCGCCTTGCCGGCGACCTCGACGTCGTCGCCGCTAATCAACCTACGAGATCTTGCGCTGCCCGACGGGCAAAACACACAAGCGGCCGGTCAACCACCCGCAACGAAAATATTCGCCTTTACAGAATTTCTGTTTTGTCGCATTCTCCGCGCACCTCATCCCTTGTCAGAGGGGCGTATCGCGATCGTCACGAACGTGGGGTGAGCTGCGGTGGACGCATGTCACATCGGCGCGAAAGGTTCGCAGGGCGGGCAACCGTGAGCGAAAACCGTCGCGCATACGACCGGTGTGATTGGCGTACGGCAAAACCGTGTCGTCCTGACGCCCGGGGTCTGTGCGTCAAGTCTTGTGGTGATGTGGCGGTCCAACCGGACACGCGCATCAGTCATCTGCAAGGCGACGGGGGCAATAGTGCATCGCTCCCCGGGGAGAGCTCGGCATAAGCCGTCAAACCACTGCGCAGGGAAGGCCGGGTTGTCCTGGCTACACCTGTATGCCGCTGTGCAGCTTCTTGTCACGCAGGATTCGCACAGTGGACCGCGGGTGCCAGCAGGCACCCGGTCTTCCCTGCGCCCCCTGACAAGGGAGGCGATGTGACCAGGCAAAACTCGGGCAGGAACTGCCGCGAGGCTGCTGCGTTATGTCGGGTTTTCACAAAGCACGTAAATTTGTCGAATTCGATCGAAATCGCGAACGCAGACGGCGCGACCAAACGTCATCACGCGCTTCGGAGCTTGCGCGGAAAAATATTGCCGCAATAATGCTGCTCTACGTTGTGATCCGGAATCAACCGGGCCAGCCTTATGGAGGGCGACGAAATTGTTCGCTCGCACCGCGGCTTCAGTCGCTGTGATCTTCACCTTGGCCGTCTTTGATGGTGCGGCCGCGCAGACGGCCAATCAGCCGCCGGACACGATGGCGGCGCGGGTCGAGGCCTGCACGCCCTGTCACGGCAACAAGGGCGAAGGCACCAGCGACGTCTATTTCCCGCGCCTCGCCGGCAAGCCTGCCGGCTATCTCTACAACCAGCTCCTCGCCTTCCGCAGCGGCCGGCGCAAATATCCGCCGATGAACTATCTGCTGGAGTTTCTGCCCGATCCGTATCTGGAAGCGATGGCGGAATATTTCGCCGGCGAGCATCCGCCGCTGCCGCAGCCGGCGCCCAGCGAGGTCAGCAAGGAGGTCCTCGCGCAGGGCGAGCTGCTCGCCACGAGCGGTGATGCCAGCCGCAACATTCCGGCCTGCGTGAGCTGCCACGGCCCGGCTTTGGCCGGCATGCAGCCCGGCATCCCCGGCCTGCTCGGCTTGCGCGCCGCCTATATCAGCGCCCAGCTCGGCGCCTGGCGCTACGGCACCCGCACGGCGAAATCGCCCGACTGCATGCAAGTTGTCGCCGGCCATCTGACCGAGGCGGACGTCACCGCAGTCGCAGCCTGGCTTGCGACACGCCCGGCTCCGGCCAATCCTGCTCCCGCCCCGAAGGGCACCTACGCGCTGCCCTTCGGCTGCGGCAGCCAGCCGAACTGACGAGGCGGTGATGGGCTCGAAACTGTCGATCACTCTGCTCGCCCTCGCCGCGCTCACGACGGCCGCGCAGGCGCAGGACAAGAGCCAGAGCAATACCAATGACATCATCGCGCGCGGCGAATATCTGGCCCGTGCCGGCGATTGCACGGCGTGCCACACCGCGCCGGAGGGCCGCCTGTTCGCCGGAGGCCGCGCCATGCCGACGCCGTTCGGCACGCTCTACACCTCCAACATCACGCCGGATCCCGACACGGGAATCGGCAAGTGGAGCGCCGACGATTTCTACAAGACCATGCACAGCGGCCGTTTCCCGGACGGCGGGCTGATCTATCCGGCGATGCCGTTCGCGTCCTACACCAAGGTGACGCGCGCCGACAGCGACGCGATCTACGCGTATTTGCGCGCGATTGCGCCGGTGAGCCAGAAGAACAAGCCGCACGAGCTGCGCTTTCCCTATGACAACCGCCAGCTCATTCTCGGCTGGCGCACGCTGTTCTTCACCGAGGGCGAGTTCAAGCCCGATCCGAAGAAGTCGGCGGAATGGAATCGTGGCGCCTATCTGGTCGAAGGCCTCGGCCATTGCGGCATGTGCCATTCGCCGATCAACGCGCTCGGCGGCACCTCGCAATCGGACGCCTTCAAGGGCGGCCTGATTCCGATGCAGAACTGGTACGCACCCTCCCTCACCTCCAACCGCGAAGCCGGCCTCGGCGACTGGAGCATCAAGGACATCACCGATCTGCTCCAGACCGGCGTCTCCATGCGCGGCGTGGTCTACGGCCCGATGGCCGAGGTGGTGCACAACAGCCTGCAATACCTCAATGACGAGGATACGCGCGCCATGGCGGTGTACCTCAAGGGTATCGCCGAGGGCTCGTCGCCGCCACCGGCAGCTACGGCCCTGCCGACCACCGAAACCAGCCTGCTGATCAGTCTCGGCAAGACCGTCTACGACAGGCATTGCGCGAGCTGTCACGGCACGCAGGGCGAAGGCAAGCCGCCGCACTGGCCGCCGCTCGCCAACAACCAGTCGATCGAGATGCAGTCCGCGGTCAATCCGATCCGCATGGTGCTCAATGGCGGCTATCCGCCGGGCACCAAGGGCAATCCGATGCCCTACGGCATGCCGCCGTTCGCCGGTCTGCTCTCCGACAACGAGATCGCCGCCGTCGTCTCCTACATCCGCACGGCATGGGGCAATCGCGGCACACCGGTCTCGGCGCGCGAGGCCAACGAGCTGCGCTCCGCACCGCTGAACTGAGAGGCCGCATGTTCAACTCCGATCCGCCGACCAGCCCGGCCACCGCCGACCAGGCCGTCGAGGAGGTCGTCGCGCAGGGCCCGTCCGGCGCGATCGTGCTCGCCGGCATCGCCACCGCCTGCGTGGTCGCGATGTGGTTCGCCTTCTATCTGTTCGTGTTCCTGCCGCGCGGATCGCTGCAATGAGCGCGGAGGAAACGCATCACGCCAGCACCGAGGTCGCGGCCCGCGTCGAGCGGCGCTGGGCCACCATCGCCGTGATCATCGTCGTGATGATGGCGGGGCTCGCGGCCTTCGCCGGCATCCATCGCGCGACCATGCCGCAGCCGCGCGTCGAGACCATCGACCCGTCGCGCATTCATCTCTCGGGCGAGTTCGTCGAGAGCAATCTCGGCAGCGTGCTCGAGGCCAACGGCACCGTCACCGTGCGCGCGATCGGCCAGCAATATTCCTTTACACCGGCCTGCATCCTGGTTCCCGCCGACACGCCGATCACGCTGCGGGCCACCAGCGCCGACGTCGTGCATGGCATCCTGATCCAGGCTACCAACGTCAACACCATGCTGGTGCCCGGCTACATCTCCGAGCAGCTGATGCGCTTTACGAAAACGGGCGACTATCTGATGCCCTGCCAGGAGTTCTGCTCCTTCGGTCACGAGGGCATGTGGGGCAAGGTCAAGGTGATCGACAAGACCGAGTTTGCAAACCGCGCGAAGGGCGGCGGGAGGCTGAGCTGTGTTGGTCAATAGGAAGCTCATCCTCGCCCATTTCTGGCTGGCCTTCGCGGTGTTCGGCGTCGCGCTGACGCTCGGCGCCTGGCAGATGTTCATCCGCAGTCCGATCGGCACCTGGCTGTCCAATCCCGAGCTCTATTATCGCTCCCTGACCGCGCACGGCACGGTGATGGGCTACGTCTTCCCGACGCTGGTTGCGATGGGTTTCGGCTATGCCATCAGCGAAGCCGCGCTGCAGCAGCGCCTGGTCGGCGTGCGCTGGGCCTGGGCCGGCTTCTGGCTGATCGTGGCCGGCAGCATCATGGCGGTGATCCCGATCGCGCTCGGCCGCGCCTCGGTGCTCTACACGTTTTACCCGCCGCTGATCGGCAACGTCTTCTACTATCTCGGCGTCGTGCTGGTCGTGGTCGGCTCGTGGATCTGGGTCGCGCTGATGTCGGTGAACTTGCGCGTCTGGCGCAAGGCCAATCCCGGGGCGCCGGTGCCGCTGGCGATGTTCGCCAATGTCGCGGGCTCCTATCTGTGGGCCTGGACCGCGGTCGGTGCCGCGCTCGAGCTGCTGCTCCAGATCATTCCGGTCGCGGCAGGCCTGAAGGCGACCATCGATGCGGGCCTCGCCCGCGTGTTCTTCTCGTGGACGCTGCACGCCATCGTCTATTTCTGGCTGATGCCGACCTACATCGCCTATTACACCATCGTGCCGCGCGCGATCGGCGGCCGGATCTATTCCGACAGCATGGCGCGGATTTCCTTCATCCTGTTCCTGGTGGTGGCGATGCCGATCGGCATGCACCACACCTTTGCCGATCCGCAAGTAGGGGCCGGCTTCAAGTTCATCCATTCGGCCTTCACGGCGCTGGTGGCGCTGCCGACGCTGCTGACCGTGTTCACGATCTGCGCCTCGGTCGAGATCGCTGCGCGGCTGCGCGGCGGGCGCGGCATGTTCGGCTGGATCAGCGCCCTGCCCTGGGACAATCCGATGATGCTGGCGCTGGCGTTCTCGTTCGTCATGCTCGGCTTCGGCGGCGCCGGCGGCCTCATCAACATGAGCTACCAGCTCGATGCCTCCATCCACAACACGCAGTGGATCACCGGCCATTTCCACCTGATCTTCGGCGGCGCCATCGTGATCATGTATTTCGCGATCGCCTACGATCTGTGGCCGCACCTGACAGGACGCGAGCTGATCGATGTCAGGCTGATCCGCACCCAGCTCTGGCTGTGGTTCGTCGGCATGATCGTCACCACCTTCCCGTGGCACTGGGTCGGCATCTTGGGCATGCCGCGCCGCATGGCCTATTTCGATTTCGGCGATCCCGCCATCGCGCCGCAGGCGCTCTCCGTCATCCTGTCTGCGATCGGCGGCTTCATCCTGCTGGCGTCGGGCATCATGTTCATCGTCATCCTGGCGCGTGGCATGCGCGCACCTCAAATTGACGCCGGGCCCTATCGCTTCGCGCTGGCCGTGCATCAGCCGAAGACGGTGCCCGTCGCGCTCAACACCCATGCGCTGTGGGTGGCGCTGATGATCGGCCTCACGCTGACCAATTACGGCTATCCGATCCTGAACCTGGCGCTGAGCTCGGGCACCTCGGTGCCGGCCGTCTATGTGGGAGCGCAGTGATGAGCACGCGCGACCTGTTCACCCTCCGTAACACTCATTTCAGGATTGGCGTCGGCATCACCGCCGCGATCCTGATCGTGACGGCGATTGCCGGCTTCATCGTGCTGCCCTTCGCGCAGCCCTGGGTTCAGTTCGCCAATGTCTGGGACGCGATCTGCTCTGCTGCCGGCGTGACGCAGCGCGCGCCCGATGTCACGGCGCCCCAACAGGCAAAGCGCTTGTCCGAGGTCGTGCTGACCTCGAACACGCTGTCGCGCCCGAGCCAGGAGGCGATCGGCCGCGGCGCCACGCTGGCGCAGCGCTGCGCGATCTGCCACGGCCCGACCGGCGTCAGCCGCGCGGACTCGCCCAATCTCGCCGGTCAGTATGCCGCCGTGATCTACAAGCAGCTTCACGATTTCCGCTCGGGCGCGCGCAGCAATGCCGTGATGTCGCCGTTCGCGGTCAACCTGACCGACCAGGAGATCGCCGATCTCTCCAACTATTACGCCTACCTGCCGCGGCTGCCGGCCTATCACCCGACGCCGCAACTGCCGAAACCCAACATCGTCATCTACGGCGCGCCGATGCGCGGCATCGCGCCCTGCGGCGCCTGCCATGGCAGCCTCGACAACAAGACCGGCAGCCCGTGGCTGGAAGGACAGTCGGAAGCCTACATGAAGGCGCAGCTCCAGGCCTTCGCGACCAGTGAGCGCCGCAACGACATCAGCCAGCAGATGCGCAACATCGCGCGCGCGATGACGGCGCAGGAGATCGAGGCGGCCGCGGCGTATTACGCCTCGCAGCCTCCGGACGTGGTGAAGGCGGTGGATTGAGGAAGGCCCCGTGCCCCGGACGAAGCGCAGCGCTGCTTCAGCGGTGCGCTGCAGAGCCGGGGCCCATCTCTCCGAGACGCTCGTGCGCGTGGGTCCCGGCTCTGCGCAGCAACGCGAAGGGCGTTGCAGCGCGTCCGGGACACGAGAGTTACCTACGTCTGCGCCAGCTTCGGCCGGCCGTAGATCACATCCGCCCGCTTCTCGAACGCGGCGGAGAACCGCGCGAATGCGGCATCGAACATCGAGCCCATCAGCATCGCCAGCATGCGGCTCTTGAATTCATAGGCGAGGAAGAAACCGACGTCGCAGACGCCCTCACCTTTGGGCTCGAACGTCCAGCGGTTTTCGAGGTTGCTGAACGGGCCTTGCAGATATTCGACCAAGATCTTCAGATTGGCGCGGTCGAGCGTCACGCGGCTGGTGAAGGATTCCCTGACCAGCTTGAACGACACCGTCATGTCGGCGACCAGCACCTCGGTTCCGTCGGGCTTCGCCATCCGCTGCCGCACCTTGAGCGCGCTGCAGAGCGGCACGAATTCCGGGTAGCGCTCGACGTCGGCGACCAGATCGAACATCTCGGAGGCGCTGTGATTGACACGGCGCTTGCTCGAAAATTTGGGCATGGCGATTCAGCGGGCGCTAGCTGCCCGCGCGGCCTTCAGTCTCGCAAAATCCTCGCCGGCATGATGCGACGAGCGGGTCAACGGGCTCGCCGACACCATCAGGAAGCCCTTGGTGTAGGCAATCTTCTCGTAGGACGAAAACTCGTCCGGCGGCACGTAGCGCATCACCGCGTGGTGCTTGCGGGTCGGCTGCAGATATTGCCCGATGGTCAGGAAATCGACGTCGGCGGAGCGCAGATCGTCCATCACCTGCTGCACCTCGTGGCGCTCCTCGCCGAGGCCGACCATGATGCCGGACTTGGTGAAGATGGTGGGATCGAGCTCCTTGACCCGCTGCAGCAGCCGGATCGAATGGAAGTAGCGCGCGCCGGGCCGCACAGTCAGGTAGCGCGACGGCACGGTCTCGAGATTGTGGTTGAACACGTCGGGCTTGGCGGCAACGACGACCTCGAGCGCCCCCTCCTTGCGCAGGAAGTCCGGCGTCAGGATCTCGATCGTGGTCGAGGGACACGCGGCCCGGATGGCGCGGATGGTCTTTGCAAAATGCTCGGCGCCGCCGTCGGTGAGATCGTCGCGGTCGACCGAGGTGATGACGACGTGGGCAAGGCCGAGCTTGGCTACGGCCTCGGCGACATTCGCAGGCTCGGCCGCATCCAGCGCATTGGGCAGGCCGGTCTTGACGTTGCAGAAGGCGCAGGCCCGGGTGCAGGTGTCACCCATGATCATGAAGGTGGCGTGCTTCTTGTCCCAGCACTCGCCGATATTCGGACAGCCCGCCTCCTCGCACACCGTATGCAGGCCGTTCGACCGCACGATGTTGCGGGTGTCGGCATAGCCGCGGGTGTTGGGCGCGCGCACGCGAATCCAGTCCGGCTTCGGCGGCGAAGCGGAGTCAGGGCGATTCACCTTTTCGGGGTGGCGCGGGCGCAGCGGGTTCGAGATGGTATCGACAATAACGACCATGGTCCGTCCGGTCTGTTCAGGTCCTACCTAGTCGGTCTGGCCCGGCATCGCAACCCGGCTCGCACGGCTTCAGGGAACATGGCAGATATGGGCAATATCCTGCTCTGTTCTCAGGCGATTCTCACCTCGAATGGCTCCAGTCTCGAAACCTTCCACACCCCGGCTTGGCAAGGCCCTGAAGCGTGGCTTTTTCGCGCGCGACGTCCGCGAGGTCGCCCACGACCTGATCGGGGCGACCCTGCTGGTCGACGGCGTCGGCGGGATCATCGTGGAGGTCGAGGCCTATCATCATACCGAGCCGGCGGCGCACTCCTACAACGGTCCGACGCCGCGGAACCAGGTGATGTTCGGCCCGCCCGGCTATGCCTATGTCTACCGCTCCTACGGCATCCATTGGTGCGTCAATTTCGTCTGCGAGGAGGAAGGCTCGGCCAGCGCCGTCTTGATCCGCGCACTGGAGCCGACCCATGGCCTGGCCGCGATGCGCCGCCGCCGTCATCTCCAGGATCTGCACGCGCTGTGCTCGGGTCCGGGCAAGTTGACCGAGGCGCTCGGCATCACCATCGCGCACAACACCCTGCCGCTGGACCGGCCGCCGTTCGCACTGCATGCGCGGACCGGGGACGTCGAGGTCGCTACCGGCATCCGGATCGGCATCACCAAGGCCGTCGAACTGCCCTGGCGCTATGGCGTCAGGGGCTCGAAGTTTTTGAGCAAGCCGTTTCCGAAGTGACTGTCATTCCGGGGCGATGCGCAGCATCGGACCCGGAATCTCGAGATTCCGGGTTCGGCTCTCTGAGCCGCCCCGGAATGACACCGAGGCTAGGACGCCTGCTTCAGACGCTCCAGTGCCTCCAGCAGCTTGGCCTTGCGCGCGAGCGCGGCCTCGCGCTTCTCGCGCTCCTCCTCGACGACCTCTTCCGCCGCGTTGGCGACGAATTTCTCGTTCGCCAGCTTCGATTCGGCGCGCTTGATGTCGGCATCGGCCTTGCCGATTTCCTTGTCGAGACGCGACCGCTCGGCGGCGACGTCGATCACGCCCTTGAGCGGCAGTGCGGCCACCTCGCCGCGCACGAGCAACTGCACCGCGCCGTCGGGCGCGCTGTCGGCGAAGGAGATGTCGGACAGGCGGGCCATGCGCTTGATGACGTCGGTCCAGCGCGGCGCGCGCTCGCGGGTCTCGGCCGAGGCGCCCGCAAGCACCAGCGCCGTGAGCGTCGCTGGCGGGATGTTCATCTCGGCGCGCACCGAACGGATCTGCGTAACGAGGTCGATCACCCAGCCGATCTCGGCCTCCGCCTTGGGATCGCTGAAGTCGGAGTGGTCGAAGATCGGCATGACCAGCATCGGAGACACCAGCGGATCGGTCGGCCCGGCCGCCGCGGCGAGCATCGCCAGCTGTTCCGGCGTCGGCTCGGTCGGCTTCAGCGGCCACGGAGCCAGCGCAAGGAGCCCGTCGCGCTTGGCTGTCACCTCCCAAAGCTCTTCGGTGATGAAGGGCATGAAGGGGTGCAGCAGCTTGAGGATCTCGTCGCGCGCCCAGGCGACCATGGCGCGGGTCTCGTCCTTGGCCGGGCTGTCCGGGCCGAGCAGCACGGGCTTGGCGAGCTCGACATACCAGTCGCAATAGACGTTCCAGACGAAGCGGTAGATGCTGCCCGCCGCATCGTTGAAGCGATAGGCCTCGATCGCCTCGGTCACCTCGCGCGTGGTGTGCGCACACTCATGCGCGATCCAGCGGTTCAGCGTTCCCGTCGCCTTCGCCGGCTCGAAACCGTCGGGCACGGCGCAGTTGTTCATCTCGGCGAAGCGGGAGGCGTTCCAGAGCTTGGTCGCGAAATTGCGGTAGCCCTCGACGCGGCTGGTGGCGAGCTTGATGTCGCGGCCCTGCGCGGCCATCGCGGCCAGCGTGAAGCGCAGCGCGTCCGCGCCATATTCGTCGATCAGGTTGAGCGGATCGATGACGTTGCCCTTCGACTTCGACATCTTGGCGCCCTTTTCGTCGCGGACGAGGGCGTGGATGTAGACGGTCGAGAACGGCACCTCCTTCATGAAGTGCAGGCCCATCATCATCATGCGGGCGACCCAGAAGAAGATGATGTCGAAGCCGGTCACCAGCGCGTTGGTCGGATAATAGCGCTGCACCTCCGGCGTGTCGTCGGGCCAGCCGAGCGTCGAGAACGGCCACAGCGCCGAGGAGAACCAGGTGTCGAGCACGTCCTCGTCGCGCGTGATGAAGCCTTCGCGCTTGTTGCGGTCGAGCGCCATCTCGCGGCCCTGTTCGGCCGTGATGACCTCCTGCTCGACGTAATAGCCGAGCGCGTGGCTGATCGCCTCCTCCTCGGTCTCGGCGACGAACACCTTGCCGTCCGGCCCGTACCAGGCCGGGATCTGGTGGCCCCACCACAGCTGGCGCGAGATGCACCAGGGCTGGATGTTCTCCATCCAGTCGAAATAGGTCTTTTCCCAGTTTTTCGGCACGAACGACGTCTCGCCCGAACGCACCGCCGCGATCGCTGGTTTTGCCAGCGTCTTGGCGTCGACGTACCATTGGTCGGTCAGGTAGGGCTCGATCACCGTACCGGAGCGGTCGCCATGCGGCACCATGTGGGTGTGCGGCTCGATCCGCTCGACGAAGCCGAACGATTCCAGCCGCTCGACGATGCGCTTGCGCGCGACAAAGCGGTCGACCTTGTGGAATTCCCCGGCGAATTGCGCGGCGCCCTCAGGCAGGTCGCGCAGATAGTCCTCGTTGTCGACGAGATCGAGACAACCTTCCCTGTCGATCACGCTGATGCGGGCGAGGCCGTGGCGGTTGCCGACCTCGAAATCGTTGAAGTCGTGCGCCGGCGTCACCTTCACCGCGCCCGATCCCTTCTCAGGATCGGAATAGTCGTCGGCGACGATTTTGATCTTGCGGCCGACCAGCGGCAGGATCACGTTTTTGCCGACGAGCTTCTGATAGCGCTCGTCCTCCGGATGCACGGCAACGCCGGTATCGCCGAGCATGGTCTCGGGGCGCGTGGTGGCGACGACGATGAAGCTCGAGGGATCCTCGGGGCTGAAAATCTTGCCCTCGATCGGATAGCGCAGATACCAGAGGTGACCCTTCACCTCGGTCTGTTGCACCTCGAGATCGGAGATCGCGGTGAGCAGCTTGGTGTCCCAGTTCACCAGCCGCTTGTCCTTGTAGATCAGCCCATCGCGGTGCAGCTCGACGAACACCTTGACGACGGCCTTCGACAGGCCCTCGTCCATGGTGAAGCGCTCGCGCGACCAGTCGCAGGAGGCGCCGAGGCGCTTGAGCTGGTTGATGATGGTGTCGCCGCTCTCGGCCTTCCACTGCCAGACCCGCTCCAGGAATTTCTCACGGCCCATCTCGCGGCGGCCGGGCTGCTGGCGTTCCATCAGCTGCCGCTCGACCACCATCTGGGTGGCGATGCCGGCATGGTCGGTGCCGGGCTGCCACAGCACGTCGCGGCCGCGCATGCGCTCGAACCGGCACAGGATGTCCTGGAGCGTGTTGTTGAGGGCGTGCCCCATATGCAGCGAGCCCGTCACGTTCGGCGGCGGGATCACGATGGTAAAGGGCACGGCGTCGCGGCGGTCGGGACGGCCGGCCTTGAAGGCAAGGCTGTCCTCCCACACCACGGACATGCGGGCTTCGATATCGGCGGGCTGGTGATTTTTCTCGATCATGGGCGCTAGAAAGCCGCGTGTGCGGGTCAAGTCAACGGGAAGCTCAGCGGCAACGGCTTTCCGGCCTGATCCGCAGGCCGAATATGCCGCAGGAGCAGGGCTTTATCGGGGCCGCAGGGGCGGGTCAGCGGCCGCCGCGCGAAACCCGCTCGATCTCGGCCTTCACAATGCGTTCCACCATGGCCGGCAAATTGTCGTCGAGCCAGGATTTCAGCATCGGACGCAGCATCTCCTTGACCAGATCCTCCAGCGTCCGAGCGTTGCTGCTGAGCACCGTATGGGCCAGGGAGTTGAAGGCGGATTCGACGGCCGAGACCGTCGATTGCGCCAGCATCGGCTGCTGCGGCGGCAGCGGCGGGGCATCGAAATCGACCGGCGCGTAAGACGGCGGCGGCGTCGGACGCGGCGGCGGGGCTTCGGCGAATTCGAGATCGTCGCGCGGCTCGACCTTGCGGAAGCTCGGCGGCGGCGGAGGCGGCGTGGGATCCATCGCCATGTCGTCGGTCAATTCGAGCACGTCGGGTTCAGGCTCCGGCTCGGGCTCGGGCTCAGGCGCGCGGACCTCGGGCGCAGGCGTGGCCGCATCGAGCCCCGCCAGCAGCGCGTCGATGTCGTCCTGGCTGTTCGGCGATGCATCCGCCGCAGGTGCGGGCGGCGGAGCCGGCTTGGCGGCCGGGGCCGGCGCAGGCTTCTCGGCGGCTGGCTTGGCCGGTGCGACCTTGGATGGCGGAATGTCGTTCATCGCCTGCGGCTTTGCCGGCGCGGCGGGTGCCGCAGCTTTCTCCGGCTTGGCAGTCTCGGCCGGCGGCGGCTTGGCCTCATCGTCGGCAATGATGCGCCGGATCGAGGCCAGAATCTCCTCCATCGAGGGTTCTGTGACCTTTGCAGGCTGCGTCATCTCCGACTCCACATCATCAACGCCCTCGCATGCGTTGTTTTACACCAAGCAGGGCGGGATTGGCCGGTTCCGCAACGAGTGGCCTGACATTTTCGTCGCGGCAGCCCGACTTGTCCCCAGATCACGGCTCAACGTGCGGCGGTGCGCCCCTGCCCCCGGCACTCAAGCTTTACGCACACGGCATCAATGCGAGGCGAATCGACTCGCATCATCTTGGCAAGGCTATGTCAGGGATTTTGACGATTGCAAGCAAAGCACCGGTCGGCCTCGGCTATTCGCGAGGCCAACCGGGTACCTACGGGAATCAGCGCCCGTCGGGCGTGCGCACGCCGGCCCAGCTGTCGCGGACCTGCTGATAGTGGACGCTCGAATCGTAAACGGTGGTGTTAAGGCCGAGCACCTGCGGCGCGAGGCGGCCGACGAAGTTGAGAACGTTGTAGGATGCCACGACCCGATCGTGCTGCGCGTTGACCAGCGCCACCCGCGCATTGACCAGGGCCTGCTGCGCATTGAGCACATCGAGCGTCGTGCGCTGTCCGGCCTTGGCCTCTTCGCGAACGCCGTTCAGCGCGATCTCTGATGCCGTGACCTGTGCTTGTGCGGACTGCACCTGTGCCTTGCCGGCCTGCAAATTACCCCACCACTGAACAACACTCGCGCGAATCTGGTCCCGCGTTTTTTCGACATTGAGGCGCTGCTGCGCCAAGTTTTCCTTGGACTGGCGGATCAGCGAATATTCAGCGCCGCCCTGATAGATCGGCACCGTGGCCGTCGCGATGGCAGACGCGGTATTCGTTCGAAAGGCACTCACGGTCTGCTGGTAGCCGGTGCTGACGGTAGCCTGGACCGCCACCGTTGGCAGCAACGCTCCCTCAGCAATCTTGACCTGCAGATAGTTGACGTCGACGCCATAGAGCGCCGCCAAGATGTCGGGATATTCGACCAGAGACAGGTCAACAGCCGAAGCGAGCGTTGCCGGCAGGAACCGGTCCACAGGGGAGCCGGGCGCAAGGTTCGTCGGCTCGTTGCCAATGACTTGACGGAACTTGGCGCGCGTCGTGGTGAGCGTTGCTTCCGCGGTCAGCGCCTGGGTCTTGCCCGCCGCCAGCTGTGCCTCGGATTGCGCAACGTCGGTACGCGTCACTTCGCCGACGTTGAAGCGATCACGGGTCTGTTTCAGCGTTTGTTCGAGCACACGCACGTTGCTCCGTTGAACCTCGAGCGTGGCGGCGTCGCGCAGATAATCCATATAAGTCGTGGCAGCAAGAAGCAGCACGGCCTGCTCGACGCTGCGCAGTGCTTCACGTTGACCGGACACCTGGCTCTCCGCCGCGCGCGTCTTGTTGGCGGTCTGGTTGCCGTTGTAGAGGGTCTGGTTGACGGTCAGGCTCGCGCTGTTGGGCTGAAGGGGGACATTGAAGGCGGCACCCTTCTGTGAGGTCTGGACGTCCTGATAATTATACCCGCTGCCGAGAGTCACATTGACCTTCGGGCGATATCCCGACAGCGCCTGCGGCACACCTTCGTCGGTCGATCGCACCTGGGCACGCTGTGCGTTGAGTTGCGGATTGTTCTGATAGGCGCGCACCAGTGCCGCCTCGATCGTGTCCGCCAAGGCAGGCGTCGGCCCGGCAAGCGCGAGCAGCAGGACCGAAACCGCAGCTCCGGTGAAGAGCTTCACCCCATGCATCCCAAAAATTCCGTTCATTCTAACGCCCAACTCGTGCCCGCGAGCTGGGTTACCGTCTACTGAGTGGAGTCGTTGCCCCGCCGCAACATAGGATGCGGATTGGCGCGACGGAACTACCTCAGCGTAGTTCCCGGTGGAAACTCTTCACGTGCAGCATCCCGGCCACACTTCTGATTCAGAACGGGATTTTAACGGGATTTGGGCCGTCAGAAGACGAAGGCGGCCGCTCGTTCGAGCCCGGGAAGGACCGGGGCTGCGGCATCGAACAAGGTTCGATGGCCTAACTCACCGTGGGTACGGGTCATGATCATGGCCCGCGGCGGCTTGGATTCGGCTGAGACCCCCACCAGACGCCCGCCCTCTTTCAGCTGCTCGAGCAACGCCTCCGGCTTCACCTCGGCAGCGCCATTGAGGATGATCACGTCATAGGGAGCGCCGGCAGGATCGCCCTCGGTGCAGGCAGCAGCCTTGCAGGTGACGTTGGCAAGCCCCAGGGACGCGAAGGCATCCCTGGCCTTCGCGACCAGAGCCGAATCGCATTCCGTGGCGGTGACCTGCCGCGCCAGCCTGGCTGCCAGCGCGGCGAGGTATCCCGTGGCGCAGCCGACCACCAGCACGTTGTCGCCCTCGCCGATTTCGGCGGCCTGCAACAGCTTGCCAGTCAGCTGCGGCTTGATCAGGAAGCGCTTGGCGGTGCCCTCGCTCACGTCGAGGTCGAGGTCCAGATAAGCCAGCGCCTGCCTGCCGGCCGGCACGAAGGCCTCGCGCGGAACCGTGAGCATGGCATCGAGAACACGACGGTCGGTGACGTCATTGGTGCGCACCTGGCCATCGACCATTTTGAGGCGCGCGGTCGAGAAACCGGACATTTGCGGACCCTGCAATGCGGACGAAGCCGCGGACGAAATTCGCGGCATCTTTGGAGCATGCACGGCCAAAACGCAACACGGCCGTTCGCCTGCGGGCTAAGGCTTCCGCATCTTACCGCTTCAGAGACCGGAAGGATTATTCGATCGCCACCGCGAGGCGGCCGATCAGAGCGGCGACCTCATCCAGCCTTGCCGAATCGGGCGTCTCGACCGCACGGGCCAGACAGGCGAGGCATTCGTCGTCGCTCAGTGCGGGAACGTCAGCCGGGAGAATCGAAGGGGCCATGTGCGAACGGTCGACCTGGATGTCTCGCATGGGAATCAGCTCCGTAAAGATCCGGCAAACCCAAGCCTCGATTTCAATTGAGTCGATTTGGCGCCGCCCTCATGGCCCGACGGCGCCCGTGCACACATCCTCTTGAAGATGATTCCGGGCGGCCTTCGTAAAGGCGCTGCTCAGAAAGCAATGCAACGACGTCTCGCGCCACATGAGGGCGCGACCATAAATCATTGAATTTGCGGCAAGATTTGGCTCCCCGGGCTGGATTCGAACCAGCGACCATCCGATTAACAGTCGGATGCTCTACCGCTGAGCTACCGAGGAAAAGGCGAACCATTCGTTCGCGCGGGGCTGCGTATAACAAAGCCGCTTGCGCTTGCAAAGGACGAATTCGTCACCATCCGAACGTACTTGAGGAAGGGCCTGAGCGGCCCCTCCTCCGGGCCATCGTCTCCGGGCAATATTGGCCGGCCGCTATTCCGCGAGGAACGAGGTCGTCTTGGTGCCGGGATCGTAGCGCAGCCGAAGCGCGGTCATCTTGCACAGGTTGACGTTCTTCCACAGCACGGACTCGTCGTAGTTCTGCCAGTCGACGCGGATGTTCCAGACACATCCCTCGTCGTCCTCGTCGAACTCGACATAGGTGCTGGTCTGGTTCTGCAAGACCTTGTCGAGCTCGTTATCCCATTCGTCCAGGCCATCGTCCGGTGCGTTGAAGCCGAGGAATTTGATGGCATAGCCGGTCTCGTTGACGACCGTGACGTTGCGTGCGTCGGCTGCGAACGATGGCATGGCGGCGATCGAAAGACCGACCGCGATCAATCCGGACAGAAAATATTTCATGTGAAAATCCTCCGATCGAAACAGGCCTCGGCGCCCCGCGTCGATCGGCGCAGGCGCCGCGGCAACGAAAAGCGTTGCCTCAAGACACGTCCGGAGCGCGATCGATGGGTTCAGGACACGATCGACCGGCACTCCAGGACGCTTGCGCGACGCGAGACGCGCCCAGCCTTTTTATCGTTTCGAATTCTCCGCAGCAATGAACCGGCATTCATAGGTCGGCAGAGTTTGTCTTCTCCGCAGGCGCCGGCACCGCGGCGCCGTTGCTCTTGCCGGTCACGGCGCCGACCAGCGCCTTCACGGGATCATCGCCCGGCGCAAAGCCGCTCTGGCGCAGGATCTCGTCGATCATCGGACGCAGCGCGTGCACCTTGAGCAGCTCGCCGGCGAGCCCTTCGCCGAAGCCGACATTGCCTCCACCGGCGCCGTTGCCGCCGAACGCACCGCCGGTGTGCAGGATACGGACGTCCTTGAGGTTGGCGATCGGCTTGACCATCTCGGCCAGCGCCGACGGCATCGTCTCGATCCGCTTCTTGGCGAGCTCGAAGTCGATCACGTTGGCGCCGAGCTTGTTCTGCGCCTCGTTCTTGAGCGTGATGATGGCGGCCTCGGCCTCGCCGATGTTCCTGACGCCGACCGCCTTGATCTTGTTGGACTCGGCTTCCGCCGTCGCCAGCGTCTTGGTGGCCTCGGCGCGATCGAGCGCTGCCTTCTTCTCGGCTTCGGCCGCCACGATCACTTCGGTCGATTTGCGTTCGGCCTCGGTGCGAGCGGCCAGCACTTGGGTGAGACGGGCACGGTCGGCGACCTCGACGGCGCGCGCGGTGACGACCTTTTCCTCCGCGGAAACGGCGAGCGCTTCGGCCGCCTTGGCTTCGGCAACGGCCTCCGAGGTCTGCTTGCTCTTGGAGGCGATCTGGATCTCGTTCTCCTGCGTGGCGATCTGGATCTCGCGCTGCGCGTCGGTCTTGCGCTTGTTGATCGCCAGATCGGACTCGATGACGGCCGTTTCCTTCACCTGCTTGGCGCCCGCCTCCTTCTCGGCGACGGCCCGGTCGGTATCGATACGGGCGTTCTCCTCGGTCAGGCGCGCTGTTTGCGTGGCGGTCGCGACCTCGGCCCGCGTGCTCGCGGTCTTGTTGGCGATGTCGCGCTCCTGCGACAGCTCCGCTTCCTTCTTGGTGCGTTCGATGGTCAGCGTCTGCTGGCGCGCCTCGAGATCCTTTTGCGCTATCGCCACTTCATTGTCGCGCACGATCGAGTTGCGGTCGCGGCGGCGGGTCTCAGTGACCGTCTTCAGTTGGGTGAGACCTTCGGCGTCGAAGAAGTTTTCCGGATTGAAGAATTTGACGTCGGTCTGGTCGAGCTTGGTGAGCGACACCGACTCCAGCTCGAGGCCGTTCGATTTCACGTCGGACTCGACCGTGGACTGGACGTGCTTGACGAAGTCCGAACGTTTCTCCTGAAGCTCGAGGATGGTCATGGTCGCAGCGACGGAGCGCAGGCCGTCGACGAACTTTGCTTCGACCTGGTTGCGCAGCGCCTCGGCGTCGTTGGTCAGCGCGCCCAGCGTCTGGCTGGCCAGCGCAATGCTTTCCTCGTCCGGGCGGACGCGGACGTAAAACTCGGCGACGATGTCGACGCGCAGGCGGTCCTTGGTGATCAGGGATTCCCGCTCCTTGCGCTCGACGGTGAGGCGCAAGGTCTTCAGATTGACGCTGGCATAGGAGTGGAAGATCGGCAGGATCATGGCGCCGCCGTCGAGCACGACCTTCTTGCCGCCGAGGCCGGTGCGCACGAAGGCCTCGTCTCGCGTGGCGCGCTTGTAGAGGATGGTGAAGACGATCCCGAGAACGACGATCAGCGCGACGCCGATCATGGCCGGGACTGCGATGTCGAACATGACTTTCTCCAATAATGGCTTGCTAGCTGCTTAGAGTGGGCTTGGACGGTTTGAGTTCATCGTCGGCCTTCACCGCGACGAAGCGGGTGCCGTCGCGATCGACCAGCAGGACCATGGTTCCCTGCGGCAGGGGCGATGATGACGGCGCGGCGACCGCCCAGACGAAATGGCGGTTGCCGTGGATGTCGGCGACGCTGACCTTGCCGGGCGGCCCCTGGTCGAGCGGGCCGATGACCACCTCGCCGATGCGGCCGACGAGGTCCCCAAGGCCGACGGCGTAGCTTTCGTCCTTCGGAATGATCCGCGCGATGGCTCGGCTGGCGGCGCGGACCAGGGGAACCGAGACCCCGAGGGCCCCGACCGAGGCGGCCGTCGCCGGCAAGGGCCCCGCCACCATCCGCGCGACGTCCTGGATCAGGAAGCCGGTGATTGAGAAGGCGCCGAGCAACAGCAGCAGGAAGATCAAGAGCGGCACGCCGCCGACATTGATCCAGGAGATCGCGTTGATGACGCCATTGTCGCTGGGATGACCGAAATCGATGTTGGTGCCGAGCATCTCGCTCAAGGAGGCCCCGACCAGCATCGAGACCACCTCGATCGAGCCAACGATGAGGATCATGGCCGCCGCGATTGCGAACGGCCGCACCTCCGGCATCATGACGTGTTCGAGCAGGGCGCTCATGACACGGCACTCAGGAGCGCGACTTCAGCCGCGCCAGCCTCGCCGCAATTTCCTTGTCGCGATGAAGCGCGCTGAGCTCGTCGATGTCGCTCGAATATGGGATTCCGGGTGGCACCCCGGTGGCCCGCGCCACTGCCCTGCCCGCGCGCAGCGCCTTCGCGGCCGCGGAGCTGCCGCCCCGCTTGCGGGACGACGTCGAGGCCTGATGGCTTGCGGCAGTCTCGCTCTTTTCGAGATCGGCGCGGCGTTGCTCGGCGTCCTGGAGCGCTGACAGCACCGCACGCAGCGAGGTGACGCATTGCTCGATCTTCTCGTTGTTCTCGTCGATGGCACGAGAGAGCACCTCGAATTGCGCCTCCAGATCCATCTGCCGCGCGATGCCGGCGCGGGCGAGGTCATCGCGCCCGTCGGTGATCGCCCCTTCGATCTTGGTCGCGAGATCGGCCATCTCGCGCTCGATCTCGGTGCGGCGCGCGTTGAGGCGGTATTCCTCGGCACGCGCAGCGGCGAGCGCGTCGCGCGCCTCGCTCTCGGCGTGCTCGATCTCGCGGATGGCCTGGCCGACCACTTTCAGCTTGTTCTTGCCCTCCGCCTGCTCGATCGCGTCATAGGCGATGCCGGCGATCAGACGTCCGACCCGGGACAGGAAATTGTCGGGGGCGGCAGCGATGGTATCCATAGCGTTCTCCTCCTCTGGCAGAGTGTTCGGCGTGACGCCGTAGTGAACTTCGAAGCCATCGTCGGTGCGGATGAGGCGTGCGGGCACGCTCTGCCCCCAGCCCTCGGCGTAGCCGGCGTAATCGAAGGGCACGCTGAAGCGCCCTTGCACGGTCGCAATCGAAATGGTGGCCGGGCCCTTGATCTTGGCGAGCTTGTCGTCGAGCGGTAGACGACGGCCCTGCGCCGCGCGATATTCGGCGCGGTCGCGCAGGCCCAGCGTCACCAGGCGCGACGGCAGCGCCGTTGCCTTGCGGATCGGCTCATAGGCGTGGGCATGGAGCAGCACGACGTTGGAGCCGACATTGTGGCTCCGCGCGACCTCATCGAGGATCTCCATCATGCGGTCATAGGCCTCAAACGTCGCCTCCAGGGCGGCCTTAGCGGCCGGGTCAGGGGCAAGCCTGTAACGCAGCGCAGACGGCGCGTTTCGGGGCGACTGGCTCATGGAAAGCACTAAAGCACCATTTTAGTGCTTTAGGAAGAGAGGGTACGATCACGTTCCACTGATCCTTGTGCACTCCAGGGATTGGTCGCTGTCGCCCGGGGCCGCGTTCAAATGCGGGCTATCACCTCTAGATCACCGCCGATCAAGACTTCTTGCACGCGCGGGTTGCAATTTTAGCGAAAGTTCGCGCGAAGTTGGAACGCAGGCGCCGTAGGAGGACGTAGGGCGGATTGGCCGAAGAGTCATCCGCAGCATTCACCTCCGCGGCGAGGATGGCGCGGATTAAGCTTCGCTAACGCCCTACGCTGCTCTTACGGCCGCCGGCAGACCAGATCGATCTCGATCAAGGCGTCGTACGCCAAGCCAGTGACACCGACGCAGGTGCGGGCTGGCAGGCGGTCCGTCGGAAAGTACGTGCGATAGGTCTCGTTCATCGCCGCATAATCTTCCTTGAAGCGCGTCAGATAGATCCGTGTCATCACGACGTGATCGAAGCCGAGATCGAGCCCCGCCAGAACAATCTTCAAGTTCTCCATCACCGCGCGGGTCTGCGCGACGATGCCGTCGGGCAGTACGCCCGGCGCTTGCGGCGTGTCCGGCATCTGGCCGGTGACGAAGACGAAGCCGTCGGTCTCCACGGCGTGGCTGAAGGGTGCGACCGGCTTCGGGCCGCCGCTGATCATGTGGAATTTCACCGAGAATGTCCTTGTTAAGGTGCGTCCTGAAACAGGCGCTTGCTGAGGATGGCGTGCACGCCCCAATTGCCGTCGACGACTTGCGTGACGCCGAAATCGACGGCGGCGGACATCAGCGCGATCGCCTCGTCCTCGCTGAGGCCTTTGACGTTCATCAGGAAGCGCCGCATCTTGCGGAACGCGTCCTTCATGGCGAGATCGAGCGACGACTTTGCGTAGACCTCGCTCTGCCCCTTGGCGCCGAACTCCGCGAGGTAGTTCGGATGGCTGAAGCCGGTCAGCACCCAATCGGTCGCAGTCTCGATCAGGGGATAAGAGAGATCGGCGAAGGGCTGGCCGGCAAGATCGGCCTTCTTGTGCAGGATCACCTCGAAGGTGCCGGTCATCGAGCATTCGATCGCGGTGCCGCTCAACTCGCCGTCGCCTTGCGTGGCGTGGGGATCGCCGACCGACAACAGCGCGCCGGGGACCGAAACAGGGAGATAGACCGTTGCCCCCTTCCCCAGCCGCCAATTGTCGAGATTGCCGCCGAAATAGGACGGTGGCACCGAGTCGATGAAATCGACCTCGCGCGGCGCCACCGCGATCACGCCGAAATGCGGCCGCAAGGGAATCTTGATGCCGTCGAGCACGGCATGCCGGCGCTTGACCGTGCCGGGCGCCACTGGAACTCCGGGATAATCATAGGCCGCGTGCACCACCCCGAACGGATCGGTTTGCGGCTCCCAGCGGTAGGAATAGAGCGCGCGGGCGTGCGGCGCGTCGGTGTCGTCGAAGATCTCGTAGATCGTCACGACCTCGCGTGGCTTCGGACCCGCGAGAAACTCGTTGTAGTGATAGCCCCACCAGGCTGCGACGGAGGAGCCGAACACGCGGCCTGAATGTTCGGGATGACGGCTTGCGCGCGGCACGATGTCGAGGATCCGCACCTCCAGCACGTCGCCGGGCTGGGCGTCCTTCACCGCCACGGGACCCGTGCAGATGTGCACGCCAAAGCCTTCGCCGGCACCGCGTCCGAACACGCTGGCATCCATCGGACCCGCGCCGCGACGATCCACGTTCTTCCTGGCCTTGGTCCAGCCGAACACGCTTTCAGCGGCGGCATCGCCCGCGATCATCAGCTCGGGGTCGTCGGATGCATGCTGGGTCAGCGTCTCGATGGTGATGGTATCGCCCGAGGCGATCTCGAGCTGCGGCTGCAGCGAACGGCTGAAATAGCCCCAGTGAACACGGTTGGCTTCGATCGGGAGATGATGGTGCTTGCGACCCTCAGCTCTCGGCTCATCGAAGTCGGCGAGGCAGACATTGCTGCGCGCCTCCGTACCGGTCTGATGCGCGCGGAGCTGTGCCAGCGCGTCCTGCGGCCAGCCGCGCTGACCGATGGTTCCGTGCTGCAACGTCGCGCGCTCGGCCTCCTGCTGGCGAAACTCGCGCGGCGGCAGGCCGAAGCGGTGGCGGAAGGCGCGGCTGAAATGCGCGGAATCGCCAAAGCCATAGGCGTAGGCGATCTCCGAGATCGAACGATGCGCCTCGGTCGGATTGGACAGGTCGGCCCAGGCACGCTGAAGCCGTCGCTCGCGAACGTAGTGAGTGAAATTGTCGCCGACCGTCTCGAACAGTTTTTGCAGATAGCGTTCGGAAATGCCCTCGGCTTGCGCCACGCGGGCCGGCACCAGGTCGGGATCGTCGAGGCGACGCTCGATGGTCTGGCAGATCCGGTGCAGCAGCGCGGCCTGCGCCGCACTGGATCCGGCATCGGAGGTCGACGCCGCCAGCTGATGCGCGAGCGTCAGGAGAAGATCGACGAGCGACTGCGCGAGCGAATTCCATTCGGCGTCACTCAACGTGTCGAGCGTGCGCGCGGCCGCATCCAGCAGACGCGAGAACACGTCGGCAAAGCCGGTGGTCGGCACGACCCGGGGCTCGCCGAGCCGCGGCTTGCCCGAAAGGCGCCCGTGCAGCGCTTCCGAGGTCACCGACAGCACGATGGCGCGCATGTCGCGCTGGAACACGATGCTCCAATCGCCGCTGCGCGGCAGCAGCACGAGGTGGCCGACGGGAACGATACGATGACTGCCGGCGCTCTTCAGCACCATGCCGTCCTCGACCGGCATCAGAGCGATGGGCAGGTCCTCGTTCGCTCGCGAGAGCGGACCGACGCTCTGCGCGCCCGCAGCCATGCGCGTCAACGCGACGCCTGCGGCGTGCCGGTGCGAGGCGGTCGCGTGTCCGTCGAAGAGGCCGTGACCACCCGCCGGCTGCAGGCCAACCGCGGCCAGCACGTCCCGCCAGGCCTCGGGGCGGTCGTCTTGCGCGTAGGACTCGCTCGTGAACGGACGGAAGCTCATCGGTTCGACCCAGATTGCAGTGGATCGAAGCAACCTCTGTGCCAGACGCGCGCGGTCATCCGTCGCAGCGACGGGCCGCAAATGCGGGTTCTCCTTCACGCGCTCATCCCGAATAGCGAATGCGCTTCAACGCATTAGTCGCACCGAAAAATGTTCTTGCGGATCGTGCCGTGGACGCCCCAATTGGCGTCGACCACCTGGGTGACGCCGAAATCGGCGCCGACCGACAGCAGCGAGATCGCCTCGTCCTCGCTGAGACCGTGCACTGTCATCAGAAACCGGCGGAGTTTTCTGAACGCATCGCGCATCGCACGGTCGAGACTCGAGTGATTGGCAATCTCGGTTTGCGCATCTGCACCGAGCGCGGCCAGGTAGTTCGGATAGGTAAAGCCGTAGAACGACCAGGCATGATCGGTTTCGAGCATGGGGTGGTCGAGGCCTTCGAGATTGGTGCCGGCCAGATCGGCCTTCTTGTGCAGGATGAATTCGAAATCGCCGGTCAGCGAGGTCTCGATCGCGGTGCCGCCGAGCTCGCTGTCGCCTTGCGCGGCATGGGGATCGCCGACCGAGAAATAGGCGCCTGATACGGCGACCGGATAGAACATTCGCGCGCCCTTGCCGATGCGCCAGTCGTCGATATTGCCGCCGGTATAGCTCGGCGGGATCGAGCTGACGAAATCGGCTTCCGATGGCGCGAGGCCCATGGTGCCGAAGTGCAATCGTGCAGGCACCTTTACGCTGGAGAGGATGTTCTCGCGCTTCCTGATGGTGGCGTGATCGACGCGCACGCCGGGATAGTCGATGGTCGGATGCACGATGCCGTCGGGGTCGGTCTGCGGCGTCCAGACGTAATTATAGACGGCCTTCGCGTAGGGCTCGCCGGAGGTATCGAGCTCGAAGATGGTGACGACCTCGCGCGGCTTCGGCTCCTCGATGAGATCGTGGTAGTGGAAGCCCCAGTTCGCCGCGACGTTGGAGCCGAAGCAGCGGCCGGCATGGCAGGCGCTGCAGCTCGGCCGCGGCCGGACGTCGAGAATGCGCACTTCGAGAATGTCACCGGGCTCGGCGCCTTCGATTGCGACCGGACCGGTGAGGAGATGCACGCCGATCCCCTCGCCTGCGCCGCGGATGAACGGGCCCTCGACGGGGCCGGAGCCGCGGCGCGCCACCGCCTTGTGCTCCCGGGTCCACTGGAACACGCTCTCGGCGCCGGGATCGCCCTGGATCATGCGCTCGTAATCGTCATTCGCATGATGCGTGAGCGTCTCGATCGTGGCGCGATCTCCGGAACGCAGCGTCAGGGCCGGTGCGACCGCCTTGGAGAAATAGCCCCAGTGAACGGTCTTCGGCGAAACCGGCAGCGTGACATGCTTCATGACTTCAACTCTTCTGACCTGGCTCTTCGGGAGTCTCGAATCCTGCGGCGACGGCGCTCATCGCACCGCCTCCGGCGTCTTGTCGGCTTCCATCACACTGAGGAAGCGCGCCGTCAGCGGATTGCGGGGATTGGTGAGCACCTCGTGCGCCGGTCCCTCCTCGATGATCGCGCCCCCGCTCAGGAACGCGACGCGGTCGGCGACCTCGTCGGCGAAGCGGATCTGGTGCGTCGAGATGATCATGGTGAGGCCGTCGTCGATGGCAAGGCGGCGGATCACCTCCAGCACTTCGTTGACGAGCTCGGGATCGAGCGCGGAGGTCGGCTCGTCGAGCAACAGCACGCTCGGGTTCGGTGCCAGCGCGCGCGCGATGGCGACGCGCTGCTGCTGGCCGCCGGAGAGATGCCGCGGCAGCGCGTCGGCGCGATGCGAGAGACCGACGCGGTCGAGCAATTCGGTGGCACGGCGGTCGGCATCGATGCGGGTCATGCCGTGCACCCAGCGCAGGGGGCCGGCGACGTTCTCCTTCGCCGACAGATGCGCGAACAGATTGAACTGCTGGAACACCATGCCGACGCCGACGCTGGCGCGCTCATTGGCAATGGCGCGCGGCGACAGCCGCTTGCCGTTCTCGTCGAAGCCGAGGCGGCGTCCGCCGACGCGCAGTGTGCCGGCGTCCCAGTTTTCGAGATGGTTGATACAGCGAAGCAGCGTGCTCTTGCCGGAGCCGCTGGGACCGAGCAGCGCAACGACCTCGCCGACGCGCACCGTGAGGTCGAGACCGTCCAGGACCTTTTGCGGGCCGTAGCTTTTGGTGAGGTCCTTTGCTTCCACCGCGATATTGTTGCGCGCGATGGTCGTGGCCCGGCGGGCACGCTCCTCCCGCGTCAGGGCCAGCGGCGGGGTGTCAGCAAGCTCTGCGGGATCTGGATCGGCGACGGTCGCATCGGCAAGTTCGAGCTTGGTGGCGAGATCGACGCGGCGCCAGGGCAGATAGTCGGCGAGCTTGCGCTCGCGGCGCGTGGTACGGTCGAGATCGAGCAGCCATTCGACGAAGAGCTGGATCACACTGATGGTCGCGGTCAGCACGAGATAGAGCAGACCCGACGCGAAGAAGATCGAGAAGAAATCGAAGGTCGAGGACGCCAGCTGCGTCGAGCGCAGGGTCAGCTCCTGCACCGCGACGACAGAGGCGAGCGATGAATTCTTCAGGGCGCTGACGGCCTCGTTGCCGAAGGCCGGGATCATGGTGCGGATGGCCTGCGGCGCGATCACCCGGCGCATCAGGACGGACGGTGTCATGCCGAGCGCCTGGCCAGCCGTCAGCTGGCCGCGATCCACGCCGAGCACGCCGGCGCGCAGCATCTCGGCTATGAACGGCGCCTCGTTGCAGGCGAGCGCGAGGCCGGCTGCCAGCACCGCCGGCAGCTTGATGCCGATATGCGGCAGCGCGTCGTAGGCGAACACCATCTGCAGGATCAGCGGCGTGCCGCGGAAGATCACGGTATACGCCCTGGCGATTGCCGCAAGGAGCCAGAAGCGCGAGAGCTGCATCCCTGCGAGGATCAATCCGAGGATCAATCCGCCGCCGAGCCCGAGGGCGGTCACCTCGAGGGTGAGCTCGATGCCCTCGAGCAGATACGGCATGCTCAGATAGTGAAGGAACAGCGACATCAGCCAGCCGTCATGAGAGCGGGATCAAATTTGGTCGAAGGCGGTGGATGGGCTGATCACCTCTCCCTTGGGGACAGGTCGGATCGCATCGTCCGACGCGATCCGGGTGAGGGGGTACGCTTGCTCCGGAGTTCGCGGTGCCCCCTCACCCGGCGCTTCGCGCCAACCTGTCCTCGTCGGGAGAAGTAAGCCGCACTCAGTCGGCGGTCAGGATGTCCGGCTCCTTGAAGTTGTTCACGTCGAGCCCATGCTTCTTCAGAAGCTCCATATGCGTACCGGCCTTCTGCACCTCGATCAGCGCAGCCAGCACGGCGTCGCGGAATTTCGGCTTGTCCTTGGGCACGGCGATGCCGACGGAATACGGGATCGTCACCGCGATCGCCTTTTCGAGCTTGTCCGGATAGGCCTTCACCGCGCTGTCGACCGTGTTGACGTCGTTGATATAGGTGTCGGCGCGACCGGCGAGGATCGCCTGGATGCAGTTGGCGTTGTTGTCGTAGAGCTGGATGGTCGGCTCGGGCTTGCCCGCCTTCTTGCACTCGGGGATCAGGGCCTGGATCAGGGGCACCTCGACATAGCCGGTGTTTTCCGCGGCAGCCGCGCCGCACATCGAAATATTGATGCCGTTGATGCCCTTCGGATTGCCCTTCGCGACCAGCACGCCGTCGAACACCTTCGAATAGGTGATGAAGTCGGCCGCCTTGGCACGCTCCTTGGTGGCGTAGATGTCGGAGATGACGATGTCGGCCTGGCCCGCGGCCAGT
Source organism: Bradyrhizobium nitroreducens (assembly GCF_002776695.1). GTDB lineage: Bacteria > Pseudomonadota > Alphaproteobacteria > Rhizobiales > Xanthobacteraceae > Bradyrhizobium > Bradyrhizobium nitroreducens. Next base: position 3,645,683 of record NZ_LFJC01000003.1, read on the forward strand.
GTGGTCAGCAGCGCCGCGAACGTCACCGGCTTGTAGGTCAGCTTGAAGCCGAGGCATTCACCGATGGCTTCGCCGAGATCGATGTCGAAGCCGATGTATTTGCTGGGATCCTTGGGATCGATGGTCTCGTAGCCCGGCGTGTGCGGGTTGATGGCGTTGACGAGCGTCTTACCCTTCCAGTCCGGATATTTCTCCTGCAGCGCGGCACAGGCGGAGGGCGCCGCGGCCTGTGCGCTCAGCGGTGCTGCGGCAACCAGGCCAAGGGCGATGCTGGCGCCGAGCGCGAGCTTGCGCCAAGACGTTGCGCGCGCCGTTCCCCGCCGCGCCTGGGGCAATACCCGTCTCTCCATGTCCCGCTCCTTCGAATTGTCATGGCAAAGGCCATGTTCCAGATCTCGAAAGCGAGCCTAGGGGGAGAGCCGACGGGAAAGCTTGTCCGCGGACGTACAAAAAATTGGATGGAGGGGGCCTGCGATTTGGGCAGGCGGCTGCCCAAAAACTGCTCGGGCGCGAATTGGCGTGATACGCAATTGGCGAATTCGGAGGAATCAAATGGTTTCGATTGGGAGAGATATCTGCACGATCAAAGCCTCACTCAGTGAGGCCGCTTGACGAAGATATGACGGGCGGTGGACGCATCTACCCGCCGACGCCGCGATATCCACAGCCTGTCCGCAGCATATCCACAGGCCGACTATGCCGGATTCGCTTGGCCTCACGAGGCACTTGCTGCGCACAAATGCACAGAGCCGGTATGTCAGCCGCCGGCCTGATCGAACACGCTGCGGCAAGCCTCGCTCAAGCTCGACCGGTTACGGCGCAGGCAGGCCGTGATGGCGCGGACATTGGGGATTTCGCCGGCGCAGAGCCGGTAGACGTCGGGTGTGCAGGCCCGGCGCTGTTCGGCTGTCCCCTGCCCGTGGGCGGCGGAGGCAAACAGCGTCAGGAACAGCCCGACCGTGGAGGCGCGGCGCGCCCGGCTCTTCACTCCCGCAAACCGCAAGAACCTCGTCTTCATGACCAGTCTCCCGTTCCGCCCTGCCCGCTCCGGCCTGCATTGGGCCGGTGTGCGAAGGAGTTAAGAGAAATAAACCGCCGAGGATGTGATCTCTTTCACACTCGGGATGCTCGCCCCGAATGTAGGTTCCCGACGGGACTTCTTTAGAAATCGCTAACCAATCGGGACCCGATCGCCGGATCGCTAAAATGCGAACGATCGGCTCAACCGGGTAACAAACCGGCCTTGCGACATTGCGCCGTCTGCGTTCTGCGAGGGTGCGATGAGAAGCGAAGCCGAATTCAATCTGCTGCTGGATGCCGTCCGGGACGCCATGGTCATTGAAGACTTGGCTCCCGCGCCGGAGGAGGAATTCGTGCCCCGCTCGTGGAGTTTTGACGCGACGCCCAAGGCCGCCAATGACAACGAGGGCGCCTGGCCCCTCCTGCCGTTCCCCGATGGCTGGTACGCGGCCAGCTGAGGCCGCTTTCACGGTGAGCCGTAGCGCCCGCCTCTCCGGCGTTTTGCCGTAGGCGCTGTGTGAAACCCGGCGCCGCGACAATCAGGTCTTGGCGCGTTCCTCGCCATCCTGCGGCACCCGGTCGGGTACGGCCGATGGAAAGATGCTGTCATAGATCGCACGGGCCTCGCGGATGAGGCGAGCCCGCTCCAGCTCGGACTTCGGGACAAATCGGACGATGTCGCCCACGGGTGCTCCAGCGCTTGTTGATGTCAGTCGCATCACTTCGCAGATGCGAAGTGTATGCCAACGGGCGTGAATCGGGGGTTTCCAGCCAGCCCCGGGCAAACCCGGGGGGCACCACGCGGCGAGCCTCGCCGGCGCGCCCATCGGAAGACGCCCGGAATCTAATTTCGTTGAAAAATCAGATATTTATGATGGAGGCCACGTCGGGACTCGAACCCGAGTAAACGGTTTTGCAGACCGGCGCGTAACCACTCCGCCACGTGGCCCCGTAAGGGCGGACCAATATAGGGGATCAACGGGTTAGGCAACCGCCTTCGCCGATTTTGGCTGGAGCCTGCCCGGTCCGGGGGATCCTTCGAACCGCTACGCCTTCTTCGCGCCGGACCCCGCCAGATATTGCGCGAGAATCGCATCGGTTGCGCCGGCCGCGATGATCCTGCCCTGCTCCAGCAGGATCGCCCGGTTGCAGGTGCTCTGGATCAGCTCGATGTCATGTGAGGCAAGCACCAGGATGCCGGCGCGGGCGACGATCTCGTCCAGCCGCTGCCGCGCCTTCTTGCGGAATCGCTGGTCGCCGACGCCGATCCATTCGTCGAGCAGCACGATCTCGCCTTCGACCGCGGTTGCGACCGCGAAGATCAGGCGCAACATCATCCCGCTGGAATAGGTGCGCAGCGGCAGGTCGAGCCGGTCGCCGAGCTCGGTGAATTCGGCGATCTCGGCGCGCCGCGCGTCGATCTCGGCACGCCGCGCGCCGATCACGAGGCCCCGCCGCATGATGTTCTCGTAGCCGGTCGCTTCCTCATCGAACCCGGCCGACAGGTCGAACAGCGACAGGCAGCGGCCGAGCACGTCGATGCTCCCGGCCGTCGGGTGGTAGATGCCGGCGAGAACCCGCAGCAGCGTGGTCTTGCCGGCGCCGTTGGCGCCAATGATGGCGAGGCGATCGCCGGCGCGGATATCGAGACTGATCCCGTTCAGCGCCGTGACGATGTGCGAGACCGCCGGCTTCCGGCGCAGCGTCACGGCACTGACGAACCGGCTGCGCAGCGATCGGTCGCGGAACGTCAGCACCGGGAACGTGACCGAGACGTCGCGAAGTACGATGTGGGCCGTGGCCGTCATGCGCGCATCACAGCCAATACGCCACGCGATGGCGATATTTTGCGTAGCAGCAGAATGCGATGGCGACCAAGGCGATCGCGTAGACCATCCCGAGCAGCCATTGCTGCGCATCGGTCGGCTGCGACAGCAGCGGACGGCGTACGAGATCGAGCAGCGTCGCGAACGGATTGACCGATGTCAGCCAGTGAAACGAGGTGCCGCGCACGCTGTCCTCGGTCCAAATGATCGGGGTGAGGAAGAAGACGAATTGCAGCCCGCTGACGATCGCCGAACCGATGTCGCGAAAACGCGCGCACAGCATGCCGAGCACGACCGCGCCACCGAGCAGCGCGAGAAACAAGATCGCAAAGCCGGGCACCACGACCAGCATGCTCCAGTGCAGCGGCCAGGGCATCACGACGTAAAGCAGCGCGACAATCACCAAATGATGCGCGAAGATGAGGACGTTGCGCGTGATCATCTGCAGGACGTGAACGATCAGTGGTGCCGGCACCGCTTTGATGAGATGACCGGATGCCACGAAGATGTTGGACCCCTCCTGGAGCGTCGTCGCGATCAGGGTCCAGACGATCAGGCCGACCGCGAAGGACGGCAGGAAGGTCGCGATGTCCTGCTTGAACAATGCGGCATAGACCGTGCCGACGCTTGCGATCGTGGCGGCGAGCGTCAGCGTGATCCAGAGCGGGCCGATCACGGTCCGCCGATAACGCAGCGAAATGTCCATCAGCGCGAGCGTGCCCCAACGATCGGGCCGCGCCGCCTGCGTCAGAATTTCCTTCACTGCGAGCTGAATTCGACTGCCCCTTCGGTTGCCACGCGCCGATGCCGCACCAGGACAGCAGATCGGCCACGACCGGCCGATGGTCTCTAGACGCCCGCGCCTTGCGGCGCAATCGACCGTACGGACGAGTTGGGCCGAAGTCAGGCTCGTTTGCGTCGTCGGAAGTCGCGCCGGCCCTTTGGGGCAGGCTTCGGCGCGAGTTCCGGCATCTCGGCCTGAACCTCGCGATAGCGTGTTAACAGCCGTTCAAAACTCGCATGCAGCGTCTCGGCGATATCGGGACGCCGCTCGAGGCCGGCCAGGACAGTTGCCGCGGCCTCGATGGTCGAGAGCCCGTCGCGGCGCGGCTCCTTGCGCAGACGCCCATAGCGCGAAGGGTGCGCGGGGTTGAGGATGACGCGCTGGCATTTGAGCATCCAGGGATTGCGCCACCACAGCGCCTTGGCCTGGCTCCAGGTGCCGTCGAGCAGCACGACGCCTTCGAGCTTGCCGAGGATCGCGCGCTGGTTCTCCGCGATCTCGCCCTTGCGGTTGAGCGCGATGATCTCGGCTTCCGCCTCGAGGTCGGCGGCGCGTGCCGAGCCGAGATAGAGCACGGCCCAGCGCGCGGCATTTTCGACCGGGCGTCCCAGCGCCTTGGACAGGCTCGGCCAGGACAAGCCGACCCGCACGGTGGCGTCGGCGAAATGCCGGGCGAGCAGGCGCGCGGTGCCGAGCGCCCTGTCCTGCTCCTGCGGGTGCTGGAGGATCAGCAGCGACAGCCGGTTTTCGATCGGCGTGACGCTGTCGCAGATGCACAGCGGCATCGGCTTCTGGCAGTGAGGGCACTCCGGGATCGGATCGGCGACGGCGGCGGTTTCTGGCGGGTTCGACATGGGCGCCGCTATACGCTCGAAGCGCGGCTTCAACAACCTATTCCGCCGGTGCCGGTAGCGGACGCGGCGCCGGCCGCCGCCGCAGGCGGTCGATCAGGAGGTAGATGACCGGCGTGGTGTAGAGGGTCAGGATCTGCGAGACGAACAGGCCACCGATGATGGTGATGCCGAGCGGACGCCGCAGCTCCGTGCCGGGGCCGGTTGCCACCACCAGCGGGATGCCGGCGAACAGCGCCGCCATGGTCGTCATCAGGATCGGGCGGAAGCGTGCCTGGCAGGCCTCGAAGATCGCCTCCGCCGACGACAGGCCGCGCTGGCGTTCGGCCTCGAGCGCGAAATCCACCATCATGATGCCGTTCTTCTTGACGATGCCGATCAGGAGGATGATGCCGACGAAGGCGATCACCGTCAGCGGCGTGTTGGTGAGCTGCAAGGCGAGCAGCGCGCCTAATCCGGCCGACGGCAGTGTCGAGATGATCGTGAGCGGATGGGCGAGGCTCTCATAGAGCACGCCGAGCACGATATACATCGCCACCAGCGCGCCGAGAATCAGCAGCGGCTGGCGGCCGCTGGTCTTGGCGAAGTCGCCGGCATTGCCGTCGAAGCTGCCGCGGATGCCTTCGGGCATGTGCAGTTCCTCGACCGCCCGCTGGATGTTCTGCGTCGCCGCCTGAAGCTGCACGTTCGGTATGAGGTTGAACGACACTGTGGTCGAGGGGAACGATTGCGAGTGATAGACCGCAAGCGCGGCGAGTCCGCGGCTCGCATGCACCACGGCCGACAGCGGCACCTGCGCGTCGCCCGCGCCCGCGACATAGATGCGATCGAGGTTTGAGGGATCGACCTGGAATTTCGGGTCGATCTCCAGCACGGTCATGTACTGGTTGCGCTGGGTGTAGATGATCGAGATCTGCCGCTGCGAGAAGGCGTTGTTCAGCGCATTGTCGATGTCCTGAACCCGGACGCCGAGTGCCGACGCCTTCTGGCGATCGATGTTCAGGGTGAGCTGAAGCCCGCCGGGGTCGCGGTCGCTGGAGATGTCGGTGATGCCCTCGACGCTCTCCATGCGCTTGGCGACGATCGGCGCCCATTTCTGCAGCAGACTGAGGTCGGTGCTGGTCAGCGTGTACTGGTAGTCTGAATCGCTCTGCCGGCCGCCGGCACGGACGTCCTGGGCGGCGAACATGAAGAGGCGGATGCCGGCCACCGGATACAGCGCGCGCCGCAGACGATCGATCACGACCTCGGTCGAGACGTGGTCGCGCTCCTCCGGCGGCTTCAAGCTGATGTACATGATACCGCGGTTCGAGGTCGCTCCCCCCGGCCCGCCTCCGGCGCCGACGGTCGAGCCGATGCCGGCCACCGCCGGATCCTTCATCACGATGTCGGCGAGCCGTTGCTGGAGACCGAGCATCGACTGGAACGAGATGTCGGCCGAGGCGCGCGTCGCCCCGATCACGAAGCCGGAATCGTCGGTCGGGAAATAGCCCTTGGGGACCTTGATGTAGAGCGTCACGGTGAGGCCGATGGTGGCGAAGAACACCAGCAGCGTCGCCAGCGGGTAGTCCAGCACGGTGCGCAAGGTTCTCGCGTAGAAGGAGACGATGCGCGACAGCGAACCCTCGACGATGCGATCGAACAGCGTCGCCGTTCCGGACGTGGCCTGGTGGATGTAGTGCGCGCAGATCATCGGTGTGACCGTGAGCGACACCAGCGTCGAGACCAGGATGGCGAAGGTCAGCGTCAGCGAGAATTCGCGCAAGAGACGCCCGACGATTCCGTCCATGAAGATCAGCGGCGTGAATGCTGCGATCAGCGACAGGCTGATCGAGACCACGGTGAAGCCGATCTGCTTCGCACCCTCCAGCGCCGCCTGGAACGGCCGCATGCCATGCTCGAGATTGCGGTACATGTTCTCGATCATGACGATGGCGTCGTCGACCACGAAGCCGACGGAGATCGCAAGCGCCATCAGCGACAGATTGTCGATGGAAAAGCCCGCGACCCACATGCCGGCGCAGGTGCCGGCGAGCGCCAGCGGCACCGAGATGCCGGCCGCGATCGTCGGCGTCAGCCTGCGCAGGAACACGAACACCACGACCATCACCAGGACCGCGGTCGCCAGCAATGTCCATTGCATGTCGAGCACGCTGGCGCGGATCGTGCCGGTGCGGTCGACCAGGGTCGAGATCTCGACGCCGGCCGGAATCCACTGCTTCAGCTCGGGGATCAGCGCCTTCACCCGGTCGACGACGTCGATGACGTTGGCATCGCCCTGCTTGGTGATCTGGATCAGCACGGCAGGCTGCTTGTTGAACCAGGCGATCGACCGGGCGTTGCGGACGGAATCCTCGATCTCGGCGACGTCCGACAGCCGCACGAAATTGCCGTTCGAGCTCTTGATGACGATGTCGCGGAACTCTTTCGCGCTGCGCATCTGCTTGTTCAGCGACAGCGTCTCGCTCTGGCGCTCGCCATTGAAGATGCCGACCGGGCCGAGGGGATTGGCGTTGATGATGGCGGTCCGCACGTCGTCGGTGGCGATACCGGCGTTGGACAGCGCGACGGGATTGAGCTGGACCCGCACGGCCGGCTGGTCGGCGCCGGAGATCGCCACGTTGCCGACCCCCGGCACCTGCGAGATGCGTTGCGCCAGCACGCTGTCGGCGACGTCGTAGATCGCGGCCGAAGAGATCGTCTTGGAGGTCAACGCCAGCACGTAGATCGGCGCGCCGGCCGTATTGGCCTTGCGGAAGCGCGGCAGCGTCGGCAGGTCGCTCGGCAGGTCGACCATCGCGGCATTGATCGCCGCCTGCACGTCGCGCGCGGCCTTGTCGATGTTGCGGCCGATGTCGAACTGGAGCTGGATGCTGGTGTTGCCGAGCGTCGAGGTCGAGGTGATCTGGTTGATGCCTGATATCTCGCCGAGACGCCGCTCCAGCGGGGACGCCACCGTCGCCGCCATCACCGAGGGGTCGGCGCCGGGCCGGCTGGCCGAGACGAAGATGGCGGGGAAGTCGACGTTCGGGACCGAAGCGACGGGCAGGAACTCGTAGGCGACCACACCCAGCAGGAACAACCCGATCGACAGCAGCGTGGTTGCGACCGGGCGGCGGATGAAGGGCTCCGAGATCGATGCCATCACTGCATCCCCTCGGTCGCGCCGGCTACTGGCGGGCCACCGGATTCGGCCGGCGGCAGCGCCTGCTCGAGCCGGCGGTTGATGCGGTCGAGCGCGAGATAGATCACAGGCGTGGTGTAGAGCGTCAGCAGCTGACTCAGCAGCAGGCCGCCGATGATGGAGATGCCGAGCGGAAAGCGCAGCTCGGCGCCGGTGCCGCTCTCGATCGCGAGCGGCAGCGCGCCGAACAGCGCCGCCAGCGTCGTCATCATGATCGGGCGGAAGCGCAGCAGGCAGGCCTGTACGATGGCATCGTTGGGCGACATGCCCTGCCGGCGCTCGGCCTCCAGCGCGAAGTCGATCATCATGATCGCGTTCTTCTTGACGATGCCCATCAAGAGGATGATGCCGATCAGGCCGATGACCGAGAGGTCCTGCCCGCACAGCACCAGCGCCAGGATGGCGCCGACGCCGGCCGAGGGCAGCGTCGACAGGATGGTGATCGGGTGGATGTAGCTCTCGTAGAGCACCCCGAGCACGATGTAGATCGTGATCACGGCTGCGAGCAGAAGCCAGGGCTGGCCGGCCAACGCCTTGGCGAATTCGGCGGCGTCGCCGGCATAGACGCCGACGATGTTGTTGGGCATGCCGATCCGCGTCTCGATCGTCTTCACGGCGTCGACGGCATCGCCGAGCGCGGCGCCCGGCGCGAGATTGAAGCTGAGCGACACCGACGGGAATTGCGCCTGGTGCGAGATCGCGAGCGGCGCCGTGGTGCGCTTGAGCGTCGCCACGGCCGACAATGGCACCTGTGCGTTGGGTGCGCCGGCGGTCGCGCTCGCCGCCCCCGGCAAATACAGCTTCGACAGGATCGAGGGATCGCGCTGATACATCGGCAGCGCCTCCAGCACCACGCGGTACTGGTTGGCCTGGCCGTAGATGGTCGAAATCTGGCGCTGCGCAAAGGCGTCGTTGAGCGTGTCGGTGATGCCTTGCAGGCTCACACCGAGCTGGCCGGCGCGGGTGCGGTCGACGTCGAGCTGCGCCCGCAATCCGCCCTCCTGCGCCTCCGAGGAGACGTCGCGGAACAGGGGATCGCGTCGCATCTCCGCAATCAGCTTGCGGGCCCACTCCGACACCAGCGCCGCATCGGTGCCGGTCAGCGTGTACTGGTATTGCGAGCGGCTCGACTGGGTCGAGATCTGCACGTCCTGCACCGGCTGGAAATAGACGGTCATGCCGGGGATGCCCGAGACCCGCTCCTTCAGCCTGACAATGACGGCCGCGACATCGTCACGCCGCTCGCCGCGCGGTTTCAAGGTCATGACGAGCCGGCCGACATTGGTGGTCGGATTGACCGAGCCTGCACCGATCACCGAGACCACGCCGACCACGTCGGGATCGGCCTTGATGGCGCCCGCCGCCTCGGCCTGTCGTTTCTGCATCTCCGCGAACGACACGTCCGGCCCCGCCTCCGTCACCGCCGTGATCGAGGCGGTGTCCTGCAGCGGCAGGAAGCCCTTTGGCGCGACGACGTAGAGAACGAGCGTCGCGATCAGCGTCGCGAAGGTCACGACCAGCGTGGTGCGCTGGTGCTGCAAAACCACCAGCAGCGTGCGGTGGTACGCTTCGACAGTGCGGTCGATGAAGCGGCTGATCGCAGCCAGTCCCGGCACCGCCAGCTCCTCATGGGCGTGCTTGAGCAGGCGCGAGCACATCATCGGCGTCAGCGTCAGCGAGACCACGGCCGAGGTCACGACCGCGATCGTCAGTGTGAGCGCGAACTCGCGGAACATGCGCCCCACGAGTCCCGACATGAACAGCAGCGGGATGAAGACCGCGATCAGCGACACCGTGAGCGAGATCACGGTGAAGCCGATCTCGCTGGCGCCCTTCAGCGAGGCTTCCATCGGGCCGTCGCCGTTCTCCATATGGCGCACGATGTTCTCGATCATGACGATGGCGTCGTCGACGACGAAGCCGGTGCCGATCGTCAGCGCCATCAGCGACAGATTGTCGAGGCTGAAACCGGCGAAATACATGATGCCGAAGCTGGTGATCAGCGACAGCGGCAGCGCCACGCCCGCGATTATGGTGGCGCGGATCGAGCGCAGGAACAGCAGCACCACCAAGGTCACCAGCACGACGGCAAGGACCAGCGTGAACTGCACGTCGTGAACCGAGGCACGGATCGTCACGGTGCGGTCGGAGACGATGGTGAGGTTCACCCCTGCCGGAATCGCGCGCTGCAGCTTGGGGATTTCGGCACGGATCTGACTGACGACGTCGATCACATTGGCGCCGGGCTGGCGCTGGATGTCGATGATGACGGCCGGCGTGCCCTGGTACCAGCCGCCGGTACGGTCGTTCTCCAGGCCATCGACGATCTGGGCGACGTCGGCGATAGTGACGGGCGAACCGTTGCGATAGGCGATGATGACGGGCTTGTAGGCCTCGGCCGCAGCGATCTGGTCGTTGGCCGCGATGATGTAGGATTGCTGCGCGCCATCGAGCGAGCCCTTCGGACCCGAGACGTTGGCGTTGGCGATCGCGGTGCGCAAATCCTCCATGGCGATGCCGTAGGCGGCGAGCCGCGCCAGATCGGCCTGGATGCGTACGGCCGGCTTCAGGCCGCCGAGCACCGCGACGCGTCCGACGCCGGAAATCTGGCTGAGGCGTTGCGCCAGGATGGTGTCTGCGATGTCGCTCATCACCCGCAGCGAGATGGTGTCGGAGCGCAGCGCCAGCGTCATGACCGGCGCATCGGCCGGGTTCACCTTGGCGTAGGTCGGCGGATAAGGCAGCGTCTTGGGCAGCACGCCCGCCGCGGCATTGATCGCGGCCTGCACGTCCTGGGTGGCGCCGTCGATGTCGCGGTTGAGATCGAACTGCAGCGATATCTGGCTGACACCGAACGAGCTCGTCGAGTTCATCGCCGACAGCGACGGGATCTGGCCGAGCTGCCGCTCCAGCGGCGCGGTGATCAGCGAGGCGATCACGTCGGGGCTCGCGCCCGGAAGCTGCGTCGTCACCTGCACGGTCGGGAAATCGACCTGCGGCAGCGCCGAGACCGGCAGCGCGAAATAGCCCAGCAGGCCGCCGATCAGAAGCGCGATCCCGAGCAGCGAGGTCGCGATCGGGCGGCGGATGAAGGGTTCGGAGACACCCATGGGTTATGCCTGCCGCATCAAGCGGCTGTTGTCGGGATCATGGCTGCTTGGCTCCACTGCCCGCGGCCGGTGCTGGGGAAGGTCCTGCAGCCGGCCCGGTCTGTCCCTTCTGGTCGCCCTCGATGCCGCTCCGCTTGGCGCGGAACTCGCCAGCCCCGCCCTGCCCGTCTTTCTGGCCGTCCTTCTGACCGTCCTTGGCGCCATCCTTCTTCTGGGCGTCCGGCCCGCGGGAGCGTTTGCGCGGGGCAAGATCGGCCGACGGGGTCTGGTCGTCGCGGCCGATGATGACCTTGGAGCCGTCGGACAGATTGGCAAAGCCCGTGGTGACGACCCTGTCGCTCGCCGATAGGCCGCTGGCGATGACGGCGTCATGCTCGTTCTGCTGGGTCACCGTCACGGGCTTGGCCGAGACGATATTGTCCTCGCCGATGACATAGCTGAAGGTCCCGATCGGACCGCGCTGCACGGCCGATGTCGGCACCACCAGCGCCTGCGTCAGGGTCTCGACCTTGAGGCGAACATTGACGAACTGGCCGGGCCAGAGCTGGTAATTGGCGTTGGGAAATTCCGCCTTGAGCCTGAGCGTGCCGGTGGTCTGGTCGACCTGATTGTCGATGCCGGTGAGCTTGCCGGTGTCGACCACCGTGACGCCGTCATTGCCGAACACGTCGACCGCGAGCGCGCCCTTCGCCGCGGCCGCATTGACGCGCATGATCTGCTGCTGCGGCAGGCTGAACCACACCGCGATCGGCTGCAATTGCGTGATCACCACGAGCCCCGTGGTGTCGGAGGCGTGGATGATGTTGCCCTGGTCGACCTGGCGCAGGCCGGCGCGCCCCGAGATCGGCGCAACGATCTTGGTGTAGCTCAGCGTCGCCGCCGCGTTGTCGATGGCAGCCTGATCGGCCTTGACCAGCGCCTCGGTCTGCGCGACCAGCGCGCGCTGGGTATCGGCCTGCTGCTTGGAGCCGGCGTTGGAGGCAGCGAGCTGCTCGTAGCGCGTCAGGTCGATGCGCTGGTTGGCGAGCTGGGCCTGATCCTGCGCCTTCTTGGCGACGGCCTGATCATAAGTGGCTTGGTAGAGTGCCGGATCGATCTCGCCGAGCACGTCGCCCTTCTTGACGTCCTGGCCTTCCGTGAAGTTCACGGCGATCAGCTTGCCGTCGACCTGCGAGCGGACGGTCACGGTATTGAGCGCGCGGATCGCGCCGACGCCGTCGAGATAGACCGGAACGTCCTGCACCCGCGGGCTTGCCGCCAGCACGGGCACCGGCAGATCGAGCCGCTGGTTGTTGCGGTTGTTCGCCTGCTGCTGATGCGTGACGGTCCAGCCGAGATAGAACAGGCCGCCGAGGATCGCCAGCGTGATCACGGTCATGATGAAGCCGCGGCCGCGCGACTTTCTCGCCGTCCCCTCTTCCGCGCCTTGCTTGCTATCCGGCTTAAAGAGCATTGACCGGTTTCTCCATACGCGGCTCCCAGCCGCCGCCGAGCGCCTGATACAGGCTGACGATGGCGAGAAGCCGTGCGAGTTGGGCCTGCGACAGCGCATCCTCCGCCGTGAACAGGGTGAGCTGGGTGTTGAGCACGGTCACGATGTCGGCGGTGCCGGCCCGCAATTGCTGCTCGGACAGATCGAAGGCGCGCCTCGAGGCGTTGAGCACATCGCGCTGCAATTGCAGCTTGATCGTGGTCTGCCTGATCGAGAACAGCGCATTGTCGACGTCGGTGAACGCCTGGACGATGGTCTTGCGGTAGGTCTGGAGCAACTCGTCCTGCCGCGCCTTGGCGAACTCGAAATTGCCGAGGATCTTGCCGCCGTCGAAGATCGGCTGCGTCGCGCTGCCGACGAGTTGGAAGAACGCCGCATGCGGCTGGAACAGCGACACCAGCGCCGAACTCTGGTAGCCGCCGTTGCCGGTGAGCTGAATGGTCGGAAAGAACTGTGCGCGGGCATTGCCGATGTTCGCGGTCGCCGAGGCGAGCTGCGCTTCCTGCCGGCGGATGTCGGGCCGCTGCGTCAATATCTCCGACGGCAGGCCGGGCGTGACGCGCGGGATGGCCACGTTGTTCAGCGAGCCGCCGTCGATGCGCACGCTTTCCGGCGGCCGCGACACCAGCACGGCGAGCGCATTCCTGTTCTGGTCGAGCGTCTGGCGCAGCGGCGGCACCAGAGCCTTCTGATTGGCAAGCACGCTCTCCTGCTGGGCAACGTCGAGATCGGTGCCGGTACCGGCCTTGCGGCGTTCCCTCACGGCATCGAGGATGCGCTGCGCGCTCGCGATGTTCCGCTGCGAGGTCCTGATGCGGTCCTGCGCGGCCAGCACCTGGAAATAGGCATTGGCGACGCTGGCGAGCGTCGTCAGCGCGACGGTGTCGCGATCGAAGCGGTTGGCGTTCGCAGTCTCCTCGGCCGTCTGCAGCGCATCGCGGTTCTGACCCCAGAAGTCGAGCTGGTAGCTCGCGCTCAGCGATGCCTGGTAGTTGACGACCTCGCGGCCACCATTGGTGAGCCCTGAAGCGGAGGAGCCGGAGGTGCGCGAATAGGTCTCCTGCCCGGTGCCGGACAAGGTCGGCAGTAGCGCCGCGCCCGCCTGCCGCGCCTGCGCGTCGGCCTGGACGATGCGCGCGACGGCGGCGGCGATGTCGAGGTTGACGGTCTGGGCCTCTTCCATCAGCTGCGTCAGCTCCCTGGACCGGAAGCCGCGCCACCAATCCAGCGACGGCGGCGCATCGCCCTTGCCGGCGTATTTGTACTGCGTGGGAACGTCGAGCGCGGGATCAGGAAGATCCTGGGTCAGCACGCAGGCACCCGACCCGGCGGCGAGGCACAACACCGCAAGCCAGCGCGCCGCGCGCAGCGTCCGGGATGCAGACCCCACAGACCGCCGCATGGCGATCGCCGGAACATGCTGTGTCACATCCACCCCCCGCCGGGCAGATCCAGCCGCCGCCGCGCAGCCGGATTAACCGATTCGCGGCGGGACGATCGGGGGGCTTTGGACAACGCGTTCACCGTGGTGATGCTTTCTGCGGAACTTCGACATTGATACTAGCCGGGTGCCGAACTGCCGGACAGTGCCGCAGTTGCGAGATGGCCAAGCCAGCGAACCTGAAACGGTTGGTCGAGAATTCAAAAGGTGCTTGTCTCGCAGATATTTCTCTCATTCTGAAAACGCCGGGAGACGTAAGCAAGCTTACCAAGATTTCATGTGATATTGCTGCCACACCGGCACCTGGGCCTTCCATCCCGCCACATTACGCTCGGCGCGCCTTCGGCTCCCGATGGCCGAGCCGTCTCACAAAGCCGTCAATGGCCGAGAGGAAGCCATCCACGTTCCGGATCTCGTCCCGACCGTTGCTTGGAAAAAAGCGGTCGCGAAGTGGCTGGCGACGACCATCATCTTCCGTGCTCTGACGGAGTTCAGTCATTTCCTCCTACTGATACCCCGCCTCGCGGCCGAGCGCATCATCGCCGGTCGCGCTTTCCAAGAATATCGCTGGTCGGACAGGCGCTTCAGTCGGTTTCGCCGCAGCGCAAAAGCCTTCCCCTTTAGCGTCCCAAGCACTAGGTTCTGGCCAACCGGATCAACCCCCTTGGTAAGCGATTTCCCCGACATGACCATTCGAAACGACGTTGTCGAAGCCATCGGCAACACCCCGCTGATCAAGCTCAAGCGCGCCTCGGAACTGACCGGCTGCACCATTCTCGGAAAGGCCGAGTTCATGAACCCCGGCCAGTCGGTCAAGGACCGCGCCGGCAAATGGATGATCCTGGAGGCCGAGAAGCGCGGCGAGCTCAAGCCCGGCGGCCTCGTGGTGGAAGCGACCGCCGGCAACACCGGCATCGGCCTTGCCGTTGTCGCCAGCGCGCGCGGCTACCGCACCCTGATCGTGATCCCGGAGACGCAGAGCCAGGAGAAGAAGGACTTCCTGAAGCTGTGTGGCGCCGAGCTGATCGAGGTGCCGGCCCTTCCTTACGCCAATCCCAACAACTACCAGCATGTCGGCCGCCGTCTTGCGGACGAGCTGCGCAAGACCGAGCCGAACGGCGTGCTGTTCGCCGACCAGTGGAACAACCTCGACAATGCCAAGGCGCATTACGAATCCACGGGGCCGGAGATCTGGGAGCAGACCGGCGGCAAGATCGACGGTTTCGTCTGCTCGGTCGGCAGCGGCGGCACGCTCGCCGGTACCAGCCGCTACCTGAAGGAGAAGAACAAGAACGTACGGATCGCCTGTGCCGACCCGCACGGCGCCGGCATGTACGAATATTTCAGGACCGGCGATGCCAAGGCGACGCCCGGCGGCTCGATCACCGAAGGCATCGGCCTCAACCGTGCGACCGCCATCGTCGAGACCGCGAAGGTGGATGACGCCTATCTCATTCCCGACGCTGACGCCGTCAGCGTGATCTACGAGCTGCTCCAGCATGAAGGTCTCTGCCTTGGCGGCTCGACGGGCATCAACATCGTCGGTGCGATGCGTCTCGCCAAGCAACTCGGGCCTGGCAAGACGATCGTCACGGTGCTGTGCGATTCCGGCAGCCGCTATCAGTCGAAACTGTTCAACGTGGACTTCATGCGCGCCAAGAACCTGCCGGTGCCGGAATGGCTGGAGAAACGCAGCAACATCAAGCCGCCGTTCGTGTGATCGTCACCGGGCTGCGGGCTCGGCCCGGTTGATCCGGCTCAACACGCGTCGCCGCGGTCCGAGGCCGCGGCACAATAGTCGCGCCAGAATTGGCGGTAACCCGCTTCGAGCTCCCGCGTGTAAGTCTCGACATTGCCGGCCGCCGAGGCTGCGATCCGGGCCGGCAAGCCCGCGCGCAAGCTCGCCAGATGCTCGGGCTGCGAGGCAAACTTGCGGGCAATCTCGACATAGCCGTCGTCATTCTCAGCGACCCAGTCGCCGAGGCCGACGGCTGCGACGATGGAGCCGCCGGCACGTGAGGAGGCTCCGTGGCCGAGCTTGGCCACGACCGGAACGCCCGCATAGAGCGATTCCCAGGTACTGATGCCGCCGTTTTGGGGGAACGTATCGAGGGAGATATCGACCCCTGCAAAGGCGCGCAGATGCTCGTGGCGCGGGGTCGAGCCCAGGCAGGTGACGGTCTCTTCCGCGATGCCCTGCGCCACGAAGCGCGCAATCAAACCATCGCGCAGCAGCGGATCGTCGAGCAGGGTATGCTTGACGACGATCCTCGATCCCGGCAATTCGCGCATGATGCGCGCCCACACCCGGATTGCCTCGTCCGAAATCTTGTAGATGCGGTTGAACACGCCGAAGGTGACGTAGCCGTTGCGCAGCATCGGCAGCTCCGATGGCGGGACGTCCCGGATCGGATCGATCGTGATCAGGCACGGCAGATCGTGGACCTTTTCGGCGAACAGATGCCGGGCCGATCCCGGAATGAAGACCGGATCCGCGAGCAAATGGTCCATGGTCCTGAGGCCCGTGCCGGTCGCGTGTCCGAAACCCGAGCCCTGAATGGGGGCCGGCTTGCGCGCGAAGACATGGAGCCTGTTGCCGGTCGTGTGGCCGGAGACGTCGATCAGGATATCAACCTTGTCCGCCTCGATACGATCGGCCAACTGGTCGTCCGTGAGCCGCCCGGCCTCGACCCAGACATCCGCCAGCGATTCGAATTTGGCGGTCATCGCGTCCCGGACCGGTGAGCACGAATAGCAGACGATCTGGAATTTGTTGTGGTCGTGATGGGCAAGCACCGGCAACAGCGTGAAGCCCGCCGAGTGGTACCAGAACTCGGCCGCGACATAGCCGATCACGATCCGCCGGTCGGGATCGAGCTGCCGGGGTGCGAGCTTTCTTTGCGGCAATTTGGCGCCGATTGCGTCCCACCACTGCTTTCGCGCGGCCTGCTGAACCGCGAAATCGGCGTCAGAGAGATAATCCAGGAAGAATATCTTTCGCCCGATCAAGCTGGCATCGGGCACGATGGCCAGCGCAGCGTCGAGCAGCTCGATGGCCGATGCGATCTCTCCCTGGTTCGCAAAACAAGCGCTCATCAGCGCCATCGCGACCGCGGAGCCCGGATTTACCTCCAGCAAAGTGGTGCAGGCCAGGATCGCCTGCGCCGTATTTCCCATGGCGAGCGAGACTTGCGCCTTCCCCTCCAATGCCAGCTCGAGCCGAGGCGAAATCGCAAGCGCCGCGTCAAAATTCGCCATCGCCTGTTCCAACCTCGACGTCTCAAAATTGAGCCGTCCGCGGTTCGCCAGAATCTTCGCGGAACCCGGCCTGAGCGCGAGCGCGGCCTCGAGCGCGCCCGTTGCCTCGTCGAAGTTCTTGAGCTCGATATTGACCAAACCCTTGCCGACGAGCGCCTCCACGTTTCGCGGCTGGAACAACAGCGCGCGTTCGAAACTCTGCCTGGCGCGATCAAGCTGGCGCAGCCCAAGCTCGGCCAGGCCACGATTGCAGAGTGCATCGGCATTGTCGGGCTTCAGAGCGGTGGCGCGGTCGTACAGCTCGATGGCCTGTTCAGGCAGGTTCATCTGAAGCAAGGTATTGCCGAGGCCGGCCAGGGCCGGCGCGAAGTTTGGCTTCAGCGCGATCGCCTTTTCCAGATGGACGCGGGCGGCGTCGAATTTCTGAAGGGCCAGATGCACGCCTGCGAGATTGTTGTGGGCCTCGTGCGAACGCGGCTCGATCGCGATGGCGCGCTCGAGCAGCCGCTGGGCCTCATCGAGGCGCCCGAGCTGTTGCACGCTGAGGCCGAGAAAATGCATGGCGTCGAAATGATCCGGAACGGCTTGCACAATCTGAAGGCAAAGCGCCTCGCTCTCCGCATATCGACCCTGGCCATAGGCACTCGCCGCGGCGGAGATGATGGCGTCGGCCTGCTTCTTCAGTTTCTTCTGCAATCGCGCATTCTGGAATGCGCGCGCGCCGGCGCTGCTCTGCAAGATGTCTCTCCGGAAGATGGCCCACCGCGAGTCTAGCTGATTCGCGCAGCCGACCGGCGGGGTGGCAAATCCATCCGGAGTACCCCGGGGGCCTACCGCCAGATCCGGCTGAGGAACCGCGAGGTGCGTCCGCCCCGCGGACAGCAGTCTCGCCGCTTCACGAGGCCGTGCTGCAGTAATCGCGCCAGAACTGGCGATACCCCGCTTCGAGCTCGCGCGTGTAGATCTCGACATTGCCGGCGGGCGAGGCTGCGATCTGGGCCGGCAAGCCCGCGCGCAATTTCGCCAGATACTCGGGCTGCGACGCAAATTTGCGGGCGATCTCGACATAGCCGTCGTCATCCTCTGCGACCCAGTCGCCAAGACCGACGGCGCCCACGATGGAGGCGCCGGCACGCGAAGAGGCTCCAATGCCGAGCTTGGCGACGACGGGAACGCCCTTGTAGAGCGACTCCCAGGTGCTGATGCCCCCGTTTTGCGGGAACGTGTCGAGGGAAATGTCGATCTGATCAAAGGCCTTCAGATGATCCTCGCGCGAGGTGGTGCCGAGGCACGTGATGCGCTCCTCCGCAATGCCCTGCGCGATGAGGCGTGCGACCAGGCTGTCGCGCAGCAAGGGATCATCGAGCAAACCATGCTTGAGGACGATCTTCGATCCCGGCACCTCCCGCATGATGCGCGACCACACGCGGATCGCGTCGTCCGAGATCTTGTAGATGCGGTTGAACACGCCGAAGGTGACGTAGCCGTTGCGGAGCATCGGCAGCTCGGAAGGCTGCAGATTGGTCACCGGCTCCATCGTGATCAGGCACGGCAGATCGTGGATCTTTTCCGGAAACAAATGCCGCGCCGATGGCGGAATGAAGATGGGATCGGCGAGCACGTAATCCATGGTCGGCATGCCCGTGCCCGTCGCGTGTCCGAAGCCGGTGGCCTGGATCGGAGCCGGCTTCCGAGCGAAGCATTGCAGCCGGTTGCCGGTCGTATGGCCGGAAACGTCGATCAGGATGTCGACATTGTCGGCCTGAATACGATCGGCGAGTTCGTCGTCCGACATCTGCCAAGCGTCGACCCAGACGTCCGCCATCTGCTTGAACATGGCGGTGTACTCGTCCGCCCCCGGCCAAGAGTAATAGCAGATGATCTTGAACTTGGCGTGATCATGATGGCGCAACACGGGCAGCAAGGTGAGTCCCGCCGAGTGCTGCCGGAATTCCGCGGCGACATATCCGACCACGATGCGCTTGTCCGGATCCAGCGGCCGCTTCGGCAGCGTCCTTTGCGGAATCCTAGAGCCGATCGCATCCCACCAGGACTTTCGTACAGCCTGCTGGACCGCGAAATCCGCCTCCGCAAGGTAGTCCAGCAGGAAGATCTTGCCTCTGATCGCGTCGCCATAGTCCGGTCGGAGCGCCAGCGCACGATCGAGATATTCGATCGCAGATTCCATCTCTCCCTGGTTCGAATAAGCGAAGCCCAGCAGCGCCAACCCGATCTCGGAGCGCGGGTTGCGCTCGATCAAGGTCGTCGCGGCCGCCATCGCCTGCGCGGTCTTTCCCATGACGAGGCAGACTTGCGCCTTGCCCCGCAGCGCCAGTTCGAGCTTGGGCGAAATCGCAAGCGCCGCATCGAAATCCGCAAGGGCCTCGTGCAGGCGCTGCAGCTCGTAGCTGAGCCGCCCGCGCTGCGCCAGGATGCGCGGCGCGCCCGGCTTGATCGCGAGCGCCTGGGCGAACTTGGCTGCGGCCTCCTCGTGGTGCCGCAGCTCCATGCTGACCATGCCGCTGCCGACGATGGCCTCGGCGTGACGCGGCTGAAACAGCAAGGCGCGATCGAAACTCTCCTTGGCGCGCGTGATCTGCCCGAGCACGATCTCGACCATGCCCCGATTGCAGAGCGCGTCGGCATAATCCGGTTTGATCTTGATGGCACGCTCGTGCATCTCGAGCGCCTGCTCGTACAGCCCCATATGCATCAGCGTGTTGCCGAGATTGGTCAGCGCAACGGCGAAATTCGGCTTCAGCGCGATCGCCCTCTCCTGGCAGCGCCGTGCCTCTTCGTAGTTGCCGAGGTCGAAGTACACGGTCGCGAGGTTGTTATGGGCATCGTGCAGGCGCGGATCGAGCGCAATCACGCGCTCGATCAGCTCTTTCGCCTCCTCAAGGCGCCGGCCATCATGGGCGCACATGCCAAGCAGGTGCAGGGCGTCGACATGATCCGGAAGGGCTTTCAGGATCTCCCGGCACAGCGCCTCGGTCTCGGTGTATCGGCCCTGGCCATAGGCGTTCGCCGCAGCGGCCATCACGGCGTCGGCCTGCTTCATCAATTTCTTCTGCAATCGCGCGTTCTGGAATGCACGCGCGCCGCCGCCGCTCTTCTGCAAGGTGATCTCTCCGGAGGATGCCCTCGCAAGAGTCTAACTGATTCGCGAGCCTCGCCGACCGCCACCGGCCCCGGGGTTTTCCGGGGCTCGGCGCAACATCCGGCTACGGCTCCATGCCCGAAGCGTCGGCACAATGGTCGTGCCAGAACCGGCGATAGGCCGCCTCGACCTCTCGGGTGTACCGTTCGACATTGCCGGCGGGCGAGGCCGCGATCCGGGCCGGCAGCTCCGCGCGCAACCTCGCCAGATGCGCGGGCTGCGCCGCGTATCTGCTCGCGATCGCGGCATAGCCGTCGTCATCCTCGGCGACCCAGTCGTCCAGGCCCACCGCCGCCACGATCGAGCCGCCGGCGCGCGAGGAGGCGCCGAGGCCGAGCTTGGCGACGACCGGAACGCCCGCATAGAGGGATTCCCAGGTGCTGATGCCGCCATTCTGCGGGAACGGGTCGAGGGAAATATCGACCTTGGCAAACGCCAACAGATGGTCATGGCGCGAGGTCGAGCCCAGGCAGGTGATATTATCTTCGGCGACGCCATGGGCCACAAACCGCGCGATCAGGCCATCACGCAGAAGGGGATCGTCGAGCAGCCCGTGCTTGATGATGATCTTCGAGCCAGCCACCTCGCACATCACCTTCGACCACACCCGGATCGCCTCATCGGAGATCTTGTAGATGCGGTTGAAGACGCCGAAGGTCACGTGACCGTTGCGGAGCATGGGGAGCTCCGAGGGCGGAACATCCCGGATGGGATCGATCGTGATCAGGCACGGCAGATCATGGACCTTCTCGGCCAGCAAGGGACGCGCCGAAGGCGGAATGAAGATGGGATCTGCGAGCACGTAGTCCATGGTCTGAAGGCCCGTGCCCGTGGCATGTCCGAAGCCCGTGACCTGGATCGGGGCCGGCTTGCGGGCGAATACGCCAAGCCTGTTGCCGGCTGTATGCCCGGATACGTCGATCAGAATATCGATCCTGTCGGCCTGGATGCGATCGGCCAGCTCGTCGTCCGAAAGCTGTGCGGCCTCCACCCAGACGTCCGCCAGAGGCTTGAACCGCTCCGTGACCTCGTCCTGCAACGGCCAACAGGAATAACAGACGATCTCGAACCTCGAATGATCGTGGTGACGCAGCACCGGCAACAGCGCGAACGCTGCCGAATGGTTCCTGAATTCCGACGCGACATAGCCGACGACGATCCGCCGGTCCGGGTCGAGCTGCCGGGGCGGCAATGTCCGTTGCGGCAGTCTGGCGCCGATCGCCTCCCACCAGGATTTTCGCGCCGCCTGCTGGACCGCGAAATCAGCCTCCGGCCAATAATCCAGGATGAAGATCTTGCGTGCGATGGCATCCGCATAATCCGGCGAGATCTCGAGCGCCGCGTCGAGATGCTCGAGCGCCGTCGCGACATCTCCCTGGTTGGCATAGCAGGCGCCGAGAAGCACGATGGCGTAGTCGGATCGCGGATGGTCCTCGAGCAGGGTCTTGACGGCCGCGATCGCCTGCGTCGTGTTGCCCAACAGAAGGTTGACTTGCGCTTTCCCGCGGAGCGCGAGCTCGAGCCGCGGCGATTGCGCCAGCGCCGCGTCGAAGTCCGCCGCCGCCTGCTCCAGCCGGTAGAGATCGAAGTTGAGCCGTCCGCGCTGCGCCAGAATCCGCGGAGAGCCCGGCTTGATCGCGAGCCCTGCTGCGAGGGCAGCTTCCGCCTCCTCGTAGTGCCGGAGCTCGATGCATACCATGCCCTTGCCGGCGAGCGCCTCGGCGTGCCGCGGCTGGAATGCGAGGGCGCGGTCGAAACTCTCCTTGGCTGGCTCGGGCCGGCCGATCATCAGCTCCGCCATGCCGCGGTTGCAGAATGCATCGGCATAGTCCGGCCGCAGCCGGATGGCGCGTTCGTGAACTCCGATCGCCTGCTCGCCGAGGCCGATGTTGAGCAGCGTATTGCCGAGATTGGTCAGGGTGATCGGACAATTCGGCTTCAGCGCAATGGCCTTCTCCTGGCTTGCGCGGGCGTCCTGGAATTTCTGGAGATCGAAATACACGGCGCCGAGATTGCCATGAGCATCGGGCGAACGCGGATCGAGCGCGATCGCGCGTTCGAACAGCTGCTGCGCCTCCTCCAGCCGCCCGCACTCATAGGCGCGCAGGCCGAGCAGGTGCGTGGCGTGGAAATGATCCGGAACCTCCTTCAGGATCTCGCGGCAGAGTGTCTCGGCCTCGGCGACTCTGCCCTGCCCGAGCGCCTCGATCGCGAAGGACATGACGGCGTCCGCCTGCTTCCTCAACTTCTTCTGCAATCGCGCATTCTGGTACGCGCGCGCGCCGACACTGCTCTGCAAGGTCTCTCTCCGGGGAATCGCCCGAAAAGAGGCAAAGCTGATTCGCTGGTGCCAGGCTGGCGGCTCGGTCAGGCCGGCGTAGCCCCCGGATTGCAGCTGCTCAGCGCAGGATCTGGCTCAGGAACAGTTTCGTGCGGGCATGCTGGGGTGCCGCAAAGAATTCGTTCGGGGTGTTGGCCTCGATGATCTGGCCGGCGTCCATGAACACGACGCGGTTGGCGACCTCGCGGGCAAAGCCCATCTCGTGGGTGACGACCAGCATGGTCATGCCCTCCTCGGCGAGGTCCACCATGGTGTCCAGCACCTCCTTGACCATCTCGGGATCGAGCGCCGAGGTCGGCTCGTCGAACAGCATGACCTTCGGGTTCATGGTCAGGGCCCGCGCGATCGCGACGCGCTGCTGCTGGCCGCCGGACATCTGCCCCGGAAACTTGTTGGCCTGGTGCGGGATCTTGACCCGCTCCAGGAATTTCATCGCCGCCGCCTCGGCATCCTTCTTCGGGATGTTGCGCACCCAGATCGGCGCCAGCGTGCAATTGTCGAGCACGGTGAGATGCGGAAACAGGTTGAAGCTCTGGAACACCATGCCGACCTCGCGGCGGACCGCGTCGACATGCTTGAGGTTGGGCCCTAGCTCGATGCCGTCGACGACGATCTCGCCCTCCTGGAATTCCTCGAGTGCGTTGATGCAGCGGATCAGCGTCGATTTGCCGGAGCCGGAGGGCCCGCAGATGACGATGCGCTCGCCCTTGCGGACATCGAGGTCGATGTCGCGCAACACGTGAAAGTCGCCGTACCATTTGTTGAGTCCGGAAATCTTGACGATGGGGTCGGACATGGGGACCTCGATCAGTTGCGACGATGGGCGTTGAGGCGGTGCTCGACGAACAGCGAGTAGCGCGACATTCCGAAGCAGAAGATGAAGTAGATGATCCCGGCAAAGGCGAAGCCGGTGAACGCGGTCGAGGGCGTCGACCATTTCGGGTCCGAGAACGATGCCCTGAGCGAGCCCAGCAGATCGAACAGCGCCACGATCGAGACCAGCGACGTGTCCTTGAACAGCGAGATGAAGCTGTTGACGAGATTCGGAATGACGTGGCGCAGGGCCTGCGGCAGCACGATCAGCGAGGTCGTCTTCCACCAGGACAGCCCCAGGGCCGCCGCCGCCTCGCCCTGCCCGCGCTGGATCGCAGCAAGCCCGCCGCGGACGTTCTCGGCCTGGTAGGCGCCCGTGAACAGCGCGATGCCGATCAGCGCGCGGACGAGGCCGTCGACGGTGAAATTGCCCGGCAGGAACAGCGGCAGCATGTAGGTGGCGAAGAACAGCACGGTGATCAGCGGCACGCCGCGCCAGAACTCGATGAAGGCGATCGAGAAGATCCGGATCAGGGGAATGGTGGAGCGGCGGCCGAGCGCCAGCGCAATGCCGATCGGCAGCGAGGTGACGATGCCGGTGACGGAGACCACCAGCGTCACCAGCAGGCCGCCCCACAAATTCGTCGCCACGACCGGCAGGCCGCCGCTATCGAGCCCCATCAGCTTGATCACGGCGGCGATGGCGACGAAGGCAACGATGCTGGAGGCAAGAGCGCGCCAACCTGTGCGCAAGCCGCCGCCGAGGCCGAAGGCGATCAGGGAGACGATCACGGCCGTGACGGCGAAATCGGCCCAGACCGATTGACCCGCTGCCTGGATCTGATCGCGCAGCCAGGTCAGCGGCAGGATCAGCCAATGGATTGCCGTGCCGATCAGCACGACGAAATTCCCGACCACCCACAACAGCGGTCCGACGGCCGACGTCTTGCTGAGATCGAGCAGGGCCTGCCCGGCACCGATGATGCTGTCGTCGAACAATTCCAGCAGACCGGCCGTCCAGCTGAGGCCAAAGCCCTTGATGCCGCCGCCGTGCAGCAGGAAGAACGCGACCACAGGAAAGGCGACGAAGAACAGGCTGGCGTTCAGTCCCTTCGCCGGCAGACGCGGCACGAGCAGCGGCACCAGCAGGACCACCGCGAGGACGAATGTGAGGTTGACCCGCCAGCGCTCGGCCTCGGGATAGAAGCCGTAGATCAATTGCGGCAGCTTGGCCTGGATGTAGGGCCAGCAGGCGCCGACCGCAAAGCCGACGTTCTCCGTGAGGCATGCTGCGCGGTCCTTGCCGCTCCAGACCGCATCGACCATCAGGAACCTGACCGAGGGAACGATGGTGAACCACAGCAGCAAGGCGCCCAGGACGGTGAGCAGGATGTTGGTCGGCGAGTTGAACAGGCGCGTGCGCATCAGCCCGACGAAGCCCGTGGTCTTCACCGGCGCGGGACGCTCGGCGAGAAGGTCCCGGCGGACGAAGCTGCTCGAGGCGATATCGTTCATGCGCCCAGACTCCGGCTGACGCGCCAACCGTAGACGCTCATGATCGCGCTGGTGAGCAGCGAGATCAGGAGATAGATGCCCATCGTCATGGCGATGATCTCGATCGCCTGCCCGGTCTGGCTCAGCGACGTGCCGGCGAACACCGAGACGAGGTCGGGATAGCCGATCGCGACCGCCAGCGACGAGTTCTTGGTGAGATTGAGGTACTGGTTGGTCAACGGCGGCACGATGACGCGCATGGCCTGCGGCACGACGACCAGCCGGAGCGTGGCGCCGCGGCTGAGACCGAGCGAGGCCCCTGCCTCCATCTGCCCCTTGTGGACCGACAGGATTCCGGCGCGCACGATCTCGGCGATGAAGGCAGCGGTATAGGTCGACAGCGCCAGCGTCAGCGCCACGAATTCCGGGATGATCCGGGAGCCGCCGGCGAAGTTGAAACCCTTGAGCTGGGGAAGCTCGAAGGTGAACGGCAAGCCGAACACCAGCATGGTGGCGAGCGGCAGGCCAACGAGCAGACCCAGCACATAGGGCCAGATCCGGATCACCTGCCCCCGCTGAAACAACGCGCGCCGGGCATGAAAACGCAGGGCCAGCGCCGCGACGATGCCGAACGCCAGCACCACCAGGAATGGCGCCAGGCCGCTGCCGCCGATCGGGCTTGGAATGACGAGGCCGCGATTGCTGATGAAGGCGATCCCGAGCAGGGAGATGCTCTGGCGCGGATTGGGCAAGGCCGCGAGAACCGCGAGGTACCAGAACAGGATCTGGAACAGCACCGGCAGGTTACGGATGATCTCGACATAGATCTCGCCGACACGCGACAACAGCCAGTTTGGCGACAGCCGGCACAGCGCGACGATGAAGCCGATCAGCGTGGCGAAGACGATGCCCACCACCGAGACCACGAGCGTGTTCAGCAGCCCCACCACGAACACGCGCAGGAACGTGTCCGACCCGGTATAGGAGATCAGGGTCTGGTTGACGTCGAAGCCGGCATTGTTCCTGAGGAAGCCGAAGCCGGCCGCGATATGCTGGTTTTCAAGGTTGGCGCGGGCATTGGAGACGATCTCATAGCCGATCCAGCCCAGGATCGCCGCAAAGGCAAGCTGGACGGCGACGCCGTTCCAGCCTGCCTTGCCGCCCAGAATGCGCCTGATCTTCAGCGCGATCTGGGGCGGCGGTTTTCGGGCCTCGGTGCTCATGCCGCCGCCAGCGGATCAGGGCGATCAGCGGATCGGCGGCGCGTACTGGAGACCGCCCTTGTTCCAGAGATTGTTGAGACCGCGGTTGATGCCGAGCGGCGAGCCCGCGCCGACATTGCGATCGAACACTTCGCCGTAATTGCCGACCGCCTTCACGATCCGCACCACCCAGTCCTTGGTCAGGCCGAGCTGTTCGCCGAAATTGCCGTCGGTGCCGAGAACGCGCTTCAACTCGGGATTTTCCAGCTTCGCCTTCTCGTCGACGTTCTTCGAGGTCACGCCGAGTTCTTCGGCGGTGAGCATCGCGAACAGCGTCCATTTCACGATGTCGAACCACTGGTCGTCGCCATGGCGCACCATCGGGCCAAGCGGCTCCTTCGAGATGATCTCGGGCAGCACCATGTGGTCGTTGGGATTGGCGAGCTTCAGGCGGTTGGCGTAGAGGCCGGACTGGTCGGTGGTGAAGACGTCGCAGCGCCCGGCTTCATAGGCCTTGACGGTCTCGTCGTTGGTGCCGAACGCGATCACCTCGTACTTCATGTTGTTGGCCTTGAAGTAGTCGGCGAGATTCTGCTCGGTGGTGGTGCCGGTCTGCACGCAGACCGAGGCGCTGTTGAGCTCGAGCGCCGAATTCACCTTGAGCGACTTCTTCACCATGAAGCCCTGCCCGTCATAATAGGTCACGCCGGTGAAGTTGGCGCCGAGCGAGGTATCGCGCGAGATGGTCCAGGTGGTGTTGCGCGAGAGCACGTCGATCTCGCCGGATTGCAGCGCGGTGAAGCGGTCCTTGGCGGACAGCGGCACGTACTTGACCTTGCTCGGATCGTTGAAGATCGCGCCGGCGATTGCCTTGCAGACGTCGACGTCGAGGCCGGTCCAGTTGCCCTTGTCGTCGGGCGAGGAGAAGCCCGGCAGGCCCTGGCTGACGCCGCAGGACAGCATGCCCCGGTCCTTGACGGTCTTGAGCGTTTGCGCATCGGCGGCTTGGGCGGAGAGGCCGGCGGCGATAGCAAGGGTGAGAGCCAGGGTTACGCGTTTCATGGGCTTTGGGCCTTTCAAAGTCATCTCAAGGAACGTTGTCTCAGGATCATCCCTGCCGGGCCAGGCGTATGGGCGCCAGCCCTGCAAGAGTCATGCTGAAAAACCTTGCCGAACACTCGCCGATCCCGAGAGGCCATACCTTAATCCCCGCCGCTGGCGCCCGCCCTCTTGTTTTGGCTGTGGCGCAAGGTTCGGTCAGACGATGGATCGAAGGTCGCGGCAGGCCCCTCAACATGCGGCGACTGAATAGCACCTGCGCATCACAGAACGACTGGCGTGCCGGGTCAAGGGGTTGACGGGACTCTTCTGTGTTCTGTTATTAACGACAACGGCCATCGGCCGGCCTGCAGGGCGCCTTCCGCGTCAGGCGGAAACGCGGTTTTGAAAGCAGACGCATGGATTCCTCGCACCCCCAAGAGCAGCACGCCGAAACCCGCCTGGTCACCTCGGGCCGCGACACCAAGGCGCAGAAGGGGTTCGTCAATCCGCCGGTGTTCCATGGCTCGACCGTACTCTATCCGACCGCCGAGGACCTGCACGCCCATCGCGGCGAGTTCACCTACGGCCGCCACGGTTCCCCCACCACCAAGGCGTTCCAGGAGACGCTGATGGCGCTGGAGGGGCCGCAATGCGCCGGCGTCGGCATCGTCCCCTCGGGGCTGTCGGCCATCTCCACCACCCTGCTCTCCGTCCTGAAGACGGGCGACCACATTCTGGTCGTCGACAACATCTACCGGCCCTCGCGCAATTTCTGCAACGGCATGCTCGCCCGCTACGGCGTCGAGACCACCTATTTCGACCCGCTGATCGGCGCCGGCATCGACAAGCTGTTCAAGCCGAACACCCGCGCGGTGCTGGTGGAGGCGCCGGGCTCACAGTCATTCGAGATGCCGGACATTCGCGTCATCGCCGCCGTCGCGCATGCGCGCGGCGCGCTCGTCATCGACGACAACACCTGGGCGACGCCGCTCTATCACCGCTCGCTTGAACAGGGCGTCGACATCAGCATGCAGGCCGCCACTAAATATATCGGCGGCCATTCCGACATCATGTTCGGCACCATCTCCGCCAATGCCAAGACCTGGCCGACAGTCGCCGAAGGCATCCGTCTGCTCGGCGTCTGCGCCGGTCCCGACGACGTCTTTCTCGCGCTCCGCGGCCTGCGCACGCTGTCGGTACGGCTGGCGCAGCATCATCGCTCCGGCCTCGACATGGCGCGCTGGCTCGCTGCTAGACCCGAGGTCGCACGCGTGCTGCATCCGGGCCTGGAGACCGATCCCGGTCACGCCATCTGGAAGCGCGACTTCACCGGCGCATCCGGCCTGTTCAGCATCGTGCTGAAGCCGGCGCCGCAGAAGGCCGTCGACACCATGCTCAACACGCTCAAGCTGTTCGGCATGGGCTTCTCCTGGGGCGGCTTCGAGAGCCTTGCGATTCCCTTCGATTGTGACGCCTATCGTACGGCGACCAAGTGGTCGCCGGGTGGCCCGACCCTGCGCCTGCACATCGGGCTCGAGAGCACCGACGACCTCAAGGCCGACCTCGATCGCGGCTTTGCTGCCCTCAAAGCGGCAATGTGAGCCTGCTCACAGGGCATTGCGCCTGCGCACGCGCCACCGCGCGCCCGGGGACGCGCGTGTGCGCCGGGGGAACGTGAGCCACCTGTAGACGTTAACGCCGACGCGCCAACAAAAGGTTTGATCCTCAAGCATTTGGCGCTAGCCTCACCAATCGACTCTCGTCCGGACACGGAGCATGGGAACGTTGGTACTGCTCGATCTGATGGGCGGCGTGGCGCTGTTGCTGTGGGGCCTGCACATGGTCCACAGCGGGATTCTGCGCGCCTTCGGTCCCGACCTCAGGCGGCTGCTCGGCAAGGCGCTGAGCAACCGCGTCAGCGCCTTCGCCGCCGGCCTCGGGCTCACCGCCCTGCTCCAGAGCAGCACGGCGACCGCCCTGATCACCAGCTCGTTCGCGGCAGAGGGTCTTGTCAGCCTCGCCGCCGCGCTCGCCATCATGCTCGGGGCCAATGTCGGCACGACGCTGATCGTGCAGGTGCTGTCGTTCAACATCGCGGCCGTTGCGCCGGTCCTGTTCGTGCTCGGCCTCGTCGCGTTTCGCTCCGGCCCGCGCTCGCGGATCAAGGACATCGGCCGCGTCTGCATCGGCCTCGGCCTGATGCTCCTCTCGCTGCACATCCTGCTCGACACGCTGGCGCCGGCCGAGAACGCGCCCGGCGTGCGCGTCGTGATGTCGGCCATCACGGGCGATCCGGTCCTGTGCATCGTCATCGCCGCCCTCGTCACCTGGGCCGTGCATTCGAGCGTCGCCAGCGTGCTCTTGATCATGTCGCTGGCCTATTCGCAGTTCATCACGCCCTACGCGGCGCTGGCGCTGGTGCTCGGGGCCAATCTCGGCAGCGCCATCAATCCGGTGTTCGAGGGCGCCAAGCGCGACGATCCCGCGAGCTATCGCCTGCCGGTCGGCAACCTCGTCAACCGCGTCGTCGGGATTGCGCTCGTCCTGCCCTTCCTGAGCACCATCGCCGAGCACATGCATGCCTGGCAGCCCGATCTCGCCAGGATGACGGCAGCTTTCCACATCGCCTTCAATGTCGGCACCGCCGTCGTCTTCATCGGCCTGCTCGACACCATGTCGCGCCTGCTCACCCGCCTCTTGCCGGATCGCGTGCAGGAGGCCGACCCGGCCCGGCCGCGCTATCTCGACGAGACCGCGCTGGAAACACCGTCGCTGGCGCTCGCCGACGCCGCCCGCGAGACGCTGCGCATGGGCGATCTCGTCGAGGTCATGCTGCGCAAGGTGATGGCCGCGATGATGACGGGCGACCGTGCGCTGGTCGACCAGGTCTCGAAGATGGACAATCTCGTCGACGGTCTCGACGAGGCCATCAAGCTTTACGTGACCAAGCTGATGCGGGGCAGCCTCGACGAGAGCGAAGGACGGCGCGCGATGGAGATCATCTCCTTCGCCATCAACCTCGAGCATATCGGCGACATCATCGACAAGAGCCTGAGCGAGCTCGCCACCAAGAAGATCAAGCGGCGCTTCCAGTTCTCGGCGGAAGGGGCCGACGAGCTCGCTGCCTTCCACAAGCGCACGATGGACTCGCTGCGGATCGCGTTCGGCGTGTTCATGTCGGGCGATGCCAACGAGGCGCGCAAGCTGCTGGTGGAGAAGACGGCGCTGCGCAACACCGAGCTCGCCGCGGTGGAGCGGCATCTCGATCGCCTGCGCGAGGGCCGTCCCGAAACCATCGAAACCACCTCACTGCATCTCGACGTGCTGCGTGACCTCAGGCGCATCCATTCGCACATCTGCTCGGTCGCCTACCCCGTGCTGGATGCGGCCGGCGTGCCTTATCGCCGGACCGAGGCGGAGACGGCCGCCGTGCCCGCATCTGGCACGGCCTCGGCAATGCCGCGCTGAGGCAATCAAGCCGGCCGCGTGCGCGGCTTGATCTGCGTGAGCGCGACACCGGAGATCGCAAGCAGCCCGCCGACGATCAGCTTCGGCGTCATGCGCTCGCCCAGGAACAACACGCTCGACATCAGCGCAAACACCGGGAGCAGCAGGCCGAAGGGGGCGACGCGCCCCATCGAGCAGCGAGCGATCAGCCAGAACCACAGGCTGAACCCGACGATACCGCCGATGAAGATCGTGTAGGCGAGCGCCAGCCAGCCACGTCCGTCTGCGGTGACGAGGCTCGCCATCTGCCCGTATTCGAGCAGCAACGACATCACCAAGACTTGCGGGACGGTGAGTAACGACGACCAGCCCATCAACATCAGGGGATCGAACGGCCCATAACGCTTCGTCAGGACATTGGACACCGCGAACGCGAATGCTGCCCCGACCACGAGCAGCAACGGCAACGCATCTCCCGAAAGCCCGGGCCCTGCCGCCAGCACGACGACGCCGACGAAGGCCAGCACCACGCCACCCGACGTGACGAGAGACGGCCTCTCCGCGAGCAGCGGCCAGGCCAGCAGCACGGTGAAGGGCGTGGCGAGTTGGTAGGCAACGGCCGACATGCTGCCCGAGCCGAGCCCAAGACCGACATAGAACAGTCCGAAGTTCAGCCCGCCCAGGAACAGCGAAATCGCCGTGATCGGCCCAAGCTGCTGACGCGTGGGCCTTGCGACGAACGGTACCAGCAGCAGGGCGATGACCAGGAAGCGCAGCGCGAGAAAGAACAGCGGCGGAAACTCGCTCACGCCGACCTTGATCGCGACGAACTGGTAGCCCCAGAGCAAGGGAACGGCGACGGCGCAGACGATCTGGATGGCAGACATCGCTTTCAGCTCCCTTCAAGACCAAACAGTCCAGATATAGACGCGCCAAGGAACGGACGCGTCCATGAAATTGCTCATCTGATGAAGCAATCGAGAAGCGCATCGGCAGTCGCTTGCGACGCGGCCCGTGCCGGCGCCGTCTTGCCGGTCACTCGCAGCCCTTCGACGAAGCAAACGAGAATGCGCGCGGCGCTCGCGGGCTCGACACCATCGGCCAGCTTCCCCGCAGCCTTCGCGCGGGAGAGCGCATCCGCCACCCTGCCCTCCATCGCCTTGAAGAAGCTCGCGACGCGACGGCAGACTTCCGCATCCTTGCCGGCCAGTTCCATGGCGGTGGCCACCAACAGGCAGCCGCGCCGGCCATTGGCCCCGCTGGTACGCTCGACATAGCCGGCAAGATGAGTCCTGAGGCCGTCGACCGGGTCTTTGCGCGGGTCGAACTCGAAGTCAATCCGCGCCAGGGCATCGGCAATGTAGCGATCAAGCGCACGCAGGAAGAGCGAATGCTTGTCGCCGAATGCCGCATAAAGGCTGCCGCGCGAGAGTTTCGTCGCCCGAAGCAGGTCCGGCAGCGCCGTGCCGTGATAGCCGCGCGACCAGAACACATCCATCGCACGCTCGACCGCAGCCTCCACGTCGAAAGCTCGGGGCCGCCCGCGGGGCAATTGCACTCGGGATTGCTGGTGCATGCCTATATATGAACCGATCGGTCTTTAAATGGCAAGCATCATTCTTGGAGCAGGTTCGAGAGGACCTTGAGAGGCCTGCGTCTTGCTACCGCGGCTCAACGATCCAGCGTCTTCGAGGCCTTGCCGCGGTTCTTGAGGATCAGCATGATGTTGCGGATGTAGATCACCGTCGCCAGCGATTGTCCGAGGATGATGACCGGCTCGCGCTTCACGACGCCGTAGACCAGCGTCATCAGGCCGCCGCCCATCGAGCAGAACCAGAAAGCCATCGGCACCACGCTGTTGCCGGCGCGCTCGCTCGCGATCCACTGCACCAGGAAGCGCGCGGTGAAGAACAGCTGCGCGACGAGGCCGAATGCCAGCCAGAAATCGAACTTGGCGACGAAGACGTCGTAGAGATAGTTGCTCAGCGCCTGACCGTATTGGATGATCATGCGTTCACCTCGGTCACTTCTGGCGTCGGCTTCTTGCGGCGGATCAGCCACCACACGCCGACAAGATCCATGATTCCGATCCACAGCCGGTCGAAGAAGCCGTAGTTCGAGACGCCGGAATGGCGCGGCCGGTCGATCACGTCGACATAGGCGATGTCGTAGCCTTCGCGGCGGACCAGCGCCGGCAGGAAGCGATGCAGCCCGTCGAAATAGGGCATCATCAGGAAGACCTCGCGCCGGAATGCCTTCAGCCCGCAGCCGGTATCCCGCGTGCCGTCCTTCAGGATGGCGTTACGGACGCCGTTCGCCACGCGCGACTGGAATTTCTTGAAGCCGGTATCCTTGCGTCCCACACGCTGCCCCGCTGCGAGGCCGACGCGCCCTGCTCCCTTCTCGACCGCGGAGATCAGGTCGGGCAGAAAGGCCGGATTGTTCTGGCCGTCGCCGTCGAGGGTCGCCACGATCACCCCGCGCGCGGCGCGCACGCCGCTGCGCACGGCCGCGGATTGGCCGCCCGATCGGGCATGGCGGAGCTGACGCAGATTGCTCCGCTGCGCCATGATGGCCGCAAGCCGTTCGCCGGTTGCATCGGTCGAGCCGTCGTTGACGTAGATGATCTCATAAGCCCAGCGCCCATCGAGTGCCGCGTCGATCTCCGCGATCAGCGGCGCGATGTTGTCGGCTTCGTTGCGCACGGGAACGACGATGGAAACCGAAGGCGGGGAAACCGGCTGGGACGTCGACAAATCAAGGCTCGTGGTTGGCATTGGCCTGCCCCTGGGGAACCAAGGGCCACGGCAGGCAGCCGCTTTTATGGGGCGGATGCCCCGTGGGCAACCCTTTTGAGGCGGCCCGAGACCGCCCCCGGAAGCGGCACGATGGTGCCGTCGGCACGGATGGCAAAGCCGAGCCGCCTAGCCGCGAACCAGTAGCGGACTGCCATGGCGCCGACCATGCCGACCAGGGCGCCGGCCACGACGTCGCTCGGGTGATGCGCAACCAGCACCAGCCGCGTCAGCAAGATCACGATTGCGTAAGTGAACATGAACATGCGCAGGCGCGGCCACAATGCCGATACCGCAAACGCCAGGGCGAACGCTGCCACGGCATGGCCCGACGGCAGACTGGCATAGGCCCCGGATCCCTCGAACGGTACGAAGTTGAACGGATTGGGCTTGCCACCAACGAACGGACGTCCGCGACCGATGACATATTTCAAGATCTCGGCAACGAATGCCGATACGGCAATCGACAGAAACACGAACTGCAGCCGCGTGCCGAGCCCGAGCAGCAGCGCGCGTCGTGTGCCGTGCAGCCCTGCCGCAACGAGCGCCAGCACCACAAGCGCAGCTCCCAGCGCGATGAGCAGATACTCGTCCTTGCCGAAATCGGTGAGGATGCGGATCGGCCACAGGCTCGGCGTGCCGCGCGCCGGCATCAGCTGGATCTCGGTCTGGTCGAAGGCGACCATCAGCACGATGACGAGGGCCGCACCCGCCGCGCTGAGCCACAGTGAATGCCGCGCCAGCTTTCGGGCGGCCTCGGCGCGGCGCGAATGCGAGGGCGTGCGAACCAGCTGCGCCAGCGCGCGGCGCGACACGGCGAGCAATTGCGTAGGATAGCCCGGACGCGGGGCGGGTCTGCTCAAGGCCGACATTCTACTCGGTGCCTTCCGACCGGAAGATCGAGATCGAGATCGCGCGTCCCTGCGAGAAATTGTAGCCCTCGATGCGGGTGCCGACCTTGTAGCGCAGCCCGATCGCCTCGGCGCGCTGCACGAAGCTGCGCTCCGAGCGCTGCTCGACCAGTGCGAAGCGGCAGCTTCCCTGCCGCAGGAAATCCGCCGCGCCCGAGCCGTCGGTGAGCAGCGTCTGCGTGCCCGTCAGGAACACGAGGCTCGGCTCGTGATAGCCGGCAGCAGCCGCCTTCGGCCCGACGCACGTGACGTTGCGAAGCGCGCGTGCGACCTCGATGCTTGGGAATAGCGGCGTCAGTGACGGCAGCACGATGCCGTACACCGTCACCGCCAGCATCAGCGCGGCGACCAGCGCGTTGAGCAGCGAGCGCTCGGCGCGGTTGTTGTCGTAGAGCCACCACGCGAACAGGCCGAAGATCAGCGAGGCCGCGATGAACGGCCAGGCCACGAAGGCCGGCTGCCGCGTCAACATCACCGCGCCGACCACCGCGATGATCGAGGCGGCCGCCGGAATTGCGAACCACCAGGCCGAACCGCGCATCAGCCAGGAGCGCGACAGCACGCGCCGCTCCACCGCGCCGGCGGTGAGAATGGCGACGGCCGGATAGAGCGGCAGCACGTAATGCGGCAGCTTGGTCAGCACCGCCTCGAACACGATCCATGACGGGATCAGCCAGGCGAGCAGGAACTGTGCACCGGGCTCGCGCCGCGCCCGCCACACCGCGGGCGCCGCCATCGCCGCGAGCGGCGCGCCCGGCCAGAACGTGATCCAGAACAGCGCCAGATACATGCCGGGCGGCGCGCCGTGGGATTCCTGGGCGCCTAACTTGCTCAGCATGTCGCCGCCGACGGAGTCCGCAAAGAAGGCATCGCCCGCGCGCCAGAAGATCGCGACGAACCAGGGCAGCACCAGCACCAGCATCCACATCAGGCCCCAGACCGGGCGCAGCTTCCACAGCCAGGAGGCATCGCGGTCCTGGATCGCGAGCGCAACGATGGTCAGCCCTGCGAACATCAGGATCAGCGGCCCCTTGATCAGGATGCCGACCGCAAGCGCCGTCCAGAAGATCGCGGGCCAGCTCCAGGGCGGATGCGTCTCGTCCTCGGCGCGCTGCCAGGAGAGGTAAGCCCGCGCCATCGCGCCCATGGCGGCTGTCACGCAGAACAGCAGCATGGCGTCGGTCTTGGCGAGCCGCGCCTCGACGCCGAGCAGCACGGAGGCGCACATCAGGAGTGCGGACAGCACCGCGGCGCGCCGCGTGACGAAGCCGAGCGCGGCCCAATAGGTCATGAGCACTGCGCCGATCGCCCCGATCAGCGACGGCAGCCGGTAAACCCAGATGCGCAATTCAGCCTTCGGCAGCTTCAGCGCCGAGGCAGCTTCAACCGCAACCGATTGCAACCAGTAGATGCCGACCGGCTTCTTGTAGCGGACGTCCTCCTGGAAGCGGATATCGACATAGTCGCCGCTCTCGACCATCTGCTTGGTGGCCTGGGCGAACCGCGCCTCGTCGCGATCAACAGGCGGGATCGTGAAGAAGCCCGGCAGGAACAACAGCAGCGCACACAGCAGCAGGAAGGCAACGGCGCGGGCATGGCTGGCCGTGACGATGTCGAGCATGCTCACGAGTCGGCTGCCCGGATTTACGGGCGATTTCGGCTCGCGGGGCGCTCCAAAACGGGGGCTGGGATAGGTCTCGGCCATTGGTTCCGCTTACGCTGAAACCGCCATTCCGACAACCGGTTAAGGCCAAGGTCATTGAATTCGAATGACGACTGTGTCCGCGGTGCCCGTAGCGTCGATCACGGTGAGCCGCGCAAAGCCGGGACCAGGTGGATTGATCAGGCGCTGGCGGCGGCCGTCGATCTCGCCAAGCGCCATGCCGTTAACCATGACGGTCATGGGCAGCACGCCGCCGGCGACCTTGACCGGCATCGCTGCACTCTCCTGCCCCCCGGAGCGATCGACATCGATCCGCGAGCCGTTCAGCGGAAACTGGATATGCAGCGCCTGCTCGCGGCCGGTCCGCACCAGCTCGCCGACGGGGCGGAACCGCTTCAGCGGCAACGGCAGCTTGGCGTTGCTGGCGACCAGGGTTCCCCTCGGCGGCTTCGGCAAGGGAGCCAGCGTCTTGCCGGTGCGGGCGAAGGCATCGAACAGGATCGGTGCGGCGGCGACGCGCCCGATCAGGCCGGGAACCGGCGCGCCGTCGGGCCGGCCAACCCAGACGCCGATCGTCATCCGGCCGTCGAACCCGACCGACCAGGCGTCACGATAGCCGTAGGAGGTCCCGGTCTTGAAGGCGATGCGGTTGTGAGCGGCGTTCTCCGGCGGCGGCGTGCCCAAAAGCACGTTGCCGACCTGCCAGGCCGCGACCTGATCCAGCAGCCGGAGCGGCTCGCGGTCGTCCTTGTCCGCCATGACCTCGCGCAAAGGCTTGGTGGTGCCGAGGCGGGCGAAGCCGGTGTAGAGCTGGGCGAGATCCTGCAGCGTCACGCCGACGCCGCCGAGACCCATGGCGAGCCCCGGCGCTTCGTCCTTGGGCAGAACCAGATTGCCGCCGGCCTGGCGCAGCCGCGAGGCCAGCCGGCTCGAGCCGACGCGGTCGAGTAGCACGATCGCCGGCACGTTCAGGGATAATTGCAGCGCCTTCCTCACCGGCACCGTGCCCTGGAAGGTCATGTCGAAATTTTCCGGCGCGTAGGAGCCGAAGCGAACGGGACGATCGTCGATCAGGCTTTCCGGATGAACGAAGCCGTCCTCGAAGGCGAGCCCGTAGATGAAGGGTTTCAGCGTCGAGCCCGGCGAGCGGATCGCGCGGGTCATGTCGACCTGCCCTGCCCGGCTCTCGTCGAAATAATCGGCTGAACCGACGCGGGCGAGCACATCCCCGCTCTCGTTATCGACCACGATGATGCCGACCGAAATGTTGGGTCCGAGCGCAATGGCGCGGTCGCGCGCCAGCGGCTCCAGCACCTTCTGCAAATTCGCATCGAGCGTGAGCTTGATGACCGGCTTATCCTTCACCGTCGACAGCGCGGTGTCGGACGCATGTGGCGCCAGGATCGGCATCGGCTTGCGCAGCTTTGGCACGGGCACGGCCTTGGCCAGCTTTGCGTCGTCTGCGCTGACCACTTGCTCCTCGACCATGCGGTCGAGCACGCGGTCGCGCGCCTTGCGCGCGGCCTCGGGATGGCGGTCGAGCCGGCGCGTCTCCGGCGATTGCGGCAGCGCCACCAGGAGCGCGGCTTCGGCCAACGACAGGCGCTTCGGTTCCTTGCCGAGGTAGCCGATCGAGGCGGAGCGGATGCCTTCGAGATTGCCGCCGTAAGGCGCCAGCGCGAGATAGAGATCGAGGATCTGCTCCTTGCTCAGGGTCCGCTCGATCTCGATGGCGCGCACCATCTGCCGCAGTTTTGCGTACAGCGAGCGCTGCCGCCGCGGCTCCATCAACCGCGCGAGCTGCATGCTGATGGTCGAGCCGCCCGACACGATGTGGCCGCGCGTTGCGAGCTGCAAGGCGGCCCGCCCCAGCGCCAGCGGGTCGATGCCGTCATGGGCATAGAAGCGCTGGTCTTCATAAGCGAGCAGCAGCTTCAGATAGGTCGGGTCGACGTTGGCTTTGGCGTCGACCGGCAGCCGCCAACGGCCGTCGGCCATCGCATAGGCCCGCAGCAGCTTGCCGTTGCGGTCGACGATGGTGGTGGAGACCTGGCGGGCTTCGTCGAGCGGGAGCGGACCGAGCGAGTAGACCCAGCCGACGAAGCCGATGATGGCGAGGATGAGGATGAAGGCGGCGGCTGAGAGGACGCGAAGGCCCCCACCCCTTGCTCCGTCATGGCCGGGCTCGTCCCGGCCATCGACGTTCTTCGTCGCGGCAGCAAAGTCCGTGGATGCCCGGGACGAGCCCGGGCATGACGACGGAGTTTGGGGCGCGATCTCGCTCATGTCACTCACTTCGCCGCCCGCACCTCGACCGTTCCCGTGCCCGTCCGCCCGTACCGCGAGGGATTGTACATGTCCTCGACATAGGCCTGCGGCAGCACGTATTTGCCGGGCGAGACCACGCGCACGACATAGGCGACGGTGAAGACCGCCTTGGAATCCGAGGCGCGGTCGACGGCCGCGGTGAAGCGGTCGTCGCGGAACTCGGTGTTTTCAGGCTCCTCGCCATCCTCGATCCAGTCCAGCGTGCCGCTGTCGCCGGACGAGACCAGCTTCGGGTTGTCGATCTCGAGGCCGGCCGGCAGATAGTCCGACACCATGATGTGGCCGTACTCGGGCTTGGCCTCAGTGATCTTCAGCACCACCGCAAAGCGCTGGTTCTGCTTGACCTTGCTGATGTCGGCGGGCTTGCCGTCGAGCGTGAAGTAGTTGCGCTCGATCTTGAAGCCGTTCGATGCCGCCGGCTCCGGCGTCACCGGCGAGCCCGACACCGAGACCACCGCCTGCACCGGCGCATCGCCGGTGTTGGTGATCTTCAGCGGCTTGCCATCCAGCGTCGCGGCCTTGTAGCTGCGATAGAGCGCGGTCTTGACCGGTTGGCCGTCCACTTCCATGGACAGGTTCTCCTTGGCCAGCGCCCGCGCCGCCAGCACCAGCCACGCATTCTCCTGCGTGGAGGTGTAGGGGGTGAGCCCACGCGCGGTCTCGACCCGGCTCACGGCCTGCGTCAGCGTCGCCTTCGGCGCGTTGCCTTCGCTGGCGAGCGAGACCAGAGCCGCGGCATCGCGGAGCTGCGAGCCGTAGTCGGTGCGGCCGAACTCCAGCACCGGCTTCGGCGCGAGGCTGTCGAGCGCGGCGCCGTAGACCCGCTCGGCACGGTTGCGGTCGCCGACCAGAGCGAGCGCCGCGGCGAGCTGGGACTTCGCGATCGGGGTCGCGAGGTTGTTCAGCTTGGTGTCGGCGAGATAGCGGAGATCGCCGATCGGCGCCGCGCCGTTGCGGGCGAGCACGTAGAGGCCGTAGGCGAGATCGCGCCCGCCGTCCTTCTCCGGCTCGTTGCCGTTGACGACGGAGTTTCTGACGCGGTCGAGTGCGTTCTTGAACAGCACGTCCGGCACCACAAAGCCCTTTTCGCGGGCGCGGGTGAGGAAGTCCGTCACATAGGCATCGAGCCAGGCGTCGTCACCGCCCGCCGACCACAGGCCGAACGACCCGTTCGAGCCCTGACGCGCCAGGAGCCGCTCGATCGCATCGCGGATGCGCTGGTCGACCTCGGTGTCCATGGCCAGGTGCGCGCCCGCCGCGAGCTCGTTGACATAGAGCAGCGGCATCGCGCGGCTCGTGATCTGCTCAGAGCAGCCATAGGGGTAGCGGTCGAGCGCTTTGAGGATGGTCGCGGCATCGAGCGCAGTCGACAGGCTCGCCGAGACCGAAACGCTGCCGGTGCCCGGCACGAGGTCGGAGAACATGTCCGAGGTCAGCGTCAGGCTCTCGCCCTTCGCCAGCGTCCGGATCGAGCGCCGCGCCAGCACCTGCGTCGCCGCCTTGACGTCGAACGCGTAGTGCCGCGCCAGCGTCAGGCCGTTCGGCCCCTTGATGTCGACGTCGAGCGTCGCCTGCCCCGCTGCGGTCGCATCGACCGCAAGCGAGAACGAGTTGCGCTGCTTGGCGGCGAGCTTGACCGTGGTCGCGGGGTTGCCGGTCATCTTCACCGGCCCGCCCGTCTTCACGTTGATGACGTAATCGCCGGCCTGGCCTTCGACATTGTCGATCTCGAGGTTGACCGTGCCGTGGTCGCCATTGAGCAGGAAGCGCGGCAGGGTCGTGGTCAGCACCACGGGGTCGCGGATCACGACATCGGTGTTGGCGCGGCCGAGCTTGGTCGCGGTCCACGCCACCGCCATCACCCGCGCCGTGCCGGCGAACTCCGGCATGTCGAAGTCCACCTCGGCTGTGCCGTCGGCGCCGACCGTGACGATGCCCGAGTAGAGCGCGAGCGGCTTTTGCGTGGGCGGCGAGCCCTGCAGCTCGGCGGCCCCGGCGTCGCCGCCGGACTTGATCTGGCCGCGCGTGCCGGACATGCCGTCGATCAATTGCCCATAGAGGTCGCGGATCTCCGCGCTCAGGCGGCGCTGGCCAAGATAATAATCGTCCGGCGCCGGCGGCTTGTAGTTGGTGAGATTGAGAATGCCGACGTCGACCGCGGCAATGACGATCTTGGCGTCCTCGCCCGGATTGAGCCCTTCGAGCTTGACCGGGATCTTCAGCGTCGAATTCGGACGGACCAGCGGCGGCGGGGACAACTTCACCTGCAAGGTGCGGGTCTGCTTGTCGATGCCGAACCATTTCAGGCCGATCGCGCGGCCCGGCATGCGCTGGGCCGCCGCATCGAGCGGCCGGCGCAGCGTCGCCACCACGTAAGCGCCGGTGCCCCAGTCCTTGCCGACCGGGAGCTTCACCTGCGCGGTGCCTTCCTTGACGTCGATGGTCTGCGTCGTCAGCAAGCGGTCGCCGAGCACGTTGATGGTGAGCTTGCCGGCACTGCGGACGTTGACCGACACCGTCATGGTGTCGCCGGAAGCGTATTGCGGCTTGTCGATCGAGGTCTCCAACAGGTCCGGCGTGTCGGCGCTGCCGTCGGAATACCAGCCGACGTCGAACTGCACCGAGGTCACGGGGCCATCGGCGTCGTTCGACTTCACATCGAGCCGGTAGCGGCCGGGTTGGGGGCTCAGCGAAATCCGCGCCGGCTTGTCGGCGGCAATGGTCACGTCACCGTCGGCGATGCGCGAGGTCGACTTGACCGGCTCGTACTCCCAGTAATTGTTCTGACGATACCATTGATAGCGTGACTCCATCTTCAGGAGCTCGTAGCGCAGGCCGTCGCGGCGCAGCTTCTCGCCCTCGGGCGACACGAACACGACGTCGAACTCGGCCTTGTCGCCCTCCGCGACGTTCTTGTCGCCAAACAGCGGCTTGATGCCGATCTGTGCCACGCTGGGCGCGACCGGCAGCACGATCTTGCGCTCGACCGCGCGGCCGCCAGTCTCGACCATGCGGACGAAGATCTGCGCCTCCTGCGGACGGGTCGAGGTCGGCTGCTTGTCCAGCGTCACCGGGAAGGTCGCGACACCATTGGCGTCGGCCTCGGGCAGGTTCTCCAGCGGCGTGCGCTCGTTCGAGTTGGTCTCCTCGTCGGCGACGCCGAACTGGTAGCCGGCAAAGCCGGGACGCTCAGTCGCGGGCGCGATCAGCATGTCGCCTTCGAGTGCAAGACCCGAGGCCGGCGCGCCATAGAGGAAATGGCCGTCCGCCTTAAGCTCCACAGGAGCGTTAGCTTTGATCAGCTTGTCCTTGGCGGACAAGTCGAATTCGATCCTGTCAGGGACGTAATCCTCGACCATGAAGGTGGTCTCGCCGACCGAAGAGCCCTT
The DNA here is from genome assembly GCF_002776695.1 of Bradyrhizobium nitroreducens. GTDB lineage: Bacteria > Pseudomonadota > Alphaproteobacteria > Rhizobiales > Xanthobacteraceae > Bradyrhizobium > Bradyrhizobium nitroreducens. The sequence continues at coordinate 3,687,233 of NZ_LFJC01000003.1, forward strand.
CGGGTCGGTGAAGGCGCGTACCCGCCAGGTCCCGGTCGGCACGGCCGAATTGAGCGGCACGGCCAGCGTGCGGCCGCCGGCGCCCTGGTCGGACAGCACGGCGCGGCGGAATTCGACGCCGTCGGGGCGCTCGATCACCAGGGTCATCGGGCCGCCGGTCACGGCGTTACCCTGCCCGTCGCGCAGGAGGGCGGTGAGGTAGACGGTCTCGCTGGAGCGATAGACGCCGCGCTCGGCATAGACGAAGGCATCGGCGCCCGCAGGCACTGCGCGGCCGGAGACGCCGCGGTCGGACAGGTCGAAGGCGGAGGTCTTCAGGCTGAGGAAGGCATAATCGGCCTTCTCACCGGTGACCGTCAGCATCGCCGGCGACAGGCCGCCCTCGCCGCGCGCAAGGCCCGCCTCGAACAGCACGTGGCCGGAATCATCGGTCTTGCGGGTTGCCAGGATCTCGTTGTTGCGGGCAACCAGCCGCACCTCGGCCTTGCCGACCGGATCGGTCGAGGCCAGCGAATTGACGAACACGTGGATGCCGTCATTGCCGGAATAGGCGGTGACGCCGAGATCGGAGACGATGAACCATTGCGTCGCGAGCTGGTACTCGTCGTCTGAGCCCGGGCCCTTGGCGGCGGCCGTCATCACGTAGACGCCGGGCTGAAGCTCGCCGAGCGCCTGGTCGACCGGGAATGCCGTGGTGACGTCCTGATTCAGCGTCATCGCGGTCGCGAGCTCGCCGGTCCAGACCTTGACGCCGCGCTCGTCGCCGAGGTCGCTGAGCTGGTATTTCGACAGCGTCTTCTGGAAGTCGCTGTCGACCACCGTGTTGATCAGGTTGCGGTCGCCGATCCGGAACACGTTGATGTTGACCGCGGGCGTGTTGACGCTGACCACGGGAATGCCGCGCTGGCCGGTCCGGGGCAGCACATAGGCGCGGCTGGTGAAGCGCACGAACGGCTTGCGGTCGCGCACATAGATGTTGAACTCGGCCGATTTCGGCAGCCCCTCCTTTACTGTGGACGGCAGGCCGGCGCGCAAATTGATGTTGTAGCGCTCGCCGTGCTTCAGCCCGTCGACGCAGAGCTGCTTGCCCTCGGCCGAGAGCGCCGGCTTGTCCTGGCCCGCCAGCGCCAGGAATGGCGCAAAGTCGGTGCGTTTGGCCAATTCCTCCGAGAACTGGAAGCAGGCCCGCGGGCTCGCCGAATCCGAGTCCACGGTGTAATCGAGCAGCCGGAAGCCGTGCTCATCGCGCATCTTCTCGTATTGGCCGCGGACGTCGGCGACCTCGCGCATGTCGAGCGACAGCCGCAGCGCATCCAGCGCCGGCCGCCACAGCTTGCGTTCGGCCAGCGACTTGCCGAGCACGGCGAGCGCCTCGGCCTCCTCGCCCGGATTGCCGGCACGCTGGTAGGCGATGTAGGCCGCGGTCGAGGCGCGCTCCAGCAGGAAGGTTTGCTCGCTCGAGCTCTTCGGCGAGATCTGGAAGATGACCTTCGCCAGCCGCAGCCAGTTGCCGGTATCCTCCGGCGTGGTCGCCGCGATCTGGCCGAGCACCGACAGGCCGGTGCGGAAATCATTGCGCCGGAACGCGGCGTCGGCGTCCGTCTTCAGGGTCGCGTTGGTCTTGGCGACCGGCCCCGCCTCGCTCTTGATCTGCGCTTCCAGCTTGGTCGCGGAATCGGCGAGATCGTCGCGCTTGAACGCCTTGTCGGCAGCTTGCGCTGAGCTGAGGCCGAGCGCCAGCGCGGCGCAGATTGTGACGGCGCGAACAAGACCGATCATGATGGACTCCCGGAAATCGCGGACAGCCGCCCGCAGGCAGCATGAAATGCGCGGAAAGGTGACGGACTCAAGGCGATGGAACCAAAGGTGCAAATCGTCGCATTCGCCATGGAAAGGCAAGCCCAGAGGAGACCGATCAAGATACCGCCGCACACGCCGTCCTGATGGCGCAGCAATACCCGACCCGTCGACCGACGGCCACGTCCCGGAAGCTGGCCAGCGTTCCCGGCGATGTGATCCATCGTCCAGTCCGCTGCCGCTCAACCCGGCACCCTGACATGCCACCGTCTCGCTTTGTCGCTGCATTCAGCAAAACGGTTCGGTTCAGGCTTGGCGAAAGACGATATTTTTCCTATTGGCATGATAGATGACCAGCCGGCCCCCAAACCGGGGCGGCAAAAGACGGTCCCGTAGCTCAACTGGATAGAGCATCAGATTTCTACTCTGAGGGTTGCAGGTTCGATTCCTGCCGGGATCGCCAGTCGCATTCGCCGATCAACCGCCTTCACGAACGCGTGGGTAGCCATACGCCGGCCTTTGACCGGCGCCGATCAGCCCTATCTATGCGGCGGGCGAATTGCGCCCGACAGGTTTCTTGATGCAGCAATCCGAATTGACCAGAATGGCGATCGCCTCCGTGGTGGCGATCGGTGCGATGTCTTATTTGGCCATCGACGCAGGCGTGGTGAACACCAATGTGGTCACGAAGCCCATCAAGGTGGCTCAGGCCTCGATCGTTGGCGCTGCGATGGGCCAGCATCACCTTGCCTTCGCCGTTCAGGAGTGGGCGCGTCCCAGCCACGCCAACAACGAAACCCACGAAAAGCCCGTTGTGGAGCATTGCCTGGCGGTCGACTGATCAAGTCGTCCTTCCGGGCTATCTGACAAGCGAGGCCCCTTGGGGGCCTTTCGTTTGTTCACGGTCCGACTCCGCTTCGTTCGCAAAGCACGAATCGCAACCGGAGAAATCAACACGGCGCTTTTCTTAATGTGGCGTTTCCTCCATCCAGTTTGTTCAGGCGCTGACCGTCACGAGCACCGGCCGTAACCGGTACGCGTCGATCGCAGCGTTCGACAGCAGCAGTCTGCGCCGCTCTCCTCGCAGCATCATGCGATCTATCCTGTTCAGGATGAAGCGGGCTGACTCCCTGGGCTCGCCCGTCAGCAGACCCGAGCGGTCGAGATATTTCCAGGCAATCTCGAAAGACTGTGCGCGTAACTCGGGGTCGGTCATGGCCGACCAACGCCCCGAAGGGAACGGAGGTTCCTATGTCAGCGCGATCGAAGCGCGCCGCCCCGCGCAACGCCCGCTCATCCGAGCGGAACGAGATCGCGACCGGTGCGTTGTTGGCATGAAATCGAGTGGTGCCGATCAGCCAGCCCCGATCGGCTTTGAAAGGCCCCGTGCTTGTCCCCCGAGCACGGGGCTTTCTCATGCAGGCCGGGCTAAGCCGTGCCGCCAATTGTCTTGGAGAAGGTTTTCAGTCCGTCTGCACATTGCGCCGGTCGCGAGCCAGTTCGTGCCAGGCCAAAGCGAGCTGGATCAGGCGCTGCCGGTCGGCGCCTTCCGATGCCGCGGCCTGCTTCATTGCGGCCTCGGCCTCACGCTGTGGATCGTACTTGGTACACATGCGGCGGACCCTAGCCCGCCATCTGGACAAGGGAATGGCAATTTCGTCCGTATGATTGCGGGGTGACGCCTGCCCCCCGCGGCACCACCCTCACTACAAGCATGCAACAATGACGAAGCCGTGAGGCTGGCCGCATTCAGCCAATCTGTGAATGGCGTCACAGTGTTGGCCTGGCATCTCGGTTAGACCATGTCTCGACGCGTCAGGGAGCGCGATCGCATCGATGGTTGGTTTCCGTCATGGCACAACAAGCAGCAGCCTCAGCAAACGTCCCGACGCGACGGCCAAGGATCATTCTGAGAATCGATCTGCTGGGAATTGCCTATCTCGGGACCATCGGCATCGTGATGCTGGCCTGGCTTACCGGCCTGGTCTGGGGCGCGTTGGCGTTCTTCAACTGGCTCGTGGCTTGACGGAAGGCAACTGGCCTGGTCACGAGCAAGGCGCTTTCCCGAGCAAGGCTTGCCGCCGGGATCGTGAGCTAAAGCAGGCAGTGCATCACCTGCCCCATCTTGATCCCCCCACAAACAATCATAGCCCAAAGTGCCAAGCTGATCTGGATGGCATCCAGCATGTCCCACGTCCCCGCGAATCAATTCCCGTCCCAATTTTTCCTTCGAGAATCGCGTGAAGAGGCACCGGTAGCCAAGTGCTATTTTGCGGCAGTTGTTGTGCGACGCCGAACGCGGCGCCGGCACAGCCATCCGGACAAGCAAAGAGAGGCGGGCCTTT
>NZ_LFJC01000003.1:3691384-3691566 GCF_002776695.1 Bradyrhizobium nitroreducens
CGGTGATGTGGCGGCCCAACCGGGCACGTGCATCAGCCATCCGCGAGGCGACGGGGGCAATAGCGCAACGCTCCCCGGGGAGAGCACGACATAAGCCGTAAACCCACTGCGCAGGGAAGGCCGGATGTTCGGCTTCACCTGTATGCCGCTGTGCAGCTTCTTGTCACGCAGGATTCGCACAG
>NZ_LFJC01000003.1:3691576-3740698 GCF_002776695.1 Bradyrhizobium nitroreducens
TGCCACACGGATCGCTCGCGGATACATGGGCCCCGGCTCTGCAGCGCATCGCAGAAGAAGCGCTGCGCTGCGTCCGGGGCACGAGAGCACCCGCGTGGCGCTCGCTCTCCCCACGTCATTGCGAGCGTAGCGAAGCAATCCAGACTGCCTCTGTGGAATCAGTCTGGATTGCTTCGTCGCAAGCGCTCCTCGCAATGACGGAGCAAGGTGCATCGTCGGTCATCTTGCCACTCTCAGTTCAACTTACAGGCGCGCCATTCCATTCTCGCGGCGGATTTCGCCCGAGCTTTGCTGCCGTCTTGCGCCCGTCGATTGCCAAAGGGCGCAGGGAAGGCCGGGCGCCGGCGGCACCCGCAGGTCCGTGGGCGTCAAGAACGCACACGGGGTGGACCACAGGTGATGCCGGTCGCCCGGCCTTCCCTGCGCGGATGGTTTTAACGGTGTCCTTCGTGCTCTCCTCGGGGAGCGTTGCACTATTGCCCCCGTCGCCTTGCGGCTGATCGATGCGCGTGCCGGTTGGTCGCCACATCACCGCAAGCCTTGACGCCAGAACCCCGGGCGCCAGGACCACACGACTTCTCCGTCCGCGGACGGCCCGGCCTCAGCGCCCGGGGCTTGCGTGTGCCCGCCCCGGACCATCGACCAAACCGCTGTGACCGCGCCGTGTCGTATGCGCATCGCCTGAGACTCACGGTTGCCCGCCCTGTCCTCACGCAAATCGCGCCGGCGCTACCGCGTCCACCGCACCCCGACCCGCATCTCGTGACGATCGCGAAGCGCCCCTCTGGCAGGGCCGGGATGGCGGCTGTATGCCATAAATCCGAAATTCGGAAAAGCGATATATTTTTGGCGGGAGGGATTGACTGGTTTTGGGTGTTTTGCCCGACGGGTCGACACGGCCTCGTCACGCCACAGATGGTCCTGGCGCAGGCCATCGCCCCCGGTGTCTGCCGAACCGTAATATTGGATTGCACAAGAGCGGGAATGTGGCGGCGGCGTGCGGCCTCTCGTGTCCCGGACGCGCTGCAACGCTCTTGGCGTTGCAGCGCAGAGCCGGGACCCAGATTGTGCCAATATAGATCGAGCTGAGATGGGCCCCGGCTCTGCAGCGCACCGCCAAAGAGGCGCTGCGCTGCGTCCGGGGCACGAGCGCGGAGCTAAGCGCGTGCGCGGCCGCCAACCTTGGCAACGGCGTGGCCGTTCAGCTTCTTCTTCTTGGCGGCCTTGCTCTTCGACCCCTTGGCGACAACCTTCTTCGCCTTGCGTGCCTTGACCTTGGCGGCTTCCGCCCGCGCCTCGGCGCGCAGCTTCTTGCGCTTCTTCTCGCAAGACTCGCACTTGCAGCCGATCGGCTTCAGATAGGCTTTGAAATAGTCGGTGCCGTAATCGTAGTTGATCTCGTCGCCCGGCTCGATGTTCTTGATGGCGCGGATGAAGACCTTGCGCTCGCGCGGCCGGACGTCGGACTCGGCGTTGGGCCGGCAGGAATGGTTGATGTAGCGGGCGAGGTTCTTGCGCACCGAGCCGTCGATGGTCCAGCGGCCGTTGAGCTCGAACAGGTACTTGTTCTCGATCTCGTCGTGCGCGGGGATTCGCGAATCCAGGATCGGCCCGAAATAGCGGATGATCCGGGTCCCCTTCTTGATCGGCTTGGTGGCGAAGAGGCCGAGCCCGGTCTTGGAACGGCCGACACGATAGGATTTGCTGGAAGCGATGGCTGGCATGATCAAGAGAAATGAGAACGCGAACGAGGCACGATGCCTCAGGCGAAGCCGCTCTTCTAGAACGATTCCGCGTCGCTGTCAGGTCTATCCCACCCCTGTTTGAACCTTGCCCACAATCAAGACGTCTGATGGAAGCGAGTTCCCGGACCATCGAAGCCTCATGATCAACCGTATCACCCGCATCGGACTGGTTGTCCTGACGACATGCATCGGCCTGAACAGCGCTGCCGCCCAATCCATAGGCAGCGCCTACACATCGACGGCGCCAAAGGATTGCCGCCAGATCGGCAAAGCGAGCGAGCTCGACGGCAGCACGACGCGCAGCTGTCCGGGCAAGGCGGGTCTCGTGGTGCTGATTGCCGAGGACGATCTTCGCGAAATCGTCTCGGTCGGCCGCAATCGCAGGGCTGCAGCCGAGGAACCGGCGGCCAAGGTCTGGTTCGCCCCGTTCAATTCGTCGGAGACCACGATCGAATGGCGCGCCATGGGCGCCAAGCCGTTCGCGATCATCCAGCGCTGGCACATCGCCGATAACAGCGATCCCGACAAGCAGGGCCGGCCCAACACCAAGGCCATGCTGGTCGTGACCCGGCTGCCGCCCGGCCCGGTCTGCCATGTCGCCTATGTCGATGCGATCGCCAACCCGACCGCCAACGAGCTGGCGCGCAAGGCCGCGGACGATTTCGCCCGCGGCTTTACTTGCGGCAAGGACGAGGTGAAGATCATCGGCACGCGCGGCCGCGCCGTCGAGCTGGCGACGATGCGGTAGGCCTCGACGGGTCAAACAGCGCTATGCGGGAAGTTTCGTGGTCACGGGCACCGTCAGCATCGCCTCGAGCAGCCGCTCCGCCGTCGTCCCCTCGGGCAGCCGCCCGAGGATGTCCTCGAGCCGGCCGTCCAGCAGCAGCGTGGTGAAGCCGTGCACCATCGACCAGGCGCGTGCGATCGCGGCGCCCTGGTTCAAGGTCAGCGCGTCGCCACTGATCTGTTCCTGCCGCATCATGCCGACCGCATTCGCAAGTCCGGCGAAGGAGGCTTCGGCCGCCTCGTGCAGCGAGGGCCTGGAATAATCCAGCCGCTCGGTGCGGAACATGATGCCGTACATGCCAGGATGGGCCTGCGCATAGGCAACATAGGCCTTCGGCCGCGCCAGCGCGCGCGCGAGCGGCGTGGTGGCGGTGTCGCAGGCCGATGCCATCGCCGCGTTGAACTGGCGGAAGCCGACGGCCGCGAGCTCGCTGAGCAGGCCGGTGAGATCACCGAAATGATGCGTGGGCGCGGCGTGCGAGACGCCCGCCTCGCGCGCCACCGCGCGCAAGGTGAGGCCGGCGAGCCCGTCGCGTTCCAGCACGCGTTCGGCGGCCTGGAGCAGTGCCTCGCGCAGGGCGCCGTGATGGTACGGCGTCTCGGTCTTCGCGTTTCCCGCGCGCCGTGAGCCGCGCGATGCCGCGCTCGGCGTGGTTCGCCTGGGGGTGCGCGAGCCTCGCGCCGTGTCGCTCTTGGTGTCGGTCTTGGCCATTTGCAAGCTATATGACGCAATATTGACAGTGTAAAGATTTCACTTGACCGAAAGGACGATCGGCGCTATCTGATCTTTACGATGTAAAGATAGGGAGGGATATGCCGTGCTGCACGACACCGTCGCCGAGCGTCGCAACAATATCGCGCCGATCCCGTTCGAGGCCGACGCGCCCTTCCTCAAGATCATCGGCGAATTGCCGCGCGAGTTGAACGGCGTGCTCTATCGTAACGGTCCCAATCCGCAGTTCGATTCCCCCGGCGCGCACTGGTTCGTCGGCGACGGCATGCTGCACGCCTTCCATCTCGATAACGGCCGCGCCAGCTACCGCAACCGCTGGGTCCGCACGCCGAAATGGCTCGCCGAGCACGATGCCGGCCGCGCCCTGTTCGGCGGCTTCGGCCGCAAGCTGCCGGACGCGCCGGCTGATCTCACCGATGGCGGCGTCGCCAACACCAACATCATCTTCCATGCCGGCAAGCTGCTGGCGCTTGAAGAAGCGCATCTGCCGACCGAGATCGAGCCCGGCACGCTGGCGACGCGCGGCTATCACGACTACCAGGGCCGCGTCGCCGGCAGCTTCACCGCGCATCCGAAGATCGACCCCGTGAGCGGCGAGCTGGTGTTCTTCGGCTACAACGCGGCAGGTCCGCTGACGCCCGCGCTCTCCTACGGCTCGATCGACGCCTCCGGCAAGGCGACGCGCTTCGAGCGGTTCGAAGCGCCCTATGCCAGCATGGTGCACGACTTCATCGTCACCGCGAACCATGTGCTGTTTCCGATCCTGCCCATCACCGGCAGCATGGAGCGCGCCATGAGCGGACGGCCGCCTTATGCCTGGGAGCCGAACAAGGGCGCCTATGTCGGCGTGATGAAGCGCAGCGGCACCGCGAAGGACATCGTCTGGTTCCGCGGTGACGCCTGCTACGTCCTCCACATCATGAATGCGTGGGAGGACGAGAACCGCATCGTGGCCGACGTCATGCAATTCGAGGAAGCGCCGCTGTTTCCGCATCCCGATGGACGGCCGACCGATCCGGAGAAGTCGCGCGCCCGGCACTGCCGTTGGACCTTCGATCTCTCCGGCAATACCGACCGCTTCCAGCAGACCTACCTCGACGATCTCACCGGCGAATTCCCGCGCATCGACGACCGCCGCGCCGGGCTGAAGAACCGCCACGGCTGGTACGCCTGCGCCAATCCGAAACTGCCGATGTTCGGCGCGCTCTCCGGCGTCGTCCATGTCGACGGCAATGGACGGCGGCTCGGCCATTATCTGCTGCCCGCCGGCGACACCATCTCCGAGCCCGTGTTCGTCGAGCGCGCGAAGGACTCCGTCGAAGGCGATGGCTGGCTGCTCGCGGTGGTCTGGCGGGCACGCGAGAACCGTAGCGACCTCGCGGTGTTCAACGCCACCGATGTCGAGGCGGGCCCCGTCGCGCTGGTCCAGCTCGGCCATCGCGTGCCGGACGGGTTTCACGGCAATTGGGTGGGCGCGCAATAGCGCCCGTCATACCAACGAAGCCACAGCACGGATCTGTCACCGAAAGGTCCCAGCAGATGCCCTCGATCACCGCAGACCTGCTCGCCATCCTCGCACTGATCGGCGCCGCGCTCACAATCGAGGTCGTCCGGCTGCGGCGGAGCGGCCAGGTGATCTTCAATGGCGGCATCCTGCTTGCCCTTGGCCTGGCGATCGCCTGCGCAATCCCCCTCCTGTCGCACCTGCCCTGGGCCGAATTGGCCGAGGAGGTATCCGACCAAGCCGTTGCGGCTGCTCAGCTTTTATATGCCGCTTACGTTATTTTGACACTGTAAAGATTTCGCTTGACCCGACGCCTGCCCTGAATTATTGATCTTTACACCGTAAAGATCGGCCAGACCGAGGCGGCCCATGACGATTTTCCTGATCCTCGCGCCCTACGGCGCCTACAGCTTCCTGATGCTGGTGACGTCGGCCACGATGAGCGTGTTCGCGGCCTCCGCGATCTGCCTCGCCACCATCGCGGTCGACGTGGCGTGCGGCCGCTCGGTGAAGATCCTGGCCGCCGGCTCGGCGGTCGTGTTCGCCGCGATCGGCCTTTACCTCGCGCTGCTCGATCCGCAACTCGGCACACTGGGCGTCAAGCTGTCGGTCGATATCGGCATCTTCGCCCTCTCGCTCGGATCGATCCTGCTCCGCCGTCCCTTCACGCTGCAATATGCGCTTGAATCGGTGCCGGCCGAGACCGCGGCGATGCCCGGCTTCCTCACTGCCAATTACGTCATCACCGGCGCCTGGACCGTGGCCGCGCTGCTGATGGCGGCCGCCAATCTCGTGCTGCTCTACGTCCCGGGCCTGCCGCTCTGGACCAGCCTTGCGGTTGCCTTTGCCGCCCGCAACAGCGCGATCTACTTCACAAAGTGGTATCCGGAGTATCGCCAGATCAAGTACGGTACGGCTGCCCGCGCCTTGCCCACCGTCTTGCCCACCGCCCGCTGAACAGGATTGACGATGAAGGACGTATTCGCCCGCCTCGGCTCCGATCTCTTCTCCGCGATTGTCTTCCTGGTCGTCTATCTCGTCACCGACAACGTCATCCTGGCAACCTCGGTGGCCGTGGCCGGGGCGATTGCGCAGGTGATCTACGCCCGCATCAAGGGCCAGCAGCTCAACTACATGACCTATGCGAGCCTCGCGCTCGTGGTTGGCCTCGGCGCGATCACGCTGCTGACCAATGATCCCCGCTTCATGATGGCAAAACCGTCGATCGCGCATTTCGCCATCGGTGCGATCATGCTCAAGCGCGGCTGGATGTTGCGCTACATGCCGCCGATGGTCGTCGAGACCGTTCCGGAATATGTGACGGCTGCAGGCTATGCCTGGGCGGTGCTGATGTTCGTGATCGGCGCCGGGATGATCGTGGTCGCCTCCACGGGCGACCTGAAGCTGTGGGCGTTCTATCTCACGGTGGTCGCCGGCGGCGCCAAGATCCTCGCCTTCGCCGTGCAGTACGTCGTGCTCCGGCTCATCGTCACCAGCCGCCGCCGTGCCGCCGCCCGCGCCTGAAGCGCGACGTGATCGCGCTACCGAAAACCGCGGCACGCTTTTCGGGATCGTGCTGCAATGCCCTATTCGAGGGTTAGTCAGGAGCCGCGAGTTGAGCTATAGGCTCGCTTAAGGACTGGCCGCGGATCGTCGCGGTCCGCCGGGATTTGTTCGGGAGACGGGAATGGCCGTAGACGGCAACTGGAATCTGACCATGACGACGCCGATGGGCGAGCGCCAGGCGACGCTGAGCCTGAAGGCCGCGGGCGGCACGCTCACGGGCTCGCAGGGCGCGGAAGGTAATACCGCCGAGATTTTCGACGGCACCGTCTCAGGCGACAACGTCTCCTGGAAGGTCTCGATCGACAAGCCGATGCCGCTCACGCTCGAATTCACCGGCACCGTCTCCGGCGACAGCATGAACGGCGAGATGGGCATCGGCCCGATGGGCAGCTTCCCGTTCACCGGCGCCCGCGCGTAAGGCCGCCCAGCCATCATGCGCGCGCTCCGTCTCATCGCGGCGACGATGCTGTGCGTCGCGGCACAAGCGGCGCGCGCGGACGACACCGAACCGGCGTGGCGCGCCAGCGCGCTCGCCATGGTGCCGGCGGGCTATGTCGCCGGCACCGCTTATCGAACCGAGGGTTCGACAGGCTATCTCGCCGTCTATCCCGCGACGTCGAACGATCCGAAGACACCGGCAAGCGTGTTCGCCGCGCGGCAGGCCCTCGTGGTCACGCTGACACCGGATGCGACGCGCGCCGTCTCCGCCGAGTTGAAGCCCCGCGCGGAGCCCGATCCGGACAATGACGAGACCGATTTCGCCAGGCTGCACGCCGAGCTCGCGGCAAAGCGGGCGGCGCTGCCTGAGGGCACCGAGCCCTGCAGTCTCGGCGCCTGGTCCATCGACAAGGATCCAGGCGGCCTCAATGTACGCGCCGAGCCGTCAACGTCGGCGCGTGTGCTCGGCACGCTGCCGCCGCCCTACCGGCTCAAGCTTGGCGGCGCCGAGAACACGCCCGACGGCGGCTGGCTCACCGAATTCCGCATCATCGGTTTCAAGAGCGGTTGGTTCCTGATCGAAGGTGCGAAGCCGCCGGGCAAGGACTACGAGGACGAGAAGCGATACCCGCGCAGCGCGCCAAAGCCCTATGCCGGGCGTGGCTGGGTCGCCTCCAACAAGATCGGCGCCGCCTATGCCAATGGCGCCACCCGCATGGGCGGCCTGTTCCAGGCGCCCTTCGTCGACGCCAAATGGATGCCCGCCCAGCGGGAGCTCGGCGGCCCGATCGACGGCGACGGCGGGCCGAAGCGCCTGCTCGCCTGCAGCGGATATTGGGGTCTCGTCGAGAGCCACGACGGCGTCCGCGGCTGGTGGCGCGCGCTGTGCTCCAACCAGGTCACGACTTGCAGTTAGCTCTCTCGACTCCCTCGCCCCGCTTGCGGGGAGAGGGTTGGGGTGAGGGGGAGTCTCCGCGAGGACGGTGACAGTCGGACTCGTGGAGAGTCCCCCTCACCCGGACTTTGCGCAACGCGCAAAGTCCGACCTCTCCCCGCAAGCGGGGCGAGGTGAAGAGCTAGCCCAAATTCAACTCCTTGAAGAAGTCGTTCCCCTTGTCATCGATGATGATGAACGCCGGGAAATCGACGACTTCGATGCGCCAGATCGCTTCCATGCCGAGCTCGGGATATTCCAGCACCTCGACCTTCTTGATGCAGTGCTCGGCAAGGTTCGCCGCGGCCCCGCCGATCGAGCCGAGATAGAAGCCGCCATATTTCTTGCAGGCCTCGCGCACGGCAGGCGCCCGGTTGCCCTTGGCGACCATCACCATCGAGCCGCCGGCGGCCTGGAACTGATCGACGAAGGAATCCATGCGGCCCGCCGTGGTCGGACCGAACGCGCCGGAGGCGTAGCCCTCGGGCGTCTTGGCTGGTCCCGCGTAATACACCGGATGGTTCTTGAAGTAATCCGGCAGCGGCTCGCCCTTCTCCAGCCGCTCGCGCAGCTTGGCGTGGGCGCTGTCGCGCGCCACGATCATGGTGCCGGTCATCGAGACGCGCGTCTTGATCGGATATTTCGAGAAGGTCGCCAGGATGTCCTTCATCGGCTGGTTGAGGTCGATCTTGACGACCTCGCCGCCGAGCGACTCTTCGACTTGTGGCAGGTACTGCGCCGGGTTGTGCTCGAGCTCTTCGAGATAGACACCGTCCTTCGTGATCTTGCCGAGCACCTGGCGGTCGGCCGAGCAGGACACGCCAAGCCCGATGGGCAGCGAGGCGCCGTGACGCGGCATGCGGATCACGCGCACGTCGTGGCAGAAATATTTTCCGCCGAACTGCGCCCCCACTCCCAGGCTCTGCGTCATCTTGTGGATTTCCTTCTCCATCTCGACGTCGCGGAAGGCGTTGCCGTCGGGCGAGCCGTGGGTCGGCAGCGCATCGAGATAGCGGGCGGAGGCCAGCTTCACCGTCTTCATGCAGAGCTCGGCCGAGGTGCCGCCGATCACGATGGCGAGGTGATAGGGCGGGCACGCCGCGGTGCCGAGGGTGAGGATCTTTTCCTTCAGGAACGCGAGCAGCCGGTCCTTGGTCAGCACCGAGGGCGTCGCCTGGAACAGGAAACTCTTGTTGGCGGAGCCGCCGCCCTTCGCCATGAACATGAACTTGTAGGCGTCGTCGCCCTCGGCGTAGATCTCACACTGCGCCGGCATGTTGTTGGCGGTGTTCTTCTCTTCATACATCGAGAGCGGCGCGACCTGCGAGTAGCGCAGATTGCGGCGCAGGTAAGCATCGCGCGCGCCCTCCGACAGCGCCGCCTCGTCCTCACCGTCGGTGATGACGTTGCAGCCCTTCTTGCCCATGATGATCGCGGTGCCGGTGTCCTGGCACATCGGCAGCACGCCGCCGGCCGCGATGTTGGCGTTCTTCAGGAAGTCCAGCGCGACGAACTTGTCGTTCGGGCTCGCCTCGCCGTCCTCCAGGATGGCGCGGAGCTGCTTCAGATGGCCGGGCCGCAGGTAATGGTTGATGTCGCCGAAAGCCGCCTCCGACAGCGCCCGCAGCGCCTCGCGCGACACCACCAGCATGTCCTTGCCGAGGACCTTCTCGACCCTGACGCCCTCGGACGAAATCTTCTTGTAGGGCGTCTCGTCCTTGCCCAGCGGGAACAACGGGGTGTGCTTGTAGGGCGGGACTGGCTTGGACTGGTCGGGGAAGGCGGTCGGAGCGTTCATGGGCGAATCTCGGGGTTTTGGAGCCCTGGCGGGCCTCTCGGCATAGAAGCGTTCTAAGCTCTTTTGCCGCAAAGGGAAGCGCCCCGGAAGCCCGCCCGGCTCATGGGTGAGCCCTGGATTTCGCGATCCCTCGCCCATGCAGGACGGCCACCGCGATCCTCTCCCAGCCGTCAGCCGCCTCCGGCCGGGCGCCGGCGGCGGGCATCATGCCTCAGATTGCATCAACGTCGGCTTTCATCTCCGCGTCGTACTGCGATTCTTCAATTCAGTTCGCTTGTCGTTCAGGCCCAGCGTGATTTCGATCGCTTGAATGGATTGATTGATGATCCCGAGCACCAAGCGTGTGCTGAATCCGGCCACGAAAGGAATTAGCAGCAGCAGTTGCGACTTCGCATTGGTGGCGGTCGAGGCGGTTATCGAGACGTTGAAAACCTGCGCGAACAGCCACCCGAACGCGGGACCCAGCATCAACCTGGCGTAGCTGGAAAAGACGTCGCTCTCGTCGACCGCCCGCTCCGATACGACATTCATCAGGCTGAAGAAGATATACGTCGTCGACCCCAGGAGCCCAAGCGCCAGAGGAAAGAGATGTTCTCCGAGATCGCTGTGCTTCTCGCCGCTCGCGGCAATCAAACTTCCAATCGATAGAAATAGCGCAAAGAGAAGCAGAGCAAAAAGAAACCCACGAAAGTGCCTCTGAAAGAAGTGGACCTTGCCCTTCTGTGCTGCGAATTCCAGCGTCCTCGTCGTGGTCGGCCACGTAATGTTCGTGAGATCGCGTATCAGCGCATCGAGACGGCAGTCCACGTCCGGCGCGTGCTCCTGATCGCGAAAGCTCGCGCTTATCTCCGAAAGATCCTTGAGCAGGGCGTCGGGGACGGGAAGGCCTCGACGAACCGCGAAATTCTTGAGTTCAATCGCGCTCTGAAGAACTGACGCGACATCTGTTGCTTCAGACAGGGATGTCTCAGCTGTGTCAGCCATGGGGTGTCCTCGAAATCGGTTGCCGAAGCGCAGGACCGCGCATTCAGTCCCGCTTGAAGCGCCCCGGAGGAAATGCAATTACGAGTAATACGCCCGAAATAATACTCCCAATGGATGTTCTTGGAAACGGGTTTTCGACTTGAGATTGGGCCGTCTTTCGAAAGACTCCGGGCGCGACACAGACCTCCAACCCATAGGGGGCTTTCGATGTCGCAGCCGTCCTGCGTTTGGGGATGGAAACACCAGCCGGGAAGGCCACTCTTGCTCTTCGTCCGGTCCGGGGCTTTTATGGGGGCTCCAAGGGGCTTTTCAACATGACTTTGAAACTGAACGTCCGCGGCGCGATCCTGGTCGCCGCCGCCATCACCGGCCTTGTGACCCTCACTTCGCCCGCGCGCGCCGATCGTTGCGACGACAGCGCCAAGGAGCTGGCGAACCAGGTCGAGCGCATGAAGGTGAATTTCCGAGCCGGCAACGTCGTTTACCTCTCGCATCCGGCGGCCAAGGAGCTGTCGGTCGGCTGCCGCGGCGACAAGTACTCGATCGAGCTCTATGCCAAGGGCGATCGCAAGCCCAAGCCGGAGTTCTACACGCTGGTGGGATCGATGGCGGCGATCGTCTTCACCGTGACCAAGGACGACACCACGACCGGCGCGACACGCTGCCTGAAGCGGATGGGCCTGCTGCGCGGCGACAAGGTCAACATGCGCTATCGCCGCCTCAACATGGAATGCACGCGCACCAAGACGGACGCCTCCATCGCGATCACGCGCGGCAAGGACGAATAGGCGGGGCGCGCGCCCTGTCCGCGCACGCGCGGCGCATGCGCCGCGGTGCTGCCTGCGACATTCTCCGTCATTGCGAGCGTAGCGACTTGTCCGCCGAAGCCTTGGCGAAGGCGGACGCAATCCAGAATCCCTTCGAGGAGGCGGTTTGGATTGCTTCGTCGCCAGCGCAAAAATTGCTCAGCAATTTTGCGCGAGCTCCTCGCAATGACGGGGAGAGGTCTCGTCGTTTCTCTGACACCACGCGGATGAGACGCAAACACGGACCCTCCCATCGCACCAGATCCCTCGCATTTTAACGATTGCCTTGAAGGAATTTTCGCGCCTCGCGGCGCAGGCTCAATTGTTTCCATATGTGAGGATTTGCGGATGAAGGTTTCTACCGTTGCCCCGCCGCCGATCGCGATCGTGGTGCCAAGCTACGACACGACCAAGCAGCAGGACGATCAAACCAAGACCAAGGACGCCGACCCGACCTACAAGCCGCAGCCGCCTGCGCCGCTGCCGCCGGGTCAGGGCACGCGGATCGATCAGCTCGCCTGATCGGCCCCGCGCGAACGGATCGCCCGATCCGGTCGATCGGGCCCGTTTCGCATCCGGCCGCATCTTTGCCGGATAAAGGGATCAAACTCGTGCGCGGCCCCCCGGGACCTGCGCATGATCGCAAGATTGCAATTGCCGAACACGATCCTGCCCGCCGTCATGCGCGCGCGGGTTCCATTCGCGCGCACGTCACATCGGCCCTCCCAATTCCTTGCCCTTCGCGCATCATTGGCGCGGATAAGGCCCGCCTCCGGATCGGCGCACGCCCTCAAGTGTGATCCCGCTCATCAAACTTCCCGACCGGGCGTGCTCATCTGCGAGGACGAACCAGCCCGTCCAAGCATCCGGTGGGCAAGCGACCGTGGGACAAGCCGATGGAAATGAATGACAAGCTGCTGTCGCTGGTGGCCGACATCTACGACGCCGCGCTCGACGATTCCAGGTGGTCGGCGACGCTGGGCAGCATCGTCAACCTTGCGGGCGGCCAGAGCGGCGGCCTGGTGCGGATCGGGTCAGCCGGCGAGCCCGTGATCTCGCATGCCGTCGGCGTCGACCCGGCCTATATTCAATCCTACATCGAAACCTACGAGCCATTCGATCCGTCGCGCGCCGTGCTCCACGCGCCGGTCGGCCAGATCCAGACGATCGGGGACTGGATCGACGTCGACGAATTCCGGACCACCATGTTCTACAACGAGTGGACGCGGCCGCAGGGTCTCGAGGATGCCGCCAATGTCCTGCTCGACAAATCCTCGACAGGAATATCCCGCCTCTCGATCATGAAGGGCGGCGGTCCCGTCGACCGCAGGATGTACCAGGTAATCTCCCACCTCACGCCGCATCTGCAGCGGGCCATGCTGGTGAGACAGAAGCTGCATCACCAGAACGAGCTGGAGACGACATCGGTCCGCACGCTCGACGCACTGCGAACCGCCGTCCTGCTGCTCGACGCCGAAGGCCATATCACGCACCTCAATGCGAGCGCGCACGAGATTCTGGACGAGGCCGACGTGCTGCGTTCGGTCCGCGGCCGGCTCGTAACATCGGATCCGAACACCGACCGCGTGCTGCGGCAGGCGCTGGCGGGCACGGTTCTCGGCGACCGGACGATGACGAGCGCGAGCATCTCGCTGCATCTGACGGCGCGCGACGGCTCGCATTATGTCGGACATCTCCTGCCGCTGACAGCGGGGCGCCGGCAGAGATTCGGCGCCAGCTACGACGCCTGCGCCGTGCTGTTCGTCGGCAAGGCCGCGCTCGATACGATCGTCGCGCCCGACCTCATCCGCAAGCTGTTCAAGCTGACGCCGACCGAGCTGCGCGTCTTCCTGTCCATTGTCGAGATCGGCGGAGTTCCCGACGTGGCCAGAAGCATGGGTCTCGCCGAAACGACCATCAAGACCCATCTCGCCCGGATCTTCGTCAAGACCGGAACCAAGCGACAGGCCGATCTGGTTCGGCTGGTGGCGGCCTTCACACCGCCGATCAAGGTCTGAGGGCGGTCTCGATCACCTTGCCGGCCGCATGTCTGCCGGAAAGACATGCTGTCAATGCGCTGGCGTTTGATGGGACAAGATCGACAATGATCGCCAGGCTGCTGCTGCAGAACACGATCACCACCGCAGCGATGGGCGCGCTGCTGTTCGCGTCCGCAGGGACCTTGCGCTGGACCGCGGCCTGGGTGTTTCTCGCGACGTGCATCCTGCTCGGCCCACTCTGCGGCTGGTGGCTCTACCGGATCGATCCGGCGCTGCTCGCCGAGCGTCTGCGACCGCTCCTGCAGAAGGATCAGCCTGCCGCCGACAAGGTGTTCATGAGCGTCTTCGTCGTTGCGATGCTGGCCTGGCTTGCATTGATCGGCGTCGACCGGCGCCTTGAAGCGTCCGACATGCCGGTCGCGTTGCAGGCGGCCGGCTTCGCGCTGTTCCTGCTCTCGACGCTGTTCACACTCTGGGTCTTCCGCGAGAACTCGTTCGCGGCCCCCGTGGTGAAGCTGCAGGCCGAGCGCGCGCAGCATGTGGTCTCGACCGGCCCCTACGCTCACGTGCGTCATCCCATGTATAGCGGCATGGTCCTGTTCTTCACCGGCGTGCCGCTGCTGCTGGGCTCGTGGTGGGGCCTAGTGATGGTCCCCGTCCTGGTCCTCCTGCTCGCGATCCGCATCGGCATCGAGGAACGCACCTTGCGCGAGGGCCTGCCGGGCTATGCCGATTATGCGGCACGGGTGCGCTATCGCCTGGTGCCCGGCGTCTGGTGAGGGCGCCTCGCTCTCCTGTGCATCGCAGAGAAAATCGCGCCTCCCTCCTCCGATCGACTGACGTCGCAGCGAGCGAACCTCGTTAGAGCAATCGCACCACGCAACGGGAGACGCGACGATGTTCTGCAAGCCCCCCTGTCCCGACGAGCACGATCTCGCTCCCGACCCCGGTGCTTCAGACGATCGATCTGGCGCGCAGCGTTCGCAGGCGCGCGGCAGCCATGACGGGTTCGGGCGACTGATCGCGCCCGAAGCGGCCGGTCCGGAACGGGGGCTGCCGCCAGCCGCCGTCCGGACCGGCTAATTATCCAGCTCCTTGTAGCGGCGGAAGATGCCCTGCTCGTTGAAGGGGATGCGGCGCGGGCTTGCGAGATAGGCCTTGACGTTCGGCCGCGCCGCGACCCGATCGTGCAGGGCAACGAGGCCCGGAATATCCGCTTCGAACGCCGTCATGCGCTTGGGGAAAGCATAGCGCAGCCCGGCGACGATCTGGAACAGCGAGAGGTCGACATAGGTCAGCTTCCGGCCGGTGACATACGCGCCGCCGTTCTCGCTGAGAAGCTGCTCGAAATAGCCGAGATATTTCGGCACGCGCTCGCTCCAGAACTCGGCCGTGCGTTTCTTCGCCGGCGGCTTCTGGTCCTCGTAATACAGCGAGGGGCCGAGCGGATGATGGGTGTCGTGGATCTCGACCACGAGGTCGGTGATGGTGAGTTGAAGCTGGTGCACCCAGAGTTTTCCGGCCTCCGTCTTCGGTGCGAGCGCGTGCCGGCTGCCGAGATAGAGCAGGATGTTGGCGGTCTGGCCGATGACGAGCTTGCCCGCTTTCAGGAACGGCGGCGCAAACGGCGGCGTGCCCTTCTGCGCCTCCATCATCTTCATCATCGCCGCCGTGCCGCGCGGGCCACGCGCGACGTCGACGTAAGCCGCCCCCGCCTCCTCCAGCGCCAGCCGCACATATTCGCCGCGGCCCTGGATCTCGGGCCAGTAGTAGAGCTCGTATTTCATGGGAGGGGTCCGTGAGCGTGGATGCGATCGGACCAATGTAGCATGTGCCCGAGGGGTCCGTGAGGATGAGACGGAACCCTCTCGCAGTACATTCCGTCATTGCGAGCGCAGCGAAGCAATCCAGACTGTCTCCGCGGAAAGACTCTGGATTGCTTCGTCGCAAGAGCTCCTCGCAATGACGAGTGGAGAGAGCGTCGCGCCCCTAAGCTCAATTCGCGGCGAAGCAGTACGTCAGCCCGTCGCCGCCGGTGCTCTTGAGATCGGCCTGCGAGCAGCCGCCGTCGGGACCGCGCGAGGGGTGCGAGCTGTTCCACGACTTTGACGGCTCGTCGTCGCGCAGGCCCTGACGATCGGCGTGGCCGACCACCGCCGCGCCCTGCGTGCTCGACGTCCAGTTCTTGCAGGTCTTGTCGTCGCCGGCCGCGAACGCGGTGCCGTCAGGTTGCGTTCCGGTCAGGATGTCGTGCCGGTTCGGCGTATCGCCACGGCCGTTGATGACCTCGCCCTTCTCGCTGAGTGCGGTCTGCTTGGTGAGGTTGTTGGCGGCACCGTGCAGCTCGGCCACGTCCTTGGCGATCACCACCCCCTTGGCATTCTGCCACGGTCCGCTGCCGATGCGGTCCTTGGCGTTGACGGCCGGCTTGCCGTCAGCGGCCTGCGTCGAGAGATAGGCGCGCCAGGTCTTCGCACCGGCGCCCTGAGCCAGCTTCTGGCACTGCGCATCGGCTCCCTCGAGGCCTCCGAGATCGGCGCCCTTGCCCGGGCCGCTGGACGTCACGAAGAACGTCATGTCGGCCGGCTGCGCCTGCACGGACGGCGCCGCGAGCAACGCCAGCGTGAGCGCGAGTCCTGAAATCGTCACGGATCTCTCGATGCGGATCATCCTGTCCTCCCAATTGTGCTGGTCGCTGGCCGCCTGAATTTCAACCCGAGGCGCATCCGCTTATTCCAATGCCGCACGAGGCGCCCAAAAGAAAAAGGCGCCGTGCCGGAAGCACGACGCCCTGGTTTCTCTTAATCGCCAGCGATCAGTTGGTCTGCTGGATCGCCGACAATTCCCAGCCGGTGTTGGGGCGACGGGCGAAGGTCCAGACTTCGGTGGCCTCGCCGGGCTGCTCGCTGCCGGCGACGAGCGTGCCGCTGTTGCGGTCCAGCGTCTTGTCGGTGAGCGCAAAGCGCAGCGCCACCGTGGCGTAGTCGGTCTCGCCTTCGCGCCAGGCTTCCGCAAGATCGCCCTGCAGCAGCTTGACGTTGGTCACCTTGTTGACGACGTTGCGCGCGCGGTTCTGGGCGAGGTCCTGCTCGAAATAGGAGACCATCTCCGGCGTCGCGAGCGTGTGCAGCTTGGCCACGTCCTCGTTCGACCAGGCGGTCTGGACGTCGCCGAGCAGGCGCTCGAACGCTTCATAGTCATCCGGCTTGATCTCGAGCGGCGCGTTGTTGGCACCACCGAAGCCGAAGCCGCCGAGGCCACCACCCAGACCGCCACCGAGGCCGCTGCGCGGATTCGCCTGCGGTCCGGGACCTGCGCCTGCGTCGGCATTGGCATAGGCCGCCTGCGGCGCGTGACGGCGCTGCCACCAGGACATCGCCAGCCGCACCACGAACACCACGAGCACGATCTGGATGATCAGGCCCAGGATCGAGGACAGGCCGCCGAGGCCGCCGAACAGGCCACCGCCGAACAGCATGCCGAGCAGGCCGGCGCCGAGGAAGCCGGCCGCAAGGCCGCCCATGAAGCCGCCGGCACGGCCGAACAGGCCGCCGCGCGCGGGCGCGGCGGCAGCCGAGTTCATGCCTGCGCCCGGCTGGGTGTAGGTGCGGTTGAATTGCGAGGCCGAGCCCGGCGCGGTCGTGGTCGACGGCGGAGCCGAATAGGTGCGCGAACCGCGCGAGCCCGACGACATGCCGCCACCGACACGCGCGTCGGCGGACGAGATGGCGAGCGCAGTCGGCAGCGCAAGCGCCAGCACGACGGCGATCGTCTTGAAGAGACTGCGGGAGCGTTGCGAGAAAGTCATGTGCGTTTCCCATATCCCCGGCATGGGGACGTGCCCCTAAGATGGGCAGACTTCCCGAAAAGTGAAGCCGCTTTCGGAACTTGTGGCTGCGGCCCTCAGTCGCGGGGATGTGGCAAAAGCCCATATTTGGCGGGGGTTTGGCCGGAAGCGCGCGGGAACAATGGTTGTCGGTTACCGGCGACTTTGGGACGGAATTTCCGCTCTTTCCCCGCCCCCCTCACTCATCCCTGCTTCGCCATCGTCTCCTTCACTGCCGCCACCAGCTGGCTGAGCGTGAACGGCTTTGGCAGGAAGTCGAATTGCTGCCCCTCGGGCAGGCTCTTCTCGAAGGCATCCTCGGCGTAGCCGGAGACGAAGATGAACTTGATGTCGGGGTTCTTCTCCCGCATCGCCTTGAGGAGCGTCGGGCCGTCCATCTCGGGCATCACGACGTCGGAGACGACGAGATCGATCGCCCCGCTCTGCTCGTCCAGCACCTCCATGGCCTCGACGCCGTTCTCGGCCTCGACCACGGTGTAGCCGCGCGAGCGCAGGCCACGTGCGTTCAGCGCGCGCAGGCCCTCCTCGTCCTCGACCAGAAGGATCGTGCCCTGCCCGGTGAGATCGGTGCGCGGCTTGGCCTCGACGGCCGCGGCTTCCTTCGCGGTGCCGTTGGTCGCGCTGGCCGCAGCCGCAGCCTGCTCGACCTGGGCTTCAGGCTCGGCATGGTGACGCGGCAGGAAGATGTGGAACGAGGTCCCCTGCCCCGGCTCGGAATCGACGTAGATGAATCCGCCGGTCTGCTTGACGATGCCGTAAACCGTCGAAAGACCGAGGCCTGTGCCTTTGCCCACTTCCTTGGTCGAGAAGAACGGCTCGAAGATCTTGTCGCGGATGTCGGCGGGAATACCGGTGCCGGTGTCGGCGACCTCGATCCGCACATAGTCCGCGGCCGGCATGCCCTTGTAAGCGAGCTTGCCCGCGTCCTCGGTGGTGACGTTGGCGGTGCGGATGATCAGCTTGCCGCCATCGGGCATGGCGTCTCGCGCGTTGACCGCGAGGTTGACGATCACCTGCTCGAACTGGGAAACGTCGACCTTCACCGGCCAGAGGTCGCGGCCATGGACGAGGTCGAGCTTGACCTTCTCGCCGATCAGCCGGCGCAGCAGCATGGTGAGATCGGACAGCGCGTCGCCGAGATCGAGCACCTGCGGCCGCAGCGTCTGCCGCCGCGAGAACGCGAGCAGCTGCCGCACCAGGGTGGCGGCGCGCGTCGCGTTCTGCTTGATCTGCATGATGTCCTGGAACGACGGGTCGGTCGGCTTGTGCGCGTTCAGCAGGAAGTCGTTCGCCATCATGATGGCGGAGAGCACGTTGTTGAAGTCGTGGGCGATGCCGCCGGCGAGCTGGCCGACCGTCTCCATCTTCTGCGACTGGTTGATCTGGTTCTCCAGCGCGCGCCGCTCGGTGGTCTCGAGCATGTGCACGATGGCGGCTTCCGCGTCGTTCTCGCCGCCGTCGACCGGCGTGACGAAGAACTGGCCCCAGCGCTCCTTGGTGCCTTCCAGCGCCACCTCGACCGGCGCGATGTCGGCCTGGCCCTCGGAGGCCTGGTTGATGGCCGCGATCAGGAGGTGGCGGTCGCGCGAATTGACCGCACGGAAGATCGACTTGGAGGCGCTGTCCAGCCCGAGCGCCTGGCCGAGCTTGGCATAGCGCGCATTGGCGCGCACGACGTTGCCGCCGCGGTCCACCGTCGCGATCGCCATCGGCGTATGGTCGAAGAAGCGCATGAAGCGCACTTCGGCGGCGCGGTCGGGATCGCTGCGCTCGTCGCGGGCGCGGCTGATGACGAGGGTGCGCGACGGCCCCGGCGCGCCGTCGGCGCCGAAGGCGAGCTTGTGATAGAGCCGCACCGGCATGGTCTTGCCGGTGCGCATGCGCAGGTCGATGTCGAAGACCTCCGTCTTGACTTCGCCCGGCACCGCCACGATCGCGGTGAGCAGCGAGGCGCCGTCCCCGGAGACGATGTCGGTCAGCTTCAACCCGCCCGAGCCGATCTCGGCGAGGTCGTAGTCGAGCCAGTTCGCCAGCGTCGCGTTGACATAGGCAAGCTCGCCGGCCGGATTGACCGAGAAGAAGCCGCACGGCGCGTGATCGAGATATTCGATGGCGTGCTGAAGCTCCTGGAACACGTCCTCCTGGCGCTCGCGGTCGCGGGTGATGTCGGCGATCGACCACACCGCGTATTTCCCCTCGCGCTTGCCGGTGCCGAGCGGGCGCACGCGCATCCGCAGCCAGCGGCCCTGGCTGCCGTCCTGGCCGGAGATGCGCACCTCCTCCTGCTGCCGCTTGCCTTCGCGCGCGGCCTTCAGCAGCCGGAACACGGCTTCGGAGACATCGGGATTGCCGATGAAGACGCGCTCCACCGGGCGCACGTCCTGCGGCCCGCTGGCGCCGGTCAGCGTCAGATAGGCCGCGTTGGAATAGACCACGTGGCCGCGGCTATCAGTGACCGCGAGCCCGTCGAAGGCGTGATCGGCAATGCGGCCAATGATGGGATCATCGAGATTGCGGTCGGCAAAGCGGATGATGCCGGCAGCGAAGGCGAACAGGTTGAACAGGCCGACCATCGCCAGCACGGCGAGGGTGCCGAGGATGTAGGGCTGGGCCTGCGCGCGCCCGAGCGTCATCAGCCCGACGGCGACGGCAACGAGGCCGGCGGCCACCAGCAGCACCAGCGCAATGCTGCCCGAGCGCGGCGACGGCTCGTGCGCCGCAACGGGATCTCGCGTGAGGTCGTGGTCGGTCTCGGCGGTCATCTCAAGCTGGCGCAGCCTGTGGGCAGAGAATCAACGCGCTTCGAAGCGCGCGGGGTCCTCCCTGCCTGAATCGGACCCTGAGGTGCAAGGGCAGCGGGGGCGAAAGGTACGCTGATTCCCAGGTTACGGCCATTTCCGGTACTTTTCGGAGGTTTTTAGCCGCGTCCGGCGCGGAATCCCTGTTTCAGGCGCATGACGTAGCCGATCACCTCGGCGACCGCATGGTAGTGCTCGGTCGGGATTTCCTGGTCGATCTCGACGGTGGCGTAGAGCGCGCGGGCGAGCGGCACGTTCTCCACGATCGGGATGTCGTGCTCGCGCGCGATCTCCCGGATCTTGAAGGCGAGGCTGTCGACGCCCTTGGCGACGCAGATCGGGGCCGTCATGCCGCGCTCGTAGGACAGCGCCACCGAATAGTGGGTCGGGTTGGTGATGATCACCGAGGCCTTGGGAACCGCCGCCATCATGCGCTTCTTGGCGCGCTGCTGCCGCAATTGCCGGATCTTGCCCTTGATGTGCGGATCGCCTTCCGACTGCTTGAACTCTTCCTTGATCTCCTGGAGCGACATCTTCTGCCGCTGGAACCAGCTGCGGTACTGGAAGAAATAATCGGCGATGGCGACGACTGCGAGCGCTGCGACCACCGCGCCGAGCAGATGAATGGTCAGGCTGGTGCTGGCGCCGAGCATGGCGGCCGGATCGAGCCTGACCATCGCCTCCATGCGGTGCCGCTCCGGCCACAGGATCATGGTCATGACCACGCCGAGCCCGATCAGCTTGCCGAGACCTTTCAGGAAGTTCGCCGCCGCCTGCTTGCCGAAGATGCGCTTGAAGCCGGCGCCCGGCGAGATCTTGCTGAACTTCGGGGTCAGGGATTCGGTCGACCAGACCAGGCGGTGCTGCAGCATGTTGCCGGCGATCGCTGCCAGCATCAGCATCATCAGGGGCACGCCGATCGCGGCCAGCATGGCGAATTCGATCTGCTGCATCAGCGCGAGCAGAGCCTTGCCGTCGGTCTTGATCATCCAGGAATTGGCGAGCAGATTGCGCATCGGCGTCAGGAGCCCGCTGCCCACCGAGCCCGAGAAGGTCGAGACCACGAGCGTGCCGCCCGCCATCATGAACCAGGTGTTGATCTCCTGGCTCTTGGCGACGTCGCCGCGTTCGAGTGCGTCGTCGAGACGCTTTTGCGTCGGGTCTTCTGTTTGACTCTCTGGATCGTTGTCTTCGGCCATCGATCCCTCTTCACCTCAGCGGCATCAATTGGTGCATGACACCGATGAAGTAATCCAGATACGTGCCCATCATCGCCGTGAGCACCACGGCGAGCACCAGGAAGCCCGCGAAGATCGAGAGCGGCACGCCGACGAAATAGACCTGCATCTGCGGCATCAGCCGCGCCAGCACCCCGAGCCCGATGTTGAAGACCAGGCCGAACACCAGGAACGGGCCCGAGAGCTGCAGGCCGAGGCGAAACGCGGCGGAGAAGGCGCGCGTTGCGAGCGCGGCGACATCGCCGCTCGACACGGTCTCGCCCGGCGAGAAGATCGTGTAGCTGTCGTTCAGCGCCGCGATCACCAGATGATGGCTGTCGGTGGCGAACAGCAGCGTCACCCCCAGCATGGTCAGGAAGTTGCCGACCAGCACGCCCTGCTGCCCCTGCGTCGGATCGACCGAGGTGACGAAGCCGAGTCCCATCTGCTGGGCGATCACGGATCCCGCGACCTGGAGCGCCGACAGCGTGACGCGCGCGGTCGCGCCCAGCACGATCCCGATCGCGATCTCATGCAGCATCAGGACCAGGAGCGGCGCGAGCGAGCCCATGTCGACCTGGTAGGCGTTGCGGTGCAGCGGCAGGATGATCAGCGTGAGCAGCAGTGCGATCGACAGCTTGATCCGGGTCGGAATGTTGGTCTCGCCGAGGCCAGGCAACAGCATCACCATCGCGCCGACCCGGGCGAAGGCGAGCATGAAGGACGCGGCGAGCGCCGGCAGCAGCGAGACGTCGATGCGCATAGCGCTCTCATTGTGCCTCAGCCGCCGATGATTCGCGACGAGATCCGCAGCATGTGGGAATGGAGCGCGTCGGCCATGAACGGCAGCGCCAGCAGCATCGTGGCAAAGATGGCGAGGATCTTCGGCACGTAGATCAGCGTCTGTTCCTGGATCTGCGTCAGCGCCTGGAACAGCGACACGATGACGCCGACCACCAGGCCCACCACCATCAGGGGGGAGGACACGATCACGATCGTCCAGATCGCATCGCGCGCAACGTCGAGGGTCTCGGGGCCGGTCATTTTCGATTTCTCACTGTGAGTTGTTATTGTCATTCCGGGGCTCGCGCAGCGAGAGCCCGGAATGACAGGACCAATCAGATCGGCATCTTCATGATGTCTTCGTACGCCGCGATCACGCGGTCGCGGACCGAGACCAGGGTGGACACTGCGACATCGGTGTCGGCCACCGCCGTCACCACGTCCATCACGTTGGCCTTGCCGGCGGCCATCGCCACCGTCTGCGCATCCGACTTGCGGCCGGATTCCATGACGCTGCCGACCGCGTCTTTCAGCAGGGAGGCGAAGGACTGCCCGCTGGCTTCACTGCCCTTGCCGGCACCGGCGCCGCTGTTCTCGAGCACGCGGGCGAGGTTGGCATAGGCGTTGGCGGCAATTGTCGGGGATGCCATGGCTCAATTGTCCTGTTCAGCTCTTGAGAATGTCGAGCGTGCGCTGGATCATCCGGCGCGTCGCACTGATGATGTTGAGGTTGGCCTCGTAGGACCGCTGCGCGTCGCGCATGTCGGTCATCTCGACCACCGAGTTCACGTTCGGGTATTTGACGTTGCCGCTGGCGTCGGCGACGGGATTGTTCGGCTCGTATTTGACGCGGAAGTTCGACTGGTCGGGCTTGATCTTGCCGAGGGTCACGACCTGCGCGTCGAGCGTGCGGTCGAGCGCGGAGGAGAAGGTCGGAACCTTGCGCCGGTAGGGATCGCCGCCGGCGGTCTGCGCGGTCGAATCCGCGTTCGCGATGTTTTCCGAGATCACCCGCATGCGGCCGGCCTGCGCGCGCAGACCGGAGGTCGCGATCGCCATCGAGCGGGCGAAGTCGCTGCTGTCATTGGCCATGATGTGCCTCCTCCCCTAGCGCTTCTGTTCGCGGGTCATGCGGGCTAGCCCTTACCGATCGCGGTCTTGAGCAGATGCAGGCTCTTCGAATAGAGCGAGGTCGCCGCCGCGTAGTCCATCTGGTTGCTGGCGGCCTTCATCATCTCTTCCTCGAGATTGACGGCGTTGCCCGCAGGGCGGGTTTCAAAGCCCGCATTCTTGTTCTGGTCGAACCCGGAGGCCGCACCGGAGGGCGTCATGTGGGAAGCGCTGGTGACGGCCATCCTCAGCGGGCCCATCGAGCCCGTGACCGCCCCGGTCTTGTCGAGTTTCGGCTCGACCAGGTCGCGCGGCCGGAATTTGGGCGTGTCGGAATTGGAGACGTTCTCGGACAGGACGCGCTGGCGTTCCTGGTGCCATTGCATCTTGGTGCGAAGCGCCGACAGCACCGGGAGGTCGTTGATGGACATCGTCGCGGCTCCTTCCGCCTCTTGCGGACCTCGGGGTCCGAAGCTAGGCAGAATTTGCCGCCTGTATGGTTAACAGCTGGTTAAGAGGACCTCGGGCGCATGTCCCCAAGTGAGACACGATATTGCGACCCCGTGATTCTACGCCTCCAAAAGTGGCATTAACCCAACCGTTTGGCGGCGCATGCACGGGCCAAGAAGTCGTTTTGGATCGAGCGATTCATGGGTTATTAAGAGTTGGGGACGGCAAAACTTGCCGTGGGACGTTAAGAGATCGCAGTTTGGGGCATCGTAAGCCGGTGGTCGGCACGTCCGGCCAGGGGTACGAGAACAGCGCCATTTGTCGGGGACAAGTATGCAAGGCAGCCCTATCACCTTCATCGTCGCGTTCATCGTCGTCCTGGCGTTGATCGGCGTCGCTGCATGGCTGGTTCGCCGATTCGCCACCAGCCGGCTCGGCGCCAACACCCAGCGCGGCCGGATGCCGCGCCTTGCCGTGATCGACGCCGCCGCAGTCGACGGCCGGCGCCGCCTGGTGCTGGTCCGGCGCGACAATGTCGAGCATCTTCTGATGATCGGCGGCCCCACCGATATCGTCGTCGAGCCCAACATCGTTCGCGCCGCGCATGGCCGCGATCAGCTGCCGCAGCGCCCGAACGCCGCCGAGCCGCCGCGCCTTGCCCCGATGCCGGATGCCGGCGGCTGGGCCGACGAAGCGCCGCGGCCCGAACTGCTCGATCATCCCGAGCCGCAGATGCCCGAGCCCCCGCCGCGGCCCGCGCGCCCGTCCTTCGCCGAGGAAATGCGCCGGCCCGCGCCCGTGCTGGCTGAACGCCGCGGCGAACCGCCGATGGGTGGCTTTCCGCCCGAGCCGATCGCGCCCCGTCCCGAACGCGAACCGCGGCCCGAGCCGCTGCCGCCGCGCGCCCCGCGCAGCGAGCCGCCGCTGATGCCGCGCCCGCCGCGCGCGAGCGAGCCGCCGAAGATGCCGCCGATGCGCGCCGAGCGCCCCGCTGCGCCGCCGCCTCCTCCGCCCGTGCCGCAGGCTCCGCCCGTGCCGCCGCCGGCGCCTGCCGCTGCGCCCTCGAGCGCCGAGCAGAACCTCGCCGAAATGGCCCAGCGGTTGGAGGCAGCGCTGCGTCGCCCCGCCGGCGAAACGGTCGCGCCTCCCGTCGCGCCGGAGCCGCCTGCCGCGCCCCCGCGGGCGGCACGCAGCGAGCCGGCAGCCCCGCCGGCGAAGCCGGCCGCTGAAAAGACCAGCTTTGAAAATCTCGAAGACGAGATGGCCTCGCTGCTCGGCCGTCCGAAGCCGTCTTCGTGAGGCTGCCGTCCCTCCCGCGTAGAGTTGTTTTCCTTTCTGTCCTGATCGCCGCGGCTTCGCTCGCGATGCCGGCGCATGCGCAGGACATCAGCATCAATCTCGGCGGCGGTGCCGGCGGCGGCGGCGTCACCGAGCGCGCGATCCAGCTCATCGCGCTGCTCACCGTGCTGTCGATCGCGCCGTCGATCCTGATCATGATGACGTCGTTCACGCGCATCGTGGTCGTGCTGTCGCTGCTGCGCACCGCGATGGGCACGGCGACCGCACCGCCGAACTCGGTGATCATCGCGCTCGCGATGTTCCTCACCTTCTTCGTGATGGGACCGGTGCTGCAGAAATCCTACGACGACGGCATCCGCCCGCTCGTCGCCAACCAGATCAGCGTCGAGGACGCGCTGCAGCGCGCCTCCGTGCCGTTGCGCGGCTTCATGCAGAAGAACGTGCGCGAGAAGGACCTCAAGCTGTTCCTGGATCTCTCGCGCGAACCGCCGCCGGCCACCCCCGACGACCTCGCGCTGCGCATTCTCGTGCCCTCCTTCATGATCTCCGAGCTGAAGCGCGCCTTCGAGATCGGCTTCCTGTTGTTCCTCCCGTTCCTGATCATCGACCTCGTCGTCGCCTCGGTGCTGATGTCGATGGGCATGATGATGCTGCCGCCGGCGACGATCTCGCTGCCGTTCAAGCTGATCTTCTTCGTGCTGGTCGACGGCTGGTCGCTGGTGGCGGGGAGCCTGGTGCAGAGTTACGGGGGGTGACGGCGGGCTTCGGAGATCGCACCGCAAGGCGCCCCCTCGCCGCTCTCACTCCATAGCCCCCGCCCCCTCCCCGTCATTGCGAGGAGCCCTAGCGACGAAGCAATCCAGAGTCTTTCCGCGGAGGGATTCCGGATTGCTTCGCTGCGCTCGCAATGACGGAGTGTGGCGCGGCCGCCGTTTCCTACCGCGTCATCTTGATCTGCCGCACGACCGGGATCGTCGGCAGCGAGCCGGTGTGCTCGGCTTCGTCCTTGGCCTGAGGCGAGGTCGGTGCGCGGGCGGAGGCGTCGGGGAAGCGCTGCTTCATCTCGCGCAGGAAGCCGTCGAGCGTGTCGACGCTGGCAGCAAGCTTCGCGATCTCGGCGAATTCGGCGCTGGAGGCCGCGGCCGGCTTGCTGGCGATGTCGAAGGCGAGACGGTCGGCGCTCTCGCTCATCAGCGGCGCGT
Organism: Bradyrhizobium nitroreducens; assembly: GCF_002776695.1. Classification (GTDB taxonomy): domain Bacteria; phylum Pseudomonadota; class Alphaproteobacteria; order Rhizobiales; family Xanthobacteraceae; genus Bradyrhizobium; species Bradyrhizobium nitroreducens. The sequence continues at coordinate 3,717,577 of NZ_LFJC01000003.1, forward strand.
ATTTCTCGCGGAAGCGCGACAGGCCGATCGAGTCGTCGGCCAGCGCATAGCCGACGGCGGCGCGGATGATGTCGCTCTTCTCCACCGTGTTGAGCGGCTTGAAGTCGCGGAAACGCTCGCCGTAATAGAGCTCGATCTGCTCGGCGGACTCGCGCCAGCGCCGTGCCGCCCAGAAGATGTCGGAGCGCAGGCGAAGCACCTCGCGGCCGGAGACGTTGGAGACGATGTCGAGCGCGAGGTCGTGACGGCCGACGTCGCTCTGCGCGCGCGCTTCCAGCAGCAGGCGCTGCTGCCTGAGCTCGCCGGAGAGATCGCTGATGCGGCTCGCGCGCAGCGCCGAGATCGCCATGTCCGGCTTGCGGTTGGCGAGATAGATCATGGCAAGGCGCGCGGCGACCTGGGCACGCGCGGCGCCCTCGAGGCGGTGATCGACCTGATATTGCAGGAGCTCGGCAGCCTGATCGAGCAGATCGATCGAGGCGAGACGGTCGGCGAGCCGGCGGATCAGCTCGTCGCCGCGGCGGCCGATCGGCGTCAGCTCGCGGAATTCGTAGAACATGCCGAGCGCCTCGACCGGCGGCAGCTCGTCGCCCTTCGGCCCCAGGAAAATCTGCGTGAACAGCTCGGAGGCGAGATCCTGCGCCTGACGCGAGGCTTCCGCGTTGGGCTGAAGCCTCGTCGCGGTGCGCGCCGCGGTGAGCGCGTCGCGGTAGCGCCCGTTCTCGGCATACATCCGCGACAGCATCTGCAGCGTCTTGACCTCGATCGAGTCGCCGCGCCAGGTCATCGACAGGGTCTCGAGCTCGCGCAGCGCGTCTTCCTTGCCGATCTCGTCGCGCTTCTGCCGCAGTGCGACCTCGAGCTGCTTGGCCTCGGCCGCGGCCGGCCGATCGGCCGAGGCGACCGCCAATTTGTAGTCGTCGAGCGCGTCCCTGTCGTGGCCGAGCGCCTCGGCGAGCCGGCCGCGCAGCACGGCGAAGCCGGGCGCAGCCTCCGGCGAGATGCCGACCACTTCGAGCTCGCTGCGGCGCTTGGAGGCGCCGGCATAGTCCTTCACCTCGAGCGAGGCGCGCATCGCGTCCATCGTCACGATGCGCTGGATGTCGAGCGGCAGCGAGGCGATGGCGAATTCGACGTTCTTGAATTTCTCGCGCGCGTCCGCCCATTTGCCCTGGCGCGCGTAGGCGAGCGCCTTCCAGAGCTGGGAATCGTGGCTGTTGCCGATCACGGGATTGGCGAGGTCCTTCAGGCCCTGCGCCGGCCGGCCGATCAGGATGCTGGCGATCGCATGCATGATCAGCGCGCCGCTCTCCTCCTTGTTGAGCGGATCGCTCAACATCAGTTCGGTGACGGCCTTGGCTTCGTGATACATCGCACGCGACATGTAGAACTGCGCCAGATCGAGCCGCGGCAGCGAGCGAAGTGCCGGTTCGACGTTGGAGATGGCCGTGATCAGATCACTCTGACGCGCCATGAAGTTTTCCGACTGGCCCTTGCGCCAGCCTTCGGGGCTGAAGACCGGGCGCACCGCGGTCGGCGCCCGCTCGGCCGAGATGTCGACCGGCGACAGCGTCAGTCCGCCCTTCTTGCCGAGGATCACCTTGTCCAGGCCGACCTCGACGCCGACCTCGTCGGAGTTCGGCCGGATCGCGATGCCGTGCGCGGATTCCAGCAGCGAGAGATCGACGAGGTCCTGCCGCTTGATGAAGCCGCGCACCGGCCGCTGCGCGGTGACGACATAGAGCGTGTCGCCGGCATCGGGATCGGTGAGCTTGTGCAGCTGGCCCGGATTGGCGAAGGGGATCGCGATGTTGGCGAGCGCGGGGTCGGTGATGTTGCGCGACATCATCAGCGGCAGCGGCGTCGTCTGGATCTTGTCGGCCAGCGTGAGCAGCCAGTTGGTTTCCTTGCCGACCTCCTCGCTCGCCAGCGAGTAGACCAGCGGGCGGGTGAGACGGATGCGCACCGCCTGGCCCTTGTCGAGCGGGATGCGGCCGACCTCGCCGATCATCGCGCCGCCCCTGGTGCGGATCGCCTCGAGGTCGATCGGCTTCGGCGTATCGAACACCAGCCACACCGTATCGCCGCGGCGGAACGCCGCCGCGGGCGTCGTAACCTGGATCGGGAAAGTCACGCGCAAGCCGTCGCTGTCGCGGCGCGCATCGACGCTGGCGATGGTCGGCTGCGGCGCAGGCTTGGTGGCTTCCTTGGCGGTTTCCTTGGCAGCTTCTTTAGGAGCTTCCTTGACCGGCTCCTTCGCGGCCTCCTCGGCGGGCCTGGACGGCGCGGCCGCGGCTTCGACAGCGGGAAGCACCGGCTTCGCAGCTTCCTTCGCGACGTCCTTGGGAGCTTCCTTGGCCGCTTCCGCAGCGTGCGCGGCCTCGGCTGCGGGGGCCGGGGCCGGCTTCGGCGCCTCAGTGGGCGGCATCGCCGCGGGCGCCTCCGGCTTCACCTCGGGCTTGGCGTCGGGCTTCACCTCGATCTTGGCTTCGCGCGCGATCGTCTCGGACGTCGGCGGCACGATCTCGCGATGGGCGTCTTTCGGCTTCTCGGCCGCGGGCTTCTCGGGCGCCGGCGCCAGTCCGTGACCTCCGGGCTTCATCTGCGCGATCGCCGCCTCGGGCGTCGCGGCGGCCTTGCCCCGGTCGGGCTGGAAGGAGACGTCGACGACGTAGTTCTTCTCGTCGCGGAACGAGTGCACGTCGGAGTCGCCGATCAGCGCGATCTCGACATTGGTCTGGTCGATGTCGGCCTTCTGTTTGATCGAGGCGACGTTGGGCGGCGCGGCGACGACCGCGTCCGCCAGATCGAAATTGAGGTTGGCGTTGAAGGCGAGCGTGAGCTTCTGCTCGTTCAGCACCGAGGACACGCCGACGCCGTCGGGCATCTCGAACACGAAGCGCACGAAGGTCGGCTGCACCGAGGCACGCACGCGGATCTGCGGACGCTTCTTGCTCTCGGCCGCGGCGCGCTGAGCGCGCAGCGCGCGCTCGGCGATGCGCGCGCGCTCGGCGAGCTCCTTGACGACGTCCATGGGCAAGCTCGGCGCCGGCCCCTTCCAGCCCTCGGGCAGGAGGTCGACGAAGGTGCGCTCGCCGGCGTTCATGGTGTTGACGGTGACGCGCCGCGCCAGCGACAGGCGGATGGCGGTGCCGTCGGGATCGCGGCGCGCGGAGTTGACGTAATCGGGCGCGCCTTCCGGCACGCGGTCGACGGGCACGTCGACGGGCCGGTCGAAGCGGATGATGAGGATGGAGCCCGCGGTCGTCACCTCGGAGGGAACGTCCTCGCCGAGCTTGATGACGAGGCGGGCAAAGCCGCCGCCGGCCGAAAAAGTCGCCTCGCCCCTGACGGGATCAGCCGCCCGGCTGGGTGCACCGAGGCCGATCAGCAGGCAGACCGCCAGCGCGCCCGCCGCGCGGACATGACGCGACAGCCCCGGCGCCAGAGCGCGGGCTCGCGACCACAATCCATCGGCAGCCTCTAGCGCCATTGGCGGCATGTCTTCCGTTTCGACGGCTCTACGCCGGCACTGGTACCGGCCCCTGCCCTCGACTTTAAGGTTTTGCCAATTAAGGACTTCTTAAGTATGAGCCCTCAATTCGGCTTTTGCGTCGGCTTGCCGTCGATCTTGGGCAGATCGCCGGCCGAGGCCGACTGATCGCCGCCGCCATTGGCACGGCGGGCCATCTCGACGGTCAGCTTCTCGGCGGCTTCCGGCGACATCAGCCCCATGATGTCCGACATCTTTCGCGGCGCGATCGCCGAGGCGATCTCGATCAGCACGCCCATTTCGAGCCGGTCGAACACCCGTGCGGCGTCCTTGGGCTTCATGCCCTCGTACATGGTCACGAGGCCCTTCATGCGCTGGGCTTCGGCGGCCTTCTGCTCGGCCTGCGTGGCGGAGATGCGGGTTTCCACCGCCTTCATCTCCTCGACCTTGCCTTCGATGCGCTTCTCGGCCGATTTGAGCAGGCTTTCGCGAATGTCGATCTCGCGCTGGCGCGCCTCGATCTCCTGGCGGCGCGCCTGCAACCGCTCGAGGATCGCGCGCTCGGAGGCCGAGACCTGCGGCTGGCCTTCCTCGATCTTGACGGGTGTGCCGCCCTCGGGCTTGCTCTCGGGCGCGGCCGGCTTCGGCGCCTCCTTCGGCGCGCCGTGGGTCGAGCCGGTGATGATCTCCGGTTCCTCGCGGCCAGTCGGGAAATTCAGATTCTCCTGCGCCCAGGATTTCTTGGTCTGGTTCGGCTTGTAGTCGAAGACATAGCCGCCATTGATCACGAGGCCCGCCACCTTCAGCGTGGCGAGGCCGGCGACGGCAACCAGGACGACCGGAATGACGCGGATGTTACGGAAGGATTTCATATCCTCACTTCACGCGGCAAGGCCGTTGGATCGTCGGCGCTCGGAGAAGGCTTCGGCCGCCGCCGCGACCGCCTTCGCCGTCGACGGCTTCGGCGCCGTCGCGGAAACTGTCTCCGGATTGGTGACGGGGCGCGCGGCGATCGCGATCTTGGACAGGCGCCGCACCACGTTGTCGGCTTCGCCGAGCTGCTTGTAGAGCTGGTCCGACATCTGCGTCGCCGCGGCGAGCTGGCTGCCGAGATTCTCGTTGACGTCGCGCACGGCGAGCTTCAGCCCGCCGATCGCGCGTTCCGCGATCTCGGTTGCGGTGATCAGCTCGCCGATCACCGCCTTCAGCGAATGCTCGTCCGCCTTCAGCCGCGTCAGGCGCTTGTTGAGCATGACGCAGTAGACGATCGTCAGCATCAGCAGGATAGCCACCAGCGTCTCGATCGCCATTCCCAGGGAGTGGTTCATGGGGCCTCCATCATCTTGTTCTGCTCGTCCACCTTCTCGAACATCGCAAGTGTCGTACTTGGCTTGCGCAAGGGTTTCGTCACGCGGATCGCGACGCGGTCGCCGACCCGGCCCATCCGCCCCTCGGTCAGCGTGACGTCGCCGCAGCGCACGGTGACGTTGGCATCCGCGCGCATGTCCAGCGGCAGCGTGTCGCCGACCTTGAGCCGCATCAGCTGCTTGAGCGGGATGTCGGCCTCGTAGAGCACGGCATCGACGGCGATCTCGGCCTGCACGATTTCGGTGGCGAAATGGCCTTCCCAGACCGGATCGCGGCCGAACTTTTCGCCCATGAACATCTGGAGCAGGACGCCCCGGATCGGCTCGATGGTCGCATAAGGCAGCAGGAGTTCGATGTTGCCGCCGCGGTCTTCCATGTCGATGCGCAGGCGCACCAGGATCGCGGCATTGGCGGGACGGCTGATCGCGGCGAAACGCGGATTGGTCTCGAGCCGGTCGATCGTGAAGGTGACCGGCGACAGCGGCCGGAACGCCTGCTCGGCATCGGCCAGCACCACCTCGACCAGCCGCTTGACCAGCTCGGTCTCGATCGTGGTGTAGGGCCGGCCCTCGATGCGGAGCTGGCTGGTGCCGCGGCGGCCGCCGAGCAGCACGTCGATCATCGAATAGATCAGGTTGGAATCGACCGTCGCCATGCCGAAGTTTTCCCACTCCTCGGCCTTGAAGACGGTGAGGACGGCAGGCAGCGGGATCGAGTTCATGTAGTCGCCGAAACGCACCGAGGTGATGCGGTCGAGCGAGACTTCGACGTTGTCGGAGGTGAAATTGCGCAAGGACGTCGTCATCAGCCGCACCAGGCGGTCGAAGACGATTTCGAGCATCGGCAGACGCTCGTAGGAGACCATCGCCGAATCGATGATCGCGCGGATGCCGGAATGGTCGTCCAGCGTGACGTCGCCGACGGTGAAGCCGAGGAGATTGTCGATCTCCTCCTGCGACAGCACCCGCTCGCCGGAATTCTTGCCGCTGCCGAGATCGCGGCTGCCGTCCTCGACCATGGCCGCCCATTGCAGCGCCATGGTCTCTGATAGTTCGTTTTCGGCAGCGGCCTTGGCGGCCTCCGCGGGATCCTCGGAATCGAGCGACGCCTCCCATTGGGCGGCAATCGCATCCTGGTCCATTTGCTCGTTGCCGGCCATGACGCTAGCCCGTGCCCTTCCGCAGCGTCTTCACTGGATCACGACTTCCTTGAACAGCACCGCGCTGACCTGGATCGGGGCGACCGCCGCGTTGACGCGCTTGGTCAGCTCCTCCTTGAGGCGGAAGATGCCGGCGGAACCGTTGAGGTCGGAGGGGCGCAGCTCGCGCACATAGGTCTGGAAGATGTCGGTGACGCGCGGCATCGTCGGCTTGATCGCCTCGACCTGCTTTTCTTCCTTCAGCTCCAGCACGATCTTCAGCCGCAGATATTGCACGCGCTCGCCCGGCGCGCCGGCGAGGTTGACCATCATGTCGGGGACGTCGACGAAGGCCGGCGGCTTCGGCGGCGGCGCGACCTCGGCATGGTGCTCGTCGTCGCCGTGACGGAAGAAGAAGAACCAGGTCGCAGCACCACCGCCGAGGATGGCGAGCAGGCCGATGGCCATGATGATGAGCTTCAGCTTGTTCTTCGGCGGAGCGGCTTCCGCGCCCTCGGCGGCTGCGCCGCCTTCTGCTTCATTCTCTGCCATGGTCGCCGCGCCCGGATCTCTCAAAGGGGTCGAAAGAGCGAAGCCTCAAGACAGTGACGCGATACAAATGCCCCGGCGCAATGCGCTCCTCTTCATGGCAAACGCTACGGTAATAATGGTTAACGGAATCTTTCGATTGGGCCTCAGCTAGGAAAAATCTGCCGGGCAAACATGGCTAACAGAACCTTTCTGCCGCCCTCCCGCACCCTCAAGAAATCGACAATCCATTGAAATATATAATTTTTTCAGGTTGGCACGGCTTTCGCTGAGAGAGGGCCGAGGCCGAACGGTTTGGGAGAACCCGACAGTCTCGTTCACGGGGTCCGCCAAGGCGCTTGGGAGAGCGAAATGGCAGGTCCCACTCAGGGGAGATCATCCGATGCAGAACGCGCTTCTGATCGGCTTGTCACGGCAGATGACGTTGGAGCGGCAGATGGATGTCATCGCCAACAACGTCGCCAATGCCAACACCAACGGCTTCAAGGCCGATCATTCGCTGTTCGAGGAGTACCTCAACTCGAACGCGCGTGAGGACAATTTCATCGGCGCGGACCGCCGGGTCTCCTATGTGCAGGACCGCGGCACCTACCGCGACATCGGCCAGGGGCCGATGGAGCCGACCAAGAATCCGCTCGACATGGCGATCAGCGGCAACGCCTATTTCGCGGTGCAGGCCAATGGCGGCGAGCTCTTCACCCGCGACGGCAAATTCTCGCTCAACTCGACCGGCCAGCTCGTCACCTCGGACGGCAATCTGGTGCTCGGCACCGGCGGCCCGATCACCTTCCAGCCGACCGACCACGACATCAACGTCGCGCCCGACGGCACCATCACGGTGCTCGAAGGCACCGCCAAGACCGACTCGATCCGCGGCAAGATCCGCATGGCCTCGTTCGACGATCCGACCAAGCTGACCAAGCTCGGCGCCAACCTCTACAGCGCCGGCTCCGCGACCCAGCAGGCCGACACCAAGTCCACCGTGCAGCAGGGCTATATCGAGAAGTCGAACGTGAATTCGGTCGGCGAGATGACCCGCATGGTCGAGGTCATGCGCAGCTACACCGCCATCGCCAATCTGCTCCAGCAGCAGAGCGACCTCCACAAATCGGCGATCGAGAAGCTCGCCGACGTTCCGGCCTGATTAGGAGAGAACTGACATGCAGGCGCTTCACACCGCAGCGACCGGAATGGCGGCACAGGAACTCAACGTTCAGGTGATCTCCAACAACATCGCGAACCTCCGCACCACCGGCTTCAAGAAGCAGACGGCGGCGTTCCAGGACCTGATCTACGAGCACGTGCGCCGCGTCGGCGCGCAGGCCTCGGACCAGGGCACCATCCTGCCCGTCGGCGTCGACATCGGCGGCGGCGTCAAGACCGTCGGCACGCCGCGCAGCATGACGCAGGGCACCCTGTCGCAGACCGGCAACGATCTCGACCTTGCGATGTCCGGCGAAGGCTTCTTCAAGATCCTGATGCCCGACGGCACCTATCAGTACACCCGCGACGGCACCTTCCAGATGGACAATCAGGGCCGCGTCGTCACCGCCCAGGGCAACCCGGTGCAGCCGACGATCACGATTCCGAACAACGCCTCCGGCATCACCGTGAGCGAGCAGGGCCAGGTCTCGGTGACGCTGCCGGGCTCGTCGACCTCCTCGATCGTCGGCCAGATCGGCGTGACCCGCTTCATCAACAAGGCGGGCCTGCAGCCGGTCGGCAGCAACCAGTTCACCGAGACCCCCTCGTCCGGCCCGCCGCAGGACGGCACCGCGAACTCCGAGGGCTACGGCAAGATCACCCAGGGCAGCCTCGAGCAGGCCAATGTCGACGTCGTCTCGGAGATGAGCGACCTGATCGCCGCCCAGCGCGCCTACGAGATGAACGCCAAGGTGATCAGCGCCGCCGACCAGATGATGCAATCGACCACGGCGCTGTTCCGCTGAGGTGATGACGATGATCCGCACCGCCCTCGCCACGATCTCCGCCCTTGTCGCGCTGGCCTTGCCGGCAGCGGCGGCGGACGACTTCATCGCCTCGCCGACGCTGCGCGCGAGCGTCACCGTGACCTCGGACGTGGTGCGGGTCGGCGATCTCATCGACAATGCCGGATCGGCCGCGCTGATCCCGGTCTACCGCTCGCCCGATCTCGGCACCACCGGCACGCTGACGACCGCGCAGGTGCTGTCGGTGCTCCGCGCCAAGCAGGTGATCGGGGTGATGACCGGCGACATCAAGGAGGTCCAGGTCACCCGCCTCGCCCGCACGCTGGCGAACAAGGATCTCGAAAACGCCGTCGCTTCGGCGCTCGAGCGCCGCTTCGGCCTCGGGGATGCCGCCAACATCACCGTCACCTTCGACCGCGGCGTGGCCGAGATGCGGCTCGACGCCTCCAACACCGGCGCGCTGCAGCCGGTCGCAACCCGCTACGACGCGCGCAGCGGCCGTTTCGACATCGCTTTCGAGATTGCCAACGACAACAATCCGAGCCCGACCAAGCTGCGCTTCTCCGGCACCGCGATCGAGACGGTGGAAGTGGCCGTGCTGACGCGCGACATCGACCGCGCCGATCTGCTGAAGGCCTCCGACGTCGCACTGGAGCGCCGGCCCAAGGCCGAGGTCACCGGCGAGCCCGCCTCGCGCGAGCGCAGCGTCGGCATGCAGCTGCGCCGGCCGATGCGGGCGGGCACGCCGCTTCGTGCCGCCGACATCGTCAAGCCCGACTTCGTCGTGCGCGACCAGGCCGTGACCGTCATCTTCCAGGCGCCCGGCCTCTACCTCACCACGCGCGGCAAGGCGATCGAGAGCGGCGCCGAGGGCGACACCGTCAGCGTGCTCAATCTGCAATCCAAGCGCACGCTGACCGGCGTCGTCACCGGCCGCGGCCAGGTGACGATCCAGGGCGCGAGCCAGTCCGCACCGATGGCGCCCGCGGTCGAGCAGACCTCCTCGCTCAAGCGCGACGAGGCGCCCGCCCCCGTCGACACCGCAGCTCTCCTCCGCAGCCTGGTGCAGGCCCCCGCCTCGCCGGCCCAGATCGCAGAAGCCCAGATCCCGCAAGCTCGCGTCTCGCAAGCTCAAGCCAAGTAAGAGTTCGTCATGTCCGCTTTCAGTTCGGCTTACCGTCTTCGTCGCATCGCGATCTCCGCACTTCTGCTGGCAGCTAGCGCGCTGGGCGGCTGCTCATCGATCGACCGCCTGTCGCAGATCGGCGAGCAACCGAAGCTGTCGGCGATCGACAATCCGACGACGCAGCCCGGCTACAAGCCGGTGCAGATGCCGATGCCGAAGCCGGAAGTGGCCTCCTACAATCCGAACTCGCTGTGGCGCAACGGCAGCCGCGCCTTCTTCAAGGACCAGCGCGCCCGCCAGGTCGGCGACCTCCTGACCGTGACCGTGAACATCACGGACAAGGCCAACATCGCCAACGAGACCCAGCGCAGCCGCACCAATTCGGAAGATTCCGGCATCACCGACTTCATCGGCGCCAAGACCCTCGGCGCGCAGGCGCAGAAGGTGCTGCCCGGCCGCATCCTCACGGCCGACTCCTCCGCCTCCAGCGACGGCAAGGGCTCGGTCAACCGCACCGAAGCCTTGCAGACCAACGTCGCCGCGGTCGTCACTCAGGTGCTGCCGAACGGCAACCTCGTGGTCGAGGGCAAGCAGGAGATCCGCGTCAACTACGAGATCCGCGAGCTCGTGGTCGCCGGCATCGTCCGCCCCGAAGACATCCAGAGCGACAACACCATCGATTCCACCAAGATCGCGCAGGCCCGCATCGCTTATGGCGGCCGCGGCCAGATCATGGACGTGCAGCAGCCGCGCTACGGCCAACAAGTGATGGACGTGCTGCTGCCCTTCTAAGAATCTCCCGAGCTCCCACATCGTGTTCGCGAACCTAGGCGCGAACGACGATGTACGACGCGGCCCTCGCTAGCTCCCCTGGCGAGGGCCGCATGTATTTTGGGCGATGGTCGGCTCATGCAGCGAGTGAGGGCCGCGCAATTGCAGCAACGCAGCTGCCGCAAGCTCCGTCATTGCGAGCGAAGCGAAGCAATCCAGAATTCCTCGCGAAACAACTCTGGATTGCTTGGCCGCGAAGCTCCTCAATGCCGGCGGAGAGAGCGCCTGCTCCTCACGCCGCGCTGGCCACGGCGCGGATCTCCAGATGCACGCCCGTCTCCGTCTGCAGCGCGTGGATTACCGCCATCAGGTTCTCAGCCGTTGGATTGCCGCGCGGTCCGAACATCCGCATCAGGCTTTTCGGCGGGCGGTCCAGCACTTCGCTCAAGCGCTCGAAACCGATGGTGGCATTGATGTAGGTCCGCAGCGCGGTGCGGCCATAGTCGACGTCTCCCTGCAGCAAGCCCTGCATGGCCTCCTGAAACAGCGCCTCGCGAAAGGCGGGATCGCGCTGGGCCCGCGCGCGAATGGTCTCTTGAAAACTGTGGGTCAACGGCATCCGCCTATCCCTCATTGCGCTTGCGCGCCTTGTAATCGCGCCACCGGCGAAGCGCGACGCTGATATCAGCCTGCTGGCTCTGCTTGTGCGCGTCAGCGGTGCGGCGCAGAGCCGGGACCCAGAAAGCCACACCCCACGGTCCAGCATGGGCCCCGGCTCTGCAGCGCACCGCTCGCTGGACGATGCTTCGCATCGCCAGGGGAGCGCTGCGCTGCGTCCGGGGCACGAGACCGCGCATGGATCACGTAAACTCCGCCTCCACCACGCCGAGCCCGTCCAGCTCCATCCGCACCTTGTCGCCGGCCTTCAGCCACAGCGTCTTGACCAGGCTGCCGGTGAGAACGAGCTGCCCCGCATGCAGTCCCTTGCCGTCCGCGGCGAGATGATTGGCGAGCCAGGCGAGCGCGTTGTGGGGATGACCGAGCACGTCGGCGCCGGTGCCGTGGCTGACCTCCTCGCCGTTGAGAATCGCGCGGCCCTTGATCGCCTTCAGATCCGGCACCGACGAGCGCGGCACGGACGGTCCCAGCACGCAGCCGGCGGCGAAGAAATCGTCCGCGATCAGCGTCGGCGCGCCCATCGTCTCCCACTTCACGTAGCGGTCGTCGACGATCTCGATGGCGGGATGGTAGGACTCGACCGCCTCACCGACCCACTCGGCCGTGAACGGCGCCTCGCCGGCGGCGAGATCCCGCTTCAGCCGCACCGCGATCTCGCATTCGACACCGACGCGGACATATTTGGAGGTGGCGAGCTTCGCGCCGCTCTCGTGCACGCCCTTCTGGAACACGCCGCCGCCGCAGGGGTGCGGAATGCCGATGTACTCCTGCATCACCTGGCTGGTGCAGCCGATCTTGTAGCCGACCAGCGGGCCGACATGCGGCAGCAGCAGATCGTGCAGCGCACGCTGGACTTGGTACCCTTCGGCCTCGTCGGCCGGAGGAACCTCGAGCGCGGCAAGTGGCGCATGGTTGCGCCGCGCCAGCGCGATCGCCTTTGCGGCTTCGAGAATTTTGTCCATCGGCGCCGCCTCCCACGCTACGCGATCATGCGCGGCAGTGGAGCATCCCCGCCCCGGCCTGACAAGCGCGGGCGGCGCGTGACCTCACGCCTTGACCAGGCCAAGCCGGATCAGGCTCTCGGCCGTCGCCAGGATCGCTTCATCATTGGAGCGCGCCTCCCAGCCCAGCAGCGATCGCGCCTTGGCGCTGGTGGAATGCCTGACCTTGCCGAGCATCGGCACCACGGCGCGCAGCAGCGGAATCCGATGTGCGGCGAGCCTCACCAGCCAGTCCGGGGCCTGCAATCGCGGAACCCGGCGCGCCCGCGGGCCCAGTTCCCGCCGCAGCACCCTGGCGATGTCGAGGATCGACAGCGCTTCGCCGGAGACGGCGATGAAGCGCTCGCCCCTGGCTTCCGGTGCGGTCATCGCCCGCAGATGCAGGTCGGCAACGTCGCGCACATCGACCACGCCGAAATAGACGCGCGGCACCGCCGGCATGGCGCCGTCGAGCAGCGATTTGACGATCTCGATCGAGCCGGAGAAGTCCGGCCCCAGCACGGGACCGAAAATGCCGGCGGGATTGACCACCGACAGCTCCAGCCCGCCGCCCTCGCCCGCGACGAAATCCCAGGCCGCCCGCTCGGCCAGCGTCTTGGACTTGATATAGGGCTGCACGTCGGCACCGCCGAGGTTGGTCCAGTCGGTCTCGTCGAACGGTTTTTCACGCGGCTTGTGGCCATAGCCGATCGCACCCAGCGACGAGGTGATCACGACGCGCCTGACGCCGGCCTCGCGCGCGGCACGCAGCACCCGGAGCGTGCCGTCCCGGGCCGGGATGATCATCTCGTTCTCGTCCTTGGGAACGCTGGTGGAGAGCGGCGAGGCGACGTGGAGCACGTAGTCGCAGCCCGCGACGGCCTCACGCCACCCCTCATCCCGGACGAGGTCGGCGGTGAAGAAGGACAGGCGCTCGGGCGAAGCCGCCCCGCCCTCGCGCAGCATGGCCAGCACGTCGGCCTGCCGCTCCGGCCGGCGCACCGTCGTCCGCACCGTGTGGCCGGCGGCCAGAAGTTGCAGGACGACATGGATGCCGACGAAGCCCGACCCGCCGGTGACCAGAACAGTGCTCATTGCCAAATTCCCCTCGTTGCACGGGCCGGCGAATTGGTTCCGCCACCCTGCTCAAGGCGGCATCTGGTCACTATCTTCGGGGGAGCAAGTAGAATGGATTTCGAGACCGGTATGGAAAACCTGACCAGTGCCTGCGAAGCCGACTGCGATTGCAGCCCCGACCCTGCCCTGCTCGCCGACTTCAAGCGGGCCATCCATGCCCTCGGCGGCAAGTGGAAGCTGGAGATCCTGTTCGCGCTGATGAACGGCGCGGTACGTTTCGGCGCGTTGCGACGCTCGATCGGCGGCATCACCCAGCACATGCTGACCACGCAATTGCGCGAGCTCGAGCAGGACGGGCTGGTGTCGCGCACCGTCGTCGCTTCGAGGCCGTTGCAGGTCGAATACGAGCTGACGGATGCGGCCTACGGCCTGCTACCGGCGTTTAAGGAAATATTGAGCTGGTCCAGGCTTTATGGGAATGCGCGCCTCATGGCGTCGCAGCAGGCTTGATTGCAGCGATGTATGAAGCTGCTGGATCAGCCTCTCAGCATCCGAGCCGATCTCGTTGATGCGACTCGCAAAATCTCCCGCACCTGAAGTGAAGGCTGTTTCTCATCCGAACTCACGTGAGCTCGGAGGAATCGAGTCTAGCCCATTGATCATGATTCACTTTTGGCGCTCGCGCTCGCGCGTTGGGACGCGCGGCGGCAGGCGACAGGCAAAATGCTGATCGCGGCGCGAAACGGCGCCTCGCGTCCAAAAACAAAGAGCCGCATCGCTGCGGCTCGGGCTTTATTCGTCGCGATAGACCTTCTCGCGTTTCTCGTGGCGCTCCTGCGCTTCCACCGAGAGCGTCGCGATGGGCCGGGCTTCGAGCCGCTTCAGAGAGATCGGCTCGCCGGTGTCCTCGCAATAGCCGTAGGTGTTGTCCTCGATGCGCTGGAGCGCGGCGTCGATCTTGGCGATCAACTTGCGCTGGCGGTCGCGGGCGCGGAGTTCGATGGCGCGGTCGGTTTCGGACGATGCCCGATCGGCAATATCGGGGTGGTTCACGTTCTCCTCCTGCAGGGCTTGCAGGGTGAGCTTGGACTCTTTGAGGATCTCATCCTTCCAGGCGAGGAGCTTCAAACGGAAGTACTCCTTCTGCCGGTCGTTCATGAAAGGCTCTTTTTCGGTCGGTCGGTAGTTTTTCAACTTTTCCAAGGGAGGCCTATCTGTCTAAGCAACGACTCGCAACGGAAACAGGGTCCGTTGAACCGGGCCTTATATAGTGGCCTCCTGTGACAGACAATATTTCCCTCACCGTCCGGCTGGCGCCCCCAAGCCCTTGCACAGGAAGGTTTATCCGGAAGGGATCGGGGGCGGCCGAAGGCCTAGTAGCCGACCGTGAAGCGCTGCCTCGGATGGGCGGGGCGTTCGATCTCATCGGCGAGCGCAATGGCGTAGTCGGCGAAGGTGATCCAGCTCTTGCCGTTCGCATCTGCGAGAAGCTGATCGGTCCCGCGGCGGAACTTGCCGGTGCGTTCCCCCTCGACGAACAGCGCGGACGGCGAAATGAAGGTCCAGTTCAGCTCCTTCTCGTGCCTCAACAGGTCGAGGAAGGCAGAGCCCGCCTCGGCTTCCGCCTTGTACTGGGCCGGAAAATTGGGAGTCGTGACCAGCTTCACGCCCGGCGCGACCTCGAGGCTGCCGGCGCCGCCGACGACGAGGTAACGGCCAACCTTGGCGTCCTTCGCCGCACCGATCAGCTTGCGGGCGTCACTGGCCAGGAAGTGCACGGAACTCACGGCGACGTCGTGGCCGGACCACAGCTTGGCAAGGCCGGCCTGGTCGAGCACGTCGCCCTTGGTCGGCGTGACGTTCGGCAGGACCGCGATCTTCTCAGGGTTCCGGGCGATGGCGGTGACCGCGTGGCCGCGGCGGGCCAGTTCCTTGGTGATCTCCGACCCCGCCCGGCCCGAGGCGCCGGCAACTGCGATTTTCATGGAAGGCTTCCTTTGCTTCTTAGGTAACTATCAGAAACTAGATATCGCAAAGAATGCTGGTGTTAAGAGAGCACTTTGTGCTTACCTGATTACACAAGGGTAACCCCCATGCGCATCGCAAGCGACGAAAATGGAGTCCGAGGCTCGACCATGAAACCCGACGTCTATGCGGCGAACTGCCCCACCCGCCAGATCCTCGACCGCGTCGGCGACAAATGGGCGGTGCTGATCCTGTTGCTGCTGCGCGAGCAGCCGATGCGCTTCAATCAGCTGCGCCGCACGATCGAAGGCATTTCTCAGAAGATGCTGAGCCAGGTTCTCAAATCGCTCGAACGTGACGGCCTGATCAGACGCCATGCCATCGCGACCGTGCCCGTGACGGTGGAGTATTCGATCACGCAACTCGGGCTGACGCTCGCCGGCGCGGTCGATCCCTTACGCGATTGGGCCGAGCAGAATCTGAAAGACGTTCTCGCCGCCCAGCGCCGCTACGACGCGCAGCAGAAGGAGGAAGCGGCGTAGGCCGCTGCGAAGACAGGCTTATGGGAGTCCCGTCATCCTGAGGTGCGAGTGGTGCGATGCAAAGCATCGCGCCGGGAGCCTCGAAGGATGTACGGCCAGGATGAAGCAGGCCGGGCTCGTCGCCCTTCGAGGCTTTTCATACGGCGCATGCGCCGCATGAAAAGCGCCTCAGGGTGACGGATTTAGCAGCTACCCCTGCCCGGCCTTGGCGAGTTCGACCTCGACGCGCAGCTCGATCTCGGAGAGCACCGCATCGAGACCCGGATCGCCCGAGGACGATTTCAGGTTCGCCGCAGCGTCCCGCAGCCGCAACACGGTCGACTTGTCGAGATTGCCGGACAACAGACCCATCTTGAGATCGTCGAGCACGTCGAGCGCAGTCCTGCCGCGAGCGACCGAGCGCCTGCGCCGCTCGATCGGATCCTCTTCGACGCCTTGCAGGGCAAGCAGCCCGTCGATGTTGGCGGCGGCCTTCGGCGCCGCAGCGCTCCGTGTCTCCTGCGCCGACGACGTGTCGGGCAGCACGAAGGTGCCGGAGCCGGTTCGCCTGGCCTGGCTGGCCGGCGTTCCAAGCGTGGTGCCGTTCGGTCCGTAGATGCGCATCGGAAAGAATCCGGGTGATCGATGCCGTCACCTTCGCTGTCTTATGGTTAACGGGGCGTAAACAGCCCGGCAAAATCTGCCGATAGGCGGCAGTTTCGCTCCTCAGGGCGAACGCCGGCTGACGCCAGTCGAAACAGATTTATTCAACCTATTCAGCGACCTACCCCTGTCACCCCGGGTTGGCACAGCCCTCGCAAGGACAGCGCCGGACCAGCTCGACATGGGAGTGTTGAGATTGGTCCGAGATTTGAGGAGCCTTTTGAGGATCCTTGGGGAGCAGAGGATGCCAAGCGTTCGTTGGGTGAGGATTGTCGGGGTGGCCTGCGCGGCGCTGTCAGCGCTGGCGCTGTCGGTCGCGTCCGCAAGCGCGACCTCGCGCATCAAGGACCTCGCCAACATCGAAGGCGTGCGGCAGAACCAGCTCATCGGCTACGGCCTCGTCGTCGGCCTCAACGGTACCGGCGACACGCTCAACAACATCCCCTTCACCAAGCAGTCGCTGCAGGCGATGCTCGAGCGCATGGGCGTCAACATCCGCGGCGCCACCATCCGCACCGGCAACGTCGCCGCCGTGATGGTGACCGGCAATCTGCCGGCCTTCGCCACCCAGGGCACACGCATGGACGTCACGGTGTCCGCGCTCGGCGATGCCAAGAACCTCCAGGGCGGCACCCTGCTCGTCACCCCCCTGTTAGGCGCCGACGGCAATGTCTACGCCGTGGCGCAGGGCTCGCTCGCGATCTCCGGCTTCCAGGCCGAGGGCGAAGCGGCCAAGATCGTGCGCGGCGTTCCGACCGTCGGACGCATCGCCAACGGCGCCATCATCGAGCGCGAGATCGAGTTCGCGCTCAACCGCCTGCCGAACGTTCGCCTGGCGCTGCGCAATGCCGACTTCACCACCGCCAAGCGGATCGCGGCGGCCATCAACGACTATCTCGGCGTCAAGACCGCCGAGCCGATCGATCCCTCCACGGTGCAGCTGTCGGTCCCTCCGGAGTTCAAGGGCAACGTCGTCGCCTTTCTCACCGAGATCGAGCAGCTCCAGGTCGACCCGGATCTCGCCGCCAAGATCATCATCGACGAACGCAGCGGCATCATCGTGATGGGCCGCGACGTCCGCGTCGCCACCGTCGCGGTCGCGCAGGGCAACCTCACGGTCACGATTTCCGAGAGCCCGCAGGTGAGCCAGCCCAATCCGCTGTCGCGGGGCCGCACCGTGGTTGCGCCGCGCAGCAGCGTTACCGTCACCGAGGACGGCAAGAAGCTGGCCGTCGTCAAGGACGGCGTCTCGCTCCAGCAGCTCGTCGACGGACTCAACGGCCTCGGCATCGGCCCGCGCGACATGATCAGCATCCTCCAGGCGATCAAGGCCGCCGGCGCGATCGAAGCCGACATCGAGGTGATGTGATGCAGACCAACGCGATCAACACCCCGCGCCTCTCCAACTCCTCGGCCTTCTCGGTCGAGAGCCGCAACGGCCGGCCCGATTTCGACCTCGCGGCCGCGCTGCAAAAGGTCTCGCCGCAACAGCAGGCCAAGGCGCAGAAGACAGCCACCGATTTCGAGGCGATGTTCCTCAACAGCATGTTCTCGCAGATGACCTCGGGCCTGAAGGGCGAAGGCCCGTTCGGCGACACGCCGGGCACCGGCGTGTGGCGTTCGATGCTGACCGAGCAATATTCCAAGAACTTCGCCAATGCCGGCGGCGTCGGCGTGGCCCGTGACGTCTATCGTACCCTGATCATCCAGCAGGCGAAGACCACTCTTCGTACGGCATAAGGTCCAACGAGATGAACCAGTTCAACGCCTCACGTCAGCCGATGCAGGCCCAGCGCCCGGCCACTGCGCCCGGCAGCACCGAGGCGCGCAAGCTCGCCGAAGACCTGATGGATGCGATGAACGCGCTGCTCGGACTGATCGAGCGCGAGACCGAGCTCGTTCGCGCCGGCAAGGTCCGCGAGGCGATGACGTTCGAGAGCAAGAAGCAGGAGCTGTCGCGCAACTACGTCGCTGCCGTCAGCCAGTTGAAGGCCAACCAGCCTCAGCTCGCGAAGTCCGCGCCGGAGCTGCTCTCGACGCTGCACCGCCACCACGACGCGTTCCGCGCGATGCTCCAGGTCAATCTCACCGTGCTCGCGACCGCACACGCGGTCTCCGAAAGCGTCGTGCGCGGCGTCAATGCCGAGATCCAGAAGCGCAACGTGCCGAACACCTATACGGCCGCGGGGCGCCGCGCGGCTCCAGGCCCGCGCCACATCACGCCGCTCGCGGTCAGCCGCTCGCTCTGAGCGCACGCGAAAACAAGCAACAATTTTACGAAAAACCGCGCGGCGATATCGTCGCGCGGTTAGGCACGTTTCCTTACCGGGTCTTCAGTCCTGGTGTTCCATGGTTGCGTATTGAGAGGGGTTGGGATTTGACTCACGTGAGGCAACCAGGAGGCTGCCATGAGTACAGATTTCAGCATCAGGCCGGTGGGGATCCCGGCCCCCGTGCAGATCGCAGCGACGTCAAACGCGGCGGCGAACGAGGCTGTGCAGACTGATCTTCCGGTGAGCCAGACGGTCGCCGCGGCGGATACGAGCGCGCCTGTGCGCAACGATCTGCCGAGCCACGAGAACATCTCGCGCCAGGTCGTGTTCGACCAGGCGTCGGCATCCATGGTCTTCCAGGTCGTCAACGACAAGACCGAAGCGGTGGTCAACCAGTTCCCTGACGAAGCGATGCTGCGCCGGCGGGCCTATTTCCATGCCCTGGACATGAAGTCCGAGCCTTCGCGCCCGCTCAACACGGACGTCAGCGCCTGACGATCACGCGATCGATGGCGACGCTCTGCGTTTGACCGGCACCGGTCAGCGCGAAATTCGCATTTCCGAAGGACAATTGGTCTGGGATGCTCGTGATGCAGCGATCACCCGAGTCGCCGTCACGGCCGCCCGGACAGACCGGCAGCGATGTTGCGGTTGATTTCGATCAGCGGACGGAAGTGATCGAACTGCGGGCTCATCTGCAGCGCGGCGGTCTGGCTCAGCACGAACACGCTGATGTTGGCGATCTTCTGCCGGACGTCGATCGGCTGCGGATTGTTGTCGCGCATCGCCTCGCTCAGGAAGATGGTCCAGAGCTTGCGGTTGAACATCAGGGCCTGCATGGTCTGCTCGCTGAGCGGATCGGCGTTGTTCACCGCATCCTGGAGCTTGTTCGCGGCCTTCAGCAGAGTCTGCGCCTCGATGTCGCGAGGAGATGCGGTGGTCGTTGCAACACGCGCATAAGCCGAGGCAGCGGAATTCGACATCAATCACACCCTGGAGGTTACCTAGCGCGTTGTACGCGCTTAAGGATTTCTTTCCCGACCCTAGGCAGCACCGCTTAAGATTTGCTTACGTGTTGTGCTTGGAAGCACTCCGGATAATTACGGGTCACGGAGCTCTTCGTCAGCGCAACGCTAGATCCACGCACGCACGATGTAAACTCGCTTGCCGTGATGCGCACCGATCTCAGCTAATCTTGTCTTAGCGATCTCCCTCAAAAGAAAGGCGGGGCGTTAGCCCCGCCGCGAAATCTCGAATGGCGACCTTGGCTCTCTCTAAATTAGCGGAGCAGCTGCAGCACGCTCTGCTGCGACTGGTTCGCCAGCGACAGCGCGGACACCGCGATCGACTGGCGGGTCGACAGCGCCTGGCTGTTCGCCGCCTCTTCGTTGGTGTCGGCGAGGGTCAGGTTGGACGAGCCGGTCTGCAGCACGTTGATCAGGTTCTTGGAGAAGTCCTGACGCACCTGCACGATCGAGAGGTTCGAGCCGAGCGCGGAGCCCTCCGAGCGCAGCGTGCTCGAAGCCGCATTGAGGCTGGCCAGCACCTTGTTGGTGGCGCCGTTGTCGATGAAGTCGACGCCGTTGACGAGATTGCTGAGGCCGAGTCCGGCCGCGTTGAACACCACGCCGTTGATGCTGAGCGTCGAGCTGCCGGTTTCGTTGAAGACGAGCTTCAGCGTGTCACCGTTGAGCAGGTTGACGCCGTTGAAGGAGGAATCCTGCGAGGTCGTGTCGATCTGCGCCAGGATGTTGTTGAACTGGTTGACCAGGTTGGAGCGCGCGGTCTGTGCCACGGGATCCTGCACCGGCGGCTGCGCGGTGGTGAAGGCCAGGACACCGGTGATGGTGCCGCCGACGACGCCGCCCGCGGTCGCCGACCCTAGCGTCGAGGAGGCGTATTCGTTGACGGTGGTGACCGTCAGCACGCCGTTGGCGTCGATCGTCGCAGTGAGGTGGTTGGCCTGAAGCTGCGCGTTGAGCTGGTCGAGCGTCTTGACCGTACCGTTGGTGCCGTCGCCGAAGGTGACGTTGACCGGCGTGCCGCCGTTGAAGGAGGTGAAGGTCAGCGTCTTGCCGCTGATGCCACCGACGCCCGAGGTGCGCGCCGCGGTGAAGGCGGTCGCAGTTCCCGTGTTGCCGCTGAGGCCGAACGCGCTCAGCGCGTTGCCGGTGCCGGTGATCGAGAGATCGGCGTTGACGCCGGTGGAGATCGCAAGCTGACCGCTGCTGTTGACCGACGACGGGATCTGGCCCGACGTGGTCTGCAGCGTCGCCGCACCATTGAAGATGCTGGCGGTCTTCACGCCGGTGGCGAGGTCGATCGAGTTGAGCAGGTCGGTCAGCGTCGCGCTCTGCAGATAGACCGTCGAGTTGCCGTTGCCGTCGGTGACGACATTGCCGCTGACGCCATAGCCGGTGGCGACACTCGCGGCCGATTGTGGCGTCTGCGCGTTCTTGAAGGTGATGGTGTGGCCGTCGATGTTCAGCGTCGAGCCGTCCTGCACGAGAGTGCCGAGCGAGCCGGCGGTGGTCGACCGGTTCGCGCTCACGGACGCATTGCCTGCGCCGGTCGCCGCGGTCAGACCGAGCTTGTTGAGGAAGTCGGCCTTGCCCGTCAGGCTCAGATCGGCGCCGGTCGAGCTCTTCAGCGTGATCTGGCCGCCGCCCGAGATCGAAGATGCCGTCTGGAGCGTGCCGACCGGACCGGCCGCGCCGCTGATGGCGATAGTCGCCGCGCTGGCGCTGATGGTTGCAGTCTTGACGCCGCTGGCGAGGTCGATCGCGGTGAGGACGTCGTTGATGGTCGCTCCGGGCGCGGTCGGCGTTCCCTCGTAGACGATCGAATTGCCGTTGCCGTCGGTGGCGATGTGGCCGCTGGCGTCGAGACCCCAGCCGGTCGGCTGCGTGCTCGGTGCGACGCCGGTGCGGAAGGTGATGCTCTTGCCGTTCACCGTGATGGTGTCGCCGTCCGCGGGCGCGGCGCCGAAGGTCGTGGATGCGGTGGTGCCGACCAGCGTGGCGGTGCCGCTGAGCACGGTGGTGCCGTCGGCCGCGGTCGCCGCAAATCCGACCAACGTGCCGGCGCTCGAGCCCAGCGAGGCGCCAAGCGCGGCAGTTCCCGTGACCGGGGTGACGCCGCCGGCCGCGCCGGTATAGAGCACGTTGCTTTTCGCGGTTGCGCTCGCATAGGAGGTCGTGCCGCGCAGGTCGGCGGGCGTCGCCCCGGGAATGGTGGTGGAGACGTTCGACTTGGTGGAGTAGCCGACCGTGGTCTGCAGCGCCTGGTTGGCGATCGACTTGGCACTGTCGATCAGCTTCTGCAGCGAGGTGATGCCGGTGTTGGCGGCCTGCAGCACCTGGACACCGTTGTTGATGCCGTCGAGCAGGTTGCTGATGTCGCTCGCCCGGTTGTCCAGCCCCTGGGCGGTGAAGAAGTTGGTGGGATTGTCGAGCGCCGTGTTGACCTTCTTGCCGGTCGACAGCCGCTCCTGCGTCGTGGCCAGCAAGTCGGCCGTCGACTGCAGCGACAACAGGTTCTGGCGAACGGACGCCGAGAGAACGATGTTGGACATTGGCGAGTCTTCCTCTTGAACCGGATACGAATCGGCCGCGCGGTCTGCAAAGCGGGCTTTTGTCCAGTCTTAGGGGGTCTCCTTTAAAGTATGGTTAACGCCGGTTTAAGGGATAGGGTTAATGGCCGGTGAAGGCCCCTGCCCGTGTCCGGACGCAAAAAAGACCGGCGGGACAAATGGCCCCGCCGGTCAATTTTATCCAGTTATTTCAGTCGCTTATTACCTGAGTAACTGGAGCACGCTCTGCTGCGAGGTGTTGGCCAGCGACAGCGCGGAGACCGCGATGGACTGGCGGGTCGACAGCGCCTGGCTGTTGGCCGCCTCGACGTTGGTGTCGGCCAGGGTGAGGTTGGACGAGCCGGTCTGCAGCACGTTGATCAGGTTCTTGTTGAAGTCCTGACGGATCTGCACGACCGAGAGGTTCGAGCCGAGGCTCGAGGCTTCCGAGCGCAGCGTGCTCGATGCCGAGTTCAGGTTGGTCAGCACCCGGTTGGCGGCGGCGTTGTCGATGAAGTCGACGCCGACGGTCAGCGAGGCAAGGCCCAGACCCTTCGAGTTGTAGGTCACGCCGGTGATGTTCAGGCTCGACTTGCCGGTCTCGTCGAACACCAGCTTGAGCTGATCGCCGTTCAAGAGGTTCACACCGTTGAACGAGGAGTCCTGCGAGGTGGTGTCGATCTGGTTCAGGATGTTGTTGTACTGAGATACCAGATTGGCACGCGCCGTCTGGGCAACGCCGTCCTGGACGGGGTTGGAAGCCGTCGAGAACGTGAGCGCCGAGGTGAGCGTCCCGCCGATCGCGCCGCCCGCCGCCGTCGACCCGAGCGTCGAGGACGCATAGTCGTTGGACGCGATGATGGTCAGCAGGCCGTTGGCGTCGATCGTCGCCGACAGGTTGTTGGCCTGGAGCTTCGCGTTGAGCTGATCGAGCGTTTTGACAGTGCCGTTGGTGCCGTCGCCGAAGGTGACGTCGACCGCCGTACCGCCGTTGAAGGAG
>NZ_LFJC01000003.1:3740708-3827025 GCF_002776695.1 Bradyrhizobium nitroreducens
TGAAGTCGCGCTGAACACCAACTCGGACTTCAGCGGCCAGCTCACGTCGAACAACGGCGCGCGCAACCGTCTGACGAACTACTACACCATGCGCGCTCGTGAAGATCTCAACATCGACACGCGCACCGCGACCGAGTACGGCGTCGTCCGTACCTTCTTCGACGGCGTGTTCTCCTGGACCACCGGCAACTACGCCGGCACCGGCAGCGCGACCGGCGCGACCGCCTACAGCGGCACGCTGGCTCTCAACACCTCCGGCGCCACCCCGGCTCTCGTTGGTTCGTCGGTCAACGGCACTGACGGCAACACCTCGGCCGGTTCGCTCGGCGTGTACTACGCCTTCATCCAGTTCGCTGGCTTCACGATGGGTAAGGCCGTGTCGCAGTTCGACGCGCCCTGGACCAACTATCCCGGCAACAACTTCGACAGCCTCGTCGGCGGCAGCGGCACGGTCACTGGTGTCAACCAGTTCACCTACACCGCTGACTTCGGTCAGGGCGTGACGGCGGCCTTCTCGGCTGAAGACGCGACGGCCTACTACCAGGCCGGCAACCTGAACATGAGCGGCGCGACTGCGGCTGGCATGATCGGTGGTTCGTACGGCTCCAACGCCATCGGCGGTTCGCGTTCGCCGAACCTCGTTGGTATGGTCCGTGTCGACCAGGCTTGGGGCCTGTTCCAGGCGTCGGTCGCTGCGCATGACAACCACGTTGCCTACTACGGCGCCACCGAGCCGACCGGTCATCCGGACGACAAGTGGGGTTGGGCTGTGCAGCTCGCTCTGTCGATCAAGAACATCCCGACCGGCGCGGGTGACACGATCAACATCCAGGGCGTCTACACCGACGGCGCGTCCCGCTACAACTTCCAGAACCTGGCGGGCGGCAGCTACTCGATGTTCGGCAGCTCCGGCATTGCCTACCAGAGCGTCGGCTTCGCCATCGCTCCGGACACCGTGTTCATCACGGGCGGTGCGCAGGAAACCGTCAAGACCTGGGGCTTCCGTGGTGCTTACACGCACAACTGGGATCCCTACTGGAACTCGGCGCTGTACGGTGCCTACGCTCAGGCCCAGTACGGCACGCTGGCTAAGACCACCCTCTGCGGCGCTGGCGGTGCTGGCGGCGTGTTCGGCGGCCTCGCCGGTGTCACGGGTTGTAACCCTGACTTCGCGATCGCCCAGATCGGTCTGATCACCCGTTGGACCCCGGTCAAGAACCTGACCTTCTCGGCCGACGTCAACTGGACCCATCTCGACCAGAAGTACTCGGGCACCGTTGCCTACGTTGGTTCCGGCACGACGGCCAAGCCGGCCGCTGTGTACGAGCTGAAGGATCAGGACACCATCACCCTGCTCCTCCGCGCTCAGCGCAACTGGTAAGCTCGGTCTAACGACCTGATCTAGAGAGCCCCGGCGGGAAACCGCCGGGGCTTTTCTTTTGGGCGATCGAGAGGCGACAGGTCCTGTCCAAGGAGGAGGAGAGCGGTGGCCCTCGATGCGAAAAAAGGCCGCCCATCGAGGCGGCCTTTCGCGTTGTGAATCGGACCGGCCTTATCTCAAGTCCAGGGCCCGGCAGTGGTAGGAGCTCTCGACGCTGGTCCAGCCCCGCTCCATCCTGTTGCTTTGGCATTCGAAGAAGGTCTTGAAGCCGAGAACGTTTCTGCAGTTCTGGACGCGGCACCGGGCAGTGAGCATCCGACCCATGGACCGCGACCCGAGCCGTTGCCGGTCTGGGCTGCGACCTTGATCGGAGCGGCGCTCGACGGCCCGATCGACAGGGAGACAAGAGCAAGAGCGGACATCAACGTCTTGATGGCTTTCCTCCTTTTCTTGTTGCTTGGGACGGCAGATTCCTATCCCGGAGACGCTGCTTCCAGAGAGCGTATCGACCCTCATGCTCAATCCAGACGTATCTGATGATCGAGGTGGCCTGGTTCCTCTCCAGGGAGGGGGCGCTATTCCACGCTGCCGGCGCCGCGGCGCAAATCGGCCTCGATCTGCAGGCGCGTGCCGCCGCCGAAGCGGGCGCGGTAGACCTGAAGGTTCTCCATGATCCGCTGCACGTAATTGCGCGTCTCCGAGAACGGAATCAGCTCGACCCAGTCGACCGCATCGACCTTGGGATCGCGCGGATCGCCATAGCGGTCGATCCATTTCTTCACGCTGCCGCGGCCGGCATTGTAGGCGGCAAAGGTCATGATGTAGGAGCCGCGGTAATCCTCGAGCAGCCCGCCGAGCTCGGCCGAGCCGAGCGTGGCGTTGTAGACCGAATCGTTCTTCAGCCGCCCGAGATCGTAGGTCGCGCCATGCCGCTTGCAGACATAGCGCGCGGCGTCCGGCGTCACCTGCATCAGCCCGTAGGCCTGTGCCGGCGAGACCACCGATGGGTTGAACGCGCTTTCCTGCCGGGCGATCGCGTAGACGATGCTGCGCTCGACCTCGGGGCCGATCGGCGTGAATTGGGGAATGCCGTTGACGGGATAGGCGTAGAAGTCGAAGGGCAGGCCGCGATTGAGCGCGGCCTTGCCGAGCAGCAGCATGCCGCGCGCATCGTTGTAGCGCTGGGTGAGCTCGCCGAGGCCGGCTAGCGCCTCGGGATCGCCGTTCTCGCCCATGTCGGCCAGCAGCGGGATCGCCATCTCGCGCTCGTCGAGTTCGTAGAGCAGCTGGGCGGCACGCACGATCTCGAGGCGTTCGGCGCCGCGGCTGCGCGGCTGGCTGTTGAGCTCGATTTGCGGCAGCCCGAGCTTGGCGCGCGCGAGCTGGCCGTAATAGCTGGTCGACTGTTCGGCCGCGCGCGCATAGGCGTTGCGAGCCTCCTGCTGGCGGCCCATGGCTTCCGCGGCGCGGCCCTGCCAATAGCCGGCGCGTGCCAGCGCGGTCGGATTGACGCTGCCGACGCCGATGCGGGCAAAATGCTGAGCGGCGGCGGCGGGATCGTTGAGGAAGCGCAGCGCGATCCAACCGGCCGTGAACTCCTGCTCGGTCTTGTAGATGTCGCGCGAAGGCAGCGCGGCGTCGCGCGCGATCAGATAGGCGCTGCGGAATTCTTCGGTGTCGATCATCTTGCGCGCCAGCAGGCGTCGCTCGATCCACCATTCGTCGAGATTGTGGAGGCGGCCCGGATCCTTCGGCGCGGACAGCATCAGCTGCGCCGCTTCCGCGAACTTCTCCTCGCGGCGCAGCAACTGGATCTTGCTGAAGATGAAGCCGGGATCGCTGTGCAGCTCGCGCGGCACCGCATCGAGCAGCGCGCGCGCGTTGGGCGCTTTCTTGACGGCGGCGATGCGGGCCTTGGCCAGCGCGACATAGCCGGCGCCGAGGCGCTTTGCGGCGCGCATCGCGGCCTCGGTCTCGCTGCCGTAGAGCAGGGTGTCCATCCGCGCCTTCTGGTCGCCCGCCGTCAGCAGCGCACCGAACTGGTCGAGCGCGTTGTTCTCGGTCTCCTCCGACATAGGATCGCTGCGCCAGGCCTCGCGCACCAGCCGCTCGGCGTTGGCGCGGTCGCCGCGCGCCAGCATCGCCCTGGCGAGCGTGAAGCGGCCCTTGGCGGAGATTGGCGACTCGCTCTCGAACCACGACCACGCCACGGACTCGTCGCGCCTGTCGTCCCACATCGCAGCTTCGAGGCGCCGGCGCAGGAAGGTCTGCGACGGCCAGCTCGGATTGGCGGAGAGGAAGGCGCGGTAGCGCTCCACGGTCGCGCCATTGTCCTCGCTGCGCAGGATGATCCATTCCGCGAGTTTTCGCGCAACCGGATCGGAGATGCCGGCCGCGGCATTGGTGGCGTCGCCCGCCTTGCGCTTGCGCACCAGCTCAATGACGCTCTCCAGGGTCTCCTTGTCGCCCTGCGACGTCGACGACGTCGCGGCAACCGCAGCCGGGACGACCGGCTTGCGCGGCGCGGCATGCTGGCGCGTCGCCGGCGCCAGTACGGGGGCCGCGACGGGGCGCGGGGCAGGGGCGGAAGGTCTGACGGTCGCCGTCGCGGCCGGCGCGGGGACCGGTTTCGGCGGCGAACTGCTGGCGGTCGGGTGTGATTTCGGCGCAGGCGCCGCCGCGGCAGGCCTGGGCTTGTCCTTCGCGGCGTCTTTGCCGGTACTCTTGCTGGTGTCCTTGACGCTATCCTTGGCCGGCTTCTTCGCGGCGTCCTTGGCGGGGGCTGCCGTGGTGGCCTTGCTCGCGCCCTTGGTTGCGTCCTTGCTGGCTCCCTTGCTGACTCCCTTGGACGAACCCTTCGCTGCGTCCTTGGTGGCGGGCTTTGCTGTGTCCTTGGCGGTCTCCGCAGCCGTCTCATTGGACTTGGCCAAAACGCCGCCGCCAACCGACAGCCCTGCCATCAGGCACAGGACGAGGCCAGTGGATCGCCAGGCGGCACGAGGGAATGAGGTCACGGGTTTCGTCGCCCCGAATCAGTCAAGTGGCTCAAGATCTAGCTGTATTTGATTGAATATGCGGACAAAATACCAACAGCCGCTTACCTCGGACCGATTTGCACCACCACCACGGCGAAATCGCGGCCTAAACGGTGCGTCACAGGGCTGCGGACCTTTTACCGGCGGGCCAGACTCGATATGAAGGGTGCTTGCTCGAATAGCCGCGTACGGAGAAAGTCCATGGCCGCCAAGACGAAATTCCGGGGATCGTTCACCGCCTTGGTTACCCCGTTCAAAAACGGCTCGCTGGACGAGGCGGCGTTCCGCTCGCTGGTCAATTGGCAGATGTCCGAAGGCACCAATGGCCTCGTCCCGGTCGGCACCACCGGCGAGAGCCCGACGCTCAGCCATGACGAGCACAAGAAGGTGGTCGAGTGGTGCATCGAGGAGGCCAAGGGCCGCGTGCCGGTCGTTGCCGGCGCCGGCTCCAACTCGACCAAGGAGGCGATCGAGCTCGCCCAGCACGCCGAGAAGGCGGGCGCGGATGCCGTGCTGGTGGTGACGCCGTACTACAACAAGCCGACCCAGGAAGGCATGTACCAGCACTTCAAGGCGATCAACGACGCCATCGGTATTCCGATCATCATCTACAACATCCCGCCGCGCTCGGTGATCGACATGTCGGTCGACACCATGAAGCGGCTGTGGGAGCTGAAGAACATCGCCGGCGTCAAGGACGCCACCGCGAGCATGGTCCGCGTGTCGCAGCAGCGTGCAGCGATGGGCGAGGACTTCAATCAGCTCTCGGGCGAGGATGCCACCATCATCGGCTACATGGCCCATGGCGGCCACGGCTGCATCTCGGTGACCTCGAACGTCGCGCCGCGCCTGTGTGCCGAGTTCCACGCCGCCTGGGCAAAGGGCGACGCCAAGGCAGCCCTCGCGATCCACGACAAGCTGATGCCGCTGCACAACAACCTCTTCATCGAGAGCAATCCGGCGCCGATCAAGTACGCGATGTCGCTGCTCGGCAAGCTGGACGAGACGCTGCGCTTGCCGATGGTGCCGGTTTCCGAGCCGACCCGTGTTGCGGTTCGCAGCGCCATGGTGCACGCTGGCCTGATCAACTGACGCGCCAGCTTTGCGGGGAGCCCGGTCATGAGCGCCGACGAGAAGGGCAGGAAGATGCTCACGGAGTTCCGTGAGTTCGCCATGAAGGGCAACGTCGTCGATCTCGCGGTCGGCGTCATCATCGGCGCAGCCTTCGGTGCCATCGTCACGTCGCTGGTCGGTGACATCATCATGCCGCTCATCGGTGCCGCGACCGGTGGCCTCGACTTCTCGAACTACTTCGCCCCCTTGTCGAAGGCGGTGACAGCCACCAACTTAGCGGATGCGAAAAAGCAAGGCGCCGTACTTGCTTACGGCAGCTTCCTGACGCTGACGATCAACTTCATCATCGTCGCCTTCGTGTTGTTCCTGGTCATCCGCGCCATGAACACGCTGAAGCGGAAGGAAGAGACGAAGCCCGCGGAGCCGCCGAAGCCGTCGGCCGAGGTCGTGCTGCTGACCGAGATCCGCGATCTCCTCAAGAAGTGACGCGCGCGCTTCAACCAGACTGCTAGCTTACGCCTGCATCTTCCTCAGGTTTGTCCACCATGGCCGATAAAAACGAACGTCCAATCAAGGTCATGGCGGAAAATCGCAAGGCCCGCTTCAACTATGCGATCGAGGATACGATCGAGGCGGGCATTGCGCTGACCGGAACCGAGGTCAAGTCGATCCGCAACGGCAAGAGCACGATCGCGGAATCCTATGCCGATTCCAAGGACGGTGAGATCTGGCTGATCAACGCCACCATTCCGGAATATCTGCAAGGAAACCGCTTCAATCACGAGCCCAAGCGGCCGCGAAAGCTGTTGCTGCATCGCCGGCAGATCAACAAGCTGATGGGCGCGGTCGACCGCGAAGGCATGACGCTGATCCCGCTCAAGCTCTATTTCAACGAGCGTGGTCGCGCCAAATTGCAGCTCGCGGTTGCAAAGGGCAAGAAGCTGCACGACAAGCGCGAGACCGAGAAGAAGCGGGATTGGAGCCGCGAGAAGGGCCGCCTGATGCGGGCGAGGGGCTGACGAGATGACCCAGCGGAACCTGCTCGAGGTCGATTGGAGCCGGATTCCCGCCCCCGCCGATGACGGCGCGGCCGCGCATCTCACCGGCATGGTGGTGCCGCCGATCGGCCTGCTGGCGACCAACGACACCTCGGTGACGCTGTCGGCCCTGCGCGGCCGGACCGTGGTGTTCGCCTATCCGCGCACCGGCGAGCCCGGCAAGATCGCGTTGGTCGACGATTGGGACATGATCCCGGGGGCGCGCGGTTGCACGCCGCAGACCTGTGCGTTTCGCGATCTGTTCGCCGAGCTGAAGGCTGCCGGCGCCGCCCACGTCTTCGGGCTCTCGACCCAGAGCAACGACTACCAGACCGAGATGGCCTCACGGCTGCATCTGCCGTTCCCTGTGCTGTCGGACGAGAAGCTGGCGCTCACGCGCGCGCTGAAGCTGCCGACCATGGAGGTCGCGGGCCTGACGCTGATCAAGCGCCTCGCGCTTGTTATCGACGACGCCCGCATCACGCACGTGTTCTATCCGGTGTTTCCGCCGGACCGGAATGCCGGCGACGTCCTGGACTGGCTGAAGGCCAATCCCGCGAAAGCCTAATCGAGGTCCGCCTTCACCTTCGCGAACACCGAGCGGAACATGTCCGGCGTCAGCACGCCGGTGTTCGTGTTGTAGCGCGAGCAGTGATAGCTGTCGTAGAGCTTGAACGCGCCGGCCTGGTGCACGGCGCCATGGCCGAAGGGGGCTTGGGAAGCCTTCAGCTTCAGCGGCTTGAGCACGCTGTCGTGCGCAATCCGTCCGAGCGCGATGATCGCGCGCAGCTTCGGCATCGTCTCGAGATTGGCGACCAGAAACTGCCGGCAGGTATTGATCTCGACCGGCAGCGGCTTGTTTTGCGGCGGGACGCAATGCACTGCGTTGGCGATCCGGCAGTCCACCAGCTTCAGACCGTCATCGGGCCGCGCCTGATAGCTGCCCTTGGCAAAGCCGTATTCGAGCAGCGTGGCGTAAAGCAGATCGCCTGCATAATCGCCGGTGAAGGGGCGGCCGGTGCGGTTGGCGCCCTGCATCCCCGGCGCGAGGCCGACGATCAGAAGGCGCGCCTTGATGTCGCCGAACGGCGCAACCGGCGCATTGTGCCACAAGGGCTCGCGTGCACGGTTTGCCGCGCGAAAGGCAACCAGGCGCGGACATAGCGGACAATCGCGGTCGGGAACGAGGGTGGGGGGCTGGCGGCTTGGCCGGGCCGCCTCACTCCTCGAAGTCGTCATCGCCCCTCGGCGCCATCGTGGTTGCGCGCTGGAGGAACTGCGGAGCGTGGTGGCGGGCCTCGCGCTCGCCGCGGTCGCGCGGGGCGGGCCGTTCGGACGGATCGCGGCCAAGCTTGGACTGCAGCTCGACGAGGTCGGTGAAGACGTCGGCCTGGCGGCGCAGCTCGTCGGCGATCATCGGCGGCTGGCTGGCGATGGTGGAGATCACCGTGACCCGGACGCCGCGGCGCTGCACGGCCTCGACCAGGGAGCGGAAGTCGCCGTCACCGGAGAACAGCACCATCTGATCGATGTGCTCGGCGAGCTCCATGGCGTCGACGGCGAGCTCGATGTCCATGTTGCCCTTGACCTTGCGGCGGCCGGAGGCGTCGATGAATTCCTTGGTCGCCTTGGTGACGACGGTGTAGCCGTTGTAGTCCAGCCAGTCGATCAGCGGGCGGATCGAGGAGTATTCCTGATCCTCGATGATGGCGGTGTAGTAGAACGCCCGGAGCAGCGTCCCGCGGCCCTGAAACTCCTTCAGCAGGCGCTTGTAATCGATGTCGAAGCCCAGAGTTTTCGCCGTCGCGTAGAGATTGGCCCCGTCGATGAAGAGCGCGATCTTGTTGGTAGGAGAAGGTGACATTCAGTTTGCTCGCGTAGTGTTCGTGATTGATCGTTTTATTGTTGGCGCGGCGACAGCAAGCCGCGCATTTCTAAAGTGCCGCTGAGACCCGTCGAAACCGCAAATCCGGAGAAGTCGGGGCAATCAAGGTATAGTTATGACGGACTTGCATAAACCCAGCGCCGCCCTCAATGGCAGCCCGGGAAACTACCCACCCCAGCCCCAATGTGGGGGTAGCAGAGCCGTTTGGCGAGGCCAAATCACAAATTGGCCTTGCGAAATTGGCCTGACCCCTATAACTAGCCCCAATCATCCACATATTTCGTCCCACCCACAACGGAGCGACAGTCCATGGCTCGCGTCACCGTAGAAGATTGTATCGACAAGGTCGACAACCGGTTTGACTTGGTCCTGCTGGCCGCCCACCGTGCCCGCATGATTTCGTCCGGTTCACAACTAACGGTTGACCGCGATAACGACAAGAACCCTGTTGTGTCTTTGCGCGAAATTGCCGACACGACCATTTCGCCGGAGGACCTCCGCGAGGAGCTGGTGCACTCGCTCCAGAAGTTCGTCGAGGTCGACGAGCCCGAGCCGGACACGGTGCCGCTGATCGGTTCCGCGGGTGCAAGCGTCGATGCGGACGATACCGAAGTCGCCGTCGAACGCATGACCGAAGAGGAGCTCCTGAAGGGTCTCGAAGGCCTCGCCCCGCCCGAGGAGCAGCCCGAGGAAGACGAGTAAATCGTCAGTCGCGATCGTCGATTTCTTGTGATCTTATCAAAGGCCCGAACCGTTGTTCGGGCCTTTGCTTTTGTTGACGTTTTCGTGGTTACCATAGCGTTGTCGGTTGGCGACGTGTCCTGTCACTGAATTGATCGGACACGAGCGCGATCGGAGCTAAGATGTATACAACGGGCCGCCGCGGGCTCGTTTGAAGGCAGGACGGCATGGTATATCGGCGTCGCAGATCCACGCAGATGCAGGCCGCAACCGAATCGGTTGCCGTGGCCCCGACTGCGCCGGTCGCGCGCCCGGCCAAGCCGCGCGCGCGCATGATGCGTCAATATGACCTCGTCGAGCGCGTCAGGTCCTACAATCCCAACACCAACGAAGACCTGCTGAACCGCGCCTATGTCTACGCCATGAAGGCGCATGGCTCGCAGACCCGGGCCTCGGGCGATCCGTATTTCTCGCACCCGCTCGAAGTGGCGGCGATTCTCACCGACCTCAAGCTCGACGACGCCACCATCGTGGCCGCGCTGCTCCACGACACCATCGAGGATACCGAAGCGACGCGGGCCGAGATCGACCAGATCTTCGGGCCGGAGATCGGCGCGCTGGTCGAGGGCCTGACCAAGCTGAAGCGGCTGGAGCTGGTGTCGCGGGAGGCCAAGCAGGCCGAGAATCTGCGCAAATTGTTGCTGGCCATTGCCGATGATGTCCGTGTGCTTCTGGTCAAGCTCGCCGACCGTCTGCACAACATGCGCACGCTGGACTTCGTGCCGACGGAATCGCGCAGGCGCATCGCCGAGGAGACGCTCGACATCTATGCGCCGCTCGCCGGGCGCATGGGCATGCAGGAAATGCGCGAGGAGCTGGAGGATCTGTCCTTCCGCACCCTCGATCCCGAAGCCTATTCGGTCGTGATGCAGCGCCTCGATGCGCTCGCCGAGCGCAACCGTAATCTGATCGGCGAGATCGAGGACCAGCTCTCCAACAACCTGCGCCACCGGGGCTTGGGCGCGCGGGTCTATGGCCGCCGCAAGAAGCCGTTCTCGATCTGGACCAAGATGGAGCGCAAGTCGGTCGGCTTCGAGCAATTGTCCGACATCTTCGGCTTCCGCCTCGTCGTCAACGACATCGAGGCCTGCTACCGCGCGCTCGGCATCGTCCACACCACCTGGCCGGTCGTGCCGGGGCGCTTCAAGGACTACATCTCGACGCCGAAGCAGAACGACTATCGCTCGATCCACACCACGGTGATCGGCCCCGGCAACCAGCGCGTCGAGCTGCAGATCCGCACCGAGGCGATGGACCAGATCGCCGAGCGCGGCATCGCCGCGCATGTGTTCTACAAAGAGGGCGTCGGCTCGCCGACCGAATTCCTCAAGCGCGAATCCAACGCCTTCGCCTGGCTGCGCCACACCATCGGCATCCTCTCGGAGAGCGCCAATCCGGAGGAATTCCTCGAGCACACCAAGCTCGAGCTGTTCCACGACCAGGTGTTCTGCTTCACCCCGAAGGGCAAGCTGATCGCGCTGCCGCGCCATGCCAACGTGATCGACTTCGCCTATGCCGTGCACACCGACGTCGGCAACAGCGCTGTCGGCTGCAAGATCAACGGCCAGTTCGCGCCGCTGTCCTCGGAGCTGCAGAACGGCGACGAGGTCGAGGTGCTGACCTCGGAAGCGCAATCGGCGCCGCCCTCGGCCTGGGAAACGCTTGCGGTCACCGGCAAGGCGCGCGCCGCGATCCGCCGCGCCACGCGGACTGCGGTGCGCGATCAATATGCTGGCCTCGGACGGCGCATCGTGGAACGCCTGTTCGAGCGCGCCAAGATCGAATATGCCGACGACAAGCTCAAGGGCGCGCTGCCGCGGCTCGCGCGGACGTCGATCGAGGACGTGATGGCGGCCGTGGGGCGCGGCGAGATCAAGGCCTCCCACGTCGCGCGCGCGATGTATCCCGACTACAAGGAGGAGCGCATCGCGCGCTACGGCGCGAAGAAGGGACTTGCCGCCAAGCTCAAGGAGAAGTCCTCGGAGCCGCCGCGCAGCCCGGTCGCGATTCCGATCCGCGGCATCAATTCCGATCTGCCGATCAAGTTCGCGCCGAACGGCGGCGCCGTGCCCGGAGACCGCATCGTCGGCATCGTCACGCCGGGCGAGGGGATCACGATCTACCCGATCCAGGCGCCGGCGCTGAAGGATTTCGAGGAGGAGCCGGAGCGCTGGCTCGACGTCCGCTGGGACATCGAGGACTCCGCGCCGCAGCGTTTCCCGGCCCGCATCAAGGTCGAGAACGTCAACGAGCCCGGCGCGCTGGCGCAGATCGCGACCGTGATCGCCGAGCACGACGGCAACATCGACAACATCAGCATGCAGCGCCGCTCGCCGGACTTCACGGAGACGACGATCGATCTCGAAGTCTACGATCTGAAGCATCTGAGCGCGATCCTGGCCCAGCTGCGCGCGAAGGCGGTCGTCGCCAAGGTCGAACGTGTTAATGGATAAGTTCTGTCGTTGCCGGGCTAGACCCGGCAACCCATCTCTCCGAAGAGGATGGATGCGCGGGTCGCGCCCGCGCATGACAAGTTGAGAGAGTTCTAGAATGCCCGCAATTCCGCTTCGCCTCGGCGTCAATATCGATCACGTCGCAACCGTGCGTAACGCGCGCGGCGGTCGCCATCCCGATCCGGTGCGCGCAGCGCTGCTGGCGATCGAAGCGGGTGCCGACGGCATCACCGCCCATTTGCGCGAGGATCGCCGGCACATCCGCGACGAGGACATGGCGCGGCTGAAGGCTGAGATCTCCAAGCCGCTCAATTTCGAGATGGCGGCGACCGACGACATGATGCGCATCTCGCTCGCCACCAAGCCGCACGCCGTGTGCCTGGTGCCGGAGCGTCGGCAGGAGGTGACCACCGAAGGCGGGTTGGACGTCGTCGGCCAGCACAATGCGCTCGCGCCCTATATTGCGCGGCTGAGCGATGCCGGTATTCGGGTTTCGCTGTTCATCGCCGCCGATCCCGCCCAGATCGAGATGGCGGCGCGGCTGCGCGCGCCCGTGATCGAGATCCACACTGGCGCCTGGTGCGACGCCGTCACCGACGGCCACACCGAGAAAGCCGAGGCCGAGTGGAAGCGGATCGTGGCGGGGGTGAAGCTGGCCAGGGCGGCCGGGCTGGAGGTCCATGCCGGGCACGGGCTCGACTATGCGACGGCGGAGACGATCGCGGCACTGCCCGAGATCATGGAGCTCAACATCGGCTATTACATGATCGGCGAAGCGCTGTTCGTCGGGCTGGCCGAGACGGTGCGCAGCATGCGCGCGGCGATGGACCGCGGTCGGAGCCGGGCATGATCATCGGCATCGGCTCCGACCTGATCGACATCACCCGCGTTGCCAAGGTGATCGAGCGTCACGGCGAGCGCTTCCTCGACCGCATCTTCACCGCGGCCGAGCGGGCCAAGGCGGAGCGCCGCGCCAAGAACGAGAAGATGGTGGTTGCGACCTACGCCAAGCGCTTCGCCGCCAAGGAGGCCTGCTCCAAGGCGCTCGGCACCGGCATCAGGCGCGGCGTCTGGTGGCGCGACATGGGGGTGGTCAACCTGCCGGGCGGGCGGCCGACCATGCAACTGACTGGCGGCGCCCTGGCCCGGCTTCAGGCCCTGACACCTGAGGGGTTCGAGGCCAGGATCGACCTTTCGATCACCGACGACTGGCCGCTGGCGCAGGCCTTCGTCATCATTTCCGCCGTCCCGCTGCCGAAACCCTGACGGGGTCTCGGATATTTCATGATTATCGATTATAAATCAATGCCTTATCCAATTTTGATGCGATCCTTGATTGCGTGGCCTCCGACAACCGTCTAAAAGTCCGCGGACGCAAATCAGCCTGGGCGAATTCGGCTTTACGCCGGAATTGGCCCTCACTGTCAGAATCAGGACAATCTCCTTGCGCCGCGAACCGGTGGGCCGTTCGCTGGAGGAGGGCGCTCTGTGATCGCCGGCCGGAATTGAGAGAGCAATGAGCGTGACTTCGGGAACGAAAACTGAGAGCGGCGTCGGCGAAACGATCCGGGTCGTGATCCACGCTCTCCTGATCGCGCTGGTGATCCGCACCTTCCTGTTCCAGCCTTTCAACATCCCGTCCGGCTCGATGAAGGCGACGCTGCTGGTCGGCGACTATCTGTTCGTCTCGAAATATTCCTACGGCTACAGCCACTATTCGATTCCGTTCTCGCCGCCGCTGTTCTCCGGGCGGATCTGGGGCTCGGACCCGCAGCGCGGCGACATCGTCGTGTTTCGGCTGCCGAAGGACGATTCCACCGACTACATCAAGCGCGTGATCGGTCTTCCCGGCGACCGCATCCAGATGCGGGACGGGCTGCTCTACATCAACGACACGCCGGTCGAGCGGCAGCGGATGAGCGAATATGTCGGCGAGGAGCCGTGCGGCTCGGAAGGTGGCGGCATCTCCCGGGTGAAGCGCTGGAAGGAAACGCTGCCGAACGGCGTGTCCTATGAGACGCTCGATTGCGCCGACAACGGCTATGTGGACAACACCAACGTCTACACAGTCCCATCAGGCCATTTCTTCATGATGGGGGACAACCGCGACAACTCCACCGACAGCCGCTTTCTCGGCCAGGTCGGCTATGTCCCGCAGGAGAATCTGATCGGCCGCGCCCAGATGATCTTCTTCTCCATCGGCGAAGGCGAGCACGCCTGGATGTTCTGGCGCTGGCCGTGGGCGGTGCGCTGGAATCGCTTCTTCAAAATCGTCCGATGAAAGACGAAGCCAAGGACATCGCGGCCGAACCGATCGAGGCACAAGCGGGCCTCGACGGCGAAGCTGCGACCAGGGCTGCTGCAGGCAAGGCGCCCGCGAAGAAGAAGCGGACGCGGAGCAGCAAGACCAAGGGCACCGATGCCAACGCGGCTCTCGAGGCGCGCATCGGCCACAAATTCGCCGACCCGAACATGCTGATGCAGGCAATCACCCATGTCTCGGCGCTGAAGTCCGGGCGCAAGCGCGGCGACAGCTATCAACGGCTGGAATTCCTCGGCGACCACGTGCTCGGGCTCGTCGTCTCCGACATGCTCTATCATGCGTTCCCCAACGCCGACGAGGGCGAGCTGTCCAAGCGACTTGCCGAGCTCGTGCGCAAGGAGAGCTGCGCCGACGTCGCCAAGTCGCTCGGTCTGCTCGACGACATCAAGCTCGGCTCGGTCGGCTCCAGCGCCGACGCGCGCCTGCGCAAGTCCATCCTCGGCGACATCTGCGAGGCCGTGATCGGCGCCGTCTTCCTCGACGGCGGCTACGCGGCGGCGTCCGAATTCGTCAAGCGCAACTGGACCGAGCGCATGCACAAGCCGCGCCGTCCCTTGCGCGACCCCAAGACCGTGCTGCAGGAATGGGCGCAGGGGAAGGGGCTGCCGACGCCGGTTTACCGCGAGGTCGAGCGCACCGGCCCGCATCATGATCCGCAATTCCGCGTCGCGGTGGACCTGCCGGGGCTCGCGCCGGCCGAAGGCATCGGCGGCAGCAAGCGCGCGGCAGAGAAGGTGGCGGCTTCAGTGATGATCGAGCGAGAAGGTGTTGGCGGCAGCAATGACGGCTGAAGCAAGCGGCGAGACGCCCCCTGCGACGCGCTGCGGTTTCGTTGCGCTGATCGGCGCGCCGAATGTCGGCAAGTCCACGCTGGTCAACGCGCTGGTCGGGGCCAAGGTCACGATCGTCTCGCGCAAGGTGCAGACCACGCGCGCGCTGATCCGCGGCATCGTCATCGAGAACAACGCACAGATCATTCTGGTCGACACGCCCGGCATCTTCCTGCCCAAGCGCCGGCTCGACCGCGCCATGGTTTCGACCGCCTGGAGCGGGGCGCATGACGCCGATCTCGTCTGCGTGCTGCTCGACGCCAAGACCGGGATCGACGAGGAGGCCGAGGCAATCCTCACCAAGGCGGCCAGCGTCAATCACGAGAAGATTCTCGTCATCAACAAGGTCGATCTGGTCCAGCGCGAGAAGCTGCTGGCGCTGGCGCAGGCCGCCAACGAGCGCATGAAGTTCGCGCGCACCTTCATGATCGCGGCGATCTCGGGCGACGGCGTCGACGACCTCCGCAAGACTCTCTCCGAGATGGTGCCGCCGGGTCCGTTCCTTTACCCTGAGGACCAGATGTCCGACGCGCCGATGCGGCAGCTGGCGGCCGAGATCACGCGCGAAAAAATCTATCAGAAGCTGCACCAGGAATTGCCCTACCAGTCCACGGTCGAGACCGACAAGTGGGAGGAGCGCAAGGACAAGTCGGTGCGCATCGAGCAGACGATCTTCGTGGAGCGCGAAAGCCAGCGCAAGATCGTGCTCGGCAAGGGCGGCGCCACCATCAAGTCGATCGGCGCGGACTCGCGCAAGGAGCTGATGCAGATCCTGGACGTGCCGGTGCATCTGTTCCTGTTCGTCAAGGTGCGCGAGAACTGGGGCGACGATCCCGATCGCTACCGCGAGATGGGCCTGGACTTTCCGAGAGAATAACCAAGAACAGATCGGTATCCGATGAGCGTGCCCACCAACGTCCGGCGCTTCGAAGCGCTGCTCTATGCATCGTTGATGCTGGATGCCGTCTCGGTCGCGGTGCAGGACCGCACGCCCAATGCCGAGATGACCGAGCAGATGATCATGACGGCGACCTTGCTCGCCGGCGGCATGATTCTGCTGCTGGTCTACTTCGTCCGGCTCGCCGCGCATGGGCGCAAGAACTGGCCGCGCTGGGTGCTGGCGGCAGCGCTCGTGCTGTCGGTGATATCGCTCGGCCAGATCATCGGCGAGAAGGGCTTGGAGCTCGACAGCGCCATCGAGATCGTGTCCTGCGCGCTGACGACGATGGGCCTGTATTTCTCCTTCAGCGGCGACGCGCAGGGCTGGTTCAACGCCTAGCGTCATTCCGGGTTCGCCTCTTCGAGGCGCCCCGGAATGACGGTGACGAGAGCGCTGCGCTCCTCGCTGGAATCCTGTAATCTATCCACATGGAATGGACCGACGAAGGCATCGTGCTGGGCGTGCGGCGGCATGGCGAATCGAGCGCCATTGTCGAGCTCCTGACCCGCGCGCATGGCCGGCATCTCGGTCTTGTTCGTGGCGGTGCCAGCTCGCGGCTGCGGCCGCTGCTGCAGCCGGGGAACAGCGTCAGCGCGGTGTGGCGGGCGCGGCTCGACGAGCATCTCGGCACCTATGCCATCGAGGGGCTGAAGCTGCGCGCGGCCACGCTGCTGGGATCGTCCCATGGGGTCTACGGCGTCACCCATCTCGCCTCGGTCGCGCGGCTGCTGCCGGAACGCGATCCGCACGAGGAGATTTTTGCGCTGCTCGAACATTCGCTGGATGATTTCGACGACATCGGCAGCGCTGCCGTCCACCTGATCCATTTCGAGCTGGCGATGCTGGCCGAACTCGGTTTCGGGCTGGCACTGGAGAATTGCGCGGTGACCGGCGAGACCACCGACCTCATCTATGTCTCGCCGAAATCCGGCGGGGCGGTGTCGCGTGGCGCCGGCGAGCCGTGGCGCGACCGGCTGCTGCGGCTGCCGCCTTTCCTGCGTCATGGCGAGACCGCCAGCGAGCTCACGGACCAGGATCTGCAGGATGGCTTTCAGCTGACGGGCCTCTTCCTGCAGCGCCACGTGCTGGAGCCGCGCGGGCAGGGCCATTCCGACGCGCGGGCAGGCTTCATCAACGCCCTGACCCGGCAGCAGGCGAGGGCGGCCATCTCCGCGCCATGAGCAAAGCGGGACTCTGCCTTGCTCCTTCACATGAGGTTCCCCGGAACGAAATCGGGGTGGTCGAGTTCGCCCTGAGGTTCCACAACGGGGACAGCCTAAATGTTGATCAGGGGATTCGCCTTGTCCGCGGCGCTGCTCGCGTTTGCGCCTGATGCCATGGCCGGAGAGCCGCAGCCGGGCGTGTTCCGGCGCGCCTCGTGCACCGTCGTGCGGTACTATGTGGCCAAATATTCCGCTGCAGCCGCAGAGACATGGGCCCGGTCGAAGGGCGCGACGGAGGCCGAAATCGAGGCCGCCCGGCGTTGCCTGACCAATGCGCCGGCACCTAGCCAGGCCCAGACCCCGACTGTGACGGCCGGCTGGGCCGGCCAATAGGCCGCCCCCGGGAACCAATCCATCCTTGCCCGATTTCCTTCCACGGTTTAACCGGGCGGCATGGGAAAACGAATCGTTCCGCCGGAAGAACCGGCCGAAATTCACGAGGTCCGGCTGCAGGAGGCGCTGGAAGAGCGCTACCTCGCCTATGCGCTCTCCACCATCATGCACCGCGCGCTGCCCGACGCGCGCGACGGCCTGAAGCCGGTCCACCGGCGCATCCTCTACGGCATGCGCCTGCTCAGGCTCGACCCCGGCACGGCGTTCAAGAAGTCCGCCAAGATCGTCGGCGACGTGATGGGTTCGTTCCATCCGCACGGCGACCAGGCCATCTACGACGCCATGGTGCGCCTCGCGCAGGACTTCTCCTCGCGCTACCCGCTGGTCGACGGCCAGGGCAATTTCGGCAATATCGACGGCGATAATCCCGCCGCCTACCGCTACACCGAAGCGCGCATGACCGATGTCGCGCGCCTCCTGCTCGAAGGCATCGACGAGGACGGCGTCGAGTTCCGCCCCAATTACGACGGCCAGTCGAAGGAGCCGGTCGTGCTGCCCGGCGGCTTCCCGAACCTGCTCGCCAACGGCGCGCAGGGCATCGCCGTCGGCATGGCGACCTCGATCCCGCCGCACAATGCCGCCGAGCTTTGCGAGGCCGCGCTGCATCTGATCGAGAAGCCCGACGCCAAGTCCAAGGCGCTGATGCGGTGGGTGAAGGGGCCCGATTTCCCGACCGGCGGTATCTGCGTCGATTCCAAGCAGGCGATCGCCGAGGCCTACACCACCGGCCGCGGATCGTTCCGCGTCCGTGCGCGGTGGACGCAGGAGGAGGGCGCGCGCGGCACCTGGGTCGTCGTCGTCACCGAGATTCCCTTCCTGGTGCAGAAATCGCGGCTGATCGAGAAGGTCGCCGAGCTGCTCGACCAGAAGAAGCTGCCGCTGGTCGGCGACATCAGGGACGAGTCGGCCGAAGACGTCCGCATCGTGATCGAGCCGAAGTCGAAGAACGTCGATCCCGCCTTGATGATGGAATCGCTGTTCAGGCTCACCGAGCTCGAGAACAAGATTCCGCTGAACCTCAACGTGCTGATCAAGGGCCGCGTCCCCAAGGTGGTGGGGCTGGCGGAGTGCCTGCGCGAATGGCTCGACCATCTGCGCGACGTGCTGATCCGCCGCAGCAACTACCGCAAGGCGCAGATCGAGCACCGGCTGGAAGTGCTCGGCGGCTTCCTGATCGCCTATCTGAACATCGACAAGGTCATCAAGATCATCCGCACCGAGGATGAGCCGAAGCCGGCCTTGATGGCGGCGTTCAAGCTCACCGAGGTGCAGGCCGAAGCCATCCTCAACATGCGGCTGCGCAGCCTGCGCAAGCTCGAGGAAATGGAGATCCGCACCGAGGACAAGAACCTCCGCGCCGAGCTCAAGGGCATCAACGCGGTGCTCGCCTCCGAAGCCGAGCAGTGGAAGAAGGTCGGCGAGCAGGTCGGCAAGGTCCGCGACATGTTCGGGCCGAAGACGCCGCTCGGCAAGCGCCGCACCACCTTCGCCGATGCGCCCGAGCACGATCTCGCCGCGATGGAGGAAGCTCTCGTCGAGCGCGAGCCGGTGACGGTCGTGGTCTCCGACAAGGGCTGGATCCGCACCATGAAGGGGCACGTCGAGGACCTCTCGGGGCTCGCCTTCAAGCAGGACGACAAGCTGGGCTTTGCGTTCTTCGCCGAGACGACATCGAAGCTTTTGCTGTTCGCCACCAACGGCAAGTTCTACACGCTCGACGTCGCCAAGCTGCCGGGCGGACGCGGTCACGGCGAGCCGATCCGCCTGTTCATCGACCTCGAGCAGGAGGCCGCGCCCGTCGCGCTGTTCGTCAACAAGGGCGGACGCAAATTCCTGGTCGCGAGCCACGAGGGCCAGGGTTTCGTCGTCAACGAGGACGATTGCGTCGGCACCACCAAGAAGGGCAAGCAGGTTCTCAACGTCGACATGCCGAACGAGGCGCGCGCGATCACCGAAGTGCTGGGGGATACCGTCGCGGTCATCGGCGAGAACCGCAAGATGCTGATCTTCCCGCTCGACCAGGTGCCGGAGATGGCGCGCGGCCGCGGCGTGCGCCTGCAGAAGTACAAGGACGGCGGCCTCTCCGACATTGCCGTGTTCGAGGCCAAGGCCGGCCTGACCTGGAAGGACTCCGCGGGCCGCGAATTCTCCGCGACCATGAAGGAGCTCAGCGAGTGGAAGGGCACCCGCGCCGACGCCGGCCGCCTGCCGCCGAAGGGTTTCCCGAAGTCGAACAAGTTCGGGCGAGTGATCGGGTAGGGGCTCTCTTGTCCCGGACGCGCTGCAGCGTGAAACGCTGCTGCGCAGAGCCGGGACCCAGCGTCGGCAGAGCACGCGGCGAGATGGGCCCCGGCTCTGCAGCGCACCGCACCGGACGATGCTTCGCATCGCCGGGGACGCTGCGCCGCGTCCGGGGCACGAGAGAGCGTGACTCCATTCGGTTCTCCTCCGTCATTGCAAGCGCAGTCAAGCGATCCAGACTGCCGCCGCAGATAGACTCTGGATTGCCTCGCTGCGCTTGCAATGACGAGAGGTGGTAACAGCGCACTTTGACCTGCATCGTGCAAACGCGCGGCTGATAGTCGTGAGCGCATACGTAGCTTCGCGGTATGGGCACGAACATTGCTTTTTGCTGGCGACCGTAACCGTTTCGCCAAGGCAAGAAGAAACCAATGTTCAAACTCAGGACGTTCATTCCGGCGTTGCTCGGCCTCGCGATTGTCGCGGCGCCAGCGCATGCCGCGGGCAATCTCGTCGCGGTGCTCGAGGCGGAAATCGTCACGCTCGATCCGCATTTCTCCACGGCCTATATTTCGCGCACGTTCGGCTACATGGTGTTCGACACGCTGTTCGCGAAAGACTCCAAGGGCGACATCAAGCCGCAGATGGTGCAGGACTGGAAGGTCTCCGCGGACGGTTTGACCTACACGTTCACGCTGCGCGACGGCCTGAAATGGCATGACGGTCAGCCGGTCACTGCGGCCGATTGCGTGGCGTCGCTGCGTCGCTGGGGCACCCGCAGCGCGCTTGGCCGCCGCATCTTTGCGATCACGGCCTCGCTCGAGCCGACCGATGCGAAGACCTTCGTGCTGACGTTGAAGGAGCCCTCCGGCCTCGTCATCGACGCGCTTGGCAATCCCGTCAGCCCGGTCGCCTTCATGATGCCCGAGCGCATCGCGAAAACACCCGGCGACCAGCGCATCACCGAGATCATCGGCTCCGGCCCGTTCGTCTACAGCAAGGCCGATCACCGCACCGGCGATCGCATGATCCTGAAGAAGTTCGCCGACTATCTGCCGCGCCCCGAGCCCGCCGACTTCCTCGCCGGCGGCAAGCGCGTCAACGTCGATGCGCTCGAGATCCGCGTCATCCCAGATGGTGCGACCGCGGCGTCCGCGCTCCAGGCCGGCGAGGTCGACTTCATGCAATATGCGCCGTTCGACCTGCTGCCGCAGTTGGAGAAAAACTCCCGCGTCAAGCTCGTCAATTTCACCGGTGGCAACATGTTCGCCGGCGCCTATCGCCTCAACG
This sequence comes from Bradyrhizobium nitroreducens, assembly GCF_002776695.1. Lineage (GTDB taxonomy): Bacteria > Pseudomonadota > Alphaproteobacteria > Rhizobiales > Xanthobacteraceae > Bradyrhizobium > Bradyrhizobium nitroreducens. Next base: position 3,761,555 of record NZ_LFJC01000003.1, read on the forward strand.
CCGCGTCGAAGCCGTTCGACGATCCCGAGATCCGCCGCGTGCTGTGGAAGCTGGTCGATCAGCGCGAGGTGCTGGATGCCCTCGGCCTCGATGCGAAATACGCGACGCCTTGCGCCACCTTCTTCACCTGCGGCACGACCTATGAGAGCAAGGCCGGCACGGAAGCCGCCGCCAAGCCCTCGATCGAGGCGGCCAAGGCCGCGCTGAAGGCGACCAAATATGCCGGCGAGCCCGTCGTCGTGATGGAGGCCAACGATCTCGAAGCCCCCCGCGTCTCGGCGCAGGTGCTGGCGGAGCGGCTGAAGGCCGCCGGCTTCAACGTCGATCTGCAGGTGATGGATTGGGCGAGCGTGCTGGCGCGCCGCGCCAAGAAGGAGGGCTGGAGCGTCTATGGCGTTCACGCCGGCGGTTTCGATCTCGGCTCGCCGCTGACCAACGTCATGGTCGCGTTCAACTGCGCCGATTTCACCGGCTGGCAGTGCGATCCACGCATCACGCCTTTGATGGAAGCTTTCGCCAAGGCGCCGGCCGAGGAGGACCGCAAGAAAATCGCCGGGCAGATCCAGAGCGTGATGTACGATCAGGCCCCCGCGATCCCGTGGGGACAATTTGCGCAGCCCGCGGCCTATCGCGCCACCTTGCGCGGTCTGATACCGTCCGCCATCCCCGTGTTCTGGAACGTCGAGAAATAACGCGATGTACGATGTCATTGTTGTCGGCGGCGGCTCTGCCGGCGCTGCGGTTGCGGCGCGGCTGTCCGAGGATCCCGCACGGCGCGTGCTGTTGCTCGAAGCCGGCCGCGACTGGCGCGCCGATGAGGCGCCCTGGGAGGTGAGGACGCCGAACCCGATCCCGATCATCCACAAGCGCGAGTACCAGGAGAAATGGCAGTGGCCTGATCTGTTGTCGCGCCGGGTGGCCGGGCAGGAGCCGCGCTTCTACTGGCGCGGCAAGGGACTCGGCGGCTCCTCGATGATGAACGGGCAGATCGCGATCCGCGGCGTCGCCGATGCCTTCGACGAATGGGCGGCCAATGGCTGCACCGGCTGGTCGGCGAAGGAGGTGATGCCGCTGTTCTCCGTGATCGAGGACGATTTCGAGTTCGGCGATGCCGAGGGCCACGGAAGCGGCGGGCCGCTGCCGGTCTATCGCGCGCCGCCGGAGACATGGGGTCCGATCGACCGCGGTTTGCGCGATGCGGCGCTGGCGAGCGGCTATCCCTGGTGCGCCGATCTCAACGGCCCCGATGGCGAGGGCGTTGCCTGCTATCCCATCAACAGCCGCGACCTGCGCCGCATCAGCACCAATGAGGGCTATCTGGAGCCCGCGCGCGGCCGCGCCAATCTGGAGATCCGGGGCCACGCGCTGGTCGATCGCGTGCTGATCAGCGACGGCCGCGCCACCGGCGTCCGCGTTCACATCGAAGGGCAGGGCACTCACGAGATCAGCGCGCGCCAGGTCGTGCTCTGCGCCGGCGCGATCCACAGTCCGGCGATCCTGCTGCGCTCGGGCGTTGGTCCTGCCGAGGAGCTGAAGGCGATGGGGATCGCGGTCGCGCGCGATTTGCCGGTCGGCCGCCACTATTTCGACCATCCGCTGTTTCGCGCCACGATCCAGCTCCACGAAAATCTGCGGCCGACCGATCCCGACACCCGCCACACCAATTGCTGCGTGGCCTATTCCTCGGGCCTTGCCGATGGCGGCAAGCGCGACATGATCCTGATCGCGTTCAACCATCGCGGCATCGGCGTACCGGGCGCGATCGGGGCAGGGCTGTTCAACGCGTACTCGCGCGGCACGCTCAAGCTGGCCTCGGCCGACCCCACCATCGATCCCGTCGTCGAAGAGAACATGCTGGCCGATCCCCGCGACATGCTGCGCATGATCGATGCGGTGAGGCGGCTCGCGGTGATCACGTCGCAGCCGGCGCTCTCCGGCATCGCCGACTGGATCAGGCTCGCCGACACCGATCTGACCTTGCCGCAGGCCGCCGCGCTGCCGGATCACGAGCTCGACGCGGTGCTGCGCCGTGAGACCGGCGACATCCAGCACGCCGCCGGCAGCTGCCGCATGTCCGGCGCCAATGATGCCGGTGGCGTGGTCAACCCCGATGGCACCGTGAAGGGCATCTCGGGCTTGCGCGTCGCCGACGCCTCGATCATGCCGTCCGACTGCCGCGCAAACACGCATTTCACGACGGTGGTGATTGGCGAAGCGATCGCGCGGATGATGATGCGGTAGTTTCTGCCGTCCGTCATCCTGAGGTGCGAGTGGCGCGATGCAAGGCATCGCGCCGGGAGCCTCGAAGGATGAACGGCCCCGCTGCGAGAGCCGGGCCGTCGCCCTTCGAGGCTTGCTCAGTGGCGCGATGCGCCCCTGAGCGCGCACCTCAGGGTGACGGTCATGGTTTTGCGCTCGCAATGACGGAGCAGTTGGCGGGGCCATTGCGCTCCAACTCACATTTCAAACAGCAGACGCGCGTTCGCCTTCTCGCGACGCATCTCGCCCGAGTCTTGCTTCATGTGCCGCGCCCAAAGAGACAAGGGCGCAGGGAAGGCCGGGCGCCGGCTGGCACCCGAGATCCGTGCGCGATAGAAATGCACACGGGGTGGACCACAGGTGTTGCCGGTCGCCCGGCCTTCCCTGCGCGAATGGTTTTAACGGTGTCCTTCGTGCTCTCCTCGGGGAGCGTTGCACTATTGCCCCCGTCGCCTTGCGGGAATGCTGATGCGCGTGCCGGTCGGCCGCTCCATCACCGCAAGACTTGGCGCCAGAACCCCGGGCGTCGGGACCACACGACTTCTCCGTCCACGCACGTCCTCGCTGGGAATCCGGGGGGTGGCGTGTGCTCGCCCCCGAAGCCATGCGAAGACGCTGTCGGCGCCGTGTCGTATGCGCGGAAAGCCATTGCGCACGGTTGCCCGCCCTGCAATGCCCATCGCGCCGACGCCGTCGCGTCCATCGCTGCCCAGCCCGCGGTTCGTGACGATCGCGATCCGCCCCTTGTCTCGGGCCAGGGTGTCTTGTGTGTACGATAAATCCGAATTTCGGTAAAGTGGAATATTTTGCGAGGTGGGGCTTGACAAGCGGTCAGTGCAAATTGACGGGCTGTTCTGCCCGACGGGCAACGGTCGATGCGAGCCGCGCTCGGAAGCATCTTCAGATCTCGCACCCGCTCATATTCAATGCCTTGAGCAAGCCACCAAACGCCTTCAGCCGGCAGGGCTCGGGATTGCCTGCGGCCTTTGAGCGTTGAGGATTGGCGGCCTGCTTGACGGGGATCGCTCTTGGCTTCGGCTTGAGCTGAGCGGTCGCGAGCTTCTTCGGATGGTGCCGATGACGGACGGTCGGCTTCGGCTCGGACGAGCCGATATGGACGTCTTGCGAGGGGGCGATGCGGTCCTCGGCCGGAGGTGCCTGTGTCGGCGTCTCGCTGCTCACGGCGGAGATTTCAAGCCGATCAGCCTTCGCCAGCGCGCCATGTGACGCAGAAGGGCTTGTGGTTTGTTCGGCAGGCGGCTCGGCGATCACGGTGACGCGGCGTGGCGGAGTTCTCAGCTCCATGGCCGACAGCATCCCCACACTCAGCAGGATCAGGAGGCCCAGCAACGCCATTCTCAGCATAATGCGCCTCCAACCGACGTCAGTGCTGCAGAGAATTCTCCGCGCCAATGAGGCAACTTGTCGGCGGGGCGTCGGACCAGGGAAGATCATTTGCCGACAGGGTTAATTTCGGTGATGCCCTCCACAAGCGGAGAATGCTGCTGCGCGCGAGCTTGTCCGGGGAATGGCCAGAGGCCACTCACCAGAACTTCCTGATGCAGACGTCATGGGTCGACTTCTCGGATGGCAAGCCAGCCCTTCGAGAAGCGTCCTAAGCCTTTGCGAACATATGCGGGGCATTTCCGCCCATGCCGGTCGCTGCGGCGGCTTCGTCGATGGCAGCCATCAACTGGGTCGTGGCGGATTGTTGAATCATATGACCCGCTCCAGCGATGCGATGCAATTTGCTGTGCTTGATCTCACCGTGCAGTCTGACCGACTGCTCGTTGATGTCGATCAGACGATCCTCGTCGCCTGCGATAATAATGGTCGGGATATCGATCTGATCATAGGTCTTCGATGACTCAAGCGCAGCGGGTATCATCAAGGCCGCTTCCGCCGCGCTGGCACGCATCTGCGATGGTCGCACCGCCATCTCCTTGGGGAAGCCATCGAACTTATCGGGGACCGACCGAGGCCCGAACATCTTGTGCAACATGGCTGGCCACAACATGCGGCTGAGGATCGGCGAGATCGTGTGGCTGATGGCATCGCCCACCCCAGGCATTGCAGATACCGAGGAGGCCGTTACGTCGGCGCGGGCGGTTGGAAAATAGTAGCCCGATGCCAGCACCAAGGCTTCGACACGTGACGGATGTCTTATCGCCAGCGCAAGAGCGACGGAAGCACCCCATGAATGTCCAAGCACGATTGCCTGCTTAACGCCTATCCGATCAAGCGCCTTCCGGATCAGATCTGCCTGTGCTTCGGGAGTCCAGATCACGTTCCGCGGCCGCGAGCTATGACCGAATCCGGGACGATCGAATACAATCACCCTGTAGCCGTTGGCCGCCAGGTCGATCAGCCCGCTGGAGTCGAAATCCTGGATCATGCTGCCGTTGCCGTGAAGGAGCACCAGGGGACGTCCTTCGCCGCGTTCCACGTAGTGCAGCCGCGCGCCGTCGATATCCAAGAACTGCCCACGGGGCGGGTTATCGCGTTCGGCCTTCCTGGCGAGGCGCTGGTTTACGATCGCTGCCACCCCGAGAAGGGAAGCCGCCGCGGCAAAGGTCGCAAGCAGAGGATGTCGTTGCAAGGCAACGACGTAGTCGGACGACAGGGAGTGGGAGCGTGTTCGCGCGAGAGCCATTTGCAGTACCTCAGGTGGTCTGCACGATGACTCAGGCAATTGAGAAATGTTGCAGCTCACCGTCAACGGGGGCGGTTGAGCTTTCGTTCCAACACAAATTGGAGTGACCTGGCGAGCCTGCAGGAGGTGCGTTGTGTTCGCACCTGTCATGGGCTGTTGTCGCGTCTCGCAGGCGGGCTTTTCGCGCGGTTGAGTGCCTTACTCGACTACGAAATCCGCTCGAACGCCAGATCAACCGACCAAACTGGAACATCGACCATTGATTTCCGTTCAAGCCCGTTACGTCCTTCAAAGGAGCAACTTCTCATGACAAGCAACAAGAAACCCGATCAGAAGCAACCCGGCGAGAATCCGGATGGCAAATACCACTACAATCCCGGAAATATGGCTGGGAAAAAGCCCGGCGATGCGAAACAGACGAAAGATAATCGCGACGCTTCGCGCGAGCACAAGGACGAGGAAAAGACCGCCGACTAACAGTCGCAGATCGAAATCGGCTGTTCTTGCGTACTAAGTCGACCATGACGGGGAGAAACTCTCGCGAGGTTTCACGGGGAATCGGCCCATCGCCAGATACGCGCCTGACGATGGGGCATCCCCGGGGTGGATGGCACAAACTGAAGGTGGCTTTCGTCCCCGTACGGCGCCGACCTGTGCTCGGTCGAGTGAAAGGCGGAAACGCTCAGCGATCCCGGCATGCGCGCGCGTCCAGCCGTTTTGAAGGTTGGGTGCTCTGCTCGCGTCCTAGTTTCCTCTGCAGCAGAGAGCCCTCGTTCCCGCCGAGACGACAAGGGAACGCTTCGTTCACACTCGATTTGCTTCCAGAGGGCGGCAATTTTCAAGGCCGCCGGCTTCATCGATGGATCGAGGTGAAGTGGAGGCAGTTAAGGCGACTATTCCGGACGCGCCCGTCATAGCAGAGGGATCACTCCTTCGTGTGACGTCGAAGCAAGCCCGATATTTGGAACGTTGGGGTGGGGCGGGGCTTGGTCTAGCAGGAGGTCACCATGACCAAGATATCAGACCACGGCATCATGCGCGTACGGGGAGAAGATCAGCCTGCAGACAAGGAACGGGCTCAACTGGCCCAAAAAATCGAGCTTGGCCACACACGGCCTGTCTTTCGGGAAGAGGCGACCGACAGGGACTGATCGGCACGTCATATGGATAGCTATCGCGGGAGCCTGCGAGCAGCATTCGTCCGCCGCCCTAGCATGGAGCTTTCTGACGCTGCTCGAAAGCGGCAATGGCTCGATTGGAAAGCATCAACGTGCGGCTCTCGCCCTTTAGAATTTGAGTTTTGATGCTGTCCAGCAAGATTTCGGCCGCCTGCTGCGGGTCGGCAATTCCACCTGAGCGGTCCAGGAAGTCCCAAGCAATCTGAAGCGAGTTTTCGATAATAGTCGGGAGCGGTTCGGCCATGCTGGAGGAACGCCTCTGATGCGGTCCCGTTCCTTGCGCTGCAGTCCGGTGATCCCGGTAAAGACAGCTATTTGCAGATTGAGCGTCTATTGATCCCCTCGCGAGGGGAGATCGGAGGCACGGATGCCCCAGGAAACGTCTGTGAGCGCGCTTGCCATCTTGCCGTTCAGGCCGCAAGTTCGCGGAGCGTTGAAAGGATTGCCGCGGACGGATAGGGCTTGCGGAAGAACTTTGCCCCGTCTGGCAGCTCTGGACCGTTGATGAGATGACCCGAGACGACCAGAAGCTTTATCGGTGGCCATCTTTCCCGAACGGCCGTCGCGAGCCGAATGCCGTCCATCGAACCAGGCATCCTGACATCTGTGAAGACCACGCAGATATCCTGTCGGGCTTCAAGTATCCTGATGGCCTCATCGGCATTGCCGGCTAGGAGCGGATGCAGTCCTGCATCCTCGACGATGTCACTCGCCATCAGGAGAAGCATCGGCTCATCCTCGACCACGAGGACGCAAGTGCCGCGAGGCGAGCTTTGCTCAAGCATATCATTCCTTTCGCACGCGGAAGACGCCACCGGCCGGGACATCCCCGCAGTCACGCTCTTAAGCCGTCACGGCAGCCGACGTTCCGAGTGGCCGGTTCTTTTCGGACAATCTTCGCGGCGTCCCCAATGCGGCTGGCGATCAGCGGGAGGTGATTGGCCATGCGCTGCCGCGGCTTCCATCGTGGAGCTCGCCGCGCTCGCGTCTAGCCGCCTTCCTCGCTCATCGCCGCAAGGCTGGCCAGTCGAATAAGGCTGGCCAGTCGAATGCCGCAGCGCTCTTCCTGGCTTGACTGATCATTCGCGCCGCAATCGGATCGAAAAGCACGTGCCTGTGTGCTCGTCGGATGTCACAGAAATCTCGCCGCCATGAGCTTCGACGATCAATTTTGCGATGTAGAGGCCAAGACCCAGGTGAGTGCCGTGCACGGACGGGTTTTCAGCATCCTGCCCTCGCGTCCAGGATTGGAAGATCGATCTTTGAGTCTCAAGCGGGATTGAAGACCCAAGATTGTGCACGTTGATCGTCACGGCATCTGGATCGTTGCCTGCAACAGTCACGGTGATCGGGGTCGCTACGTCGCTATACTGGACGGCATTGCCCATCAGGTTGGACAGCACCTGTCCCAGGCGAGCGGGGTCGCAGGAAACCAACGGATCACCCTCATGCGTGACCTGAAAGTTCCGATCTGCGTTGACGGAGCGAAACTCATCCGCGATTTCCTGACATAAGGCCGCAACGTCGTTCTTGCTCTTTGTAACAGGGATCTGAGTGCCGAAAGATGAGCGCGTGAGATCGAGCAGATCGTTCAGAATTTGGGTCGCCCGGCCTGCCGCCAGCTTGATCTCCGAAACGACCCTGGCCTGCTTTGCGTCGGTTGTTCCAGATCGCTCGATCCACTGGGCGCCCATCGAAACGGCGCCCAGGGGATTGCGCAAATCGTGGCCAAGGACCCCCAGAAACAGATTACGCGAGTCATTTATCGTCTTCGTATAGTGCGCCACCGATTCCGTTACGGCCTGATCGATCGCCTCGTTGAACCGCGTCAAATCCTCGATATCGGTATCGGCAAGGATCCGATGGTGCGCAACCCACTGCTTGACGACGCTTGCACGAAGCGCCCTGTATTCCGAGACCATCTGATCGATGTCAAAGCCGTCGGCGAGACGTAGAGCGGCATGAAGCTCAGCGGCGCTTTGAGAAAAGGCGTTATCTTGCGCGCCGTCGCCCCGCGATTTGTCCAACCTTTCCCGCGGGGTTTGTACGGTTTCGAGGTCGTCCGCCACAAACCCGAGAAGATCGACGATATGATCCTCCAGAGCCAGCTTTGACATCTTGTCGCTGGCCGGTGACAGGGTTCGAGCGAACTCCGTCCATTCTTTCACGATAGGGGCGTGGTTGTGTCGAATGAAGTCAGCCAGGCGTTCATACTCTCTCCGCCCGGTAGAACTGCTCAAAGCGAACTCCCCCAACGAGATGAGTGCAGGCCACATCCAGCGCGCATCTGCCTGCGGTCCGCAACGCCAAACTTTGAGTATAGCTACTGGCCGTCCCCGTCACAACCACGCTGCCGCCAGAGGCGACGAGGCATTGCAAGACCTAGCTGAGGTTTGCAGGCCGGTGTGGAACCGGTGAGGTGAAAATTCGCCGGCGCGACCCTGCGCGCCTCAAATCACCCCCGCCAGCCTCAGCCCCACACCCGCCGCGCAGCTTCCCGCCAGCACCGTCAGCATCCCCAGCTTGAACCGGAAGATCGCGGTTGCGGCGGCGATGGCCAGCAGCAGCGCTGGGATATCGACGCTCCTCAGCACGGGCATATCGAAGTTCAGCGGAAAGGCGTGCACCGGCACGGTCTCGCGGAACAGCGTGTGCAGCGCGAACCATATCGAGAGGTTGAGGATGACGCCGACCACGGCTGCGGTGATTGCACTGAGCGCGCCGGCGAGGCCCGTGTTGCCGCGCAGGCGCTCGATATAGGGCGCGCCGACGAAGATCCAGAGGAAGCAGGGCGTGAAAGTCACCCAGGTCGCGAGCAGCCCGCCGAGTGTGGCCGCGAGCATCGGCGACAGCCCGCTCGGGTCGCGGAAGGCTGCCATGAAGCCGACGAACTGCAGCACCATGATCAGCGGGCCCGGCGTGGTCTCGGCCATGCCGAGACCGTCGAGCATCTCGTGCGGCTTCAGCCAGTGATAATGCTCGACCGCCTGCTGGGCGACATAGGCCAGCACGGCATAGGCGCCGCCGAAGGTGACCAGCGACATCTTCGAGAAGAACAGCGCGATCTGGCTGAAAACGTTGCCTTGGCCGAGCGCGAGCAACAACACGGCGACCGGCACCAGCCAGAGCGCCAGCCACAACGCGCCGACGCGGATCGCGCGCGCGGTGTTGGGCTTGACGTGATCGGGGACGGCCTCGCCGAGCATGCTGTCGATCGCGGCGCCGCTCCCGCCATGGCCGTGACCGGCCGGCGCGAACTCCGGCCGACCGCTGCGCGCGCCGGCATAGCCGATCAGGCCGGCGGCGATGATGATGATCGGGAAGGGCACCGCGAAGAAGAAGATCGCGACGAAGGCGATGCCTGCGAGCGCGATCATGACGCGGTTCTTCAGCGCGCGCTTGCCGACACGCACCACCGCCTCGACGACGATGGCGAGCACGGCGGCCTTCAGGCCGAAGAACAGCGCCTCGACGAAGCTGACGTTACCGAAAGCCGCGTAGACATAGCTGAGGCCCATGATGGCGATGATGCCGGGCAGGATGAACAGCCCGCCCGCCATCAGCCCGCCCTTGGTGCGATGCATCAGCCAGCCGACATAGGTCGCAAGCTGCTGCGCCTCCGGGCCCGGCAGCAGCATGCAATAGTTCAGCGCATGCAGGAAACGGCCTTCGGAGATCCACTTCTTCTCCTCGACCAGGATGCGGTGCATCACCGCGATCTGGCCCGCGGGCCCGCCGAAGCTCAGGCAGGCGACGCGAAGCCAGACGCGAAACGCTTCGTTGAAGCTGATGCCGTGACCGGCATCAGCTCCTGCTTGAACGTTACGGATGTCCATTACGCCTTCACCTTGTTGGTCGGCCAATTGTGGGTCTCGGCCGTCGCATCGCGGCACCAGCGGTAGAAGGCATCGTACAGCGTCATGCCGGCCTCGAGCTGTTCGAGGTCGTCGTCATACATCCGCGACAGCCCGAGCGAGGCCGCGAGCAGTCCGGGTGCCTCCGGGGCAAGATCCGGCCGCGCGGTGTCGGCGCCGCGCACCAGCGTCGCCAGCCGGAGCAGGGCCGGAGTGGCGATGCCGAACTCCTCGATCATGACGTCGAAGGTGCAGAGCTCGCCGCGGTGGCTCCAGAACACGTTCTCGATGTCGAAGGGGGCGGCGTTGAAGCGCTCGCCGACCGCGACCACCTCGGAGGGCGCGACATAGAGGAAGACCGCGTTGGGGTCGACGAAGCGGCGGATCAGCCAGGGGCAGGCGATGCGATCGACCTTCGGCCGTGCCCGCGTCACCCAGACGGTGCGCCCCTTGGCGTCGCGCGGCGGCAGCTTGCGGGCATCGACCAGCGGCAGCTTGGCCGCCTTCCAGCCCTCAAAGCCGTCCTCCAGGGTTTCGGCCTCGGCGCCGAGCTGCCTCAGCCAGGCGGCCGTGCCCTGTGCGAGCTTGGCGCCGCGCAGGCAGGAGACGACGGCCGAACGGCCGGCAAATGCGCCGCCCCATTCCGCGACGGTCTCGTGGCTGAGCTTGATCGAGCCGGGAATCAGCCGCCTGTCGGCGGCGAAATCCTCCTCGGTGCGGACATCGATCAGGACAGGAGCATTGGCCGTGCCGATCAGGCGCGCCAGTTTGTCGGATGATATGGTCGTGAATGTAGACATTTTGCGTCCTCGCAAGAAACAGACGGGACGCGATACTTGGGCATGTCGCCTCGTGGGGAGATCGCTCAAATCCCCATGGCGCAGATTACACCGAAACTAAGAAGCACTGTCAATCCGGGGGACGGCTGGACCTTAGAAAAGTGCTGCCGACCGGACTATAATGGCCTCAACAGATCTGAATCTCCTGGAGAATTCGATGCATTCGCATTCCATCGAGCAATGGACCCATGACCACGCCTTCCTGGGCGAGAAGCACGACGAGAACGAGCGCCGCACCTGGCTCGTCGTCGTCCTGACGCTCGTCATGATGGTCGGCGAAATCGTCGCCGGCTCGCTGTTCGGCTCGATGGCGCTGCTCGCCGACGGCTGGCACATGGGCACGCATGCCGCCGCGCTCGGCATCGCCGCTTTCGCGTACCGCTTCGCGCGGCGGCATCTGGGCAATGCGCATTTCACCTTCGGTACCGGCAAGTTCGGCGACCTCGCAGCCTTCGCCAGCGCGATCATTTTGGGATTGATCGCCGTCGAGATCGCTTATGAGAGCGTGCTGCGACTGATGAATCCGGTGCCGATCGTCTATGGCGAGGCGATGGCGGTGGCCGCGCTCGGCCTTGCCGTCAACCTCGCCAGCGCCTGGCTGCTGCGCGACAGCCACGATCATCACCATCACGGCCATGACCACGGCCACGGCCATGCGCATGACGATCACGATGACCATGACCACGATCATGATCATGATGGCCGTCATCATCATCACGACAACAATCTGCGCGCGGCCTATGTGCACGTCATGACCGACGCGGCGACCTCGGTGCTGGCGATCGCCGCGCTTGCGGTCGCGATGACTTCGGGATGGGTCTGGGCCGATCCCGCGGTCGGCCTGATCGGCAGCGTGGTGATCGCAAGCTGGGCATTCGGCCTGGTCAAGTCATCGGGCGCGGTGCTGCTCGACGTGCGCGCCGACGAGAAGCTGGAGCGGGTGATCCGCGCGCGCATGGAGGCCGGTGACGATCGCGTCACCGATCTGCATCTGTGGCAGGTCGGCCCAGGCCATTGTGCCGTGCTGCTCTCGGTGGTCTCGGACAAGCCGAAGCCGCCGGCGGTCTACAAGCGGCGGCTCGCCGGGTTGAAGGGTCTCAGCCATGTCACGGTGGAGGTCGAGACCTGCCCGCATTGACGTGACCGGCGGGAATTCTGCGAACGGGCCGGGGTTGATCCTCGGTCACGGCCGTGTGGCTGAAAGGGAGGAATGATGATGCGCAGGACCAGGCTCGCTCTCGCCATGGCTGCACTGGCGCTGTCAGGCGCCCCGGCATCGGCGCAATCGACCGGCGTCGAGAAGCTCTATGTGCTCAATTGCGGGGAGGGCACCGCGGGTGACATCTCGCGCTGGACGCCCGGGTTGAACGAAGGCAAGACGATGGACTTCGTCGACACGTGCTATCTGATCAAGCACGCCAAAGGCTGGTTCCTGTGGGACACCGGCATCGCCGATTCCGTCGCCGCGATGCCGAGCGGTCTTGTGCCCGCCGATCCCAAGGCCGTGACCTGGCGCCGGCCGAAGACGTTGCAGGCGCAGCTCGAGCAGCTCGGCGTCAAGCCCGACGACGTCAAGGCGATGGCGGTCTCCCACACCCATCCGGACCATACCGGCAATGTCGAGCTGTTCCCGCAGTCGATGCTCTACGTGCAGAAGGCCGAATATGACTGGCCGGGCGCCAACAACGCGCCGCGCTTCAAGCCCTCGCATCCCGTGGAATTGCTCACCGGCGACAAGGATGTGTTCGGCGACGGCAGCGTGACCATCCTGTCGACGCCCGGCCACACGCCCGGGCACCAGTCGCTGCTGGTGAAACCGTCCAAGACCGGCGCGGTGGTGCTGTCGGGCGATGCCGTGCACTTCAAGGACAATTGGGATAACCGCCGCGTCCCCAGCATGAATGTCGACAAGGACCAGACCGCGGCCTCGATGCAGAAGCTCGCCGACACGCTCGCCAAGGAGAAGGCGCAGCTCTGGATCAACCACGACAAGGCCCAGCGCGACAGCCAGAAGATGGCGCCGGAGTTTTACGACTGACGCTTCAATCAGCTTTTCGGCGCGGTCGCTGCGGCCGGGCTCGTCTCCGGCGGCTTCTTCGGCTTCAGCGTGCCGGCGTAGAACGAAACCAGCCACACCAGGATGATGGCGAGGAGATAGACGCCCCAGGCCTGCGGCGGCGTGGTCGCCCAGCGCAGGAGTCCCTTGAATGTACGGGGCGGGCGGGTGTCGTCGCTCATGGCCCGCTTGTGCGCGAAAGCCTGCGTCCGGTCAATCCGGCCGCGGCCTGGTGCGGATCAGGAACAACGCCGCCAGCGCCGACAGGCTCAGCGCAGAGGAGACGACCAGCACCTTGGCGCCCATGAGGTCGATGAGCAGGCCGAACGCCAGCGGCGCCACCGCCTGCGCCATGCGCGCTGGTGCGCCGATGATGCCGAGACGGTAGCCAAAGTCCTTCGGGCCGAAGATCGACAGCGGCAGCGTGCCGCGCGCGATCGTCAAAATGCCGTTGCCCGAGCCGTGGAACAGCGCGAACGCGCTCGCCGCAGCGCCGCCGAAGACGGCCACGATCACGGCGCCGATCGGGTGGGTGAGGCAGGCAAGCCGGGTCGACCACAGCGGATGGAAGCGGCTGAGGAAGCCAGCCTCCAGCATGCGTGCACCGACCTGCGCCGGCCCGATCAATGCGCCGGCGGCGATGGCCTCGGCCGGCGTTGCGCCCGTCGTCTCCAGGATGCGCGGGAAATGCGCGGCCATGGCGCCGGTGACGGTCCACACCGCCGCGAAGATGAAGGCCAGCAGAAGCATGGTGCGATCGAGCGGCACATGCGGCTTCTCGGCCGCGGCAGCCGCTTGGCTGGCGCCCTTGATCACCGGCAGCATGAAGAAGTTGAGCGGCAGGCCGATCAGGATGTTGGCGGCCGCCCAGGCAAAGCAGGTGTCGCGCCAGCCGATATGCGACAGGCCCCAGGCCGTGAGCGGCCAGCCGACGGTGGAGGCAAAGCCCGCCATCAGCGTGATGCCGGTGATGGGCCGGCGCGCCTCGGTGCCGTAGATGCGCCCCAGCGCGGCGAAGGCGGCATCGTAGAGCCCCATCGCCATGCCGATGCCGAGCACGAGCCAGGCGAACACCATCACCGCAACGGACTGCGAGAGCCCAAGGAGCGCGAGCCCGGCGGCGATGGTCAGGTTCGAGGCCGATAGCACCTGCCGTCCGCCGACGAGGTCGATCTGCCGGCCGATGCGAGGTCCGAGCATCGCCGAGATCACCAGCGAGGCCGAGAACGCGCCAAAAATCCAGTTGGAGGAGACGCCGAGATCGCGCGCCATGGGATCGGCGAGCAGCGCCGGCAGATAGTAGCTGGAAGCCCAGGCCAGGGTCTGCGTGGTGCCGAGCGCCAGGATGATCGGAAGCTGGCGCTGGCTCATATCGCTCCATGTCGGGTCGGCGGTGTCATCGGTTCCATTTGCAGCGTGCGGCGTGAGTGCGTCAACAGCGCCTGCGGCATATTCGACCTGCTGTAGGCGGGAGCCTTTGACGCGCGGCGATGTGCATGGACTTCCGCTCGTCGCGAATGCACGCCATAATGGCGCATGAAATTGACCTCGCGCCTTGCGCTGATGAACTGGCTGACGGGCCAGGGGCTCACGGGCCTGCCCGAAAACGAACTGCTCAGAGGCTTCTGCGAGCGCTGTCGCGCCGAGGGCCTGGAACTGTCGCGCGCGCTGGTCGTCATCGACACGCTGCATCCGATCTATGAGGGCCGCGGCTTCCGCTGGAGCGATCGCGCCAGCAACGAGAGCGAAATGTTCGAATACGGCTCGACCGCCGACGGCGACGCCGCCAAGAGCTGGCGCCGCTCGGTGTTCTTCCACATGCTCGAGAATGGCCACGACGAGATGGTGATCGATCTCGCCGACGCGCCGTCGATGGACTTCTCGCAGATCGGCGAGCTCGCCGAGAAAGGCCATAAGCACTATCTGGCCTTCGTGCACCGCTTCGGCGAGAACGGCGCGCTCGGGCTGATGGACTGCCTGTATTCCTGCTGGACGACGCGGCGCGACGAAGGATTCGATGAGGCCCAGCTCGAGGCCATGCGCGATCTCGTGCCGGTGCTGGGTCTTGCGATCAAGTCGGCGCAGCAGGTCGACATCGTGCGCACGCTCGGCCGCGTCTATCTCGGCCGCGACGCCTCCGCGCAGGTGCTGGCCGGGCGCATCTCGCGCGGCGTCACCGAGCGCATCAACGCCGTGCTGTGGTATTCGGATTTGCGCGGCTCGACCGGGATCAGCGAGAGCATCGGCCCCGACGAGATCATCCCGTTCCTGAACGACTACGCCCAGGCCGTGATCGAGGCGATCCACGATGCCGGCGGCGACGTGCTCAAGCTGATCGGCGACGGCGTGCTCGCGATGTTCTGGGGCGAGGACATGGCGGACGCGCGGCGCGCCGCACTGCGCGCCGAGCATCTGTTCCGCAAGAATATCGCTGCGCTGAATGCCCGCCGGGCGGCTGAGGGCCGTCCGACGACGTCGGCCTATATCGGCCTCCATGTCGGGGAGGTCTTCTACGGCAACATCGGCAGCGAGGACCGGCTCGACTTCACGGTGGTCGGCCCCACCGTCAACGAAGTCAGCCGCATCGCCTCGATGAGCCGCTCGGTCGACCGCGAACTCTTGGCGTCATCCGAATTCTACAAGGGCCTCGATGCCGCCGGCCGGCGTTATCTCGTCTCCACCGGCCGCTACGCGCTGCGCGGCATCGGCCGCGCGCAGGATCTCTACACGCTCGATCCCGAGGTCGATGCGAGCGAGCCGGTGACGGGAAGCTACGAGCGGTACCTGGCGAATTAGCACGGATAAGCTGTGCGCAATCTCGTGCCCCGGACGCAGCGCAGCGCTCCTTCAGCGATGCGCTGCAGAGCCGGGGCCCATGTCGCAGAGGAGCTCGCGGCTTCTGGGTCCCGGCTCTGCGCAGCGTTGCTGCTTGTCCGGGACACTCCGCTGTGCTCGCAATGACGGCTGTGGCTAGCACCTCACAGCCGCTTCGTCCCCCACCATCGCCGGCTGCCGGTCCAGCGCCACCGCCGGCGACAGCCAGATCACCAGGGCCTGCATGCCGAACACGGCGACCGCAAGATAAAGGCACGCTTCCGCGCTCCAGAGCCCGCCGACGACCGCGCCCAGCACTGAACCGAGCGGGCGGGCACCGTAGCTCATGATGTTGATGGCGGAGACGCGCCCCAGGAGGCGCGGCGGCGTCACCGACTGGCGCAGCGTCGTGGTCGAGATCACCCACAGGATCGGGCCGACGCCGAGCAGGAAGAAGCTCAGGGCCGCAAGCCACGGCGAAGGGATCAGCACCGTCAGCGCCATCACCAACGCGGCAACGAAGCCGGTGACCGGGCCGAGACCGACCACGGTGCCGAAGGCGATGCGCTGCATCACGCGCGTGGCGAGCAGCGCGCCGATCACCATGCCGACGCCGTACATCGTCAGCACGGTGCCGACGCCCGCGGCGGTCAGGCCGAGATGGCGCACCGCGTAGGGCACGAACACGGCGATCTGCAGGAACCAGCCGGTGTTGAAGATGAACTGGGTGATGAACACCGGCCGCAGCAGCGGATGATGAAACACGAAGGCCGCGCCCTCGCGGATCTCCAGCAGCGGATGACGGCGCGGCGAGGGGCTCCGTGCGGGTTCGTAGATGCCGGCGAGCAGCACCACCGCGATCGCCGAGAGCGCGGCGGCGAAGCCGAAGGCCGGGCTGGCGCCCCACCAGCCCACCAGCGCGCCGCCGAGCGCAGGGCCGCTGGCAAAGGCGACGGTGCGGGCAAGCTCGATGCGGGCATTCGCAGCCGGCAACAGCTCCGCGCTGACCAGCGAGGGCACCAGCGCCGGCGCGGCCACGCTGTAGACGACGGTGCCGCACACTGCCGCGAAGCCGAGCAGCGCCAGCAGCGGCAGGTTGAGCGCGCCAAGCGCCAGCAGCAGCACGATGGAAGCGAGCGCCACCGCCCGCAGTGCCTCGGCCGCCGCCATCAGCGAGCGACGCGAGATGCGGTCGGCGAGCAGGCCGGCGGGAATGGCGAACAGCACGAAGGGCAGGGTCAGCGCGGTCTGCAAGAGGCCGGTCCGGCCTTCCGCTACCCCGAGCGTGAGCACGGCCACGATGGGGGCGGCGGCCAATGCGATCTGCTCGGCCGACTGCGCCGCGAGGTTGGACCAGGCGAGGCGGCCGAAGGTGTAGGGGAGGCGCGGCGGATTTGACATGGCTCATTTCCTGCAAACTCGGATTGGCGCGAGTATCCGGCGTCAGGGGCCGCCAAACCCACCCGGTTTCCGACAGGGCAGCGCATAAGGGCGGGATCGGGAACCTATGTCACTAGATGCAGTTGCAAATGAGTTGCAATAAGCCCCGAGTTCGGTATTCTCGCCCCATGGATGCCCGATCGCCCGATTTGACGCCCGACGCCGGCTGGCGCGCCGATGCGCCCGCCACCAAGAGTCTTGCCGAGGTCAACGCCTCGGTCGCCATTCCGGCCGCGGGCCACTGGTCGCGCCGGCTGCTCGCCTTCGTCGGTCCGGGCTATCTCGTCTCGGTCGGCTACATGGACCCCGGCAATTGGGCGACCGATCTCGCCGGCGGATCGAAGTTCGGCTACACGCTGCTCTCCGTCATCCTGCTCTCGAACCTGATGGCGATCCTGCTGCAGTCGCTGGCGGCGCGGCTCGGCATCGTCACCGACCGCGACCTCGCGCAGGCCTGCCGCGCCACCTATTCGCCGGCGGTGAACTTCCTGCTGTGGCTTGCCTGCGAGGCGGCGATCATCGCCTGCGATCTCGCCGAGGTGATCGGCACGGCGATCGCGCTCAAACTCCTGTTCGGCATTCCCCTGATCGGCGGCGCGCTGCTCGCAGCCCTCGATGCCTTCCTGCTGCTGCTCCTGATGAACCGCGGCTTCCGCTTCCTCGAAGCCTTCGTCATCGCGCTGCTGGTGGTGATCGCGGTCTGCTTCGCGGTCCAGATCGCGGCTGCCGCGCCGCCGGTCGCGGAGGTGCTGCGCGGCTTCATGCCGAAGAGCGAGATCTTCACCAATCCCGAGATGCTCTACATCGCGATCGGCATCATCGGCGCGACCGTGATGCCGCATAATCTCTACCTGCACTCCTCGATCGTGCAGACGCGCGCCTATGAGCGCAACGACGAAGGCCGCCGCGAGGCGATCAAATGGGCGACGACGGATTCCACCATCGCCCTGATGCTGGCGCTGTTCATCAATGCCGCGATCCTCGTCGTCGCCGCCGCGACCTTCCACAAGAGCGGCCATTCGGATGTCGCCGAGATCGGGCAGGCCTTCGAGCTGCTGTCGCCGCTGCTCGGCCTCGGCATCGCCTCGACTTTGTTCGCGATAGCGCTGCTCGCCTCCGGCCTGAACTCGACGGTGACGGCGACGCTCGCCGGCCAGATCGTGATGGAAGGCTTTCTCGATCTGCGCCTGCCGAGCTGGGCGCGCCGCCTGCTCACGCGCGGCATCGCCATCATTCCGGTGATCGTGGTCACCGCGATCTATGGCGAGCGCGGCACGGCGGATCTCCTGGTGTTCAGCCAGGTCGTGCTGTCGATGCAGCTGCCCTTCGCCGTCATCCCGCTGGTCCGCTTCGTCTCCGACCGCCGCAAGATGAGCAGGTTCGCGATTCCCACCTACGTCGCGGCGATCGCATGGATCGTCGCGGGCGTGATCGTGGTGTTGAACCTGAAGCTGTTGTTCGACACGTTGTCTGGATGAGTGCAGGGACTGCCCGCACTTTCCGTGCGGAGTGCCCTGCGACGAGCTGCTACCTCGCGCGAGCCGGCCGGACCCGTTTTGCGCGAACCCGGTCCCGCCTTTCGAAAATGCGCGCCGGCCGGCGACCGACGCTTTCGTCGCCCGCCGACGAATGACCGCTTTTCAATTGGTGCGAAGAGGGTATACTACCTCCAATTGCTGATGGGCCATATTTGCTGACGGGCCGTGCTATGATGTTGCGTTTTTCAAGATTGATTTTTCTCCCCGCGGGATAATCGGCGGTCCCGCGCCGGAGTAGGTGCGCTGATCGCATTCTCTCCGGACAATTAGAACGGGTTGCGCGCAAAGTTGGCGCGCGAGCCAGTGGCGCCGCCATTGGCGATGGATTGATTTTTGCTGCGCGGGTTCACGTCCTGGGAGGGGACGATGATCAGGCCAGAAAGCTTTGATTGCTGCGTTGAAGTCATTGATGAGCGTGTACTGCCGTGACCAAGTGTCCCGCATGTTCAGCCCGTGTCGCTCGTGAGCATCGCTTCTGCTCTCAATGCGGCGCGCGCCTCGATCGCGCCGTGGAGCAGCCCTCTGGTCCATCGGCGGCCGGCACGACTGACCGTGAGGAGCGGGTTATTCCGCTGCATGATCATGCGGCGGTTCGGTCACAGATGTTGACCGAAAACAAGCAGGTCAGCGTTCTCTTCGTCGACGTCTGCGACTCGACATCGCTGCTCCAGCACTCCGACCCCGAGGAATCCCGCAATTATCTCGGCAAGGCGCTGAACCACTTGGCCGAAGCGGTCGGGACCTATGGCGGTACGGTGAGCCAGTTGCTCGGCGACGGGCTCGTCGCCCTGTTCGGCGCGCCCATGGCGCAGGAGGATCACGCCCTGCGCGCGTGCCTTGCCGCCCTCAAGATGCAGAGAGCAACCATTCCCGGCCATGAGGTTCATGGCATGGCCAGTCCGATGCTGCGCATCGGCATCAATTCGGGCGAAGTCCTGGTCGGCGTCGTCGGACAATACGGCTGGTCGCATTACGGGGCGGATGGCAAGACGATTCACCTTGCATCGCGGCTCGAAAAGATGGCCCCGCCCGGCGGCATTCTGATCAGTGCCGCGACGCAGCGGCTCGTCGCGCAGCAGATCGACACGCGGCCGGTCGGGATGCGACCGGTGCGAGGATTGGACGATCCGGTCGAGCTCCATGAGGTCGTGGTCGCCACCGAAAGTTCGGCGGCTGGGCCGCTGACGCGCAAGCAGCGCTGGGCGCCCCTGGTCGGCCGCGAAGAGTCCTTGCGGATCCTGGCTGCGGATCTCGACATCGTTCGAGCCGGCGTGATGCGGACGATCGGGCTGTGCGGCGATGCCGGGATCGGGAAGTCCCGCTTGATAGCCGACTGGATCGCCGCGCTTGCAAGTCAGGGCACGGAGGTCTGCCTTTCGCAGGCGCGAGGTTATGCAAGCGCACGCGCCTACAGCACCGCCGCGGACCTGATCGCAAGTTTGGCTGGGTTGCCGCAAAGCGCGACGGACCCACAATCCGACAGGCAGATCCTCGACGCCGAATGGGCCAGCGAAGGTGCCGCGCATCTGGCGGCGGTGAATGACTTGCTGGGTCTGGCGGCGCCGGACCAGGCTTGGCTGGCGCTGAATCCGGTGCAGCGGCGGCGGCGAATTGGCGACGCATTGCTTTGGCTCGTGCGCAGGCGGGCGCAGACGGGCCCGTTCGTGCTCGTGCTCGAGGACGTTTTCCTGGCCGACCGCGAGAGCCGACGGTTGTTCGAGGCGCTGCTTCCAAAGCTTCAGGGTCTGCCCATCCTGGTCTGCGTCAGCTATCGACCCGATTTCGAACATCAGTGGCGCCAGGCCCCGTGGTTTGCGGAGCGCGTGATCGAGCCCCTTCGCGACGGCGAGTTGCTCAGACTCGCGCGCGCCCTGATGGGGGACGATCTGTCCGTGCTCGGCATCATGAACGACCTGGTCGCGCGCGCCGACGGCAATCCCTTCTTCCTGGAGCAGTTGGTCATCACGCTGATCGACGACGGATCGCTGGAGGGGACGCCGGGTGCATACCGCCTGCAGCGGCCGCCCGGGGAGCTGCGCGTGCCGGGCTCCATCGCCGCGGTGATCGCCGCGCGCGTCGACAGGCTGCCCGAAGCCGCCAAGTCCGCGCTCGAGGCCGCGGCGATCCTCGGCGACCCCATCACGGGCGAACTGATCGCCGCGATGCAGGCCGTGGACTTGGGGCGTGCCGAAGAATTGCTGGGTCTTTGCGTTGCATCCGGCTTGCTGACGGGACCGGATCAGGCGCTCGGCCTGCTCGAACAGCACGCGTTCGCGTTTCGTCACGCACTGGTGCGCGATGTCGTGCTCGGCACCCTCACACGCGCGCGGCTCAAGGCGCTGCATCGTCAGGCCTTCCTGGCGCTGCATGCGCGACCAGGGGCGGCCGGAGCGGATGTCGCGCCGGCGCTGGCGCACCATGCCTTCAAGGGCGAGGAGTGGGAGCAGGCGGCCAGATTCACCGTCAAGTCGATGGCGCGTGCCATCTCGCGCTCGGCCAATCAGGAAGCCCTTCAAATGTTCGAGAAGGGTCTTCAGGCAGCCCGCCGAATCGATGACGCCTCGGTTGCGCAGACCCTGGAGCTCGCGCTCCGCCTGGAAGCCATCGGGGCGATGTTGGCCCTCGGACAGATCGACGACATCTTCAGCAATATGGAGCGCGCGGAAGCCATCGCGGTGCAACTGAACGATCAGCGGGCACGAGCGGCGGTGTCGACCGAGACGGCGGTGTTCCTGTGGATGCGCGGCCGCTTCGAGCAGGGTCTGCGCTATGCCACACGGGGTCTCGAGGCGGCGCGCCTTGCGCAACGCCGCCACATGATGATGGCGGCGCACCAGACCCGCGTGATGAATCTCCACGCTCTCGGTCGATATGCAGAGGCCGCCATGGAGGGGCAGATTCTGCTCTCCGACTACGGACCAGAGCTGTCGGCGCATTGCGTCCAACCCGGATGGGCCGCTATCCCCATCATCAATCTGTATGCGTTTCATGCCAGCACGCTCTGGCGGCTCGGAGACAGCGCAAGGGCACATGCGTTCTGTGCCAAGGCCTACGAGATCCTGTCGAACATCAACCATCCCTATTCCCGTCTGCTGATCGACACCGTCCAGTCGCAGATCTGGATCGAGAGCAGGGAGCTCGATCGTGCCGAGACCTTGATGCGCACGGGCGTGCAGCAGTGCATGACGCACAACGTCCCGACCATGCTTTCGGTTTGCACGGGCGTTCTCGGCAGCGCGCTCGCGCGCAACGGCAAGGCCGCCGAGGCGGCGACGATGCTGGAGAAGGGGTTCGCCGACCGCATCTACGAGGCGGCCGGGCCCTACGGCCGGACGTTCATGCGCGTGAGCCTGGGCGTCGCCTATCGCAAGCTCGATCGGCTCGACGATGCCATCGCAGTCGGCCGCAAGGCCGTCGAGGAGGCCGCCGAAGAATACGGTCACCAGACCGAAGCCCTGTACGAGCTTGCAGACACCTTGCGGCAGGCCGGCGATCTCACGGGCGCCGAAGCGCATTTCAAGAGGGTCGCCGAGGCAGCGGAGCGGCTGGGCATGCCCCACTATCGAGGACGGGCCGCCGCGGTGCTCGCAGATTGGCGGAAGGACGGGTATGCAGCATGAAACTCTCGACCTATGAACCCGACGCGCTGGCGCCGGGAATACGCAGGCTCTCCTATGGTCTGTTCTGCTGGCTCAACCGCCACATCGTCGTCTTGCGCGCGGCCGGCGCGCTGTTGCGGCGCTGGCCCTCCATAGGGGGCCCATTCGGCATGGTGGCCCGCGCCAGCGCGGTCAAGGATGTGTTGACGCGCACGCCCAGCTTTTCCAACACGGCGCATGCCGCCAACATGGTGTCCGGGGACTACCTCATCGGCATGGATCCCGGCCCGACCTACACGGCCGACAGGGCTCTGGTCCGCGAGCGCCTCGACGCCCTCGATGTTCCGAACGCGTCCGACGAGGAGGCCAAGAGACGGATCGGGATACTGGATTCCGGAGATCGCAGTTTCGATCTGATCGAGAACTATCTGATGTGGGTCGTCTTCCACGCCATGAAGCCGCTGTTCGGATCGGCGACCGACGCGGTGGTGGCAGGCTCGGCGGACCCGGCCGCGCAAGCCGCCGTCGATGAAGGCCTGCAACGGCAGTACATGCTGGAGATCCGGTATGTTGCAGGTCAATTGCTGGCCGGCAGCCTTGCGACGCTCGACCTTCGGCGGCGGGCGGAGACCTGTGGCGATGCGCTTCAGGCGCGCATCGATCGCGTGACCGGCCCCATCGGCACCGCGTGGGGTGTCAAAAGCGCATCCCAGGACATTGAACGAAACGCGGTGGGGCTTGCCTGGATTTCGCATCCGGTCACGGTTCAGTCGGGAGCCCTTGCCGTGCAGGAGCTCCTCGGCCGCCCCAAGGTCTACGAAAAACTCTGGTCCCGGGCCCAGAGTCTCAAGGACCGCGTCTGGACCGACACGGGTTTCCGCAAGGACGTGCGCGACCATGTGCTCGAGCTGATGCGTTTCCGCCCGATCTTTCCGCTGCTGGCGCGCGACGTGCCGCGGGACACCGAACTGCAGACGGGCGCGCGACAGAACGCGAAATGTCCGGGTGGCGGGAAGGTGTCGCTGCTGGGGATCGCCGCTCTGTTCGATCCGAGCGTGGTCTCCGACAGCAGAAGCTTCTGCCCGGAGCGCGATTGGGGCAGCGAAGATCCGCTGCGCTATCTCATGTTCGGATATGGCTACCGCCAATGTCCTGCCCGGGACCACGCGGTGGACATCCTGACGAGCGCGCTGATCGGATTGCTGACGTTGCCCCGGCTGCAGCTGGCGCGCGGTGAAGGCAAGGCCATCACCTATGACGGCCCCCTGATGTTGTCCATGCGCATGCGCATCACCTGAGCGAGCGGAGACGACGGCCATGCTCGAGATCGTCCGGCAGCAGATGATCTGCATCGTTGCGCCAGGCTGGGCCGGCGGAGCGGAACTTCCAAAGCCGCTCCACGATGGGTTGAACGCCGTCCTGCGGGACGTCGCCGTGGTCCACTTCGCCTCGATCGGGCTGCTCCCGGCCTTGACCGGCGACCCCGACCCGCAGCCGTCGCTCGTGCTCGAGCTTGCGGTCGAGGAGGGGTTCCGCCCGTACGACCTGTTGTATCGGCTGGTCTACCATCCCGGTGGCGCGATGTGGGCGCTGTTCGGCTCCATGATTGCTCCCAACGTCGCAGAGCCCACGGCGCAGCATAAGCAGCAATTGCTGGATAAGCTGATGAGCTGGCACAGCATCGCTGATGGCGGCTTCGTCGGCGCCCGCGACCGATCGGTCCGGCAGATCGCGATGGAGAAAGACCTGCTCGATCAGACGCGCATCGAAGCGCGGAAGCTGAAGCCGAAATACGGCAACGATCGCACCGCCTTCGCGCTTGCGCTGTCAAGATGGGCCTATGCCAATCCCGATTTCGGATGGGCGGCCACAGCTGCGCCGCGATCCTATTGGCGCGGGAAGGGGGCAGGCATCGGCGCGAAGCTCGCTTATCCCGTGGCCGCGATCGTGCTGTGGTTCGCGTTGCTCGGGATCGTCTGGGCATTGCCGCGCGCCTTTAACTGGTTCTTCGGCGAACCGGGGCGGGTGGGTAAGGCGATCGAACACGCCGTGACCAAGACGACCGAATGCCTGTTCACGATGAGCTGGCACGGGCTGCTGGCGTTCGCAGTGATCGCATTCCTCGTTTGGCTCTTCCTTGTGCCGCTGCCCGCGCAGTTTGTGTCGTGGAGGCGCTGGTTGAACAGCGTTCAGCAGGAGCTCGATCGGCCGACCGAGACGCTCTCGTCGTTGGCGACCTATGTGGGCGGCTGGGTCATCGGCGTGCCGCTGCTGCTGGCCGTTGCCGCCTGCGCCATCGCCTACACGCTTGCTCCATTGGCCTATGCGCTGGCTCCGGTCTACATGCATGATGTCATCGAACCGAAGCTGCCGAAGCTGACCGGATTGCAGATCACGTTGATCGCCGTCGTCGCGATCGCCGCGGTGCTCGCCATCGGCGCGCTGTTCTACCGGCTCAATCGCTATTTCACGGGGCTGAGCGAAAAGTTCTTTCATCCGCTCGAAGACGACGTTCCGCGTGCCCAGCAGATTCATCCGTCGGTTGAGCGCTGCGAGGCCGAGTTGGTCGATGGGACCCAGCACATGTTCAGCCTCACGGAGCTGCGCGGTCCGCAATGGTGGAGCGCATGGTGCATTCGCGTGGCTCTGCGCATCGTGACGTTTGCCGGACGGGTGTTCTTCACGCAAGGCTGGCTCGGCAATGCGCCGGGCATCCATTTCGGCCATTGGCACATCATCGATGGCGGACGCCGCTTTCTGTTCTGCTCGAACTATGACGGCAATTTCGGCGGCTATCTCGACGACTTCATCAACGGCGCGGCCGTCGGCACCACGCTGGCCTGGCGCTGGACCGAGCTGCATCCGCGCGAGCCGGCGCTGGCGGGGCAGCCCGGCGTTGCAAAGCCGCGCAGCTTTCCGCCGACGCGCTTCGTCGTCTTCCGCGGCGTGAAGTGCGAGCTGAAATTCAAGTCGTATGCGCGCGACAGCATGCTCCCGCACCTCTACCATTTCGACGCCTGCAACCGGACCGTCGACCAGATCAACCTCGCGACGGGACTGCGCGACGCCTTGTTCGGCGAGCGCAACGGGAAGAACGACGATCTGATCATGAGGGCCATCGAGACATGAAGCACGCTCCGCGTCTCTCCGAGCAAAGCCACGACATCCAGGGCATGCTGAAGAGCGGCTTCGGCTCGCTCACCACCAGTTGTTTCAGGCTGCTGACGATCCGCGACGAGGCGCTGGCGAAGGCATGGCTCGCGGAGCTGCTCGACACCGGGCTGATCGTCAGCGCGAAGCAGGTTGGCAAGCCGAAACAAGAGAAGCAGGAAAAGAAGAAAGAGAATGAGAAAGCGACGAAGCCCCTCGATGCCGTCGTCGCGATCGGCTTCACCTATTCGGGGCTGGCGAAGCTGGGTTGCCGGGAAACCAGTGACCATCCGTTTCCGACGCCGTTCCGCAGCGGCATGGGCAGCGAATTGCGCGCCAGATTGTTGCGGGACGACGACCGGCAGTGGTCTTGGACCGATCGCGAAGGTCCGGGCGGCGGCGAGGTGGTGCACATCCTGCTGGCCGAATGGAAGGCGCGCGGCGCCGTCTCGCGGTTGCCCGAGATCAAATCGAGCGCTTTCTCCGTCATCGAGGTCGGCGAGGATTCCGATTTCTTCGACGGGGATGGCAAACTGCGTGAGCCGTTCGGATTTCGCGATGGTCTTGCCCAACCGGTGATACGGGGCCTCAGGGACGAGGACGGCGAGACCTTGAGGGCGGCTCGAGACGAGGCTGGCGATCTCTATGGCGACCGCCTCGTGGAGCCGGGCGAATTCATCCTGGGCTATCGCAACGAATACGACGAGTTGACCTTCTGCCCGAACGTGGAGGGATGGACGAGTGCCAACGGGCGATTCACCCTGAACGGAAGCTATCTCGCCGTACGTCAGTTCGAGCAGGATGTGACCGCGTTCAGGGCGTTCGAGATGGCGAACGCGGACTTCTTCGCGGCGAACGGCGTCTCGGCCGGCGAGAAGCTGATGGGGCGCAGGAAGAATGGACTTCCCTTGTCGTGGAAAGGCGACCCGACCGTGCCAGCGCCGGATTCGGCAGCCGATGCGTTCCGCTATCGTGTCGATGACGCCGACGGTTTCATGTGTCCCAAAGGCGCGCATGTGCGTCGTTCGAATCCCCGGGACTCACTCGGCATCGACGTGCAATCCAGCATCAAGTCATCCAAGCTGCACCGCTTGCTGCGGCGCGGCAGGCCGTACCGCGAGTCCTCGGGCCGCCAGGGCATCTTCTTCATCGCCTGCAATGCGGACCTCGAGCGGCAGTTCGAGTTCATTCACCAGCGCTGGCTGCAAAACCGGAGATTCGGAACGCTCGAAAGCCAGGATGATCCGGTCGTGGGGTCGCAGCCGTGCCCGAAGACCTTCACCATTCCGGGGCTGGCGAGCGGCCGCGAAGTTTCGCTGCAACATTTCACGCAGACGCTCGGCGGCGGCTATTTCTTCTTGCCTGGGATCGCAGCGCTGAGGTTCATCGCTCGCGCTTGATCGCCCTTATGGTCGCCGTTTGCCCTTGATCTTCCCGGAAAGCGCTCCGCACCTTCCGGATGACGCCTCAGTCCTGCGGCTCGGACGCGGCGTCGCCCTGCGCGTCGATGCGCAGCCAGCCGGAGGGCGCGAGACGCTGCTGCGGCAGGAAGCGGGCCTTGTAGTCCATCTTCTTGGAGCCCTCGATCCAGTAGCCGAGATAGACGTAAGGCAGGCCTTGCCGGCGGGCGCGGGCGATGTGGTCGAGGATCATGAAGGTGCCCATCGAGCGGCTGACCTGGCCCGGCTCGAAGAACGAATAGACCATCGACAGGCCGTCGCTGAGCACGTCGGTCAGCGCCACCGCGATCAGCTCCTCGCCGCGGCCGGTGATGCCGCTGTCGGGGCCGCGCTTGCGGTATTCGATGATGCGGGTCTCGACATGGCTGTCCTCGACCATCATGGCGTAGTCGAGCACGGTCATGTCGGCCATGCCGCCGTGGCGGTGGCGGGCGTCGAGATAGGCCCGGAACACCGAATATTGCTCGGAGGTCGGGACCGCACTGCGCTGCTCGCCGATGATGTCGGAATTGCGCGCCATCACCTTGCGGAAGTTGCGGGAGAGGCGGAACTCGTTGGCGACGACCCGGACCGAGACGCAGGCGCGGCACTGGTCGCAGGCTGGCCGGTAGGCGATCGACTGGCTGCGGCGGAAACCGCCATGGGTCAGGAGGTCGTTGAGGTCACCGGCGCGCTCCCCCACCAGGTGCGTGAACACCTTGCGCTCATGCCGGCCCGGCAGATAGGGGCAGGGCGAGGGCGCCGTGAGGTAGAATTGGGGGGTATCGCGCGAGTGCTGGGTCAAGGGACGTCGTGGGCCTCCGAAACGAGTATCAGCATCGCGCTACGGAAGCCCCTGGTCAATCGGTCTGCTCGGCAGGTCAGATCAGACAGCTTAAGTGATCCTGGTTGATAGGTCCTTGATCGCCGGCTCAATATGTCCTTGCGCCCTGCGGTACGGGCGCGCGGACGGAATTGTTGATCACGACCGTTCCCAGCACGAGGTCGTGCAGCAGGCGCCGGCGGCCATTGAACAGTCCGACCAGCACCACGAAGGGCGTCAGGAACGAGACCGAGACCCAGAACAGCACGGCGTGGGTGGCGCCGAGCACGAAATAGCCGGGCGCGCCGTACCAGGTGCGCAGCTCCAGATCCATCAGGCGCATGCCGATCGTGGCGGAGGAGGGGCCGCCGATGCAGGCACCATAATAGACGATGGCCCAGACCACGGAGGCCGGCCAGGCCAGCCAGAACAGCGCCCAGCCGATGCCGAGGGTGACCACGCCGAACAAGGCGATGAAGATGTAGCCGAGGATCACCGGCACCGAGATCACGACCATGTCGATCAAGAAGGCGAAGGCCCGCCGCGTTGCAACGCCGCGAAACAGCTCCGGGTGCAGATAGGGATCGTAGGCGTGCGGCTGCACCCCGCCGTCATTGCGCCAGGCGCCCGAATTGCCCGTCTCGTACGACATGATCCGTCCTCCCAAGGGGGAAACAGAGGGAAAAACCCTCGAGGCAGGACATGGGAGCAGGCTCATCCCCTGCCAAGGGCGCTGGGATGTCAACATGCCGAAATATTCCGGCGATTCGGGGGCGAGGGAGGGCACGATGTTGGCGCCGCAAACACCGGTGTCGTCCCGGACAAGCGAAGCGCAGATCCGGGATACATAACCACAGGGAGGAGTTTGGCGAAGACCGTTAGTTGATTTCGTCGGTACGAATACCGCGGATTACAGTTAGATTACGCGGTATGGGGCCCTGCGTACGCAGGGACGACAGTGAAGGTACCCCGCCAGCTTACCCCTGCGCCCGCAGCTTCTCTGCCGCCTTCGGCGCGAAATAGCTGAGCACGCCGTCGGCGCCGGCGCGCTTGAAGGCAAGCAGGCTCTCCATCATCGCGCGCTCGCCGTCGAGCCAGCCGTTGTTCGCGGCGGCTGCAATCATCGCGTATTCGCCGGAGACCTGATAGGCGAAGGTCGGCATCGCGAACGTATCCTTCACGCGGCGGACCACGTCGAGATAGGGCATGCCGGGCTTCACCATCACCATGTCGGCGCCTTCGGCGATGTCGAGCTCGACCTCGCGCAGCGCCTCGTCGGAGTTGGCGCTGTCCATCTGATAGGTGCGCTTGTCGCCGGTCAGCGTCTTGGCCGAGCCGATCGCGTCTCGGAAGGGCCCATAGAAGGCGGAGGCGTATTTGGCCGCATAGGCCATGATCTGCACGTCGGACAGGCCGGAGCGATCCAGTCCCTCGCGGATCGCGGCCACGCGGCCGTCCATCATGTCGGAGGGCGCGATGATGTCGCAGCCGGCCTCGGCCTGCACCAGGGCCTGGCGCACCAGCACCGCGACCGTCTCGTCGTTCAGGATCCTGCCGTCCGAGATCAGGCCATCATGGCCGTGGCTGGTGAAGGGATCGAGCGCGACGTCGCAGAGCAGGCCGATGTCCGGAAACTCCTTCTTGATCGCACGCACCGCCTGGCAAACCAGATTGTTCGGATTGGTCGCTTCAGAGCCTTCCTCGTCGCGCAGGGACGGGTCGGTGTAGGGAAACAGCGCGATGCAGGGAATGGTGAGCTTCATGGCGCGCTCGGCCTCGCGCACGGCCTGGTCGACGCTGAGGCGCTCGACGCCGGGCATCGAGGCGACCTGCTCGCGCTTGTTGTTGCCGTCGATCAGGAACAGCGGCCAGATCAGATCGTCGGTGGTGAGCACGTTCTCCCGCACCATGCGCCGGGCCCATTCGGCCTTGCGGTTGCGGCGCGGGCGGACGGTCAGATCGAGGGCATGGGGCACCATCGTGCCCTCGTGGCGCGAGACCTCGCGCAATTCGATCGGACGTCCGTATTTGATCGCCATCACTCTTCCTCCGGCTGGAATTATTCTTATACCAGCTCGCACGGTTCCCGTCACCGCGGCTTGACCTGCCGCAAGGCAGAGTTGAACGGAAGGCGCGGCCGATTGATTTTGCAGGGCGAAGCAGCCACAAAGGGCCCATGTCCGAGATCTCCACCCGCGATGCGGCCCGCGACGGCGCAAGGGACACTACCAGAGACGCCGCCAGAGAGACCGCCAGAGAGACCGCCATGTCGGTCGCTGCGATCTCGTCGGAGCGGACCGAGTCCGACGACAATGTCTGGACGCGCCGCCTGGTGCTGTTCCTGCGGGTGATGGCGCTGCTCTCGATCCTGAAGGGGCTCTATCACTGGGCGCAGGTTACCGGCTTCGTCGGCGGCGAGGACGAGGCGTTCGAGAACCAGTCGATGGCCTGGCAGGCCGCCACCGTCTACTTCGCCGTGATCGAGCTCGTCGCCGCGGTCGGGCTATGGCTGGCGACGCCATGGGGCGCGGTGGTGTGGCTGACCACCGTGGTGTCGATGGCGGTGATCGAGCTGATGTTCCCGGGAATCTACGGCGGCAGCCTGATCGTCGTCGGCGTCGAGGCCTTCATGCTTGCCGCTTATCTCGCGCTCGCGTGGATGGCCGCGCGCGAACGGCCGCCGTAGGGCGGACGATCGCAAAGCACACTCTCGTGCCCCGGACGCAGCGCAGCGCTCCTTCAGCGGTGCGCTGCAGAGCCGGGGCCCATCTCTCCGCAATCTCGCTTTGAAACATCTGGGTCCCGGCTCTGCGCGCCGCTTTGCGGCGCTTGTCCGGGACACGAGAGTGTTCAGCTTGGTTGACCGCTGGTTGCCTAAAATTTGCGGTAAGTTTTCGTTGACCAGCCGGTTCCGCCACAGCTCTTACGCGCCCGTTTCGAAACGGAGCGGGGCTGTTCTGGAATGCGACAGGTGCGGCGGACGGAGGGTGAACAGGACCTTGCGAAGGTCAACAGAGAGTTGCGAAAAGTGCTTGTGGCACAGGCTTAATCCGCAATTCACTGTCTTAAATTCATGATCTCTTTATTCTCTTATTTAAGCCGATCTTCAAACGCGCCCCTTAAGTTGCACCTATCAGACGGGACACAAGTTTCGTCGAATAAGTGTCGATAAAAACGACAACAGGGGAAGTGTCATGATGAAAGCCGTCGCAACTGCGGCAGATACCGCAGAGCGCGTCTCCGGCCAGCAGGGTTCGGTGCAGTCGCTCTATCTGGAAGCTTTGACTCTGGTGGAGCGGCTGCATCGCCGGCTCCTCGACGTGATCAAGGACGAATTCGATCGCCGCGGCCGCGCGGACATCAACTCGGTGCAGGCGCTCCTGCTCTACAACATCGGCGACAAGGAGCTGACCGCGGGCGAGCTGCGCACGCGCGGTTACTATCTCGGCTCCAACGTCTCCTACAATCTGAAGAAGCTCGTCGAGCTCGGCTTCCTCGATCATCAGCGCTCGCGCGTCGATCGCCGCTCGGTGCGCATCCGCCTGACCCCGCAGGGCCAGGAAGTCCGCCGCATCGTCGATGCGCTCTACCAGAAGCACGTCAAGACGGTCGAGCAGGTCGGCGGCATCTCGGGCGAGGAATTCTCGACCCTCAACAAGTCGCTGCATCGCCTCGAGCGGTTCTGGACCGACCAGATCTTGTATCGGCTCTGATTTTTCCAAGGGATTAGGCCAAGCCGGCCCGCAACAAGACCGGCAAGCTTCCCAAAACGTGCCTGACTTCCCCAAGCGCATCGGCCCGGAGTTGCCCCCGGACCGGTGCGTTTACATTTTTGCACCTGCGAAAAAAGTCGCGCCTGCGAGGAACCAGTTCCGCCCTCGGTGCTTATCTCCTTCGGATCGGAGACATGTCGATGCTGGTCGAGCGCGGGCTTCAGGCGATGAACGTGGAACTCGTGAGCGAGGCCTACGCCATCGCCGCGAATTACCTTCGCCGGTCCGGCGCGATCCCCGATACGCTCGTCACCGACGAACGCCTGCTCGGGATCATCGTGAAGCTGCTCCAGCACGGCGAATTCAACAGGATCAGGCTCGCCAACAAGGCGATCGCCCGGTTCGAGGCGCAGGCCGAGGCCCGCGCGGTTGCCTGATCAACAGTCCCAAAACACCGACGAACCAGAGGGTGCCATGGAAGCCGCCATCGACCGCATCATGCAGACCTATGACCTGCTCGCCAACCGCACCGCCGCGGCCAGCGAGGAGGCGAGGGCCAAGGTCACGAACTACCTCAACACCCTGATGGAAGCCGGCGAGAAGGACCCGCACAGGTTGACAGTCTGCGGCCTGACCTACCTGCGGCAGCTCGACGGCAGCGTGGACCCGGTGAAGGCGGGGTATACGGGGCTGTGACGGGACATTGGCCGCAGTCCGCCGCCCAGGGGTGAGACGTTAAGGCCCGAAGCGGTCCCATTTCGGGTTTAGGCGGACGGGCGGTTCCTCGAACCGGCCCGGTTGCCGAAATTCCCCGATCCCCACCATATCTTGCACAAATATCGAGCCCGACCCGCAAATGCTTGGCCTGTTGCGGGCGATGTGGTAGATCGCGCGTGCTTCCGATCGCCACACCAGACCCGCCCGTAGCCCGCCAAAAGGCTGCGGCGGTGGAGATATTCGCAAGATGACCTCAGCCAAGAACTCTACAGCGTCCGCCTCCGCGCCCGATTCGTTTTTCACCGCCTCGCTCGAGCAGGCCGACCCGGACATCGCCGCCGCCATCAAGGGTGAGCTCGGCCGTCAGCGCCATGAGGTCGAGCTGATCGCCTCCGAGAACATCGTCAGCCGGGCCGTGCTGGAAGCGCAGGGTTCGGTGATGACCAACAAGTACGCTGAGGGTTATCCGGGCGCGCGCTACTATGGCGGTTGTGAGTGGGTCGACGTCGCCGAGAATCTTGCGATCGATCGCGCCAAGAAGCTGTTCGGCGCCAAATTCGCCAACGTGCAGCCGAACTCCGGCAGCCAGATGAACCAGGCGGTGTTCCTGGCGCTGCTGCAGCCCGGCGACACCTTCATGGGCCTCGACCTTGCGGCCGGCGGCCATCTCACCCACGGCTCGCCCGTCAACATGAGCGGCAAGTGGTTCAAGGCCGCGCACTACACCGTGCGCCGCGAGGACCAGATCATCGACATGGATGCGGTCGCCAAGCAGGCCGAGGAGGTCAAGCCGAAGCTGATCGTCGCCGGCGGCTCGGCCTATTCGCGCGCCTGGGACTTCAAGCGCTTCCGCGAGATCGCCGACAGCGTCGGCGCGTATCTGCTGGTCGACATGGCCCACTTCGCCGGCCTCGTTGCCGGCGGCGTGCATGCCTCGCCGGTGCCGCATGCCCACATCACCACGACGACGACGCACAAATCGCTGCGCGGCCCGCGCGGCGGCCTGATGCTGTGGAATGACGAGGCGCTGACCAAGAAGTTCAACTCGGCGATCTTCCCGGGTCTGCAGGGCGGCCCCCTGATGCACGTGATCGCGGCCAAGGCGGTCGCCTTCGGCGAGGCGCTGCGTCCGGACTTCAAGGTCTACGCCAAGAACGTCGTCGAGAACGCCAAGGCGCTGGCAGAAGCGATGAAGAGCCACGGCTTCGACATCGTCTCCGGCGGCACCGACAACCATCTGATGCTGGTCGATCTCAGGCCGAAGGGCCTGAAGGGCAACGCCTCGGAGAAGGCGCTGGTTCGCGCTGCCATCACCTGCAACAAGAACGGCATTCCGTTCGACCCCGAGTCGCCCTTCGTCACCTCCGGTATTCGTCTGGGCACGCCGGCGGCCACCACCCGCGGCTTCGGCGTCGCCGAATTCCAGCAGGTCGGCGGCATGATCGCCGAGGTCCTCAACGCGATCGCGCAGTCCTCCGACGGCAAGGCGCCGCTGGTGGAAGCCGCGATCAAGGAACGGGTCAAGGCGCTCACCGACCGGTTCCCGATCTATCAATAAGGCCAAGAGAACTGATTAAGGTCAACGGATGCGCTGCCCGAACTGCAACAGTCTCGATACGCAGGTAAAGGACTCGCGTCCGACCGAGGACTCTTCCGTCATTCGCAGGCGGCGCGTGTGCGTCGCCTGCGAATTTCGCTTCACCACCTTCGAGCGCGTGCAGCTGCGCGAGCTCACGGTGATCAAGCGCAACGGCCGCCGCGTGCCGTTCGACCGTGACAAGCTGATGCGCTCGGTGTCGATCAGTCTGCGCAAGCGGCCGGTCGAGCCGGAAAGGGTGGAGAAGATGGTCTCCACCATCGTGCGCGAGCTCGAGACCGGCGGCGAGGCCGAGATCTCGTCCGAGGTGATCGGCGAGACCGTGATGGAGCATCTGCGTACGCTCGACGACGTCGCCTATGTGCGCTTCGCCTCGGTCTACCGCAATTTCCGCGAGGCCAAGGATTTCGCCAACGTGCTCGGCGAGCTCTCCGGTGAGGAGGAAGCGCGGCTTGCCGCGATCCGCAAATGATCTTCCGTATCCTGGAAGATCAGTTCGCGCAGAAGGCCCGTGAGGCCAAGGACGCCGATCTTCGTTTCATGCAGCTGGCGCTGGCGCTGGGGAGGCGCGGGCAGGGTCGCACCTGGCCCAATCCGGCCGTGGGTGCCGTCATCGTCAAGGACGGCGTCATCGTCGGCCGCGGCTGGACGCAACCAGGCGGGCGGCCGCATGGCGAGCCCGAGGCTTTGCGGCGCGCAGGAGAAGCCGCCCGCGGCGCCACGCTCTACGTCACGCTCGAGCCGTGC
The DNA here is from genome assembly GCF_002776695.1 of Bradyrhizobium nitroreducens. Taxonomy (GTDB): domain Bacteria; phylum Pseudomonadota; class Alphaproteobacteria; order Rhizobiales; family Xanthobacteraceae; genus Bradyrhizobium; species Bradyrhizobium nitroreducens. The sequence continues at coordinate 3,795,971 of NZ_LFJC01000003.1, forward strand.
TCGCATTTCGGCAAGTCGCCGCCTTGCGCAGATGCGGTGATCGCCGCCGGTATCAAGCGGGTGGTGGCGGCGATCGAGGATCCCAATCCGGAGGTCGCAGGGCAGGGGCATGCACGCCTGCGCGCTGCCGGCATCGCGGTGGACGTAGGCCTGTGCGCGGCGGAGGCCGCGTTCGACCATGCCGGCCATTTCCGCCGCATCCGGGACCAGCGTCCGCACGTGATCCTGAAGCTCGCGGTTTCGCCCGACGGCAAGATCGGCGCCGCCGGCGGCAAGCCGGTCGCGATCACGGGGGAGGCGGCGCGCAATCGCGTGCATCTGCTGCGCGCGCAGAGCGATGCGATCCTGGTCGGCATCGGCACGGTGCTGGCGGACGATCCGCAGCTCAATTGCCGCCTGCCGGGCATGGCGGCGCGCTCGCCAGTGCGTGTGGTGCTCGACCAGAGCCTGCGCATCCCCGCTTCAAGCCAGCTCGTGCGCTCCGCGCGCGAGACGCCGCTGTGGGTCATCGCTTCTGAGCTTGCGGAGCCTGCCGCTGCAACCCGCCTTGGTGCGGCCGGTGCGCAAATATTGCGCGTGCCTGCAGGCAGTGCATCAGGGCTCGATTTGCCGGCCACACTGCATGCGTTGGCCGGGAAGGGCATCACGCGGCTGATGGTCGAGGGCGGCAGCCGCGTTGCGGCATCGTTCGTGTCCGCCGACCTCGCCGACGAGATCTGGCTGTTCCGCGGCGCGGAAGCGGTGGGCCCTCGCGGCGTCGATGCGCTCGATGCATTGCCCCTGTCGGAAATCACGCAGTCGCAGGCCTACAAGGTTCATGCTAGCGAGACATTCGGCCAGGATACTTCCAAGGACACTCTCACCATCTACGAGCGCGCGTAATGTTCACCGGCATTGTCACCGATATCGGCGAGATCGTCAGCTTCACGCCCGTGGTGCAAGGGCAGCTGCACCGGCTGCGCATCGCCTGCAGCTACGATCAGACCACCATCGCCGACGGCGCCTCGATCGCCAGCAACGGCGTGTGCCTGACGGTGGTCGCCTCCGGCGTCGCGGGCGGCAAAACCTGGTACGATGTCGATGCGGCGGCGGAGACGCTGGCGCTGACCACGGCCAAGCACTGGAAACTGGGCACGAAGCTCAATCTCGAGCGCGCGCTCAAGATCGGCGACGAGCTCGGCGGCCATATCGTCGCCGGCCATGTCGACGGGATCGCGACCATTGTCAGGCGCGAGGACCTGCCCGACATGGCGCGGTTCGAGCTCTCCACCACGCGGGAGCTGGCGCGGTTCATCGCCACCAAGGGCTCGATCACGCTCGACGGCGTCTCGCTGACGGTCAATTCGGTCAAGGACGTGACCTTTACGGTGCTGATCATCCCGCACACGCTCGAGGTCACCACGATCGGTGGCTGGAAGGCGGGCAGCGAGGTTAATATCGAGGTCGATCTGATGGCCCGCTATGCGGCGCGGCTGACGGAAATGAAGTGACGGCGAAGCCGCATGGAGGCGGTGGTGTCGACGGCTCCAGAGCTTTCCGAACGTCCACGACCAGTCACACGCGATGCACAGACGATCACTCGTATCGTGCGCGTCAATCATGCCGGTGAGTTCGGAGCTATCAGGATCTATTCGGCGCAGCTCTGGGTGGCCCGACATTTCGTCCCGGATTGTTGTCCTGCGCTGGAGGATATGCTGCAGGACGAGCGTAACCATTGCGCGATTTTCCGAGCGGCGATGCCTCCGCGTAATTCGCGGCCGTGCCGGATCATGCAATTGTGGAGCTGCGGCGGCTGGGTGCTGGGGTTTTTGACCGCCTGCCTCGGTCGCAACGGGATATGGGCCTGCACGGCGGCCGTGGAGGCTGCTGTTCACCGTCACCTCGACGATCAGCTCCATTTCCTCGCAACGCGCGATCCAGAGCTGCATCGCGTGATCCTGTCGATCAGGGCCGAGGAGCTCGCACATCTCAGGCACGCCGAGGATCGTTTGCGGGAAAAGCGGGCCAGCTTGCGCCTGCTGCGCGACGTCATTTCCGTCCTGACCGACATGCTGATCTGGCTGTCGACATGGGGCGATTCAATGCATATGGCCCGTGCATTGAAAGCGGCCGGGACAGGGTCCATCTGAGCATATCGCTGAGCCGCTTTGCCCGACTTCCTGCTTGGAATTGACGGTTCGGACGACTACAAAGACCCCCAAATTTCCGGCCGCCGCTGCTGCGACTGTCGTTAACTCCAAACGGATCGAAGAATGGCTGACGCACGGCGTGCACCCCTGAAGGACCAGACCGACATTTCCGGCGCACGGGCGCTGATTGTCGAGGCAAGGTTCTATGACGATCTCCAGGACGCGCTTCTGGACGGCGCCGTGACCGAGTTGAAGGCGGCCGGCCTCACCCATGACGTCATCACCGTTCCGGGCGCGCTCGAAATTCCGGCGGCCGTGGCCATCGCGGTGGATGCCGCGGCGGCGAACGGCAAGCCTTATGACGCGGTGATCGCGCTTGGCTGCGTGATCCGCGGCGACACCATTCACTTCGAGATCGTCTCGCAGGAATCCTCGCGCGCGCTGATGGACCTCGCCGTGGCGCGAAAGCTGCCGCTCGGCAACGGCATCCTCACCGTCAACAACGAGGAGCAGGCCTGGGCACGGGCGCGCGCCAGCGAGCTCAACAAGGGCGGCGATGCCGCGCGCGCCGCGCTTGCCATGCTGCGCATCAAGCGCCGCCTGGCGCGGGCCTGACGCCATGGTCGATTCCAAGAAAACGGCTGATCCCAGGAAACCGGCGGGCGCTCCGGAAAAGAAGGCGAACCGGCGCGGTGCGGCGCGGCTCGCCGCCGTCCAGGCGCTGTACCAGATGGACATCGCGGGCGCCGGCATCAACGACATCTTCGCGGAGTTCGAGAGCCATTGGCTCGGCAACGAGGTCGAGGGCGACACCTACCTGCCGGCGGAAGCCGCGTTCTTCCGCGACGTCGTTTCCGGCGTCGTGCGCGACCAGAAGAAGCTCGATCCCTTGATCGACGAGGCATTGTCGAAGGGCTGGCCGCTCAAGCGGATCGAGGCGATCCTGCGCGCGGTGCTGCGGGCAGGGGCTTACGAGCTCCAGCATCGCAAGGACGTGCCGGGCCGCGTCGTCGTCTCCGAATATGTCGATGTCGCCAATGCCTTCGTCGACCGCGAGGAAACCGGCATGGTCAACGCCGTGCTCGACCAGATCGGCCGCCAATTCCGCGGCGAAGAGTTCGGGCGGGGGTAGTTTCCCGCAACAGCGGTGAATTGATGCGAGACGGCTGCCCCATACCCCGTCGTCATCACCCGCGAAGGCGGGTGATCCAGTACGCCGCGGCCCATCGAGTTCACACGACCGTCTCTGGAATACTGGATCGCCCGGTCAGGCCGGGCGATGACAGTGGCGTATGGGACGAGTGCCGATGACCACTCCGCAAAACCCCTCCGCCGAAGACTCCCTCATCGCGCGCTATTTCAAGCCGCTGGCGACCGATCCCGGTGCGTTCGGGCTGGTCGATGATGCTGCGGTGCTGTCGTCATCCGGCGACGACATCGTCGTCACCACCGACGCCATCGTCGAGGGCGTGCACTATCTTGCCAGCGATCCCCCTGACACCATCGCGCGCAAGGCGCTGCGGGTGAACCTGTCCGATCTCGCCGCCAAGGGCGCGGTGCCCGCCGGCTTCGTGCTGACGCTGGCGCTGCGAGCCAAGGAGGATGGCTGGCTTCGGCCCTTTGCGGACGCGCTGGGCGAGGACGCAATGGAATTTGCATGTCCGCTGCTCGGCGGCGACACGGTCTCGACGCCGGGCCCGCAGATGATCTCGATCACCGCCTTTGGCCGCGTGCCGAAAGGGCGGATGGTCGGCCGCACCGGCGCCAGGCCGGGCGATCGCATCCTGGTGACGGGTACGATCGGCGATGCCGCGCTCGGCCTCGACGTGCTCACGGGCGGCGCCGCCGCGGCGGCGCTCGCCACCGATCCCGTCGCAGGGCAGGCCCTGGTCTCGCGCTATCGCGTGCCGCAGCCGCGCAATGTGCTGGCGCGGGCCGTGCGCGATCATGCGACCGCGGCGATGGACGTCTCCGACGGCCTCGCCGGCGATCTGGTGAAGCTCTGTGCGGCCTCCGGCGTCTCGGCCACGGTCGACGTGATGAGCGTGCCGCTCTCGGCCGCGGCAGCAGGCCTCATCGCCCGCAACGTCGTTTGTGTCGAGACGCTGCTCGCAGGGGGCGATGATTACGAGGTGCTGTGCACTGTTCCGCCGGCGCAGGTCGATGCGCTGCTCGCGGCGGGGCGGGCGGCCGGCCTTGCCGTCACGGCGATCGGCACGATCGTCGCGGGGCAGCAGCGGATGCGCTTCCTGGACGGGCAGGGCCAGGAACTGGTTTTGAAGCGGCTGTCCTACAGCCACTTCTAGGAATCGCTCCAACCCGCATCTTGGTTTTCGGCACCTCGTCCTAAATACCTGCCGAGATCGGCGTTTTCGCCCCTATCCGGCGTTGCACCCTCAATTTGATTTTGGCAAGCTCGCGCTCGACTGAGGCCGCCCCTTTTGGGCAAGGGGCGGCTTTGTTCGAAATCAAGGCGCCGCGCCGCACGACGGACAACAAAAGGCGCCGGGGGTACATCAAGGATCTGAGGCATAAATCACATGACAGCATTATGGTTGATAGTACTCTGCGGAGTGCTTTCCGTCGTCTACGCGATTTGGGCGACGTCTTCGGTGTTGAGCGCGGATGCGGGGTCGCCGCGCATGCAAGAAATTGCAGGAGCGGTCGCTGAGGGTGCTCAGGCGTATCTGCGGCGCCAATACACCACGATCGGTATCGTCGGCATCGTCATCTTCGTCTTGCTCGTCTATTTCCTCGGAATCTACGTCGCCATCGGCTTCCTGATCGGCGCGGTCCTGTCGGGGGCCGCCGGCTTCATCGGCATGAACGTCTCGGTCCGCGCCAATGTGCGTACGGCCCAGGCGGCGACGACGTCGCTCGCCGGTGGCCTCGAGCTCGCCTTCAAGGCAGGCGCGATCACCGGTATGCTGGTGGCAGGTCTCGCATTGCTCGGCGTGACGCTCTATTTCGGCTTCCTGGTGCATTCGCTGAAGCTCGCGCCCGACAGCCGTGTCGTCGTCGACGCCTTGGTGGCGCTCGGCTTCGGCGCCTCGCTGATCTCGATCTTCGCCCGTCTCGGCGGCGGCATCTTCACCAAGGGCGCGGACGTCGGCGGCGACCTCGTCGGCAAGGTCGAGGCCGGCATTCCCGAGGACGATCCGCGCAACCCGGCCACGATCGCCGACAACGTCGGCGACAATGTCGGCGACTGCGCCGGCATGGCCGCGGACCTGTTCGAGACCTATGCGGTGACCGCGGTCGCCACCATGGTGCTCGCCGCGATCTTCTTCGCCAAGACGCCGATCCTCGCCAACATGATGACGCTGCCGCTCGCGATCGGCGGCATCTGCATCATCACGTCGATCATCGGCACCTTCTTCGTCAAGCTCGGCCCGAGCCAGTCGATCATGGGCGCGCTCTACAAGGGCCTGATCGCAACCGGCGTCCTGTCGCTGGTCGGCATCGGCGGCGTGATCTACGCGCTGATCGGGTTCGGCAAGCTCGACGGCGTCGACTACACCGGCATGGCGCTGTTCGAATGCGGCGTGGTCGGCCTCGTCGTCACCGCGCTGATCATCTGGATCACCGAATACTACACCGGCACGGACTATCGTCCGGTGAAGTCGATCGCCCAGGCCTCGGTGACCGGCCACGGCACCAACGTGATCCAGGGCCTTGCCGTCTCGATGGAAGCGACCGCGCTGCCCGCGCTCGTCATCATCGCCGGCATCCTGGTCACCTACAGCCTCGCCGGCCTGTTCGGCATCGCGATCGCGACCGCCACCATGCTGGCGCTGGCCGGCATGATCGTCGCGCTCGACGCCTTCGGCCCGGTGACAGACAACGCCGGCGGCATCGCCGAGATGGCGGGCCTGCCGAAGGAAGTGCGCAAGTCGACCGATGCGCTCGACGCGGTCGGCAACACCACCAAGGCGGTGACGAAGGGTTACGCGATCGGCTCCGCCGGTCTCGGCGCTCTCGTGCTGTTCGCGGCCTACAACCAGGACCTCAAGTTCTTCGTTGGGGATTCCGCGCACCATCCCTACTTCGCGGGCGTCAATCCAGACTTCTCGCTGAACAATCCCTACGTCGTGGTGGGCCTGCTGTTCGGCGGCCTCCTGCCGTATCTGTTCGGCGCGATGGGCATGACCGCGGTCGGCCGTGCCGCGAGCGCGATCGTCGAGGAGGTCCGGCGCCAGTTCCGCGAGAAGCCGGGCATCATGCAGGGCACCGACAAGCCTGATTATGGCAAGGCGGTCGACCTGCTGACCAAGGCGGCGATCAAGGAGATGATCATCCCCTCGCTGCTCCCGGTGCTGTCGCCCATCTTCGTTTATTTCGCGATCTATGCGATCGCGGGCGGCGGGGTGGCCGGCAAGTCGGCGGCGTTCTCGGCCGTCGGCGCCATGCTGCTCGGCGTGATCGTGACGGGCCTGTTCGTCGCGATCTCCATGACCTCGGGCGGCGGCGCCTGGGACAACGCCAAGAAGTACATCGAGGACGGTCATTTCGGCGGCAAGGGCTCTGACGCCCACAAGTCGGCGGTGACCGGTGACACCGTCGGCGATCCCTACAAGGACACGGCGGGCCCCGCGGTGAATCCGATGATCAAGATCACCAACATCGTGGCCCTGCTGCTGCTGGCGATCCTGGCGCACTGAGCGGCGCGAACGAGACAAGACAGAACCCCGCGGCGCGAGCCGCGGGGTTTTTGTTTCTCGCCGTCATTCCGGGGCGGTCCAAAGGACCGAACCCGGAATCTCGAGATTCCGGGTTCGGCTCTTTCGAGCCGCCCCGGAATGACGCTTCGCGTCACTGCACGTCCATCTGCAGCCCTTCCTTCTGGATGATGCCGGCGAACTTCTTCGTCTCGGCGTCCACGAAGGCGGCGAACTGCTCCGGCGTGCCGTAATCGGCGCGGGCGCCCATGGCGGCGATCTGCTTCTTGACGTCGTCGCGCTCCAGCATCGCCTTGACCTGGAGATTGAGCGCGCCCAGCACCTCCGGCGAGACGCCCTTCGGCAGGAACACCGAGAACCACGACGAGACGTCGAAATTCGCAAGCTCCGGCGCGCTCTCGCGCATGGTCGGCAGGTTAGGGGCGAGGTCGCTGCGCTCGGGCGTGGTGACGCAGAGGCCGGTGAGGGTGCCATTCTGCACCTGCGGCAGGCTCGGATAGAGATTGTCGAACAGGATCTGGATGTCGCCGGCGAGCGCGGCCTGCAGCGCGGGTCCGGCGCCGCGGAACGGGATGTGCGTCATCTTCAGCCCGGTGAGCTGCAGGAACCAGGCGCCGGTGAGGTGAGGGCTCTGGCCGACGCCGGAGGAGGCGTAGCTGAGCTTGTCCGGATTGGCCTTGAGAAAGGCGATCAGCTCGGCAACCGACTTGATGCCGGTCTTCGGATGCGCCGAGACGATGTTCGGGATCCGGATCATGTTGGAGACCGGCTGGAGCTGGTCCGGCTTGTAGGTGAGGTTCTTGAAGATGCTGTAGGCGATCGCGTTCGGACCGGGATTGCCGATCAGGATGGTGTGGCCGTCAGGCTTGGCGCGGACCACCTCGGCCGTGCCGATGGTGCCACCGCCGCCTGAGCGGTTTTCAACGACGGCCGACTGGCCCCATGCGGTTTGCAGATGTGCGGCGAGGAGCCGGCCCATCACGTCGGTCGAGCCGCCGGCTGCGGCCGGGACGACGAGACGAACGGTCTCGGTCGGTTTCCAGTCCGCAAGGCTCGATCGCGGCAGGATGGCCGCGGCCGAAAGGCCCGCAGCAGCGGTGAGCACGCGACGGCGGGACAACAAAGTGTTCTGAAGTTTCTTGGGCACGAATCCAACTCCCTGCTTCTTGCTTTGCAGCGAGCGTAAGGAACCCGACTTGCGACGGCAAGTCGCACGCGACCACAAAGGCCGCGCAGACGGTGGCACGACGCCGCAGGCGAGCGCCATTTACCTTCCGGCGGAATTGGAGCCGCGCGAGATGCTCGCCTTGAAGCGTTGTCGCGACGCCAACCGGCGTCCACGTCGCTCGAAAAAAGAGCTGGCGACCTAGTTGAAGCTGAGCAGCTTGAACAGCGGCGCGAGGTAGCTCATCTCCTGACCCGACGTCGCCGTGGTCCGGCTGATGAAGTCGAAGATCTTGCCGTCCTGCAGGCCGTAATTCGCCAACCGGCGCACGCGCCGGTTCTTGTCGAAATAGACCGCGATCACGCGCTGGTCGATCACCTTCTGGTTCATGAAGGCGACCATGCGCTCCGAGCGCTGCGAGATGTAGTAGAACACCTCGCCGTCGAGGGTGGCGACGGTGGAGGGCGTGCCCATCACGATCAGCACCTGATCCTGGCTCGCGCCGATCGGAATCTGCTCCAGCGCGCCGGGCGGCAGGATGTAGCCCTTCTGGAACTGTTCGCCGGTGCAGCCCGCAAGAGCGGCGCCGACCACGGCCATTGCGGCGAGCATGCGCAAGCCGCGCCAGCGTGCATGAAGGCCGCGCCGCTTGTCCGCGCGCAGGCTGGTCTGGTTCGTTATCGTCATCGTGGAACTGATTCCGTCCCCTTGCGTCGCGCGAGGCGCTGAAGTACCGGGCTGGGCGACTGAATGCAACTCGCGCGCGCCCGCTTGCGGAAACCACAATGCTTTGGCCGTTCAATCACTTCAGGAAACCCCGGCTAACCCCGCCGGGCACCATTGAAGCCATCTATGGCATGATCGTGACGCAGGCGCGAGAACCCATATTTTACCGCGACTTGGGCGTGCCTGATACGGTTAACGGGCGTTTCGACCTGTTGCTGCTGCATCTGTGGCTGTTGCTGCGACGCCTGCGCACGGTCCGGAGCGCCGCGGAGCTGTCGCAGGCGCTGTTCGACCGCTTCTGCGAGGATATGGACGACAATCTGCGCGAGATGGGGGTGGGCGACCAGACCGTGCCGAAGCGGATGCGGGCCTTCGGCGAGGCCTTTTACGGCCGCGTCCAGGCCTATGACCTTGCCGTCGAGGCCGGCGGCGAGGCACTGGCAGAGGCGATCTGCAAGAATATCTTGAATGGGACAGGCCTGGACCAGGCGAAGCGGCTCGCGGCCTATGCCCGAGCCAGTGAGGCCGCTCTCGGCCAGGCCGACGAGGCCGCGCTGCTGCGGGCCTCCTTCAGCTTTCCTCCAGCGCGCAGCGAGGATGTCACGCCATGAGCCGACCAAATACCGGATCCGCGCCCGATCCCTGGCGGGCGCCCGTCATCGTCGCCCAGGTCCCCGATACCGGCCTGCATCGCGAGTTCGAGGCCTCGGCCGCCGCGCGGCAGGCCATGGCGGAGCTCGCGGGCGTGCGGGAGATCCTGTCTGCCGAAGCCGATTTCGACGTGCTGCCCAAGAGCGGCGGCCGGGTTCAGGTGACCGGCACCATCAGGGCCAGGGTCGGCCAGACCTGCGTGGTCACGCTCGATCCGATCGAGAGCGAGATCGAGGAGGAGGTGGACCTGATGTTCGCCCCCGAGGCCGAGGCGCGGCGCCTGGCCGACCTGATCGAGGAGGGCCAGGACGGCGACGATCCGCCCGAGGTCGCCGATCCGCCGGAGGCCATCGTCAATGGAATCATCGACCTCGGCCGGGTCGCCACCGACGCCCTGTTCCTGGCGATCGATCCCTATCCGCGCAAGCAGGGGGCCGTGTTCGAGGCAGAGGTCACCGCCCCCGATCCGGAGGACCATCCGTTCGCGGCGCTGAAGGCGCTGCAGGACAGCAAGAAGGACCGGTAGCGGGGCGCTTCTGCGGGAGATCGCCTTGCCGGGGTGCGCGAGGCATTTCCCGGGATGGTTTCAAACATGCCCTTATCTATCTGATTTCAATATGTTCCTTGCCGATTCCGGGATTCGCGGCCGGATCGCCCAGAAAGCAAAAGGCTGGGGGCAAGAGGTTGTTTCGGGGTAACAAAACGCTATTGTCGCGCCCCGGTCCGGGTGCGGCGTGGCGCTTGGCCGGGTCGCCATGTCCGTGGCGAACCCATCCGCGGCCCCCGCTGCTCCAAGACCGCACCAGACCAGGTTTTCCAGGACTTTTATGCCAAGCAAGGTTCGCATCGCGCTGGACGCCATGGGCGGCGACGTCGGCCCTGCCGTGGTCATTCCGGGCGCGGCCATCTCGCTTGGGCGGCACCGCGATAGCGAGTTCCTGCTGGTCGGCGACCGCGCCAGGATCGAGGCGGAACTCGAGAAGCACCCGAAGCTGAAGGCCGTCTCGAAGATCGTCCACACCGATGTGGCCGTCGGCATGGACGACAAGCCGAGCCAGGCGTTGCGGCGCGGCCGCAAGACCTCCTCGATGTGGATGGCGATCGACGCCGTCAAGCGGGGCGAGGCCGATGTTGCGATTTCGGCCGGCAATACCGGCGCGCTGATGGCGATGGCCCGGTTCTGCCTGCGCACGCTGCCGGGTATCGACCGCCCGGCCATCTCCGCGATCTGGCCGACCAAGCGCGGCGAATCCGTGGTGCTCGATCTCGGCGCCACGCTCGGCGGCGACGCCCACCATCTGGTGTCGATGGCGGTGATGGGCGCGGCCAAGGCGAGCGTGCTGTTCAACAAGAAGCGGCCGACCGTCGGCCTGCTCAATATCGGGACCGAAGAGGTCAAGGGCCACGAGGAGATCCGCGAGGCCAGCGAGATCCTGCGGGCCAGGAACCTGCCGGAGCTCGACTATATCGGCTTCGTCGAGGGGGACGGCATCGGCAAGGGCGTCGCCGACGTCATCGTCACCGAAGGCTTCAGCGGCAACATCGCGCTCAAGACCGCCGAGGGAACCGCCCGGCAGATGGCCGAGTTGCTGCGCAACGAGTTGCAGCGGAGTTGGCTGACCAAGCTCGGCTACCTCTTGGCCCGCCGCGCCTTCCAGGCCCTGCGCGACAAGATGGATCCCAACAAGTCCAACGGCGGCGTGCTGCTGGGACTGAACGGGATCGTGGTCAAGAGCCATGGCGGAACCAGCGCCGAAGGCTTTGCCTATGCGATCGATGTTGGCTATGAGATGGCTCACTACGATCTCCTGAACAAGATCAATCAGATGCTCAACCGCGAGGGTGGTGCACTCAATTCCGTGCAGGCCGCGCAGGAGGCTGTTTCGTGACTCAAATTCGTTCGGTCGTGCTCGGCTGCGGCTCCTATCTGCCGGAGCAGGTGGTGACCAACGCCCAATTGGCGGCGCGTATCGACACCTCCGACGAGTGGATCGTGCAGCGCACCGGCATTCGCGAGCGGCACATCGCGGCCGAGGGCGAGTTCACCTCGCATTTGGCGATCCGGGCGGCGCAGGCCGCGCTCAGCGATGCCGGCCTTGACGCGCAGTCGATCGACCTGATCGTGCTGGCGACCTCGACGCCGGACAACACTTTCCCCGCGACCGCCGTCGCCGTGCAGCACGGGCTCGGCATCAACCACGGCGCGGCCTTCGACCTGCAGGCGGTGTGCTCGGGCTTCGTGTTCGCGCTCGCCACCGCCGACAATTTCCTGCGCACCGGCGCCTTCAAGCGCGCGCTGGTGATCGGCGCCGAGACCTTCTCGCGCATCCTCGACTGGAACGATCGCGGCACCTGCGTGCTGTTCGGCGACGGTGCCGGCGCGGTGGTGCTGGAGGCGCAGGCGCAGCCGGGCAAGGCGGCGACCGACCGCGGCGTGGTCACGACTCACCTGCGCTCCGACGGTCGCCACAAGGCAAAGCTGTTCGTCGACGGCGGGCCGTCCTCGACCCAGACCGTCGGCCATCTGCGCATGGAGGGCCGCGAGGTCTTCAAGCATGCGGTCGGCATGATCACCGACGTGATCGTCGACGCCTTCGAGGCGACCGGGCTCAATGCCGAGACCATCGACTGGTTCGTGCCGCACCAGGCCAACAAGCGAATCATCGACGCTTCCGCCCACAAGCTCCACATCGCGCCCGAGAAAGTGGTGCTGACGGTGGACCGTCACGGCAACACCTCGGCCGCCTCGATTCCGCTGGCGCTGTCGGTGGCGCGCAAGGACGGCCGCATCAAGAAGGGCGACATGGTTCTCATGGAGGCCATGGGCGGCGGCTTCACCTGGGGCTCGGCGATGGTGCGCTGGTAGAGCCACAGTCGATAAAATTTTGCCGGAATCAGCCGCCATTATCGATGCGCGTGCATTGATGAGCGCTGTTGACCGCCGTAACGTAAGCTCATAATTTCAGACAACAATTGTTCGCCGTGATGTGGGGCAGGGCGATGACCGATCAAAGTAAAACCGTAACGCGTGTCGATCTGTGCGAAGCCGTCTACCAGAAGGTGGGCCTGTCGCGCACGGAATCCTCTGCGTTTGTGGAACTCGTGCTGAAGGAGATCACCGACTGCCTGGAGAAGGGCGAGACGGTGAAGCTATCCTCGTTCGGCTCCTTCATGGTGCGCAAGAAGGGCCAGCGCATCGGCCGCAACCCGAAGACCGGCACCGAGGTGCCGATCTCGCCGCGCCGCGTCATGGTGTTCAAGCCGTCGGCGATCCTCAAGCAGCGGATCAACGCCCAGCACCGCACCAACGGCGACGCCAGCAAGGCGCAACCCGAGGCGTAACCGCCTTTCGAAGAGGATTGGCATTTGGACAAGGCGCCGGATGCGTTCCGAACCATCAGCGAAGTAGCGCAGGAGCTCGACATCCCGCAGCACGTGCTGCGGTTCTGGGAGACCCGCTTCTCCCAGATCAAGCCGATGAAGCGCAGCGGCGGCCGCCGCTATTACCGCCCCGACGACGTCGACCTGCTCAAGGGCATCCGCCGGCTGCTCTACGGCGAGGGCTACACCATCCGCGGCGTGCAGCGGATCCTCAAGGAGCATGGCGTCAAATCGGTGCAGGGCCTCGCCGACAGCGCCGCCGCGGTCTCGTTCGGCGCGATCGAGGACGCCATCGGCGCGAGCCTGATGGAGCCCGAGGACGAGGAGGCGCCGATCAAGGGCGTCGCCGATGCCGACGATGACGATTACCAGGGTGACGAGGAGGAAGGCATCGACTTCCGCTTCACCGAGGTCGACGACGAAGAGATCCTCACCACCTTCCGCAAGGGCGGCACGCCCGCCGCCCCGGCCGGCCCCAGCGCGCTGGACCGGGAGCGCCTCGGGAAGGTGCTCGCCGACCTCGTCGCGTGCCGCGAGATGCTGGATCAGGCCCTGAACGACGGCTAGAGGCGGTCTTCGGACCGCTTGCGGCCAGTTCCCCGGGGCGCCCTGCGCGCAAAGCCGATCGAGGAGAGGCACCAAAATGCTGCGGCCTCGCCTTGCGCATCGCGCCGATCCTAGCTAATGGAACGACGTTCGGAGCGTGGCGCAGCCCGGTTAGCGCACTAGTCTGGGAGACTAGGGGTCGGAGGTTCAAATCCTCTCGCTCCGACCATTTTACCCTTTGATTCCCGTAACCATCGTTTCTGCGATTCTGACAGGCGGTTCTTACGTCGTACCGCCATCGTTTTTCGCTTTGCGCGCGCCATTGTGCAGATCTGCGACGACGCCGGTGATGCGCTCGGAACGGAAGCAGATGTAGCGCAGCGTCGGGCGCTCGTTTTCGTGCGTGAGCGGCCGTGCACCATCTTCAGCGCGGCACCAGCGCCAGCCGGGGATGTTCTCCTAGGCGAAGAAGCCGGCCATTGTTCTGTGGGTGTAAACTGCGACAGATCCAGCGTGATGATGTGGCGTCTTGGGATGTCCACAGCGCTGCGATTCTCAATCTAGACGGGCGAGCGCATGAGATTAGTATAGACCGATCGCAACTTTAGGTCAGGTTATATTCGTGAGTATAGTCACTGAGTGGTGGGAGAAAATTTGGGCGGAGCGTCGTGTCATCAAGCGGGCTCCATCCAGCTTTCTGCTGGCTCTCTTTTCGAGTGTTGTCCTTGTCGGCGCGGCGATATGGTCCTTCTTGGGGGATCGCTTCGAAACTCGGATCAAAAATCTAGAGACTGCCACTGCGGTTAAAGAGGCAGAAATCAATATGTGGAAGGCGTCCGTTGGCATGAAAGATCAGCAGATCGCCTTGCTACGATCTACATCCACGTCTCCGGCTCCAAGCTCGGGTCCGTATGCAGCAAGCGCTAGCGTGACAATCCAGTTCGCCTCTGACGTCACGAAAAACTTCCCGATTCTGAAGGACAGCGCCAATATTTGGCGTTGGAACTTTACAACAACTAAGCTTACGGTGAACAATCAACCATCCAACTCGCTTTATTCTGGCTACGCGATCTTTTTGGTCTTTGATAAACCCGTCGACTTCAAGCAGGTTTCTGTTACTTCCTCAAAGCCTGAAGCTCTTCCAAAGTGGACGCTCGCTGATTTCTCCGAACGCACCGCGATGGTGATGTTTTCGGGCGAGCTTGCCGACCAAGCCATCACAATCAGGACGGGTAACAGTTCGTAGAGGTTCTTTCTTGTGGCGGGGCGGCTGGCGTCCGCTAGGCTGTTGGCGGACTCCAGTTCAGACAAGATTAGGGTAATGCCGAGGCGTGCCGCACGCGTTCTTTCTCTGATAGTCAAAACGGCCGGTAAAAGCGTTACCTCAAATACCCCGCCACCATCCTCGTCGTCTCGTCCGCCAGCGTCCGAACCATCTTCTCCGACAGCATCTCGGCGCCGTGCAGCACCGTGTTGTACGCGATCGCTTCGATCGCGCTGACGCAGATGAAGGTTGCGGCGTCGAGGTCGACCTTGCGCATCTCCTTGCGGCGGCTTTCGAGATAGGTGCGCACCAGCGTCTGGATCTCTCGGTTGTAGGCTTCGACGTCTTTGAGCTGGCCGGTGCGCCGGATCTGCTCGGCGAGCACCCGATGCAGTTTCGGATTGATGCGGTGGGCTTCGATCGCGACGGTCACGAGTCTGCGCAGGGCTTTCTCGATCGGGAGGTCCGCGACCTCCGCGTGCGCTGAGCGGACGATCCCGATGATCTCAGAGCGTGCGACGAAGCCGCTACTCTGGGGCTGAACAAAGCCGCCTCCGCGAACGCCGAAGCCAGTTCGCGGTGACCAGCGGATTCACTAGCCGAAGCAGCGCGCCATCCGGGTCTTCGGAGTTCATCGCAGATGATGGCCGCGACTATCGCGGCCAATCGGTTCGCACCGCATTGGAGAACCGAGACTCAGGTTGCCGGCCTTACGGGCAGGGATGCCGCAGGCCATCATAGCCGAGATAGGTGCCGGAATACGGGTCATAGGACCTGAAGCGTTGGGCGCAATAGCCCACCGCGTCGCCAATATAGGGAGGCGGAGCGACATAGACCGGCCCGTAATAGCCGGGATAGCCGGGGCCGTAGCCGTAATACCCATAGGGTCGCGTTGCGCCAATGATCGCTCCGCCGATCAGGGCGCCGGCGATGCCTGCACCAATTCCAATTCCTGCACCGCCACGATAGCCGCCGTGCCAGCCGCGGCGATATTGCACGGTCTCGACCGATGGCGCCACCGCGCTACGCAGCATTAGCGGGGACGTTAGTGGCGCCGCAGTGACGGGCGCGGCGAGCCACGGCGTGGTGGCGACGACGAGCGCAACAAGCATAGTCCTGGACGACTTGTTCATGACAGCATCTCCAATGCGTTTTTGGGTAGCGCGGCCGTCTGCGGCGGCATCTTCGAAAAGGATCGACCAATAATGGTCCAGGAAGGCTGACTTGAATTGATCTGGCGCAACGTGGGCGCGCATCGATCGGACAAACTTGATCTTGTTCATTGGAGACATCTGCGCCTTGCGCGCGAACCAATGGCCGATCTTTCCTCATATCCGCAGTCGCGCACGCGTGTCGGCTGGTCTTCTCAGATTGTTGGTGGGCTGATCTGCCTGGCGGCCATCCGCCGAAGGTCGATCTAAGACGTGACGAAAACTTCTACGGACATCCCGGCGAAGGCGCCGGTGCTGCCGACGAAACTGCCGGACACCGGGATCGTCTGCCGGATGTCGCGCGCGAGCGCGACCGGGATCAGATTGAAGCCGCCGAGGCTGCGGTTGGTCGGGTCGAATGTGATCCAGCCGGCTCCAGGTACGAAGACCTCCGCCCACGCATGGGTTGATCCCGCACCGCTCGACCCGATGCTGCGTTGGTCTGGATTGTAAAGATAGCCGGACACGATTCTGGCTCCGAATCCGAGCATGCGCGCGGCCTCGGTGAACAGCACGGCGAAATCCCGGCATGATCCCCAGCCACGATTCAGGGTTTCCACCGGCGTTTGGGTGCCCTCGTCCTCACGGCTCTGATACCGGACAGCTTCGGAAACGCCGACGCTGAGGTCTTTTAGCAGTGACAGCGTGTCAGTCCGACTTCCTCGAACGAACATTTGCGCCCAGTTTCGCAGGACTCCCGCCGAGTCCGAGAACTGGGGGAGGGCCAGGGCGCCGAGATCGGTCCAGTCGTCGTCGGAATAGCGGAAGGGGTAAGACATGGCCGAGACCGCGATATCGAACACTGGCCACGCGACGGCGTCGAGCTGAAGCTCCGCGACGCTGGCGATCGCCAGAGTGGAGGCCGTCATCTGAAACGTGGCCGTCGCGATTGCATTGCCGAACACATCGTGCGCCCAGGTCAAGGCCGCGGGCGGGGTGACCGTGATATTGCTCGAAATCAAGCGAAGCTCGCGGCTTTCGCGCGGACGAAGCATCAGGCGGTGCGGCAACAGGCGCACGGGCTCGTTGAATCGATACGTCGTCGTGTGCAGAACCTTCAGTGTTGTCAACGAAAGCTCCATCGGCGGCGACGTCGGATCAGGACCCTCGTCCGTGGCCAGCGCGGGAAGTATGGCGAGTTGGACGTGCCCATGCAAATGTGTGGACGTCGTGTCGGCGCGCCGATCCTGGGTGGTCGAGGCGGCCGGGAGGAACGCTCCATGACAAGACGGCCACCGCTTCCCAAGCATTTGAGCCGCCCCCGGGCGATCGCCATCGGACGGCAGATTCGGGAGCCTCGAGAGTGTCGGCTTCGCTAGCAGTACATCTGCCGACGCATCGACCGAGACCTACCTCAAATACCCCACCACCAACCGCGTCGTCTCGTCCGCCAGCGTCCGTACCATCTTCTCCGACAGCATCTCGGCGCCGTGCAGCACGGTGTTGTGCGCGATCGCTTCGATCGCGCTGACGCAGATGAAGGTTGCGACATCGAGGTCGACCTTGCGCATCTCCTTGCGGCGGCTTTCGAGATAGGCGCGCACGAGGGTCTGGATCTCGCGGTTGTAGGCTTCGACATCCCTGAGCTGGCCGGTGCGCGGGATCTGCTCGGCGAGCACGCGATGCAGTTTCGGATTGATGCGGTGGGCGTCGATCGCGACGGTGACGAGTTTTCGCACCGCCTTGTCGATCGGCAGGTCCGCGACCTCCGCGAGCGCGGCGCGGACGATGCCCATGATCTCCTCGTTGTGGCGGTCGATCACGGCGGCGACGAGCGCTTCCTTGCTCGGGAAGTATTGATAGAGCGAGCCGACGCTGACGCCGGCGACTTCCGCGATCCGGTTGGTGCTGGCCTTCTCGAAACCATCGCGGACCAGAATGCGAGCGGTCGCCTCGACCAGCGCGTCGACGGTGGCGCGGGAGCGCTCCTGGGAAGCATTTTTGCGAGGTTTTGTCGGCGGTTGGCGAGCCACGATGTTGTGATCCGAATGCGAGTATGAAAAGCGAGCGAATGCTCACATTATATCGGCGGGTGGCGGTGGGTCGGCAAGCCCGTTGTCGCCGTGTCGAAACAGCCATGTGGGGATGTGGCCATGAGCGTCGCCAGACTAGTGTCGGCCTTGCAGTTCTGCCCCGGCGGTTGCCTGTCCAGTCCGCCGGCCCGGCGCGATCCGGCCCCAAGCCTGCAGAGCCGCGCCTTCAACATGGTGCTCTCCCTGCTGCCCCACAAGAAGCAGCTGGCATCAGCCGAAGCGGTGCACGCGCATGTGCAGAAGCTCGCACTTAAGCCTGTCACCTTCGAGCCGACGGGGCTCGGCCGCGGTGTCGAGGCGACGCTGACGAAGATGGGCGGATGGCCGGTCTATTACACCGCGCCGTCCTCGGGCCATGAGGGCTGCAACTTCGTCATGTTCCTGCATGGCGGCGGCTACATCAACGAGATCGTGCCGGCGCATTGGCGCTTTGTCGGCGAGATGACGCGCAAGGCGAACGTCGTCTGTGTCGTGCCGATCTATCCGCTGGCGCCGCGCGCCACCGCGAAGGACGTGGTGCCGGCGACGGCCGAGATCTTGCGCATGCTGCTGGAGGACGCGGGGTCTGCCAAGGTGACAGTGGTCGGCAACTCCGCCGGCGCGGGGCTCGCGCTTGCCGCGTGCCAATGGCTGCGCGATCGCGGGCATCGGCAGCCGGACCGGATGGTGCTGATCTCGCCCGCCGCCGATGCCTCGGTCAGCCGTCCCGAGCAGATCGAGATCGCCAAGCGCGATCCGCTCCAGGACATTCCGGGGATCGTCGAGGCCGGGCATCTCTATGCCGGCGCGCTCGATATCGGCCATCCCTTCGTCAGCCCTCTCAACGGCGCCTTCCGCGCGCTGGCGCCGATGACGATCTTTTCGGGCACGCGCGATCTGCTCTACCCCGACAGCGTCGACCTTGCGGCGCGGGCGAGGGCGGTGGGCGTGCCGGTCGAGCTGCATCTGCTGCGTGACCAGCCGCACAATTATGCGCTGATGCCGACGCCGGAGGGACGGCGCGCGCGGGCGATGATCTTGCAGGCGGTGGCGTGATTGAAAGAGGCGTGTGATCGTTGTCACAGGACGCGCGCCGTCTCGTCACGACTGGCGCGGTGCGGCCCGTCGGAGGCGGCCTCCGGGGCGTTTCCTCGTATCCGTAGGCTTGTATCCGTAGTCTTGCGGGGCCGTCAGGCGTGGCCCTTGATCTCGTAGTGGCCGGGCACGCATTTGTACCGATCCAGGCGCCAATTGGCGTGATAGATCGGATGCTCGCCCATCCATTTCGCGAGCGGTGCCTGTGCGCCGACCGCACATTGCATCATCGAAATCTCGGGCGTCATGTTGCTGTCGGTCACGATTTCCTCGACGCAACTGCCTGAGCTAGCTGCGCTAAGCCGGCAGAGCACGGCTACGACGGTCACGAACATTCCTGTCACCTCATCGGTAGTTGCAGACCACGAAGAGGATGCAAGCGGAGTGCCAGAGCCTGTGACACGCAAACAACACGCTGGCCTGGCCGACTCGACCCAGCGTCCGAGGTCCATTTGACGATTCGGATTGTAAAAAATTTGCCCATAAACCGAAGCCGGACAAATACGGGAACCGCAGTCATACTGCTCCCGGGCGGCCGGCATGCCCCCCAACGATGCGCCTTGGCGACCACCGACCAAGCGCCTCGTCCCTCGAGACGACCGCTTCGCGGTCTCCTCAGGCTCTCAGGATGAGGCTGGGCGGCATCGGTGCGAGCTGAAATTGGCGCAACGTAATCCGCCCTCATCCTGAGGGCCCGCCCGCGGCGGGCGTCTCGAAGGATCTGCCGCGGGTGGGACTGCCTCGCATGCAACGGGTTGCCTCGGGAGCAATAGTCCGCGCGCCGAAATAACTGCTGCCGAAGATTGCATCGCCGATCCGCTTTCATTTGCGGATGCGGCGCTGCTACATTTCGCGCGCGCCCCAATCAGCGGCGCGGCGACAAAGAAACATACCGACAAGGGGAGGGGCCGAAAGTCCCATGAAGGATTTCGCAGGAAAGATCGCGGTCATCACCGGCGGCGGCACGGGAATGGGGCGGGAGCTCGCGCGGCAGCTCGTGGCCGAGGGCTGCAACGTTGCGATGTGCGACGTCTCGGAAGCCGCGATGGCGGAGACCAAGCGGCTCTGCGAGACCGAGAAGCTGCCGCAGGGCCTGCGCGTCACGACGCATGTCGCCGACGTCGCGATCGAGGATCATCTGAAGCGTTTTCGCGACGAGCTCGCCGAGCAGCAGAAGACCGACAGGATCCATCTGCTGTTCAACAATGCCGGCATCGGCGGCGGCGGCAGCCTGTTCACCAACACGCGCGAGCAGTGGGAGCGCACCTTCAACATCTGCTGGGGCGGCGTCTATCTCGGCGTGCGCACCTTCCTGCCGATGCTGGTCGCCGCGGACGAGGCGCACATCGTCAACACCGCCAGCGTCAACGGCTTCTGGGCCTCGATCGGCATGGGGCAGGCGCACACCGCCTACAGCTCGGCCAAGTTCGCGGTGAAGGGATTCACCGAAGCGCTGATCAACGATTTGCGCCTGCACGCGCCGCACGTCAAATGCTCGGTGGTGATGCCCGGCCATATCGGCACCTCGATCGTCTCGAATTCGCGCAAGGTGCAGAGCGCCGACGGTTCGGAGCGGCTCAATCCTGACGAGGTCGCGCTGACGCGCAAGCGCATGGTCGCGGCCGGCGTGCCGGATGCCGACAAGATGTCGGACGAGGACATCCAGGCGGTGTTCGCCGAGCGCGCCCGCAGCTTCCTGGAGGATGCGCCGACAACGGCCGCGCAAGCCGCGAAGATCATTCTCGACGGAGTGAAGGCAGAGCGCTGGCGCATCCTCGTCGGCGACGACGCCAGGCGGCTCGACGAGCGCGTGCGTGCAACGCCCGAGCAGGCTTATGACCGCGCCTTCTACGAAAGTTTCACGCAGGAGGTCGGCTGGCGGCTCGGTTGAGGCGCCGCGCCGGCAGCCGTCGGCGCGCGCGCCCATGTAGGTATGATAGTCATCATGACAAGAGGTGCGCGCCTGATATTGCGTGCCACCTCTTGCCAATGTTCAGGCCCGTATGCCGAATTGGAATGTCATGCATGCGTCACGGATCATCGTTCAAGCGATGGTGATCTCAAACGCCTGTAATGCCACGCGCGACGCCTTGGTCGGGGAACTGAAATGGTTTAGTCAATCGGGAGTAACGCGAGATAGAGCGTAGCTCCCGATGATACCCGCATGCCTCTCCGACGACTGGACCCTTTGCCCGGAGCGAGAGGACATCTCCGCTGAATTCACGCGGTTGCTGACCGCGGCGCAGGAGGGCGGCGCCACCATCGCCGAATGCCTGATGATCGCGCGGCATCTCGAGAGCGGCGACGACCGGTCCTGGCACCGCGAGTGGAAGCGGCTGGCGCAAGCCAACCGGCAGCGCGCCGAGGCCGCCTTCGCGGAAGGCCATCTGGCCAGCGCCCAGCGCAACTGGCTGCGCGCCATGAACTACTATGGCGCGGCGGCGATGCCGCTCGACCAGGCCGACGAGCGCCGCTGGGTCGCCGTGCTCGCGATGCAGGAATGCGCGCGCCGCTACCTGTCGGCGCGCAGTCCCGCCGGCGAGGTCGTGACGATCCCCTGGCTCGACGGACACGCGTTGCAGGGTTATTTCCTGCCGGCACCTTCGGGAGGCGTGCGGGCTCCGACCGTGATCTGTATCGGCGAGCCCGGCCACCGCAAGGAGGAGTTCCTGTACAAGCTCGTGCCGCACGCGCGCGAGCGGGGCTTCTCGATGCTGGCGCTGGACCTGTTCGGCGATCGGCGCGACGACTACATCGACGTGCTGCTCCGGCGCGGAGATCTCGAGAGCGCGATTCCCTGCGTGATGGACCATCTGGAAGCGCGCAGCGACGTCGATTTCGCGCGGGTCGGGATCATCGCCGATGGCTGGGGCTCGTCCTTCGTGGCCCGCGCAGTGCTGCAGGAGCCGCGGCTCGCCGCCGCCGTCTGCGACGGTGGCCTGTGGGACCTGCACGAGCGGGCGTTTTTTGCCAGCCGGTTCGCGCTGAGCGACGTCGGCATCGTGCCGGTGCCGCATGCGCCGCTGATGGCCTCCAGCGCCGATTGTCCGGTGCTGATCACACTCGGCGAGGACGGCTGGCTCAAGGCCGACCGGGCGCGGCAGCTCGTCCAGAGCTCCCGGCACGGCGCTTCGGATGTGATGCTGAAGGTGTTCACGGCGGCCGAGACCGGCGCGGCGCAGGCCCATGCGGACAATCCGAGCCTCGCCAATGAGTACATCTTCGACTGGCTCGAATCGCGGCTCGGTGCCGCCGCCCGGCGGATCTGAGCCCCGTTCTCGGCCTTAGAGGTCGAGCGAGATCCGGACGCAGGCCTTCTCGAGGCGGTTCTTCAGCGTCGCCAGCTTTGCGGTGAATTCCGTCAGCTCGTCCTCGTCAAACTCCTGGAAGACGAATTCGCGAATCGTCTTGTACTGCTCGTTGAGGCTTGCGATGTGCTTCTGCGTCTTGTCGGTCAGCGACAACCGCACTACGCGGGCGTCGGTCAGCGAGGGGCGACGGCGCAACAGCGCCTTCTTCTCGAGCAGCTTGGACTGCGTGGTGATGAAGGACGGATCCACGTGGAGCAGCTTGGAGACGACGTTGACCGGGATGCCGTCGTCCTTGTCGAGGTCGGAGATGGCCATCAGAATCAGCCATTGCGGGCCGCTGATGCCGAGCGTCTTCGCCCAGAACTGACGCAATTCCTCCAGGTGCATGTTGATCGACGATATCTCCCAGGTGAAACGCCGGATGATATCCAGGTTGCCGATCGAGCGCATTCGCGCTCCTTCTTTCCTCGTCGCGGACACAGCGTCACTCCCGTGGACGATAGTTCAGGCCGATGTTCGTGGAGGGCCATAGTCCACGCAAGCCTGCTCTGACGCAAGTGCAGAGCAGGCTAATTTCGTCATTAGAGATACAAAGATGATCAGCTCAAGGATTGGCCCCGCAGGCATACGGTGTGGCGCGCGGGGCACAGGTCGGCTGAAACCACAAAGCTGATCTAATAAACTATTTTGATTAGTGAACGACGCGCTGCATATTGTTCCCCGACGGTGGGGGGTACTCGATCGTCCCGCTGCAGGTGGTTCGCTCACGTTCCTCGCGCATGGCCGAGGGTGTCCGAAAGCGACCGAGCGGAATTGAGAGATGGGGATCTGGGGGGCCTCACGGTCCGGTCTCCGCAACTTGGAGGTTTTATATGAGAGTGGTGAAGAGCCTTTTGCTTGGCACTGCGGCGGGTCTGATCGCCGTCGGTGGAGCCCAGGCGGCCGATCTTCCGGTCAAGGCCAAGGCAGTCGAGTACGTCAAGATCTGCTCGCTGTACGGCGCGGGCTTCTACTACATCCCGGGCACCGACACCTGCATCAAGCTGGGCGGCTATGTGCGTGCTGAAGTCGCGCTCAACGCCGGCGGCAACTACAGCGCCCAGTACAACGGCGTGTTCGCGGCCAACAACCGCCTGAACAACTACTACTCGATGCGCGCTCGTGAAGATCTCAACATCGACACGCGCACCGCGACCGAATACGGCGTCGTCCGCACCTATTTCGACGCGGTGTTCACCTGGACGACTGGCAATTACGGCGGGACCGGCTCCGGCACGGGCGCGACCCAGTACAGCGGCTCGATCGGCCTCAACGCGGCCGGCACCGGCCTCACCGGTTCGGGCGGCGGCAGTGTCAACGGCACCGACGGCAACCTCTCGGGCGGCTCGCTCGGCGTCTACTACGCCTTCATCCAGTTCGCCGGCTTCACCATGGGTAAGGCGGTGTCGCAGTTCGACGCGCCCTGGATCAACTATCCCGGCAACAACTTCGACCAGCTCGTCGGCGGCAGCGGCTCCACCAACGGAGTCGCGCAGTTCACCTACACGGCCGATTTCGGCCAGGGCATCACGGCGGCGTTCTCGGCGCAGGACCAGACGCAGGTCTACCAGACCAGCCTCTGGAACACGGCCGGCATGTCCACCACCGGCGTGCTCGGCGGTGCGTACGGCTCGAACGACATCGGCGGCAGCCGCTCGCCCGACCTCGTCGCGATGGTTCGCGTCGATCAGGCCTGGGGTCTGTTCCAGGCGTCGGTCGCTGCGCACGACAACCATGTCGCCTATTACGGTGCCTCCGAAGCCACCGGACATCCCGAAGACAAGTGGGGCTGGGCCGTTCAGCTCGCCCTGGGCATCAAGAACATCCCGACCGGCGCAGGCGACGTGATCAACATCTCGGGCGTCTACACCGAGGGCGCGAGCCGCTACAACTTCCAGGAGCTGGCCGCGACCAGCTACTCGATGTTCGGCAGCTCGAACGCCGCCTATCAGAGCATCGGCTTTGCCGGCGTGTCTGACGCGGTGTTCGCTCCGGGCGGCCAGCTCGAGCTGACCAAGACCTACGGCTTCCGGGGCGCCTACACCCACAACTGGAACCCGTACTGGAACACGGCGCTCTACGGCGCGTGGGCTGCGGTCAACTACAGCGGCACCGCGAAGGGCCTGATCTGCGGCAGCGCCGCGTTCGCCACCCTGACCGGCACCTGCAACCCGGACTTCAACATCGGCCAGGTCGGTGTCATCACCCGCTGGACGCCGGTGAAGAACCTGACCTTCTCGGCTGACTTCACCTACAGCCACCTCGATCAGAAGTATTCGGGCGTGATCACGACCGGTGCGCTGACGGGCGTCGCCAAGCCGGCGACAACCTACGAGCTGAAGGACCAGGACACCTACAGCCTGCTGCTGCGCGCCCAGCGCAACTGGTAAGCTTGACGTCCATCGATGCGACAAGGCCCCGGCGGGACACCGCCGGGGCTTTTTGTTTGCGAAGATCTTCGCAATCCGATCGTCCGTGCGGCGGACGAAGACGAGCTATGCGATTCAATCGCCTCGAATTAATTTACTTACCTGAGTTACTAAGCTATATGACTCTCAGCCAAATACGAAAGTTGCGGCTCTTAGCTTCACGCTAAGCCTCTAGGAACCTCCGGTGATGCCCCACCGGAGGTTTTTCATTTCGGATCGCAGCTCGATGCGTCGCGCAATGATCTAGCCGCGCATCATTCGGGCGCGCGAATTCGGCCGGTAGGCGAGGCGGCTGTGGCCGGCGCAATAGGACTGACCGTCGGGCGCGGAATTGCCGCAGAAGCAGAAATCCTCGGCGCCCGGCGTCGAGATCGGCCAGCGGCAGCGGTTCTCGGCAAGCTCCAGCAGCGAGCAGCGATTGGCCTCGTCGATGGGACCCGTGACCACGGGGGCATCGGTCTCGCCATAGATCGTGGCGAGCATCTCATATTGCAGCCGCGGCACGGCCCGCACCCTTGCCGGCGCAGAGCCTTTGTCCTGAACCTTGCGGTCGTCGACGGTCCGGCCACGCGTCAGATTGAGGCGGGACAGCTTGCCGATCACGGCATTGCGGCTGACGCCAATGTCGGCGGCGATCTCGCGGCAGGAGAGGCCGGCCTCGAAATGCTGCTTCAGAAGTTCAATTCGTTCGTCGGTCCAGGTGGGTGAGAGAACTGGCATTTGTAAACGGTCCCAGGTTGCAGATGTCGGCCATCCGCCGCTCGAGATCCGTCCGCTTCACGCACCGGCGCGCGCTCACGTCCTGCCATTGTCGCGGATCGACAAAAGCCCGTCCTTGATGGCGAGACGGATGCCTTCCTCGATCAAGGTCCGTGCGACGCCGGGAACGCTGGTGCCGTGGGTGCCCTGTCTCACCAACTTCTCCAGGTAGGTGATGGTCGAGAGCGCCAAAGTTACGGGAATACGGTCAGTCTCGGCTTTTTCGGTGGCCATGGCCCGAACGCTAGCCTCTTACTCAGGTACATAAAAGTAACGATTAAGACTCTATTTAGGTTCAGGGGCGGAAGTCAAATGCAGGCTGGGCCTGATGCACAGCATGTTGGAATCGCAGGGGAAATTACCAACGACTCAGCGCGCCGCACGGCAGACCGGGCGGCGGCGGGGGCGTCAACAGGTCGGCAGGAGTGGCCGGGCTCAGCCGTGCGCGACGGCCTTTTCGATCATGCAATGGATCCCTTTGGCGCCGTTGACGGTCTGGGTCACCCGCAGGTCAGCCGCCAGACTGCACAGCGTGTAGGCATCCTCGCGCGACAGGTTTCGTCGTTCGCCGAGCAGGGCGATCATGTCGCGCAGCGCGCGCACCACGCACTGGTCGAGGTCGGGGTCCATCGCCATGGTCATGTAGTGCGTCGCCGTCTCGGCGCGGGGATAGTCGAACCTGAGGTCCTTGCGTACCGTCAGGCGGAAGCGGCCCTGGAGCGCCGTCTCGATCGCGGTGACGCAGACCTCGCCGTCGCCTTGCACGCCATGGCCGTCGCCGCAGGAGAACATCGCGCCCGGCACGAACACCGGCAAATAGAGCGTCGCGCCTGCACCCAGCTCCTTGTTGTCGAGATTGCCGCCCATGGCGCGCGGGATCAGCGAGGAGATACGGCCCCAGGCAGGCGGCGGCGAGACGCCCATCACGCCGAAGAACGGCTTGAGCGGCAGGTCGAGACCCCACGGCATGCGACCGGTCATCCGCGTCCGGTCCAGCGGAATGTTCAGGATGCGCGTCTCGTGGAAATCGTCGGGCAAGGTGCCGGACAGCGGCTTGATCATGTTCCAGCCCCAATCCTGCCGGAGCTGAACGTCGAGGATCTCGACTGCGAGCACGTCGCCGGGCTCGGCGCCTTCGACCGCGATCGGTCCGGTGAGGATGTGGCCCGGCAGCATGCGCTCGTTGCTCGCATGAACCTCGTGCATCTCGGGCGGAATGTGAAACTTGTCGCGGTCGGGCAGCATGTCCGGGCCGCCGCTGATGGTGTCGACGGTGACCTCGTCGCCACTCGCGATGGTGAGGACCGGCTTGAGGGCGGCTTCGAAGAAGCCCCAATGGCAGGTTTTGGGGCTGGAATGCAGGTGATGATGGGTCATGTGCCGCGTCCGGTTGCTTTCCTCAGGCCGGGCTTGACCCGGCGATCGATCCTCTTTCAAGAAGATTTCTGAAGATGGCAGGGCGGGTCAAGCCCTGCGCAGACTGGCACGGCCATCCCAGCGAGGCTCCCCTGTTTTTCGTTCTGTCCAAGACAATCGGCACCGCGCTGCTGCCGATCAACCTTCTGGTCGAGCTCGGCATCGTCTCGCTGCTGCTGATGGCGACGCGTTTTGCCGCGCTCGGCCGCAAGCTGGCCGTGACCACGCTGGTGTTGCTGGCGCTGGCGGCGTTCTCGCCGCTCGGCAATCTCCTGATCTATCCGCTGGAGTCGCGGTTTCCGGCGTGGGACGCCGCGCGCGGCGCGCCCGACGGCATCATCGTGCTTGGTGGCTCCGTCGACACCGATCTGTCGGCGGCACATCGCACGCCGGTGGTCGCGCATGCGGCCGATCGTCTGTTCGCGCCAGCCGAGCTCGCGCGCCGCTATCCGAATGCGCGCATCGTGTTTACCGGGGGGACCGCGAACCTGGTTTCGACCGAGGCGAAGGAGGCCGATTATTCCGCGCCCATCCTGGAAAATCTCGGCATACCGAAGGAGCGCCTGATCCTCGAGCGCAATTCGCGCAACACCTGGGAGAATGCGATCTTCACGAAGGAGCTGGTGAAGCCGAAGCCGGGCGAACGCTGGCTTCTGGTGACGTCGGCCTTCCACATGCCGCGCTCGATGGGAATCTTCCGCAAGGCCGGATTCGACGTCGAGGCCTATCCGGTGGACTGGCGGATGGGCGGACGTGACGATCTCTTCTCCTTCACCAACATGGGCGCGGACGGGCTCGGCCGAACCGAGGTCGCGGTGCGCGAGTGGATCGGCCTGGTGGCTTACCGCCTGATGGGCAGGACCGGCGAGTTGCTTCCGGGTCCTGCGAAGGACTAGAACGAAGACCGCAAAACAAGAACATGCGGCGAAACGCGCCGCTCCGGAGGAAGCCATGCAACAGCAGAGCGCAGACAGTATCGATCTTGCCGGCCTCGTCGCCGATCTCAACGGCCTGCTGCGGCTGAAGACGACTGTGATCGGCATGAAGCTGTTTGTGCGCGCCGCGGACATGGAGGCGATCCCGAAGATCCGGCGGCCGAATGCGATCCACACCACCGACCAGATCGTCAGCATGGCCTCGCGGCTGGGCTGGACTGTCGGCATCACCGCCGATGATCTCGTCGGCGCGCAATGCCGCGCCGTGATCGGCCTCGCGCCACAGGACGAGAAATGGCTCGCCGGCGAAAGCTATGTCGGGGTCTGGCACGGCACCGCCGAGGACGCGCGCAAGCGCCAGGAGGCGCTGGACGTGGTGCCGTTCGGACGGTATCAGGCGCTCGCCGTCAGTCCGCTCGCGAGCGGAAGGCTCAATCCGCCCGACATCTGCCTCGTCTATGCGACGCCCGGGCAGATGATCATCCTGATCAACGGGCTGCAATATACCGGCTACAAGAAGTTCGAATGGGGCGTGGTCGGCGAGACCGCTTGTGCCGATTCCTGGGGGCGGGCGCTCAAGACCGGGGAGCCCAGCCTGTCCTTGCCATGCTATGCCGAACGGCGCTATGGCGGCGTGCCGGACGAGGAGATGCTGATGGCCTTGAAGCCCACGCATCTCGCCAAGGCAATTGAGGGCATGAAGGCGCTCGCCAAGAACGGGATGCGCTATCCGATTCCGCCCTATGGTATCCAAAGCGACGTCCGTGCCGGCATGGGCGTGAGCTACGCGAAGAAGTGAAGGACGGCCATGAGCTCTGCGAAATTCGACATCGTCGTCTACGGTGCGACCGGTTTCACCGGCCAGCTCGTCGCCGAATATCTGACTCAGCATTACAAGGGCGACCACGGGCTCAAATGGGCGATGGCCGGCCGCAGTCTCGGCAAGCTCAAGTCGGTACGCGACGCGGTCGGCGCGCCCGGAAATACGCCGCTGATCGTCGCGGATGCGTCGGACGCGGCCTCGCTGAGGGCGATGGCGGAGCAGACGATGTCTGTCATCACGACGGTCGGTCCGTATCAGCTCTATGGCGAAGAGCTGTTGGCTGCCTGCGTCGCCACCGGCACGGACTATTTCGATCTCTGCGGCGAGCCGATCTGGATGCGGCAGATGATCGACAAGTACGAGGGGGCGGCAAAGGAGAGCGGTGCGCGCATCGTGTTCTCCTGCGGCTTCGATTCCGTGCCCTTTGAGCTCGGTACTTTCTTCGTGCAGGAAGAGGCCAAACGCGTGTTCGGCGCGCCCGCCGCGCGCGTGAAGGGCCGTGTGCGCGACATGCGCGGCACGCTCTCGGGCGGCACGGCGGCGAGCGCGAAGGCAACCTTCGACGCGGTGGCCAAGGACATCAGCCTGATCGCGATCCTGAACGATCCGTTCGCGCTGACGCCGGGCTTCACCGGACCGAAGCAGCCGAAGGGCAACAAGCCGCTGATCGAGGAGGATCTCAATTCCTGGGCCGCGCCGTTCATGATGGCGCTGATCAACACCCGCAACGTCCATCGCTCCAACATGCTGATGGGCTTTCCCTACGGCCAGGATTTCGTCTACGACGAGATGGTTCTGACCGGTCCGGGCGAGAAGGGCGAGGCCAACGCCAAGCGCGTGATGGCCGCCAACGCCGAGAAGACCGGCCCGAACGCGCCGAAGCCGGGCGAGGGGCCGTCGAAGGAAGAGCGCGAGAACGGGCTGTTCGATCTGCTCTATGTCGCGATCGCGCCCGACGGCCGCATGGTCCGCGCCGGCGTCACCGGCGACCGCGATCCCGGCTACGGCTCGACCTCGAAGATGATCTCCGAATGCGCGATGTGCATGCTGCGTGACGTGACGGACGTGCCGGCCGGATTCTGGACGCCGGGTGCAGCGATGCAGCACAAGCTGATCAAGCGGCTGCAGGACAATGCCGGGCTGGCGTTCAGGGTGGAAGCGTAAGGTCGGTGTCCGCAAAGTTCGACATCGTCGTCTATGGCGCGACGGGGTATACCGGCCAGCTCGTCGCCGAGTACCTCGCCGCGCATTACGTCGTTGACGGCGCGCCGACATGGGCGATGGCGGGGCGCAGCAGAGACAAGCTCGTATCCGTTCGCGATGCGATCGGCGCGCCCAGGGAGACACCGCTCATCGTGGCGGACGCGGCCGATCCCGCCTCGTTGCAGGCGATGGTCGATCAGGCGAAGCTGGTCGTCACCACCGTCGGTCCGTACCAGCTCCATGGCTCCGATCTGCTTGCGGCCTGCGTCGCATCCGGCACCGACTACATGGATCTCTGCGGCGAGCCGATCTGGCTGAAGCAGATGATCGACAAGCATGAGGCGGCTGCCAAGGCGAGCGGCGCGCGCATCATGTTCTCCTGCGGCTTCGACTCCGTCCCGTTCGAACTCGGTGCGTTCTTCGTGCAGGAGGAAGCCAGGCGCGTGTTCGGAGCGCCTGCGTCTCGCGTCAAGGGACGCGTCCGCGACCTCAGCTGGAAGTTCTCCGGCGGCACCTCGGCGAGCGCGAGGGTCACCTTCGAGGCAGTCGCGCAGGATCTCAGCCTGGTCTCGATCCTCAAGGACCCCTTCGCATTCACGCCCGGCTTCGAGGGGCCGAAACAGCCGCGCGGCAACAAGCCCGTTTTCGAGGAAGACCTGCAATCCTGGTCCGCCCCGTTCGCGATGGCAACGCTGAACACGCGCAACGTCCATCGCTCCAACATGCTGATGGGTTTCCCGTATGGCCGGGATTTCGTCTACGACGAGATGGTGTTGACGGGAGCGGGGGACGAAGGGCAGGCCAACGCAAAGCTCGTCATGGCCGCCAATGGCGAAAAGACCGGTCCCAAAGCGCTCAAGCCGGGCGAGGGGCCGTCGAAGGAAGAGCGCGACAACGGTCGTTACGACCTGCTCTATGTCGCGATCGCGCCCGACGGCCGTCAGGTTCGCGCGGCGGTGAAGGGCGATCTCGATCCCGGCTATGCCTCGACGGCGAAGATGGTTTCCGAATGCGCGATCTGCCTGCTGCGCGACGCGACAGACGTTCCGGCCGGTCTCTGGACCCCGGGCGCGGCGATGCAGCACAAGCTGATCAGGCGGCTGCGGGACAACGCGGGACTGAAGTTCGAGGCGGAGACGTAGTTCTTCGCCTCTCCCCGCTTGCGGGGAGAGGCCGACGCGCGGAACGCGCGGCGGGTGAGGGGGAGTCTCCGCGAGTCTCACTGGCAACGTCCCTGCGGAGGCACCCCCCCCCCCCCCCCCCCCCCCCCCCCCCCCCCCG
>NZ_LFJC01000003.1:3827035-3863731 GCF_002776695.1 Bradyrhizobium nitroreducens
AGTCGGCTAAATCTTCGCCGCCGCCTTCGGCCAATACTTATCGCGCAGGTGCCGCTTCACCAGCTTGCCCGTGGGCGTGCGCGGCAGCTCGGCTTCGAAATCGATCGAGCGCGGGCACTTGATCGCGGAGAGACGACCCTTGCAATAGGCAATCAGGTCGGCTTCCAGCGCCTTGCCGGCGCGGCCCATGTCGTGCGGCTGCACCACCGCCTTCACCTCTTCGCCCATCTCCTCGTTCGGCACGCCGAACACGGCGACGTCGGCGACGTCGGGGTGGGTGATCAGCACGTCCTCGGTCTCCTGCGGGTAGATGTTCACCCCGCCGGAGATGATCATGTAGGATTTGCGGTCGGTGAGGAACAGGAAGCCGTCCTTGTCGAGATAGCCGACATCGCCGAGCGTGGACCAGCCCTTGGCGTTGTAGGCCTTCTTCGTCTTCTCGGGGTCGTTGTGATAGGTGAAGGCGGGTGCGTCGGCGAAATAGACCGTGCCGATCTCGCCGACCGGCTGCTCCTCGTCGTTCTCGTCCAAAATCTTGATCTTGCCGACCACGGCGCGGCCGACGCTGCCGCGATGCTCCAGCCATTGCTGCGAATTGCAGACGGTGACGCCGTTGCCTTCCGATCCCGCGTAATATTCGATCAGGATCGGTCCCCACCATTCGATCATCTTGGCCTTCACGTCGACCGGGCAGGGCGCGGCGGCGTGGATTGCGCCCTTGAGCGTGGAAACGTCGTACTTGGTGCGTACCTCGTCCGGCAGCTTCAGCATGCGCACGAACATGGTCGGCACCAGCTGCGATTGCGTCACCTTGTATTTCTCGACCAGCTTCAGGAACTCTTCGGCGTCGAAATGCTCCATGATGATGGAGGTGCCGCCCAGCACAATCGCCATCATGTTGAACCGCAGGGGCGCTGCGTGATACAGCGGCGCCGGCGACAGATAGGTGCTCTCCGCGTTCATGCCGCACATGTCGGCGCAGAGCACGCGCAGGAAGGCGTTAGGCACGTCGATCCTGTTGCCCTCGAACGCCTTCTTGATTCCCTTCGGCCGGCCGGTGGTGCCCGACGAATACAGCATGTCGTAGCCGGCGACCTCGTCCGTAACAGGCGTGGTCGGCTGCGCGGCAGCTTCCTTGTCGTAGGAACGGAAGCCGGGCAGCGACTCGTCCATCATGTAGAAGATCGGCTCGCCGGGCGTGCCCTTGATCAGGCCCTTGATCTGGTCGGCGCATTTCGGTGTCGTGATCACGACCTTGGCGCCGCAATCGGCGATGATGTACTCGATCTCGTCCTGCTTCAGGTAGCGGCTGATCGCGGTGTAATAGAGCCCACTGCGCTGCGCGGCCCAGCACAGCTCCATGAAGGCGAGGCGGTTCTCCATCAGAAGCGCGATGTGATCGCCGGCCTTGAGACCGAGCGAGCGGAACAGCTGCGCGCCCTGGTTCGAGAGCTCGTCGAGCTCGCGATAGGTGATCGCCTTGCCGGTCCCGGCCATCCGATAGGCGATCTTGTCGGGCGTGGTGCGGGCGTGGATGGAAGGGTGAGTCATGGCGTTTCCTCAAAACGCGAATGGCGAGTAGCGACTGGCGAATAGGGAAGAAGGGCAAACCGTTCTTCGCCTACTCACCATTCGCTACTCGCCACTCACTACTCGCTTTTGCTTTTCTTACAGCCGCTCCACGATCGTCACGTTGGCCATGCCGCCGCCTTCGCACATGGTCTGCAGGCCGTAGCGCTTGCCGCGCTGGTGCAGGGCGTGGACCAGCGTCGTCATCAGCTTGGTGCCGGAGCCGCCGAGCGGATGGCCGAGTGCGATGGCGCCGCCGTTGACGTTGAGCCTGCTAGGATCGGCGCCGGTGGTCTTGAGCCAGCCGGTCGGCACGGAGGCGAACGCCTCGTTGACCTCGAACAGGTCGATGTCGTCGATTTTCATGCCGGCCTTCTCCAGCGCCTTCTTGGTAGCGTGCAGGGGAGCATCGAGCATGATGACGGGATCGCCGCCGGTCATGGTCATGTGGTGGATGCGCGCGAGCGGTGTTGCGCCGAGCTGCTTGAGGCCGCGCTCGTTGACGACCATCACGCCGGAGGCGCCGTCGCAGATCTGGCTGGCGCTGGCCGCGGTGAGCTTGCCCTTCTCGGCGATCAGCTTGACGCCCTTGATGCCGTCGAGGGTGACGTCGAAGCGGATGCCCTCGTCGATGTGGTGGGTGTCCTTGGAGCCGTCGGCGCGGGTGATCTCGAGCGGCACGATCTCCTTCTTGAAGTGACCGGCCTGCGTCGCCGCGATCGCGCGCTGATGGCTGTTGTAGGAGTACTCGTCGAGATCATCCTTCGACAGGCCGTACTTCTCGGCCATCATCTCGGCGCCGGTGAATTGGCTGAACACGATGTTCGGATACTTCTTCTCGATGCCCGGGCTCTTGTAACTGCCGAAGCCGTTCTTGGCCGGCAGCTGCGACGACAGACCCATCGGCACGCGCGTCATCGATTCCACGCCGGCGGCGATCACGACGTCCATCGCGCCGGACATCACGGCTTGCGCGGCGAAGTGCAGCGCCTGCTGCGAGGAGCCGCACTGGCGGTCGATCGAGGTGCCCGGCACGCTCTCCGGCAGCTTCGAGGCCATGATCGCGTTGCGCGCGACGTTGTTGGACTGCTCGCCGACCTGCATCACGCAGCCCATGATCACGTCTTCGACGAGGGCCGGATCGACCTTGGTGCGATCGACCAGCTCGTCCAGCACCTTCGCGGCGAGATCGGCCGGATGCCAGCCGGCGAGACGGCCCCCCTTGCGCCCGCCGGCGGTACGCGCGGCGGCGACGATATAAGCCTCGGCCATGTCGGTTTCTCCCTGAATTCTTGATTGGGTTGGTTGTCGGGGACGGATTTAAGGGACGGGATGTCATTTAGTCAATCGATCAATTAACTCTTGTGATGAGGCGCTGCTTGAGCTTATCTGCGCCCCGCTTCGAGCGGCGAACAGGGATCTTCCGTGGCTACCAGCGTTCCGAACAGGCTCCCGAGCGGGAAGAATTCCACGGCGGAGAAATTGCTCGTGGCCGCGAGCGAGCTGATGATCGAACGCTCCTCGATCGAGATCTCGCTATCCGACATCGCCCAGAAATCGGGCGCCAATGCCGCGCTGGTCAAGTATCACTTCGGCAACAAGGACGGCCTGCTGCTGGCGCTGCTCGCGCGGGATGCTGCGACCGAGATGTCCAATCTCGAATATCTGCTGGCGCAGCCGATCACGTCGACGGCGAAGCTGAAGCTGCACATCGCCGGCATCATCCGCGCCTATCACCGGTTCCCCTACATGAACCGGCTGATCCATTATCTGCTGCACGAAACCAATGCGGGCTCCGCCGACGAAGTCTCGAAATTCTTCGTGGCGCCGCTGCTCGACTTCCACCGCCGCCTGCTGGCCGAAGGCGTCAGCCGCGGCGAGTTCCGCGCCACCGATCCGGTGCTGTTCTACACCAGCCTGATCGGTGCCTGCGATCACCTGTTCTTCGGCCGGCACGCGATGTCCCGCGCGACCGGTGTCGGTCCGGTCACCGATGACGTCTGCCGGCAATACATCAAGCACATGGAAACGCTGATCTGCGGCGGCATCCTCACGCAAGCCGGGGAAGCTGCGGCGGCCGGATAATCCGGCCGAAGCTCTGCAAGTCTAGAGAAGAAACGCCCAAGGAAAGGTAGAATACGATGGAGTTGAAAGACGTAGCCGTTCTCATCACCGGCGGTGGTTCGGGTCTCGGCGAAGCCACCGCCCGCGCCATGGCGGCCAAGGGCGCCAGGATCGGCGTGATCGACCAGAACAAGGAGAACGCCGAAAAGGTTGCCGCCGAGGTGAAGGGCGTCGCGCTCCATGCCGACGTCACGAGCGAAGAGCAGATCAAGGCTGCGATCGCCAAGGCGGAAGCCGCGCACGGCGTTGCGCGCGTGCTGATGAACTGCGCCGGCATCGGCGGCTCGCAGCGCATCGTCGGCCGCGACGGCGTCTATCCGCTCGAAAAGTTCGCGCGCATCATCAACGTCAACCTGATCGGCACGTTCAACTGCCTGCGGCTGTTCGCCGAGCGTCTCGTCACCATCGAGCCGGTCGGCGAGGAGCGCGGCGTCATCATCAACACCGCTTCGGTCGCGGCCTATGAAGGCCAGATCGGCCAGATCGCCTATTCGGCCTCGAAGGGCGGCGTCGTCGGCCTCACGCTGCCGGCCGCGCGCGACCTCGCCAGCCAGAAGATCCGCGTCAACACCATCGCGCCCGGCCTGTTCTTCACGCCGTTGCTGATGGGTCTGAACGAGGAGGCCCGCAAGAGCCTGGGCGCCCAGGTGCCGCATCCCTCGCGTCTCGGCGATGCCAAGGAATACGGCGCGCTCGCCGTGCACATCGTCGAGAACCCGATGCTGAACGGCGAGACCATCCGTCTCGACGGCGCCATCCGTATGGCTCCGCGCTAGGCTTTCTGTCTTACCCTCCCCTGGAGGGGGAGGGTCGATCGCGCGCAGCGCGAGCGGGGTGGGGTGATCTCTCCACACGGCAGCGTCTCAAGCGGAGAGACCGTCACCCCACCCCGTCTCACATTTCGCTGCGCTTCATGTGAGCCGACCCTCCCCCTCCAGGGGAGGGTGGGAGACGGTCTTCGTGTGGCACAAAAAAACGAGGCCCCTATGTCCCAACCGCTGCTGATCGAGCATGACGACGGCGTCGACCGGGTCATGCTCAATCGTCCGGATAGCCTCAACGCGCTCGATCCCGCGCTGATCGACGCGCTCAACGTCTATTTCCAGGGCCTGCAGCGCAATCGCGACACGCGCGTCGTCGTGCTGAAGGGCGCCGGCAGGAACTTTTGCGCCGGCCTCGATCTCAAGGCAGCGATGGCGCGCCGCGCCGGGCAGCAGGAGCCGCCCGGTGTCACGGAGTCCCTGGATTCACAGCGCCGTATCGCCGACATCGTGATGCTGATGCGGCGCTGTCCGCAGCCGATCCTGTCGCTGGTGCAGGGCGCCGCCGCCGGCGGCGGCTTTGCACTGGCGCTCGCCTCCGACATCCGCATCGCGACGAAATCGGCGCGGATGAACTGCGCCTTCATCAAGCTCGGGCTCGGTGGCTGCGACATCGGCACCAGCTACTTCCTGCCGCGCCTCATCGGCGTGTCCGTCGCGTCCGAGTTGATCCTCACCGGACGCTTCATCGGCGCCGAGCGCGCGCTGGCGGTTGGGCTGGTCTCGGAAGTCGTGGACGAGGACAAGCTCGATGCCGCAGCCGAGCCCTATGTCGATGCGATGATGACGGCTTCGCCGGTGGGCCTGCGTCTGTCCAAGGAATGTCTCAACATGAGCGTCGACGCGGGATCGCTCGAGGCTGTCATCGCCATGGAAGATCGCAACCAGGTCCTGTGCAGCCGTTCCGAGGAATTTTCGGAAGGCATCAGGGCCTTCCTTGAGAAGCGAAAGCCTGTCTATATCAGGCGCTGAACGAGAACGATCCGCAAAGGACGATAATTCCGGGAGACGCAAAATGAGTGGAAGCGCGGCGGCCGTGATGACGAAGCCCGCCTTTCGCAAGATCGAGTGGCTCGCACGCGACATCGACGTGGAGCGGCGCGGCGACGGCACGGTGGTGCTGAAGTCGCGCATTCCGTTGCAGCCTTACGAGACGCACATTCCCGCATCGCTGGCGAAATGGGCGAAGGAGGCGCCCGAGCGCATCTGGCTGGCGCAGCGCGGCGGTCCGAACCGCGAATGGCGCAAGGTGTCCTATGGCGAAGCGAAGCGCACCGTCGATGCGCTGACGCAAGGGCTGCTCAATCTCGGACTCGATGGTCGCCCCGTCGCGATCCTCTCCGGCAATTCGATCGAGCATGCGCTGATGACGCAGGCCGCGATGCAGGCGCGCGTCCCCGCAGCGCCGGTGTCGCCGGCCTACTCGCTGATGAGCCATGATCACGTCAAGCTGAAATATTTGTTCGACCTGATCAAGCCGGCCGTGGTGATGGTACAGGACGGCCCGACCTTCGAGAAAGCCCTGAAGGCGCTCGATCTCAGTGGCGTCACCGTGGTTCATGTCGCGCGGCCCTGCGACGGCATTGAGAGCATCAGCTTCGCCGGGCTTGCGGCGACGCCCGTCACGAAGGCCGTCGAGGAGTCGATTGCGAAGATCACGCCGGACACCGTCGGCAAGCTGCTGTTCACCTCGGGCTCGACCGGCATGCCCAAGGCCGTCATCAACACGCAAGCGATGATGTGTGCCAATGCGGCGATGATGATGCAGGTGCGGCCGCGTGACCCGAACGGCCCGACCACGACCATGCTGGACTGGATGCCGTGGAATCACACCATGGGCGGTAATGCGGCCTTCCATCCGGTGCTGGTCGACGGCGGCACGCTTTACATCGACGACGGCCGGCCGATGCCGGGCCAGTTCGAGGAGACGCTGCGGAACCTGCGCGAGATCTCGCCGACCTATTACGCCAACGTGCCGGCCGGTTACGCGGCGCTCGCCGCCGCCATGGAGAAGGACGATGCGCTCTGCCGCTCCTTCTTCAGGAATCTCTCGATCATGGCCTATGGCGGCGCACGGTTGCCTGACGATCTCTACGACCGCATGCAGGCGCTCGCGGTGAAGACCACCGGCGAGCGCATCGTGTTCTACACCGGCTGGGGCTCGACCGAGACTGCGCCGACCTCGACCGGCACCTATTGGGACACCGAGCGCGTCGGCCTGATCGGTCTGCCGTTCCCGGGCGTCGAATTGAAGATGGTGCCGTGCGGCTCGAAATACGAGCTGCGCCTGCGCGGCGTCAACGTCACGCCCGGCTATTTCGGCCAGCCGGAACTAACGAAGAAGATGTTCGACGAGGAAGGATTTTACTGCATCGGCGACGCCGGCATTTTCGTCGACGATTCCGATCCGGTGCAGGGCATCATCTTTGCCGGCCGCGTGGTCGAGGACTTCAAGCTCACTACGGGCACCTTCGTGCATGTCGGCTCGCTCCGCACCGATGCGATCGCAGCCGCAACGCCGGTGGTGCATGACGCGCTGGTCGCGGGACAGGATCGCCCGTTCATCGGCCTGCTGGCATGGCCGAACCTGCACGCCTGCCGGCAGCTCGTCGGCAATCCCGATCTCAGCTTCGAGGACGCCGTGAAGCATCCCGAGGTGATCGCCTGCTTCAAGTGCGGGCTGGAGGCGCACAACAGGGAATGCGAGGGGGCCAGCAGCCGCATCATCGCCCGCGCGATGCTGATGGTCGAGCCGCCCTCGATCGACGGCAACGAGCTCACCGACAAGGGCTACATCAACCAGCG
Source organism: Bradyrhizobium nitroreducens (assembly GCF_002776695.1). GTDB lineage: Bacteria > Pseudomonadota > Alphaproteobacteria > Rhizobiales > Xanthobacteraceae > Bradyrhizobium > Bradyrhizobium nitroreducens. The sequence goes on from NZ_LFJC01000003.1 coordinate 3,834,355, forward strand.
CGCAGGCCTCGAACGCCGCGCGGCGCTGGTGGAGCGGCTCTATGCGGACAAGCCGGATCAGGATGTGATCGTGCTGCGATGAAGCCTTTCTCTCTCCATTCGTCATTCCGGGGCGCGCGCAGCGCGAGCCCGGAATCCATCGGGCCGCATACGCCTGGAGAAATGGATTCCGGGCTCGCCGCTACGCGGCGCCCCGGAATGACGGTCTCAATGACAATAAGATAAGAGGTAGCCGCCATGAACTTCGACTTCTCCGACGACCAGAAGCAGCTCCGCGATCAGGCGCGCAAGTTCCTCGCTGAGAAATGCTCGCCCAAGGCTGTGCGCGCCGTGCTCGACGGCAAGGCGCCTTACGACAAGGAGCTCTGGAAGGGCCTCGCCGAGATGGGCTTCCTCGGCGTTGCGATCCCCGAGGAGTTCGGCGGCGCCGGCGCCGGCCATCTCGAGCTCTGTGTGATTGCCGAGGAGATGGGCCGCGCCAACGCTCCGGTGCCGTTCTCCTCGACCGTCTACCTTGCCGCCGAGGCCCTGCTGATCGCGGGCAACGATGCGCAGAAGAAGAAGTGGCTGCCGGCGATTGCTTCCGGTGAAGCGATCGGCACGCTGGCGCTGTTCGAGGGCAAGGGCAATCCGGCGCCGAAGAACGTCAAGCTGACCGCTGCGAACGGCGTGCTCAACGGCATCAAGAAGCCGGTTGCCGACGGCGCCATCGCCGACTTCGCGGTGGTCGCCGCGCGCACGGGATCGAGCGGACGCGACAGCGACGTCTCGCTGTTCCTGGTCGACCTCAAGGCCGGAGGTGTCGAAGTGAAGAGCCTCACCAATCTCGATCCGACCCGAGGGCAGGCGGAGATCGCCTTCAAGGACGCCAAGGCCGAGCCGCTCGGCGCCGCCGGTGAAGGCTGGAGCATCTTGACCCAGGTGCTCGACCGCGCCGCGGTGCTGTGCGCCTTCGAGCAAGTTGGCGGCTCCGACCGTGCGTTGGAGATGGGCCGAGACTACGCGCTCGATCGCATCGCCTTCGGCCGCCAGATCGGCTCGTTCCAGGCGGTCAAGCACATGCTCGCCGACATGTACGTCTCGGCAACGCTGGCGCGCTCCAACAGCTATTACGGTGCCTGGGCTCTCTCGACCAACGCGGCCGAGCTGCCGGAAGCGGCCGCTGCCGCGCGCATCAGCGCGACGCAGGCGTTCCAGCACTGCGCCAAGAACAACATCCAGGTTCACGGCGGCATGGGTTTCACCTGGGAGTTCGACTGCCACATGTACTACCGCCGCGCCAACGCGATGGCGCTCGGGCTCGGTAGTCTGTCCTATTGGGAAGACCAGCTGATCGACCGCATGCGGAAAAAGAACGCGGCGTGATGATGTCGTCATTCCGGGGCGCCGCACAGCGGCGAACCCGGAATCCCGAGATGAGTAACCAACCTCTGGATTCCGGGTTCGATGCTTCGCATCGCCCCGGAATGACGGAAGAAGAGGCAAGACCATGAACTTCGACGATACCCCGCAGGAAGCCGAGTTCCGTGCCACCGCCCGCGCCTGGATCAGCGCCAATGCGCCCAAGCAGTACGAGGAGGAGCTGCGCAAATCCTCGCTCGGGCGCACGGTGCTGAAGAACGCCAATATCCTCGAGGTGGCAAAGGCCTGGCAGAAGAAGAAGGCCGATGCCGGCTGGGCCTGCCTGCACTGGCCGAAAGAATATGGCGGCCGCGGCTCGTCGCCGATCGAGCGCGTGATCTGGTCGCAGGAAGAAGGTCCGTTCGGCCAGCTGTCCCGCATGTTCATCATCGGCCACGGCATGTGCGGGCCGACGATGATGGCGTTCGCGCGTGAGGAGCATAAGCGCACCTACCTGCCGCCGCTCGCTTCCGGCGAGAAGGTCTGGTGCCAGCTGTTCTCCGAACCGGCGGGCGGCTCGGACGTTGCGGGTCTGCGCACCCGTGCCGAGAAGGACGGCGACGACTGGGTCATCAACGGTCAGAAGATCTGGACTTCGGGCGCGCATTATTCCGACTACGGCATTCTGCTCACGCGCACCGATCCGACCGTGCCCAAGCACAAGGGCCTCACCATGTTCTTCCTGGACATGAAGAGCCCGGGCGTCGAGGTGCGGCCGATCAAGCAGGCGAGCGGCGCCTCGGACTTCAACGAGGTCTATTTCACCAATGTCAGGATTCCCGACCATCAGCGCCTCGGCGAGGTCGGCGACGGCTGGAACGTGTCGCTGACCACGCTGATGAACGAGCGCAGCGCGATCGGTGCGGCCGTCTCGACCGGCTTCCCTGAATTGTTCGAGTATTGCTCCAGCCTGATGCTCGACGACGGCCCGGCGATCGAGGATCGGGCGGTGCGCTCGAAGCTCGCCAATTGGGCGGTGAAGGCGAGCGGGCTGAAATACACCAGCATGCGCGCGATCTCGGCGCTGTCGAAGGGCGAGCGGCCGGGGCCGGAAAACTCCATCGGCAAGCTGGTCGCGGGCTCGATGATTCAGGACGTCGCGACTTACGCGCTGGACCTGCAGGGCGCGAGTGGCGTGGTCAGCGGCGAGGATGGTGAGCTGGCCGGCCGTTTCCAGGCCATGCTGCTGCGCGCGCCCGGCACGCGCGTCGAAGGCGGCACCGACGAGATCATGCGCAACATCATCGCCGAGCGGGTGCTGGGCCTGCCCGGCGACATCAGGGTCGACAAGGACGTGCCGTTCAACAAGATCCCGACGAAGGGAAGAAATTAGCCGTCATTCCGGGGCGATGCGAAGCATCGAACCCGGAATCTCGAGATGAGTCACTAACCTCTAGATTCCGGGTTCGCCCTTCGGGCGCCCCGGAATGACAGAAAGAAAGAGGCCGCCATGAATTTCGACGACACCCCGCAGGAAGCCGCATTCCGCGAGACCGCGCGCAAGTGGATCGACGCCAATGCGCCAAAGGAGTTCGAGGAGGAGCTTTCGAAATCCTCGCTCGGGCGCATCCGGCTCGCCAAGCACGACATGGTCGAGGTCGGCAAGGCCTGGCAGAAGAAGAAGGCGGAGGGCAACTGGGCCTGCCTGCACTGGCCGAAGGAATATGGCGGCCGCGGCGCGACGCCGATCGAGAAGGTGATCTGGCAGCAGGAAGAGGGCGTCTACGGCAAGCTGACGCAGCCGTTCCAGATCGGCGAGGGCATGTGCGGCCCGACCGTGATGGCGTTCGGCAGCGAGGAGGCCAAGCGCCGCTATCTGCCCAAGCTCGCCTCGGGCGAGGAGATCTGGTGCCAGCTGTTCTCCGAGCCGTCGGCCGGCTCCGACGTTGCGGGCCTGCGCACCCGCGCCGAGAAGAAGGGCGACAATTGGGTCGTCAACGGCCAGAAGATCTGGACCTCGGGCGCGCATTATTCCGACTATGGCCTTCTGATCGCGCGCACCGATCCGAACGTGCCCAAGCACAAGGGTCTCACCATGTTCTTCCTGGACATGAAGAGCCCTGGTGTCGAGGTGCGGCCGATCAGGCAGGCCAACGGCATGCAGGAATTCAACGAGGTCTATTTCACCGACGTCGTGATCCCCGACAGCCAGCGGCTGGGCGCCGTCGGCGAGGGCTGGAGCGTGTCGCTGACCACGCTGATGAACGAGCGCATGTCGATCGGCGCGCGGCTTGCGACCGGCGTCCCTGAAATGTTCGAGTTCTGCTCCAATCTGATGCTGGAGGAGGGCCTTGCGATCGACGATCCCGCGGTGCGCTCGAAGCTGGCAAGCTGGGCGGCGAAGTCGAACGGGCTGAAATTCACCAGCTACCGCACCATCTCGGCGCTGTCGAAGGGCGAGCGGCCGGGACCGGAGAACTCGATCGGCAAGCTGGTGTCGGGCATGATGCTGCAGGACATCGCGACCTACGCCATGGACCTGCAGGGTGCGGCCGGTGTGCTCACCGGCAATGACGAGGAGACCGTTCAGGGTCAGTTCCAGCAGATGCTGCTGTCCTCGCCCTCAATGCGCATCGCCGGCGGCACCGACGAGATCCTGCGCAACATCATCGCCGAGCGCGTGCTCGGCCTGCCCGGCGACATCCGTGTCGACAAGGACGTGCCGTATAACAAGATCCCGACCAAGGGCAGATGAAAGACTCTTGTGTCCCGGACGCGCGGAGCGCGAGCCGGGACCCAGGAGCCATGGGCCCCGGCTCTGCGCCGCATCACTTCGTGCTGCGTCGCGTCCGGGGCACGAAAGCGAGCTAAGCAATGGACGCAAAAGTGAATCAAAACGATCGCATCGGTGTGCTCGAAGAGCTGCTCAACGAGCGCTATTCCGTCCGCGCCTTCCTGCCGAAGCAGGTCGACCGCGCGACCATCGAGCACGTGCTGACCACGGCGCAGCGCACCGCGTCCTGGTGCAACAGCCAGCCCTGGCAGGTCGTCATCGCCAGCGGCGAAGCCAAGGAGCGCTTCCGCAAGGCGATCTACAAGGAAGCATCAGGCGGCCTCGGTGACGATTACGATTTCACCCCGCCGCGCGAATATGTCGGCGTCTATCTCGAACGCCGCCGCGAAAGCGGTTTTCAGCTCTACAACACGCTCGGCATCGCCCGCGGTGACAAGATGGCGTACGCCAAGCAGGCGCTGGAGAACTACAATTTCTTTGGCGCGCCGCATGTCGCCATCATCCACACCAACGAGCCGCTCGGCATCTACGGTGCGATCGATTGCGGCGCCTATGTCGGCAATTTCATGCTGGCGGCGCAGGCGCTCGGGCTCGGCACGATCCCGCAGGCCGCGCTCGCGCGCCACTCCGGCCTGATCCGCCGCCACTTCAACCTGCCCGAGGATCGCCGCGTCGTCTGCGGCATCTCGTTCGGCTATGCCGACCACGCCCACACGGTCAACAGCTACCGCACCTCGCGTGCGAGCGTGGCTGACACCGTGACCTTCGTGGACGAGTGATCGAGGACGCAGTCCGTCTTGAGGCAGGCGAAGACGGCCGTGGAAACGGCCGCCTTCATCCTTGCCTCAATTCGCTTGACGCCGGCTGTCAGCCGCCGCTGCCGCCGATCACGGCCCGAACGGTCTCGTCCGGGCCGAAATCCTCGGCGCCATCGACATAGAGCAACGCGGCAAGCTTCGAGCGCGCGCGGTTCACGCGGCTCTTGATCGTGCCGACGGCGCAGCCGCAGATCGAGGCGGCGTCCTCGTAGGAGAAGCCGGAGGCGCCGACCAGGATCAGCGCTTCACGCTGATCCTGCGGAAGCTTTTCGAGCGCCGTGCGGAATTCCTCGAACTCGAGATGCGCGTTCTGCGACGGCTGTGTCTTCAGCGTCTTGGCGTAATTGCCCTCGGCGTCCTCGACCTCGCGCCGCCGCTTGCGATAGTCGGAGCGAAACAGGTTGCGCAGGATCGTGAACAGCCACGCCGGAAGATTGGAGCCGGGCTGGAACGAGTCGATGTTGGCGAGTGCGCGGAGCAGTGTCTCCTGCACCAAATCGTCGGCGCGGTCCGCATTGCCGCTGAGCGAAATGGCGAACGCGCGCAAGCTCGGCACGGCCGCCAGGATGTCGTCACGCAGGGAGTCCGTGAGAGGCATTAATCCCTCCCATTGTTGTTGTCGTTGGATCCGCCCTCATCGCCCAATTGGGGGGCTGCCCCCGGCGCATCAAGCTTCTTGATCAGTTCGGCGAACCGATCTGGAACCCCCTGTCGTACGACATCGTCGTACATGGCGCGCAACTGATGGCCGATCCGGGATTGAATCTCCGGAGTGAGCCCTCCCTTGCCGGGGGTCGTGCTTCTGCTGGCTTGAGACTTGAGATCTTTCATGACCTGTTCCACGTTTCCCCGAGTTAAGTGACTGTAAATTCGAGAAGTTTTCTCAACCGGGAGCCGTTCCCTGGATAGGCACAATTCCAGGTTCGACAAAAAGTTCCCGGGCGGGGGGAACTTTTCTTAGGCTCAGGCGTAATCAACCCCAGCAGGGGAACCCGGGCCCCCCGCGTAACGCCCTGGACCTTGAGGTCGGCCCGAAGATGAATGGAGTGGGGATGTCCCGTTCGCAGCTCGTTGCTGAACACTTGCCGTTGTTGCGCCGGTATGCGCGCGCCCTGACGGGCAGCCAGGCCTCCGGCGACGCCTATGTCGCAGCCATGTTGGAAGCCATGCTGGGAGATCCGTCGGTGCTCGATGAGAGCCATGGGCCGCGCGCCGGCCTGTTCCGGCTGTTCACCCAGATCTGGAATTCGGTCTCGGTCAACGACGATTCGGAGGTGGCGACCCTGCCGATGCCGCCCGAGCGGCGGCTGTCGAACATCACGCCGCTGCCGCGGCAGGCCTTCCTGCTGCTGTCGCTGGAAGGGTTCTCGGAAGAGGAGGTCGGCTACATCCTCGGCACCGACGTCGCCGAGACGCGGCGGCTGGCGGATGCCGCCGGGCGCGAGATGGCGGCCGAGATCGCCACCGACGTGCTGATCATCGAGGACGAGACCTTCATCGCCATGGACCTCGAGAGCCTGGTGAAGAATCTCGGCCACAATGTCGTCGGCGTCGCGCGCACCCACGCCGATGCGGTGGCACTGGCCAAGAACAAGCGGCCCGGCCTGATCCTCGCCGACATCCAGCTCGCCGACGGCTCGTCGGGTCTGGACGCCGTCAACGAGCTGCTGCGCACCTTCGAGGTGCCGGTGGTGTTCATCACCGCCTACCCGGAGCGCTTCCTGACCGGCGAGCGCCCGGAGCCGGCTTTCCTGATCTCAAAGCCGTTCCAGCCTGCAATGGTCTCGGCGGTGGCGAGCCAGGCCCTGTTCTTCCAGCGCAACTCCCGCAACCGCACGCCGAAGGCGCCGGCGGCTTAAGGAAGCCTTCATCGGAAAGCAAGACGGCGCGTCGTAAGGCGCGCCGCTTTTTGTTGCCGAGCGATGCTCCGCCTCAGCAGCCGCGGCAGATGCTACGCATCATGGAGTTCAGTTTGGCATCATCTGGCCCCGGGGACTTTGGACTGAGCTTGGCCTGCTCCTCGACCCAGGATTGGAGAAATTTTTCTCGTTCCGGTGACGGCGGAGCTGGCTTGGGCAGAATTCCGTCGAAAGCCATGAGGATGGTTACCCTCTGTAGATCGTCCTTCGCCTCAGCGGGTGGCTTCGGGAAGGGCGCGGACCGCTCGACCATGGCTAGCGCCGCCGCGTCCAGCGGCGCGAAGCCCGTGCTTTCCACCAGGGCGTTTGAAATCAACTTGCCCGAACGGTCGACCACGAATGTGACGCCGGCATCGGCCCTTTGACCTATCGCATTTGAGGGAAATACCCTGTTGCGCCAGACGTGCTCGGAGACCACCTTGCGCCAGGCGGCCATCGCGTCGGACGCCGTGGAGCCGGAAGCCGGCATGCTCAGCACCAGCCCGTCGGTCGGCACCCGAAATTGTCGGCCGCTGAAGACAATCGGGACCACGAAAGAGAATGTCTCTTCCTTCAGCTCCGAAGGCGGCTGTGGAAAGGGCTGGGCGCGGGCGACGATGTCCAGCGCGGCATCGTCGAGCAGTCGCGAGCCAGTGCTCGCAGCCAGTGCCCGCGAGACCAATTTGCCGTACCGATCGATGACGAAGCCAACCCTGGCCTCACCGGTTTGCGCCAGTGCCTGGGCCGGGAACAGCCTGCTCTTGGCGATGTGTGCTGACAGTTTCGCCTTCCAAGCTTGGGCACTTTCGCTCTGCGCATCTGTCTGCGCGTGGCAAGGGAAAGCAGCCAACAATGCGAGAAGCGCGGCCAACAAGAGAAGTTTCATCTGCATCAACGCGCATACTAGTCCCGGTCTGGTTGATTGCAAGGCTCGGTGCTCGCGTCGCGGTTGCTTCGATGTGGGCAATTCGCGGGGCCGTGCAGCATCATCCCCCGCTTGACGCCAACCTCATTGCCCCGTTGATATTTCGGGCCGATGACATTCATCGCAGCCCCACGCCTCCGGGAGAAACGCACCATGGACCAGCAACTGCTCGACCGCCTTGCCATCCGCGACCTCGTCGAGAACTGGGCGGTCTGGCGCGATGCCGGTGACTGGGAGCGCTTTGCCACGGTCTGGCACGAGGAAGGCTGGATGTCCGCGACCTGGTTTCAGGGGCCGGCGCGGGATTTCATGCGCGTCAGCCAGGAGGGGTTTGCCAAAGGTGTACGCATCCTGCATTTCCTCGGCGGCACCAGCATCGATCTCGCGGAGAAGCGGGCCATCGCCCAGACCAAGATGACGATCTCGCAGCGCGCCCTCGTGCACGACGTGCTCTGCGACGTCGTCTGCACCGGACGCTTCTACGACTTCCTGGAGAAGCGGCAGGACCAATCAGGAATCGGAAAATGGGGCATCGTCCGCCGCCAGCCGATCTACGAGAAGGACCGGATCGATCCGGTCGATCCCGCAGCCAAGCTTCAGCTCGACCAGAAAGCGCTCGCCGCGCTGCCCGAGGGCTATCGTCATCTCGCCTACATGCAGGAGCTGATCGGCTACAAGGTCAAGCGCGATATGCCGGGCCTGATCGGGCCCGAGGTCGAGAAGCTCTATGGCGAAGGGCGGGACTGGCTGGCCGGGAAGAAGTGAGGCCCAGACAAAAGTAAGGCGCGACTGGCATCACCGCGTCAGTGGCGGAATTGCGCACATGCCCTCAATTGTCCGCTGATGGCTTCTAATACATTGTAATTTCTTCTATAATCGCTATATCGAAAATCCGCCGTTATTCACGGGCGTTCGCCGCAATTCGCTGCAATCCGTGTTCAATGGTGGGGCGGACAGGTGGGGCGGACATGGCCAAACGACAGTTGCACAAGCTCTCGGCCCGGGAAGCGGAAACCATCATTGAGCCCGGGCGGCACAGTGACGGGGGTGGGCTTTACCTTGCGATTGAGACGGGGGCGCATGCGCGGCGCCAATGGATATTCCTGTACCGGGTGCGCGGCACCAGCAAGCGCAGAGAGATGGGACTGGGTCCCGCAAAGGGCAAAGGCAAGGACGGCATCTCGCTCGCGGACGCCCGACTGAAGGCTGCGGACGCGCGCAAGAGGCTCGCCGAAGGCAAGGACCTAACGGCGGAGCGGCGCGCCGAAATATTGGCAGCCACGAAGTTCGGAGAATTCGCGGACGACTTTCTGGTATCGATCAGGGCCGGCTTCAAAGGCAAGAATACCCTCGCTGACTGGACCCGAGACCTGAAGGTGCGGTGCAAGCCTATCCGCGGCATGGAGCTCGCCAACATCACGGTGAACGACGTGTTGGAGATCTTGTCGCCCATCTGGATGACGATCAACCGCACGGCACGGGAAACGCGCAGCCGGATTGAGCGCGTGCTTGATGCCGCAGAAGCGAGGGGGCTTCGCTCCGGGAAGAACCCCGCGATGTGGAAGACCTTGAAGCCGCTCTTGCCGAAGTCGAAACGATCAAAGCGCCATCACAAAGCCGCGCCCTACAAGGACGTCCCCCGAATCGTACAGGCGCTGCAAGCCAAGCACGAAGCGGCCGATACTACGGTCAACCTCGCCGCTGAATACATCATCCTGACGGCGGTGCGGACCGGCGAAGCCCGCCTGATGCGCGTGCGCGAGGTGAACTTCGCAGAGCGGCTTTGGACCATCCCGGCGGAACGGATGAAGACAGAAGACCATCCAGAAGGCCAAGATTTCGAAGTGCCACTCTGCGACCGCGCTATTGAGATCCTGAAAGCTGTCATTCCGAGGGATTTGGCGCGCGATGCCTACGTCTTCGCTGGACAATGGTCAAAAGATCATACGAAACCACTTGGCATGAATGCCGTGCTCCACGCGCTAAAGGCCATCTATCCCGCGATGACCACCCATGGATGCCGGTCCAGCTTCCGCGATTGGGCCGGTGACGAAACGCGGTTCGAGCGCGAAATTGCGGAAATGGCATTGGCCCACAAGGTGGGCGACGAAACGGAACAAGCCTATCGGCGTGGCAACGCGTTGAAGAAGCGGAGACAGTTGTTGGACGCTTGGGGCCGATATGTCGTGAGCGCTTCTAACGTGATTCCTATTCCTCATCGGGCGTCCGCATAGCTTCCCGTCCCGGGATCCCTTGCATTTATTGGGCGCGGTGACTGGGGCGCTTCCGGCTTAGCCGCGGCGAGACTCTCCAACGCTAACCGGAATGTCTCGCGATAACCCCAATCTCTTTCGACGGTAATAGTCCCATCGCAGGCACGAGACTTGCGCGAGTGCGCTCGATCCATGGCAACAGCTCTGCGCCGGATCATCACGTGGAATTCGGCTACGATCTCCCGGGCTTCGACAAGAGCGGGAATCCTAGCCTCGACAGCGGCGATAGTGACGGTCTCCGCTTTCGAGAGCGTATTGCGTCCGACCGTCATGGGACGAGCAATTGCTTTTGCCGATGGGGTCCGATGATGATTCGACGTCGGCCCCTTCAGACCGCTGTCCACGTGTCGCTCATTCGCCGACAACGCGAAGGGAGCCCGGAAGCTGCGTGTATTTAAGCAGCACCAAAGCTCAGCGCCGTTTCGGCAACCAGCGTCCCGCTGACTGTCGAGTCAAGGCAGATGCTGATCGACCAAACTCCTGGAGGCCGAACGCGAAGCGCCTGCGCGAGCAGCGCGAGCACGTCGGCGAACGGTTACCGCCTTAATGAGCTTCGAGGATACCTCTCGCGCATCAATCGACGAGCGGCTTCGAGCAGCCCGAGCTCTACGCCGTTTGTCGTTAGCTCCCGTAGCAATAGATGCTGCCGCCGCGCGATAGCGACATCGACGTCAAGGAAATGATTTGCCACAGCGACATCGGTTAATAGAGCCTGGCCGGAGCGTGGAGAGGAGATTCGAACATGATCGACTTTACGCGCTACGGGCACCTGGACGGCAAGGTCATCAATCTGTCGTAGAACACAATCATCCAAGAAAGTCTTCCTCGCGAGACCGGAGCAACGAACTCAGGTCGGTACTTGGTCTGCCGAGCGATCTCCCGAACGAGAAGTGCCATGCGCGACGTCTGCTCTGTTTCGCGCGACGCGATTCAGGTTGAGGACATCGGTGCTCATATTTCAGTATGTTTCTTGGGTTTGCTGGGATCCCGATCGTGTTGGTCGCCAAGAAGGCGATAACTTCTGCGCTTACGTTTGCACTTGACAACAACCGTCTTCCTTAGTCGCAAGGCCCATCAAATACACGCTTTGTGCGAAGCAACCCAACGTTGATCAGAGCGGAAAACCATGTTAGTCACGTTTTTGTGTGGGCAACGGGGTGCGCGTGCAAAATGCGGAAGGACGTGCGACTGGACGATCAGCGTGATGATGACATGCGTAGCTTGCGGTTCGACTATGACTCCGTCCCAATATCGGTAGCCAAATTCCTCAGAGGCCAAGCTGACCGAATCCGACGACAATGTACGACGTCCCTTATCCAAATCGGCAAGGCGCTCCTTGAAGCGAAGCGTCATCTATCGCATGGCGCGTTCCTCGGTTGGGTAGAGTGCGAGGTTGGCATTCCTGCGCGTACCGCGCAGGCCTACATGCGAGTAGCTGGATGGGCATCCGACAAAGGCGCAACGGTTGCGCATTTGTCGCCGTCAGTTCTCTATCTGCTTTCCACCACGGGCGTTCCCGAAGCCTTTGTGAGCGATATCCTAAGTCGGGCAGAAGCTGGCGAGCACATTGCGCCGTCAGTCGTGCGAGAAGAGCTAAAAGCCTTTCGATCAGGCGAGCTGGGGAAAGGGCGCGAGCTAGAGGTGTCGGCGCAACAATCCGCGCGTGGCGATATGGAATGGCAGGCTATCGCGCCCGATGGTGGGTCTGGAAGCGCCGTTGCCCAGCTCGTTGCTATCTTGGCGCAGGGATTATCCGCAGTCGATTTCGCGCGGGTCCGAGACATTGTGACTAGCGACATCGTCCTCTCCGACCCAAAGTTGGCGCAAAACCTTGAGCGAGCATTCTGTGGTATTCAAGCTTGCGTGGCCCTGATTTGATTGTGCCGAATGTTTCAAAGTCGCTCGATGCGCGATCGGAGCGGGGTGGCGATTTCCCAAGCGGCAATCGTTGTCAGGTTTGCGTGGACCGCGCGTCTCTCGATACTTGCGGTCAAACATCTAGTGGTTCCGAATGCGTAGAAGCTGACTGCCGACGCTGAAGCTGGAAAGGGCGAGAGAATGCAGCATTTTGGTACTGAGCATGACTCTCAAGAATTCCTTTCTTCTGCTCTACAGGATGGCGCGCTGTGGCGACTATTCGTGCCGCGCGATGATTCCGCCACGTTCAGCGACTCTGTTGGCGTGTTAAGTCAGTTCTTGGGCAGTGGCTCGCAGAAGCAGCGTCTCCTGTCGAGACTCGAGCTGGTGTACGAGCATCGAGACGACAATCTTGAATTCTTGAGGCGGTTTGTAAATGGCGCAATCAGTGTGCCTGAGCCGTATCTCGAGAAACGGCACGGTGGTTGCTCGGCCTCCGTCGTGTATTTTTGCGGAAGTGAGATGACGGAGATCTTGGTCTCGCTGGCGAATAGCTAGCATATCCTGAACGAGGGGCCGACTGTCGGTTTGGCGACCGCGAGTAACCGTCCCGTCGTTCCCTCACCTGGTTCGCAGAGCGAGCGGAACTCGCGCTCATCTGATCGCTAGAAGTTCCCGCGGATTGCGACGGGTGACGATCGTCTTCTTCGTACGAAACAGACTGCGATCTCGATCGATGTGGGCGGCAAAGCGGTCGTTCTCTCGCGCAACGCCACGTGCGGTAAAACCGAAGTGTCGGAAATTGCTTTGAAAGCAGGGCGTTATCGTAAGCCGAACCTTTCCTGATGTCGGCTAACAGCGATCAATTGATGGATTGCAGAAAGTTCACAGAGCGCGCGGGATTACTGGTACTAGAGCGCGATCACAAATTGATTGGTGTCTTGATGCGTGCAGTTCTGTTTCCTGGCCAAGGAGCCCAATTCAAGGGTATGGGGCGGGATCTGTTCGGCCGATTTTCTGCGCTTGTGCGGACTGCGGACCGGATACTTGGATATTCAATCGAGGAGCTTTGCCTTCGCGATCCCGGGCAACGTTTGGCGCAAACCCAGTACACCCAGCCTGCCCTGTACGTGGTTAACGCGTTCGCCTTTCTGGCAGCGCAAGGCGCGGGCGGAGCGGAGCCAGAGTTTCTGGCCGGGCATAGCCTTGGCGAGTACAATGCGTTGCTCTCGAGCGGAGTGTTCGACTTCGAGTCCGGGCTGAGACTGGTGCAGAAGCGGGGCGAGCTCATGAGCCGCGCCCCCCGCGGCGCGATGGCTGCTGTTCTCGGGTTGGACTGCGCGTTGCTGAGCGACCTTTGCAAGAAGGCGGGCTTCTCCGGGATTCATCCTGCGAACATTAATTCGCCCTCCCAAGTGGTGATATCCGGCGCGGAATCCGAGATCTCTCGCGTTCAAAAGTTGATAGAGGCGCAAGCCGGCGCGCGATACGTCCGGCTCAATGTCGGCGGTGCGTTTCATTCGCCATTGATGCAATCCGCAGCTGACGAATTTCAGGAGTTTGTCGGTCGTTTCACTTTTCAGGACCCGAAAACTCCTGTGATCTCCAATGTCACGGCCCGCCCCTACGCTACGGGCGACGTCGGAATGCAACTGGTTCGGCAAATCACCAGCCCGGTGCAGTGGAATGATTGCGTGCGATACATGATCGCCAGAGGGGTGCGGGACTTTCAAGAAGTCGGGCCGGGACAAATACTGACGAAGCTTGTTACCCAGATTCGCCAGGAGGCTGCCCCGATTGTTCTCGAAGATGTGAGCAGAGTCGAGTTGTCGCTGTCGAGCTCCGACGCGGCCAAGTCGACGAAGACGGCTGACGACGTTGCGCGCCACGTTGGCGTGTTACCGCCGACTCAGTCCGAAACACTGACGGACAATCGGTCGCCGCAGGCCAGTGCGGCCAAGCCGCAAACCGCCGCGGAATTGAGGCCCTCTCCTGTTGTGCTGCATGACGTGGTGCCCCCGCGCCGGCCGGCCGATCGTATATTCGGCATCGATCCGACTGACCTCGGTGCGAGGTCGTTCAGGGATGAATACGGGATCAAGTTCGCCTATATCGCCGGCTCGATGTACAAGGGAATTTCTTCGAAAGAATTGGTCGTTCGAATGGGAAGAGCCGGCTTCATGGGCTTCCTGGGAACCGGCGGAATGCCGCTCGAAGAGATCGAAAGTGACATTCAGTACATCAAGGCTGAGTTGAGGGAGGCGTACAGTTATGGATGCAATCTGCTCCACAGTCCGGAGAGCCCGGCGCTGGAGGACGCAGTTGTCGATATTCTCCTGCGACACCGAGTGCGGTTCGTCGAGGCGTCTGCTTACATGCAGATCACACCGGCTCTCGTTCGATACAAGCTCAGCGGGCTGTCGAAAGCGGCCGACGGGACGATCGTTCGGCGCCATCGAATTATTGCCAAAGTATCGAACACCGAGGTTGCGCGAGCGTTCCTCCAGCCTCCGTCGCAACGGATTGTCCAATCTCTCCTGGCCAACGGCCAGATCACCGCTGAGCAAGCCGATATCGCGGGACAAGTTCCGACGGCCGACGACATATGTGTTGAAGCCGATTCCGGGGGGCACACGGATCAGGGCGTCGCATTCGCACTTTTTCCCGCCATCGCGCAAGTGCGTGACGAGGTCGTCGCGCACCGAAGATATCACTACCCCGTCCATCTGGGTGCGGCTGGCGGCATTGGGACGGCGCATGCTGCTTTGGCGGCCTTCATGCTTGGCGCAGATTTCATCGTCACCGGCTCGATCAATCAGTGCACCGTCGAGGCTGGAACGAGCGACGCGGTCAAGGACATGCTGCAGGAGGTCGATGTTAATGACACGGACTATGCGCCTGCGGGAGATATGTTTGAGATCGGCGCGAAGGTCCAGGTAGTGAAGAAGGGCGTGTTCTTCCCGGCAAGGGCGAACAAGCTGTACGAGCTCTACCGGCGCCACAATTCGATCGACGAAATCGATCCGGCCACGCGCAGGCAAATTGAGGAGAAATACTTCGCGCTCAGTCTCGATCAGGTCTGGGAGGAAACCAAGCTCTATCTCAGCCGGAAAAGCCCGACCGAACTGGATCGTGCGAAGCAATCGGCGAAGCACAAGATGGCGCTTATCTTCAAATGGTACTTTGCGCGATCGACCCGACTCGCGATGACCGGTGTCGTTCGCAACAAAGTGGATTTCCAGATCCAATGCGGCCCCGCGCTGGGCGCGTTCAATCAACGCGTCAAAGGCACGGCACTTGAGAATTGGCGCAACCGGCATGTCGACCAGATTGCGTTTGTCATTCTGGAAGAGACGGGCGAATTAATGGACAGCGCGCTCCGCCGATATGCAGAGGTTCGCGACAAGAGACAGATTGCGGTTCCGGCGGTTGCGTGAATTCGACCGGCGGGCCTTGCGCGTGTGCGATGTCGGGCTGTCACGCCGAGCGCCCTTCCCTACCAAGGTGAGGATCGGTATCGCCCGTTGACTTGCGCCAACCGCCAACTGGTGAGCGTGCGTTTAGATCTCACTGATGGGTCCGATCGCCGAGCAACAAGCTCGAAGAAAGTACGTGCTCGGCGCTTTGCAAAACTGCAGTGAGCGGACCGTATAAGAATTGTGGCTGAAGCTGCTCGATAGCACTATCCTCTGACATGGCATGTTGCTCCTTCTGTCGAGAAGCAGCGCATCTCTGCAAGATGCCGCCTTCGAATTTCCCGCCGTCAACGTTCGGCGATAGCCCCGAGAAAACACTCGATGACGTCCCATCCCGTTTCGCGCCGACGCTACGTAGAAGGTTTAAGTCCTGGGAGTGCGACCGCGGCGTGGGCCGAGGCCTGGCTGAAGGTCCTGATCGCGCAGGACGGATCGGCGACCTTGCTATGTGAGACAATTGCTCAGGGGCCAATACACCTGGACGTGGTGCATCAGGTCGTAACCAGCAATGTACCGCCCGAGGTCAGGGATCATCTGTCAGGCGTGGAGTTCATCGAAAGGCAGGTTTGTATGTCCTTTCGCCACGAGGTGATGATGGACAACCTCTCCTACATTGCGTTGGATGCGGTCGATCCGGAACTGCGCGGATATCTGGAAGCGGGAATTTCACCTATCGGTCATATCTTTGATCGCAGATGGACCCGCAAGAAGCCGGTCCCCGCTCTATCCTCCGTGCAGCGACGCTTGTGGCAACGTTCCGGCGCGCCCGATCCCTCTGCGGTCCGCAGCTACCTCCTTGAAATGCCGCATGGTGCCTGCATGCTCATTACCGAGACGTTCCGGGCCGGGATGCGCTTCGGACTGCCGGTGGCCAGCGAAAGCGCGGTCCGCGTCGATTAGAGACTTGGATCAGTTGTCAGCGAGGGCGCGCGCTCGGATATCCCAGGTTGGAATTCGAGCGCGGACGCAGGTCCGCGCCAGTTGCGGGTAACACCAGACGCGACATCAAGTTCGACGATCACTCTGCATGCTCGCTCTTCGGGAGGCGGCGATCGCCCGCGATTGCGAACGTTGTCGCAAGCTGGTGCGCGAACGCTGTCCTTGCGATCCCGTTGTGCGGAAGAGGACAGCGAGAGGTTGGGGCTAATCGATACGGGAAATGCAACGATCCCAACGCGCGAATGGTGTTTTCTCATCGCATGCGTCAAATCATCAACGTAGTTGACGACGCAGTATTCGTGTGTAGCGACCGTGGATTTGAGTGAATGAAGGTCGCGCAGAAGACGATGATGAGCGCTGTATCGCTCAGAGCGTTTTCTATCCATAATGCGCTTGAACGCACGAGCTACAGGAAGTGAAACAAATGAGTGCTGCTGACGTACTTCAGCCCGACATTGCGTATCCTCCCGGTCCGCCTTCTCGTCTATTCGGGATTCCGCTGAAGAACGAGTGGGCGCGCAATCCAGTAGATTTCATTCAACGTCTCCAGGCGGATTATGGCGATGTTACGCATATGCGCATCGCCGGCGAACATCTGTACGGGATATTTCATCCGACGCTGATGCGAGAAGTTCTGGTCGATCACGCGCGCGACTTCACCCGAGTCGAACGCATTATCGATGTGATCGTTCGAATGCAGGGCAAGAGCCTTCTCACGACCGAGGGCGATCTGTGGAAGAGCCGGAGGCGAATGCTGCAACCGCTGTTCTCGCCCGCACGGATGGGAAACTATGCTCGGCTCATGGTCGCGGCCGCCAGCCGGCATCTTCAGGTCCTGATCTCCGATCAGCGGGAAGTCATCGATTTCGAGCATGTCATGACGATGCTCACGATGGACGTGATCATGCAGATGGAGTTCAGCAGGCCGGCCGGCGAGGATGCCGAGAAGGTGGAGCGAGCGATCCGCTACCTCTCGGAAGTCGACATCAAGCGGATGTTTTCCGTCCTCAGTCTGCCTGAATGGATGCCACATAAAGCCGAAGAGCGGCGGGGCCGGCGCGTCCTGAACGATTTGGTCTGGACGCAAATTCAGCATCGGCGGGCGGAGCTTTCGAAGGGAGCTGCGCCAAGGGAGGACTTTCTGGGCGCGCTCATGGCGTTGCGCGACGATGACGGGGCTGACGGCGGTCTGGGCGATGAGGAGATCCGGGATCAGTGTATGACGATGTTCCTGGGCGGTCATGACACGACGGCATCTGCACTCACGTGGTGGGGATTTGCCATGACATCAAATCCGGAGTGTGCGCAGCGCGCGGCCGCGGAGGTGGACGACGTTTTGGGCGGGAGACCGCCTGCCTACGAAGATATTCCAAAGCTGGAGTATCTGAACCGGACGCTGCAGGAAACGATGCGGCTGTATCCTCCTTTTGCGATCTTGATTTCGCGTCGGGCGATGCAGCCCATTTCAATCGGGCCATGGCAGATTCCGAAGGGCGCCGCAGTGATGTTGTCGCCCTGGGTCGTGCATCGGGATGCGCGCTGGTTTCCGGATCCAGAGACGTTCGATCCGGATCGCTTTACCGAGGAGAATAGCAGTCAGCGACCGAGAGGCGCATTCCTGCCGTTCGGTGCAGGCCCACGGGTTTGTATCGGGAATACCTTCGCGCTGACGCAGATGTCTCTGGTCTCGGCGATGGTGCTGCAGCGATATCGGTTTCACTCGGTTGCGACCGACAAGGCGGCCGATAACCCGACTTACAACTTTACTCTTCGCCCCGCCGCCGGCATGCGCTTGGAATTGTCCAAACGATGATGGCTGCGTCGCTGCGGAAACGGGCCCGGGGCCGGTTGACGGAGGCGATCGGGACCCGTGGCGCCCGGCCCGAACCGGATTTGATGTGGGGCGGCTACGTAGTGGTCTCGGAGGTGTGCGTCGGTTGCGCGAGCGTGGATCCAGATGCGCCCAGCGCAAGATCCGCTGCGTAACCACGCAGTAACAGGACACTGGCAGAGGCGAGACCCTGCCTGCTCAAAAGGAAACACCATGCATTTGTTGCAGCAGTCGCTGATCAACGCCATCGATCCGAATGAGCGTGAGGGCGGCATCTTCGAGTTTGCCGGGCGCAGCCATTTGGAGCCATCGAAATCGCTCAGCATCGCCGAGCTGGCAACTCAGGCCGGGCGAATCTCCGTCGCGCTGCAGAAGCGCCTGGTTCGACACACCCTTGTCTTGATCGTGATGCCGCACGGAATTGAATTCACCTCGACACTACTTGCGTGCTTCAGCGCCAACGTCGTGGCTATACCGCTAACCCTGCCGGGATGGTCAGTCGCATCTCCCGACCTCGATCGTGCTCGCGCGCTGCATCGGCAGGTAACCGAAGGGGGGCGTACGTGCTTCGTTATTGCCGATCGCGATACTCATGTTCGGCTCGGCGAAAGTGACGATATTGATGCCTGCTTGCTGATGACGGTCGACGAGCTTCTCGAGGAGCCGCCCGGCCCCGTGGAAGTGAGGCCGGCAGAAAACGACGACCCCGCGCTCATTTTGTTCACGTCCGGTTCGACAGGGCGGCCGAAAGGCATTCCGCTCACTTACGCGAACCTATGGCAGCAGGTCTGTGCGGGGCGAGCTCAGTGGGAAATAGTCCAAGGCAGCAGAGTCGTGACTTGGTTGTCGCCGACCCACAATTTCGGGCTGCACTTCGGCCTGCTGGTTCCGTTCTTCGCGGGCGCCAGCTGTAGTATTGTTCGAACGCAGGAGTTTTCAAAACGTCCTGTGGTTTGGTTTGAGGTGATGGCAAGGCATCGTGCAACGCACGTTGCGGCACCGAATTTTGCATTTGATTTTTGCTGTGATGTCGTAGTGCCTGGCGAGGTCCCGCAAGACGCCATGGCGAGCGTTACGCACTTCGTATGTGGTGGAGAACCTGTACGGAAGACCAGTGCCGATCGGTTCTTCAAGAAATTCGCAGCGGTCGGGGCGCGCCCGGAAACACTATGCTCGCACTACGGTCTATCTGAATGCGGGTCAGTGACCACGGGGAGCGCTCGCAACGGGGGGTTCGTCTCGCTCGACGCCGAGCCGTTCAAGAACTCCCGAGCGTCCTTCGTACAGTCCGGCGAAACGCCTGTTGTGGTCTCGAACTGCGGCCCGGTCACTGACGGGTGCGAGGTACGGATCGTCGACTGCGACGGCGGCGTGCCGTGCGGCGATGGCCAAATCGGCGAAGTCTGGCTGAGGTCGCAAGCCGTGACGAGCGGCTATCTGTTTTCCGACCCAGAGGCATCGGATGTGTTCGGGTGCTCGGTTGCGAATTCTGACGAGGCTGGTTTCTTTCGGACCGGGGATCTTGGGTTCTTGGTTGAAGGGAATCTCTACATTGCGGGGAGACGGAAGGAAGTCATCATCGTGCGCGGGAAGAATCATTTTCCTGCGGATATCGAGTCAACCATTGCCGCTGCGGTTGGCGCAATCCATCTGATCCCGGCGGTGTTCGGCGTCGAACGGGACGGCGTGGAACAGGTCATCTCGCTTTTGGGCCTCGAGAAGACCTTACCCGGCGGCGACTATCTGGCGCTCGCGACGCTTGTCCGCACCGCGGTGGCCGCGCAGCACGGATTGGCATTAGGTGAAATTGTCGTCGTGGAAAGGGAGGCCGTATTCGGCGCGCCGTCTTCCAAGCTCAAGCGTCAGCCGCTCAAAGAAGCATATATGTCAAAGACGCTCGCGGTTCTCTGGCGAAGCGACGATGAGGCGTTGAAGTCGTCCGCGGAGCGCGGCGCAGCGCGTAGCGGGGGCACCGTCACCTCGTTGCGTGAACGAGTGTTTGTTCCGGTTCTGGGCGAACGTGCGCGGATATTGGACGCAGACAGCGACCTGACCTCAATCGGCTTGGATTCCCTGCAATGCACGCGGCTTGCGGGGGAGCTGGAGCTGGTATTTGGAGTTCAGTTCGATCCGACATTGCTGTTCGAGTTGCGTACCCTGCGAGAGATCGCTGAGCACCTGGAAGATGGTG
This sequence comes from Bradyrhizobium nitroreducens, assembly GCF_002776695.1. Taxonomy (GTDB): domain Bacteria; phylum Pseudomonadota; class Alphaproteobacteria; order Rhizobiales; family Xanthobacteraceae; genus Bradyrhizobium; species Bradyrhizobium nitroreducens. Next base: position 3,854,698 of record NZ_LFJC01000003.1, read on the forward strand.
AGGCGAGGGCGGATTCATATCCCGCTGCGAGCGTCCGGCTTGGAGGCGGGGGAAGTGCAGCTTCTGCTCCTGCAAACGCGGAGCTTATTGCTGTCACCGGGATGCATTGTGACATGCCGGGTGCCGGCGAAGGAGTTGAGCCGTTCTGGGAGTTTTTGAAGAGCGGCGGTGATGCAATTGCGTCGATTGAGAAGGAGCGCCCGGATCTTTGGAAGGCAATGTGCTCCTATCCCGGTCTAGACGAGAGCGAGTTGCCGCGATGGGCGGGCTTGCTGAGCGATGTGGACGCTTTCGATGCGACCTTCTTCGGCGTCTCGCCGCGGGAGGCCGAATGCATGGATCCGCAGCAGCGCAAAGTATTGGAGTTTGTGTGGAAGCTGGCGGAAGTTTCGGGAGTGAACCCTTTATTCTGGAGCGGGAAGCGTATCGGTCTGTTTATTGGCGCCCATACGTCCGACTACTCCGAAATGCTTGCTGCGCGGCAAGATCTCATGGCGCAGTCCGGTGCGTATATCGATTCCGGATCGCATCTGACGATGATTCCGAACCGGGCTTCCAGATGGTTCAATCTGACCGGGCCAAGTGAGATTGTTAATACTGCCTGCTCGAGTTCTCTCGTTGCCGTACATCGCGCTGTGGAGTCTCTGCGGAGGGGGGAATGCAGTTCGGCGATCGTACTTGGCATCAATTTGATTCTTACACCCAGAGTCTTGCTGTCGAGCGCCCAGGCGGGAATGCTGTCCAAGACAGGGCGATGCCGGACATTGGACGCGCAAGCGGACGGCTTTGTTCGATCCGAGGGTATCGGCGGAGTCATTCTCAAGCCGCTGAGCGCAGCGGTCGCTGCAGGTGATTCCATTCATGGGCTGATTCGCGCCGTCGGAGTTAATCATGACGGCCGCTCGAATTCCCTGCGGGCACCGAACGGCGCTGCGCAGAAGCGATTGCTTGTTTCGACATATGAGGATGCTGGATTTGATCCGGGATCGGTTACGTACGTCGAGATGCATGGAACGGGAACCTCGCTCGGCGATCCCATCGAGGTCCGGGCCCTCGCGGAAGCATTTCAAGCGCTGGCTCCGGACGGAAAATCCGGACAATGCGGGCTGGGGTCGGTGAAATCGAATATCGGCCACACCGAGTCGGCTGCGGGTATCGCCGGTTTCATCAAGGTCATGCTGGCCTTTCGCCATCGCGTTCTTCCCAAGACACTGCATCTCGATTGCATTAATCCGCTTATTGATCTTCAGAACACTCCCTTCAGAGCTATTCGGGACAATGAGTCCTGGCATCCGTCCGACCGGACGCATGGCGATGCGTTGCCGCGCCGGGCGGGAGTGAGCTCGTTCGGCTTTGGCGGCGTGAACGCGCATGTGGTGCTGGAGGAGTATGTGGCGCCTGGACCGGCGTCGGAGCCGGTGCGTGCGCTGCCGGAGAGCCCGGCGGTTGTGGTGCTGTCGGCGCGGAACGAGGAGCGGCTGAAGGCGCAGGTGGAGCAGCTGCTGGCGTGGATGGGGCAGCGGGAGCTGACGGCCGCGGACCTGGCGGCGATGGCGTACACGCTGCAGGTGGGCCGCGATGCGATGGAGTTCCGCCTTGCGGTGATTGCCGGCACGGTGGCGGAGCTGCAGGGCAAGCTGCAAGGTTATCTGCAGGGCGCGCAGCACCAGGACGACGTGTACCGCGGCGAGGTCCGGCGCAACAAGGACGCGCTGGCGGTGTTTGCGGCGGACGAGGACCTGCAGGGAGCGATCCAGACGTGGCTTGCCAAGGGCAAGCACGCCAAGCTGGCGGACCTGTGGGTCAAGGGTCTGATGTTCGACTGGACCAGGCTGTACGGAGCCGCGCGGCCGGCGCGGCTGAGCCTGCCCACCTATCCCTTCGCCAAGGAAAGCTACTGGGTATCAGCGCCCCGACCGCGCCCAACCATCCCGATGCAGGAAGCCGATCAACACGTCCACCCACTCGTTCATCGCAATACCTCAAGCCTGGAACAGAGCCGCTTTACGACCGTGTTCACCGGCGAGGAGTTCTTCCTGAAAGACCATGTCGTGAAAGGCAGGCGATTGCTTCCGGCCGTCGCACAACTGGAGATGGCTCGCGTAGCTGTAGCGAAGGGCTGGGACCTACCGGAAGACGAAGCCCTCAACATTACTCTCAATGATGTTGTTTTCTCACGCCCCATCGCGATCCAGGAGATCGCATCCCCGCTGCACATCCGGTTGGAGCCACAGGAAGAGGGAGATCTCGTCTACAAGCTCTACACCGAAGGCGCTGACGGAACGGTCACCTATGGTCAAGGCCGCGCTACGCTATCAGCAGAATCGCTGGAAGAGACGCTGGATCTATCCGAACTGCAGCGCGAATGCATACGCCTGATCCCAGCCAACGATTACTACCAAGACTTCAGGAACCTTGGGCTGCAATATGGCGCCGCGCTTCAAGGTTTACGGCAAGTACAAATTGGGCAGCGTGCAGATGGGGACCGTTTCGTACTAGCGCAATGGGTGCTTCCCGAGTGCGTAGTTGGCACGCATGCACAATACTCGCTCCACCCAAGCATTGCGGACTCGGCGTTACAAGCCTGCGTGGCACTTATGTCCGACGCAGGGTCGGCAAAGGCTCTTGCCCTTCCATTTGCGGTAGAACGCGTTCAACTGCTGGGATCGTTGCCGGCCCAAGGATGGGCAGTACTCAGCTACAGCCTTGGCAGCGACAGTCGCGCCGGATTACGCAAAGTCGATCTGGTGATTACCGATGAGAATGGGCGCGCATGCGCTCGACTAGATGGTTTCAGCGCTCGTTTGGTGGACGAATCCGCCACAGTCGAGTCGTCCAACAAGGGCTCACTACCAGCGACCAGTCCGATCACGCTGATTCCCACGTGGGAGGTCGAGAATCCTCTTCCTGTAGAACCTTGGCCAGCAAATTCGGCGCACGTATTAGTCGTGGGCGGCAGTGCGGAACAACAAAGGTCGCTTCGTCAGCGCTATGCCCGGACCACCGCACTAAAGCTGAGTGCGGATGGCACAGCCGCTATCGACGTACTTCCTGGCGATCTCGACCATGTGGTTTGGATCCCGCAATCACCAGGCGGCCGGCGATTGGAAAATTCAGAGCTAGTCGGCGCCCAACGTCACAGCGTTCTGTTCGGGCTGTCCCTGATCAAAACTCTCCTTCAGCAAGGTTATGGTCATCGACCTCTTGGCTGGACCATCATCACCCAAAATGCAGTGCTGGTTTCGGCCGACGACGTACCATCGCCCGCGCACGCGAGTCTGCATGGGTTGATAGGATCCCTTGCCAAAGAGCATGTCAGCTGGAAGGTTCGATTGGCCGACATGCCGACAACGGACTGGCAGTTGGAGGATATCCTCCGACTTCCCCCGCAGCATCTGGGCAATGCCTACGCTTATCGACAAAAGCAATGGCATCAGCCACGGCTGTTGCCAGCAGCGTTGCCGAGGCTCGATGAATCGGTCTTCCGTAAGAACGGCGTCTACGTGATCGTGGGAGGAGCCGGCGGAATAGGCGAGGCGCTAAGTGAGTACCTGATTCAGAACTATCAGGCCCGAGTGGCTTGGGTCGGCCGCCGCCCTGCAAATGCGTGGATCGCCGCAAAACAAGTGCGCCTCGGCCAATTTGGCGAAGCTCCGCTTTACATCTGCGCCGACGCCGCTGACGTTGCGATGCTTGAAGTCGCCCGAGATCAGATTCGCGAGCGGTATGGATCCATTCATGGAGTCGTTCACTCGGCACTCGTTCTAAATGACGGTTCGATCGAGCGCCTGGACGCGAATGATTTCGAGGCGGCACTGTCGGCGAAGGTCGATGTTGCTGTCAGTATGGCGCACGTATTCAAGAACGAGAGATTGGACTTCTTCCTGGTATTCTCCTCTCTGCAAAGTACGGCCAAGGCGCCTGGTCAGAGCAACTATGCGGCTGGGTGCACGTTCATCGATTCCTTTTCACACGAGCTTCGGAAATCAGGAGGCGTCCCCGTCAAGTTGGTGAACTGGGGTTACTGGGGCAGCGTCGGCGTGGTGGCAAACGAGCAGTATAGGCAGCGCTTGGCCAAATTCGGCATGGATTCGATCGAACCCAGCGAAGCCATGCAATTTCTCGAAAGATTCTTGGCGGCACCGGTCGCGCAAGCGGCATTCCTCAAGATCAACGACAGGCGTCTTGCGGAAACTCTGGGGGTGCTGTCCACGGAGAGGATTGCTGTAGCGCCGAGCGCCCCAGCGACGACCCCGACGTCCGACGTCAGCAAACTGGGTCTTCCATTGAGCGAAGCCGGCTTTCGACAAGCCGACGAACTCGAGCTCTTGCTGGGCGCTCTTCTGTGCAGCCAACTGCATGAATTGAATTGGCTGCGCGTAGATGTACCTCTTTGGCCCGCGCAACGAGCCGCAGGTCTTCCTGAGTATTTTACTCGATGGTTAGACCAGGGGCTGCGTATTCTGGGTTCCCAAGGGCTCGCCCGGCAACACGATGGCGGGTGGCTAGGGACAGCCATTCCTGATCGGCCTGCCCTCCTGAGGGCGTGGGCTGAATTGAAGGCGGACGCCCAGCACGATCATCGTCGAGCTCAAATATGTCTTCTCGACGCGACGCTCACAGCATTGCCGAGCATTCTGAACGGGAAGCAATCTGCCACGCAGTCAATGTTCCCGCAGGGTTCAATGGATCTGGTGGAGAACATCTATCGAGAGAACCATGTCGCGGACCATTTCAATGAAGTGTTGGTCGAGCGCCTCGAGCAATTTGTTCGTAGTCGAATTGCCGCAGATCCGAACACAAGACTGAAGATTGTCGAAATCGGCGCTGGAACAGGAGGCACGAGTTCGCTCGTTTTCAAGCGACTGTCGCCATTCGTGAATCACGTTGACGAATACTGCTATACTGACGTTTCGAAGGTGTTTCTCTTGGATGCCCAGGAGCGATTCGGGGCCGAAGCGCCGTACATGAAGGCGCGCCTGCTGAATATCGAGCATTCGCCCGTCGAGCAAGGATTCGCGCTAGGTGAGTTCGATGCGGTCATTGCGACTAACGTTCTTCACGCCACTCGCAGCATTCGTCAGGCCCTTCGCAATGCCAAGGCGTTGATGAAGGGGCATGGCGTTTTGTTGATCAACGAGCTTTCTTCCGGAAGCCTGTTTGCGCATCTGACCTTCGGATTGCTCGAGGGATGGTGGCTGCACTCCGACACGGAGTTGCGTGTCGAAGGGTCGCCGGCCATCGCCCCATCGAATTGGGAAGCGCTGCTTCGAGATGAAGGTTTTGAATCCATTACTTTCCCGGCTACGGCTGCTCATCGGCTCGGACAGCAAGTCATCGTGGCGACGAGCAACGGAGTTGTCAGAACGAGCGTCTCTGAAGCGAACGATGGGTCGGAAGGTGATGGTGAGAAATTGCGAAGAGATGGCGCTGAAGGTGCCGTCACGGTTCCCGCGAACCTGCCGCCATCAAGCCAGAATGCGAGCGAGCTGGCAGCTTCATATTTGACGACGCTGGTCTCGCAAATACTTAGAATACCCCCGAGCACCTTGAACCCAACTGACCCTTGGGTCGCGTTTGGCATAGATTCGATTCTCGGTTTGCGGGTGACTGATGTGCTGTCTCGCAAGTTCTCGAGCATAAATAGCACAACTTTGTTCGAGTACCCCAATCTAAGGGCGCTGGCGACGCATCTTGTCGAAACTCAGGCTGCAAGAGTCGCTGAGCTGGCCGGTCCGGAGAGAGGCCCTGATACAGGGGCCAGCGGCGAGGTCGATGTGCCGTTGCGGGGCAAGACGGAGGGGAGGCGGAGGTTGCCGTCTCCCACAAGCAAGCCAAAGGACCTTGGTGGTACTCAGATCGCAGTAATTGGAATGAGCGGTCGCTACCCACAGGCCTCGAATATTGACGCCTATTGGGAAAATCTTGCGGCGGGCATGAACTGCATCACCGAGATCCCCAATGCGCGCTGGGACTGGCAAGCGTACTACGATCCGGAGAAGTCGAGGTGCGCCCCAGGGAAGATGTATAGTAAATGGGGAGGCTTCATCGAGGATATCGACGCGTTTGATCCTCTGTTCTTCGGAATATCCCCGCGTGAGGCAGAGCGCATGTCGCCTCAGGAGCGGCTTTTCCTGCAAGAGGCATACGCGTGCATCAGCGATGCTGGCTATACGCCGGAATCGATCTGCGATAGCAGGCGTGTGGGGGTATTCGTTGGTGTGATGAACAGCAACTATGGAACGGCCCCATCATATTGGTCGGTCGCTAATCGGGTTTCGTATGTGTTTGGCTTTGGTGGCCCGAGCATAGCAATCGATACAGCCTGTTCCTCTTCCTTAACGGCAATCCACATGGCTCTCGATAGCTTATACAGCGGTGCGAGCGACTGCGCGCTCGTCGGTGGGGTGAACCTGATCATCGAGCCGGATCAGTACATAAATCTATCCGAGCTGAGTATGCTCAGTAGTGGCAATGAGTGCCGAGCATTTGGTGCCAACGCTGATGGATTCGTGGACGCGGAAGCCGTGGGAGCGGTTTTGCTCAAGCCCCTCGCCAGTGCGATTGAAGCTGGTGATCAGATTTATGGTGTCATATTGGGAAGTGCCATCAATCACGGGGGAAGAACAAACGGCTACACCGTTCCTAATCCTGGGGCCCAGAGGGAACTGATCTCGCAAGCTCTCAGGCGGTCTGGAGTTCATGCCAGAACGATCAGCTACGTTGAGGCCCACGGTACCGGTACATCGCTGGGAGATCCGATCGAGGTTGCTGGGCTGTCTCGCGCCTTCTCGGAGCACACTGAGGACAAGCGGTATTGCGCGCTCGGATCAGTCAAGAGCAATATCGGGCATACTGAAAGCGCTGCAGGGGTCGCCGGCCTGACCAAGGTTCTGTTGCAGATGAAGCATGGCAAATTGGTCAGGAGCCTGAATAGCGCGTCTCCTAATCCAAATATCGATTTTCATGAAACTCCCTTCTTGGTTCAACAAGAGACGGCAATTTGGGAGCGTCCGGTCGTTTCGATCGATGGCGCTACGAAGCAGTATCCTCGCATTGCCGGAATTTCCTCCTTCGGCGCTGGGGGCGCAAACGCGCACGTCATCGTCAAGGAGCACGTAGACAATTCGGCGCGAGGCCGTATCCCGAACGATGCCAATTGTCCGGTAGTTATTTTGCTGTCTGGAAAGAATGACGAACGGCTAACGGCACAGGCGAAGCAACTGCTGCAGTTCACTAAGTCCAATGCCAACCTAAGTCTCGTGAATATGGCGTACACACTTCAAGTTGGGCGTGAAGCCATGGATGCGAGAATTGCGTTCACAGCCGCTAGCGTTGGGGATTTGCTTGATAAGCTCGAGCAATTTTTGAGCGGACAGAAGGTTATCGCGCAATGCTTCCGTGGGAACGTTAAACGTACCCGGGAGCCGAAATCCGCATTACCAGGGGACGGGCAAGAGAGTGCGATAGAGGCTTGGTTGACCGGAAGGGAGCTTTCGAAGCTCGCAGAGGCCTGGGTTAGGGGGCTCGTGATCGACTGGAGTCGGCTTTATGGCAAGGTTAAGCCGCGACGTGTGAGTCTGCCGACTTACCCCTTCCTGAAGGAACGCTATTGGCTTGAAGCTGGAAAGAGATCTGTGGAGCCGAGCTTCGGCGGAGCAAAGTCGAAACATGTTGAGGAGTCGGCGATGTTTGATCGCCTGCTGAAGCAGCTGGAGGATGGAGACATAACGGTAGAGACTGCGGTAAGGGAGACGAAGCTGGGAGCCGGTTTAGAAAGAGGGCGCGCGACCGAACAGTTGTCGCACGCAAGTGGCTTCAGGCGTCCTTTGCGAGGTTAAACGTACTGAGCGGATTGTGGACGATGTAGATTGTCTGCAGGAGTCTCGGCTTGGTCTGACGATTTGATTTCGGAGTGTTGTGGAGCCGGCGTGCGCGGAGCTCATCGTGCTGCCAAGCACCGTGCGTTGAGGGCGCACATACGAGATTGGGGTAAAGGCCGATATGTTCCGCAAACGACCAAGCAGTGTGCATGCTCGAGGCGTTGAGATGGTGGAGTCCTTTGCGCCGCATGCCATTTGACGCAGAGTGTTGGCTGGACAGCACTCTGACTGCCGGACGCGGTCCGTTGCCTTGTCAGGGTTCGCTAGAATTCATTGACGAAATTGTATGTGGTCGCCTGATGTCCTCTGCGCCGTCCGAGTCACCGCGGATGCGCTCGATGGATCGCGTTTTGTTGCGACGAAGACGTTGATTTTTCAGCGTAGGGAACGGCCGCAAGAACGGCGTTCTCCATCGAGATGCCGGTGAGAACGAAGTGCGCGATAGCTTTTCATCTGGCCTTCTGCAGAAAGATTTTCGAGCAAAAAAAACTTCGTGTGCAGGAACGATTCCTTTGTAGAATAACCTGAGGTTGAGCCATCATCCTGTTGGTGATGGCGACCAAGGAAATGTGTGTGTGATGGGGATCGCGGTTCCGAGACTCTCGAACGAGCTGTGGCGAACAATGCTGCGATTCATCCGCGCGACTGTGGCGACTGGGCCGTGATGGGTTCGGGAAGGGTCGACACAGAGCGCCGAGCGCAACTGGATCGAAGGGCAGGCTTCGCCAGCTTCTCCAGCTATTGAGCGAGCATTTCATGGCGGTCGGAGTTTTCCGGGGCGTAGTCGGGTCTGACTCGCGTCCGAATTTACGAGACAAGGGCGACTGAGATGACAGAGTTTCTGAAGTACATCTTCTCCGAGGTAGAGCAGAAGCGGCTGTCCCGGAACGATGCCACGAAGATACTTCGAGAGTTCTGGTCCGCGACAAATGCCAGGAATACCGCCTATCTGCATCCGTTGGTGCACCGGAACACGTCGGACCTGAGCGAGCAGCGGTTCAGCTCGATGTTCAGCGGGAAGGAGTACTTCCTGTCGGATCACCAGGTGCGGGGCCAGCTTGTCTTGCCCGGCGTGGTGCACCTGGAGTTGGCGCGCGAGGCGGTGCAGCGCGCCAGCGGGGCACCTCACCAGATGCAGGTGCGGTTGGAGA
>NZ_LFJC01000003.1:3863741-3872532 GCF_002776695.1 Bradyrhizobium nitroreducens
CGAGAACGTCGCGCTGGAATCGACGAGGACCATCGAGATCGACGAGTTCGTCGACCGCAGCGAGATCGACCCGCGGTATCTGATCCGTCCATACTACCTGGTGCCCGACGGAAAGGTCGGTCACGACGCCTTCGCCGTCGTCCGCGAAACCATCCGTGAGATGAACAACGTTGCCATCGGACGGGTAGTGCTGACCAACCGCGAGCACATCATCGCCCTCGAACCCATGGACAAGGGCCTGATGGGAACGCTGCTGCGCTATCCTTATGAGGTGCGATCTGCGGACGAGTATTTCGACGAGATCCAGGATGTCAAAGTCACCAAGGATATGCTCGATCTCGCCAAGCACATCGTCAACCAGAAGGCGGGCCACTTCGAGCCGGACAAGTTCGAAGACCAGTACGAAACCGCCCTCATCGATCTCATCAACCAGAAGCGCGCCGGCAAACCCATCACGGCGAAAGCGCGTCCCCGCGGCGAGAACGTGGTGGATCTGATGGACGCGCTGCGCAAGAGCATCGGAAGAGAAGCCGCGACGGCGACCGAGGCGCCGAAGAAGCCAGCCAAGAAGCCGCGCAAGGCGGCCGCCGGGCAGAAGGAAATGCTGATGCCGATTGCCGGCAAGAAACCGGTCAAGGAGGCTGCGGCGAAGAAGCTGGCGGCCAAACCGCAGCGGAAGTCGGCTTAAGGTATGCTTGCGGTGGGTTCACGGAAAGCTCGCTCCGACACGCCGGATGCATCGAGATATTGCCCGGGCCCGCCGCTCTGTTTGCCGCTTTGGAAGTTCTCTGCTCGCGAGGTAAACAACACCGCTGATCGCATGGCAGCAGTCAGTGGGCGGTGCGGGGAAGCGTCTCATGGCGAGAAAACTGAAGACCTACCAGACCTCGCTCGGCTTCTTCGATCTGGCGATTGCCGCTCCCTCCATGAAAGCGGCTCTGGAAGCGTGGGGCGCAGACAGCAATCTCTTCCACCAGGGCGCGGCGAAGGAGAGCGACGATCCGGACGTTATCGCAGCGGCCATGGCAAAGCCCGGCGTCGTTCTCAGGCGCCCGGTCGGAACCGACCGACCTTTCAGCGAACATGCCGAGCTGCCCACAGATCTTGGCGGCGGACGACCAACGAAAGCCGCCCGCAAGTTGAAAGGCCCAAAGGCGAAGCAGCCTTCCTCTCGGCCCGTCGACCAGGCTGCGGAACGAAAGGCCGCTCTCGCCTTCGAAAAGGAGCAGAAGCGGCGCCAGCTTGAACAGGCGAAGGAAGAGACTGCCAGGCAGAAGGACCGTGAACGCCGGCAGCAGGCCATCGACGAGGCGCAGGCTACGCTGGACAAGGCTGAACAAGAGCATGCGAAGCGGGCCGCCGCCATCCAGGCCGAGCTTGAGGCTCTCGAGAAGAGATCGCAGGTCGAAAAAGCCCGCTGGCATAAGGAGAAGGAGCAATTGGAAGCTACGCTGTGGCGCGCCCGGGGTTAGTTTCCGTGATGCTCGGCGCCGAGCCTTCTAATCTGGAGCGCATTCTGGGCAGGTATCACCGATCGAGTTCAGCACGTCACGAACTTCGGCCGCCGCTGCATCAGGAGAGACGCCTGCGGGTGGGTCTACGCGGGCGATATCGAAGGCCCGCTCCCTTGCATGCGGATCGGCGCGGTCCTGCATCCAACCATGCTCCTCGCACTCGCGGATGGCGCCCGCTTCCTGAAGAACGTGGATCGCCCACCCGCGCAGCGTCTGTATCGGCGGCCTTCGTTCACTCGTCATCAGCATCGAAATGGCTCCTGATAGGACGAATCGCTGTGTCCGCCATTCGTTCCGGCTGGCAGGATTTCGCAATGGCAGGAACTCAGGGTTTGGAGTGCTAGCGCAGTGTGGGCGACTCACGCTACCCATCATTCTCAACCACCTCACTGCACAATGGGAATGATATGGTTGCTGCCACCCGTGAACTGCCGGCCTCTGGTTACGCGCTTGAAGTGGACGGCCGACTGAAGGCCAAATTTGCAACCAGAGACGGCGCCAGGGCAGGTGGAGAAGAGCTCAAGAAACGTTTCCCATGCTTCAGATCAGGATCTATGACGCGCAGACGAATGCGCGCGAGGAAATCTAGATCCTCCGACTCAAGTCTTCGCGCCCCTTCTTGCGCGCGTGCGGCTTCCGCCGCACCGGGCTCTCGTGAACCGAGCCGCTCCGCGTCTCGGCCATCCGGCTTCGATCCCTCGCGCGATCATGAGTCGCTCGCCGGAGGCACTCGCGTTAGGGGCCGCCGTCATTTCATTCCGGCGCCGCTATCACTGCCCCGAACGCGGGTGCCTTGTTAACCGGTCTCGCGACTGCACTCGGTCGCGGGTCCCGCCGTCATTTCATGCCGGCGTCGCTATCACTGCCCCGCGCCGGGTGCCTTTGCCTTCCCTTCGCGCTCTTCGGGCTTCCATCACTTTTGCGAAAGAAGGCTGCGGTGCCGCGAAAACCATTCTCTCAGAGAATCGTGGCGTCACCGTCGCTGGAAGTGGCGGTATTGACGCTTCGCGCAAGAGCAGATCATGCCCTCGCCGGGCAGAAACGAAAAACCGGACCTTTATGCAGTAGCTAGCTGCACAAAGGGCCGACCTTATGTTGCCTTGCCGCGCTAGAGAAACGGCTGCAAAGGACATTTCAGAACCTATTGGACAGGTTCGCTTTGCGTCCGGGTTGCGGAGACCCGCAGGCGGCAATCTCTCAGTCGCGGATACGACTACTTCTTTTTCTTTGAAGTCTTCTTTGCCACCTTCTTGGTGGCTGCCTTGGCGGTCTTCTTTGCCTTCTTCGCTTTCTTGGCCATGTCGTCCTCTGTAAAAAAATGGCTCAGTGAACATGCGCACGCCGTGAATCGACATCCGCAACATTGAGACGATATCACAAGTGCAAAATTGATACCAACGAGTGGTGAGATCGCTCTTGAGTCGCTCGCCGGGCTTTCGTCCCTAACGCCAAGGCGCGGCGCGACCGCGAGTCCGCTTCTCAAGAGCGCGTGTCGTCACCATTACTGAGAGTGAGAGTGCGGGCCGGGTCTGCCGCGACGGGTTGAAGATCGGAGGAGAGGCTTCCGATGCCCGTCGCGGAGAACCGCGATGCCTGGACATACCGCCCGAGTTCGCGCCGGCAAAGACCGCGCGAGCCTTTACACCGAAATCACCGACAAGATCATCGCCGAGCTGGAGGCCGGCCGTATCCCTTGGGTGCAGCCATGGAGGACGGCGGCGATCAAGGCGCCGCTCGCCATGCCGCGCAACGCGTCGACGCAGCGCGGATATTCCGGGATCAATGTGCTGATCCTGTGGGGTGCCGTTATCGAGCACGGCTTCTCCGGACAGAGCTGGCTCACTTTTCGCCAGGCGCTTGGGCTTGGCGGTTACGTCAGGAAGGGCGAACGGGGAACGACCGTCGTCTATGCCGATCGCTTCACCCCGGACGACGAACGTCGGCGCGCCGCGGAGGCCGGTGAAGAGCCGGGCGCCATCCCGTTTCTCAAGCGTTTTACCGTCTTCAACACGGACCAGTGCGATGGCTTGCCCGAGGGGGTCGCTGCCTCGGTCGTCCCGGCGCCACCAGATCAGATTGAGCCTCGAGCCGAGACGTTGATCGCCGCCACCGGCGCGGATTTTCGCATCGGCGGTGCGCGCGCCTACTACAATACGACGGGCGATTTCGTGCAGGTGCCGCCACCGGCTGCCTATTTCGAACCGATCAATTGGCACCGAACTGCATTCCATGAACTCGGCCATTGGACCGGCCAGGCGTCCCGCCTCAACCGCGACCACTCCGGTTCGTTCGGCTCAAAATCGTACGCGCGAGAGGAACTGGTCGCCGAAATGGCGGGTGCCTTCGTTTGTGCCTCGCTCGGCATCGTGCCGACCGTGCGCCACGCCGACTACATTGGTTCCTGGCTCGAGGTGCTGCGTGAGGATAATCGCGCCGTCGTGCGCGCCGCGAGTGCGGCATCGAAGGCCGCCGATTTCCTGCTCGCCTTTCTGCCCCCCGCGATCGATTCCATCGTTGAGGGCAATGAGGAGGCCGCGTGATGCATCCGCACGTCGTCTCAGTGTCGGCCTACAGTTGGTGCTGCGCGTCAGAGAGTGAGAGGAGCGCCGGTTTTCCTGTGACGGGCAGGAGGTCGAGAGAGAGTCTTTCGGCCGCCCGTCGTGGAGCAACCGACATGGCAAGCGCTGTTCAGAAAATCAAACTCAGTCCCTCCCGCGATATTCCCTTCAACAAGCTGGTCTTGAGTCAGTCCAACGTCCGCCGCGTGAAGGCTGGCGTCTCGATCGAGCAACTGGCGGAGAGCATCGCTCAGCGCACGTTGTTACAAAGCTTGAGCGTTCGTGCCGTCGTCGATGCCGACGGTCAGGAGACTGGCATGTTCGAGGTGCCGGCTGGTGGACGCCGCTACCGCGCGCTCGAACTGCTGATCAAGCAGAAGCGTATGGCGAGGGCGCAACCTGTCCCCTGCGTTATCAGGGATGGCGGCATCGCCGAGGACGATTCCCTCGCGGAGAATGACGAACGGGTCGGCTTGCACCCGCTGGATCAGTTCCGAGCGTTCAAGGTGTTGCATGACGGTGGCATGAGTGAAGAGGATATCGCCGCGCGGCACTTCGTCTCGCCAGCGATCGTCAAGCAGCGCCTGCGTCTGGCATCGGTGTCGCCGAAGTTGCACGACGTCTATGCCGAAGATGGCATGACGCTCGAGCAGTTGATGGCCTTTTCCGTCACGGCCGACCAGGAGCGTCAGGAGCAGGTCTGGGATAATGCCAGCAGATCCGGCAACGACGAGCCATATCAGATCCGGCGGATGCTGACGGAGAATACCGTGCGCGCTTCCGACCGTCGCGCCCAGTTCGTCGGACTGGACGCTTACGAGCAGGCCGGCGGCACCGTTTTGCGGGACCTCTTCGAGCACGATGACGGCGGCTGGCTTCAAGATGTCCCTTTGCTCGACCGCCTCGTGACAGAAAGGCTCAAGGCCGAAGCCGAGGCGATTACCGCCGAGGGGTGGAAGTGGATTTCCGTGGCCGTCGATTTCCCCTACGGCCATGCGACAGGCCTGCGCGAACTGGAGGGCAAACCTCTCGACCTCTCCCCTGAGGAGCAAGTTACCATTGACGCGCTGAACGCCGAACTGGCCAAGCTTGAATCCGACTACCAGGATGCAGATGAGCTCCCCGATGAGGTCGACCAGCGTCTCGGCGAAATCGAGGCGGCGCTGATGGCGTTCGAAGAGCGGTCGGTGCTCTACGATCCCGCGGAGATTGCCCGAGCTGGCGTCTTCGTCAGCATCGATTCCGAGGGACGCCTTTCCGTGGACCGGGGTTACGTCCGGGCAGAGGACGACAAGCCGGCAACCGATCCTGATGTCGGACAGGCCGCCGATCCGTTGTCGACCGAAGGGCAAGAGGCAAGGACTTCCGTCCAGCGCACGGTGATCGCAGTCGCCGGTCACCCGGTCGATACCGAAGAAGATGATGACGATGCGGCCAAGCCTCTGCCGGATCGGCTCATCACCGAATTGACGGCCCATCGCACGCTGGCATTGCGGGATGCGCTGGCGGAAAATCCCGCGATCGCGTTCCAGGCCGTATTGCACAACTTCGTGCTGACCGCATTTTACCGGTTCTCGTCTTCTGCAAGCTCTCTTGAGATCGGACTTCGCACGCCGACCTTTCCCGCTCAAGCCCCCGGGCTGAGGGAAAGCGCGTCCGCGAAGGCCGTTGAGGTTCGGCACGAGTCCTGGAAAGCACGGTTGCCGAAGGGCGAGAGCGATCTTTGGGATGCGCTCACAGCTCTCGATGGTGACGCTCAGGCGTCCCTGTTCGCTCACTGCGCATCATTTGCGGTCAACGCTCTCTACGAGCCAGCCAACCGCTACAATCAGGGCCATGTCTCCGCCCACGGCGCCCGCACGCGTCTCGACCAGGCAAATGTGCTGGCGCGCGCGGTCGGGCTCGACATGGTGCAGGCCGGCTGGCGACCGACCGCCGACAACTATCTCGGCCGGGTCACCAAGCCTCGCATTCTGGAGGCGGTGCGGGAAGCACGGGGCGAATCTTCCGCGCAACTGATCGACCACCTGAAGAAAGCTGACATGGCCAAGGAGGCTGAGCGGCTTCTCGATGGCTCGGGCTGGTTGCCGGAACCGCTGCGCATGATCGGCTCCAGCGTGTCGTCGGTGGAGCAGGAGGGTGAAGCGAACCCACTGCCCGAATTCCTCGCCGACGATGAGGATCGAGAGAATGCCGGCGACGATCACCCGCAACAGCTCGACGCGGCTGAGTGACACAGCGCGGGATGGCTCCGGCCATCCCGCAGTTGCTTGGGGACCGGTGTGCGGCGCCGGTCCCCATTTTTGTGGGCGAGCGCCGAGAGGGAGAGCCGGGCCGGGAAGGGTTTGAGCCGTCGGGTCAAAGGAGAGCGCCTGATGGTTCGACCCGTTCCCGCTCTCCCGAGAAATCCTGACATGACCGGGTCTCTTGCAGGCGGCGCTGCCGCCGCGCCGCTCTCGATGCGTGCCGCTGCCACTCTCACCTCTGCCGCCCTCAAGGCCGCCCGACGGATCTTGACTGATCTCGAACGCGGCCGTCGCATCGATGCGGCCGTCCTGCGAAGCGCCATGGAGGCTGCATTCGGTGGCTCGGACGCGGCCGGCGACTGGAATTGGAAGACTGCCTATGACGTCTGCGAGGTGGCAACCGTTCTCTTCCTTCGCAAGTTCGGCCCGGCCATCCGGGCCAAGGCAGGCTCGACGGCGGCCATGCTGCCGATGCTCGCGAAAATCGCGAGCTGTCTGCCGAGCCATACGCGGCGTTCCGAGGACAGTCAGGCGTTTCAGCAATTCTCGACGCCGATCTCGCTCGGCCTGGCCGCATGCACCGCAGCTGGTATTACGGCGGTCGACCGCGTTATGGAGCCGTCCGCGGGGACCGGCTTGCTCGCTATCCTTGCCGAGCTGGCCGGCGGCTCTCTGATGTTGAACGAGTTGGCCGAAGGCCGCGCGACGCTGCTGGATCATTTGTTTACCAATGTTGAGGTGACGCGATTCGATGCCGCGCAGATCCATGATCACCTCGACGCGAGTGTTGTACCGAGCGTCGTTCTGATGAACCCGCCGTTCTCCGCGGTGGCGAATGTCGATCGACGGATGGCGGACGCCGCTTTCCGGCACATCGCTTCGGCGCTCGCGCGTCTTTGCGACGGTGGACGCCTCGTCGCCATCGCTGGCGCAGACCTTGCGCCGGATAACCCGGCATGGACCGATGCCTTTGTTCGCCTCCAGGAGCGCGGACGGATCGTGTTTTCTGCCGCGATTGACGGCGCCGTCTACGCCAAGCACGGCACTCAGACGGACACGAGGCTGCTCGTCATCGACAAGTTGCCCGCTGCCGATCCGAAGGCTTTTCCCGCCTCGCAAGGCATGGCCGGCGATGTCGCCACCTTGCTCAATTGGGTGACCCAGCACGTGCCTCCGAGGCTACCCGTCGCCGTGCCGGTTGTGGCCGACATCGTTAGGCGCCCTGCAATGCCCCGATCGGCCGGCGCCATTGCACCAAGCCTCTCGTCCACTTCAGGGAGCGCGCCGGAAGGTGTGGAACTTGCGTACGAGACCGTCGAATGGTCGCCGCCGGAAGGCGCCCGCCTCACCGATGCGCTGTATGAGGAGTACGGATTGCAATCGATCCGTATTCCCGGAGCGTGCGCCCATCCGACCAAGCTCGTGCAGTCCGCGGCGATGGCGTCCGTTGCGCCACCGAAGCCGTCCTACCGTCCGCACCTGCCTTCTAGTCTGGCGGCAGATGGAGTTCTGTCGGACGCCCAGATCGAGAGCGTCACCTATGCGGGCGAGGCGCATTCCGAATTTCTCGCGGGCTCCTGGACGGTCGACGCGACGTTTGATGTTGTAGCTGCCGCGCGCGATGACACAGAGAATGTCGTCCGCTTTCGTCGCGGCTGGTTCTTGGGCGATGGCACTGGCGCTGGCAAGGGGCGGCAGGTCGCGGGGATGCTGCTCGACAATTGGCTCAAGGGCCGCCGCCGTGCGGTCTGGGTCAGCAAATCCGACAAGCTCATCGAAGATGCCCAGCGCGACTGGTCCGCGCTCGGCATGGAGCGGCTGCTCGTTACGCCCCTGTCCCGGTTTCGCCAGGGCACCCCGGTCCGGCTTTCGGAAGGCATCCTTTTTACCACCTACGCCACGCTACGCACCGACGAGCGTGGCGAAAAGCTTTCGCGTGTCAGGCAGATCGTTGAATGGTTGGGCTCCGACTTCGACGGAGTGATCGTCTTCGACGAGAGCCATGCCATGCAGAACGCGGTCGGCGGCAAGGGCGAACGCGGTGACCAGGCGGCCTCCCAACAGGGGCGCGCGGGCCTGAGGCTCCAGCACGCCTTGCCGAACGCTCGCGTGGTTTACGTGTCGGCGACGGGCGCCACCACCGTCCACAACCTCGCTTATGCGCAACGCCTCGGTCTTTGGGGCGGCGCCGATTTCCCCTTCGCCACACGCGCCGAGTTCGTCGAGGCGATCGAGGAGGGTGGCGTTGCGGCGATGGAGGTGCTGGCGCGCGATCTCAAGGCGCTCGGTCTCTACGCGGCCCGCTCATTGTCCTATGAGGGCGTCGAGTACGAGCTCGTTGAACACCAGCTGACGCCGGAACAGGTTCGCATCTACGACGCTTATGCCGACGCGTTCAGCATCATCCATAACAACCTCGACGCGGCGATGCGGGCCGCCAACATCACCGGCGAAACCGGAACGCTGAACGGGC
>NZ_LFJC01000003.1:3872542-4102134 GCF_002776695.1 Bradyrhizobium nitroreducens
TTCAGCTCGTCGAAACCGGCGGCGGCCGCCTGCACGTCAGGCGGAAAGTCGGCCATTTCCTGCACTTGGCGGATCTCGATGATCTCGTTCGGCGAGGCCGGGCATCGCTTTGCCCAGGCGATCGCCTCCGCCCGCGAGGCGACCTCGATCATCCAGTAGCCGCCCAGGACTTCCTTGGCCTCGGCGAAGGGGCCATCCGTGACCATGGGCTCACCGGTCGCAAACGAAACGCGTGCGCCCATCGACGGCGGATGGAGCCCGTCCAGCGTGATCAGCACGCCGGCGTCCTTCAGCGCCTCGTTGTAGCGCATCATCGCGGCGACACGTTCGGGATCGAGTTGCACGTCCGGCGGCGCGGCTTCGTAGCCGAGCGGGATCATCAGCATCATGAATCGCATGGGGTGTCCTTGTTACTCCCGACCTTCCGGCCAAGCCGAAATCGCGTTCCCGGAATGACGGCGGTGCCCCTGTAAGACGAACGCGGTGCCGCGAGGCCGACACGGGCGAGAAGATTTTCTTGGCGGTCATCCCCGGTCGGAGGCGACGCGGATGTCGCCGCCACGGTCCGCCTGCGGGAACTTCGTCGACACGCCGCGAAAAATAATTCGCATGCCGTCCGTAAAAATACGAACCCGCGATGTGACTCCCGCCGTGCATATGGAGCGAGAACCCTCGCCGGTTGAAATAGTTGGCTGACGCACGTGAAATTGCGGAACCGGCCGCAGCCCTTGTCTCAGTTTACAAACGCTCAAGGAGAGCATGCAAATTTTCGGGCGGGGGAAGCGGTACGCCGATGCTGCCGATTCGCTCCCGGCGGATTGCGGAGCTCACGTGTTCAATTTCCAGAGCAAGAAGGTCAGGCACGCGATCGCGGAGGTCGAGGCACTCGATCGGTCGCAGGCCGTGATCGAATTCGGTCTCGACGGCACCATCCTCGATGCCAATGAGAACCTGCTCAAGATGAGCGGCTACACGCTGGCCGAGATCAAGGGCAAGCACCACAGCATCTTCGTCAGCGCGGCCGAGCGAGAGAGCGCCCGCTATCGCGACTTCTGGGCCAGCCTGAACCGCGGCGAGTTCCAGACCACGCAATACAAGCGTTTCGGCAAGGGCGGCAAGGAACTCTGGATCCACGCCTCCTACGCGCCGCTGCGCGACGAGAACGGCAAGGTGGTCAGCTTCATCAAGTTCGCCACCGACATCACGGCGCACAAGATCAAGACCATGGAGGATTCCGGCAAGATCGCCGCGGTGAACCGCGCGCAGGCCGTGATCGAGTTCCAGATGGACGGCACCATCATCAGCGCCAACGAGAACTTCCTGAATGCGATGGGCTACTCGCTCGACGAGATCAAGGGCAAGCATCACAGCATGTTCGTGACGCCCGAGGACCGCACGAGTGCGGCCTACGCCGCGTTCTGGGTCAAGCTGAACCGCGGCGAATTCGAAGCCGCCGAATACAAGCGGCTGGGCAAGGGGGCGAAGGAAATCTGGATCATCGCGACCTACAATCCGATCCTCGACGAGAACGGCAAGCCGTTCAAGGTGGTGAAGTTCGCGACCGATGTCACGGCGCAGAAGATGAGGGCGGCCGACAATGACGGCCAGCTCGCCGCGATCCAGAAGTCGCAGGCGGTGATCGAATTCAACATGGACGGCACGATCCGCACCGCCAACGAGAACTTCCTGAAGGCTCTGGGCTATTCGCTCGCCGAGATCAAGGGCCGGCACCACTCCATGTTCGTCGAGCCGAACGAGAAGAATTCGCTCGCCTATCGCCAGTTCTGGGAGACGCTTAACCGCGGCGAATACCAGGCCGCCGAATACAAGCGCATCGCCAAGGGCGGCCGCGAGATCTGGATCCAGGCGTCCTACAACCCGATCTTCGATCTGAACGGCAAGCCCTACAAGGTGGTGAAATACGCCACCGACATCACCGCGCAGGCGATCGGTCGCAAGAAGGCCGACAACGCGCGCGGGCTGATCGAGGCGGTCGCGGCCGGCAGCGAGCAGATGAGCGCTTCGATACGCGAGATCTCCGAGACCATGGCGAAGTCGCGCGAGAATTCCAAAGTCGCGACCAACCGCGTCGAATCCGCCGACGGCCAGGCCCAGAAGCTGACCGCGGCCGCACAGGCCATGAGCGGCATCGTCGAGATGATCTCCGGCATCACCAGCCAGATCAATTTGCTCGCGCTCAACGCCACGATCGAATCGGCCCGCGCGGGCGAAGCCGGCCGGGGCTTCGCCGTGGTCGCCTCCGAGGTGAAGAATCTTGCAAGTCAAGCCAAGCAGGCGACCGATACGATCACGTCCGAAATCGACGCGCTGAATACCATCTCCGGCGACGTCGCCAGCTCCCTGACCACGATCAAGGTCGCGATCGCCGGCGTCAACGCGTTCATTGCCTCCACCGCCGCCGCGGTCGAGGAACAGAGCATCGTGACGGCGGACATGTCGGCCAACATGCAGCGGGCGTCGGCGGAGCTGGCATAGTCGGCGCAGCCAGCGCTGCCCGATGGACACGTACGAGCAGCCATAGATACCCGCTGTGCTTGCCGATTGAAAAACGGTTGCACAATCAAGGCGTGTATGCCTAATCAAGTCCGTGGGGGCGAGGAAACGGCGAGGCAATTGCTCGCCGTTTGCCGCTGATTTGGAGCTGGGCGCTCCGATATTTGGGACGGGGGCATATGAGGTCGAAGATCGGGGCGCTGCCCCTTTTGCTTGTCGGATTTTTGTTGGCGAGTTGCGCGAGCCCACGAGGCCTGGACGAACCGGCCTTCCAGATGCCGCCATTGAAGCCTGGCCTGGGCCGAGTGTACTTCACCCGGCCGGGCGAATTCGTTGGATCTGCTGTTCAGCCTGAGATCCGGATGAACAATGAAGTCGTCGGCAGGTCCGTGCCCGGCGGGTTCACTTTTGTCGACCGTCCCCCGGGGAAGTATGTCGTGACGACGGCAACCGAGGTCGAGAATGCGGTGTCATTCCAGCTGTCTGCCGGCGAGTCCAAATACATCAAGACTGCTGTGACACCGGGCATCCTCGTCGGCCATGTCACGCCCACGCTGGAATTCCCGGAACAGGGGCAGTCCGATATCAACCGTCTCAGATATGTCGGCCCCAAGTTCTGATCCCTTGCGCGGGGCCAGCTAAACTGTCATGCCGCGGGTTCGAGCAAAGGACCCCGTCATGACCCCCTCGCCCACCAAAGTCGCTCTCGTCACTGGAGCCGCGCGCGGCATCGGGCTCGCGACCGCGAAGAAGTTCCTGGCCGAGGGCTGGCGTGTGGCGCTGCTCGACATCGAGGGCGAGTTGCTCGGCCGGGCGGTCGCCGAAATCGACCAAAGCGAGGCGACGCTGGCACTGACCTGCGACGTCTCGGACGCAGCCGCAGTGAGCGATGCAATGGAGGCGGTCGCGGGCCGGTTCGGCCGCCTGGATGCGCTCGTCAACAATGCCGGCATCGCGGTGTTCGCGCCGCTGATGGAAACATCCGAGATCGACTGGCGCCGCGTGCTCGAAGTCAATCTCACCGGTCCCTTCCTTTGCACCAAGGCGGCGGTGCCCCTGATGCGCGAGGGCCATGGCGGCGCCATCGTCAACATCACCTCGATCTCGGCAGTGCGCGCCTCGACCCTGCGCTCGGCTTACGGCACCAGCAAGGCCGGGCTGGCGCACCTGACCAAGCAGCTCGCGGTCGAGCTCGCCTCGCTCAACATCCGCGTCAACGCGGTCGCGCCGGGACCGGTCGACACGGCGATGGCGAAGCAGGTGCACAGCAGGGAGATCCGCGCCGACTATCACGATGCCATTCCGCTCAACCGCTACGGCCTCGAGGAAGAGCTTGCCGAAGCGATCTACTTCCTCTGCTCGGGCAGCGCGAGCTACATCACCGGACAAATTTTGGCCGTTGATGGCGGCTTCGATGCGGCGGGTATCGGCCTGCCGACGCTGCGCGGGCAAAGGCGGAACGGATAGGCACGGGATTCGCAGAGCGGGCAAAGGCGCAACGCGCCGTGCCCACCATCGATCCCGAATTTTGCGGTGCAGATGGTGGGCACGCTACGCTTTGCCCACCGGAATCGAATTCGTGGAGAGTGCCATGCGACGCGTCATTTTCCTCAAGGTCCTGATGCTCGCATCCGTGCTCGTCGCCATCACCCCTGCCGTCGCCGAAATCCGCATCATCCAGTCTCCGGGGGGACAGGTCGGACCGTTCCTCGATCTGTTCGAGAAGGTGCGCGAGAGCGGCGAGCGCGTAGTCATCGACGGTCCCTGCCTGTCCGCCTGCACACTGGTGCTCAGCATCGTGCCGGATGAGCGCATCTGCGTCACCAAGCGCGCCGTGCTCGGCTTCCACGCGGCACGTTCGGTGGACCGGCGCGGTCGCTTCTATGCCGAGCCGGAAGCATCGGTTGCAGTGCTTGCGGCCTATCCCGGCCCGGTACGCGACTGGATCAGCCGCCGCGGCGGCCTCACCTCGCGCTTGCTCCTGCTGAGAGGGCGCGATCTCGCCGCGATCTACCCGCGCTGCCGCTGACGCGTCCGACAGCCGCCACGAATGTGACGTCGATGACTCCTGTGAACCGCGTCACATGAAGGGCGCCTGACTTGAAGGCACTTGGCTGGCCCGAGGCCGTAAGGCAGGTTCCCTGGTGCTGGCGATTTATTCGCACCGGGCTCTACGCCATCACGCTGTGGCTGCCTTCAGTAGAGAGTCTGAATCACCGGCACCAGCTTCATGCTGGCGCAGATAAGCATCCCCCATAGGGCAAAATTGATCTGTAGCGCCGCCGCCATCGGTCGCTCCCCTTCCAAGTGACGTCCACCCCAGTTTGTAGATTTTATGAATCACCAATAGCGATTCTAACGTGCAGATCACAGCCCAATATTGCGCCAATTGTTGTGCAATGCGATCCGCATTGTTTCACGAAGCGGCCTCACTGCTCGCACAAAGTGATGTGAATCGTTCGTTCATTCCGCGGCCATGCCGACCAACCGATTTGCGTTAAGTTCCATTTGATCGACGCGATGTGAGCTTCCTAAACGGCGCTTGCACGTTACGCACCGAAGTCTGGATCCGGCATGATGCGACACGGCATTGTCTTGCTCACTTTCTGCACAGCGCTGCTTGGATGTGCAGTCGCGCCGGCGCAGGAGCGTCGTCCGATCGCTTGGGACGGCCTCGGCCAAGACCCCAACAAGAGCTCGCACCGCGCCCATGTCGGCAAGCGGCGCGCAACGTCCCCCGCGCCCGCCGCAACCGATCCCAATCAGGAGCGGGAAAGAGTGCTCGGCACCTTGCGGCCATACTCTGAGGCGTGGTGGGCGGTGTATGACGAAATCGAAGCGGAGCGCGACAAGCAGCTCGGCACCAAGCTCGTGATCTGCCCGCGCTGCGTTCAGCCGCGACAAGACGAAGACGTGACCGGATCGATCCGCTGAGCGGCTCGCGACCGTTCCGAGCGTGACGCGGCAAATCCATTCATCCCCTCTCCCGCGACGATGGAGAGAGGGGACCGTTGCTCAATCAATCATGCGCGCAGTCTTACGCGTCACATTCCTTCCGCCGGGCAGTTCACCATCCAGGGAATGCCGAACTTGTCGACGCACATGCCGAAGCCCTTGGCCCAGAACGTCTTGCTGAAGGGCATGGTGACGGTGCCGCCGTCGGCGAGCGCATTGAACTTGCGCTCACCGTCTGCGGGGTCCTTGACCGTGAACGAGATCGAAAAGCCCTGCGGCTTGCTGAAGTGCTCGGGCGGCACGTCGGAAGCCATCAGCACGCTGCCGTCGGGCAGCGACATCCGTGCATGCATGATCGTCTTCTCGCGGCCGGGCGCGGCAGGCGTGTCCGGCGGCGCATCCGATGAGCGCATCATCGCGTCGATCTTGCCGCCCAAAGTCCTGGCGTAGAAGTTGAACGCGGCTTCGCAAGTGTCCTGATAGAACAGATAGGCATTGAGCATCGTTTCTCTCCTCTTCGTTTGCAGTGAAGCTTATTGCTTCTCGGTCAGCTTCTTCAGGCTGGCGAGGCCGGCCTCGAAATCCTTGCCGATCATGCTGTCCATGTCGATGAACACCTGCATGACCTTGGACATGAACGGAGCCGGACCGTACATCGCCCATGTGACCAGAGTGGCATCGCCTTGCGGCACAAAGGTGAACTCAGCGGTGTTGTGGCCTTCGAACGGCCGCTCGAAATCGAGCTTGATGCGAAGCCTTGACGGCCCGCTCGCCTCGAGGATCTCCATGTGGCCGGCGCCGACATTGTTGTTGCCGTCCCAGGCATAGGTCGCGCCTTTTCCGTCAGCGGTTCCGCCGAAGGTCCGCTTCATGGCGGGATCACGGGCTTCATAGGGCGACCAGCCGGTCCAGCGGCGGAAATCGGCCACCTGCGGATAGATCGCATCGGCCGGCGCCTTCACGGCGAGCGAGCGTTCGACGCGGAATGTGTCGGGTTTCGTCAAGGCGAAGACGAGAACCCCGGCTAGGCCGGCGGCGAGCACGATGGCGATGATGGCAATGGCTTTCAGCATGGATGGCTCCGTGGATACGGGCAAAGGACGAACGGGAACGGCGGGGGCCGACAAGGGCGGACGAATCTTTTCGTCATGGCCGGGCGTGGATGCCCGGGTCAAGCCGGGCATGACGGCGGAGAGGGTCTCGCGCGTCAGGTCGCCTTCGCGCCTTGCTTTGCCTTCGGCTGGCTGTCCCGGATCAGGCGATCGAGATGCATGCGGATGTGGGCGGCTTCCGCGGAGGTGTTGGCGAGCGCAATGGCGCGATCGAAGGCGATCCGGGCCTCGTCGCTGCGGCCAAGCTGCATCAGGAAGGCGCCGCGCACGCCGTAGAAGTGGAAGTAGCTCGCGAGCTTCGGCGCCAGCGGCTCGATCAGATCGAGCGCAGCTTGCGGCCCGCGCACCTTGGAGACCGCGACGGCACGGTTGAGCGTCACCACGGGCGAAGGCTGCACCAGCTCGAGCGCGCCATAGAGCAGGTCGATCTGGGCCCAGTCGGTTTCTTCAGGCGTCTTGGCGCGCGCATGCAGCGCGGCGATCGCGGCCTGGATCTGATAGGGACCGCTGCGGCGATGGCGCATTGCCTTGTCGATCAGCGCGAGCCCCTCCGCGATCATGGTCCCGTTCCACAGCGAGCGGTCTTGGTCGTCCAGCAGAATCAGCGTGCCGTCCGCCGCAAAGCGCGCGGCGCTGCGTGCATGCTGCAGCAGGATGAGCGCGGTGAGCCCCATGATCTCGGGCTCGCTCGGAAACAGCCGGAGCAGCAGGCGGGCCAGACGGATCGCCTCCTCGCACAGCGGTATGCGGATCGCCGCGGTGTCGCCGCTCGCCGAATAGCCCTCGTTGAAGATCAGATAGATCATCGCCGCGACGCCCGCGAGCCGCTCCGAGCGCTCGACGGCGCCGGGCGCCTCGAACGGCACGCCGGCTTCCGCGATCCTGGCCTTGGCGCGCGTGATGCGCTGCTCCATCGCCGCCTCCGAGACCAGGAAGGCGCGCGCGATCTGCTTCACGGTGAGGCCCGAGACGATGCGCAGCGCCAGCGCGATCTGCTGCGTCGCCGGCAGCTGCGGATGGCAGCAGACGAACATCAACCGCAGGATGTCGTCGCGATAATGCGACCCGTCCAGCCGCTCGGCCAGCGCGCCCTCCGCGTCGTCGAGATCCGAAATCGCCTGGTCGTCCTCCGGCAGCGGCTGCTGCTTGCGGGTCCGGCGCACCTCGTCGATCGCGGCATTGCGGCCGACCATGATCAGCCAGGCCGCAGGATCGCGCGGCGGCCCGTTCTGCGGCCAGCTCTTGAGCGCGCGTAAGGAGGCGTTCTGGAATGCCTCCTCGGCGGTGTCGAGATCACGGAAATAACGCAGCAGCGCACCGACCGCCTGGGGGCGCGCCGAGGTCAGCGCGGTCTCGATCCAGCCGGTGTCGGCTTCGCTCACGTCAGATTCCCTCCGGGCCGGAACACGCCGACGGGGCGCACCTCATAGGCGCCGCCAGGATTGGCAGCGCCGAGGTCGCGGGCGACGTCGAGCGCGTCGTCGAGGTTCTTGCAGTCGACGATGTAGAAGCCGAGCAGCTGCTCCTTGGTCTCGGCATAGGGGCCGTCGAGCACCAGCGGCGGATCCTCCTTGCGCAAGGTCGCCGCTGCCGTGGTCGGCAACAGCCGCGCGACCGGCCCGAGCCGGCCCTCTTTGGTCAGCCTCTCCTGCACCACGGCGAGCTTCTTCATGACGGCCTCGTCCTGCTCCTTGCTCCAGGAGCCGACGAAGTCCTCATCGTGATAGCAAAGGATTGCATAAAGCATGGGCGACATTTTCCTGGGGTCTTGTTTTGAAGACGGTTCACTCTGCCCCGCTCCGACAGGGCTGCGGAAAAAAATAGCAGGAAAAAGCCGGCGGGTCGTGCCAAGAGGGCCTTCTTGAGCGGAACCTGACGAGGCACTTCGAATGACCATGGGCACACTGGCCGTCCTGATCAACAGCACGCAGCAGAACTGGCTGCCGGAGCGCTGGAAGGCCCGGTTCGACACGGTCTGCGGCGGTCGCCGCGTGGTGCTGCTGCCGGATGACGGGCTCGATCCGGCCGAGGTGCACTATGCCGCGGTATGGAAACCTGTGCCCGGCGATCTCGGCTCGTTTCCCAATCTGCGGGCCATCTTCAATCTGGGTGCGGGCGTCGATGCGCTGATGGCGGACAAGAGCCTGCCTGACGTGCCGCTGGTCCGCGTCGCCGTGCCCGACTTGACCGGCCGCATGACCGAATATGTCGTGCTGCACGTGCTGATGCACCACCGCCAGGAGCTCTATTTGCGGGAGTCTCAGCGCGCAAAACGCTGGGAGCCCAGATATCAATGGCCGGCCAGCGCGGTGACGGTCGGCGTCATGGGATTGGGCACGCTCGGCGCGGACGCGGCCGACGTGCTGCGGCGGCTCGGCTTCCGGGTCGCCGGCTGGAGCCGCAGCCCACGCATGATCGACGGCGTCGAATGCTTCCACGGCGCAGAGCAGATCGATGCGTTCCTGCGCAAGACCGACATCCTGGTCTGCCTGCTGCCGCTGACGCCTGAGACGCACGGCATCCTCAACCGCGAGCTCTTCGCGAAACTCAACCGCAACAGCCCGCTCGGCGCGCCGGTGCTGATCAATGCCGGCCGCGGCGGCTTGCAGAACGAAGCCGATATCCTGGCCTGCCTCGACGACGGCACGCTGGGCGCCGCCTCCCTCGACGTCTTCGTGCAGGAGCCACAGCCGGCGGACAGCCGGTTCTGGACCCACCCCAAGGTGGTGCTGACGCCGCACAACGCCGCCGACACCGACGCGGACGCGATCTCGGTCTATGTCGCCGAGCAGATCGCGCGGTTCGAGGCGGGAGGTGCGCTGGAGAACGTGGTGGACCGGGCCAGGGGGTATTAGGCGCGCTGCGCGCTCCCACAACCACCGCGCTCCGACGGTATCCCGTTCACGCTCTCTTAGCGAGAACTTGATAAGCGTTCTTAACCAACGGTCAAAGAACGAGTCGGACATGCGCGCGAGCCTCGGCCTCAGGATGCGGATCACGGTTGCCCTCGCGGTGACGGCGGCGGCGACTGCCTTGTTCGCCGTGCTCGGGGCGATGTGGATCATCGCCGGGATCATCGACCGCGCCGACCAGCGCGAGCTGCGCAGTCATTACGATGCCCTGCTGTCGCGGATCGCGGAGGAGTCGCACCGCGCCGCCGCCATGAGCACCGTGGTGGCCGCAATGCCGGCGACGCAGGATGCGATGGCCAGGCAGGACCGCAACGCGCTGATGGCCCTGTTCGGGCCGGTGTTCGCCGCCACCAAATCGGAATACGGGGTCGAGCAGTTCCAGTTCCATGTGGCGCCGGCGACCTCGTTCCTGCGCGTGCATCAGCCCGCGAAGTTCGGCGATGATCTCTCCGGCTTCCGCAAGACGGTCCTGGTCGCCAATCAGGAGCACAAGATCGTGGTCGGGCTCGAGGGCGGCGTGGCCGGGCTCGGGATCCGAGGCGTGGTGCCCATCGCGCAAGGGGGCAAGCAACTCGGCACGGTCGAATTCGGCCTGACCTTCGGCCAGTCCTTCCTCGACGATTTCAAGACCAACCGCCACGTCGACATCGCCTTCCATCTTGCCGACGGCGCGGGTTTCAAGCTGTTCGGCGGCACGCTGAAGGGCAAGAGCTTCTTCGAGGCGGCCGATTATGGCCGCGCCACCGCAGGCAGCTTCACCGTGAAGCAGGCCAGGCTCGACAATATTCCGGTCGCATCGCTGCTCGGACCGATCAAGGACTTCTCCGGAAAGCCGCTCGGCGCCGTCGAATTGGTGATGGACAATGCCGATTACGAAGCCTCCGCCGACCGTGCCTGGCTGCTCGCCATCGGCATCGCCGCGCTCGGCCTCGTGCTGGCCGCGATCGTCGGCTATCTCATCGCCCGCAGCATCTCGCGTCCGATCATCTCCATCACGTCCGTCATGCGCGAACTCGCGGACGGGCGCACCGACGTCGCCGTTCCCACCAGCAAGGCGAATGACGAGGTCGGCGCGATGGTGAAGGCGGTCACGGTGTTCCGCGACAATGCCGTGAGATTCAACGCGCTCCAGACCGAGCAGTTGGAAGCCAAGGCGCAGTCGGAAGCGGAGAAGCGACGCGCCTTCGCCGCGCTTGCCGACAATTTCGAGGCCAGCATCCGCGACGTCGTCACCACGGTGTCCGCGGCCGCGGTCGAGATGGAGCACACGGCGCGCTCGATGTCGGCGATCGTCGAGCAGTCCCGGCAGCAGACGGGCGCGGTGTCCTCGGCTTCGGCGCTGGCCTCGGAGAATGTGCAGACCGTCGCGGCAGCGGCCGAGGAATTGTCCTCCTCGATGACCGAGATCAGCCGGCGCCTGGCTCACGCCACCGAGGTGGTCGGCAAGGCCGCCAGCGACGGCAGGCAGTCGAATGCGCGCGTGCAGAGCCTGGCGGAGGCCGCACAGAAGATCGGCGACGTCGTCTCCTTCATCAACGGCATCGCCGGACAGACCAACCTGCTGGCGCTGAACGCGACGATCGAAGCGGCGCGCGCGGGCGAAGCCGGCCGCGGCTTTGCCGTGGTCGCTTCCGAGGTCAAGGCACTCGCGACCCAGACCGCGAAGGCGACAGAGGAGATCGGGGCGCAGGTCACGGCGGTGCAGGGTGAGACCACCGGCGCGGTGGACGGCATCCAGTCGATCTGCGCGACGATCCAGCAGGTCGACGAGATCTCCGCCGCGATCGCCGCTGCCGTCGGCCAGCAGGGCACCGCGACGCAGGAGATCGCCAAGAACGTCCAGCAGGCCGCCGCCCGCACCGGCGAGGTCTCGCAAAACATCTCCGGTGTCACCGCCGGCATCGCCGCGACGGGTACGGCGGCGGAGGAAGTGCTGGGTTCGGCGGTCGAGCTGTCGAAACAGTCGCAGCGGCTGCGCGATGAGGTGGATCGCTTCCTCGCACAGATTCGCGCGGCGTAATTGGACGCGCGATCGCGCCACCTGCTCGCGGTCGTCCCTGCCTAGTGCGCAATTGCGCACGGGCGCAGGGACCCATAACCACAGGGAGTGGTTGTAGCGCTGACTGGTAACTCCGAGTCGTCGCCAAACTACTGCTGCGGCGTATGGGGTCCCGGATCTGCGCTTACGCTTGTCCGGGACGACAACCTACTGCTTGGCGCCCAGCATCACGTCGATCGCGCCCTTGACGATGGCCTCCAGCTCCTTGCGTGAGACGCGCGCGCGGGAGCGGATGGCGATGCTATGCACGGTGGCTGAGGCGAGCTGTGCCAGCACGACCGGATCGGCGCTCTCCGGCAACTCGCCCTTCTCCTTGGCGCGGCGGAAGCAGCTCGCAAAGGCCTTGTCGAGCTCGGTGAGACCGTCGAGCACCATGGCGCGAATCTCGGGATCTCCTACGGCTTCGGATGCCGCCGTCACCACCGTGAAGCATCCGCGCGGGCCGGTCTCGCCGGACAGATAGATGTTCAGCGCGGAGGCGAAGATGCGCTCCAGCCGCTGGCGCACCGGCATGTCCTCGCGAAAGATCTCAGCCATGGAGGCCCGCGCCTCCTCGCGGTAGCGCTGATAGCTCTTGATGTAGAGCTCGCGCTTGTCGCCGAAGGCGCCATAGAGGCTCGGGCGATTCATGCCGGTGGCTTCGCTCAGATCATCGAGCGACGTCGCGGCAAAGCCCTGCTTGCGGAACAGGTCCAGCGCCTTGCCGAGCGCGACCTCCGGCTCGTAGGCGCGGGGGCGGCCGCGGCGCTTCGGTCCGCCGCGGCGCTCGGGCTCGCTGGCAACAGCTGGCGGTTTTGATTTTTGTACCATCTCGCAAAATAGTCCTTGACCGACCCCATATTATGCAAGACAGTACAAAAATCAATCTGGCCAGGTTGAGCGAAAACTCAAGAGAATTGCCAAGGAGGCTACAGATGGATCTCTATTTCTCGCCGCTCGCCTGTTCGATGGCGACCCGCGTCGCGCTGTATGAAGCCGGTGCCGAGGCGAACTATCTCGAGGTCGACCCGCCGACCAAGACCGTGCTGAGCGACGGCTCCGACTTCCGCGCCGTCAATCCGATCGGTTTGGTGCCGACGCTGCGCACCGACGACGGCGTGGTCCTGACCGAGAACGCGGCGATCCTGCAATACGTCGCCGATCGCTTTCCGAAATCGGGGCTCGGCGCCGCCGAAGGCATCGATCGGACCCGCCTGCACCAATGGCTCTGCTTCATCGGCACCGAGTTGCACAAAGGCCTCTTCATCCCCGTGCTCGACCGCAAGGCACCGCAGGAAACCAAGGCCTATGCGCTGGAGAAGAACCTGTCGCGGCTCGACTATCTCGACAATTACCTGAAGGGCCGCGACTTCCTGCTCGACCATTTCAGCGTGGCGGACGCCTATCTCGTCACCGTCATCAACTGGACCATGGCGACGCCGCCGATCGATCTTGCGAAATGGCCGAACGTGAAGGCCTATTACGAGCGTCTGCGCCAGCGGCCGTCGATTGCGAAGGCGGTTGCGGAGGAGTTCGAGCTGTACAAGGCCGAGCTGGCACGCAAGAAGGCGGCGGCGTAGGCCGGACCGAACGCCGCGCCGGATTGTCGAACAAGTCGTTGTCCCCGCAGGTGAGACAACGACTTGTTGCAGATCGGCATGGTCCGCGGGCAGGACACGGACATGCGCTCTCATCATTCGCTCAGGCCGCCCTGACACTGTCGAGAAAGCGATCGACCTCCGTACGCAGCCGGTTGCTGTCGCTCGAAAGCGCTTGCGCCGCATCGAGCACCTGCGCCGAGGCCGAGCCAGTTTCGGTCGCGCCACGCTGGACGTCGGCGATGTTCGACGAGACCTGGTGCGTGCCTTGCGCGGCCTGCTGGACGTTGCGCGCAATCTCCTGGGTCGCGGCGCCCTGCTCCTCGACCGCCGCCGCGATGGTCGACGAGATCTCCGACAAGGACTTGATCGTGGTGCCGATCATCTTGATGGCATTGACCGAATCCTGAGTGGCCCCCTGAATGCCGGAAATCTGCTGGGAAATCTCACCGGTGGCCTTGGCGGTCTGTTCGGCAAGAGCCTTCACTTCGGAGGCGACGACGGCAAAGCCGCGGCCGGCCTCGCCGGCCCGCGCGGCCTCGATCGTCGCGTTCAATGCGAGCAGATTGGTCTGGCCCGCGATCGTGTTGATGAGCTCCACTACGTCGCCGATCCGCGCCGCTGCCATCGAGAGCTCACCGACTTTCTGGTCGGTGATGCGGGCCTGCTCGACCGCCTCGTTGGCTATCCGCGCAGATTCCTGAACCTGGCGGCCGATCTCGTTGACGGAAGATGACAGCTCTTCCGTCGCACTCGCGACGGATTGCACGTTGGTCGAGGCCTCTTCGGAAGCCGCCGCAACCATCGTCGCAAGCCTCTCTCCACGCTCGGCGGTCGAGGTCAGCGTGTTCGCCGAGGCCTCCAGCTCCGTCGAGGCCGACGAGACGGTTTCGATGATCTCGCCCACCGCGCTCTCGAAATTGCCGGCGAGCTTGATCATCTCCACCTTGCGCTGGGCAGCCGCACGCTTCTCCGTCGCCTTCAGCTCGTCGCGATCGAATCGAACGATGGCCTGCAACGTCTGTAGATTTCGCAGAGCCTCGCCGAGTTCGTCGTCGCGTTCGACGACGATGCGGTTGTCGAGCTTGGCCTGGTTGATGCTGAGCATCGCATCGTTCAGGCGCCGAAGCGGCCGGACGATGGCACGGATCGTCTGCCGACTCACCAGCCCGCCGATGGCGATGCTCGCCAACAGGAGGGCCAGCGCACCGCCGACCAGCCAGCCATATTCGTGTTCGGCCGCATCATATTCCGCCTTGGCTTCCTTGACCTGGATCGCCACGAGCTTGTCGAGATCCGTCTTCGCCGCCTCGTACAATTCGCGCGCCCGCCCGGCCAGCAAGGTGGCCAGCTCCTCGTACTTGCGCTCGGCAGAGAGCGACAGCGCCGGCTTCAGTCCTTGCTCGACATAATTCATGCGCCTGGGCGTGAAGCTGTCGGCAACGCTTCTCTCTTCCGGTGTCAGGTAAGTCGCCATGTAGTCGGCCCAGGCCTTCCCGACCTTCTCCAAATTGGCATTCACCTTGGCTGCGATCCCTTCGACCGGCTTCCCGGCCCGTCCATTGGTGGCCGCCTCGAACAGCAGCACCGTGTTGTCCCTCATCCGGTCATTGATCTCGAAGAGCTGCGCCAGCGGCACCGCACGGTCTTCGTAGATCGATTGCAGCCGCGAATTGCTCTGGCGCGTCCCCTGCAGGCCCATGGCGCCGATCACCAGCAGGAACAACGACAGGATGGTGACGAGGGTGACCAGGCGCGCGTTGAGCGTGCCGGTGAAGATGGACAATCGATCAAGCGGCGAACGTCGGCGAATCATGCCGGCATCCAGCCTGTAATTGTGCGGCTTGTTCTCGCGAATCATCGCATACACCTGCTCCGCCTCGGCACGTAGGTCGGCGGGCAGCTTGGTACGGATGGAGCTGTATCCGACGACCTGTCCGTTCTGCCGAATCGGAGAGGCGGTCGCCAGCACCCAGTAGAAGTCACCGTTCTTGCGCCGGTTCTTCACGGCGCCCGACCAGGGCTTGCCCTGCTTAAGCGTCGCCCACAGATTTTCGAAGGCGACGGGCGGCATATCCGGATGACGGATGATGTTGTGCGGCTGCCCCATCAACTCGGCCTCCGAAAACC
The DNA here is from genome assembly GCF_002776695.1 of Bradyrhizobium nitroreducens. Classification (GTDB taxonomy): domain Bacteria; phylum Pseudomonadota; class Alphaproteobacteria; order Rhizobiales; family Xanthobacteraceae; genus Bradyrhizobium; species Bradyrhizobium nitroreducens. The sequence continues at coordinate 3,887,802 of NZ_LFJC01000003.1, forward strand.
CGGCCGCTTCCACGAACTGATCGTTGAAGTAGGTCAGCTTCCCTTTCGTATCAGTGTGGGAAACGATCAGGGTTTCGTCGGTAATCGGATATTCGGTGGTCGTGACCGGAAGGTTGGTCCGCATGGGAGCCTCCAAAATGGCATTCGCAAAAATCGAACCTGTGAACTTCAGGTAAGCGCCGAAGCATTTAATTTGCCTAAAGAGAGAGCATCGATCCGATCGATGGAATCGCTTTTGGATGACGGTTTCCGGCAAAAACCCATCCTGTGCGGGAGACCGCAAAGCAACCTCAACCGCTGGATGGTCGACGTGTGGCTTGCAATGCCAAAGCCGTTCGCGGTCGCGCGCCGGCAGCCTTGATCGCACCAATGTTGCAGCCGCTTCTCGTTCGCAGCAAGCCGTATGGCGTGCGCGGTAAAGTCGTGACGGCAAATTGGACTCCGTCATTGCGAGTGCAGCGAAGCAATCCAAAATCCCTCGGCGATCAGACCCTGGATTGCTTCGTCGCAGGAGCTCCTTGCAATGACGGAGACACGACATCGCCCTAACGCGCCTCTCTCGTGTCCCGGACGCGCTGCAGCGTTCTTACGCTGCTGCGCAGAGCCGGGACCCAGCAGGCTTCATGTTCCGCTCACGCATGGGCCCCGGCTCTGCAGCGCACCACGCGGCACCGGACGATGCTTCGCATCGCCGGGGGCGCGCTGCGCTGCGTCCGGGGCACGAGACTGTTGTTGAGCGATGGACATGACTGCCTATTCTCGCGGCGTGTTTCGCCCGAGCTTTGCTTTGGTCTCGCACCCTTTGAAAGCAAGGGCGCAGGGAAGGCCGGGCGCCGGCTGGCACCCGAAGTCCCGCGTGCGAAAAACGCGCACGGGGTTGGACGACAGGTGTGCCGGTCGCCCGGCCTTCCCTGCGCGATGGTTTTCACGGTGTCCTTCGTGCTCTCCCCGGGGAGCGATGCACTATTGCCCCCGTCGCCTTGCGGATTTCGGATGCGGTGCCGGTTGGCCGCCACATCCCCGCAGGACTTGACGCACAGACCCCGGGCGTCAGGACCACACGACTTCTCCGTCCGCGCACATCCTCGCTGGGTTCTCCACGGCTGGCGTGCGCTCACCGTCGAGGCCATTCGAAGACGCTGTCGACGCCGTGTCGTATCGCGCCCGTCGCTGCTCACGGTCTCCCGCCCTGCAACCACATTGCGCGCCGACGCCGTCGCGGCCACCGCATCCCGGCCCGCGTCTCGTGACGATCGCGAAACGCCCCTTGTGGCGGGCGGGATGGCGCAGCTTGTACGGCAAAACCGAACTTCTGTAAATTCGAATATTTTTGCCTGGGGCTATCGACCCAGTGCTGGCGTGTTTTGCCTGTCGGGCGACACAACGGATGGTAGGTGGCATCGGCCGAGCCGCGGCGAACACGGCGGCGTGAACGACCGTCTTGCCACGTCCTCCCCAGAATCAAGCGGTTCTCAAGGAAAACAGGAGCCTGTCCGAAGACTTCAGCGAAGCCGGAACCGGCATCCCGGCCTACAGACGAGACCGTCTGCCGTCCGCCCGGCATCGCGAAAAGCGTCACGGTACCGCCGCACGGCCTATTTCGATCACGCAGAGCGAGAAGCGCATATGGCTGTCACAGCGAATTTTTCCGCCGGAATTCTCACCGTTTTTGGCAACGCCCACAACAACACGGTCACACTGGGCCGAAGCGCGGCCGGGACGATCATCGTCAACCATGGCGCGGTCGCGGTCAAAGGCGGCCCCGCCACGGTCGCCAATACCAAATTGATTCAGGCCTTCGGCCTCGACGGCAATGACGTCATCACCATCGACGAAAGCAACGGCGCGATGCCCGCCGCCAACCTGTTCGGCGGTGCCGGCAACGATACGCTGACCGGCGGATCCGGCGGCGACATGCTGTTCGGCCAGTCCGGCAACGACACGCTGTTCGGCAAGGGCGGCAACGACCTGCTGTTCGGAGGCTCCGGCAACGACGTTCTGGTCGGCGGCGACGGCAACGACCAGATGTTCGGCGAAGCCGGCAACGACCGCATGATCTGGAACCCCGGTGACGACAGCGACTTGATGGAAGGCGGCGAAGGCATCGACACCGCGGAGGTGAATGGCGGCAACGGCAGCGAGACCTTTGCCATCACGGCCAACGGCACGCGCGTGCGCTTCGACCGGGTCGACCCGGCGCCATTCTCGCTGGACATCGGCACCACCGAGAACCTCGTCGTTCATGCCGGAGGCGGCGACGACGTCATCACCGCAACGGGCAATCTCGCCGCGCTCATCAGTCTGACCCTCGACGGCGGCGCCGGCAACGACACCATCCTCGGCGGCAACGGCGCGGACCTTCTGCTCGGCGGCGACGGCAACGACTTCGTCGACGGCAATCAGGGCAACGACACCGCATTGCTCGGCGCCGGCAACGATACCTTCCAGTGGGACCCTGGCGACGGCAGCGACAGGGTCGACGGACAGGCCGGAACCGATACATTGCTGTTCAACGGCTCGAACATCAGCGAGGACATCACCCTCTCCGCGGCCAATGGCGGCCACGCGCTGCTCACCCGCAATGTCGCCAACATCACGATGGACCTCGATGGCATTGAAACTGTCACGATCAATGCCCAGGGCGGCAGCGACAACATCGTCGTCAACAACCTGGCTGGCACCGACGTCAGGCAGGTCAATATCGATCTCGGGTCGAACGGCGCCGGCGACGGCGCTTCCGACACCGTGACGCTGCTCGGCACCAACGGCAGCAATGCGATCGAGATATCCGGCACGGGCACGTCGGTGGCGGTCACGGGACTGCCGGCTTCCGTGGCCATCACCAATGCAGAAGGCGCCAACGATGCGCTTCTCGTCGAGAGCCTCGGCGGCAACGACACGATCTCGGCGGCCGCGCTTGCCGCAGGGATCGTGCACCTGACCATCGATGGCGGCGCCGGCAATGACACGATCACCGGCAGCGCCGGCAACGACACGTTGATCGGCGGCGACGGCAATGATGTCGTCGTTGGCGGCCGCGGCAACGACGTTGCGCTGCTCGGCGCCGGGACTGACGTCTTTCAATGGAATCCCGGCGACGGCAGCGACACCGTCGAGGGCGGCGATGGCGTCGACACGCTGCGGTTCTTCGGCGCGAACATTGCGGAAAACATGTCCGTCGTGGCGAACGGCGATCGCGCCCTGCTGACGCGCGACGTCGCCAACATCACGATGGACCTGCACGGGGTCGAGCATGTCGATCTCCATGCGCTGGGCGGCTCCGACCATTTCACCGTGGGCGATCTGAGCGGGACCGAATTGACGCAGGTGAACATCGACCTCGGCGGCTCGACCGGAACGCCCGACGGCGCCGTCGATACGGTCTCAGTCGATGCCACCCAGGGCGCCGACACGTTCGGCGTCAGCGGCAATGCCGGCGGCGTGACGGTGTTCGGCCTGCATGCGGCCACCCACCTGACTTCCATGGACGGGACCGATCAGCTGACGCTCAACGGCCTTTCCGGCGACGACGTCATCGACGCCAGCGGCCTTGCTGCCGGCGTGCTGCAGCTGACGGTCAACGGCGGCATCGGCAACGACACCATCCGCGGCAGCCAGGGCGACGACCTCATCAACGGCGGCGACGGCAACGACGTCGCGCTGATGGGGGCGGGCAACGACACATTCGTCTGGAATCCCGGTGACGACAACGACACGGTCGAGGGCCAGGCCGGCAGCGACACGCTGTTGTTCAACGGCGCCAACATCGCCGAAAACATCAACATCTTTGCCAACGGCTCCCGCGCCGATCTGACGCGCGACGTCGCGAACATCACGATGGACACGCACGGCGTCGAGACGATCGCGTTCAATGCCCGCGGCGGCGCCGACAAGATCACCGTCGGCGACATGACCGGCACCGACGTCACGCAGGTGAAGATCGACCTCGGCGCAAACCCCGGCAACCCCGGCGGCGACGGCGCGGTCGACAACATCGTGATCAACGGCACCGGCGGCGACGACGTCATCACGCTGTCGCTCAACAGCAACGGCGCGCTGGTGATCGACGGCCTCGCCAGCCAGGTCGTGATCGAGAACTTCGACTTCAACGACACCATCACCATCAACGGCCTCGGCGGCGACGACGTGATCGAGGCCTCGGGCGTCGGCCCGGGCGGGCCGCATCTCGTCTTCGACGGCGGTGCCGGCGACGACGTGTTGATCGGCAGCGCCGGGAACGACACGCTGCTCGGCGGACTTGGCGATGACGTGCTGATCGGCGGTGGCGGCCTCGACGTGCTGGATGGTGGGCCCGGAGACAACGTCGTGATCCAGTCGTTGCTCGCGCATGCAAGCTTCCATTCGGGCACGCTGGTCTGAGCCGGCGAGGCGCGCTTCGCCCGGCGCCGGCCCGCTGACCTGCGGGTAACGCAATCGAATACAGCCCGGACGGCGCAGCGTGCTGTCCGGGCCATGACGCTTTGACGGCCATGCTGGTCCTGATACTCTGTCCGCGTCGTGGTTCGGCGGGGCCATGCCATCCATCGTTGAACCCGAGCTGCCGAAGGAATGCGGATGAGAAGCGTGACGCTCCTGGCTCTCGGCCTCATGTTTGTCGTCGCATGGTCGCATGACAGCGCGAGAAGCCAGACTTCGAACGCCCCGCCGGTTTCGCTTGCTCCGCCCGATGCATCGCCGCCGCGCCCGAGTGCCACCAAGCCCGCACGGGTGACGACAAACAGAGCTCCGCCAGCGACGTCCCGCAGAGAGACCTCGGTGCCCACGATAGGCGGGTCTCAGGCGATACCGAATCCCGCCGCCGACTATGACGGCTTCAGCGTCGGCAGCGTCGATGACAATGACGCCCCGCACCAGGTGGCGCCGCCAATGAGGTCACGCGCCGCAAAGGACGCCAGGTCCGATCCGGATGCAGATGTCCTCGAGCGGGAAGATGGGGCGTTGAAGCGAAAGCTGATGATCTGCCAGAACTGCAAATAGGACGTTTGTTGGCCGGCCAGCCCAACTGCGGCTCTGGCAGCTCGCAAGCTCGTGGCCCGGATCGCGCGCAGCGACGTCCGGGCAGCGGGTCCGGCCGATCAATTGCACCCGCTCCCCAAGTTTCAGATTTTCGCGTCAGCGGTCCTTGAGGGCGGATAGCAACTCTTTTCCCAGCGGTCCGGCCGAAGCGGGGTTCTGCCCCGTGATGAGCCGGCCGTCGACGACGACGTGAGGCTGCCAATTGGCTGCCGACGAATACTCGGCGCCCTCTGCCCTCAACGCGTCCTCGAGCTCGTAAGGCACGTCATCGCGGGCGTAATCGTACTCTTCCTTCTTCGAGAAGGACGTGAGCTTCTTGCCGCGCACGAACGGCGTGCCGTCGCCGAGGTTGACGCCCAGCAGCGCGCACGGCCCGTGACACACAGCGGCGACGAGCTTGCCGGTGGTCCAGGCGCGCACGACGGCACTCTGGACCGTTACATTGCGCTGGATGTCCACCATGGGCCCGAGACCGCCGGGCACCAGGATGGCGTCGTAGTCGGCAGCGTCCACCTCGGACAATCTGCGACTGTGATTGAGGCGACGAAAGGCCTTGCTCGCGAGAAACTCCTTCTGGGCGGGATCCTTCTCGTCATACGCATCGTACGGCGTCCATCCCCCAGCCGGAGACGCGAACTCGACCGCGACTCCGGCCTTGTCGAGCACGTCGAAAGGATGGGCGACCTCGGCGAAAAAGAAGCCGGTCTTGCGACTGTGCGGGCCGATCACCGCTGCGTTGGTGACGATGAAGAGGACATGTTGGGTCACGGTTTCTTCCTTTCGAAGGAGCTAGGTGGGATCGCGCCGGCGCGACGCGGAGAACGTTCAATTCGGACAGGGTTGCCCAGCTGCTCCCCACCGGGCCATGTCCTTGACGTGATCCTCGAACGTGCCGGGCGGCGTCGAACGTCCCTCTCCGGGCGCCCAGCCCCGCGGAATGAAGCCGTTCAGCGAGGCATCGTGCCGCAAATGCTCGACGAGGCCGGCGGCGTCGCGGCCGCCATTGCGCTTGGGATCCTTCAGCTGCGCGCAAATCTCCGGCCCGCTCTTGCCGAACCAGATGAAGGCCACCGGGGCAAGCTGCCAGTCGATGCCGGCGCGCGGCGGCGCCGGCGCAGGCTCGTTCGCCTGGGTGGAGGTCATGTGACAGGTCGAGCACGGGATCGCCTCCGCGCCGATGCGGCTCTCGCCGCCATGGATGTTCATGCCGTGCACGCGGGGCTTGGTTTCGCCTGCCGGCGTCCAGATCGGAATGGCCTTGGCATCGACGTGGCAATTGGCACACCGCGGATGCGTCACCACGGCTTCGATCCGCTTCCAGGCCTCCAGCCCCTCGACGCGGCTGACGCTGCCGGGCGGCAGCAGGTCTTTGGCGGCCTCGTCCTTGGCCGCGACGATGCCGGTGACGGCGGCTATAGTCGCCCCCGCGAGGACGAGCGCAATCAGAGATCTCTTCATGGCCTTGCTCACACGAAATCGACGAACTTGTTGAAGGGCATTTCGCGGATGCGCAGCCCGGTCGCGGCGAAGATCGCGTTGGCAAGCGCGGGCGCTGCCGGCGGAACGGGCGGCTCGCCGACGCCCCTCACCTTGGGATCGTTCTCGAGCCCGCGAACTTCGATCACCGGACATTGGTAGATGCGCATGGCCTCGTGGTGGTTGTAGTTGGTCTGCTGAACCGCGCCCTTCGCGTAAGTGAGTTCGCAGTTGATGGCGTGGCCGAGGCCCCAGACGATCCCGCCCTGCACCTGGTTCTCGAAATTGACGGGGTCGATCACCTTGCCGACGTCGACCGCGGCCCAGACCCTGTCGATCCTGATGCCCCGGTCGGTCTTTGTGACCTCGACGACTTCGGCAACCGGTGTGCCGAAGGACTCGACGAAGGCAACGCCCCGGCCTCGGCCGTTGCCGAGCGGTCCCTTCCAGTCCGACATCTCCGCGACTGTCTCCAGCAGCTTGCGGTAGTGTGGCACGGCGCACATCTCGATCCGCGCCTTCATCGGATCGAGTCCCGCCGCATGGATCAATTCGTCGATGAAGCTCTCGGTGAAGAAGCCACCCGTCGAGGCGCCGACCGACCGCCATGTGGTGCTCGGCGACAATCCTTGCGCCTCGTAGGTCGTAGCCCGGAAATTGGGGATATCGTAGTAGACGTTCCAGAGGCCGGCCGCCAATTGCGGGTCGGGATCCTTCGAGGGGGCGCCCGAACGTTCGAGCAGCCCCTTGAACGGCGCCGTCGAAGCAAGCTGCAGATCGGCCGCGACGATCTTGCCCTTGTCGATGCTGCCGCTGTACCGGGCGAGCGCGATCTGCCGCGGAATGTCCTGGAGGAAATCCTCCTCGCGCGAGAACACCAGCTTGATCGGCGTGCCCTTCATCTGGTTGGCGATCTCGGCGAGAACGCGGACGTTCTCGTATTCGAGACGGTGGCCGAAACTTCCGCCGGTCCACTGATTGTGGAAGGTGACCTGTTCCGGCTTCAGGCCGATCGCGGTCGCCGCGACGTATTGCACGAATTGCGGGCTCTGGTGGCCGACCCAGATTTCCATGCCCTTGTCGGTGACGAGGCCGATACCGTTGAGCGGCTCGAGCGGCTGATGGGCGACGTAGGGCGCGCGATACTCCGCCTCGATGCGCGTGCCCGTCTTCAACCCGGCTTCGACATCGCCGATCTTGCGCCATTCCTTGCCCAGGAACTCCGGCTTGAACGAGGATTGCAGCACCTTCCAATGGTCGGCCTGCTCGGCGGGGTACACTGACGGCGCCCACTCGCATCTGATCGCATCGGCGGCCCTCATCGCGTACCAGCTGTTGGTGGCGATCACGGCAACGCCATTGTTGATTTCGAGGATCTTCTTCACCCCCGGCATCGATTGCGCCTTGCCCGCGTCGTAGGATTTCATCGGCTGCCCCTTGTTGGGGTTCAGCTTGACGGAGGCGTACAGCATACCCTCCATCTTCATGTCGATGCCGAACTTCAACTCGCCCAGAACCTTGGCGCGCACGTCAAGGCGCATCATCGGCTTGCCGATCAAGCGCCAGGTGGCGGGATCGCGCGTCTGCGCGTCGAGCACCGGGGGAATCTTCGCGGCGTCCGCCGCGAGCTCGACATAGGGAAACTTCTTGCCGTCGGGGAGGATCACGTGCCCGGATCGGGTGCGGATGTCGGCCACCGCGACGCCCGAACGCTTGGCGGCAGCGGCCTTCAGCGTCTCACGCGCGACGGCGCCGGCCTTGCGCAGCTTCTCATAGGTGTCGGGAATCGTGCTCGAGCCGCCCGTCATCTGCATGCCGGACTTGCGAAGACCTTCCAGCGCCGCGGCGCGACCCGCTTCGGCCGCGGGGCTCTGATCCGAGGCGAGGAACGGCGCCAGCTCTTCCTTGAAGCCGGTGTTGAAATAGGCGGGACTGGGGCCTGCGAAGCGAACTTCGAACTGGCCGGGATCGAGGTCCATCTCCTCGGCGATCATGATCGGCTGCACCGAGCCGACGCCCTGACCGATGTCGGCGTGCTGGGCGATCAGCGTGATCTTGTCCGGGCTGATCTCGACCCAGGGATTGAAGGTCACGGAATTCGGCCCGAGGCCGGCCGTCAGAGGATTGTCACTGGCGGTCGGCGCGGCCGCCTCAGCACCACTGTAGAAGCCGAAGGCGATTCCGCCGGCCATCGCGGCGGAGCCGAAGACAAACGCGCGGCGCGAAAGGTCCTGGATATGGCCCATGTCACTTCTCCGCCATTTTCTTGGCTGCGGCCGCATGGATCGCCGCGCGGATGCGCGGATAGGTGCCGCAGCGACAGAGATTTCCCGACATCACCTGATTGATCTGCTCGTCCGTCGGTTTGGATATCTTTGTGAGCAGCGAGATGGCCTGCATGATCTGGCCGGTCTGGCAGTAGCCACATTGCGGAACCTGATGCTCGATCCAGGCCTGGACCACCGGGTGCTGCTCCTTCTTGTCGATGCCTTCCAGCGTGACGATCGACTTGCCGGCGACCTCGCCGATATGCGCCTGACAGGACCGCACCGCCTTGCCGTCGATGTGGACGGTGCAGGCGCCGCATTGCGCGACCCCGCAGCCGTATTTGGCACTGGTGATGCCGAGCTCGTCACGCAACACCCACAGCAGTGGCATCTCGGGAACAACGTCGACGCTGCGCTTGATCCCGTTCACCGTGAGCTCGATCATGTCGATATGTCTCCTGACGGATCTGGTCGGCACATCAGCACTGCCTGATCGAGGCCGAGCCGTATTCCCGATTCCTGCGGAATCATGCGCAATCCCTGCGGAATGCCGCATCGGAACGATCGCTCTGCAGCTCGGCCTCCCCGCAGCACAATTCGCGATACTGCCCCGGCGTGAGACTTGCGGCCTTGCGGAACACGCGGGTGAAATTGGCCTGCGAGCCGAAACCGAACGCCAGCGCGATCTCGACCAGGGACAAGCGGTCGCGCGCGAGTTCCTGCCGCGCCGCCTGGACACGGCGATCGGTCACGTAACGGTGCGGTGACAATCCGGTCGCCTCGCGAAACAGCCGGGAGAAATGATAGGGGCTGAGGCAAGCCTGGGCTGCGAGATCCTCGAGCCTGATATCGCTGGCAAGAGAAGTCTCGATATAGTCCAGCACGCGCTGCAGGCGCCTCGGATCGAGCGACGGCGCTTTATCGGGCGCGCGCCAGCGGTCGATCGTGTAATTGCCGAGAAGATGCGCGGCGAGCGCGACCTGGATTCCCTCCACGAACAGCGCGTCGGTCGGCTGGCGCGGACGATGCAGCAGGTCGCGAAGCGGCGAGCAGATGTGGAAGAGCACCTGGTCCGACAGACCATGGGCGTAGGCGATCTCCACCTTCGCCGGATCGATGTCGAAGTCCGCAAGCGCGCTCTGGTTCAGCAGCGCAGGCGGAAGATAGAGATGAAGGCATTCCATCCGGTCCGACAACTCGAGATGGCTCTCTTGCGTCCCCACGGGGACGAGGTAGCTCATGCCCGGCCGGGCGAAGCTCTTCTGCACTTCGCCGTTGCCGATCCGGCACACCATGCCGCCGCCCGACAGCACCACGACGATTTCCGTACAGATCGGAACGGGCGTCGCCTGCCGCCCGGCCTCGAACTTGCGATGCTCGATGCTCAGCCCCGGCCAGTCGCTGGTCGCAGCGAGCTTCTCGCTGTTCTTGTACTTCTGATCTCCATGCGTCACGAGCGCCATCACGACCTCCGCTTTGTTGCGGCGAATCCCGGCCCCGTATCGCGAACGCGCGATCATTCCATCCGGTGGTGAGTTGCAGCCCCGGCCGCTGCCACGCCGATGCGAACTTTCTCACAAGCGGCGATTGTGAAGTCCAGACCCGGCGCGGTTAAAAGAGGTAAAAGGCAGACAACGCAAAGGCTTGGACAACGCGCTCGATTGCGTTGAAGAGCCGATCCCGCCGCGGATGAGCAAGATGCGTCCGTCATCGCGCATGAATCGGAAATACCGCAGTGTGCGCCTGCGCTAGTGAAAGGCTCGTCAACGGCAATGTCGCCGTATCGAAGATCGGAGCCTGTTATGAAGACGCTCATCACTATGCTTGCCGCAATGTCGATCGCGACGGCCGCCCCCGCGGTCTCGGCCGAGAAGACCGTATCTATCGTCCTTGTCCACGGCGCCTTCGTCGACGGATCGGGCTGGAAGGACACCTACGACATTCTGTCGAAGGCCGGCTATGAGGTGCTCGTCGTCCAGCAGCCGACGATCTCGCTGCGTGACGACGTCGCGGAGACCGAGCGTGTGATCGCCAAGGCGCGGCATCCGGTGATTCTCGTCGGGCACTCCTATGGTGGAATGGTCATCACCGAAGCCGGCGACAACCCTAAGGTTCGCAGCCTCGTCTATCTCGCCGCATATGCGCCCGAGGCCGGGGAGTCGGTCAGCACGCTGTCGGAAATACCCGTGCCGGCCGGCGAGCACGCGGGTCCGCTGGTCAAGGAGGGCAATTATCTCTTCGTCGACCACGATAAATTCCCGACCGCGTTCGCCGCCGGCGTCGATGCCGCAACGGCCCGCTTCATGGCTTCGGCGCAATTGCCGTTTGGATTGCAGGCGGTGCAGACCAAGGTCGAGCGCGTGGCCTGGAAGACGAAGCCGACCCATTACATGGTGACGATGGAGGATCACATTATCCCTCCGAGCTTACTGCGCTCCATGGCCAAGCGCTCGGGCGCGAAGGTGACGGAGATCAAAAGCAGCCACGCGGTGATGCTGGCGCATCCACGCGAGGTCGCTGCCTTCATCAGAAGCGCTGACACCTCAGCAACCGACTGAGATCGGTCCCACGGCCGTCACACGCAAGGATTCGCAACATGGCCCTCAAGACTATTCTGCCGGGCAAGCTTGGCTTCGGCGCCGCGCCGCTCGGCAACATGTTCCGCGACATCCCCGAGCAGGAAGCGCGCGCAACGGTGAATGCGGCCTGGGACGACGGCATCCGCTACTTCGACACCGCGCCGTTCTACGGCGCGGGCCTCGCCGAGATCCGCTTGGGCGCGGCACTCGCCGGCCGGCCGCGCAACGACTACGTGGTCAGCACCAAGGTCGGCCGCCTGATCCTGGACGAGATCGAGGATGTCGGCGCACGCGACCTCGGCGAGAAGGGCGGCGTCTTCAAATACGGCCGTCCGAACAGGATCGTGAACGATTACTCCGCCGATGCCACGCTGCGTTCGATCGAGGACAGCCTGAAGCGGCTCGGCACCTCCCACATCGACATCGCCTTCGTGCATGACGTCGCGCAGGATTTTTACGGCGACGAGTGGCTGTCGGTGTTCGAAAGCGCGCGCAAGGGCGCGTTCAGGGCGCTCGACCGGCTGCGCGACGAGGGCGTGATCAAGGCATGGGGACTCGGGGTCAACCGTGTCGAACCGATCGAGCTGCTGCTCGCGCTCGAAGAGCCGCGCCCCGACGGCTTCCTGCTCGCGGGCCGCTACACGCTGCTCGACCACGCAAGGGCGCTTCAGCGAGTGATGCCGATGGTGGCCGAGCACGAGCTCGCGATCGTCGTCGGCGGCCCCTACAGTTCGGGCGCGCTGGTCGGCGGCCCGAACTTCGAATATGCCCCGGCGCCTGCGGAGATCCTCAGCAAGGTGGCACGGATCAAGGCCATCGCGGACCGCTACGGCATCAGCATGAAGGCGGCAGGCCTGCAGTTCGCGCTCGCCAGCCCCGTGGTCGCGGCCGTCATTCCCGGTGCGAGCCGCCCGGGCCGCATCGCCGAGGATCGCGCAGCGCTCGAGGAAGCCATTCCCGCCGATTTCTGGCGTGAGCTCCGTTCGGAGGGGCTCGTCAACGCCGCAGCACCGCTTCCCGCCGCCTGAGGTGTCGCGAGCGCAGCAGATTGATCCCGGTCGGGCACCGCTCCCGCCGGCAGGACAACGCACGCAAGATCCACCGAACCAACAAGTAGAGCGACATGACAGATGAAGCCGACAACGCCACCGATATGGGCCGCCGCACCCTGCTCCAGACCGCCGGCGCGGCCGTCGTCACGGGCCTCGTCGCCGGCACGGCAGAAGACGCGCAGGCCGCGACGCAGGGCGCCAACGGCATGTCGCCGGCCGACCGCAACGAGGCGCCGCTCGGCGCACGGCTCCAGGGCGTCCAGCATTTCGGGCTGACAGTCCAGAACATGGAGCGGGCCTATCAGTTCTATACGGAAGTGCTCGGCGGCGCCGAGGTGTTCCGTCACGGCGACTTCCAGGGCGACGAGGTGCAAAACACGCTGCTGGCCGACCAGGAAATCGAGGCGAATGCACGCGGGGTCAATCCGCGGACGATCGGCGTTCCCGACCTCAGAAGCGGAGCGCAGAGGCTCGATGTCCGCTTCATCCAGTTCGACAACATGGTGCTCGAACTGCTGCAATATCGTGAATCCGATCAGCCGATGGGCAGTGCAAAGAGCTTTGCCGAGCCGGTGGAGCACATGAGCCCGGCCTTTCCGCGCATGATGCACATCTGCTTCTACGTTCGCGACGACGTCGACTTCAACAAGTTCATTGCCGACCTCGAAGCCGAATCCGCACGCCGCGGCATGACGCAGGTGAGAGCGAACCGCATCATCCGCGTTATAACGGAGGCGGAGCGCAAGGCCGCGCCCCGCAACGCCAACACCAACCGGGTGACCGCGGAACCTTCCAACGGCTGGGAGCTGATCTATTGCAAGGGGCCGGAAGGCGAGCAGCTCGAATTCGTCAAGGCGCTCGGCCCCGTCAAGCAGCGCTTCAGCGAGGCTCTCGCAAAGCGACAGCAGACAATCGTGCGCTGATCCCTCAAATGCCGGGCGGCCGGCGGGCGCCGGTTGCCCGGCGAAGCGCTCACGATCTCGATGTGAAGGACTTCGTCATGAAAACTCTGCTCCGCAACTCGCTTGGCGTCCTGCTGTTCGCCGCCTCGACGGCCATGACGGCGGCAGCGGTCGTCGCCCAGGAAGCCCCACGCGTGCGCTATCAGGAGATTCCCGAAGGCGCCTATTCGGTGGTGGCCCAGGTGCGCGCCAAGGCCGGGAAGGAAGACGCTTTGCGTGCGGCCACGCTTCCCCTGATCGACCTCGTTCGCGGCGATCCCAAGAACCTGGTCTATTTTCTCCAGGAAGACCGCGCCAAGCCCGGTCATTTTATCTTCTACGAGGTCTTCGCCAGCCAGGCTGATTTCGACGCGCATAACGCCATGCCTTATGTGAAGGACTGGTTCGCCAAGCTTCCGGAACTTGCCGATGGCGGCGTCGAAGTGATGCACATGGCGGTTCTTGGCGTGCCCAAGAAATAGCCAGCCCCACGAGCGATCTTGTCGCAGCCATTCTGCCGGCAAGTGCGGGCAGCAATCGTGCGAATTCAGAACCGCTCACTTCAACAGGTTTGCAGCGCATGATAATTTGCGGACGATCTGTTCGATCGATTGGCAATGAGCAATGCAGGCTGGCACCGAGACACGGCAACGGGGCACACGCCGACAGGAACTCACATACTGCTTCGGGCCATTTCGATTGGTTCCCCGCCGCCAACTGCTCCTTTTCGACGGGCGCCCCGTCAAATTGGGCGGGCGCGCATTCGAGCTCCTGCAGCTGCTGGTGCAGCGCCGCGGCGAGCTGGTCAGCAAGACTGAGCTGATGGCGGCGGCCTGGCCGGGCACCTTCCTTCACGACAGCAATCTCAAGGTCAACATGTGGAGCTTGCGGCGTTCGCTGGGCGATACCCAGATCGAGCCCGTCTACATCGCGACCGTGGCGCGCCGCGGCTACAAGTTCATCGCGGAGGTGCAGACCAGCATCGGCGAGATCGAGGACGATCTCCCGCACGCCGGACCGGCTCCCTTGTCCAGGCCGCCCTCGTTGCGCGGCATCGTCGGCCGTCAAGCGGAAATCGTCGAAATCGCCGATCTGTTGGCCGACAACAGGCACGTGACCCTGGCCGGCACAGGAGGAATCGGCAAGACGACGGTTGCCGTTGCGGTCGCCCGGGCGTTTGCGCCACGGTGCCGCGACGGCGTCTGCTTCGTCGATCTCGCCACGATTTCCGATCCGACGTTGTTCGGCGCGGCGCTGGTGACGGCACTGGGCATCAGAGGCAATACGGACAATGGTCTTGCGGTGGCCCTCGATTATCTGAGGCCGCGGCAGATGCTGCTCATTCTCGACAATTGCGAGCATGTGCTGCCCGCCGCCACGATCTTCGCCGGCAGGTTCCTGAGTGACACATCGCCGTCCAGGCTGCTGGCGACGAGCCGGGAACCGCTCGGCACCGCCACCGAGCATGTCGTGCGGCTTGGCTCGCTGCCCTCACCCAAGCCCGGCCTCGCCCTCACCGTCGATCAGGCCGTCAGGTTTCCGGCAGTGCAGCTGTTCGTCCGCCGCGCCGCCGAATGGTCGGACTACCGGTTCGTCGACGATGATTGCGAGGCCGTCGCCGCGATCTGCCACGCGCTCGGCGGCCTTCCGCTGGCCATTGAACTGGCGGCAGCCCAGATCGGCAGATTCAATCCTCGCGAACTAGTCGCGATGCTCGATCAGGAGCTGGGCTTTCGCGCCCCGAGCGCCGAGGGCACGCCGCCGCGCCATGAGACCCTGATGGCGACGATCGACTGGAGCTTCCGGCTGCTGTCGCAGAAGGAGGCCAGGCTGTTCGGCCTGCTGTCGGTGTTCAGCGACGCCTTTGCCGCCGAGGATGCGGTCTTCGTCGCGGAAGCGGCAGGGCTCACGCCGATCGACGTCGTCACCGGCCTCGGCAGTCTCGTCGCCAAATCGCTCCTGAGCGCGCAGGCCCGCGGAGCGCACCTTCGCTACCGGCTGCTTGACAGTACACGCCGCTATGCGGCCGAGCGCCGCCAGGCCGATCCGGCCTGCAGCCAGGCGCTGCGCCGCCATGCGGAGCGTGTGCTTGCGCTGTTCGAACAGTCCGAGGAGGAGTGGAACTGGCGCGAGCCGGCCGACTGGACACAGCGCTACCTTGGACGCATCGCGGATTTACGCGCAGCTCTTTCATGGGCCGTCAGCGAGGAAGGCGATCCCGTCCTCGGAATCAGGCTGACGGTTGCAGCGATCACCTTGTGGTCGGAAACCTTCATCCTGTCGGAAGCGCAAGCGCGGCTGGAGGACGCGCTCGCCTTGGCCAAGACCGTCGCGTGCGACGATCTGTCGAAGGCAAAGCTTGCCTGTGCCCTTGGATGGAGCCTGTTCTACGCCCGCAAGATGTCGAATGAGAACGAGATTGCCTGGCTCGATGCGATCGGCTTTGCAAGGCGCGCCGGCAACGTCGAGTATCGGCAGCGCACGCTGGTGGGCTTTGCCTTTTACCTGTTGCAGATCGGTCAGGTCCCGCGCGCCATAACCCATCTCGAGGAGGCCACCGCGCTGGCTGACCGGGACCCCGACCTGACGGCAACGTCCGAAGCCGATCGTGCGCTGGCCTGGGCCCACGCCTTCGCAGGTGAGTTGAGCAAGAGCCGCCCGGTGCTGGATCGTCTCGCGGCAACCTATTCGCTGGCCGCAGGCCGTTCGCGCAAGGATGCGAACGAGGTCTACCGGTTCATCACCGTCCGCTTCAACCTGCCCTTCGTGGCGTGGATGCAAGGGCAGCCCGACTACGCGGCGAGGCTGGCCCGCGACGCCGTCGATGCCGCGGACCGCAGCGGCCATTGGGTGTCGCAATCGAACGCACTCGGGCTTGCCGCACTTCCCGTCGCGCTCGAAACCGGAAATCTTGACGCGCTCGAGAACTTCACCGAACGGCTGCGACGCAACCTGGAACGTGAACGCATCTCGCGCTGGGTTCCGGTCGAGCGCTACTTCTCCGCCTGCCTTCGCGACCTGCGCGGCGATCCGCGCGCGGTGGAGGATATTCGCGCGGCGATCGACGAACTGATCGAATGCCGCTTCCTGATGCGGATCGGCAGCTATCTCGCGGTCCTCGCCCGCGCCTATCTGCGACAGGGGCGGATCGCGGAGGCGCGCGAAGCCATCGCGCGGGCGATCGACCATCAGGAACGCCAGGGCGAGCGCTGGTGCCGCCCGGAACTACAGCGGATCGACGCAGCGGTCCTTCTTCACGCCGGCGAGCCGCTGCGTGCCGAAAAGCGGTTGCAGCAGGCGCTCGCCGAAGCCCGCGCCATCGGCGCGATGACCTTCGCCTTGCGCATCTCCACCGACCTCGCCGCACACTGGATGGCGACCGACCGCAGGCCCAGGGCCGTTCGGCTGCTCGCTCCGATTTACGACGAGTTCGCCGAGGGCTTCGAGACGCCGGATCTGGTTGCCGCATCGCGCCTGTTGCAGCGCATGCGGCCGGCGCAGGGCGGCTGCGGCCATTTCCGCTCGGCGGCGCCGGTGCACGCTCGCGGTGCATAGCAGGCCTACCGCCGCGCCCATCGCGCGCGCTTTACGCTTCCCGGGATTCCTGATCCTCTCTCCCCCAACCGGCCGGATCAACCGGCCAAGCCTCAGAGGGGAGAGAGACGCCATGAAGCTCGGCACCGCCATTGCGGAAATCATGCGACGCGAGGGGATCGAGATCCTTTGCGGCTATCCCGTCAACCATCTGATCGAGCACGCGGCCAAGGCCGAGATCCGCCCGGTGATGGTGCGGCAGGAGCGCGTCGGCATCCACATGGCGGATGCGATCTCGCGGGTGACGTCGGGACGCTCGATCGGCGCGTTCTGCATGCAGCATGGGCCCGGCGCGGAGAACGCGATGGGCGGCGTCGCGCAATGCTTCGGCGAGTCCGTTCCCGTCCTGGTGCTGCCGATGGGCTACCAGCGCCGGCTCGCGCATATCGAGCCGAACTTCAATTCCAGCGAGGCGATGAAGCCGTTCGCGAAATCCTCCGAGCCGATCATCCTCGCGGCTGAAGTCGCCAACATCTTCCGCCGCGCCTTCACAAAACTGAAGAACGGCCGCGGCGGGCCTGTGATCGTCGAAATTCCCTCCGACATGTGGAACGAGGAGGTGCCGGAGCCGCTGAACTACACGCCGGTGCTGCGCACGCGTTATGGCGCCGACCCTGTTCACGTGAAGGAAGCAGCCAGCCTGCTCGTCAACGCCAAGCGTGCGGTGATCTATGCCGGCCAGGGCGTGCATTACGCGCAGGCCTGGCCGCAGTTGAAGCGGCTCGCGGAGCGGCTGGCGATTCCCGTCACCACCAGCCTCGGCGGAAAATCCGCGTTCCCGGAAACCCATCCGCTCTCGCTCGGCTCCGGCGGCCTTGCGGTGCCGCGCGCGGTGCCGAAATTCCTTACTGATGCCGACGTCATCTTCGGCATCGGCTGCTCGTTCACGGAAACGAACTTCGGCATCGCGATGCCGAAGGGCAAGACCATCATCCATTCCACGCTCGATCCCAATCATCTCAACAAGGACGTAGAAGCCAAGATCGGCCTCGTCGGCGATGCCGGCCTGGTGCTCGATGCGCTGCTGGAGGAGATCGGCAAGACCGTCACTGCGGATCGCGATGCCTCGGCGGTCGCTGCCGAGATCGCCGCCTCGCACAAGGAATGGCTGGCGAAATGGATGCCGAAGCTCACCAGCAACGACGCGCCGCTCAGCCCCTATCGCGTGCTGTGGGACCTGCAGCACACCGTCGACATCGACAACACCATCATCACGCATGATGCCGGCAGTCCGCGCGACCAGCTTTCGCCGTTCTGGAGGTCGACACAACCCCTCACCTATCTCGGCTGGGGCAAGACCACGCAACTCGGCTACGGCCTTGGGCTCGCGATGGGCGCCAAGCTCGCAAAGCCCGACAAGCTCTGCATCAATGTCTGGGGCGATGCGGCGATCGGCTTCACCGGCATGGATTTCGAGACCGCGGTGCGCGAGCGCATCCCGATCATGTCGATCCTGCTGAACAATTTCTCGATGGCGATCGAATTGAAGGTGATGCCGATCTCGACGGAGAAATATCGTTCCACCGATATTTCCGGCGACTACGCCGCCATGGCGCGCGCCTTCGGCGGCTATGGCGAACGGGTGGAGAGACCCGAAGACATCATCCCCGCGATCAGGCGCGGCATCCAGAAGACAAGGGAAGGCATCCCGGTGCTGCTGGAGTTCATCACCAGCAAGGAGACGGAAGTGTCGCGGCCGGGCACATGAGGCAAGCCGGGCGCTGGCTCCGGCCGCAGGGGATGTGATAATCCGGCCTGGTGCTGCGTCTGTCGTGGCATCGAGCCGGATTGCGAATGACCACCCCTCCGAAGACTGTCGCCGATGAGCTCGCAGCCGAGAATGCGCGGCTGCGCAGCGAGCTCGCGATTGCGCGGGACCGCCAAAGCGCCAGCGCCGAGATCCTGCGTACCATCGCGGCCTCGCCCTCCGATGCCCGGCCGGTGTTCGAGGCAATTGCGTCGAGTTCCAGGCGCCTGCTCGGCGGCTTCTCCGCCACCGTGCTCCGGTTCATCGGCGATGAGCTGCATCTCGTCGCCTACACGCCGACCAGCCCCGAGGCTGACGAAGGGCTCAAGGCCTCGTTCCCGCGCAAGATCTCGGAGTTTCCGACCTTTGCCCTGGTGCGCGGCGGCGAGACGATCCAGTTTCCCGACAGCGAGGCCGCTGACGTCCCGCAGCTGAACCGCGAGCTGGCGCGGCTGCGCGGCTTCCGCAGCGTGCTGTTCATGCCGCTGATGAACCGCGGCACGCCGGTCGGCATGATCAGCGTCACGCGCGCCGAGCCGGGCGCGTTCGCGGCCGATCTCGTCGAGCTGCTGCAGACCTTTGCCGACCAGGCCGTGATCGCGATCGAGAATGCACGCCTGTTCAACGAGACGAAAGAGACGCTGGAACGCCAGACCGCAACCGCCGACATCCTCAAGGTGATGGCGGCCTCGCCCTCCGACGTGCAGCCGGTGTTCGACGCCATCGCCGCCAACGCCAACCGGCTGATCGGCGGCTTCTCCACGGCGGTGCTGCGCTATGTCGACGGCGCGGCCCACCTTGCCGCCTTCACGCCGACCGATCCGGCCGGCGATCGGGTGCTGCAGGCCTCGTTCCCGGTCCCCTTCGCGCGCTTCCCGCCCTACCCGCTCGTGGCCAAGGGGGCCGCGGCGCAATTGCCCGACACCGAGCTGGAGCCGGCCGCGCGCGACATCGCGCGCGCCCGCGGCTATCGCAGCATGCTGTTCGCGCCCCTGATGAGCGAGGGCGAGGCGATCGGCCTCATCATCGCGACACGCCGCGCGACCGGTGCGTTCGCCGACCATCACGTGCGGCTGCTGCAGACCTTCGCCGACCAGGCGGTGATCGCCATCAAGAATGTCAGCCTGTTCAATGCGACGCGGGAGGCGCTGGAGCGCCAGACCGCGACCGCCGACATCCTCAAGGTGATCGCCGCCTCGCCCGCCGACGTCACGCCGGTGTTCCAGGCCATTTCCGACAGCGCCAAGACGCTGATCGGCGGACATTCGTCCACCGTCACCCGCCTCAAGGACGGCATGCTGCACCTGGCCGCCTTCACCACCGACAACGAAGCCGGCAATGCCGATCTGCTCAGTTCGTTCCCCGCACCGCTGGCGTCGCCGGGGATTCACAGCCGGGTCGCTCTAAGCGGAGAATATGCCTTCCGCAGCGACATGCAGAACGAGCCTGATCTGACCGAGGCCATGAAGGAGCTGGCGCGCACCCGGGGCTATCGCAGCATCCTGGTGGTGCCGATGCTGCGCGACGGCATCGCGATCGGCACCATCGCGGTGACGCGACCCGAAGCTGGCCAATTCCCGGACAAGGCGATCAACCTGCTCAAGACCTTCGCCGACCAGGCCGTGATCGCGATCGAGAACACGCGCCTGTTCAACGAGGTGCAGGATCGCACGCGCGAGCTTGCGAAATCGCTCGACGATCTGCGCGCGGCGCAGGACCGGCTGGTCCAGACCGAAAAGCTCGCTTCCCTCGGCCAGCTCACCGCCGGCATCGCGCACGAGATCAAGAACCCGCTCAACTTCGTCAACAATTTTGCCTCGCTCTCGGCCGAATTGACCGACGAGCTGAACGAGGTGCTCGCACCCGCCGCCCTTGCTGACGATATCCGCAGCGAGGTCGACGAGCTCACGGGGCTCCTGAAGGACAATCTCGAAAAGGTCGTGCAGCACGGACGGCGCGCCGATTCCATCGTCAAGAACATGCTGCTGCATTCGCGCGAGGGCGGCGGCGAGCATCGGCTGAGCGACGTCAACGCGGTGGTCGAGGAAAGCCTCAACCTCGCCTATCACGGGGCGCGGGCCGAGACGCCGCAGTTCGACGTGACGCTCGAACGCGACTTCGATCCCGCGGCAGGCTCGGCCGATGTGTTTCCGCAGGAGATCACGCGGGTGCTGCTGAACCTGATCGGAAACGGCTTCTACGCGGTCACCAGGCGCAAGGCGGACAACGCGGCGGCCGGTTACGAGCCGGTCGTGACCGCCGCGACCCGCGACCGCGGCGATCACGTCGAAATCCGCATCCGCGACAACGGCACGGGCATCCCGGACGAGGTGAAGGAGAAGATGTTCAATCCGTTCTTCACCACCAAGCCGGCCGGCGAAGGCACCGGGCTCGGACTGTCGATGAGTCACGACATCGTGGTGAAGCAGCATGGCGGCACGATCGACGTCGCGACCACGCCTGGCGAGTTCACCGAATTCACCATTCTGCTGCCGCGGAGGAGCAGCTTCCCGGATGCTGCGGGCTAGCGCCCTACTCCGCCATCTCGACGGGCTGCTGCGCCGAGGGGCCGGCCAGCGGCCGCTCCTCCATCGCGATCAGGCACAGCGCGGCGGTGGTCATCAGCGCGGTGGCGGCGCCGAACACGTAGCGGAAGGCGTGCCGCATGTCCTCGGCGGGAATGGCGACGCTACCGGCGGCGTGGTGCTCGCCGGCGAGCGGAACGTCGATGCCGAGCGCGATGAGCAGGATCGCGGCGAAGGCGGCGACCGTGAACGAGGACATCAGCGAGCGGAAGAAGTTCATCGCGCCGGTGATGGTGCCGACTTGCGGGCGCGCGACCGAGTTCTGCAGCGAGACCACGCAGACCGGGAACGTGGTGCCGAGCCCGAGCGCGAACGCCGCCATCAGTGTGAGCAATCCCCACAGCGGCAAGGTGGTGAGCGTGAGGCCGAGGCCGCACAGCGCGGCCCAGGACGTGCCGATGATGGCGACGCGCTTGTAGTGTTTTGCCCGGGCCATGGTGCGGCCGGCGACGGCCGCGCCGACGGTCGAGACCGCCGCGAGCGGGATCAGCGCAAGCCCCGCCTCGCTTGCACTCAAATGGTAGACCGACTCGTAATAGAGCGGCAGCTGCACGGTGAGGCCGGTGATCGCCCCGAGCCCGCAGCCGCCGGCGGTCAGCGCGAACGGCGCCACCGATCCCGTCAGCAAGGGCAGCGGCAGGAACGGCTCGTCGGCCCGCCGCGCGTGCCACACGAAGCTGACCGCGAGCGCGACGGCACCACCCACCATCGCCAGCACGGTCGGCGACAGCCAGGGATAGCGCGTGCCGCCCCAGGTCAGCACCAGCATGAAGACGACGGCGGAGGCCATCAGCAATACGCCGCCGAGCCAGTCGACCTTGCGCTTGCGGTGGAACACCGGGATCTTCTTCATCTTCGGCAGCAGCATCACGATGGCGGCGGCCGCGAGCGGCAGATTGATCCAGAAGATCATCGACCAGTGCAGATGCTCGGCGAACACGCCGCCGATGACGGGGCCGAGGATACCGCCGACCATCCAGACGCTGGAGAAATAGGCCTGGTACTGGCCGCGCTCGCGCGGAGAGACGACGTCGGAGATCACGGTCTGCACGACCGGCATGATGCCGCCGCCGCCGAGCCCCTGCAGGCCGCGCGCCAGGATCAGCATCGGCATGTTCGGCGCGATCGCGCACAGCACCGAGCCCGCGACGAACAGGCTGAGCGAGATGATGATCATGGCGCGGCGGCCATAGATGTCGCTCAAGGTGCCGAACACCGGCGCGACCGCGGTCGAGGCGAGCAGATAGGCGGTGATGACCCAGGAGAGATTGGAGACGTCCTGGAACTGGCGCCCGATGGTCGGCAGCGCGGTCGCCACGATGGTCTGGTCGAGCGCCGCCAGGAACATCGTCAGCATCAGGCTGATGACGATGGTGCGGACCTCGTCCTGTGACAGCGGCGCCGGCGGCGTGATGGACGGGGCGTCATCGACGCTGATGACCTCGCTCGGCAGCCGGGACAGCTCCTCGGCAAGGTCGTCGGGCAAAGTCTGGATGTCGGCAGAACTGCTCCGCCGGTCGAACTTGTTCATCTCGCTCGGATGCCGTGTGGCGGCGCAACGCCGCGTAGGATTCGTTCTATGCAGCCCAATGTAGACAGCAAAGATCTTCCCAGGCAGGCACCGCGGCGCATGGGTGCATCCCGCCCCCGGGTCATCCCGAACCCGTGATCGTCGCCAGGACCTGACGGCGGCGGCTCAGTCCTTCGGACGTCGCTTCAGGCGGGCCCGTTTCGGCAGCTGCGCCGGCCATTGCACGATGTGGTTCTCGAGCTCCTCGTCCGGAATCTCCTCCTCGCTGCCCTCGACACGGTCGCGCACGGAGACACCGGCGTCATGCACGGTGTTGGGATCGCCGGAGACCAGGGGATGCCACCAATAGAGGTCGCGCCCCTCGGCAACGAGCTTGTAGCCGCAGCTCGGCGGCAGCCAGTTCAGGGTGCGGACATTGGCCGGCGTCAGGCGGACGCAATCCGGAACCTTGTCGGACCGATTCGGATAGTCCTTGCAGGCGCAGCTCGTCCCATCGAGCAATTTGCAGCCGATATGGGTGAAATAGATCTTCCCTGTATCCTCGTCCTCGAGCTTGTTCAGGCAGCAGCGCCCGCAGCCGTCGCACAGGCTTTCCCATTCGACCGCCGACATCTCTTCCAACGTCTTGGTTTTCCAGAAGAATTCTTCCTGCGGGGAAGGTCGTTTGGGAGCTGCGGTCATGCGCCTCAACAAGGTTCGAAAGAGTGACGGCGACGCCATCTAGGCCGTAGCACCGGGATGCCGCAAGCAGGCGCCTTTCGAGGCCCGTAATGAACCGGGGTCAATTAGGCCTGTTGTTCAAAATCGCGAGCGTGACCATTGGTTTATGGACCCCGCTCGGCTAGAAGGAACATGAAGTCCCCCCTCGGATGCGAACCGGGCGCCTTGGGTTTGCCGCAACATTCCCGCAAGACGTTTCGGTGCCGCCCCGGCCGGGTGCTTGAACGCTGTCGAAGCGAGCCTCAAGGGTTCTAGGTGGTCCAGAATACACCATCCAACTGGAAGAGCCGCATCCGGAATTTCTTTCTGGACCTCGACGCGCGCATCGACTCCTCGCTGTTCTCCTCGGCCAAGGGCATCCGCGAGCTCTACGAGCGCTACTCGACCTTCATGGACCGGTTCTATGTCGGACGCTGGAAGCGCTGGGTGTTCATCGAGCCGCTGTCGGAAGCCGCAACCCTCGGCCTCGGCGGCCTCATCGTGATGCTCACGCTCGCCATCCCCGCCTTCCGCGAGACCGCGGACGAGGACTGGCTGAAGAAGTCCGACCTCGCGGTGACCTTCCTCGACCGCTACGGCAATCCGATCGGCAGCCGCGGCATCAAGCACAACGACTCGATCCCGCTGGAAGATTTTCCTGACGTGCTGATCAAGGCGACGCTGGCGACCGAAGACCGCCGCTTCTACGAGCATTTCGGCATCGACATCGCCGGCACCGCGCGCGCGCTCGTCACCAACGCGCAGGCCGGCGGCGTCCGCCAGGGCGGTTCCTCGATCACCCAGCAGCTCGCCAAGAACCTGTTCCTGAGCAACGAGCGCACCATCGAGCGCAAGGTCAACGAGGCCTTCCTCGCGGTCTGGCTGGAATGGCGCCTGACCAAGAACGAGATCCTCAAGCTGTATCTGGACCGCGCTTACATGGGCGGCGGCACCTTTGGCGTGGATGGAGCTGCGCATTTCTACTTCAACAAGTCGGCGCGCGACGTGACGCTGGCCGAAGCGGCGATGCTCGCCGGCCTGTTCAAGGCGCCGACCAAATACGCCCCCCACATCAACCTGCCCGCCGCCCGCGCCCGCGCCAACGTCGTGCTCGACAATCTCGTCGATGCCGGCTTCATGACCGAGGGCCAGGTGTTCGGTGCCCGCCGCAATCCGGCCTTCGCGGTCGACCGCCGCGACGAGGCTTCGCCGAACTATTATCTCGACTACGCCTTCGACGAGATGCGCAAGCTGGTCGACACTTTCCCGAAGTCGTACACCGAGCGCGTCTTCGTGGTGCGGCTTGCCATCGACACCAACGTGCAGAAGGCGGCGGAAGACGCGGTGGAGAACCAGCTGCGCCAGTTCGGCCGCGATTATCACGCGACGCAGGCGGCGACCGTGGTGTCCGATCTCGACGGCGGCATCCGCGCCATGGTCGGCGGCCGCGACTATGGCGCCAGCCAGTTCAACCGCGCCACCGACGCCTATCGCCAGCCGGGTTCGTCGTTCAAGCCGTACGTCTACACCACGGCGCTGCTCAACGGCTTCACCCCGAACTCGATCGTGGTCGATGGCCCGGTCTGCATCGGCAATTGGTGTCCGCAGAACTATGGCCATTCCTATTCCGGTTCGGTGACGCTGACGCAGGCGATCACGCGCTCGATCAACGTGGTGCCGGTGAAGCTGTCGATCGCGATCGGCCAGAAGAACGAGCCCAAGGCCTCGAACCCGGCCAAGGTGGGCCGCGCCAAGATCGTCGAGGTCGCGCGCCGCTTCGGCCTGAAGGCGCCGCTGCCCGACACGCCGTCGATGCCGATCGGCTCGGACGAGGTCACCGTGCTCGAGCACGCCGTGGCCTACGTGACCTTCCCCAACCGCGGCAAGTCCGTGACGCCGCACTCCGTGCTCGAGGTGCGTACCGGCGCGGGCGATCTCGTCTGGCGCTGGGACCGCGACGGTCCGAAGCCGAAGCAGGCCATCCCGCCCAACATCGCCGCCGACATGGCAGGCATGATGAGCCACGTCGTCAGCGAAGGCACCGCGCGCCGCGCCGCCCTCGACGGCATCCCGACCGCGGGCAAGACCGGCACGACTAATGCGTATCGCGACGCCTGGTTCGTCGGCTACACCGGCAATTTCAGCTGCGCGGTGTGGTACGGCAACGACGACTATTCGCCGACCAACCGCATGACCGGCGGCTCGCTGCCGGCGCAGACCTGGCACGACATCATGGTCGCGGCGCATCAGGGCGTCGAGGTCCGGGAAATTCCCGGCGTCGGCATGGGCCAGAAGCTGCCGCCGCAGCACGTGACCAACGCGCAGGCCAACGCGGCGCCGAAGGTGCTGGAGACCAAGCCGGGTCCGCCGCCGGTCCTGACCAAGCGCGGCGCCGACATCCTGGTGCGCGTCGAGAAGCTGCTCGACGACGCCGCCAAGACCGCGAACAAATCGGCTGACAACGACGGCAAGCCGGCCAAGCCCTCGTCGACGAGCGCGCTCGCCTTCCCGCAGAACTATGCGGAAGAGAATGCGAACGCAGCCGCCCCGCGCAAGAACTGATCGAAACCCGTGCGGCTGATCCTGATCACATTGACGGCGCTCCTGCTTGCGACGGTCGTGGGCGTCGGCGCGACCTGGATGACGACGACGCGCGGCACCGAGATCGGCGCGCTGACCATCGGCGCCTGGACCGCCCGTCCCCGCACCGGCACCGCCGACGTCGACCCCTATTCGCGCGCCACCATCGTGCGCAACGGCGAGCTGCCGATCGGCACCGGCGACGGCGTCGCCTTCACCGCGCGCGCCGACGACAAGAAGAAGCCGCTCGACGGCCGCTGCGACGTGATCGTCTCCGGCGTGACGCCGCCGGCACGGTTCTGGACGCTGACGCTGTACGACCGCAAGGGCCATCTCGTCGCCAATTCGCTGCAGCGCTACGGCTTCACCAGCCAGGAGATCGTGCGCCAGTCCGACGGCTCGTTCGAGATCCGCATCGCCTCGCGCTCGCGTGCCGGCAACTGGCTGCCGACCGGCGGCATCGAGCGCTACACCTTGATGCTGCGCCTCTACGACACCCCGGTCGGCGTCGCCACGCGCACCCAGCGCGATGCGCCGATGCCCTCCATCTCGACGGTGGGCTGCTCATGATCCGCCTGGCGTTCACCATCGTTGCCGGGATCGTGCTGGGCCTCGTCGTCCATCTGGTCAGCGTGCTGGCACTGCCGCGGATCGCGACGCAGGACGCCTATTCGCGCCTGACGCCGATGACGAAGGTGAACGGCGTCACCCAGCTTCCCCTCGCCGATCCCTCGACCTCGCCGATGCCGTTCATGGATCCGGCCTTTGCGCTGGCGATCTGCCGCTATGACCTCACGGGCGGACCGATCAAGCTCACGGTCCCGGTGAGCCAGGCCTACACCTCGGTGTCGTTCTATACCCGCAACGAGATCGCCTATTACGCCATCAACGACCGCTCGGCAGGCCGCAAGGTGATCGAGCTCGATTTGATGACGGAGGCGCAGCACAACGAGCTGCCGGAGGACGAAGAGGTCACCGCGGCCGACCGCCTGATCATCGACTCGCCCAGCACCACCGGCCTGATCGTGATGAAGGCGCTCGCCCCCGAGCCCGGCCTGATGCCGCAGGCGCAGGCGACGCTGGCCGCCGCAACGTGCGGACCGCAGACCGAGCCGCCCGCCAAGGCCGAAGCGCCGCGCGGCCGGCGCTGAGCGGATATTTAGGCGAGCTCAATACAAAAACTGAAAAACAACCCCATGCACAGTAGCGGGGGTGTTGAAATCATTGCCTCTTCGAGAGCGCCAGGAAGCTGTCGCCGCGACGACACCGCTTTGACCCGTCCGGGCAAAACAGCGGCATGCTGGCGAAGATCGTCGTTCTCAATCAATGAATGATCTCGGCCAGGAAATCCCGCGCCCGCTCCGTCCCGCGCGAGGTCGACCATGATGTCGAGCACCTCCTTGACCATCCCGGGGGCGAGTGCGGAGATCGGCTCGTCAAATGCGCGCGGCCGGGCAACTTCAAACGACTTCGGATTTCGCGGGCACGGGATAGGCCCGTACCGTCGAGACATCCTCACCTTGACCCGCAAATTTACCGAGGGCGCGCCATTCCGTGGCGCAGATGCTAAGCGCGGCCAGGGCCACGCCTGCAAATACGTCGACGAAATAGTGTCCGCCGATCAACGGGGTTGCGATGAGCATGCCGCCGTTGAGGATCAAGGCTGCCGGGCGCAGCCACCAGACGGCCCAAAATCCCCACAGCGCGAGGATGGCCGCGGCGGCGTGGAAGCTGGGGAACGTGACGATTCCGGAAATCTGGGAGATCTGGAGAATGCGAAGCGAGCCGTCGCGGGCGAGCGGCAGGCGTTCGAGCTGGATGAGATAGCCCATCGCCTTGAAGTCTTGGGTATCGGCGGGCAACCCGTATTGCTGATACGTGCCGATGGCAGGCACCAGTGCCGACACGAGCGCGGTGACGCACACGGTCAGGGTGCAGGCCAGGACGAAGCGCTGCAGCCGCATGTAATTGCCGGTCAATCCGAGAACGATGGGAACGGTGAGCGTCGGCGACAGAATCATCGCGTAGAAGAAGACGGCGTATTGCAGAAGCCACGGCCGGGCGACGAAGAAATTGTAATAGGCGGGCCAGTCGAGCCCGAGGAGATTATCGAGATAGGCGAGGTTTGCGTCCTGCAGGGGAAGATTGGCCGAAGCTGCGATGTAGGTCAGCGGAGCCCCGAACAGTCCGACGACCGTCAGCTGCGCGATGGAGAGGAGGATGAAGGCCGAACGCGCTCCCCATGCCCGCGAGATCAGGTAGCGGCTGGAGATGACGAGACAGGCCGTCACGACCAAGCTCGTCACGAGCTCGACTTCGATGGCCACCGAGAAGCGTGATATTGCGAGAGTTCCCGCGAACAGCGCGCCCATGGCCGCCAGCGGGATCCAGCTGGCTTGATGAAGCCGCCAGCTCTCGCGCCGGTCATCCGCTTCCGCCATTGCAATCCACCCGCATAGCCGCTTTCGCGAAGGTTGTTGTTACGACGTGTTTCTATCGGTTGTAACAACCCGGATGTACGCGCGCACGAGTTAAGGACGATTGAATGCGCTTGGTCGACTTGAATCCAATTGAAGGAAATCTCGGGGAAAGATCGGATGCCGCTGCGTCTCATGCGCGGCATCGTCGCCCGACGTCTCGCGGACGTCAGCGCGCGAACTTGAAGTGAGCGAACGCCGCCGAAGCGGCCGTCAGCAATGCCGCAGCGATCCAGATCGGCACCAGCACGAAGATGGCGATCGCGCCCTGCCCGCAGTCACCGCACCCGAACCCAAACAGGATGGGAAAGAGACAGAGCAGGATGACGACGGAAAATCCGGTACCGAGCCAAACACCCCTCGCGCCCCATCGCGCGCCAAGAAGCCATGGCACGGCGGGAAAGCCGAAAGACAGACCGGCCAGGAGATTTACCAGAACGTCGAACATGATCTCGACCCGATCGCGAGCACCGCTCTTGGTCGGCAGCACGCGGCGAATGGTTCAAACTGATGCGATGGCACGCGCGCCCTCGTCATCGCCGCGCCGCCCTAACGCTCCTCGGTCGGATGCACCCATTTGTAGGGCGTGATGCTGCGCGTCGCCGTCAGCTTGATCATGTGGACGGGCGGCGCGGACCGTCCCTTTCGGCACGACCGGCACTTCAGCGAGGCCTCCAGCTTCCAGATCGGCGTATCACGCGGCCGGCGGATCGCATCGAGCGGCAGGCTCGCGCGCGTCTTGCACCTGTTGCACTCGACCTCGAGCCAGCCCATGCCGCCGTTGAGGCATTGGGCGATCGTCGGCGACGGCTGCGAGGGTCCGCCGTAACCTTCCATGCGGACCGACCAGGCTTCGGCTTCGGCGCGGTCGGCCTCGCGGACCGCCTTCTTCGCCTCCTCGCGCGCATGCTTGGCCGAAATTTCCGCACCGAGAATTCGGCCGCTCCAGATGACCTCGCGTGATTTGGTGCTCATGCCGCCATCAAAGCGAGGGCGAGCGGCGTTGGCAAATTATCGATAGCTGGTAGGCTGCATCTGCAATTCGATACTTCCGGTCGTGGGTGTGGAAAACTGACGCCGCAGTTCCCCCTGGCGAAGCCGCGCACGAACGGCCGACGTTCGAGCGCTGTCCACCGCAGCCATAGCGGCGGATCGAGTCACCCCGCCATTGCGGGCGACACTGCAGCGGCCGACGATCGAAGACGTCGGCAAGCCGGTCAGGTTCGGCACCACACGACCAAGGTCGAAGGCGACACGCCGGCGCTGACGATCCCCACTGCGATGATGGCGAGCGCGACCGTGTTTCTCAGCCATCCCGCGGTCGCGCGGCGCCGCAGCCACGGAAGTCCCAACCCGGCACCGAGCAGGACCGGAAGGGTGCCGAGACCGAATCCGCTCATCGCCAACGCGCCGCCGAGCGACGAGCCGGACAGCATGGCGTAGAACAACGCCGCGTAGACCATGGAACAGGGCAGAAAGCCCCAGACCGCACCGCTGACGAACAGCCCTAGCGTCGGCGGTAGATTCGTCGCACGCGCGGCCGTGCCGATCCTGGCGCTGACGGCCGCGGCCAGCCGCGACAGCCACGCCGGGAGCGACAGCACTTCGAGCATCGAAAATCCGATCCAGGCGAGAGCCGCGGCCGCGGCCCAACGCAGGATCGCATGGGCGAATGCGTGGTCGAACGATCCGAACACGCTCGATCCGATCGCGCCCACCGTGGCGCCTGCCAGCATGTAGGCCGAGATGCGTCCCGCGTTGATCAGAACCGTCGCCGTCAACAGACCCCGCCGCGGCCGGTTCGAGCCGAAGTCGGCGGCGAAGTGCAAGGAGGAAGCAATGCCTGCACACATGCCGAAGCAATGCAGGCTGGAGGAAAGGCCGAGCAGAAGCCCCGCGACGAACAATGGCTGGTCGAAATCGAACATTGCGGACGCAATTCATCCGAATTCGTCTCCGAAGGCATTGCGCCAGGTCAAAGTCCCCCTGCGTGCCGTCAATCGTGGACCAGCAGCTCCTTCGTTCCGATCGCCAGCGATCCGAAGGCGAAGGCCACCGGGATGAGGCTGCGAAGCAAAGCCAAGTGCGTCACGCGACCCGACGTGTTCGCGCGGCAACACCAGACACCCATCGACCGCGCCAGTCTCCTCCGGATTTGACTCGCTTTCCTCGTGTGGTAGGTGTGCCATCGGGGTACAGGTGAATGACACGGCTCGCTTTCAAGCGACGGATCGGCTGGGGCGCTGCGTTCATTGCAGCCTATGCTCTCGTCTTCAACGTCATCCTGTCCAGCATCCTCGTTGCGAGCGTATCTCCCACGGCCGCCGCGGCGGCTCATGAGCTGTGCATCAGCGGCGACAACACGGATGCAGCACGAACCGACGCGGACAAGACCAGCGGCAAGACCGCCGTGCATTGCCCGCTCTGCGCGGCGCACCATATCTCCGGTGCCCTGCCACCGCCTCACCCCACATTGGCCGGTCGCATTCCGCTGACGGCGAGTGCGGTCTATTCCTTCCGGCAGCGCATCATCGCCTACGCATGGTCGTTCGATCATCTGTCGCGTGGACCTCCTGCCCTGATCTGAAATTGCGCCAGGACGGCGCAGACGTTCGCCCGTCCGGTTCCTGCCCGCACCCGCCTTAGGGCGCGCGCGGGGGCGTTCGACCATTGCTCATTTCCGACATCATCGGCAGGGCCGCCAGCGCGCGCCCCGCTTCCCGTCATGCGCCGGCGTAATCGCTGGCCTCGCAAAGAAACGCTCATGTCCAACACATCAACCAGCCTGCGCCGGTCCATCCAGGCCGCGACGACGGCGCTCATCTCACCTGCCTTGCTCGGCGTGGCGTCGCTGCTGCCGCCCTTCGTCACAACGGCTTCCGCGCAATCGGCGGAGCGGCTGCCGCCGGTGACGGTCAATCCTGCGCAACAGCGCAAACGAAAGCCGCGTGCCGTCGTCACGGCCGCCCCGCCCGCCGCGACGCGAAGCGGAAGCACTGCGGCACCCGACCAGAGCGCAAGCTCGCCGCCGGCGTCGGTCAGCCTGCCGCCAACGGCAGGCTTCGACCGCGGCCTGTCGTCGAGCGATTCCGCCTCGCTCGTCACCGACCTGCCCGGCGGCGCGGCGTGGGGAGCCGGCGGCGTGTCGAGCCTGCCCGCGATCAACGGATTTGGCGCAGACCGGCTGCAGGTCGCGATCAATTCGATGTTGATCAGCCCGGCCTGCCCGAACGAAATGAATCCGCCACTGTCGTTCGTCAATCCGGCGATGATCGCGAAGATGCGGGCCTATCTCGGCGTCGGGCCGGTATCGGTCGGCGGCGACTATATCGGCAGCCGCATCGACGTCACGACCGCGCCGCCGGCCTTCGTGCCGGCACAGGCCGGATGGGTGACCAGCACGCAACTGTCGAGCTTCTTCCGCAGCAACGGCAACGCCTATGGTGTCGACGCCACCGCGACCATGGCCAACCACGACACCAGCATCACCTACACCGGCGGCTGGGTCCGTGCCGGCGATTACAGGGCCGGTGATGGGACGACCGTCAAGTCGACGCTCTACGAGACGCAGAACCATGCGATCAGCGTCTCGAAGCAGACGTTCGGAAATCTCTTCACGTTCCAGGTCGGCGGACAGTTCATTCCGTACCAGGGCTATGTCAACCAGTACATGGACATGGTCTACAACCGCGGCCTCTATGCGAACGGCCGCTACGAAGGCGTCTTCGACTGGGGCAAGTTCGAGGCCAGCGCCTTCGTGCACCAGATCCGGCACACCATGGGCTTCATCGCGCCCGACAAGGTGGCCGACATGCCGATGGATACCAAGGGCCTCGATGGCGGTTACGCGCTGAAGGCGACCGTGGCGCTGTCAGGCCACGACCTGCTGCGGATCGGCAACGAATTGGCGCTGAACCGGCTCGACGATTGGTGGAGGCCGGTGGCGGGGTCGATGATGATGAGCCCGAACAGTTTCATCAACATCAACGGCGGGACGCGCGACCGCGTCGGCACCTTCGTCGAGTGGGAACGGCACTGGGACCGGCAGTGGACCTCGATCGTCGGCCTGCGCAACGACGTCGTGTGGATGAACACCGGCAATGTGCAGGGCTACAACGCCATGGACTACGGCGCCGACGCGGCCGCGTTCAACGCGGTCAATCACGCCCGCACCGACGTTCATGTCGACGGCTCCGCCCTCCTCCGTTACGAGCCGAACGACATGAGCCAGTACGAATTCGGCTTTGCCCGCAAGACCCGCTCGCCGAATCTCTATGAGCGCTACGCCTGGTCCACCAATGCGATGGCGATGCAGATGATCGGCTGGTTCGGCGACGGCAACGGCTATGTCGGCAATCTCGATCTTGCACCGGAGAAGGCTCACACGATCAGCCTCACGGCCGGATGGCACGATCCCGCGCAGCGGGTCTGGGACGTCGAGGTCACGCCCTATGCCAGCTACGTGCAGGACTATATCGACGTCGATCGCTGCGCGACCGCAAGCTGCCTCGCGAGCAATCCCGCCAACCTGACCGCCAACACCGGCTTCGTCTACCTCCGCTTCGCCAACCACGACGCGACGCTCTACGGCGTCAATGTCGAGGGGCGGCTGACCGTGTGGGACAATCCGGTTTACGGCCAGGGACAGGTTCGCGGCCTGATCGGTTATGTCCGCGGCCAGCGCACCGACGGCGTGGACCTCTACCACATGATGCCTGTCAACGCGAAGCTCGCGCTCGACCATCGCCTCGGCGGCTGGACCAACAGCGTCGAGCTGCAGCTGGTCGGATCGAAGGACCAGGTCAGCCGGGTCCACAACGAGCTGACGACACCGTCCTACGCGCTGGTCAATCTGCGCACCGGCTATCAGTGGCAGCACGTGCGGCTGGATCTCGGCATCGACAATTTGTTCAACCAGAACTACTACCTGCCGCTCGGCGGCGCCGATCTGGTCGACTACAAGGTGGTCTCGATGATGGGCTCTTCGGCCGCCTACGGCTACAACGTCAAGGGACCAGGCCGTTCGTTCAACGCGCGGCTGGGGATCAGCTTCTGAAAACGCCGGACGTCACGCGGCGACGTCATCGCGT
This sequence comes from Bradyrhizobium nitroreducens, assembly GCF_002776695.1. Taxonomy (GTDB): domain Bacteria; phylum Pseudomonadota; class Alphaproteobacteria; order Rhizobiales; family Xanthobacteraceae; genus Bradyrhizobium; species Bradyrhizobium nitroreducens. The sequence continues at coordinate 3,921,457 of NZ_LFJC01000003.1, forward strand.
CCGCCGCGCGACACCCTCGGCACCGGCCCGCCGCGCCCACAGCAGTGCCAACGGCCCCAGCGCGATTCCGGCCGCGAGCACGATGAACACCAGCAGCCAGCCGCGCGCACTCTGCGGTCCACCGGCCATGTCGAGTGCGACGCCGGTTCCCCAGGCGCCGGCGGCCGACAGGCCGAAGCCGACCGTGGAATGCAGGGCCAGCGTCGCACCGCGATGCTCGGAGACGGCCGCAGCCGACATGCCGGCAGTCAACGCGCCGGAATCAGCCGGCACCGTCAGGCCGTAGATCATCAAGAGCAGTGCCAGCACCCAGGCCGGGGCCGTTGCGTTGAGGCCGATCACCAGCGCAACGCAGGCCGAGGCGATCATCACCATCGTGATCGCACGATGCCGTCCGAATTTCAGCGCGGCCTCGTTGCCGAGGATGCTGGCGGGCATCGAGATCACCGCGAAGCAGAAGCTCATCAGCACGGGCGTCATCCAGGACGGCCCGCCCTGATGCGCGACGACGAAGGTCCAGAACCCGACCAGCCAGGTACGAATGCCGTAGAGTTCGAAGCAGTGCGCGCCGTAACCGAGGATGTAGCCGAGCGCCTCGCGATTGGCGAAGACGGGCGCGAAGTTCAACAGCCGTCCTGCCTTCGGCGCGGGCCGCTGCCCCTGCATCAGAAGACACGCGGCGACCATTGCGACGGGGCCGAAGCCGGTCACGAGAAAAGCGGCGCGCCAACCCCAGTGGTCCGCGACCAGTTGCGCCACCAGGAACGAGACGCCGACACCGACCGAGAAGCTCGACGTGTACAGCGTCACCGCCCGCGAGGTGTCGCCGGCGGGAAGCCGGTCCGTCAGCGCCTTCAGGCCCGGCATGTAGGCGCCGGCAAATCCGAGCCCCGCAATGGACCAGATCGCAGTCCCCGACCAGAAGCCCTGCGCGAAGACGCCGAATGCGATGGTGGCGAGTCCGCTCAATATCGAGCCCCAGAGCAGGACGAGGCGCGCATCGATGCGGTCGGTCAAGGTCGTCAGCACGGGCACCGCGAGCATGTAGCCGAACGCATAACCGCTCGCCATCAGCCCGCCTTCGGCCGCCGAGAGTCCCCAGGCCGGCATCAGGTGCTGCGCGAGGTTCGCGGACAGCGTCACATGCGGCAGCAGATTGCCGACCTGACCGATGCACATCACCGCAATCAGCGATCGACCACTCAGGCTTCGAATGCTCCCCTCCCGTCAGTCCCTATCTCGTCTCGTCTGCGCGTAGCAACAGAAGCGCGAAGAACGCGGAGATCGAGAATAGCGCGCTGATCCACAGCGCGCTGCTGCCAAAATGCTCCACCATCACCCCGAGCGCGAGTGGCGCGAGCGCGCCCGTGGCCCGCGAAGGCAGTGAGATCATGCCGACACGCCTGCCGAAGCCCGCCGGCCCGAACAGCGCCAGCGGAAGCGTGCCGCGGGCAATGGTAATGATGCCGTTGCCTGCGCCATACAGCACCGTGAAGGTCGATGCGAGGAAGGGGCCGCCCGCGACCAGGGCAACCACACCGATCGGATTCATCAGCATGGCAAGCCGTGCCGACAGCAGTGGATGAAACCGGCCGAGCCATCCTGCTTCCAGCAGGCGGGCACCGACCTGCGCGGGCCCGACCAGGGCACCTGCGAACAGAGCCTGCGCCGGCGTCGCGCCGAACGCAACCAGCATGGTCGGCAGAATTGCAGAGACGCCCGAGCTGACGAAGCTTGCTGCCGCGAACATGTAGGCCAGCAGCACCATCGCGAACGTCTCGCTCTGTCGTCCGGATCTCCGTCCCGCAAGCGGATCCGCTTGGGGCTGCAGGTCCAACGGACCGGCGCGCGGCAGCGACAGATTGAGCGGCAGCGCCAGACAGACATGGATCGCCGCCCACACCTGGCAGGCCACGCGCCAGTCATACGCCGAGGCCAGCCACGTCGTCAGGGGCCAGCCGAGGGTGCTCGCGAAGCCCGCGAGCAGGGTGATGCCGGTGATGCTTCGTCGCGCGTTGCTGCCGTGGATGCGGGCAAGCGTCGCGAAGGCCGCTTCATAAAGGCCCATGCCCATGCCGATCCCGAGCAGCCCCCAGGCTGCAATCAGCACCACCACGCCGTGAGCCACGGACAGGAGAAGCAAGCCTGCCACGAAGATGAGGTTCGAGACGGCAAGCAAGCCGCGCCCTCCGAACGTATCGATGGCATGCCCCACGCGCGGGCCGAGCAGACCGGAGATGACGAGCGCTCCGGAGAGCGCGCCGAAAACATAAGTCGGCGCGAGACCGAGTTCACGCGCAATCGGCGCCGCCAGGATGGCAGGGAGATAGTAGCTCGACGCCCACGCAATGGTCTGCGCAGTTCCGAGCGCGAGGACAATGGCGAGCGGACCCGCCGACCGGCCCGCTGGGACCGGCGTCATCAGCAGCCGCATCCCACACGACCCGCCTTCTTGGCCGTCTCATCGGCGGCACAGCAGGCGGATGGTTCCTCTTTCGCCGGACCGCCGCAGCATCCGGCATCCGCCGCCTCGACACCGCCGCGCGTGCAGACGCCGGTCTCGGGCAGCGCGAGCTCGACGCGGGCCGCAGCGGCCTTGTCGCCGGCGATGTCGGCGACGATGGAGCGGACCTGCTCGTATCCGGTCATCATCAGGAAGGTCGGCGCGCGGCCATAAGACTTCATGCCGGCGAGATAGAAGCCCGGCTCGTCATGCGCGAGCTCGCGCGCGCCGTGCGGCCGGACCGTGCCGCAGCTGTGCTCGTTGGGATCGATCAGCGGCGCGAGCGCGACCGGAGCCTCGATCGCCGGATCGAGCCGCAGCCGCAGCTCGGACAGGAAGGAGAGATCGGGACGGAAGCCGGTCGAGACGACCAGCTCGTCCGCCACCACGCTGCGCGAGCCTGCGGAAACGCCGAGGCGGCCCTCGGAGTCCGAGAGATGCGTCACGCCAAATCCGGTCTCGACCTTGATCTTGCCGGCGGCCACGAGCGCGGCGAAGGCGGAGCCCAGCGCGCCGCGCGCGGCCAGCTTGTCGTTGCGGCCGCCGCCGAACGCCTTGGCCGGGTCGTCGCCACGCAGCAGCCAGATCGCCTGCGTGGCGGGCACCTCGCCCGCAAGCTGCGCGAGATCGATCAGGGTGCCCACCGCGGAATGGCCGGCCCCCAGCACGGCAACGGTCTTGCCGGCATAGCGGGCGCGATCGGCGCCGCGCACATCCGGCATGCCATAGGCGATGCGGCCCGCGCGCTCGCGTTCGCCGATCGCAGGCAAGCCGTTGCTGCCGGCGGGATTTGGCGTGAACCACGTGCCTGACGCGTCGACCACGGCATCCGCGCGCAACACCTCGAGCCCCTTGCCGTTCTGATAGCGAATCTCGAACGGCGCCTGCTCCCTGCCCTTGGTCTTCGCCTTGTCGAAGCCGGCGCGGCTGATCGCCGTGACCCGGCTCGACGTGCGGATCGCCTCACGCAATGCCGTGCGTGTCGCGAGCGGTGCGAGATAGCGCTCGATCAGCTCGCCGCCGGTCGGATAGGAATGAGGGTCCGGCGAATTCCATCCCGTCGGCGCGAGCAGGCGCGATGCCGCCTTGTCGACATTGTATTCCCACGGCGAGAACAGCTGGACATGCTGCCACTGACGGACCGCATGCGCGGCTTCAGGGCCGGCCTCGAGCACGATCGGAGACATGCCGCGTTCGAGCACGTGCGCAGCCGCGGCGAGGCCGACCGGCCCGGCTCCGATGATGGCGACCGTCTTGGCAACCGTCTTGGCGTTCATTCCGACTTCTCCCATACTTCCAGAACAATCGAATAATTCCGCAAAAAATCACGCCGCCGTTTGCGCGCCCTTGCATCCGGCTTCGTCGGCACAGCATTCCGCCGCCAGAAAGGCGACCAGCCCCCGCATCGCATCGAAATTCGCGTGGCAGATCAGCGTCGTCGATTCCCGGACCTGGCTGACCAGCCCGACCGCAACCAGGGCCTTGATGTGATGCGACAGCGTGGACGCCGGGATCTTCAGCTTCTCCTGCAGGCGCCCGACAGGCATGCCCGCGTGTCCGGCCCGGACCAGGGCGCGATAGATCTGGAGCCGGGTGCGGTTACCCAGGGCCTCCAGACGTTGAGCTGCGTCGTCGATCTTCATGACGCCACAGTGCCCTGCTTGCCGCTCCCTGTCAAACCATATTTCTAGAATATTCGAATTATGGAGTGAAAGAGCCGATGAGATTCACATTGACGCCGCCGCCATAAATCCGTAAATCTGGATATATGGAAACAGAAGACGCCGTCCTCGCCCTCGCCGCGCTGGCCCAGCCGACCCGCCTGGAAGCATTCCGGACGCTGGTCGGGCACGAGCCCGGCGGCCTTGCCGCCGGCGACCTCGCCCGGCTGCTGGAAGTGCCGCAGAACACCCTCTCCGCGCATCTGGCGATCCTGAGCCGGGCGCGCCTCGTCTCCTCCGAGCGGCACAGCCGCTCGATCGTCTACCGCGCCAATCTCGACGAATTCCGCGACGTCGCGCTGTTCCTGCTGCGTGATTGCTGCGGCGGACGGCCGGAGGTCTGCAATCCCGTCGTCGAGACGCTGCAATCCTGCTGCTCGCCGAAACGCAAGGAGCGAAGCCGTGCCTGACCAGATCTACAATGTGCTGTTCCTTTGTACCGGCAATTCGGCGCGGTCGATCCTGGCCGAGTCGATCCTGCAGAAGGACGGCGCCGGCCGCTTTCGGGCGTTTTCCGCCGGCAGCACGCCGAAAGGCGCGGTGCATCCGCTGGCGCTGCGCACGCTGCAGGCGATGGATTACCCGATCGACGGCATGCGCTCGAAGAGCTGGCTGGAGTTCGCCGCGCCCGATGCGCCGGTGATGGATTTCGTCTTCACCGTCTGCGACAACGCCGCAGGCGAAGCATGCCCGATCTGGCCCGGCCAGCCGATGACGGCGCATTGGGGCATCGAGGATCCTGCCGCGGCAGAGGGATCGCAACTGGAACAGCAGGCGGCGTTCGTCACCGCGTTCCGCTATCTCAAAAATCGGATCGACACCTTCGTGAATCTGCCGCTGAGAAGCATCGACAAGCTGTCGCTCGGCACCAGGCTGCGCGAGATCGGCCGCTCCGACGGCACGACATCCGGCAGAAACGACGTGGCGTGACGATGGGCATTTTCGAACGATACCTCACCTTGTGGGTTGCACTGTGCATCGTCGTCGGCGTGGCACTGGGGCACGTCATGCCCGGCTTTTTCGGCATGGTCGCAGCTGCCGAGGTCGCCAAGGTCAATATGCCGGTCGCCGTGCTGATCTGGCTGATGATCGTGCCCATGTTGCTGAAGATCGACTTCGGCTCACTCGGCGAGGTGCGCCAGCATTGGCGCGGCGTCGGCGTCACCCTCTTCATCAACTGGGCCGTCAAACCGTTCTCGATGGCGCTGCTGGGCTCCTTCTTCATCGGCCACCTCTTCGCACCATGGCTGCCGGCCGGGCAGATTTCGTCCTACATCGCCGGCTTGATCCTGCTGGCGGCAGCCCCATGCACTGCGATGGTGTTCGTGTGGTCCAATTTGTGCGAGGGGGAGCCGCACTACACGCTGAGCCAGGTCGCCCTGAACGACGTGATCATGGTGTTCCTGTTCGCGCCGCTGGTGGGACTGCTGCTTGGCGTGGCTTCGATCAGTGTCCCCTGGGGCACGTTGTTGCTCTCGGTTCTGCTCTACATCGTGGTTCCCGTGATCGTCGCACAGCTGTGGCGCAAGGCGCTGCTGCGAAACGGCGGCGACAGCTTCGATCGCGTCATGCGGACGCTGCAGCCCCTGTCGCTGGTTGCGCTGCTCGCGACATTGGTGCTGCTGTTCGGCTTCCAGGGTGAGCAGATCGTCCGGCAGCCGCTCGTCATCGCCATCCTCGCCGTGCCGATTCTGGTGCAGGTCTATTTCAATGCAGGTTTGGCGTACTGGCTGAGCCGACGGTTCGGCGTGGCCTGGTGCGTCGCCGCTCCGGCCGCCCTCATCGGCGCCAGCAATTTCTTCGAGCTGGCGGTCGCCGCCGCGATCAGCCTGTTCGGCCTCGACTCCGGCGCGGCGCTCGCCACCGTGGTCGGCGTGCTCGTCGAAGTCCCGGTCATGCTGTCCGTCGTCCGCATCGTCAAGGCGACACGGGGATGGTATGAGGCGGGCAGCAGTCAGGTTCCGACGGCCGTCGAGGCACGTCGGTAACGCGCGGAGACCCGGTCATGAGCGTCACGATCTATCACAACCCGGCTTGCGGCACCTCGCGCAACACGCTGGCGATGATCCGGCAGAGCGGCGTCGAGCCCGTCGTCATCGAATATCTGAAGACGCCGCCATCCCGCGAGAAACTGGTCGAGCTCGTCAAGGCGATGGGCATTTCCGTCCGCGCGCTGCTGCGCGAGAAAGGCACGCCGTTTCGCGACCTCGGCCTCGACGATCCCAAATGGAGCGATGACGAGCTGATCGATCAAATGCTCGCGCATCCCATCCTGATCAACCGCCCGATCGTGGTGACGCCGAAGGGTACGCGATTGTGCCGCCCCTCCGAAGCCGTCATCGAGCTGCTGGATGGCCCGGTCGGCCGGTTCGTCAAGGAAGACGGCGAAGTGGTCGAAGCGCGCTAGGCGCGGCCGTCATGGCGGGAGCTGTCACGCGACAGTAGGACGCAATCGAAGATCGATTGCGCCATTGAAGCCGCCAGTCTCGAGAGCTATCGGTCCACCGAACCGGCCTGCTATCGGGAGGAACGCATGAGCACCATCACCGGCGGCTGTCACTGCGGCGCAATCCGCTACGAGGTCGAGGGCGAGCCGATCGTGCACGCGCTGTGCCACTGCCGCGATTGCCGGCTCCACGCCGGCGCGCCGCTCGTCGGCTGGACGATGTATGCGGACGGCGCCGTCAAGGTGACCAAGGGCGAGCCGAAGGTGTACCACTCCTCGGAACACGCTCGGCGGCACTTTTGCGGCGACTGCGGAACCGGCCTGTTCTACGTCAATACCAGCATGATGCCCGGCGTTATCGACGTCCAGAGCGCGACCTATGATGATCCGGAGGCCGTGCCGCCGGCGATGCACATCCAGGTCGCCGAGCGCCTGCGCTGGATGGAGCACGCGCACGAGTTGCCGACGTTCGATCGCTTTCCGCCGCAGCCGTAGCGTCCCGCGGCGCTCATCCTACTCGGCCGCTTGCGGAGCCTGCATGGCGCGTGACGATTCGGCGCCGTCTTCCTCGGCGAGCGCCGGCTCCACGCCATCCGGCAGCCCCCGCCCCTTCACCAGGCCGAAGATCGCGGGGATCACGATCAGCGTCAGCAGCGTCGACGAGATCATGCCGCCGATCATCGGCAGCGCGATGCGCTGCATGATCTCCGATCCCGCGCCCGTGCTCCACATGATCGGCAGCAGGCCCGCCATGATGGCGACCACGGTCATCATCTTGGGCCGGACGCGCTCGACCGCGCCCACCATGATGGCGTCGTGGAGATCGCGCCGGGTGACGACGCGGCCCTCGATGCCGCGCTTTGCCTTCTTCTCGGCCAGCGCGTGATCGAGATAGATCAGCATCACGACACCGGTTTCGGCGGCAACGCCCGCGAGGGCGATGAAGCCGACGGCGACCGCCACGGACAGGTTGAAGCCGAACCACCACATCATCCAGATGCCACCGACCAGCGCGAACGGTAGCGACAGCATCACGATCAGGGTCTCGGTCAGCGCCCTGAAGTTCAGGTACAGCAGCAGGAAGATGATCGTCAGCGTCACGGGGACCACGATCTTCAGGCGCGCGGCGGCGCGCTGCAGATATTCGTACTGGCCGCTCCAGACCACATAGGTGCCGGCGGGAAACTGGATGCTCTCCGTCACGGCGCGCTGCGCGTCCGCGACGTAGCTGCCGATGTCGCGATCGCGGATGTCGACATAGATGTAGGTCGCGAGCTGGCCGTTCTCGGTGCGGATCGACGTCGGTCCACGCGCCGGCTCGACCTTGGCGACCTCGCCGAGCGGCACGGCGCCGCCCGCCGGCATCGGCACCAGGATGTCGCCAGCGATCGCCTTGGGATTGTCGCGGAGGTCACGCGGATAGCGCATGTTCACCGTGAAGCGCTGGCGGCCTTCCACGGTGGTCGTCACCGTCTGGCCGCCGAGCGCGGCGGCGATGGTGTCCTGCACGTCCTGGATCAGGATGCCGTAGCGCGCGAGCGCCTCGCGATCCGGGACGATCTCGAGATAGTAGCCGCCGATGCCGCGCTCGGCGTAGGCCGACGACGTGCCCGGGACGGTCTTGATCACCCGCTCGACCTGCCGCGCCAGCCGGTCGATCTCCACGAGGTCGGTGCCCATGACCTTGACGCCGACAGGCGTGCGGATGCCGGTGGAGAGCATGTCGATGCGGGCCTTGATCGGCATGGTCCAGGCGTTGGAGACGCCGGGAAACTGCAGCGCCTTGTCCATCTCCGCGATCAGGCTGTCGATGGTGACGCCGGGGCGCCAAGCCTCCTTCGGCTTCAGATTGACCACCGTCTCGAACATCTCGGTCGGCGCCGGATCGGTCGCCGTCGCCGCCCGTCCCGCCTTGCCGTAGACGGAGGCGACCTCGGGGAACGTCTTGATGATGCGATCCTGCGTCTGCATCAATTCGGCGGCCTTGGTGACGGAGATGCCGGGCAGCGTGGTCGGCATGTAGAGCAGCGTGCCCTCGTTCAGTGTCGGCATGAACTCGGTGCCGAGCCGGCTTGCCGGCCAGATCGTGACCGCGAGCACGGCGAGCGAGGCCAGGATCACCAACGTCTTGGCACGCAGCACGCCCTTGATCACCGGACGGTAGATCCAGATCAGGAAGCGATTGATGACGTTCCGGCTCTCCGGCACGATCTTGCCGCGGACGAAGATCACCATCAGCGCCGGCACGAGCGTCACGGACAGAATGGCCGCCGCGGCCATCGAGAACGTCTTGGTGAAGGCGAGCGGGCTGAACAGCCGCCCTTCCTGCGATTCCAGCGTGAAGATCGGCATGAACGACACGGTGATGATCAGCAGGCTGAAGAACAGCGCAGGCCCGACTTCGGAGGCGGCATCGATCAGGGTCTGCACGCGCGATTGATCGGGCCCGGCGCGTTCGAGATGCTTGTGGGCGTTCTCGATCATCACGATGGCGGCATCCACCATGGCACCGATCGCGATCGCGATGCCCCCTAAGCTCATGATGTTCGAGCCGAGGCCGAGCAGCTTCATGGCGCCGAACGCCATCAGCACGCCGACCGGCAGCATCAGGATCGCGACCAACGCGCTGCGGACATGCAGCAGGAACACGATGCAGACCAGCGCGACGACGACGCTCTCCTCGAACAGCGTATGCTTGAGCGTGTCGATGGCGGCGTAGATCAGGCTGGAGCGGTCGTAGACCGGCACGATCTCGACCGATTTCGGCAGGCTGCTCGCAATCTCCTTGAAGCGCTTCTTGACGTTCTCGATGACGTCGAGCGCGTTGACGCCGAAGCGCTGCAGCACGATGCCGCTGGCGACCTCGCCCTCGCCGTTCAGCTCGGTGATGCCCCTGCGCTCGTCCGGCCCGAGCTCGACATGGGCGACGTCGCGGAGCAGCACCGGCGTGCCGTTGCTGGTCTTCAGCACGATGTTGCCGAGATCGTTGATGCTCTTGATATAGCCCTTGCCGCGGATGACGTATTCGAACTCGGCGAGCTCGACGGTGCGCCCGCCGACATCGGCGTTGCTGGCGCGGATGGCGTCGCGGACCTTCTGTAGGCTGATGCCGCGGTCGCGCATCCGCTGCGGATCGAGTACCACGTTGTACTGCTTGACGAAGCCGCCGATGCTCGCGATCTCGGCGACGCCTTCGGCCCTGGCCAGCGCGAATTTCAGATTCCAGTCCTGGATCGTCCTGGTGTCGGCGAGGTTCAGCTCCTTCGACACCACCGCGTACTGGTAGACCCAGCCGACGCCGGTGGCATCGGGCCCGATGGTCGGGCTGACGCCGGCGGGCAGCCGCGACGCCGCGCCGTTGAGGAATTCCAGGACGCGCGAGCGGGCCCAGTAGATGTCGGTGCCGTCCTCGAAGATCACGTAGACAAAGGACACGCCGAAGAAGGAGAAGCCGCGCACCACCTTCGATTTCGGCACGGTGAGCATCGCCGTGGTCAGGGGATAGGTGACCTGGTCCTCGATCACCTGCGGCGCCTGGCCGGGATATTCGGTGTAGACGATGACCTGCGTGTCCGAGAGATCCGGGATCGCATCCAGCGGCAGATGGACGAGCGCATAGAGACCGGCAGCCGCCGCAAAGCCGGTGCCGAACAGCACCAGCAGCAAATTGCGCGCCGACCAGGCGATGATGCGGGCGATCATTTGTGCTCTCCCGTCGCATGGTCCGGTCCGGGAGCTGGAGGCGCGGCCTCGGCAAAGCCCTTGAGCGCGGCCTTGAGATTGCTTTCCGCATCGATCAGGAAGTTGGCGGATGTGACCACGGCCTCGCCGTCCGCGAGCCCGTCGCGCACCTCGATGTAACCGCCGCCGCGCCGGCCGAGCTTCACCTCGCGCGGCTCGAAGCGCCCTTCCCCCTTGTCGACGAGGACGGCCTGGCGCGTGCCGGTGTCGAGCACGGAGCTGTCCTGGATCACCAGCACGGGCGCGGCATCGGCGGTGTCGATGTTGGCATCGACATACATGTCCGGCAGCAGCGCCGCATCTGGATTGGCAAGCTCTATCCGGACGCGCACCGTCCTGGTGTCGCGGTTCACCTGCGGATAGACGACGGCGATCTTGCCGCTGAAGACGCGGCCGGGAAAGCTCCGCGCGCGCACCGCCACGGACTGCCCGACCGCGACATTGCCGAGATCGCGTTCGGCAACGTCGACCAGGGCCCAGACGACCGAGGTGTCGGCGATCCGGAACAGCACGTCGCCGGGATTGGCCCTCATGCCGTCGATCGCGTTGCGCTCGAGCACGATGCCATCGCGCGGCGCCGACCAATGGATGGTAACGGGCGCGATGCGCGTCCGCTCCATCTCGGCGATGACCGGCTCGGGGACATCGAGATTGACCAGCCGTTGCCGCGAGCCGCGGCCGTAGACCTCGACGCCGCCCACCGTCTTCGAGGTGATCGTCGCGAGATATTCGGCCGCTGCGGAGGCGACGGCCGAACTGTAGATCTCCATCAGCGGCTGACCCGCCTTCACGCGCGTGCCGGTGGTGACGTCGGCGACCTTCTGCACAAAGCTTTCCGCGCGCATCGCGATCACCGACACGCGGCGCTCGTCGAGCTGGATCGTGCCGGGCGCCTTGACCGCCACGCGGATCGCGCGGCGCTCGACCGGCTCGGATTTCACGCCGGTGCGCTGGATCTTGCCCGGCGACAGCTTCACCGTGCCGTCGTCGGCGTCATCGCCTTCGTAGACGGGGACGTAGTTCATCCCCATCGGATCCTTCTTCGGCACCGGCGAGGTGTCGGGCAGGCCCATGGGATTGCGATAATAGAGGATCTTTCGCGATGATTCCGCCTGCGCCGGCTTCGGAGCCGCCGCTGCCACCTGATCGTCGTCGTAGACCGGCAGATAGTCGCGGCCGCGGTCGTCCTTCCTCGGACCGGCGGACCACAGCGGCGCGCCGCTGGGATCGCGATAGTAGAGCGGAGTTCGCTCCGCCTGGGCCGCAGCCGGGGACACCTCGGCATGAACGGACCAGCGTCCGTCGTTCGAGGACCAGTAAGCGAAGGCGAGGCCACCGCCGAGAGCGAGAATCGTCAGGAGACGCAGCGTCTTCATGATGTGTCTTCGCGCGGCGTGCGCGCGTCCATGTGAATGGGAAAGAGGGGTTCGGACGCCGCTTGCGGCGTCCGAACGCTCACTTGGTCGCCGTGACGATCACCTTGCCGGTGACCGTCTCCGCCTCGCCCTGCACTTTCGCCGACAGCGTCACCTGGTAGCGGCCCGCCATCGGCAGGTCCGTCCGGAAGGCGTAGACGCCCGGCTCCTGCGAGGGCAGCGGCGCCACGGCCGATTCCATCTCGGCCATCCCGTCCGGGGCCATGTCGACGCGGGTCTTGAAGATGACTGCATCGGCGACCGGCTTGCCGGTCTGCTTGTTGGTCAGCCGAACCGAGAGCGTGACGTCGTCGCCCTTCTTCATTTGCGCAGTTACGGGCTCGAAGGCGTAGTCGCCAGCGCCCGCCATCGCGGCGGAAACGGCAAGCGAAAGGGTGGCGGCGAGCGCCGCAGTGCTGAATTTGGCAAGCATTGTCCTGTCCTCATGATCTGATCTTTCGCCGTGGCGCAGGAAGCGCGCACGTCAGTCCTCGCGCGCGCGGCAGGCCGCACGCGTCTTCAGGGCTTGGCGAGATCAGGTTCGAGGAGGCCGGAAGGGAGGACTGCCGCCGCCGATGGTGACGACCTGATCCTCAGGGATGGGAAGCGTGCTGGCGGCGATGGCGAGATGGCCGAAGGCGACGGGCCTGATGTCGGCGAGCGCGATCATCCCGCCGACGCAGCAGAAACCCATCCCGCATTTATAGCCATCCGTGTTGGAGGCCGGTCCCTTCATGTCCGGGCAGCAATCGTCCATCGCCACCGCGGCGTCGGCGCTCATCTGCATGGCCGCCTGCATGTCGTCCTGCGACATGGCGAGATGGGAAGCCGACGCGCCAACGGGCAGCATCGCCAAGGACATGGCGATGACGAATGCCAGGATGGTACGGACGAACCGCATCAAGATCAGCTTACCTTCGGACCGGAAACCTCACTTTTGTACCATACTCCGGCGCCGGAGGCATTCGTTGATCCCGGTCAAGCATTCGTGAGCGAGGCCCGCCCCGTGGGCTCCGGCTCAGATCTTCGGGATCTTTGCCCGCTCCACCACGCCGGTCCATTTGGCGATTTCGGTCTCGATCAGCTTCTTCATTTCCTCCGGCGAGCTGCCGCGAACCTCGCCGCCGACGGCCGTCTCCAGACGCTGCTTGAGCTCGGGGTCTGCCAGCGCATCCAGCGTCGCGGCATTGAGTGCGGCGATGATGGCGGGCGGCGTTCCCTTCGGCGCCAGCAGGCCGGCCCAGGTGCGCACGTCGTACCCCTTGATGCCGGCTTCCTGCACGGTCGGGACGTCGGGCAGCAGCGCGGTGCGCTTCGGCGAGGTCACCGCAAGGCCGCGGATCGCGCCGCTCTGGATCTGCGGGGCGAGCAGGACGGGCGTTCCGACGACGATGGGAACGTCGCCGCCCAGCAGCGCGGTGGTGGACTGGGAATCGCCACGATACGGCACGTGCACGATCTCGACGCCGGCGGTGGCGTTGAGCAATTCACCCGCAAGGTGATGGGTGCTGCCGAAGCCGACCGATCCGAAGCTGAGCGAACCCGGCTTGGCCTTGGCCATGGCGATGAGCTCGCTCAGCGATTTTGCCGGGTAGTCGCTGCGCACGGCGATGACGAGCGCATAGTAGACCAGCGTCGAGATCATCTCGAAGCTTTCGGCGGGCCGGTAGGCCAGACTCTTGTAGGTCGCCGCGGAAATCGCGTGCGCGCCGGTGACGAGGCCGAGCGTGTAACCGTCAGGTGCCGCCTTGGCGACCGCGTCCGCCGCGATGTTGCCGCCGGCGCCCGGCTTGGCCTCGACGATGATCGGCTGGCCGAGCTTCTTGGAGAGCCCGTCGGCGATGATGCGCGACAGCGTGTCGGCCGCGCCGCCGGCGGCGAAGCCGTGCAGCAGGCGGATCGGGCGCGACGGATAGGCGTCGGCGAACACCGGTGTGGTCGCAAGAAAACCGCTGAGCAGAAAAATGGCCGCAGCAAGCCGCTTCATCCCTCGCATGGATGCTTCTCCCTCAATTGTTCTATCGTTGGCCGCAACGCGCGCGGCGTCTTCAAGTCGTGATCGAAGCCGTTAAAGTGTGAGCATGATCCATTCGGAAAACCGCTTCACACTTTTCCGAATCATGCTCTAACGCGCGAACTCCGTGCATTCAGGCGACGGCGGCATGCCCCAGACGTCGCGTGGCAGCCCGACCCAGACTTTGGGCCGCTGCGGACGATCGCGGTGCCAGGGCCGCGGCTCGAAATAGCCGAGCGCCTCGTCGGTCATGCGGTCGAGATCGCAGAACAGCTCGACCAGATGACCATCGGGATTGCGGTGATAGATCGCGGTGTTGTGGCCGGGACCGTGGCGAACCGGGCCCCAGAGCACGGGCAGCTTGTGCCGTGCGAGATGATCGCAGGCCTGATGCATGTGCTCGGGGCCCCGCAGCTCGAAGGCGAAATGATGAAGACTGCGGACAGGCGCGCGGGCGAAGTTGAGCGTGTGATGCTCGAAGCCGCTGCGCATGAAGACGAAGCGGTCCTCGATCCAGTCGGAGACCCGCAGGCCCATCAGGTTCGCATAAAACTCCGAAGCGGCTTTCGGATCAGGCGTGCGCAGCGCGACATGGCCGAGCTTGGCGGCGGCGAGCGCGCCGATCCGCTCCTGCGCGGGCGTCGGCGTCCAGCCCTGGATCAATTCGAAGCGCGTCCCCTCGGGGTCGCTGAAGGACAGCAGCCTGGAGACACCGGGCAGGACATCGCTGTGGATCTCGGGCCGCAGATCCGCCTGCTTCAGCGCGGCGCCCAGCGCCTCCAGCTGGACATCAGGCGATATCTCGAAAGCGATGCTCTTCAGCGCGGCATCGCCGGGCTCGATCACGAGCGAGAGTTGCTCGGAATCGTTGGCGAGGAACAGGCGCTGTCCGTCGCGGGCAACGAGGCCAAGCCCGATCACGCCGCGGTAGTAATCGAGCAGCCGCTCCGGATCTGGCGAGGTGAAGGTCGCGTGCCGCAGCCGGGTGAAGCGTGCGATGGGTGCTTGTGTCGTCATCGTGCGGTCCACCCCCTCATGGAATCATGATGATCTTGCCGAGCGCGGAGCCCTGCTCCAGCAGCGTATGCGCCTTGCTGACCTCGTCGAGCTTCAACACCGCAGAGATGGCCGGCTTGATGGCATTGCGGCCCAGCGCCTCGATCACGCTGCGCATCAGGGCACGTCGGCCCTCGCGATCATGATCGTAAATGTGGAAAGAGAAGCAGCGTATCGCCGGACAAATGTCGAGATGATCGCGCATCGCCGCCATCAAATTCTCTTCCGGCAATCCGGCAAAGGCATTGTACGACAGCAGCGTGCCCCATTTGCCGAGCGCGCCGAGATAGGCGGTGAATTCCGGCCCGCAGACGTGATCGAGCACGAGGCCGACACCCTCGCCGTCGGTCAGCTCGCGGGTGCGCGCCACCACGTCCTCATTGCGATAGAAGATGATGTGATCGGCACCGTTCGCCTTGGCAAACGCGGCCTTCTCCTCCGTCGAGACCGTGCCGATGACGGTCATCCCGGCGAGCTTCGCCAACTGCACCAGCGCGGTGCCGACGCCGCCGGCAGCCCCAATCACCAGCACGCTTTTGGGGGCGCGCGGATGGCGGCATTCATGCAGCAACGCGTAGGCGACCTGGTAGTTCGACAGGCACACCGCGGCTTGCAGATCGACATTGTCCGGCAGCGTATGCACGGCATCCGCGGGCGCAACGACATAGTCGGCATAGCAACCGCCGCGCTGGGAGAGATCGCGCGCGCTCAGCAGCACCTTCTGCCCGATCGCAAAGCCCTCGACACCGGGCCCGAGCGCGGAAATGCGTCCCGCGACGTCATTGCCGGGATTGGCCGGCAGCGGCGGCATCCATTTGTAGACGCCGCGCCGGATCAGCGCATCGGGCTGCCCGACGCCGAACGCCTCGGCCCGAATCTGCACCTGGCCAGGTCCGGGCACGGGCACCGGAAGCTCGACCACCTCAAGTGCCTCCGGCCCACCCGGCTGACGCACCAGCACCGCCCTCATGATCTCCTCGGCCTCTCAACCCATATTTTCGAAAATCATACCGTTTACGAAAATTATTGCAAGATGGTCGTTGGCGCGGCATCTTGGGCCATCGATTCATTGGCAGAGCCATGCCCGACAGCGCCATTCGTCCCCGCAAGGAATTCGGCAAGACCATCGCCGCCGACATCACCCATCGGCTGCGCGAGGAGATCATTGCCTGCGCGCTTCCGCCGGGCGAGCCACTGCGCTTCGACGTGCTGCGCGAGCGGTTCGGTGCCAGCTTTACGACGCTGCGCGAGGCGCTGACGGCACTCGCCGCCGAAGGCCTGGTCGACGCGCAGGAGCAACGCGGCTTTCGCGTCGCGCCGGTCAGCCGCCAGGATCTGATCGAAATCACCGACGCGCGGGTGCTGGTGGAAGTGGAATTGATCCGCCGCTCGATCCAGAGGGGCGATGACGATTGGGAAATCGCCGTGATATCCACACTGCATCGGTTGAAGCGAATCGAGCAGCGCGATCCCGAACATCCCCTGCGCGATCCCGAATGGAAGATCGCGCACCGCCAATTCCACCAGGCGCTGGTCTCCGCCTGCGGCACCGCCACGCTGCTCGCCATCCGCGCCGAGCTGTTCGACCGTGCCGAGCGCTACCGGCATCTGTCGGCCAATTTCCGGCCGCGCCCGCGCGACAAGGCCGGCGAGCACCAGGCCATCATGCAGGCCGCGATCTCGCGCAATGCCGATCTCGCCGTGCAGCTGATCGAGACGCATATCCGCTCGACCGCCGACAACGTCGCGACCTACGCCGCGCATCTGCTCGACACTGAATAGGCGGGCAGCATTTTCGCGCGGTGGGCTTGCGCCGCGCCTTATTTTCGAAAATAATATGGTATATCGAAAATTAGAACCCTTGGGGCGTGACCATGAAGCTATTGTCGTTCTTGGACGGAAATCGGGAAAGCTGGGGCGCCGTTGTCGAAAACGGCGTGGTGGATCTCGGCCGCGCCCTGCCCCAGTACCCGACGCTTGCGGACTTCCTGGGCAGCGACGACTACGCCAAGCGCGAGGCGATTGTCGCCGGACGCAAGCCGACGATTGCGCTGAGCGACGTCAAATATCTTCCCGTGATCCCGCGGCCGGAAAAGATCGTCTGCGCCGTTCGCAATTATCTCGACCACCACAACGAAGCCGTGGCGTTCGGCATGAAGCGCGAGATCACCGAGTTTCCGCCGATCTTCCTGCGGGTCTGGCGCTCCCAGGTTGCGCACAACGCGCCGGTGATCCGGCCGAAGGTTTCGGACAATTTCGACTGGGAGGGCGAGCTCGCCGTCGTCATCGGCAAGGGCGGCCGTCACATCAGCCAGGCTGACGCGTGGAATCACGTGGCGGGCTACTCGATCTACAACGACGTCAGCGTGCGCGACTGGCAGCGTCATGCGCAGCAGATCGCCTCGGGCAAGAACTTCGTCGGCACCGGCCCGTTCGGTCCGTGGCTGGTCACGCCGGACGAGATCGGCGATCCCACCAAGCTCAAGCTGGAGACGCGCGTCAACGGCGCGACCGTGCAGTCCTCCGACACCTCGATGCTGATCTTCTCGATCCCGCGGCTGATCGAATATTGCTCGACCATCTTCGACCTCGTGCCCGGCGACGTCATCGCGACAGGCACGCCGGCCGGCGTCGGCTTCACCCGCAAGCCGCCGGTCTTCCTCAAGCCGGGCGATGTGGTCGAGGTCGAGATCGAGAATATCGGCGTGCTCCGCAATCCCGTCGTGGACGAGGCGTAAGGCCACTCATGTCCTACGACATCCGCAAGACCGCGCTCAGCGTCGAGACCATCTGGCACGAGCGCGGGCCGCGGCGGGAGACGCCGCTTCTGGTCGGCACCGCCATCGCGATCATCCGCAATCCCTTCGCCGGCCGCTACGAGCCCGACCTGATGCCGTTCCAGGCGTCCTTGCGCCAGCTCGGGCGCGAGCTTGCGACACAGCTGATCGCGCAGCTCGGCGGCGCGGAACGCATCGAAGCCTATGGCAAGGGCATCATCGTCGGCGAGGACGGCGAGCTCGAGCATGGCGCCGTCTGGCACGAAGCCGGCGGCCACGGCATGCGCGAAGTGATGGGACAGCCCAAGGCGATCGTTCCGGCGGCGAAGACGATCGGCGGCCCCGGCACGCGGCTCATGGTGCCGCTCGGCCACATCCAGGCCGCCTATGTCCGCAGCCATTTCGGCACCGCGGAGATGACGCTATGGGATTCGCCGCGGCGCGACGAGATCGCCTTCGGCCTCGTGATGGCCACCGGCGGCCGCCCCCACGCGCGCATCGGCGGCCTCAAGGCATCGGAGATTTCGGTGCACGATGGGCAGCGGTGAGGCGTCGGCGCGCGCTCAGTGCGCGCCGCACCGGCAGCGCTCGTAGTCCGCGGGATCGTGGCTGTTGACGATGCTCACGCGGTCGCCGTGATCGCGATTCAGCGTGCGCAGCCGTTCCTGGTTGGCGATCCGCATGTCGCGGTCCATGTCGCCGCGGCGCTGGAAGTAGCCGAGCATCAACGGCATGCGTGGCGATGCGTCGAGCTGGGCGTGATGGAAATAGCTGTCTCCGGCATGCAAGAGCCATTTGTCGCCCGAGCGCACCGCAATGCCGCAATGGCCGAGCGTGTGGCCGGCAAGCGGGATCATCAGGACGTCCGCCTCCTTGTCGCCGAGCGCGCGCACGCCCTTGAAGCCGAACCAGTCCTCGCCGGCTTCGCCATAAAATGCCCAGCGCGGTCCGTGGCTCCACTGGCCCGTGACATAGCGCCCTTCGGGCGGTGCAGGCTTGCGCAGCACCGCCATGTCGTATTCGGCGCGATGGACGTGGATCGCGGCGTGGGGAAAGTCGGGCACGCCGCCGGCGTGGTCGCGGTCGAGATGCGTCAATAGCACGTGGCGCAAATCCTTGGGTGAATAGCCGAGTGCCCTCACCTGCTCGACCGCCGTCTCCGCGGGATCGAGTCGTGGCGCGGTCTGCCGCACCCACCGCCGCCCCAGCCGCTCGGGCGATGCGATGTCGTCGAGACCGATGCCGGTGTCGACCAGAGCGAGCCCGTCATTCGTTTCCACCAGCAGGCAGTGGCAGACGAGGCGGGCGCGCTGGAACAGGCTGCCGCTGCCGTTCACCAGGCGGCGGCCGATCGGGCACATCGTGCCGGTGTTGAGATGGTGGATCTTCATCGCGTGTCCCTGCCGGTTACGAGCAGGGCGTTCTTGCCATCGTTCACGGCATAGGTAAAATATCGAGTATTGATATTATCTCTAGGCCAATCCTATGGATATCCGCGAGCTTCGCTACTTCGCCGCCGTCTACCGCGAACGCAACCTGACCGCGGCCGCGCGGGCCTGCTTCGTGTCGCAGCCCTCGATCTCGACCGCGATCACCCATCTGGAGGCCGAGCTCGGCACCACCCTGTTCATCCGGCACAAGAAGGGCGTCGCGCCGACCGCCTCGGCCGAACAGTTTCACGCCCTCGCCCGCCGCATCATCGACGAGACCGATGCCGCGCGCGCCCTGTTCAGGAAGCCGAGCACCAAGACGAATGTCACGCTCGGCCTGATGCGCACGCTCGACGTGCCCCGGACCATCGCGCTCTTGAAGCCGCTGACGGCGCGCAGCGACGTTTCACTCCGGCTCGTCGGCAGCGACGAGCCCGCCGATGCACGCATCATCTCGAAGAGCATGCTGCGCAAGGAGGAGCAGTTCGTCGCGCTGTGGAGCGAGCGCTATGTCGCGGCGCTGCCGCCGTCGCATCCGCTGACGCTCAAGGACAAGCTTCGCACCGCCGATCTCGCCGGCGTGCCCCTGATCGATCGCTGCCATTGCGAGCAGAGCGCGTTCTTCGGCCGCGGTGCGCAGCGGCGGCACACCGCGGCGATCGCGCAGTCGGAAGATTGGGCCATCGCGCTGGTCGCCGCAGGGGTCGGCATCGCCATCGTCCCCGAGGGCGTGGCGCGCGGCAATCCCGAGGTCGCCGTGCGCGAGATCGAGGTCAAGGTGAAGCGCGAGGTCGGCCTCGCCTACCGCGCCTCGGCGCCGCTGGCGGATGCGCTGAAGGAATTCGTCGGGAAGCTGCAGAAGCGGCGCGGGCCGGCTCGAACCGGGCGCCGCACTGGCACCCGCAAAGCCCTCAGCCCTTCGAGATGACCGCGCGCCCGTAAGGCGGCTGCGCCTGGACCGGCGGGTTGGCGGTCTGGGCGGCGAGCTCGCCGATCAGGCGGTCGGCGTCGGCGGCCATGCCGTCCGGGGCCTGGATCACCAGGCGCTCCAGCGCCCAGCGATAGGAGGAGACGCGCTGCTCCAGGCATTGCTGCACCCACTGCACGATCAGCGAGTTCTCCTGCATGCGCGCGACCGCGTCCTCCTTCTCCCTCGGCGAGAGCGCGGAGACGCGTGCCATGCTGGCGTCGCGCTTCCGGTCGAGGTCGATGACGCGGATCGCGGAGGCGAAGAACGGCTCGAAGCGGGTGATGTCGTTGCGCACGTCCTCCATCAGCTGCGCATAGCGCGAGGAATGCGAGCGGTGCGGCTCGTCGATGAGCGTGCGCCCGTACATGGTGCGGTCGAACACGATCTTCTGCCGCCAGGGCGATGGCATCGCCTTGTAGTCGCCGAACACGCTCTTCCAGGCGGGACGCGACAGCGGCGGCTCGATCATGGGATAGGCGAGGTCGCGCAGCTGGCGCTCCTCGTCGGTCAGCTGGAATTGCGAAGGCTTCAGGCCGACGCTGCCGGTGACCTCGGCGCCGAGCCAGCGATGCATGTCGTCGCTGCGCATGTCGGCGCGGGTGCGGCCGAAATCGCCACCGCTGCACGCGCCAAGGGTCGCAGCGAGCAGTGCGAGCAGGACGGCCGATAGAACGGGCCGGATCTGGCGGATGGTGTCCGGCATTGCACGAAGCCGGATGTCAGCGACGGCGACGACGGCGCCCCGGCGCTGTGCCCTGCTCCGGTCCGCGATCGCCGCTGGTTTCGTCGCTCTCGCGCTCGATGCGGATCACCGGGAGGATCAGAATCGTCCCCATGTCCGCGCGCGGTGTGACGTCCCCCGACGAGCCTACCCGGCGACCGGCCGGAAATTCGATGATGGTCCCCATGTCAGCTCTCTCAATTGCCGCGCGATCAAATACGCTCCTGCAACATGGCGATCATTAAGATCAGCTCATGGTTAACGGGGTGTAAACGTGCCTCTCGGACCGTAACCGCACGGGCCGGACCCGCCGTCCCGTTGCGGCACGAAATGGCCTCGAATTCAAGGATCCGCTTCACGCCTCGTTTTCCTTAACGAGCCTTTAAAGGAACCTGCGCTAGGCTCGCCCCGAGTATCTTTTCCGAGTTGCGTACGCCTCCATGACCAAGTCGCTGTTTCCCGGATTCGACGGGCTGATGAGCCTCTCCCGTCGCGAAGGCGTCGATGTTCGGCCGACGCTGCTGCGCGTGCTGACCGACCTCTATGTCCAGACGCGCGTCCACAGCGACGACGAACAGCGCCAGTTCATCGAGCTTGCGACGCGGCTGATCGACCAGGTCGACGATGCCACGCGCGCTTCCGTCAAGGCGAAGCTTGCGGTCTATCCGCAGACGCCCGTTCCGGTGCTGCAGAAGCTCGGGCTGGTCGCCGCCCAGGAAGGCCGCAGGGTTCCGCTGGCCCGCGAGATCCCCGCGCCCGCGCCGCCCCCCTCCCCGGTCCGCGCGCCGACCGAGGCCGAGCAGCGCATGGCCGCGAGCATGGCGATGCAGCCGAAGGACGCCGCCGAGATCCACGACATGTTCTTCCGCGCCGGTCCCTCCGAGCGCGCGCTGATCCTGCACAATCTGGCACAGACCCCGCTGAAGGCCGCGCCGCGGATTCCGACCGTGCGCGCCAAGCGCGCGATCCAGATCCTGGAGATGGCGGCGATCGCGGGCGACGTCGAGAACTTCGCGCTCGAGCTCGGCGACAGCCTGATTCTGCCTTCGCGCGTCGCAGCCCAGATCGTCGACGATGCCGGCGGCGAAGCGCTCGCCGTCGCCGCCCGCGCGCTCGACATGCCGAGCCCGAACTTCCAGCGCATTTTGCTGTTCTTCAAGCCGGCGATCGGCACCTCCGTAAACGAGGTGTACCGGCTGTCACGGCTCTACGACCGCCTCAGCGACCGCTCGGCGCTGGTGATGCTGGCGGCCTGGCGCGGCTCGACGCTCGCCGTCACCCGCGCCAAGTACCAGCCGTCGCTGCATGACAGCGAACGCCAGCGCGCACGCGCGGGCGGAAGCCAGACACGACCGGCGGTGCAGCCGGGTTCCGCTCCCGGGGTGCGGACGGGCACCGGCGGATCGTCGGAGCGGTAAGGCGGGTTCTAAAGCAGCTTCGGGTCGTGCCCCGGACGCAGCGCTCTTCGGCGCTGCGCCGCAGAGCCGGGGCCATCTCGCCGCGTCCATTCAAGCCGCCTTCTGGGTCCCGGCTCTGCGCGGCAACGCTAACGCGTCGCCGCTTGTCCGGGACACGGCGAGGCAGCAGCTACGTCTTCGCCAATTCCAGGAAATGCCGCCCGGCGCGGTCCTCGGTCTCCACGATCCAGGCATCCGGATCGAAGCGGATTTCCTTCGTCAGCCGTTCCTCGATGGTGTGCTCCGGCAAGGGCTGCGGCGACATCGGAACGAAGAAGCGATCGACCGGCCGGCCGTCGTCGTAAGAGGTCTGCGGCGCCGGCGCGTAGAGCATCGCCTGCCCGTCGAGCGTCGACACTTTCACGAAGACCGCCCCCGCCTCCTCGGCGCCGCGACGGCGAACCGCGCCGAACACGCCCTCGGTCTGGCACCGGCGTAAATAGGCGGCGACCCATATGTTGGATTTCAAACGCATGAGTCGGACGATAGGCCAGCGTGACGCGCGCCGCCAGTCTCGGCTCGTGCCCGTCAGACGTTGCGCAGGCCCTGCCCGCCGCGGATCTGGCGTGCGACGAGATATGACAGCGGCATCGCAAGCGCAAATCCCACCGCCACGGCGTAGGGGATGTTCCTGATGGCGTCGGCGGCGAAACTCGGCACCATCAGCACGACGATCAGGCTGACGCCTGCCAGCACCGTACCCAGCATGATCCAGACCAGGAGCGAGACCTTGAACATGACACCCTCTCTTCTTCGTTGAAGATGGGCGATCATGGTCCCCGAGGCTGGCGGTCGTCATTGATCCCAAGCAAATCGCGCCTGCGGGACGCGGCCTGGCGTGCCTGCGCGAGAGCCTGAAGATTGATCCGCCTCAATGACAGCGGACGGCGCGGCTATTCGACGGGATGGCCGATGGCGGCGCCAAGCTCGCGCAGCAGGCGGTCGGACAGCTGGCCGGTGACCTGCATCTTGTGCTCACGCTCGAACTTCTGGATCGCGGACTGGGTTTCGCCACTCATCGTGCCCGTGATCTTCAAATTGCCGTAGCCATATTCGGACAGCGCGCGCTGCACGCCCGCGATACGCCGTGCGGCGGGGCTCTGCGGCACGGGAATCGGAGCCGGCGGACGCATGGCGGAGGGCGGCGTCGAGGTGGTCGCCTTCACCAGATTGGTCATGGGATCGTTCGCGCGCGTCGATGCGGTCGCCTCGACCGGTTTCTCCACGGGCTTTTCGGCCGCTCTTTCAGCAGGTTTGGGCTCGGCGCGGAACTCGGTCGCGCGCGGCTCCAGCGGCGAGGTGTCGGCGCCGACGGGGCGCGGACGCGGCAGGGGATTGGGCAGCGACACGGACGACGGCGCGGGAATATTGATCACCGTGCCGAACATCGGCGCGGGATGCCGGCCGGTCTGCAGGAACAGCGCATTGGCAACGATCGCACCGATCGCGGCGACGGCGACGAGGCCGGCCAGCGTGTCCTTGGGGCTGTGCAGCAGCACACGCATCACGAGGTTGCGCTCGGTCTCGACGTCGACAACCGCGGCCTTGGCGCCACGACGGCGCGGAGCGGCTTCGTCCTTGTTAGACTTCCTAGGCACTTTTCTTCACCAAAGCGGGTTGGTCCTGAGTTTGGTCTTGAGACTCCTGGCGCAACACCGGCGTCAGGGTCGCGATCTTGCTCTCGCTCGCCTTCTCATCGGCCGGCTTGACTTGCGGCGGCGTGTAGACGAGCGGCAGCCTGACCGTGACGGCGGTGCCCTCACCCAGCTTGCTTTGTACCGTCAATTCGCCGAGATGCAACGCCACGAGGCTCTTCACGATCGAGAGTCCGAGGCCGGTGCCTTCGTGACGACGCTGATAGGTCTTGCCCGCCTGGAAGAACGGCGCGCCGATGCGCTTGAGATCGTCGGGCGCGATGCCGACGCCGGTGTCGCTGATGCGCAGCATCAGCTGCGATCCGGTCACCGCAGCGGAAACGGAAACCTGGCCGCCGCGCTCGGTGAACTTGATGGCGTTGGCGACGAGATTGAGCACGATCTGCTTGAAGGCCCTGGGATCGCCGGTCATGACAGGCAGGTCCTGCGGCGCGTCGGTGATGAGGTCGATGCCGTTCTCCCGCGCCTTCAGCGCCAGCAGATTGCAGCAATGCAAGAGCGAGGCGCGCGGCGCGAACGGCTCGGATGCGATCTCGAAATTGCCCGACTCCATCTTCGACATGTCCAGGATGCCGTTGACGACCGACAGCAGATGCTGGCCGGATGCGTTGATGAGCTCCGCATATTCCTTGCGCTGGGCCGCACCCAGCATCAAGGTCTGCTCCTGCGCGATCATCTCGGAGAAGCCGATGATGGCATTGAGCGGCGTCCGCAGCTCGTGGCTCATGGTGGCGAGGAAGCGCGTCTTGGCGGCATCGGCGGCCTCGGCGGCGCTGCGCGCCTGCTCCAGCGCCTGCTCGGACAGCTTGTGGTCGGTGACGTCGCGTATCACGGCGACGACTTCGGGCTCGCGCGGGACGTCGCGGCCCATCTCCGGATCGAGCGGGCGGCAGCGCATCTCGACCCAGAGAAAATCGATCTGACCTCGCTCGGAACCATCAGGCTCACGCCGCAGCCGGAACTCGACGCTACGCACGTCGCCGCGCGCGGCATCGGACAGCGCGGTGAGATAGGCCGGACGATCGGCGACATGGACGCGGTCGAACAGGCCATGACCGAGCAATTGCGCCACTGATATGCCGAGCATGGCCTCCGCCGCCGGCGAGATGAACTGGATCGCACCGTTGCGCTGATGCCGCGAGACGACGTCGCTCATGTTGCGGGCCAGCAGGCGGTAACGCTCCTCCTCGCGCGACAGCAGCGCGACGCTGGTGCGCGCCAGCGATTCCGCGCCGAAGGCGAGTCCCGCGGCATAGAGCGTTGCCGAGGCGACGCCGAATGCCATCAGCACGCCGCGTTCTGCGGCGGTCGTGTCTGCGGAGGGCAGCCAGCCGAGCTGGCTGCCGAGAATCAGCAGTCCCGCGCAGGACAACGCGAGCAAGGACGCGAAGGCGGCGACGCGGCGCGAGGCCGACAGCGCGGCTTCGAGGGGAACCACGACCAGCCAGACCGCGGCGAATGAGTCGATGCCACCCGTAGAGCCCGCGACCGCCATGATCAGGCCGGCCAGCGCCAGCGACGACAGCACATGCGCGCCTTCATAGTGGCCGGTGCGCGACAGGAACCAGGACAGCAGGATCGGGGCGATCAGCCAGGCGAAAGCGGCAACCTCGACCGCGCTCGGCGCGCCACGCAGGACGAGATAGACCGGGAATGCGGCGAAGGCGGCCAGGCTGCCCAGCAGCCGCGGCGCCATGAAGGCACGATGCCGCGCTCGCATCAGCGCATCGTAACGCGCGGAGGGATGCAGCAGTGCATCGAGACAATCGCGGATGATACTCAAAACTGTCACGGGTCTCGCGCTTCGGCTCAATCGTCTGAGAAGACGCGCCGGAACGCCTCCTTGTCGTTGAGCCACCGTGTCAGAGCGACCTTAAACGAGTGCTAAGGCGGCACGGCACGCGGCCGGACGCCGGGACATCGCGGGGCTTTTTAGACGATTTGACGACGTCTTCGGCGAGGATGGTGAACACAGGGTTTCACGCTCACCGGCATGGTTTCGAATTGGTGGATGCAGGCGAGCCAGCAGGAATACGGGCGCGGGCGTCAATCGAAAATTTACGACAGCGTCGATCGCGAAGAATTTTGCGTAAATTTTCCGCGAATTAAGCTCAAGGCAATCACTTGCGATTTATCGAGAGTTGCTAGGTCCGACTTCCGCGGAGATCGCCGCGGAAGGGATCGAACGTACAGGTCGACAAGATGCGCTTTCTGCTCCGCATCACATTCTGGCTCGGGCTGGTGCTGGTGCTCCTGCCCAGGGACAAGACACCCGAATCGGAGAAGCTGCCGCAGATCGGCGCCGCCGACGCGGTGCAGGCTGCGACTGCGGCCGTCTCCGACATGACCCAGTTCTGCAAGCGCCAGCCGGCAGCCTGCGAGGTCGGCGGGCAGGCCGCGACCATCATCGGCCAGCGCGCCCAGGACGGCGCGCGCAAGATCTACCAGATCATCAACGACAAGAAAGAGCAGATCAGCAACGACAAGAACGACAAGCCCGACAAGAAGGCGCCCGACCATACCGGCTCGATCGCGATGGTCGGCGAAGGCGACGCCATTTCGAGCGAAGCGCCGCGCGACACGCTGAGCCAGGATGACCTCGCGCTGGAATGGCGCGGCCCGCAGCCGGCGAATTAGCGCCCAAACCCTATCGATTTCGGCTTCCTCCATCCCTATATTGGCGTGAAGCGGGAACCTTGGGTCAGCATGGCGACGATCGACGAAATCAGAGACAATTTCGAGCTTCTGGACGAGTGGGACGACCGTTACCGGTACGTCATCGAGCTCGGTCGTACCCTGGAACCGATGCCCGAGGCCGAGCACTCCGCCGAGAACAAGGTGAACGGCTGCGTCAGCCAGGTCTGGCTGCAGAAGCTGGTCGACCGCAGCAAGGGCGCACCGATTCTGAGATATCGCGGCGACAGCGACGCACATATCGTGCGCGGGCTGGTGGCCATCGTTCTCTCGCTCTATTCGGGCCGCACGCCGCAGGAGATTCTCGATACCGACGCGATCGCCGTGTTCAACGAGTTCGGCTTTCGCGATCACCTGACACCGCAGCGCTCCAACGGCCTGCGCTCGATGGTCGAGCGCATCAAGACCGACGCGAAAGAGGCGCTGGCGGAAGCATCGTAGATCCGCGTGACGAGGAGTACGTCCCGAACCACGCAGCAAACTTCCGTAGGATGGGCAGAGCGAAGCGTGCCCACGATTTGCGTGTGATTGGTGAGGATTCGTGGGCACGGCGCTTCGCGCCATTGCCCACCCTACGAGATCCAGCGCGCGGCTCTATTTCCCCTTCTTCCGCTGCTGCTGTCCGAGGCCCATCTGCTTGGCCAGTTGCGAGCGCGCCACCGCATAGTTCGGCGCGACCATGGGATAGTCGGCCGGCAGGCCCCATTTCTCGCGGTACTGCTCCGGCGTCATGTTGTACTGCGTGCGCAGATGGCGCTTCAGCGACTTGAAGCGCTTGCCGTCTTCGAGGCAGACCAGATAATCGGGCGCGATCGACTTCTTCAGCGACACCGCCGGCTTCGCCGGTTCGAGCGGGGCCGTCTCGGTGCGGCCTGACGACACCCGCACCAGAGCGCCGTGCACCTGGCTGATCAGGTTCGGAATCTCCGCGGCCGGCGTCGGATTGTTGCTGAGATAGGCCGACACGATGCCCGCCGTCAGCTCGATGAAATTCTTAGCCCCCGCATCCGACATGGGCCCGCCCCTCGCACTTTGCGCCTCTCGGGAAAGACGACGCTCGACTATTCCGTGTCAACAATACGTTCGGCTGAAATAAGACGGCCAGCAATACGATAGTTGACCAAGCAACACAGCGGCCGCGCTTTGCTCGCGCGCGAAGATCAGCCCCGCTGATCGAGATGAGTGCGCAGCTCGTCGATCGAGGCAAAGCGCATCATGCCCTCCGGCATCTGCGCTTCGATCGAACCGTCCGAATAGAGCGAATAGGCCATGCCGTCGACGACTCCTGATTTGAGCACGGTCACGGGCGGCTGCTCGGCCGGTGCCGGCGGCGGCGACGGCGGTTCGGGAGCAGGCGGCGGGGCAGCCTCCGCAAAGGTCGACGGCGAGCGCGGCGGCGGCATCGGCCGGCGCGCGCCGGCCGGTGGCTCCGGCGGACGGCTGCGATCCGGCTTCGGCCAAGCATCGTCAAAGCTTGCAGGCGGAATGTCCGGCGCTTCACTCGGCTCCGGTTGCGGCGACGGCGTCTCGGTGGCCTTCGCCTCCGCGCGCTCGCGCTCCTTGCGCGAGGTCGAAGCGAACATCAGATTGCGCCGGCGCGGCGCTTCAGGAGCTACCGGCGGCGGAGCCTCCGGCTCCGGCGGCACCTCGACACGCGGACGCTCGCGCGCGGCAGCTTCACCCTGCCACGGCGGCGGGCCTGCGGCCGGTGGTGGCGGCGGCGCCGGCTCCATCCTGGTCTCGGTCCTTGCCGCTGCGGCAGACATCGGATCAGGCGCGGCAGCGCCTGATCCAGCAAGCCCCGGCAACACAGGCCTGACCCGCACTTCGGACGGCGCGCCGGCCAGCCGGCGCGCAATGGCTTTCAGCTCCTG
Organism: Bradyrhizobium nitroreducens; assembly: GCF_002776695.1. GTDB lineage: Bacteria > Pseudomonadota > Alphaproteobacteria > Rhizobiales > Xanthobacteraceae > Bradyrhizobium > Bradyrhizobium nitroreducens. Next base: position 3,949,931 of record NZ_LFJC01000003.1, read on the forward strand.
GACCACGACATGGAGGCCGATCAGTAACATCCCGGAGCAGACGCCGATGGTGCCGGAGACTATGAGGGGGCTGCCGAGGCTGAACTCCCTGACGGAGAAGCCAAACAGGATCGAAAGGAGGCCCGCCACGACGGCGAAAATCCCTGCGATCAACAGTGCCAAGGTCATCGAACTCACCCCCGGCCGCACATCCACACGCGACCCGTCACGCCACGATACCGTCATACGGTGTTCCACGCCAACGGCCAATTGCAGGTAGCGTTCCTAAAGGGAAGGAAATCAGGGACTTATTCACATTCCCTTCAGCTACGGCCCGCTACTGCTGGTCCGTGCTCGAAATCCGGAATTGCTGCGTCGCATCAGGAATTTAGCCATAATGCCCAATTACTTGGTAATGGAACTGCGCTATAGGGAGTCCGGGGACCAGGCCGGCACGCACCAGCAGGCCCAAGAGGGGATTCCGGGGCACCGATAGCCATGACATCCATCACGACTTCGGCGATCGACACGCCTCAGCGGCGCTCGATCGAACGGACTTGCGACGATCTCGCCATGCTGGTGCTGGCTGCGGTCGCCGTCATTGCAGGCTTGACCTTCCGCGACTACGGCCTCGGCTGGGACGACTACACCCACGCCGAATATGCCGATCTGCTGCTGCGCATGTTCGGTTCCGGCTTCAAGGACACCGCGGCGCTCTCCTTCGCCAATCTCTACATGTACGGCGGCGGCTTCGACATGGTCGCGGCCCTCCTGCACAAGATCATTCCGCTCGAATTATTCGAGACGCGACGTCTGGTCGGCGCCATCGTCGGCGTGATCGGACTTGCGGTGACCTGGCGCCTCGCCCGCCGCATCGGCGGGCCGCTGGCCGGTCTTGCCGCACTCCTGCTGCTCGCGCTGTGCCCGATCTTCTACGGCCACATGTTCATGAACCCGAAGGATGCGCCCTTCGCGGTCGCTATGATCATCCTGATGCTCGGCCTTGTCAGGCTCGCCGAGGAATATCCGCAGCCGTCGCCGCGCACGATCCTGATCGTCGGCCTGGGCGCCGGCCTTTCGCTCGGCTGCCGCGTTCTCGGCGGGCTCGCGCTGGTCTACGCCATGCTCGGCTTCATCCCCCTGTTCCTGGAGGAGCTGCGCACCGAGGGTCTGCGCGAATCGGTCCGCCGCTTCGCTCATGTCGTCTATGTGCTGCTGCCCGGCCTCGCCTTCGGCTACCTCGTGATGGGCCTGATCTGGCCCTGGTCGATCATGGAGCCCGGCAATCCCTTCGAGGCGCTGACCTACTTCTCGCATTTCTTCGAGAAGCCGTGGAAGGAGATGTTCGACGGCGCCATCGTGTCCGTGCCCGACATGCCCTGGTCCTATCTGCCGACGCTGTTCGCGCTCCAGCTCCCCGAGGTGCTGCTGATTCTGATGGGCGGCGCCGTGTTCAGCACCTTCGCCATGCTGCCGCGGAGCGAGGTTCCCGCGCGCCGCAAGACCATCATGCTGATGCTGACGCTGGCTGCGACCCTGCCGCTGGCGATCGCGATGGTGAAGCGGCCGGCGCTGTACAACGGCATCCGCCATTTCGTCTTCGTGATCCCGCCGATGGCGGTGCTCGGCGGCGTCGCTTTCGCCTGGGTCATGGAGCGCCTGCGCGCCAACCACCGCACCTGGCAGCCGGTCGTGCTCGCGACCTTCTGCTTCGGCCTTGCGCTGTCGCTCGCCGAGATGATCCGGCTGCATCCCTATCAGTACACGCATTTCAACCACATCGCCGGCACCGTGCGCGGCGCCGACGACCGCTTCATGCTGGACTATTGGGGCCTTGCGCTGAAGCAGGCCTCCGACGAACTGCGCGAGCAGTTGGTCGAGCGCCAGGAAGTGCCGCCGGCCGGCCGTAAATGGAAGGTCGCCGTGTGCGGCCCGCAGCGCCCCGCGCAGGTCGCGCTCGGGCCCGACTTCACCATCGGCTGGGATTCCAACGCGGCCGATTTCGCGATGACGCTGGGCGAGTTCTACTGCAAGGGCCTCACCGCGCCCGTCATGGTCGAGATCAAGCGCGACGACGTGGTGTTCGCCCGCGTCTACGACATCCGCGGCCGGAGCATTTCCAGCCTGCTGTCGATCCCGGCGCCGTAATAATTTTCTCCGAAACCGTGTAGCCCGGATGGGCGCAAGCGACATCCGGGCTCTCTCTCAGAGCGGCCCCGCATCATGCGGGCTACGCTTGACTGCCGCGCTTCTGACGCGCCTTGCTGCTGGCAGAGAGCGGTACTAGGCTCCGTCCCCGCAACAACGATGTTCGGAGAGACCAGCCATGTCGCCAGCGGAAGCGCGCCTGAAGGAAGTGCCGTCTGATATGACGGAGGCGGAGTGGCAGCAACGGGTCAATCTCGCCGCCTGCTATCGCCTGGTCGCGCTGTATGGCTGGGACGATCTGGTCGACACCCACATCTCCGCGCGCGTGCCCGGCCCCGAGCATCACTTCCTCATCAACCCCTACGGGCTGATGTTCGACGAGATCACCGCCTCCAGCCTCGTCAAGGTCGACCTGCACGGCAACCAGCTTTCCGAGAGCGAGTACAGCATCAACCCGGCCGGCTTCACCATCCATTCGGCGATCCACGAGGTGCGCGAGGACGCGATCTGCGTGCTGCATCTCCACACGCTCGACGGCACCGCGGTGTCGAGCTCAGCCGAGGGCCTGTTGCCGCTGAACCAGACCGCCCAGCTCGTCACCCACGACCTCGCCTATCACGATTATGAAGGTATCGCGCTCGACCACGACGAGCGGCCGCGGCTGCAGAAGGATCTCGGCGACCACAACCACATGCTGCTGCGCAATCACGGCACGCTGACGGTCGGCCGCTCGGTCGCCTCCGCCTTCGAGCGCATGTATCATCTGGAGCGCGCCTGCTCGATGCAGGTGCGCACGCGCGCGCTCGGCACGCCGGTCTATCCGGTGGAGGAGACTGCGATCGACAAGAACACCGAGCTGCTCGCCAACCGCGACCGCGCCGAGCTGCGCGCCACCAACCTCGTCTGGCCGCCCCTGCTGCGCAAGCTCGACCGCGAGCTGCCCGGCTACCGGTCTTGAGATTTTCGTCCGTTTGAAGTAGTCTCATCGTCGAACTACCTCTGCACGTCATGGAATGAAACGCCGCCCAATTCCGGGCGGCGTTTTTATTTGGGACGGCTGTCATTGCGGACACTGGTCTCGCAGGGTGGATTGGCGAAGCGTAATCCACCACGCTTCCGAGGCTGCGGGACCAAGTTGGTGGACTACGCCTGCGGCTAGAGCGTTTTCGAGCGAAGTGGACACCGGTTCGCGTGAAGAAAACGCGTCAAAACAAGAATCTAGAGCTTCGGTTCTGATTCAATCAGAACCGAAAATGCTCTAGGCTCAGCCGATGCTGGTCAAAACAGGGAATTGCTCGAGCAGCCATTCCGAGACCGCGGGCATCAAGCCGGTCAGGAACATCAGACCGGTCGCGACCAGGAAGACGCCCATCGTCTTCTCGATCAGGCCGAGATGCCGGCGCAGGCGGCCGAGCGCGGCGATGAAGCGGCCGGTGAAGGCCGCCGCGATCAGGAAGGGAATGCCGGTCCCGACCGAATAGGCGAGCAGCAGCAGCGCCCCTCGCCCGGTCGTGTCCTCCGAACCCGCCATCAAGAGCACGGCTGCGAGGATCGGGCCCGCGCAGGGCGTCCAGCCGAATGCAAAGGCCAGCCCCATGACAAAGGCCCCCGCCACGCCGGCCGGGCGGTTGTCGACCTGCACGGTGGCGCTGCGATAGAGCAGCGGGATCCTGAGCAGCCCGAGAAAGTGCAGGCCCATGACGATGATCAGCCCGCCCGCGACGATGCCGAGCGTCGACAGATGCGTGGAGACGAAGCGTCCCGCGATCGAGGCGGTCGAGCCCAGCGCAACGAAGACCAGCGAAAAACCCGCCACGAACGAAAGCGCCGAGATCAGGATACGCGGCCGCAGGTCCGGCCTGTCGCCGGACAGATCCGTGACCGAGACGCCGGCCATGTAGCACAGGAAAGGTGGGACCAGGGGCAGGATGCAGGGCGACAGAAACGACAACAGGCCTGCGACAAAGGCCGCGCCCAGCGTGACGTCCAAGGTCATTTCCGCCCCATCCCTAGCACATATACGAATTTAATGATATAAAGCGCCGAGAACGTCTGGAAAGCAAGCCCGCCAGGCAAACCCGAAAAGGCCCGGTTACGCAGCATGAACAGAATCGTCGTTTTGCTTGCCCTCGCCGTCGGGCTCGCGCTGCCCACGACCGCATCGCGCGCCGCCGAGCTCGTCATGTTCGAGCGGCCCGGCTGCGCCTGGTGCGCACGCTTCGACGCCGAGATCGGGCCAATCTACGGCAAGACCGGGGAAAGCCGGACCGCACCGCTGCGCCGGGTCAACCTGAGCGGCCCCCTTCCCGCCGATCTCGCCGGAATCGATCCGGGTCCCTTCACGCCGACCTTCGTCGTGGTACAAGAGGGCCGCGAGATCGGACGCATTCGCGGCTATCCGGGAGATGCCTTCTTCTTCGGCCTGTTGGACCGAATCCTGTCAAGCACGGGATCGGAACCGGAGAAGTCGTGACTGGTCTTGCCGATTTTGCTGAGAGGAACTTGACGCGATGCCGTTGCCGAAGCTGAAGGAGATCGAGGGCTCCGCCGAACTCGAGCAAATGATCGAGAAGGCGCGCGAGGCCAGCGACATGCTCAAGGCGCTCTCGCACGAGTCCCGATTGCTGCTGCTCTGCATCCTCGCCGAGGGCGAGAAATCCGTGACCGAGCTCGAGCAGTTCCTGGGCGAGCGGCAATCGACCGTCTCGCAGCAGCTTGCGCGGCTCCGGCTCGATCGGCTGGTGACGACCCGGCGCGACGGCAAGACCATCTACTACAGTCTCGCGAGCGAAGACGTCCGCAAGATTCTCACCGCCGTTTACGACGTATTCTGCGAGCCGGTGCGCCGGCGCCGGCGGTAGAGCATGATCCGGAAAACTGCGCAGCGGTTTTCCGAAGAGATCATGCGCAAACAACAAGCTAAAGCGCGATGACGATTCAACCTGATCTCATCGCGCTTTAATTTCTTCCGCGCTGGCTTTTCGCGCCCCACCGGCGCAGACTACCCGCGGGCTAACCAAGAAAAGAAGCGGGAGGAATGCTGAGCCCTTCGATCATAGCCTTTGCGTGCGGGCTCGCCGCCGGCGCCGTGCTCGGCGTTGCCGGCCGAGCCGGGCGCTTCTGCACGCTGGCGATGCTCGAGGACGCATTCTTCGGATCGGACTATCGCCGGCTGAAATCCTTTGCGCTGGCCGCTGCGGTCGCGTTGCTCGCGACCCAGGCGCTTGCCGCGCTCGGCATCGTCGATCTGTCGCGATCGATCTACCTCACGGCGTCGATCGGCCTTGGCGGCGCGATCCTTGGCGGGTTGATGTTCGGCGTCGGCATGGCCCTGGTCGGCACTTGCGGCTTCGGCACATTGGTACGCGTCGGCGGTGGCGACCTGCGTGCCATCGTGGTTTTTCTCGTGCTCGGCCTGTCGGCGCTCGCCACCATGCGCGGCATCACCGGCATGCTGCGGCTGATGCTGATCGAGCCGTTATCGGTGCGGCTTCCCGAGGGAAGCACCCAGACATTGACGTCGCTGCTCGGCGCCGGCGGCACGATGCGCGCGATCCTCGTCGTGGCCATTTCCGCCGCGCTCGCCTTCTGGGCCCTTGCCGATGGCAGGCTGGTGCGGTCGCCGCGGCTGCTGGCCTCCGGCCTTGCCGTCGGCGCCGCAATCGCGTTCGGCTGGTTCGCGACCGGATGGCTCGCCGACGATGAGTTCGATCCCGCGCGGGTCTCCTCGCTCACCTTCGTGGCGCCGCTAGGTGACGCCATTCTCTACATCGCCACCTTCTCCGGCGCGCGGCTCAATTTCGGCATCGGTTCGGTCGCTGGCGTCGTCGCAGGCTCGTTTGCCGCCGCGATGCTCGCGCGCGGCTTCCGCTGGGAGGCCTGCGACGACGCGCGCGAGCTGAAGCGTCACATGATCGGCGCGCTGCTGATGGGCATCGGCGGCATCATGTCGATGGGCTGCACCATCGGCCAGGGCCTGAGTGCGTTTTCGACGCTCGCGATCTCCGCGCCCATCACGATGTTGGCCATCGCCTGCGGCGCACGGCTCGGACTCGAGTTCACGATGACCGGCGAGTGGCTGCCGGCCGTGCGCAGACTATTCGGGGCCTCGACCTGACGGGTTCGCCGTCAGTGAGACGGCGCGCGCACCGTAAGCTCGGGCGCGCGCACCGTGAGCTCGTAGGTGACGCCGTCGGGCAGAAAGCCGCCGAGCCAGTTGTAGCCCCTCTTTTCCAGCTGCGGAAACAGGAACAGCGGCTCGCGGCTGAGAAACGCCGTCAGCGTTTCTCCGGCCGCAAGCGTCTCGGCCGCGGCGAGGATCCTGGTCATCGGCTCCGGCGGATCGAGCTCCCTGGTGTCGAGCCGCAGCTTCGAGTCCGGCCATTTGGCACTGGGCTGTACTTTCGTTGCCAGGACCTCGGCGGGCGCGCCGGTCGGCGTGAACAGCACCTGCCAATCGCCGCCACCGATCTCCGTCGCGGAATGGGCAAAGCCCTTGCCGGCCATCACGTCGAACAAGGGCACCGGCTTGAACGGCGCGTACAGCCGGATGCCCTGGCCCGGCCTTACGCTTTCGACGGCCGCCATGATGGTCGAGAAGGGCTCGCCGCCGGCGCGCAGGATCGGACGGACATCGACATCGAGGTAGTCGGTCATCTCTTGTCCCTTCCCTGCAACGCCATGCCATCAATCGACTGAAACGGCCCAGCCGCCCGGCGCCGGCGCCAGCGTCGACGGCTCCGCGGCCCTCGCCGCTCCCGCATCTTGCAAGGCAGCCACCACCGCCCGCGCGACAAGGTCCTCGATGCCGGGACCGCTGCCCATGATGCCTGCGAACACCACGTCGCGGCGGCCGAGCCGTGCCACCAGCTTCGGCGCATCCTTGGCGCCGTGCAGGCCTTCGCCGGAGAACAGCCCGAGGACAATCGCGGGCCCGCTGATCGATGCCGCGGCCTCTTCGAGCGACGGTGGCTCCTCCAGGAAGGCGACCACGACTTTTCGGCAGACCGCGCGCGTCTCGATCTCGCGCGCGACCTGCTCGGTGGCCTGGCGCGAGGCGGGATTGCGCTTCGAGCCGTGCGCCAGCAGCACGAATGTGCAGTCCTCCGGCGCAAAACCATGGCCGCGCGCGCAAGCCACGGCCTGATCGCACAGGAGATCAGGCAGGCCCGGATCGAGCCCCAGCGGCGGCAGCATGTCGATCCTGCGGTCATCGCCCTTGGCTTCGTCGAGAAGCTGAACCAGACGGTCGCGGGTGAAATAGCCGCTGGAGGCAAACAGCGGGTAGACCAGGATCCGGCTGGCGGTCAGCGTCTCCAGAGCTTCCCGGATGCCGGGCGTACCCGAGATGAAGCCGATGGCGACCTCGGCCACCAGACTGCGAGAAGCCAGTGCACGGGCGAGCTGGAACGCGCCCCGGTTGCCGGCATCGGGCCGCCGCTCGCCATGGGCCGCCAACAGCAATGCGATCGACGGGACAGAGCCCGGCTTCTCAATGACTGGTGCCATCGGAAAAGGTGATCTTGTTCCAGACGTTGTATTTACCCGAAGGGCGCGACATCGGAAGACGCTTCACTTCGGCAAAGGTTGCGGCATCATAGACCACCAGCGCGCCCTGGTCTTCCCAGATCGACACCAGGGCATAGCGCCCATATCTGTCAAATTCGACATGCGCCGCCGTCTTGCCGGGTTCCGGCGTGACGCGGCGGACCACTTCCAGCGTGCGCTTGTCGATGATCGACAGCGTGTCCTTGCCGCTGCCCATCATGCTGTCGGTCCAGGCATAGGGCGTGTTTTCGTGGCTGCGCATGAAGAAGCCGGGTCCTGGCGTCTCGATCACCTTGATCTGCGACCAGTCCTGCATGTCCAGCACACTGATCTTGCCCGCCTTCAGCAGCGGCGTCGCCATCACCAGCCGGCCGTTCCACGTCCAGGAGATGCCCGAGCCGAGATGAGGCAGCCCCGGCAGATCGAGCTGCTTGATGTCGCGCCCGACCGTCAAATTGACCACGATCGCCCTGCCCTCCCGCGCCGAGCCGATCAGGTTGCGATAGGGCGGATCGAAGAAGAAGTCATCGAGCGGCTCCGGGGTCTCGATCCGGCGCAGCGCGAACAGCCCTTGCGAGGACGGCAGTGCCTCGATCATGCCCTTCTCGTGGCTGTGCACGAAGCCGGCATAAACTGGCCCCGCGTTCGGATCGGTCGCGATCTCCCAGATCTCCGGAACGTCCTTCAGCGCCGCGATGAAGCTGTTGCGCGATGGCGCCTGATACACCGCCGAGACCCGCGAGGACGTCCCCAGGCGATCCTTCACGTCGAAGATCTTCTCGACCGACAAATCGTCCGCCGAGAGCATCACCAGCGTGTGCGGCAGATAGTTGGCGACCGCGATGTGCTTGCCGTCCCGCGAGATCGCGATGTTGCGCGCATTGATCCCGGCGCGCACCTCCGTCAGCATGGTCAGCGTCCAGAGATCGTACTTGCTGACCCAGCCGTCGCGCGACATGAAGAAGACGTAGCGGCCGTCCGGCGTGAATTTCGGGCCGCCATGCAGCGCGAACCGCGTCTGGAAGCGCGCCAATGGTTCGATGCGGTCGCCGTCCAGGATCGTCGCGTGATGATCGCCGGCCTCGACCACGACGAACAGGTTCATCGGGTCGGCCTCGAAACGCGGACGCTCCAGCGGCGGCGCGATGGCATGCACGACGCGGCTGGCGTCGATCTCGGCCGCGTCCCAGGCCGGCACCGCGGGCAACGGCGATGAGACATAGGCCGCGAGCGCGGCGATCTCGTCCTTGCCGAGCTTGTTGGAAAAGCCCGGCATCTGCGTCGCGGTCCGTCCGTCTGCGATCACCGCGGCGGCGCGCGCGCCCATCATGCGGCCGAGATTTTCCGGCAGTAGCGCGGGACCGAGACGGCCGAGCCGGTCCGCGCCGTGGCATTCGGCGCAATTGTCCGCGAACAGTTTCGGCGCATCCGGCTCGGCGCGCGCGGGGCTCGCCAGCGCGAGCAGCGCGAGTGCGACGAGAATGCGGTCAAACGGAGAGCGGCGCTTCATGTCGTGTTCCGCGATAGATGCTGGTCTTGACCCGCTCGCTTGGTTCCGCAAGGCCGATCTCGGCATCACCGAGATAGCAGCCGGGATCTTCCGCCCAGGGATCGCCGGTGATCCGTTGCGCGCGCACGCGGGTGTTGCCGTTGCAGATGTCGAAATAGGCGCAGGCACCGCAGCGGCCGGAGACGTGACGCGGCTTCTGCTTCAGCCCCGCCATGATCGGATCGGAGGTGTCGGGCCAGATCTCGGAGAAGGGACGCGTCTTCACGTTCCCCAGCGTATGGTGCCACCACATCGTATCGGGGTGCACGTTGCCGAGATTGTCGATATTGGCGACGTTGACGCCGGAGGAATTGCCGCCCCAGCGCACCAGTTTTGCGCGCAGGCTCGCGGCATGATGGGGTACGGTTCGCTCGGCCCAATGCAGCAGATAGACCGCGTCGGCATCGTTGTTGCCGGTCACGATCTCCATCTCGCTGCCCGACTGCGCCCAGCGCCAGGCCCGCGCGATCACCATGTCCATGCGATCGCGCGTCGTCTGCCACATGGCATCGTCGCCGCGGTTCTTGTTGCCGCGGCCGGCATAGACGAGATGCGAGAGGTAGAATTTCGGAAAGTTCTCCTGCTCGACCAGATCGAGCAGGCGCGGCAGCTCCGCCGCGTTGTCCTCGGTCATGGTGAAGCGCACGCCGACCTTGATGCCGCGGTCGCGCAGCAACCGCAAGCCGTTCAGCGCCTCCTCATAGGCGCCCTGCTTGCGGCGGAAACGGTCATGGGTCTCGCCGATGCCGTCGAGCGAGATGCCGACATAGTCGTAGCCGATGTCGCGGATGCGGTCGGCCATGGCGGCATCGACCAGAGTGCCGTTGGACGACAGGCCGACATAGAATCGCATCGCCTTGGCGCGCGCCGAGATCTCGAAGATGTCGCGCCGCATCAGGGGCTCGCCGCCCGACAGGATCAGCACCGGCACGCGAAACGCCTTGAGGTCGTCCATCACGCCGAACACCTGCGCGGTGGAGAGTTCGCCGGGAAAGTCGACATCGCCGGAGATCGAATAGCAATGCTTGCAGGTGAGGTTGCAGCGGCGGATCAGGTTCCAGATCACCACGGGTCCCGGCGGCTGCCGAACCGGCCCGGTCGGGGCCGGCTCGTCCAGCTCGCGCAAATATTGGCTCAGGCGAAACATGACCGTCTCCCGTCAGGCGGCGATGCGAAGGCCGGTCTTCTTCAAGATCCGGGTCGAGAACAGAACCTCGTGGGCCCGCGCCGCGGGACCGACCAGCACGGCAATCTCGGCAACCTTCGCCCGCACCTCGTCGCGGCTGCGACCATGGACCATGGCAAAGAGATTGTAGGGCCAGAGCGGCAGATGCCGCGGCCGTTCGTAGCAATGCGTGACGAAATCGAGCGCACCGACCCTGGCGCCGATGTCGGCAACGAGCTCGTCGGCGATGTCCCACACCGACATGCCGTTCGCGGTGGTGCCGAGCGCATAGTGATTGGGGATCGCGCCGATGCGGCGGATCGCACCGTCCTCGAGCAGCCGCCCGAGGCGACTGACGATTTCGGCCTCGTCGAGGCCGAGCCTGCCGGCGAGCGCGCGGTAAGGCTCGGCGACCAGCGGAAGTCCTGCCTGCGTAGCGGCGATCAGCTTGCGATCGATGGCATCGAGCATGACTAGACCTCCACGCGGAAACCGACGAAGAACTCGCGCGTCTTGGGCATTGCGCGCACACGAAGGCCCGTCTCGCGCTCGATCTCCGCAATCACCTGGTCAATGCGCTCAGGGGCATCGGTCGACACGACGAACCACATGTTGAGCGCGTGATCGCGCTCGTAATTATGCGCGATCTCGGGATGGGCGTTGACGAGCTCGGCGACCTCGTCGAACCGCTCGCGCGGGACGGCGATCGCGGCGAGACAGACGGCCCCGCCGAGGGCTTCGGCATTCCAGAGCGGGCCGAACCGGCTGAGCTGCCCGCCCGCGATCAGATGGCCGATCTCCTCGATCATCTCGCCCTCGCTGAGGCCCAGCTTCGCGCCGGCATCGCGGTAAGGCCGCTGCGTCAGGGGAAAGCCGCCCTGCAGGCCGTTGATGATGGCCTTTTCGGTCGGGTCGAGCGAGCGCATCAATTCGCCTCCTTGCGCCCAGAGAAGACGGCGCCGCGTTGCTTGAAGCAGCGCTTCGAGAACAGCACGGCCTGCTGCATCAGGCCGGTCTCGGCGAGCAGGTTCAGCTCGTCGATCGCGGCATGGGCCTCCTCGCGCGCGCGCGCATGCACCATGCAGAACAGGTTGTAGGGCCACACCGGCGGCCGGGGCGGACGCTGGTAGCACAGCGTCACGCTGGGATGACGGGCGAAGATCGCGGCGACATCGTCGATCATCCCGTCCGGGATGTTCCAGACCGCCATCGCGTTCGACCGGAAACCGAGCTTGTCGTGGCGCACCACGCAGCCGAAACGCGTCACCACGCCGGCTGCGACCAGATGCTCCAGCCGTGCGATGACCTCGTCCTGGCCGAGTGCGAGCTGATCGGCGACCGCAAGATAGGGATGCTCGACCAGCGGCAGCCCATTCTCGATCGCCGCGAGAATGCGCCGGTCGCGCGGATCGGGACGATAGTTCCCCGCGGCCGGCGCGCGGCGCTTCTGCGCGCGTGGCTCGCGCAACGAAAAGCCGAGGCCGAGATGATAGGCCTGCACCATCGGCAAATCCACGACGGGCAGCCCCGTTTGCGCCTCGATCCTGTCGATGGTGCCGCCGATCGCCTGGGCGTCTCCGCCGGCGATCACGAACCACAGATTCAGACCGTGCTCGCGCTCGTAATTATGCGTAACCAGCGGCTCGCGGCTGACGATCCCGGCGACCCGCTCAAGTCGATCGGGCGGGACTTGCAGCGCGGCTAGCGTGCTCGCGCCCACGGTGTTGGGGCGGACCACGGCACCGACCCGGGAGATCAGGTCGTACTCCCGCATGCGACGAAACACGCCGATCGTCGCCTGCTCGTCGAGCGCGGCGGAGCGGCCGACGATCTCGAACGGCTTCTCGACAAGCGGAAAATCGTGCTGCCAGCGATCGATGAGAGCGAGTTCGACGGAGCTTGGCGTCATTGTCCGATCCTTGTCGCGCGGGCGGTGAAGAAGATTCCGGACGGCTTCTGCGCCGGGATCTCCGTCTTCTTGGCAAAGGAGGCGGCGTCGTAGACGTCGATGCGATCGGCATCGCGCACGGAGACCCAGACCTCGTTGCCGCGCGGGGTGAACTCCATGTGGAGGACCGCCGGGCCGGGCGTCAGGCGATGGATCACCTTCAGCGTCTCGGTGTCGACGATCTCGATCGTGTCGTTGAAGGGGTGCGCGAAGTTCACCCAGACGTGGCGCCCGTCGGGCCGCGCCACGGCGAAGACCGGCTGGCCGTGGGTGGCGGTGCGTCCGACCTCGGCAAAGCTGCGAAGATCGACCGCGATCAATTCGTGATGGCCGACGGCGGGAAGCAGCAGCTTGTCGCCCGCGGCGCCCCACCCTTCCAGATGCGGCATCTTGTAGACCGGCAGCGCCTCCTGGCCGCGGCCATAGCCGCTCAGGATGCGCTCGGCCTTCAGCGGCGCGCGCCAGGTGTCGACATGAACGACGCCGTCCTCGCCGAACAGGCCCGCAAGATAATGGCGGCCGTCGGGCGTGACGTTGCCGTCATAGGGCAGCTTGCCGACATCGGTCAGGCGGGTGATGGCGGGGGTCTCGACATGGGTGAGATCGGCGATCCAGATCTCGCCGGCGTCATACAGCGCCCAGGCGAAACGCCGTCCGGGCAGGTCGACCAGTCCGACCGTCTTCGAGGACTTGCCGCCCTCACCCGTTGCCGGAATGTTGGCGACGGGATCGAGCGTCCTGGCATCGAAGATCTTCACGCCGCCCGGTTCGTAGTTCGAGACCGCGATCAGCGCGCCGTCGTCGGAGATGGCGCCGCCGATCGAATTGCCGGCCTGCACGATGCGTCTTGTGATCGTGCTCGTGAGCATGTCGACCTTGGTGAGGCCGCCGTCGCGGCCGAAGACATAGGCGTAGCGCTGGTCCGGCGAGAACACCGCGGAGGCATGCGAGAGATCGCCGAGCCCCTCGACGCGGCCGATCGATTTGCGCTCGGTGGCATCGACGATCAGCACCGAGCCCGTCGCGCGCTCCACCACGAGGCCGAGATTGCCGGTGCCGCGCAGCGCGTCGGCGCGCGAGAGCACCGGCATCAGCAGCAGCAGGGCCAGACACCACCGCGCCACGAACCTCATGGCAGATCTCCCTGCTGCAGATGCTCCACGATCCAGCGCGCGTCGGCTTCGCTCAGCAACGGACGCCAGGGCGGCATCGGCGTGCCCGGCACGCCGTCGAGCACGATGCTGACGAGCTGGTCGCGGCTCCAGGCGCTGAGATGGTCCGGCGTCAGCGGCTTGCCGAGCCCGCCTTTCAGCGTCAGCCCGTGGCAGGAGCCGCAGTCCTGCCGCACCAGATTGGCAAGCCTTGCAGTATTCCTTGCGGCATCGACATCTGCATCGCCCGCGGCGGCCGGCCCGATCGCAACGGCCGATGCCAGGGCAACGCTAGGCCACAACTGAAATCGCCTCGCAAATTGCCGCATCGCTCCGCGCGCTCCGTTCCAGCGCGATCGCCGCGACCTTTCCGATGATGAAAAGGACGGGACCGCTGAAGGAGGCGTCTTTCAGAGCGACCGGAAGCGCCTCCAGCGACGCACATATTCGGCTTTCCTGCGGCGTCGTACCTTGACACACAGCAAAGACCGGCGTGGTTCCCGGCAACCCCTGCGCGATCAAATTGCCGACGATCTCGTCGATATTGGCAAGGCCCATATAGACGACGAGCGTGGTGTCGGGATCGGCGAGGCTTTTCCAGTCGAGATCGAGCGGCTCGTTGGCCTTGCGATGGCCGGTTACATAGCGCACGCCGGAGGCCAGGCCGCGATGCGTCAGCGGCATCCGCGCCGCCGCGGCGCAGCCCTGTGCCGCCGTGATTCCCGGCACCACCTCATAGGGAATGCCTGCCAGCTCGAGCTCGGCCGCCTCCTCCGAGCCGCGTCCGAAGATGAAGGGGTCGCCGCCCTTGAGCCGGACGACCGTGCGGCCGGCGCGCGCCAGCCGGACCAGCATCTGGTTGATCTCTTCCTGCGGCACCGGATGATGGGCGGCCTGCTTGCCGACATTGATCTGGAGCACCCCGTCCGCAATGGTCGCCAGGATGCTCGGTGGCACCAGGCGATCATAGACGACGACGTCGGCCTCACGAAGCGCGCGGACCGCCTTCAGCGTGAGCAGCTCGGGATCACCGGGACCGGCGCCGACCAGATAGACCTTTCCAACAGCCATGATGCGCTCCGCCGAAGACCATCGCGAAAAGGCAGGCTGGTGCGGCGATCGCGCGCCGCACCAGCCCATGCTCGTCAGTAGACGTCGTTACGCGTGTTGAAGACGTTGAACTTGCCGGTCGGGGTGACCAGTCGCCGGTCACGAATGACCGTCTTCAAGGTCAAGGTCTTGTCGTCGACGACGACGATCGCCGAGTCCTGCGCCTTGTTGTTCCACACGGAGAACCAGATCTCCGTGCCGTCCTTGTTGAACTCGCCCTGCACCACACGGCGGGCGCCTTCCGAGATGCCGGACCACTGACCGATCGGCAGCACCTTGTAGGTCGGCTTCTCCTTGGCGAGGTCCTTGATCTTGAACACCGCGACCGACGAGGAGATCTCGGCGTCCGTGTTCAAGGGCGTGTCGACGTAGAGGTTCTCCGACTTCGGATGCGTCTTGATGAAGAGCGATCCGCCGCCCTGCCCGTCGACCGTCTGCACAACCTTCCAGGCGAACTGCTTGTGCTTCTCGGGGTCGGTGCCGATGAAGGAGATCTGCTCGCTGCCGAGATGGCTGGTTGCCCACACCGGCCCGAACTTCGGATGCTCGAGATTGGCACCGCGTCCGGGATGCGGGGTCTGGCCGCCGGTTTCGACGACGCCGACCAGCTTGTCCTCCTTGGTATCGACGATCGCGACCTTGTGGCGGGCATTCGCCGCGACCAGGAAGTAGCGGCCGGTCTTGTCGAACCCGCCGTCATGCAGGAAGCGCTCGGCTTCGATCGACGTCACCTTCAGGTTCTTCAGATCCTGATAGTTGACGAGCAGGACCTGGCCGGTCTCCTTGACGTTGACGACGAACTCCGGCTTGAAGTGCGAGGCCACGATGGAGGCAACGCGCGGCTCCGGGTGATACTCCTGCGTATCCTCGGTCATGCCGCGGGTCGAGACCACCTTGAACGGCTCGAGCGTCGCGCCGTCCATCAGCACGTATTGCGGCGGCCAGTAGGCTCCGGCGATCGCATACTTGTCCTCGTAGCCCTTGAACTTCGAGGTTTCGACCGAGCGCGCCTCGGTGCCGATCTTCAGCTCGGCGACGGTCTGCGGCGGATCCATCCAGAGATCGATCAGGTTGAGCTTGGAATCGCGTCCGATGATGTAGAGGTAGCGCCCCGATGCCGACATGCGTGAGATGTGCACGGCATAGCCGGACTTCAGGATGTGCTCGATCTTCTTGGTGTTGCCGTCGATCAGCGCGACCTCGCCGGCGTCACGCAGCGTCACCGAGAACAGATTGTCGATGTCGAGCTTGTTCATCTTCTTGGTCGGCCGCTGCGCGACCGGAACCAGGACCTTCCAGCTGTCCTTGATCTCTTTCATCCCGAACTCCGGCGGCTGTGCCGGGGCGTTCAGGAGGTAGCGGGCCATCAGGTCGATGTCGGCCGCCTCGAGCTGGCCCGAGGTGCCCCAGTTCGGCATGCCGCCGGGCGAGCCATAGGTGATGAAGTCACGCAGATAGTCGAAGCCGAGCTTCTTGGTGAGATCGGGCGTCAGCGGCTTGCCGGTCGCGCCCTTGCGCAGCACGCCGTGACAACCCGCGCAACGTTCGAAATAGATCTGGTTGGCCTTGTCGAACTCGGCCTTGGTGAGGTTGGGATCGCCCGGCTTGGTGCCGGGCTGCTCGGTCGCGCCCTTGCCGAGAACGTCCAGGCTCGGCTGGTACTGACCGCCCGGGGTCGTCTTGTGCTGCTCGACATCGGCAGGTTTCGGCGTCGGAGCCTGCTGCTGCGCGTAGCCGATCGTCGTCGCACTCAATAGCATAAGGCTCGTTGCTGCAACGCAGCTTGCAAGCTTTGGAAACAGGGAAGCTCGGCCTCGCATTACATTCCTCCAGCATGAGAATCCGATGGGGCCTTATGCAGGGAATCCGAGGAACTCTCCTTGACCGCGGTTAATCGCAACATTGATCCACCTCAATGCGCGCCGCCGACAACGCTGCCTGATCCGTCGGATGCGATCGTCCGGAATCATCTTCGCCGCTGCACGGCACGCTCTGTCCGCACTGGCGATGCTGGCGTCGATGTTTTGCAGCGCAAACGCAGCCGACCTCAACGTCGCCGCAAAATTCTTCTCCGAGCCCGTCGTGATCGACCGTGCCGATGGCAAGCCGCCGGCAGCATTGGTGCGGGCTGCGGACGGGCGCGTGCTCGGCTACGCCTTCTCAAGCCTCGATGTCTCCGGCTCCGTCGGCTATGCGGGCCGGCCGCTCGATATCGTCGCGGCGGTGACGCCCACCGGCATCGTCGCCGGCGCCGAGATCGTTGCGCATGAAGAACCGATCCTCGTGATCGGAATTCCCCGCGATGCGCTGGCCGCCTATGTCGCCAGTTTCCGTGGCTTCGACGTGCGCGGCGGCACCACGCTCACATCCGCTGGTGAGACCGCGCGCGGCCCGCACGCCGTCGCCGGCGCGACCATCACGAGCACCGTGATTCGTGATGCGATCGTGCGCTCGGCGCGCGCCGTGCTGCGCAGCCGGACCAGCGCGCCCGAGCGGGCTGCACGGCTCGACCGTGAAACCCTGCGCCGGTCCTCCTGGGCCTCGCTGCTCGCCGAGGGCGCGGTGCAGCGACGGCTGGTGAGCCGCGGCGAAGCGGCAAAGCTGCTCGGCACGCGCGACAACGAACCCGACAAGGCTTTCATCGATCTCTGGATGGCGCTCGCCACGCCGCCGCCGATCGGCGAGAGCCTGCTCGGCCAGCGCATTTACGAGAGCGAGACGGCGAAGATCGGCCCCGACGACGATCTGCTCCTGATCGGCGCGTCTGGACTCTATTCG
Organism: Bradyrhizobium nitroreducens; assembly: GCF_002776695.1. GTDB lineage: Bacteria > Pseudomonadota > Alphaproteobacteria > Rhizobiales > Xanthobacteraceae > Bradyrhizobium > Bradyrhizobium nitroreducens. The sequence continues at coordinate 3,967,306 of NZ_LFJC01000003.1, forward strand.
TTCAAAGGCACGGAGTGGCGTCAGGCGGGAACGTTCACCCGGATCGAGATCGTCCAGGGTTCGCGAACGCTGCGTCTCAAACCGGCCGATCATACGGCCGTCGAGCAGCTGCACGCCGCTGGCGCGCCGGAGCTGCGCGAGATCGCCGTGTTCCGCATTCCGCAGGCGAGCGGCTTCGATTCGACCAAGCCATTCCGGCTCGACGTCGATCTCGGCGCCGGCGCCGCACCGAGCGGTCCCGCCGTGGTCTCGCTCGATTATCGCATTCCCGAGCGTTACCTGATCGCCGCGCCCGCCGAGCCGCCCCCGGCATCGACGACGGCCGCCCCCGCTCCGGTGCAGGCGGTGTGGCAGGAGATCTGGTGGGCGCGACGCTACGAGATCGGCGTGCTCGGCGCCATGCTGACGGTGCTGGCGGCCATCCTGATCTTCCAGGACAGCGTGACGGCCCATGGCGTGTTCTACTATCGCCTCCGCACGGGCTATCTGCTCCTGACGCTGGTGTTCCTCGGCTTCATCGCCAACGCGCAGCTCTCGGTCGTCAACGTCCTGACCTTCATCCATGCCCTGCTCTCCGGCTTTCGCTGGGAGCTCTTCCTGCTCGATCCCATGGTATTCCTGCTCTGGAGCTTCGTCGCATTCAGCATGCTGTTCTGGGGCCGCGGCGTGTTCTGCGGCTGGCTTTGCCCGTTCGGCACGCTGCAGGAGCTCACCAATCAGCTCGCGCGTCGGCTCGGCATCAAGCAGATCGAGATCCCGTTCGGGCTGCACGAGCGGCTGTGGATGATCAAATATGTCTTCTTCGTCGCCATCCTGGCGATCTCGCTGCGCTCGATCCTGACGGCCTTCCAGCTTGCGGAGGTCGAGCCGTTCAAGACCGCGATCACCATGAAGTTCCTGCGGGAATGGCCGTTCGGCGTCTATGCCGGGCTGCTGCTGCTCGCCGGCCTGTTCGTCGAGCGCTTCTACTGCCGCTATCTCTGCCCGCTGGGCGCGGCACTCGCGATTCCGGCGCGGATGCGGATGTTCGAATGGCTCAAGCGCTACCGCGAATGCGGCGCGGAATGCCACGTCTGCGCACGGCGCTGCACCGTGCAGGCGATTCATCCGCTCGGCCAGATCAACCCCAACGAATGCATCTATTGCCTGAAGTGCCAGGCCAATTATTTCGACCAGGACGTCTGTCTGCACCTGAAGAAGCGCGCACAGCGGCGCCAGCCGTTGCCGCAAGCTCCTTCCCACCCGTCGTGAGGAGACACGATGCTTCCTGATCGTCCGACACGTCGTCGCGCCATCACCATCTTCGCATCGGCCGCTGCGGTCGCCATCGCGGGTCCCGCCAGTCCAGCCCGGGCCGATTTCGAATGGCGCGGCACGGCGATGGGTGCGGATGCGCGCATCCTGTTCAACGATATCGAGCCGGCAGCAGCAAAAGGAATCGCCGCGCTGGTCGAAGCGGAGATCGACCGCCTGGAAAACGAGCTGAGCCTGTTTCGATCCGGATCGGAGCTGTGCAGGCTCAATCGCGATGGCGCGCTCACCGCGCCGGGCGGCGATCTGCGTCGCGCATTGGCACTGGCACTGGAGATCGCAGCCGTCACGAACGGCTTGTTCGACCCGACCGTGCAGGCGCTGTGGGAAGCCCATGTCGAATGGTTCGCGGACAGGAGCCACACCGGCCTGCCGCCGCAAGCAATCATTGCCCGCGCAAGGCAGGCGGTGGACTGGCGAACTGTCAGGATCGAGCCTGATTCAATTCGTCTCGGCGACAACCAGCGTTTGACGCTCAATGGTCTTGGCCAGGGTTACGTCACCGACCGCGTGGCTGACATGCTGGCGGTGAAGGGATTCGCCAACATCCTGGTCGATCTCGGGGAGATGCGGGCGATTGCCCCGCGCCGCGACGGATCGCCATGGCTGATCGCGCGCGGCGGCGCCGGCCCGCTGCAGCTGGCGGAAGGTGCTCTTGCCACGTCAGAAGGCTCGGGCTGCGTGCTCGGTGCCGATGGCGCCGCGCACCATCTGTTCGATCCGCGCAGCGGCCGCAGTGCGGCCCATTGGCGCACCATCATCGTGCACCATCGCTCGGCCGCAATGGCTGACGCGTTGTCGACGGCGCTCGCCATCGCATCTGCGGATGAGATTCAAGCATTGCTGCCCCGGCTGAGCGGCACCGCGATCTGGGCCACCGATCCGGCAGGGCGTCGTTCAACCTGGGCCGCCGGCCCGCACGACGGCATCGTCGGCTGAGCCACGATGCACACCGGGCGAACGGTCGGCCCGCGGGGCGATTGGTCTTAGGCTGCTGGTCTTGGCTTACTTGGTCTTGCCGTCGCCGTCGTATTGCTTGAGATAGGCCCAGAGATTCTTGGCCTCGGCTTCGTTCTTGATGCCGGCGAATGCCATCTTGGTGTTGGGCACCTTGGCCTTGGGATCCTTGATGTAATCGAGGAAGCTCGCTTCATCCCAGGTGATGCCGGAATTCTTGTTCGCGTCCGAATAATTGTAGCCGGCAACCGATCCTGATTTGCGGCCATCGAGACCGTTGAGCACCGGGCCAACCTTGTTCTTCGCGGTTGCGCCGACGTCGTGGCAACTGGCGCATTTCTTGAAAGCGGTGGCGCCCGCCGTGACATCCTGCGCATAGCCGGCACCGACCGAAGCCGCAGCGACTGCAATTGCGATTAGGACACGCCTCATTTCATCATCTCCTGTGTGAGTGAAATTAGTCGGGTTACGCCTCGAATACGCCGGCGCGGGTTGTGGAAAATGAAGGGAGACTGGCGTTCGCCAGCCTTGGGAGCATGAGGATCACGCCGGCACCGATTTCACCTCGGGCCGGATCGCCCGTGGCGCGGGCGGCTCGGCGCACATCATCCTCGGTTTCACGGGGCAGCGCGCACTGATGCGATCGCAGGCCACGAGCTTGCAGAGCTGGGCCATGTCGCGCACCGCCACGTTCGAGGCGCGCACGTCGACACCCACCAGGCGCAACTTGGCGAATACGCGCGAAAGCGATTCCGGCTTCAGGCCGAGCCTGCCGGCGATCAACGATTTGTCGTAGGGCAGCGTGATCGTGCACGGCCCCTTGGTCCGGGGCGCCAGCGAGGCAAGAAACTCGGCCACCCTCTGCGTCGCGCTCTGCGCCATCAACTGCTCGATCTGCTGAACCATGCGGTGCAGATGTTGCGAGGTCGAGGCGATCATCGCGATCGCAACATCCGGCATCTGGCGAATGCAGGCGATGACGTGGTCGGCCGGAATGACCATCACCCGGGCCGAGGTCACGGCGCTGGCGGTAGCAGGATAGCGGCCGGACGTGAACGTGACGGCTTCGGCCAAGCTCTCACCCCTGGTGACCACATCGAGCACGGCCTCGTCCCCGGCGGGAGTGACCCGGTACAGCTTGATCCAGCCATCCAGAACGACGAAGAACGCTTGGGCCGGTTCGCCCTGACGAAACAGCGTATGACCGGGACGGAGGTTGAAGATGCTGGCTGGCCCGAGCAGGACCGCGAGCACCTGCGGCTCAAGTCCGCTGAACACCGGAATTTCCGCGGCGATCTCAAGATCAACCGGAGTGGGCGCCATCATCGTCTCATCCCTGATGTTTGATCTTGGTGTCTGAATATTGATCATCCATCGCGTCATATTTTGAGCTGGATCAACTCCACCGAGGGGTCGGCTCGCCAAGAGGACGCTGCGTCGGAGCACCCGCGATGCAACAATCGCCCTATTTTCATCCAGCCCTCTTTGTGGGAGCGCAAACTCCTGCGCGTTCACGACGACTGGACCCCTGCAGTCGGCTCGGCGTGCCGTCACTCAATCGAGCGCTTCATTCGATCCGCGACCTCGGTCAACCTAGAACGTCCCGGCGATGGTAAGCCGGAACGTCAACGGTTCCACGGGGTGCAGCACGTGGTCCATTACGCCGTTCTGACAGACCGACGTCGGCGCGGTGCCTGCCGTGCAGAGGTTATAGAGCGTGTCGGTCTTGAGCAGCGACCCATAGGCATAGGAGATCTGGTTCGCCTTCGTATTGAGGAGGTTGAGCACGTCGAGCTGGAGACGCCAGCCGTTGTCGATGCGATAGCCGAGGCGGCCGTTGAAGATGCTGGTCGCGGAAGTGCGGAACGCGTTGTCCTCGGTCAGCGGGCTCGACGCCAGATAGCGCCAGCGCAAGGCTCCGAACCAGCCGGTCTTCTCGCCCAGCGTGACGCCGGCCGATGCCACCATTGCCGGCGCGTTCGGAATGTAGTTGCCGGGCGCGTTGCCGATCTGCGCCTCGGGATAGCCGGCGAGCGAGGCATAGACCTCCGCCTGCGCGCTGTCATAGCCGCGGAAGCGCGCATGCGTCATGGCGAGATCGGCGTCGATGTCGATCCATGACCGGGGCCGGTAGTGGTTGGTCCATTCAAAGCCGTAGCGGCGACTGGCGCGGGTCGCCGAGGTGTCGCCGGCATCGCCGGAGAACAGGATCTCGGAATCCTGGTCGAGGATGAAGAGGCTGAGCGAGCTGTCGAGGCCGGGAACGATCCTGCTGCGCACGCCGACCTCCGCCCCCTTCGTCCGAACCAGGAGCGGCGACGGCGTCAGCCTCGTCGCGGGATCGCTGGGATCCTCCGTCGTGGTGGCGCCGCGGGCGTCGTTCGAGTGCATGCCGTAGCCGGCGCCGAGGAAGAACTCGGAATGATTGAACGGGCCGAGCACCATCCTGAATTTCGGGCTGCCGAGCGCGGCATCCGCGCGGCCGGAATTGCTGGCGTTGAACAGCGAGGTCACGTCGGCTGCATAATAATCGCCGCGCCAGCCGACGCTGGTCCGCAGCCAATCGGTCCATCGCACGGTATTCTCGGCATAGAGGCCGACGCTGCCCTCGCCGACCTTGTCACTGCGGATGTTGGAGAGAAAGCCGCGCCGGAACGTGTTGGTGAGCGCGAGGTCGATCGCATCATAGCGCGATTGCAGGCCGAAGGTGGTTTGCATCGGCAACCCTGCGAACGAGCCGTTCAGCGTGCGCGAGATGTTGGCACCCACCATCAGTCGGTCGTCGTGCTGGTGGAACTGATCGCCGAGCACGGGATCGCTGAGGTAGTAGGTGAAATTGTTGAAGAGATCGAGCTGGCTCTTCACCACGTAGGCGTTGGCCTTCCACGAACCCGCATCGTCGGTCTGCGCGACGCGGCCCGAGAGTGCGAAACGGTTGGTGTTGCCGCCGTCGCTTGGATCTTCCGAGCCGAAGCGGCTGAGAAAGCCGGATGCGATCGCACGTTGCGGCACCTGGTCGGTCGAATTCCATCCGTTGGCATAGGCCATGCCGGTGACGGACACGCCATCGGTCGCGGTGCCCTGGCTGTAACGCACGAGGCCGTTGAGCTTGCGCACATTGTCCGGATTGTCCCACGGGCCGTTGTAGGTGCCGATCTCGCCGGCCACGAGCAGCGCGCCGTCACCGACCTTCGCGGAATCCATGCCGAGCAGACGGCGGTAGCCGAAACTGCCGACGCTCACCTGCGCCAGCCCCCTGGTGCGGTCGATCAAGCCGACATGGACGCTTCCGACCGAAGCGAAATCGCCTTCCTCGGCAAAGTACGGACCCTTGCGCACATCCACCGCCGCGACGGTTTCCGGGATCAGCCAGTTGAGATCGGCATAGCCCTGGCCGTGCGCGTGCGTGCGCATGTTGACGGGAACACCGTCGACGGTGATGGCGAGGTCGGTGCCATGGTCGAGATTATAGCCGCGCAGAAAATACTGGTTGGCCTTGCCCTCGCCGGAATGCTGCGTCACGATGAGACCCGGCACGGCTTCGAGCGCTTCGCCCGGCCGCGTGAACGGGCGTGCGTTGAGCTGTTCGCCCGAGATGGTGATCTCGCTGGCCATGCTGGTCGGGTTCTTCGCACCAGATGCGACGCTACGCACATCCTCCCCTTGCGCTGCCGCCGGAGACACGAAGATCCGACGGCCAGCCGGCGACGGCTTGCCGGTGTGGCGCGATGCGACCGGCTTCCTGCGCGCCGACGTCTGGCCGCCACCGATCTCGATCGGCGGCAACTCGCGTGAGGTGTTGCTGCTCTGCGCGAAGGCGCGGCCGTCATCCGCAAGCAGCACCAGGGCCGAGAGTGCCGTCAGCGCGCCGCCGCCGAGGCGGGGCTCACGCCGCTTCGGTTGCATCGGCGCATTCCAGAGCTTTCGTTGCGGCCCGATGCCGGCTACCCTCGAAGAGGCGACGATAGAGCACCACCGAGACGAGCCAGGCGATCGCAAACAGCGCGATCACGGCGAAGCCGACATTGGCGAGCGACTCGTTGAGGCCCTCGACCAGCGTCCAAACGCCGCCGGACAGGCCGAGCCGGTCGGCGGCGAGCCCGAGCGCCTCGATCCCGCCGATGAGCAGCGCAACCGCCACCGAGGCGCCGGTGATCGTGAGATTGTACCAGAGCTTGCGCAGGGGATCGACGAAGGCCCATCGATAGGCACTCACCATCAGCGCGGAATCGGCGGTGTCGACCAGCGCCATGCCGGAGGCGAACAGCGCAGGGAAAACCAAGACATCGGCAACGGACGCACCGCGCGCGGCTTCGGTGGCGGACATGCTGAGCAGGCCGATCTCGGTTGCCGTGTCGAAGCCGAGCCCGAACAGGAAGCCGAGCGGATACATGTGCCAGGGTTTCGTGACCAGGCGGAACAGCGGGCCAAGCAGTCGCGCCAGGAAACCGCGATTGGCAAGCAGCCTATCGAGGCCTTCGGCATCGTGAACGCCCTGCTCCCGCGCCGCGCGAAACGTCCGCCACAGGCCGGCGAAGATGACGAGATTGATGGCCGCGATCGCGAGCAGGAACAGCGCCGACACCGACGTGCCGATCAGGCCGCCGATCTCCTTGAGCAGGCTGTCGCCGCCGAGGCCGACCACGCCGAGCGCGAGCAACGAGGTCGCGACCACGACGACGGTGGAATGGCCGAGCGCGAAATAGAGGCCGACGCTATGCGGCGCACCATCCGTCTGCATCAACTTGCGCACGACGTTGTCGATGGCGGCGATGTGATCGGCATCGACGGCGTGGCGCAGGCCGAACACCCAGGCCAGCAGCGCAGTCGCCAGCACTGTCGGCCGGTCTCCGAACAGCGCGAAGGCCCAGGCCCAGGCGGCAATGTTGGCGGCGATCAGCCCCCCGAACAGCACCAGCGTTCCGGATTCGATCGTCCGAAAAGTCAGCTTCACCGCCTGCTCCATCACTCCCGCCCTGCAGTATGATGTTTATCAAGAACTCTCATACTGACAAGAGCAAGAGCCGCGCCACTTTCGGCCCTACGGCCAAAGGCGCGTGGAAAGGGAGATCACCCCATTGATTAAATGAAGGATTTTTGAAGCTCCCCACACGGCGCGGGAGCGGCATGCGGTGCTGCGATAGGCAAGCAAGTATCCACCTTGCTGACCAAGTTGACCGCCTCCCGACGTTCGTCATCGATGGTCGCCGGCGGGTGCGCTACCGCCAACGGCTCTCTGACGATCATTCCGTCAAGACCGCGTGGGGGCGTTTCACATGTCCACGGTCATCGACAGGAGATATGTGCGTGGCGCTCCCAGGAAGAACGTTCCGAACGAAGCCACGCTGGACCAGTAACTCTCGCCGGTCACATTCTGGATGTTTGCGCGGAAGACCGTCTTCTTGCCGTTGATCGCCGTGATGTAGCGAGCGCCGAGGTCGAGTCGCGTCCACTCCGGAATCGACTGCTTGTTCGCGGAGTCGATGAACTGCCTGCCCGTGTAGATGACGGCTCCGTTCACAGTGAGATCTCTCATCCACGGGAGGTCCCACTCCGCACCAATATTGGCCTGTACGTTCGGCACGCCGATCGGCGTGTTGCCCACATTTGCAGCGACGGCGGTCTTCGTCAGCGTGCCATCCAGCAACGAGACGCCTCCAAGGATACGAACATCCGGCCTGAGCTCGCCGAAGACGTTGAACTCCAGCCCGCGGACTCGTTGTTCGGCGGTCGCCGCGAAGCGCCCGGCGGAGAGCTCGCCGCTCGCCTTCGAAATCTCGAAGGCGCTGAAGGTGGTTGCGACCCGGCCGAAATCCACCTTGATGCCGGCCTCGTATTGCTTGGCGACGTAAGGCTGCAGCACTTCGCCGAAATTGGACGCGGTCTGCGGAGCGACGTCGCCCCGGGCGAGACCTTCGACATAGTTCGCGTACAGAGAGACGTTATCCACGGGCCGGACGACGAGCCCGACCACCGGGGTCACTGCGCTCTTGTCATAGGACGACGTCAGCGTTCCGACGTTGGAGAGATAGTTGTTGGCCTCGATGCCCTGGCGCCGGACACCGAGGGTCAGCAGGACACGCTCGTCGAGCACTGACAAGGTGTCGGCAATCGAGAGCCCCGTGAGCTCGCTGTCCGAGAGCCGCGGACGGCCGCTGATCTCGTTCGCGAACTGGGTCGGCGCGACGGACGGATTGTAGATGTTCGACGTGACCAAAGTGCCGTTGGTCAGCCGCCGGTACAGGGCGTCATGATAGACCGAGGCCTGAACGGCGAGAGCATGATGGACGAACCCCGTGTCGAAACGAGCGCGGACCCCGCCATCATAGGTGGTTCGATCGATGCTGAGGCCGAAGTACTGGGGCGTAGAGGTGGTGTCCCCGCTATTGTTGACGATCGTCGGAAGACCGAAGAACCGCTCGACATTGGTCTTGGAGCCGCCGACATCCGCGAACAGCGTGACCTGGTCGCTGACATCGTACTCGGTCCGCAGCAAGGCGGATTGGTCGGTGATGCGCGACCATTCCCAGGGCTGGGTCACGTTCAGCCTGCCGTCCGGCGCCTTCGGCACCTGCAGACCGGTCGCCATCAGAAAGGGACGCGACGGCGCATCGAACCGATCGGTCTGCGCGATGAGATAGAGCCATGACCTGAAGCGCTCGCCCCGATAGTCGAGCGCGAGCGATCCGACACCGGTCGTTTCGGATTGGCGATCGATCGGCGTGTTGCCGTCGCGAACGCTTCCGCTGGCGCGCACGCCCCATTCCTTGCCATCGCCGTAACGCCGCGCAACGTCCCAGTGACCGCCGAAGCGCGCAGTCGAGCCGTAGCTTGCGGTCAGACGGGTCAGATCCTCTTCCGCGCGCTTGGGCACGACGTTGATGACGCCGCCGACGCCGCCATTGGGCGCCATGCCCGACAGCGCGGCCGAGGGACCCTTGAGCACTTCGATGCGCTCGACGTAGTCGGTGAAGATGCGATAGGTCGGCGCGATTCCGTAAAGCCCCTCGAAGGCGAATTCGCCATTGTTGCCTTCGTTGATGGGAAATCCGCGAATGTTGAAGGAATCCACCACTCCGCCGGTCGGGTGGGAGCTTCGCACGGAGGGATCGAGGATCAAGGCATCCGCACCGGTTGCCGCCTGCTGATCCCGAACGAACTTGTCGGTATAGCTCGTCGCGCTGAACGGTGACTTCATGGTGCTGGTGTTGCCGAGCAGCCCGAGCCGCGCGCCCTCGGCGACCTGGCCGCCGGCGAATGGCGGGGCGACAGCGGACTGCGATCGCACCGCGACCGCTGGAGCTTGCGGTACGCGTCGCGCGGTCGATCGGACGCGGGCATCATTTCGCCTGGTAGGCGCACGACGGGCCGACTGTTTCGCCGGCGCTTCGACGGTCACCGGTGGAAGAGAGCTTCCGCCTTGCGATGTCTGGGATCGCGCAGGCAATTCGAACCACGTGAGCAACGCCACTCCACCCAGCAGCGCCACTGCTACGCGCGCCACCGTCCCAACCCCACCCCTACGCCGCATTCCCAGCAAGTCCTTCATCAATAGCGCGCAGCCGCCGTGAAGCGGCTTCGCACCTGGCCGGCAACGGTCATGGACCGAAGAGCAGCTCCTCGCATCCGAGCCCGGCCGGCACATATGCCCCGTCGATCAATTGCTCTGCAGACGCGTACGCGTTCGCTGCCATCGTCCTGGCGGCGACATTCGAATGCGAGCGAGCTGCCTTGCCTCTTTAGGAAGACGTCATCGTGACGGCAACGCAATTGCGTGCACCGAGACTTAGAATGCCTCGATCATTAGCGATCGACAGGCGAACGCCTGGAACGATTCAAATACGCTTTGGATAATTCGCGCTCAGTCGCGCTTGAGCCCGATCGACTTGACGATGGGAGCAAGGTGCGCCAGTTCGTCCTCGACCAGGCGCTGAAATTTGTCGGGACCTGAATCGGGGTCCGGCTCCAGACCTTGCGAACGATAGCCTTCCTGCAAATGAGGATCGTCCATCGCCGTGCGTGTCGCCGCGGCGATCCGCTCCACGATCTTATCCGGAGTCGCTCTTGGAGCGAACAAGCCAAACCAGCCGGCATATCTGAGGCCCGGCATGCCGGCTTCGGTCACCGTCGGAATCTCCGGCGCGCCGCTCAACCGATGATCGCTGGTCACCGCGATCAGCCGCAGCTTGCCCGCAGAGTGCAGTTGCAGGATCTGGCTCGACACCACGGCGATCACCGAAGATATCTGCCCACTCACCAGATCGTTGGTCGCGGGCCCCATGCCCCGATAGGGAACGTGGACGAAGTCCGCGGCAAGGCCCGATTGCTGCCTGAACAATTCCCCGACGAGATGATTGCCGGTGCCGACGCCCGGAGTGCCGTAGGAAAGCTTGCCCGGATTGGCCTTGGCAAAAGCTACCAGCTCCCGCAGGTCCTTGACCGGCAAGGACGGATGAACCGCGAATGCGAGCGTGCTGGTGATCAGCCGGTAGATGGCGCGGAAGTCACGAACCCCGTCATAGGCCGGCTGCGCCGAGGTCAACGGAATCATCACCTGCGTGCTGCCATTGCCGAGCAGAAGCGAATAGCCGTCGGGCGCGCTCTGCGCCACCGCGGCGGAGCCGATCGCGCCACCCGCGCCGCCGATGTTCTCGACATAGATCGGCCCCAGCAGCGGGGCGACCCTGTCGGCCCAGGGACGGCCGATCTGATCACCTGCGGCGCCGGCCGTATAGGGAATGACCAGCCGGATGGGCCGGACAGGGTAATCGTCGGCGGCTGCGCCACCGGACCAGGCGGCCAACGCCGCTATCCGGGCTGCCTTATCAAGCAGTTCTCGTCGTGAGAGGAGAGTCATTGGCTGCGAATTCGGGACCATGTAAGCGTGCGACACGATTGTGGAGGCCAGGCGGCTCCGGGACTTAAGGATTTGGTAACGATACCAACGCGATTGAGCACATTAATGCAAATCGTGCGCCGCCGGTGTCTAGCCCGAAACGACCCTGCTATAAACCGCAGCTACGGCTCGATCGATCTTCGCGAATTGTCCGGTTTCCCTGATTGCGCATGAACAAGCCCAGCAACAATTTCGACATCGGCATCGAGCCGTCGTTCGACTTTCTGTCTCCGGAATATGCCGAGCTGTTCGATCGGTCGGCGGCTACCGCGTTTCAGCACCCGATCTGGCTGCACAGCCTCTATGCCCGGCTTGCCTCGAATGCCGGTGCAACACCTTTGATCGTCGTGCTCCGCTACCGCGCAACGGGTGCCCTCGCGATGGTGCTGCCCCTGCTCCGGATCCGGCGTGGTCCGATTCGAACCGTCGAGTTCGCCGACCTGCGCGTCTCCGACTATCTGGCACCGGTTTGCAGCCCGGAGGTCTTTTCGCAACTGCTCGACGACGCGGCAGCATGCGCGCAGATTCAACGCCTCGTTCGCCCTTTCGATCTGCTGCGCATGACCAAGCTGCCCGACGCGCGGCTGCCGATCGAAAACCTGCTGGCGACATCCCGTCGCGTCTCGATGGACACCAACGCCTACGCGACGGTTCTCGTCGCGCCGTTCGAGCAATGGCGGTCCAGCGCGATCGATCGGTCCTACCAGAAGGAGCTCGCAAAGAAATATCGCCAGCTCCAGAAGAAGGGCGAGCTGAGCTTTTCATGCTGCGGCGACGGCACCTCCGTGCTCGAAGCGCTCGAAGTGATGAAGAAATTTCGCGGTCCGCGCTTTCAGGCGCAGGGCGACGGAGACCTGCTTCAGCGTCCCGAATATTTCGGCTTCTATTCCGACGTGGCGCTCCGTGGTCTCGGCGGCTTTGTGCGCCTCTACGCCATGAAGATGGACGGCGAAGTGATCGCCGCCGTGCTCGGACTGTGCCATCGCGGCAGCTTCCTCATCATCATGAGCGCCTTCGACATTTCCGGCTACAAGAGCCAGTCCCTGGGCGCGCTGATGTTCGAGCAGGTCGCGCGCGATTGTATCGAGCGTGGAGACGAGATGCTCGATTTCACCATCGGCGACGAGCCATACAAGAAATTGTTCGGCGGGCAGCCTTCGCCGATGTGGGCGGTCACGCAGGTCGGCAGCACCGCCGGCGCCGTCGCGCTGTTTGCGCTGAAGCAGGCGCCGTGGCTGAAGCTGGCGGCCAAGCGGCTATCGGATCTGCGGCTCCTGCCCGCCCGCACGCCAACGCCCACGCGCTGATCCATCAGCTGGCGAAGACGCGCGGAGCTCAGGCGCGCAGCGCGCCGCGAACGCGTCCAATCCAGCCCGGATGCATCTGATCGACGCGATGCGTCAGGCTGCGCCGCAGGAAGTGCAGCCGGCGCCGGACATCCCAGCCGATATCGTCGCGAGACGTCAGGGCCTGGCGGAAGCGAGCCATCTTCAGAGACTGCTGGTCCGCCGCGATCTTGTCGCGATCGGAATAGAACTGCGAGATCTTGTCCTGGCCCATGCCAGGGGTCGTGAGCCATCTCGGCGCATATTCGGTGCAAAGACGATCGACGTCCACCAGCAGGCGCGCGACGCCCGTCCCGGCGGCGGGACAATTGGTCTGGAAGGCATCACCGATGAGCACGATTCCGGGCTGAACGTGTCCTTCGACGACGGTCAGATCCATCACCCAGTTCTGGACCTTGTCGATGACGCGGAAATCGCCGAGATAGGTCCGCAGTCCCGGCAGCAGACGCAAGACCGTTGCTTCCGGCTCGCGACGCAGCTCGCGCATGATCGGATCGGTCGGGTCACGGAACATGAAGAGATTGGCCCGCATGCCGGCGCGGACGGGAAACAGGCTGAGATAGTCGATGCCGTCCGCCGTGCGCTCGCCATAGCAGGTCAGCGCCGCGAAATCGAACGGGCGACCGTCTTGGCGGACAATCGTGAAGCCGAACGACACCGAATGGCGCTCGGCCAGAATCCGTCGCTTGATACCGAGCTTGTATCCAAGAGCCGTCGCCATGCCGGTCGCAAGCACGACGAGGCGCGCGGTCACGCGCCGCCCCGAGGCCAGCTCGAGATGCTGGACGTCGTCGCTGCTGCTGATCGCGGTGACCTCGTCGACGATCAGGCTGGACGGATCAGGTATCTGGCTGCGCGCCATGGCAACGAGATCGGCATAGGAGAATCCATAGGCCTGACCGACGCTGACATCGACCACCTTGCCTTCCCGGATGTTGAGCACCTGGTCATATCGACAAGCGACGTTTTCGAGCGCGTTGAAGAAACCCAGCTTGCGCAACAACTCGAGTTGATGGCCGCCGATCTTTTCGACCCGGAACTCGTCCGGATGAACCGCGCGCTTTTCGATCAGGGCGACGCGATGCCCTGCCCGCGCCAGCACCGCAGCCGCAAGCGATCCTGCAAGGCCGCCACCGACGATCGCGATGTCCGCCGCGATACTCGAAGTGTCGGCTGCGGCGTTCGGCTCGGTCACGGTTCTATCCGCCGTCATGATCTGGGCTCCCACGGTCAACTAAAGTCGCACGTGCAATTCTCCCGCCTGATCTGGCATCGCAGGGCCAAATGCGATGATTTCTCGATATCGAGGTTAACGAGCGGGAAGGCGGCCCCTCCCAGCGACGGCCGGCACGTCTCTTGCTGGGGAATCTCCGTCAATAGCGGCTTTTGACAGCGTGGCGGCCGATCCCGGCGAGCCGTCCCGCCGTCAAACCGCTGGTCTCTCCTTTCTCCGCCGTCGTCGCCGCACTACGCGACCGGTCGGTCCGAACCGCGCCTTGCTCTATTTGGGACAATGGGGACGACGATGTTCCACAGTGAAGCAACCGACGTCGCCTCGATATCGTCAGCGCCGGTGCGGACCTGGACGCTGCCCATTAACACTCGGGGCTTGTCGGCATGCTAGGTTGTCGCCAATACCGGAACATGTCTCTTCAGGAGAGAGCCGCTCCTTAGATTTCCATGATCGAATTCATCCTCCAGCTGTTGCGGCGTGACGTCACGCGCGGTGTCGTCGGTACCATCCTCCTCAAGGTTGGCAGCGGCGCGCTTGCGTTTGCGCTGTTCTCGCTGGCGGCGCGAACGATGTCGCCCGACGGCTTCGGCATCTTTGCGACCTGGCTTTCGGTTGCGCAGATCGCCGCCGTCATCGGACTGGTCGGGCAGGAATCCTTGCTGGTTCGCTTCCTGAACGAATACCAGGTCGGCGAGCGGCCGGACCTCACCAAAGGCGTGCTGCTGTCGAGCTTCAAGATCACTTCGGTCGCCATGCTGATCGTGATTGTCGGCATCGCCATTGCGGCGAACATGAGAGGCGACTGGTGGGTGCTGATCCTCGCGGTGTCGGCCTACACGGCGGTGAACGCCGGCGTGATGCTCGGCAGCCAGGTCGCACGCTCATTGGTCAGCATCCTCATGGGCGAAGGAAATCGCGAGTTCTTCTGGCGGGTCATCGTCGTCCTCTTCCTGCTCGCCATGCTGCTCGTACACCGGAAGCTTGATCCCGCCGAGTTGTTCGCGGTGATGACCGTTGCCATGTCCGTCAGCCTCGCTGCGCAGATCATCTCGATCGCACGCGTGCTGCCTGATCTGCGCGGCACGGCTGCGCGTTCCGAAACATCTCGCTGGAACTCGAGCGCCCTTCACTTCTGGCTCGCATCCATCCTCGAGGTCGCAAACCAGTATTTCGACGTCATCCTCGTCTACTGGATGCTCGATCCAACGACGGCCGGAATCTATTTTGCCGCCTCACGCCTCGCCAACATCTTCGCCATGGTTTCGGCGGCATTGTACACGTTCGGCGCGCGCCGCCTTCCCTCGCTGTATTTCAGCAAGAACCATCTGGAGTTCGAGCGAACGCTGCGGTTGATGGCGGAAGTGACGGCGCTTTGCGTGGCCGCCGGGCTCGCCACCGTCTGGGTCGGCGGCCCCTATCTCCTCAACCTGTTCGGACCTCATTTCACCGAGCAGCATTCGGTCTTGATCGTGCTCGCAATCGGAACGGCCATCCAGGCCGCTGGCGGCCCGTCCGCAGCAATCCTTCAGCTGACCGGCCACGAACGGATCTATGTTCCCGTCGTCGCCGCCAACGTCGCGCTGCGGCTCGCGGGATTTCTCGTCCTCATTCCCTGGCTCGGCTTGCTCGGCGCGGCGATTTCCGCCACGGTGTCGCTGGCGCTCGCAACCATTGCGCTGAACGTCCTCTGCCGCCGGCGAACGGGCGTGGATCCTTCAATCCTCGTGCTTTTGCGCTTCGGCGCCCTGAAGCGCGGCAAATATGCCGTCCGCGGCATCGACCCCGGTGAATAGTCCGCAATCGTGGCATCGCTCTGCAGCCCTTGGCCATGAGTCTGCGCCGCGCAGGTCCGATTGGTTAACGCGCTTCCTGCGCAGCGTTCGGGAACCAGTAGAATGGCTGCGCGAACGATCTCAACAACCGAGCCTTGCATTAACTCCGTTTGTGTCTAGCCGGTGTCCACGCGATGCCCGCATGATAGGTACGGTGTTAAGAAGGTGAAGATTTCGTTTCTCTAGCGGGTCGGGATCCGTGCTCCACTATCAGCCGAACAAGGAATTGGGCGAGACGACCGCAACTGCACCTGCGCGGTCAAACGGCCGCGGACGAAAGCTGCACGTGCTTCTCGCGCAAACCCAGGCCGAGAACGCCGGCGCGCAGGAGATCTCCAGGCTGCTCGGCGCCGGGCTGACCGCGCGCGGCTACCGCGTCACCAACCTCTTCTTCTTCCGCAAATCGGATTCCTTCGACGAGCCGCCCGATACGCTCTACTGCGCGCCGAGCCGGCCGGGCAATCCGCTGGCGCTGCTGCGGATGCTGTGGACGCTCGGCCGTCATGTCAGGACGATCGAGCCCGACGCCGTTCTGACATTCCAGCATTTCGGCAACGTCATCGGCGCCGGCGTGACGCGCCTCGTCAGCCGCGCACCTGTCATCGCCAATCAGGTTTCATCCGCGCTGTCGATGAGCTGGCCCGTTCGCACCGCCGACATCGTCATGGGCAGCGCCGGCTTCTTCGACCGCATCACGCTCAATTCGCACGATATGGAGCGCGAATATTCGGGCTATCCCGCAGCCTACCGATCGCGCATGGTGCATGTGCCGCATGGCTTCGACGACAAGGCCCTCACCCTGACGAAGGAGGCCGCCCGGCAGAGATTCAACCTGCCGCCGGATCGCGTCCTGCTTGGCTGCGCAGCAAGGCTGCATCCGCACAAGCGGCTCGACGCGGCCATCCGTCTGCTGCCGGATGAGCCGTCCTGGCATCTCGCGCTCGCCGGCCAGGGCGCCGACGAAGCCCGGCTGAGGCAGCTGGCGAGCGAGTTGAAGGTGTCGGACAGGCTGCATCTGCTCGGAGAAATCCCCCCGAGCCGGATGGCGGACTTTCTCGCCTGCCTGGACGTGTTCGTGTTCCCGACCCAGGCCGAGACTTTCGGTCTGGCTGCGGTCGAAGCGGCGAACGCCGGTGTTCCCTCGGTCGTCACCGATCTTCCTGTCCTGCGCGAAGTGTTGTCTTACGAAGGCAAGCCGACGGCGCTCTTCGTCGACGCCTCCGATCATGCGAAGCTGGCGGCGGCCGTCTCCAGGCTGCTGACGGACCAGCATTTGAGCGACGAGCTGCGACAAAACGCCAAAGGCCTGCGGTTGCGCTATTCGGTAGATGCCATGGTGGAGGAATACGTTCGAATTCTCGGCCAGGTCCTCTGACCGGACGATTGGAATGATGGGCTCGACATGATCATCGAGTTTCGCTGTGAACGTGAGTACGCGCGGCGCTGGATGAGCCGCGAGACGCTATCGATCGACGGCCGGGACGTTCCGGTTCAAATCGCGTGGACGGCAACGGCCGAGCCGCGGCCCGCAGGTCTCGACGCCCTGTTCGAGCTCGAGCGCATGGTGCTGCACAAGAGCCAGCACAGCGGCGCCAACAGGCTGAACGTCGATTCGGCGCCGCCGCAGGCTCGCACCGAGACAGCCGACGTGATCGTCGATTTCACCGGCGGCGCGCGCGATCCGAGCAACTCCGCCCGGCTGTATCTCCGTCCGCTGTTCAATGGCGTCGCCGGCGAAAACGCCGCGCTCGCCGCCATCCTGGCCGGCGACCTGCCGGTGATCGACATCGTCAACGAGATCGACGGCTCGGTTCTCGATCGCGGCCATCCATCCAGCGAAATTGCCGCAGGCCTCGGCGGCGCGCTGGAAACCGTCATGGCGCGAACACTGACCATGGTCGCGGCGATCCTGTCGGGAAGGCCGCGGATTGTGCCGCAGCTGGCGCCCCTCGCCGGCAACGGCTCGCGCCGCGGCCCTGTCGGCTACGTCACACGCGGCCTTGCCGTCTCGATCGCCAAGGAGATCTATCGCCTCTGCTGCTATGCTCCGCATTGGCATGTCGGCTGGCGCTTCAATGACGGCGCAGGCGTCTGGCAGACCGGCGATCTATCAGGTCCAAGCTGGAACGTGCTGGGAGATCCCGGCAGCCATTTCTACGCGGATCCCTTTCCGATCACGTGGCACGGGCGAACGTTCGTCTTCTTCGAGGACCTCGATCACCGCGTCGGCAAGGGCATCATCTCGGCGATCGAGTTCGGTGACAATGGGCCGACCGGCGCGGCCGTGCCGGTGCTGGAGGAGCCCTGGCACCTCTCCTATCCGTTTCTGATCGAAGACGGTGGCGAGTTGTGGATGATTCCGGAGAGCTCGATCCACAAGGACGTCGCTCTCTACAAGTGCGTTCGCTTCCCCGACAAATGGGAGCGGCACGCGACGCTGCTGTCGGGACTCGAGCTGGCCGATGTCACGATCACGCAGCACAACGGCCTGCACTATCTGTTCGGAGCCTGGCGCGACGGAACTGGCGGCTACTCGGATTCGCTGGCGATCTATTACGCTGATCACCTCCTGGGCCCCTGGCTGCCGCACGCCAGCAATCCGGTCCTGATCGACCGCGCGAGCACGCGGCCGGCGGGGAATTTCGTCACGATCAACGGCAGACTGTGGCGCCCGGTTCAGAACTGCACCGACGGATACGGGGCGGCCCTCGCGCTTGCGGAAGTGGTCGAACTGTCGCCGACGACATTCAGGCAGATCGTCCGCCATTCCCTGAAGCCCGGACCGGCATGGCCCGGCAGGAAGCTCCACACCCTGAACCGCTGCGGCCGGCTCGAGGTGATCGACGGCTCGCATGTCCAACCCAAGACCCGCGCTCTCGCGAGCAGATCCCCATCTGCCGTGTTACCCGCGCGAACCAATCCCTCCACCGCCCGCTAGAGCGGCGCCAGTTGGCGGCCTTGCGCTGCGGACGGCGTGGATCAAACATGCCGCCCGTCGTTTCGTAGTTGGCCCCTCAGAAAGGGACGGCGTCCTACTGCGAGCGATCCGAGGTCCAGCCCTTGTACTGGGCGACATTGTCCCTGGTCACGAGCTTGGACGGCAGCAGCTCGACGGTCGAGGCCGGCTTCTCGCCATTGAGAATGCCGACGCCGACCTGCACGGCCCGCCGCGCCATGAAGAACGGGTCCTGCGAGGCCGAGGCCTGGATCTGCGGCGACTGCGGATCTTTCAGCGCGGCCTCGATATCGGGCGCGCCGTCGACCGCGGTGATGACGATGCCGCTGCGGTTCTGCTGGCGCGCCGCAAGATCGGTGCCGATCGCCTGCGGATCGTTGATGGCGAAGATGGCGTCGATCTTGGGGAAGCGGGTCAGATAGCCTTGCGCAACGGTGAGGCCGCCTTCGCGCGAGCCTTTGCCGTCCTGGTCGCTGGACAACACCTTGATGCCGGGGTTCTTCGAGAACACGTTCTTGCAACCGACGACGCGGTCGATCACGGCGGAGACCTGCGGGCCGTTCTGGATGATGACGTCGCCCTTGCCCCCCAACTTGTCGACGATGTACTGGCAGGAGATCTCGCCGGCCTGCACGTTGTTGGTGGTCACGGTGGCATCGGCGCCTTCGGCCGCAGTATCAACCGCGACGACGACGATGCCCGCCGCCTGCGCCTTCTTGATCGCCGGCCCGATCGCCTTGGGATCGCCGGGGTTGAGCAGGATCAGGTCGACGCCGGCGGCGATGAAATTGTCGATCTGGGTGACCTGCTTGCCGAGATCGTATTCGAAGCCAACCGCGGTGATCTTCACGTTGGGGTTGGTCTTCTTCGCCTCGAACTCGGCGCCCTTCGACAGCGCGACGAAGAACGGGTTGCCCATCGAGCCCAGCGAGACGCCGATCGACTTGAGCTCCTTGGCGAAGGACGGCGCGGTGGTCAGGGCGAGCGCCATCGCGGCGCCGGCGAGCGTGGTCTTCTTCAACATTGGCTTCCTCCCTGGTCTGTCTTCGTCCCCGGCGCGGCAGACCAGTTGCCGCAACGGAACTTCGATTTTCAAGCTCTGGCGGAGCCTTCAAGTTCTGGCGGAGCCCTGCAGCCGATAGCGATCGAGTGCCACGGCGCCGATGATCACCAGTCCCTTGATGACATACTGCCAGATGTCGGAGACGCCGACGAGAATGAGGCCGTTCGAGAGAACGGCGATGATCAGCGCCCCGACCAGCGTACCCCAGATCGAGCCGATGCCGCCGACGAACGAGGTGCCGCCGAGGATCACGGCGGTGATGGCGTCGAGCTCGTAGCTCTGTCCGAGCTGCAGGCCGTTGGCCGCATAGAGCCGCGCCGCCTGCATCGCCCCGCCGAGCCCGGCGAAAAGTCCGGAGACGCCGTAGACGAAGATCACCACGGCCCAGACCTTGATGCCCGCAAGCCGCGCCGCGCTCTCATTGCCGCCCACCGCATAGATGTGCACGCCGAGCACGGTCCGGCGCAGCACCAGCCACGAAATGACGATGACGAGCAAGGCGATCACCGAGAGCCACGGGATCGATGCGACGCCGGGAATGAGGGTCAGCGAGCCGTTGCCGATGAAGGCATAGGGAATGGACGGATTGAACACGGTGGTATCGGCCCCGAGCAGCCGCGCAAGGCCCCGCACGGCAGTGAGAGAGCCGAGCGTGACGATGAAGGGCGGCAGGCGGAGCAGCGCAATCAACGCGCCGTTGACGATTCCAAAACCAAGGCCGGTGAGCAGCGACGCCGGCAGCCACAGCATTCCAAGCTCCGGCAACTTGGAGAGCGTCAACCCGGCCATCGCGGAGGCCGCCAGGATCGAGCCGACCGAAAGGTCGATGCCGCCGGTGAGGATGACGAAGGTCATGCCTGCGGCGAGCACGGTGTTCACGGCGGCCTGCTGCAACACGATCCCGAGATTCTGCCCGGTGAAGAAACGTCCGTCGGACAGGAAATGGAAGCCGATGCAGAGGATCAGCAGCACCGGCAGCATACCCAGCGCGCTGATCAGCACCCTCACGCGCTGGCGCCTCGTCTCTGCGGCAGCACCGTTGGTCGTCGTCGGGGCGGACTGAGCCTCCGCAGCACCATTGTCAGGCATCGAGATGCTCCATCCCCGTGGCAAACGCCATGATGTCTTCCTGTGTCAGCGGCGAAGTGGGGCCGCGCGTGACCTCGCCGGCGATGTGCCCGGCGCGCATCACGACGACGCGGTCGCAGATGCCGATGATTTCGGGGAGATCGGACGAGATGACCAGGATCGCGGTGCCGGCCTTGGCCAGATTGTCGATGATCGAGTAGATCTCCGACTTGGCACCGACATCGACGCCGCGCGTCGGCTCGTCGAGGATCAACACCTTTGGCCCAATGGCCAGAAGCCGCGACAGCAGCAGCTTCTGCTGATTGCCGCCGGACAGGCCGCCGGCGGGGACGCCGACATCGGCGGCGCGGATGCTGAGACCTGCGAAGGCCCGGTCGGCGCGTTCGCGCGCCTTGTCGCGATCCAGGAACCAGCCGAGCTTCGCATCGCGGCCGAGCACGGCGAGATTGATGTTGTCCAGGCACGACATGTCGAGAAACAGCCCGAGCGCCTTCCTGTCCTCGGTCAGGTAGGCGATCCCGGCCTCGAGCGCCTCACTCGGCGTGCGGATCTCGATCGGGCGGCCCTCAAGCTCGAGACGCCCTGACGTTCGCGGCGCCGCCCCGATGATGAGATGCGCAAGCTCGGTGCGGCCGGCGCCGACGAGACCGGCAAGCCCGACCACCTCGCCCGCATGCACGGTGAGCGAGCAGCCCTTGACACGCCGGCCATCGGCCATGTCGATCGCAGCGAGCACGGGATGTCCGCGCCCCGCCTTGGGATCGTGGTCCTTCTTGTAGAACGATGAGACGTCGCGCCCCACCATCATCCGCACGATGGCGTCGGCACGAATCTCGCCCTTGTCGAGCGAGCCGACCAGCCGACCGTCGCGCAGCACGGTGACGCGGTCGCCGAGCGCGTAGACCTCGTCCATGCGATGCGAGATGTAGATGATGGCGAGTCCCTCGGCGCGAAGCTGGCGGATCAGCGCGAACAGCCGCGCGCTCTCGCCGGCAGACAACGCGGTGGTCGGCTCGTCCATGATCAGGATCTTTGATCTCGCGTGCAGCGCACGCGCGATCTCGACAAGTTGCCGCTGCCCCATGGAGAGATGCGCGACCAGCGTCGATGGCAGGAAGTCTGCGCCCAGCCGTTTCAGGATGGGACCGACGCCCTCGCGCATCTCGCCGCGCGCCAGCATTCCCGAACGCGAGATCTCGCGGCCGAGATAAATATTCTCCGCCACGGTGAGGTTGGGAGCGAGCGACAGTTCCTGATAGATGATGGCGATCCCCGCATTGCGGCCGCCGAGCGGACCTTCGATCCGTACCGGGTGTCCTTCGATGCGGATCTCGCCGCCGGGATCGGGCCTGTAGGCGCCGGACAGGATCTTCATCAGCGTCGACTTGCCGGCGCCGTTCTCCCCCATCAAGGCATGGACTTCGCCGGCATAGACGGTGAGATCGACAGCACGCAGCGCCTTGATGCCAAAGAAGGATTTTGAGACCCCGCGCATCTCGAGGATCGGATCGTTCATCGTGCCTCCCGGCGCAATGCGTTTCCCACCCGCGTCTCGATCTTCTGTCAGCGCGGCTCACGCATTAAACAAAAGGCCGCGGCGCAGGGCAATACTGAACACAACAGAATGCAACCTCGCGGCGGCGCTAGTGGCGCGGCCGATACAGTTCGCGCCACGCGTGAAGCCGCTCGGCATACGCATCCGTCAGCCCGGCGTCAGGTTCGAATGCTTCGATGCGCTGCGGCCGCGTGCATACCGTGTCGATTGCCTCGCCGGTGACAGCAAGTCGCCCCAATCTCGCCGCACCGAACGCCGCGCCGGTCTCGCCTCCGGCCAAGCGATGGATCCGTACGTTCAGTACGTTCGCCAGCACCGAGAGCCAGAACGCCGACCGTGAGCCACCGCCGATGACATCGGCCTCCGCAATCTCGATGCCGGCATCGGCGAGCGCATCGCGGCAATCGGCAAGTGCGAAGGCAACGCCTTCGAGCACAGCCTGCACGACCGCCGTGCGATCGGTGCCATGACTCAAGCCGTCGAGCGTGCCGCGCACGGCGGGGTCGTCGTGCGGCGTCCGCTCGCCGGCAAGATACGGCAGGAAGCTCACCGGCGACGGCGCCTGCGGACGCGACCCCAACGGCGCCAGCAACTCGGCCTCGGTGATGCCGAACAGGCGCGCGGCCCAGGCGAGGCAGGAGGCGGCCGAGAGGATCGCGCCGGCCTGAATCCACATGCCGGGAACGGCGTGACAAAACGTATGCACCGCACGGTCCGCGTTGGCGGCGATTGTGCTGGTCGGCGCCAGCAAGGCGCCTGAGGTTCCCAGCGATATGAACGCGGTTCCCGGCGCGATGGCGCCGATGCCGACGGCGCCGGCCGGATTGTCGCCGGCACCGCCCGCAATGATCGGCGGCCTGGTCATGCCCCAGCGCCGCGCCAGCTCACCTCGCAGGATCGTTGCGGGCGCGCATCCCTCGACCAGACGCGGCATGTGATCGCGCGACAGGCCGGTCGCCGCCAGCGCCGCGTCCGACCAGTCCCGGCGCGCGGCGTCGAGCCATAGGGATCCCGATGCGTCCGAGACGTCCTCGATGGCCTCACCGGACAGTACCAGCCGTAGATAGGCCTTTGGCAGCAGGACGAGCTTCGTCGCCGCAAAGACGTCAGGCTCGTGCGTCGCGATCCAGAGCAATTTTGGCGCCGTGAATCCCGGCATCGCCTTGTTGCCGGTCGTCGCGCGCAAGGCGGGCCAGCGTTGCTCCAGGACGCGACACTCAGCGGCCGAGCGTCCGTCGTTCCAGAGGATGCAGGGCCGCAAGGGTCTCGAGCTCGCATCGAGCAGGGTGGCGCCGTGCATCTGGCCGGACAATCCGATGCCTTCGACGGCCGCCAGCTCCGTTCCATGCGACGCCTTCAAGGCATCCAGCGTGGCGAAGACCGCATCGATCCATTGCGCGGGGTCCTGCTCGGAATAGCCTGGCCGCGGCGAGGCGGTCGCGAGCGGGCGGCTCTCGCTTGCGATCACGCGCTGGGCATCGTCGACGAGGACGGTCTTGACTGCGGACGTCCCGAGATCGATGCCGAGATACATGGATGCTTCCCGCTCATTTCGCCGTATCGATCCAGATCCCTGGCTCCGAACGCTCGCGAATATAGCTGACCAGGAAGTCGGAGAAGACCCTGATCTTGGCGGGCAGCCTGACGCGGTTTTGATAGGCAATGTTCATGGTGAGCAGCGGCAGCTCCCAGCCCGTCAGGACGGGCACCAGCCGGCCGGCCGCAATATCGCCCTGCACGATGTAAAGCGGCTGAATCAGGATGCCGAGCCCTGCGCGCGCCGCACCACAGATGATCTGGCCGTCATTGCTGTCGAGCGTCGGTGCGATCCGGATCGTCTGCGTCGTGCTGCCTTGGCTCAGCTTCAACGAATAGGGATCGTTGGCGAGATTGTAGATCAGCATGTTGTGGCGAGCGAGATCGGCGGGATGCTCCGGCACGCCATGCTTCTCCAGATATGACGGGGCAGCGGCGAGCACGCGGTGCATCTGGCCGATACGGCGTACGACGATGTTGGAATCCGGCTCGTGTTCCCGCGTGCGGATCGCGACGTCGATGCCGGCCTCGATGAAGTCCAGATAGCGGTTTGCGCTGATGATCTGCACGCTGAGATCGGGATAGAGCGCGCGGAAGCCGGGCAGCATCGGCGCAAGGTAGATCATCGCGAAGGACAGCGAGCTCGTCACGCGCAGCATGCCCTTCGGCGACAGCGCGCGGTCGGAGACGGCGTCCTCGGCCTCGGCGAGTTCGTTCAACAGCGTGCTGCAGCGCTGCAGCAGTTCCTGCCCTGCCTCGGTCAGCCATTGCCGGCGCGTGTTGCGCTCGATCAGCCGGACCGCAAGCCGCTCCTCCAGCGCGCTGAGGTGACGACTGGCGGCGGCGTTCGACATCCGGAGGATTTCGGCAGCTTTGGAAAGACTGCCGAGTTCGGCCGTTTTGGCGAAGACCTCGAGTTGGAGCAGCCGGTCCATTTTTGCGAAATAAGGAAAAGAGACTTACAAATTTTGTCCTTTATTTCCGATTTCTGCAAGTCAAAATGACGCCAACAAAGCACTATTGCAGGCGAGGAAATCAGGAAATGTCGGGCCCGATCAGGCACATCGTGATGTGGCGGCTGCGCGGGGAGACCCCCGAGGAGCGCTCCGCCGCCCGGGTCAAGGTCAAGACCCTGTTCGAGGGCCTCAAGGGACGGATCGACGGCCTCACCCATATCGAGGTCGGCATGGACGTCAGTGCCGTCGACTATGCCTGCGACGTGGTCCTGTTCTCCGAATTCACCGACCAGGCCGCGCTCAGCTCCTATGCCAACCATCCGGAACATCTGCGCGTCCGTGAGGCGCTTGGCGACTTGCGGATCGGACGCTTCCAGGTCGATTATCCCATCAAAGAGACCGGCGCATGATCGGTTCGTTCACCTTTGAAAACCTGCCCTGCCGTGTCGTGTTCGGCAGCGGAACCTTGGCTGCGGCGAAGGCCGAAGTCGAGCGGCTCGGCGGCACGCGCGCGCTGGTGCTGACGACGCCGCAGCAGGAGGCGCAGGGCAAAAGTCTCGGGGCCGCGCTCGGCGCGCTCTATGCCGGCATCTTTCCCGGCGCCACCATGCATACCCCGGTCGAGGTCACCGAGCGGGCGCTCGCCGCGATGAAGGCGTGCGAGGCCGACTGCGTCGTGGCGCTCGGCGGCGGCTCGACCACCGGCCTCGGCAAGGCGCTGGCCTTGCGCACCGGCGTCAACCAGCTCTGCATTCCCACCACCTATGCCGGCTCGGAGATGACGCCGATCGTCGGCCAGACCGAGAACGGCCTGAAGACCACGGTGCGCGATGCGGCGATCCTGCCGGAGACCGTGATCTATGATGTCGACCTGACTCTGACGCTGCCGGCGAGCATGGCCGCGACCTCGGGCATCAATGCGATCGCCCATGCGGTCGAGGCGCTCTATGCGCGCGATACCAATCCCGTCACATCGCTGATGGCGGAAGAAGGCATCCGCGCGCTGGCCCGCGCCCTGCCCGCGATCGCCGCGAAAAGCGACGACCGCGAGGCGCGCACCGAGGCGCTCTATGGCGCCTGGCTGTGCGGCGTCTGCCTCGGCACCGTCGGCATGGCGCTGCATCACAAGCTTTGCCACACACTCGGCGGCACTTTTGATCTGCCTCACGCGGAAACCCACACCATCGTGCTGCCGCATGCGCTCGCCTACAACGCGCCGGCCGTGCCCGATGCGATGACGCGGATCTCGCGCGCGATCGGCGCGGCCGATGCGGCGCGGGGACTCTTCGATCTCGCAAGACAGCTTGGTGCGAAGCTGGCGCTGCGCGATATCGGCATGCCCGAGAGCGGGATCGACAGGGCGGCCGATCTTGCGGTGACGAATGCCTATTGGAATCCGCGTCCGCTCGACCGCAACGCCATCCGCGACCTGATCGCACGCGCCTGGGCCGGCGAGCCGCCCGGCGCCGTCAAAGCGGCGGCTTGAGGCGATGCGACGCACGCTGATCAGATCGGCCACCGTCATCACCATGGATGACGCGATCGGCGACCTCGCGACCGGCGACGTGCTGGTCGAGGGCAGCCGCATCATTGACGTGCGCCCGTCGATCGACGTCGCGGCCGACACGGAGGTTGTCGACGGCGCGGGCCGCATCGTCATCCCCGGTCTGATCAACGCCCACATGCATACCTGGCAGACGGGCTTGCGCGGCTTTGCCGCGAACTGGACGCTGCTGGAATATTTCCGCCGCATGCATGCCGGGCTCGCGACCGTGTTCCGGCCCGACGACATCCACATCGCCACCCTCGTCGGCGCGCTGAACCAGATCAACCACGGCGTCACGACGCTGGTCGACTGGTGCCACAACAATCCGACGCCAGATCACACCGACGCTGCCGTGCGCGGCCTGATCGAAAGCGGCATCCGCGCCGCCTTCTTCCATGGTTCGCCCAAACCGGAGCCGAAGCCGGGCGAGCCGCATTTCTCGGAAGTGCCGCATCCGCGCCGCGAAGTCGAGCGGCTGCTGGCCGGCCCCCTCGCCGATCGCGACGGCCTCGTCACGCTCGGGCTCGCCATTCTCGGCCCGCATTATTCAACGCTCGACGTCGCCATGCACGATTTCCGCCTGGCGCGGGAGCTGAAGCTGATCGCATCGATGCATCAGGGCGGCGGACCGGCGAAAACGCCCGGCGGTTGGGAGAAGCTGATCGAGGCCGGCCTCGTCGGCGCCGGCGTCAACGTCGTTCATGGCAATGACCTGCCCGACAATCTGCTCGACCGGATGGTCGATCTCGGCATGTCCTTCTCGGTCACGCCCGAGAACGAGATGATCCAGGGCCACGGCTTCCCGATCACCGGGCGGCTGCTCGAACGCGGCGTGCGACCGACCATCGGCGTCGATCTGGAATCGGTGCTGGCCGGCGATCTTCTCTCCGCCGCACGCGTCGCCCTCTCCATGCAGCGGGCACTCGACAACGCGGAGGCGCGCAAGACCCACGGCACCATTCCGGCGACGACCACGATTCCCGTCCGGGAGGCGCTGCGCTGGCTCACGATGGAAGGCGCCCGCATGCTCGGTCGCGAACACCACATCGGCTCGCTGACGCCCGGCAAGCTGGCCGACCTCGTCATCGTCAACGCCTCCGACCTCAATCTCCATCCGGTCCACGATCCCGTCGCGACCGTGGTGATGCAGACGAGCCTCGCCAATATCGAGTCCGTCATGATCGGCGGTGCGTGGAAGAAGCGGAGCGGCCGGCTGCTGGTCGACGATCTGGAGACGAAGAAGGAACTGCTGGCGCGATCGGGGCGCCGGCTGGTGCAGGACATCGAACGACAAGGACGCGCCGCCTGAAGGCGCCCATGGATAGGAACAATGACAGACACCTCTAAAAGCGTCGCGTTCATCGGTATCGGCAAGATGGGTCTGCCGATGTCGGTGCTCGTCGCCAAGGCCGGCTACGCCGTCACCGCGTTCGACCAGAGCGCCGCGCGGATCGCGGAGGCGCGTGCACAGGGCATTTCGATTGCCGCTTCGCCCGCCGAGGCCGTGAGCGGCAAGGCCGCCGTCATCACATCCCTGCCCGACGACGCGGCTTTGCGCGGCGCGCTGCTCGGCTCCGCCGGCCTCATTGCGGCGATGGCGCCCGAAACCGTCCTGATCGAAACCAGCACGGTGAGCGTCGAGGCCTCCACGGAGGTTGCAGCCGCGGCGCAGGCGCGCGACATCGCCTATCTGCGTTCGCCGGTCTCCGGCAACGCCAGCATCGTTCACACCGGTGCCCTGACTTGCTTCATCTCGGGTCCGAAGGACGCCTTCGACAACGCAAAACCTCTGTTTGCTGCCTTCACCCGCGCGCAGACCTATCTCGGGCCGACCGAGGAAGCGCGCTACGCAAAGCTCTCGGTCAATCTGATGATCGCGGTGTCGGCGGCGATGATGGCGGAGAGTCTCGCATTGGCGCGCAAGGGCGGCATCGCCTGGCAGGACATCCTGAAAGTGCTCGACGACAGCGCGGTCGCCTCCCCCATGGTGAAGTACAAGACCGCACCGCTGCGCACGCGGGACTTCAAGTCCACCTTCTCCTGCAAGCAGATGGCCAAGGATCTCGATCTCATCCTCGGCGCCGGCCATGCCGTCGGCGTGCCGCTTCAACTCGCCGCGCAGGTGCGCGAGACCTATGGCTCGCTGGTCGCGCAAGGCGACGGCGACACCGACTTCATCGCGACCGTCAAGCATCTGGAACGTCTGTCCGGCCTCGGCGAGCCCAAACTCTGATCCACGGAGCCCCATATGCGTAACTTCGACGAGACCACGATCACCGACGCGGTGCTGGAGCGGATCGCGGGCGCGTCCGATCCGCGCATCAAGGAGGTCAGCGAGGCGCTGGTGCGGCACTTGCACGCCTTCGTTCGCGAGGTGCGGCCGACCCAGAAGGAATGGGAGTTCGGCATCGACTTCCTGACCCGCACCGGCCACATGTGCAACGACAAGCGCCAGGAATTCATCCTGCTGTCGGACACGCTCGGCGTCTCCATGCTGGTCGACGCGATCAATCATCCGGTGCCGGAAGGCGCGACGGAGACCACGGTGCTTGGCCCGTTCTTCGTTCAGGCTGCGCCCGAAAAGGACAGCGGCGCCGACATCTCCGGCCCGATGGAAGGCGATCCGATGCTGGTCACCGGCTCGGTCTCGACCGTGGACGGCAAGCCGCTCGCAGGCGCCATCGTCGATGTCTGGCATTCCGACGACGACGGCTATTACGACGTGCAGCAGCTCGACCAGATCGGCGATCTCGCGATGCGCGCCCGCTTTCACACCGACGCCAACGGCCGCTTCCATTTCTGGTCGATCAAGCCTGCCGCCTATCCCATCCCGCATGACGGCCCGGTCGGGGACATGCTGGAGGCCCAGGGCCGCCATCCCTGGCGTCCCGCGCACGTGCACTTCATGATCTCGGCACCGGGCTTCGAGCAGCTCGTCACGCACGTGTTCGTGGCCGGCGACAAATATCTCGACAGCGACGTGGTGTTCGGCGTCAAGGACAGTCTGATCCGCGAATTCACCAGGCATCCCGCCGGCCGTGCGCCGGATGGTCGCATGGTGGACAGCGACTATTTTCATCTCAACTATGATTTCGGCCTGAAGCAGGTTGCGAGCAGCGCAAGAGCCGCCTAAGCCGAACGACAACAGAGCGGACCGGCAAGCGTCCGCGATCGAAGCAGACAGGGAGCAAGGATGGGACCGCGGGTCAGCACGAGCATATTGGCCGATCGCCTCACCGGCATGATCGGCCCGCGCGCGAGCGTTGCGCGCGGCGTGCTCGATCAGCATGGGCAGAGCGAGTCGCATTATCGGAGCCTGCCGCCCGACATCGTCGTCTTCCCCGAGACGACGCAGGAGGTCGCGGAAATCGTCAAGCTCTGCGCCAGTGCGAGCATGCCGGTCGTGCCGTACGGCGCGGGGACCTCGCTCGAAGGCAACGCCGCCGCGGTCGCCGGCGGCGTCTGC
This sequence comes from Bradyrhizobium nitroreducens, assembly GCF_002776695.1. Classification (GTDB taxonomy): domain Bacteria; phylum Pseudomonadota; class Alphaproteobacteria; order Rhizobiales; family Xanthobacteraceae; genus Bradyrhizobium; species Bradyrhizobium nitroreducens. The sequence goes on from NZ_LFJC01000003.1 coordinate 3,997,049, forward strand.
TTCGACTTCGCGCGCATGAACAAGGTGCTGGCGGTGCACGACAGCGACATGGATGTCGTCGTGCAACCCGGCATCACGCGCAAGCAGCTCAATGCCGAGCTGCGCAATACCGGCCTGTTCTTCCCGATCGATCCCGGCGCCGACGCCTCGATCGGCGGTATGACGTCGACGCGCGCCTCCGGCACCATGGCCGTGCGCTACGGAACCATGAAGGACAATGTCATGGCGCTGGAGGTGGTGCTGGCCGACGGCCGCGTGATCCGCACCGCCAAACGCGCACGAAAGTCCGCCGCCGGCTATGACCTGACACGCATGTTCGTCGGCGCCGAAGGCACGCTCGGTGTCATCACCGAGATCACCTTGAAGGTGCACCCCGTGCCGCAGGCCATCTCGGCCGCGGTGTGCAGCTTCGACACCCTGCACGATGCCGTCGACACCGCGATCTCCGTGATCCAGTCTGCGATTCCCGTGGCGCGCGTCGAGCTGCTCGACGACGTCATGATGCGCGGCATCAACGCCTACGCCAAGCTCGGCTATCGCGAGGCCCCCACCCTGTTCTTCGAATTCCATGGCTCCGAGGCCTCCGTCGCCGAGCAGGCCGAGGCCGCGCAGGCGATCGCCGCCGACCATGGCGGCCATGGCTTTGCCTGGGCGAAGGCACAGGAAGACCGCAGCCGGCTCTGGCATGCCCGCGACAACACGCTCTATGCCGGCCTCGGCCTGCGACCCGGCGCACGCGCCGTGATCACCGATGTCTGCGTGCCGATCTCGCGGCTGGCGGAATGCCTGACCGAAACGCGGCGCGACGCGGACGAGCACGGTTTCACCGCGCCGATCGTCGGCCATGTCGGCGACGGCAATTTCCACATGCTGATCCTGATCGATCCGGCAAAGCCCGAGGAGGCCGAAGCCGCCAAGGCGCTGCAGGCCCGCATGGTCTCCCGCGCCATCGCCATGGACGGCACCTGCACCGGCGAGCACGGCATCGGGCTCGGCAAGATCGACTATCTCACCGATGAGCTCGGCGAGGCCGTGGATGTGATGCGATCGATCAAGACGGCGCTCGATCCTGATGGACTGATGAACCCCGGCAAGATCTTTGCGAGGGAAGCCAAAGCATGAGCGACGCGCTCCCGATCGAGGTCACCTCGCCCACGCCGCTCTTGGAGCTGCGCGGCATCAGCAAGGAGTTTCCCGGCGTCAAGGCGCTGGATGACGTGTCCTTTGCCGTCTACCCCGGCGAAGTCCACATGCTGCTGGGCGAGAACGGCGCCGGCAAGTCGAGCTTGATGAAGGTGCTGTGCGGCGCTTACCGCGCCGATGCCGGCGAGTTCTATTACAACGGCGCGAAGGTCACGATCTCGTCCACTGCCGATGCGCAGAAGCTCGGCATCGCCGTGATCTTCCAGGAATTCTCCCTGGTCCCCTATCTCGATATCGCCCAGAACATCTTCCTCGGCCGCGAGCCGAAGGGCCGTATTCCCGGCACCATCGACCGCCGCAGGATATTGGCCGATGCCAGGCGCGTGCTCGATACGATCGGCTTCGACATCGATCCCTCCACCACCGTCGACAAGCTGGGCGTTGCGCAGCAGCAGATGGTCGAAATTGCGAAAGCGATCAGCCAGAACGCACGCATCCTCGTGATGGACGAGCCGACTGCCGCGTTGTCCGATCGTGAAACGGAGCTGCTGTTCGCCCTGATCGCGCGGTTGAAGGCTGATGGCGTTTCCATCGTCTACATCTCGCACCGCATGGCCGAGGTGTTCGCGCTCGGCGACCGCATCACGGTCCTGCGCGACGGCCGCCGCATCGACGGCGTCAGGCCCGCCGACGTCACGCCAGACCAGCTCGTGCGCATGATGGTCGGCCGCAATGTCGACATGACCTATCCACGGCACTTTGCCGACAAGCCGGGCGAGGTGCTGCTGGAGGTCAAGGGCCTCTCCGCATCGACCGGCATCTCCGACATCAACATCGAGGTGCGGCGGGGCGAGATCGTCGGCCTGTGCGGCCTGGTCGGTTCCGGCCGCAGCGAAGTCGCGCGCGCCATCTTCGGCGCCGATCCCGTGACGTCGGGCGAGATCATCTTTGACGGCAAGGCCATTTCCGGCGAGCCGGATCTCGCAGCTCGCCGCGGCATCGCGCTGATCCCGGAGAGCCGCAAGAGCGAAGGCCTCGCGCTGCTGCGCTCGGTGAGCGACAACCTCGTGGTCTCGGCGCTGAAGAAGCTTTTCCCGAGCGGACTGTTCGACCAGCGCAGCGCGCAGCGCACCGCCGATGGCCTGATCCGGCAGCTTCGCATCGCAACCCCAAACGCGCGGCAGACCGTCGGCCTGCTCTCCGGCGGCAACCAGCAGAAGGTCGTGATCGGTAAATGGCTCGCTGCAGGCTCAAAGCTCTTCATCTTCGACGAGCCGACACGGGGCATCGACATCGGTGCCAAATCCGAGATCTTCGCGCTCATCGATCGACTGGTGGCCGAAGGCGCGGCAGCCCTGATGATCTCGTCCGAGCAGATCGAGATCTGCCATGTCTGCGACCGCGCCTATGTGATGCGCGAGGGGCGCATTGCCGGACACCTGACGCGCAACGAACTGACCGAGGAGAACATCGTGCGACTGGGGATGCATCATGCGTGAGGCCGCGGTCGTCTCTCAATCCAATCCGCTGCAACGGATTCCCGGCGTCGCCATCGTGCTGGCGCTCCTGATCGCGCTGTTCAGCGTCATCGCGCCGGGCTTCCTGTCGGTCGCCAACCTCTCGAACGTGCTGGTGCAGTCGACCATCCTGACCATGCTCGCGCTGCCGATGACCTTGATCATCATGACCGAGGGCCTGGACCTGTCGATGGGCGCGGTGCTGACGCTGACCTCGCTCTGCGTTGCGATCGTGTCGCTGGCCACCAAATCGATGCTGCTGGGCTTAGGGGCCGGCCTGCTGGTAGGCACGGCCTTCGGGATCGCCAACGGCTGGCTGGTCGCCATGTCAGGCATCCCGCCCTTCGTCGCGACGCTGGGCACGCTCGGCATGGCGCAGGGCCTGTCGCTGATCGTCAGCGACGGCCAGAGCGTGGTCGGCATTCCCCACAGCGTGCGCGACATCTATTCGGCGACGCTTCTCGGCATCCCCGTGCCGATCGTGATGGCGCTGGTGACCTATGCGGCGTTTCACGGCCTGCTCTATCACACCCGCTTCGGCACCTACATCTTCGCGCTCGGCGGCAACCGCGAGGCGCTGCGCTATGCCGGTCTCTCGCCGAACCGGCTCCTGATCGCGGTCTATGCGATCGGCGGCGCCATGGCCGGCATCGCCGGTCTGTTGATGACGGCGCGAATGAATTCCGGTCATCCGACCGCAGGCCTCGGCCTCGAATTCGATGCGATCGCGGCCGTCGCCGTCGGCGGCACCTCGTTCGAGCGCGGCAATGGCTGGCTGCTCGGCACACTGCTCGGTGTCCTCTCCGTCGGCGTGCTGCGCAACGGGCTGAACCTGATCTCGCTGCCGTCCTCGGTGCAGGTCGCAAGCGTCGGCGTCCTCGTCATCGTTGCCCTGTTCCTCGATGGCCTCAGGAGCCGGGCATGACCGACATCACCAAAGACGCCATGATGCCGCCCCGCTCGTTCCTGTCGCAGGATGCCATCCAGGTGTTCTACCGCCTGCTCGCAGCGCTCCTGATCTGTGCGGTACTCGCCGTGCTCAGCGATTCCTTCCTGAGCCTCGGCAACATCCTCAACGTGCTGCGCCAGGCCAGCCTGACCTTCTTCATCGCCTCCGGCCTGACGCTGGTGGTGCTGACCGCCGGCCTCGATCTCTCCGTCGGCGCCAATGTCGCGCTGTCGGCCTGCATCGCCGGCACCGTGATCCACAAGACCGGCTCGCCCGCGCTCGGCATCCTCACCGGGCTTGCCTGCGGCGGCCTCGTCGGCTTGCTCAACGGCATCATGGTGACGGCGCTGCGCATCCCCTCCTTCATCGCCACCTATGGCATGCTCTGGGTGCTGAACGGCCTCACCTACTGGTACATGGCGGGCGAGACATTGCACGGCTTTCCGGCCGGCTTCCGCCAGATCGGCAGCGGCTATCTGTTCGGCCTGCCGATCCCGGTCTATCTGCTGCTGGTGTTCCTCGGCATCGGGACGTTCTTCGCGCAGCGGACGATCTGGGGCCAGGAAATCTATGCGATCGGCGCCAATCCGGTCGCGGCCCGCCTCTCCGGCATTCCCGTCGCGCGCCGCCTGCTGCTGGTCTACGCGGTCTCCGGCACCATGGCGGGGCTCGCCTCGATCATCTTCCTGTCACGGCTCAATTCGGCCGAGGCCGACATCGGCGAGAGCCTGACGCTGCCGGCGATCGCGGCGGTGCTGATCGGCGGGACCTCGCTGTTCGGCGGTGTCGGCACCGTGTTCGGCACCTTCATCGGCGCGCTGATCCTGACCCTGGTGCTGAACGGCATGAACCTGCTCTCCGTCAGCGCCAACTGGCAGCCGCTGGTGACCGGCATCATCGTCATCCTGGCGGTCTGGCTCGACATGAAGACGCGCCGCCGCACGCAATGAGTTATAGTAATCCAACAAGCAAAATGAGGGATGGAGGCAACATGAAACAGAAACTCGGATATCTCGCAGTGCCGCTGCTGATGGCGGCGGCATTCACCACGCAAGCGCGTGCCGACGGCGAGACCATCGCCGTGTTCACCAAGAACCAGACCAATCCGTTCTTCCAGACGGTGCGGGTCGGCGCCGACAACATGGCGAAGACGCTGAACGCCAAGACGCTGCAATACATCCCGACCAAGCCGGACTCGATCCCCGAGCAGCTCAGCCAGATCGAGGACGTCGTGGTGAAGAAGCCGAGCGCGATCGTGTTCACGCCTGTTGACTACAAGGCGATGGTGCCGGGGGTCGAGAAGATCAACGAGGCCAAGATCCCCGTCGTCAACATCACCGACCGCTCCGCCGGCGGGAAATTCCTCTCCTTCGTCGGCGCCGACGATTACAGCCTGGGGCTCGAGACCGCGCGCTTCCTGCTGAAGACGCTCGGCGGCAAGGGCAACATCGTCATCATCGAGGGTGTGAAGGGCTCACTCACCAATGTCGATCGCGTCCGCGGCTTCAACGATGCGCTGAAGGAGGCGCCCGGCGCCAAACTGCTGGCCTCGCAGCCCGGCAATTACCAGCGGCTGCAGGCGCTCCAGGTGATGGAGAACCTGATGCAGTCGAACTCGCAAATCGACGGCGTGCTCGCCGCCAACGACGCCATGGCGGTCGGCGCGATCGAGGCGCTCGACGGCGCCAACCGCAAGGCCCAGGTGATCGGCATCAACGGCACCAAGGAGGCGATCGACGCGATCAAGTCCGGCAAGCTGCTCGCCAGCGGCGACTACAACGGGTTCGCCCAAGGCTGCCTCGGCACCATGATGGCGATCCGTAGCCTTCGCAATCAGCCCGTCATCGCCGAGATCGTGCTGAAGCCGACCGTGATCACCAAGGAGAACTACCAGCCGTTCGACGTGCCGCTGGAGCAGCGCACCTGCCCGACCTTCGAGGACGCCAGCAAGCTCGGCGCCAAGTAGTCCACCTATCGCACCCGGACGGTCGCCTCGGCGGCCGTCCCAAGAACGACACCAAGAAACGGAGACCACCATGCTGTTCGCCATCCATGCCCTCGACCGCAGCGGCGCGCTGCCGACGCGGCTCGCCAATTACGATGCGCACAAGGCGTTTCTGAGCGACACCTCGCGCTTCGGCGTCAAGATCGTGATGTCGGGGCCGCTCGTCTCCGACGATGGCCAGACCATGATCGGCAGCCTGTTCCTGATCGAGGCGCCAGGCCGTAGCGAGGTCGAGGCTTTCAACCGCGCCGATCCCTTCGCCGCGGCCGGCATCTGGGACAAGGTCACGATCACCGGCTTCCTGCGCCGGCAGGGTTGAGCCCGGCCCCAACAAAAAATGCGAAAACAACCCCATGCACAGTAGAATGGGGTTGATTTTGCACGCAAATTTGCGCCGCAAGCAGCCTTGATACGTCGGGCAGCGGAGCCGGCACAGGCTATTGTTTGAGCATGATCCGGCAAAACCGCTACGCACTTTTCCGGATCATTCTCCAGCTTCAATCCGCGAACGGACCGCCTCTGCATTTCGAATATTGCTGGTCGCATTTCTGCATGCATTTCGTGCCGGTGCATTTTGAGCTGTTACAGCTCAACCACTTCCGGTCGCACATGGATGCCCGGGCGGAGGCCGGCGCGGTCGACCACGCGAACAGAACGATCGCGCAGCAGGTGAAAGCCGTCAGACGCCTGACGTGGATGGTGGTTGTTGCGATTGTCATACCGATTCCTCTTGTTGAATGGTCCGCACTGGAGAGGTGCGATGGATATCTAGAGCGTCACAGCGTCTTGCAGATCTGATAGCGGCGTTCACACAATTGCTGGCATGCGGACTTGTTGAAGGGACAGTAGCAGGACCGGCTGCATTGAATCTTTCTAGCGGCAAAGGCTGGTGCGGCTTGCAGGGAGAAAACGGCAAGAGCCGTAAGGCCGAGGGCCATCATCAGAAGGCTACGCATGTTCAGATCTCCTGTCTTGGTTCGAATTTCAGCGTGGACGTCAGCTGTTCAATACGCGAGCTGCGTCGCAGACGTGCTCGCATGGCCACCGGCTTCGGCCGCACGCCCGTTCGCCCCGCGTATTGCAAAATCCAACGGGGCCGTTACTCCGCAATGATCTCGCCGGATCCGCCGAGTTCGGCCGGAAAGTCGCGGAGCTTGGGCAGGCCGTCGCGCATCGGCAGAACCGTCTCGGCGTAGTTGACGTGAACCGCAGGCACGAAATGCAACGTCGGTATCGTCGCGGCAAACACGTCGACGAGTCCAAGCGGCTGATGATTTGTCAGGAGATGACCGCCGCATCGCCTGCAGTACTGGCGCTCACTGAGCGGCGTCTTCTGGTACATCGCGATGTTTTCGGCTCCGGATACGATTTCAACAGTCCCAACCTTCCACAGGCTGAAGGCGTTGACCGGTCCGCCCGACCAGGAGCGGCAAGAGCGACAATGGCAATAACCCATGGCCTCGGGCGCACCGCTGACGACAAGCGCGACCGCTCCGCAAAAACAGCTTCCAGCGTGACTCATTCAAATCCCTTTCAAAGTCGGACAACTCACTTCGACTAACAGGGACCTTTGGGTCACTTCCAGTTCTGAAACTGTACTCGATCTCAGCTCGCGAGCTTGCGCTCCTTCGCGAACGGGCTGAGGCCGAGCCAGGTTTGCATGGCGGACGCAATCTTCCGGTCGCCCGTCAATAGCATTCGCTGGTTGCCGACAGCCGCTCGCACGGTGTCCAGCCCCATCCAGATCGCCGTCATCGTTCGCAGGTCAACCGAGACATACAGGTCGACGTCGAAGCCGGGATCGACCGAGCAGAGATCCACGCCATCCTCGGGGTCGACGATCAACCACCAGGACCGCTGCGAGGCCGGAAGCTCGGGATAAGCGAACTGAATCACGTTGCGCCCCTTCGGCATCGGCGTCGTGTTCAGATTTCGCCGCATGTCCCACATCAGAAGCTGGACGTCGAGATGCTGGAGCGACAGGTCCGCTTCAATCCTGCGCTGGCCCCAGATGCCGAAGGCCTCGACAATCGGCCCAAGCTCGCGCCCGGAAGCGGTCAGATGATATTCGAATATGCCCGGATCTGACACGGAGGGCTCGCGAGCGAGGATTCCGGCAGCCTCGAGATCTCTTAGTCGCTGCGACAGCAAGGCGGGCGACATGCGCGGCACTCCGCGGCGCAATTCATTGAAGCGAGTCGAACCAGCGACGAGTTCGCGCAGCAACACTACGGTCCAACGCGTGCAGAGGACCTCGGCCGCCATCGCGACCGGACAGAACTGCTTGTAGCTACCGACGGCCATGTTTCCCTCCGACACCCGAGCGGGGAACCCTAACCGTGGAGTGCGTCCGACTCCAGTTCAGTTTCTGTATCGGTTTCGATTCAGTTCCTGAACTGGTTGCGCACGAGACCGGCTGATAGCTCGCCCACATGCGGGCTTTCGGGCTCCGCCCCACCCTGGCGCTCTGCCACTATCGTTTCTCCGACAGGAGAGCGCTGTCCCCTTAGATGAACAGGATTTCCAATGCGGAAACACTCGAGCCATACCCCCCTCCGTTCGATGCTACTGACGATGCTCGCCATCGCCCTGCTTTCGAGCCTGAGCATGCCACCCGCCCTCGCCGCGACAATTTCGCGTAGCGCCGAGGTGAAAGCGTCCGCATCGGCCGTGTGGTCCCTGATCGGTCCGTTCTGCGCCATCAAGGCGTGGTTGCCGCCGGTCGGCGAATGCATCGAGGATGGAAAGGCGCCTCCGACCCGCATCCTCGTCACGAAGGACGGCAAGGCCGCCTTCGTGGAAAAGCAAACGGCGCGAAACGATGCCGAGCGCAGCTACTCCTACGCATTCCTCGCCAGCCCGCTTCCTGTCACCGATTACGCCTCGACCATCAAGGTCACGGCCAATGCGGACGGGACGTCAACTGTGACCTGGACTGGCTCCTATACTCCGGATCAGGGCAAGGAAACTGCCGCAGCGGAGGCATTGACCGGCGTCTACGAAGCGGGGCTCTCGGAGATCAAGACGAGGCTCGCCAAGTAAGCTCACGGCTAAGGCGTCGTGAGACCGGGACGTCGGCCGGCCGTGAACTCGTTCCGGCCGGCTGATCGCGTGGGCGCTTGGGCGACGGCTATTCGGCCGTCGCCGCCGTCCCGTCTTCGAGATGACAGGCCACCCACTGCTCCGGACCGGCCGAGCGCAGCGTCGGCTCTTCGACCCGGCAGCGGTCGAACACGAGCGGGCAGCGGGTGTGGAAGCGGCAACCCTTCGGCGGGTTGATCGGGCTCGGCACGTCACCCTTGAGGATGATGGGATTGCGCTGGGCGCCGGGCTCGGGCAGAGGCACCGCGGAGAGCAGCGCCCTGGTGTAGGGATGCCGGGGAGCCGCAAAGATCTCGCGGCGCGGCGCCACCTCCACGATCTTGCCGAGATACATCACGGCCACACGATGGGTCATGTGCTCGACGATGGCGAGATCGTGGCTGATGAACAGCAGCGCGAGGCCGAATTCGCGCTGGAGATCCTGCAGGAGATTGACGATCTGCGCCTTCACGGAGACGTCGAGCGCGGAGACCGCTTCGTCGCAGACGATCAGCTCCGGTTCGGCCGCAAGTGCCCGTGCGATGCCGATGCGCTGGCGCTGGCCGCCGGAGAATTCGTGCGGCCGCCTGTTCAGCGCCTCGCGCGGCAGGCGGACGGTATCCATCAGCGCGGTGACACGGACTTCGAGATCCTCGGCGGATTTGGCGAGGCCGAAATTGCGGATCGGCTCGGCCAGGATGTCGCGCACGCGCATGCGCGGATTGAGGCTGGAGAACGGGTCCTGAAACACCACCTGCACGCGGCGTCGCATCTGGCGCATCGTGTTCGGCGCGGCATCGTCGATACGCTGGCCGTCGAGGATCACTTGCCCCGAAGTGATGTCGAACAGCCGCAGGATGGCACGGCCGACCGTCGACTTGCCGCAGCCGGACTCACCGACCAGCGACAGCGTCTCGCCGCGCGCGATCTCGAACGACACGCCGTCGACCGCATAGACGAATTCGGACTTGCGCTGGAACAGGCCCTTCTTGACGGGAAAATGCTTCTTGAGGTCGTTGACCTGGAGCAGCGGAGGGCTCATGCCGCGACGGCTCCCTTGGCAGCGTAGTGACAGGCCGCGACGTGACGGGGTCCCTTCTCCTCCAGCCCCGGCGCATATTGGCGGCAGAGATCGGTCGCGAGCGCACAGCGGCCGGCAAAGACGCAGCCTGTGATCGGCTTCCTGAGGTCGGGCACCTGGCCCGGAATCTCGGCAAGCCGTCGTGCCGTGCCCGTCAGCGAGGAGCCGAGCCGCGGCACCGCACCCAGCAGGCCTTGCGTATAAGGATGGCGCGGCGAACGGAACAACTCGGCCACCGGCGCTTCCTCGACCTTGCGTCCCGCATACATCACCATGACGCGCTCGGCGATCTCGGCAACGACGCCGAGATCGTGGGTGATCAGGATGATGGCGGCGCCGACCCGGCGCTTCAGGTCCAGCATCAGCTTGAGGATCTGCGCCTGGATCGTCACGTCGAGCGCGGTGGTCGGCTCGTCAGCGATCAGAAGTTTCGGATTGCAGGCGAGCGCGATCGCGATCATGACGCGCTGGCGCATACCACCGGAGAGCTGATGCGGATATTCGCCCACCCGCCGCTTCGGCTCGGGAATGCCGACCAGCGTCAGCATCTCGACCGCATGCGCCTCGGCGGCGGCCTTGTCGAGGCCCTGATGGATCATCAGCGTCTCGCGAATCTGGCGGCCGACGGTGAGCACCGGGTTCAGGCTCGTCATCGGCTCCTGGAAGATCATCGAGATGTCGTTGCCGCGGATCGCGCGCATCTCGCGGTCGGAGAGCTCGAGGAGATCCTTGCCCGCAAAGCGGATGCTGCCCGCGATCCTACCCGGCGGCTCCGGGATCAGCCGCATCAGCGACATCGAGGTCACCGACTTGCCGCAGCCGGACTCGCCGACGATGGCGAGCGTCTCGCCTTCGTTGACATGGAAGGACACACCGTCCACCGCGCGGTTGATGCCGCTCGGCGTACGGAAATGGGTCTGGAGATTCTCGACTTCGAGCAGCGCCATCGCGATCAGCCTCGATCCATCAGAGGCAACATCACAGGCTCTTGGCCATGCGCGGATCGAGCGCATCGCGAAGGCCGTCGCCGAGCAGGTTCACGGCGAGCACGGTGACGGACAGGAACGCCGCCGGGAAGAACACGATGTAGGGCTTCACCTGCCACAGCGCGCGGCCTTCGGCCATGATGTTGCCCCAGGACGGAATGGTCGGCGGCGTGCCCGCGCCGATGAACGACAGGATCGCCTCCGTGATCATGGCGCTGGCGCAGATATAGGTCGCCTGCACCAGCATGGGCGCGACGGTGTTCGGCAGGATGTGGCGCAGGATGATCATCGGCGTGCGCGTGCCGCAGGCCACGGCCGCATCCACATAGGGCTGCTCGCGCAGCGACAGCACGACGCTACGCACGAGGCGCGAGACGCGCGGGATTTCAGCAACGGTGATGGCGAGGATGACATTGCCGACGCTGCCGCGCGTCAAGGCCATCAGCGCGATCGCGAGCAGGATCGGCGGGATCGACATCAGCCCGTCCATGAAGCGCATCAAGATGCCGTCGGCCCAGCGGATGAAGCCGGAGACCATGCCGATGGCAAGGCCGGCCGCGGATGCGAAGATCGCGACCGACAGGCCGACCGTGAGGGAGACCCGCGCACCGAACAGCACGCGCGAATAGATGTCGCGGCCGAGCACGTCGGTCCCGAACCAGTAAAGCGCCGAGGGCGCGCGCGTCCGCTTCGCGGGTGCCAGCGCGGTCGGATCGACCGTGCCGAGATAGGGCGCGAAGACCGCGATCAGGACCAGCGTCAGCAGCAGCGCGCCGCCGATCGCGACCGTGGGGTGACCGCGCAGGAAGCCGATGAAGCCGTGCCGGATCTTGACCGGCCGAAGGATCTCCGGCAGTTGCGGCGCGAGGACGAATCCGGCCGGAAGCGATTGCGGATTGACGGTGGTGTCGGTCAATAGCGGATCCTCGGGTCAACGAGCGTATAGATAACGTCGATCATCAGATTGACGAGGACGTAAACGAAGCTGAACAGCAGCACGATGCCCTGAATGACGGGATAGTCGCGGCGCAGGATCGCATCGATCGTGAGCCGGCCGAGACCGGGAATCGCGAACACGCTCTCGGTCACGACCGCGCCGCCGATCAGCAGCGCGATGCCGATCCCGATCACGGTCACGATCGGCACCGCCGCGTTCTTCAGCGCATGAATGAACAGGATGCCGCCCTGCCCCAGGCCCTTCGCCTTGGCCGTGCGGATATAGTCCTGCTGCAGCACTTCGAGCATGGCGGCACGCGTGATGCGCGCGACCAGCGCGATGTAGACGCAGCCGAGCGCGATCGCCGGCAGGATCAAATTCTCCAGCCACGGCCAGAAGCCAGAGCTGAGCGGCGTGTAGCCCTGCACCGGCAGCCATTCGAGCTCGAGCGCGAAGATGTAGGCGAGCATGTAGCCGACCACGAAGACGGGCAGCGAGAAGCCGAACACGGCAAAGCCCATGATGACGCGGTCGATCAGGCTGCCGGCCTTCCACGCCGCCACCACACCGAGCGGCACCGCCACCACGATCGTGAGCAGCAGCGTGACGATCATCAGCGACAGCGTCGGTCCGAGACGCTGCCCGATCATGGCGGAGACCGGCAGGTTGGTGAAGATCGAGGTGCCGAGGTCGCCGTGCAGAATGCGCCAGACCCAGCTTCCGAACTGGACCAGGAACGGACGGTCGAGGCCGAGGCTCTGGCGGATGCGCTCCACATCCTCCGGGCTGGCCTGGTCGCCCGCGATCACCACGGCGGGATCGCCCGGCGCGATGTAGAGCAGGCTGAACACGAACAGCGCGACGATCGCCATGACCGGCAGGGTCGCGACGATGCGACGGAGGATGTAGGAGAGCATCTGACCTCAGCGCACGATCATGCGGACTTCGATACGCCCCAGAAGAACGGCAGCGGCCCCTTGGTGATGCCGGAGACGTTCTTTCGCCATGCCGTGTAGGTCAGGAAGAACCCGGTCGGCGCGTAGACGACGTCCTCGATCGCCGCCTTGTTGACCCGCCCGATCGCGGCCTTCTCTTCGTCGATGCTCTTGGCCTCGAACCAACCCGTGATCTCCTTCTCGGTATTCGGGCTGTTGGGCCAGCCGAACCAGGCCTTGTCGCCGTTGGCACGGATCGCGGTATAGGCGGCGGGCGTGATGCAGTCGGCGCCGGCATGCCAGCTGTGGAACATGTTCCAGCCGCCCTGCCCGGGCGGTGTCTTCTGCGCCCGGCGCGAGCCAACCGTGCCCCAATCGGTCGCGACGAAGTCGACATTCATGCCGAGCCGCTTCAGGAGATCCGCGGTGACGTCGCCTTGCGCCTTGGTGATCGGCTGGTCCTGCGCGACGAGGCAGGTCACCGGCTGACCTGAATAGCCGCTCTCGGCGAGCAGCTTCTTGGCCGCGTCGAAATCGCGCTTGCCCTTGAGGATCTCCCCGCCCAGCTCATTGTAGACAGGCGTGTCCGGCGTGAAGAACCCCGGCAGCGGCTTCCACAGCGCGGTGTCGTCGCCGACGATCGCGCGCATGTAATCTTCCTGGCTCAGTGCCATCAGCACCGCGCGCCGTGCCCGCACGTCATTGAACGGCGCGAACAGATGGTTCATGCGGAACGAGCCGATATTGCCGAGGGGATCGCCGATATCGACGCTGATGTTCTTGTTCTTCTTCAGCACGGACACGAGGTCGGCGATCGGGTTCTCCCACCAGTCGACCTCACCGTTCTGCAGCGCAGCCGCCGCAGTCGCCGGGTCCGGCATCACGATCCATTCCACGCGGTCGACCATGATCTGCTTGCCGCCGGCCAGCCACGATGCCTTCTCCTGGCGGGGGACGTAATCGGCGAATTTCTCGAACACGGCCTTGGCGCCGGGGACCCATTCGCCCTTGGCGAACTTCATCGGGCCCGAGCCGACATATTCGGTGATCTGCTTGAACGGGTCGGTCTTGGCGATGCGCTCGGGCATGATGAAGGAGCACGGCGCATTGTTCTTGGCCAGTGCGTAGAGCATTTTCGGGAAGGGCTGCTTCAAGACCCATTTGAAGGTGCGGTCGTCGACGGCGGTCAACTCCTGCTGGATCGCAATGATCATCAGCCCCATCGGATCGCGCGCAGCCCAGCGCGACAGGCTCGCGACGACGTCCTTGGCCAGCACCGGCTCGCCGTCATGGAACTTGAGGCCAGGGCGCAGCTTGAAGGTCCAGGTCTTGCCGTCGTCGGAGGTCTCCTCGGACTCGACCATCTGGCGCTGCGGCTGAAGCTGCGCGTCGATGCCGTAAAGCGTGTCCCAGACCAGCGCGGCCGCATTGCGCACCACATATTGCGTGCCCCAGATCGGATCGAAATTGGCGAGATTGGCCTGCGGCACGAAGCGCAAGGTGCGGGCTGACGCGCCCTGCGCGATGGCCGGTGCCGAGAGGCCGGTCAACGCCAAACCGCCTGCGCCGGCCAGTCCCTTCAATACGGTCCTGCGATCCATGAAGTTCTCCCGTTATTGCCGTGATGCCGGCCATCGTTGGCCAAGAGCAGTGAAACCAGAGCTCATTCGCTTGCAAATGGTATGCCACTAAATGCGCCTTCACCAGCGCGATCTCACTGTCATTTTCGTGAGCTAGACCTCGAGGTCGGCCGGGAGCGTAGGCCGGCGAATTGCCCATTGCCCTCGACAATTCCTGATGGCAGCATTGTGCGATGCATTAATGAGGTTGTCGTGGACGAGAGCGGCACGATCGGATGAAACGGCGCCAGTTCATGTCGCTCATCGGTGGAGCGGCGTTGTCACCGCTCGCCGGGATGCCTTTAACCGCAGAGCCCGGAAGTTGCGGCATCCCTGCCCCACAAGCCGATGGCTGGCCAATTGCGTCCGCCACTGAGGACGGACTCGTCGATACCGCGGCGTTGTGCAGGATGACCGACCGGCTCGCGGCGTCCGCCAATGTGCACGCCGTCCTGGTCGCGCGCGGCGGCAAGCTGGTGTTCGAGCGCTATTTGACGGGCTCCGACGAGATCAACGATCGTCCCATCGCAAACGCCACCTTCGATGCCGATACGCTGCACGACATGAAATCGGTGTCCAAGAGCGTGGCCTGCCTCGCGCTCGGGATCGCGATCGATCGTGGGTTGATCGCGGGCGTCGACGAACCGATCTTCAGCTTCTTTCCCGAATTGTCCGACCTGCGTTCGCCAGAGAAAGACCGCATCCGCCTGTCACACGCGCTCACCATGTCGCTGGGCCTGAAATGGGTGGAGGCGACGCCGAGCACCGGCAACTACAACAATGACGAGGCGCGCATGCACATGGCCGCCGACCCCTGTCGTTATGTGCTCGGTCTTCCCGTGGTGACGCCGGCCGGACAGGATTTCTTCTACAACACCGGCACGCTCACGCTGGTCTCGGCCATCATCCGAAAGGCCGTCGGAAAGCCGCTCGACGAATTCGCGCGCGAGGTGTTGTTCGAGCCGCTCGGCATCACCCGCTACGAATGGACGCGCGTGAAGGGCGACACCGACGCCGGAGGAGGATTGCGCCGGCGTCCACGCGACATGGTCAAGATCGGTCAGCTCGTGCTCGCGGGCGGCCGCTGGAACGATCGTCAAATCGTGTCGCAGGCGTGGATCGACGCGTCGACGAGACCGCGGCTGGAAGCCACGGGTCCCTATTTCTACGGCTATCTGTGGTGGCTTGGCCGCTCCCTCCATGGCGGACGCGAGATCCATTGGGACGCCGCGCTCGGCCGCGGCGGGCAGTCCATCCGCGTCGTTCCCGAGCTCGATCTCGTGGTGGCTGTGACCGCAGGGTATTATCAGGACTACAGCCCGCGCGCGTTTCAGCTGCAGTCCGGCGTTTTCAAGGAGGTCTTGCGTGCGATTCCGGTGGCGGGCTGACTGGCGCGCACCAAGCGGTCAACGCGACAGAAGCAGGCGCCGCCAGCCGATGACCATTCCCGTGACGGAGAACGCCAGCCCAAGCCCGCAAAGCGCGACGATCAGGATGTCGCGCAAGAGAGGACGTGCGAGCAGGCTCGGAAAGTCCAGCGTGTGCAGCGCGCCATACGCCCAGCGATAGGCACGACGCGAAGCATCCAGCCTCTGCAGCACAGTGCCGTCGGCGCTGTCGATATCGAACCAGACCTCGCCGCAATGCGAACGGTAGACCGGTGCACCCGGGACGGTGGATCGTGCAGGATAGTCGTCATTGCCCGCGAGAATGCCGGGAATGCCGCAATCCGCAGCAAGGCGGGTCGTCAAGCCGCGAACCTCTCGCGCGCTGAGAAATCCGCCTTGTCCCGCATCAGACGCATCTTCCGTCCTGACCAGCGCCTGCGCATCCAGCGCAAGCCGATCGCGGCGGTAGACTTCGCCGCCGGAGGCAAACCATTCGGCTTCCCGGACTGATGGCGGCAGCTTCACCCGGTCCAGCAATGACGCTGCGGCCCAGTCGGGCACGGCATTCGCCGCGTCGGCTTCGGGGCCCGTCAGCTGCCCGCGCGAGAACAGCCGGCCATGATCCATCGAGAGCCAGCCGCTGAAGATCCAGCTGAGCACGAACACCATCGCCGCAAGGCCGAGGACGTGATGCAGCGCGTGCCAGCCGCGATAAGGCGTTGCGAGGCGGCCGCTCCTCATCCTGATCCGCACGATGCCGAGCACGGCCCCCAGCAGGGCCGCGATCAGGGCCAGCAGCGACAGCGTCCAGACCACGCCGTCCCACAGCGCCCAATCGCTCCGCAGGACGGTCGGGTAGATCCAGTGCAGCACGCTGCCGACGAGATTCCAGCCGCGCTCGCTTCGCGTCGTATCCAGCACGACCTCGCCGGTGCGCGAGGAGACGTAGACCTCCGTTCCGGTCGCGTCGCCGAGCGCCACCCGAAACAAGGGTCGGTGACGGTCGAAGCCGTTCGGAACACTCCACTGGTCGAAGGCCGCGCGCGCAACGAGAGCCGCATGCGCGGCATCGAGCCCGCGTTGACGCGCATGCGCACCCGCGATGGCGAGCGCCAGATCGGCCGACCGCACCGACGCGTCCTGCCCGTCGGTCGCGCGAACCGCGCGCAGGTGCGCGGCCATCGACACGATGTAGACCGGCCCATCGCCCCGTTGGATCAGCCGCACGCGCGTCGCATCGGGGATGCCGCTCGCGGCCACGGCATCGGCAACCGCGATCCGCGCCGCCGTTGGGTCCAGCGGCGCAAGCCCGGCAAAACGTTCCGCTTCCGTCAGCGACGGGAATGGAACGAAGTGCATCACGATGCCGGTCGCGAACCACATCGCGAACAGCAGACAGAACGCGACCCCGAGCCAGCGATGCAGCAGGACGATCACGCCCATCATCTCGTCAGCGCCCTACCATTTGAACGCCGCCGAGAGCTCGTAGGTGCGCGGCGCGCCGAGCAGGATCTGATCGGGATAGAACGGATCGCCCCAGATCGCATAGCGCTTGTCGGTGATGTTGCGGACGCGGAAGGTCAGGCGGGCCTGGTCGACCGCGCCAAGCACCGTCTTGGGGATGTCGACGAAGGCGTAGACGTCGGCGACGGTATACGCCTTCATCGTCACCGTGTTGGCGTCGGTGTTGTAGCGGTCGCCGACATGCCGGCCGGTGATGCCGAGCTCCACCGGCCACGGCGTGAAGAACCGATACGATGCACCGGCATTGGCAACGATGCGCGGCACGTTCGGCGGCGTGTTGCCGGAGAACGAACCGCCGACGAAATTATAGTCGGCATAGCGCGCGTCGATATAGGCGATGTTGCCCCACAGCCGCAGCGGATCAATCGGCCGCACCGAGGCTGCGAGCTCGACGCCCTTGGACTCCTGCCGTCCGGCAATATTGAGCGCCTGCCCGCCGGCGGCCGCATAGACATTCTTGCGCTGGATATCATAGGCCGAGAACGACCACTCCGCCCGGTTGTCCCAGAACAGGTGCTTGACGCCGGTCTCGTAGGTGCGCGACGTCGTGAGGTCCAGCGGCTGGGTCGGCAACAACAGGAAGATGTTGTTGGCGGACACGTCGGCACCGGTCGCGTACTGGCTGAAGAAGGTGAGGCCCGGCACGGCCTCCCAGGTGTAGCCGATCCGCCCCGTCACCGGCGCCCAGTCCTTGGTGAACGGGAAGCCGGCCTTCACCGAACCGTTGACGTCAGTCGAATTGCGGTCGAGCCCGATATGCTCGACGCGCAGGCCGCCGACCAGCGCGAAGCTGCGCGTCAGCTTCAGCCGGTCCTCGAACGAGAGCGCCTCGTTGTCAATGCGTGCAGTCTGCTGCTGTGTGGTAAGCAGGCCGTAGAATCCGCGGTTGGGATCGACAAGAGAAACGGAATCCCCGGGGAAATTCGCCGCACCCGGCCTGACGAAATCGAGATAGCTCGACGACAGCGTCGTGACCAGCCGGTTGTCGAAACCTGCGATGTTCGTATCCCAGATCAGGTCGGTGATGTTGCCGACCAGGCGCTGGCTGTGCGCGACATAGAAGCGTTCGCGATCCACCAGGTTCGTACCGGAGTTGAACGCCTCGATCTCGTTGTTGAACCAGCTGCGCTCTGCGCCATAGCCATAGGCCTGGCTCTTCAAGGTCAGGTCGGGCGCCAGCTTCAGCTCGAAGCCGCCGCGCAGCCAGACTTCCTGGGCGACGTTGCGATTGTCGAGTACGTTGTAATTGGTGCTGAAGGTACGGTCGTCGATGGTGACCGCGCCGAGATTGGTCTTGTTGTAGTTCGAGACGTAATTGCCCGAGACGATCCCGCTCGTCGCGTGCGAGCCGCTGAAGGCGACCGGCACCAGCGGCGCACCCCAATAGGCCTTGCCGCGATCCTCGCGGTACTCGATCGCGCCCCAGACCTTGAGGCTGTCGGAGATGCGGTAGTTGAGCTGCCCGGAGACGTCGAGCGTCTTGGTATAGGTGTCGTCGACGAAACCGTTGAGCGAGGAGCGGCTGATGTCGAAGCGGTAGTCGAGACCTTGCACGTTGGTGCTGCCGCCCGAGCCGTAATGGGCGCGGAACGAGTTCAGGGAGTCATACGAAAAATCCGCCTCGTTGCGGATCGGCCCCGTGTGCGGTTGCTTGGTGACGAAGTTGATCGCGCCGCCGGCGGCGCCCTCGCCCGAGATCAGCGAGGCCGGACCTTTGAGGAATTCCACGGCCTCCAGATTGGCCGTGTCCATGATCCGCGAGGTCATGTTCTGCGGGCCGATCTTGATGCCGTTGTAGAGCGTGTTGATCTGGCTGTTGGTGAAGCCGCGCATCGAAAAGCCCGCCGGCTCTCCCGGAGCGTCGCCGGAGGTGACGCCGACCGCGCCCTGCGCCACTTCGGACACGGTGCGATAGCCCTGCTCGCGCATGGTCTCGGCCGAGATCACCTCGACGGTCGCAGGCGTCTGGCGCACGGTCAGGCCAAGGCGCGAAGCGCTTTCGGCCACGGCATTGGAGTTGAGCGGCGTCGCCGCTTGCACTTGCGACGATGCGCCCGGAACCGCAGGCCCTGGCGCGGCCGCAGCAGTTGCGGATCGGCGCGATGACGCGCGACGTGCGCTCTGCCCTTCCCGCCCGGCAGGCTTCGCCTGCTTGCGGGACTGGGCGGGCGACACCTCGATCGGCGGCAGCGGCTCCCGAGATTGCTGCGCCAGCGCGGCCGGCATATCAGCCGCAGCCAGCGTAAGGGCAGCGGAGGCGAGCAGGAAGCCGCGCGGTCGTACGGTATGAATGGATGACACGATTTTCGGACCTCGGTATGACGTCAGTGGCACGTCACAGCGAACGAGGTCTCACCACGGGCTTGTCAGCCCTCCGATGAAGCCGAATGTCTGTACTCCCCGACCGACATCTTCGCGTGTGACCACGGCTGACGGCAGGTCTCCTGGCTCGCGGGTCATCACCGCTTCGTCGCCTTCCCGGGACCGAGGGCCCAGTGGCTTGTGACGAAGGATTATCCGCTCACAGTTGCGGGGGCAGCCACGGCGTTGGGGACAAATTCCCCGCACCGCATTCCCTTTTCATCCCCTCTCGGGGAAACCGTCGCGAGCATCTAGGATTACCATCACGACAGAGTCAATGTATCCCATGCGGTGTTATTGCCACAGCGGCCAACTTCCTTTGGAGAGATGAGCATGGAAGGCGAGACCTTCCTCTGGTTGGTCCGGCACGCGCCGGTCGATGGCGTCAAAGGGACAATCCACGCTGCCGACGCGCCGGCCGATCTCGGCGATCGCGCGCGGCTGGAGGTGCTGCGGCAGCGCCTCCCGCAAGATGCCGCCGGTTATGCCAGCCCGTCGCGACGCACGGTCGAGACGGCGCGCGCGCTGGGGCTCGAACCGACCCTCGTCAGCGAATTCCGCGAGCAGGATTTCGGCGACTGGACCGGCCACCGGCACGACGAGCTCGCCGCAACCGGCGGCGAGGCCTATGCACATTTCTGGAATGACCCCGCCGGCGGACGGCCGCCGGGCGGCGAGAGCTTTGCCGATCAGGTCGTGCGCGTCCGGCTGGGTCTGTCGCGGATCGAAGCTGGACCCGCCACGCTCGTCGTGCATTCCGGCACCATCCGCGCCGCGCTCTGTCTCGCGCTGGATCTCACGCCGCAGGCCGCCTTGCGCTTCGTGATCGATCCGCTCTCGCTGACCCGGATCGACCGGCTCGCGGCCGGCTGGCGCGTCGTTTCCGTCAACCAGCGCGTGGCCTGAAGCCGATCAGACAGGCCGATCAGGCACATTGGCCTGCGCGAAGGTCGCCATGCCGTTGTGGAGCGCGCAGGCCAGCCGTACCAGCGGCAGCGCGATCGCCGCGCCCGATCCCTCGCCGAGCCGGAGATCGAGGCTGATCAGCGGCTGCACGTTCAGCGCGCGCAGCACCAGCCGATGCCCCTGCTCCGCCGATTGATGCGAGGGCAGCAGGAAAGGCTGGCACGACGGGTTCAGCCGCACCGCCGCAAGCGCCGCCACGGAAACGATGAAGCCGTCGATCAGCACGGGGATGCGGCGCTGCGCAGCCGCAATGATGGCGCCTGAGATCGCCGCGATCTCCAGGCCACCAACGGCACACAGGATCTTTTCCGGCGAAGCGCCCGCCACGCCGTGACGTGCGATCGCCGCATCGATCACCCGCGCCTTGTGCGCGCGGCCGGCCGCATCGACGCCGGTGCCGCTGCCCGCGATCTCCTCGGCGCTGACGCCGAGCAGGCTCGCTGCAATCGCTGCCGACGTTGTCGTGTTGCCGATGCCCATCTCGCCGAAGATCACGAGATCCGGCTTGCCCGCCTCTGCGCGAACGACCGCGCGCTGGCCGGCCTCGAAGGCGAAGGCCAGCTCCGCGGGAGAGAGCGCGGCCTCCACGCTGAAATCGCGCGTACCATGGCGCGGCTTGTCGGTGATGACGCCGGCCATCGCCTCATTTGCCAGCGTGCCGGCGTCGACGACATCAAGGCTGGAGCCGAGCTCGCGCGCCAGCACCGAGATCGCGGCGCCGCCGGAGGCGAAATTCGCCATCATCGCGATGGTCACGGCTTGCGGATAGGCCGAGACGCCCTGCGCGACGATGCCGTGATCGCCGGCGAAGACGATGATCGGCACGCGCGCGGCACGCGGCTGCTCGGTCGCCTGCAGGCCTGCGAGCTCGATCGCGAGCTGCTCGAGCCGGCCAAGCGCGCCGGTCGGCTTCGTCAGTTGCGCCTGGCGTGCGATCGCGGCGTCGCGATGGGTCGCGGAGATCGCAGGGCATTGTTGGGTAACCCAGTCAGGAAGCATGCTGCCTCGCCTCACGCGCGCGCTTGAGAATGTAGCTGTCCATGATCCAGCCATGCCGCTCGCGCGCCTCTTGCCGCGCCGCGACGATGCGCGGACCGATGTCGGCCAGCGCGCCGGATAGGATGATCTGATCTTGCATGCCGAGATAGGCGCCCCAATAGATGTGCAAGCCTTCCGGATCGAGCGACTGGAACGCCGTGCCGCCGTCGAGCATCACGACAATCGTATCGACGCCTGCCGGCCAACCGCCTTCGCGCAGGCGGCGCCCGGTCGTGACCAGAAACGGCTCGCCGATGTCGTTGAGCGGCAGCGCATGCGCCGCGCACAGCGCCTGGATCGAGGTGATGCCGGGCACGACCTCGATATTGGGCAAGGGATCGAGCCGCCGCGCGATGCGCAGCGAGGAATCGTAGAGCGAGGGATCGCCCCAGATCAGCAGCGCGACCTTGCCCTCGCCGCCGAGATGATCCGCGATCGCTTTCGACCAGGTTGCGGCGACCGCATCGTGCCAGTCGTCCACGCCCTTGCGATAGTCCGCTTCGCCTGCGTCGCGCACCGGAAGATCGAATTCGGCGATGACAGTCTTGTCGTTGGTCAGAACATCCGCGCAGATCATGCGCCTGAGATCGGCGAGATCGGCCTTCGCCGTTCCCTTGCGCGGGATCAGGATGAGATCGGCGGCGTTGACGGCTTCGACGGCGGCGCGCGTGAGCTGGCCAGGATCGCCGCAACCGATGCCGATCAGGGAAAGCGTGAGCATCGCGGGCGCTGGGGGCGGCCATGACGGCCGCCCCTTGTCTCCTCAAGCCGCGTTGTGCAGGCGCGGGGTGACGAGGCCGGGCGCGGTGACGCCGCGCAGCGACTTCGCCAGCGCCAGCACGGCAAGATCAGCCAGCGGCTCGATCACGATGACCAGCGCGTAGGACGCCGCAAACGTCGCGATGCTGGCAAGGTTGCTCATCGCAAAGCCGGAGCCATAGAGCGCCCAGAACGCCACCCAGGCGATCACGCCGGCCTGATAGGTCGTCGAAAGCGCTAGCGCCTGACGATACTTCAGATCGACATAGGCGGTGTTGCGCGAGACGATCCGCGAGGCGATCGCCTGGATCGCGAACAGCGGCACCAGCAGCGTCGTGACGTTCATGCCGTATTGCGGGATGTCGGCCGGCTCGAAGAACACGCCCTGGAAGAAGAGACCGAGCGCGAGGCCGAAGGCGGCGGGCGCGGCCCCGAACAGCAGGAACAAGGTCGAGCCAAGGATGAAGTGCACCTCGGAGACGCCGACCGGGAAGTGCGGCAGGATCTCGAAGAAGGTGAAGACGAGAGCGGTGGTGGCGAGCGTCCGCGCCGCGAACGAGCCGACGCCCTGCTCGCGCACGGTCTCGGCTGCGAGCTTCAAGGCAACGCCGCCTGCGGCGATGCCGGTTGCGTAACTCAACACGAGCTTGGCGCCCGTCACGATGCCGGGTTCGATATGCATGGCTCAGTTCCTTCCTGCCGTCACACCCGACGGCCTTGGCCTCAAAACGTGCAGGGCCGGTCTCCTGGCTCGCGGTTCACTGGGACTTTCGGCCTTCCCGGACCTTGCGGCCCAGTGGCGGATCGAAGTCCCTCACCGCTTACAGTCGCGGGGGCGGCTGGGGTTTTGGGCGCCGCAACTGGGTCCGCCCACCCCCATTCCCGATTATGCTCCGGCGCTTTGCGCCGTGGTGAGCACCATGCCTCTCCTGTGTGCCCCTTTCGCTGAGCCTGCGTCAAGGGGCGAGGCGCCGCCGCGGCGGTCACGAGGGATAATCCCCTGCCAGCGCGCCGAACAGGATCACGGCTGCGGTCGAGGGAGCGCCCCCGCGGGCAAGCTGCTCGGCAAGCTCGGCGATGGTGGTGCGAACCAGCCGCTCGTCGGAGCGGCCGAGGGATTCGGCGACCAGCGCCGGGGTATCTGCGGCAAGGCCATGCGCGATCAATTTTGCGGCAAGCGCCGGAAAGGTGCGCCGGCCCATATAGACCACCGTGGTCGCCTCGGGATCGGCCAGCGCCGCCCAGTTCAGATTCGGCGGCAGCTCGCCTGTGACATCGGCCCCGGTCACGAACTGCACCCGACGCGAGGTGTGGCGCCGGGTCAGAGGAATTCCCGCCTGGGCCGCTGCGGCGCAGGCCGAGGTGACGCCTGGAATGATCTCATAGCCGATGCCGGCCTCGCGCAGCGTCTCGATCTCCTCCTCGAGCCGGCCGAAGATGCCGGCATCGCCGGACTTGAGCCGCACCACGCGCACCCCCGTTGCGGCGTAGTCGACCAGCAGGCGGTTGACGTGATGCTGCTTGGTCGAGGGGCGCCCCGCCCGTTTCCCAACCGCGACGAGGTTGGCTTCGGGTCGGGCGAGATCGAGGATCGCGCCCGAGGCGAGATCGTCATAGAGCACGACGTCGGCCTCGCGCAGCCGCGCGGCACCCCTGAGCGTGAGCAGCTCGGGGTCGCCGGGCCCGGCGGAGATGAAGGAAACGAATCCGCTCACCGGTCCTCCGCGATCAGGTGAAAGAACGTGCCGCTGACGTGGCCCCGGTGCGAGCCGGTCTCGGCAACGACGGCGCCCGTCGCATCATGCACGACGGCCAGCGGCGTGTCAGGCTGGGCGAGAATGGTCGAATAGTGAAACTCATGACCGCGCAGACGCGCACTGGTCCGATATCCCGGCATCGGCGCGGCGAGCGTCGCGAGACGATAGCCCAGATGCATGCGGCGCTTGGCAAAACTCGTCTCGAGGCCAAGCAGGCCCGTCATCTCGTGGCGGACTCCGTCCGCGTCGGTCAAAGCGGTTCCCAGCACCATATAGCCCCCGCACTCGCCGTGCACGGAGCGCGTTTCGGCGAAGGCGCGCAAGGAGCTGCGAAAACGGGCGCTGGACGCGATCCTGCCGGCATGAAGCTCGGGATAGCCGCCGGGCAGCCAGCAGACATCCGCGCTTGCGTCCGGCACTTCATCTGCCAGCGGCGAGAACGGCAATATCTCGGCGCCCGCCGCGCGCCAGGCCTCCAGCATGTGCGGATAGACGAAGGAGAATGCGGCATCGCGCGCAAGCGCAATGCGCTGGCCCGGCGGCACCAATTTCGGTCCGCTCGCCGCCGGCTGCGGCGACCAGCTGGCCGCGGATCGCAGCACCGCTTCGAGATCGACATGCTCCGCCACGAACCGCGCGGCCTCGTCGATCAGCTTGCCGATCTCCGCCTGCTCTTCGGCCTGCACGAGGCCAAGGTGCCGCTTCGGCAGGCTGATCTCGGCGTGACGCGGCAGCGCGCCGAACACGGCGATGCCGGCATCGGCGAGTGCGCGCCGCACCAGGTCCTCGTGCCGCGGACTGGCGACGCGGTTGAGCACCACGCCGGCAAGGCGCACGCCGGGGCGATAATCGCGAAGGCCCGCGGCGATTGCGGCTGCGGTCTGCGCCTGGCCGGAGGGATCGATCACCAGCAGCACCGGCCAGCCCAGCATCTCCGCGATGTCGGCGGTGGCACCTGTGCCGGAGACGCCGCGCGCGGCGACGCCGTCGAACAGGCCCATCGATCCCTCGGCGAGCACGATATCGGCATCGGCGCCGCTGCTGACGAGGTGCGCGATCGTGCCGCGCTCCATCGCCCAGCTATCGACGTTGACGGAGGCGCGGCCCGTGGCGGCGGCATGGAAGGCGGGGTCGATATAGTCTGGCCCGCTCTTGAAGCACTGCACGTTCAGGCCGCGATGGCGCCAGGCACGCGCGAGCGCCAGCGTCAGCGTGGTCTTGCCGACGCCGGAGGCCGGTGCGGAGATGACGAGGCCTGCCGCCATCACGACGCCTCCGGAAAGCGTGGTTCGGCGCCGACCGGCCGATAGCGACGGTCGTAGTCGACCGCATAGAGGCGGCTCTCGTCGAAATCCGCAGCGCCGAGCGTCTTGCCGACGAGGATCAGCGCGGTGCGCTCCATCTCGGCGCCCACGGCCGCATCGAGCGTTGCCAGCGTCGCGCGCACGATGCGCTGGTCCGGCCAGCTCGCGCGCCAGACGATCGCAACCGGGCAATCTGCGCCATAATGCGGCGTGAGCTCGGCGACGACCTGATCGAGCAGATGGATCGACAGATGGATTGCGAGCACCGCCCCGGTGGCAGCGAAAGCAGCAAGCTTCTCGCCCTCGGGCATCGCGCTGGCGCGGCCGGGCGTGCGCGTCAGCACCACGCTCTGAGCGAGCCCCGGCAGCGTCAGCTCGGCCTCCAGCGCGGCCGCGGCAGCCGAGAAAGACGGCACGCCCGGCGTGACAGTGTAGGGGATCCCGAGCGCGCGCAGGCGACGAAGCTGCTCGCCCATCGCCGACCAGATCGCGAGATCGCCGGAATGCAGCCGTGCGACGTCCTTGCCGTCGGCATGCGCCGCGGCGATCTCTGCGATAATCTCGTCGAGCGACAATGGTGCGGTGTTGACGATCCGCGCACCGGGCGGGCAATGCGCCAGCACGCCCTCGGGCACGAGCGAACCGGCATAGAGACAGACCGGACACGCCGCGATCAGGTCGCGGCCGCGCAGCGTCAGCAAATCGGGTGCGCCCGGCCCTGCGCCGATGAAATGCACCGTCATGCGCCGTCTCCTTCCGCGATCGCGGCCGTCGCCGTGCGATCCTGCGAGACCACGCGCGTCGCAATCAGCCGGGCCCGAGGGCCGGCAACCGCGAGCGCCGCGGCTTCGGCGACCGATCCGGTATTGAACTTTTCCACGACGAGCTTCGACTGCGTCGGCGTTTCGATACCTGCCAGCATGTCGGCCGACACAGGCTTGATCGGCAAACCGTACTCGCGCGCGAGCTGCTTCAGCGGCTCCGTATCGGCTTTGTCGCTGACGGTCGCCATCGCGGCCAGCCCATCGGGGCCGCCCGCTGCCAGCAGCGCCTCGCGCAGCGAAGCCAGCGTGACGTCCTTTCTGAATCCGAGCCCGGCGACCTTCATCGGACCGCGCTCCACTGCACGACCGGGCGCGCCGCTTCCCATGAACGATAGCGGCCGAGCGGCGCGGCATGTGCGATCTCAACCCGCATCAGCTCGCCGCCGTGGCGCTGATGCAGCTCGCCGAGCAGCGCTTCCGTCTCCAGCGTCACGGAATGCGCGACGAGCCGCGTCCCGGGCGTGAGCCGCGACCAGACGGCATCGAACAGCGCGCCATCAAGGCCACCGCCGACGAAAACGGCGTCGGGCGCGTTCAGCCCCGCAAGGACCTCGGGCGCTTTCCCCGTGACGACGGTGACGCGGTGTGCCAGCCCGAACGCCGCCGCATTCTTGCGGATATTCTCGGTGCGATCCTCGCGCGCTTCGACTGCGCTCGCCAGTCCCCCGCACAGCGCCCACTCGATCGAGATCGACCCCGATCCGGCGCCGATGTCCCACAGCCGTTCGCCCGGCCGCGGCGCCAGCGCGGAGAGCGCCAGCGCGCGCACCGGCCGCTTGGTGATCTGGCCGTCATGGACGAAGAGATTGTCTGGCAGTCCGGAACTGCGGGGAAGGCCCTGCCCGCCTCTCGCCAGCAACGCCACCGCGATCAGCTTCTCATCGCGATCATCGGCAAAGAGATCGGCGCGATGCTGATCGACAATTTCACGTGGACCGCCGAGGGCAGCGAGAGTCCACAGCAGCGAAGCGCCCCATCCGCGCGCCGTCAGCCATCTGGCGAGATCGCCCACCGCCCTTGAATCGCGCATCAGACAGATGACGCGCGCATCGCGCGCCAGGTGCGGCACCAGACGCTCGAACGGCGCGGCGTGGAGCCCGAGGCACGCGACCGATTCGAGACGCCAGCCGAGCCGCCCGGCAGCGAGCGAGAACGTCGAGGGGCCCGGATAGGTGATCCATTCGTCACCACCGAGCTTCTCGGCAAGGCTTGCTCCGGCGCCGTGCCAAAACGGGTCGCCGGAAGCGAGCACCACTGTCGGCCGGTCACGGCAGCTCAGCACGACGTTCGCGTCGAACGGTACCGGCCACGGACGACCGCGGTCGCCCACACCGGCCAGCGCGAGATGTCGTTCGCCGCCGAACACGGTTTCGGCTTCATGGAGCGCCTTTCGGCTTGCCTCGGACAGCCCGGCAAGGCCATCTTCGCCGATACCGATGATGGTCAGCCAGGGATCAGCCATACGCGCCCTCATTCTGGGCGGAACCGCCGACGCGAGCGAGCTTGCTGCGGCAATCGCGCGCGCGCGCATCGACGCCGTCTATTCCTATGGCGGCCGCACCCGCGCGCCGGCGGATCAGCCGCTGCCGACCCGTATCGGCGGCTTCGGCGGCGTGAGAGGTCTCGCCGATACCATCCGCGCCGAAGGCATCACGCACGTGATCGACGCGACGCATCCGTTCGCAGCCGAGATGAGCCGCAATGCTGTTCAGGCGTGCGCGGCCACCGGCACGCCGCTCATCGCGCTCGAACGCGCGCCTTGGCCGAAGACGCCTGGCGACAATTGGATCGAGGTCACCGATGTCGACGCTGCAGTCGCGGCGCTGCCCGAGGCCCCCACAAACGTGTTCCTCGCCATCGGCCGCCAGCACATCGCGCCGTTCGCACGCAAGAATCAGCATGCCTACACGCTGCGGTTCGTCGATCCGCCGGAAGCGCCCCTGCCTTTCGCCGCCGACGTGATCGTATCGCGCGGACCGTTTACGCTTGAGGGCGAGCTGGCGATGATGCGCGCGCGCAATATCGCATGGATTGTCGCCCGCAATTCCGGCGGCGATGGCGCGCGCGCCAAGATCGACGCGGCCCGTAGGCTCGACCTTCCCGTGATCATGATCGCGCGACCGGAGCTGCCCGAACGCCGGCGGGTCGAGAGCGTCACTGAAGTGATGCAGTGGCTCGGTCATTCGACCCGCCTCGGTGCATAGACCCAGCGGCCGACGCGGCGCGTCTGCGAATTCCCGACGATCACCAGCGTGCGCATGTCGGCCATCTCGGGTGTCGCATCATTCAGCGTCACGGTCTCGATCGTCTCGTCGGCGGCGCTGATCGCGCGCGCGAAGATCACGAGACGCTCGCCGCAGCCGGCGTCCTTCAGCACTGCGAGCGCGCGGCCAAAACCCTCCGGCCGGCTTGCCGAGCGCGGATTGTACATCGCAATCGAAAAATCGGCTTCCGCGGCGAGACGCAGCCGCTTCTCGATCGCCGTCCACGGCTTGAGATTGTCGGAGAGGTTGATCGCGCAGAAATCATGGCCGAGCGGCGCACCTGCGCGCGCGGCGGCTGCCAGCATCGCGGTGATGCCGGGCAGCACGCGGATCGACAGCGCCTGATATTGCGGTGCCTGCTCGAGCGCCTCGAACACGGCGGAGGCCATCGCGAAGACGCCGGGATCGCCGGAGGACACGACGACGACCTGGCCGCCCTCGGATGCAAGCCGCAGGGCTTCGCTTGCGCGATGAAGCTCCTCGCGATTATCCGAGGGATGCAGCTTGAGTCCGGCCCGCGGCGGCACGCGCGCGACATAGGGCGCGTAGCCCAGAATGTCTGTCGCAGAAGCGAGCGCGGCAGATACCTCCGGCGTCACCAGCGCCTCGTTGCCCGGCCCGAGGCCCGCGATGGTCAGCGTGCCCGTCATTCGGCGGCGTCCAGATGCCGGCCCTTGCCGTGCACCAGCACGATCGCGAAATAGGGGCAGTCGGCGGCATCGATCTCGGCGAGCCGCGCGACACGCTCGCCCGGCATGGTGCCGCGCTCGACCAGCCAGGCGTCATCCAGCCGACCGGCCGAGCTGAGCGCGCGGCGCACCTTTGCGAGATTACGGCCGGTTTTCATGACGACCAGCGCGTCGGAATCACGCATGCGCCGCTCGAGCTCGGCCTCGGCAAGCGTCCCCATCAGCACCGTCGTCACGTCATCGCCGAGCGCGATCGGCTGGCCGACACCGTTCCAGCAGCCGACCATGCCGGGAATGCCGGCGATCACCTCGATCTCGACACGGCCTTGCAGGCGCGTGTGCAGATGCATGAAGGAGCCGTAGAAGTAAGGATCGCCCTCGCAGAGCACGACGACGTCGACCGCGCGCGAAAGCCGCGCCAGGCGCTCGGCCCATTCGTCGTAGAAGCCGGCGAGCAGCTGAACGTATTCGGGGCTGTCGAAGGCGATCTCGGTGGTGACCGGATATTCCATGGGATATTCGGTGACGCCGGCCGCCAGCATGCCTTCGACGATGCGGCGCGCCTGGCCCGGCCTTCCCTTCTTGCGGAAATAGGCGACGTGCTGCGCTGCGCGCACGGTGCGATCGGCGCGCACGCTCATCAGATCGGGATCGCCGGGGCCGAGACCGCAGCAGATGATGCGTCCCATCGCTATTCGCTCCGGCTCGCCAGTGCATTCACCGCGGCAACGGTGATCGCCGATCCGCCAAGGCGGCCCTCGACCGTCAGCGCCGGCACGGGCGGAGCGGCCATCAGCGCCGCCTTGGACTCGGCCGCACCGACGAAGCCGACGGGGCAACCGATGATCGCCGCCGGCCGCGGGCAGCTTGGGTCCTCCAGCATGTTGAGGAGATGAAACAGCGCGGTCGGCGCATTGCCGATCGCAACGATCGCGCCGCCGAGATGCGGCCGCCACAGCTCGAGCGCCGCGGCCGAGCGGGTGTTGCGCATGGATTGAGCGAGCGCGGGCACGGTTTCGTCGCCCAGCGTGCAGATCACGGCACTGGCCGCGGGAAGCCTTGCGCGCGTAATCCCCTCCGAGACCATGCGCGCGTCGCACAGGATCGGCGCGCCTCGCTGCAGGGCGGCGCGCGCGGCGGTCGCCATGCCTGATGTGAAGCGGATATGCGCCTCCAGGCCGACCATGCCGGCGGCGTGGATCATCCGCACCACGACCTGCTCCTCATCAGGCGAGAAGCGCGCAAGATCGGCTTCGGCCCGGATGGTGGCGAAAGACTGCCGGTAGATCTCCGCGCCATCGGTCTCGTAGGTGTGCGGCATCAATGCCCTCCGACCAGGATCGAGGGATCGCTGACGATGTCCGCGCCGTTCAGGCCGCGCAGGGCCGGCTCGTCACGCGTCGACCCGTCGCGGACGAGATCGAAACCGGCGTGCGTCGCAACCAGCGTGACCGCGGCCGCGCCGGAATGGGCGCAGCCCTTGCCGCAGCCGGAGACGTGCAGGCGTGCGTCGGCGGCGATGCTCGGCGCGAGCGCCGCGGCCAGCGCGCGCGTATCGGCATGGGCCTCGCGGCAGCGCGGCGCACCGCTGCAGGCGATGACGCGCAGCGCGGGATCGAACGGCTCGGTGATGAGACCTGCCCCGCTCGGCATCTCGCGCTTGCCCTCGCTCAGCACCATTCGCCACGGCGTCATGCGCAGCGCGTGGCCGCAACCGGCGAATTGACCGAGCGTCGTGTGCAGCAACTGCCCGAACGCGACGCCGACCATCGCGCCTTGCGGGTAATGCCCGGGTCGCGAGGCGGCCATCACGGGCGCAGGCTCGATCTCGCCGCGCAGCGATTGAGGCAATGCCGCGCCGGAGGCGATGTGGGCGGCCATGCGCCCTCGCCCGCCCTTCGCGCCGCCGGAGACCAGGAACCAGCTTGCGAGCGCCAGCGCCGTGCTGACCGCCTCGCCGCGTGCGACCGAGCGGCCGAGCCTTGCGCCATCGGCTCTCACCAGGAGACCGCCCGCGCGATCGCGCTCGATGCGGATGTCGGCGGAATCGCCGGCAAGCACCCGCGACCGCCCGTCATCGATAGCGAAGCCGAACTTGGTGGGAAGCGCGAGGCCGCACTCGGCAAGCGCCTCCTCCAGCCCGGCGGCCAGCGATTGTGTCTCGTCGCCGCCGCTCCAGAACGGCATCACCAGAATATTCCGCCTGGCTTCGATCTCGGCGTCGGGGTCGAGCAGTGCCAGTCGCGCAAGGCCGTCGAGCAGCGGCCGATGGCTTTGTTCGCTGACGCCCCGGATCTGGAGATTGGCGCGGCTCGTCACATCGATCAGGCCATTGCCGTGTTGCCCGGCGAGTTCGGCAAGCCCGGTGATTTGCTGGACTTCGAGCCGTCCCCCGAACGGGCGCACGCGCACCACGAGACCGTCGCCCGACTGCATCGGGCGCAGCGCGCCGGGACACCAGCCCTTGACCGAAGCCGCGCTCATGAGGCCTCCCGCAACGCCGCGGCGATCGAATTGCGACGCGTCTGCCACAGTGCCGCATCATGCAGGCGCGCAAAGCAGGTCTCCATTGCGACGAGCGCTGACGGATTCTCGCGCGCCATGAAGGCGCGGACGTCGTCATTGCCGAGCGTCGCGTCGTAATAGAGATCGAACAGATGCGGCGGCACGGCGCCGGCGAGATGCGCGAAGGCCGCCATGTGCTCCAGCGTCGCGGTGATCTCGGCGGCGCCGCGAAAGCCATGCCGCATCATGCCGGCGATCCAGGCCGGGTTGGTCGCGCGTGCGCGGACGACACGGGAAATTTCCTCGGTCAGCGTGCGTGCATTCGGCTGCTCGGGGCGCGTCGTATCAAGATGATAGAGCGCAGGCCCCGCCGCGCCGAGATGCGCTGCCGCGGCCGCAACGCCGGCTTCATGGGCGGCATAATCGGCAGCGAGCAGCAGGTCGGTCTCCGGCAGATCCTGGACGTGGACAAAGGCGTCGGCGGCCGCGAGGCGCTGCTCGATGCCGGCGCGATCCGGCTTGATCTCGCCATCGGCCGAGAACGCCCAGGACGACGCCGACAGCCAGGCTTCGCCCGCAGCCTCGCGCGTCTCCGGCGTGAAGGCATCGGGGATCGCCGACAGGCCGACGCCGTATTGTCCGGGACGCGGCGCGAATACGCGCGAGGCGCGGTGGCGATAGGGATTCTCCTCGCCCTCGTCGTCGCGCGACGCAAGCGCTTCGGATGCCGCCTCGAACAATTGCGCAAGACCCGCGAAGACGTCGCGGAACAGGCCCGACACCCGCAACGTGACGTCGATGCGGGGCCGGCCGAGCTCAGCCGGCGCGACGATATCGTAGCCGGTGACGCGGCCGGAGGCGTGATCCCAGCGCGGCGCAAGGCCGGCCAGATGCAGCGCCATTGCAAACTCTTCGCCCGCGGTGCGCATCGTCGCCGAGCCCCAGAGGTCGACCACGAGGCCTTTCGGCCAGTCGCCGTGATCCTGCAGGTGACGGCGCAGCAGCTCTTCGGCGAGCTTTATTCCCTGCGCATGCGCCGAAGGTGTCGGCACCGCGCGCGGGTCGACGGCAAAGAGATTGCGCCCGGTCGGCAGCACGTCCTGACGGCCGCGATAGGGCGAGCCGGATGGACCCGGTGCAACGCGCCGGCCTGCAAGCGCGGCGCGCAACGCATCTCGCTCCGCTTCGCCACAGGCGCCGCGACCGAACACGTGCAGGCCGTCACCGAACTGGCTTTCCTTGAGATCGCAGACGAAGCGATCGATCCGCGGAATCGCTTCGGCCGGCGCGGCCGAGGCATCGAGACCAAGATCGTCTTCGAGACCCGCCGCACGTGCTTCATCGCGGACCGCGGCAATCAGGCGCTGGCGGCGCGCGGGATCGAGACCATCGGCGGTCGAATATTCGTCGAGCAGTCGTTCGAGCCGGCGCAAGCCTTCCGGCACCGCGGATGTCTCCAGCGGCGGCGGCAGATGGCCGATCGTGACCGCACCGATGCGGCGCTTGGCCTGCGCGGCCTCGCCGGGATCGTTGACGATGAAGGGATAGATGACGGGGAGATCGCCGATCAGAGCTTCCGGCCAGCAACGCGATGACAGCGCCACGGATTTGCCGGGCAGCCATTCCAGCGTGCCATGCGCGCCCATGTGCACGACGGCATCGACGTTCCGCTGCCGAAGCCAGAGATGGAACGCGACATAGGCGTGGCGCGGCGTGCGGGCGAGATCGTGATAATCGGCATCGCGCGAGGTCGCATCGCCGCGCTCCGGTTGGACCGCGATGATCGAGTTGCCGCATTGAATCGCCGCGAAATGGAAGGCACCGTCGCGGCAGCCAGGATCATGTTCCGGCGCGCCCCAGGCTTGCGCGAGATCATCCTGCAAGGATTGGGGCAAACGCGAGAGCGCCGCGCGATAGTCGGCAACGCTCCAGGTCAAGCTCTGCTTCAGCAGCGTCTCGCCGAGCGCATGAACAGGCGCTATTTCGAAGCCGGCCGGCCCGAGATCGGACACCAGCGCTTCGACCGACGCCAGCGCATCGAGACCGACCGCATGCGCGATCTGATGCGGACGCCCCGGATAGTTCGAGAGCACGATCGCCAGCCGCTTCTCCGCAACCGGCTTCTCCGCAAGGCGCCACCAGGCCGCGACACGCGCGGCGACGGCTTTCACCCGCTCCCCATCCGGCTGGTGCGCCAGATGCGAGAACTGCAAATCGGGGTCGCGCATCGCCGCCGATTTGAAACTCACCACGCCCGCGAACAGGCGGCCGTCGACCTCGGGCAGCACCACATGCATCGCGAGGTCGCCGGGCGACAGGCCGCGCAGCGAGTCCGCCCAGTCCTCGCGCCGCGCCGTGGAGAGCGCGACCTGGAACACCGGGCATGGCGCGGCATCGAACGGCGTCGTGCCGTCGTCACCGACCGCGGAGAACGCCGTTGCGTTGACGATCGCCGCTGGAGGATTTTGCGCCAGATGCGCCCGCATCCAGTCCGCGACGCCCGCAGCCTTCAGCGAGGTGACGAAGGCGCCATAGGCGTCAAAGCCCTGCTCGCGCAGCGCCGCGATCAGCGCATCGACCGGGCCGGTGTCGGCGGCGGTGAGATAGGAACGATAGAAGGTCACCAGCGCGCGCGGCTTGCCGTCAGCGCCCATTGGCGCAGCAATGACGCCGCGCGCGGGATCGTAAAAGCCCATCTCGGGCACGCTCATCTCGCCGATGACAGGCCCGGCGTAGAGCCCCGAGGCCAGCGCGAGCTGCGCGATCGCCGCTTGCGCCGCGACCGGACCGCCGGTGTCGCAGAGCACCTTGAGGCGCCGCAGCGTCGAGACCGGCAAGGTCGAGTACGCATCGAGCCTGACGTCATCGCGGCCGTCGGCCGGCAGCGCGGCCAGCACGATGTTGCGGTCCTTCGCGAGCTGCTGAAGAGCCGCGAGGCCATAGGCCCAATAGGACTCTCCGCCGATCAGGCGCACCAGAATGCCGCGCGCCTGCGACAACGTGCGCTCGATATAGGTGTCGACCGACAGCGGATGACGCAGTTCGGCAAGGTTCGCGAGCCGCAGCGTCGGCAGGCTATCGCGACCGCGGCGCCAGCCGGCTGCGAACGCAGCAAGGTCGGAATCCGAATACGAGAGCACCACGAGATCGGCCGGGTCCTGGCCGATGTCCCTTGGCGTCGCGGTCTCCTCGAGACCGCGGCTCTCGCGGAAGACGACGTGCATCAGATCCCAGATCCTGAAAGACCAAGTCCCACCCTGATCGCGGCCTCGTCGATATCGCCGTGCTCGCCAATCACGACGAGCCTTGACTGCCTGATACTCGCGCCCCAGGGCTTGTCGAACTGGTGGCGCACGCGCTCGCCGACCGCCTGCAGCAGAAGTCGCATCGGCTTGCCCGCAACCGCGATGTAGCCTTTGGCACGCAGCACGTTCTGCTCGCGCGCCAGCTTCTGCACCGAGGCGACGAGCGCATCGACGTCGGTCACTTCAGGCAGATCGATCACGACGGAGGCGAAGTCGTCATGCTCATGCTCTTCTTCGCCGTCGTGATGCGAAGGGCGCGCGGCGAGATCGTTCTCGGCGGCGGCGCCGAGGCCGAGTATGACGCGCGCATCGATCGCGCCGTCGGTGACTGATAGCATCGGCACGCGGCGCGGCATCTCGGCGGTGATCACGGCCCTGGCGGCTTCGAGGCCCGCGGCGCCGGCAAGATCGGCCTTGGTCAGCAGCACGATGTCGGCGCAGGCGATCTGGTCCTCGAACACTTCCGACAGCGGCGTCTCGTGATCCAGACTCTCGTCCGCCGCGCGCTGCGCCTCGACGGCGTCGGGATCGGGCGCAAAGCGACCGGCGGCGACAGCCTCGGCATCAGCCAGCGCGATCACGCCGTCGACCGTGATGCGCGAGCGGATCTCCGGCCAGTCGAACGCCCTCAGCAGCGGCTTCGGCAGCGCCAGGCCCGAGGTCTCGATCAGGATGTGATCGGGCCGCACCGGCCGCGCCAGCAACAGCTCCATGGTCGGAATGAAATCGTCGGCGACGGTGCAGCAGATGCAGCCATTGGCAAGCTCGACGATGTTCTCTTCCGGGCAGTTGGCGTCGGCGCAGGATTTCAGGATCTGGCCGTCGACGCCTTCGCTGCCGAACTCGTTGACGAGCACGGCGAGTTTCTTGCCGTTGGGGTTGGCGAGCAGGTGCTGGATCAGCGTCGTCTTGCCCGAGCCGAGGAAACCGGTGACCACCGTGACCGGAACTTTTGCAAGCGAGCTCATTCGGCGGCCTCCGGCAACACGGCAATGGGGGGAATGCGAGCAAGGGATTGCTTGCGGAAGATTTCCGGACGGCTGCGCCAGGGCACGAGGCCATCGGGTGCGGCGGCGTAGGCTGCGGCGCCCGCGACCACGTCCTGCGCATTCGCATCCGAGAGACGGCCATAGACATAGGACCAGCGGCCGGGCGCGCTCAGCGCGACCGAGCAGCCCTGGCTGCAGGCCGACAGGCATTCGACGGGAACCACTTTGACGCCGTCAGGCACGCCGGCTTCGAGGATCGCACCGTGCAGGCGCTTGCCGGGCGTGGTCTCGCCCTCGCCGAGCGTCTGGCCGGCACGGCACGTGATGCAGACATGAAGTGTGACGGTCATCGCCTCTTCCAGATATCAGCGGGAGGCGATGAGGCACACGGACCATTCGTCGGAAGGCCCGTTTCCCCGTCGCGGAACACCCCGTCCGCCGGTCCAAAACTCGTCGCGCTGGCAGGTCTCCCGGCTTGCGGAGCAGGGTTTCCCCTTCGATCCCCGCCTTCCCGATTCCCTGAGGGAATCAGTGGCTTCGGGCATCTCTCCGGTCACGGTCGCGGGGGCGGCTGCATTTTGGAGCCAAATCTTGCCGATTCGGACCCTATCGCATTCCCTCTTCGCCTGTCATAGGACAGGAACCAACGCCGGGCCACCATTTGCCGGTGGCCGCCTCTTGTCAAGCCGAAGGACCGGGATCGATGACGCCTGAACCGGATACAAAAACAGCCGAGGATACCGACATCAGGCACGCCACGAAAATGGCGAAGAAGAAGGCCGCCCGCGACAAGATCATGGCGACCAAGAGCGGCGAGAAAGGCCTCATCATCGTCCACACCGGGGCCGGCAAGGGCAAGTCGTCCTCCGCCTTCGGCATGATCGTGCGCTGCGTCGCGCATGGCTTTCCCTGTGCGGTCGTGCAGTTCATCAAGGGCGCCTGGGATACCGGCGAGCGGCGCCTGCTCACCGGCCATTTCGGCGAGCTCTGCCAGTTCCACGCCATGGGCGAAGGCTTCACCTGGGAGACGCAGGACCGCGCCCGCGACATCGCCGCCGCGCGCGCCGGCTGGGAGAAGGCCAAGGAGCTGATCCTCGATGCCAACCTGCGCATGGTCGTGCTCGACGAGATCAACATCGCGCTGCGCTACGACTATCTCGACATCGCCGAAGTGGTCGAGTTCCTGACGACACAGAAGCCCGAGATGACCCATGTCGTGCTCACCGGGCGCAACGCTAAGGACGAGCTGATCGAGATCGCCGATCTCGTCACCGAGATGACGCTGGTGAAACATCCGTTCCGCTCCGGCATCAAGGCGCAGGCCGGCGTCGAGTTCTGAAGCCAGATGGCACGCGCGCTGATGATCCAGGGGGCAGGCTCGGACGTGGGCAAGTCGCTCATCGTCGCCGGACTTGCGCGCGCCTTCACGCGGCGGGACTTGCGCGTGCTCCCGTTCAAGCCGCAGAACATGTCGAACAACGCGGCCGTCACCGTCGATGGCGGCGAGATCGGCCGCGCCCAGGCGCTGCAGGCGCTCGCCGCCGGCGTCGAGCCGCACACCGACATGAACCCGGTGCTTCTGAAGCCCGAGACCGATGTCGGTGCGCAGGTGATCGTCCACGGAAAGCGCATCGCCACCGCGCGGGCACGTGACTATGCGGCGATGAAACCTTCGCTGATGGGCGCGGTGCTGGAGAGCTTTGAACGGCTGAAGGCGCGATCTGATCTGGTGCTGGTCGAAGGCGCCGGCAGCCCGGCCGAGGTCAATTTGCGCAAGTCCGACATCGCCAATATGGGCTTTGCACGCAAGGCCGACGTGCCGGTGGTGCTGGTCGGCGACATCGACCGCGGCGGCGTCATCGCCCAGCTCGTCGGCATCAAGGCGGTGATCGACCCCGATGATGCCGCGATGATCCACGGCTTCGTCATCAACAAGTTCCGCGGCGATCCCACGCTGTTCGACGACGGCTACAGGCTGATCGAGCAGAAGACGTCGTGGCCCGGCTTCGGCGTGCTGCCCTGGTTCGCTCGCGCCGGCGAGCTGCCTGCCGAGGACGCGCTGGGCCTGAGCGACGCACGCAAGCCCGGCCAATGCAAGATCGCCTGCCTCGCGCTGTCGCGCATCGCCAATTTCGACGATCTCGATCCGCTCAAGCTCGAACCGGGCATCGATCTCGTGATGGTGCGACCAGGCGAAGCCATTCCGGGCGATGTCAGGCTCGTCATCATCCCCGGCTCGAAATCCACCCGCGGCGACCTCGCCTTCCTGCGCGCGCAGGGCTGGGACATCGATCTGCTCGCGCATCACCGCAGGGGCGGCCATGTGCTCGGCCTCTGCGGCGGCTATCAGATGCTCGGGCGCAGCGTCGCCGACCCCGATGGGATCGAAGGTCCCGCAGGCGACACGCCGGGCCTCGGACTGCTGGATGTCGAGACGGTGATGAGCCCGCAGAAGACGCTGACGCGCGTCGCGGCTGTGCATGCCGCCACGAACCAGCCGATCGAGGCGTACGAAATCCACATCGGCCGCACCGACGGCCCGGACCGCATCCGCCCGTTCGCGACGCTGAACGGCGAGCCGGAAGGCGCGATGTCGCGCGACGGCCGTGTGCAGGGCAGCTATCTGCACGGCCTGTTCACCTCGGATGATTTCCGCAAGGCGTATCTCGCCAAGCTCGACATTCCCGCAGGCGACGAGCCCTATCACGCCAGGGTCGAGAGCGCGCTCGAGGCGCTGGCCGATCATATCGAAAAGCATCTCGACGTCGAGGGACTGCTTGCGCTAGCGCGCTAGCACCTCGGCAAGGCGCGTCCATTCGGCCTCGCTGCCGGGAAGCCCGAGCCGAAGCCATGTCGGCTTTTGTGCGAAGACGCGCGACCAGATGTGGCCACGCGCAAGTTTCTCCTGCACAGGAAGCGCATCCGGCGTCCCGTAGAGACGAAACAGCGCGGTGCCGCCGATGAGCCGCCAGCCCTGCGCTTGGGCCATTTCGTCGAGCCGGACACAGTCGCGCGCCAGCCGCGCGGACGTGGCTTCGGCCCAGACATCATCGCGCAAGGCGCGGCAGCCGATCGCGATGGCCGCACCCGAGACCGGCCATGGACCCGACATTGCATCCAGCCTGTCGATGTCGGCTGCATGGCCGATTGCGAATCCCAGCCGCAGGCCGGCCAGTCCATAAAATTTTCCAAAGGACCGCAGGATCAGCAGTCCCGGCCGATCCGCTTCAGATGCGAGTGACAGCTGCGGAACCGCATCCGCAAAGCTCTCGTCGACCACAAGGCGGCCGACGCGCGACGGCAGCGCGAGCAGATCCTTCGGCGAATGGCAGCGGCCGTCGGGATTGTTGGGATTGACGATGATGGCGAGGTCCGCGCCTTCAAGCGCACCGAGCTCTCCGACCTCCTGCACCTCCCAGCCCGCGGCCGACAGCACGCCGGCGTATTCGTTATAGGTCGGCGCAATAATGCGCGCACGGCCCGGCGGCGCGAGGTGTGGCAGCAACTGAATGGCGGCCTGTGCGCCGCCGAGCGCGACGAGCGGCGCGCGCGTGCGATAGGCATGCTGCGCGGCCCGGTGCAGCCCCTCGATCTCGGCGCGCGAGGGCAGCGCGCTCCATGCGCGCGCGCTCACCTCGCCGACGGGATAAGGCAGCCGGTTGATCCCGGTCGACAGGTCGATCCAGTCTTCCGCCCGCCCGCCAAAATGCTGCTGGGCCAGATCGAGATTTCCACCGTGCTCGCGCATGCCCCGTTCTTTCACGCGAAAGCCAGGATCGCAAGCACGCCGGCGAGCAACAGCATGGCACGGCGATAGACCGCCAATCCCTCGCCAATGTCGGCCGCGTGCGGATCGCGCGCGCCCTCGTTCAGCCAGGGCTCGTTCGTGATGCTGCCGTGATAGATCCGGGGACCGCTGAGCCGTACGCCGAGCGCACCGGCCATCGCCGCCTCCGGCCACCCGGCATTGGGCGAGCGATGACAGCGCGCATCGCGCGTCATGCAAGCCAGCGCCTCGGATCGTCGCGGCGCCAGCAGCACGAACAGAAAGCCGGTCAGGCGCGCCGGGATGAAATTGGCGACATCGTCGATGCGCGCGGCGGCCCAGCCGAAGGCCTCGTGCCGTTCGTTGCGGTGGCCGATCATGGAATCCAGCGTGTTGATCGCCTTGTAGCCGAGAATACCCGGCAAGCCGAACAGCGCGCCCCAGAACACCGGCGCCACGATCCCGTCCGAGGCATTCTCGGCAAGGCTCTCGATCGCGGCGCGCGCGATGCCGGCTTCATCGAGCGCCGCGGGATCACGGCCGACGATGCGCGACACCGCCTCGCGCGCGGCGGCGATATCGCCGGCCAGCAAGGGAGCACCGACAGCGGCCACGTGATCATGCAGCGAGCGCAGTGCCACCAGCGGCCAGGCGAGGATGCCGACCAGCACGATCTGAACCCAGCCCGACGGAAGCGAGAATTGGAGCACCCAACCGATGGCAACAGCGAGCACGATCACCACCAGCGCTCCGGCGACGCCGGCAGCACGGCGAAATGTCGTGGGATCGGACTCGCGATTCCAGCCGGCATCGATGGCACCGATCAGCCGCCCCAGCCAGGTCACGGGGTGGCCGATCCGCGCGAACAGCCACGACGGCCAGCCCAGCAGAGCATCCACCGCCATCGCCACCACCACCGCGCCCGCAAAGCCCAAACCCGCCTCCTGTCCCGCCCCTGTTGCGCAAAGCAAGGGCTGAGCGCAAGCCCCTCCACGCCTGATTTCGGCTTTGTCTTTGGCCGCGATTGGTGGTTAGTCAGGCCCTCCAGGAGACCTTCATGGCCGTCATCTTGATTACCGGCGGAGCGCGATCGGGCAAAAGCAAGCGTGCGGAATTCCGCACGCGCGCCTTTCCCGGGCAGCCCGTCTATGTCGCGACGGCCGAAGCGCTCGACGCGGAGATGCAAGCACGCATCGCGACGCATCGCGCGCGGCGCGGAACCGACTGGATCGAACGCGAGGTGCCGCTCGATCTCGTGCCCGCGCTGGTCGCGACAGACGGCGGCGGCGCACGGCTGGTGGATTGCCTGACGCTGTGGCTCTCCAATTTGATGCACGCCGAACGCAATTGGGAACGCGAGGTGGCCGCGCTCGCCGCCGCCCTGCCCGGCTTGAAGAGCCCCGTCGTCCTCGTCACCAACGAGGTTGGCCTGGGTATCGTCCCCGACAACGCGCTCGCGCGCCGCTATCGCGACGCGGCCGGACTGATGAACCAGATGATCGCGGCCGCCGCCGACGAGGTCGAGTTCGTGGTCGCCGGCCTTCCCATGAAATTGAAATGATGCCGCGCGCCGAGATTCTCAAGGACATCGTTGCCGATCTCAGGATGGCGGCATCGTTTGTCACGATCCTCCCGGTGGCATCGTCGAAGCCCGCACCTGACGGCGCCGTCGCACGCGCGACCTGGGCGCTTCCCATCGCGGGACTGCTGGTCGGCTTGGCCGGCGCGTTCATCTACAAGGTCGCCATCCGCGTCGGCCTGTCGCCGAGCCTTGCCGCCCTGCTCGCGCTCGCGACCACCGCGCTGATCACCGGCGCGCTGCATGAGGACGGTCTTGCCGACACTGCGGATGGGCTCGGCGGTGGTCGGACGCGCGAGCGCAAGCTCGAGATCATGCGCGACAGCCGGATCGGCACCTATGGGACTTGCGCGCTGATCCTGTCGTTCGGCCTGCGCTGGAGCGCACTCGCCGTCATCGCCAACCCCCTCGCCGTCGCCCTGGCGCTCTGCGCCGCGCACGCTGCCGCCCGCGCCGGCGTGCCGGCCTTCATGTCGCTGGTGCCGCCAGCGCGGCCGGATGGGCTGTCGGCGAGCGCCGGAGCGCCGCCCGGCCGCAGCGTCGCTGTCGCCTTTGCACTTGGTACGCTCGCTCTTGTCCTGATGCTCGGACCAGCCAAGGCGCTTGCCGGCCTGTTCCTGCTGTCGCTCGCCGGACTGTTGCTGGCGCGGCTTGCCATTCGCCAGATCGGCGGGCAGACCGGCGACATCCTCGGCGCATTCGAGCAGATCGGCGAGATCCTGATCCTGCTGGTCGCCGCATCCTTCCCAACGGGAGGCTGATCCATGGTCGCGTTCGACGACACCTTCCGCCGGCAATTGCACGAGCTGTTCGTGTGGCGCCGCGACGTGCGCCGCTTCCGCAGCGATCCGCTGCCGGAGGGCGCCATCGATGGGTTGATCGAGACCGGCTGCCTCTCGCCTTCGGTCGGCCTGAGCCAGCCCTGGCGCTTCGTCATCGTGGACGATGCCGCGCGCCGCCGCGCCGTGATCGACGATTTCAGGGCGTGCAATGCCGATGCCTTGAGCTGCTATTCCGGCGAACGCGCCGCGCGCTACGCCACGCTGAAGCTGTCGGGCCTCGAACAGGCACCCGGCCACCTCGCCGTGTTCGCGGACAAGGCCAGCGACGTTGGGCACGGCCTCGGTCGCGCCACCATGCCGGAGACGACGGAATATTCGGTGGTCGCCGCGATCACCGCGATGTGGCTCGCCGCGCG
This sequence comes from Bradyrhizobium nitroreducens, assembly GCF_002776695.1. Taxonomy (GTDB): domain Bacteria; phylum Pseudomonadota; class Alphaproteobacteria; order Rhizobiales; family Xanthobacteraceae; genus Bradyrhizobium; species Bradyrhizobium nitroreducens. The sequence continues at coordinate 4,039,518 of NZ_LFJC01000003.1, forward strand.
GGCGGACGGCATCGGTCTCGGCTGGGTGTCGATCCTGAGCCCGGATCGCATCCACGCCATTCTCGACGTGCCCCAGAGCTGGAAGTTCATCGCCTATCTCTGCATCGGCCACCCGGAAGCCGAGTGCGACCAGCCGGAGCTGGAGCAGGCGAAATGGGAGCACCGGCGCGGCGCGGACGAGTTCACGCTGCGGCGTTAGAAAACCGCACTATCCTCCGTCATTGCGAGGAGCCCTTGCGACGAAGCAATCCAGAATTCCTCCGCGGAGGCAGTCTGGATTTCTTCGCTACGCTCGCAATGACGGCGGAGAGAGCGGCGCGACCTTCCGCTACGACTTGCTCCTGCCCGCCACCGCTGGTGCCGCGCTTTCCTGCTTCTGGAACATCAACAGCGGCCGGAAAATGACGCGGCCGTAGGCCTCGTAATGGTTCTGGGTCGACACCGCCATCTTCACCGGCGTCGCGTAGTTCGCCTCGAAGGTCATGAACTGCGCATAGGTCCAGGAGAAGCCGACGCCGACGGAGGCCATTTCGGTGACGCCGGGGAAGGTCGAGTACACCGCACCGTAGTCGGTGAAGATGTAGGTGTCGAAACCCCTCAGCCATTGCGACCAGTTGTAGTGCAGCTCGGCGTTGAAATAATAGCCGCTGTCGCCGGAGGCCGCGTTGGAGGGATAGCCGCGCACGGTGGTTGGACCGCCGATCGAGAAGATCTGGTCGCCCGGCAGCAGTTTCTCCTGCGTGTACTGCCAGCTCGCCAGCACATTGGCGCTGAAATTCGCGGGCCCCGCGGCGCTGGTCGCAAGCATGGAGCCGGTATAGGTGGTGAACGCGCGGTTGCCACCGAGCACGTGATCGTGCCAAGCAACGTAGTTCACTGCCGGCGAGACCGTGATCGAATAGGTGTTGCCGGATTTGGTCACCGAGACGCCCGCCGTGGATTTGTCGTAGTGATCGTCGGTGACTGCGACGGTGGCAAAACGGCTGACCGTCTTGCCCTCGGTCAAGGCGGCGTTGAGCAGCACCAGCCAGTCCTGCGTCACCCAGACCGGCTGGCTGAAATTGACCGCGGCCTGGCTCGAGCGGCCGGTGACGTCGAGCGCGACGAACGGTCCCTGGACGATCTTGATCTTGCCTTCGGTGTAGCTGACGCCGGCGCGGCCGCCCCAGGGATTGACCGGAATGTTGTAGGCGACATTGCCGTTGAGATTGCCGTCGGAGCGAACGCCGTAGAAGGTCAGGCGGTCGTCGACGCCGAACAGGCCGTGGCGCTTGTAGAAGGCCCCGCCCTCCCAGCGCCCGGTGTTCTCCGAGCCCTGGTTGTCGGTGAAGAGCTGCAAGGTGTCGACCGGCGGCTCGATCACGGCGAACTGGAGATCGGTGAGGCCGAAGCTGGTGCCGGGCTGCAGCAGCGCCTTGATCTGCACGTCGTTGGTCCGGTTGAACCAGATCACGTCCCGGTTGAGCTTGGGAACGTCGAGGACCTCGCCTTCGGGCTCCTTCACGCGATCCAGGATGTAGTCGGTGCGGGTCTGCTTGTTGCCCTCGACGGTCGTCTTCTGGAGCCGGCCCTCGGTGAGCTTGATGCGGACGACGCCGCCCTTGGCGTCCTGGTCGGGCAGCGTCGCGATGCCCGTGACGATGCCGCGCGCGGCATAGACGGCATTGATGTCGGCGACGAGCTGCAGGAGCGCTGCGATGTCGACGTCCTTACCGACATATTTCTTCGCGATCTCGTCCAGCTCCGCCGGCGTGATGAATTTGGACTCATCGAACGTCACCTTGCGCAGGCGGAATTTCGGCCCGCCAGGCTTCAGCAGCTGGGACTTTTCCCGCTCGCCGCCGACCACCGCTGGCCCCGTTATCTTGGGCGGCGCGCTCTGCTGTTCAAGCTGGCGGCGCTGCCGGTCGACGTCGTTCTGGATCACGCCGGGATTGATCGACTGCGCACGCGCGGAGGCGACGCAGGACGCTGCCAGCCCAACCGCCAATGCTGCCCCCAGAATCCGCATCCCGAATCCGATTACCATGCCTCGGCAAGACGGCCAATCGCCGGGCTCGCCGTCTCGATCGCCGCGTCCTTCCAGCCCGCGCGACCCGCACGCTGCCCCTTCTGGCGCAGCTTGCGCATGTCGCTCAGTCCCTCGATGTTGACGGCGGGGCCGGAGCCGACGGCCTCGACCGGCCGCGGCATCAGCAGCGCATCGAGCCGCGCCTGGCCGGAGAGGCCGAGCTGGTAGAACGTTCCGCCGTCCTTCTTCGCGAGCCAGGCCTCGATGCTCTCCTTGCCCTCGCCGTCGACCGCAATGTTCCGCATCATGCTGGCGCCGGTGAAGTCGTTGCAGCAGGTGTGGCTCGGTCCGTAATTGGTGACGGTCGCGGAGACGCCGCCGGTATAGAACACCACATAGGCGTTGCTGACATTGGCGTTGCCGGCCTGGCTCATCGTGAACACACCGCCCGGCTGGTAGAGCTGGAGCGTCGGCCAGTTCGACGGCGCCGGCGTGCGGTTGTTGAGCAACACCTGCTGGGTCGCCGTGGTGAGCATCAGCTGGCCCGGCACGTAGCCGTTGAGGATCGAGACGGTGTGCGCGTCGGTCCAGAAATTCGCATCCACCGCCCTGAACTGATTGACGATGATGCTGTCAGGGTCGATCGAGACGTTGGCATATTTGGCAACGCCGCCGTTGTAGCCGGTGATGTTCATGACCAGCGGGATCGCCGGATTTGACCGGACCTGCTCGCCCCTGACGTTGATCGTGTCGGCCGCGAGATCGAGCTCGCTCACGACGCTGACCCAGTTGATCGTCAGATCACCCGACGACCGCATCTTGACGACGTTGCCGCTGATCCGGTCGAACGCGACCGATCCGGCGACCTGGAAATGCGTATCGCCGTGGGCGGAGATCGACCCGCCACGCAGCGAGCCGGTGTCGGACGTGGCGTTGAGGTCGCCCGCATCGCCCGGGATTCCCGTCGTGGTGAGCTGGCTGAAGACGATGTCGTTCACGGCGTGCAGGGTCTGCGTGCCGCCGCTGATGGCGGTGCCGACGGTAATCCCTCCCGTCGTCGCGGTGACGTCGAGCGTGCCGCCGGCGTTGAGATTATCCCAACGAACGACCGTGCCGCTGAGGACCGCATTGCCGGTCGAGGCCGTGAGGCTATGACCGGTGTTGGCGCCCGCCGCGATCAACCTGGCCGAACCGTTGGCCGAGACCGAGCCCAGCGTCGGCGCGCCGCCCGATGTCACTGTCTGCGCGAGGATGAAACCGTTGTCCGCGTTGACGTTGACGCTGCCGGCATCACCATTGATGCCGGTCGCGGTCAGCGCGTTGAAGGTGACGTTGTCGCGGGCGTGGAGGGTCTGCGTGCCCCCGCTCTGCGCGGTCTGGAAGGTGATGCTGCCCTGCCCCGCGGTCGCGCCCAACGTCGTCCCGACATTGAGGACGTTCCAGTTGATCGGGCCGCCATTGGCCGTCAGCAGGCCGGAGCCGGTCGTGGCGGCAAGCGTGTTGCCCGTGATGGTCGTGGCGGCAAGCAGGGTCGCCGAACCATGAGCCGAGACCGAGCCTTGGCCCGTCGCGCCGCCGGACGCCACCGTCTGGGCCAGGATGAAGCCGGTGTCGGCGGTGACGTTGATGTTGCCGGCATCGCCGTTGATGCCGGTCGTGGTCAGCGCGTTGAACGTGACGTTGTCGCGGGCGCGGAGGGTCTGCGTGCCCCCGCTCTGCGCGGTCTGGAAAGTGATGCTGCCCTGCCCCGCCGTCGCGCCCAGCGTCGTCCCGGCATTGAGGACATTCCAGTTGATCGGGCCACCGTTGGCCGTCAGCAATCCGGAGCCGGTCGTGGCGGCGAAATTGTTGCCCGTGATGGTCGTGGCGGCAAGCAGGCTCGCCGAGCCATGGGCCGAGACCGAGCCGAGCGTGGTCACGCCGCCCGAAACCACGGTCTGGGCCAGGATGAAGCCGGTGTCGGCGGTGACGTCGATGTTGCCGGCATCGCCGCTGTTGCCGACGGCTGCGAGCGATTTGAACGTCACGTTCCCGCTGGCATGAACCATCTGCGAGCCGCTGCTGTCGGCGGTGCCGATGACGATGCTGCCGTTGTTGGTGACGGCGCTGAACGATCCGCTCGCGCCGGTCGCGGTGCCCGCCAGCACCTGGGCCAGCGTCAGCTCGCCAGTGCCGATGATATCGACATTGCCCTTCGCTGCGGACAGCAGGCTCACCTCGGTGTCGGTCAGAACCTTCACGTAGATGTCGCCGGCGCTGGCACTCGCCGACAGTCGCGTGGCGTTGAGGATGAACCGGCTGGTCGCGTTGCCGATGCCGTTCGATGCGCTCAGCGACAGTTCGGCGCCCGCGCCGGAGGCGACGAACTTGGTCTGGCCGTCGCCATTGTCGATGATCGCACCGAGCGAGGCGACGCCGCCCGCGGTGACGACGATCGACGGCGTGTTCGAAGCGGCCGCATAGGACAGCGACGAATTCAGCTGGCCGATGGTCGCGTCGCCGGTCGTCGTCACCGAGATCAATCCGGGCGCGTTGATGGCCGAATAGGCCCCCATCGACAGCGTCGCGGCGACCAGCGTCACGCCGCCCGTACTGCTCGTCGCAACCACCGGCGCCGCGCTGGTGCCGGCCGCGAAGCTCATGCCGCGGTTGGCGAGCAGTTGCATCAGGCCGTCGCTGGTGATGCCAGTATTGATGGTGAGCGCGCCGCGCGCCACGTTCAGCGTCAGGGCGCCGCCGGCGGTCAGCGTCCCATAGGGGCCGCTGGTGCCGACCGCGAGATCACCGGTCACCGCGAGAATGCTGAGATCGCCGACCGACGAGCCGGTCACTGCGCCCGAGATGTTCACCTGCAGCGGCTGGAAGGCCCCGCCGTTGAAGCCGATGCTGCCGCCGGCGCGCAGGTCGAGATCGGTGCCCAGAACGTGGATCGCGCTCCGGTCCGTGAAGTCGGCTTCGGCGTAGATGCTGCCGGTCGCCGCGAGCTGGATCGCATTGGCGGCGGAGATGTTGCCGAGGATCAGATCGCCGGTGGTCTGCTTCACGTAGATGCCTTGCGCCGACGACACGTGATCGAGCTGGTCGTTGGCGGGGTCGGCGAACGCGATCTGGATCGCGTTCGGGTTGGTCGCGGGATTGCTCCCGGCGGTTCCCGAGGGAGCGCCGACATTGCCACGCTCGGCGATCAGGGTCAGGTTGGCGATATCGCCTGAGATCACGGCCCCACCCACATTGGCGGAGATGCTGCTGACGGCGTCGAGCTTGACGTCGCCGCGGCCAGTCACCTGGATGCCGTTGGCTTGCGCAGCCGTGATCGGGCCGTAATTCGCGGTGACGCCGCCGAGCGAGAGGCTGTTCTTGCTGCCCAGATAAATATTGGTCAGCGCCTTCGCCGAGATCGCGATCGGGTTGTCGACGACAACGAGGTTCTGCTGCGACAGGCTGACGGTATAGGTCGTGACATGAGTGGTCGGGTCCGTCACCGCGCCGACGGTGAGCTGGCCGGGACCGGCCGAGGACAGCAATGTCCTCTGCTCCGGCGTCAGCGACGAGGCATCGACGCTGGTGAAGGTGAAGGTCTGGGGCGCCGCCGAATTGCCGACCGAGCCGCGCGGCGCGTAGAGCATGATCTGGTTGGCGCTGACATTGGCGATGACGTTCTCGTCGATCGGCGGCGGCGCGGCGCCAATCGACGACGACGACACGGTATAGGCCAGCTGGCTCTGCGTCCATTGCGCGCCCGCTGTGATGACGCCGTAGACCCGCTCGGTCGATGCGAGCGTGTAGCTATAGTTCGCATTGTAGGTGTTCAGCGCCGTCAGCAGCGCCGTGTTGGTGGGCATGCGCTGATTGGCCGTCGAGACGCCTTCGAACAGCTTCGTGAACAGCGTCGTCGACAGCGAGCTGCCGAACACCGTCCCCAGCGGATCCGAAGGAGCACTGCCAAGCAAGGTCGTCAGCGAGCTCTTGAGCTCGTCGGTGGTGATCTTGCCGAGCAGGAACTGATCTCGCAGGAACCGCGTAGTGGCCTCGACCTTCATGTCCGTCGTCGAGACGTTCGCGGGATCGATGCCGAGCTTGGCAGCCACCTGCGCCCGCAGCACCGTCAGGCCGACCGAAGTCGGCGCATAGGTGCTGCCGTTCGGGAAGGCGATGTTCCTGAGCTGGAAGTAGTCGTTGTAGGCCGACGTCACCATCGCCTGGTAGCTGTTGACGGCGTTGGTGGCGGCGTTGCCGCTGAGCAGGTCGAGGCTGGTCCAGACGTCCTGCAGATGCTGGCTCTGCGCCTGGGTGAGGCCGACCGCCGCTCGGCCGTTCAGGATGCTGGCCTGGTTGCCGTCGGAGCCGGCAGCCTCCAGGAACACCGGACCGCCGGTCGACTGGATCGTGCCGAGGCGCAGGTCGCCCTTGGACTGGATGATGTAGGTGCCGGTGGCCGAGGCACTGTCGAGCACGCCGCCATCGACGGCGCCGCTGGCCTGAACCGTCCCCGTCGCCTGGATCACCAGCGGATTGATATTGGTCAGGGTGGAGGCGTTGTTGACGACGGCGCTCGTCGCGCCGATCGCACCGGACGTGGAGTTGATCTCGATATTCTTGCCGATCACGACCGGGTTGGCGACGTTGTAGGCGGAAGCCGAGTTGATGTCGCCGGTCGCCGACAGGAAGACGTTGCCCTGCGGCGTGGCGCCCGCGGAATTCACCTTGACCTGGTTGATCGACAGCGCGCCGATGCCCGAGATCGCGATGTCGCGGTCGATCGAGCTGGCAGTCAGGCTGCCGCCATAGAGCTGCACCTGGACGGGCGCCTTGGTGGTGCCGAGCGTGCCGATGCCGCCGTCACCCCGAAGCGTCACGCTCGTCCCCGAGATCACCGGGTTGTTGGCATTGGCGCCGACCGTGATCGTCGAGTTGGCGCCGGTGGCGGCGAGCGTCGTCGCGCCCTGTTGGTTGTTGATCGACCCGTTGATGACGATGCCGGAGGTCGAATTGACCACGACGTCGCTGCTACTGCCGCCGGTGAACTTGATGTTGATCGGGTTCGACGCCTTGACGGTGTTGGTCAGAGTGAGCGTCAGATGATCATAGATCGCCTGGTACCAATTGTACTGGGCGTCCGCGCCGCAGCACTTTTCGGGGTGGGTGTTGAGCGGATTGATGTTGCCGTGCGAGTCTACGCCGTCGGCCCAGTGATAGCTGCCGGTGGCGGTGGTGACCTTCTGGTAGTTGCTGGCCTGCGTACCCGAAACCAGGCTGATCGAGCGGGTCCAGTTCTCCCCGGTGGTCTGATTGGGCGTGAAGTGCCAGCCGTAGTCGAACTGCGTGCTGTTCGTCGGTCGATCCACCGTGGCGGTGTCGACCCACTGGTAGAGCATGTTCGCCTGCGTCGCGTACTGGATACCGGCCGTGCCAGTCCGGGCTGTCAGCATCGACGGGTCGATCGCGGCCGCAGTGACGCTGTTGGTCTCGTATTTCGTTACCTGCTGGTTACTCGCGGCCTTGGGATCGTAGACATACCACGTCGTCTTGCCCTGGAGCTGGTCGACGATCTCGACCACGCTCTGGGCGGTGGCGGTGGTATTGATGGCGTTGGTGACGAGCGCAAGCCCGCTGGTGTTGTTGACCGTGACCGTGCCGGCGCCACCTTTGATCTCGATGTTTCCTTGCGTCTGGGTGTTGTCGGTCGATGTCGAGATGATCTTGCCGTTCAGATAGACGTAGCCGCCGGCACCCTGCGCAACACCGTTCAGGATGAGCTGGTCGGTCAGAGCGTTGTACCTGACCCCGATCTTGGCGTCGCCGCTGGCCGACGCCGTCACGGAGCCCGAGATGTCGTAATAGACGCCGTTGCGCGCATTGGCCTGGGCCGCGGCAAAGTCCGCGCCGCCGTTGCGGTTCTTGAGGCCGTTGCTGCCATAGATGGCATCGTACGCCGCGGCGCCGATGTTGACCGAGTAATTGCTGCTGGAGCCGGCCTGGATGGTGCCGTTGATGTTGATCACCGACGCCGAGATGATCACCGCCTGTCCGGTGATCGTCCGAGTGGACGTCGCGGTGGCCGGCGTATCCGCGGTCTTCGCCGTGATCGCATCCGGCTGGATGTTGATGACCTGGAAGAAGGCCGAGCAGCCCGCGCAGTTGAACGGCGTCTTGTACGGACCGCTATCCGCGTAGACGTTCCGCCCGTCATAGGTCGTTTTCTCCCACGGCGCAGTCGAGATGACCTGACTGGTCGGCCCCTCGATCTGCTGGAGCGTGCTGACGCTCGGTACGCTGCCGGCGTTGGGATTGCCGTTGCCGGGCGCGCCCTGGCCCATCGGCAGGAAGATCGACGAATAGAGCGAGGTGCCGTCGTAGAACGTCATCAGCATGCGCGCGGTGAAGATCGTGCTGGCGTCGGCGTTGCCGACGGGTTGATACACGCCGTGGCTGCCGTCGGTGCAGCAATAGTAGAAATAGGGGTGATCGGTTCCCGAAGCGATATGCGGAGCCGTATAGTAGTCGCCGTAGGCGCCGAGATAGGTCGCCGCCGTCATCACTGCCGTCAGCGCGTCTTCGGGCCTGTCTTCAGTGGTGGCCCATTGCGAGGTGACCGCGCTGCCGCTGTCGTAGAAGCTCCCGATACCGCCGAGGAAGGTGAAGGTGCCCTTGGGCACCACGATCTGGACGGTCGCGGCACTGAGCGACTGCGATGCGACGACACTGCCGAGATTGTTGATGATCTTGAGCAGGCCGTTGGCGTTGTTGACGGCGCCGTTGAAATAGATGTCGGGCGTGCGGGTCAGCACGTTGCCGTTCTGGTCGATGCCTTGACCGGAGTCAGGATCCAGACGGTTGTAGGTGGCGGAGACGTCGATGACCGGCGTCGCGCTCGGCATCGCGGTGAAGGTCACGTTGGAGTGCGAATCCGGGTCGACATGGTCGATCTGGCGATAGGTGATGTTACCTCCGGTCACCTCGGTGACCGTGAGGTTGCCCAGGCTCATGAAGTCGAGGCCCTTGTTCTCGATCTTGATCAATGGCGAGCTGCGCGCGATCACCGCGGGCGCGGCAGGATTGGTGCCGCTGTTTCCGGTGAGCTTCTGCGCCAGGATCGAGACGTTGCCGGCGGACACCAGGATGTCGCCGAACGCGAAGGCGTTACCGGGCGCGTCGGAGGTGAACGGCGCCTGCTTGATCAAGGTGTCGATCTGCCGTTGGATGTCGCCGGTCGGATCGGTGCCGGACGGCGACATGCTGGCGGGCGCCGTCGGCGTCGCCGCCGCGAGCTGGGCGCGGACCTGCCCCTCGGTGAGGCCGGTCAGCGATGCCAGCTGGTTGACCACCAGCTGGTAGGGATTGAAGTTGCCGACGATGGCGTATTGGACCGTCTGATGGTTCCAGCTCATCACCGGGCTGAAGTGATTGACGTCGGAGACGGACTCCAGGGTCAGCGCGGAGTAAGGGCTCGTCGTGCTCAGGGTCGGCGTGCCCGCGCCGAGCTCGATCGTGATCGTGACGTCGTTGTTGATGCCCGCCACCACCAGGCCGTTGAGCGCGACATCCCCGGTTCCGCTGGTGTGGCTGTGGTTGTCGCTGTTCTTGGCGCTGAAGATATCGAGATACGGATTGTAGTTGCTGCCGTTGCCGGTGGCCGTGACCTGGCCCTGCGTGGCGCCGAGATAGATGTCGCGCGCGCCGAGCACGCTCGAGGTCGGGGCCAGCGTCAGGCTGGTGGTGTCGTCGGCATTGGCCGTGCCGCGATAGAGCGTTGAGATCGGAATGGCGGTGTTGTTGTAGACCACCGTGGTTGCCGTCGCCTGGATGCTGCTGAAGACGGTGCCGTCACCGGACAGGCCGGCATACATGGTGATGTCACGCCAGGCCACGATCTTCGCGTTGTCGCCGACATTGACGGACTGGTTGGCGTGAACCCAGCTGTTGGTGCTGGCGCCGACGCCCGCGATCGCGCCGTAGAGGCTGGCATTGGCGTTGTTGGCCGCCGCCATCTTCGCGGCCGTGCCGACATAGATCTTGCCGGCGCTGAACAGCTCGCGGGCGTTGATGTTGACCGCGAGCGTGGCATTCGCCGTCATGTTGGATTCGGCGCCGCCGCCGGCGAAGAAGCTGGCGGTAGCGAGGCTCGCGGTATCGTTGGTGTTCAGCGTGTTGTAGGCCTCGATGTTGATCACCGCGGTCGAGGTCCTGGGATCGTCGTTGAGGCTCAGCACCGTGCCGGCGCCGATATTGGTGGTGACGCGCTGGGTCACGAAGGACTCGCTCAGCGCCGCCGCTCCCGAGAACGAGCCGCCCGAGCCCGATCGCGCGCCGCCTCCGGCCTGATTGACGATGTCGTTGGCGATGACGACCATGTCGCCGGCCGCCGAGTTGATGATCAGATGCGTCCCTACGTCCGCCGTGGTGGTGGAATCGACCTCATTTCTCGCCTTTCCGGCGGAAACGCCCGCCGTGGACGCCTGATAGGCGTCGCCGCTGGCCGCGTAGTTCGTGGTGTGCGTCGCCTTGATCGTCAGGCCGCCGAGATAGATCGTGTCGTCCGCCGTGCCGCCGTCGAACCGCGCGTTCGTCACGGCGGTCGAGCTCGTGGTGGCGACCGCCGCGGCGCCGGCATAGGTGCCACCGGCGCCGACCGTCGCGTTGGAGACGTTGGTATCGGTACCGGTGGCCGTGATCCGGAGGATGCCGGTATAATTGCCGTGGTTGAGATTATCCATGTCCGCCGGCGCACCCAGATAGGCATAGGTGTGTGCGCTGGACGATGTCTGCGCGACGGTCGCGCCGAGCGCCAGGAACCCGCTCGAAAGGCCGGTCCCCTCGGCGTACTGGGCGCTGTCGTTCTCGGCTGCGATGGTGACGTTGGCGTTCGGCAGCCGGATCCCCGTCCCGCCATAGGCGTTGACCGTCGCGTTTTCGGACGCCACGGCCAGGCTGCCCTGCGCGCCGATCAGCGAACCGCCGCCGCCTGCGAGCGCCTTGGCCCAGGTCGTGGTGCCACTGGTCGGAACCAGCGCCATGGCGGTCACCGCGAGCGCACCGCCTGAGAAGCTGGCGTTGTCGCCGACATCGGCCGTCACCGTGGCGCCGACCGTGGACTTGGCGATGGCAACGCCGACGGCAGCGCCGCCGACCGAAACACCGATCGCCTCGCTTGCAAGATTGGGCGTGATGGACGCCGAGACCAGCGTACCGGCGCCGGCCGCGGACGTCGTGATCGAGGCACTGCTGCCGATCTCCGCCAGCACGGACGAGTTCTCATGAGCCTCCGCATCCGCGCCCACGCCGGCGACGATGCCGCCGCCGAGTGCGGTTGCCGTCGTCGTCAACGTGCCCGCCCCGCTTGCTCCAACTGCCAGAGTCGCGACGTTGACGGTGGAGCCGTTCAGCACCCGCGCGGCGACCGAGCTCGTTCGGCTTGCCGTTGCGACCGATGCGCCGACCGCCACGGCGCCGCCGGTGACGCCGCCGGTGAAGACCACTTGGGTCGTCGAATCCTGCGCCATGACGGCGGCGCCATTGCCGGTGCCGCTCGCGCCGGTGATCTGGCCGCCGAGCAGGGCCACCACGGAGTTGCTGACATTGCCGACCGCCACGGCGGCCTGAGCGCCGAAGTAGAGCGCCGCACCGCCGGCGATCGCCTCGGTATCGATGGTCTTGCCACTATAGGGGCCGGTATTGGCGTCCTTGACGACGGCCGTAACAGTGACGGACGGCGACGAGACGGCCAAAGGTGTATCTGCCGCCACCAGCACGCCGGAGCCGTTGCGTCCGTAGTCGCTGAGATTCGCGAGCACGGTGCTGTTGACGCTGGTGTAGCCGATGCCGGCCCCGATGCCGAGATTCTTCGCAAAGCCGGCGCCGAGCAGATACATCTTGGCCGCATTGGCGCTGGTGGCAGCGACATTGACCTGCGTGCCCGTGACGTTGCCGCCCGCGATCTGCGCGACGACGGCGTCGTTGCCCCCGCTCAGCACACTGCTGACATCGTAAGTCGAGCTGACATTGGCACTGTTCGGATTGCCGGCGGTGCCGCTGGCGACCGCACCACTGCCATGCGTGTTGCTGGTGCCGCTGTTGACGGATGCGATGGTGCCGTTGCCACCCTGATTGAGCTGGCCGGTCTGCTGGCCCTGGGTGTCGGCGTCGGCGGTGTTGGTGCCGATGATGATGACGCCGACAGTCGCGCCGATGCCGACGCTGCCGCCAATGCCGGCGGTGACCGCGTAGGACAGCACCTCCTTGGTGCTGAGCGCATTGACGTTGATCGCGCCTGACGAGTTCAGATTGCTGTTCCAGCTCTCCGCGACGGTCCGGCTCTTGAAACTGATCACGTTGGCGGCGGCACCGACGCCGACCCCTCCTCCGCTGGCGCCGACCGCGAGCGCGCCCGCGATCTCCTTGATCGCGACGTCCTCGTTGGCGTTGACCGTGACCGCGCCGGCCGCGCCGCCCGTCACCCCCTGCAGCGTGGTGTCGTAGACGCCGGCGATGGTGGTGTTGTTGGCGATCTCGATGTTCGCCATCCCGGCGATCGCGGCGGTGCCGGTCGAGAGCGCGCCGCCGATGGCATAGGCCTCGAAGCGGTTCTTGGTCTTGGCCTCGACGTCGAGCGCGCCGCTCAAATTGAGCGCGGTGGTGTGCGCGGCGCCGTTGCCCTGATAGCGGAACTCATCGCCGACATAGGCCAGCGTCCGGTTCGAGGAGACCTGGACCAGGAACGCGGCGCCGATCGCGGCCTGGCTGCCATAGGCGCCGGAGCCGTTCGCGGAGAAGATGCCGGTGCTGTTGTTGGCGTTGACCGTCAGCGACGAAGCGGTCAGCGCGCCGCCGTCGACATAGGCTTCCGTGGTCGCCTGGAAGACGTTCAGGCCGACCGAGCCGGTGTTGAAGCCGATCGCAATCGAGGATGCATCCTGTTCTGCATTGGCCTTCACGGTCACGGCGCCGACCGTCTCGCTCGACGACTGGACGCCGCCGACCGTGGCATTGGTGACATAGGCGAAAGTTTCGCGCGACATCGTCGTCGAGACAATCGTCGCGCCACCGCCGCCGCTGCTGCCGTAGGCGATGCCAGCGCCGAACGCGCCGGAATAGGAGAAGCTCGACGCGGCCACCTCGATCTGCGGCTTGAGCGTCGACGAGGTCAGACGCGTGTCGATGGACGCGCTGTCGATATAGGCTCGTGTCGCCCCGCTCATCACGTTGGTGATCGGGTTGATCATGATCGAGATGCCGCCGCTCGCGGCGACCGACGCGACGTTGGTCACGGCCGCCTGGTGCGAGCTCGCGACCACGGCAAGGCCGCGCAGGACGTCCTGGTTCTCGGTGAGGTCGGGCGTGGTGTCGGTCGGCGCGTGGGCCGTGCCGAGATCGAAGGCATGGACGAGCGTGCCGTTGTTGACCGACAGCGTATCGGTGCTGCTGGTCCCGAGCGCGTCGACCCTGGTGTTCACTCCCGCGATGTAGGCGGCGGTGGTTCCGGTGATCTGGTTGGTCACCAGCGAACCCGCGCCGCCGGCCGCGCCCTTGCTGATCGACAGGGCGCCGGCGAACACGGCCGCCTTATCGTTGTTGCCAGCGACCACGCCGACATTGTTGGTGGCCGTGACATCGGCTCCGTTGATGCCGTTGGTGCCGGCGGCAGTGATGTTGGCGGTGACGTTGGTCCCCATCAGATTGGTGGCGACCGAACCGGCGAGCCCAACCTGCGAGGACATCGCAATGCCGACGGCGACAGTCAAGATGGCGGCATTCGAATTCGCACCGACGGCGACGCTACCGGATGCGGTCAGCTTGGAGCCGGTGACGCCGGCGCTGACATTGTTGGCGATGCTGCTGTAGACCAGCGCCAAGCCCGCGGCGCTGCCTTGCGTCGAGGCGCCCGCGATCGCGGCGGTTCCGGTGATGCTGGAATTGTCGGTCGCGTTGACGGAAATGTTCTTGGCCGTGACGCTCGATTGCGTCGTGCTGGACAAATTGTTGCCGATGGCCGCCGAGACGGTGTTTCCGATCGAGCTGATCGTGGTGCCTCCCACGCCCGCAAACTGTCCGGTCGCGAGACCGAAGCCGATCGTGACCGCCTGGATCTTGGAAGAATCGACCGCGCTCACGCTGACATTGCCGTTGCTGCCGGCCGTCATCAGCACATTGGCGATATAGGCCGAGTGCGTCGTCGCAACGGTGTTGTAGACGATCGAGGCGCCGACATTGTTCTTGCCGGCCTGGATCAGGCCCGCAACGGAGACGATGCTGGCGCCCGGACCGTTGCCCGTGCCGTCGTTGAGCGCAGCCGCGCTGAAGTCGATGCAGTTCTGCCCGCCCGTGCCGCCGGCGACCGTGCAGGTATCCGTGGCGAGATGATTGTTGTTCGACTTCCTGACGAGATTGCCGAGCGCGGTGTCAAGCGCCGACACCGCGCCGCTGTCCGCCAGCACCGTCACGCGGCCGACATTGATGCTCACCGTCGAGCCGCTGTTGATGTAGGCCGTGGTGGTCGGCGTGATCTCGCTGACGACGACGGCGCCGGCAAGGCTGTTGGCGCTGGCCCCTCCCCCGCCCGAGGCCGCACCAGCCGCAATCACGCTGGCGCTGTCGGCCAGCACCAGCAGGCTGTCGTAGTTCGAGATCCCTGTGCTGCGGATATGCGCGTCGGTCGCGTTGCCGCCGGTGGGATCGCCGATCGACGCATAGGTCAGCCCGATGCCGACGCCGGCCTGGCCGCCCGAGATATAGAGCGAGCCGCCGCCGATCGCGATGTTCGTGGTCTGATAGGCGTCGACCTCGAGCGCGCGATTGACGCCGGTCGCCTGGCCCGTGATCGTCGAGCTCTCGATATAGGCGTTGGCGCTGTCCGTGATGATGCCGACCGAGGCCGACAGCGAGGCCGCGTTGGATTTCGATCCCGCCACGCCGATGGCGACGATGGTCTCCGAGCCGCCGTTGAGCGCCTGAACCGTCACCGAACTCTGGTTGTTCATGGTGGTGCCGTAGATGTAGGCGAGCGTCGCGTTGTTCGACATCGCCGCGGCAATGGCACCGCCGATCGCAGCTCCCTGGGCGGATGCCCCGGCCAGATTGAGTGCCGCCGAACCGGAGCCACTGTTGAGCATCGTGTCGTTCAGGGCCTGAACGATCGTGCTGGTCGTGACGGTGCCAGCCGTCGTGTACTTGTTGACCGTCGTGTTCCTGATATAGGCGCTGGTGCCGAGCGCGACGTCGCCGATCGACGAACTGCCGGCGAGATCGATACTGAAACCGTCGGTGCTCGAGCCCGAGCTCGAGCCGATCTTGCTCGCGGCCGTCGCCACGCCGGCGGCCCCGCCGGTCGCACCTGCACCGGCGGCTCCCGCCTTGTCCGAGAAACTGGAGGCCTGCGGCTCGGAGATCGAAGCCGCGACCGCTGCGGTCGTGATGCGTCCGGACGTGGTCGCACTGATCGTGAGATTGTCGACGTTGACGGCCCCGCTGCCGCCGCCATTGCCGGCGAACGGATCGTCGGCGCTGAAGGGACCGGGCCTGATATCGGAATGATTGTCGCCGATATAGGCCGACGTGTCGGTGTTTGCACCGAGATAGGCGACCGCCAATCCGACGGCCGAACCGCCGCTGGTGTTCCGGCTCATTGCCCCCGCCAGCGTGATGACCGACAGGTCCTGCTGCGCCAGGATTCCGACCGTCGGAGCGTAGACGGTTGCCTGGCTCGATATCGAGGCATGAGTCGTGTTGTTGAGGAAGCCGAGCGAGGTGATGCCGTTGAGCGCCAGGGCGCCCGCAGCCTTGCCGGACGTCGGAGCAACCGCAATGAACTGATCGGAGGTGATGGCGTTGACGGCGATATCGTCCGCCGCCCGCACCGTCGCGCCGTCCGAGATGCCGGCGATGGTCCTGGTGTTGAACTGAACGAGATTGAGCGCGCCGCCGACCGAGGAGCCGCCCGACGTGTTGCCGGGCAGGAAGCCGAGCGTACCGACATTGCCGGCCGCGTCGATCGAGGCCGTGGTCGTGGTCGCCGCGATCTGGATGCTGGTGTCGTAGGTGTGGACGTCACCGTTGTTGACCGTCGCGGACCAGCTGCTGCCGCAGGCCGCGGTGGTGCAAGTCGCGGTCAGACTCGCGCTGCCGGCCACCCACGCCGTCGTGTTGTTGTTCACGACGAAATGGTTCAGCGAGCCGGCGATACCGATCGTGTCGCCGGCGTCGGCCGTAGCGTTGGCATAGCTCGTCAGGATATTGCCGCCAACGCCGAGATTGCCGTTGAGATGGCCGAGGACCTCGGTCAGTCCGTCCCACTTCAGCCAGGTATTGGTGATCGGCATCGAGGTGGTGGCGTCAACGGCGATGTTGGCCGCGTTGACGGTGGTGCCGCTGCCGATATAGGCGTTGGAATTGTGGTTGAAATTGCCCCAGGCGACCGCCGCGCTGATCGCGACGCCCTCGCCGCTGGTAACGTCCTTGGTGATCGCGGAAGCCGTCGCATTGCTGCGCACGCCCCGATCGATGAGAGTGCTGACGACCGCGACGTTGCCGCTGACATAAAGGCTCGGCGCGCCGCCGCTCGGATTCTGGCCGATCGATGCCGTCGCGTTTTCGGTGCTGTTGGCCAGCGACAGCGCACCGGCGGCCTTGAAATTGAAGTCCACCGGCATCAGCGAGACCATCTGCTGAGCCATCATCCCCGTCAGGCTGGGGCTGGAGACCAAGAACTCCTGGATCGCGCCGACCAGGGCCGGCGTACCGACAATGGTCGACGCCATGGTCGAGTTGCTCGTCGTGTTCGAGGTCGCCTCGACCAGAACGGAGCCGTTCATCCGCGACGACGCGCTGGTGCCCAGCGACGAGCCGAGCTTCGCGTTTGCGGATGTGGTGACGTCGCTGATCGCGAGCGCCCCGCCAACACCACCGCTGGCGGTCGGCGTGCTCAGCGCAACCGACGTGGCGCCGGTCGAGAACGAGTTGTTGTTGATCGCCCGCACTGTCAGCGAGTTGCCGGATGCATTCACGGTGCCGACGGAAAGGTTCGCGCCGGTCCCGACATTGGCCGTGGTCGAGACCGAGCCGGTGGAATAGGCCACCGTCTCGACGAATTGCGCGCTGGAGGTCGCTGCGACCGCGGTAACGGCCAACGTTGCATCGTTGATGGCGTGGATGCCGAGGTTGCCGCCTGCGCTGATCGTGGCGCCGGAGGCAACATTGGTGCTGACATTGCCGTCGATCTTGCCGACGACAGCGGCGGCGCCGATCGGCGAGCCGCCGATCAAGGTGCTCGCAATCGCCGGATCCTGCGCCGTCTCCGAACCATGCGAGGCGATGGAGACGTTGCCGGTGCCGTTGATGTTGGCGTTGCCGTTGATATTAACCGTCGCGGTGGCGCTCGCGGCCACGTAGCCGCCGTTGATGCCGAGCATCGAGGCCGCGAGCGTGGTGCCCACCAGCGTAAAGAGGCCAGGGACCGAGCTCGTAAAGCTGGACGACGCCGTCGAGACCGATGCGATCGTGATGTCACCGCCGGTGATCCGGCCGTCGACCGTAATTCCCGACGTCGCAGTGGCTTGGCCCGACAGCTTGCTGTCGCTCGCCGTCGCCGCGAGCGTCACATTGCCGCTGGTGTAATGCGTGCTGGCGGCGTTGACGGCCTGCGCGAGAATTTGCGCGCCGTTCTGGATATCGATTATCCGCGCCTCTATCCGGATGTCGTTGGCATTGCCCGTCGAATAACCATTGGCATCGAGACGACGGGTATCGACCACCGCGTGGGCCGCCAGCGTGACCGAGTTGTCTGCCTGGATGAGGTAGGTGGCACCGGCGCTGAGCCCGTTGATCGCAGCCGCGACGGAGCTGTTCGACAGCGTCACGCCGGTATCGCCCTGGGCGGCATCACCAACCACGAGGTCGGTCGGATCAATCAGAAGCGTGCCCGCCTTGCCGTTCGGCGCGGCGAGGTTGACCTTGATGCCTTGGCCGATGTCGATCACCCCGTTCGCGCTGAAATCGACGAGGCCGGCATTGCCGGTCTTCGCGCTGGCGTTGAACCTGGCCCCACCCGTCACCGTCAGATTCTGCGCCGCTTTCAGGCGGATCTCGCCGGCATCGCCGGTCTTGCTGGCAATGTTCAGCCGGGCGTTCTTGCCGATCTCGATGTTGTTGCCGGCCTGCACCGTGATGTTGCTCGGCGTCGAGGTCTTGCTGCGCGCTGTCAGGCGTCCGTTGACGCGGGCGTTGTTGACGGCGCCGATATGGATCGAGCCGTTGCTGACGGTGATCGCGCTGGCGCTGCGCAGGCCCTTGGAATTGACGGAGGCCGCGAACTTCGCGGCGTGGTCGAGATTGGCGATGTCGCGCTGGCTGGCGCCGCCGACGAAGACGTTCTGCCCGGTCAGGCGGACGCCGTCGATCGCATTGACGCGGCCGTAGATGCGGATGTTGCCGTCAGGCGAGACCGGGAACGAGCCCGCCATCAAATTGCCGACCGCCGACTGGTTGATCTGCCCGCCCGCGCCGATCAGGCTGTCGGTGAACTCGCGCGTCGGCGTCGAGACGTTGAGACTGCCGACATTGACCACGCCGCTGCGACCGACCACGAAACCCTTGGGATCGGCGAAATAGACGTTACCGCCGATCGCGCCGTTCATGTAGGAGTTCAGCGTGCCGTTGACGTAGACCGGCGCGTCGCGAACGATGTTGACGAGATTTTGCGTCCCCGTCGGCAGCTGCAGATTGACGGTGTTGCCCTGCCCGACGCTGAACTGCGAGAACGAGTTGAAGGCACTGTTGCCCGAGACCGTCGACGTCGTGACATTGGTGACGCTGCCGGAGGTCTGCAGGGACGTTCCGGTGCGTCCGTCCGGGAGGATGACGTTGGCCGTCTGCGCCCGGACGCGGACGCTGTACACCGGCAGGAAGACCATCTGCATTGCGCAGAGCAGCGACATCGAACGAAAGCGCGAAAGCTTCCGCAACGTCGTCAGCTCGTCATCGTCTCGCGCCGCAGATGGTCCGCGCATGTCAGATCCTCTTCATCGGCATTGGCGCCGATCCACAACCGGGTGGGAGAATGTCGTGCGATCCGGGCATCAGAACTGGCCGGGCGGCAGCTTGAAGATGTCGGGGCTCTTGGCGTCGGCGACGTAGAACAGCAGCAGGCTGGTCGGGGTCAGCACACGCTGGTTGTTCTCCTTGTTCTCGAACGTGCCCTGCAGCAGCAGGATCACCGAGCGATCCTTGGCGTCGCTGCCGCGGAACATCACGATGCCGCCGGCGACGGGCATGTTGACCGCGATGGAATCGGGCTTGAAGCCTTCACCCATGAAATGGGCGCGCAGGATGTTGGCGTTGGAGAACAGCTTCTCCGGCGTGATCGCGGCGTCGGTTCCCTTCGACCAGACCGCGCCGACCTGGATCAGCGACTTGGACTTGTAGCCGAACACGTAGGACAGCTCGGCGGTGCCGCCGTTCGGCAGCAACTCCGGAACGGACAGCAGGATGCTGTGCGTCAGCTCGGCCGCGTTGTCCTGCGCCCTGATGGCGTCGGGCTTGGCGTTGAAATCCTTCGCCATCGCCGCGCGTACATCGGCCTCGTTCATGCCGAACTTGGCGGAGCGGAATCCGTCGATCGCCTTGCTCTTGTCCTCCGCGCCCGGCGCCTCGGCCGACGGCGCCCCCGCGGCAACGGGCGTGCCGGCCGCAGCGGGAGCACCAGCCGCAGCGGCCCTGGGGGCCGGCGCGGCCTTCTGCTTCGGCACGGCGCCCTGAGCCGCGAGCGGCCCGGCAGCAACGGAGGTGAGCAGGCCGACGACGGCCGGAATGAGATAGATCTTGCGCATCGAAAACCTTCGAAACAACTTGAAACAACGCTTCAAAAATCGGCAGCTGCGAAATCGGCTCCCCCGAACCGTCACCGCAACCGAGACGGAAAATGTTGCAACGCCACAAGGCGTTACAAGGCGCCACCGAGGAGACAAGGTTCGAAACAGCGACTCTTTGGCTGCGTAGGAATACGGTATCGGGCTGCCAAACGCTGCGAATGAACATTCACAAGCGCATTTTTTGATCAATTGTGGACACCGGCCGTTCGCGCTAAGCAACAAACCGGGGCAAGCCATATGCAAAGAATTCCATGACCGAACGGCGTTCCGCTTTCTCGGTCGATCGCCGCGGCTTCATTCGCCTTGCGGGAGCAGGTGCCGCAGGATGGATCGCGCTCGGCGCAACGTCGGATCGCATGCGGATCGTCGCATCCTTGACCGCATTGCCGCTCGACGACGAGCTGACAAGGCGGAGCATGATCGACAGCCCGACCTCGCGCCTCGGCGGCCTCATCGCCGGCTTGAGGCAGCGCGGCTGGGTCGAGGGCGTCAACTTCCGCCTCGAGCTCCGTTCGAGCTTCGGCCCGCCCGACCGGTTGAAGGCGGCCATTCAGGAGCTGCTGGCACTCCAGCCGGATGTGATCCTGACGGGATCGACGATTGAGACCGCAGCTGTCCTTGCCGCAACGAAGACCATTCCAATCGTGTTCGCGACCGCCAACGATCCCGTGGGCAACGGCTTCGTCGAAAGCCTGGCGCATCCCGGCGGCAACGTCACCGGCTTCACCAGCAGCACGGCCGAGATGGGCGGCAAATGGCTGCAGCTGATCCGGGAAGCCGTGCCTGACATCGCCCGCGTCGGCATCCTCTTCAACCCCGCGACCACCCCTCGCGGCGGGCGCTTCTTCCTCGACTCGATCGAGCAGGAGGCGGCCGAGTCCGGGGTGTCTGCGGTCGCCGCCCCCGTCAACGCGGTTGCGGACATCGACGACGCCGTCAGGCGCTTCTCCGAACCGCCCAAGGCGGCGATGATTGCGCTGGTCGACAGCTTCCTCGTCGTCAACCGGCAGGCGGTCATTGCGGCGGCCGACAAGTATCGCGTGCCCACGATCTATCCGTTCCATTATTTCATGGATGCCGGCGGATTGATGAGCTATGGACCGACACTGGAAGTGCGCTCGGCCGACTATGTCGATCTCATCCTGCGCGGCACCAAGGCCGGAGATCTGCCGGTGCAATCGCCGCGGAAATACGAGCTGCTGATCAACCGCACGGTCGCGCGCACACTCGGATTGACCATCCCGTTCACGCTGCTCGCGCGCGCCGACGAGATTCGCGAGTGAACGAGACGCCCGACCAGGGACCTTTGCGCACGCCTCCCGGCCGGCTGTTCCGCAAATATCTCTACTCGATCGTCGCCCTCGCCTTTGCGGCGCTCGCCATCAATACCGGCTTCGACGTCTGGTTCTCCTATCGCGAGCAGAAGCAGCTCCTGGCGGCAACCCAGCGCGAGCAGGCAGCCTCCGCCGCGATTCAGATCGGCCAGTTCGTCGGCCAGATCGAGAACCAGATCAGATGGCTCGCACGCCTGCCGCCGGAGCTGTCGACCAACGAAGACGAGCGCCTGAACGCCATCCGTCTGTTGCGCCTCTCGCCGGCGATTGCGGAAATCGCCGAGCTGGACTCGCGAGGACTGGAGCAGCTGCGCGTGTCCCGCCGTGTTGCAGACAAGGTCGGCAGCAAGACCGACCTTTCCGCCTCGCCCGCCTTTCGCGGCGCCAATGAAAGCCGCGCCTATTACGGGCCGGTCTACTTCTTCGCCGACACCGAGCCGTTCATGACGCTCGCCACGCGCGGCGTCGGCCGCAATCCGAACGTGATCGTCGCCGAGGTCAATCTGCGTTTCATCTGGGACCTCGTTGCCGGCATCAGGGTCGGCAACACCGGCAAGGCCTATGTGGTCGATCGCATGGGAGTCTTGATCGCGCATCCCGATTTGTGGCGGGCCCTGCAGCGCAGCGATCTCTCCGGCCATCCGGACGTGCGCTCCGCGCTCGATGGCGTGGGCCCGCCCTCGGGAGGATTGGTCAAGGAGGATCTGACCGGTCAACGCGTGCTCTCGACCTATGCGACGGTCCCCTCGCTCGGCTGGCTGGTGTTCGTCGAGCTGCCGCTCAGCGAGGCCTATGCGCCGATCTATGCATCGATCGGCCGTTCGACCTTCCTGCTCGTCGTCCTCTTGATCGGTGCGGTGCTGGTCTCTCTCTTTCTCAGCCGGCGCATGACGGGGCCGATCCAGCTCCTGACCCAGGGCGCGCGGCGGATCGGCAGCGGCGATCTCGGCCTGCGGCTCGCGATCAAGACCGGCGACGAGCTGGAAGCGCTCGGCGACCAGTTCAACCGCATGGCCGCGCAGTTGCGCTATTCCTACGCGACGCTCGAGCGCAAGGTGGTGGAGCGTACCTCGGAGCTGGAAAAGGCGCGCGACCACGCGCTTGCCGAGCACGATGCCGCCGAGCGAGCGCGCAGCGTGGCGGTCGCGGCCAACGAGACCAAATCGCGCTTCCTCGCCGTCGTCAGCCACGAGCTGCGCACGCCGCTGAACGGCGTCATGGGCGTGCTGCAACTGCTCGACGACGGCAGCCTCGGTGACGCGCAGCGGCGCCACCTCGCGACCGCTGCCGCGTCGGGCGAAACGCTGATCGCGCTGGTCGATGCGGTGCTGGAATATGCCCGCCTCGAGGCCAGCACCGAGATGCTGGAGACGCGCGACTTCCGTCTCCACCAGCTCATCGAGGCCGCCGCCGACCTGATGCGTCCGCAAGCGGTCGACAAGGGCCTGACCTTCGACCTCGCATGCGATGCGACGGTCAACACCGCCGCGCACGGCGATCCGGTCCGCCTCAATCGCATCCTGCTCAATCTGATCGGCAACGCCATCAAGTTCACGCCATCGGGCGGGATCGCCGTGAACGCGGCGGCCGAGCAGCACGACGATCATATCCTGCTGCGCATCACCGTTCGCGACACCGGCATCGGCATCGCCCCCGACATGCACGAGCGGATCTTCGAGGACTTCGTCCAGGCCGACGACAGCGTTGCACGACGGTTCGGCGGCACCGGCCTCGGCCTCGCCATCGCCCGCCGCCTCAGCCGCCTGATGCGCGGCGAGCTGACGGTCGAGAGCACACCGGGCGCGGGCAGCACCTTCGCCCTCGAAGTGCCGCTGGGGCTGGCCGCGAGCGGCATCGCGCAAGGCGCGTTGCCGCCGCCGTCGCGGCAGCTGCGCGTGCTCCTGGTCGACGACGATCCCGTCAATTGCGAGGTCGGCGAGGCGATTCTGAACCGGCTCGGGCACCGCGCCACGATCGCTAGGAACGGCGCCTCGGCCGTCGCGCTGGCCCGCGATCAATCATTCGACGTCGTCCTGATGGACCTGCACATGCCCGACATGGACGGCGTGGAAGCGGCATCGCGGATCGGCAAGCTCGGCCTGCCGAGGATGCCGCGCATCATCGCCGTGACCGCCGATGTGTCGCGCAGCGCGCGGGAGCGGCTCGCCGCAGCCGGCATCGCCAAGGTCGTCAGCAAGCCGATCCTGATCAACGCGCTCCGGGAGGCAATCGAGGACACCCCGGACGCGCCGGCCACAGCCCAACTCGCCGCGGGCGCGTTGATCGACCGGCATTTTCTCGACGACCAGAAGGAGTTGCTGGGTCCGACGCAGATCGCAAAGCTGCATCATCTGCTGCAAGAAACCAGCGACAAGCTGATCGCGGACATCGCCAAGGCCGCAGCGAACGGCGATCGCAAGCACCTCGCGCGGCTCG
This sequence comes from Bradyrhizobium nitroreducens, assembly GCF_002776695.1. Taxonomy (GTDB): domain Bacteria; phylum Pseudomonadota; class Alphaproteobacteria; order Rhizobiales; family Xanthobacteraceae; genus Bradyrhizobium; species Bradyrhizobium nitroreducens. The sequence goes on from NZ_LFJC01000003.1 coordinate 4,063,157, forward strand.
CGCATCAGCTCGGCAGCGCCGCCGGCGCGCTCGGCCTCGTCCGCCTGTTCGAGCGCAGCCGCGAGCTCGAGGAGACCGCACCAGCGCTGTCCGCGTCTGAATGCCAGAGCGCCGCGCAAGACCTCGCCGCGCTTCAGAAGGCATCGATGAGTGCGTTGAGTGATTTGCTTGGGCCGGCCGAGCAGCTCCCGATCAGCTAGGACGTGCTCTGGCGGACGCAGGATGTGCCGCCGACATCAGATAGTCGGCATCGGCCGCGACGCGTTTCTCGAGAAAGCCCATGACCGCCTTGATGCGGGCAATGTGCAGCAGGTCCTCGTGAACGGAGAGCCAGATGTCGCGGACGGAGAAATAGCTCGGCAGGATCGGACGCAAATCCTTGTTGTGGGCCGCCACATAGGACGGCAACATGGCAATTCCGACCCCGTTCGATGCAGCCATGTACTGGGACACGAGACTGGTGCTGCGAAACACGACATGAGCCGGCCGCAGGATGTCGGACAGCCAGCGGTTCTCCTTGATGTGGATGTGCTCGTCGATGAAATCGACGAAGTCGTGGTTGTCGAGGTCCTTCAGATCCGCCGGGGTTCCCGCACGCTGCAAGTAGGGATCGGAGGCGTAGAGGAAGATCCGGAACTCGCCGATCTTCTTGACCGAGAGCCGCCGTCCCTTCGGCCGGAAAAAGCTGATGAAGATGTCGGCCTCGCGGCGCGTCATGTCGAGCAGGCGTGTATCGGTGATCAGCTCGACCTGGATCGAGGGCCACGCCTTGCTGAAGGCGGCCATGCAGCTCGTCAGATACATGCTGCCGATGCCTTCCATGGCGGCGATGCGCACCGCTCCGGCGGCGTCCGCCTTCTCGGAGCCGACCACCGTCTCGATGATGGCGTTGGCGTTGTTCTCCATGCCTTCGGCGAACTGGAGCAGCCGCAGGCCCGCCTCGGTCAGGGCGAAGCCGGACTTGCTGCGCTTGAACAGCGTGGTGTTGAGGCTGCGTTCGAGCTCCCTCACCCGCCGGCTGACGGTGGTATGGTCGACCTTCAGCTTCTGGCCGGCGCGAACGAGATTGCGGGTACGTGCGACCTCCAGGAAGAAGATCACGTCGTCCCAATTGTAACGCAGCGTGCGCGCAGCCTTTGCCATTTCGGCCGTCCTGATATGCCCGTTCGCGAGCTTCGGCATCTGACTCTCGCCAGTTTCGGGCATATCAGCAGGCACAGCAACCGTCAGGCGGCGATGATGGGCGCGTAGGTTTCGACCAGCCGGTTGGCGAACATATCGACCTTCGGGATCATCAGCTTCTGCCGGCAGACCGCGAGGTCGATGTGCTTGGGCATCACGGCCCCGAGCTTGAGGACGCGCGGCGCGACCACGTTGATGTCCCAGAGCGGAAAGCCGGTCGGCGGAATGACGAGGCTGCCGCCCGGATAGGGCGAATCGACGCGGTTCGCCAGCACCACCGCGACCCTGTTGTCCTCGGCCCTCGGGATCGCCAGCAGCTCCCGTTCGAACGGCTCGCGCAGCGAGGCCGGCCACAGGATGATGTCTGCCGCCGCGATGCCGAGGCAACGCGAGACTTCGGGGAATACCGCGTCATAGCCGGACATGACGCCGACCCGGCCGAACGGCGTCTCGAACACCGGATAGTCGTCGCCCGCCTTCGCCCATTTGCGCTCCTCGGCCGTCAGATGGGTCTTGCGATATTTCCCGATCTCCTTTCCGTCGGGTCCGATCAGGAATGTCGTCACGTACAGTCCGGCCGCGGCGCGCTCCACCGTGGGCAGCGCGATCAGGCAATGATAACGGGACGCGATGGCGGCGGTCCTGGCCAGCAGCGAGGTCGTCTGATCGGCCAGCGCCGCGGCCTCCGCGGCGTTCGGGATGGCGGATGGGCAGAACGCATATTCCGGCAGGGTGAGCACCTTGATGCCGAGCTTGGCGGCGTGATCGACCATGTCGAACACGTCCGCGGCCGGGGTGTCCTTGGTCACGTGCATCTGCACGGCCGCGACCTTGGCAACGGATTTCGCCGGGATCAGCGGCTGCTCCGCGAGGCGATAGACCGGCGTCTTCTCGTACGGCAACGCCATCAGGCCATAGGTCTCGGGACGGCGGTCGGCGATCTTGTCGTTCGCCGCATAGATCGACTTGTCGTGCGCGGCATCGAGATCGACGTCGGCAATGGCCATGCCGTGCGTATCGTACGGCACCTTTGAGAGCACGCGTCCCTTGGGATCGACGATCATGCTGCCGCCTGGATAATAGATCGAGCGCTCATAGCCGGCCTTGGTCGCGGCCACCAGCCACAGGCCGTTCTCGTAAGCGCGGGCCGGGCCCCACATGTCCGCCTGGTCCATGGCGAAGAAATTCGCCATGTCGACGATCACCTCGGCTCCCTGCATCGCCATCGCGCGGAAGATTTCGGGAATGCGGCCGTCGAAGCAGATCAGCAGCCCGATCTTGCCGAGGTCCGTCTCGACCACCGGGCAGCCGCGCTCGCCGAACGCAAACCAGTTCTGATCGTGGGTCGCGAGGAACTGCTTGTGATAGTGGCAGACGGTCTCGCCGTTGCGGCCGAACATGATGCCGGTGTTGAAGATCTTCTCCTTGTCCGGGTCCCATTCGGTGACGCCGCTGGCAATGTAGATGCGGTGCTTCCTGGCCAGCGCCGACAGTGCCGTCACGAACGGGCCGTCTGGAATCGTTTCGGCGAGCTCACGGCAGTGCTCGGCGGAATCGAAGAGATAGCCGGTGTCCATGCACTCGGGGAACACCACCAGCTCGGCCCCTTGCCTCACCGCATCCTCGACATATTGCGTGGCGAGCGCGATGTTGTGGTCGAAGTCTCCCAGACGGGCAAGCGTCTGGACGGCGGCAGCGCGAAAACGGCGCTTCGTCATGTTGGTCTCCATCTTCGAAGGTTGATCGAACTAGTCTCGCTTGACCTCGCGCCAGAAGCGGTCGAGGCAATGGCGTTTCAGCGTGATGAACCCCTCGCCGGTCGTGACGTCGAGGTCGCGCGGCCAGGGCAGATCGACCGGAACGATCTCCGCCACCCGCGTCGGCCGGCGCGTCAGCAGCACGACCTGGTCGGCGAGCTGGATGGCCTCTTCGAGATCGTGCGACACCAGCAGCATCGTGGTCTTCAGCTTCATGAAGATGTGCTGGAGCCGTTCGCGCATGAACAGCGTCATCTCGTAGTCCAGCGCTGAGAAGGGCTCGTCGAGGAACAGCACTTCGGGCTCGGTCACGAGCGCGCGAAGGATCGAAACCGTCTGCTGCTGGCCTCCCGACAGCGTGTAAGGATAGGCATTGAGGTCGAACGGCACGTCGAAATCCGCGAGCAGCTTTTCGACGCGTCGGCGCCTCTCCTTGCGATCCACGCCGATCACTTTCAGCGGATAGTGAATGTTGTCGATCGCGCGCATCCAGGGGAACAGCGCTTCCCTGTAGTTCTGGAACACGTACGAGATCCTCGTGTCCCGAATGGTCTGGCCGTCATAGAGCACCTCACCCGCATCCATCGGCATCAGGCCGGAGATCATGTTGATGAACGTGCTCTTGCCGCAACCGTTCGGGCCGAAGACCGAGATGAACTTTCCCATCGGCAGGTCGATCGAGAAGTCGTCATAGATCGTCGTGCCCTGGAATTTCTTGCTGAGCCCACGCACCGTGACGTAGGCCTGCCGCGGCTTGAGCGACGGAACAGGTGACGGGCTTTCAGCGGCAGCCCGATCGACGCTCCGGATCGCAGTCACGTTCCCCATCGGATGATCCACTCAGTTTCCGAGATCGGACTTGGCGAGAAGCTTGTCCTTCACGTTGATCGGGCCTGCCACCACGCCCTCCTTGATGAAGACATCGACCAGCGCCTGGTACGACTTCAGGTCGGTTTCGTTGAGGTCCTTGAAGCCGCGCAGATAGGGCTGCGCCAGGAGCTCCAGCTGGTCTTCCTTGATCGGCGTGTACCTGGTGAGGATCGGCTTGTATTTCTTGAAATCGGCGTTCACGAGATCGGTCGCCTCGTCGATCACCGCGACGACCTTGCGCGCAACCTCGGGCCGCTCTTTCAGGAACTTCGTGGTCATCAGAGAGGCGCCGGAATAGAAGGGATCGGCAATGACATGCGCAACCGGATTGGTCATCGCGCGGACCGCCTTGCCCGAGGCGACGGCGATCGATCCGACCGGCTCCAGCGACAGCGTCGCATCGACCGTGCCGCCGACCACGGCGGGGACCTGCATCGCGACCGCGAGGTCGACCAGCTTGACGTCGGTATCGGGATCGAGCCCCGCCGAACGGACCATGTGGCGGGAGATGGTTCGCCACTGAATGCCCGGGACATGACCGAGCGACTTGCCCTTCAGATCGGCGAAGCTCTTGATCGGGCTGTCCGGCTTGACGATCAGACCGTCATTGATGCGATCGACCGCGATGCCCCCACCCTGCAAGCCGAACACCTTCAGCTTGCCGGGAAACTTGGCTTCCGCAATCATCGCGATGCCGGCCGCCGCGCCCGGAGGACCGAAATCGGCGCGCTCGGCGATCAGGGCGTCGATGATCTGGTTCGGCGCTTCCATCTTGGTGGAAACGATCTCGATGCAGGCCTTTTCGAACAGCTTCTCTTCGAGAGCGACATAATAGCCCGTGGTCTGCATGATCGGCAGCCAGACCGCCGTCACCTTCTCGGTCTTGTCGCAGGCCGCATTCGCGACGCCCGCGCCAAGCAGGAACGTGGACGTCGCGAGCGCCGCAAGGAATCTATTCGTCTGCATGATGGCCTCTTCGTTTTGGATTGGCTGACTATCTGCCGGACCAGTGAATGAACGAGCGTTCGATCATCAGGAGCAAGAGGTTGAGCCCGTATCCCATCGCGCCGGCGATCAGGATGGAGCCGTACATGTCGGTGAGCGAGTACGAGATCTGCGCGTCGATGATGCGGTGACCGATGCCGTCGGTCGCACCGATGAACATCTCCGCGACGATGATCACGACCAGCGCGAGCGATACCGCGGTGCGCAGGCCGACGAAGGTTTGCGGCAGGGTCTCGTAGAAGATGACATCCTTGAAGATACGCAGCGACGAGGCGCCCATCGAGCGGGCTGCGAGGATGCGGGTCTGGCGCGCATTCATCACGCCGTAGGCGACGTTGAACACGATGACGAGCCAGGCGGCGAAGGCAGCGACCGCAATCTTGGCGAAGTCGCCGAGGCCGAACAGCAGCAGGAAGAGCGGAAACAATGCGGTCGCCGGTGTCGAGCGGAAGAAGTCGACCAGGAATTCGACCGAGCGATAGATCGCGGCCCTGGCGCCGAGCACGATCCCGATCGGGACGCCTGCGACCACGGCGATCAAGGTCGAATAGCCGACGCGCGCGATGGTGTGGACGAAATCGCCGGTCATCTTGCCGGCCGCGATGCTGGCCGCGGTGTCGCGCAGCGTGTCGATCGGCGACGGTAGCAGATCCTTGTTGACCAGCTGTCCCTTGAACGCGATCCACCACAGCGCGAACAGCAGCAACGGCCCGATCGCGAGTTCGATGGCGCGCCTCACCTTTGGATTCGAGATCGCCTCACTGATCGTTTGCATCGGTATCCCCGTGGACTCTGCGGCTCTGCGCACTTCCGCCGCGAGCACGAGAAGTGTTGGCCTCAGCGACGCGAAAGAAAATGGCGAGATGTGCAATCAACCGTGCAGGAATGCATATTGAAATCAATCTTTTCGGTGATTGATTTGCAGGCTTGCAGTGCCTGTTGCGTAGGCAAACTCCTGCTTTTCGCCCATGAGAGCGGCAGCGGGACGTCGGATGGCAGCGGCCTACCGTCGGCCGATGCTGCGATCGGACAGCGTGCCGGCTTCATGTCGTCCAGCCGCCGGAGCCTCAGGTCGTCCGCGCACCCTCCTCATCCCGCCCGAACCGCTCCACCAGAAAATCGATGAACAGCCGCACCTTCACCGACAGATGCCGCGTCGGCGGGTAGACCGCATAAAGCGCAAGCGGCGGCGCCGCATAGTCGTCCAGCACCGTCCGCAGCGCGCCCTTCCGCAAAGCCTCGGCAGCGATGAACTCCGGCAGCAGCGCCAGCCCCCTGCCCTTGATCGCGACGTCGCGCAGCACCTCGGCATTGTTGACGCAGAGTGACCAGGCCGGCTGGATCCAGTGATCGCCGTTCGCGCCCGTCAGCTTCCACTGGTTGCCGGTGAGCAGGAAGCCATAGGTGAGCGCGGCATGCTCGCGCAGATCCTGCGGATGCTTTGGCGTGCCGTGACGCGCGAGGTAATCCGGCGAAGCGCAGATCATGCGCGCCACCGGCGTGATTTTTCGCGCGATCAGGCTCGACGATTCCAATTCGGCGATCCGCAAGGTCACGTCGAAACCGTCCTGCACGGGATCGAGCAGATCGTCGCTGAGCACGATCTGGAGCTGGAGCTCCGGATATCGCGCCATGAAATCGGCGAGCACCGGCCCGAGCCGCATCGTGCCGAACGACATCGGTGCGTTGACACGGAGCAGGCCCCGCGGCGCCGACTGCGCCTGCGTCACCGCCTGGTCGGCCGCCTCGACCTCCGAGAGGATGACGAGCGCGCGTTCGAAATAGCGCTGGCCGTTCTCGGTCGGGCTTGCGTGCCGCGTGGTCCGGATCAACAGCTGGACACCGAGGCTCTCCTCGAGGTCGGCGATGTATTTGCTGATTGCCGAGCGCGACAGCCGCAGCTGCCGCCCGGCTTCGGCAAAGCTGCCGCTTTCGACCACCTTCACGAAGGCCCGGAGGCTGCCGAGCTTATCCAAGGATGGCCTCCGGCGATTGTTTCCAAATCGTAGACATAGCCGTCATATTTGCACGGATTGTCTCCAATCCAAAGCGGAACAATATTTCCGACCAGAGAGCAAGAGGCTCCCCGAATTGGAGGACGACAATGTCTGGACTGCACCACGTGACCGCGATTGCCGGCGACCCCATCCGCAATTTCGGCTTCTACACCCGGGATATCGGGCTGCGCTTCGTCAAGAAGACGGTCAATTTCGACGATCCCGGCACCTATCACTTCTACTATGGCGACGAGACCGGCCGCCCCGGCACCATCCTGACCTTCTTCCCCTGGGCCGGAGTTCCGGCCGGGCGCCGCGGCGTCGGCGAAACCCATCAGACCGCGTTCCGCGTCCCGCAGCGCTCGCTCGGCTACTGGACCCAGCGCTTCACCGAGAAGGGTATCGCCTACGAGGCGCTCGAGAAGCGCTTCGGCGAGTCCGTGCTGCCGTTCACCGATTCTGACGGCATGGCGCTCGCGCTGGTTGGCGTTCCCGGCGCCGAGAACGAGCCCAGCTGGAGCAACGGCGACGTGCCGGCCGAGCATGCGATCCGCGGCTTCCATGGCGTGACGCTGCTGCTCGACAGCGCGGCCAAGACCGCCGCCGTCCTCACCGACGTGTTCGGCTTCAAGGAGACGGGGCGCGAAGGTTCGGTGATCCGCCTCAAGGCGCCTGGTGATGCCGAGGGCAGCGTCGTCGACATCTACGAGGCCAAGGGCTTTCTGCGGGGACATCAGGGCGGCGGTTCGGTGCACCACATCGCCTTCCGCGCGGCCGACGACGCTGAGCAGGGCCAGATGGCGCAGAAGCTCGTGAGCAATCACGGCCTGCATCCGACCGAGCAGAGGGACCGCAATTACTTCCGCTCGATCTATTTCCGCGAGCCCGGCGGCGTGCTGTTCGAGATCGCAACCGACATCCCCGGCTTCGCCGTCGATGAACCCGTCGCGACCCTTGGCCGCGACCTGAAACTGCCCGCTTTCCTCGAGCAGCACCGCAGGCAGATCGAGGACGTTCTGCCGAGGTTGGAAGAGACCGCGTCATGACCGACAATAGCTTCATCCATCGCTACGAACCCGCGACCAGCGCGGGCTCCCCTCCGCTCCTGCTGCTGCACGGCACCGGCGGCGACGAGAACGATCTGCTCGGGCTCGGCAGGATGATCTCGCCGGGGTCCGCCCTGCTCTCGCCGCGCGGCCGCGTGCTCGAGCACGGCATGCCGCGCTTCTTCCGTCGCCTCGCCGAAGGCGTGTTCGACGAGGACGACGTGCGCCGCCGCGCGCGAGAGCTCGGCGAGTTCGTCAACGAGGCGCGGACGCAATACGGCATCGCCGCACCGGTCGCGGTCGGCTTCTCCAACGGCGCCAACATCGCCGCTGCGTTGCTCCTGCTGAAGCCGGATGTGCTTGCCGGCGCGATCCTCCTGCGCGCCATGGTGCCGCTGTCGGATCCGCCGAAGGCTGAGCTCAGCGGCAAGCCCGTCCTGCTGTTGTCGGGGCAGGCCGACCCGATCGTGCCGGCGAGCAATTCTACGAAGCTTGCGGCTCTGCTCTCGCAAGCCGGCGCGAGCGTGACCCACAGGGGCCTGCCGGCGGGCCATCAATTGTCGCAAGCCGACGTGATGCTCGCCCGCGACTGGATCGGCAACATCGCCGCGGAAGCCGCATGAGAAGAGCGGCGCATCGTTTCGAGGACGGTGCGCCGCTCGCCTTTCGAACCGCCAGCGCAAATGACAATGGAACGATACAGCCCCACGATCGTGCGGCAGCGGAGTATGCCGCGATAGGCCAGAAGCCGACCCTACATCATCTTTCAATGCTTGGAGTGTGCAACACTTGGCGGTCGCCTGCACACTGGCTCATGGAGCGTCCTTCGGCAGCTCCTTCTGCGCAACGATCCGCACCGGCGGAAAAGTGACGCAATCGATCACGTCGAAAGCAACTTCGATCCGTCGGTTGAATGACTGCGCAAAGGCGATGGCACTGGGGTCACGAGCGGCTCTCCAAGCGGACGCGGCCCTGCGACCGCTCTATCGGCGATAACCGACATCACAACGACATCATCGTGCTTCGGTTTGGGGAACTACCTTGTCTATTTGTTTCGTTTCAGATCGCGGGATTGTTCAAAATCCCACCAGGTCAATGGTTGGCGAGCGTCTCTTCGCCTGCGAGACTGGATCCGTCGAGACGCAACGAGCTTGTGACCCCCAGTGCAGAAGTCAGCACGGCTCAAAAGTGGCAACTACGTGCCCGCTACGGAGAAGTTGGCGCGTTTTGCCGTCTGAGCGGCGCCGCTCTTGTCGCGGGCGCGCCTCGGACTGCGAGCGCGTTATTTACCAAGTGAGGCGGAAGCCGCCAGTGCCCTTGTAGTTGCGGTTGTCCGAGCTGTTGTCGAGGCTCGCATTGTAGGAAACCTCGCCGAAGATAGCGTAGCGCCCGTTGGCCCAGCTGTAGGTGCCGCCGCCGCCGATGCTGGCCCACAGCCGATCCTGCGCATTGGCAAAGCCGGTGCCCGCGACATCGACCTTGGTGCCGTTGAGGAATTCGTAGCGCAGATTTGCGATGCCGTAGACGTCGGATCGCACGATGCCCGTGCCGTCGTTCCAGGTCTTCTGATGGTCGAGCGCAAGCCCGGCGCGGCCGAGCAGGCTGTCGCCATCGCGCAACGACACCGGCGCACCGAACCGGTCGACAAAATTGTCGAAAGCGACTTTCGCATAGGAAAGCTGCGCCTGCGGCGTCAGTGACCAGCCGTTGCCCAGGCCGATGCGCTTGCCGGTTTCGGCACTGAATGCGTATCCGACGCCTTCATTGCCGTGGGTCATGCTGCCAGCCAACGCGGACGACAGGTCGCTGCGGTAGAACATCGACTGCACCTGACCGTCGACATAGAAGCCGTTGTCGCCATACCAGGTCAGCGTGGCGCCGACGCCCGTTCCCTCGACGCGGATACGACCATTGCCGTAGAACGAGGCGACATCGGCGGTCGTCAGGCCGTATTGCGCGGTGAGGCCGACGATCAGCCGGCCTCGCTCGTTCTCCAGTGCGAGACCATCGAGGCCCGTCTGCACCTTCAACTGGTCCGCCTTGGTGGTCGAGCCGGTGGTGTTGGAGGGCTGCAGATCGGAATGCCCGCCCTCGATGCGGCCCCAGAACGCCGTGGGCGTCGGCGACGCCACGCCTGGCACCGGCAGCACCGAACCCGCGCGCGCCATCGCATCGCTGCCGCCCCAATAGCGATTGCCGGCACGCTGCTGCAGCGTCGGCAGATCGTTCATGCCGAGCAGCACCTGCGCGTAGTTCTCGTAGAGCGGAACGCCGGGTTGGTAGAGCGGACCGGAAGGTGCCGAGACCGGCGGATTGATCAGGCTCGAGCGCAGATACCAATCGCCGTCACCGGGAGTGGCGATGCCGTTCTTCTGCAACGTGTAGGCATAGGCGCCGCCGACCACCGCCTGCTCGCCGTGAAGCACGTAGTTGCCCAGAAGCGAGAAGCTGCCGTTGGACGCGCCGACGACGTCGACCACCTTGATGCCTTCGACGGTCTGCGCGCCGGAGCCGCCCACATTGGTGACGCGCAGCGACGATGCGCCCGACGTGCTTCCCTGCACCCGCAACAGGTCAGTCGGCGAACTGTCGCCGCCGAGCCGGGTGTTGAGCTGCACGGTGCCGCCATTGCCGACATAATTGCCTGTCACGGTCAGCGTGGTGCCGGGCGCGCCGCCGAGGCTGACTATTCCGGCGTTGTCCAGCGAGGCGAGCGTCTGGTTGAAGCCGGCAAGATCGAGCGTGCCGCCGGAGGCCACCGTAAAGGCCGAGGCCGCGCTGAGCGTGTTTGCGGCCGCGGCGCGGAGAATTCCGGCGTTTACATTGGTCGCACCGTTGTAGGTATTGGCACCCGCCAGCGTCTGGGTGCCGCCAGTGAGCGTCAGCCCGCCCGTGCCACCGATCACGCCGGCGAACACATCGTTCGCGTTGGTGATCGTCAGGCTCTTCGCGCCGAGCACGACAGTCCCGGTTCCTGCGAGGCTTTGAATGTTGGTGCCGGCAGCAGTGATGCCCGAGATGTTGAAAGTTCCGTTTGCGACGACCCGGCTTGACGCGGCAACTGAGCCACTACTGGCGAGGGCCAGCGTGCCGGCCTGGATCACCGTAGCACCGGTATAGGTATTGGATGCGCGGAGATTGAGGGTGCCCGCGCCAATCTTGGTCAATCCGCCAACGCCGGAAAAGCCGTTGTTCGCGCTCACGGTAAAGGCCTGGGTGTCGACGGTCAGGCCACCCGCGGCAATATTGAGAACTCCCGACGAAAATCCTGAGATGAAGCCGACGCTGTTTATTCGGGCGCGCAGGATGGCATTGTCGAAATTGATTTGGGCGACTCCCCCCGCACCGGGGCGGGACAGGGTGGTCGTCTCGAGCGTGCTGCCGCCACTTATATTGAGTGTGCCCGTGCCGGTGGCGAAGCTTCCGAGTAGAACCCCTGCTTGGGCGACGACCTTGGCGCCGTTCTGAATGTTGAGTGTCCCATTGCCACTGGCGCCGATTTCGATCTGAGTGCCGGATGTCGTCCATTGCGATCCGGCCCCGCTGACGGTGACGGTGCCGTTGCTTCCGCCTGCGACTCCAATCGCAATCGTCGCGGCATTGCTCGTCAGCGTGCTGCCGTTCTGAATTGTCAGGTTGCCGAACGACCCGGTCGTATTGCCGACGGTCAGTTGCCCTGTCGCGCCCGTAGCAGCACCGCCTACGCCGAGGATGGTCGGATTGGGCGATGTCGTGTTGATGTTGACGACGTTGCCCGCGATTGGCACCGCACCACCGGACCAGTTGCTCCCGACCATCCAGTCGTTGCTTGTCGTTCCGGTCCAGCTTTGGGCCGAAGCCGACCGTGGGGACAACGCGATCAGCGCCGTCGCTGCCGCGCTCGCCAGCAGCAAGCGAAGCATTCGCGTCCGGATATTGCTGGATGGAGAGCGCTGCGTCCGATTCGGACTCCTCTGCAGCGAATCATCGTGGTGTCGCCCGACCGTCGCAGCAGCCCCGATGCATTCGCGCATGCGTCATTCCAATTGCGTCCACACCATTCGAGGGTGCGGATTTTCTTGTCGTGGTCCAGGAAGTACAACCACAACGCTAGGCGAGCAGAAACAATCAGACAACAATCGAAACCCGTTTCTGCAAAGAAACGCACGGCGGTGTGCCGTTTGCGCAACGAAAGACGCTTAACAAGATCTTTCGAGAGCGGATCCGGCTATCCACCTCCCGGCATTGGCCACACGAGGCCCTTGATGCGCTCTATTGGCCCTTCTCGGAAGTCCGACAACGTCCGCTTTCGCGCCGCTGTTGGAGGACAAGCGGACATTGCGCGCGCCTACTCTTGGCTGCAGATTTTATGAGTACGCACACTAGCTCGGTCTCCTTGCCCGACGGGCTTCCGAACCGTGAGGCCGCGCTGATGATCGGTTGCCGCTGTTTTGCCCGACGGATCAACCCACGGCGCACCCGTCTCGACCATGAGCTGCGCCAGGCGCAAGCCATTGAAATGACTGCGCCCGGCTACTGTGCATGGGGTTGTTTTTCAACTTTTTGCTTTGGATAGGCAGGAAAATTTGGCCTCTCCCGACGGGGAGAGGCCAAGATTTGAAGCGACAGGCTCGACGCGATCGCGCGATCCTACTCCCAATGCCAGGTCGAGAAATCGTTCTCGAACTGCGGGACTTCCTTCCAGACGCCCTTCAGCTTCTTGTTGATGACGGTCGGCCATTGCGGCTGGAACAGGTACGCGGAGACGGCATCGGTGGCCAGCATGCGCTGGGCATCGCCGAGCAGCTTGGCGCGGGCGGCTTCATCCGGCGTCGACACGATATGCTTGTAGAGCGCGTTGAAGGCCTCGTTGTTGTAGCCGAGATAGTAGTCCGGCTCGGTGATCTTGACGAGATCGAACGGCTCGACATGGCTGACGATGGTGAGGTCGAAATTATGCGGACCGTTGGGCGCGAACACCTGCGACAGCCACTGCGCCCATTCGACGTTCTCGATCTTGGCGACGATGCCGACCTTGGCGAGCTGGGCCGCGACGATCTCGCCGCCCTGCCGCGCATAGGGCGGCGGCGGCAGCTTCAGTGACAGCTCCACCGGCGCGGTGACGCCGGCTTCAGCGAGCAGCTTCTTGGCCTTCTCGGGGTCGTAAGGGTTGACGCCCGTGGTGTCGACATAGCCGAGCGATCCGGGCGTGTAGAAGCTGCCGATCGGCGTGCCGAAGCCCTCGACGGCGCCGTCGATCAAGGCCTTGCGATCGATCGCAGCGAGAATGGCGCGGCGAACGCGGACGTCATCGAGCGGCTTCTTGCGGTGGTTGATCGCAACGATGGTCTTGGCCCTGGAACCGCCAATCAGCACCGTGAAACGCGGGTCAGCCTTGAACTGGGCAACGACGCGGGTCGCGATGCGCGGAAATGCGTCGACGTCGTTCGAGAGCAGCGCCGCGGCCTGAGCCGCCGGATCGGAGATGAAGCGGATCGTCACCTTCGAAAGCTTGATCGCCGAGGCGTTGCGGTAGTCGGCCCATTTGTTGAGCGTGATCGAGGAGCCCTTGGCCCATGCGCCCAGCTGATAGGGACCGGTCCCGACCGGCTGCGTGACGTTGGTCGCCGCGCTCTTGGGCTCGACGATCGAGCCGCTCGCCTGCCCGAGCAGGAACGGCAGGTTCGGCTCGGAATATTTCACGGAGATCACGACGGTGTCGGCGTCGGGCGTCTCGACCATCTCGAAAGCCTGGAACAGGCTCTTGTCCTTGTTGGTGCTGGTCGCCGCCGCGTTGCGCTCGAACGAGAACTTCACCGCCGCGGAGTTGAACGGCTCGCCGTTTTGGAACTTGACGCCCTTGCGGAGCTTGAACGTGTAGGTCTTCAGATCGGGCGAGGCGGTCCAGCTCTCCGCCAGCAGCGGCGAGACCGAGCCATCCTCGTTGATCTTGGTGAGCGTCTCATAGATGTTGTAGAGCGTGACCTCGGCGATCGCGGCAGCCGCGGCATTGGTGGGGTCGAGCCCCGGCGGCTCCAGCGTCATCCCCATGACGACGCTGTCCTTCTTGCTCTGCGCCAGCACCGGCAGCGGAGCCGCGACGAGCGCGGCGGCAAAGGCGACGATCGACAATTTCCTCAACATGCGTAACTCCCCGGCCTGTTCATTCTCGAGCTTAACGCCAATCCGGCTTTGGGACACTAACCTTCCATGGCCGCCTGCGGCAACGCCATCACGGCCTCCGCCCTGTGGCAGGCGGCAAGGTGCCCCTCGCCGACCTTGCGTAACGCAGGCAGGGCCTCGCGGCAATGCTGCTCGGCGAGCGGACAGCGCGCCACATAGGGGCATCCGGCCGTGGCCGCCGATTGCGAGGCGATCGCCTGCCCCCCGCGCCGGCGCCTTGTGCCCCCGGCACGCGCCCGCGGCACCGCCTCCAGCAGCGCCCGCGTGTAGGGATGGGCGCAACGCTCGAACAGATCCTCGGGGCGCCCCTGCTCGACGATGCGGCCGAGATACATCACCGCGACCTCGTCGCAGAGATAGTCGACCACGGCGAGGTCATGGCTGATCAGGATGTAGCTGAGGCCGAACTGCTCCTGAAGGTCCTGCATCAGGTTCAGCACCTGCGCCTGCACGGAGACGTCGAGTGCCGAGACCGGCTCGTCGGCAACGATCAGCTTCGGCTGGGTGATCAGCGCACGCGCGATCGCAATGCGCTGGCGCTGCCCGCCGGAGAACTCGTGCGGATACTTGTCCATGTCCGCATCGCGCAAGCCGACCTGGCGCAGCACTGCCGAGACGCGTTCGCGGAACGTGGCGCGGTCGGCGCCTTCCAGCACGGTCAGCGGCTCGGCGACGATGCGCGCGATGGTCTGGCGCGGATCGAGCGAGCCATAGGGATCCTGGAACACCATCTGGAAATCGCGCCGGGCACGGCGCAGTTCGTCGGCCTGGAGGCGGTTGAGATCGCGGCCAAGCAGCTGGACCTGCCCCGAGGTCGGCCGCTCCAGCGCCATCACCACCCGCGCGAAGGTCGACTTGCCCGAACCGGACTCGCCGACGATGCCGAGGCTCTTGCCGGCCAGGACCTGTACGCTGACGCCGTTGAGCGCGCGTACCTGGCCGGGCGGACGGAACAGGCTCTCGCGCGGCAGCGCATAACGTTGATCGAGATCCCTGACGTCGAGAAGAGGCGCGATGCTCATGCAGATAACGCTCCGACGTTCGCGGCCATGGAGACGTCAGTCCTGATGCAGCGCACGAAGTGCCCGGGTCCGACGTCCACCATCGGCGGAAGCGCGGCGCGGCACGCATCGATCGCGAGCGGACAGCGCTCGGAGAAGGTGCAGCCGGACGGCAGATCGGCAAGCTCCGGCACGGTGCCTGCGATCGTCTTCAGTCGCGTGCCCTTGCGCGCGCCGAGCTTCGGCCGGGCGCGGAACAGGCCTTGCGTGTAGGGATGGCCCATGCGGCGGAACACCTCGTCGGTCGGGCCGCTCTCGACGACGGTGCCGCCATACATCACCATCATGCGCTGAACGTTCTCGGCGATGACGCCGAGATCGTGCGAGATCAGGATCATCGACATGCCGCGCTCCTCGACGAGATCGGCGATCAGGTCGAGGATCTGGCCCTGAATGGTGACGTCGAGCGCGGTGGTCGGCTCGTCCGCGATCAGCAGGTCGGGCTCGCAGGCGAGCGCCATCGCGATGGTGATGCGCTGGCGCTGGCCGCCGGAAAACTGGTGCGGATAGGCGTCGACGCGCCGCGCCGGGTCGGGTAGCCCGACGCGGTCGAGCAAGGCGATCGCCTCTTTCCGCGCCTGCGCCGCCGAATGCTTCCTGTGCCGCCGCAGCGGCTCGGCAACCTGGTGACCGATCGTGTGCATCGGGTTGAGCGCGGTCATCGGCTCCTGGAAGATCATGCTGATGCGGTTGCCGCGCAGGCGGCAATAATCCGCATCGGGCAGCCCGGCGAGTTCGCCGCCATCGAGCTTGATGCTGCCGGTAACCACGGCGCTGTCCGGCAACAGGCCCATCAGGGACATCGCGGTGACGGACTTGCCGCAGCCGGATTCACCGACGAGCCCGAGCGTCTCGCCGCGCTTGAGCGCAAAACTGACGCCGCGCACGGCCTGCGCCGGCCCGCGGCTGGTGTTGAGACGGACGCCGAGATTGGCGACTTCGATCAGCGGCGCGGTTGCGGGACTCGTCATGATCATCGCTCCCGCGCCAGCCGGGGATCGAGCAGATCGCGCAGTCCGTCCCCGAGCAGATTGAGGCCGAGCACCGCGATCGCGATCGCAGCGCCCGGATAGACCGCGAGCATCGGCGACTGGAACAGCAGCGTCTGCGCATCGTTCAGCATCCGTCCCCAGGACGGCTGCGGCGGCTGCGTGCCGAGGCCGAGATAGGACAAAGCGGCTTCGGCGAGGATGGCGAGCGCGAACTGGATCGTGACCTGCACGATCAGGATCGACAGGATATTTGGCAGCACGTGCTCGATGGTGATGCGGAAGGCGCCCTTGCCTGCCGCGCGCGCGGCCAGCACGAACTCGCGCGCCCAGATCGCATTCGCCGAACCGCGCGTCAGCCGGGTCAGCGTCGGGATCTGGAAGATGCCGATTGCGACGATCGAGGTGACCATGCCGGGCCCGACGACCGCGGCGAGCATGATCGCGGAGAGCACGGCCGGAAAGGCGAAGGTGAAGTCGGAGAAGCGCATGATGATCTCTTCGGTCCAGCCGCGCCGGGCCGAGGCGATCAGGCCGAGCGTGACGCCGAAGCTGAGACCGATGCTGACGGCGATGACACCGACCATGATGGTGGAACGGGCACCGGCGAGCAGCAGCGAGACGATGTCGCGACCGAAGGAATCGGTGCCGAGCCAATGCGCCGCCGACGGCGGCCGCAGTTTCGAGGCGATATCGATCTCGTAAGGCGACCAGGGCGTCCAGACCAGCGACAGCAGGGCCGAGGCGAGCACCAGGAAGCTCAGCGTGCCGCCGAGCACGAAACTGCGGTGACGCAGCGCGCGGCCCCAGAACGTGCGGGCCGGCGCACGGCGCGTTGCCACGGGCAATTCAACCGGCGTGGTCAGGGGCGCGCTCACAGATCGTGGACCTTGATGCGAGGATCGATGAAGGCATAGAGCACGTCGACCACGAAATTGACGATGACGACCATGGTCGCGAGCAGCATCACGCAGTTGCGCACGACGATCAGGTCGCGATTGGCGATCGACTGGAAGATCAGCCGGCCGAGGCCCGGCAAATAGAACACGTTCTCGATCACGATGGTGCCGGCGAGCAGATTGGCGAATTGCAGCCCCATCACCGTCATCACCGGGATCATGGCATTGCGCAGCACGTGGCTCCACAGCACCTCGCGCTTGCCGAGCCCCTTCGCGCGCGCGGTGCGGACAAAATCCTCGCGCAGCACTTCGAGCACCGCCGAACGCGTGACGCGCGCGAGGATCGCGGCCTGCACCACCGCGAGCGAGATGGCAGGAAGCAGCAGCGACCTCACGCCGAGCCAGACGCCGTCCTCCCAGCCGGCAAAGCCGCCCGCGGAGAGCCATTGCAGCCGCACCGCGAACAGCAGCACCAGCAGGATCGCGAACCAGAAGTTCGGCAGCGCGATGCCGACCTGCGTCAGTGACATCACGCCGACGTCGCCGAGCCTGTTGTGGTTGGCGGCGGTGTAGATGCCGGCCGAGAGCGCCAGCGTCACCGTAACAGTCATGGCCATGATGGCGAGCGGAACGGTCAGTGCCAGCCGCTCGGCAATCAGGCCGGCGACTGGCGTGCCGTAGACGTAGGAGTTGCCGAGATCGCCGATGAGAAGGCCCTTGATCCATTGCAGGTAACGAACCGCCAGCGGCTGGTCGAGCCCGAGCTTGACCGTGAGGGCGCGCACCGCGTCCGGCGAGGCATCGGCGCCCATCAGCATCTGCGCAGCATTGCCGGGAAGCGCGTCCAGCACCAGGAAAATGATCAGCGATGCGCCGACCAGCGTCGCCAGCAAGGTCACCAATCGTCGGAGGACAAATACGCTCATGCGCGCTCGGGCTCAAAGCTCATCCGCGGCACGATCAACATGTCCGGACGACCGATGCAAGCTCTTTGCTGCGGGGGCATGTCGTCATTCCGGCCAGCGGGACAGAAGGCCCGCGGAGGCCTCGAACAGCGCGCTGACACGCAGCAATTCCGCATCACCCCGGAAGCGGCCGACCAGTTGTAGCCCGATCGGCAGGCCGTCGCGGGCAAAGCCCGAGGGAAGGCTGATTGCGGGATGGCCGGTCATGTTGAACGGCATGGTCCAGGGGAACCAGTGCGGCCGGACGCTGTCGAAATGCCGCCCGTCGATCTCGATGCTGCCAAACAGGTCCTGGCTGATCGGCAGCGCGGTGCGTGTCAGCGTCGGCATCGCCAGGACGTGCCCGCGCGCAAGCAGCGATTGCACGCGGCGGAACAGCGCCGTGCGCGCGAACATCGCCTCCTGGTAGTCGACGCCGCTCACTTCGGTCGCGAGCGCGAGCTGCTTGAGGAAGGCCTCGCTCAGCTCGTCCTTGTGCTCGGCCGCGAGCTTTGCAAAGCGCGTGCGCCAGACGGTGTGATTGATCGCACGCCAGATCGGCTCGATGTCGAACCCCTCTCCGGAAAATTCCTCGAGCTCGGCGCCAAGGCCAGCCAGCCGGTCAAGGCTCGCCCTGAAATTGGCGGCGACTTCGGCCGATACCGGCCGGCCCGGCGGTGTCAGGCAATACAGGATCCTCAGCCCGCGCAGGTCGCCGCGCGGGGCAGCGGTCGCAATGAAATCAGGCGCGGGCACGCCGATCGACCAGGGATCGCAAGCATCTTCCCCGGCCATCGCCTGCATCATCAGGGCGGTGTCGGCGACGGTGCGGGTCGTCGGCGTGACATAGGTCTGGTTGCCGAACACATCCAGTGCCTGGCTGTGCGGGATCACGCCGTTGCTCTGTTTCAGGCCGACTACGCCATTGCAGGCGGCGGGAATCCGCGTCGAGCCACCGCCGTCGGTCGCGATCGCCAGCGGCGCGATGCCGCTCGCCACCGCCACGGCCGCGCCGCCGCTGGAGCCGCCGGAAGAGCGGCAGGCGTCCCAGGCATTGCGGGTGCGGCCGAACAGCGGCGAATCCGTCAGGCACTTGCTGCCGAATTCGGGCGTCGTGGTCTTGCCGATCAGGATCGCACCCGCGCCGCGCAGCCGCGCCACCGCAACGGCGTCCTCGTTCGGCACATTGTCCTTGTAGGGGACGGCACCGAAAGTGGTCCTGACGCC
Organism: Bradyrhizobium nitroreducens; assembly: GCF_002776695.1. Classification (GTDB taxonomy): domain Bacteria; phylum Pseudomonadota; class Alphaproteobacteria; order Rhizobiales; family Xanthobacteraceae; genus Bradyrhizobium; species Bradyrhizobium nitroreducens. Next base: position 4,082,296 of record NZ_LFJC01000003.1, read on the forward strand.
CTTGGTGTTGACGATGTCCTTGACGGTGACGGGGATGCCGTGGAGCAGGCCGAGCTCCTCGCCCGCCATCATCTTGCGCTCGGCGGCATGAGCCTGTGCCATCGCTTGCTCGCCGCAGAGCGTGATGAAACAGTTCAGCTTGCCTTGGAGCGCCTCGGCGCGGTCGAGCACGGCACGGACGATCTCGACGGGCGAAATGCGCTTTGCCGCAATGAGGCCACGCAGCTCTGTTGCGGACAAGAGACAGGGATCGCCGTTCATCGTCACATCGCTCCGAAGCGGGCCGCCGTTGGCCCGAAGACATTGACAGCGAGAATGACAGTTTTGTTAACTCGCCGTCCAATACGATTTTGGTCGCCAACCCATACGTTTTCGGTATGCCAATGGATCTTCGCCGGCTCCGCTATTTCGTCGCCGTGGCCGAGGCGCGCAGCATCGGCAAGGCCGCCGAACGGCTGCGCATGGCGCAGCCTCCTTTGTCCGTCCAGATCCGCAAGCTCGAGGCCGAGATCGGCGCGCCGCTGTTCCGCCGCGGCACCCGCGGCATGGATCTGACCGAGGCGGGCCAGGCGCTGCTGACGCGCGCGAGCGAGGCGATGGCGCTGGCCGCCGACGGCGTCGAAGCCGCGCGCGCGGTCGCCGCCGGCAAGCGCGGGCGACTCTCGGTCGGCTACATGTTCGTGCTGGCAAATGCGATGTTGCCGCGGCTCATTCCCGAGCTGCGCCGCTCGGTGCCCGGTGTCGACCTGGAGTTCGCCGAGCTCAGCGCCTCGACGCGCGAGGCCCGGTTGCTCGACCGCAGCGTCACGGTTGCACTGTGCATGCCGGCCATCAACCATCCCGAGATCCAGGTGGCGCGGATCGGTTCGCAGCCGCTCATGCTGGCGATGCCGATCCGCTCCCCGCTTGCGCGTCTCGCCGCCGTGCCGATGGCGCGGTTGCAGGGCCGCCCGCTGATCGCGTTGCCACCGCCGGAGCAGGATCCCGCCTCCTCCGCAGTCGCAGCCCTGCTGCGACGCCATCAGGTCGTGATGCCGGTCGTGAGCCGCGTGGAGACCGTGCATTCGGCGATGAGCCTCGTCCTCGCTGGCGAAGGTCTTGCGATCGTGCCGGCCTGCGCCAGGCTCGGCGCGCCACGCGGCATCGTGTTCAGGCCACTGCGCGATGCAGCTGATTCCATCGATATCGCGGTGTGCTGGCGGCGGGATTCCCAGAGCGCGCTGATCTCCAGGTTTCTCAAATGCGCCGAGAAGGCCGTCGCGCGGCTGTGAGGCGGCGCTACCAGCTCCAATTGATCTCGTGGCTCCAGGGCGGATCGGCGCCCGGGCGCGTGCAGGTCAGGCCGGCGCAATTGGCGGCAAAGGACAGCGCGCGGCGAAGCTCGTCGGCACTGATGTCCTTGAGCCGCTCGCGCGCAAGACGCCCCTGCTTGTGCAGGGCAAACAGCAGCGCCGCCTGAAAGCTGTCGCCTGCGCCGATGGTGTCGGCGACCTCGACCTTGGGCGCGACGACCTCAACCTGCCCGGCCCCCGCGTGCCACGCGACGGCGCCATTGCTGCCGCGGGTGATGACGACGAGGCTGGTGCCCTGCCGCTGCAATGTGCCTGCGCGCTGCTGATAGGGCTCGTCGCCGAAGAGATAGGCAAAGTCGACATCCGACATCTTGACGAGATCGGCGTACCCGGCGAACTCGGCCATGCGCGCCTGATAGGCCGCCTTGTCCTTGACGAGGTTGGGGCGGCAGTTCGGATCGAAGGAGATCGTCGAGGCCGCGCGCGCATCCGCGATCAGCGCCTTGGTCTCGGCCGCGCCCTGGTCGTTGACCAGCGTGGTGGACCCGACATGGACGGCCTCGATGTCGGCAAACGGAATCGTCCCGCGCCGGTAAGTCCAGTTCCGCGTCGCGGTCTCGGCATCGTAGAAGGCATAGTGCGACTCCCCCGCGACGATGCGGACGAAGGCGAGCGTGGTCTGGTGATCGCTGCGGGTAGCGAGATCGAGGTCGACGTTGGAAGCTACGGCATGATCGGCGATCATCCGTCCGAACAGATCGGTCGAGATGCCGCCGACGAATCCGGTCGGCGCGCCGAGCCGCGCCATGCCGATCGCGACATTGAGGCAGGAGCCGCCGACCGCGGGCATCACAGCCTCGCGTCCGTCGGCGTTTCGCGTCGGCACGAAATCGATCAGTGCATCGCCGCAGGATATCAGCATTCGTTTTCAACCTCTCGCGATGTCGCCCATCGCCACACGGCTGCGGCGATCGACCTCGCGCAGCAGCTTGTAGACCTCGCGCTTGCGCGTGTGAAACGCGGCCATATCAGGCGTGGTCGGCTCGCTTTTCCGCCCCAGCACCGACATCTTGGCCATGGTCTCTCCGATCGAAGCATAGGCGCCGCCGGCCACCGCCCCGAGCATGGCGGCACCCAGCAGCACCGGCTCTTTCGTCTGCGGCAGCGCGACGGTGAGGCCCGTCGTATCCGCCATGATCTGCCGCACCAGCGGGCTGCGGCTCGCACCGCCTCCCATGATCATGAGGCTGGAGCGGACACCATGCGCGGCAAAGGCCTCGATCACCTCGGCGAGCCCATAGGCCAGCCCGCACAGGCCGGCGACGAACAACCGCTCCATCGAGGCGATATCGGTGTCGAGATCGAGGCCTGCGATCACCGCCCGGGTATCCGGATCGGCATAAGGCGAGCGGTTGCCGATGAACTCTGGGAGGACATGGACGTCACGGGCGAGCAGCGCGGCACGGCTGGCGCTGCCTGCGCGCGCGATGATACGGCGCTCGAGGAATTCGATGAGATCGACGCTCTCGCTCCGCGCCGCCGCGCTCGCCTCGGCAAAGCCCGAATGCGACTTGAGGAGATGGTCGATCGCCGCACCTGCCGCGGACTGGCCGCCCTCGTTGAGCCAGAAGTCCGGGACCATGCCGGAGTAATAGGGGCCCCAAACGCCCGGGACGAAGCACGGCTCTTTCGTCGTCGCCATGATGCAGGCCGACGTACCCATGATATAGGCGAGGCGGTCGCAGACATCGCTCGCCCCGCCCGAGCCGTCGCGCCCGCCGATCGCACCGATGCCGCCGGCATGGGCGTCGATCAAGGAGGCGCCGACCGGCATTCCCGGTGTCAGGCCCAGCTCGGCCGCGGCGGTGCGGGTGAGACCGTTGCCGAGCCGCGTTCCAGGGGCGACGATCTCGGTGCCGATGCGGGCGTATGTCTCGTTGACGAAGTCAGACAGGCCGATGCGCTTGAAGAATTGCGCGCTCCAGCCGCCGGCATCGTGGGCGAGATAGTTCCATTTGCAGGTGACGGTGCAGGTCGAACGCTGCAGCGAGCCGGTCGCGCGCCAGGTCAGGTAATCCGCCAGATCGAAGAAGTGGCCGGCCGCGTCGAAGCTCGCACGAAGGTGCCGCTTGAGCCATAGCAGCTTCGGCGTCTCCATCTCGGGCGAGATCGAACCGCCGACATAGCGCAGCACCGCATCCTCGGTCTCGTTGATCAGCCGCGCCTCGGCGGTGGCGCGGTGGTCCATCCAGACGATGACATTGCGCTGCTTGTCGCCGGATGTACTGACCGTGAGTGGCTCGCCCTGCCGGTCGAGCACCACGAGGGAGCAGGTGGCGTCGAACCCGATGCCGCCGACGCTGTCGGGCGCGATCGCGGCTTCCGCCAACGCTGCCCGCACTGATCTGACGCAGGCGTCCCAGATGTCCTGCGAGGATTGCTCGACGATATCACCGGGCTCGTGCCAGATCCGGATCGGATGTCGCGCGGTCGCAAGCAGGGTTCCAGCCTCGTCAAACACCCCTGCCCGCGCGCTCGTGGTCCCCACGTCGACGCCGATATACGCTCGCGGCATTGTCACTCCCGGTCGCTTTCCGTCAGTTTTGACGGTGAGCCTACCAGCAAGTGTAGCCGCCATCCACCAGCACGATGCTGCCGGTCATCAGGCTCGCAGCCTCGGACGAGAGGAACAGCACGACGGAGGCGATCTCCTCGACCTGCCCCATCCGCGCCATCGGGGTTCCGCCGATCCAGGCGTCGTACATCTTCGGATTGCTCTTCACGAAGGCGTTGAGCGGCGTTTCGATATAGGTCGGCGCCACCGCGTTGACGCGGATGCCGCGCGCGCCCCATTCGGCAGCCAGTGATTTGGTGAGGTGGTGCACTCCCGCCTTGGAGGCGTTGTAGAAGCACTGCTCCTGCGGCTTGTTGACGATGAATCCGGACATCGAGCCGACATTGACGATGGCGCCGCTTCCGGCCTTCAGCATGTGCTTGCCGAATTCGCGGCAGCACCAGAAGGTGCCGTTGAGATTGACGTCGATGACGTTGAGCCAGTGCTCGTCGGTGACGGTCTCGGCCGGGGTTTCGCTGCGGGCGATACCTGCGTTGTTGACGAGAATGTCGACCCTGCCGTGGCGGGCGACGAGATCGTTCGCGACCTCCGCCACACGCCTGGTGTCGGTCACATCCATGATCGCGGTCTCGATGTCGATGCCCTTCGCCTTCAACGTCGCCTTGGCGCCGTCGGCGACCTTGCCGTCGCGATCGCCGATGATGACCCTGGCGCCGGCTTCAGCCAGCGCTTCGGCGCAGGCCAGCCCAATGCCCTGCCCGCCGCCGGTGATGAACGCGGTCTTGCCGGTCAGCTTGAATTTTTCCAGGTACATGATCGTATTCCCGTTACTTGTTAGTTCCGAAGCGCGTTGCCGCTTGCGTCGAAGCGGTGGATGCGCGCGGGGTCCGGCACCAGCGACACGCGGTCGCCGGCATGCAGGCTCAGCTCGCCGACATAGCGTGCGGTCAGCATCCCAAGCGGACCGGCATCGACATAGAGGAAGGTGTCGCTGCCCAGATGCTCGGCGACTGCGATCGTGCCTACCCAGCCGCCGGTACCGTCGCGTTCGATCTTCAGATGCTCCGGCCGCACGCCGATGGTAGCCGCGCCCTGCTGCTGGGCAAGCTCGCCGGTGACGAAGTTCATCTTCGGGGAGCCGATGAATCCGGCGACGAAGAGGTTGTTCGGGCGTTCGTAGAGCTCCAGCGGCGAGCCGTACTGCTCGATCTTGCCGGCATTGAGCACGACGATCTTGTCGGCCATGGTCATGGCCTCGACCTGGTCGTGGGTGACATAGATGGCGGTGGTGCCGAGCTGCTTCTGCAGCCGCGTCACCTCGATGCGCATCTGCACGCGCAGCGCGGCGTCGAGATTGGAGAGCGGCTCGTCGAACAGGAATCCCTTGGGCTCGCGGACGATGGCGCGCCCGATCGCGACGCGCTGGCGTTGGCCACCGGAGAGCTCGCGCGGCTTGCGGTCGAGATACGGCGAGAGGTTCAGCGTCGCGGCGGCTGCCTCGACCTTGCGGTTGATCTCGTCCTTCGGCAGACCGGCCATCTTAAGGCCAAATCCGATATTGCCGCGCACACTCATATGTGGATAGAGCGCGTAGGACTGGAACACCATCGAGAGGCCACGCTTGGCCGGCGGGGTGTCGACCACGTTCTTGCCGTCGATCAGGATGCTGCCGCCGGTGACGTCTTCGAGCCCGGCGATCAGCCGCAGCAAGGTGGTCTTGCCGCAACCGGAAGGACCGACGAACACGACGAAAGAGCCGTCGGCGATGTCGAGGTCGGCACCCTTGATGATGTGCACGGGGCCGAAGGATTTCTGCACGCCCTGAAGTGTGATCTGACCCATGATCCGGCAGCCCCTCTACTTCACCGCGCCAAAGGTGAGCCCGCGCACGAGCTGCTTCTGGCTGAACCAACCGAGGACGAGAATGGGCGCGATCGCCAGCGTGGACGCCGCCGACAGTTTTGCCCAGAACAGCCCTTCAGGGCTGGAATAGGATGCGATGAACGTGGTGAGCGGCGCTGCGTTCGAGGTCGACAGGTTCAGCGTCCAGAACGCCTCGTTCCAGGCGAGGATCAGGTTCAGCAGCAGCGTGGAGGCCAGCCCCGGGATCGCCATCGGCGTCAACACGTAGACCAGCTCGCGCCCGATGGTGGCACCGTCCATGCGCGCGGCTTCGAGGATGTCGCGCGGGATCTCCTTGAAATAGGTGAACAGCATCCAGATCACGATCGGCAAATTGCCGAGGCACAGGATGAAGACGAGGCCGATGCGGGAATCGAGCAGACCGAACGTCTTGTAGATCAAATAGATCGGCACCAGCACACCGACCGGCGGCATCATCTTGGTCGAGAGCATCCAGAGCAGGACGTCCTTGGTGCGCTTTGTTGGCGAGAACGCCATCGACCACGCCGCGGGGATCGCGATCAGGAGCGCAATCAAGGTCGAGCCGCCGGCGATGATGATCGAGTTCATCGCGTGCAGGAGATAGTCGCTGCGCTCCTGCACGGTGGCATAGTTTTCCGTGGTCCAATGGAAGAACAGGAAGGACGGCGGGATGGCGAAGGCCTCGAGTTCGGTCTTGAAGCTCGTCAGCACCATCCAGAGGATCGGGAAGAAGATCAGGAAGCCGAAGAACCACGCCCCGATCGTCGAGACCACCACCCGCCGCGTCGTCGCCATCCGTGCCATGTGTCAAGCCTCCAGATTGCGGCCGACGATGCGGACGAGGAAGAAGGCGACGATATTGGCGATCACGACCGCGACGAGGCCGCCCGCCGAGGCGCTGCCGACGTCGAACTGGATCAGAGCCTGCGAATAGATCAGGAAGGCGATGTTGGTGGTCTGCAGGCCGGGTCCGCCGCCGGTGGTGACGAAGATCTCGGCGAACACCGTCAGCAGGAAGATGGTCTCGATCAGGATCACCACGGTGATGGGACGCGCCAGGTGCGGCAGCGTGATGTAGATGAAGGTCGAGAGCGCGCTGGCGCCGTCCATCTCGGCCGCTTCCTTCTGCTCCTCGTCGAGCGACTGCAGCGCGGTGAGCAGGATGAGCGTCGCGAACGGCAGCCATTGCCAGGCGACGATCAGGATCACCGCGAGCAGCGGCGCGTCGGTGAACCAGTCGATCGGCGTCATCCCGAGCAGCTTGGCGAGCCAGGCGAACAGGCCGGACACCGGGTGCATCAACAAATTCTTCCAGACCAGCGCGCTGACCGTCGGCATCACGAAGAACGGCGCGATCACCATCAGCCGCACGAAATTGCGACCGATCACGGGCTGGTCCATCAGGAGCGCCAGGGGAATGCCGAGCAGGATCGTCAGCGCCAGCACGGAGCCGACCAGCACCAGCGTATTCTGGAGCGATGCGAGGAAGGCGGGATCGGTGAGGAAGTAGCGGAAATTCTCAAGGCCCACGAACGATTCCGAGCCGGGATCGAGCAGGCTGTAATGCAGCGTCGAGAAGTAGATCGTCAGCGCCAGCGGGACGATCATCCAGATGAACAGCAGCCCGACGGCCGGCGTCAGGAGCGCGCGCGCCAGAAACTGCGTCTGCCGGGTTGCCATCAATGCTTCTCCGCTGGCGGGAAGAAGGCGGCCATCCATAGCTCTGGATGGCCGCAAGTCGGAACTCAGGAGGCCGAGCTCGGGTTCACTTGATGTAGCCGGCGCGCTTCATCTCGCGCTCGGTCGCCGATTGCGCCGCCGTGAGCGCGGCATCGACCGTCATCGAGCCCGCAAGTGCCGCGGAGAATTGCTGGCCGACCTGGGTGCCGATGCCCTGGAATTCGGGGATCGCAGCGTATTGCACGCCGACATAGGGCACCGGCTTGACCGTCGGCTTGTTCGGATCGGCGGCGTCGATCGAGGCCAGCGTCAGCTTGGCGAACGGCGCGACCTTCAGATAGTCGGGGTTCTGGTAGAGCGAGGTGCGCGTGCCCGGCGGCACGTTGGCCCAGCCGTCCTTGGACGCCACGAGCTTGGTGTAGTCCTTGCTGGTCGCCCAGGCGATGAACTTCTCGGCCGCTTCCGCCTTCTTGGAGCCGGCGGGGATTGCGAGGTTCCAGGCCCAAAGCCAGTTGGCGTTCTTGCCGAGCCCGGTGTTGGGCGCGAGGGCAAAGCCGACCTTGTCGGCAACCTTGGAATCCTTGGGGTTGGTGACGAAGGACGCCGCCACCGTCGCGTCGATCCACATCGCGCACTTGCCGGCGTTGAACAGCGCGAGATTCTCGTTGAAGCCGTTCGAGCTTGCACCGGGAGGTCCTGCTTCCTTCATCAGGTTGACGTAGGTCGTGAGCGTCGTCTTCCATTCCGGCGTGTTGAACTGCGGCTCCCACTTCTCGTCGAACCAGCGCGCGCCGTAGGAATTGGCCATGGCCGAGAGGAACGCCATGTTCTCGCCCCAGCCGGCCTTGCCGCGCAGGCAGATGCCGTAGGTGCCGGCGCCCTTGTCGGTGAGCTTCTTGGCGGCGTCGATGACGAAGTCCCAGGTCGGCTTTTCCGGCATCTTCATTCCGGCCTTCTCGAACAGGTCGGTACGGTACATCACCATCGAACTCTCGCCATAGAACGGCGCGGCGTAGAGCTTGCCGTCGGCAGAGACCGCGTCCTTGATCCTGGGCAGGAGGTCGGCAACGTCGTAATCGGCGCCGAGATTGGCGAGCGGCACCAGCCAGCCCTTCTTGGCCCAGATCGGCACCTCATAGGTGCCGATGGTGAGCACGTCGAACTGACCGCCCTTGGTGGCGATGTCGGTGGTGACGCGCTGACGCAGCACGTTCTCCTCCAGCGTTACCCACTTCACTGTGATGTCAGGGTTCTTCTTGGTGAATTCGCTCGTCAGCCCCTGCATGCGGATCATGTCGCCGTTGTTGACGGTGGCGATCGTCAGGGTCGTTTCGGCCATCGCGGGGACGGCCAGCAAAAGTGCAGACGCGCCGCAGACGGCGCCCAGGACGTGTTTCACGGTGACCTCCCCTCAACTCGCGTTTTGGGCATATGCCCACGCGTTGGGCGTATGTTCAATGGAGGGACCGAACTTGTCAAGCAGGCGCGGGGCCGTTCCAGCAACTTATGAGTGCTGCAATGCGGGAGGGGGTGGGAGGTGTCGCCCCGCCCACACTGTCGTGCTCCGCGAAAGCGGGGCACCCAGTACTCCGTGACGTCTATAGGTTTGCCTCAAGCGTGGCCGCGGCGTACTGGATCGTCCGCCCCAGTGCGCAGCTGCGCACAAGGCGGACGATGACAGCGGAGCGAGTGGCGAGATCGTATGCCTCGCTGACGCTCGAAACGCGCCGGCCCTACCGCTCCAAAATCGCCCTTGCCGTCGTCTCGTCAGTGATCAGGCCGTTGATCAGGCCTCCGCTCAACGCCGCCGCAATCGCCACGACCTTGGCGGCGCCGACGGCAGCGCCGATCGTCGTGGTCTTCGCCGGTACTTCCGGCGGAATGCTGGTGAGGCGCTTGTTGGTGCCGGCCTTGAGGAGGCGCCCCTTGGAATCATAGGCCCAACCGGTGATCTCGCCGATGGCGCCCAGCCGCATCATCTCGAACAATTCGTCGCGCGTGACGAAGCCGTCGATGTGAACCTGCGCCTTCTGGTCCATCTGGCCGATGCCGACGAGGCGCAAATCCGCCTTGGCCGCGACCGCCCTCACCTTGGCGATCGGCTCGATGCGGACCATCTTGTTGCGCTCGTCCTCGGACGACATCAGGAACGGCAGCGGCATCGGATAGTGCCGTGCGCCCGTGCGGTCCGCGAGCCGGCCGACGGTGTCGTAGAAGCTCGCCGAACCATCGGCGGAGATATTGCCGACCAGCGAGACGATCTGGTGATTGGGTCGATCGATCGGCGTGACGCGCTCGACGGCCGCGCGCACCGCCCGGCCGGTGCCGAGCGCGACGATCACGGGCGTTTCCGAGCGCAGCGTCGCATCGAGCAGATTGGCGCAGCGTTCGGCGATGCCTGCCGTGGCCTGAGGAGCCGCCGGATCGGCCGGCACCACTTCGCAATGGACGAGGTCGAAACGCTCCTTCAGACGCGCTGCAAGTTCCATGCAGGCGGCGATGGGATGTTCGAGCCGGAACGTGATGAGGCGCTCGGCGAGGCACAACGACACCAGCCGCTGCGCCGAGGCGCGCGAGACCTGCAGCATCCTTGCAATCTCGTCCTGGGTGTGACCGGCGATGAAATAGAGCCAGCCGGCGCGCGCGGCATCGTCGAGTCGCGACTTGTCGTTGTCGGCGGCCATGCGGGCCTCACGCCTCCCAGAAATCGCTCATGCGCGCGAAGACCCGGTCCGCCCCCGCGCTCGACAATATAGCCTCTCCGTCGCGTCCGCGGTAATGGCTGCCGCCGACAAATCCCCAGACGGTCATGCCGGCCGCCTTGCCGGCCTGCACCCCGCTGACGCTGTCCTCTATCACCAGCGTGCGCGCAGGTCGCGCCCCCATCTTCTCCGCCGCGAGGAGAAAGAGGTCTGGCGCCGGCTTGCCATGCCTGACCATTTGCGCGGTGTAGAGCCGCTCGCCGAAATGCGCACGCAGGCCGGTGACCTCGAGGGAGAGCGCGACGCGGTCGAGGTCGCTGGACGAGGCCACGCAGAACGGCACGGACAGACCGGACATCACGCCGGCAATGCCGGGAATCGGCTCGAGCGACGCCGCGAATGTCGACAGCACCCGCGACTTCAGGCGCGGCAGAAGGCCGTCCGGCACGATCCGGCCCAAATCGCGAAAATGCTGCTCGATCGCCTTGGTGCTGCGGCCGAGAAAGAGCTCGAGCGCCTGCTCCAGGCTCAGCGCAATGTCGTGCTCAGTCAGCACCTCGGACAAGCAGCGGCAGCTCAACAGCTCGCTGTCGACGAGCACGCCGTCGCAATCGAAGATGATCAGATCGGGTCTCGGCTGGCTATCGCCCATCCGGACATACGATCATATACTCAAGTTATGAGCAATAGTTCACAGAACGACCGGACGCCGCGGTGCGCCTGGATTAGTGGGCGACCTGCCGGTAGATCGCCGGCAGCGCGGCGGGCAGCCGCTTGATGTTGCCGACGATGGCGTAGCCGCCGCGACCAAACAGGGTCGGGAAGTAGGATTGTGCTGTCGCGTCCACCGTGACGCCGAAGGCGGCGATGCCGAGGCGGCGCGCCTCCTGGACCGACTTGCGGGTGTCCTCGACCGCGAAGCGGCCCTCGTAATGATCGACGTCGTTCGGCTTGCCGTCGGTGAGGACGATCAGCAGCTTCTTGCGCTGCGGCTGGCGGGCGAGTTCGGCCGCGGCATGGCGCACCGCCGTGCCGATGCGCGTGTAATAACCGGGCTTCAACGCACCGATGCGGCGTTCCACCGTCGCGCTCATCGGCTCGCCGAACGCCTTGACGGTTTCGAGCCGCACCCAGGAGCGCCGGCGCGAGGTGAAGGTCAGGATGCTGTGGTGGTCACCGCAGGCCGAAAGCCCGTGGGCGAGCACCAGCAGTGCCTCCTTCTCGACGTCGAGCACGCGGTAGCCGTCGACCCAGGCATCCGTCGACAGCGAGACGTCGACCAGCAGCGTGACGGCGAGATCGTGCCCTTGCGGGCGCATCGCGACATGGATGCGATCGAGACCGCTGCCGCCGCTGCCGGCGCGACGGTCGCATTGCGCGCGCACCAGCGCGTCGAGGTCGAGATCGTGTCCGTCGGCCTGGGCGCGCATCAGTTCGTGGCGCGGCCGCAGCACCTCGAAGCGACGGCGCACCTGGCGGATATGCCGTCGCGTGGCGTCGTCAGGCGTCCAGCTCTCGCCCTGCTCGGAGGCCCCCGCCGCGAGCACGCGGCAATGATCCGGCAGATAGGAGCCGCTGCGATAGTCCCATTCGGGATAAGTGAGGTCCGCATTCAGCCTCGAGGTGTCGAGGGCTTCCGGCGGCAGGTCGAGATCGAACTTGAACCGGCTCGCCGGCTTGCCGGTGCGGCGGCTGAGCGTGATCTCCTCGAGATCGTCGGCGGCCTTCTGCGCATCCTCGTCCTCGCTGTCGTCGGCGGGACGGTCGACATTGACCATCTCGGCCATCGCGAGAATCTTCTCGAAACGGTTGAGCACGAAAGGATCGCGTCGGTTGGCATTGTCCTCGCGCTCGCGGACGGCAAAGCGCTTGCGATTATCATCGGCCGCGGCTTCCGCGCCCGGCGCGCACTCGTCCTCGCCGGCATGGGCGGGCGAGAGCTCGCGCGTCCAGCAATCCCCCCAGAGCGGACACGGCAGGATCGAATGATAACCCGGCGGCGCCTTTTCGGGCAGCGGGGCTGTTCCCATCATCGCCGGCCACAGCTTGCCGGCAGGCGCCCCGCCGGCTCCGAGCAGGGCCAGCACGATCTGCTCGACCTCCTGCTCGATGCGCGGCAAGGGACGACGAGGCCTGGCCTCGGCGGTTGCTGCGGCCAGCTGCGCGTAGTCGGCGACGAGGCCGGGAAATTGCGTGAGCACCCAGACCGCCGTCTCGCTCGCCCGGCGCAACACCAGAAGATCCCGCCGCAGCGGATCGGCTTCCGTCATCGTCTCGATCGGCGCGGCGGCGAACCACGCCGCAAGCCAGCGATAGAGCGCCGCGTTCAACGCGCGGTCGGGAAAGATCGAGATGCGATCGGGAAGGAAGATGGTCGCGGCGTCGCGGCCCGGCTGCTCCAATCGCTCGTCACCAAGGCCGATGCGCTGCCTCCAGCCGAGACGGTGTCCCGATTTTCGCGCGCTTGCGCTCGCGATCTGCACCCCCGTCTCGCCGCCGAGCGCGCGGAACATCACCGCGAGCCGGCCCCTCATGTCGGTCAGAGCGACGGCATGATCGTCGTGGACCGGATAGCTCGCGGTGCCGCCGACCATCCTGTGCCAAGCACGGCCGACCGTCTCCTCCAGTTCGAGGAAGTCGAGCATGACCGCGGCCTCACCCGATGACGGCGCGCGCGACGTCCAGCAGCGCCGCCTTCACGTCGGCGTCGTCGGTGAGCGGCTCGATCATGCCGGCCAGCACCGCATCGGCGATCGGCGTGCCGGCGGCAATCAGGGTCGCGCAATAGACCACGAGCCGGGTCGAGACGCCCTCTTCCAGATCGTGGCCCTTGAGCGCGCGCAGCCGCCCAGCCAGCCCCACCAGCGGCCGCACGCGCTCCGGCGACAGCCCGCTTTCGGCGGACACGACGCCGATCTCCTGCTCTGGCGGCAGGAAATCGAACTCGATGGCGACGAAGCGCTGGCGCGTCGAGGGCTTCAACGCCTTCAGCAGCGTCTGGTAGCCGGGATTGTAGGAGACGACGAGCATGAAGCTATCAGGCGCCACCAGCTCCTCGCCGGTGCGCTCCAGCGGCAGGATGCGGCGATCATCGGTTAGCGGATGCAGCACGACGGTGACGTCCTTGCGGGCCTCCACGACCTCGTCGAGATAGCAGATGCCGCCTTCGCGCACGGCGCGCGTCAGCGGACCATCGGTCCACACGGTATCGCCGCCCCTGAGCAGATAGCGGCCGGTGAGATCGGCGGCGGTGAGATCGTCGTGACAGGCGACGGTGTGAAGCGGCAGTCCCAGCCGCGCCGCCATATGCGCGACGAAGCGCGTCTTGCCGCAGCCGGTCGGCCCCTTGAGCAACACCGGCAGACGCCGCCGCCAGGCATGCTCGAAGAGCTCGCATTCGTTTCCGGACGGAACATAGGCCGGCAGCTCCGGCGCCGAGGTGACCGTGTGAAGGGCAGCTTTCATGATGTCTCTCCGGACTTTCCAGGAAGGAGGCGGCCGCGGCGAACCGCGGCCGCCCTTTCTCGTTCACTCGGCCGGCTGCAGTGCGGCAGAAATGGTCGCCTGCTTCTCGCGGCCCGGCACCAGCACGGCCCAGACGAACATCAGCGCGGAGATCGCAACGAACACACCGGAGCCGAGGCGGACCCAATAGAACATCGCGAGCTGGTCCTGCACGTCCATGTAGCTCTGGCCGAGGACGCGCTGCAGATGGACCTGGACCACGCCGGCGAAGGTCAGCGCGAAGGTCATGGTCATCATCGCCGTGCACATGATCCAGAAGCTGGTCATCGAGAGCCACTGGTTATAGGGCGCACGTCCCTTGAGCTGCGGGATCGCATAGGCCATCACCGACAGGTTCAGCATCACATAGGCGCCGAAGAAGGCGAGATGGCCGTGCGCGGCGGTGACCTGGGTGCCGTGGGTGTAGTAGTTCACCGAGGACAGCGTGTGCAGGAAGCCCCACACGCCGGCGCCGAGGAACGCCATCACGGAGCAGCCGACCGACCACAACAGCGCGGCGCGGTTCGGATGCTTGCGGCCGGCCTTCCAGGTCATCTGCACCGTGAAGATCACCATGGTGAAGAACGGCGCGACTTCGAGCGTGGAGAACAGCGAGCCGATCCACTGCCAATAGCCGGGCGCGCCGATCCAGTAGAAGTGGTGACCGGTGCCGAGAATGCCGGAGAACAGCGCTAGCCCAATGATGACGTAGAGCCACTTCTCGACGACCTCACGATCGATACCGTTGAGCTTGATCATGAGATAGGCGAGCACGGAGGCCATGATCAGCTCCCAGACGCCCTCGACCCAGAGATGGACGACGTACCACCAGTACATCTTGTCGACGGCAAGGTTCGCCGGGTTGTAGAAGGCGAACAGGAAGAAGATCGCAACGCCCCACAGACCGAACAGCAGAATGTTGGTGATCGTGGTCTTGCGCCCCTTCAGCGCCGTCATCGTGACGTTGAACAGGAACATCAGACAGACGACGACGATGCCGACCTTGATGATGAAGGGCTGCTCGAGGAACTCGCGGCCCTCGTGATAGTGGAAGAGGTAGCCGACCACTGCGACGCCGGCTGCGCCGAAGAACATCCAGAACTGGATCTTCGCCAGCAGCGGGCTGTAGAGCTCGTTCTCGGTCTCTTCCGGGAGCAGATAGTAGGTCGCCCCCATGAATCCGATCAGCGACCAGACGATCAGCGCGTTGGTGTGGATCATCCGGACGATGTTGAACGGCAGAATGACCGACAGGGTATTGGGCAGGACGTAGATGGTTCCGGCGAGAAGGCCAAACAGGACCTGGGCCAGGAACAAGGTCAGCGCGCCGTAGAAATACAGCATCGCGACTTTCTGGGTTTGATATTTCATCTCGAGTTCTCTCTGTCTTGAGAAGAAGAAAGCAGCATGCTCAGCCGGCCTTGTTCGGCGGCCAGCTCTGACGCTTGATCGTGCTGGCCCATTGCAGGAAGTCAGCGAGGTCGTTGAGCTCCTGGTCGGTCAGGTTGAACTGCGGCATCTGCCGCCGGCCCTCTGCGCCCGAGGGCTGCGACTGCATCCAGGCCTTCAGCGTCTCGCGAGCAGCGGCCGGATCCTCCTTGCCGCCCCAGCGGTCCCAGACGTTGCCGACCTCGGGGGCGAAATAGGCGCCCTCGCCCAGCAGCGTGTGGCAGTTGATGCAGGAGTTCTTCTCCCAGACATGCTTGCCGCGGGCGACCGACGACGTCAGCGTCGTGGCGTCCGTGGATGTCGTGGCCATGTAGTAATGGCTGTGCGCCGTCAGCCCTATGAAGATGGCGAAGAAGAAGGCCGAACCGCCGTAGAACACATTTCGGGCGGCCGACTTGGTCAGGCGTTCAGCCATTGCCAATCCTTTCCGGTTTGAGTCGAGAAATTCTGTGATGCGATTTATTGACGATCGCCGGGAAGTGCTCTTTGACGAAGCGCAACGAGCGCGACGATGTACAACCGCCGGTCAGATCAGGGCGATGATGGCGGATGCGAGCCAGGCGAACAGCACCACGATGACAACCCAGGCGCTGACGAGACCGCGCCAAAGCGCCGGCGCGGCGCGAAGATCGAGGAAATCGAGCACGATACGGCGGCCCTTGAGGGCGGCGAATGTCAGCAGCAAGGCATTGGCGAACAAGGGGCGCGACACCAGCGAGGGAACCAGAAGGGTCGCGAGCGCAAGGCCGATCAAGGTAAGCCAGGCGATGTCGAGACGATCCGGACTCACGGGTGCACCAGATAGATGATGGGAAACATGACGATCCAGAGCAGATCGACCATGTGCCAGAAAGCGGTCCCGGTCTCGACGCTCTCGGCCCGGGCGCCCCGGGAAACTACGGCCAGGATGACGATGCCGAGGCCGACATGCAGGAGATGGAAGCCGGTGAGGAGGAAGTACAGCGTGAAGAACGGGCTGGTCTCCAGGCCGTTTCCTAATCCGATCTCGCCGGCATATTCGGTCAGCTTGACCGCGATGAAGACGCCGCCGAGAGCCATGGCGCCGAACAACCAGCCCCGCGCACGCCCCCTCTCGCCTGCCCGTGCAGCAGCCGTCGCCCGCGCAGCGGCCCAGCCGCTGGTCACGAGCACGATGGTGTTGATTCCCGCCAGATGCGCGTCAAGCGTGGCCTGACCGGAGGCAAAGACAGCCGGATGAAGCGCGCGAGCGATGACGAAAGCACCGAGGAACAGGCCGAAGGCGGCGAGCTCGCTGAAGATGAGCACCCAGATCATGGGATCGCCGGGAAGATCTTCCAGGATTCCCCAGCCGGTGCCCTGTTGCTCGCAATCCGTCGCCGACATCTGAATTCCAACTCGAGACACCGAACAGATATCTCACCGGCGCGATTGCGACTTTGTCGCCGGACAAATAGTGCAACCGGCCGAGGGCGCGTTTGTGCTATCGCAACGTCTCGACCGCCCCGCCGTCATAAGGTTGATGCATCCGGCGGTTCCGCAAAAGGGTGAGCGATGAGATGAGCGATGCACAAATCGGGCTGCTGACGGCGACCCCCATCATCATTGTGTTCGCCATTGCGCTCCGGCGAATGGGGGTGCTGTCGACCGTGGCCACCGTATCGGCGGTGACCCTCTCCGTCGCGATCGCAACGGTGCTGTTCACGACCCAAACACCGCTGCCGTAGGGTGCGCAAAACGGTCGCCGCAGGCGGACGCGTGCCCACGTCTCTCTCTCGATCAGAGATGAATGGTGGGCACGTCGCGTGGCGCCTTTGCCCACTCTATGGCACCGCCGACGTGGCTAGCGCCGCTGATTATATACGTCGATGCACACCGCCCCCAGCAGCACCAGGCCCTTGATGACCTGCTGATAGTCGATGCCGATGCCGAGGATGGACATGCCGTTGTTCATCACGCCCATGATCATGGCGCCGACCACGGCGCCGCCGACGCGCCCGACTCCGCCATAGGCCGAGGCACCGCCGATGAAGCAGGCGGCGATGACGTCGAGCTCGAAGCCCAGACCCGCCTTCGGCGTCGCGGTGTTCAGGCGCGCGGCGAAGACGAGGCCGGCCAGCGCGGCGAGCACGCCCATGTTGACGAAGGTCAGGAACGTCAGCCGCTCGGTCTTGATGCCCGACAGTTTTGCCGCCTTGGCGTTGCCGCCCACCGCATAGACCTGCCGGCCGATCACGGTGCGGCGAGTGACGAAGCCGTAGAGCGCGATCAACGCAGTCATGATCACCAGCACGTTCGGCAGACCGCGATGCGAGGCGATCAGATAGGTGAAGTAGAGCACGGCGCAGGCGAGAAGGATGCTCTTGCCCAGGAAGAACGCATACGGTTCGACCTCGATGCCGTGCGATTGCTCGCGCGAGCGGCCCTTGGCGCTGGCATAGACGAGACCGAGCGCGAGCACGGCACCGATGAGCATGGAGGTCGGATGCAGCGTGCCGGTCTCGGGCAGAAGCTCGGGAATGAAGCCGGAGGACAGCTTCTGGAATGTCGCCGGGAACGGGCCGAGTGACTGCCCCTGCAGCACCGCGAGCGCGAGGCCCTTGAACACCAGCATGCCCGCCAACGTCACGATGAAGGACGGAATCCCGAAGAAGGCCACCCAATAGCCCTGCGCCGCGCCGATCGCCGCTCCCAGCAACAGGCAGGCAATGAAGGCAATCGTGTAGTCGACCTTGTAGGTCACCATCAGCACAGCGGCCACCGCGCCGACGAAGCCGGCGACCGAGCCGACCGACAGGTCGATATGACCGGTGACGATCACCAGCAGCATACCGAGTGCCATGATGACGATGTAGCTGTTCTGGAGCACCAGGTTCGTCAGGTTCAGCGGCTGCAGCAGCGTGCCGCCGGTCATGACCTGGAAGAACAACATGATCGCGATCAACGACATCAGCATGCCGTAGTTGCGCAAATTGTTCTTGATGAAGCTGCCGTGCCGGCGCTCTTCAGGCAGCGATACCGTCTTGTCGGTCATAGCTGCGATCCTCCCATCTCCGCGGCCGCTGGCGCGGCGTTCCCAATATTTCGGTCGTTGCGCATGATGGCGCGCATGATCTTCTCCTGCGTCGCCTCGGCGCCCTTGAACTCCCCGACGAAGGCGCCGTCATTCATGACGCAGATGCGGTCGCAGATGCCGAGCAGCTCGGGCATCTCCGAGGAGATCACCACGACGCCGCGGCCGGCTTCCGCCAGCTCGTTGATGATACAGTAAATCTCGTATTTGGCACCGACGTCGATGCCTCGCGTCGGCTCGTCCAGGATCAGGACCTTGGGGTCCGTCATCAGCCATTTGGACAGCACCACCTTTTGCTGGTTGCCGCCGGAAAGCTGGCCGGTTTCCTGGTAGACATCGGAGCAGCGGATACGCATCCGGGTGCGATAGTCGCTGGCAATCTTCAGCTCGGCGATGTCGTCGATCACCCTCCCCGGCGCGACCTGGTCGAGGCTGGCGAGCGTGATGTTCTTGCGGACGTCATCGGCCAGGATGAGGCCGAGCTGCTTGCGGTCCTCGGTGACATAGGCAAGGCCGGCGTCGATCGCCGCCGCGACGCTCGGCAGCGCCATGTTCCGGCCTTCGAGCCGGAGGGTTCCGGTGATCGCAGTGCCCCAGGAGCGGCCGAACAGGCTCATGGCGAATTCGGTGCGCCCGGCGCCCATCAATCCGGCAATGCCCACGACCTCGCCGCGCTTGACGCTGAAGCCGACATTCTTGATCACCTGCCGCTCGGGATGAATGGGATGATAAACCGACCAGTTCTCGACGGTGAGCACGGGTTCCCCGATCTTTGCGTTACGCTCCGGGAAGCGGTGAGCCATGTCGCGGTTGACCATGCTGCGGATGATGCGGTCTTCCTGGATCGGCTCGGCATGGCAATCGATGCTGTCCACAGTGCGGCCGTCGCGCAGCACGGTGATGTGGTCGGCAACCTTGGCGACCTCGTTGAGCTTGTGCGAGATCAGGATCGAGCCGATGCCCTGCTCGCGAAAGGCCATCAGGCGCTCGAGCAGCGCGGCGCTGTCAGCCTCGTTGAGGCTGGCGGTCGGCTCGTCCAGAATCAGCATCCGCACGCGCTTGGAGAGCGCCTTGGCGATCTCGACGAGCTGCTGCTTGCCGACACCGAGATCGGTGATCAGGGTGTCAGGGGATTCCCTCAAGCCGACCTGCGCCAGCAGCTCGCGCGTGCGCCGATAGACTTCATCGCGGTCGATCACGCCGAACTTCGACGGCGGATGCGAAAGAAAGATGTTCTCCGCGATCGACATCAGCGGGATCAGCGCCAGCTCCTGGTGGATGATGATGATGCCGAGTGCCTCGGAATCGTTGATGTCGCGGAAGCGGCGCTCCTCGCCCTCGAAGACGATGGTGCCCTCGTAGCTGCCCGCGGGATAAACGCCGCTGAGCACCTTCATCAGCGTCGACTTGCCCGCGCCGTTCTCGCCGACAAGGGCATGGATCTGCCCTGCCT
The DNA here is from genome assembly GCF_002776695.1 of Bradyrhizobium nitroreducens. Taxonomy (GTDB): domain Bacteria; phylum Pseudomonadota; class Alphaproteobacteria; order Rhizobiales; family Xanthobacteraceae; genus Bradyrhizobium; species Bradyrhizobium nitroreducens. The sequence continues at coordinate 4,101,887 of NZ_LFJC01000003.1, forward strand.
GAACCGAGAAATTGACGTCGCGCAGCGCCTGCACACCGGCAAAGCTCTTGCTGACGTTGCGCATCTCCAGCATGGCGGTCATGATTTCGCTTCCCTCGATCGCTGTTGGTTCACCTCTCCCCGCTTGCGGGGAGAGGTCGGATCGCATCGCAAGATGTGATCCGGGTGAGGGGAAGTCTCCGCGAGTCCCGCTGCCACCTCCCTCGCGGAGGCTCCCCCCCCCCCCCCCCCCCCCCCCCCCCCCCCCC